>NZ_AP022315.1:0-2845320 GCF_009938265.1 Burkholderia sp. THE68
GTAAGCCTCCGGAGCATACCTGCTCGGCTGTGCCGGGACTTGTCCGAACGTTCGGCAAGCACGGCCCGCAGGCGCGGAGCAACCATAACGACCGCATTCGATGAACGATTTCTGGGAACACTGTTCCGCACTGCTCGCGCGCGAACTCACGCCGCAGCAGTACGTCACGTGGATCAAACCGCTGACCCCGGTCGACTTCGATGCCGACGCGAACACCCTGCGCATCGCAGCTCCCAACCGCTTCAAGCTCGACTGGGTGAAAAGCCAGTTCTCGGGCCGCATCGCCGATGTCGCGCGCGAATTTTTCAGCGCGCCCATCGACGTGCAATTCGTCCTCGATCCGAAAGCGACCGCGCGCAATGCGATCGGCGGCGGCCTGAATGCCGCGCCCCGTCCGACCGCGAGCGCCCCCGCCGCGCCGCGCGCGCCGGCGCCCTCGGCGGCAGCGCCGCAGGCGCCCACGGTGGTCGCGCACGCGAACGCCACGGCGCACATCAACGCGCTTGCAGCCGAAGCGGCGCAACAGGCACAAGCCACGCAGGAAGATCAGGCCGATCTCGATCTCCCGAGCCTCGACGCCAACGAAGCCGCTGCTGGCCGGCGCACGTGGCGCCCGGGTGGCGCTCCGTCGGCGGGCGGTGAAACCGATTCCGCCTACGAGCGCTCGAAGCTCAATCCGGTGCTGACGTTCGACAATTTCGTCACGGGTAAAGCGAACCAGCTTGCTCGCGCGGCCGCCATTCAGGTCGCGGACAATCCCGGCATCTCCTACAACCCGCTCTTCCTGTATGGCGGCGTGGGCCTCGGCAAGACGCACCTGATTCACGCGATCGGCAATCAGTTGCTGATGGACAAGGCCGGTGCGCGCATCCGCTACATTCACGCGGAACAGTACGTGTCGGACGTGGTGAAGGCATACCAGCGCAAGGCGTTCGACGACTTCAAGCGCTACTACCATTCGCTCGATCTGCTGCTCATCGACGATATTCAGTTCTTCTCCGGCAAATCGCGCACGCAGGAAGAGTTCTTCTACGCGTTCGAGGCGCTCGTCGCGAACAAGGCGCAGGTCATCATCACGAGCGATACGTATCCGAAGGAAATCTCCGGTATCGACGATCGCCTGATCTCGCGATTCGACTCCGGTCTGACGGTCGCGATCGAGCCGCCCGAGCTGGAAATGCGCGTCGCGATTCTCATGCGCAAGGCGCAGTCCGAAGGCGTGAGCCTCTCGGAAGACGTAGCGTTCTTCGTCGCGAAGCATCTGCGTTCCAACGTGCGCGAGCTCGAAGGCGCGCTGCGCAAGATCCTCGCGTATTCGAAGTTCCATGGCCGCGACATCACGATCGAGCTGACCAAGGAAGCGCTCAAGGACCTGTTGACGGTGCAGAACCGCCAGATCTCGGTGGAGAACATCCAGAAGACGGTCGCCGATTTCTACAACATCAAGGTCGCCGACATGTACTCGAAAAAGCGGCCGGCCAACATTGCGCGCCCGCGCCAGATCGCGATGTATCTGGCGAAGGAGCTGACGCAGAAGAGCCTGCCCGAGATCGGCGAACTGTTCGGCGGACGCGATCACACGACCGTGCTGCACGCGGTGCGCAAGATCGCGGCGGAGCGCGGCACCGACGCGCAACTGAACCACGAACTGCACGTGCTCGAGCAGACGCTGAAGGGCTAAGGGGTCGACGGACGCGGCGTGAAGAACGCACGCGTCATTAATTGCGTTCGAAAGCCTGTTTTTTGACGAAAACGCCCCCAATTTCAGGGAGCGGTTCCGTTTTGAGGCACAATATAGGTTTAGCCGTCCGTGGCCTGGGCGGCTTTCGAGCGCAGTTTTCGCGAGTGACCGGCGGGGGGCCGGCAACGCGTGTTACGAGGTTGTCCGCTGGGCAAATCTGGTGGCGAAACCGGCGGACAGGCCGTCACATCAACGAAGGAACTCTATGCAACTGGTCAAGACCGAACGAGATAATCTTCTAAGGCCGCTGCAAACCGTGAGCGGTATCGTAGAACGCCGCCATACGTTGCCGATCCTCGCCAATTTGCTCATTACCAAGAACGGCGCGGATGTGTCGTTCCTCTCGACCGACCTCGAACTTCAGATCACGACCCGCGCCGACTTCGGCGTCGGCAGCGACCAGGTCGCCACCACGGTCGCCGCGCGCAAGCTGCTCGACATTCTGCGCGCGATGCCCTCGGGCGAAGTCGTGCTCGACCTCTCCGACAAGCGCCTGACCGTGCGTTCCGGCAAAAGCCGTTTCGCGCTGCAGACGCTCGCCGCCGACGAATTTCCCACCGTCAACCAGGCTACTGACTTCGGCGCGAGCCTTTCGGTTCCGCAGAAGACGTTCCGCCAGTTGCTCGGCATGGTCTATTTCGCGATGGCCCAGCAGGACATCCGCTACTACCTGAATGGCATGCTGCTCGTGGTGGACGGCGACCAGCTGATGGCGGTCGCGACCGACGGCCACCGTCTCGCGTTCTCGTCGATGAAGATCGAGGGCTCGTTCGCGCGCCAGGAAGTCATCATCCCGCGCAAGACGATTCTTGAACTCCAGCGTTTGCTCGAAGACATCGACGACACTTTGAAGATCGACATCGCCGCGACGCAGGTGAAGTTCAGCTTCGGCCAGGTCGAACTCGTGTCGAAGCTCGTCGAGGGCAAGTTCCCCGACTTCCAGCGCGTGATTCCGAAGTCGCACAAGAACACGTTCGAAATCGGCCGTGAAGAGTTGCAGCGTTCGTTGCAGCGCGCGGCCATTCTGACCTCCGACAAATTCAAGGGCGTGCGTTGCCTCGTCGAGCCGGGCCAGCTCAAGATCATGTCGACCAACGCCGACCAGGAAGAGGCGCAGGAAGAGCTGGAGATCGCCTATCAGGGCGATTCCGTCGATATCGGATTCAACGTCACCTATCTGCTCGACGTGCTGGCGAATCTGAAGGTCGACACGCTCAAGGTAAGCCTCGGCGATGCCAATTCCAGCGCGCTCATCACGATTCCCGAGAACGAGGAATTCAAGTACGTGGTGATGCCGATGCGTATCTGACGCGCGCAATACCGAAAACACTCCAAGGGGCGGCGCGCCCCTTTGGTGTTTTTAAGGTGTTTTGAAAAGTTCGAGCAGTAACCCAGGCAGTGACGCAGAACCGGAAAATTTCCATGACTGAAAACACAAATTCGCAGCCCGACAACAAGCCTGACAACAGCTATGGCGCATCGTCCATCCAGATCCTCGAAGGTCTGGAGGCTGTGCGCAAGCGGCCGGGCATGTATATCGGCGATACGTCGGATGGCACCGGTTTGCATCACCTCGTTTTCGAAGTGCTGGATAACTCCATCGACGAAGCGCTCGCAGGCTATTGCGACGACATTCACGTCACCATTCACGCGGACAACTCGATTTCCGTCACGGATAACGGCCGCGGCGTGCCGACTGGCCTCAAGCGCGACGACAAGCACGATCCAAAGCGCAGCGCCGCCGAAATCGTCATGACCGAGCTGCACGCGGGCGGCAAGTTCGACCAGAACAGCTACAAGGTGTCGGGCGGCCTGCACGGCGTGGGCGTGTCGTGCGTGAACGCGCTGTCCGCATGGCTGCGCCTCACGGTGCGCCGCGACGGCAAGAAGCACTTCATGGAGTTTGCGCGCGGCGTCGTGCAGAACCGCGAGATCGTCGAAGAGAACGGCATCCAGTATTCGCCGATGCCCGTCGTCGGCGATACGGAAAATCGCGGCACCGAAGTGCACTTTCTCGCCGATGTCTCGATCTTCGGCAATGTCGAATTTCACTACGACATTCTCGCGAAGCGCATGCGCGAGCTTTCGTTCCTGAACAACGGCGTGCGTATCCGTTTGACGGATCAGCGCACCGGCAAGGAAGACGATTTCGCGTTTGCGGGCGGCGTGAAGGGCTTTGTCGAGTACATCAACAAGGCCAAGCAGGTGCTGCATCCGAACGTGTTCCACGCGGTCGGCGAGCGCGAGAACGTGACTGTCGAAGTGGCGATGCAGTGGAACGACAGCTTCAACGAAAGCGTGCTGTGCTTCACGAACAACATTCCGCAGCGCGACGGCGGCACCCATCTGACCGGCCTGCGCGCCGCGATGACGCGCGTGATGAACAAGTACATCATCGACAACGAGATCGCGAAGAAGGCGAAGGTCGAGACGACCGGCGACGACATGCGCGAGGGTCTGTCGTGCGTGCTGTCGGTGAAGGTGCCGGAGCCGAAGTTCAGCTCGCAGACGAAGGACAAGCTGGTGTCGTCGGAAGTGCGCGCGCCGGTCGAGGAAATCGTCGCGAAGGCGCTCGAAGATTATCTGCAGGAGACGCCGAACGACGCGAAGATCATCACGGGCAAGATCGTCGATGCGGCGCGTGCTCGCGATGCCGCGCGCAAGGCGCGCGAGATGACGCGTCGCAAGGGCGTGCTCGATGGCGTCGGTCTGCCGGGCAAGCTTGCGGATTGCCAGGAGAAGGACCCGGCGAAGTCGGAGATTTATATCGTCGAGGGTGACTCGGCGGGCGGATCGGCCAAGCAGGGACGCGATCGCAAGTTCCAGGCAATTTTGCCGTTGCGCGGCAAGGTGCTGAACGTGGAGAAGGCGCGCTTCGACAAGCTGATTTCGTCGGAGCAGATCGTGACGCTGGTGACGGCGCTCGGCTGCGGCATCGGCAAGGACGATTACAACCTCGACAAGCTGCGCTATCACCGCATCATCATCATGACCGATGCGGACGTCGACGGCGCGCACATCCGCACGCTGTTGCTGACGTTCTTCTACCGGCAGATGCCGGAGATTGTCGAGCGCGGGTATATCTATATCGCGCAGCCGCCGCTCTACAAGATCAAGGCGGGCAAGGACGAGCGGTACATGAAGGACGCGCACGAGCTCAATCAGCATATGTTGAAGCTGGCGTTGCAGGGTTCCGAACTGATGCCGAGCGAAGGCGCGGATCCGATTTCCGGCGATGCGCTGGGTGAACTCGCGCGTGCGTACTTGCTTGCGCAGGCGGTCGTCGATCGTCTCAGCCGGATTTATGACGCGGCCGCGCTCGAATCGGTAATGGACGGCGTGATCATCGATTTGTCGTCGCAGGAAGCGGCGGAAGCGTCGGCGAAGCGTCTTGAAGAGCGCTTGCGTGCCGATCCTTTGAAGCCCGAAGTGAGCGTCGAACCTGCTTACGATCAGGTGCGCGAGCTGCGGTCGCTGCATATCAAGCGGCGTCATCATGGCAATGTGAAGGTCACGGTGTTCGACGAAGACCTTCAGTTGACTGCGGACTACAAGCAGCTCGTATCGACGGCGGATACGTTCAAGGGCTTGATCGGCGATGGCGCGTTGATCAAGCGCGGCGAACGGTCGATGGCCGTGACCGACTTCAAGAGCGCGATGAAGTGGTTGATCGCGGACGCGGAGCGTAACGTTTCGAAGCAGCGCTACAAGGGGCTTGGCGAGATGAACCCCGAGCAGCTCTGGGAAACGACGATGGATCCGGCCGTGCGGCGGTTGCTGCGTGTGCAGATCGAGGACGCGATTGCCGCCGATGGCATCTTCACGACGCTCATGGGCGATGATGTGGAACCGCGGCGGGCGTTTATCGAGAGCAATGCGTTGAGGGCTGGGAATATCGACGTCTAAGGAGACTTGCGCAACGCCAGGCTCCTCGAAGCCCGCGAAATTCGGTGCAGCACGCGCCGGTTGTCGCGGGCTTTTTTCGGCCTAGGCAACCGCCTTCAACGCCATCCAAATCTCCGTCACCAGATCCGCCGGCGCCGTCTCCCTCGGATCGTTCACATAAACCTCGAACACGGGCGCGTCGCCGGTTTCCCGTCCCGACTGCGGCAACCATTCCCCATACAGCCACTGATACGCGAAGCAAAGCTGCGCATACGGGCCGACATGCGTGAGCACCGCAAACTCCCCGCCCGCCACCTCCACGCGCGACACCGGCGCTTCGAACTTCACCGCATCCGGCTCGAACAGCTCGCAACATGCCATCGAGCGAAGTTCATCTTCGGCGACGGCTGCAGGATCGTCGAAATAAATGCCCAGAGAGCGCGCCCGAGGATCGACCAATCCCCGCACCGCGAGCCAGTGAAACAGCATCTCGAATGCCCGCCCGATGTTCATATACGACCCGCGATGCTCCATCGCGGCCACGGTTAAACCACGCTGAGTACGAATATCGACTTGATGCATCGCCGTGTCTCCTGATCGAACTTCATCCAAAGGAACAAACATCGAAGCGCCGCCGTCAGTTCGAAACTGCCCCGGCGCCATCCGGTAACTCGCCTGAAACGCCCGCGAAAACGCCTGCACGCTGCCATATCCGGCGCGCTCGGCGATCGAGTCCATCGGCACCGCGCCATGCACGAGCTCATTCGCCGCGCGATGCAAACGCAAGCGCCGCACGGTCGCCGCCGCGGTTTCCCCATAGAACGCGTGGTAAATCCGATGCCAGTGATACGGCGACAAACACGCCACCTCGGCGAGCCGGTTGAGGTCCAGTTCGTCATCGAGGTGATCGTGGATGTACGCGACCACGCGCGCGAGTCGCGCCTCATAGACCCTGCCGTTCATCGTGCGCTCCACAAAGAAAACTCGATGAAAGAAAAGTAGCACGAGCCGCTTTAGCATTTCTTGCGGACTTGCGCGGACCGCGTCGGCGCCAGACACGCGTACACTTTCGCCTTTGAGCGCACGAGCGCGCCACGAAACCAGAGAAATACGAATATGTTCACCTGTCGAAACCAGTCCTGCGGCGCGGAGTGGGCGCTGTCCGACGTCGTCATCAAGAACGAGGGCCAGGGCCTTCTGTTCCGCTGCCCGATGTGCGGCGCGCGCAACTACGTCGCACGCCACGATGCCGACGATGGCACCACCACGTACGAGCAGCTCACCGACATCCCACCGCACGGGACACGCTGAAACCATGACCACCGACACTTCCTTCAACAGCCTGCCGCTCTCGCCTGCGATGCAGGCGAACCTGCAGCAGCTCGGCTATCTGTCGATGACGCCGATCCAGGCCGCGAGCCTGCCGCCGGCGCTCGCGGGCCACGATCTCATCGCGCAGGCGAAAACGGGCAGCGGCAAGACCGCGGCCTTCGCGCTGCCGCTGCTTTCCCGCCTCGACGCGAGCCAGTTCGACGTGCAGGCGCTCATCCTCTGCCCGACGCGCGAACTCGCCGATCAGGTCACGCAGGAAGTCCGCCGCCTCGCGCGCGCGGAAGAGAACGTGAAAGTGCTGACGCTGTGCGGCGGCACGCCGATGCGTCCGCAGGTCGCGAGTCTCGAACACGGCGCGCATATCGTCGTGGGAACGCCGGGCCGCATCATGGATCATCTGGAGCGCGGCACGCTGACGCTCGGTGCAGTGCGTACCCTGGTGCTCGACGAAGCGGACCGCATGCTCGACATGGGCTTCTTCGACGACATCGCGTCGGTGGCGCGCCAGTGCCCGAAGGATCGCCAGACCTTGCTGTTCTCGGCGACGTATCCGGAAGGCATCGTGAAGCTGAGCCAGCAGTTCCTGCGCAATCCGCGCGAGATCAAGCTCACCGAACGGCACAGCAACGCGAAGATCAAGCAGATTTTCTATCAAGTGGAGGACCACGAGCGTCTGCACGCGGTCGGCCTGTTGCTCGACCACTATCGCCCGGTGAGCACGATCGCGTTCTGCAATACGAAGCAGCAGTGCCGCGACCTGCTCGACGTGCTGCGCGCGCAAGGTTTCGAAGCGCTCACGCTGCACGGCGAACTGGAACAGCGCGAACGCGATCAGGTGCTCGTGCAGTTCGCGAACCGCAGTTGCTCGGTGCTCGTCGCGACCGACGTCGCCGCGCGCGGTCTCGACATCGCGCAACTGGAGGCGGTGATCAACGTCGACGTGACGCCCGATCCGGAAGTGCATGTGCATCGCATCGGCCGTACCGGGCGTGGCGATGAGGAAGGCTGGGCGCTGTCGCTCGCGAGCATGGACGAGATGGGGCGCGTCGGCTCGATCGAACAGGCACAGCGCGCGGAAGTGCAATGGCATCCGCTGACCGAATTGACGTCAGCGGAACCGGGTCATCTGAAGCCGCCGATGGCGACGCTGCAGATCCTCGGCGGCCGCAAGGACAAGATCCGTCCCGGCGACGTGCTCGGGGCGCTCACCGGCGAAGCGGGCTTCGACGGCAAGCAGATCGGCAAGATCAACGTGATGGACATGGTCACGTACGTGGCCGTCGAACGGAGTATCGCCGATGACGCCGAGCGCAAGCTCGGCGTGGGCAAGCTCAAGGGCCGCAAGGTGAAGGTGCGGCGCATGTGAGCGCGCTCAGGCCTTGCGCGACGGCTCTCCGACGATTCGTTCAGACGACGGATTGCGCGTCACGAGCCGCAAACCGCTCGCGATACTGCCCACGCCCGCGAACGCCGCGCCGAGCGAGAGCGCGAGTGCCGGGCCATGCTTTCCGGCGATGCTGAAGCACAGTGCGACGAGCGCCGCGCCCGTCGCCTGCCCGATCAGGCGCGACGTCGCGATCGTGCCGCTCGCGCCGCCGCTGCGTTCGCGCGGCGCGCTCGACATGAACGCCTTCAGATTCGGCGACTGAAAAAAGCCGAAGCCCGCGCCGCAGATCGCCATGCGGATGCAGATTTCCAGCGCATGCGGTTGCGCAGGCAGCATCGCGAGCGACACCATCCCGACGCATAGAATCGCCAGCCCGACGCCGCCCAGCAAGCCGGGTGAATGGCGATCGGACAGGCGTCCCGCGATCGGCGCCATCAACGCGACGAGCGCTGACCACGGCGTCATCAGAAATCCAGTCTCGACCTGGCTGCGGCCCAGCACGCTCTCGAAGAAGAACGGCAGCGACACGAACGCCAGTCCTTGCGCGGCGAACGAACAGATGGCGGTCATCGTCGAGAGCGCGAACATGGGGCGGCGAAAGAGATCGACGGGCAGCATCGGCGCGGGATGGCCGCGTTCACGTCGCAGCAGCAGGACGCCCGCAACCAGCGCGACGCCGAAGGCCGCGAGCACGGTTTGCGCGGGCGCGCGCTGAGCCGCTTCGCCGAGCGCGAAAATCAGCGCGGCGAAGGTGACGACGTTCAGCAATGCCGCGATGCGATCGAAGCCGTGTTCGGCGCGCTTCGTTTGCGGCAGCGACGGCCACGCAATCATCAACGCGAACACGCCGACCGGCAAATTGACCGCGAAGAGCCACGGCCACGTGCCGAGCGAAAGGACGATCGATGCGACCGTCGGCCCGATCGCGAACGCGATGCCGACGACGAGCGCGTTCAACCCGACGCCGCGCCCGAGCCTATGCGGCGGAAAGATCGCGCTGATGAGCGCCGCGTTGACGCTCATGATCGCGCTGGCGCCGAGGCCCTGCAGCAGACGTGCGGCGACGAGCGTCGGCAAGGACCACGAGAACGCGCACACGGCGGAGGCGATGAGAAACACGACGAGCCCACCGAGATACACGCGCCGATGGCCGAGGATGCCGCCGAGCGCGGCGAGCGGCAGGAGGGTTGCGACCATCGCGAGCTGATACGCGTTGATGATCCAGACCGACGCGGCGGGCGTCGTATGCAGATCGGCGGCAATGGCGGGCAGCGCCGTGTTGGCGATGGCGGTATCGAGCGTCGCGAGCGCGACCGAGAGCAGGATCGCGGCCATGCCTCGACGCTCGAGCGGGGTCATCGGGGCGTCGGGGTCGTGCGGCAGGGTTTGGGCGCGTTCTTCGGTGGGCACGGCGGTAATTCCGGATGTAAGCGGACGGAGAATCCGAAACGATACGGGAAGATTCGGGGTTTCGCTGAGTGGGGGCGCGGGAGCTTTCAAAGCGATGTCAGCGATTATGCTGTGCGGACAACGACGGAGATGATGATGGCGATTCGCATCGTGAGACTGGGGACGCCGCGCGCGGCGGATGAGGGGTTGCGTATCGGCACGGTGCGACGGCCGCCACGCGGGGTGCCGAAGGTCGAGTTCGCGAAGCGTGATTTTTATGACGTGTGGTATCCGGGCTTTCGCCGTCGCAGGAATTGGTGACGGCGGCGCTTCACGCGGAGGATGACAAGGAATGGCGCGCGTTCGTGAAGAAGTTCAAGGCGGAAATGGCCGAGTCGGATGCGAGCAGGACGCTTGATCTGCTCGCGGCGTTATCGCACCAGACGAATATGTCGGTCGGGTGTTACTGCGAGGATGAGGCGCGGTGTCATCGATCCGTACTGCGGGAGTTGCTGAACGCGCGTGGGGCGGATGTGATTTGAGGCGGAAATGAAAAAGGGCTGCGCATTGCGCAGCCCTTCGAATCTGATGGTGGGGCGTGAGTGACTCGAACACTCGACCTACGGATTAAGAGTCCGCTGCTCTACCAACTGAGCTAACGCCCCAACAGAAACGAGATTATAGCGGGACCTTTTCCGGAAGCGCAAGCCCCTGCGCGAGAATTTTCTTAAATTTTTGACGAAGCCGTCCGACACGCGAACCAGCGTGCCCCTTTCAGCCCGGTATCATGACGCATCTTCCCACGCGACGATCCCCCGTAATGGACGAAACCGCCATCCGCGCCCTGCTCGACAGCATCCTCGCCCCGTGGGTCAAGGAACTGCATCTTGCGCCCGAATCCATCGATGAAAATGCCGTCACGCTGCGCCTGCCGTATTCGGACCACCTGCGCCACGCCGGCGGCGTCATCTGCGGACAAGTCTTCATGGCCGCCGCCGACACCGCGATGGTCGTCGCCATCTCGCACGTCATGGGCGGTTTCTCGCCGATGACCACCGTCTCCCTGAACACGACGTTCATGCGGCCGGTCAAATCCGGCGACGTACTCGTGACAGCGCAGGTCAAACGCCGCGGCCGCAACCTCGTCTTCGGCGAAATCGACCTGCACGACGAACAGGGCGAACTCGCCGCCCACGCCACCACCACCTACGCGCTCATCAACAAGTAAATGTTCGACCAGGTCGTATTCGCCGGCGGCGGCAACCGCTGCTGGTGGCAAGCCGGTTTCTGGGACATCGTCCGGCCGGAACTGAACCTCAAGCCGCGCATCATCGCGGGCATATCGGCGGGCGCGGCAACTGCCTGCATGCTCTACACGAACGAGTCGCGCTGGGTGATGGACTACTACGCGCACGCGCTGCGCGACAACACCCGCAACGCCTATTGGGGCAACCTGCTGCGCGGACAATCGGTATTTCCGCATTACCGCATCTATCGACAGGCGCTGCTCGACATCTTCGCGGATCGCTTCCGTGACCTCTCGAGCGCGCCCGAGATCCGCATTGGCGTGTCGCATCTGCCGCGCTGGCTCGGCGCGCGCAGCGCCGTCGCGGCGGGTCTCATCGCGTACAACATCGAGAAGTACGTGCGCAAGACGCTGCATCCGACGCTCGGGCAAGCGCTCGGCTTTCATCCGGAGTTCGTGAAAGCCCAGGAATGCGCGACGATCGACGATCTCGCGGATCTGATCCTGCAATCGTCGAGCACGCCGCCGTTCACGCCGATCTTGCGACGCAACGGCCGCCCGGTTCTCGATGGCGGCATGGTCGACAACGTGCCCGTCGCCGCGCTGGATGCGTCGCCGGGTCTCGTCCTCGTGATGGTCACGCGGCTTTATCCGCGCGAGCGCATGTTCATCGTGCCGCACGGCGAGCAAAAGCGTCTCTACATCCAGCCATCGCGCAAGGTGCCGATTTCGAGCTGGGACTATACGAGCCCGTCGCAGATGCAACATGCTTATGACCTGGGCCGCGCGGACGGCGAGGATTTTCTGGAACGTCTTCCGCGTGTGATGGAAACCGCTTCGCATCTCGCTTGAGGAGCAGACCGTGGCGAAGAAGCACACGTATGAACTGACCGTCGACTGGACGGGCAATCTCGGTTCCGGCACATCGGCCTATGACGCGTATTCGCGCGATCATCTGGTTCGCGTCGGCAACAAGACGGCGATCGAGGCATCGAGCGATCCGGCGTTTCGCGGCGACCCCGCGCGTCACAATCCGGAAGAGTTGTTCGTGGCGTCGCTGTCGTCGTGCCACATGCTCTGGTATCTGCACCTGTGCGCGACGAACGGGATCGTCGTGACGGGTTATGTCGATGAAGCCGTCGGCACGATGCAGGAAGAGGCGAAGGGCGACGGGCGCTTCGTCGATGTGCTGTTGCGCCCGCGCGTGACGATCGGCGCCGGCGGCGATGCCGATCTCGCGGCGCGCCTGCACGAAAAGGCGCACCGCTTCTGCTTCATCGCGAACTCGGTGAACTTTCCGGTGCGCTGCGAACCGTCGATCGATATCTCGACGGTCTGAATCGAACGCTCAGCGGCGGCGCGCGTGCTGGAGCGCTTCCTTGTTGAAGACGCTGGACGTGTCGCCGCCATTGAATGCGAGGATGTTCCGGAACGCCGCGCCGAAGTACAACTCGTAACTCTCGCGCTCCACATAGCCGATGTGCGGCGTGCAGATCACATTCTCCAGCCGCAGCAGGCCGTAGCCCTGCAGGATCGGCTCGCTCTCGAAGACATCGACCGCGACCATGCCCGGGCGATTGTGATGCAGCGAATTGAGCAGCGCGTTTTCCTCGAGCAGTTCGGCGCGGCTCGTGTTGACGAAGAGCGCGGTCGGCTTCATCCGCATCAGATCGTCCTGTTTGACGATACCCACGGTCTCGTCGGTCATGCGCAGATGCAGCGTGAGCACGTCGCTCTGTTCGAACAGCGCCTCGCGGCTCTCGGTGACCGCGAAGCCATCCTCGCGCGCCGCGCCTTGCGAATGCTCGCGCCCGTAGACCAGCACGTTCATGCCGAACGCCTTGCCGTAACCGGCCACCAGCTTGCCGATCTTGCCGTATCCCCAGATGCCGAGCGTCTGCCCGCGCAGCACCTGACCGAGACCGAAGTTCGGCGGCAGCGCCGATGTCTTCAGCCCCGATTGCTGCCACGCGCCTTGCTTCAGATTTGCGACGTACTGCGGAATGCGCCGCTGCGCCGCCATGATGAGCGCCCACGTCAGCTCCGCCGGCGCGACCGGCGAGCCCGTGCCCTCCAGCACCGCGATGCCGCGTTCCGTGCACGCATCGACATCGATATGTCCGCCGCCCGCGCGTCCCGTCTGGCTGATCATGCGCAGCTTCGGACATTTGTCGAGCAATTGCGAACTGATGCGGGTGCGCTCGCGAATCAGCACGAGCGCGTCGACTTCCGAAAGTCTGCTGGCCAACTGTCCGAGACCACGCACCGTGTTATTGAAGACCTTTACCTCATGGTCATCGAGCAAATGGAAGCAGTCGAGCTTCCGGACGGCGTCCTGGTAGTCGTCGAGAATGGCGATTTTCATGGGCATTGGTTGGCTTTTGTTAGGCATCAAACGTGCTGCTTTATAGGCGAGGGCGAGAATAGAACGCTTAAATTCGGGTAACTACCGATAAATTGCGCTCTATTGCAGGTTATTGCGCTGCATCACATGGTTCCCGCGATGCGGTGTTATGCTTGACTCCCCAATTTTTCGGGAGCCTCGCAGGTCCGCGCCAAAAAAAGAATTTCAGCGCAACTGGCGGAAAACACAGTGATCGGCGAGGAGGCAGGCCACTTAGTATCTCTTTTTAACAGTTTGTTCCTTTGCGACGCAAGCCGCGAGCAGGTACGGTTTGCAGTCGAAGGATTCATGCCCGTGACGCCGCATTGGCTCGCGAACCGCATTTCGTGCAACGGACGCGCGTATCGGACGTGCACGAAAGCGCCCGGCGGTTCGAGTCGCAAACGCCTCTCGCATGCAGCGTCAGTCGGGCGATTGGTTTTCATTGCAGAAGAACGGAGACAGTTCGATGAACCAGCCCGCAGTAGTCGAAGATCACAATAAAAATGCCGTCGACATCAAAGCGCCGGCCTATGTCCGGCACCGAAGACTCATCGAATGGGTGCAGCGCGTCGCGGCCCTGACCAAGCCGGATCGTATCGAATGGTGTGATGGTTCGCAGGAAGAATACGACCGGCTCTGCCAGCAGATGGTCGCCGCCGGCACGATGAAGAAGCTCAACCCCGAGAAGCGCCCGAATTCCTTCCTCGCGTGCTCGGATCCCTCGGATGTGGCGCGCGTCGAAGATCGCACGTTCATCTGCTCCGAACACCGCGAAGACGCCGGCCCGACCAACAACTGGATCGATCCGCAGGAAATGCGCGTGACGCTCGACGGTCTGTTCGACGGCGCGATGCGCGGCCGCACGATGTACGTCGTGCCGTTCTCGATGGGCCCGCTCGGCTCGCCGATCGCGCATATCGGCGTCGAGTTGTCCGACAGCCCGTACGTCGTGACGAACATGCGCATCATGACGCGCATGGGCCGCGCGGTTTACGACGTGCTGGGCGCCGACGGCGAGTTCGTGCCGTGCGTGCATTCGGTCGGCGCGCCGCTGGCCGATGGCCGCAAGGACGTGGCCTGGCCGTGCAACGACACGAAGTACATCGTTCACTTCCCCGAATCGCGCGAGATCTGGAGCTTCGGCTCGGGCTACGGCGGCAATGCGCTGCTCGGCAAGAAATGCTTCGCGCTGCGCATCGCATCGACGATGGGCCGCGACGAAGGCTGGCTCGCCGAGCACATGCTGATTCTCGGCGTCACGTCGCCGCAGGGACGCAAGTATCACGTCGCGGCGGCGTTCCCGTCCGCGTGCGGCAAGACCAACTTCGCGATGCTGATTCCGCCGAGCGATCTCGACGGCTGGAAGGTCACGACGATCGGCGACGACATCGCCTGGATCAAGCCGGGCCGCGACGGCCGCCTGTACGCGATCAACCCGGAAGCGGGCTACTTCGGCGTGGCCCCGGGCACGAGCGAAAAGACCAACTTCAACGCGATGGCCACGTTGAAGGAAAACGTGATTTTCACCAACGTCGCGCTCACCGACGACGGCGATGTCTGGTGGGAAGGCATGACCGACGCGCCGCCCGCGCATCTGATCGACTGGCAAGGCCGCGACTGGACGCCGGACATCGCGAAGGAAACGGGCGCGAAGGCCGCGCATCCGAACGCGCGCTTCACGGCGCCGGCGTCGCAATGTCCGTCGATCGACGCGGATTGGGAGAATCCGGCCGGCGTACCGATCGATGCGTTCATCTTCGGCGGACGCCGCTCCAACACGGTGCCGCTCGTGACCGAAGCGCGCGACTGGAAGGAAGGCGTCTACATGGCCGCCACGATGGGCTCCGAAACCACTGCCGCCGCCGCGGGGCAGCAGGGCGTCGTGCGCCGCGATCCGTTCGCGATGCTGCCGTTCTGCGGCTACAACATGGCCGACTACTTCGGTCACTGGCTGAAGATGGGCGAGCGTCTCGAAGCGCTGAACGCGAAAGCGCCGAAGTTCTTCTGCGTCAACTGGTTCCGCAAGGGCGACGACGGAAAGTTCGTGTGGCCGGGCTTCGGCGAAAACATGCGCGTGCTGAACTGGATGATCGGCCGCATCGAAGGCACGGCGAAGGGCGAGGAGCACGCGTTCGGTATTTCGCCGCGCTATGAGGACATCGACTGGGGCGCCCTCGGTTTCACGCGCGAGCAGTTCGAACAGGTCATCTCGGTCAACGACGCGGCCTGGCGCGACGAACTGGCGCTGCACGACGAATTGTTCACGAAGTTGCAGCACGGTTTGCCTGAGGCCTTGCCCGAAGCGAAGGCCGGCATGGAAAAGCGTCTCGCCGCCTGAACGAGTCGTCCGGCGTGATGCTGCGCCGGATTTGTCTCGAAAACTGAATCAATCCCCATATATCGGGCCCGTTTCGACGGGCCCGTTTTTCATCGCCTACACCGTCAAAATTGACGCGGCCAGTACTTCCAAAATTTCGTCTATCAGAACTTACCCAGCCGTGTGTTGTGTGAACCGCAACAATCGGTGATCTTTCATCGCAGTAAGACGCCTAACATTCAGATTTTTTTCGACTTTTTCACGCTTCCCGGCAACTTCTGCACAAAAGTGCCGGTCCTAGGATAATCCTGAATTGCTTTGCAGCAGAATTCAAGCCGTCTAGCGGCAGGAGTGTCTTATGGATCATTTGCAGTCGATGAGAGTGTTCATCCGTGTCGCGGACCTCGGCAGTTTCGCCCGGGCCGCGAGCGCGATGGACATCTCCAATGCGGTGGCTACGCGCCACGTCGCGGACCTGGAAGGCCGCCTCGGCACGCGCCTGCTCAACCGCACGACGCGCAGCCTCTCGCTCACCGAGTCCGGTCAGGTGTATCTGGAGCGGGCGCGGCAAATTCTCGACGAGCTGGAAGACGTCGAACAGATGGTGGTGGCGCGCAATCACGAACCGCTCGGTTCGTTGAGGATCGTCGCGCCTGTGGTGTTTGGCCTGCACAATCTCGCGCCCGTATTGCAGACGTACGCGCAGCGCTATCCGAAGGTCGTGCCGGACGTGACGCTGGTTGACCGTCAGGTCGATCTGGTCGAGGAAGGTTTCGATGTCGGCATCGTCATCGCGCGGCAGGTAAAGAGCGCGAGCATCGTCACGCGGCGACTGACGACCGGTTGCATGACCGTCTGCGCGACGCCCGCTTACCTGGAAACCCACGGCACGCCGACGCGCCCGGAGCATCTGCTCGAACACCCGTGCCTGAGTCTGCCGTCGGAATATTGGGGCGACGAGCGCGTGTTCACCGGTCCGGAAGGCGAAGTGCGCGTGCGGCCGCAGAACGTCATCATCGCGAACAATACGGAGATGCTTCGGCAATTCGCGTTGCTCGGCATGGGCATCGCGATTCTGCCGAGCTATCTGATCGGCAACGATACGACGCGCGGCCAGCTCGTGCGCCTGCTCGGCGACTATCAGTTGCCGCAGGTCGAGATCAACGTCGCGTATCCGAGCCGCCGTCACTTGCCGGCGAAGGTCCGCACGTTCATCGATCATCTCGTCGAGTATTTCAGCCAGACGCCGAATCATCAGGTGGGCGAGCAGTGGATTCGCGATGGCCGCGGCAGGCCGGGCGCATCTGCGCACTACGAGCATGCCGATCAAACCGCGACGCCCGTGCCGCCCGCGCCACGTCCGCGTCCGATCGACGGCGAAATGGCGCCCAAACTCGCGAAGCCTTCACGCACGCGCGGACGCTTGCCGGCGGCATCGCCTTTTTGAAAGGCTCGCGTGCGAACAAAGCGCAAATAAAAAAACACCCGCGAATCGCTTCGCGGGTGTTTTTCTTTGTAGCCTGCAAAAAGACGCTTAGCTCGTCTTCTTCGCCGCGGTCTTCCTGGCCGCTGCCTTTTTCGCGGGCGCCTTCTTCGCCGCGATCTTCGCGGACGTCGTCTTGGCGGCGACGGCGACATCGCTGTCGCCGCTTTCATCGCCGCTGTCCGCCTGTGCTTCCGCCGACGCGCCGCGCTTGGCCGCCGTCTTCGCCGCCGGCTTGCCTTCCTTCTTCTCGAACTCGAAGCCGATCTTGCCGTCAGGCTGCTTCACGAGAAACGCCTTGAAGTTGCGCCCGGTGCGCGACGACTTGAAGTTCGTCAGCAAGTCCGTGCGGCCTTCGGTCAGGAGCTTGTGCATCTGCTCCCGCGCGATTTCCTGCTGGAGAATCACCTTGCCCGAACGGAAATCGCAGGTCTTGGGATTCGAGACCGAGTTCTCGCACACGTAGCTCATGCCGTGCTCGTACACGCGCGATTGGCACTTCGGACACGCGCCGACCGGCGTCTGTTCGGAGAAATCAGGCGGTTCGCCATCTTCGCCGCCATTGTCCTGGCCGAAATCGAATTCGAGCTTGTAGTTCTTGATCTCGTCGTCGAGCGAGAGTTTGAGAATCGCCGAGAACGGACGGCCCATCTTGCTGCGGAAGCCCGACAGCGGCCCGATGGTTTTCTCGCGCAGCAATTCCTCGACTTCCGGAATTTCGAACTGTCGTCCGCCCGGAATCTTCGAAATCGAGAACTCGCACTTCGTGCACGCGAACCGGCGATAGTTTTCCTTCACCTGCGCGCCGCAGTTCGGGCACGGCGTTTCGAGTGTCGCGTAATCGCCGGGAATTGTGTCGGAGTCGTATTCCTTCGCGCGCTTGACGATGGTCTGCGTCATCCGCGCGATTTCCTGCATGAAGGTATCGCGATGCAGGCTGCCGCGCTCCATCTGCGAAAGCTTGTGCTCCCACTGGCCGGTCAGTTCGGGCGCGGTGAGTTCTTCGACGCCGAGGCCGCGCAGCAAGGTCATCAACTGGAACGCCTTCGCCGTCGGGATCAGTTCCCGGCCTTCGCGCACCATGTACTTCTCGCCGAGCAGACCTTCGATGATCGCCGCACGCGTCGCCGGCGTGCCGAGGCCTTTTGCGGCCATCGCGTCGCGCAGCTCTTCGTCTTCGACGAGCTTGCCCGCGCCTTCCATCGCCGAAAGCAGCGATGCTTCGTTGTAGCGTGCAGGCGGTTTGGTCACGAGACCGTGGGCCTCGACCTTTTCGACATCGACCTTCTCGTCCTTCTGCACCGGCACGAGATTGCCTTCCTCGCCCGCAGCCTCGCGACCGTAGATCTGCAGCCAGCCCGGCTCGACGAGCACCTTGCCTTCCGTCTTGAAGTGATGCCCCGAGACTTCGGTGATGCGCGTCGTCACGAGATATTCCGCCGCCGGGAAGAACACCGACAGGAAGCGCTTCACGACCAGGTCATACAGCTTCTGCTCGGGCTCGGACAGCGACTTCGGCGCCTGCAGCGTCGGGATGATGGCGAAGTGATCGCTGATCTTCGAGTTATCGAAGATGCGCTTGTTGGGCTTCACCCAGCCCTTGTCGAGCACCTGCTTCGCGAACGGCAGATAGTTGTTGCTCTCCTTGAGCATGGTCATGGTGTCCTTGACCGTGTTCAGGTAGTCCTCGGGCAGCGCGCGCGCATCGGTACGCGGATAGGTCAGGACCTTGTGCTTTTCATACAGCGCCTGGGCGAGGCCGAGCGTGTTCTTCGCGGAGAAGCCGAAGCGGCCGTTGGCTTCGCGCTGCAGGCTCGTCAGATCGAAGAGCAGCGGCGACATTTGCGTCGACGGCTTCGATTCTTCCGTTACCGTGCCGGTTTTGCCACGGCAGGCCGCCACGACGGTTTCGGCCGCCGCGAGACTCCACAGGCGCGAATCGCGCTGTTCGGGATCGTTTTCGACGCGCTTGAACTTCGGATCGAACCAGCGGCCTTCGTACAGGCCCTTCGCGGCGATGAACTCGGCGCGCACTTCCCAATAGTCGCGCGGCACGAAACGGCGGATTTTCTCCTCACGTTCGACGACGATCGACAACGTTGGCGTCTGAACGCGACCGACCGTGGTCAGGAAGAAGCCGCCGCCCTTGCTGTTGAACGCGGTCATCGCGCGCGTGCCATTGATGCCGACGAGCCAGTCCGCTTCGGAGCGGCAGCGGGCGGCGTCGGCGAGCGGCTGCATATCGGCGTCGCTGCGCAGGTTCGCGAAGCCGTCGCGGATCGCGGCGGGCGTCATCGATTGCAGCCACAGACGCTGTACCGGCTGTTTCGCCTTCGCGTGTTGTGCGATCAGGCGGAAAATCAGTTCACCCTCGCGCCCCGCGTCGCATGCGTTGATGAGGCGCTCGATATCCTTGCGCTTCATCAGCTTGGTCAGCACCTTCAGGCGCGACTCGCTTTTCGCGATCGGATTCAGGTCGAAATGCGGCGGAATGACGGGCAGATTGGCGAAGCTCCATTTGCCGCGCTTGACGTCGTACTCTTCCGGCGCAGCGATCTCGAGCAGGTGGCCGACCGCGGACGAGAGCACGTAATCGTCGCTCTCGTAGTACTCGTCATGCTTGGTGAAGCCGCCCAGCGCACGCGCGATGTCGTTCGCGACGGAGGGCTTCTCGGCGATGATCAGGGCTTTGGACATGACTCAAAAGGTTGGTAACTGGCAGCGGCCCGGTTTGGACTGCTTTAACGACCGCTTTATAGCACACGCTTTGCGCGGCGGGCGTCGAAGCTCGCATCGGGGCGTTTCAATTTCCGGCTCGCGAAGCGCATGGCGAGAAGCGCAAAAGGCGCGTTTCGCGTGCGTCGCGATCAGGCCGTGGCAAGCGCCGGGCGCAGTTTCGGCGCGCCGACCATGCCCGGCAGCGCGGTGAGATCGGTCAGCATTCGACCGACGATAGACGCCTGCGGCAGCACTGTGCCGAAAAATCGCGTCGTGACGGCATCCTCGATCAGGATGGTAGGAAAATTTTCCACGTCGAGGTCGTCGAAACGGTCGGCGTGATTCTCGATATCGATCCACGCGAAGCAGATCTCCGGATGCGCGTCCGCCAGCCTGTCGAAGCCTTCGCGATATTCGCGGCAGGTGCCGCACCATTCGGCGCACAGACAGGCGACGAACAGCGTGCCGGGCACGGCGATGCGCTCCGCGATGCGATCGGCATCGGTATCGAGATTCAGCGCGGACATGGCGGGTGCGAAATCCTTTATTGGTATCGACTGCGGGGACGGCTCATTTTTCCGCGAATGTAGCACGACGCGGCATCACGAGCGCTCCACCGCCGCATAGCGGCCGCCCGCAAGCGCGGCCACCTGCCCCGACAATTCGAGCTGCAGCAGCGCGCCTTGCAGCGCCGCGCCGTCCAGATCGGTGCGTGTCGCGAGGATTTCAAGCGTCGCGGGCGCGTGGCCGAGAGCATCGAGAACGCGGTCGGCCTCGGCGCTCATGACAGATTCAGCCGCGCGCGCCGATGCCCACGACGCGCTGACCGGGCGCAGCTTCGCGCGTTTCGCCGCAGCCGCCGCGGCGTTCGCGGGCGTGAAACCGAACTCTTCGAGCACATCGTCAGGCGTTTCGACCAGCTTCGCGCCCTGTTTGATCAACCGATGACAGCCCTGCGAAAGCGGCGCGTGAACGGAACCGGGCATCGCGAAAACATCGCGCCCCATTTCGTTGGCGAGACGCGCGGTGATGAGCGAGCCGGATCGCATCGCGGCCTCGACGATCAGCACGCCACCCGACAGGCCCGCGATCAGCCGGTTGCGCTGCGGAAAATTCGCCGAGCGCGCCGGCGTGCCGAGCGGCCATTCGGAGAGGATCGCGCCGTCGCGGGCGATTTCATGCGCGAGCGTGTGATGCGCCGCCGGGTACACGAGGTCGGCGCCGGTCCCGATCACCGAAATCGTGCCCGTTGCGCCCTCCAGCGCGCCGCGATGCGCCGAAGCGTCGATCCCGAGCGCGAGACCGGACACCACCGCGAGCCCCGCATCCGATAGTGCGCGGGCGAAGCGCCGCGCATCCTCGAGACCTTGCGGCGTCGCGTGCCGGCTGCCCACGATGGCGACCGCGCGCGCCTGAAGCAGTTCGAGCCGGCCTTTCGCGTAGAGCAGCGGCGGCGGGTCCGGCATGGTGAGAAGCGCCTGCGGATAGCCGGCGTCCGCAAGCGTCAACAAGTGATTGCCGGGCGCGGAAGCCCATGCCAAAACCTCTTCAATATAGTGCTCGAATGCAACGCCTTCGATCTCGGACGGCGGCGCGAGGACAGCCTCGGCGGCGCTCGCATCGGCGGTTTTGGCGAGCGACGCGAAACTCTCCGACAACACTTCGCGCGGTCCGCCGAAAGCGCCGAGCAGCGTGCGCAGCGCGAGCGGCCGCAGCCCCTTCGCGTGCGCGAGCCGCAGCCACGCGCGCAGTTCTTCGGCATCGAGTGTGGAGGCGGCTTCCTCGGTCGGCAGGGCGGCGGTCGTCATGTTAAGATTTTTGATCCGGAACAGATTAAGAATCGTCGCTCAGGCTTGGGTCTCAGGCCCGAAGCGACGCCATTGGCCGCTTGCCGGCGGCGTTGAATCCACTGGATTCGCCCGCATATCTTCGGCATGCCGGCACTCACCCGCAACCTGGCCGAATGGCCGATTTACACGCGTCGCGGCGCGCGTAGACAATCCGAATCATGGCTCTGCTCAAGATACTCAACTACCCGGACAAGCGGCTGAACAAGGTGGCGAAGCCCGTCGCCGTGGTCGATGACCGCATCCGCAAGCTCGTCGCCGACATGGCCGAGACGATGTACGCCGCGCCCGGCGTCGGCCTCGCGGCGACGCAGGTGGACGTGCACGAGCGCGTGATCGTGATCGACGTCTCGGACGCGCACGACGAACTGATGGTCTTCATCAACCCGGAACTCGTCTGGACGAGCGACCAGAAGAAGGAATGGGAAGAGGGCTGCCTGTCGGTGCCGGGCATTTACGATTTCGTCGAGCGCCCGGACAAGGTGCGTGTGAAGGCGCTGAATCAGAAGGGCGAGACCTTCGAGCTCGACTGCGACGGCCTGCTCGCGGTGTGTATCCAGCACGAGATGGATCATCTCGCTGGTCATGTGTTCGTCGAATATCTGTCGTCGCTCAAGCAGACGCGCATTCGCGGCAAGATGAAGAAGCTGGAAAAGGCGCTGTAACCGATGACTAAACCGTTGCGCGTGGTTTTCGCCGGGACGCCGGAATTCGCTGCCGCCGCGCTCGCGGCCATCGATGCAGCCGGATTTTCGGTGCCGCTCGTGCTGACGCAGCCCGATCGTCCCGCCGGGCGCGGCATGAAACTGACGGCGAGTCCGGTCAAGCGCTTCGCGGTCCAAAAGGGGCTCAAGGTCGCGCAGCCCACTTCGCTGCGGCGCGCGGGCAAGTATCCGCAGGAAGCGGCCGAAGCCATCGACCTGTTGCGCGCCACGCCTCACGACGTGATGGTCGTCGCGGCCTACGGGCTGATTCTGCCGCAGGAAGTGCTCGATATCCCGCCGCGCGGCGCGATCAACATCCACGCGTCGTTGTTGCCGCGCTGGCGTGGCGCCGCGCCGATCCATCGCGCGATCGAAGCGGGCGACGCAGAAACCGGCATTACGCTGATGCAGATGGACGCCGGTCTCGACACCGGCGCGATGATCCGCGAAGCGCGCACGCCGATTCTCCCTGACGACACCACCGCCACGCTGCATGACCGCCTCGCGCAAATGGGCGCCGAGTTGCTCGTCGCGGGTTTGCGCGATCTCGAGCGCGACGGCTCGCTGCCGTCCACGCCGCAGCCGGAAGACGGCACGACCTACGCCGAAAAAATCGCTAAAAACGAGGCCGCGCTCGACTGGCGGCGTCCCGCTGAAGAACTCGCGCGCCAGATTCGCGCGTTCGATCCGTTTCCCGGCGCGTCCGGCACGCTGGACAACGCCGCGATCAAGATCTGGTCCGCGCAGCCAGTCGATGCTTCGTCGAGCGCGGAACCCGGGACGATCACCGAAGTTTCGTCGGACGGTATCGTCGTGGCCTGTGGCGGCGGCGCGCTGAAACTCACGCAACTGCAAAAGCCCGGCGGCAAGCGTCTGCCCGTGCGCGAATTTCTCGCGGGTGCGCCGCTCGCGAAGGGCCAGCGATTCGCGCTTCAGTAAAGGACGGCGGAACAGGCGCGGCGCTAGAATAAATAGTTGTCAACACGCGCTCGTCAGTCTGGAGTTTCCGATGCTCGGCATTACCGGTTTCACCTTCTTCCTCATCGCCGTCTTCCTGCTCAACGTCACGCCCGGCCCCGACACTGCGTACATCGTCGGGCGCAGTGTCGCGCAGGGGCGCGGCGCGGGGATCGTGTCGGCGCTCGGCATTTCCGCGGGCTGCATCGTTCATACGCTCGCGTGCGCGTTCGGTCTGACGGCGATTCTCGCGGCATCGGCGACGGCGTTCACCGTCGTGAAGATCGCCGGCGCGATTTATCTTATTTATCTCGGCGTGCGCCTCATTTTCGCGAAACACGATGATGTCGAAGCCGCGCATCCGGCACAGGCGAACGACAAATCCGCGCCCAAATCGCTGCGCCAGCTTTTCGCGCAAGGCTTCGTCACGAACGTGCTGAATCCGAAAGTCGTGCTGTTCTTCGTGTCGTTCTTCCCGCAGTTCGTCGCCGCCGACAGCCAGCACAAGACGCTCGCGTTCCTAACGCTCGGCATCGTTTTCATCGCGATGAGCACGGTCTGGAACAGTTTCGTCGCGTGGATCGCGGGGAGCGTCACCGAGCGCTTCGCGGGCAGATCGGGCGTGAAGAAATGGCTGGATCGCGGCGTCGGCGGCGCGTTCGTGGGCCTTGGCATCAAGCTCGCGACGTCCCATCGATAAATCGCGCAACCGCGGATTGAATTATTGCCGGGTGCCCCTATCTAACATTTTGCTTACAATTGTCGTCCCGGTCATGTCGGCCGGGGCAACCGCGCACTTCGCGCAGCGTATCTAGGGAGAGGAGCTCCGGACATGTTCAACTGGGTCAAAACCGCGATGCTGATGGCTGCGATCACGGCCCTCTTTGTCGTGATCGGCGGAATGATCGGCGGGTCGAAGGGCATGATGCTCGCGCTGATCGTCGCGCTCGGCATGAATTTCTTTTCGTACTGGTTCTCGGACAAGCTGGTCCTGCGCATGTACAACGCGCAGGAAGTCGACGAAACCACCGCGCCGCAGTTCTATCGCATGGTGCGCGAGCTTGCCACGCGCGCTCAGCTGCCGATGCCGCGCGTCTATCTGATCAACGAAGACGCGCCGAACGCGTTCGCCACGGGCCGCAATCCGGAGCACGCGGCGGTCGCGGCGACCACGGGCATTCTGCGCGTGCTGTCCGAGCGCGAAATGCGCGGCGTGATGGCGCACGAGCTGGCGCACGTGAAGCATCGCGACATCCTGATCTCGACGATCTCCGCGACGATGGCCGGCGCGATCTCCGCGCTCGCGAACTTCGCGATGTTCTTCGGCGGGCGCGATGACGAAGGCCGTCCGTCGAATCCGATCGCGAGCATTCTGGTGGCGATTCTCGCGCCGATCGCGGGCGCGTTGATCCAGATGGCGATTTCCCGCGCGCGCGAATTCGAAGCCGACCGTGGCGGCGCGGAGATTTCGGGCGATCCGCAAGCGCTCGCGATCGCGCTCGAGAAGATCCACGCCTACGCCACCGGCGTGCCGTTCCCGACGGCGGAAGCGCACCCGGCCACCGCGCAGATGATGATCATGAATCCGCTCTCGGGCGGCGGCATCGCGAATCTGTTCTCGACGCACCCGGCGACGGAAGAACGCGTCGCGCGTCTGATGGAGATGGCGCGCACGGGCCGCTTCTGACGCTTCGGATGTCATGACGAAGGCCGTTCCGGTTGCGCCGGAACGGCCTTTTTCGCGTGCGGCGGCCGCCCGCCCGGGCCCGCGATCCCCTCAAGTTACAATCCCCGTTCACGCAAGCCGCGCGCTTGGCCGTCTCACCGTTTCCGTTTCTTCATGACCGACAAGCCTTCCCGCCGGCACACCGCCGCCCATTCCCGCCTGAGCGCGCTGAAACTCGCGCCCGACTCGCTCGCGTTCGCGCTCGATTGCGCGGCGCAAGCCGTGGGTGCCGTGCGCGCGGGTTCGGCGCTGCCGGCCGCGCTGCAGACGGTCAGCGCGTCGGCAAAACACGCGGTGGCGCGCGGCGCGGTGCAGGACATCGCGTATCGCGCGATGCGCCGCCTCGCGCTCGCCGATGCGCTGCTGCACAAGCTCGTGAAGAAAGCGCCGCCGCCGCATGTGGCGAACGTGCTCGTCTGCGCGTTCACGCTGTTGACGGACGACGAAGCGCACGCGGCCTACGCGCCCTTCACCGTGGTCGATCAGGCCGTGGGCGCGATCGCCGCGCGACGCGAGGTCTCGTTCGCGAAGGGCCTGGTGAACGCCGCGCTGCGCAACTTCCTGCGCGAACGCGACGCGCTCATCGACGAAGCGCGCACGAATCCCGTCGCGCGCTGGAATTATCCGCAATGGTGGATCGACGCGGTGAAGCGCGGCCAGCCCGATGCGTGGGAGCGCATCCTCGAAGCGGGCAACGCGCAGGGGCCGCTCACGCTGCGCGTGAATGCGCGGCACGCCAGCGTCGACGAATATCTCGCGCGCCTCGCGGACGCGCATATCGATGCCGAAGCTGTGGGCCTGCACGCCGTGCGTCTGAAAACGCCGATGTCCGTCGATCGCATTCCGGGCTTCGACGAAGGCGTCGTGTCGGTGCAGGACGCGGGCGCGCAATGCGCGGCGCAACTGCTCGACCTGAAGGACGGCATGCGCGTGCTCGACGCGTGCGCCGCGCCGGGCGGCAAGACGGGACATATTCTCGAACTCGCGAACGTCGAGCTGATCGCGCTCGAAAGCGATGCCGAGCGCGCGGGCCGCATCGAACAGAATCTGAAACGCCTGAAACTCGACGCGCAGATCACGGTGGGCGACGCGGGCGATCCCGCGCAATGGTCCGACGGCGCGCCGTTCGATCGCATTCTCGCCGACGTGCCGTGCTCGGCGTCGGGCATCGTGCGGCGGCATCCGGATATTCGCTGGTTGCGCCGCGCGTCGGACATCGAAGCGCTGGTCGCGGAGCAGCGGCGCATCGTGAGCGCGTTGTGGCCGCTCGTCGCGAAGGGCGGCGAACTGCTTTACGTGACGTGTTCCATCTTTCCCGAGGAGGGCGAAGAACAGGCTCGCTGGTTTGGAGCCGCGCATGAAGATGCGGTACGATTGGACGCGCCGGGGCAATTGTTACCGACAGCGGCGCGCGCGAGCGCGGGCGCGGTGCAAGGCTCACCGGCCGGTACAAATATCGCGGACCACGACGGATTCTTCTACGCGCGCTTTCAGAAACGGTGACGATCAAACGCTTTTTCCCGCTTCGGCTCGCGGCTGTCATCTGGACTGCGCTGGCGCTCTGGCTGACGTTCGCCGTGGCCGATCCCGCGTTTGCCGAGACGATCGCCGTGCAGCGTGCGTCGCTGCAGGCGGACAATGCCGGCTGGAGCCTCGACGCGCACTTCGACTTCGACCTCAACAACAGCCTCGAAGAAGCCGTGAACCGCAGCGTGCCGCTCTATTTCACGATCGACTTCGCGCTGTCGCGGCCACGCTGGTACTGGTTCGATGAAGAACCGGTCAATGTGTCGCAGAGCATCCGCCTTTCCTATCAGCCGCTCACGAACGAATATCGCGTATCGACGGGCGGCTTGCAGTTGCGTTTCGCGTCGCTGAATGAAGCGCTCGCGGTCATCAAGCATGTGACCTCGTGGCATGTCATCGATCGAAACCAGGTGCATGGCGGCGAAACCTATACCGCATCGGTGCGTATGCAACTCGACATCGCACTGATGCCCAAGCCGTTCCAGATCGACGCGGTGAACAATCGCGACTGGAACCTGTCCTCGGACTGGAAGCGTTTTACTTTTACGGCGGCAGAACGTGCGAAATAGATTTCGACGCGGCCGCACGGACATGAAGAGTTTCGTCGTCCGGCTGCTGGTCTCCACGGTTGCGCTCACGGCGGTGCTGCTGCTCGTGATGCTCGCGCTCGCGAGCGCGAACACTGAATTTTTCGACCGCTACTACGGCTGGCTGTATGCGGCGAACGTCGCGGTGGCGATCGTCTTCATGCTGATCGTTGTCAGCCTGTTCATCATCATCGTGTCGCGGGTGAGGCAAGGGCGCTTCGGCACGCGATTGCTGGCGAAGCTCGCGTTCATCTTCGCGCTCGTCGGCGTGGTGCCGGGCGCGATCATCTATGTGGTTTCGTATCAGTTCGTGTCGCGCAGTATCGAGTCATGGTTCGACGTGAACGTCGAGACCGCGCTCACGTCGGGGCTGACGCTCGGGCGCGGCATGCTCGAAAACTCGCTCGCCGATTTCAAGAACCGCGGCCGGCAGATGAGCGATCAGCTCGCCAGCGCGGATCCGTCGAGCCTGACGCTTTCGCTGCTGCGCCTGCGTGATCAATACGGCGTGCAGGACGCGGTCGTGTTCGAGCGGCCGCGCGATCAGTACAACCGCGAGGATCTGACGTCGAGCAACGGCTCGCTGCGGGTGTCGGGCCTGCGCACGGTCGCGCAGGCGTCGGGCAACTACTACGCGCTCCTGCCGGCCAACGAGCCGACCGGCACGATGCTGAAGGCGGCGCAGGATCATCCATACGGCGCGATCGAAGGCGAGATCGACGGCGATCCGAAATCGAACGGGCCGAAGGGCGCGTTGCGGCTGCGCGTGATCACCAAGATTCCCGACCCGACCACCACGACAGAATTCCAGCACGTCGATCGCTTCCTGCAGATCGAGCAGCCCGTGAGTCAGGAACTCGCGCGCAATGCCGACGCCGTGCAGCGCGCCTACCGCGAGTATCAGGAGAAGCGGCTCGGGCGCACGGGCTTGCGCAAGATGTATATCGGCACGCTGACGCTCGCGCTGTTCCTCGCGACCTTCATCGCGATGATGCTCGCGCTCGCGCTGGGCAACCAGCTTGCGCGGCCCTTGTTCCTGCTCGCGCAGGGCACCAAGGAGGTGGCCGAAGGCGACTACACGCCCAAACGCGAGATCAATTCGCGCGACGAGCTGGGTTTTCTCACGCAGTCCTTCAACGCGATGACGCGACAGCTTTCCGAGGCGCGCGCGGCGGTCGAGAACAACCGTATCGCGCTGGAGCATTCGAAGGCGTATCTGGAAAGCATTCTTGCGAATCTGACGGCGGGCGTGTTCGTGTTCGACCGGCAGTTCCGCCTCACTACAGCGAATCGCGGCGCGGACCGCATCTTCCGCCAGCCGTTCGGCACGCAGCTCAATCAGCCGCTCGACCATATCGATGTTCTCGCCGAGTTCGGCGCGATGGTGAAAAAAGCGTTCGCGGAACGTGATGCGGCGGCGGTCGGCAGTGGTCATCCGATCGGCGATCGCGGTCACTGGCAGCAGCAGGTCGCGGTGACGGTGCCCGGCGAGAACGATCCGCTGACGCTGCTCGTGCGCGGCACGCAGTTGCTGAGCGTGACCGAAAGCGATTCCGAGGACGCCGAAACGACCGGCTATGTCGTCGTGTTCGACGACATCTCCGATGTCATTTCCGCGCAGCGTTCGGTCGCGTGGGGCGAGGTCGCGCGGCGTCTCGCGCACGAGATCAAGAACCCGCTCACGCCCATTCAGCTTTCGGCGGAGCGCCTGCAGATGAAGCTCGCGGACAAGCTCGCGCCGACGGATGCGGACGTCCTCAAGCGCGCATCGACGACCATCGTGAATCAGGTGCAGGCGATGAAGCAGATGGTCGACGATTTCCGCGAATACGCGCGCACGCCGCCCGCGGTGCTCGGCAATCTGCAACTGAACGAGCTCGTCGCCGAAGTGCTGACGTTGTACGGCATCGAGGACGGCAAGACGCCGATCAAGATCGACCTCGCGAAGCTGCCCGTGATCCGCGGCGACGCGACTCAGATCCGTCAGGTGATCCATAACCTGCTGCAGAACGCGCAGGACGCGGTGGCGGACGTCGCGGAGCCGCGCGTGCTGCTCGAAACGAGAACAGTAGAATATGGCGAGCCCGATGCAACGGGTCATGCGCGTGTCGCGGTTCGCCTGACGGTCTCGGACAACGGCTCGGGTTTTCCGGCGCGTATCCTTTCGCGTGCTTTCGAGCCTTACGTGACGACGAAAGCGAAGGGTACGGGTCTGGGACTTGCAACCGTGAAGAAGATCGTCGACGAGCACGGCGCGCGCATCGACATACGCAACCGCTCGAAGTCGGCGGATGTGATCGAGGGCGCGCAGATATCGATTCTGTTTCTCCAACTCGCGGACGATACCGCGGCGCCCGGCGCGACGCCGGGTACCGGTGCGGCCGCGAATCAGGGAACGACAAAAGCAACAGTGCAGACAAGGGCAGCGTAAATGGCAACCATCCTGGTGGTAGACGATGAAATGGGGATCCGGGAACTGCTCTCCGAGATCCTGAGCGACGAAGGCCATGTCGTGGAAGTGGCGGAAAACGCGCAGCACGCGCGGGACTACCGTCTGGAGCAGACACCTGACCTCGTCCTGCTCGACATCTGGATGCCCGACACCGACGGTGTGACCCTGCTCAAGGAGTGGGCCGCGCAGGGCAAGCTCACGATGCCGGTGATCATGATGTCGGGCCACGCGACCATCGACACGGCTGTCGAAGCGACGAAGATCGGCGCGCTCAACTTCCTCGAAAAGCCGATCGCGCTGCAGAAGCTGCTGAAGGCCGTCGAACAGGGGCTGGCGCACGGCACGGCGGCGGCGCCCGTCACGATGATGGCGAAGCCGCCGGCGAGCGTGAGCGCGTCGGGCGTGCCGGTGGCGGCCGCGTTGCCGACTGCCTCGGCGCTCAATGCATCGAACGATGCGGCGGCGAGCGGCGTCCCGCAGAATCAGGCAGGAACGACGGCGTCCATCTCGTTCGATATCCCGTTGCGCGATGCGCGCGATGCGTTCGAGCGCGCGTACTTCGAGTATCACCTCGCGCGCGAGAACGGCAGCATGACGCGCGTCGCGGAAAAGACCGGGCTGGAGCGCACGCACTTGTATCGGAAGCTTAAGCAGCTTGGCGTCGATCTCGGAAAGAACAAGAACGAGGTGTGAACGCGTCCGTCTGAGGATTTGCAGAAAAATGCGCAGAGGGGCTTGAGGGCCGCAATTGTCTCTGATATAGTCTCACTTCTTCGTTGGCCCGGTAGCTCAGTTGGTAGAGCAGCGGATTGAAAATCCGCGTGTCGGTGGTTCGATTCCGCCCCAGGCCACCATAGTTTCAGGCAAAAAGCCCAGTCGAATGACTGGGCTTTTTGTTTTGTGGCGTGCGTATGCTTCGGAGCTTGCCGCTGGCAACCGCGTGGCGTCCCGAGCTCGGCGAACAACCTTGCTCCGTGATAAAATCCGCGTCGAATTAAGGACTTGCCTCGTCCTCGGACCCGCAAGTCCTTTTCTTTTCGACGCTCCGAATCGCTCGAGCGATGCACCGGAACATGCATCCGGCGTTCGCTCATCCGTCTCGTGTTCCGCTATCGGCGGCATAAAAGGCGTGCGCGTCCGGGCGAGGGTCGCCGGCCTATACTGGACTCGCATACGTCGCGCCCGCAACGCGCATGGCAAAGTCCGGTCACTCCGACTTCCCGTGCGGCGTGCGACGCCTTCTCATTCACGGAGTACGGAGTTTTCACGGTGACTCGGATAGACGCTAAAGACAGCGCGCTCGTGCTGTTCTCCGGCGGCCAGGACTCGGCCACGTGCCTCGCCTGGGCGCTCGAACGCTACAAGACGGTCGAGACCCTCGGCTTCGATTACGGACAGCGGCATCGCGTGGAACTCGAATGCCGCGACGGCTTTCGCGCCGCGGTCGTGCGCGAGTTTCCGCAGTGGGCCGAGCGTCTGGGCGAAGATCACATGATCGATCTGTCCGTGCTCGGCGCAATCAGCGACACGGCGATGACCCGCGAGATCGAGATCCAGGCGACCGCGAGCGGCTTACCCAACACGTTCGTGCCAGGGCGCAACCTGCTGTTCGTGACGATTGCGGCGGCAGTGGCGTATCGGCGCGGGTTGAAAGTGCTGGTCGGCGGCATGTGCGAGACCGATTTCTCAGGCTATCCGGATTGCCGCGACGACACGATGAAAGCGCTGCAAGTCGCGCTGAATCTGGGCATGGAGACGCGTTACGCGGTCGAAACGCCGCTGATGTGGCTCGACAAGGCCGACACCTGGCGGCTCGCGGAAACGCTCGGCGGCGAAGCGCTCGTCGAGTTGATCCGCATCGAAACGCATACGTGCTATGTCGGCGAGCGCGCCGAGTTGCACGACTGGGGCTTCGGCTGCGGCCAATGTCCGGCCTGCAAACTGCGCAAGCGCGGTTATGAGGCGTATCGCGCGGGCGAGCAGGTCACCACCGCGCCGGTTTGATTTTCACGACGGGTTTTACGAGGCATACAGAGCAGTCATGACGTACGCGGTAAAGGAAATCTTCTACACGTTGCAGGGCGAAGGCGCCAATGCCGGGCGCCCGGCCGTGTTTTGCCGCTTCGCGGGCTGCAATCTGTGGTCGGGGCGCGAGGAAGATCGCGCGGACGCGGTCTGCCAGTTCTGCGACACGGATTTCGTCGGCACGGATGGCGAGAACGGCGGCAAGTACAGAACGCCGGCGGAACTCGTCGCGAAGATCGCATCGCTGTGGCCGGAAGGCGCGGCGCACCGGTTCGTCGTCTGTACGGGCGGCGAGCCGATGCTGCAGATCGACCAGCCGTTCGTCGATGCGCTGCACGACGCGGGCTTCGAAATGGCGATCGAGACCAACGGCTCGCTGCCGGTGCTCGAGAGCATCGACTGGATTTGCGTGAGCCCGAAGGCCGACGCGCCGCTCGTCGTGACGAAGGGCAATGAACTGAAGGTCGTGGTGCCGCAGGACAACCAGCGTCTCGCGGAATACGAGAAACTCGATTTCGAGTACTTTCTCGTGCAGCCGATGGACGGCCCGTCGCGCGACATCAACACGAAGCTGGCGATCGACTGGTGCAAGCGCCATCCGAAGTGGCGCCTGTCGATGCAGACGCACAAATACCTGAACATTCCCTGAATATAAGACGGTCAGCCGACGTGCAGACGATTACCCGAAAACTCGAATTCGATGCGGGCCACCGCATCCCCGATCACCGCAGCCAGTGCCGCAATTTGCATGGCCATCGCTACGTGCTCGAAATCACGCTGCAAGGCGACCTCGTCGACGTGGAAGGCGCGCCCGACCGCGGCATGGTGATGGACTTCGCCGACGTGAAAGCGCTCGCCATGGAGCATCTCGTCAACAAGTGGGACCACGCGTTCATCGTCTATGAAGGCGATGTCAAAGTGCGCGAATTCCTCCAGACGCTGTCGGATCACAAGACCGTCGTGCTGGATCGCATTCCGACCGTGGAGAACCTCGCGGCCGTCGCGTTCAACATTCTCGCGAACGTCTACGACGCGCACTACGGCGTCAATCTCAAGCTCAAACGCGTGCGTTTGTACGAAACGCCGAACTGCTGGGCCGACGTCGAGCGCAGCTGAGGCACGCCCGGCGCGTGCGCTTCTGGCACGGTATGATCGTCCGATGAGTCGCCCGCCACCGAGGCGACGAGACACGGAGCGCGCATGCCGTCACTTCTTCCGTCGTTGTTCCTGCCGCGACCGCGTGCGGTCATCCTTCGACCCAACGAAGGGACCGCGCGATGAGCACATTCACCAATCCCCTCAAGCAGCGCCTCTCCGAAACGGGCACCCTGTTCGGCCTGTGGCTGTCGCTCGGCAGCGCCGATGCCGCCGAAGCGCTCGCCCACGCGGGCTTCGACTGGCTGTGCATCGACATGGAGCACTCGCCGAACGATAGCGCCGATGTCGTCGCGCAGTTGCGCGCGATCGCGGCCGCGCATCTGCCGAGCGAGCCGATCGTGCGCGTGCCGGCCAACGAAGGCTGGCTCGTGAAGCGCGCACTCGATGCCGGCGCGCGCACGCTGATGTTCCCGAACGTGCAGTCGGCGGAAGAGGCGGCACGCATCGTCCGGCTCACGCAGTATCCGACCACGGCGGCGCTGGATGGCTTGCGCGGCGTCGCCGGCGCGGTGCGCGCGGCGGCATACGGTATGCGTCGCGACTACATGGCGGGCGCGAATGCGCAGATCGCGACGATCGTGCAGATCGAATCGGTGGCGGCGCTCGAAGCCGTCGACGAAATCGCCGCGACGCCGGGCATCGACTGCCTGTTCATCGGCCCAGCGGATCTCGCGGCGAGCCTTGGTCATCTCGGCGACGGCAAGCATCCCGACGTGCAGGCGGCGATCACGAAAATCGTCGATGCGGCGAATCGCGCGGGCATCGCGAGCGGCATCTTCGCGCTCGATGCCGCGAGCGCGCGGCAGTACGCGCAGGCGGGCATCAAGCTCGTCGCGATCGGCGCGGATGTGATGTGGCTCTTGAAGGCGACGCGTCAGGCGTTGCAGGAGGCGAGATCATGAAAACCGCGATAGCGTCGGTCGTCGCAGCGGTGAGTCTGTCGATAACGGCGGGCGCGGCCCACGCCGACAACGCGCCCAAGCCGACCGATATCGCGACGCAGAATGCCGTCGCCGACTACAACGCGGGCAATCTCGTCGCGGCGCGTTCGGAGTTTCGCCGGGCGGCGCAGCGCGGCAGCCGGCTCGCCGAATTCAACTACGCGATGATGCTGCTCAATGGCGAAGGCGGCGCGGCGGACGTGCCGGAAGGCAAGAAGTGGCTGCGCCGCGCCGCCGACGCCAACATGACGCACGCGCAATACGTGTACGGCAAGATGTACGACGACGGCCAGTTCGTCGAGAAAGATCCGGCGGAGGCGCATCGCTGGTTCCTGCGCGCGGCGAACCAGGGTCACGTGCAGGCCGAACTGGCGCTCGCGAACCAGTTTCTCGACGGACGCGGCACCGCGCGCGACAACGTGCAGGCGTTCGCCTGGTACAAGAAGGCGGCGGAAGGCGGCGACATGACCGCGCAATACGTCGCGGGTTCGTTTTACGAGCGCGGCGGCGATGGCGTCGAGCGCAATCTGAATGTGGCGCGCGCGTATTACGCGGCGGCGGCCGCGCAGGGCGATCCGGCGGCCAAGCTCAAATATCTGCAACTGAGCGCCGAACTCGAGCAGCAAAAGCCGCAGTGAAGCGCGCCGGCAAACAAAAAAGCCGCGGACGAATCCACGGCTTTTGGCTTTGACGCAAGCGACCATCGCTAACTCTGCATCAACCTCTTTTGCCGCGCGACGCTCATGATCAGCCCGGCCGCGACGCCGAGCGTCGTCAGCGCGGTGCCGCCGTAGCTCATGAACGGCAGCGGCACGCCGACCACGGGCAGAATCCCGCTCACCATGCCGATGTTGACGAACGCGTAAGTAAAGAACGCGAGCGTGAGCGATCCGGCCAGTAATCGCCCGAAGAAGGTCGCGCCGTTCGCCGCGATATACAGCCCGCGCGCAATCAGCGCCATGTAGAGGAAAAGCAGCACGAGTCCGCCCGCGAGACCGAACTCCTCGGCATAGACGGCGAAGATGAAGTCGGTGTGCTTTTCGGGGATGAATTCGAGGTGCGCCTGCGTGCCCTTCAGCCAGCCTTTGCCGAGCGTGCCGCCGGAGCCGATCGCGATCACCGCCTGAATCGTGTGGAAGCCTTTGCCGAGCGGATCGGAAGTCGGGTCGAGCAGCGTGCAGATGCGGTGCTTCTGGTAGTCATGCATCATCGGCCAGACGACATCCGGCTGACAGATCCTGTCCTGGAATACCGCGATACTCGCCACCGCGATGACCGCCGCCACGAGCACCGGCAGGATCAGCCTGAAACTCAATCCGGCGAAATAAATGACGAACATGCCCGCCGCGAACACGAGCACCGCGGTGCCCAGGTCAGGCTGCTTCGCGATCAAGCCCACCGGCAGCAGCAGAATCAGAAAGCCGACGATGTAATCCCACCAGCGGATATTGCTTTCGCGCTTCTGGTAGTACCACGCGAGCATCAGCGGCATCGCGATCTTCATGATTTCCGACGGCTGGATCACCACGCCGACGTTGAGCCAGCGTTTCGCGCCCTTGCGGGTCAGCCCGAACGCAGCGACGGCGATCAATAACGCGACGCCGACCGTATAGAGCGGCACCGCGAAGCGCATCAGCATTTGCGGCGGGATGTTGGCGAGCACCCACATCAGGCCGAAGGTCAGCATGATGTTGCGAAGCTGGTCCTCGACGCGCCCGGGCATGTCGAGACTCGCGCTGTACAGCGTCACGATGCCGACGCACAGCAGCAGGAACACGATGAGCGCGAGCGGTTTGTCGAAGCCCGCGAACATGCGCTTGGCGCGGTCGAGCAGTTCGCGCTTGTCGAATTGCATGTGCAGTTGCATGGCGGTTTTCCTTTACTCGTCGATGCCGCCGGACGGCGCGAGAACGCGCACGCCGTCGTTTTCGTTGCCGCGCACCATGGTGGGCGTCGGCTCGGCGGGGCGCTTTTTCGGCGCGGGCGTGCGGCCCGGCGTCGACGCGGGAAGCGCGGCGGCGGGCGGCGTGGACGCGGCGCGCGGCGTCGAGGCTTTCGGGGCGGAAGCCGCAAGCGGTGGCGCGGTAACGGCCTTCGCGACATTCGGATTCGACGCCGCCTGCGGCGAAAACGCCGGCGACGAATTCGCGACCGACGCGGGCAACGCGACGGCTGCGGGCGATTGCGTGCCGCCGATCATCGGCAGGCCGGTATCTTCCGTGGCCGATGCCGCCGCGGCAACCGCGGCAGCTTGCGCGCCCGGCTTCATGCGGTCGATCAGATAGTAGTCGAGCACCTTGCGCGCGATCGGCCCGGCGGACTCCGCGCCCCAGCCGCCGTTTTCGACGATCAACGCGAGCGCGATCTTCGGCTGCTCGGCAGGCGCGAACGCGATGAACAGCGCGTGATCGCGCAGATGTTCGGCGAGCGCGTGTCCCTTGTAGTTCGCGCCCTGCAACGAATAGACCTGCGCCGTGCCGGTCTTGCCCGCCGCCAGATACGGCGCGCCCGCAAACACCTTCGCCGCCGTACCGTTGGTGACGACGCCTTCCATCGCGCGCTTGATGAAATCCACGTCCTTCTGCTGCACGGGGATCTTGTCGCTCGGATCGCGCACGACGGCGCGCGTCGCCTTCGAGATCGGATTTTCGATATCGCGCACGAGGTGCGGCTTCATCACGACGCCATTGTTCGCGAGCGTCGCGGTGGCGTGCGCGAGCTGCAAGATCGTGAACGAGTTATAGCCCTGACCGATGCCGAGACTGATCGTTTCGCCTTCGTACCAGCGCTGCTGCTCGGGCTTGCGGTACGCCTTGCGCTTCCATTCGGTCGACGGGAGAATGCCGCGCGCCTCGCCTGCGATATCGATGCCGGTGATCTGGCCGAAGCCCCACGGCTTCATGAAGCCGGCCATCGCGTTGACGCCGAGATCGCGCGCGAGCATGTAGAAGTACGTGTCGTTCGACACGACGATCGCGCGGTTCATGTCGACCCAGCCCTGGCCCGAGCGCACGTCGTTGCGGAACGTGTGGCCGCCGAACGTGAAGTAGCCCGGATCCTGAAAGCCCCAGCCCGGCGTGCGCTTGTGCAGTGTCAGCGCCGCGAGCGCCATGAACGGCTTGTACGTCGAGCCCGGCGGATACGTGCCGTGCAGCGGACGATTCAGGAGCGGGTGATCCGGCGAATTGTTGAGCGCGTCCCAGGTTTGCTGATCGATGCCGTCGACGAACGAATTCGGGTCGAAGCTCGGCGCGGAGACGAACGCGAGCACGTCGCCGGTGGAAGGCTCGATCGCGACGAGCGCGCCGCGCTTGCCCGCGAACGCCTGCTCCGCGACCTGCTGCAAGCCGATATCCAGCGACAACTGAAGATTGTTGCCCGGCGTCGCCTGCGTGCGCGACATCGTCCGCACCGGACGGCCGCCCGCCGTGACTTCGACTTCCTCGAAACCGGTCAGACCGTGCAACTCGGTCTCGTAGCTCTGCTCGACACCGATCTTGCCGACGTAGTCCGTGCCCTTGTAGTTATTGGCGTCGAGGCGCGGATCGTAGTGATCCGAGCTTTCGTCATTGGCGTCGCTCGCGTCGTCGATGCGCTCCTGATCGCGCTGCGAAATCCGCCCGATGTAGCCGATCACATGCGCCGCGGTCGTGCCGAGCGGATACTGGCGGAACAGGCGCGCCCGCACTTCGACGCCCGGAAAGCGAAAGCGCTGCGCCGTGAACTTCGCCACTTCCTCATCGGTGAGCCGCGTGCGGATCGGCAGGCTTTCGAAATTCTTCGAATCTTCGAGCAGCTTCTTGAAACGCCGGCGGTCACGCGCGTCGATAGGAATGACCTGCGAGAGTTCGTCGATGGTTTCGTCGAGCGTGCCGTTGATCTTCGAACGCGTGATTTCGAGCGTATAGGCGGAGTAGTTCTTCGCCAGCACGACGCCGTTGCGGTCGGTGATGATGCCGCGATTCGGCACGATCGGCGCAACGGAAATGCGGTTTTCGTTCGCCTGCAGCGAGTATTTGCTGAAGTGCCAGACCTGCAGATACAGAAAGCGCAAGCCGATCAGCCCGAAGCAGACGAACACGAACAGTCCCGCCGCCGCGACGCGCAGGCGGAACTTCGACAACTGTTGCTCGGTGTTCTTTATTTCGGTCATGCAGCTTTCGCGGTTTGCTCGCGATTCAAGTGTAGTTCGCGCGCGGCGGTTTATTCGGTGACCCGGCGCCGCGCGGTCGCGCTCAGATCGGGCGCGTGTCGTCCGGATCGGCGGCGCGGCGTTGCGGCATCAGCAAGAGGAAGCTTGCGATCGGCCAGAGCAGTGCTTCGACGAATCCGTTGACCAGATAGCTCCAGCCGGGAAACGCGGCGCCCGTCATCAGGCGGATGATGAACGGCACTAGATGCGCGCCCACCAGCAGCGGCGCGACGACGAACATCTGCACCGGCAGCGAGATCCACAGCACGCGGCGGTGGATGGTGATCGCGCCGTACGAAAGAAGCGTGTAAGCCAGCGCGTGCTCGCCGAGCAGATTCGCGTTATGGACGTCCATCAGAATGCCGAGCATGAACGCGATGCCCATGCCGACTTTGCGCGGTTGATGCACGTTCCAGAACAGCAGCACGAGCGCGACGAAATCCGGCACGCCGATGAGCCGTCCCCACGGCATCAGGTTCAGCAGAAACGCGGCGGCGAGACTGAACGTGATGAAGTACGGATTGACCGGCTGCAGGATGTATTGCGGACGGTTCATCGCGCGGCTCCCGAGGATGCGGGCTTAGGCGCATTCGCCTTCTTCGGCGGCTTTGCCGCCGCGCTCGATGCCGCCTTGGGTGCGGCTGCCTTCGCCGGCGCCTCGGCGGGCTTCGCCGCCGGTGCGGCCGTAGCCGGTGCGGACGCCGCCGCAGCCGCCGCAGCCGCCGATGCGCCGCTCGCGCCGGCGGCTACCGCCGCCTTGGGCGCGGTCTTCTTCTTGCCCTTGTTTTCCTTCGCTTCCTTGGCGGCCGCGGCCGCTTCGACTTCGATCGGATTGGGCGGCACGTTCAGGTTGTAGTGCAGCACGAGCAGCTGGCGCGCGCCACGCACCGCCGCGATCGGCACGCAGACGACGCGCGCGAACGCGGTGTCCGCCTGCTTGTCGACGCGCAGCACCTTCGCCACCGGCAATCCCGGCGGATAGATGCCGTCGAGGCCGCTCGTCACGAGTTCGTCGCCGGCTTGCACGTCGGCGCTGATCGGCACGAAGCGAAGGTCGAGCGTGTCGCCCTTCGGCGTGCCGTAGATCACGCTGCGCAAGCCGGTGCGCGCGATCTGCACGGGCACGGCCTGATCCTTGTCGGTGAGCAGCGTGACTTCCGATTGCAACGGAAACACGCGCGTCACCTGACCGATCACCCCATCTTCGGTAACGACCGGCGCGCCGTCCTGGATGTTTTGCTGCGAACCCTTGCCGATCACGACTTTCTGCGTGAACGGATCGCGCGTGTCGTATTGAATTTCGGCGGGCGTCTCTTCGGTGCTCGCACGCGATTGCAGATTGAGCAGCGCGCGCAGGTGTGCATTCTCGATGGCGAGCTGCGCCGCATCGCCTGCCTTCACGGAAAGCTCCAGGTTTTTGTCGGCGAGCTTCGCGTTTTCGCTGCGCAGCGTCGCGCTGGTCACGGCGAGATCCGCCGCGCCCATGAAGATGTCGCGCGGCACGAGCGCCGCGCGCTGCAACGGATAAAGCCCCGCGCCGAGCATGCCGCGAACGATTTCCAGCGTGTTGAAACGGGCGTCCGAGATCAGCAACGCGATGGCGAGCACCACGAAGAAAATCAGACGCGCGAGCGCGGAAGGGCCTTGCTTGAAAAGTGGCGGCGGACTGTATTCCATGGTCGGCGCCGAGGGCGTGAACGGATGGATCGATGCTGCAGGTTATCTCGCCGGCGGCGAGACCTGCCCTACGCTGTTCCGACAACGGCCCGGACAGAAGCCGGGCCGTGCGCGCGTCGCGTTACGCGGGTGCTTTGGCTGTCGCGTCGAAGACCATCACGCCCGGAGAAACAGGAGCGAAAGCCTTCAGCCGGGAAATCACTCGTACGAGAAGATGCTGCCGAGCTTGTCCATGCGCTCGAGCGCCATGCCAGAGCCGCGCACCACGCAGGTCAGCGGATCTTCGGCGACGAGCACCGGCAGGCCGGTTTCTTCCGCGAGCAGGCGGTCGAGGTCGCGCAGCAGCGCGCCGCCGCCCGTCAGCATCATGCCGCGCTCGGCGATGTCCGCGCCGAGTTCCGGCGGCGTCTGTTCCAGCGCGATCTTCACCGACGACACGATCTGGTTCAGCGGGTCCGTCAGCGCTTCGAGGATTTCATTGCTCGAAATAGTGAAGCTGCGCGGAATGCCTTCGGACAGATTGCGGCCCTTGACTTCCATTTCCTTCACTTCGGAGCCGGGGAAGGCCGAACCGATTTCCTTCTTGATGGCTTCGGCGGTCTGTTCGCCGATCAGCATGCCGTAGTTGCGGCGGATGTAGTTGACGATGGCCTCGTCGAACTTGTCGCCGCCGACGCGCACCGAGCCCTTGTACACGATGCCGCCCAGCGAGATGACGCCGACTTCCGTCGTGCCGCCGCCGATGTCGACGACCATCGAGCCCGTTGCTTCCGACACCGGCAGGCCCGCGCCGATCGCGGCGGCCATCGGCTCTTCGATCAGATAGACCTGCGACGCGCCCGCGCCGTGCGCCGCTTCCTTGATGGCGCGGCGCTCGACCTGCGTGGAACCGCACGGCACGCAGATGATGATGCGCGGCGACGGCGAGAACATGCGGGATTCGTGAGCGGTCTTGATGAACTGCTTGATCATCTGCTCGGTGACGGTGAAGTCGGCGATCACGCCGTCCTTCATCGGGCGGATCGCCTCGATGTTGCCCGGCACTTTACCGAGCATCTGCTTGGCTTCCTTGCCGACCGCCTGAATGGTCTTCTTGCCGTTGGGGCCGCCTTCCTGGCGAATGGAAACGACCGAAGGCTCGTCGAGGACGATGCCCTTGCCGCGCATGTAGATCAGCGTGTTGGCGGTACCGAGGTCAATAGCCAGGTCGTTGGAAAAATAGCTGCGCAAAAAACCGAACATTCAAAAATCCTGTCTCGCTGGGTGGCCGTTCGTCGCGAGGAGCGCCGGGGACGGCAGCGGAAAAAATAACGGATTGCCGGGGCGGCGAACGCTCGCCGTGAAGTGCAATTCCGGGAAGAAATCTACCGCAGAATGGAACGCCGAACGCAAACGTTTCTCGTAATTCACTGATTCAGGGAGAAAGCCGCTGACAAGCCGTTCCAGAGGTGAGTCGAACGTGTAATGATACCTTATAATTTGGGGGTATCTATAGGAAAAGGATGGCACTTTTGACCATCGCCAGACCTGCTTCCGTAAGCTCCTTTCGAGATCGTAACTTGCTGTCACAGCGAAGGTTTTCGAGATTGGGGCCGTCCACGCTTTCTCCGGTGATTCCATGTCTTTGACCCTGACCGACGTAAAACGCATCGCGCATCTGGCGCGGCTCGAATTGCCCGACCACGAAGCCGAACCCACGCTTGCGCGCCTCAACGACTTCTTCGGTCTCGTCGAGCAGATGCAGGCCGTCGACACGACCGGCATCGAACCGCTCGCACACCCGATCGAACAGATCGAGGAAGTCGCGCTTCGTCTGCGTGACGACGCTGTCTCAGAGCGCGTCGAGCGCGAAGAGTTCCAGCGATCCGCGCCTGCCGTGCAGGACGGGCTCTACCTCGTGCCGAAGGTGATCGAATAACGGTCGACTATCCAGCGACACCGCGCGCGGAAATGAAGACCGCGCTCATCAGGGAACTGCAATGCATCAAAAAAGCTTGACCGAACTGCGCGCCGCGCTCGACTCGAAGGAGATCTCCGCGGTCGAACTGGCGCAGTCGTATCTGCAACGCATCGAGGCCGCGAAGGCGCTGAATGCGTTCATCGGCATCGATCGCGAACTCACGCTCGAACAGGCGAAGGCCGCCGATGCCCTCATCGCGCAGGGCAACGCCGGCGCGCTCACCGGTCTGCCGGTCGCGCACAAGGACGTGTTCGTCACGCGCGGCTGGGCGTCCACAGCCGGTTCGCACATGCTCGAAAACTACGCGAGCCCGTTCGATGCGACCGTGGTCGACCGTCTGAAGCAAGCTGGCATGGTGTGCCTCGGCAAGACCAACATGGACGAGTTCGCGATGGGCTCGTCCAACGAGAATTCGTACTTCGGCGCGGTGAAGAATCCGTGGGACCTGAAGGCCGTGCCGGGTGGTTCGTCGGGCGGTTCGGCCGCCGCCGTGGCCGCGCGCCTCGCGCCCGCCGCGACCGGCACCGACACCGGCGGCTCGATCCGCCAGCCCGCGTCGTTCACCGGCATCACGGGCATCAAGCCGACTTACGGCCGCGTGTCGCGCTACGGGATGATCGCGTTCGCGTCGTCGCTGGACCAGGGCGGCCCGATGGCGCAAACCGCCGCCGACTGCGCGCTGCTGCTCAACGCGATGTCCGGCTTCGACGAGCGCGACTCGACCAGCCTGCAACGCGAGAACGAAGACTACACGCGCCATATCGGCAAAACGTGGAACGGCTCCGATGATGCAAGCCAGCCGTTGAAAGGTCTGCGTATCGGCATGCCGAAGGAGTACTTCGGCGCCGGTCTCGCGGACGACGTGCGCGCGTCCATCGACGCGGCATTGAAGCAATACGAAGCGCTCGGCGCGACGCTCGTCGAGGTGACGCTGCCGCAGACCGAGCTGTCGATTCCCGTGTACTACGTCATCGCGCCGGCGGAGGCTTCGTCGAATCTGTCGCGCTTCGATGGCGTGCGCTACGGGCATCGCGCGGCCGAGTACCGCGATCTGCTCGACATGTACAAGAAGTCGCGCGCGGAAGGCTTCGGGCCGGAAGTGAAGCGGCGGATTCTGGTTGGCACGTATGTGCTGTCGCACGGCTACTACGACGCGTACTACCTGCAGGCGCAGAAGATTCGCCGCATCATCGCGCGCGACTTTCAGGAAGCGTTCAAGCAGTGCGACGTCATCATGGGGCCGGTCGCGCCGACCGTCGCATGGAACCTCGGCGAGAAAGCCGACGATCCCGTGCAGATGTATCTCGCCGATATCTACACGCTGTCCGTGAGCCTCGCCGGTCTGCCCGGCATGAGCGTGCCGTGCGGCTTCGGCGCGGGCGCGAACGCGGATCGCCCGGTCGGACTGCAGATCGTCGGAAACTATTTCAACGAAGCCCGGATGCTCCAGGTCGCCGACGCGTTCCAGCGCGCGACCGACTGGCACCGCAAGGCACCATCGGCATCGGGAGTGTGAACATGCAGTGGGAAGTCGTCATCGGTCTGGAAACGCACGCGCAGCTTTCCACCGTCTCAAAGATCTTCTCGGGCGCGCCCACTCAGTTCGGCGCGAGCCCGAACTCGCAGGCGAGTCCCGTCGATCTCGCGCTGCCCGGCGTGCTGCCGGTGATGAACCGTGGCGCCGTCGAGCGCGCGATTCGCTTCGGCCTGTCGATCGGCGCGCATATCGCGCCGCGCAGCATCTTCGCGCGCAAGAACTACTTCTATCCGGATCTCCCGAAGGGCTATCAGATCAGCCAGTACGAGATTCCGGTCGTGCAGGGCGGTCAGATCACGATCCAGGTTCCGGCCAATGAAAAGGCGGGCAAGGAAGCGTATTCGAAGACCGTCAATCTGACGCGCGCGCATCTTGAAGAAGACGCGGGCAAGTCGCTGCACGAAGACTTCGCGGGCATGACGGGCATCGACCTGAATCGCGCGGGCACGCCGCTGCTCGAGATCGTCACGGAGCCGGAAATGCGCAGCGCGGCGGAAGCGGTCGCGTATGCGAAGGCCTTGCACGGGCTCGTCGTGTGGCTCGGCATCTGCGACGGCAACATGCAGGAAGGCTCGTTCCGTTGTGACGCGAACGTGTCGGTGCGGCCGGTCGGCCAGAAGGAATTCGGCACGCGCGCGGAAATCAAGAACCTGAACTCGTTCCGCTTTCTCGAAGAAGCGATTCAATACGAAGTGCGCCGTCAGATCGAGCTGATCGAGGACGGCGGCACCGTGGTTCAGGAAACGCGTCTCTACGATCCGGACAAGCGCGAAACGCGCTCGATGCGCAGCAAGGAAGACGCGCACGATTACCGCTATTTCCCGGACCCGGATTTGATGCCGCTCGTGATCGATGAAAGCTGGATCGCGCGCGTGAAGGGCGACCTGCCCGAATTGCCGGCGGACATGCAGAAGCGCTTTGTCGACACGTACGGTTTGACGGCGTATGACGCGGGCGTGCTGACGTCGTCGAAGGCGATGGCGTCGTACTTCGAAGCGCTCGTGCAGAAAGCGGGTGCGGCACAGGCGAAGACCGCCGCAAACTGGATCATGGGCGACGTCTCCGCGCAACTGAACCGCGAATCGCTCGATATCAGCGAATCGCCGGTGTCTGCCGCGCAACTCGCGCTGATCGTTCAGCGCATCGCCGACGGCACCATCTCCAACAAGATCGCGAAGGACATCTTCCAGACGATCTGGGAAGAAAAAGCGACGGACGAAGGCGCGGCGGATCGCATCATCGATGCGAAGGGCCTGAAGCAGATTTCCGACACCGGCGCGCTCGAAGCGATCATCGACGAAGTGCTCGCAGCGAATCAGAAATCAGTCGAAGAATTCCGCGCGGGCAAGGAGAAGGCGTTCAATGCGCTGATCGGCCAGGCGATGAAGGCGACCAAGGGCAAGGCGAATCCGCAGCAAGTGAACGAATTGTTGAAGAAAAAGTTATCCTGACAGCTTGTCCCCAACGGGATGAACGGGCTGCTGCCGGTTAAGCCTGGCAGCGGCCCGTTTTCATTGGACGACGGTAAAAAAATGGCAAAGAAACCCGAACTCGACGACTTTCGCGTGCCGTACTTCGACGCCGGCAAGAAGCTGAAGCCGTTCGACCTGAGCGCGATCGACCCGTCCGCGAAGCCGTTTTCCAGCGGCGCAAAGGAAGAGGACCGCGAGCGCCTCACGGCGATCGGCGTGCAGCTCGACGACCTGCAGGAGAAGCTCCACGCGCAGCGTCGCCAACGCGTGCTGCTGGTGCTGCAAGGCATGGACACGAGCGGCAAGGACGGCACCGTGCGCGCGGTTTTTCACGATGTCGACCCGCTCGGTCTGCGCATCGTGCCGTTTCGCGCGCCGTCGGAGCGCGAAGCCGCGCACGACTTTCTATGGCGCGTGCACGCGCAGGCGCCGCAGGCCGGTGAATTCGCGATCTTCAATCGCAGCCACTACGAAGACGTGCTCGTGCCGCGCGTGCTGAAGCAGATCGATGCCGATCAATGCGAGCGTCGCTATCGCCACATTCGCGAGTTCGAGTCGCTGCTTGCGGACAGTGGCACGACCATCGTCAAATGCTTTCTGCATATTTCGAAGGACGAGCAGCGCGAGCGGTTGCAGGCGCGTATCGACGATCCGACCAAGCACTGGAAGTTCGACGTTTCCGATCTCGAAGCGCGCAAGCAGTGGGACGACTATCAGGCTGCCTACGCGGACGCGCTCGGCACGACGTCGACGGAATACGCGCCGTGGTACATCATTCCGGGCAATTCGAAGACGCATCGCAACGTGATGGTCGCGGAACTGCTGTTGCGCACGATGCAGGACATGAAGCTCGAATTCCCGCCGGCCAAGGAATCGCTCAAGGGCGTGAAGGTCGACTAAACGAAATCGATAAAAAAGGAAGCAAGCGTATGTTTCGCGTGATTACCGCCAATCTCAACGGCATCCGTTCGGCCGCCAAGAAAGGTTTCTTCGACTGGTTCGGCGAGCAGAAATCCGACGTCGTCTGCGTGCAGGAGATCAAGTGCTCGCAAGATGACCTGACGCCGGAATTCCTCGCGCCGCACGGCTTTCAGGGCTATTTCCAGCACGCGGTGAAGAAGGGCTACAGCGGCGCGGGCCTCTACACGCGTCATGAGCCGGATGACGTGATCATCGGCTTCGGTTCGGAAGAGTTCGATCCGGAAGGGCGCTACGTGGAAGCGCGCTTCGGGAAACTTTCCGTGGTGTCGGTGTATGTGCCGTCGGGGTCGAGCGGCGACGAGCGTCAGCAGGCCAAGTACCGCTTCATGGACGAGTTCATGCCGCATCTCCACACGCTTTCGAAAGAGCGCGAGGTGATCCTGTGTGGCGACGTGAACATCGTGCACAAGGAAATCGACATCAAGAACTGGAAGAGCAACCAGAAGAACTCCGGCTGCCTGCCCGAGGAGCGCGAGTGGCTCACGAAGCTCTTCGACGACGTCGGCTATGTCGATGTGTTCCGCACGCTGGATCAACGTCCCGAGCAGTACACGTGGTGGAGCAATCGCGGTCAGGCGTATGCGAAGAACGTCGGGTGGCGGATCGATTATCAGATCGCGACGAAGGAAGTCGCGGCGACCGCGAAGAAGACGTCGATTTTCAGGGATATCAAGTTCAGCGACCACGCGCCGCTGACTATCGATTACGACTGGAAGATCGGCAAGAAGTAAGTGACTTATGAGGCGTGTCTCTGGGGCACGCCCGTCGCCGTGCAAAACACATCAATCGTGAAAATTCGATGCGTGTGGCGACTTTCTGTGTTTCCCGAGTACGAAAACCCCGAAGGTGCATATTCTTGAGCGGTCACGCTTGATGTGATCTGCGCTCGGAACGACTGCGTCTGCCATTGCTTCAAAACGAAGCAACGGCGTCAGTTGAATAGTACGAAGGGGGAAAATAAGTGCGAAAGGCCGCTGTACGAGACGGAGATTCGACAACCACTGGAGGACGCGTGTTCGCGTCTGGATCCCGAATCAACGACAAGGGAAAGAGAGTTGCGCTCGACGGCAACGACGCAACGTGCGGAAATTGCGAAGGCGTTTTCAAGATCCTCGGCACGGGACGAAACGTTTCCAATGCCGGCCGAAACGTCGTCCTGGACGGCGACGAGATCTTGTGTCCTTGCGGGAAGAATCGAGCGATCGTCGGAAGCAATCCGGGCGTCTGGCTGAAACGTGCAGGACCGCAGATTCCCGAGACGCTCGCCGAGAGCGGCATGTCTGATGGCAAGAAACATGGAAGCTGGGTTCGCGTACGAGATAGCGAAACTGGTGAACCGCTTTCGGGCCGCCCTTTCATTGCGCGGGTGGCAGGCATTGAGCAGTTCGGCACGACGGACGCCCTGGGCTACGCGAGAATCGAAACGGACGATGAACAGGCCGTGCAGATTCACGTCGTGTTCTCCTCTCCTCGACGCGCCTTGAATCCGACGAGAGGAGATTGACGTTGGCTGCTGACTACAACATTGAGCATTGGACATCGACGCGCACGAACGCGGGGAGCATGCGCGAAGACGCCATTGTTATCTCGGTCAATAACCGCGCTGCGACACGTCAAGCGATCATCAATCGCGTTCGTGGCAGTGGTATGAATTTTGTGGAGCGCTCGGATTGGGCTGCGCATAAGAATCGCCCGGAACGAATGCGCGATGACTGGAACTATACGAAGATCGCCATTCATCACGCCGGACGTAGCTTTGCTTGTGGCCCTGCTGCGCTCCAATTGCAGGACATTCAGGATCTGCAAATGAATCGGTCGAAGGCCTCAAGCGACGACATTGGCTATCACTACGCTTTGGATTGCGTCGGCAACGTCTTCGAAGGGAGAGACATCCGGTTCAAAGGCGAGCATTTGCACAACTTCAACACGGGCGTGATCGGCATTGTCTTACTAAAAGATCTAACCGATGCCGGCGAAGGCAACGATCATGTTGCGCAGGTCAGACAACTCTTCGCCAAGCTTGGTTTCAGCAAACGTCCGAAGGTGCCGGATGCACAAGTGCGGTCTGTCCAGACGTTTAGCGCCATTCTGAGAGACTTCTTTCACATCGATACGCTCGGAGGTCATCGCGAGTTTCCGGGGCAACTCAATGAAGGGAAAATCTGCCCGGGAAACGTCGGTCTGGAACTCGTGAAGAAATTGCGGAGATCGACCGGAATGAGCGCGCCATGAATACCAGACAGAAATTGCGATTGCTTTTCTCCGCAACTTGCGCTCTCACTGTGACGGCTCTATATACGGGCTTTGTGAGGTCGTATCTGGATCACGAAGTACAGACGACTTTCTTCATCAAGCGCTATCCGACGCTTCAAATGGAGTTTTACGATCCCTTTGCGAATGAGGGCGACGATGTGCCAGTTGAACAGATGTCTTCGTCCGAACGTGCCCGCTTTGGCGACTATTGCAAATATCGCTTTGGAATTGTCTCGGATAGCACTCGATCGCTTCAGGACTGCAAGTCGAAGATTCCGCCCTATCTGTAGTTTGCAACCGAATGACTCGAAGAGGCGACGCACAACTCGCAATGGGCACGAGCGAGCTCACCGCCCGGACTTCTTGAACCGCCCCATCCCCGCATAGTTGGGCAACTGATCGATAGTCTTGCCGACCGCCTTCGCATAAAGCGGCATCATGTCCGACATGCGCTTGAGCAGATCCTGCCTGCGGTCCGGCCCATACGGATGCAGCCACACGAAGCCGTCGTCCGCGCGCCGCGTTCCCGAATCGATCTTGTTCCACAACGTGACGGCCGCGCGCGGATCGTAGCCCGCGCGCGAGGCGATCTCGCTGCCGATTACATCGGCTTCGGTTTCGTCGGCGGGGGAATAGCGCATCGACAGCAATTGATCGCCGATATCCGGCTGTTGCGACGCATAGTTCGAGAAACCGAAAAGCTGCGGCATCGTGCCCGCGCTCAACTGCGCCGCCTGCTGTCTGCCGAGCCGCTCGCGCGCATGCTCGCGCAACGCATGCGCAATGTCATGGCCGATCATCATACCGATCTCGTTGTCGTTAAGACGCAGCTTGTCGATGAGCCCGCTATACACGACGATCTTCCCGCCCGGCAGGCACACCATGCGCTCCTCGGGCGACTTGATGACGTTGATTTCCCACTTCCAGTTCTTCGCGCGATCGTTCCACTTGAGCGCGAACGGAATCTCGTGATTCGCAATTTCGCGCACGCGCTTCACGAGCGGGTTGTTATCGGGCAGCAGCGTCTTGTTGCGCTCGGCATCGTGGATGACCTGCCTGTATTCGTCGGCGGACTGCGCTTCGAGCGTCGCGGGCGGAATCAGATTGCGAAACAGCGCCGTGTTGCCGAAGCGGATCTGGTTGTTCGGCGCGGAGTAGGGCGGCGGCGTCTTCTGCTCGTCCTGGGCATGCGCGAACAAAGGCGCGAGCGACGCCAGTGCCATTGCGCAAACCGAGGCGCGAAGCTTGCACGAAACCGTCATCGTTGAGTTCTCCAGGGCGCGATTTTCGGCAACAGTAACATGCCCGGAATGGACAGCGCGACGCAGATCAGGAAGTACGAAAACCATCCCGTTTCATTCACGATATAGCCGCTGCCCGCCGCGGCGAACGTGCGCGGCACCGCCGCGAGGCTCGTGAAGAGCGCGAATTGCGTCGCGGTGTAGCGCGGGTCCGTCGTGCTCGCGATATACGCGGTGAAGGTGGCGAGCGTGAGGCCCGTCGCGAAGGTTTCGAAGCCGTACAGCACGCCGAGCGCCAACGGCGACGGCCCGATCTTCGCCAGCCACGCAAAGCCCACCGTCGCGACGATCTGCAGAATGCCGAAGATCCACAGTCCGCGCGCGATGCCGATCTTCACCAGCGCGATGCCGCCGAGCAAACCGCCCGCGATGCTCGCCCAGAACGCGACCGCCTTCGCGATCACGCCGATCTGTGCAAGCGAGAAGCCAACGTCGATGAAGAACTTCGTCGCGAGCGCGGTCGCCATCGTGTCGCCGAGCTTGTACAGGAAGATGAAACTGAGCACGAGCAGCGCCGCGCGCCAGCCATCGCGCGTGATGAATTCATGAAACGGCTCGACGATCGCCTCGCGCAGACTTTTCGGCGGCGCGCCGTGAATCGCCGGCTCCTTGACGACGAGCGTCATGATGAGACCCGGCAGCATGAATGCGGCGGTAATCAGAAATACGGTCTTCCACGGCAGGAAGGTCGCGAGAATCAGCGACAGCGAACCGGGCACGAGACCCGCGACCTTGTACGCATTGACGTGCACCGCGTTGCCGAGCCCCTGTTCGGTATCGGCGAGCAGTTCGCGGCGATAGGCATCGATGACGATATCCTGACTCGCGCTGAAGAACGCGACGAGCGCGGCCACCGCCGCGACGGCCCACAGATTCCGCTCCGGCGAGAAGAACCCGAACGAGCCGATCGCCACCATCACGAGCACTTGCGTGAGGAACATCCAGCCGCGCCGTCGGCCGGGAGTCCAGCCCGGAAAGCGCGGAATGTAACGGTCCATCAGCGGCGACCAGACGAACTTCCACGTATAGGGAAGTCCGATCAGCGCGAACAGGCCGATCTCCTTCACGTTGATGTGCGCGGTCGTGAGCCACGCCTGCAACAGGCTGTACAGCGTGAAGAGCGGCAATCCGGACGTGAAGCCGAGAAAGACGCAAATGAGGATGCGCTTGTTGAGAAACGCGCGCCATCCGGGATGATTTTCGTGAGCAGTTAAAGCGGGCGCCTCGTGTGGCGTATCAGGCATGTCGTATAGCGGGCAGTTGTCGATGCGCGAGCGCGCCGGTCATCGTTACCGGCGCTTCACGCGATAGACCGCAAGACTACCACGCCAGTTCGCGCCCCAACGGACCGTCTGCCCGTCGTGCAGCGCGACGCGGTCCAGAATCTCGATGCCGACTTCCGGCGCGAGCGCCTCGAAATCCTTGATCGTGAGCACACGCACGTTCGGCGTGTTGTGCCACTGATACGGCAGCGACTTCGACACCGGCATGCGCCCCTGAATCACCGAAAGCCGATGCTGCCAGTAGCCGAAATTCGGAAACGACACGATGCATTGACGCCCGACGCGCACCGTCTCGCGCAGGATCGCGGCGGTTTGATGAATCGTCTGCAGCGTCTGCGAGAGGATCGCGAAATCGAAACTGTCGTCTTCGAAGAGACGCAAACCGTCTTCGAGATTCTGCTGGATCACGTTCACGCCTTTTTGCGCGCACGCGAGCACGCCGGCATCGTTGATCTCGATGCCGTAGCCCTTCACTTCGAGCTCTTCCCCGAGCAGCGACAGCAGCGAGCCGTCGCCGCAGCCGAGATCGAGCACGGTCGAGCGCGGTTCGACCCAGCGGGCGATCGCGCGAAAGTCCGAGCGCAGCGCGAGCGAATCGAGTGTGTGCTGGTTCATGCGCCGATCTCCGTGGCAATGCGTTCGTAATAGGCGCGCATGAGATTGTGATAGCGCGCGTCGTCGAGCAGGAAGGCGTCGTGGCCGTGCGGCGCGTCGATTTCCGCGTAGCTCACCGTGCGTTTGTTGTCGAGCAGCGCCTTGACGATTTCGCGCGAACGCGCGGGCGCGAAACGCCAGTCCGTCGCGAAGCTCGTGATGAGATATTTCGCCTGCGTGTTGGCGAGCGCTTTCGTGAGATCGCCGTCGAAGGCTTTCGCGGGATCGAAATAATCGAGCGCGCGCGTGATGAGCAGGTAGGTGTTCGCATCGAAGTATTCGGCAAACTTGTCGGCCTGGTAGCGCAGATACGACTCCACTTCAAATTCGACATCGAAGTTGAAGTTGTACGCGTCGAGCGCGCCTTCGGCACGGCGCAGCGCGCGGCCGAATTTCACGGCCATGTCGTCATCCGACAGATACGTGATATGGCCGATCATGCGCGCGACCCGCAAGCCGCGGCGCGGCTTCACGCCGTGCGCGTAGTAGTCGCCGCCGTGAAAATCGGGATCGGAGAGGATCGCCGAGCGCGCCGTTTCGTTGAACGCGATGTTCTGCGCGGAGAGCTTCGGCGTCGATGCCACCACGATGCAATGCGCGAGCCGCTCCGGATACATCATGCTCCACGCGAGCGCCTGCATGCCGCCGAGACTGCCGCCCATCACGGCCGCGAAGCGCTCGATGCCGAAGCGGTCCGCAAGACGCGCCTGCGCGTTCACCCAGTCCTCGACCGTGACGACCGGAAAGCTCGCGCCGTACGGCTTGCCCGTGGCGCCGTCGATGCTCATCGGCCCGGTCGAGCCGAAGCACGAGCCGAGATTGTTCACGCCGATCACGAAGAAGCGGTTGGTGTCGAGCGGCTTGCCCGGCCCGACCATGTTGTCCCACCAGCCGACGTCCTTCGGGTTATCAGCATGAACACCCGCGACGTGATGTGACGCGTTCAGCGCGTGACACACGAGAACGGCGTTCGAGCGCGCGGCGTTGAGCTCGCCATAGGTTTCGACGACGAGTTCGTAGTCGCCGAGCATCGAGCCGTTCTGCATGGCGAGCGGCTCGGTGAAGCGCAGTGTTTGGGGAGTGACGATGCCGATCGATTCCATTCATTCCGCCTTTGACCAAGCGGCTAAACGGTGTCGGCGATGCGCGTGAATACAGCGATGGCGCGGCTGACGACCTCTTTAGCCGCATTTATAGTGAACCTCGGCAATGCAGCCCTGAGGTTCGCGCGCCCGCAATCGAGTCAGCAAATCGGCGCGTCTGTGATGTTCGAGAATATCTCGTTAGCGGTGAAGTATAGCGGAAATCGTCATAACGCCGCCATGTCGGCCATCTTGGATATGGCCCGCTTTTGCGTCTATATTGTCTAATCGTCTCGTCTTGCCAAGAAACGGAAATGAAACCGAGCCGGGTCAGACCGCTGAGTCACCTGAAGAGCCGCGCGGCCGAGATGATCCGCAACGTGGTCGAAAGCCGCGAGCCGATGCTCATCACGCAGAACGGCGAAGGCAGGGTGGTCGTGCAGGACGTGCAGTCGTATGAGGACGTGCATCAGACCCTCGCGTTGCTGAAGATTCTGGCGATGGGACAGAAGACCATCGAAGCCGGTCAGTGCACGAGCGCAGCCGATGTATTCGCCGAGATCGAGCGCATGGACCGCGCGGAAGGCATCAAGTGAAGACCGTCTTTCTCGATCCGGTGCGCGAGGATTTGCAGGATTTCCGGCGCTACGTCATCAACAAGTTCGGCGGCACCGCTTGGGCCGCGACGCGCAACCGGATTGCGGACACCATCGCCGAAATAGAAGCCGCGCCGCGCAACGGCGTGACGCCGCCCGAACTCGTCGACTTCCGCATGTCGGGCTATTACGAAGTCCCGAGCGGCACGATCCGCATCATCTACAAGATCGAGGGCGACACGATCTACGTGCATCTGGTCGTCGATGCGCGCTCGGACCTCGAAGACATCCTCGCGCGTCGCTTATTCCGAATGTAGGCGCCGCCCATGCGATGACGTCAGCGCGCGCAGCGAGCGCACGGTGCGATCGACGTAATGCGGCCTGCCCACGCCCGGCAGACGCACCGACAACCCGCCGCCCGACGTTTTCGCGACCGGCAGATGCCCGACGATCCACACCGTGCGAATCCCCAGCCGCCGATAGCTCTTCAGATGCCCGCGCGTGTCCTCGACGAGAATCGCGTCCTCGAGACGCACATGCGCGCGGCGCATCGTACGGCGCAGCATCGGCGCATCGGGCTTGGCGCGCCAGTGGCTGCCCTCGCGCATGTCCTCGATGGCGATCACGCGCTCGAACAGCTTCGCGATGCCGAGTTCCGCGAGCACGGTGCGCGCGTAGAGCGTCGGCGCATTGGTGAGCACGATCTTGCGGCCGGGCAGCGCGCGCAGGATCCGCGTGAGGCCGCGCTCGGCGCGCAGCATCGACGGCAGATCGGGGAAGGTGTGAACCTCGCGCAGGAAGTCCGCCGGATCGATGCCGTGATGCCTGACGAGTCCGAGCAGCGTCGCGCCGTAGCGCACCGTATAGCCGACGCGCAGCCGGTTCGCCTCGTCGACATCGACATTCAGGCGATCCATGATGTATTGCGTCATCCCGCGATTGATCGCCGGAAAAATCGCGTGTGACGCGTGATGCAGCGTGTTGTCGAGATCGAAGAGCCAGACGGGGCCGCGCGCCTTGACGCGGCGGCGGCGGGACGGGCGATGCGCGGTCATATATGAAAACGCCCGCGCATTGGCGGGCGTCGAAGGATCGGGAGAAAGCTCAATGCGAGCGGATCATCGTGCCGAACGGCTGCTCGGTCAGAATTTCGAGCAGCACCGAATGTTCGATGCGGCCATCGATGATGTGCACCGAGCGCACGCCGCTCTTTGCGGCATCGAGCGCGGAGGAGATCTTCGGCAACATGCCGCCGGAAATGGTGCCATCGGCGAAGAGGGCGTCGATCTCGCGTGCGGAAAGGTCGGTCAGCAGATTGCCTTCCTTGTCCATCACGCCGGGGATGTTCGTCATCATGACGAGCTTTTCGGCGTTCAGCACGACGGCGAGCTTGCCCGCGACGAGGTCAGCGTTGATGTTGTACGAAAGGCCGTCTTCACCGAAGCCGATCGGCGAAATGACCGGAATGAACGCGTCGTCCTGCAGCGCCTTCACCACCGCCGGGTTGATCGCATCGACTTCGCCAACCTGGCCGATGTCGATGAACTGGCCCGGATTATCGCGATCCGGCATCAGCAGCTTGCGCGCGTGGATGAGGCCGCCGTCCTTGCCCGTCAGACCGACCGCCTGACCGCCGAAATGATTGATCAGCGTGACGATGTCCTGCTGCACCTCGCCGCCGAGCACCCATTCGACGACTTCCATGGTTTCTTCGTCGGTGACGCGCATGCCCTGAATGAAGGTGCCCTGCTTGCCGATCTTCTTGAGCGCCTGGTCGATCTGCGGGCCGCCGCCGTGCACGATCACCGGATTGATGCCGACGAGCTTCAGCAAAATGACGTCGCGCGCGAAGCCTTGCTTCAGGCGCTCTTCGGTCATGGCGTTGCCGCCGTATTTGATCACGACCGTCTTGCCGTGATACTGACGGATATAGGGCAGCGCCTCGGCCAGGATTTCAGCCTTCAGGGTCGGCGCGATTTGCGTGAGGTCGGGTAGCTCGGACATGGCGGCAAATGAGGCGAGGAGCGTTTAAACACGCCGAATTGTACAGGACTGACGCATTGCAGCAGGACGAATTGCCGCGCCGGCGCCAACGTTTTCCGGCAGGTGCGCCGGCATGCGATCATCGTTCAGGCAGATCGATGACAGGATGATGAACGACTTCCCCGAAACGAACGAGCGTGAAGCGCCGGGCTCGCTGATCTGCGCGCGCTGCGGCACGCCGTTTCGCTGCGGCGCGCGAGCGGGCGATCCCGCCTGCTGGTGCGCGACGCTGCCCGCACTGCCGGCCGAGCACTTGCGGCCCGGCGTGAGTTGTCTGTGCCCGGCGTGTCTCGCGGCCGAAATCGAACGCGCCGAGCGCGCGAAATAGCGCGCGCCAAGGTGCGACAAATCGCGCCAGATGCCGCAGCTAGCCTGATGCAAGCGGGATAATGTCGCATGAAGCGTGATAACGCAGTCAGGCACTCAACCAGATGCATCGCATAACCAATACCGGACGGGTCAATCTCGGTCATCTCTTCTGGCTTCGCTCGCTTGCGATCATCGGCCAGCTGACGACCATCGCTGTCGTGCAGATCTTCTTCGGCGCGAAGCTTCCGCTGCCCGCGATGCTGCTCGTCATCGCGCTGGAGATGATCTTCAACGGCCTCACGTGGCTGCGCGTCGCGCGGGCGCGGCCGGAGACCAATCTCGAACTGTTCGGCCAGATGTGGGTCGACCTCGGCGCGCTCTCGGCGCTGCTGTTCCTCTCCGGCGGCGCGACCAATCCGTTCGTCACGCTCTATCTGCCGTCGCTCGCGATCGCCGCCGCCGTGCTGCCGTGGACGATGATGACCTGCCTCGCGCTCTTCGCCGTCGCCTGTTACGCGCTGCTCAGCTACAACTACGTGCCGCTCAATATCGAGAATCCGGCCAATCTCTTCGATTATTTCCGCACCGGCCTGTGGGTCAACTTCATGGTGAGCGTCGGGCTGATCGGCTGGTTCGTCGCGCGCATGTCGCGGGCGCTGCGGGTGCGCGACGCCGCGCTCGCCGATGCCCAGCAACGCCATCTGCGCGATGAGCGCGCCGTCGCGCTCGGCGTGCAGGCAGCGACCGTCGCGCACGAAATGGGCACGCCGCTTTCGACCATCGCGATGCTGTCCGAGGAATTGCGCGACTCCGCCGCTCACGACAAAAACCTCGCGCCCTACGCGGCCGATTTCGAATTGCTCGAACAGCAGATGGCGCTCTGCACCTCCGCGCTCGCGCGTCTGCGCAGCCGCGCGACGGGACCGTCGAGCCGTCAGGCGCTCGACGAATGGCTGCCGAGTTTCATCGAGCAATGGCGTCTGCGGCATCCGCAGGTGAAATTCGCGCAGATCGACCGGACGCCCGCGAACGCGTCGATCGACGATGCGGTGGCCGTCGGCCAGATCCTGACCATCTTGCTCGACAACGCCGCGCGCGCGAGCAGCGAATCGGTGACGCTGCAGGCGTCGGCCGAAACCATCGATCAACTGGATTACGTGCGCTTCGACGTGTGTGATCGCGGCCCGGGCATTCCGCCCGCGCTGCGCGCCACGCTCGGCGCGGGGCCGGTCGACAGCACGCAGGGCGGCCACGGCGTCGGGCTTTACCTGGCGTTCGCGGCGGCGGCGCGGCTCGCAGGCTCGATCGAACTGATCGACGGCAAGCCGCGCGGCACCTGCGCGGTGTTGCGCCTGCCGAATCGCGGTGCGGTCGCGGCGCCGGCGCAGGCGGCAAGAACTGAACGAAGCGGCGCGGCCTGAACTCGAACACAGGCTCGCCCGAGCGGCATTACGGAGAAAAACCATGAGCGATACCAACTTTCTGATCATCGACGACGACGAAGTGTTCGCCGGCATTCTTGCTCGCGGCCTGACGCGGCGCGGCTTCACCCCGCATCAGGCGCACGACGCCGACGAAGCGCTGAAGCTCGCGAACCAGCACAAGTTCGGCCAGATCACAGTCGATCTTCACCTGGGCAACGATTCCGGCCTGCGGCTCGTCGCACCGCTGCGCGATCTTCAGCCCGATGCGCGCATTCTCGTTCTGACCGGCTACGCGAGCATCGCGACAGCGGTGCAAGCGGTGAAGGACGGCGCGGACAACTATCTGGCGAAGCCGGCGAACGTCGAGACGATTCTCTCCGCGCTGCACGAGCAGGCGAGCGAGCAGACCGCCGAGGAAGCGATCGAGAACCCGACGCTGCTCTCGGTTGCGCGGCTCGAATGGGAGCATATCCAGCGCGCGCTCGCCGAGAACAACGGCAATATTTCGGCGACTGCGCGCGCGCTCAACATGCATCGGCGCACGCTGCAGCGCAAGCTGGCGAAGAAGCCGGTTCGGCAGTAAGACGGGAAGCTGGCGGAGAGGGGCGGCGCGGCCTGGAACAGGCGGAAGCTCAAAAAGCGGCGCCCCAAAAAAAGAACCGCCCAAGCCGGGTGCCAAGGGCGGTAATCGGAGAGTTTCAACGACTACATGCGCGAACATGGAACACGCACATGGAAAGCATACGTTCCAGCGTTGCCTGTCCAAATAAGAAAACTCCCAATTAAGAATTCACCTAGTTTTTCTGCTTTCTAGCAGCGATCTGCCGATTTCTTTCGGCTGCTCTTCATGGACCTTTCGCCGATATTCCGGCGTCCATTCTCAAGTCGTTATCCCGCTCATACGCGCTCAAGAAAATCGAGCCGAGCGCCGTAATGCCACTCTGTGCGCGAACCGCGGTTTGCGCTGCGCCGGCCGCGGACGTCGTCTGCGGGGCGCGACAGAGGAGACATCGATGAAATGGTTTGACCGCCTGTCCGTGCTCAGCAAGCTGTTGCTGTCTTTCGCGGTCGTGATTCTGTTCACCGCGTGCGTGGGCGTCACCGGCGTGGTATCGCTCGCGAAAATGAACGGACTGATCGAGGAAATCGGCGATCGTCACATGGACGGCCTGTACTGGGTCGAGGAAGCCAACAAGCACAAGCTCAACACGGATCTCGCCGCCGCCAACCTGACTTTCGCCGACGATTCCGGCAAGGACAAGCTGAAGGAAGGCATGTCGGCTTCGCTCGACAGCATGCACCGCGCGTTCGAGCATTTGCGCCCGACGATGCGCTCCGCCGAGAGCATCGCGCTCTACGACACGGCGAGCAAGTCCGTCGCCGCATGGGAAGACATTGTGCTGATGCAGATGGGCAAAAAGCCGATGCCGATCGACGTCGACCAGATGGGACTCATCGCGCGCGCGATCGCCGCGAGCGAGAAGGCGCGCGATTCGCTCGAGCGTCTCGCCGACTTCAAGAGGAAACGCGCGACCGACGCGCGCCACGACGCGGCATCGGAATATGAAACGATGCGCGTCGTCATGCTCGCGCTCGTGTTCGGCGCGATGGTCGCGGGCGCGCTGCTCGCGGCGCTGATCGGACGGCGTCTTTCCGCGCAACTGGGCGGCGAGCCGGCTTATGCCGCCGATATCGCCGACCGCATCGCGCGCGGCGACCTGACGACGCGCGTCGCCACGCGCCCCGGCGACGACACCAGCATGCTCGCGAGCCTCGGCAACATGAGCACGAAGCTGGCGGATATCGTCGGCGGGATTCGCCACTCTAGCGAATCGATTCTGTTCGCGTCGCGGGAAATCGCGCAGGGCAACACCGATCTGTCCCAGCGCACCGAAGAGCAGGCTGCGTCGCTGGAGGAAACCGCGTCGAGCATGGAGCAGCTCACGCAGACCGTGCGCCAGAACGCGAGCAACGCGGACGAAGCGAGCGGCCTCGCGCGCGGCGCGTCGGACGTGTCGGCGCGTGGCAGCGAGCTCGTCGGCGAGGTGGTCGAGAACATGCGCGAACTGGCGTCGGGCTCCAAGCGCATGACGGACATCATCGCCGTGATCGAGGGCATCGCGTTCCAGACCAATATCCTCGCGCTGAACGCCGCCGTGGAAGCGGCGCGCGCGGGCGAGGAAGGCCGCGGCTTCGCGGTGGTCGCGGGCGAAGTGCGCTCGCTCGCGCAGCGCAGCGCGATGTCGGCGAAGGAGATCAAGGAGCTGATCGAGGCATCGACGGCGCGCGTCGACAGCGGCGCGGCGCTCGCGGAACGCGCCGGCGCGACGATGGCGGAAGTCACGCAGGCCGTGCAGCGCGTGACGGACATCATGGCGCAGATCTCGTCGGCGTCGCACGAGCAGAGCACGGGCATCGAGCAGGTGAATCGCGCCGTCGCGCAGATGGATCAGGTCACGCAGCAGAACGCGGCGCTGGTCGAACAGGCGGCGGCCGCGGCGGGCGCGATGGCCGATCAGGCCGAGCAGTTGAAGGGCGCCGTTGCGGTCTTCGAACTGGATCGTGGCGCCTGAAAAGCGCGCACGTTTCGGGCGGCGGTTGGCGAAACGGTCGTAATATCGGCTCGCTTGCCACTCGAGGGTCCGCTCCGTACACTCGCGCCTGTTTTTCCAACAAGCGCGCCGCACGGACGGCGCCTCACCGCCGAGAAGGAGCCCCGCAGATGTCCGATTCCTATTTCCCGCGCTGGCCGGTCCAGGCGGATGCCGAAGCGGGGCGCGTCGTCGCCCCCGACGAGCGTCTGCCCTGGCCGCAGATGATCGCGATGGGCATTCAGCACGTCGTCGCGATGTTCGGCTCGACCGTGCTCGCCCCGCTCCTGATGGGCTTCGATCCCAATCTGTGCATTTTCATGTCGGGCATCGGCACGCTGCTGTTCTTCGTGCTGGTCGGCGGGCGCGTGCCGAGCTATCTCGGTTCGAGCTTTGCGTTCATCGGTCTCGTGATCGCGGTGACGGGCTACGGCGGACACGGTCCGAACCTGAACATCGGGGTCGCGCTCGGCGGGATCATCGCGTGCGGCGTGGCTTACGCGATCATCGGCGTGATCGTCGCGGCGGTCGGCACGAAGTGGATCGAAACGCTGATGCCGCCGGTCGTGACGGGCGCGATCGTCTGCGTGATCGGGCTGAATCTCGCGCCGATCGCCGTGAAGGGCGTGATGGGCAGCAGCTTCGAATCGTGGATGGCGCTCGTCACCGTGCTGTGCGTGGGCGGCGTCGCGGTGTTCGCGCGCGGCATGGCGCAGCGGCTGCTGATTCTGATCGGCCTCGCGATCGCGTACCTCATCTACGCCGTGCTGACCAACGGCATGGGCATGGGCAAGCCGGTGGACTTTGCGATCGTCGCGAACGCCGCGTGGTTCGGCATGCCGCATTTCACCGCGCCCGTGTTCCAGGCGCAGGCGATGACGCTGATCGCGCCGGTCGCGATCATTCTCGTCGCGGAGAATCTCGGGCACATCAAGGCCGTCGGCGCGATGACGGGCAGGAGTCTCGACAAGTACATCGGCCGCGCGTTCATCGGCGACGGGCTGGCGACGATCGCGTCGGGCTTCGCGGGCGGCACGGGCGTGACGACGTATGCCGAGAACATCGGCGTGATGGCCGTCACCAAGATCTATTCGACGCTCGTGTTCGTGGTCGCGGCGCTGTTCGCGATCGTGCTCGGGTTCTCGCCGAAGTTCGGCGCGCTGATCCAGACCATTCCTGGGCCGGTGCTGGGCGGCGTGTCGATCGTCGTGTTCGGCCTGATCGCGGTGACGGGCGCGCGGATCTGGGTCGTCAACAAGGTGGATTTTTCGGACAACCGCAATCTGATTGTCGCGGCGGTGACGCTCGTGCTCGGTACCGGGGATTTCACGCTGAAGCTCGGCGGCTTCGCGCTCGGCGGCATCGGGACGGCGACCTTCGGCGCGATCATTTTTTATGCGTTGCTGCGGCGGCGTGGGTCGGACGTGGTCTGATGCCTGACATCACGCGCGCCTGATGGCGCGCGTGCATTACCCGCCCGTCCCCCGCTTCCGGTTCACGATCGCCGTCTCCGACAGATCGATCTCCCGCATCAGCTTGTTCAACGTCTCGTCGTTTATGTGCTGCAGCGTGCGCAGTCTCAGCAACTCCGCGCGTTCGGCCCTGAGCGCCGCCATCTTCAGCCGCGTCTCCACCATCTCGCTCTTCTTTGCCGCCACGCGCGGTGCTTCTTCGTCGCCGAGCGATTCCAGACGGCGCCGGTACATGCCCATCACGCGCGCGGTCGAATCGGCGCAGCGCGCGGAGCCGGCTTCGTCCATCTGCTCGATCAGCACGTCGTGCGTTTCGTCGATCGCGCGAATCGCCGCCTGCGCCGCGCGGCGGCGCGCCATGCGTTCTTCCGTCGCGTGCGGATTGCGCTCGCGTTCGATGCCGCGCAGCATCAGCGGCAAGCCGACGACCGCGATCAGCAGCGACACCAGAATCACCGCCGACGCGATGAAAATCGCCAGATCGCGCCCCGGGAGCATCACGGGCAATGACAGCACGCCCGCGAGCGTCACGGCGCCGCGCACGCCGCCGATCGTCGTCAGCGCGAGCGTGCGAACGCCGGGCGCGGCGCTGTCGAGGCCCTGTTTCGCGGTCTTGCGCGCCGCGACCCAGCGCAGCGAATACACCCAGACGAAACGCAGCGAATAGAGCGCGACCAGCGTCGCGAGCACATAGCCGATCAACAGGCCGACTTGCTCGTTGCCGTCGTGATGCGCCTCGATCAGCGCCTGCCCGATGATGTGCGGAAACTGCAGCCCGAGCAGGATGAACACCATGCCGTTGAAGACGAATTCGATCATCGTCCAGGTGCTCGTCATGCGTACGCGCACCGCGCTCGGAATGCCTTCGCGCAGGCTTTGAATGTTCATCATCATGCCCGCCGACACAGCCGCCAGAATGCCTGAGCAGCCCACATGCTCGGCCATCACGTAGGCCGCGAACGGAATCAGGATCGTGAGGATCACGCCGGCGGCGGGGTCGTCGTCCTCGGAGAATCGCAGGAGACGCGACGGGATCTCGGTGACGGCCCAACTGATCGCCGCGCCGATCACGATCCCGCCTGCCGCGATGATGAAAAAGCTGATCGTCGCGTCGCGCAGCGAGAACACGCCCGTCAGCGCGGCGGCGATCGCGAACTTCAGCGCGACGAGGCCCGACGCGTCGTTCATGAGCGCCTCGCCTTCGAGAATGTGCATCAGGCCCGCCGGAATGCGGTTGCGCCCGGCGATGCCCGTCAGCGCGACGGCGTCGGTCGGCGAGAGCACGGCGGCGAGCGCAAACGCGACGGGCAGCGGCATCGTCGGGATCATCGCGTGCAGGAAATAGCCGAGCACGCCGACGGTGATGAACACGAGCCCGAGCGCGAGCATCAGGATCGCGCGGCGCTGCATGTAGAGCTCGCGCTTCGGAATGCGCCAGCCGTCCGCGAACAGCAGTGGCGGAATGAACAGGAGCATGAAGAGTTCGGGATCGAAGGTGACGTGCAGTGCGAAGCCTGGCCAGGCGAGGCACGCGCCGAGCGCGATCTGGATGAGCGGCAGCGGCAGTTTGATCGGCAGGAGGCTCAGGCCGAATCCTGAGAGCGCCACGGCCAGTAGCAGAATGAGGACGGTAAAGACGATTTCCATGGGTGAGCGCGCTGTGACGAGCCGAAAGTTTAGCCCTTGCGTGGGATGCGGGCAGCGGCCGCGTTAGCTGGGGTGTTATGGGATCCGGCGAAAACAAACGCACCGCGAAGGTGCATATTGCACAGACGATCGCCTGCCCACGGTGCACGCCACGGGCAAACCATCGACGAATCGCGCCACGCCGTGCGCATGGAGCTTGCTTTAGCGAAAGCTACGGGACATCCAGAGTCCCGGCGAGATCATCGAGGGCTGTTATGAAAATGGTATGGGACCGATTCGGCGCGGGTCCGCAGGGCAAGGGGAAAGTTCAGACGGGGGCATCGTCATGGTGATCGCGAATCCCGAGAAAGCGACGATTTCCGCACGCAGCTTCGAGCTCGGCGTGACGTCGGGGTTCGACCGCTATTCGGTCGAGCACGGCGACTTGACGCTGTCGAGCGTCTTTCAGCCGGTGTTCAGCCTGTCGCACATGCGCGCGGTCGGCTACGAGGGTTTGCTGCGCGCGCACGACGCGCTCGATCGCCCGGTGTCGCCGCTCGATGTGTTCGGGCAGGCATCGCGCGTCGGCGAAGCGTTGCAGATCGACCGCCTCGCGCAGGCGCTGCATCTCGAGAACTTCAAGATGCTCGGCGCGCAGACCGAATGGCTCTTTCTCAACGTGCATCCCGGCGCGCTGACCGAGCCGTATCACGCGGCCGCGCTGCTCGCGAATCTCAAGCGTCTCAACATCGAGCCGCGCCGCGTCGTGCTCGAAGTGCTCGAGCAAAGCGCGGAAGATATCGAGCGGCTCGCGCTCGCGGTGCAGCAGTTCCGCGATCACGGCTTTTTCATCGCGCTCGACGATTTCGGCGCGGGGCACACGAACATCGAACGGATCTGGCAGCTCGATCCGGATATCGTCAAGCTCGATCGCGTGATGCTCTCGCACGCCGGCCACAACGTGCACGCGCCGCTGTCGGCACGCTCGCTCAAGCAGCGGCAGAACATGGAGGCAGTGCTGTCGGGCATCGTGTCGCTGCTGCACGAAGCGGGCAAGCTCGTGCTGATCGAAGGCGTCGAGACCGAGCACGAAGCGCAACTCGCGCTCGCGAGCGGCGCGGATTTCGTACAGGGCTTTTTCTTCGCGCGGCCGCATCCGGGGCTGGCGGACGGCGCGCACGCGCAGACGGTCATCGGTGAGCTGACCGAGCGTTACCGCCTGCAGACCGAAGCGCGCGAGCGGCGCGTCGCGACGCGGCTGCAGCCGTATATCCGCGCGTTCGAGCGCGCGGCCGAGCGGCTCGCGGCGGGCGAGCCGCTCGAAGAAGTGTGCTGGAATTTCCTCGCGCTCGATAACGCCGCGCGCTGTTTCCTGCTCGATCAGAACGGCAGGCAGGCGGGCCGCAACGTCGTGCTGCGCGCCGACCGCGCCGCGCACGAGGCGCGCTTTCTGCCGCTCATGGATGCGCAGGGCGCGAACTGGCTGCGCCGCCCGTACTTCCGTGCGGCGCTGGGCGACCCCGAGCGCGTGCATGTGACGAAGCCGTATCTGTCGATCAACGAAGCGATGCCATGCGTCACGCTCTCCGTGGAGACGCGCGCGCAAGGCAAGCGCTGCGTGCTGTGCGGCGACATCGACTGGTTGCCCGACGACGACATCGAATAACTATTTCGCCACGACGACTGGTATCCCCTTGAGCGACGAAGCACCCTTCATCGTGTCGATGGCGGCGCGTACCGCATCGCCCGTCGCCGCTTCGATGCCGATGCGCGCGGCGATGTCGCGTTCGCTGCGCTTGACCATCGCGACGTTCGCGAGCTTCACGTGACCGTAGCCGCGCACCTTCTCGAACAGCGCGGCGAGCGCTTGCGTGTCCTTTGCGTTGTCGGCACTCACGCGAGACAAAGCGCGCGTCATCGTGATTTCGAAGTCGTCGGCGAGTTGGCGCTCCATGCGTCGTTCGAGCGTCCGGCCGAAGACATCGAGCGCGGTGCCGCGCAGCGCGCGCATTCTCGCGAGGCCACCGAACACCGGCCACATCCACTGGCCGAATACCTTCTTCTTCAGCGCGCCGCCGTTGGTCGAATGGGATAAGGCCGGCGGCGCGAGGTTGAACTTCACCTTATAGCTTTCACCCGCCGTGCCTTCGAATTGCGCGCCGAGCGCGGCGCGGAACGCCGGGTCCGCGTGCAGGCGCGCGACTTCGTATTCGTCCTTCACCGCGAGCAGCTTGTAGAACGAAACCGCGATGGCCCGCGCGATGGCTTCGTTGCCAGCCGCCGCGTTCACCAGCTTGCGATAGCGCGCGACATACTTCGACCCGCCGTAAGCAAGCAGACGTTCCTCGCGATCGCGGATCAGCTCGGGCAACGACATCCGGTCCATCACGACCCGTTTCGCCAGCACTTGCGCCGTCAGCGCTTCGAGCGCGGCCATGTCCGACGCCGCGAGACGGCCGATCGAAAACGCCAGCTTGTTCGCCGCGATCGCGACATTGTTCAGCTCGATCGCGCGCATCAACGCCGCGAGCGACAGCGGCACGAGCCCAAGCTGCCACGCGAAGCCGAGCATCAGGATGTTCGCGCCGATGGTGTCGCCGAGAAAGCGCTGCGCGAGCGCTTGCGCGTCGCAACTGCGCATGGCATCGCGCGCGTCGGGGCCGGCGGCGTGACGCATCTTGTCGAGCAGCGCATCCGCGTGAAGATTCGCTTCGGGGTTCTGCACGAAGCTCGCGTTCGGAATCGCGTGCGTATTCACGACGATCTTCGTGCGATCGTGCCGCACCGTCTGCAACGCCTCCGGACTCGCGCCGACGACCATGTCGCACGCGAGCAGCAGATCGGCTTGCTGCGTGTCGATGCGCACCTGATTCAACAGCGCGTCGGTCGCGGCGAAGCGCACGAACGACAGCACCGAGCCGCCTTTCTGCGCGAAGCCCATGAAATCGAGCACCGACGCGCTCTTGCCTTCCAGATGCGCCGCCATGCTGATGAGCGCGCCGACCGTCACGACGCCCGTGCCGCCGACGCCCGTCACGAGAATGTCGTACGGCGCCTGGTCGAGATGACCTTGCGGGAGCGCGAGCGCATCGACGCGGCGCGCGAGCTCGGCCGGATCGAACGCGTGGCCTTCGGCCTTCTTCAGCTTCGCGCCTTCGACCGTGACGAAGCTCGGGCAGAAGCCGTTCACGCACGAATAGTCCTTGTTGCACGAAGACTGATCGATGCGGCGTTTGCGGCCCAGCTCCGTTTCGACCGGCTCGACGGAAAGGCAGTTCGACTGCACGCCGCAATCGCCGCAGCCTTCGCAGACAGCTTCGTTGATGAAGAGACGCTTGTCCGGATCGGGAAACTCGCCTTTCTTGCGGCGGCGGCGCTTTTCGGCGGCGCAGGTCTGATCGTAGATCAGCACGGTGACGCCCGGCGTGTCGCGCAGACGGCGCTGCACGTCGTCCAGTTCGCCGCGATGATGGAACGTCGTGCCGCGCGGAAACTGGTCTTCGTGACCTTGATACTTCTCGGGTTCGTCGCTGACGACGACGAGCAGCGCGATGCCTTCCGCTTCGACCTGCCGCGCGATCTGCGGCACCGAAATGCTGCCGTCGACGGGCTGGCCGCCCGTCATCGCGACGGCGTCGTTATAGAGAATCTTGTACGTGATGTTCGTTTTCGCGGCCACGGCCTGACGAATCGCGAGAATGCCCGAATGGAAGTACGTGCCGTCGCCGAGATTCTGGAAGACGTGCGGCGTTTTCGTGAACATCGAATGCGACGCCCAGTCGACACCTTCGCCGCCCATCTGGATCAGACCGGTCGTGTCGCGCTCCATCCACGACGCCATGAAGTGACAGCCGATGCCCGCCTGCGCAACCGATCCTTCCGGCACCTTCGTCGACGTGTTGTGCGGGCAGCCCGAGCAGAAGTAGGGCGTGCGCTTCACCGCATCGGCGACATTCGAGAGGATTTGCGGCGCGACCAGATCGACGACCTTGTCGCGGCGATCCAGCGCGGGCTTGTGACGCGCGAGCCATTGCGCGAACACCGGCAGCACGCGCGACGGACGCAGTTCGCCGAGCGCGCTCAGAAGCTGCGCGCCGTCGCGCGCGTTCTTGCCGATCACGACCGGCCGCGCACCATCCTGGCGGTTGTACAGGTGATCCTTGATCTGCTGCTCGATGACCGGTCCTTTCTCCTCGATCACGAGCACTTCGCTCAAACCTTCGACGAACGTTTCCAGCCGCGTCGTTTCGAGCGGATACGACAGCCCGACCTTGTAGATACGCACGCCGGCGGCGTCGAGATCGTCGACGGTGAGTTCGAGGCGGCGCAGCGCTTCCATCAGATCGAGGTGCGCCTTGCCGCACGTCACGATGCCCACATTCGCGCGCGCGCTCGGCGCGATCCACTTGTCGATGCTGTTCGCGCGCGCGAAGTGACGGACGGCGTCGATCTTCGCGGCAAGGCGCGCTTCGATCGTCAGGCTCGGCAGATCGGGCCAGCGGTTGTGGAGGCCGCCCGGCGGCGGCGTGAAATCGGCGGGCGCCTGCCAGTCGGTGCGGATCGCGTCGAGATCGACGGTCGAGCCGGATTCGACCGTCTCCGAAATTGCCTTGAAGCCGATCCACGCGCCCGAGAAACGCGACAGCGCCCAGCCGTAGAGGCCGAACTCCAGCATGTCCGCGACGTTCGACGGATTCACCACCGGCATGTGCCACGAGATCATCGTCTGGTCGCTCTGATGCGGCATCGACGAGGACACGCAGCCATGGTCATCGCCTGCCACGACGAGCACGCCGCCATGCGGCGACGAGCCGTACGCGTTGCCGTGTTTGAGCGCGTCGCCCGCGCGATCGACGCCCGGGCCTTTGCCGTACCACATCGCGAACACGCCATCGACGGTGCGTTCTTCATCCGACTCCACGCGCTGCGTGCCGAGCACGGCGGTGCCGCCGAGTTCCTCGTTGATCGCGGGCAGAAAGCGCACGTCGTGCGACGCGAGCAGTTTCTTCGCTTTCCACAATTGCTGATCGACCATGCCGAGCGGCGAGCCGCGATAGCCGCTGACGAAACCGGCGGTGTTCAGGTTCGCGGCGCGGTCGCGTTCGCGCTGCATCAAAACGAGGCGCACGAGCGCCTGCGTGCCGGTGAGAAAAATGCGGCCCTTGGTGGCGCTCAGGTTGTCGCTGAGCTGGTAATCCGACAGCGCGGGAGGAAAAAATGCATCGGCGGGGACGCGCGCGTTCATGAAATCTCCAGAGTCTTTTTTGATATGCGGGGCAATGCGACATTCTTTGCCGACAAATGCGGAAAGTTTTTGCGCACTCGCTTCGATTCCGCTCGCATCGGAAAGCAAAGCCCTGATTTTCGGGATCGACGAGAGGAATTTTTCTCGGACAGGCGTGCCTACGCGTAAACCCGACGCCATCCGCCACGCGTTTCGTGGGGATTTGGGGCTACCCTGAACGCATCGAAAGACAACGAAAACGACGCCGATGAAGCTCTTCTACTGGCCGAAGACGCGCGCCTTCCGCGCGCTGTGGATGCTCGAGGAAATGCGCGTGCCGTATCAGCTCGAATTCGTGAACATTCGCGCGGGCGCGCAGAACGATCCGAACTTTTGCCGCGTCAATCCGATGTCGAAGCTGCCCGCGCTCGAAGACGGCAGCGTGCGCGTGGCGGAATCGGGCGCGGTGCTGCTCTATCTCGCGGACCGCTATCCGGAAACCGCGCTCGGCGTGCCGCTCTCCGATCCGTCGCGCGGCCGCTTTCTGCAATGGATGTTTTTCACCGGTTCATGTCTCGAACCCGCGATGGCCGAACGCATGACCGGCGCGCAGGGCAACACCGTGAGTTTCGGATGGGGCGATTTGATGCGCGTCGAGCACGCGATCGAAAACGCGCTGGAAGAAGGTCCGTGGCTGCTCGGCGAGCAGTTCACCGCCGCCGATATTCTCGCGGCCAGCACGCTGCAGATCGCGTTCAAGGCGAAGCTGATCGAGCCGCAGGGCGTGCTGTTCGATTACGTCGAGCGCTCGCTCGCGCGTGAAGGCTACGAGCGTGCGTCAGCGATCGATCGTCGCGAGGCCGAGCGGCTCGCGCTCGGTGTCCACGCGGGCATCGCGCGTTCGTCGGACGAAGTTTAGGGAAACGCGCGCGGCTTCGGAATGCCCGCACCGGCTTCGATATCCGACACCGCGCGCTGATGCGCGAGTTCGACGGCTTCGGCCTTGTCGGCGAGACCGTCATCGCCGCCGACGGTCGTCCACGGCTGCACGGCCTTGTCGTGATGACGGATTTCGTACTCCGCGTCCCAGCGCGAGCCCTGTAGCTCGACGGGCCTCACGTGGATGGCGTAGACGCCGTAAAGGAAGATCTGCTCCGGCATGATGTCCTCCGGCTAAAGTTCGATTTCTCCGAGGATGCGGTGCGCGAGCGCGCGCGCTTCGTTCAGCGCTTCTTCTTCGTTGCTTGAGGCGGCTTCCACTTCGTAGAGCGTCGAGTCGGCGTCTTCGCCGTCGTCGCGCGCGAGCGAGACAAGACCCTGAAACTGACCGCCGTCGATGGCGCGTACGCCGATCGTCGCGGTATAGATGCCTTTCGTGTAGGTGGTGTCTTCCATGATGGATTCGCCTCCAGGCAAGGACGAACCCATGCTAGCACGCGGATATGTAACGCGTACGACGCTTATGCGAGCAACGCCTGCACCTCGTCCAGCGAAGGCGAATGCGCGCCTGAGTGTCGGCACGCCGCCGCGCCCGCCGCGAGCGCGAACTTCAGATGATCGGGCCACTCGCCGTGACGCGCCATCAGGCTGTAGAGCAATCCGCCGATGGACGCATCGCCTGCGCCGACCGTATCCGCCACTTCGACGCTCGGCGGCCGCGCGCTGTATTGCTGGTCGCCGGCGTAGAGCGTCGCCTGGCCCGAGCCGCGCGTGACGAGCACGGTGGCTTGTGGATTGATCGAGCGGATTTTCGCGAGCGCGTCCGCCTCGGGCATGCCCTTGAAGAGCATGTGCAGATCTTCATCCGACACCTTGATGAGATCGGCGAGGCTCGCCATGTTGCGCAGGATCGGCTCGTAGCCGTGCTCCATCAGATTGCGATAGTTCGGATCGAAGCTGATCTTCACGCCGTGATCGCGCAATTGCCGGGCGAGCGCGGCAAGTGTCGCGCCGAGCGGCTGACGCACGAGGCTGATGCAGCCGAAATGCGCCCACTTCACGCGCTCCATCCAGCCTTGCGGCAGCCGCGACGGATCGAACGCCAGATCCGCGCCGTTTTCGCCCATGAAGTAGTAGGTCGGCGGCTGCGTCTTGTGGACGATGGCCAGCAGCGGCGGGCGCTCGACGCGCTGCATGAAGCGCATGTCGAGCCTCGATGCGACGCTCGCGTCCCACAGATCGTCGGAGAAATTGTCGGTGCCGAGCGAGCCGGCGCAGGCCGTCGGCAGGCCGAGCCGCGCCACCGCGCGCGCGACGTTCCAGCCCGCGCCGCCCGGACGCGAAAGCCAGCTCGACACGTCCGTGCGGATCATGTCGGTGAGAATGTCGCCGGCGGAGACGAATTGCGGGAAGGTGGTTTGCTCGCTTGCCATACTTGTCACCGTTGAGTCGAGGTCGGGCCGAGCGCGTTCAGCACTTCGTAGCACGCGCCCATGGTGTGATAGTCGGTCTTGCCGGCGGGACTTTTCTCGTCGCCGTACTTGCGGTTGTCGCACGTGAGAATGCGATACCACGCGCCGTATTCGTGATCGACGAAGTGCGCCCAGCTATAGCGCCAGAGTTCGTCGTAGCAATCCCAGAAGCGCTCGCGACCGGTGCGCGCCCCGAGCAGCGCCGCCGCCGCGAAACTTTCCGCCTGCACCCAGAAGTATTTGTCGTGGTCGCAGATGGTGTCGTCCGGGCCGAAACCGTAATAAAGGCCGCCGTGCCGGCTGTCCCACGCGCGGTTGAAACCCGCGTCGAAGAGTTCGGCCGCGCGCGGCGCGAGCCACGGCAGCGCGCGATGCCGCTCCAGGATCAGCAGCAGCTTCGCCCATTCGGTCTGGTGCCCCGGCTGAAAACCCCACGGGCGAAAGATGTTCGAGCTGTCCGATTCGTTGTAATGCCAGTCCACCGACCAGTCGCGATGAAAATGCTCCCACACGAGCCCGTTCGACAGCTTCGCCTGACGCAGCGTAATGTTGCCCGCGATGATCGACGCGCGATCCAGATAAATGACGTGGCCCGTCGCCTCATACGCGGCGAGCAGCGCCTCGGTCGCGTGCATGTTCGCGTTCTGTCCGCGATAGTCCGAAAGCTGCCAGTCGGCCGTGGCTTCGTCGGCGTAAAGGCCGGCGTCGGCGTCCCAGAAGCGCTTGTCCATCAGCGCGAAGGTTTCGTCGATCATCGGTCTGGCTTCGTCGATGCCCGCCATCGCCGCGTGCGCGCATGCGAGCAGCACGAAGGCCATGCCGTAGCAGTGGCGCGTGCCGTCGAGCGTGCGTTTCTGGCCGTCGCACCACTCGATTTCCCAGTCGTAGCCTTCGTTGGCGGCGTCCCAGTGCGCGTCGCGCAGAAATTCGAACGCGTGGCGCGCGTCGTCCTGATAGCGCGCGTCGCCGAAATGGCGATACGCCATCGCGTAGTTGAAGACGAAGCGCGTGCTGCTGACGAGATGGCGCGTCGTGCGGTCGTAGACGCTGCCGTCGTCCTTGAAGAAATGGAAGAAGCCGCCGGACGGATCGCGCGCATTGGGCGCGTAGAAGGCGAGCGTGTCGCGCACGTGCGAGAGCAGGAAGTCGCGGCTGCGGAAATCGATCGCGCGTTCCACTGACACTTCTTCCGCGAGGGCAGGTGAGGCGGTCATGTTCATGGCGTGCTGATGTCCTGTTTCGTGCCCGAGCTCGCGCGAGGAACGAAATTGACGGCGACGAGCGTGTCGGCCTGGCTCGGCGGGCTCGATTGATCTTCCAGCAACAACTCGACGCCGCGGCGTCCGAGCGCTTCCTTGTCGACGGTTACGGTCGACAGCGGCGGCGTGCTCTGCGCGGCGGCCGGAATGTCGTCGAAACCGACGAACGCGACATCGTCCGGCACGCGCAGCCCGTGCGCGAGACAGACGCGCATCGCGGCGAGGGCCGCTGCATCGTTATAGGCGAAAACTGCGTCGGGCAGCGGACTGGATTGCGCGCGGGCGTCGGCGATCAGCCGTTCCATCGCGTCGGCGGCGGCGAGATCGGCGGGCAGGCCCGGCTGTGTCATGATTTCGAGCGTCGGATCGAAGAGCAGGCCCGCGTCGAAATACGCCTTGCGATAGCCGAGCGCGCGCTGCGCGATGCTGTAATGCGCGAGCGACCCGCCGATGAACGCGATGCGCCGCCGCCCTTGTGCGAACAGATGCTGCATCGCGAGCGAGGCGCCTTTCATGTTGTCGATGTTGACGGAGCGAAAGCCCGGCGCGCGCAGGTCGATCAGCACGGTCGGGCGCGCGAGCGAATGCAGATGCGCGAGCAGTTCCGGCTCGACGAAGCCCGCCACCGCGATGGCGTCGGGCGCGTGCAGACGCATCTGCTGCGCGAGGTCCTGGGTCGGGCCGGCGCTGAGCACCGACGGCACGAGCCGCCGCTCGCGGCACGCCTCTTCGAAGCCATTCAGCACATGCGAAAAAAACGGGCTGAGGGCGAAGTTGTTGTGCTGCCGATGCAGCAGAAAGGTCACGCGGCGAATGCGCGTGCGCAATTGCGCCGGGTCGTAACCGAGCTGCTGCGCCACTTCGACGACGCGCACGCGCGTCGCTTCGGACAAGCCGGGTTGATTCTTGAGCGCGCGCGACACCGTCCCTATCGAGACGCTTGCCGCCCGCGCGACATCGCGAATGGTGGTGGCCATCGTGGTGTTCTCTGTCTCCGCCTGGTTCCGGCTATTTTTCGGGCGTACGCGCTGTTTATCGCGCTGACCCGATTCGCTTGTTCAGAGCGATTGTATAGTAAAACATCTCGAAAACAGTCCCGGCGGAGATTGGAGAAAACCAGTAGAGCCTTGTTGTATATGAGATTCCTTGCGATTTGTTTGTTTAGTAAATAACGCAAAACATCAGACTGAGCTTTCGCGGTCGTGGATCGAGCGCTTGTCGGGCGTCCAGACGTCGAGGACGAGATCGTCGTCCCAGTAGTGGCCGAGCACCGGCATGCCCATCCGGCCGCGCAGCCTGGCGTGCACTTCGTCGCCGGTCTGACTCCAGCCTTCGATCGGTCTGCGCCAATGACACGCGACGACCGCGCCGCCGCGCGACAAAGTCTGATGTATGTGCTCGACGATATGCCATAGCTGCGGCTCGTCAAGGTAATAGCCGATCTCGCTGATCAAGACGAGATCGAGCTTGCCGCTTGGCCAGACATCGGGCAGCAGCATCTGCTCGACTTTCACATTCGCGCACTGCGCGACGCGCTGCCGCGTGAGCGCTACAGCTTCCGCGGCGATGTCTGTCGCGATCAGTTCGTCGCAGCGCGACGCCAGCAGCGCGGTCAGCTCGCCGTTGCCGCAGCCGGGCTCGAAGGCGCGCGCGTAGCGCTCGTGCGGAAGCGCGGCGAGCATGAGCGCGCGCTTGCGCCGCTCATACCAGCGGTTTCGGATTTTCCAGGGATCTTCGTTTTCTCGATACAGATCATCGAAGTACTGCTTAGTATCGTTATTGATGTTGTTGTTCATATGAGTACGACTTCGAAAGGCCGAGTCAGCCGGGCCAGCACATGCTCGGGCAGCACTGGCGCCTGACCGGTTGCGGTGTCGGGTTCGAGCTGGCTTCGAAACGCCTGCACGGCCCGAAGCTTCCGGGCATGCGTGGCGCCGTCTAGAACGATGCGTCGGGCACGGCTCCATGGCACGCGCGTGTCGTCGGGAGACGCCCAATGCCAGGTCCAGAGCGGCACTTCGACGCAAGGCAGATCGAGCGCCTGTGCCGCGGAGTGAACAGCGCGCCCGGCGGCCTCATGGTCGGGGTGCCCATCATAGCGCCAAGTCGTGAAAACGATATCGCCCGGTTGGAGATAAGCCGATAGCAATCCTGACAAACTTGCCTCGATGTGGCCCGGGTCGCCATCCTGAAGACCGAGCCTGACCACCTGTACCTGACGCAAATGCAGCCTTTGCAGTGCCGCCCGCGTTTCCTGCGGACGCACGCGTGCAAGGCGTTCCGGCGGCCATTCGGTCGAATTCGGATGGCTCGCGGTGCCGTCCGTGACCGCGATGACGAGCAGATTTCGGCTTATTTCCGAGAGAAGCGCGAGCAGTCCTCCGGTGCCGAGCACTTCGTCGTCGGGGTGTGGCGCAACTACGACAGCCCGCCCGCCGAGCGGCACGAGTTCGGACGGCGCGACTTCGGGCAGCGCATTGAGACGCGCCCATCCCTGCCATTCCGACTCGGGCGTGCCTTCGCCGAAAATGGCGCGGTCCACGGCCGTTTCATCAGGCGGCCCACGCGTGATCAGATTTGCCATGAAGTCCCTTCCTCCTCTATGACGCGCTCGGCGAGCGAACTTTCGTCCCGCTCGGCGTGGCTTTGTCGAATGAATACCGGCAGATCTGCCATGAGTTGCGCGAAATGCGCGTCGCGGCACAGCGGTCCCGCGCCCAGCGCACGGCCAGCGCGCTCGACGACGAGCGCCGCCGCCTGTTCCGCGGCGAGGCGGGCGCGCATCGTGGCCACCATGGCATCGGCGCGCGGCTCGCGGTCGATGAACGCCGCCGTCTCGCGCAACAGCGCGGCCGTGGCGGACAGTGTCGTGTCGATGGCGCCGAGATGCGCGAGCTTATGCGGTCCTGCCCGATGCCTCGCGTCGCGCGCGACGAATGCCGCGACGCCCGCCGCCGCGCCGAACCAGCACGCGGCGATGCCCGCGCCGCCCTGCCAGAATCCGGGCCGTTCGAGATACGCGCGCGGTGCGCCGATCCGGCGCGCGGGTACGCGCTCGAAATGCACGTCGACGCTTGCGCTCGCCTTCATGCCGACGGCCTGCCAGCCGGCGTCCGTGATCCGCACGCCGTCCTGATTCAGGTCGATTGCGGCGAGCACCGGCTCATCGCGGTCGTTCCAGGCGGTCACGAGCGCATGCGTGACCGACGCCGCGCCGGAACACCACGCCTTGGTGCCCTGAAGCAGCAGAGTCTGCGATTCGGGATCGCCCAGCGCTGTCAGCCGCGCGCTGGGCGGCTCGGCCGCCCACACCGCCCACGCACTGCCTTCGTCCGCGTGCGCCGCGTCGAGTTCGGCAAGGATCGCGAGCGCGTCCGTGTGACCTTCATAGAGCTTGACCAGCGAAAGATCGAATGCGGCTACCGTTCCGAGCGCACGCCAGCGCTCAGGCGTGTTGCCGTGGCCGGGCAAGGGCAGGCGGTCGAGACCGGCGTCGATCAGCGCACGCAGCGCGCGTCCGGCGTCCTCCGCGCTGCCGCGTTGAAACGGCATTTCGCTGAGAAAGGCGCGCAACGCTGATGATGTAGCGTGATGGTCGACTCGGTTCATCGTTGTCGCCTCGATAGTGTCCGCATGCTCGTCGTGAGTCCGTTTCTGGCCGCTGTCGGACAAGAGTGTGGCAAGGGACATGCCCGGACGTCACTTGGCGCAACGGCTTAGTCCAAAGCGTCGGACGCGCGGCAGTTCACGTCCGTCGATCGATGCGAAATGTCAGGTGTTACGGCCTATGCCGTTCGGCCGAATCGACGCCTGCGCGCGGCCCGGTTCAAATGACACAAAGGCCGCGCGAGGCGGCCTTTGCTGGAACACAACGGAGAACGATGCTGAAGCAGCAGACGCCGCCAGTCAGCGACGCGCGGGCGCGCCGACGCTCTTGCCCTCGCGCGCAGGTTCGGGCGCGGTCTTGCGCGCGCCCCAGCGCTGCGCGAGCACGGCGCACACCATGAGCTGGATCTGATGGAACAGCATGAGCGGCAGCACCACTGCGCCGACCGCGTGCGACGCGAAGATCACCTTCGCCATCGGAATGCCGGAGGCAAGGCTTTTCTTGGAGCCGCAGAAGATGATCGTGATCTGATCCGCGCGGGAAAAGCCGAGACGTTTGGCCGTGAACGCGGTGATGAAGAGCGCCGCCGCCAGCAGCAGGATGTTGACGGCGAGCAGCCCCGCGAGCGTCGACAGCGAGATGGAGTGCCAGATGCCTTCGTTCACCGCCTCGCTGAACGCCACATAGACGACGAGCAGGATCGAGCCCTGATCGACGAATTTGAGCATCGCGCGATGCTTGTCGATCCACTTGCCGATGGCCGGCCGGAGCAGTTGCCCGGCGATGAACGGCACGAGCAGTTGCAGGGTGATATTGCCGACGGTGTGCCACGGCGAGCCGGTCGTCGCGCCATGGTTGCTCACGACGATCCCGACCAGCGCCGGCGTGATGAAGATGCCGAGCAGGCTCGACGCGGACGCGCTGCACACGGCCGCCGGCACGTTGCCCTTGGCCATCGACGTGAACGCAATCGACGACTGCACCGTGGACGGCAGCGTGCAGAGGAACAGAATGCCGGTGTAGAGCGCGGGCGTGACGAGCGGCGTGAGTACCGGCTTGAGTGCAAGCCCCAGCAACGGAAAGAGGGCGAACGTGCTGAGCAGCACGACGAGGTGAAGCCGCCAGTGCGTCGCGCCCGCGACGATCGCCTCGCGGGAAAGCTTTGCGCCGTGCAGGAAGAACAGCAGCCCGATGGCGAAATTGGTGATCCAGTTGAACGCTACCGCCGCGCTGCCGCGGCACGGCAGGAAGCTCGCGATGATGACCGTGCCGACGAGCGCCAGCGTGAAATTGTCGGGAAGAAGTTTGGGCCGTGCCATCAAAGGATCTCGTACCTGGACATGCCGGGAAGTGTGCCCGGCCTTTTCAGCGTCAAGTCAGGAAAAACCATGATTTTCCCCTGTACCCGATTAAATCGTCAAATTCATTTGCCGGATCGATTGATTCGCAACGCGCATGAAATGGTCCCAGACAGAAGGGACAGAGCAGCAACTTCCGGGCCGCGTAGACGTCGATTTGACGGCGCCGATAATTGTCTGGCCAGCACGATTTTCGTCACATGATTGGTCATCCGAAACGGTTGGCCGAAGGGAAAAAACTCTGACGTAACACGGTGTTACAACCATCGAGCAGGCCTAACACTTTTTGGCTCGACTGCCGCCGCAAGCCCCAATAAATTGTTGGATACACCGGTCGGCGGGTTTTCGCATCACATCGATGCCCTTGCCCGAATGCTCCGACTTTCGGCCGGTCGTCCGCCTGAATCGTCAGCCCCTCGCTTTCGATGTCACGGACGCGGATATCGGTCGGACGCAGGCAGTTTGGACATGGCGCTCATTGGCTTTCGCAAGACTACCCGGCTTTTCGTAACCGCAGCGCTCGGCGCGTTGACGGTGGCGGGTTCGCTCGCGCTTGCGGGGCCGCGTGTCGAGTGGCTGTCGCCGTCGGCGGTGTTCAGCGACTCGGCAGACAGCAGGCAATCCCTGCACTACACGCCGGTCGCCGCAAAAGACGGCCTCACGCCCGTGAGCGCCGAAGTGCGTCCCGGCACGCGCGCAGAACAGGCCACGCCCATGCGCGGTTCCGGTTCCATCCGTGCCGACATCACGCGCTACAACGAAGAACGCAGCCTGCCGCGCCAGCCCGGGCGTCCGGCGGACGATGGCCGCACACCCGCCACCGCGAGTTACCGCAACTGAATCGCCGCCCTGGCGACTCCCGCCGCTTCGCGTCGCTATTGCGCACGAATCAAAAAAATATCGGCGCGTCTAGTTTCGCTTTCCCGATGACGTAATCACGCCACAGTCACACACCGAATTTCTTCAAGACATTCCGATCTTTTTTCCGCGCAAGGACAATGCGCCCTGCGCGGATAAATGTCGTTTTCACAATGTTTCGAATGGCTTTCGACGCTCGAAGAAGCGCGTCGGTACTCGCTGTGCGTCGCGCCGGTCATCGAGCTGAATCTCATGAGCGCGTGGCGACACGCGCTTTTCCTTATGCTCGATCTGCCTGAAGTATCCGAACCGCTATACCCGTAATAACCAAAAACATTTTTGACCGGAAAAATGGTCCGTAAAGATGGTGCCGCTCCACACGTGTTGCCACTCTCGCCCACAAAACCGTTATGCCGGTCAGACGAGGCGAGTGCCACGCCCCTCGCCCGCCAAGCTTTCAATTTTCGACAAAAGACAGGAGAGTTCATGAAGTCAACCGTCAACCGTGCGCCGAAGACTACGGTGAAAGCAACGGTCAAGGCCACCGCGGTCGCCGCAGCGATGCTCGGCCTCTTCAGCGCGGGCGCGGCACACGCGCAATCGAGCGTTTCGCTGTACGGGCAGGTCGACGAATGGGTCGGCGCCACCAAATTCCCGGGCAGCGATCGCGCGTGGAACGTGAGCGGCGGCGGCATGTCGACGTCTTACTGGGGCTTGAAGGGCGCCGAGGATCTCGGCGGCGGCTACAAGGCCATCTTCACGTTGGAAAGCTTCTTCCGCGCGCAGAACGGCCAGTACGGGCGCTTCCAGGGCGACACCTTCTTTGCGCGCAACTCGTACGTCGGCATTCAAGGTCCGATCGGCACGTTCACGACGGGCCGCCTGACGACGCAACTCTTCGTCTCGACGATTCTCTTCAACCCGTTCGTCGATTCGTACGTCTTCTCGCCGATGGTCTATCACGTGTTCCTCGGCGCGGGCACGTTCCCGACGTACCGGACGGATCAGGGCGTGATCGGCGATTCGGGCTGGAACAACTCCGTGCAGTACACGTCGCCTGACTTCAACGGTCTGTCGGGCAGCGTCATGTACAGCTTCGGCAACAACGCGGGCGATGGGCGCTCGAAGAAGTACAGCGCGCAGTTCCTGTACTTCCACGGCCCGTTCGCGGCGACTGGCGTCTATCAGTACGTGAACTTCAACAACACGCCGGGCGACCTGACCTCGGTGGATGGTTTCGCCACACCCGGCTACAAGAGCCAGAGCGTCGGGCAACTGGGCGCGTCGTACGATCTGAAGTACGTCAAGTTCTTCGCGCAGTACATGTATACGAAGAACGACTACGAAGGTCCCGGCACCTTCCACGTCAATACCGGTCAAGGCGGCGTGACGGTGCCGCTCGGCCCGGGCACGGTGATGGCGTCGTACGCGTACTCGCGCAGCAACGGCGGCCTCGACCAGACGCACAAGAGCTGGGCGCTCGGCTACGACTATCCGCTGTCCAAGCGCACGGACGTCTACGCGGCGTACCTCAACGACAAGTACACGAACCTGTCGTCGGGCGATACCTTCGGCGTCGGCATCCGCGCGAAGTTCTAAGAAACGCGTTCGCCCAAACAAGAACACCGCGCTTCGTGCGCGGTGTTTTTTTGCGGGCGTCGAAAATAATCAGCCGATCGCGAGGCGCGCCTTCGCGTCGTCGTACTCGCGCTTCAGACGCTCAACCAGCTCCGCGACGCTCGGCGCGTCCTGCATAAGCCCGACGCCTTGCCCCGCGCCCCAGATGTCCTTCCACGCCTTCGCCTTGCTTTCGGCGAAGTTCATCGCGGTTTTGTCGGACTCGGGCAACGCGTCCGGATCGAGTCCCGCGTTGACGATGCTCTCGCGGATGTAATTGCCATGCACGCCGGTGAAGAGGTTCGTGTAGACGATATCGGCGGCCGTGGCATCGACGATCGCGCGCTTGTAGTTCTCCGGCGCGTGCGCTTCTTTCGTCGCGATGAAGCGCGTGCCCATGTAGGCGAGGTCCGCGCCCATCGCCTGCGCGGCGAGAATCGAGCCGCCGTTGGCGATCGCGCCCGACAGCACGATCGGACCGTCGAACATGCGCCGCACTTCGCCGACGAGCGCGAACGGCGAGGTCGTGCCCGCGTGTCCGCCCGCGCCCGCCGCGACGAGAATCAGACCGTCCACGCCCGCTTCGAGCGCCTTCTGCGCGTGCCGCAGATTGATGACGTCGTGCAGCACGATGCCGCCGTACGAATGCACCGCGTCGATCATCTCCCTGACCGGCGCGCGCAGGCTCGTGATGAAGATCGGCACCTTGTGCTCGACGCACACGCGCACGTCCTCTTCGAGCCGCGCATTCGACTGATGAACGATCTGATTGACCGCGATCGGTCCGATGACCGCATCGGGATTCGCCGCCTTGTGTTCGGCAAGCTCGCTTTGTATCTGGGTGAGCCATTCGTCTAGCATCCCGGCGGGGCGCGCGTTGAGCGCCGGAAACGAGCCGACGATGCCCGCCTTGCATTGCGCAAGCACGAGCTCCGGATAACTGACGATGAACATCGGCGAGCCGACGACGGGCAACGTGAGGTGCTGCAGGATGGCGGGCAGGGCCATGGCACGAATCTCCTGAGTGTGTCCGGGCAGCATTGAAAGCATTCTACGAACTGCCGACAGCGAACGATCGTTCGATTATAAGCAGCCCGTTGTTTTTGAGATATCCGCCATTTCCCGAGGGATTCTTCGGTTTTCGCGTTTGCAGGCGAGCGATCGCGCCCCCGCGCCTACAATGATCCGCAACGCCACGAACAAGAAAACACCATGTCCTTCGGAGACTACGAGCCGTTTCGCGTCGATGCGGGGGGCGTCGAGATCGTCGGGATGAAAGGCGGTGACGGGCCGCCGCTGCTCCTCATGCACGGTCATCCTCAAACGCACGAGATCTGGCACAAGTGCGCCGGCGATCTCGCGAAACACTTCACCGTCATTGCGACGGATCTGCGCGGCTACGGCGCATCGGCCAAGCCGAAGAGCGACGCGCGTCACACGCCGTATTCGAAGCGCGCGATGGCCGCCGATCAGGTCGCGGTGATGCGCCACTTCGGCTTCGAGCGCTTTCTCGTCTGCGCGCACGATCGCGGCGCGCGCGTCGCGCATCGCATGGCGATGGATTTTCCCGACGCCGTCGATCGCCTGATGCTGCTCGATATCGCGCCGACGCTCGCGATGTACGAAGCGACCGACCGCGCATTCGCGACCGCGTACTTCCACTGGTTCTTGCTGATTCAGCCGTCGCCGCTGCCGGAAATGCTGATCAGCGGCAATCCGAACGCCTATATCGACCGCGTGATGGGCAATCGGCACGCGGGTCTCGCGCCGTTCGCGCCGCACGCGTTGCAGGCGTACCGCGACGCGCTCGCGTCGCCCGGCGCGATCTTCGCGATGTGCGAGGACTATCGCGCGTCGGCGAGCATCGATCTGGAGCACGATCGCGCCGATCTCGAACGCGGTCTGAAGGTCGCATGTCCGCTGCGCGTGCTGTGGGGACAAGAAGGCGTGATCGAACGATGCTTCGATGCGCTCGACGAATGGCGGCGCGTCGCACGCGACGTGAGCGGCCGCGCGCTGCCGTGCGGACACTACATTCCCGAGGAACAGCCCGACCTGCTGCTTGCGGAAATGCTCGCCTTCTTCGAGGCCGATGCGCCCTGAAACCCGCGCCGGCATTGGGTCTTACGCGGGTTCAGGTGATCGTTAAAATTTTGTAGGGAAAGCACCGATGCACGTGAAATGGTGTCGCGTTACGATACGTTGGACGTTGATCACGTCCAATTGATTCTGCCGCTTGCCGTAGCTGACAAGCGGCTTTCTTTTTGTGCGCCCGGTTTGCTTCAGGCAGCCGACACGGTTTCGCCGCTCACCCTCACCGAGCCGCCGCGCGCCAGTTCCCCGACGATCTTTTCGATGAGCCTCCGAAGCTCGCCCGATGGCGCGAGCGCGTCGGCGGCGGCGCGCATCGCGCGGGCTTGCGCGGTCATCGTGACGAGCGCGTCGAGCGTCATCGCGCGGACTTCCATCAGCTTGAAGACGATCAGCACCTTGAGTGCGTTCTTCGCGTTGCGCGCGGGATCGGCCTGCAGGTAATCGAGCCGCGATGAAGCGACGTCGAGCGCGCGCCCGACGTCCGTGAATGGCGCGCCGTGGCCAGGAATCACGATATCGACATCGAGATGCGCGATCAGTTCGAGCACCGCGCGCTCTTCCGCGAAACCGCTTTCGCCTTCCAGTTCGGGAAAGATCACGCCGAAGCCGTTTTCCCACAGCGCGTCGGCGCTGATCAGCACGCGCATCTCCGGGCAATGCAGCATCAGCGAATGCGGATCGTGGCCGGGCGCGCCGAGCACGTTCCAGCGAAGACCGCCGAGCGCGAGCGTCGCGCCGTGTTCGATCGTGCCCGTGAAGGCGAAGCGGTCGCAGCGCTGGCCCGTTGCGCGGAACGTGAGCGCTTCTTCGTCCCAGTCGCGCACCGCGTGCGCTTCGCTCGCGGGAATCAGCGTGTCGCACTGATAGGCTTGCTGAAGCAGCGCGTTGCCGCCGCAATGATCCGAATGCAGATGCGTGTTGACGATCAGATCGAGCTTGCGCGCGCCCAGCGTCCGCTGCACGAGCGCGAGCGTCTGCGGCGCGTGCGACGCGTAGCCCGTATCGATGATCGCGGTGCCTTCAGCGCTTGCGAACAGCACGTTGTTCGACGAGAGCCAGCCGCGCTCCAACACCGTCATGGATTCCGGAAGCGCCTTCACGCGCGCGGCTCCTTTGGCATCACGACGATGGTCGCCGTCGCCTTCATCACTGTTTCGCCGAGCTGGTTGCGCGCGCCGCCTTCGAGCTTCACGAGATCGCCGTTCAGACTCGCTTTCCACTTCGCTTCGGTTACGCGCCAGAACATCGTGAGCACGTCGTGCGCCTTCACCGCGCGCGTCAGCCGGATGCCGAATTCGAGGCCGAGCGGCTGCGCGTCGCGCGAGAAGTGCGCGGCGAGCATCGCCATCAGGTGCGCGGTCGGCTGCGTGCCCGACGCGATCAGCGACCCGAAGCGGCTCGCGCGCGCGTAGGCGTCGTCGTGATGCAAGGGGTTGAGATCGTTGACGAGCGTCGCGAAGTGCTTGATCGATTCGGGCGGCAGCGCGAGCACCGCTTCGAACGATTCGCCGATGGTCACCACGCGCGCGCCCTGGCGACGGCTCTCGACGCGCGCGAGCACCGCGCGCTTTTCGTCAGCGTCGCAGGCAGCCCACGCGGCGATTTCGTCGATGGTGCGAAAGCAGCCGTCGCAGAAGCCCGTTTCCGGATTCATGCGGCAGACGTCCACGCACGGCGACGCCACGTCTGTCATGACTCGGCCGTTTCGCGCAGCGCGACATCGACGACCGGCGCGCCGGTCAACTCGATCAGCTCTTGCGGCGACAGATTGAACACCGCGTGCGGATGCCCGGCCGCGGCCCACAGACTTTCGAGCGCGAGCAGGTCTGCGTCGATCAGCGTGACGGGTTCGACCGCATGGCCGATCGGGCACACGCCGCCGATCGCGTAGCCGGTCTTCTCACGCACGAACTTCGCATCGGCGCGCGCCAGTGCGCCGACGCGCGCCGCGACCTTCGCTTCATCGACGCGATTCGCGCCGCTCGCGATCACGAGCACGGGCGTGTCGTCTTCCTTGCGGCGAAAGAGGATCGACTTGGCGATCTGTGCGACCGCGCAGCCGAGACCGGCTGCGGCCTCCGCCGAGGTCTTGCCGGTTTCGGGCAGCATCACGACGTCGTGCGGATGGCCGCGTTCCTTCAACAGAAGGGCGACGCGGCGCGCGGAATCGGGTAAGTGGTCGGTCATCGTGTTCCCTTTTTATGCACAGGCGGCCGCGCCGTCGCGCTTTTTCGTGAAGATTGCACGGCCCGCGCGCGACGAACTCGGCTTGCTGATCGCACGCGAAATGAAATCGCCGATATCGACGAGCTGATCCAGATCGATGCCCGTCTCGATGCCGAGCCCGTTCATCAGATAGACCACGTCTTCGGTCGCGACATTGCCCGTCGCGCCTTTCGCATACGGACAGCCGCCGAGCCCCGCCACCGATGCATGGAAGATCTCGATGCCTTCGAGCAGCGCCGCATAGATATTGCCGATGGCCTGTCCGTACGTATCGTGGAAGTGCCCGGAGAGCCGCTCGCGCGGAAACACCTTTTGCGCCGCTGCGAGCACTTCGCGCGTGCGTTTGGGCGTGCCGACGCCGATCGTATCGGCGATGTCGATCTCATCGCAGCCGAGCGCCTTCATGCGCTCGACCACATCCACCACCGATTCGATGCTCACTTCGCCCTGATACGGGCAGCCGAGCGCACAGGAGATGCTGCCGCGCAGCCGCATGCCCGCATCTTTCGCGGCCTTCGCGACCGGCTCGAAGCGCGCGATGCTCTCCGCGATGCTGCAGTTGATGTTCTTCTGCGAGAACGCCTCGCTGGCCGCGCCGAAGATCACGATTTCATCGGCCTTCGCTTCGAGCGCGCCTTCGAAACCGCGCAGGTTCGGCGTCAGCACCGAGTAGATCGTGCCCGGACGGCGCTCGATGCCGGCCATCACGGCGGCGGCGTCGGACATCTGCGGCACCCATTTGGGCGACACGAACGACGTCGATTCCACGTTGACGATGCCCGCGCGCGCAAGCCGGTTCACCAGCTCGATCTTGGTTTCGGTGGGCACGAACTCCTTCTCGTTCTGCAGGCCGTCGCGCGGCCCGACTTCGACGATTTTCACTTTTGCCGGAATCATGGCTGTCTCCCTTTATATGCGATGCGATTCGATGCGTTCAGTATCCGCGCCTGAAATCGACGATGCCGCTGATCGGCTCGCCGCGCGCGAGCGCTTTGATCTTGCCGGCGATCTGCACGATGCTTTCCTCGCGCAGCGTTTCCGCCGAAATATGCGGCGTCACCGATACGCGCGGATGCGTCCAGAACGGATGATCCTGCGGCAGCGGTTCCGTGTGAAAGACGTCGAGTGTCGCGGCGGCGATCTGGCCGCTGTCGAGCGCGGCGATCAGATCCGTATCGACGAGATGCGGACCGCGCGCCACGTTCACCAGATACGCGCCGCGCGCGAGCTTCGCGAACGTGCGCGCGTTCAGAATGCCTTCGGTGTCGGGCGTGTGCGGCAACAGATTGATGAGCACCTTCACGCCGTCGAGAAATGAATCGAGCCGTTCCGGGCCCGCATGAACCTGCACGCCTTCGATCGTCTTCGGCGAGCGGCTGTAGCCACGCACGGGCACGCCGAGTTTCAGCAAGCCCTTTGCGACTTCGCCGCCCAGCACCCCGAGCCCGAGCACGCCGACGGTGAACGATTCACGCGCGTGCTGCGGCAGTTTTTCCCAGCGGCCTTCGCGTTGCAGCGCGTCGTATTCGTCGAAACGGCGCAGGTAGCGCAGCACGCAGTACGTCGCGTATTCGACCATCTGTTGCGCCATGCCGGTATCTTCCAGACGCACGAGCTTCGCGTTCGGCGGCAGCGTGCCGGGCTCCTTGCGCTCGACATCGAGGATCGCATCGACGCCCGCGCCGAGGTTGAACACCGCCTGCAAGTCCGGACGATTCGCGAACAGTTCGTGCGGCGCGCGCCAGACGATCGCGTAATCGGCGGGCGCGGTGTCGCCCGGCTCCCACACGCGCAGATCCGCGTCCGGCAGCTCGCGCCGCAGGCCGCCGAGCCACGCGTCGAGATCGGCGCCTTTTTCGTAGAAGATGATTTTCATGCGTGGCCGTGCCCGCACGAGCGCTCAGTGCTTTCGACGCCGGCATTCTGGGCCGACTCCGCGCGCATGCCCAGACGCTCGATCAGCTTGCGGTCGGCTTCGGCCTGCGGGTTGCTCGTCGTCAAAAGCTGGTCGCCGTAGAAGATCGAGTTCGCGCCGGCGGCGAAGCACAGCGCCTGCAAGGCTTCGTCCATCTGCTCGCGGCCGGCCGAGAGACGCACCATCGCCTTGGGCATCGTGATGCGCGCGACCGCGATCGTGCGTACGAACTCGAACGGATCGAGCGCCTCGACGCCGGTGAGCGGCGTGCCCGCGACCTGCACGAGATTGTTGATCGGCACCGATTCCGGATACGGCTCCATGTTCGCGAGTTGCGAGATCAGGCCCGCGCGCTCGCGCCGCGATTCGCCCATGCCGACGATCCCGCCGCAGCACACGTTGATGCCCGCATCGCGCACGTGTTCGAGCGTGTCGAGGCGATCCTGATACGTGCGCGTCGAGATGATCTGGCCGTAGAACTCCGGCGAGGTATCGAGGTTGTGGTTGTAGTAATCGAGGCCCGCATCGCGCAGTCCTTGCGCCTGATGCGCCTCCAGCATGCCGAGCGTCACGCAGGTTTCGAGGCCCATCGCCTTGACGCCGCGGATCATGTCCTTGATCGGCTCCAGATGGCGATCCTTCGGATTGCGCCACGCCGCGCCCATGCAGAAGCGCGTCGCGCCATTGCTCTTCGCGACCTCGGCAGCTTTCAGCACTTCGTCGACTTCCATCAGCTTTTCGGCCTTCAGGCCCGTGTCGTGATGCACCGACTGCGGACAGTACGCGCAGTCTTCCTCGCAGCCGCCGGTCTTGATCGACAGCAACGTGGAAAGCTGCACCGCGTTCGGATCGAAATGCTCGCGATGCACGGTCTGCGCGCGATACAGCAGATCGTTGAACGGCAAGTCGTACAGCGCGACGACATCGGCGACGCGCCAGCGCTGCATCGGTTGCGACGTGGTGTGAGCGGTCGGCTCAGCGGTGATTTGCTGTGTCATGAGGTCAATCCTTTTGATGAAGCGAGTCTGTCAGAACGTCGATGTCGAGCGAATCGGCGGCGCGCGACGCATCGGGCGAAGGGAGATGCGGAATCACGCCGATGAGCGGCGCCTTGATGTGTTGTTTGAGCGTTGCGATATTTTCGTCGGGATACAGCATAGCCGGATCGACTCGATTGGCGACCCAGCCCGCGAGCTTCAGTCCACGCGCCTCGATGGCCTCCACGGTCAAAAGCGCGTGGCTGATGCAACCGAGCCGCATGCCGACCACCAGCACCACCGGCAGATTCAGCGCGAGCGCGAGATCGGCGGTGTCGTGCGCGTCGTCGAGCGGCACGCGAAAGCCGCCGACGCCTTCCACCACGACGATATCCGCCTGCGTCACGGCGAAGCGATGCGCCTCGACGATGCGCGCGATATCCAGCGCGATGCCCTCGCGCGCAGCGGCGATATGCGGCGCGATCGGCTCGCGCATCATGAACGGCGTGCGGATTTCATTCGGCAGCGCGACGTTCGCGGCGGCGTCGAGCTGATCGGCGTCTTCGTTGTGCAGCACGCCGTCGCGCTCGATGGCGCCCGAGGCGATCGGCTTCATCGCGGCGGCGCGCAGGCCTGCGCGCGCGAAGCCATGCAGCAGCGCGGCGGAGACGAGCGTCTTGCCGATCTCCGTATCGGTGCCGGCGACGAATAGCGATAAAGCGTTCATAAAGTCTTCAGTGCGTTATCGAGGCGCGCGAGATCGTCCTCGCTGTGCGCGGCGGAAAGCGAAATGCGCAGGCGCGAGGTGCCGGCGGGCACGGTCGGCGGACGGATCGCGGGCACCCAGAGGCCGTGCTTGTCGAGCGCGGCGGCGATTTCCAGCGTTTCATCGTTGCCGCCGATCACGAGCGGCTGCACGGCCGTATGCGAATCGACGGGCATCCAGCGCGTGCGCTTGAGCATCGCGCGCGTGGTTTCGATCAGCGACGCGAGATGCGCGCGCCGTCGATCGCCTTCGTCGCTCGCGATGACTTCGATGCTTTTCGACACGGCATGCGCTACCGCCGGCGGCGACGCCGTCGTGAAGATATACGGACGCGCGCGCTGCACCAGCCATTCGACCACGGTTTCATGCGCCGCGACGAACGCGCCCGCGACACCCGCCGCCTTGCCGAGCGTGCCGACATAGACGAGATGCGGCGAGCGCAGCGCGTAATGCGCCAACGCGCCGCGTCCTTGCGGGCCGAGCACGCCGAAGCCATGCGCGTCGTCGACGATGAGCCACGCGCCGTACTTCTCCGCGAGTTCGACGAGACGCGCGAGCGGCGCGATATCGCCGTCCATGCTGAACACGGTGTCGGTGACGATGAGTTTCGTCGCGGCTTCGTCCCGCGAGGCGTCGAGCATTGCGTCGAGCGCTTCCATATCGGCGTGCGGATAAATCTGCGTTTCCGCACGCGAAAGACGCACGCCGTCGATCAGCGACGCATGGTTCAGCGCATCGGAGAACACGAGCGTGCCGCGTCCGGCGAGCGCGGTCATGATCGCGAGGTTCGCCATGTAGCCGGTGCTGAAGTAGAGCGCGCGCGGGTTGTCGACGAAACCGCCCGAGAACGCGGCGAGATCGTCTTCGAGTTGCGCGTGCGCGTGCGAATGGCCGCCGAGCAGATGCGAGCCGCCGCTGCCCGCGCCATACCGCGATGCGCCTTCCGCCAGCGCCGCGCGGATGCCTTCGTGCGCGGCGAGGCCGAGATAATCGTTGCTCGCGAAGCCGATGATCTCGCGGCCATCGACCGTCATGTGCGCCGAGCACGCGCTGTCGATGGTCTTGCGGCGGCGTCGCAGGCCGCGCGCGTCGATATCGGCGAGGCCTTGCTTCAGCGTTGCGTAGAGCGCTTGCGAAGTGTGCGTCATGCGGCGCCTCCGGCAAGCGTGACGTCGAGCGTCTCGCGCGTGCGTTGCGCGAGGAGCAGGAGTTCGTCGTCGGAAAGGATGTACGGCGGCATCATGTAGACCGTCGTGCCGATCGGGCGCATCAGCAGTTCGCGCTTCAGTGCGTTGGCGAAGAAGCGGCGCGAGAACGTCTTGTCGTCGATATCGACATCGAACGCGAAGATCGTGCCGCGTTCGCGAAGGTTCTTCACGCGCTCGTGCTTGCCGAAGTGCGCGTGCAACGCCTCGCGCAGCAACGCGGACTTGCGTCGATTCTCCGCCAGCACGTTCGCGCTTTCGAACAGATCGAGCGTCGCCAGCGCGGCGCGGCACGCGAGCGGATTGCCCGTGTACGAATGCGAGTGCAGGAAGCCGCGCGTGACGTCGTCGTCGTAGAACGCGGCGTAGATGGCGTTGCGGGTCAGGACGATCGACAGCGGCAGATAACCGCCGCTGATGCCCTTCGACAGGCAGATGAAATCCGGCCAGATGCCGGCCTGCTCGCACGCGAAAAACGTACCGGTGCGCCCGCAGCCGACCGCGATTTCATCGGCGATCAGATGCACGCCGAATTCGTCGCACAACGCGCGCAATTGCGTGAGATACGACGCGTCGTACATCGCCATGCCGGCCGCGCACTGCACGAGCGGCTCGACGATGACGGCCGCGAGGCTCGACGCGCGTTGCTCGAACAGCGCGCGCATCGCGGCGATGGCCGCATCGACGCCCGCCACGGCCGGCGACGCGACCACGTGCGCGTGGCGGATCAGCGGGTCGTAGGCGTCCTTGAAGAGGGCGACATCGGTCACGCCGAGCGCGCCGATCGTTTCGCCGTGGTAGCTGTTCGCGAGGCAGGCGAATTCGCGTTTCTCGTCCTGTCCGCGATTGCGCCAGAAGTGAAAGCTCATCTTCAGCGCGATTTCTACCGCCGACGCGCCATCCGACGCGAAAAATGCATGGCCGAGCGTGCGCTGCGTAAGCGCCGAAAGACGCTCGGCCAGTTCGACGGCTGGGGCGTGCGTGCAGCCCGCGAGCATCGCGTGTTCGAGCGTGTCGAGCTGATCCTTCAGCGCGCGGTTGATGTCGTCGTTCGCGTGGCCGAAGAGATTGACCCACCACGAGCTGATCGCATCGAGATAGCGGTTGCCCTGCGGATCGTAGAGCCACGCGCCCTTGCCGCGCGCGATCGGCACGAGCGGCACGCGCTCGTGATGTTTCATCTGGGTGCACGGATGCCACACGGCCGCGAGCGAGCGGGCAACCCAGTCCTGATTGGCTTCTGTGTTCAAAAACGGCTCCCAAGCGCCTGGACGCTTGCGTTGCTGGGGAAAACTGCGCGAGTCAATTATCCCTAAAAGAGGCGCAAGCTTCCGTATTCGGAAGGTTTTTTGGCCATGCGTGCGCGCGCAATGGAAATGCGAAAACGCGCTATCGCACGTAACTTCGCGCATTTCGAAGCGTTGTCGTCGGATTGGCGCGGAAGATGCGGGCTCGGCAAAAGCGAACGCCGGCGCATGGCCGGCGTCTGAAGAAAGCAGGAAAAGCGGGAAAGGGCGCCGTTCAGCGCGACGCCGTCTGCGTCTCGGCAGCCTGATCGTTCCAGACGATGCGGTTGTTCACCGCGTAGAGTCGGCACGGATCCGCGCTTTGCTTCTGGCAACTCGCGACCGCGACGGCCATCGGATCGTCGCCGCCTTCGGCCCAGGACCACGCGCCCGAATCCGACACCGCGAACGCACGGCTCGAATACTGCGAGAGGAAGTTGCGATATCCGGCGCGGCCGTTTTCATCGACGTAGGGGACGGCCTGAACCGAATCGAGATCCGCGAAGTTGGTCGCCTTCGGCATGCGCGGCTCGCTGACCTGATACTGCACGGACGTGGGCATGCCGATCTGCGCGAGGAAGGCTTTCACGCGCGGCCACCAGACCTGCACGCCGTCGCGATCGCCGACGAGACGATGCGCGTCGTTCTTGTAGGTGCCGAAATCGACCATGTTCGCGCGCGCACCGTGCGACGTGTACGCGGTGAACATCTGAGCGGACAGATCGCCTTGCCAGACCGAATCGTTGTCGCCGTAGAGCCACAGCGAGGGCAGGCGCACGTGTTCGCCGTAGGAGCCGAACGCGTTGACGAGATTCTTTTGCCAGCCCGCGCATTCGTCCTGACGCAGGCCGCCGGAGAAATTGATGAGGCCGCGCACGCCGGGCGCCGCGACGACATCGCGCGCGCCGTAGGCGATGGTCGTCAGGCCGCCATGCGACGTGCCCGCCACGACTATATGCGTCTTGTCCACATACGACTGCTCGCTCATGTACGCGACGGTCGCGGCGACGTCCTGCGCCTGCGCGAAGCCATTCGCTTCGACGTTGCAGCCGTGGCCGGTGTAATCGCCGCCCGAGCCCGCGAAGCCGCGGCGATTCGGCACGACGACCACATAACCGTGACGCACGAATTCACGCGCGAGCGCGACCGGACGATTGCGCTGTTGCGCGTGCGAGTCGCCGGGGAGCTTGCCGTGATTGAAGACGATCATCGGGAACGGGCCGGCGCCGTCCGGCTTGAACACCGTGGTTTCGAGCGAGATGTCGGCTTCGGGAATCTGGATGACGGCTTCGTTCAGACCATTCGCGACGGCGGGCAGGCCGGCGTCGAGCGAATCGGGAATCTGGGAAAGCGTCTGACCGAATGCGGGTGCCTGGAGACCTTCGGACTGACGCACGCCGCCGATCGGCTCGGCGCGCACGGCGGACGTGACGAGCGACGTCGCGAGCGCGCACACCATGCTGCATCCGACCAACCAGGTTCTGATCGCCATCCGTGAACTCCGACTGCGCATCCAATAGGGCGTTGAAACGGCGTGGCCCCTTTTTTGAAGTCACAAGCCTAACGCGCTGCTCGTGAAGAGCAGTATCGGCTGCGGGTTCCGGGAGTCATGCCCTGAAAAGGCATGACAATTGGCTTCAAAACGGGGCTTCGCTGCGAATGTCCGGGCACGGGAATGACTGCGCCCTGACGTGAACAGAGATTACCCGTTCAAAATTGCACTGCACAATAAGTGGTACCCCGTAACTGTTTAATCTGAAAGGAAATTCTTAGGAAATTAATACCGCGTGTAATCGCATATTTTTTAAAGACATATTTACTTTTCTTTAATGTCGCCGTTGACGTAGATCCAGTTTCCGGCGGCATTGCGCGTGAAACGGCTGGCTTCATGCAGCCGATACGCCCGCCCACCGGCCTTGTAGCGCGCGACGAACTCGACCTCCTCGTGATCGTCGTCGATGCACGTGTGGCGTTTGATCTGCAGGCCGAGCCAGCGCGTGTTCGCGTCGGAGGCGTCGAGATCGGGCGGACAAGTCGATTCGGCCCACGTCGCGCGCAGGTACGCCGTGTCGCCGAGCACGTAGGCGGTGTAGCGCGAACGCATCAGTTGCATCGCATTGGCGGGCTTTTCGCCGCCTTCGATGAAACGGCCGCAGCAGGCGTCGTAGCGCGGCGCGCGCGCATTCGGGCGCTGCTCGGGCGCGGCGCCGCCGCAGGGACAGTCCACCGGCTTCATTGATCGACGCCCGGCATCTCGACGTGGCGCGGCTGGCTGCGCACGCGTTCGAGCCACGCGCGGATCGCCGGATAGCGTGCCAGATCGACGTTCGCTTCATCCGCGACGTGCGTGTACGCGTAGAGCGCGATATCGGCGACGGTGTAGCGCTCGCCGACGAAATACGCGCGAGTCGAGAGATGCTGCTCCATCACGTCGAGCGCGCGATACGAACCGGCGATCCTGTCGGGCAGACGCGCGTCGTCGGGTCGCTTCTGGAATTGCAGGATGAAGCGCGCGACCGCGACGAACGGTTCGTGGCTGTACTGCTCGAAGAACATCCATTGCAGCACTTGCGCGCGTTCGAGCCGGTCGGTGGGCATGAGCGGCGAACCGTCGGCGAGATAGCAGAGGATCGCGTCGGATTCGGAGAGCGTGGTCTGGTCGTCGATCACGAGCACCGGAACCTTGCCGTTCGGATTGAGCCGCTTGAAGTCGTCGGTGCGGGTCGCGCCGTTCATCATGTCGACTTCATGCCACGCGTAAGGCAGGCCGAGTTGTTCGAGGACGAGGCGAACCTTGTAGCAGTTGCCCGATGCGGAAACGCCGTGTACCTGATAAGTCACATTCACTCCAGTTTCACCATTCGAGCTTCGTGCCGTCGTACTGGACGAAGCTGCCGTTGAATTCGTCGCGCATCGCGCCCGCTTCCGCGATCACCGCGCGCATGCCCGAGACGCTGTGCGCGGCATCGATCGCCGCCGATGGCCCGCCCATTTCCGTACGCACCCAGCCCGGATGCAGTGCGACGCAGGCCGTATGCCGCGATTCCAGCGATGCCACCTTCAGCGCCGAATTGAGCGCCGCCTTGCTCGCGCGATACAGCCAGCCGGTCGTGCCGCTCGCCCCGCCGATGCTGCCCATCTTGCTCGACACCACCGCGAGCACGCCCTTGGCGGCATCGGTGAGCGGCAGAAGCACGGGAATCAGTTGCATCGGGCCGCGCACGTTGGTGTGCATGACCTGATCGAAGTCGTCGGCGCCGATCGTTTCGACGCCTTCGGTGCGCGGGCCGTACACGCCCGAAACGACGATCGCCACGTCCAGCCGCTCTTCGTCGAGCTGCCAGGCGAGTGCGCCGATCTGCTCGGGCTGCGTGACGTCGAGCGGGAAGGTTTGCGCGCCCATCGCGTCGAGCGCGGAGAGCGAGGCCTTGTCGCGCGCGGTGGCGAGCACGCGCCAGCCGTCGCGGCAATATTCGCGCGCGAACTCGTGGCCGAGGCCGCGCGACGCGCCGACGATCAATACGGTTTTCATGAGCGACCTGTTCCTTGTAGGGGCGATTTTGCGACTATAGCGCGCGACCCGCGGTCGCGCGTGGTGCGCTTTCGATTACGTAAGACCAGAACGTGGGCATGTTTATCCGCTGGTGCCGGTATCACGCGCGCCGTGGCGATGTCGTTGGCGAGGCAGTGACGGGAGTGGCTGTCGAAAATTCCTATATCGTTCGGATGACTACGGATGCTTGATAAACCGGAGTAAAGTCACGCTGCTCGCAACTTTCAGGAGGAGCAGACCATGTTCAAGATTATTCAGGGAACGTTACCGTCGAATATCGACCCCGATGAACTTCGGGAACTTCAGAAGGAGGCCGCACAACGCTGGGAGATCGAAAAGGAGGTGCGAAGGAGGATGGGCATACTGGGCGATGAGGATAACGCGGGCTTCATCAGGGCGCTTATGAGTTTTCCGAAGATCGACTGTGACGACTCCATATTCGATCGTCACGCTAACTTCGGAGAGTCGGATGTTTCTGGCTGATACCAACGTCATCAGCGAGACCAGAAGGGAAGAGCGCGCGAACGAAGGTGTTCGCGCGTTTTTCGACGGTGCTCAGCAACGGCGCGAAGTGGTATTTCTGTCGGTCGTTACCGTAGGTGAGTTGCGACGTGGTGTCGAGTCCCTTCGTAACAAGGGTGACGCCCGGCAGGCGGCGATCGTGGAGGCGTGGCTGAAACGTGTTCTGCGCAGCTATGATGGGAGGATCGTGCCGGTAGACAGGGCGATCGGAGAGTTGTGGGGCAGTCTTCGAGCGCGGCACCCGGAGCCTGCCGTAGACAGGCTTATCGCGGCGACCGCGCTGATTCACGACCTGACGGTCGTCACGCGCAACGTCAGAGACTTCGAGAGGGTAGGCGTCAAAATGCTGAACCCCTTCGAGTAGCGTTGCGGCTGCGGAGGATAACTTTAGAGAATTCCTAAACACGAGAATGATTAGGTTTCCTGTATTAAACAGAAATAAGGTCAGGCCACTCAAACCTTTCAGCCAAGGAGGACCATATGTTCAAAGTCGTTCAGCCCTGGAACCATGACGAAACAGAACTTCAGGAAATTCAGCAACGCGCCGCCATCGAGCGAAAGATCGAACGCGAGGTTCGGCGGCAGATGGGACAAACCGTCGATCCGGACCCGGTAAAGTTCATCGAGGCTCTCCTGAACTTTCCTAAATCCGATATCGACGATTCGATCTCCGAGCGTCACGAAACTACAGAAGAACCGGATACATCTCGATGACGCGAATGTGAGCCGGCCCGGCGCGCCCCCGGCCCGGCCCACGACGCTCAAACCAGCTCGACCCCCATCGCAGTCGCTTCCCCACCGCCGATACACAGGCTCGCCACCCCGCGCTTCAACCCGCGCGCCTTCAACGCCCCCAGCAACGTGACGAGAATCCGCGCGCCCGAAGCACCGATGGGATGACCGAGCGCACACGCGCCGCCGTTCACATTGACCTTGTCATGCGGCAGATCATGCTCGCGCATCGCGGCCATCGTCACGACGGCGAACGCTTCGTTGATCTCAAAGAGATCGACATCGCCCGCGCGCCAGCCGTTCTTCTCGAAGAGCTTGCTGATCGCGCCGACGGGCGCCGTCGTGAACAGCGCCGGCTGCTGCGCGAACGTGCTGTGCCCGACCACACGCGCAATCGGCGTGACGCCGAGCCGCGATGCCGTCGATTCGCGCATCATCACGAGCGCCGCAGCGCCATCCGAGATCGACGACGAATTCGCCGCCGTCACCGTGCCGTCCTTGGCGAACGCAGGCTTGAGCGACGGAATCTTCTCGACGTTGGCCTTGAACGGCTGCTCGTCGCGCGCGACGACAGTATCGCCCTTCTTGCCCTGCACCGTCACCGGCGCGATCTCCCACTCGAACGAACCATCCTCGTTCGCCCGTTTCGCGCGTCGAAGCGATTCGACCGCGAACGCGTCCTGTGACTCGCGCGAAAACGCATACGACGAAGCGCATTGTTCCGCGAACGTGCCCATCAGACGGCCCTTTTCATAGGCGTCTTCGAGGCCGTCGAGGAACATGTGATCCAGCACCTGCGCGTGACCCATGCGCAGGCCGCCGCGCGCTTTCGGCAGCAGGTACGGCGCGTTCGTCATGCTCTCCATGCCGCCCGCGACGATCACGTCGACCGAGCCCGCGAGCAGCATGTCGTGCGCGAACATCGCGGCGCGCATGCCGGAGCCGCACATCTTGTTGATCGTCGTGCAGCCGATGGAAAGCGGCAGCCCCGCGCCGAGCGCGGCCTGACGCGCGGGCGCCTGACCTTGTCCGGCGGGCAGCACGCAGCCCATGATCGCCTCGTCGATCAGTTCGGGCGCGAGGCCCGCGCGTTCACGCGCCGCGGCGATCGCCGCCGCGCCGAGTTGCGCCGCGGTCAGCGACGCGAAATCGCCCTGGAACGCGGCCATCGGCGTGCGCGCCGCCGAGACGATGACGATGGGATCGGTTTTTGTCTCACTCATGTTTCAGCTCCTTGATGACGCCCTGAATGACGGCGGGAACGTCGCCCAGACGCGCCGCATCGGACGCGAGGACATCGTTCTCCGCGGAATGCGCGCCGCTGCGACTCATTGCGGCGATGCACGACTGATACACCGGGTCGATCTCTTCCGACGCGCCGATCATCATGCCCATGTTGCGCAAGCGGCCATCGTGCACGCCGTAGGTCCAGCCGTGCACGGTGAGTTCCTGACCGCGCGCCCATGCATCGTTGACGATGGTCGTGCGGCATACGTTGATGGTCTGCTCGATCGTGTTCAGCTCGACGAGCCGACGATGCCGCGCGTCGCCCATCGGCCATGTGTCGAGCAGCGCGCCGTGCTTTTCGCGCACGTCCTCGACATGGCGCAGCCAGTTGTCCGCAAGACCGACGCGCCGCCCGACGAGTGCCGCGCCCACGCCCGAGCAGCCGTAATGGCCGACGACCATGATGTGCTTCACCTTCAGCAGATCGACGGCGAACTGGATCACCGACAGACAGTTGAGGTCCGAGTGCACGACGACGTTCGCGATGTTTCTGTGCACGAACACTTCGCCCGGCGGCAGACCGATGATCTCGTTGGCGGGCACGCGCGAATCCGCGCAACCGATCCACAGATATTCCGGCGTTTGCTGATGCGCGAGACGCTGGAAGAACTCGCCGTCCTCGGCGAGCTTGCGCTGAACCCATTCCTGATTGTTCGCGAACAGGTGGGCAAGCGGAGTCTTGTCGTCAATGTGGTTCATGTTCGAAAGTCAAAGCGGGACGGCATGCGTCAGGCGGCACGCGCGTCCGGTCGGCCGGACTCGCCGAAACGCTCCGGATAACGGATGCAGAATCGGACGTCCCGGTCATAGGGAAAGAAATCGGCGAGTTCGCCGCGCAGCAGTTGTTCCTTGTGTTGCTGCCACAGCGCGGGATCGAAGAAATCCGCGTGATGGCGCATGAACGCTTCGCGCACGCGCGGATCGCCGAGCAGAAATGTGCCGTACGTTTCGGGAAAGATATCGTGCGGACCGACGGTATACCACGGTTCGCCCGACAGTTCGTCTTCCTCGTTGCGCGGCGGCGGCACGCGGCGCACGTTGCAATCGGTCAGATACTCGATTTCATCGTAGTCGTAGAACACCACGCGACCATGCCGCGTCACGCCGAAGTTCTTGTACAGCATGTCGCCGGGAAAGATGTTGGCCTGAATCAACTGCTTGATCGCGTCGCCGTATTCCTTGATGCCGTGCTCGATGTCGTCAGTGCTTCCATTCTGCAGGAACAGATTGAGCGGCACCATGCGGCGCTCGATATACACATGCCTGATGACGAGCCGGTCGCCTTCGTACTCGATCATCGAAGGCGCTTCCTTTTCGAGTTCGCGGATGAGCGCATCGTCGAGGCGCGCGACCGGCAGCGCGACGCTCGAATACTCGAGCGTATCGGCCATGCGGCCCAGGCGATCGTGGCGCTTCACGAGCTGGTACTTGTCCTGGATCTTCTGCCGCGTGGTTTCCTTCGGCGGCGGAAACGCGTCCTTGATGAGCTTGAACACGTACGGAAACGAAGGCAGCGTGAAGACGATCATCACGAGCCCCTTGATGCCGGGCGCGACGATGAACTTGTCGCTCGAATGCGACAGATGGTGCAGCAGATCACGGTAGAACAGATTCTTGCCCTGCTTCTGCAGGCCGACCGACGTGTAGATTTCCGCCTTCGGCTTGCGCGTCATGATGGTGCGCAGGAACTGCACGTACGCGGACGGCACTTCCATGTCGACGAGGAAATACGAGTGCGCGAAGCTGAAGATGATGAGCACCTGCTCACGCGACAGCAGCACGGTATCGAGCGCGAGCAGGCGCGGCGCCGTGTGCCGGATCGCGATGGCGAAGGGCAGCAGCGCATCGCCGTTGATGATGCGCCCGACGATATACGCCGCCTTGTTGCGGAAGAACAGCGACGAAAGCACGTGAATCTGAAAATTCGGCGCGGGCGTGAGATCGCCGAAGGTATCGCGCATCGCCTGCATCACGCATTGCACGTCGCGCTCCAAATCCTCGAACGGCGTCTCCAGCTGAAAATTCGTGACGATGCGTTCGAGCGTGGCGGCGAGGCCGTCTTTTTCCGGGTAATACGCGCGATAGGTCGGCTTTGCGGCGGGCTCGTCGTTTTCGATGTATTCGGTCGAAATGGCCGGCCGCACGAAGATGAAATCGTTGTTGAAGTACGAGCGATGCAAAATCTTGCAGCACACCGAGTTGAAGAACGTCTCGGCGCATTCCGGCTGCCGATGCGTCGTCAGCAAGCCGATGTAATGCAGCTTGATCTGCTGCCAGATATCGTCGTCGATATTTTCGGCGTCGTATTCGTCCTCCAGCAGCGTGACGCATTCCTCGACGCGATCGTCATACGACGTGATGCGGTCGCGCGCGAGTTGCTGCAGCGCGAGCCATTCGCTGTGCTCGAACAGCGCCTTCGCCTCGATCGCGGCTTCGCGGAACACGCGGTAATGATGCTCGAAGCCTTCGAGTATCGTCTTGGCGACGTCGAAGCCGATTTGCGACGAGAGCAGCTTGGGAAAGTGATTCATGTCGACCCTGCGCTTCGTGTGGGGAAGTCACGTCATGCCGCTTTGGGTTTGCGGACGCGCTTGTCCGTGCCCGCGGCGATCAGCGCGCGGCCCTGTTCCTCATACGCGGCGAGTTCGGCGAGCGTGGTGTTCAGGTCTTCCAGCTGACGTTCGAGCACTTCGCGATGCGCGGCGATCGTATCGACGAAAGCCTGCAGTTGCGTGGCCGAGCCGGTCGGCGAATCATAGAGATCGAGCAGCGTGCGGATTTCCGACAGCGTGAAGCCGAGCCGCTTGCCGCGCAGCGTGAGCTTCAGCCGCGTGCGGTCGCGCGGCGAATACACGCGCCGCAGACCGTTCGCGCCCGCGCGTTTCGGCGCGAGCAGACCCTGATCTTCATAGAAGCGAATCGCGCGCGGCGTGATGTCGAACTCGCGCGCCAGTTCGGTAATCGTGTAATGCGTCGGTTGAGTCATTGCCGGCCGGCAGCGCAAATGCGCGCGCAACGTTAGAATGGACGTTTACGTTATCGTCAACTTCGCCAAATTGCAACGCGGCGCAAACCCGGAGACAGGCACCGAATGAACGCACTCGAACACCAGCTCGATTATGTTTTCGCGGACGCGTTGCCCGAACCGGGCGGCGTCAGGGAAGTGGCGCCGGGCGTGTTCTGGCTGCGCATGCCGCTGCCGTTCGCGCTCGATCACATCAACCTCTGGCTGCTTGCCGACGAGATCGACGGCGTGAAGGGCTGGACCGTCGTCGATTGCGGCATTTCGAGCGACACGATCCGCGCCAACTGGGAGCGCGTGTTCGACAGCGTGCTCGACGGCCTGCCGGTGCTGCGCGTAATCGTCACGCATTGCCATCCGGACCATCTGGGCCTGGCCGACTGGATCTGCAAGGGCGGCGACCAGGCGCGCTGGAACGTGCGCCTGTGGATTTCACTCGGCGAATACGCGATGGGCCGCGTGATGGCCGCGGGCGACGGCTCGAACGCGGGCGGCGAGCGCGCGGCGGCGCATTTCGCGTCGCACGGCCTGACCGACGAAGCGTCGCTCGATGCATTGCGCAAGCGCGACAGCTATTACCCGACGCTCGTGCCGTCGATGCCCGCCGAATACCGGCGCATCCGCGATGGCGATGTGATCCGCATCGGCGCGCGGGATTGGGAAGTGGTGTCGGGTTACGGCCACTCGCCGGAACACAGCGCGCTTTTCTGCGCCGCCGACAAACTGCTCATCTCCGGCGACATGGTGTTGCCGCGCATCTCGACGAACGTCTCGGTGTTCGCTGTCGAGCCGGAAGGCAATCCGCTCGCGCTCTATCTCGAATCGCTCGGCCGCTACGAATCGATGCCTGCCGATACGCTCGCGCTGCCTTCGCACGGCAAGCCGTTTCGCGGCGTGCAGACGCGCATCGGGCAATTGCGCGAGCATCATCGCGCGCGGCTGGCGGAAGTGCGCGAGGCGTGCGCGCAGAAGCCCTGCAGCGCCGCCGATATCGTGCCGATCATGTTCAAACGCAAACTCGACATTCATCAGATGACATTCGCGCTCGGCGAAGCGCTCGCGCATCTGAATCTGCTTTGGCTCGATGGCACGTTCAAGCGTCAGGCCGGCGACGATGGCGTGATGCGCTTTGCGCCGGCCTGACTTCGTTCACTGCACCGATGCGCCGCCGAAGTTCACGCGCCCGAACGGACTCACGCTGTAACCGCTGACGTTCGCGCGCGTGAGCGCCGCCGCCGTCGGATAGACGAGCGGAATCCACAGCGCCTGATCGTGGATGATCTTCTGCGCGTCGACATACGACTTCGTGCGTTTCGCGACATCGGCCGTCGACTTGCCATCGGCGATGAGCTTGTCGAGTTGCGGGTCGCAATAGCGCGCGAAGTTGATGCCCGACTTCACCGCGTTGCAACTGAAAAGCGGCGACATGTAGTTGTCCGGGTCGCCGTTATCGCCCGCCCAGCCCATGAACAGCATGTCGTGTTGACCCTGCTTCGCCTGCTTGATCAGCTCGCCCCATTCGATCACCTTCACCTGCGCCTTCACGCCGATCTTCGCGAGATCGGCCTGCAGCAACTCGGCGCCCGCTTTCGGATTCGGATTCAGCACGCTGCCGTTCGGACGCACCCAGATCGTCGTTTCGAAGCCGTCGGGAAAGCCTGCGTCGGCGAGCAGCTTCTTCGCGTCGGCCGATGAATACCTGTACGCCGCGACGTTCTTGTCATAGCTCCATGTATTCGGCGGATACGGATTCACGGCGGCCGTCGCGGTGTTCTCGAACACGGTCTTCATATAGGTCGTGCGATCGAACGCCATGTTGATCGCCTGACGCACCTTCGGATTGTCGAGTGGCTTTTTCTGCGTGTTGAGCGCGACGAACGCCGTCATGAACGCGGGCGCCTCGCTGACCTTGAGCGACTTGTCCTTCTTCGCATCGAGCACGTCCTGCGGCTTCGGCGACAGCGCGATCTGGCATTCGCCCGCCTTGATCTTCTGCGCGCGCACGGACGCATCGGGCGTGATCGCGTAGATCAGGCGGTCGACCTTCGGTTTCGGGCCCCAGTAGGACGGATTGACGTCGTAGCGGATCACCGAGTCCTTCGTGTAGCTCTTCAGCACGAACGGACCGGTGCCGATCGGCTTGCTGTTCAGATCGACCTGCTGATTCGCCTTGAGCAGCTTGTCCGCATACTCCGACGAATAGATCGATGCGAAACCCATCGTGAGGATCGGCACGAAGGTCGCGTTCGGCTCGTTGAGTTCGAACTTCACGGTCTGGTCATCGACTTTCGTGACGGCTTTGATGAGCTTCACGAGGCCCATCGACTGGGCGTGCGGAAAGCCGCTTGCGCCGGCGATCTTGTGCCACGGATTGCTGTCGGACAGCATGCGCTCGAACGTGAACACGACGTCGTCAGCGTTGAGCGCGTGTGTCGGCTTGAAGTAATCGGTCGTCTGGAACTGGACGTTCGGGCGCAGATGGAAGGTGTAGCTCAGCCCGTCGCTGCTCACGTCCCACTTTTCCGCGAGCGAGGGCACGACTTTTTTGGCGGCTTCGTCGTAGGAGACGAGCGTGTTGAAGATGACGTCCGCCGACGCGTTGGTCGTCACGAGCGAATTGAACTGCACGACGTCGAAGCCGTCCGGGCTCGATTCGGTGCAGACGGTGAGCGGCTTGGACATCGCGAGCATCGGCGCGGCGAGCATGGCGGCTGCGGCGAAGAGTTTCAGGCGCATGAGATCTCCCGTGACCTCGTGGTCACACTGCGTTTCATTGTTGTTTGCGAATCGCTGGGGCGCGGAGCAAGCGGCGCGCCCGGCGCGGCTAGATTAGCGAATGCCCGCGCCGCCGACAACGATTCGATCGGCATACGCTTATTCATGACACTTTGCCTCGCGTGCGCGCGGCTTGCCGAAACCGGCCGCATCAGGCTAAACTTGCGCCGTCTTTGGGGAGTAGCCTTCCTTCGCGTGCGAAGGAGAACGCGTCAACATCCTCGGCCCTGCTGCCGTGGCGCGTTCGACCGGAACGGTTTGGCGAGACCATCGATGCGCTATGTCGTTCTTGGTCGGACGGCGCGTGGCGCATCGTGGTTCGCTTGACGTCCGGCCGTGGAATCATCGTGTCCCCACAACTAAAACATCCTCCCCGTCTTTCGCGCACGCTTGCGCGCCCGTCGCATTCATCGATGCGAGGTGCCGCATGACGATGCTCTTTGTCGAACTCGCGCTGATGCTCGTGATCATTCTGATCGCGTCGGAGCTATTCACGAATGCGCTGGAACATCTCGGCGAGCGGCTCGGCATTTCCGAAGGCGTGACCGGGTCACTGTTCGCGGCGGTCGGCACGGCTTTGCCGGAAACGACGGTGCCGATCATCGCGCTGCTTGGCGGCACGCCGAGCCGTGCGGTCAACGAGGAAATCGGCGTTGGGGCGATTCTCGGCGCGCCGCTGATGCTCGCGACGCTTTCCACTTGCCTGATGACGGTCGCGATTCTCAAGTCGCGTGGTTTGAACGGCAGGATCATGCCGGAGCGTAGCGGATTCGTGCGCGATCTCAACTTCTTCCTGTTCGCGTTCCTGATTGCCTGTGCGGCGATGTTCGTGCCGCATCATGCGTGGCAGGTGCGCGCGTTGTTCGCGGCGGGGCTCGTCGCGCTTTATGTCGTGTATGTGATTTCGACGTTCAAGGCTTCGGCGAAGCTCGTCGAGGGCGGGCACGGGACGGAGGCGCCCGAGGCGTTGTTCGCGTCGCGCCTCGGTTTGAAGACCACGTTCGGCACGATCATGCTGCAGTTTCTCGTCGGCATCGTGTTGCTGGTCGGCGGCGCGAAGGGGTTCATTCACGGCGTCGAGGGCGTGTCGCATGCGCTCGGAATTTCGGCGCTGTTGCTGTCGCTCATCATCATTCCGATTGCCACCGAACTGCCCGAGAAGGTGAACAGCATTCTGTGGGCGCGCAGAGGGAAGGACACGCTGGCGTTCGGGAATATCACCGGGGCGATGGTGTTTCAGGGCACGCTGCTGCCGGGGATCGGCATCATGTTGACGCCCTGGGAGCCGCGGGTCGAAGTGCTGACGGGCGTGTTGATCACGCTAGCGGCGGCGGCGTGGCTCAGATTCAATGCGAAGCCGAATGGCGTCGTGCTCTGGGCGTTGCTCGGGAATGGCGTGTTGTATGCGGCTTATCTCGTGTTGACGCTTGGGCGGTGAAACCGCTCCAGCCGTCCCCGCAAAACAAAATGCCCGCCAAGGCGGGCATCGAAGAGCGAAGCAGCGCGCCGCGAAAACCGGCGCGTTGTTCTTGTTGTTCTTATAAAGGTTATCGGCGCGAAATGAGGAAACTTTAGAACCGCGCCGCCTGCTGATACCGGCTCGCAGCTTTCGCCCCATCCATCGAGCGCCGATACGTCGTCGAAAGCGCCACCTGCGCCGTCCCAGCACGCGCGGCGACCGCATCGATGCTTGCCTGAATCTTGCGGATGACCGCAAGCGCGTCCGCCGGCTGCTCGGCCTCGAGCGCCATCACCAGCGGCGCGCGCGCCTGCGTGAGATCAGCCGCCCGCGCCCAGTCTTCCTTGCCGACCGCTTCTTCGATAGCTTCGGTCAACGCCCAGGCGTTCTGAATCAATTCATTCTGGTTCATGGTGGGTTCCAATGCCTGCGCGTTACTTGGCGTTCGTGGCCAGCGCACCCGCGCTGTTGGTGCCGCCGAACAGCGCCGTCAGGTAGCTGCCCTGAGTCGCCATCGACGACATGAGCGTATTCAGCGCCGTGAACTGCTGGTTATACGACGTCGTCAGTTGCTGCGTATAACTGGTGAGTTGCGTCTGCTGATCCGCGATGCTCTTCAGATCGGCATTGAGCGCGGTCGTGCGCGTGTCGATGATGCCGCCCGTCGCGAGAAACGACGTCAGGCTGTTGTTGAGTTGCGCGGCCACGCCGTCGGTCGAATTGAACAGCGACGCGACCTTGTTCGAACCGTTCGTGAGCGCATCGGTGAGCGCGGTTTCGTCGGTCTTGAGCGAGCCGTCGGGTTGCAGCGCGATGCCGATCGACGCGAGGTTGACCTTGCCCGTGCCCGATCCGATCGCCTTGCTGATCGTGCTCGCGATCGTGTTCTTGATCGTGTTCATCATCGAGTCGCCGAGCAGCACGCCGCCCTGCGAGCCTGCCGCCTGCGTGGAATCGAACGAGGTCAGCGACGAGGCCGTGCTGATGAAGTTGTTATACGCGGTGACGAACGCGTCGATGGTCGTCTTCTGGCCGTCGATGTCCTGACCGATCGTAAGCGTCTGCGTGGTGCCGACGGAATCCGCCGTGAGCGTCATGGAGACGCCCGTGACGGCTTCCTTGACGGTGTTGCTGGCGCTCGTGACCGGCGTCCCCGCGATGGTCAGATGCGAGTCCACGCCCGCGCTCGACTGGGTCCAGCCATTCGTGGCGTCGATCGTCGTGTGCTCGGGAACGGTGATGGTCTTGGTCGAATCGCTCGGATCGGGATCGGTCGTCGTGGTCGACGACGTCACCGCGAGCTTGTTGATCGCCGAGCTGCTGTCATCCGCGTTGACGGATATGTTGATTGCATTGGAAAGTCCCGTCGACGAGGAGCGCAGCACGAGGTGCGCGCCATCCGTGCCGTTGACGATGGTCGCCGTGACGCCGGGGTTGTCGGACGCCGAATTGATGGCGGACACGATGCCCGGCAGTGTGTTGTTGCTGCTGTCGAGCTTGATCGTGCTCGCTTTGCCGCCGACCGTCAGCGTGATCGAACCGGTGCCGAGATTGTCGGTCTTCGAAAACACGCCGGACGTGAGCGATTGAGCCGACGCGATATTGGTCACCTTCACCGCGTAGCTGCCCGCGACCGCGGTGGTGTCGGCGCTGCCAGTAAGGCCCTTGCCGTCGGCGGTGGCGGTGAACGAACCCAGCATCTTGCCGTTGGCGAGGTTCGCGATCGAACTCTGCAGCAGCGAAAGCACGGACTTCAGCGTGCCGATCGCGGTGAGCTGGGTGTTGTCAGCGGTTTTCTTGCTGTTGAGCGCGTCGGTCTGGCCTGCGACCTTCGCGTTGACGATCGCGCTGACGAGCGAATTCACGTCCATCGTCGAATTCGTGGATCCGCTGATGATCGACTGTGCGGCCTGCTGTACGGCGCTCGTCGGATCGACAGTGGAACCCGTTGTCGTTGCTACGGTGGTCATGTGTACTCCGGTCGTTGCGTGTTCGCGATCGTTCGAATGGGGCGGGAGTCGTCATCTCCCGGAAACGCGCACAGGGAGACGAGCTCCCCGGGCGCTGACTGCGATGTTTCTGTTGCGACTACTGTTACATCCGGCGCGCATCGTACTGAGAACGCGCGCCGCTTGCTGCGCTGCCGGCGATGCTTAGCCGAGGAGCTTCAGAACCTGCTGGGGCATCGAGTTCGCTTGAGCCAGCACCGAGATACCAGCTTGTTGCAGCACTTGAGCCTTCGACAGATTCGCGGTTTCCTGTGCGAAGTTCGCGTCGGTGACCTGCGATTGCGCCGAGGACAGGTTCGTCGCCTGTTGCGTCTGCGTTGCTGCAATCGACGTGAAGCGATTTTGCGCGGCGCCCAGGTTAGCCTGGATGCTGTTCACCGAGTTCAGTGCGTTGTCGATTGCTTCGATCGCGCCGTTCGCGCCATCGGTCGTGCTGATGTCGATTGCCGAAACGAGCGGCGGCTTGTTGTTCGAGTTGAGCGACGCGAGCTGCGTGGTTTGCGCGGCCGTTGCTGCCGTCGGCGTCTTGAACGCGATCGAACCAGCGGTCGTGCCCGAAGCAGCCGTCACGGAAAGTTCCGAGGCGGTTGCCACGCCGGACGAGATCGCCTGGTTGTTCTGGTCCGTGTACGTGAAGCCGCCCTTGCCGTCGGCAAGCACGTTGATCGTCGTGATCGCTGCCGTGCCGGTCGTTGCCGCACCCGTTGCGTCGAGGCTCAGGCCCGTGATCGAACCGATAGCCGTGCCCGATTGAGCGAAACCGCCGCCGATCTTGGCCGACGACACGTTCTGGCTCAAATCGACCGAGATGGTCTGGCCGACGTTCGCGCCGACCTGGAAGTTCACCACGCCTGCCGAACCGTCCAGCACGTTCGTGCCGTTGTAGGTCGTTTGCGATGCAATGCGGTTCACTTCAGCGATACGCTGTGCAACTTCCTTTTGCAGCGCGGTCTGGTCGCTCGGCGACAGCGAGCCGGTAGCCGATTGAACGGCCAGCTGGCGGATACGCTGGAGGTTGTCGGTGATCTGGCTCAGACCGCTCGATGCCGTTTGCGTCATCGACACGCCGTCGTTTGCATTCGACACGCCCTGGTTCAGGCCGTTGATCTGCGAGGTCATGCGCGAAGCGATTGCCTGGCCGGCTGCGTCGTCTGCTGCGCTGTTGATGCGCTTGCCCGACGAAAGGCGCGTAATGGCCGACGACAGTGCGCTTTGCGTGCCGTTCAGGTTTTGCTGGGCGACCAGCGAGTTGATATTGCTATTGATACCGATCATTTTCTTTCTCCAAGGGCCTGGCGCTTGTATCTGAAACAACGCCGATTCTGGTCGAGGCGGCTAGTTGTTTGGCCGCTTGTTTAGGTTTTCGGCGGCGGTCGGACAAAACTTTAGGCGCGATTTCGGGCAATCCGGAAATTTTTCAGACAAATGTTCCGCACGGCCTCCGGAGCGGCCTGCCGGACGCGTAAGAAACGCCCGGACGGCCGGCCGCGCGGGACGGCTTACACGAGATCGAATTCCCCAAGCATGGCTTTCACTTCGTCGGCCGGATTGAACATCAGCAGGTCGAGAATCGAAAGCCAGGGGACGAACGGGGCGTCGAACTGGCGGTATTCGAGCGGGCGGGGTTTCAAAAAGCGCAAATCGATTCCGCGTTCGGCAAAATCCGGCGCCGAATAAAGTGCGGTTCCGCCGATCGCGTTGATATACGTCGTCGCGCCGAGTGCGCCACAGATCGCCAGCACCTTGTCCTGCGCGCGAAGCGAATGGTCTATCGGCAACGTCGATGAAACGACGATCCGCGTGTCGAGCGACAGCCGGCTGGCCGTCGCGCGAATCGAGTGATGCAGGAAATGAAAGAGATTGCGCTCTTCATGCTCGACGCATTCGCGCAGCAATTCGAAGCCCTGCGTGAAATGCGGCGCGCGCCGATATGCGCCCTGCATCTGATTGAGCAGTTTGAGCCGGTCGAACGAAGGCGCGATGGCGCGCTCGACGACATCGAGCGAATCGGAATCGTTGACGAGCGGAATGCTGAAATACGCGTCGCCGCCGTTTTGCAGAAAGCGATTGCGATTGAACCAGCCTTTCTTCGTGTACTTGATGTTGTCATAAACGACGAACACGTCCACTGCCCCGATCAGCTGAAAGTAGCCGATATAGGGCAGAAAGTAAGGCTGCATGATCGCGACTTTCATTTGCCGCAGATAAGGTAAATGCTCGCGCACATCTGCGGATAGATCATGCCGAGGCTGTAAATGCCGTCGAGATATTTTTCGTCGATGATGCCCGCTTCGAGCGCGCGATCGAACTGGAAGTTGGCGAGCGCCTTGAACATCAGGCCGCCGCGCTGTTCGACCTTGAAGCCCGCGGCGCGCACATCGGCTTCGAGCGTATCGAACGAATACGTCCGGCGATGCCCGTGCGCCCATTCGCCCGGCGTCACCGCGTTGTTCGACGCGATCAGCCCCATCTGCACGGCGATCTGCCGTGAAGGCGCGTCGGCGTTCGGCACGAGCACGTAGAAGTGTCCGCCGGGAGCGAGCCAGTCGTGGATATTGCGCAGCACCGGACCGGTTTCTTCCAGATGCTCCAGCGTGTTGATCAGAAAGATCGATTGATACTTGCGGTCCAGATTCGCTTCTTCGAACGTCGCATTGATGAAGCGCACGCGGTCCGGCGAATTGCGCTGCGCGATGGCGATGGCATCGGACGACGCTTCGATCACCGTGAGATCGTCGAAGTGTTGCGCGATCAGCGTCGTCGAGCGGCCCTCGTGGCAGCCGAGTTCGAGTGCTGCGCCCGGCGCGAAATGCGGCGCGAAGCGCTTCATCATGTAGTCGCGCACGATCTCGTCGAAGTTGTAGTCGTATCGCTTGTCGGGCCGGGACTGGGCCTCGGCATTGTAGTCACGCATCGCTTGCCTTCTGTGTCTGGTCGGGTCTTGCCCGGTTAAGTTAGCCTTGATCGGGCAGATAGAGTCTTTCAGTGCGCGGCCGATACCATTCCGACAGGCTCACCGGCACGCGCGAATTGAAGCCGAGCACCTGGCGCGTCAGCGGCGCGAGTTGCGCACCGCGCTCCTCGCCGATGAGCCGCGCGTAGTCCATCTGCGGCTTCACGAACGCGGGCCCGTAACTGAGTGTCAGTGCGACGCGGTTGCGCGCCGTCGTATTGAGCGTGCCGCGATGCCACAAGTACGAATTGAAGAGCACGACTGAGCCGGCGCGGCCCGTCAGATATTCGGCGCCCGCGGCGAAGGTCGCGTCGTCGGGCTGTTCGTTCTGAACGTGCGAGCCGCTCAGCACTTGCGTCGCGCCGTTTTCGATCGTGAAGTCGTCGAGCATCACGAGCATGTTCATGCGCAGATTGAAGTTCGGAATGAACGTCGCGACATCGCGATGCACGCGATGCACATAGTTCTGCGCGCGCGGAACGCCGCCCACGGGATTGCACGCGTGCAGGATGTACGGCTTGCCCGCGAAGAAATGTTCGAGCCACGGATGAAACAGATGCATGCCGACATACTCGTCGATGCTGTCGTTCGCGCCGATGCTGTGATGCGCGGTGCCGTCCCCATTCGCGTTGATGCCGCTCGCGACCTGGTAGCCCGTGCAGATATCGACCCATTTCAGGCAATCGCGACGCAGACGGTCGACGAGACCGGCGTCGAGCGCATCGGGGAAAACGATCCAGCCTTGCTTCGCGAGACCGTGATCGAACGTGGTCATGTCCATGGCTTAGTCCTTCGTGCTGGCGAGCGTCGCCATCATCAGCAGATCGACGTAGCGTCCGCATTTGAAAATCGCTTCGCGCTGCACGCCTTCGTGCCGGAAGCCGATGCGCTCGTAAAGACGGATGGCGCGCGCGTTGTCCGCCAGCACCGTCAGCTGGACGCGGCGCAAGTTGAGATCCGCGAACGCGTGTTGCAGCATGAGTCGCGTCGCCGCTTCGCCGATACCGCGGCCGCGCGCCGCCGCATCGCCGATCTGGATGCCGAACTCGCCTGAACGGTTCACCCAGTGGATATTCAGCAGATAGACGACGCCGACGCATTGACCGGTTTCGCGCAGACAGATCGCGAGGCGCACGTTGTTCGCGCGGCTCGCGAGATACGCGTCGTACCAGCGCCGGTCGATGTCGCCGTTCACGTGCCGGAAGTTGCCGACGAGCGCGTCGACCACTTCGCGATCCGCGCGCCATGCGGTGATCGCGTGCAGATCGGCGGCTTCGATCTCGCGCAGGAAAATATCCATCTTCATGTTCAGGATTGCGGCTGCGCGATCAGGCCGACGATGCGTTCCATGTCGTGATCTTCGAGCGCGGGATAAATCGGCAGGCACAGCACGCGGCGCGCGGCATCGGCGGCAACCGGCAGGTTCGCAGCGTGCGCCGACGGCAGGCCGCGATACATCGGAAACTCGGAAATCAGCGGATAGAAATAGCGGCGCGCGTAGATGTTGTGATCGCGCAGATGCTGGAACAGCGCATCGCGCCCGACGGGATACTCGTCGGTGACGAGAATCGGAAAGTACGAGTGATTTGCGATGTATTCGTCCGCGCTCCCGGGTTGCGCAAGACAGCGCACGCCCTTCACGCCGGCGAGCATCGCGCGGTATTTCGCGTCGATCTGCCGGCGGCGTTCGAGCGCTTCATCGATATGCTTCAGCTGCAGCAAGCCGAACGCTGCGTTGATCTCGCTCATCTTGCCGTTGATGCCGGGCGCGACGACCGTCGTTTCATCGACGAAGCCGAAGTTCTTCAGATGATCGATGCGCTGCTTCGTCTTCGCGTCCGGGCAGACGATCGCGCCGCCTTCAAACGTGTTGAACACCTTGGTCGCGTGAAAGCTCAGCACGGAAAGATCGCCGTGACTGAGCACGCTGGCGCCGCGCGTCTTCACGCCGAACGCATGCGCCGCGTCGTAAATAACCTTCAGGTTGTAGTTGTCGGCGATTTTCTGGATCGCCTCGACATCGCACGGACGGCCGTAGCAGTGCACCGGCATGATCGCCGTGGTTTGCGGCGTGATGGCCGCTTCGATCTTCGCGGGATCGAGATTGAGCGTGTCCGGATCGACATCGACGAACACCGGCTTGATGCCGTTCCACAACAGCGAATGCGCCGTCGCAACGAACGAATACGGCGTCGTGATGACTTCGCCCGTCACGCGATGCGCCTGCAACGCGGTCACGAGCGCCAGCGTGCCGTTGGCGAACAGCGCGAGATGCTCGACGCCGAGATAGTCGCACAACGCCTTTTCGAGTTGCTGATGGAACGGGCCGCCGTTGGTCAGCACCTTGCTGTTCCAGATTTTTTCCAGATAGGGCAGGAATTCCGCGAGCGGCGCGAGATGCGGCTGCGTGACGAAAATGCGTTCGTCGACGACCGGCTCGATGAGGCGAACGGGAAGGCTGCTCATGATTTTTCCTGGTTGTTGCGTGCGGTTGCGACGGGCATTTGCACGTCCAGTGCGGTGGGCGCGACGCCCGCGCACCAGCGGCGCCACATTTCACGCAAGGAAGCGGAGAGGCCTGCCGCGATCACGGCCGGCTGGAACATCGGCGATTCGGCGCAGCGGCTGCGCATGCTCGCGCGCAGTTCGGCGAGCCCCGTGAGATCGTTCGCCCACGCCACGCCCTTCGCGACGAAGTCGGCACTGTCTTTCGCGACGAAGTCGCTCAAGCCGGCAAAGGACAGTGCGGCGGTACTGCCACGGCTTGCCATCAGGCGGCCGGCCAGTGTGATCGTCGGGACGCCCATCCACATGGCGTGAACTGTGGTCGTGCCGCCCGAATACGGGAAGGTGTCGAGGCAGATATCGACGTGATGGTGCTGCTGCAAGTACACGGGCATGCCCGAGCGCGTACGGAAATCGAGGCGTTCACGCGCAATGCCTTCCTTGCCGAACCATTCGATGAGCGTCTCGCAACCCGCATCCGGCGGCATCGCGCCGAGCAGCATGCGCGAGTCGGGCAGTGCGCGAAGCAGTTCGGACCACAGCGCGATCGCGCGCGGCTGCAGTTTGTTGATGCGGTTGAAACTGCCGAACGTGAGATAGCCGTTATGCAGCGCGGGCAATCCGTTGACGGGCGGTGCGAGCCGTGCCGGCTGAAAGGGCGCATTGGCCGGCAGGTGCGCGATCTTCTCGACGAACTGTCCTTGCGCGTGATGCGCGGGAACGTGGAAGCGATCGGCGAAGTAGTAGTCCATCGCCGTCAGACCCGTCGTGCCGGGGTATCCCATCCAGCTCGCCTGAATCGGCGCGGGTTTGCGCGCGAACATGAGCAGCCGGTTGCGTGACGTGTGCCCCGAAAGATCGATCAGCACGTCGATGCCATCGGCGCGAATCCTGTCGGCCAGTTGCGCGTCGTTCAGTCCGTTGACCGCATTCCAGCGCGCCGCGCTCTGACGCAGACGGGCAGTGACGTCGTCGTTGATCGAGTGGTTGTAGTAGACGTGAATCTCGATGCCGGTGTCGCGCATGAGATGCTCGAAGATCGGCTCGATGAACGTGGAAATCGCGTGATGAAACAGATCGCCGGACACGAAGCCGACTTTCAGTTGCCGCTGCGGATTGCGCGGGTTGCCATGCGGCTTCCACTGCGCGCGCAACGGTTGCTCGCATTGCTCGCCGAATGAGACGTGTTGCGCGAAGAGCGCGTCGGCATCGACGTTCTCGTCGTGACTCATGCAAAAGAGCAGGTTTTCGTGCGCGATGCCGTAGCCCGGCTCGATCTCGAGCGAGCGGCGCAGTTCGATCTGCGCTTCCCCGAGGCGGCCCTGGTCGAGCAGCATCACACCGAGCGTGCTGTACGCCACCGCCGAGCCGGTGAGCTCCACGGTCTTGCGCAAGCACGTTTCGGCTTCCTGGTGGCGGCCCATCGACTGCAACGTCATGCCCAGAATGCGAAACGCTTCGGCGTGCTCGGGCGCCTGCGCGATGACTTCGCGGCACGCGGCTTCGGCCTCGGCGAAGCGATTGTGCAGGCGCAGGCAGTCGGCGAGCACCTTGCGCGATTCCGTATCCGTCGGTTCAAGCTCCACGGTGCGCGAGAACGGTTCGATCGCCTCGAAGGTGCGTCCGAGGCAATGCAGCGAACTGCCCAGCGCCCGCCATCCGAACGCGAACTTCGGAAAGCGCTCGGTCATCGGACGCGCGATTTCGAGGGCTTCGGCGGCGCGTCCCTGGTGATAGAGCGTCGTCACGCGATTGACCTGCTGTTGCGGCGGTGCCGCCATCCGCATGACCGGCGCGTCGTTTTTGCCGGGCGCACCGGCGGTCTTCGAGGCTGGCTCGGACACAGGCGCCGGCGCAGGCGCGGCGAGCGGAACGGGCGCCTTCTCTGCCAGTACGAGTTGCTGGATAAGCAGATCGACCGTCGGTCCTTTCATCCCGCGCTGTTGTGCCATTTCGAGCACGACCCACGCCGCCGATACCTGGCCGCTCACCGTCAGCGCATTGATATAGCTGGCCCAAAAGTGGCCCTGATCCGGATTCGCGCCGACAGCCGCTTCGAAATGCGTGATCGCACGCTCGAAATCACGCTGTTGCAACGCGAGCGCGCCGAGATTGTGGTTGGCATCGGGATGAGCGGGGTTGGCATCGAGCACGATGCGATAGAGCGCCTGCGCCTCGTCCAGTTCGTTTTTCTGGTGGTGCTCGATTGCCGCGCCGAGCACTTGCGCCAGCGCCTGCTCGAATTCTGGGTCGATGGTGGAAGCGGGTGCGTCGCGAAGCTCGGTCGAAACGGTCATGATGTGCGGATTACGCCTGATGATTGTTCGAGAGGAATTATCAGGCGGGGCCTCGCGATCGAAATCGAGGAACTACGCGGGAAAACCGGCTCTGTTCGGATGATCCGCCGGGACGCCGCCGGCGACCGCCGCCATTCCCGCGTATCCTTTTTGGTTCGTTCTTTTCATGCATCCGGAGCACACATGCAGACACGCAGCATCGGCACCTCGGAACTGAAAGTCGCGCCGCTCGTCTTCGGCGGCAACGTGTTCGGCTGGACCGCCGACGAGCGCACGTCGTTCTCGATCCTCGACGCGTTCGTCGATCACGGCCTGAATTTCATTGATACCGCGGACGTCTATTCCGCCTGGGTCGACGGGCATCAGGGCGGTGAATCGGAGACGATCATCGGCAAGTGGATCAAGGAAAGCGGCAAGCGCCATCGGGTCGTGCTCGCGACCAAAGTGGGCAAGCTGAGCGCGCGCGCGGGATTGAGCGCGGCGAACATCGCGGCCGCCGTCGACGATTCGCTGCGACGCCTGAAGACTGATTTCATCGATGTCTACTTTTCCCATTACGACGACGAGAACACGCCGCTCGACGAAACGCTCGACGCGTATCAGAAGCTGATCAAGGCAGGGAAGGTGAGGGTGATCGGCGCGTCGAACTACACGGGCGAACGGCTCGGCGCTGCGCTTCAGATCGCCAGGGATTCGGGCTTGCCGGCGTATCAGATCCTTCAGCCGGAATACAACCTTTACGACCGCGAAGGCTACGAGACGGATCTGGAACCGGTGGCCGAGCAGCACAAGGTCGCGGTCGTGCCGTACTACGCGCTGGCGAGCGGCTTTCTGTCCGGCAAATACCGCTCGAAGGAAGACACGCGGCACAAGGCGCGCGGCTCGCGCGTCGAAAAGTATCTGGACCCGCGCGGCCTGAAGATTCTCGACGCGCTCGACGAAGTCGCGAAACGCAACGACACGACGCCCGCGACCGTCGCCCTCGCGTGGATGATCGCGCGCCCGAGCGTGACCGCGCCGATCGCGAGCGCCACCTCCGTCGCGCAACTCGAAAGCCTCGCCGCCGCGACGCGTCTCACGCTTGCCGCCGAAGATATCCAGCTTCTCGACGAAGCCAGCGCGTGGCAGAAATAAATCTGTTGCATCAATGAGTTGGACGGCGCGCGGGAGTTGGCAGTGGCGCGGTGTTCTGGTAACATCGCGCCCGAATCGAGAAATGTGCCCGATTTCCTGCCTTCGCTGCTGAGAATGACAACGTCAACAAGCAGCGGCGAACGGCTCTGAAATGCGCCTTCGTGTGGTTCTTTCGAAAGCGCACGCCGCTTTTCGCGGCTGAATCTCAACGCTCTCTTTTCCGGCCTCCGTGGCCGCTTTGCTCGTGTCCGCCGCGCCATCCGGCATTCGGCGGACGATCGGAGTGCCGGGGCGCGGCAGTTCATATCGTCGCGCGCTTTAAAATACGTTTAGCAAACCAGGATTTACATGACCACTATCGTCCTCAAAGAAAACGAGCCGTTCGATGTCGCGATTCGGCGTTTCCGCCGCACCATCGAGCGCAATGGCCTGATCGCCGAACTGCGCGAGCGCCAGTCGTACGAAAAGCCGACCACCGAACGCAAGCGCAAGAAGGCAGCCGCCGTCGCGCGTCTGCGCAAGCGCCTGCGCAGCCAGATGCTGCCGAAGAAGATGCACTAAGCGTCTTTTTCCTGCATGGCAGAACGGCGGTGCGACCCATCAGGGCGCACCGCCGTTTTGTTTGTGCTGCGAGTTATTTGGTCTCGTGAATCACACGAACGCGTGACGCTTGCCGAGCGCCGCGAGCAGCTCGGGCCACTCGTCGATATCGGCGTAATCGTGAATCTCTTCCAGTTCGATCAGCAGATCGATGATGTTCGGATCGTACGCATTCACGTTCGATGCAAAGAGCGCCCGCAACAGCTTGCCGTCCTGCGCATGCCGATAGTAGGAAATCCCGACGCCTTCGAGTTCCGGCTCGTACAGATCGTCGTTCACGAGCGAACCGATCGCGCACTTGCGGCCTTCCGGGCTGCGCAGCCGGCATGAACCGTTATCGTCTTCCGACACCGCGCGCTGCGTCAGCAGGTGCTCGCTGACGCGCTCGTAGATCTTCTTGGGGCTCAACATCGTAATAGGGCTTAACATCGCAGCACCCGCGCGCTCAGGCAGCCGTTTTCAGAAGCTCGGCGGACAGCCCGAACTGACGCGCGATCGAGGCGAGGCGCTCGCGCCATTCCCATTTGCCGAAGACGTCGTGCACGTTCTGCAGGCAAGAAAGCAATTCGACGGTATTGGGATCGAACACGTTGATGCGCGAGCGCAGCAGCGCGCGCCGCAGCGCCGTGACGCCGACATCCATGTATGCCGGGATCTGCTCGGGCGCCCTGAGAATGTAGCGGATGGGCACGCCTTCCATCGCGCTCATGTAGTCGCGCGGCTTGATGAAGCTGCCGACAGGACAGCCGCCGCAGTAGCCGCGGTAGGCGCCGCCGCCGTGCGGAAGCAAGGCCGCTTGCCCTTGCACGAAAAGATGCTGTACCGCGCTGTTGAAAATCTCCTGATGGGTCAGGAAGTTCAAGTTTTTCATGATCCTCTCCCCTGCGCCCCTGCGCAGCGGCCCTGCGTTTGAGTTTTCGAGAACCTGCGCCTTGCCTCACCGGAGCGGCGGCGTCGTTGCGAATGTGCCGCAACCTGAAGCAACGCTTCGCCGCCCGGACACTGCTTCGAGCATGGTGGGTCTTCCCGGCCTGGGCGTAAGGTCTCACAGCGCCCGATGTGCTCGCGTCGGATTTCTACACTCAGTGAACGATCCGTACACCGCCAGTTATAACGGTTCGGTCCGGTAAAAAGGTGCGCTAGCGCACGCGAGGACGCCATTTTTACACGGACCGCACGTTCGTGCAGTGCGGAAAAGAAGCCCGGAATCCTTGCTGATCGGGGAATTGCGCGTGCTTCACTGCAAAAAAATCGGCTTCTATCGGGATATACCCTAGGGTGTACGATTTACCCTCACAAACGTTGTCAAAAAGCAAAAATGTTCCGCATACGAATCGCTTTAGTGTGAGGATTTCGCTGCGGATCGACGTTTTGTTTTGCTTCTTGCGCGTGAGAGACAATCGGCCGCGTGATCGTTGACCATGCCCGTGGCCTGCATGAAGGCGTAGCAAATCGTCGTGCCGACAAACTTGCAGCCGTACTTCTTGAGCGCCTTGCTGAGCGCATCCGATTCCGGCGTGGACGCAGGCGTGGGATTTTCCGCATCGCGCGGCGTGTCGATGGTCTTGCCGTCGACGAAGGACCAGACGAACGCCGCGAACGACCCATGTTCCTGCTGGATCTGCTGCACGGCGCGCGCATTCAGCACGGCCGACGCGATCTTCGCCCGGTTGCGCACGATGCGCGCGTCCAGCACGATCCGCTCGATGTCCTTGTCGGTGAAGCGCGCCACCTTGTCGATATCGAAGCCCGCGAAGAGCGCGCGATAGCCCTCGCGCTTGTTGAGGATCGTCGACCAGGAAAGACCGGCCTGCGCGCCTTCCAGCACCAGCATCTCGAACAGATGACGGTCGTCGCGCGACGGCACGCCCCATTCGTGGTCGTGGTACTCGATCATTGCGTCGGTCGTGGCCCAGGCGCAGCGGGTTTGATCGGTGTCTGCCATTGCGGGTCCTCATCATTCTGAATCGCGTCAGCATAGCGGAACGCCCGCGCCGCGCCATCTATGCCGTTCGGCCAATTGGCGCGCGCCAGCGCCGACGGTAAGCTTGCGCCCATGAATACCTCCACGAATTTGGCATCCCAGGGCTTTCTCGTCGGTATCGACGGCGGCGGAAGCGGCACGCGCGTGATCCTCGCCGACGCGCAAGGCGTCGAACTCGCGCGCGCGAGCGGCGGACCCTCCGGCCTCGGGCTCGGCGTCGAGCGCGCGTGGCAGTCGATCGGCGACGCATGCCGCCGCGCGTTCGACGCCGCCGCGCTGCCCTTCGACTGGCGCAACTGCGCGCTCGGCTGCGGGCTCGCGGGCGTGAACAACGCGGAATGGCTCGCGGCCTTTCTCGCTGCGGCGCCTGACTTGCGCGCGCTGAGCGTCGAAAGCGACGCCTACACGACCGTGCTCGGCGCGCACGGCGGCGAGGCCGGCGTGATCGTCGCGCTCGGCACGGGCAGCATCGCGGCGTCGCTCGATCAGGCCGGCGTGTGCCGCATCGCGGGCGGCTACGGTTTCCCGAGCGGCGACGAAGCCAGCGGCGCGTGGCTCGGTTTGCGCGCGGTGGTTCATCTCCAGCGCGTGCTCGATGGCCGCGCGCCGGAAGACGGCTGGTCGCGCGCGCTGCTCGCGTTGACGGGCGCGACGGATCGCGACAGTCTCGTCGTCTGGCTCTGCAACGCGAATCAGACCGCTTACGCGACGCTCGCGCCCTCGGTGTTCGAATTCCGCGATCATCCGGTCGCGGCGCGGCTGCTCAAGCGCGCGGCCTTCGAGATAGAACGGCTGGTCGCGGCGCTCGACCCGCCAAGCGTGCTGCCCGTCGCGCTGTGCGGCGGGCTCGCCGCGCCTTGTGAGCCGTTCGTGCCGGCCGGGTTGCGCGAGCGATTGCGGGCGCCTCGCGCCGATTCGGCGGCGGGCGCACTCGCACTGGCGCGGCGCGCTGCGGCCGGATGGCCGGGTGCCGGCGGCGCGACGCGATAAAATAGCGTTCTCCGCAGCACCACAAAGGCAGTCATGTACTCGGTCATCGCTACTGATCTCGACGGTACGCTTCTGAACAGCGACCACCAGCTCGATCCCTTCACCGCAGAAACCGTGCGCACGCTGGCGGCGCGCGGCCTGCCCATCATCATTGCGACGGGGCGGCATTATCGCGATGTCGCCGGCATCCGCGATCTGCTCGGCGTCGACGCGTATCTGATCACGTCCAACGGCGCGCGCGTGCACGCGCCCGGCGACGAACGCATCTATTCGCGCGACCTCGATCCCGCCGCAGTGCGCCGTCTGGTGCAGCCGGATCTCACGGGCGACCACGGCCGCGTCATCGTCAATCTTTTTGCCGACGACGCCTGGCTCATCGACCGCCACGCGCCCGAACTGCTGGTCTTCCACCAGGATTCGGGCTTCAAGTACGAAGTGATGGATCTGCGCGAGCATGATGGCGAGAACATCGCGAAAGTGCTGTATATCGGCGAACCGGAGGATCTCGCGGAAACCGCCGCGAATCTCGAGCGCGAGTTCGGCGATTCGCTGTACGTCACGTATTCGCTGCCCGACTGTCTGGAAGTCATGACGTCGGACGTATCGAAGGGGCGGGCGCTGCGCTTCGTGCTGGAGCGGCTGGATGTCGATACCGCGCAGTGCGTCGCGTTCGGCGACAACATGAACGATATCGACCTGCTCGAAACCGCCGGGCATCCGTTCATGATGAACAACGCCAACCCCGATCTCATCAAGCGCCTGCCGAACGTGCCGCGCGTCGGGAACAACTTCGAAGCGGGCGTCGCGCATCATCTGCGCAAGCTGTTCGGCATTCGCGACGAACTGGCGTCGCCGGGACAGACGCCCGACTGAGCATCCGTCACGACGGGCCGCCGGCATGCACATGCGGCCCGTATCGCTTATCCGCGATGCGCCCAGTTGTTGCCGTAGCCGCCGTGGTTGTAATAGCCCGCGCGGTTCCAGCGGCCGTTGTCGTGGCCGTAGCCGCCGTGCCAGCGCGGTTCTTCATGGCGATAGTACGGCGCGCGATACACCGGGGCAGGACGCACATAGACCGGAGCCGGGGCCACATAAGCCGGCGCGCCGAGCGAGACGCCGATGTGCAGATCGCTGTGGGCCTGTGCCGCTCCGACCGCACCGATCACGAGGCCGGTTGCGACAAGCATTTGGGTGACGATGCGCTTCATTGTGTTTCTCCTTTGTGGCGACGTGTGTCGCATGAGTCCAATGTAAGCGCCCGCTGTCTTACACGCGTCGACGACTTGTTACCGTGTGCAAGGACGTCGTAAGGGATCGAGACAGCCGAATCCGCTTGGCGAAATCGTCGAAAGCCTTATTCCACAGGGCTCGCACCCACCAATGAGAATTCGTTAAAATCAGTGTCGCGGCAATTCATAAGCATGCTGCGTAATTCGGCATTACATCTGTCGCGGCTGTTTAATTTTTCAAGCGCGCTTTCGAATGCGCTGCGTGGCGAAAAAACAAAAACGGGCGCAGTTCGCGCCCGTTTGCGTACCGCCGAATTTCAACCGCCGACGCTTATTTCTGACGCGTCAGAGCCGGATAAAGCACGCCCGCCAGAATCGCACCGACGATCGGCGCAATCCAGAACAGCCAGAGCTGATCGAGCGCCCAGCCGCCGACGAAGAACGCCTGGCTCGACGAGCGCGCCGGATTCACCGACGTATTCGTGACCGGAATCGAGATCAGATGGATCAGCGTCAGGCACAGGCCGATGGCGAGCGGCGCGAAGCCCTTCGGCGCGCGGTCGTCGGTGGCGCCGAGGATCACGAACAGGAAGAAGAACGTCATCGCGATTTCGCAAACCAGTGCCGCCGTCATCGAAAAATGGCCGGGCGAGTGCTCGCCGAAGCCGTTCGCGGCAAACGCGCTCGAAGCGAAGTCGAAGCTCGGGTTGCCCGTCGCGATGAGATAGATGACCCACGCGCCGAGCGTCGCGCCGATCACTTGCGCGGCGATGTACGGCACGAGATCGCGCACCGGGAAGCGGCCAGCGGTCGCAAGACCGATGCTCACGGCCGGGTTCAGGTGGCAGCCGGACACGTGACCGATGGCGTAGGCCATCGTCAGCACGGTAAGGCCGAACGCCAGCGAAACGCCAGCGAAGCCGATGCCGAGTTGAGGAAAGGCCGCCGCCAGCACGGCGCTTCCGCAGCCGCCCAGCACGAGCCAGAAAGTACCGAAAATTTCCGCGCCGAGACGCTTCGACAAATGCATGATTCTGCCTACGTGAAAAGAATGAAAAGCCGTTGATTTAAAACAAGAACGCGTGATGCGCTTGCGCAGCGGAGTTTAAGCGCGGTGTCTTTTGCGAACTGTCAAAAATGGTCGATCGGCTCTCAATTCACGGGCATTGCATCGAAACTTCGGATTGTTCCGTATTCGGATGAATACGCGCTTCAATCTTCAGCGCGCAAAAAAAAGCCGCCCGATAAACGGGCGGCATTCGATCTAGCGTGAATCAGGCGTTCGCGCTGGCTATCAGCCTACCGCGACCTGACGCAACACCGGGCGCTTCGCGGCCTGAAGCATCGCCGTGTAGCTTTCGACGTAGTTCTGCGCCATCGTCTGCGCGCTGAAACGGCGCTCGAACTGGGCGCGGATTTCCGTGCGCGACAGCTCGTCGAGTCGTTGCAACGCGCCCACGGCGCCTTGCACGTCCTCGCAGATGAAGCCCGTCACGCCGTGGTCGATCACTTCCGGCACCGAGCCGCGATTGAACGCGATCACCGGCGTGCCGCAGGCCATTGCCTCGATCATCACCAGACCGAACGGCTCGTTCCAGTCGATCGGGAAGAGCAGTGCCTTGGCACCCGACAGAAACTCCGGCTTCTGCGCCTCGGTGATTTCGCCGATGAATTCCACGTGCGCCTGCGACAGCAGCGGCTCGATAGTCGACTTGAAGTATTCCTGGTCGGCCTTGTCCACCTTGGCGGCGATCTTCAGCGGCAGACCGCTCTGCGCCGCGATCTTGATGGCGAGATCGGCGCGCTTTTCCGGGCAGATACGGCCTAGGAACGCCAGATATTCCGGCTTCTTGTGCGGTTGCGGCGTCAGCAGTTCATGCGGCAGACCGTGATAAACCGTGTTGAGCCAGTTTGCCTGCGGCAGCGGCCCGCGCTGGTTGTCCGAGATCGAAACGACGTTCGCCTTCGTGAAGGTGTCGAAGATCGGCTGTAGCTCGGGCAGATCGAGACGGCCGTGCAGCGTCGTCACGAACGGCGTGTCCATCTGCGTGAACAGCGGAAACGGCATGTAGTCGAGGTGAAAGTGCAGCACGTCGAATTCATGCGCGCGGCGGCGGACGTTTTCGAGCAGCAGCATGTGCGGCGCGAGCGCATCGCGAATGGTCGGATCGAGGCGCAGCGCGCGCGGCCAGGCCGGTTCCAGCGTCGCCTTGGTTTGCGAATCGCCGCTTGCGAACAAGGTTACATCGTGGCCGAGGTCGACGAGCGCATCGGTCAGGTATGACACGACGCGCTCAGTGCCGCCGTAAAACTTCGGAGGTACTGCTTCGTGCAACGGTGCAATTTGTGCGATTCGCATAACGTGACTCTCCATGTAGGTGAGGCATTGCAGTCACGCTCCGGTCGAGCGCTCAACATGCCATTCGGGCGGGCCGCGTGTCGATGTGACGCCGCCCGAGATCGGCCCGGAGATGAGAAAACATCGCGACCGGGTTATCCCTTACTGCCCATTATCGGTATCGAGAGCGGCATTTCACGTCATTTTTCAATCGCTTATCGTTGTTACAGCGCGAAACATGTGCTGTTACGAAGTCAGAAATTGCATCGAAGCGGACGATGGGGACGAATTTGAAGCGTTGAATAGCCGCGGATGAGTCTTAAGCAATTCCCGGTCCCGCACTGCGCTGCAGCATGTGCGGACGGCGCGCGGGCCGCCCAGCATCGAGTGTTGTCATTAAGCCATTAAGTCAGACGAATGTTTGCCGATAACTTATCTGCTGTTCACAAGGTAAGAACGACGTCTTGTAAGAATTTTTCCTACACGAATCTTCGCGAAACTCCGTCGTTCTGTCGGAAGGTTTGTCCGACAGGCGCGCGCGCGGGCATCGGCGACAATCGAATCGACACCAGACAACACGCGCGGGGCCGGATTCGATGTCCTTTGCGAATCCGAGCAAACGTTCCCGCCGGGCCTTGACCAGCCACGTATCGATTCGGGGAACAGATGACGACCAGAACTACGAGTACGCTCGCGGAAATCCGCGAGGTGAATCTGTCGTACTTGCTCCTCGCGCAGCGGCTTCTTCAGGAAGACCGCGTTTCGGCGATGTACCGCCTCGGGCTGTCCGATCAGGTCGCGCAGGTGCTGACCTCGCTCACGCTCGCGCAAGCGGTGAAAGTGGCGTCGTCGAGCCATCTGCTGTGCCGCTTCCGTTTCGACGACCACACCATCCTCTCCTCGCTCGCCGACAAGGACCGAAGCGCGGCGCTTGCCCACGCACACGCGGCGATTCTGCTCGCGGACGCGTCCGTCGAGCAGATCGGCTAGCGCACCTGATACGCCGATGGCGACGAAAAGCGTGGTCGCGGAAGTCCGCGAAATCACTCTGGCGATCGAGCTGATCGAGCTCGGCGCGCGCCTGCAGTTGCTCGAAGCGGAAACGAGCCTGTCGCGCGACCGTCTCATCAAGCTCTATAAGGAGCTGAAGGGCGCGTCGCCGCCAAAAGGCATGCTGCCGTTCTCGACCGACTGGTTCATGACCTGGCAGCCGAACATCCATTCGTCGCTGTTTCACGCGATTTTTCGTTTCGTCGATACGCACGGCGGCGTGAACTCGATGATTCAGAAGATCGTCAAAAGCTACCGTCTTTACCTCGAACATCTCGAGATGCACGGCGACGAACCCGTGCTCTCGCTCACGCGCGCCTGGACACTCGTGCGCTACTTCGATTCCGGCATGCTGCAAACCAACGCCTGCACGCGCTGCGGCGGGCGCTTCGTCGCGCACGCGTACGAGCTGCGCGCGGGCTACGTCTGCGGCCTGTGCCAGCCGCCGTCGCGCGCGGGCAAGACCCGCAAGGCGTCGATGCCGCCGGGCGTCACGGCGCACGCGCCGCGCATCGCGGCCTGATGCCGCAGCCCTTGCTGCGGCGCGGGGTTTAGCGTTTGCCGCGCCTCTGGATTTGCCCCAAAGTTTTTCAGTCGAGTGCCGTAAACCACTTAACGGCGGTCTAACCGCACCCACAAGTGAGGACTCGACTGTGCTGATTTTCGTAGGATCGCTCGTGACATTGCTGTCCGTGTTCGGCGGTTACGCGCTCGAAGGCGGCCACCTTGGCGCGCTCATGCAACCTGTCGAAATCTTGATGATCGCGGGCGCGGGCGTCGGCGCGTTCATCCTCGGCAACAACGTCAAGACCATCAAGGCGACCATCCAGGTGCTTCCGACGCTCTTCAAGGGCGCGAAGTACGACAAGAGCATGTACATGGAGCTGATGGGCCTGCTCTACGTGCTGCTCGCGAAGGCGCGCAAGGAAGGCACGCTTGCGCTCGAAGCGGATATTGAAGACCCGTCGAAGAGCCCGGTTTTCAGCCAGTACCCCAAGATTCTCGCGGATCACCACATCGTCGAATTCCTGACGGATTATCTGCGCCTCATGGTCAGCGGCAACATGAACGCGTTCGAGATCGAAAGCCTCATGGACGAGGAGATCGAGACGCATCACGTCGAAGGCGAAGCGCCCGCGCACGCGCTCACCAAGGTCGGCGACGCGATGCCCGCGTTCGGTATCGTCGCGGCGGTGATGGGCGTCGTCCACACGATGGCCTCCGCCGATCAGCCGCCCGCGATTCTCGGCGAGATGATCGCGCAGGCGCTCGTCGGCACTTTCCTCGGCATTCTGCTTTCCTACGGCTTCATCGGCCCGCTCGCGAACGTCGCGGAACAGCGCGTCGCGGAGCAGACCAAGATGTTCCAGTGCATCAAGGTGACGATCCTCGCGAGCCTGAACGGCTACGCGCCCGCGATCGCGGTGGAGTTCGGCCGCAAGGTGCTGTTCTCGACGGAGCGCCCGTCGTTCTCCGAACTGGAAGAACACGTGCGCCGGGTCAAGTCGAAGTGACTTCCTCATCATTCGAGACACAGCGATGAGCACCGAACGCGAACGTCCGATCTTCATCAAGCGCATCGTCGCCGGCAAGAAGGGCCATCACGGCGGCGCGTGGAAGCTCGCCTATGCGGACTTCATGACCGCGATGATGGCGTTCTTCCTGCTGATGTGGCTGCTTTCGTCGACCTCGCCGGTGCAGCGGCGCGGCATCGCCGAGTACTTCAACATGCCGCTCAAGGCGGCGATGGTCGGCGGCAAGACCGTCGGCATGGACAACAGCATTCTCACCGGCGGCGGACGCGACATCTCCAGCAGCGAAGCGGGCGCGGCGCGCAAGACCAATGGCAGCACGCAGCTCGCGCAACGCGCCTCGTCCGACGCCGACGAAGAATTGCTCAAGGCCGCGCAAGGCGAGCTGGAACGGCGCGAACAGGTGCGCCTGCACGATCTTCAGGTGAAGCTCATGGCCGCGATCGAGGCCAATCCCACGTTGCGCCAGTTCAGGCAGCAGATCCGCATCGAATCGACGCAGCAGGGCTTGCGCATCGAGATCGTCGATACCCAGAAGCGCCCGATGTTCGCGCTCTCCAGCGACGCCGTGCAGCCCTACATGCGCGACATCCTGCGCGAGATCGGCAGGACGTTGAACGACGTGCCGAACCGCATCGTCGTGCAGGGACACACCGACGCCGTGAAGTACGCCGGCGGCGACAAGGGCTACAGCAACTGGGAGCTGTCGGCGGACCGCGCCAACGCGTCGCGGCGCGAACTGGTCGCGGGCGGCATGGACGAAGCCAAAGTGCTGCGCGTGCTCGGCCTTTCATCGACGCAGAACCTGAACAAAAAGGACCCGCTCGATCCGGAGAACCGGCGCATCAGCGTCATCGTGCTCAACCGGCGGGCGGAAATGTCGATGTTGCGCGACGACGGCTCGCCCGGCGCGACGCTCGACAACGGCACGGACGAGCAAGGCGCGCCCACGACTGCGCTCGGCCAGCTTATTCCCGGTGTCGCGGCTCGGCCTGCGGCGCATTGAGCAGATTGCTCGAAAAAGACGCTCAAGACTCGACACGTTTTGACCGTCATCCCGGCAAGAGACAAACATGATCAAACACATTCTGGCAATCGACGATTCCGCCGCGATGCGGCAAATCCTCTCGGCGACGCTGTCGACGGCGGGTTACGAAGTGACCGTCGCGTCGGACGGCGACGAAGGCCTGGAGTGGGCGCTCGCGGAGCGCTTCGATCTCGTTCTGACCGACCAGCACATGCCGGGCAGAAGCGGGCTCGATCTGATCGTGGCGCTGCGCGGCAACCCCGCTTACAAGGCGACGCCGATTCTCGTGCTGACGACCGAAGGCGGCGAGCCGTTCAAGGACGCGGCGCGTTCGGCGGGCGCGACGGGCTGGATCGAGAAGCCGCTCGATCCGGACCTGCTGACCGAACTCGTCGCCGCGCTCTCGGAAGACACGCAGCACTGAAGCCGAAGCCCAAGACAACCCGCGCAAGCACGCGCCGATGGTGACTCAAGCATGACACTCGACATTACCCAGTTCTACCAGACCTTCTTCGACGAAGCGGACGAACTGCTCGCGCAGATGGAGCAGCTGCTGCTCGTTCTGGATATCGCGAATCCGGACCCGGAAGACCTCGCGGCGATCTTTCGCGCGGCGCACTCGATCAAGGGCGGCGCGGCGACCTTCGGCTTCACCGCGCTCACCGAAACCACGCACATCCTCGAATCGCTGCTGGACCGCGCACGCAACAACGAGCTGGTCCTGCGCCGCGACATGATCGACACCTTCCTCGCGACCAAGGACGTGCTCTCGGACCAGCTCGCCGCCTATCGCGCGAGCGCCGAGCCGGATGCGGCCGCGGCCGCCGCGATCTGCGCGAAGCTGGAACGCCTGAAGAACGAGACCGCCGAAGCCGGCGATGCGCCGGCGAAGATCGAGCCGCCCGCGCTGCCGGGCACGCAGCAAGTCGCGTCGAACACGAACCTCGCGCCCGCCTACGAAGGACCGAACGCCGCGCCCGCGCACGTGGTCGCGCAGGCGATGGACGCGATCGAGGACGACGGCAACTGGGACGGCGCGTTCGAGCTCACCGATGGAATCACGCATGCAGGAACCGCTGCCGATGCAACGCCGGGACACACCGGCGCACCGGTGGCGGAAGTTGGACCCCACCTGAAAATTACGCTACGGGGGGTGGGCGAGAAGGACCTGGCAACGCTGATCGGCGAGCTGGGGAATCTGGGAAGCATCGTCGGAGAAAAGAAAACGGACGCCGAGTACGTGGTATGGCTCGACTCGGACGTCCCGGCCGACGATATCGTCGCTGTGTGCTGCTTCGTGATCGATGAAGCGCAGATCACGATCGGCCGTGGCGACGCGGCGGCGCAAGCCGCCGAAGCAACGCCGGCAGTGGAAGAAGCACGACCCACGCTACGGGAAGAGCCGAAGCAATCGCAGGCGCAGGCAGCGCCCGCATCCGCGGCCAGCAAGGAAGCAGCAAAAGAAGAAGCGGCGGCGGCGGGTGCACAACACCCGTCCGCCCAGCCGTCCAGAACCGCCGCGAGCGATGCCGACAAGAAGGCGCGCCCGCAGGCTGCCGCATCGGCGGAAGGCAGCTCGATTCGCGTCGGCGTGGAGAAGGTCGATCAGCTCATCAATCTGGTGGGCGAACTCGTCATCACGCAGGCGATGCTCGCGGAAACCACGAGCACGTTCGATCCCGCCCTGCACGACCGTCTCTTCAACGGCATGGCGCAGCTCGAGCGCAACGCGCGCGATCTGCAAGAGGCCGTCATGTCCATCCGCATGATGCCGATGGACTACGTATTCAGCCGCTTCCCGCGCCTCGTGCGCGATATCGCCGGCAAGCTCGGCAAGGAAGTGGAACTCGTCACGTTTGGTCAGGCGACCGAGCTCGACAAGAGCCTGATCGAGCGCATCATCGATCCGCTCACGCACCTCGTGCGCAACTCGCTCGATCACGGCATCGAGACCGTGGAAGCGCGCCGCGCCGCGGGCAAGTCGACCACCGGCCAGCTCGTGCTGTCGGCGGCGCATCACGGCGGCAACATCGTCATCGAAGTAAGCGACGACGGCGCCGGCCTGCGCCGCGACAAGATTCTCGCGAAGGCGCAGAAGCAGGGCATGCAGGTGTCCGATTCGATGAGCGATGAAGAAGTCTGGCAACTCATCTTCATGCCGGGCTTCTCGACCGCCGAACAGGTGACCGATATCTCCGGCCGCGGTGTGGGCATGGACGTGGTGAAGCGCAACATCCAGTCGATGGGCGGCCACGTCGAAATCATGTCGCGCCAGGGCGCGGGCACGACGACGAAGATCGTGCTGCCGCTCACGCTCGCGATTCTCGACGGCATGTCGGTGAAGGTCGGCAACGAGATCTTCATCTTGCCGCTGAACTTCGTGATGGAGTCGCTGCAGCCGGTCGCCGAGGACATCTATACGGTCGCGAACGGCGAGCGCGTGGTGCGCGTGCGCGGTGAATATCTGCCGCTCGTCGCGTTGCATCGCGTGTTCGATGTCGAAGGCGCGCGCACCGAGCCGACGCAAGGCATCGTCACGATCATGCAGACCGAGGGACGGCGCTTCGCCATGCTGATCGACGAACTCGTCGGCCAGCAGCAGGTCGTCGTGAAGAACCTCGAAACCAATTACCGCAAGGTGCACGGCATCTCCGCCGCGACCATCCTGGGCGATGGCAGCGTCGCGCTGATCGTCGACGTGGCCGCGCTCAACCGCGAATCGCGCGCACAGCACGGCGCGCACTCTCATTGATACCGAAGGAGCCTCTCATGGCAGACGTTCAAACGATTCATACCGCTGCGCCTTCGCGACGTGATGCGGGTCACGCCGAAGCGGCCGGACAGGAATTTCTGGTGTTCACGCTCGGTGCCGAGGAATACGGCATCGACATTCTGAAGGTGCAGGAAATTCGCGGCTACGACAACGTTACGCGCATCGCGAATGCGCCCGCGTTCATCAAGGGCGTGATCAATCTGCGCGGCATCATCGTGCCGATCGTCGATATGCGCATCAAATTCAATCTGGGCCGCGTCGAGTACGACAACCAGACTGTCGTGATCATCCTGAACGTCGCGCATCGCGTGGTCGGCATGGTGGTCGATGGCGTGTCGGACGTGCTCACGCTCACGCAGGAGCAAGTGATGCCCGCGCCCGAATTCGGCGGCACGCTCGCAACGGAATATCTGACGGGCCTCGGCACGGTCGATGGCCGCATGCTGATCCTGATGGACATCGAAAAGCTCATGACGAGCCGCGAGATGGAGTTGATCGACTCCGTCGCCGCATAACGAGCGAAGCGAGAAATAAGCCATGTTGAAGAAGTTGTCGATCCGCACGACGCTCACGCTCGTCGGCCTGCTGTTCACCGGATGCGCGGCGCTGATCGGCGCGCTCGCGCTCGTCGGCCTCAATTCCGCCGGCGCATCGCTTGCGTCGCTCGCGCAGGAAGACATGGTCGCGATGCGCGCGCTGGCCGAAACATCGTCGTATCTGCTGCGTTCGCGCATCACGCTCGACCGCGTGCGCTCGCTCGCTGAAGCGGGCAGCACGGAAGAAGCGAAGAAGGCGATCGATCGCGGCCAGTATCTGCTCGACAAGAGCAACGAAAACTGGAAGCTCTATCTTGATACGCCGAAGCCGATGCTGCCGAAAGAGACGCTCGATGCGCTCGTCGCGCAACGCGACGCGCTCGTGAAAACCGGCGTTGAGCCGGAGTTCACCGCGATCCGCGCGAACGACATGGCCGCGTATCACGCGATCGCCGACACGAAGATCAGCCCGATGTTCGTCGCGTTCGATCAGGCCGTGACGGCCGCTGTCGCATCGCATCAGGAACACGCGGAGCAATCGCGCGCCGGCACGGCATCGCACATCGCGGCGCTCAACCTGACGATCGGCGCGGTGCTCGTGCTCGCGGTGCTGATGCTCATCGGCACGCGCATGGCGCTCTCCAGCCTCATCGTGAAGCCGATCAACGACGCCGTCGATCACTTCGACCGCATCTCGCGCGGCGATCTCACGCAGTCCGCGCACACCGACAGGACCAACGAAATCGGGCGGCTCTTCGCGGGTATCGAGCGCATGCGCGGCAATCTGACCACGATGGTCGGTTCGGTGCGTCACGGCGCGGAATCGATCGATGTCGGCGCGCATGAAATCGCGAGCGGCAACACGGATCTGTCGCAGCGCACGGAAGAGCAGGCGGCGTCGCTGCAGGAAACGGCATCGAGCATGGAAGAGCTGACGAGCACGGTGAAGCAGAACGCCGACAACGCGCGCCAGGCGAGCCAGCTTGCGGTGAATGCGTCGGATATCGCGTCGCGCGGCGGCGTGGTCGTCGAGCAGGTCGTCGAGACGATGCATGCGATCGCGTCGAGTTCGAACAAGGTCGTCGACATCATCGGCGTGATCGAAGGCATTGCGTTCCAGACCAACATTCTCGCGTTGAACGCGGCCGTCGAAGCGGCGCGCGCAGGCGAGGAAGGCCGCGGCTTCGCGGTGGTCGCGGGCGAAGTGCGCTCGCTCGCGCAACGCAGCGCGGCGGCGGCGAAGGAAATCAAGACCCTGATCGGCGATTCGGCCGCGAAGGTCGACAGCGGCACGGAACTCGTCGCACGCGCCGGCCAGACGATGGGCGAGATCGTGCAGGCAGTGCGCCGCGTGACCGACATCATGGGCGAGATCAGCGCGGCGTCGGAGGAGCAGTCCGACGGCATCGAGCAGGTCAATCGCGCCGTCACGCAGATGGACAGCGTGACGCAACAGAACGCCGCGCTCGTCGAGCAGGCGGCGGCGGCTGCGGCGTCGCTCGAAGAGCAGACGCGTCAACTGAAGGATGTGGTCGCGCAATGGCGTCTGGAGAGCGGGGCGCCGGTGCGCGCGAGCGCATCGACGGCGGCCGCGCGCATCAAGGCGTCGGCGCCGGCTGCGCGTGTCGAGCCTTCATCGAAGAGCGTCGTCAAGCACGCGAAGTCTGTCGAGAACGCAAAAGTTGCGCCGGAAGCAGCCGTTATCAAGGAAACAGGCAAGGAAGCGGGCAAGGAAGTGACCAAGGCGGCGATCAAGCCGGCCAGCGTCGCGAAACCCGCACCGCGCGCCAAGGCAACCACCGCCGACGACGGCGACTGGGAAACCTTCTAAACGAAACCGAAACGACAACGACCATGCTGGCCTCGCGCGACACGACTGATTACCGGCGTTTCATCGAAACGCACGGACGACGCGAGTCCGCATGGTCACGCGCGACGAACACGCCACATCGGGCGCGGCTGAGCGCGCCAAGGAAGCACGAGACATCATGATGGCAACGCGCAACCCGCGCGTCGACCTGGCCCCGAGTGTACGTGGCCCGGACGTCGAGCGCGATTTCGAATTCACGGTGGCGGATTTCGCCCGCATTCGCGAGCTGATTCATCGCCGCGCGGGCATCTCGCTGTCCGACCATAAACGCGACATGGCGTACAGCCGCCTCGCGCGCCGTCTGCGCGCATGCGGCATCGATACGTTCAAGCAGTATCTCGATCGCCTCGAAACGAACGAGGACAACGCCGAGTGGGAAGCGTTCGTCAACGCGCTGACCACCAACCTGACGGCGTTCTTCCGCGAGTCGCATCACTTTCCGATTCTCGCGGAGTTCGTGAAGCGCCGGCAGCAGCCGTTCTCGGTGTGGTGCTCGGCGGCGTCGACGGGCGAGGAGCCGTATTCCATCGCGATGACGCTCGTCGAAGCGCTCGGCGAGCACGCCGCGCGCCAGTGCACGGTATTCGCGAGCGACATCGACAGTCAGGTGCTCGCCAAGGCCGAAGCGGGCGTGTATTCGCTCGATCAGGTGAAGGCATTGTCCGTCGAGCGTCTCAAGCGCTTCTTCCTGAAGGGCACCGGTTCGCACTCGGGTCTCGTGAAAGTGCGCCCCGAATTGCGCGCGATGGTGAACTTCGGCCGCGTGAATCTGACCGACGCGCGCTACGACCTGAAAGGCCCGTTCGACGCGATCTTCTGCCGCAACGTGATGATCTACTTCGACAAGCCGACGCAAGGCCAGGTGCTCTCGCGCTTCGAGCCGCTGATGAAGCCGGGCGGCCTGTTGTTCGCGGGACATTCGGAGAATTTCACGTACGTGTCGCAGGCGTTCAGGTTGCGCGGCCAGACCGTGTATGAGCTGTCGCGCGACCTCAAGCCGGCGGCGAAGCCGCAGCGCGCGCTCGCGGGAGAGACGGCATGAGCGGGCTGCCCATCGCGTCGAATCTTTACTTCGACAATCATTTCAAGAAGCCGGGCGTGAAGCTCCTGCCGAACGAGTTCTACATGACGAGCGAAGACATGGTGCTCGTCACCGTGCTCGGCTCGTGCGTGGCGGCGTGCATCAACGATCGCACGGCGGGCATCGGCGGAATGAATCATTTCATGCTGCCCGACGACGGCTCCGACGCATCGCACGCATCGTCCGATTCGATGCGCTACGGCGCGTACGCGATGGAAGTGCTCATCAACGAGCTCATCAAGCGCGGCGGGCGGCGCGAACGCTTCGAAGCGAAAGTATTCGGCGGCGGCGCGGTGCTCGCGGGCATGACGACCATCAACATCGGCGATCGCAATTCGGAATTCGTGCGGCGCTATCTCGCGCTGGAGAAGATCCGCATCGTCGCCGAGGACTTGCAGGGCATGCATCCGCGCAAGGTCGCGTTCATGCCGCGCTCGGGCCAGGTGATGGTGAAGAAACTGAAGACCGCGCATGACCCGGTCGTGGTCGAACGCGAGCAGGCGCTCGTGCAGCGCACGCCGGAAGAGCGCGCCGAACGGCTCGCGAAGGCGCGTGCGCGTGTCGAGCTGTTCCAGTCGAACACGGCGAGCACGAAACCGCGCGTGGAATTGTTCACGACGAATGCGTCGGGCGTGAAGCGCCCGCGCGCGGAACTGTTCTCGTCGCGTATGAAGATCGTGGAGGAAGCATGACACTCAGCCACGCGCCGAAAATCAAGGTGCTGTGCGTCGACGACTCGGCGCTCGTGCGCAGCCTGATGACCGAAATCATCAACTCGCAGCCCGACATGCACGTCTGCGCGACCGCGCCCGATCCGCTCGTCGCGCGCGAGTTGATCAAGCTGCACAACCCGGACGTGCTGACGCTCGACGTCGAAATGCCGCGCATGGACGGCCTCGACTTTCTCGAAAAGCTGATGCGCCTGCGGCCGATGCCGGTCGTGATGGTGTCGTCGCTGACCGAGCGCGGCAACGAAATCACGCTGCGCGCCCTGGAACTCGGCGCGGTCGATTTCGTCACGAAGCCGAAAGTCGGCATCCGCGACGGCATGCTCGATTACGCCGAAAAGCTCGCCGACAAGATTCGCGCCGCGTCGCGCGCGCGCGTCAAGCAGGCGGCGCACGCGTCGAGCGTCCCCGCGAACGCGAACGCGGCTGCGCACAAGCCCGCGCCGCATTTCAACAACCCGCTCGTGTCGACGGAAAAGCTGGTGATCGTCGGCGCATCGACGGGCGGTACGGAAGCGATCCGCGAAGTGCTCGTGCCGCTGCCGCCCGATGCGCCCGCAGTGCTCATCGCGCAGCACATGCCGCCGGGCTTCACGAAGTCGTTCGCGCAGCGTCTGAACGGGCTGTGCCGCATCACCGTGAAGGAAGCGGAGCACGGCGAGCGCGTGCTGCCGGGCCACGCGTATATCGCGCCGGGCCACGCGCATCTGTTGCTCGCGAGAAGCGGCGCGAACTATGTCGCGCATCTGTCGGATGCGGCGCCGGTGAACCGGCATCGGCCTTCGGTCGACGTGCTGTTCCGCTCGGCGGCGCAGCACGCGGGCAAGAACGCGATCGGCGTGATCCTGACCGGCATGGGCCGCGACGGCGCCGCCGGTCTTCTGGAGATGCAGCAGGCGGGCGCATACACGCTCGCGCAGGACGAAGCGAGTTGCGTGGTGTTCGGCATGCCGCGCGAAGCGATTGCAATGGGCGGCGCAAGCGAGATCGCGCCGCTCTCTGAAATGAGCCGGCGCGTGATGGCGCGGCTTGCCTCGATGGGCGAACGCGTGCAGCGCGTCTGAACTTTGGAATTGAGCGGCGCCGCCGCATTGAGAACTCAAGGGAGTAAAGATGGACAAGAACATGAAGATCCTCGTCGTCGACGATTTTCCGACGATGCGCCGTATCGTGCGCAACCTGCTCAAGGAACTGGGCTACGGCAACGTCGACGAAGCCGAAGACGGCGCGGCGGGCCTCGCGCGTCTGCGTGGCGGCGGCTTCGACTTCGTGATCACCGACTGGAACATGCCGAACCTCGACGGCCTCTCGATGCTGCAGCAGATCCGCGCGGACGCGGCGCTCGCGCATCTGCCGGTGCTGATGGTGACGGCGGAATCGAAGAAGGAAAACATCATCGCGGCGGCGCAGGCGGGCGCGAACGGTTACGTGGTGAAGCCCTTCACGGCCGCCACGCTCGACGAGAAGCTCACCAAGATTCTCGAGAAGATGGCCAAAGCCGGGAGCTGATCGTGAACGATCTGACCACTGAACTGGCAGCCGCGGTTGCCGAAGCTGAAGCCGATCCGTCGAGCGACCGCATCCTCGCGCGCATCGGACAGCTCACGCGCACGCTGCGCGACTCGATGCGCGAGCTGGGCCTCGACAAGCAGGTCGAAGCCGCCGCGCAGGCCGTGCCCGACGCGCGCGACCGGTTGAAATATGTCGCGACGATGACCGAGCAGGCCGCCGAACGCGCGCTCAACGCGATCGAGCTCGCCAAGCCGATGCAGGAAGCGATGCAGACCGAAGCGCAGGCGCTCGACGCGCGCTGGGCCAAATGGTACGACGCGCCGCTCGCGCAGGGCGAGGCGGGCGAATTGCTCGCGCAAACCCGCACGTTCCTGCAAAGCGTGCCGCAACGCACCCAGGCGACCAACGCGCAACTGCTGGAAATCATGCTCGCGCAGGACTTCCAGGATCTGACCGGCCAGGTGATCAAGAAGATTACGGACGTCGTGTATCTGATCGAACAGCAATTGCTGGGCGTGCTGCTCGAGAACATCGCGCCCGAGCGGCGCGAGCAGTTCGCGGCATCGGCGGCGGCGCTGATGTCGTCGGTGGCGAGCGGCAGTCCGGAAAGCCTGCTCAACGGGCCGCAGATCAATCCCGAAGGCCGCAGCGACGTCGTGCAGGATCAGTCGCAAGTTGACGATCTGCTCGCCAGTCTGGGCTTCTGACGCGCGTTAAAAGAAAGACTCATTTCGACGTACTCAACGTTGCACGACGACGCGGAGCGCATACCATTGCGCTTCGCGTTTTTTCTTATGTGCGCTTGCGAACGTTAGGACTATTCGCTGTGGCTGGCATACTAGACGCTATTCACGCCGCACGAAGCGGCGTAAGAAATGAGTGACGCATCGGTCATTCAATCGTCAGGAGCCGGCCGGGAGCGAGAGCGCGTGGGCGGCCGACAACCGATAGGAGGCCCAGTGAAGGCACCGAAGCAACCCCGTCATGGGCATCTGGTAAGCGCGCTGGCGTTCGTGGCCGGCGCGTTGAGCGTGTGCGCCGCGGCGCCCGCCTACGCCGTGCTCGGCGGCGATCCGATGAGCGCGCCGCAGGGCGCCACATCCGCCAACGCCGTCGCGCGTGCGGCGGTCGCGAGCGGTGTGTCGAACGCATCGTCGACATCGGCGTCGAACTACACGGTTCGCTCGACGACGCTCGCGAGCGGCACCGTCATCAACGAATATCTGTCCTCGGAAGGCGTCGTGTTCGGGATCGCGTGGCACGGGCCGCGCGTGCCGGACCTCGCAAGCCTGCTCGGCAGCTACTTCCCGCAATATCAGCAGGGCCTGAAGGCGCAGCGCGCCGCGCGCGGCGGGCGCGGGCCCGTGAGCGTGCAGGATTCGGGGCTCGTCGTGGAGTCGAGCGGCCATATGGGCGCGTTCGCGGGCAGCGCGTATCTGCCGCAATCGTTGCCGGCCGGCGTGTCCGCCAGCGATATCCAGTAAGCGACGGGAGACTTTAGTATGCATCGAACGACACTCGGCCTTCCCGCCTCCTCCACCCGACGCGGCGGCTTCGCCCGCTGGCTCGGCGTGCTTTGTCTTTCCGTCATGCTCGCGGCCTGCGGCGGCGGCGACGACAGCTCCAGTTCCAGCAGCGGCGGCGGTTCGTCGGGCGGCGGCTCAGGCGGCGGTTCGGGCGGCGGCAGCTCGGGCACCAGCACGGCCAATGCGCAGCCGATCGCGGCCAACGGCACGAACGCGGTACCGATCAACGTCAACGCCGGCGTCGCGAACTTCGTCAACATTCCGAACGTGTCGGTGACGGTGTGCGCGCCGGGCTCGTCGGTGTGTCAGACCATCGACAACGTCCAGGTCGACACGGCGTCCTTCGGCCTGCGCATTCTCGGCTCGGCCGCGCAGTCCGTGCTCGGCAGCCTGCCGGTCACGCGCGCATCCACCGGTGGCCAGCTTGCCGAATGCGCGGGCTTCGCCGACGGCTACACGTGGGGCACGGTGCGTACGGCCGACGTGAAGATGGGCACGGAAGTGGCGTCGGGCGTGCCGATCCAGATCATCGGCGATCTGGACGCATCGGCGGCGCCGACCGGCACCAACGGCTGCCCGTCCGGCAACGACGAAAACACCGTCGGGGATATCGGCGCGAACGGCATTCTCGGCATCGGCCCGCAGACCTACGATTGCGGCTCGGGCTGCGTGAGCACGTCGCTCAACGCGATGTACTTCTCGTGCACGAATGGCGCGAATTGCACGGGCGTCGCGGTGCCGCTCGCGCAGCAGGTCGCCAATCCGGTCGCGAAGTTCGCGGTCGACAACAACGGCGTGATCGTGCAGTTGCCGCCGGTTCCCGATAACGGCGCGGCGACCGCGACCGGCGTGCTGATATTCGGTATCGGCACACAGAGCAACAATGCGATCAGCGGCGTGACGAAGTACGGCACCGACCCCTACGGCGATCTGACCGGCACGTACAAGGGGCAGACGTACAAGACGTTCTTCGATTCCGGATCGAACGGCAACTTCTTCCAGGACAGCTTCCCGCTGTGCTCGAGTTCGAGCGCGTTCTATTGCCCGAGCTCGGAGCAGTCGCTTTCGACGACGATCCGCGGCACCGAAGGCAACAGCGCGACCGTGCCGTTCCAGCTCGTCAGCGCGCGCACGCTGACGCAGGGCGGCAGCAAGTTCGCGTTCAACAGTCTCGGCGGCCAGCTCGGCATGTCCAACTTCTTCGACTTCGGCCTGCCGTTCTTCTTCGGACGACACGTCTACGTTGGATTCGAGTTGCCGAATAGCCCGGCGTATGTGGCGTTCTGACGCACTGCTCTGACCGGAGACGTTTTCCGGTCGGGTGGTCCGCAAAGCAAAACCGGCTGCGTTTTTGGCGCAGCCGGTTTTTTTGTCACTCGCCCGCGCGTGGTTTGCGCGGCGCGCGCTCGGCGAGCGCGTCGTAGAGCCAGCGGGGCAGCGCGTGCATCAGCATGCCCGCGACGCGCATCTGCCACGGAAACGTCGCGTAGCGGACCTTGCGCGCGATGGCGTCGGCGGCTTTCGTGGCGAAGCGGTCGGCGTCCATCAGAAAGGGCATCCGATACGGATTGTGCGCCGTCATCTCCGAGCGCACGTAGCCCGGCGCGATCGTGACGACGGCGACGCCGAGCGGCCGCATCTCGACGCGCAACGCTTCCAGATACTTCGCCACCGCCGCTTTCGACGCGCTGTATGCGCCGCCACCCGGCAACCCGCGCACGCCCGCGACGCTCGCGATGCCGACGAGCGTGCCGCGCCGCGCCGCCGTCATCGACGCGACGAAGGGCTCGAACGTCGCGGCCATGCCGAAGTAGTTCACGTCCATGACGGTGCGGAAGGTGTCGAGATCGCCGTGGCCCGTCAGCGCGCCTCGGCTCATGCCCGCGTTCGCGACGACGATATCCGCCGGGCCATGCTCCGCGATGAAACGGCGCGCGGCATCGGCCAGCGCGTCGGCGTCGCGCACGTCGGCGGGATAGATCGAAATGACGCTTCGAGGATGGCGGGCCGCGAAGGCCTCAAGAGAATCGGCGCGGCGGGCGACGAGGCCGAGCACGGCCCCGCGCTTCACATATTCCTCGGCCAGTGCGAGGCCGATGCCGCTCGATGCGCCGGTGATGAAGACCTTCAGTCGAACTGCTGTCATGCCGGCGCGGGAGGGTTTACAGCTTCTTGTCGCGGACTTGCTGGACGAGGAAGTCCATCACCTGCGTGGTGCCCGGCAGGCTGTTGGTCATCGCCGGGCCGGTTTCGTACTTGCCCTGCACGACGATCGTCGGCACGCCGTCGATCTTGTAGTCCTGCAGGAGCTTGGCGTCGCGCTGCACGGCGCTCTGCGTCGAGAACGAGTTATAGGCGTCCATGTACTTCTTCGGATCGACGCCCTGCGTCTTGAGGAAATCCGCTTGCGCCTGCGGCGTCAGCAGATAGTTCTTCTTCACGTGGATCTCGTTGAATACTGCGGGCGTGACCTTGTCGGCGACACCGAGCGCGTCGAGCGCGTGATACATCTTCGAATGGGGAATGAAGTCGTCGCGGAACGCCACCGGCACGCGCTTGAACACGACGTCAGGCCCTTGCTTCTTCGCCCATGCCTCGAGGTACGGCTCGAACTCGTTGCAGTGCGGGCAGCCATACCAGAAGAACTCGATGACCTCGACCTTGCCCGCGGGCGCGGCGATCGGCTGAGCCGCCTGCAGCACCGTGTAGTCCTTGCCGGCGGCGGGCGCGGCCATCGCCGAACTCGCGACGCTCATCGAAGCGGCTGCGACGCCAAGGGAAAGAGCCAACGCGCTAAACAGTTTTTTCATGATTGGAAAGAGAAGCAATGGATACGCGACGGAACAAAAGCAGGTCCATAAGTGGGACACACGACGCTTAAGCCACGCTTAAACGTCGCGTGCATGTGGACTTCGTTGCTGCGTTATTGCTTGGAGAAACGGATCACGGCCGTATCGACACCCGCATCGGACAGACGCTGGCGCGCCGTGTTCATGTCCTCGAACTTCGCGAACGGCCCGATGCGAACACGATAGTACGTCACGCCGCCCGCATCGCGCTGCGTGACCTTCGATTCGAAGCCTTGGAAGCCAAGACGCGCGCGCTGCTGTTCGGCATCCGCTTGCGTCTTGTACGCGCCCACTTGCAGGAAGTAGCCGGTATTGGGCTCGCCGGGCGCGGGCGGCGTGGTCTTCGCCGTCGTGGGCGCCGAGCCGCCCTTCGGCGGCGTGGCGTTGGCGTTGCTGGTGGCGTTCGGCGCGGCCTCGGGCTTCTTGGCGGGCGTCGTGCTCGCCGTCTTCGGCGCGGACGCAGTCCCGCCCGACGGCGGCACTTCGACGATCTGCGGCTCGTCGAGCACGCCCGACGACTGCGTCTGATTGTTGGTCTGACCCGGCGCGGTGTTCGGCGGCGTGGGCTGCGCGGCTTGTGGCACGGCCTGACCCGGCGTCTTGCCTTGCAGCGGACGGTTCGGATCGTACGGCTGCGCGGCGGCGGGCGCGGAGTTGGCTTCCGACGGCGGCGGCGCGACCTTCGCCACGAACGGCGTGGGTGCGCGTGTGATGTACAGCGCGACGATCACGGCAATCGCGAGGCCGACGATCAGGCCCAGCACGATGCCGATAAACGTTCCCCCGGTTTGCTTCGACTGCTTCGATGTGCGGCGTGGTTTTGCCATCGTATGAATCACCTGCGAGAAAGTCTTCTGGTTGGGCGACGATTATAGCCGTGGGGCAAGGCACACCCGCGCCATGCTCCCGTCCGCACACGCCGGAATAATCCGATTTGCGCGCGCGTCCGGCGAGAGGCAACGGGCGATTACATCTTTTGAGGAGCGGAGACGCCGATGGTCGCGAGACCGTTTTCGAGAACCTGGCGCGTCGCCGCAAGCAGCGCGATGCGGGCCGTGCGCTCTTTCTCATCGTCCACGAGCACGCGCTCCGCATTGTAGAACGAGTGAAATTCGCCAGCGAGATCGCGCAGATAGAACGCGACCGCGTGCGGCGCGAGTTCGTGGGCGGCGTGCGAGAGCATCTCGGGGAACTCGGCGAGCTTGTTGAGTAATGCCATCGCGCGGTCGCTCGACAACGGCGAGAGATCGGCCTGCGCTGTCTTCGACAGATCGCCGCCGTAGCGTTCCTTCCAGTCGTTGAGAATCGTGCAGATGCGCGCGTGCGCGTATTGCACGTAGTAGACCGGATTCTCGTCGTTCTGCTTGAGCGCGAGGTCGATGTCGAATACGAATTCGGTATCCGCCTTGCGCGAGATGAGGAAGAAGCGCACGGCGTCGCGGCCGCGGCGGATGGTGTCTTCGTCGATCTGATCGGGTGCGGTTTCGTGACCCGGCGCGAGGCCGCCCGACCATTCGATCAGGTCGCGCACGGTGACGTAACTGCCCGCGCGCTTCGAGATCTTCACTTCCTGACCGTCGCGCATGACGGTGACCATCTTGTGCAGCACGTAGTCGGGATAGCCTTTCGGAATGCCGACGCCGAGACCTTGCAGGCCGGCGCGCACGCGCGCGATCGTGCCGTGATGGTCCGAGCCCTGGATATTGATGACCTTCGTGTAGCCGCGCTCCCACTTGGTTACGTGATACGCGACGTCCGGCACGAAGTACGTGTACGTGCCGTCGGACTTCTTCATGACGCGGTCCTTGTCGTCGCCGTCGTCGGTGGTGCGCAGCCACAGCGCGCCGTCCTGCTCGTAGGTCTTGCCGGCATCGACGAGCGACGCGACCGTCTTCTCGACGCGGCCTTCCTTGTACAGCGCAGACTCCAGATAGAACTGGTCGAACTTCACGCCGAACGCGGTCAGATCCATGTCCTGTTCGTGGCGCAGATACGCGACCGCGAAATGGCGGATGGCTTCGAGATCCTCGACGTCGCCCGTGCCCTTGACCGGCTCGCCGTCCTTTGCCGCGACGGTTTCGCCCGCCATGTAATCGCGCGCGATATCCGCGATGTACTCGCCGTTGTAGGCGGCGTCCGGCCAGCCGGCGTCGCCCGGCTTGAGGCCGCGCGCGCGCAACTGGGTCGAGGCGGCGAGGTTGGCGATCTGCACGCCGGCGTCGTTGTAGTAGAACTCGCGGTGCACGTCGTAGCCCTGCGTTTCGAGCAGGTTCGAGAGCGCATCGCCGAGCGCGGCCTGACGGCCGTGGCCGACGTGCAGCGGACCGGTCGGATTCGCCGACACGAACTCGACCAGCACGTGCCTGCCCGCTTCACGCGTCGAGCGGCCGAAGGCGGCGCCTTCGCTCAGCACGGCCGGGATCGCTGCTTGCTTGGCGGTGGCGGCAAGACGCAGATTGATGAAGCCGGGACCCGCCACTTCGGCGCCCTCGACGAGACCCTGCGCCGCCGGAAGGCCGAGCAACGCATCGACGATCTGCTGCGCGAGCTGGCGCGGATTCGCGCGCAGCGGCTTGGCGAGCTGCATCGCGACATTCGATGCGACATCGCCGTGCGCCGCGACTTTCGGCCGTTCGAGGACGATCGTGGGCGCGACGAAAGCGGCTTCGCCTGCCGCCAGAGTGCCTTGCGCGACCTGCTGGACCGCGTCGGTAAGGAGCGTTTCGAGAGTGTGTTTGTGTGCGGGCAGCATGCTGAATGTGATCCAGTGGAGCAAGGGCTGACGGGGCGCTGATCGGCGTCTGCCCCGACTCGGACGGCGGCTTCGCGACGCGTCGGCCCCGGTATGCGGTGTTGGCAGCCGAACAGAATCGACTACCACATGAAGTGGGGATTTTAGCAGGTGCTAATATGTCGAATCAGGGTGTCGTCATGTTGTCAGGGAGACCGGCTCGTCTGCGTGTTTCGTTAGCAAACCGCCTATGACCCAATTCAAACAAAAGGACCATGCCATGCTCATCACATTCAAAAGCCCGGCCTCACCGGACGTCATCATGCTGGAAAACCTCGCGGAATACTTGCTCGGCATCATCGGCAAGCAATTGACCGCACGGGGCGTCATCACGCACGAAGATATTCCGGCGGCCATCCAGAAACTCGAAGCGGCCGTTGCCACCGACAAGAAAGAGCGCGCGGAGCACGAGGGCCATTTTCACGAAGGTGAAGAAGGTCATGTGCCGCACGAGCATCCGGTCGGACTCGCGCAGCGCGCGTTTCCGTTCATCGACATGCTGCGGCTCGCCCAGAAGGACAACAAGGATATTCTCTGGGGCGTCTGAGCGTCGCGTGCCTGAGGCGCTGCCACGAATGAAAAAACCCGCACCGGCGACGATGCGGGTTTTTTTCTTCCGATGAAACCGTCTTACTGCGATTGACCGCCCATCGAAGATTTCGGCGCGGGCGCCTTCTTGGGCTTCTTGGGCTTCTTCTTGTGCTCGGTCTGCGGCGGCGAGTACGACGACGCAGTGGTGCTGCTGGCCGGCTGCGCGATCGCTGCCGAGCTTGCGGCGAGAACGGCGGCTGCGATCGCAACGCTTACGGCGGACGTCAGCTTCTTCATGCGACTTATCTCCGTGACGAAAAATGCGTGTCCGTCGTCGTGACGGCGCATCGCAGGAGCAAGTCTACGAAAACTAAAAAATTCCCGCCGATTACGCGGCGCTTTTTTTCGCCATCACACGCCGCGTATGTTTTTTTCCAACGCTCTCGCGAAAGCCCTACTACCGCCGCATTTTTTTAGCGCTGCGGCGCGAGCGCGCGTTCGGCATCCTTGACGGACATTTCCATGCGTTGCGCGTAGCTCGCGAGCTGATCGTCGCCGATCTTGCCGACCGAGAAGTACGTGCTGTCCGGATGCGCGAGATAGAAGCCCGAAACGCTCGCGGCCGGCAGCATCGCGAGGGATTCGGTGACGCTCATGCCGACCTCGTCTGCCTGAAGCACTTCGAACATATCGCGCTTCACGAGGTGATCCGGGCATGCCGGATAGCCGGGCGCGGGACGAATGCCGGCGTACTTTTCCGCGATCAGCGCATCGTTGTCGAGCGTTTCGTTCTGCGCATAACCCCACAGTTCGCGGCGCACGCGCGCGTGCAGCGCTTCGGCGAAGGCTTCCGCGAAACGGTCGGCAAGCGCCTTGAGCATGATCGCGCTGTAGTCGTCGTGATCGGCCTCGAACTGTCGTTCCTTTTTGTCGACGCCGAGGCCCGCCGTCACCGCGAAGATGCCGATGTAGTCCTTCACGCCCGAATCCTTCGGCGCGATGAAATCGGCGAGCGAGCGGTTCGGACGCATCACGCCATCGACCACCGGACGCACGCTCTGCTGACGCAGATTGCGCCACGTCATCGCGACCTGCGAGCGCGATTCATCCGTGTAGATCTCGATGTCGTCGTCGTTCACGGTGTTCGCGGGCAGCAGCATGACGACGCCATTGGCCGTCAGCCAGCGGCCCTGAATCAGGCGCGCGAGCATCGACTTGCCGTCCGAGAACACGCGCCGCGCCGATTCGCCGACGATCTCGTCATTGAGAATCGCGGGATAGGGGCCCGCGAGATCCCAGGTCTGGAAGAACGGAGCCCAGTCGATGTAGTTCGCCAGATCGGCGAGGTCATAGTTCTTGAACACGCGCCGCCCGATGAAGGTCGGCTTCTTCGGCGTGTACGCGCTCCAGTCGATCTTCGTCTTGTTGGCGCGCGCTTCGTCGTAGGTGACCATCGGCTGCGCCTTGCGGTTCGCGTGCTGCGTGCGGATGCGGTCGTAGTCGCTTTTGAGTTCGTCGAGATACTTCGCCGCGCCTTCGTCCGACAGGAGGCTCGAAGCCACCGACACCGACCGCGACGCATCCGGCACGTAGACCACCGGCCCTTCATAGTGCGGCGCGATCTTGACGGCCGTATGCACGCGCGATGTCGTCGCGCCGCCGATGAGCAGAGGCGTCTGCTTGCCGCGGAAGTATTCGTCGCGCTGCATTTCGGAGGCGACGTAAGCCATTTCCTCGAGACTCGGCGTGATGAGTCCCGACAGCCCGATGATGTCCGCGCCTTCTTCCTTCGCCTTCTGCAGGATGGTCGCGCAGGGCACCATCACGCCCATGTTGACCACTTCGAAGTTGTTGCACTGAAGCACGACCGACACGATGTTCTTGCCGATGTCGTGCACATCGCCCTTCACGGTCGCGATGACGATCTTGCCTTTCGGACGCACGTCCGCGCCGGCATCGGCGAGACGCTTCTTCTCTTCTTCGATGAACGGAATCAGATGCGCGACCGCCTGCTTCATCACGCGCGCCGACTTCACCACTTGCGGCAGGAACATCTTGCCCGCGCCGAACAGGTCGCCGACGATGTTCATGCCGTCCATCAGCGGCCCTTCGATGACGTTGATCGGACGGCCGCCGGCCTTCTCGATCTTCGCGCGCACTTCCTCGGTATCTTCGACGATGAAGTTCGTGATGCCGTGCACGAGCGCGTGCGACAGACGCGCCTCGACCGGCTGATTGCGCCATTCGAGGTTCTCTTCCTTTTTCGCCGCGCCGGTCTTGAACTTGTCGGCGACTTCCAGCAGGCGGTCCGTGCCGTCGTCGCGGCGGTTGAGCACGACGTCTTCCACGCGCTCGCGCAACTCGGCGTCGAGATCGGCGTACACGCCGAGCATGCCCGCGTTGACGATGCCCATGTCCATGCCGGCCTGAATCGCGTGATACAGGAACACGGTATGGATGGCCTCGCGCACGGGATCATTGCCGCGAAACGAGAACGACACGTTCGACACGCCGCCGCTTACCTTCGCGTGGGGCAGGTTCTGCTTGATCCAGCGCGTGGCGTTGATGAAATCGACCGCGTAGTTGTTGTGTTCCTCGATGCCCGTCGCGATCGCGAAGATGTTCGGGTCGAAGATGATGTCTTCCGGCTCGAAGCCGACTTCGTTCACGAGGATGTCGTAGGAGCGCTTGCAGATTTCGGTCTTGCGCTGGAACGTGTCTGCCTGACCCTTTTCGTCGAACGCCATCACGACCGATGCCGCGCCGTATCGGCGGATCAGCTTCGCGTGATGTTTGAACGCGTCTTCGCCTTCCTTTAGAGAGATGGAGTTGACGATCGCCTTGCCTTGCACGCACTTCAGGCCCGCTTCGATCACGTCCCACTTCGACGAGTCGATCATGATCGGCACGCGCGCGATATCCGGTTCCGATGCGATCAGATTCAGAAAGCGCACCATCGCGGCTTTCGAATCAAGCATGGCTTCGTCCATATTGATATCGATGACCTGCGCGCCGTTTTCGACCTGCTGCCGCGCGACCGCGAGCGCTTCGTCGAACTGGCCGTTCAGGATCATGCGCGCGAACGCTTTCGAGCCGGTCACGTTGGTGCGCTCGCCGACGTTGATGAAAAGCGAGCCGTCGGTGACGTTGAACGGCTCGAGGCCGGAGAGGCGCATGGTGTGATCGGTCATGTCTGGTATCTCTTGTTCGATGTCAGGCGCGCTTTTACGCAACCTCGCGATATTGCGACGGAAAAACGCGCGGCTTCACTTCCGCGAGCGCCTTCGCGATCTCGGCGATATGCTCCGGCGTCGTGCCGCAGCAGCCGCCCGCGATGTTCACGAGGCCCGCCGTCGCGAATTCCTTCAGCAATCCCGAAGTTACGTCGGGCGTTTCGTCGAAGCCGGTGTCGCTCATCGGATTCGGCAGGCCGGCGTTCGGATAGCAGGACACGTAGGTGTCGCACAGCTTCGACAGCTCGGCGATATACGGCCGCATCAGCGCAGCGCCCAGCGCGCAGTTCAGGCCGAAGGTCAGCGGCTTCGCGTGACGCAGCGAGTTCCAGAACGCTTCCACGGTCTGACCGGAGAGAATGCGGCCCGAGGCGTCGGTGACCGTGCCCGAGATCATGATCGGCACGAGTTCGCCGGTGTCGTCGAACAGTTGGTCGAGCGCGAACAGCGCCGCTTTCGCGTTCAGCGTGTCGAAGATCGTCTCGACGAGAAACAGATCGCAGCCCGCGTCGAGCAGCGCCTTCGCCTGTTCGTAGTACGTGTCGCGCAGTTCGTCGAAGGACACGTTGCGTGCGCCCGGATCGTTGACGTCGGGCGAGATGCTCGCGGTCTTCGGCGTCGGTCCGATCGCGCCCGCGACGAAACGCGGTTTGTCCGGCGTCGAATACTTTTCGCAGGCTTCGCGCGCGACCTTCACGGACTCGATGTTCATCTCGGCGGCGAGGTCTTCCATGCCGTAATCGGCCTGAGCCACGCGCGTCGCGCCGAATGTGTTCGTCTCGATGATGTCCGCGCCCGCCGCGAGGTATTGCTCGTGAATCTCGCGGATGATCTGCGGCTGCGTGATCGAGAGCAACTCGTTGTTGCCCTTGATGTCGCGGCCATAGTCCTTGAAGCGCGCGCCGCGATACGCGGCTTCGTCGAGCTTGTAGCGCTGGATCATCGTGCCCATCGCGCCGTCGAGAATCAAAATGCGCTTTTGCAGCAGCGCGGGCAGCGCGGCGCCGCGCGTGTAGGCCCGCGCGGGGGCTTTCGGAAGGGCGTTCTGGGTCATGACGGACGAGGCCTGCACCAAATGTGAAATAGCCTGACATTGTAGCCGCAGCGCGGAGCCGTCGCTCTCAGGACGGGCCTCGCGGACAGGATCCTGTCGTGCAAAAAAGAACCCCGCCAGTTGCGGGGCGGGGTCTTTGGGAAATGGCGAGTGTCGCCTTCAGCCGCGAGTCCGGGCGGCGGCGGGCGCGAACGGCGGCGAGCCGCCCGCGCGCGTGCATGCATCAGTGGAGCACGACGGGTTGGGTCATCAGAATATCGAACTGACCGAGGAATTCATCGACATCTTCGAGCGACGGCTCTTCAGCGATCAACTGCTGCACGTGCTCGCGAAACTTCGCGGCGAGCGCGCCGTCGATGAAAATTTCCCGTTGCGTGTTCTTGTCGACGATCTCGTAGCCGCCCGCCTTCATGGCGAGATGGTTGTCCTGCGGCGGAAATTCGACGACGCAATAGTTGGGGCTGTTGTAGATCATTTGCATGGCGACACTCCTTATTCCTTGTTTGCTCCGTGGCAATCCTGACGCTTAGTTGGAGCGATTGGGTTGGAATTCAAGGGGTGGCCTCGACGTGATGCCAGTGGTATCGAGGCTTTCTCTGCAACAAAAACAGGAAAAATCAGGTGGAACCGCGTAAGAAATCTCCCAAAAGCGCGGAAAAGCGCTGCGATTCCTCCACCGGTGACAAGTGAGCCGCATTGAGAAGTTCGAATCGCGCGCCCGGCACTACGTCTGCAACAACCTTTGAGGCAGCATGCGGCGTGCCAACATCGTGCTGACCCGCGACGACGAGTGTGTGCTTCGTCACAGTTGGCAGTTTGTCGCGCGCATCGAAACGGCTGACGGCTTCGGCGGCACGTGCAAAGCCCTCTGCGGGCGTGTTTGAGATGGTATCGGCGATCTGCTCGACCACTTCGGGATGCGCCTTGCGGAAGTCAGGCGTGAGCCAGCGCTCGAGCGTTGTGTCCACGATACTCGCAGTCCCGTTTTCGCGCACGGAAGCTGCCCGTTGCGAAAAGGTCGGGCGCGCGTCCTCCGGAATGAAGGCCGGCGCGCCGACGACTGTCAGAGTCTCCACTTTGTCCGCATGGTTGATCGCGAGCTTCTGCGCGACCATGCCGCCGATCGACAGCCCGACCACATGCGCCGACGGCGCGCCGAGCTTGTCGAGCAGCGTCGCGAGATCGTCGGCGAGATCGTCGATCGTGAAGGCGTCGGGCGAGACGGCCGTTTCGCCGTGGCCGCGCAGGTCGTAGCGCAGCACGGTGAAGCCGTGGCGGAAGTAGCCGGCCATCTGGTCCCACACCGAGAGATCGCCGGCAAGTTGATGGATGAAGACGAGCCAGGGACCGCCGCCTTCGTTGTCGAGAACATAGCGTGTATCGATGCGATTGATCGTCAACTGCATGTCGGCTCCGTAAAGAATGCGGTTTGCGATGCTGTTTCCGATTGACTGCACGCGATGCCGCGTTTCGCTGTCCCGGGTGTCACGGAGTGTGACGGCGGCGTTACGGTTTGTCCGCCTGGGGCGTTGCGGGTGCGGCTGGCGCGGATTCCTCAGACGCAGCTTGCGTGCCCGGTGTGACATCTTGTGTCGCCGACGGCGGCGGCGCGGTGGTGAGCTTGCCGGCCCAGAGCAGTTCGACCTGCATGCCGTTCGGCTCGGTTTGCAGAATCCGCACGGGCAGCCAGCCGATGGACGGCGCGAGCCAGATGTCGAGCCTGCGGCGGTCGCCTTCCTTGCGCGGCAGGCGCGTGAAATGGCGCGCCGTCGTGAAGCCGCCGCGCGCCTGCACGGTTTCGTCGCCGACGGTTTCGATCGGCCAGACTTCGTTGCTGTCGTTGTCCGCGACGCTGAACTGACGCGTCACGCCCGGCTTGTACTTGTCCGGCGCGCCGCGCACGAGGCTCGCGAGCTGCATGACGACGCTGAAGCGGTCCTGCGCGCCGTCGGCGAGCGGCTGGCTTTGCGGCGTCTTCGTGTAGACGATCTGCTTCGTGTCGCGGTTGAAGATGGCGACATCGGCGGCGCGGCGGCCGCGCTGCTCGGAATACTGCTCCGGCGCGATGCCGAATCCGTCGATATGGCCCTTGCTCGAATACACGAACGGACCGACGAAAGGGATGGGAATCGAGACGACCATCTCGTAGCGCTGGCCGTCGTTGATCCAGTGGATCGTGCCGGTCTGATTCATCATGCCGTTGACGAGCGTGTCGTAACGCAACTCGCCCGTAGGCGGAACACTGAACCTGTCACCCGATGCGGCGGCAGCGCTTTGCGAGGCGCGCGCTGGTGCAGCGGCAGGAGCCGACGCGGGCGCTGCCGCCGGCGCGGAGGCCGCGACGCCGGACGCAGCGGCGGGCGCATCCGGCTGGGGCGTCGCCGCGCCCAGCACCGGCGCGGGAGTGGGCGCGGCGGGCTTCGATGGCGCGTGTGCTGGCACGGGCGTCGGTGCGGCCGGTTTCGGCGGCGTGGGCGCGGGCGGCTGCGGCGCGGGCGGGGCGATCGGCTTCGGCGTCAGCAGTTCCACCTGCACGGGCGGCGTCTCCGGCGGCGCGTTGGTCGGCTGGCGATTGTGTTCGATCCACCGCATCGCGCTCAAGTGCAGGCCCGCGACGATCAATACGGCCAGCGCCCAGCGCCCCCAACGGCGCGGCGTGGCGGATTCGGTGGCGGCGTCGGGCGGCTCGCCCGACGCGGAGCGAGGACGGCGGAATTGAAACAGTGACATCGTGCCGGGAAGAAAGAAGCGCGTGGCGGGGAGGCGAAACGCGTAAGACACGCGCGATGGAAACGATGTTCCTCGCCCACGTCGACGAACGCGCTCAGCGCTCGCCCGCTTTATACCCCAATTCGTAAGACAGCTCGCGCGCGCACTCGCGCAACGCGGAATCGATTTCACCGCCCCAGCGCGTATCGAACGTGCCTTCGTGCCCGAGCGCGATGAGGCCGAGCGCGAGCTCACCGGTCGAATCGAACACCGGCGTGCAGAACGCGTGAATTGTCGGCAGCAGCATGCCTTCGACGCGCGCCGCGCCGTGCTCGCGCACTTCGGCAAAGAGCGGCTCGACATCGGCCATGGTTCGCTTCATCGCGATGAGTTCGCGCTCCAGCATCGGCTGCGTCTTGCTGCGCGGCAGATACGCGGCGAAGAGCAGACCGGTGGCCGACGTGAGCAGCGGCATCACGTCGCCCAGCTTGAGCGATGCCTTCGCCGGATGGCTCGATTCCATCCAGTGCACGACGGTCGGCCCCTGATTGCCCCATACCGCGATGCCGACCGTCTGATCCAGCCGGTCGCGCATCTGCGCGAGCGCGATGCGCGCGAGCCTCACGCCATCGACGCGCGCAAGCCGCGCGAGACCCATCTGCAACGCGAAGCCGCCGAGTTCATAGCGCCCGGAAACCGGGTCCTGCGATGCAACCCCGAGCCGCAGGAAACTCACCAGATAGCGATGCGCCTTCGCCGGACTCATGCCCGCGCGCTGTGCGAGGTCGCGCAGCATCATCGCGCGCGGCTCATTGGTGAGCACGTCGAGCAGCCGGAAGCCGACTTCGATCGATTGAATGCCGGAGCGGGTTTTTTCCTCGGCGGCGTCGTTGGCGTCGAGGTTGTCTTCGTCGTCGGAAGCAGCGGATGGGATCGATTGCATGAAGCGCGAAAGCACGGCAAGGGGATTCACCATCGTAAAATAGATTTCCCTTAACGTCATCCCAGGTCACCGACCCCGCGCCATGAAACTCGCAACATTGAAGGACGGCACACGCGACGGCCAGCTCGTCGTCGTATCGCGCGATCTGCGCACGGCGGCCATTGCCGATGGAATCGTCTCGACGCTGCAACGCGCGCTCGATGACTGGACCTTCTACGCGCCGCAACTCATGGACCTCTACGAGGCGCTGAACACCGGCCACGCGCGCAATACTTTCCCGTTCGATCCGAAAGCCTGTATGGCGCCGCTGCCGCGCGCGTTTCAGTGGGCGGACGGCTCGTCGTATGTGAATCACGTCGAATTGGTGCGAAAGGCGCGCAAAGCGGACATGCCGCCCGAATTCTGGACCGATCCGCTGATGTATCAGGGCGGCAGCGACGACTTCATCGGCCCGACGGACGACATCGTGTGCGCGACGGAATCGTATGGCATCGACTTCGAAGCGGAAGTCGCGGTGATCACGTCCGATGTCCACATGGCCGCGATGCCCGACGAAGCGCTGCGCAGCGTGCGTCTGCTGATGCTCGTGAACGACGTGTCGCTGCGCAATCTCATTCCCGCCGAGCTCGCGAAGGGTTTCGGCTTCTTCCAGAGCAAGCCCGCGACGGCGTTTTCGCCGGTAGCCGTCACGCCCGACGAACTCGGCGACGCGTGGCGCGAAGGCCGCGTGCATCGCCCGATGATCGTGCACTGGAACGGCAAGAAGGTCGGCCAGCCGGATTGCGGCACGGACATGGTGTTCCACTTCGGGCAACTGATCGCGCACGCGGCGAAGACGCGCAACCTGCGCGCGGGCTCGATCGTCGGTTCGGGCACGATCTCCAATAAGGACGCGAAGCGCGGCTACTGCTGCATCGCCGAGAAGCGCTGTCTGGAAACCATCGAGCACGGTGCGCCGCAGACGGAATTCATGAAGTTCGGCGACGGCGTGAAGATCGAGATGTTCGACGAAGACGGCAAGTCGATCTTCGGCGCGATCGATCAGGCGGTCGTGCAGCCGGAGCATTGAACGGGTTTAGCCCGATGCGGCGTGCGCAAGCCTCGCCTTACACTTTGCCGGGCTGCGTTCGCGCAGCAATAAAACGATCAAAAAAAGGAGACTTCGATGGCGGCAGGCAAGTGGACATTCCTGGCGAGCGCGGCATTCGCGCTCGCCGCGACGACGGCGGCATTCGCGCAGACGCCGCAGCACGTGAAGATCGGCCTCGTGCTCTCGCTCACGGGACCGGCCGCGTCGCTCGGCATTCCCGCGCGCGACACCGTCGCGCTCCTGCCAAAGGAAATGGGCGGCAAGCCAGTCGATTACATCGTGCTCGACGATGCATCCGACACCACGCAGGCCGTGCAGACCACGAAGAAGCTCATCAGCGAAGATCAGGTCGATGCGATCATCGGGTCGTCGATCACGCCGAACTCGCTCGCGATGATCGATGTGGTCGCGCAAGGACAAACGCCGATGATCTCGCTCGCGTCGTCGTCGAAGATCATCGAGCCGGTCGACGACAAGCGCCGCTGGGTCTTCAAGACGCCACAAACCGACGCGATGATGGCCTCCGCCATCGCCGAACATGCGAGCAACCATGGCGTGAAGACGCTCGCGTATATCGGTCAGGCGGACGCGCTCGGCGAGACCTTCTATGCCGAAGTCGCGAAATTCGCGCAGTTGCACAAGATCGAAGTGGTCGCGAACGAGCGCTTCAATCGCACCGATCCGAGTGTGACCGGGCAGATTCTCAAGATTCTCGCGGCGAAGCCGGATGCGGTCGTCGTCGGCGCGGCCGGCACGCCCGCGGCGTTGCCGCCGAAGACGCTCGCGCAGCGCGGCTTCAAGGGCAAGGTGTATCACAATCACGGTGTAGGCAACCGCGACTTCCTGCGCGTTTGCGGCGCGGATTGCAACGGCACCTTCCTGCCCGCGAGCCCGGTGCTCGTCGCCGCGCAGTTGCCCGACGATCATCCGGCCAAACGTCTAGCGCTCGAATACATCAAACTGTATGAGGCGAAGCAGGGGGCGGGCACCGTCTCGGCGTTCGGTTCGTACGCGTGGGACGCGGGCATGCTGCTCAATCGCGCGGTGCCCATCGCGATGAAAGCGGGCGCGCCCGGCACGCCGGCATTTCGCAGCGCGCTGCGCGATGCGCTCGAAGGCACGAAGAATTTTTCCGACACCAACGGGCAGGTCAACATGACGCCCAACGATCACATCGGCCTCGACCAGCGCGCGCGCGTGATGGTCGAGATCCGCGACGGCAAGTGGATATACCAGCCGCGCTAACCCTTCAGTGAACAGAACCATGAGCGATCTCTCTCTTTACGCGAGCTACAAATCGCTGGAGTTGCGCCGCCATCCGCACGGCGTGCTCGAAGTGGTGATGCCCGGCGCGGGCGCGAACAAGAGCGGCCTGTCCACCGCCGACGCCAACATGCATCGCGAGCTCGCGGACATCTGGCGCGACATCGATCGCGATCCCGATACGCGCGTCGCGCTGATCCGCGGCGAAGGCAAGGGTTTTTCGGCGGGCGGCGATCTCGGCCTCGTCGAGGAGATGGCGAACGACTTCGACGTGCGCGCGCGTGTGTGGCGCGAGGCACGCGATCTCGTCTATAACGTGATCAACTGCGGCAAGCCGATCGTCTCCGCGATGCACGGTCCGGCAGTCGGGGCGGGGCTGGTCGCGGGCCTGCTCGCCGATATCTCGATCGCATCGAAGTCGGCGCGCATCATCGACGGGCACACGCGGCTCGGCGTCGCGGCGGGCGATCACGCGGCAATCGTATGGCCGCTGCTGTGCGGCATGGCGAAGGCCAAGTACTATCTGCTGCTGTGCGAGCCGGTGAGCGGCGAGGAGGCGGAGCGCATCGGACTGGTGTCGCTCGCCGTCGAAGAGAACGAACTGATGCCGAAGGCGATCGAAGTGGCGAACCGTCTTGCACAAGGCTCGCAGACTGCGATCCGCTGGACCAAGTACGCGCTCAACAACTGGCTGCGCTCGGCGGGGCCGACCTTCGATACGTCGCTCGCGCTGGAATTCATGGGCTTCGCGGGCCCGGACGTGCACGAAGGCATGCGCTCGTTGCGCGAGCGGCGCGCGCCGGATTTTCCGGGCGGCGCGCCGTTCTGAGCGGCGCGAATCTCACACGCAAGAAAACAAGGAGAGTCGAATGACCGACAACACTGGCGGTACGCCGCCCTACACGATTCCCGGTTTTCCCGGATTCGGCCAGGCCGACATGATGGGCAAGATGTGGGAACTGATGCGTCTGAATCCGTTCGCCGCCGCGATGCCGGGTGGCGGGCAGGGCATGGGTCCCTCACTCTCGATGATGTCGGACATGCTCGCTCCGCTCACCAACATCGAAGAACTCGACAAGCGCGTGACGGACATGCGCGCCGTCGAGCACTGGCTGAAGCTCAATCTCAACATGCTGCAATCGGCGATCCAGGCGCTCGAAGTGCAGCGCGCGACGCTCGCGACGTTGCGCGCGTTCGGCGCGTTTGCGCAGACATCGGTTGAAAGCGCGCACAACGCCGCGACGGAGAACGCGAAAGCGGCGAGCGCGGGCTGGCCGATGAGCGGTGCGGCGAAGCCGGAAGCGCCGAAGCAGGCGGCGGCAAGCGTTGCGCCCGCGAGCGAGACATCGGCTGAAGGCGAGGATGCCGGCGAGACGGCGTCCGCGCCGCCGCCCGGTTTCGATCCGACCGGCTGGTGGAACGTGCTGCAATCGCAGTTCAATCAGCTTGCGCATCTCGCGATGCTTCAGCCCGGCATGACCGGCCCGCTCGACCCGACGGGCGCTGGCCAGCCTGCCGCCGCTGCCGGCGAGAACAGCGCCGGGCAGCCGGCGGACGGCGCCGAGGATAAAACCGACGCCGCCTCCGCGGCTGCGAAGAAAGCGGCAGCACGCAAGGCCGCGCCGCGCAAGAAACCGGTCTGATTCCCGTTCTTCAGGGATTCCCTCCCTGAAACTACGCTCGGCGGCGCGCCACGTTCCGCCGAGCCTGCCGATTCCCTTCGATGCGCGAAGCGTCATCGAACCGCATCATTGGTGTCCGTTTGTCTCGACGAAACGCATCTCAGCACCGACGACCGTTGCAATTTTGTCTATGATGAAACATCGACGATGCTCGAATTTGTCCACCTTCGGCGTCGGGCATGCAATCTGCATCGTACATGGTGTCTATGATTCCAATCGATCTGTCCATGACAAACTCATCAGAACAAGACTTCGATTCCGAACCGTTCTCGGCTGACGCGGAAACGCCGGAGCCCGCGCCACGGGCTGCCGCGGCATCGGGCACGACGGGAATCGGAATTGGTGCGATCGCTCAGGAAATTGGTCTGACGAAGGACACATTGCGCGTCTGGGAACGCCGCTACGGTTTTCCGCAGCCGATGCGAACGGCGGGCGGCGAGCGGCTGTATCCGCAGGAACAGGTGACGAAGCTGCGGCTGGTCAAGCGCCTGCTCGATGCGGGACATCGTCCGAGCAAGGTGCTCGGGCAACCGATCGACCTGCTGCAGCAACTGGCCGAAAGCTCCGGCGTCGGACAGGATGCGCCGGACGTCGAGCTCGATCACCTGATTTCGCTGTTGCGCAAGAGCGCGTATGAAGAATTTCGCTTCGGCCTGCTGAAGCGCGCCACGCGCGACGGGCTCGAACGCTTCGTGCTCGATGTCGCGGCGCCGCTTTCGGCGCGCGTCGGCAATGCATGGGCTGCGGGCACTTTGCAGGTCTATCACGAGCATTTATTCAGCGAAGCGATCCAGGCGTCGATGCGTACGCTCATGCGGCCACTCTCCGATGCCGTGCGTGGACGCGGCAGCCGGCCGCGCGTTCTGCTCACGACGCTTTCGGGCGAAGGCCACGGCCTCGGCATCCTGATGGCCGAAGCGATGTTCACGCTCTCCGAATGCGAGTGCGTCCAGCTCGGCTTGCAGACGCCGCTGCACGATATCGTCGATGCCGTGGCGGCGCATAACGTCGATATCGTCGCGCTTTCCTTCACGGCGGTGCTGCCCGCGCAGGCCATCGCGAACGGGCTGACCGATCTGCGCAATCTGTTGCCACCGCACGTGCGGATCTGGGCGGGCGGCAGCAGTCCGGCGCTGCGCCGCAAGTTCAGCGACGGCATACAACACGTCGGCGGCTTGACGCCGATCGACGAAACTGTCGCGGATTGGCGTCAATCGGCCATGTTATGATCGATTGCGCTCGCTGCGGCGAGCATTGGCGCGCAAGTTCGCGGCGCATGCATATCGCATTGCTGTCACGCGAGCAGGGCATACTGCGCGGCCGGCGCCGTATCGGCGGCGGTCAAGGCGCCACTTGAACATACCTCAGGCACAGGTTTCGCTCCTCACCCACGGTAGAACAAGACGCACAACACGCAACATTTGCACGGGGAGTGCAGTGTTTCAGCGGGACGCGAGGCCATGCCGCCGCGCCCTATTTGCGCGCTCGTTGTCGTTTTTCGTCTTTGGCCGACCGAATCCCGCGTAAAATTGAAAGCTTGGCTGCTTGCATGCAAGCACTTACGCACGCGCCGGCCGAAAGTCAACACAGATATAACGTCGCATAAGTGGCATCAAAGGTGGACTATGAACACCATGCTTTATCCGGAACTTTATAAATCGCTGGAATCCGTCCGCTGGGATATGGAGAAGGATATCCCGTGGGACAAATTCGATGTTTCCCTGCTCACCGACGAGCAGGCCAAGACCATCAAGATGAACGCGATCACCGAATGGTCCGCTCTTCCCGCAACCGAGATGTTCCTGCGTGACAACCACCATGACAGCGATTTCTCCGCTTTCATGAGCGTGTGGTTTTTCGAGGAGCAGAAGCATTCGCTCGTGCTGATGGAGTATCTGCGGCGCTTCAAGCCCGACATGGTGCCGTCGGAAGAGGAATTGCACGCGGTGCGCTTCGAATTCGATCCCGCGCCGCCGCTGGAAACACTGATGCTGCACTTCTGCGGCGAGATCCGTCTGAACCACTGGTATCGCCGCGCGGCCGAGTGGCACACCGAACCGGTGATCAAGCACATCTACGAAACCATTTCGCGCGACGAAGCCCGCCACGGCGGCGCGTATCTGCGCTACATGAAGAAGGCGCTCACGAATGCAGGCGACACCGCGCGCGCGGCGTTCGCGAAGATCGGCGTGCTGATGGCGTCCGCGCGCCGCACGGAAAAACCGCTGCATCCGACCAACCTGCACGTGAATCAGGCGCTGTTTCCGCGCGACACCGTGCAGTCGCGCCTGCCCGATCCGGAATGGCTCGAACGCTGGCTGGACGACCAGATCCGCTTCGACGACAGTTGGGAAAAGAAGGTCGTCGAGCGCATTCTGCACAACCTGTCGATTCTGTTCGAGCGTTCGTTCGCGACCGCGCAGGAATTGAACCGCTATCGCAAGGAAGTGACGCAACGTCTGCAAGCGGCGCCGGGCGGAACGGCCGAGCAGCCGGCCTGAGGTTTCAGGCCGCAGGTACTGACGATCGAACGGCCCCCCGGGTAAAACCGGCGGGCCGTTTGCATTTCATCGCTACCGATTCGCTTGCAGGGTGTCGTGGCACAATGCGCGCTTTCAGCACATCGCAACGAGCGCCGTCATGCCCGCTATTTTCGAACGCAAGATCATCACGCGCGAAGCGCTTGCCGCGCGCCGCTCCACGCTCGCCGGTCCGGTCGTATTCACGAACGGCGTCTTCGACATTCTTCATCGTGGCCACGTGAGCTATCTCGCGGATGCGAAAGCGCTTGGCGCCACGCTCATCGTCGGCGTGAACAGCGATGCGTCCGTGCGTACGCTCGGCAAGGGCGACGACCGGCCGATCAATCGAGAGGACGATCGCATGGCGCTGCTCGCGGCGCTGGAAAGCGTCGACTGGGTCGTGAAGTTCGAGGAATCGACACCGCTGCAACTGATCGACGCCGTGCATCCCGATGTGCTCGTGAAGGGCGGCGACTACGACATGGACAAGCTCGCCGAATCGGCGCTCGTGCGCAGTTGGGGCGGCAAGGCGCTTGCCATCGCGTTCGAGCACGACCGGTCGACGACCGCGCTGCTCAGAAAGGTTCGCGCGCAGTCCTGACTGATCTGCGCCGGCTCACTGCCCGAGCGGCGCAGTTTGCACGTTGGCGGCCGGCGCCGGTCCGCCGACGCGCGGCTGATCGAACGATTCCTCCGGCCGGAGCGGACGCGTTGCAAGCGCTTCGGGATGCACTTGCTGCAAGAGATGGTACGGCTCGCGTGCGCCCGCCGCGGGCAGCGGACCGAACATGCCGCGCATGACCGCGAACATCAGCAAGTTGGCGAGAATCAGGAGGGCGATCAGCCAGCGCAGCATTCCTGGGCTCCGTCAATCAGATAAGGGAATCAGGATGAATGGCGCGCTGTCGCGTCGCGCGCGATGAGCGCGAGGCCGGACAGCACGAGGGAATCGTGCCGAGTATGCGGCACGTCGAGCGCGCCCGCGATTTCATTCGCGGCGCCGCCGCCGAGCACGAGCCGGACGTCGGCATGCAAGTCCGCTTTCAGATCGTGCCAAGCGCGCTCGATCAGACTCGCCTGTGCGAGCAGGCATCCGGACGACAGCGCGGCGGCCGTGTCGGTGGCGAAGAGGCTGCGCGTCTGACTCAGCGCTTCGCGTGCGGATGCGGCGTCGAGCGTCGGCAGTTGCGCGGTGTGGCTGCCGAGCGATTCCATCATCAGCGACCAGCCCGGCGCGATCAAACCGCCGATGAAGACGCCGTCGGCGCGCAGCGCTTCGAGCGTCGTCGCGGTGCCGAAGGTCGCGACGAGCAGATGCTCGCCCGGATAGGCAGCGCGCGCCGCGATCATGCCGGCCCAGCGATCGCTGCCGAGGCGCGTCGGATCGGCGTAGGTGTTGACCACGCCGCACTGTTCGGCGCGCGCGCGCACGACGTTACGCGGCAACGATGGCCAGCGCGCGTCGATCAGTCGCTGGATGCGGTTCTGCACCGGCATGCCCGCGACGTTCGAAATCCACGCGCTCGCCGGCACGGGCAAAGCGGACCAGTCGCCGAGCGCGGCGTCGTCGGCGGCGGTCGAGTGATGCGCGTGCTCGAATGCGCCGTTCGTCAGCGACTCGCCGTGGGCATCGACGAGCGACCACTTGATGCGGCTGTTGCCCGCGTCGATGAGCAGATACGGCGCTTCATCGCCGGACGTTTTCACGGGCGTTCCCTTGCGAGGCGCAGCGTTAGTTCGCCGGTCGCGACGGCGCGCGGGCCTTCGGGTGCGTCGATCAGCAACTGGCCGCTGTCATCGACGCCCGCTGCGATGCCGCGCGTCACTTCCATGCCTTGATCGATCAACGCGACTTCGCGTCCTGCCCAGGCGTGCGCGTCGAGCCAGCGCTGGCGAAACGGCTTGAAGCCCTCGGCTTCGAAACGCGGCAGCGCGGCGTCGAGCGCGTTGAGGAGCGCGGCGAGAGCCTCGGTGAGATTGGCGTCGGGCCAGGCGCGTGCGAGCGCGGCCGGCGCGGCGCCGGGCGCGGATGACGCGGCGAGCCGATTCGCGTCGTCGACCTGCGCGGCGAGTTGCTCAGCACCGTGCAGGTTCAGGCCGATGCCGATCACGACCGCCGTCGCGTCCGGCGTGTTCCACGCGGTTTCGATGAGAATGCCGGCGAGCTTGCCGTCGTCGAGCAGGACGTCGTTCGGCCATTTCAACGCAGGTCGCGCCGATGGCGCGAGCGGCAGACGCGCGAGCGCATCGAGCACGGCGGTGCCGATGGCGAGACTCAGGCCCGACAATCCTTCGATCGGCCTCTTCAGCACGCAGCCAACCGACATCAGCAGCGCATTGCCCGGTTCGGCGAGCCACGCGCGGCCACGGCGTCCGCGTCCTGCTGTTTGCGAGTACGCGATACGAGCGACGGGCGCGGGTGTACCATCGCGCCGCGACGTGCGCAGATGTGCCATCAGGTCGGCGTTCGTGGAACCCGTTTCATCGACGATGTCGATGATCCAGTCGCGAACGGGCCGCTCGGCGAGTGCCGCGAGCCGGGTGCGATCGACGCGCCAGGGCGCGTCGGGGGCGAAGGGAGAGGAGGTCATGGCGGGTATTGTAGCCGTGGGTTCGGCGAGCTACACCTGCCGGCGAGTCACACGAATGAGATCCGCAGTGTCTTGCCGCAGGCTGCTGCGTATTTGTGGAGCGTATCGAGCGAAGGTGAATGCTTTCCGCTGATCAGCGAGCCTTCGAGTCGCGCCACGGCCGACGCGGTCGTCTTCATGTGCTTGGCCACTTGCGCTTGCGTCAGACCTGCTTCCTTGCGCGCGCGAAGCAGCGCATCGAGCGCTTCGTACTTGGGACCCAGAGCGTCATATGCCGCCTTGAATTCCGGGTCGGCGAGCATGCGACGGGTGTCTTCGTCGGTGTGAGCGACCGGTTCATATCGCCGTTCCAGTTCGCGTTGCAGTCGGGTTTTAGCCATTTCTTTTCACCTCCTTCATTCGCTCTCGCGCAATTCGCAGTTCATCGTCGGGCGTTCGCCTGGTCTTCTTGACGAAGGCATGCAGCATGACGATCCGTCTGCCAATGGTCATGCAATAAAAGACGCGGCCCACGCCTTCCTTACCGTGTGGCCGGAGTTCGAACAGTCCTTCCCCCATCGATTTTGAATGGGGCATTCGCAAATTCGCACCGTGGATTTTCATGAGATCCACCAGCCGCCAGTAGTCCGAGCGAATTCCGGCCGGCAGGTCGTAAATTTCATCGCGAAGTTGTTCGTCGAAGTACGTTATGGTCCAACCGTGGTCATAAGATGTTAGCATATTTGCTATGTTGCTCAAGGATGCGATGCACCTCAGTCTTCTCGATCCTGTGACTCTGCGGAATCCAGCCATTGGATATAAGCCGATATCCAGATGCAGCACGCACCACCATCCCCGCGCCCCCGCTACACACTTCGCTACAATGTCCTCTCCCCATTAACCGCGTCTCATCGCGCCATCGATCCTTGGACTTCGACACGCCGCCGCGCCTACGGGTGGAAGCTGGTCAGCAGGGCAAGGTGGTCCGGCTCTCGGGCCAGTGGACCGCGCTCGCGCTCGCCCGCGACCGCGCGAAAAGCGGCGTCACGCGGCGGCTGCGCGCCATCGGGCGCGAAGCGATCAGCCAGTGGGATCTGTTGTCCGTCGAGCGCCTCGATCACGTCGGCGGACAGGCGCTCTGGCGCGTCTGGGGCCGCAAGATGCCCGCGACCATCGCGCTGTCCGACACCCAACGGGAAATCTTCGAGCGCGTCGCGCTGCTCGATGCCGAGCGCGAGGAACCCGAGCCCGTCGATCGCGTCGATCCGGTCACGCGCCTCGGTCAGCTGATCTTCACGTTCTTCGATCACCTCTACGGCGGCCTCGCACTGTTCGGCGGCTTCATGCTCGATCTCTTCGGGCTCGTTCGGCGTCCGCAGCGAATCCCGTGGACGGAAATCTCCGCGAACATCTATAGCGCCGGCGCGCAGGCGCTCGCGATCACCGCGCTCGTCGCGTTCCTGATCGGCATCGTGCTGAGCTATCTGTCCGCGCAACAGTTGCAGGCGTTCGGCGCGAACCAGTACATCGTGAACATTCTCGGGCTGTCCGTGATCCGCGAACTCGGGCCGGTGCTCTCCGCGATTCTCGTCGCCGGGCGCTCCGGCTCCGCGATCACCGCGCAGATCGGCGTGATGCGCGTCACCGAGGAACTCGACGCGATGCAGGTCATGGGCATTCCGCACGGCCTGCGGCTCGTGCTGCCGCGCGTGATCGCGCTCGGCATCGCGATGCCGCTGCTCGTCATGTGGACCAACATCGTCGCGTTGACGGGCGGCGCGCTCGCGGCGAAGCTCGTGCTGTCCATCGACATGAACTTCTTCATTCGCTCGCTGCCGTCGGTCGTGCCGATCGCGAATCTGTGGATCGGGCTCGGCAAGGGCGTCGTGTTCGGTATGCTGATCGCGCTCGCCGCGTGTCATTTCGGCTTTCGCATCAAGGCGAATTCGCAGAGTCTCGGCGAAGGCACGACGACCTCCGTCGTCACGTCGATCACCATCGTCATTCTCGCGGACGCCGTGTTCGCGATCCTGTTCCAGAACGTCGGGCTCTGACCACCATGTCGACCACGCTCGCCACCGCCGTGCGCCACCAGCCGCCGCCCGTCATCGCGGAACCGGTGATCGAAGTGCGCGATCTCACCAAGCGCTACGGACGCACGGTGATCCACGAGCATCTGAATCTGGACGTCCGGCGCGGCGAGATCGTCGCGCTCCTGGGCGGTTCCGGCTCGGGCAAGACCACGCTCGTGCGGCAGATGCTCGGGCTGGAATCGCCGAGCTCGGGCACCATCCGCGTGCTCGGCGAGGAATGGGCGAACATGGACGAAGAAACCGCGAAGATGCTGCGCACGCGCTCCGGCATGATGTTCCAGCAGGGCGCGCTGTTCTCGTCGCTGACCGTATATGACAACATCGCGCAGCCGTTTCGCGAACTCGGCAAGATTCCCGAGGATCTGATCCGCGAGTTCGTGATGCTGAAGCTCGAAATGGTCGGGCTGTCGTGCAAGCACGCGAGCAAGATGCCGTCCGCGCTGTCGGGCGGGATGGTCAAGCGCGTGGGCATCGCGCGGGCGATCGCGCTCGAACCGGAACTGCTGTTTCTCGACGAACCCACCGCCGGTCTCGATCCCAAGGCGTCGGACGAATTCGTCGATCTGATCGCGACACTGCATCGCGCGCTCGGGCTGACCGTTGTGCTGGTCACGCACGATCTCGATACGATGGTCGCGCTTTCTACGCGCGTCGCCGTGCTGGCGGAGCGGCGCGTGCTGGTCGCCGCGCCCGTGGAGGAAGCGTGCGCGGTGGACCATCCGTTCATCCGCGAGTATTTTCTCGGACGGCGCGGGCGGCGCGCGTTGCAGGCCCTGCCGCCCGAGCGTCGCGCGAAGCTGCCGCCGGCCGCGCTCGAGGACGCGCCGATCACCGTCAACAAATAGCCGCACGACGCGCCGCCGACGCCGCCAGGAAGTCAAAGGAACCCGCCGATGGAAAACAAATCACATGCGTTCTGGACTGGGCTTTTCACGATCGCCCTCGTGCTGGCCATCGCGTTCGCCGTGTTCTTCTTCAACGTGGATCGCACCGTGCGCGTGCCGTACGATCTGATCGCCCGCACCAATGTCACCGGGCTGTTCACGGACGCGGCCGTGCGCTATCGCGGCCTGGGCGTCGGCAAGGTGCAGTCGATCAGTTTCGACAAGTCGCATCCGGGGCAGATCCGCATCCGCATTCTGGTCGATAAAAACGCGCCCATGACGCACTCCACCTATGCGACGCTCGGCTTTCAGGGCGTGACGGGCATCGCGTTCGTGCAGCTCGACGACACGGGCAAGGACACGGAAGCGCTGGCGTCGTCGCCGCAGCACATCGCCGAAGTGCCGATGCGCCCGGGCCTGTTCGAGCAGTTGCAGCAGCGCGGCGACGTGATCCTGCGCAAGTTCGAGCGCCTCGCGGACGACGCCGACAAGTTCCTCTCCGACGACGTGCGCGATCAGCTCCTGGCGACCACGAAGAGCCTGCAGGGCGCGGCAGACGGCATCGCGACGCTCGCGAGCCAGGTCCAGCCCGCCACGGCGCAGTTGCCGCAGACGCTCAAGCAGATCAACACCACGCTCGCTTCCACCAATCAACTCGTGCAGAACCTGAATCGTCCGGACGGCCCGTTGTTCACCAATCTGAACAAGGCGGGCAAGGCCGCGGAAGACGCGGGCGCGGCGCTCGCCGACATGAACGAGTCGCTGCGCTTCGTGACCGCGCGTGTCGGCTTCGAGGCGCTGCCGCGCTTCTACTCGTTCAGCGACGACGTGAGCGCGGCTGCCCGCTCGGTCGATCGCGCCGCCGACACCTTCAGCACCAATCCGCGCAGCGTGCTCTTCGGCGCGCCGCAGAAGGAGCCGGGGCCGGGCGAGCCGGGCTTCACGTGGCCCGCGAAAGCCGCGCATTGATCGAATCGAGAGAACGACATGGCAAAGATCGACATGAAAGGAGCGGCCGCGGCGTTGGCACTCGCCTGCGTCACGATGCTCGCGGGCTGCGGGTCGACCTCGACCGCGATGCCGGACGCGCATTACGACCTCGGCGCGACGCCTGTGACCAGCGCTGCCAACGGGTTGCCGACGCCGCCGGTGAAGGTGCTCGCGGTGGGCGCGCCGCGCAATCTCGAAACCGATGCGTTCGTGTACCGGCTGAGCTATGTCGATGCGCAGCGCACCGGCAGCTATTCGAACAGCCACTGGACGATGCCGCCCGCGCAACTCCTGACGCAGCGTCTGCGCGAAGCGCTCGCGGCGCGCGGCCCGATTCTCTCGGGCGCCGATCCGGTGCGCGCCGTGCCGCTGCTCGAAGTCGAGCTGACGGGTTTCGAACAGGTCTTCGACGCGCCCGAGCAAAGCCACGGCCTCGTATCCGTGCGCGCGACGCTCACGCAGCAGGGCCGCGTGGTCGGCCAGCGCAGCTTCACCGCGAGCGCGCCTGCGGCGAGCGCCGACGCGTCCGGCGGCGCGCGGGCGCTCGCTGCCGCATCGGACGATGTGATCGGGCAACTTTCCGCGTGGCTCGCCGCACAACCGCTGACCGCATCGCGATGACCTTCGGCAGTTTCATCAATCGCCCAGCAAGGAGGCGCCCGGGCGGCTCATGACGATCAAGCAATGGCAGCGCCGCCCGTCGGCGTTTTCCCGGCAGGCGCTCGCCGCGTACGCGGCGCTCGTCGTGTATGGCTCGCTCTATCCGTTCTTCGGCTGGCGTTCGCTGGGTCTGAGCCCGTTCGCGTACCTCCTCGATCCGCTGCCGCAATACCTGACAGCGTTCGATGTCGTCACCAACGTGCTCGGCTATATGCCGCTCGGCGTGCTGATCGTGCTCGCGCTGTATCCGCGCTTTCGCGGCACGCTCGCCGTGTGCGCGGCGCTCTTCGGGGGCGCGTTGCTCTCCGGCACGATGGAGGCGATCCAGACGTATCTGCCGACGCGCGTCGCCTCCAATCTCGATCTCGCCGCCAATGCGTTCGGCGCGCTCTTGGGCGGCGTGCTGATTGCGCCCGCGACGAGCGCGCTGCTCGACCGGGGCGTGCTGCGGCGCATCCGCTTCACGTGGTTCGAGCGCGATGCGGCGTACGTCATCGGACTGTCGGCGCTGTGGCCGTTCGCGGCGATGTTCCCCGCGCCCTATCTGTTCGGCGGCGGCGATCTGCCGCGCGTGCTGTGGGACGAGCTCGACCCGTCGATGCAGGACGCGATTCTCGCGTGGACGCCCGCGCCATGGGACGTCGAAAGCTGGCCGGACCGGCTCGGCGCCCTCTTGCCCGACGACGCGTGGGAAGCGCTCATCACCTCGACGGCGCTTTTCGCGGCGCTCGTGCTCGCGACGCTGCTCACGCGCAAGCGCGCGCCGCGCATGCGGCTGATGCTCGGTCTCATCGCGATCACACTCTTCGCGAAAGCGGGCGCGACCTTTCTGCAATCGCGCGCGGGCCTGACCTTCGACTGGGCGACCGACGGCGCGCTCGAAGGCATCGCGCTCGCGACGATGGCGGGCGTGCTGTCGGTGTCGCTGCCGCGCGGCTTGCGGGCGGCGCTCGCGGGCGCGGCGCTCGTCGTCTCGCTCGCGCTCGTCAATCTGCTGCCGGTGAATCCGTATTTCGACATCGTGCTCGCCGACTGGCGGCAAGGGCGCTATCTGCATTTCAACGGGCTTGCGCACTGGCTCGCGTGGGTGTGGCCGTACGCGGCGCTCGGCTGGCTCGCATCGGCGGCGGAGCGCGCGTGGCTCGCGCGGCGGCGCGCGAGGCGGGCCAGCGGCGCGGGGTGAGGGCGGGCACGAACATCGCTCGCTATAATCGACCGACACTTCTCATCGCACCCGCTCATGGATTCCTTCTACAAGTACCACGTGTTTTTCTGCCTGAATCAGCGCGACGCCGACGCGCCGCGCCCGAGCTGCGCGAACTGCAACGCGCAGGCCATGCAGGAGCACGCGAAGAAGCGCGTGAAGCAACTGGGCCTCGCGGGCGACGGCAAGGTGCGCATCAACAAGGCCGGTTGTCTCGACCGCTGCGAGCTCGGGCCGGTGGTCGTCGTGTATCCGGAAGGCACCTGGTACACGTATATCGATGAAACCGACATCGACGAAATCGTCGATTCGCATCTGGCCAACGGCAAAATCGTCGAACGTCTTCTGATCGATCAACCGGCATGAACGCGCAAACCGAAAAATTCCTGATCGACGGGCCGGTCGGCAAGATCGAATGCGCGCTCGACCGTCCTGAAGCAACGCCGCGCGGCATCGCGCTCGTTGCGCATCCGCATCCGCTCTTCGGCGGCACGATGGACAACAAGGTCGCGCAGACGCTCGCGCGCACCATGGTCCAGCTGGGCTACGTGACGTACCGCTCGAATTTTCGCGGCGTTGGCGAGACGGGCGGCGAGCATGACAACGGCATCGGCGAACAGGACGACCTGCTCGCGCTGATCGACCACATGCGCGCGCAACCCGGCCAGGCCGACGTGCCGATCGTGCTCGCGGGCTTTTCGTTTGGCACCTTCGTGCTGTCGCACGTCGCGAAGCGCATGCTTGATGCGGGCAAGGACATCGAGCGCATCGTGTTCGTCGGCACGGCGGCGAGCCGCTGGGAAGTCGCGCCCGTGCCCGACACCACGCTCGTGATCCACGGCGAAGTGGACGAGACCGTGCCGATTCAATCCGTGTACGACTGGGCGCGGCCGCAGGAATTGCCTGTGGTCGTGATTCCGGGCGGCGAGCACTTCTTCCATCGCAAGCTGCATATTCTCAAGCGCGTGATCGTCGACGCGTGGCGCTGAGCCGCTTCTCGAATCGATCGGTAAAACCGGCTAAGCGTCGCCTGAAAAACGTTAAAACGGGCGTGAACCACGCAGATACAAAGGAAATCGGACGCGGCCCACGCGTATAATGGCGCAGAATTTTTTTGCTGCTTCAGACCGCGCGAAGCTGTAGTCGAGCATCTCGCGGTCATCGAAACCCGGCTTCCGAGAACCGTTTTCGCGTCCGTCTGTCGAACGAGCGCTTTTTGCCGCGGCGCCGCGCGCGCCGCTGTCATGGCGAAAAGCCCGACCAGCAGCGACGGTCTGCCCGTTCAACCCGTGCTCCGCCGATCTGCCGATCCCTGATCGCCGTCGTCGCAGCCTGCTTTTTCCGCCGATCGATCCTATGCGCTTTGTCCCTTCCGGCCTGTCTCTTCCTTCTGTTTCCGTTTCCGCCAAAGCCGCTTTCGTTCTGCCCGCCGTGCTGGCGGCAGCAAGCGCTTTCGCTCAGGTTCCGCCGCCCGACGTGACCGCGCGTTCGTGGGTGCTCGTCGACGCCACCAGCAATCAGGTGCTCGCGTCCGGCAATCCCGATGAGCGCGTAGAACCGGCGTCGCTCACCAAGCTGATGACCGCGTATCTCGTCTTCGACGCGCTGAAGTCGAAGAAGATCAACATGGATCAGACCGTCATGCCGAGCGAGGCCGTGCGCCGCGTACGCACCGACGAGTCGCGCATGTTCATCGAGGCGAACAAGCCGGTGACCGTCCACGATCTCGTGTACGGCATGATCGTGCAGTCGGGCAACGACGCGGCCATCGCGCTCGCGGAGCTCGTCGGCGGCAGCGAGGGCAACTTCGTGACGCTGATGAACGCGGCGGCGAAGCGTATCGGCATGAAGCACACGAATTTCGCCGATGTGAACGGCATGCCCGATCCGCAGCATTACACGACCGCCGGCGATCTCGCCGTGCTGTCCACGCGGCTGATCCGCGACTTCCCCGAGTACTACAGCATCTTCTCGGTGAAGGATTTCACGTACAACAAGATCAAGCAGCCGAACCGCAACCGCCTGCTGTGGCTCGATCCGACCGTCGATGGTCTCAAGACCGGCCACACCAAGGCCGCGGGCTACTGCCTGATCGCCACCGCGCAGCGTCCGCTCGCCGGCATGCCGGACGCGAAACGCCGTCTCGTTGCCGTGATGATGGGCGAGCCGAAAGAGCACAATCGCGTGCAGGACAGCCTGAAGATGCTGAACTACGGCTACACCGCGTACGACGCGCTGCGCCTGTACAAGGCGGATCAGGTGGTCGATTCGCCGCGCGTGTACAAGGGCACGGCCGACAGCGTGCAGGCGGGCGTCACGACCGACCAGTACATCACCGTGCCGAAGGGCCTGGGCGAGAAGGTCAAGCCGACCGTCACGCACAGCGACCTGCTCGTCGCGCCGATCAAGAAGGGCCAGCAGATCGGCACCGTCAAGATGATGGCGGACGGCAAGGAAGTCGCGCAGTTCCCGCTCGTCGCGCTGCAGGACGTGCCGGAAGCCGGTATCTTCGGCCGCCTGTGGGATTCGGCCCTGTTGTGGTGGCAAAAGCGCAAGTAATTCGAGTGTCTGAAAAGGAGCGGTTGCGATGAGTCAAGCCGAAGTTTTCGATCCGACGGTCTACCTGAACGGCGAGTGGGGACCGCTTTCCGAAGCGCGCATTCCCGTGCTCGACCGCGGGTTTATCTTCGGCGACGGCGTGTATGAAGTCGTGCCGCTCTACGCGCAAGCCGATGGCGCGCGCCTGCCGTTTCGCCTGCAGCAGCATCTCGCGCGGCTCAATCGCAGTCTCGGCAAGATCCGCATCGACAATCCGTTCGACGAAGCCGGCTGGCGCGCGCTGATCGACCGCGTGATTCAGGAAAACGCCGGCAACGGCGACGCGCTCGTCTACATTCAGGTGACGCGCGGCGTCGCGAAGCGGCGCGGGCATGCGTTTCCGGCGGGCATCACGCCGACCGTGTTCCTCATGCTCGGCCAGCTCGTGTTTCCGAGCGTGGCGGATCGCGCGCGCGGCGCGGTGGCCGTGACCGCCGAAGACAAGCGCTGGCTGCATTGCGACATCAAATCGGTGTCGCTGCTCGGCAACGTGCTGATGGCGCAGCACGCCGCCGAAAACGACGCGCTCGAAACCATCCAGTTGCGCGACGGCTTGCTGACCGAAGGTTCGTCCTCGAACGTGTGGGTTGTGAAGGGCGGCACGCTGCTGGGCGCGCCGCGCGGACCGCGCATTCTGGAAGGCATCCGCTACGGGCTCATCGAGGAACTGGCTCGCGAAGCGGGCATTGCGTTCGAGGAACGCGACATCACCGAAGCCGAATTGCGTTCGGCCGACGAAATCATGATCAGCTCCGCGACCAAGGAAGTCATGCCGATCACGACGCTCGACGGAAAAAGCGTCGGCGACGGCGCCCCCGGTCCGGTCTATGCTGCACTGTACGAAGCCTACCAGCGGGCCAAGGCGCGTGAATTCGCGCAACAGGCCGCGCGCGCCCGATGACGCGCGAAGTGAAGGAGAAAGCCATGTCCGACAAGCCGCAACCCACCGATCCGACCGATTCCGCCGCTCACAGCGCCGACGAACTGTTCGACTTTCCCTGTGATTTCCCGATCAAGGTGATGGGCAAGTCGCATCCGGAATTTCACGACACGATCGTCGACGTGCTCAAGGCCTTCGACAAGGATTTCGACGCATCGCGCGTCGAAACCCGGCCGTCGTCCGGCGGCAACTACACGGGCCTCACGTGTACCGTGCGCGCGCAGAATCGCGCGCATCTCGACGATATCTATCGCGCGCTCACCGGCCATCCGATGGTCAAGGTAGTGCTCTGAGCTTGCCCGCGGGCGCATCGCACACCGCCGGCGTGCGCTCGTAGAGCAACCTGAACTGCTCGGCTTCCTCGAAGACCCATTCCCTGAAAGCCTGCACGCGCTTGGTCTGAAGCAGCGCTGTGGGGCACACGAAGTAGTACTTCCACGGACTCGGGCCGTCGATATTGAACAGCCGCACGAGCCGTCCCGCACCGATTTCCTGCATCGAGAGCGAGCGGCGCACGAGCGCGATGCCCTGACCATCGATGGCCGCCTGCAGCAGATTCGACGAATCCTCATACAGAACGCCGCGCCTGGGTTCCTCGATGTCGGTGAGTCCGGCCGCGTCGAACCACGGGCGCCAACGTTCATCTTCCGAGCGCAAGAGCGGCAGATTCGCCAGATCGCGCGGTGTCCGTGGCAACTCGCCGCCGCGAAAATTCGGCGCGCACGCGGGGAAGAACACCTCGTCGAGCAATTCCTCCGAGTGCAGGCCCGCGTACTTGCCAAAACCGAAGCGGATCGCGACATCCACGTCGTCGCGGTTGAAGTCGGTGAGCGCGTTCGTCGACAGCAATTCGAGATCGATTTCCGGATGCTTTTCGATAAACCTGCCGACGCGCGTCGTCAGCCAGCGCGCCGAAAACGACGACAGCATCGACACGATCAGCCGCCGGTCGCGGTCGCCGGAACGGATGCGGCGCGTCGATTCCGCCAGCGCGACGAGCGCCGCGCGCACTTCCGCCGCGTACTGCCTGCCGCGATCGGTGAGGCGCACGCGTTTGCCGTCGCGCGCGAACAGCGACACGCCGAGCTCGGCCTCCAGCGCGCGAATCTGATGACTGACCGCGCCGTGCGTGACGAAAAGTTCGTCGGCGGCGCGGGAAAAGCTCTCGTGACGGGCGGCGGCCTCGAAGGCGCGCAACGCATTCAGGGCGGGAAGTTGTCGGAGGTCCATGTGGATTGTCGGCGTTGTCGTTGTCAATACAGCTCACATAGCGATGAAAATTGATCGTTTTGCCAGATGCCTTGCCACGCCTAGGATTGTAGTCATCGAAACGTTCCTTTGGCGGAGTGGATCATGCGAGAAATATCAACAAGCGTCACGTTCGAAATCAAGCCCGGCGAAACCGTGCCGATGCGAATCGCGCGCGGCACGCGCCTGATGGTTCACGGCAACCCGGTCTGGGCGACGCGCAGCAACGACATCGAGGATTACTGGCTCGTTCCCGGCGACAAGCTCAAGCTGCGCGAGCGTGAGCGGCTCTGGCTGTCCGTCGAGGGCGACCGGCCGGCCTATGTCGTCTTCACGATCCTGCCGCGCTGCGACGAACGCGCGATGCACTGGCTTTCGACGGGCATCGAGCGCCTTGCTCAGCGTTTTCGCTCCGGATGGCGCGTGGTCTGACTTCAACTATTCGAATTTGCCATCGAAGGCATGCAAATTCACCATCGGCGGGCATGGGTCGATTTCGGTAAACTACCGGCACCATGTCCGCCACACCGCTCGCCGTCCCACAGGCAATCCACGACGCATCCGACACCGTGCTCAGTTCCGGTGAGTTTCCGGTCGCGTTGCGCTGGCGCGGCCGCGAGCCGTACGGCCAGAGCTTCGACGCGATGCGCGCCTTCACCGACGCCCGCACGCCCGAGACGCAGGACGAAATCTGGCTCGTCGAGCATCCGCCCGTCTTCACGCTGGGCCTCGCGGGCGATCCCGCCCATTTGCTGCTCGCCGGGAGCGGCATTCCGCTCGTCAAGGTAGATCGAGGCGGGCAGATCACGTATCACGGGCCGGGGCAGATCGTCGCTTATCTTCTGATCGATTTGCGTAGGCGCAAGCTGATGGTGCGCGAGCTGGTGCGCCGCATCGAAGAGGCCGTGATCGAAACCCTTGCGACGTATAATCTCGCGACCGACCGCAAGCCTGGCGCGCCCGGCATCTATGTCGCCGGACCGTCCGCGCGGCAGGCGGATCGCGGCGCGAACGTTCGTTTGCACGAATTGCATCAGGGCGCGAAGATCGCCGCGCTCGGACTCAAGATTCGCAACGGCTGCAGCTATCACGGCGTGAGCCTGAATGTGAACATGGACCTGCAGCCGTTCCTCGCCATCAACCCGTGCGGCTACGCGGGGCTCGAAACAGTCGACATGGCGACGCTCGGCGTCGCAGCCGACTGGCGCGACGTAGCTCTCGTGCTGGCCGAACGGCTGGCACTTCAAATCGGCGGCCTCCCCGCAATTGCCGCTGCAACAACCGGATCGACCGAATGACTGACGCAACCGCAAACCTGGCTGGCGAACCCGCCGCTTCTGCTTCGTCGCCCACCGCTTACGACGCCACTGCCAAGCAGAAGGCACAAGCGAAGACGTCGCGCATTCCGATCAAGGTCATCCCGATCGAGAAGCTGAAGAAGCCGGAATGGATCCGCGTACGCACGGCGACGGGCAACTCGCGCTTCAACGAGATCAAGCAGATCCTGCGCGAGCACAATCTGCATACGGTCTGCGAGGAAGCGAGCTGTCCGAACATCGGCGAATGTTTCGGCAAGGGCACCGCGACGTTCATGATCATGGGCGACAAGTGCACGCGCCGCTGCCCGTTCTGCGACGTCGGCCACGGCCGCCCCGATCCGCTCGATACGGAAGAGCCGCTGAATCTCGCGCGCACGATCGGCGCGCTGAAGCTGAAGTATGTGGTGATCACGTCGGTGGACCGCGACGATCTGCGCGATGGCGGCGCGGCGCACTTCGTCGAGTGCATCCGTCACGTTCGCGAGCATTCGCCGGAAACGCGCATCGAGATCCTGACGCCGGACTTCCGCGGCCGGCTGGATCGCGCGATCGGCATCCTGACCGCCGCTCCGCCCGATGTGATGAACCACAATCTGGAAACGGTGCCGCGTCTCTACAAGGAAGCGCGTCCGGGTTCGGATTACCACCATTCACTGAAGTTGCTGAAGGACTTCAAGGCACTGCATCCGGAAGTCGCGACGAAATCGGGCCTGATGGTCGGTCTCGGCGAAACGGAAGAGGAAATCCTGCAGGTGATGCGCGATCTGCGCGCGCACGACGTGGACATGCTGACGATCGGTCAGTATCTGCAGCCGTCGGAGCACCATCTGCCGGTGCGCGCTTATGTGCATCCGGATACGTTCAAGATGTACGAGGAAGAGGCGTACAAGATGGGCTTCACGCATGCGGCGGTCGGCGCGATGGTGCGGTCGAGCTATCACGCGGATCTGCAGGCGCATGGGGCGGGCGTGGTTTGAGCGGTTTTGCGCTGGCTCTGCTTCTCGGAAAAACCCACGGGCGACCGTGGGTTTTTTGTTGGGCTTTCGATTTTGACGGATGGCTATCTCGTCCAATTCGTGTTGATTTCAACGTGGTCTTGCAGAGATGATGAGATGCTGTTTTTCATAGGGCCATACGATGAGCGCGCAAGAAATGCACTCTGAACTCGTGCTGTACGCAACCGAGGACGGAAGCGCGAAATTTTCCTTGAGAGCGAAGGATGGAAGTGTCTGGCTGACGCAAGGCGAGTTGGCAGAACTATTCCAGACCACCAAGCAAAACATAAGCTTGCATGTTCGCAATGTGCTGGAGGAAGCCGAGCTTCGTGCTGATTCAGTTGTCAAGAAAGACTTGACAACTGCCACCGATGGCAAAAGCTACCGTACGTTGCTGTACAGCCTCGAAATGATTCTGGCGGTCGGTTACCGAGTGAAATCTCCCCGCGGCACCCAGTTTCGTCAGTGGGCGACGACGAACCTGCGCGAATACCTCGTAAAAGGCTTCGTAATCGACGACGAGCGCCTGAAAGGTTCCGGTCAATGGGACTACTTTGACGAACTGCTTGAGCGTATTCGCGACATTCGGTCGTCGGAGAAGCGGTTCTATCAGAAGGTGCGCGACCTGTTCGCGCTGTCCATCGACTACAGTGACGATGCCCAAGCTACCAGCCTTTTCTTCGCCGAAGTCCAGAACAAGATGTTCTTCGCGGTCACCGGTCATACGGCAGCCGAGTTGATCGTAGAGCGTGCCGACCTCGCTCAACCAAACATGGGGCTGACTTCATGGAATGGGGGGCGAGTACGAAAGGGCGATGTGACGGTTGCAAAAAACTACTTGAAGGGCGACGAGTTGCGCGACCTTAATCGCATTGTCACTCTGTTTCTCGACTTCGCTGATCTTCGCGCGCAGCAGCGACAGAATCTCCGCATGCACGATTGGCGAGCCTATGTGGATAGCTTCATGACGTTCAATGAGCAGCCACTTCTTCGCGACAACGGCCGGATGAGTCAGGCCTCGATGAGCACCATCATCGCGGAATTGTATGAGAAATTCGACGCGTCCCGCCGCACGGCGGAAGCGAAAGACGCAGACGAAGCGGATCTGCGCGAGATTGAAGATGTCGAGAGACAACTGGGCAATCGCGCCAAGACCGCACGTTGATCTGTTTGCGAGTTCAGGTTTCCGTCCAGAACACCAGACACCCCCATTCCAGATTTCCGGAAACTCAGATTCCGCCTACCCGCGCATCAAAAAATACCTCGCCAAATCAGAGACTTAAAAAGATCTCAAGCTGGCATCACCCTTGCACTATAAACGGCACGGCCCGCGAGCCGCCCATAATATTCAAGGAGACAAACCGATGACCCCTCTCGCATCCAAACGTCCCTGAATCCGTCGACGAAGCGGCTAACGCTTTCGCGGCGCGATTCGGCGTGCGCGTCCCACAGACTCACCGTGCACGGCAGAAACGCTCCCGCGCGCCAAGGCTCGCCGCTGGCTGACCTTCCGCCAACCGCTTGTTACTGTCTGGAACCATCGTGAAAAAACCTCTTTATAAAGTCCTGTACGTGCAGGTGATCGTGGCCATCATCATCGGCATCGCGCTCGGGCACTTCTATCCGGCTCTCGCCGCGGACATGAAGCCGCTCGGCGACGGGTTCATCAAGCTCATCAAGATGGTGATCGGGCCAATCATCTTCTGTACCGTCGTGACCGGCATCGCCGGGATGGAGGACATGAAGAAGGTCGGACGCGTCGGCGGCAAGGCGCTGCTTTACTTCGAAGTCGTATCGACGTTCGCGCTGATCCTCGGCCTCGCCGCGACGCACATCCTGCGGCCCGGCGTCGGCTTCAACGTCGATCCGGCCACGCTCGACCACAAGGCCGTCGACTCGTTCGCGACCAAGGCGCACGGCCAGAGCACGGTCGACTTCTTCCTGCACCTGATCCCGGACACGCTGGTTTCGGCGTTCGCGCAAGGTGAAATCCTGCAGATCCTGCTGATCGCGCTGCTGTTCGGCTCGGTGCTCGCGCATATCGGCGAGCGCGGCAAGGTCGTGACGACGTTCATCGAAGGTCTGTCGAGCATCCTGTTCGGCATGGTCGGCATCATCACCAAGCTCGCCCCGATCGGCGCGTTCGGCGCGATGGCGTTCACCATCGGCAAGTACGGCATCGGCTCGCTGCTGCCGATGCTCAAGCTCATCGGCACGTTCTATCTGACCTCGATCATCTTCGTCGTCTTCGTGCTCGGCGCGATCGCGCGCATGGTCGGCTTCTCGATCCTGAAATTCGTCGCGTACATCAAGGAAGAGATGCTGATCGTGCTCGGCACGAGCTCGTCGGAAGCCGCGCTGCCGCAACTGATGCTCAAGCTCGAAAAGCTCGGCTGCTCGCGCTCGGTCGTGGGTCTCGTCGTGCCGACCGGCTACTCGTTCAATCTCGACGGCACCAACATCTACATGACGATGGCCGTGCTCTTCATCGCGCAGGCGACCAACACCGATCTCACGTGGGGCCAGCAGCTGACGCTGCTCGCGGTGACCATGCTCACGTCGAAGGGCGCGAGCGGGGTGACGGGCGCGGGCTTCATCACGCTGGCGGCGACGCTGGCCGTCGTGCCGACGATTCCGCTCGCGGGCATGGTGCTGATTCTCGGCATCGACCGCTTCATGTCGGAATGCCGCGCGCTGACGAACATCGTCGGCAACGGCGTGGCGACGGTCGTCGTGTCGGCGTGGGAGAAGGAGCTGGATCGCAGCAAGCTGAAAGCGGCGTTGTCGCGCGATGTCGACGTGACCGATACCGAAGAAGCGAAGTCGGTCTAAACGCGTTCGGCATCCGGACACGCGATCATGCAAGCGGCGAAGCCTCAGTCTGCGAGTGCTTCGCCGCAGTCGTCGGTGGTGTCCGTGGCGTCCGGCGGGCCGTATCCCGAAGGCGCGTATGCCACAATGACAGATCCTCAACCGCGGGAATCTGCTCACGTGACGCGCCGTATCCTCGTGTTCTTCGCGCTGTTCGCCGCGCTCGTGGCGTGCTGCGCGCTCACGTGGCATGTCGCGTGGCAAAGCGGCATCGACGAACTCCGGCTCAACGCCGCCGCGCGCGTCGATCGCACGACCAACACGCTCAAGAGCACGCTCGACCGCTACGAATATCTGCCGTATCTGCTGTCGCGGCATCCTGTCGTGCAGAACGCGCTCGATCATCCCGACCCGTCCAACGTCGAACGCGCGAATCGCTATCTCGAAGATCTCAACGCGCGCGCCCACGCGACCGTCACGTACCTGATCCGCGCGAACGGAATCAGCGTCGCCGCGAGCAACTGGAACGCCACGGACAGCTTCGTCGGCGTGGACTATAACTTCCGGCCGTATTTCATCGACGCGATGAAAGGCGGCGTCGGCCGGTTCTTCGGCATCGGCACGATCTCGACGGAACCGGGCTATTACATCTCGCAGCCTGTCTTTCGCGAAGGAACGCGCGAGATCATCGGCGTGGCGGTGGTGAAGCTCAATCTCGAATGGCTGCAAGGCGCCGATGCGTCCGAGCCGCTCATCGTCACCGACGACCACGGCGTGATCTTTCTCTCGTCGCTGCCGGCGTGGAAATATCACACGGTGCGGCCGCTGCCGCAGAACATCGAGGCGTCCGTCTACGCGACACGCCAGTACGCGCAGCAAGCGATCACGCCGCTGCCGATGACCATCGTGAAGGCGCTCGAAGGCGGCGCGCAGATCGTGCGCGTCGGCGGCGGCGGCAACGGACGTCATGCGCCGGCGTATCTCGCGACATACCGTTCGATCGGCGAGCCCGACTGGCAACTGATTACCATGGCGGCGCTCGATCCCGTCGAGAGCGCCGCGCAGAATGCGGTCATCGTCACGGCGCTCGTGTTCGTGTCGCTGTGTCTGCTCGCGTTCTACTGGCGCATGCGCCGCGCGCGCGTGCGCGAGATGATTCGCAGCCGTGAGTTGTTGCAGACGGCGTATGCCGAACTGAATCAGCGGGTCGCGGAGCGCACGGCGGATCTGTCGGAAGCGAACGCGCAGCTCACGAAGGAAGTGAACGAGCGCACGCGCGCGGAGCAGGATTTGCGCGCCGCGCACGACGAACTCATCCAGGCGAGCAAACTCGCCGCGCTCGGCCAAATGGCGGCGGGCATCACACACGAACTGAATCAGCCGCTGGCCGCGCTGCGCAGCTTTTCCGACAACACGCGTGTGCTGATCGACCGCGGCGATCAGGCGGCGGCGCGCGAGAATCTCGAAGCGATCGCGTCGCTGACCGAGCGCATGGGCAACATCACGAACCAGTTGAAGCTGTTCGTCACGAAAGCGCGGCCGAAGAACGCGCGCGCGGACGTCGCGCGGGCGCTGCGCCAGGTGTTCTCGATGCTGCGTCCGCGCATGAAGAACGTCGCGATCGGGGTCGCGCCCGAACTCGCGGAGGGCAGCGCGCCCGTGTTCGTGCGCTGCGAGGATCTGCGGCTCGAACAGGTGTTCATCAACCTGATCGGCAATGCGCTCGATGCGGTCGCCTCCTGCGACAGGCCGCGCATTGTCGTTGAACTGGAAGCGCGCGAGAACGCGATCGAGATCATCGTGCGCGACAACGGCCCCGGCATTCCCGCCGACGCGCTGCCGCGTCTGTTCGAACCGTTCTTCACGACGAAGGAAATGGGGCAGGGCTTAGGGCTAGGGCTCGCGATTTCATCGGCGATAGCGCGTGATTACGGCGGCGCGCTCAGCGCGCGCAATCGCGTCGCGCCGATCGTCGCGGACGGCCCCGAAGGCGGCACGCAAGCCGACGCGGACGGCTCGTACGGCGCAGAATTCGTATTGACGCTGCGCCGTGCGTAACACTTTGCAGAGGCAAGACATGACCACCGGTTTGCAGGTGATCTTTATCGAAGACGACGAACTCGTGCGCCGGGCGAGCGTGCAGAGCCTGCAGCTCGCGGGTTTCGACGTGACCGGCCACGGCAGCGTCGAATCGGCCGCGCGCGCGATCGACGCGAGTTTTCCCGGCGTGATCGTGAGCGATATCCGCCTGCCCGGCGCGAGCGGTCTCGATCTGCTCGCGCAATGCCGCGAGCGCGCGCCGGAAGTGCCGGTGATTCTCGTCACCGGCCACGGCGACATCTCCATGGCCGTGCAGGCGATGCGCGATGGCGCGTATGACTTCATCGAGAAGCCGTTCGCGTCCGAGCGGCTGATCGAAGCGGTGCGTCGCGCGCTGGAGCGCAGATCGCTGGTGCTCGAAAATCAGGCGCTGCGGCGCGAACTGGCGGGACAAAGCCGCATCATCGGGCGCAGTCCGGCGATCGAACAGGTGCGCCGGCTGATCGCGAACATCGCGCCGACGGATGCCTCCGTGCTCATCAACGGTGATACCGGCGCGGGCAAGGAGCTGATCGCGCGTAGCCTGCATGAAATGTCGCCGCGTCGCGACAAGCCGTTCATCGCGGTGAATTGCGGCGCGCTGCCGGAGCAGATGTTCGAATCGGAGATGTTCGGCTACGAGGCCGGCGCGTTCACCGGCGCGCAGAAACGGCGCGTCGGCAAGCTGGAGCACGCGTCGGGCGGCACGCTCTTTCTCGATGAAATCGAAAGCATGCCGCTCTCGCTTCAGGTGAAACTGCTGCGCGTGCTTCAGGACGGCGTGCTGGAGCGGCTCGGCTCGAATCAGCCGGTGCGCGCGAATCTGCGCGTCGTCGCGGCCGCCAAGGGCGACATGAACGAGCACGTCGCCGATGGCACGTTCCGTCGCGATTTGTTGTACCGGCTGAACGTGGTGACGATCACGCTGCCGCCGCTCAACGAGCGTCGCGAAGACGTCGTGCCGCTCTTCGAGCACTTTCTGCTCGATGCCGCCGTGCGCTACGAGCGGCCCGCGCCGCTCATCACGGATCGACAGCGCGCCGAACTGATGCAGCGCGACTGGCCCGGCAATGTGCGCGAACTGCGCAACGCGGCGGACCGCATGGTGCTCGGCATCGTCGATGACGGCGGCGCCGCGTCGCTCGATACCTCGACGCAATCGCTCAAGGAGCGCACCGAGCTATTCGAGCGCGCGGTGATTTCAGAAGCGCTGGAGCAGTGCGGCGGCGCGGTCGCGGTGGCGGCGGATCGGCTGCAACTCGGCAAGGCGACGCTGTACGAGAAGATCAAGCGCTATGGAATCGTCGTGAAGGGCGATTCGTCCGAGCGATAAAAAAGCCCGCTGGTTGTCGCCAGCGGGCTTCGTGTCGGTGTCGAAAGCGCTCAGGCCGAACCGAGCGCCTTGTCGAGCAGTTGGTCCAGTTCCGCGAACGTCGGCTCGCCGACATAGCGCTTCAAAATCTTCCCGTTCTTGTCGATGACGAAGGTCGTCGGCGTCAGTTGCACGTTGCCGAACTGCTTCGCCGCGCTGCCGTCGTCCATCGCGACCTTGAAGGGCAGGTTGCGCGTCTGCGCGTAATTGCTGACGTACATCGGCGCGTCGTAGTTCATCGCGACCGCGACGAATTCCAGGCCGCGGCCCTTGAACTTGTTGTACGTGTCGATCATCTGCGGCATTTCCTTCATGCAGGTCTCGCAGCTCGTCGCCCAGAAGTTGACGAGATAGACCTTGCCTTTCAGATCGCCGGACGTGGAAATCTTCTGTCCCGACAGCAGCGTGAAGGTCGCGTCCGGCACTTTCTGCTGGCCGCCGAAGGCGAAATACCCGGTACAGGCGATCACGCCCGCGACGAGCGCCATCACGATATAGCGCAGCGGGCTCTTGGCGCGCGTGGATGTGTCTTGCGTGGCTTGGGACATGTGAAACCTCGGATTGCTCTCCCGCAAACGGCGGAGACTGCTGCGTATTCTAGCGCCAATTTCGGGATGAGTTCGTGACGCGCCGATAGGTCCGGCATTGCAGCGCGATAATGATGGTTTTCACGCTGCGATTCGTCATGAAGCGAGTTTTATCTGTGGTTCCTGTCTGCTTTGGGCGCGCAGTCGCGCGCTTTCTTCCGATGATTGCTTCGCCCGCGCGACTGCTGTGCGGATCTGTCGCATGCGCCGCGTTGCTCGCGTGCACGCCGTCGTATGACTGGCGCACGGTGATGAACAACGACGACGGCTACGAGGTGACGTTGCCTGCGAAGCCGCGCGCGAACGAACGGAAAATCGAAATCGCCGGTCAGCCGATGACCATGCGTATGCAGACCGCCGAAGCCGGCGATGCGGTGTTCGCCGTCGGCGCCGTGGTACTGCCGAGCGCCGATCCGGCATTGCAGCGCGCGACGCTCGACTTTCTTCAGCAAGGCCTCGCGCGCAACGTGAACGCGACGCCATCCGCGCGCGCGACGCAAATCGAACTGGCGGCGGGCGGTCGCGTGCTCGGCAGCGAGATCGAAGTGAAGGGAGAAAGCGGAGAGAAGCGCGAAGCGCGAACGATCCATGCGCGGTTCGTCGCGCGCGGCGCGCATGTTTATCAGCTTGTGATCGTGTCTGACAAGCCGCCGCCCCGGGAGCAGGCCGACCAGTTCTTTACGTCCTTCAAACTGTTTTAGAGGAAGCCTTCGAATTCTGCGAGCACTGACTTAACAAGGCCCTTAGGCTGTGTAAGAAAAGCAAAGTTCCTTCGTAAGTTTACGCGCTAATCCACGGATTCATATGGACTTTTTCCGCTATCCACAATGTCTGTGGATAACTGTGTGGAAAAGAGTGTGCGCTAGCGCCCAAAAGCCCAATTGATGCGGTTTACGTTACTTTGCCTGCGTTCGCGGCAAGTTAAATAATTCAATAAAATCAATGGTCTGCGAAATGAGCGCGAATCAGGGGTTTGATCGGAGGAAAATGCGGCCCGGATCGCTTCAGTGTGCATAAGTCAAGTCTTGACAAGCAGTTTTCCACTAGCAGGGCTCGGGCCAGTTTCGCCGGATCGCCTTCAGGCGGCCGCCAGCACGCGCCGATACTGCACCGCCTCGGCGACGTGGGCGGCCTCGGGCATCTCGGCGCCGGCGAGATCCGCGATCGTCCGCACGACTTTCAGCACGCGGTAGTACGCGCGCGCCGACCAGCCGAAGCGTTCGCCCGACGTGCGCAACAATGCTTCGCCTGCGGCATCGGGACGGCAGACCTGATCGGCTTCGCGGCCATCCAGCTCGCGATTGGTCTTGCCCTGACGCCGCGTCTGAACGTCCCGCGCCGCCGCGACGCGCGCCGCGACCACGGCGCTCGACTCGCCGCGCCGCGCGTCTCGCGCCGACAGTTCCGCAGGCGAGAGCGCCGGCAACTCGATCTGAATGTCGATGCGATCCATCAACGGCCCGGACAACTTGCGCAGATAGCGCGCGGCGACGTCGGGCGAGCAGCGGCAGCGTCCGCTCGGATCGCCACGCCAGCCGCACGGACACGGGTTCATCGCCGCGACGAGCTGGCACGCGGCCGGAAAGTCGGCTTGCTGCGCGGCGCGCGAGATGGTGATCTGCCCGACTTCGAGCGGCTCGCGCAGGGTTTCGAGCACTTTGCGGTCGAATTCGGGAAGTTCATCGAGAAACAGCACGCCGAGATGCGCGAGCGTGATTTCTCCGGGCTGCGGCGGATTCCGCCCGCCGACGAGCGCCGCCGCGCTCGACGAGTGATGCGGCGCGCGAAACGGCCTGCGCCGCCATTGCTCGGGCGTGAAGCCGATGGAACTTGCCGAGAGGATCGCGGCGGACGTGAGGGCTTCGTCGTCGTTCATCGGCGGAAGCAGGCCCGGCAGGCGCGCGGCGAGCATGGACTTGCCCGCGCCGGGCGGACCGACCATCAGCAGATGATGACCGCCCGCCGCGGCGACTTCCAGCGCGCGCCGCGCGGCGGGATGGCCGATGACATCGGCGAGATCGGCGAACGGCGCGGCGGCTGCGGGAAGCGGCACGGCCTGCACCGGCCGGAGCCGCGCGTCGGGCACGCCGTTCAGATGCGCGCAGAGCGTCGGCAGGTCCGCCGCGCCGAACACGTCGATGCCCGGCACCAGCGCGGCCTCCAGCGCGCTCGCGAGCGGCACGTAGATTTCCGGGATGCGCGTGTCTGCATCGCGCATCGATGCGTAATGACGAGCCGCGCCGCAGACCATCGCGAAGGCGCCGCGCATCGGGCGCAGCGCGCCGGTCAGCGAAAGCTCCCCCGCGAACTCGCGATGCTCCAGCGATTCGGCCGGAATCTGCCCGCTCGCGGCGAGTATGCCGAGCGCGATCGGCAGATCGAAGCGCCCGGATTCCTTCGGCAGATCGGCGGGCGCGAGATTGACGGTGATTCTGCGGACGGGAAAGTCGAAGCCGCAGTTCTGCAGCGCGGCGCGCACGCGCTCACGGCTTTCGCGGACTTCAAGATCGGGCAGGCCGACGATCGAGAACGACGGCAACCCGTTGGCGAGATGAACTTCGACGACGACTTCGGGCGCGCGCCCAGGAGCGGGCGCGCGGCTGCGTACCACGGCAAGCGACATGATTTCACCTGAAACGGCGCAATGACCGCGCCGGCAATGGAACTAGAAACTCACGGCTCGCTAGCCGAGGTATGCAGTAGGGCGGTTCTGGCGCGTCAGTCCTGGGCGGAGGAGGCGCCCGCGCCATTCGCGAGACGCTGCTCCAGTTGCGCGACACGCTTTTCGAGTTCTTCCAGACGGGCGCGCGTTCGCACGAGCACTTGCGTCTGCGTGTCGAATTCCTCGCGCGTCACGAGATCCAGCTTCGAGAAGCCCTGCGAAAGCATCGCCTTCATGTTTTTTTCGACGTCTTTCGCAGGCGAGTTCTTGAAGAGATCGCTCATCTTCTGCTGCAGATCGTTGAAAACGTCGTTGGGCTGCTTCATCGTTTCTCCCTTCTTGCACTAAAAAAGTGCATTCATTGTTAGGTCAGTGCCCCGAATTATCGAATGTTCGAAATTGGTGCGCGCCGCCGACCACGCCAGCGCGCCTCGGAGCACCTTCGAGGCGCCGCGATTTTAGCGCTGCCGCGCCCTCGCGTTGTCCGCCCATGCCCCTTTTTGCGGGACCTTGCGACCACTCTAGCAACGAACACACCCCGGCGCCAGCACGTGCGGCGCACGTTGGCCGTTCGGCCTACCCCTTCGACGGAAGGTTTCCGTAAACCGCCCAATCCCGCATGAACACTCGCATGGCATACGAGTTGCATAAGTGGCGCGGACCTTTTCTGCACGCTTCTCTGAGCGGCCCAGCAAGGGCGGACGTGGCGGTTAAACCCAGCGCACCCGCTTTAGAACGCAACGAAGGATCAGCACACCACAGCGAGGCATACATGAAGCTCATTACCGCAATCATCAAGCCGTTCAAGCTGGACGAAGCGCGCGAAGCGCTGTCGGCCATCGGCGTCTCGGGCATCACCGTGACCGAGGTGAAAGGCTTCGGCCGACAGAAAGGGCATACCGAGCTTTATCGGGGCGCGGAGTACGTCGTCGACTTCCTGCCGAAAGTGAAGATCGAAGCGGCCGTTTCCGACGACATCGTCGATCAGGCGATCGAAGCCGTGGAACGCGCAGCGCGCACGGGGAAGATCGGCGACGGAAAGATTTTCGTCACCGCAATCGAACAGGTCATTCGCATCCGCACCGGCGAGACCGGCGCCGACGCGCTCTAACAAGAAATTGGCGATAAGAGGAACCAGAAGAATGCGTAACTTTTTGATGTCACTGTTGGTGGCGGGCGCGCTGATCGGCGCGAATGTCGGCACCGCTCTCGCCCAGGATGCGTCCGCTCCGGCCGCTGCCTCGGCACCCGCGTCGTCCGAGACCGCCGCAAGTGCACCGGCTTCCGCCAACACGGCGTCGGCTTCGTCTGCCGATGCCGCATCGGCGGCAGCGGCAGCGTCGGGCGCGTCGGATGCAGCGCCGGCCGCGCCGACCGAGCCCGTCATGATCGATTCGTCCAAGATCAGCTCGGGCGACACCGCCTGGATGCTGACCTCGGTCGCCCTCGTGCTCTTCATGACGATCCCGGGTCTCGCGCTCTTCTACGCCGGCATGGTGCGCAAGAAGAACGTGCTCGCCACGGTGATGCAGAGCTTCGCGATCTGCTGTCTCGTGACGATTCTCTGGACCGTCGTGGGCTACAGCATCGCGTTCACGCCGGGTGGCTCGTTCATTGGCGGCTTCTCGCGCGTGTTCCTGCACGGCATGGCCTACATCAAGGGCGACAAGGCGACCACGCTCACCGTGAGCCACCTCGCCACGACCATTCCCGAGTCGGTCTACTTCGCGTTCCAGCTGACCTTCGCGATCATCACGCCCGCGCTCATCACCGGCGCATTCGCCGACCGCATGAAGTTCTCGGCGATGCTCGTGTTCATGACGCTGTGGTCGCTGCTGGTCTACTCGCCGGTCGCGCACATGGTCTGGGAACCGACCGGCTGGCTCGCATCGGCTGGCGTGCTCGACTTCGCGGGCGGCACGGTGGTTCACATCAACGCCGGTATCGCGGGCCTGATGTGCTGTCTGGTGCTCGGCAAGCGCGTCGGCTACGGCCGCGAAGTGATGGCGCCGCACAACCTCGTGCTCTCGCTGATCGGCGCATCGATGCTGTGGGTGGGCTGGTTCGGCTTCAACGCGGGTTCGGCAGTCGCGGCTGACGGCCGCGCCGGCTTCGCGATGCTCACGACGCAGATCGCCACCGCCTTCGCCGCATTCGGCTGGATGTTCGCGGAGTGGATCACGAAGGGCAAGCCGTCGGTGCTCGGCATCATCTCGGGCGCGGTCGCGGGTCTGGTGGCGGTGACGCCGGCTTCGGGCTTCGTCGGCGTGACGGGCGCGATCGTGATCGGCATCGTCGCGGGCGTGGTCTGCTTCTGGTCGGCAACCTGGCTCAAGCACAAGTTCAACTACGACGACTCGCTCGATGCGTTCGGCGTGCACGGCGTGGGCGGGATCATCGGCGCGCTGCTGACGGGCGTGTTCGCGGTGAAGGATATCGGCGGTTTCGACGGCAGCGTGCTGGTGCAGGCGAAGGGCGTGCTCGTCACGCTGGTCTACAGCGGCGTCGTCAGCTTCGTGTTGCTGAAGATCATCGACATGACCATGGGCCTGCGCGTCACGGAAGAACAGGAACGCGAAGGTCTCGACGTCACGCTGCACGGCGAGCACGTCGAATGAGCATTGCGCCGCAGCCGGTCGCCGCGAGGCGCACCGGTCCGGCGCGACAGAACGAGCGCAGCGACTTGGCCCGCCTTCACGGCGGGCCTTTTTTTGGCGGTGGCGTTTTCTGCGTTTTTCGTCGGGTTTTCGTCGAACGCAGCGCGCGGCCAAGGCCGGGAAACCTTGTCAATTGGCGGTTCATACCCAATTAGGCAAAGCAATTGCTCTACAATCTTTCCCTCCCCTGTGTCGACCAGGACTGGCGCTCGCGCTTGCACTGGTCCCATGCAAAGCTCGCGAGTAATCAATGGTTCCCCACCTGGTAACGGCGTTGAATGGCCCGCTGCTCGATCTCGAGCGGAAGATCCTCGAGGCCATGCCTTCCATCGAGCGGTGGTTCCGGCTCGAATGGCAAGAGCACACGCCGCCGTTTTACTGTTCCGTCGATCTGCGCAACGCGGGGTTCAAGCTCGCGCCGGTCGACACCAATCTCTTTCCCGGCGGCTTCAACAATCTGCCGCAGGAAGTGCTGCCGCTCGCGGTGCAGGCAGCGATGGCGTCGATCGAGAAAATCTGCCCCGACGCGAAGAATCTGCTCGTCATTCCGGAGCGCCACACGCGCAACGCGTTCTATCTCGAGAACGTCGCGCGGCTCGCGCTGATCATGCGTCAGGCCGGACTCAATATCCGCTTCGGCACGCTCGACGAGAACATCCACGGCCCCGTGACCATCGCGCTCGCAGATGGCCAGAAGATCGTGCTGGAACCGCTCGAACGCACGCCGCGGCGACTCGGCCTGAAGAATTTCGATCCCTGCTCGATTCTGCTCAACAACGATCTTTCGGCCGGCATTCCGCCCGTGCTGGAAAATCTGCACGAACAGTATCTGCTGCCGCCGCTGCACGCGGGCTGGGCGGTGCGCCGCAAGTCGACGCATTTCTCCTGCTATGACGACGTCGCGAAGAAGTTCTCGAAGCTGGTCGAGATCGATCCGTGGATGGTGAATCCGTACTTCGCGCACGTCGAAGGCGTGGATTACGAGGCGCGCACCGGCGAGGAAGCACTCACCGAGGCCATCGACGGCGTGCTGAAGAAGATCGCGAAGAAGTATCGCGAGTACGGCATCAGCGAGCGTCCGTATGTCGTCATCAAGGCCGACGCCGGCACTTACGGCAAGGGCGTGATGACGGTGCACGACGCGAGCGAAGTCGCGGCGCTGACCAAGCGCGAACGCACGAAGATGAACGACGCGAAGGAAGGGCTGCAAGTCCACGACGTGATCGTTCAGGAAGGCGTGCATACCTTCGAGCGCGTGGAGAACGCGGTCGCGGAGCCGGTGGTGTATATGATCGACCGGTATGTGGTCGGCGGTTTTTATCGCGTGCACGAGTCGCGCGAGCGCGATCAGAACCTCAACGCGCCGGGCATGCATTTCGTGCCGCTCGGCTTCGAGCACACCGCGCTGCCCGATACCCACGCGAAACCCGGCGCGGCGCCGCCGAACCGCTTCTACATGTATGGCGTGGTGGCGCGGCTCGGGCTGCTGGCGGCATCGGTTGAACTCGAAAAGACCGATCCGGAAGCCATTCAGGTGTGATCAAGTGCGAAATGGCGGCTTGCGGTAAGCTCGCAGGCCGCGCACCGAACTAGCGAATTCCCATGAACATCCTCTTTATCGCCGACCCGCTCGATCGCTTCAAGATCTACAAGGACACGACCTACGCGATGATGGCCGAAGCCGCGCGGCGCGGCCACGTGCTCTACGCGTGCGAGCCGCAGCATCTCGCGTGGACGGGCGCGAGCGTCGAGGCGGGTGTGCGGCGCATCGCGATCGTCGGCGACGAGGCGAACAGCGACCGCTGGCCGTGGTACGCGGCCGAGCAGGCCGAGCATCTGCCGCTCACGCATTTCGACGCCGTGCTGATGCGCAAGGACCCGCCGTTCGACCTCGAATACGTGAATTCGACCTGGCTGCTGGAAATCGCCGAGCGCAACGGCGCGCGCGTCTTCAACAAGCCGCAGGCGATCCGCGATCACTCCGAGAAGCTGGCCATCGCGGAATGGCCGCAGTTCGTCACGCCGACGCTCGTCACGCGTGACGCCGCGCGCCTGCGCGCATTCCACGCAGAACATGGCGACGTCATTCTCAAGCCGCTCGACGGCATGGGCGGCATGGGCGTGTTCCGCGTGAAGGCGGACGGCATGAATCTCGGCTCGATCGTCGAGATGTTGTCAGAAGACGGCGCACGCACGGTGATGGCGCAGAAGTTCATCCCCGAGATCACGGACGGCGACAAGCGCATTCTCGTGATCGGCGGACAGCCCGTGCCGTACTCGCTCGCGCGCATTCCGCAGGGCAGCGAAGTGCGCGGCAATCTCGCGGCGGGCGGGCTTGGCCGCGCGCAGCCGCTGTCGGCGCGCGATCGCGAAATCGCCGAGACGCTTGGGCCGGTGCTTCAGGCGCGCGGCCTGTTGCTGGCCGGGCTGGATGCGATCGGCGACTATCTGACCGAAGTCAATGTCACGAGCCCGACGTGCTTCCGCGAAATCATGGATCAGACTGGCTTCGACGTCGCGGGCATGTTCATCGACGCGCTCGAACGCGCGGCGCACTGAGTCTGCCGGCGCACGGAACGGGCGCGGACAGCGCTTCAAACTCACCTCGACGGGACTGTTACAATTGATTTTCCGTCGCCTGTCGTTTTGGGGTGCGATCGCGTCTTAAAGCGCGTTTAAGCATCGAGGCGCAGGCTGGGAGTCATGGAAGCGGAAGGCGGTTGATATCCGCCCGAACCGCATCCACTTTAGCGTTGTGTTCCGCGCCGCTCGCGCGCATTCGAGCGAACAGACGTTATCGTCTGACTTTTGTCGCTAAAATTGTGCTGGGGCAATACCTGACATGGCTGGCATCCTGATCATCGCGCACGCACCTTTCGCCACCGCGCTACGCGAGTGCGTGGCTCATATCTACGGCGGTCTTCCGGCGCGCATCGGCGTCATCGATGTGTCGCCCGACTGCGATCCCGTCGAAGTCCGCGCGTTCGCGCGCTCGGAAATCGATCGTCTGAAGGAAGACAACGGCGCAATCGTGCTGACCGACGTGTTCGGTGCGACGCCCGCGAATATCGCGGCGAGCCTGCACGACACCGACGTGCGCGTGCTCGCCGGCTGCAATCTGCCGATGCTGGTGCGCGCCGTCTGCTATCGCGCGACGCCGCTCGACACGCTCACCGAAAAGATTCTGCAGGGCGGCTCGAAGGGCATCCAGGAACTGGATTCGTCCACGCCGCTCAATCCCTGCGCCCTCGCGACGAAGGCGGCCGGCTCGCCGGACCCGGCATGCTCGGCGAGCGCCGATCTCGTCAGCGCCAAGGCCGCCAGCCACTGACGCCGCTCAATTCATCCATCTAGCGTTCCGGAGCATCATGCTGCAACAAGAAACAACAATCGTGAACAAGCTGGGGCTCCACGCACGCGCATCCGCGAAGCTCACGCAACTGGCGGGCAACTTTCAATGCGAGATCTGGATGAGCCGCAACGGTCGCCGGATCAACGCGAAAAGCATCATGGGCGTGATGATGCTGGCGGCGGGCATCGGCAGCACGGTGACGATCGAAACCGAAGGCGCCGACGAAACCGAAGCGATGCAGGCGATCCTCGCATTGATCGCCGACAAGTTCGGAGAAGGGCAGTAAGCGCTTCGTCGTATCGAGCACATGAAGAGCCGCGCATCGACGCGGCTTTTTTGCGTCCGCGCCGCGCATTTCTCAGATTGCGCGCAACTGTCTTGTCCCTCACGCAACAATGTGTGGGGGGACTTGCCACGACATTCGAATTTATAATGGACGCGCGGTTTGCGCCCGCCGAGGGGGCTTGAGCGGCCGCGGACAATCAAAACTAGAGGAGGTGCGCGTGTCCTTCACGCTGCATGGAATTCCCGTCTCACGCGGCATCGCCATCGGGCGCGCGTATCTGATCGCGCCGGCAGCGCTCGACGTAGACCATTACCTGATCGAACCGGATCAGATCGACGCGGAAATCGCCCGGTTTCACGCGGCGCAGGCGGGCGTGCTCGCCGAGCTCGAAGCGCTGCGCGAAGACCTGTCCGCCGACGCGCCCAGCGAAATGAGCGCGTTCATCAACGTCCATACGATGATCCTGAACGACGCCATGCTCGTGCAGGAGGTCATCGATCTCATCCGCACGCGCCGTTACAACGTCGAGTGGGCGCTTACCGAACAACTGGAAATCCTCGGCGGCTATTTCGACGAGATCGAAGACGAATACCTGCGCGAACGCAAGGCCGACGTCGAGCAGGTCGTCGAGCGTCTTCTGAAAGCGCTCGCGGGCGCGCCGACGGCCGCATCGCTCGTCGTTCACACGGCCGAGAGCAACGGCCACAACGAGATGATCGTCGTCGCGCACGACATCGCGCCGGCGGACATGCTCCAGTTCAAGACGCAGGCGTTCAAGGGTTTCGTCACCGATCTGGGCGGGCGCACCTCGCATACCGCGATCGTCGCGCGCAGTCTCGGCATTCCGGCGTCGGTGGGCGTGCAGCAGGCGAGCGCGCTGATTCGCCAGAACGATCTCATCATCGTCGACGGGGATCATGGCATCGTGATCGTCGATCCGGCGCCGATCGTCCTCGAAGAGTATTCGTATCGGCAAAGCGAGAAGGTGCTCGAACAGCGCAAGCTGCAGCGCCTGAAGTTCTCGCCGACGCAGACGCTTTGCGGCACGAAGATCGAGCTGTGCGCGAACATCGAGTTGCCGGACGACGCGCAGGCCGCCGTCGAAGCGGGCGCGATGGGCGTCGGTCTGTTTCGTACCGAATTCCTCTTCATGAACCACAAGGATCAGTTGCCGGAGGAAGAGGAGCAATTCGAGGCGTACAAGCGCGCGGTCGAACTGATGAACGGCAAGCCGGTGACGATCCGCACGATCGACGTCGGCGCCGACAAGCCGCTCGATTCGATGAGCGGCGGCGATGGCTACGAGACCGCGCCCAACCCGGCGCTGGGCCTGCGCGCGATCCGCTGGAGCCTGTCGGAGCCGCAGATGTTCATCACGCAACTGCGCGCGATCCTGCGCGCGTCGGCGTTTGGCCCGACCAAGATCCTGATTCCGATGCTCGCGCACGCGCAGGAGATCGACCAGACGCTCGATCTGATCCGCGAGGCGAAGCGTCAGCTTGACGAAGAGGGCGTCGCGTATGACCGGCAGGTTCAGGTCGGCGCGATGATCGAGATTCCCGCGGCGGCCATCGCGGTGCGGCTGTTTCTGAGCCGGCTCGATTTTCTGTCGATCGGTACGAACGATCTGATCCAGTACACGCTCGCGATCGATCGCGCGGACAACTCGGTCGCGCATCTCTACGATCCGCTTCATCCGGCGGTGCTGAATCTGATCGCCTTCACGCTGCGCGAGGCGAAGCGCGCGGGTGTGCCGGTGTCGGTGTGTGGGGAAATGGCGGGTGATCCTGCGGTCACGCGTCTGTTGCTCGGGCTTGGGCTGACTGAATTCTCGATGCATCCGAGTCAGTTGCTTGTCGTTAAGCAGGAGATTTTGCGTTCCAATCTGAAGGCTTTCGAAAAGCCGGTCGCGGACGTGCTTGCGGCTTATGAGCCTGCGGAGTTGCAGGCGGCGTTGGCTGCGTTGCAGAAGATTTAGACCGGCCCACGCGAGCCAGGACAATCCGCTGCTCGCTCTCACGAAAAGATCCGCGTGACGGAGCAAGTTCACCCGCTCTTCGGTTCAGGACCTGACGTAATTAACGCGCCGCTTCCTGCAACTTCGCGTTTCCACAGACCGGGCAATCCTTCTGCCGCGCGATCTTCATCGTGTTCCACTCCATGCGCAGCGAGTCGAGCATCATCAGCCGGCCAGCGAGCGTTTCGCCGAAGCCGCCGATCACGCGCAGTGCCTCGGCCGCCTGCATCGCGCCGATGATGCCGACGGTCGGCGCGAACACGCCCATCGTCGAGCACGCGACTTCCTCGAACGACTGATCTGGCGGAAACACGCACGCATAGCAAGGCGAATCCGCCGAGCGGAAATCGAAGGTGCTGATCTGTCCATCGAAGCGCAAGGCCGCGCCCGACACGAGCGGCACGCCGTGCGCGACGCAGGTCGCGTTGATCGCATGGCGCGTCGCGAAGTTGTCGCTGCAATCGAGCACGACGGATGCGCCCGGCACGTTGGCGTCGAGCCATGCCGCGTCGGCGCGGGCGTTCACCGCGATGACGTCGACACCGGGATTCAGCGCGTTCAAGGTCTCACGCGCCGATTCCACCTTGAGCGTGCCGACCGCTCGCGTCATATGCACGATCTGCCGCTGCAGATTCGTGAGATCGACGGTATCGGCGTCCACCAGCGTGATCCTGCCGACGCCCGCCGCCGCGAGATACATCGCCGCGGGTGCGCCAAGGCCGCCCGCGCCGATGATGATCGCGTGCGCGTCGAGAAAGCGCTGCTGCGCCTCGATGCCGATTTCATCGACGAGGATATGGCGGGAATAGCGAAGGAGTTGATCGTCGTTCATCGCGGAAAGAATCGGCTTGCTCGAACGAAGCATTCTAAGCGCGCAAAAGAGAAAAGGCTTCGCAACGTCACGTTGCGAAGCCTTTTGCAGGACTACAGGTCGATTACTTCGACTGCTGCTGCGCGGTCGGCGACGAAGCCGGCTGCGCGCCCGACGCCGGCGCGGAACCCGGCGTGGCCGGCAACGCCGGAGGCGCCACGACCGGTGCCGACGCCGAACGCGGCGGCTTGTTCTGCGCAAGCTTGCGTTCGCTGTACGACTTCGATTCGACGACCTGCTTGCCTTCGAGCTTGTTCAAACCCTGCTGGAGCATGAAGTCGTCCGCGCTGCCGAACTCGACCGGCTTGCGCTCGCGATCCTTGCGGCGCTGCTCGGGCGTCTTCTTGTCGTTCTGCTCTTCGAGAATGCGCAGTTGCTCCAGGCGATCCGCCTCGCGCGCCTCCTGCTCCTTCTTCTCGTTCGGGTCCTGCGTGTTGGCGAGGTGGTTCGAGTAGTCCACTTCGCGCGTGACGAGCGCGTCGTCCGGATCGCCGTCCGCGTATTGATCGACCGGAACGTCAGGACGCACGCCCTGGTTCTGGATCGACTTGCCGCTCGGCGTGTAGTAATAAGCCGTCGTCAGGCGCAGCGCGGAGTCGGCGGTCATCGGGCGCACGGTCTGCACCGAGCCCTTGCCGAACGTCGTCTTGCCGACGATCAGCGCGCGATGATGATCCTGCAGCGCGCCCGCGACGATTTCCGAGGCAGACGCCGAGTACGCGTTGGTCAGTACGACCATCGGCACCTTCTTGAAGATTTCCGGCACGCTCTTCAGCGGATCGGAATCGAAGGACGGCAGACGGTAGTTGTCGTAGGTGTCGCGGAAAGTCTGCTTTGCATCCGCGATCTGTCCATTGGTCGACACGACCACCGAGTTATCCGGCAGGAACGCGCCCGCGACGCCGACCGCGCTTTGCAGCAGCCCGCCGCCGTTGTTGCGCAGATCGAGCACGAGACCCTTCAGGTTCGGTTGCTGGCGCGCGAGATCCTGCAGCTTCGCGGCGAGATCAGGCACCGTGCGCTCCTGGAAGCTCGTGATACGGATATAGCCGTAGCCCGGCTCCGGCACCTTCATCTTCACCGACTGCACGCGGATCACGGCGCGCGTGACGGTGAGCGGGAAGGTGCGGTCGTCGCTCTTGCGGAAGATCGTGAGCGTGACCTTGGTGCCCGGTTCGCCGCGCATCTGCTTGACCGCCTTGTCCAGCGTCATGCCGCGCACCGGCTTGTCGTTGATGCGCGTGATGAGGTCGCCCGGACGGATGCCGGCGCGGAACGCCGGCGTGTCTTCGATCGGCGAAATCACCTTGATGAGCCCGTCTTCCGACGAGATTTCGATGCCGAGACCCGCGAAGCGGCCCTTGGTCTGCTCCTGCAGCTCTTCGTAATCGGTCTTGTCGAGATACGACGAGTGCGGGTCGAGGCTCGACACCATGCCCTTGATGGCGGCGGTGAGGAGCTTTTTATCGTCGACCGGTTCGACGTATTCGTGCTTGATTTGCCCGAAAACCTCGGCGAAAAGCCGCAATTGTTCGAGCGGCAACGGCGTGGTGGTGGATTGCTGTGCGGATGCGGAAATCTGCAGAGTTGCGAGTACGCCGGCAGCAACGCCTGCGGCGACCAGGCCGAAATTTTTCAGGTTCTTTCGCATAGAGAGTGCGGTCGGAAGCGTATGGGCTGCATCGTAGGTGACGGGCCAGTATACCTGCTCGTCTTGATTGACGACTTAAACGCAACTTAAATGCCTGAGGCGTTGATGCCTCGCAGCGTAGGGTTGCGCACGTTTCAACGAGAATCTGTCGATGCCGCCGGCCAGCCGTCAGCCGCGCGTCATATGCGTCCAGCGCACTTTGATGCCGTGCTCTGGACACACGAATCGGATCGCGGACCGGACCTCGCCCGGCCCGCGACGGGGCATCAGCCCGCCTTGCCCTGCTTGGCGACAGCGGCCTGCGCCGCCGCGATGGCTTCAGGATCGCCCAGGTAGTAATGCTTGATGGGCTTCAGGTTTTCGTCGAGTTCATACACGAGCGGCACGCCGTTCGGGATGTTCAAGCCGACGATGTCCTGGTCGGAAATATTGTCCAGATACTTCACGAGCGCGCGGATCGAGTTGCCGTGCGCCGAAATCACGACCTGCTTGCCCGACTTGATGGCCGGTGCGATCGATTCGTTCCAGACCGGCAGCACGCGCGCGACGGTGTCCTTCAGGCATTCGGTCAGCGGCAACTGCTCGCGCGGCACCTTCGCGTAGCGCGGATCGTTGAAGGACGCGCGTTCGTCGCCCGGTTCGAGCGCGGGCGGCGGCGTGTCGTAGCTGCGGCGCCAGACGAGCACCTGATCGTCGCCGTACTTCTTCGCCGTTTCGGCCTTGTTGAGACCCGCAAGCGCGCCGTAGTGGCGCTCGTTCAGGCGCCACGAATGCACGACCGGGATGTACATCTGGTCCATCTCGTCCTGCACGTGCCACAGCGTGCGGATCGCGCGCTTGAGCACCGACGTGTAGGCGATGTCGAATTTATAGCCGGCTTCCTTCAGGAGCACGCCGGCCTGACGCGCCTCGCGGTTGCCCTGCTCGGTCAGGTCGACGTCGACCCAGCCGGTGAAGCGATTTTCCTTGTTCCACGTCGATTCGCCGTGGCGGATGAGCACTAGCTTGTACATGATGTCGGTCGGTCAGTTGGAAAAGCGGGTGTGCCGATCGCACCCTGTCATCCTGCGCGTGCTGGCGGGGTGCCGCCATCGGCCGGACGGCAGAGGCCATCGCGGGAAACGGTTATTTTATAATGCCGCGATTGCCCTCATTTCCCTTTCTTCCTTTCCTACTAAATTTCGGCGGCCCTCGACGTGAAGTTTTTCACTGATTACACGAATATCGCACTTATCGTCATCGCGCTCGTTTCCGGCGCACTGCTCCTGTGGCCCGCCATCACGCGGCGCGGGCGCGGCGGCATTTCCGCCGCCGAAGCCACCACGCTCATCAACCGGCGCAACGCCGTGGTCGTCGATCTACGGCCGGCGGCGGAATTCGCTAAGGGCCATCTGCCGTCGGCACGGAACATCGAACTGACGGAGCTTCCTGCAAAAATCGGCCAGATCGCGAAGAATAAGAGCAATCCGGTCGTGCTTGTATGCCAAACCGGTCAGGAATCGCAGCGCGCGAGCCGCACCGTGGCCGAGGCGGGTTACGCCGAGGTCCACGTTTTGCAAGGCGGAGTAGACGCCTGGCAAAAGGCAGGCATGCCGGTGGTGAAACAAGGAGCAGTCAAGTGAAGAAAGTCGTGATGTACAGCACGGTCGTGTGCCCGTATTGCCAGATGGCCGAACGTCTTTTAAAGTCCCGCGGGGTCGACGCGATCGAGAAGATCCTGATCGACCGTGAACCGGGCCGGCGCGAGGAAATGATGACGCGCACCGGACGGCGCACCGTGCCGCAGGTCTACATCGGCGAAACCCATGTCGGCGGCTACGACGATCTGTCGGCGCTCGACCGCAAAGGCGGTCTCGTGCCGCTGCTCGAATCCGTATGAAGATACACTTGCGGCGCGCGCCACAACGTGAACTACGCGCGCCGCACCTCGATTCACCTAGGAAATCACTATGTCCGACGATAACAACCAGCCGTTTTTCAACATCCAGCGCATTTACCTGAAGGACATGTCGCTCGAGCAGCCGAACTCGCCCGCGATCTTCCTCGAACAGGAAATGCCGTCGGTCGAAGTGGAAGTCGACGTGAAGGCCGACCGCCTCGCCGAAAGCGTCTTTGAAGTGCTGGTTACGGGCACCGTCACGGCGAAGGTCGCGGGCAAGGTCGCGTTCCTGATCGAAGCGAAGCAGGCGGGCATCTTCGATATCCGCAATATCCCGGCTGAACAAATCGATCCGCTCGTCGGCATCGCGTGCCCGACCATTCTGTTCCCGTACCTGCGCTCGAATATCGCGGACGCGATCACGCGCGCCGGTTTTCCGCCGATCCACCTCGCGGAAATCAACTTCCAGGCGCTGTACGAGCAGCGCATCGCCCAGCTCGCAGGCGCCCAGGAAGGCGCGGCGAACGGCGCGACGCACTAACGTTCTGACTCTGCCGGACCGGAGCCGAGCATGAAAGTAGCCGTTCTCGGCGCCGGCGCGTGGGGCACCGCACTTGCGGGCCACCTCGCGACCCGGCACGATACGAAGCTCTGGGCGCGCGACGACGCGCTCATCGAATCCCTTTCCCGCACGCACGAAAACACGCGCTATCTCGCAGGCGTGGCGTTGCCGCATGCGCTCGAGTACGAGGCGGATTTCGCCGCCGCGCTGCAGCACGCATCGGCGGACGACGCATTATGTGTCGTCGCGACACCCGTTGCCGGTTTGCGCGCGCTGTGCGGTGCGATGCGGCAGGCCGGCGTCGTGCCGGCGCATATCGTCTGGCTGTGCAAAGGCTTCGAGGCGGATACGCAGTGTCTGCCCAATGAAGTCGTCGCGGCCGAATTGCCCGGGCATCGCAGCAACGGCACGCTGTCGGGCCCGAGCTTCGCGCGCGAAGTGGGGCGCGGCCTGCCGGTCGCGCTGACGGTCGCGAGCGCATCGGCGGAACTGGGGGCGCGCACCGTGGCGGCGTTTCATCACGGCGCGATGCGAATCTATACCGGCGACGACGTGATCGGCGTCGAAGTGGGCGGCGCGGTGAAGAACGTGCTCGCCATCGCGACGGGCATTTCCGATGGCCTCGGCCTCGGACTGAACGCGCGCGCGGCGCTGATCACGCGCGGGCTCGCGGAGATGTCGCGGCTGGGCGTCGCGCTCGGCGGCCGCGCCGAGACGTTCACCGGGCTGACCGGGCTGGGCGATCTCATTCTCACCGCAACGGGCGATCTGTCGCGCAACCGCACCGTCGGCATGCAGCTCGCGAGTGGACGCACGCTCGACGAGATTCTCGCGGCGCTCGGCCATGTCGCGGAAGGCGTGCGTTGTGCGCGTGCCGTGCTCGGCATCGCGCAGGCACGTGGCATCGAAGTGCCGATCACGCAGGCGGTGTGCCGCGTGCTGTTCGAAAATGTGACGCCGCGCGATGCGGTTCAGGCGTTGCTCAGCCGGGACGCGAAGGCCGAGTAAGCGCGTCGTCGAATCGGAGGTGGGCGATGGTTCAGCTGGAAGCGCAAATCGTCGATATCACCACGCTCGAAGTCGATGCCATCGTCAATGCGGCGAACCAGTCGCTGCTCGGCGGCGGCGGGGTCGACGGCGCGATTCATCGCAAGGCGGGCAAAGGCCTGCTGCGCGAATGCGAGACGCTCGGCGGCTGCGAAACCGGCGACGCGAAGATCACCGGCGGACACGATCTGCCCGCGAAACACGTGATCCACGCGGTCGGTCCGCGCTGGAGCGGCGGCGGCAGAAACGAGCCGGAACTGCTCGCGCGTTGCTATCGGCGCTCGCTCGAACTCGCTCAGGAAGCCGGCTGCGTATCGATCGCGTTTCCCGCCATCAGTTGCGGCATCTATCACTTTCCGCCCGGGCAAGCCGTGAAGATCGCGGTGCGCACGGTCATCGAAACCCTGCCTTCGACGCCCGTCGTGCAGCGTGTCGTCTTCGCATGCTTCCAGGACGAGATGCTCGCGCTCTATCGAGCCGAGCTCGATGCTCAGGCGCCGCCTTCGAAACCCGCCTGACGCCACGCTTCGAACGTCACGATTGCCACCGTATTAGAGAGATTCAGGCTGCGATTGCCGGGACGCATCGGCAGGCGCACGCGCTGTGCGGTCGGGAAATGGTCCAGCAACTCGGACGCAAGCCCGCGCGTCTCCGCGCCGAACACGAACCAGTCGCCGGGCTGGAACGCGTGATCGAAGAACGGCGTCGAGCCGCGCGTAGTGAATGCGAACATGCGCGCGGCATCCGGCGCTTCCTTCGCGATGAAGGCATCCCAGTTCGCATGCACGTTCATTTCGGCGTACTCGTGATAGTCGAGGCCGGCGCGGCGCAGCTTCGCGTCGTCGAGGGGGAAGCCGAGCGGCTCGATCAGATGCAGCCGCGCGCCCGTGTTCGCGCACAGGCGGATCACGTTGCCGGTGTTGGGCGGAATTTCTGGTTCGACGAGTACGACGTTGAACATGGATTGCTTGAAAAGTAGGTTGATCAGTCTTTCGGCGTACGCAGCGCCACGAAATTCGTGACGCGCCGCGCGCCGGACAGCTTGAGAGTTCGCGCGAGGGCGTCGAGCGTCGCGCCGGAGGTCATCACATCGTCGACGACGCCGACATGTTTGCCGCGCATGTCGCCCGAGATGGCGAACGCGCTCGCGACATTGCGGCGGCGCGTTTCCTGATCGAGCCGCGATTGCGCCGACGTATGCCGCACGCGCGTAACGATCGATGCATCGCCGCGCACGCCCATCCTGCGCGCAAGCGGGCGCGCGATGGCCCACGCCTGGTTGTAGCCGCGCGCGATGAGCCGCGCACGCGAAAGCGGCACCGGCACGATCACGTCCGGCACGGGCAGATCGCTGTTCTCGAACGCCGCATGCAAATGCCGCGCGAATGTCTCGCCCGCGGCCAGTCGCGCGCGGAATTTCAATCCGACCGCAAGTGTATCGAGCGGCGCGCGATAGTCGGCGAGCGCGAGGGTATCGTTGAACGCGGGCGGCGACTCAAGACATGCGGCGCAATGCACGCGCAAATCTTCGCGCTCGCGTCTCATGAGCGATGCCACCAAAGGCAGCGCGCAAGTCGCGCAGCGCAAGCGCGGCTCGTTCCAGTACTGCGCGTCGCAGGCGTCGCACAATAGTTCTTGCGACAAATTGCCGCATAACGCGCACTGGCCCGGCAGCGCATGACCGGCCAGCCGTTTCAGTGCCGACGCGATTCTGCGAGCGCGCACTGCCACGGGCGTTCGGAATGGAAGACAAAAGCGATGGGCGTTCATGACGGCGAGATCGGAAAAATGGCCGCTCGAAGCGCTAAACACGCGCATTCGTTGCGCCTCAGCGCGCGTTTATGCCTCGTATCAGCACTTCGCATGGGTTGTTTTCGAGACGACCGAGTATACTTCGCACTCTCCGCGAAAAGATCGACATGTCCCCGACACCCCCTAAAACTAGCCGTCCGGCCTATGATCCGCGCCACTTGCGCGAGATCTTCGACGGTCGCGCCGCCAGCTTCGACGAGGTCGCGTTCCTGCCGCGCGAAATCGCGCAGCGCATGCGCGAGCGGCTCGAATACATCAAGGTTGCGCCGATGCGCGTCCTCGATGCGGCGTGCGGCGTCGGTGCGGACCTGAGCGGTCTGCGGGAACGCTTTGCAGAGGCGTCGGTGACCGGTGTCGATATTTCGTCCGCGATGCTCGCGCGCGCCCGCGCCGCCGAAGCCGCGGACGCCGACAACAGCGCGGGCTGGCGCCGTTTTCTCCCTTCGACGCTCGCTAAGGCGTTCGGCGCGCGTGGCCCGCAACTCGCGCAGGCGGATTTTGCCGCGCTGCCGTTCGCTGCGGGCGCGTTCGAATTGTTGTGGTCGAATCTCGCGTTGCACTGGCATTCGCGTCCCGACCTCGTTTTCCCTGAGTGGCAGCGCGTGCTGAAGGTGAACGGTTTGCTGATGTTCAGCACCTTCGGCCCCGATACCTTGCGCGAGCTCAGGGCCGCGTACCGCGAAGCCGAGCGCACGCTCGGACTCATGCCCGAACCGCACGCGATCGACTTCGTCGATATGCACGATCTCGGCGACATGCTCGTGGAAAGCGGCTTCGAAATTCCGGTGATGGATCAGGAAGTCCTGACCATCACATACAAGTCTCCCGAGACGCTGTTCGCCGACGTGACGCGCTGGGGCGCGTATCCGTTCGAGCGCGCGTTCGAGGCGGGCCGAGCGGACGCGAAAGCCTTACGCGGCGCGGTGCACGGCGCACTGGAAGCGCTGCGCCGCGACGACGGCACGATCCCGCTGACTTTCGAAGTGATCTACGGCCACGCATGGAAGGCGGTGCCGCGCATGACAGCCGAAGGACACGGCATCGTGCGTCTGGAAGACATCGGACGGGGCTCGAAACCGAAACGGTGAATCGGTAAAGAGGGCGGATGTTATGTCTGAAATTTGCGTGGAAAAAGCGCGCAAAAAGGTGCGTCAAAAAGGCGCAGAAGCTTGTGGCGCTTGGCTTTGCGAGGTTACGACCCTTGCTTGTGGATGCCTCTCAAGACGCCTATAATGCGTCAGTTTGTCGCCCGGGCAGACACAAATTTGGGCGAAATCCGAGCAAAAGTATGTGAATGCGTGCGGATCGATGGAGGCAGCGATGCAAGCCAGCCAGACCCTGACGGATTCCGAGCCGGTCATCAAGGACTGGCTGATGAAGCGAAACTGCTCGGTATCGCCGCGGCAGTTCGTGGGTTTCTATCTGTCGCTTGCGTTGATTTCGCTGGCAATCGCAACGTCGCTGTTCCTGAACGGCGCCTGGCTGGTGCTGCCGTTCACCGGAGTCGAGTTGGCGGTCGTGGGTGTCGCGTTCGTGGTTTACGCGCGCCATGCCGTCGACTACGAGCGAATCCGGCTGTATCAAAACCGGTTGTTGATCGAACAGATGAACGCCGAAGTGCTGACGCAGTTCGAGTTCAACCCGCGCTGGGTGCGGGTCGAAGCGGGCGCGACGCCGAGAGAGCCGCTCACGATCGTATCGCGCGGTCAATCGGTGAAAATCGGACAACACCTTGCACAGCATCGTCGCAAACAATTTGCTGCCGAGTTACAGGCGTCGCTGCGACGCCTCTGAGAGGAGCCGGCAGGCGCGAGATGCCACGGGGGTCGAGGGTTTGAATGGAAAATTTGGGTAAGGATGCTATGAAAACAATCAAGCGAGCCCTCTCGGGCGTGCTGGCGGCAGGCGCACTGCTCACCGCCGGCGCTGCCCTGGCGGTCGAAAACAGTCCAGGCGGTCCCGCTGTCAACGAGATCAACTTCCAGCCGCCCGTGACGAAGATCGCCGAGGAGCTCTACGGCCTCCATATCTTCATGCTCATCATCTGTACCGTCATCTTCATTGGCGTGTTCGGGGTGATGTTCTATTCGATGTTCATGCATCGCAAGTCGAAAGGCTTCAAGCCGGCCAACTTCCACGAAAGCACCACCGTTGAAATCATCTGGACGATCGCGCCGTTCGTTATCGTCATTCTGATGGCGCTGCCGGCGACCAAGGCCGTCGTCGCGATGAAGGACACCTCCAACGCCGATCTCACCGTCAAGGTCACCGGCTATCAGTGGAAGTGGGGCTACGACTACGTGAAGGGGCCGGGCGAGGGCATCAACTTCCTCTCCACGCTCTCCACGCCGCGCAGCGAAGTGAACGGCCAGAAGCCGATCTCGACGCTGTATCTGCAGGAAGTCGACAACCCGCTCGTCGTGCCGGTCGACAAGAAGATCCGCGTGATCACCACGGCCAATGACGTCGTGCACTCGTGGTACGTCCCGGCGTTCGGCGTGAAGCAGGATGCGATTCCGGGCTTCGTGCGCGACACCTGGTTCAAGGCCGAGAAGGTGGGCACGTACCGCGGCTTCTGTACGGAACTGTGCGGCAAGGAGCACGCGTACATGCCGGTGGTCGTCGAAGTGGTGTCGGCTGACGACTATGCGAAGTGGGTCGACGCGCAAAAGAAGAAGATGGCCGCAGGCACCGACGATCCTCTCAAGACCTACACGAAGGATGAACTGATGGCGCGCGGCCAGCAGGTCTATACGTCGAACTGCGCGGTCTGCCACCAGCCGACCGGCAAGGGCGCGGGCCAGTTCCCGGCGCTCGACGGCTCGAAGATCGCGCAGGGCTCGATCGCCGACCATCTGAATATCGTGCTGCACGGCAAGGCCGCGATGCCGCCGTGGCAAGGCGTGCTGAACGACGTCGAGATTGCATCGGTCGTCACGTTCGAGCGTAATAGCTGGAGCAATCACACGGGCGATCTGCTGCAACCGAAGCAGGTGATCGACGCCAAGGCGGGCAAGATGCCCGAGGGCGGCGGCACTGCGGCGGCGGCACCGGCTCCCGCGGCGGCGAGCGCAGCGCCCGCGGCAGCCGAGGCGAGCGCGCCGGCTGCTGCGTCCGGCGCCGATGCAGGCAGCGCGGCGCAAGCCGCCGGCCTGCCCGCCAGCATCTATTTCGAGACGGGCAAGGACACGCTGCCCGCCGACGCGAAAAGCGCGGTGGAAGCCGCCGCTGCCTATGCCAAGGCGCATCCGGACGCGAAACTCTCTCTGTCCGGCTTCACGGATGCGACCGGCGGCGCCGACCTGAACGCCGAACTCGCCAAGAAGCGCGCGCAAGCGGTCCGCGACGCGCTGAAGGCAGCGGGTGTGCCGGAAGAGCGCATTGTGTTGAAGAAACCGGAAACCATCACGGGCGGCGCTGACAAGAAGGAAGCCCGTCGCGTCGAAATCAGTCCGGCTGCTTGACGTGCCGAGCGTGCGTCTTCCTTCGCCGCGAGGCAACGGAAGACCACGCGTCATTGCCAAGTGCCCCGAGTATTCGCTTTAGGAGATGATTGTCATGTCTAGCATCGGACACGATGTAGGCGCAGGTCACGACCACGCGCATGACCACGCGCACGAGACGCCGCATGGCTGGCGCCGGTGGCTCTTCGCCACCAACCACAAGGACATCGGTACGCTGTACCTTCTGTTCTCCTTCATCATGTTCCTCTCCGGAGGCGTGATGGCGCTCGGCATCCGTGCCGAGCTGTTCGAGCCGGGCCTGCAGATCATGCGCCCCGAGTTCTTCAATCAGCTGACCACCATGCACGGCCTCATCATGGTGTTCGGCGCGATCATGCCGGCGTTCGTCGGTTTCGCGAACTGGATGGTGCCGCTGCAGATCGGCGCATCGGACATGGCGTTCGCGCGGATGAACAACTTCAGCTTCTGGCTGCTGCCGGCCGCTGCCGTCCTGCTCGTCGGCTCGTTCTTCGCGCCGGGCGGCGCCACCGCCGCGGGCTGGACGCTCTACGCGCCGCTCTCCACGCAGATGGGCCCGGGCATGGACTTCGCGATTTTCGCGGTCCACATCATGGGTGCGTCGTCGATCATGGGCGGCATCAACATCGTCGTGACGATTCTGAACATGCGCGCGCCGGGCATGACGCTCATGAAGATGCCGATGTTCGCGTGGACGTGGCTCATCACCGCGTACCTGCTGATCGCCGTGATGCCGGTTCTGGCGGGCGCGATCACGATGGTGCTGTTCGACCGTCACTTCGGCACGTCGTTCTTCAACGCGGCGGGCGGCGGCGATCCGGTGATGTACCAGCACATCTTCTGGTTCTTCGGTCACCCCGAGGTGTACATCATGATCTTGCCGGCGTTCGGGATCGTGTCGCAGGTGATTCCGGCGTTCTCGCGCAAGCCGCTGTTCGGCTATAGCTCGATGGTGTACGCAACCGCATCGATCGCGATTCTCTCGTTCATGGTGTGGGCGCACCACATGTTCGCGACCGGCATGCCGGTGACGGGCCAGTTGTTCTTCATGTACGCGACCATGCTGATCGCGGTCCCGACGGGCGTGAAGGTGTTCAACTGGGTGGCGACGATGTGGCGCGGCGCGCTCTCCTTCGAAACTCCGATGCTCTTCGCGATCGGCTTCCTGTTCGTGTTCACGATGGGCGGCTTCACGGGCCTGATCCTCTCGATGGCGCCGCTCGACATCCAGATGCACGGCACCTATTACGTGGTGGCGCACTTCCACTACGTGCTGGTGGCAGGATCGCTCTTCGCGCTGTTCTCGGGCTGGTACTACTGGGCGCCGAAGTGGACCGGCTGGATGTACAACGAAATGCGCGGGAAGATTCACTTCTGGGCGTCGATGATCTTCTTCAACATCACGTTCTTCCCGATGCACTTCCTGGGTCTCGCGGGCATGCCGCGCCGCTATGCGGACTACCCGGCGCAGTTCACCGATTTCAACCAGGTCGCGACCATCGGCGCATTTGGCTTCGGCCTCGCGCAGGTCTACTTCCTGTTCGCGGTCGCGCTGCCGGCGTATCGCGGCGGCGGCGAACTCGAAAAGGCGTCCGACAAGCCGTGGGATGGCGCGGAAGGTCTCGAATGGACCGTGCCGAGCCCGGCGCCGTTCCATACGTTCGAGCATCCGCCGACGGTTGAATAAGCAGTTTGTCCGGTTCGCGGGGCTTCCCCATGGATGTCCCGCGAACGAAAAAGTCAGGAAAGCATGGCCCCGAATCCACAAAAAAGACGCACGCCCGAGGAAATCCGCGCGGGCAACAAGCGGCTCGGTTTGATCATGATGTTGATTGCCGCCGTCTTCTTTCTGGGTATCGTCGTCAGGCAATACCTGTTGTCGCGAGGGTAGGAAAGCAACGTGTCCACTCAGCAGGAAAATTCGCACGTCGACCGGTCGTTCAACCGGTCGATGCTGATCAAGCTCTTCGTCGTGGCCGCGCTGATGTTCGGCTTCGGCTTCGCGCTCGTGCCGATGTACAAGGCGATCTGCGAGATCACCGGCATCAACAATCTCGTGCAGCGCGATGTCGGCGCGCGCGAGGCGAAGAACACGCAAGTCGACATGAGCCGCACGATCTCGATCGAATTCGACGCGAACGCGCGCGGCCCGTTGCAGTTCAAGCCGGAGCAGCACAGTCTCGACCTGCACCCCGGTGAAGTCATGACGGTGATGTACGAGGTGACCAACCAGCAGAATCGCACGGTGAACGCGCAGGCGATCCCGAGCTACGCGCCGAAGCAGGCCACCGAGTATTTCCGGAAGATCGAATGCTTCTGTTTCACGCAGCAGACGCTGGCGCCGAACGAAACCAGGCGCATGCCGGTGGTGTTCGTCGTCGATCCGAAGCTGCCGAAGGATGTGAAGACGATCACGCTGTCCTACACCTTCTTCGAGCTGAACGCGCCGAAGTCGGTGGCGAAGGGTTCGTGACGGCCATGGGCGGGGACACGCCGAACAAGAGCGGCTTTCTCAGGCTCGTGAAGGCGGTTTTCTGGTCGTTTTTCGGCGTGCGCCGCCGCGCGGACCTCGAAAGCGATGCGGCGCAGTTGAACCCGTTGCATCTGATCGCGGCGGGCGTCATCGGCGCGGTGCTGTTCATCGTCGTGTTGCTGCTGATCGTGCGCGCGGTAGTGGGATAGACGGAAAACGCCGGGCGTGTCGTGGGTCGGACGCGCGGCGCCAAAAGAAAATTCAAGCAACTGGATCGAAGTGGAGAATCAACAATGAGCGGTCAAAACGAGAGCCCGTACTATTTCGTGCCGCATCCGTCGCGGCATCCGGTGATGGCTGCCACCGGCCTGCTGGTCATGCTGGCGTCGCTGGCATCGTGGATCAACGGCCATACCTTCGGGCCGGTCGGCACGTTCATCGGTCTGCTGTTCGTGTTGTTCGTGCTGTGGCACTGGTTCGGCGACGCGATCTCCGAATCCGAAGGCGGCATGTACGGCAAGCGTGTCGACGTGTCGTACCGCTGGAGCATGAGCTGGTTCATCTTCTCCGAAGTGATGTTCTTCGCGGCGTTCTTCGGCGCGCTCTTCTATGCGCGCGCCATCGCGATGCATGAACTCGGCAGCCTCGATTACAAGCTGATCTGGCCGGACTTCGCCGCCGTGTGGCCGAACAACGGTCCCGCCGCGCTCGTGCCGCATTTCCGCGCGATGGTGCCGTGGCCCCTGCCGACCATCAATACCGCGCTGCTGCTGTCCTCCGGCGCGACGCTGACGGTGGCGCACCACGCGCTGCGCGAAGATCATCGCAGGAAGGCGATCATCTGGCTGGGCGCTACCGTGCTGCTCGGCATTATCTTTCTGTTCTGCCAGGGCTACGAGTATTTCCACGCGTACAACGAACTGAACCTGACGCTGTCGTCCGGCGTGTATGGCTCGACGTTCTTCCTGCTGACCGGTTTCCACGGTTTCCACGTGTTCCTGGGCGGCACGATGCTGGCCGTGGTGATGTTTCGCCTGATCCGCGGGCACTTCACGGCGGATCACCACTTCGCCTTCGAGGGCGCGGCCTGGTACTGGCACTTCGTCGACGTCGTGTGGCTGGGTCTGTACGTCGTCGTCTACTGGCTGTAAGCGGACTATCGAAGCGGGCGGCCGCGATGCGCCGTCCGCGATGCAAGAGCGGCGGCGACGCCGGTCCGAGAGCAAAGAAGCAGTGATAAACACGCCGCCCTCGATGTCTCAAGGGGCGGCGTGTTCGTTTCAGGGACGTCGAGCAGCGTGCCGTGGCGCGACAATTCGTCTCGTAGGGAAGAACCCGCGCGGCGGGTTATCGTCCGAGCGGAATGCCCGTCGATTGAATCCAGCCCATCCAGTGCGCGAACAGGATGAAGAGGAAGAGGGAAATGGACAGCCCGACGCGCGCGGCGAGCGACCACACCATCCGCTTCGTCCTGCCCCGGTCGGTCATCATGAAGTAGAGCGCCGAGCCCAGGCTGCCGATGATAAGGATGAATGCGATAGCAACGATGATGTGCATGAAACCAGCCAGCGTGTTTGCTCAGGAACCACAGTGAGCAAGTTTGATTTGAACTATCTCATTATCTCACTCGATGGATCGCGCCGTGCAGCGCCGAATCGCATGCCGACAGTAAGGGTCGCGGCATGAAGATTCGTTTCTGGCCCGCGCTCGTCATCCTGATCGTCGTCGCCGTGACCGTGCGTCTCGGATTCTGGCAGCGCGATCGCGCGCATCAGAAGGAAGCGCTCAACGCGCAGATCGTCGCGTTCGAGAATGCGCCCGCGCGGGAAATCGGCGTGGAGCCGCTGCCGCTCAAGTCGATCGAATTTCATCGCGTGGCGGCGCGCGGCGAGTTCATACCGGAGCGGGTCGTGTATCTGGACAATCGTCCGTATAACGACCAGCCAGGCTTTTATGTCGTGATGCCGCTTAAACTCGAGGGCGGCGGCTACGTGCTCGTGAATCGCGGATGGCTGCCGCGCAACATGGCGGACCGCACGGGCATCGAGCCGTATGAGACGCCAAAAGGCGTCGTCGAGGTGAAAGGGATCGCGCGGGCGAACGCGTCGCAGGCGTTCGAACTGGGCAGCGGCGGATCGGCGGCGCACAAGGAGATCCGGCAGAACCTGGACGTGAGGTCGTACTCCGCCGAAACCGGGCTCGCGTTTCAGCCGTTCGTGATTCAGCAGACGAACGACACCGGCGACAAGCTCGTGCGCGACTGGCCCGCGCCGACGCTCGGCGTCGATCGCAATTACGGCTACATGTTCCAGTGGTGGGGCATGGCGGCCGCGGCCATCGCGTTCGGCCTGTATGCCGCGCGCCGCGCCGCGAAGAAGGGCGAAGATCGCGAAGATCGCGACGACGAAGCCGAACACCACGCCTGATACACCGACGCGCGCACGCCGCGCGCGATCGAACAGAACCGGGACACGTTTTTACCGATGCAATCACAACGCTCCACCGCCGCCGACAAGACTGGCACGCGGCAACGAACCGCCTCGAAAGGCTCCTGGATCAGCGGACGCTGGATGCTGCTGCTGCTCGCGCTCGTCTGCGCTGCGCCGGTGATCGCGTCGTACCTGATGTACTACGTCTTCAAGCCGGCGGGCGGCACGTCGAGCTACGGCGCGCTGATCGACCCGCAACGTCCGATTCCCGCGCAACTCGCCGTCACCGACGAGAAAGGGCAGAGCCTGCCGCTCAAGTCGCTCGAAGGCAAGTGGCTGATGGTCATCGTCAACGGCAGCGATTGCGACGAACAATGCGCGACGCGCCTCTACTTCATGCGCCAGGTGCGCGCGCTGCAGTCGGGCGAGCGCGAGCGCGTGGTGAACGTCTGGCTGCGCACCGATGACAAGCCGGTCGCCGACGTCATCAAGACCGCGTATCCGCAACCCGACACCCGCATGCTCGTCGCCGACGAGAAGGCGATCGCCGCGTGGCTGCCCGTCGACGACGGCACGAAGCTCACGGATCACATCTTTCTCGTCGATCCGAACGGCAATCTGATGATGCGTTTCCCGAAGAATCCCGATCCGAAGAAGATCAACGCGGATGTGGCGAAGCTTCTGAAGTGGTCGCGCATTGGCTGAAGGCAGGGTAGAAACACATGTTCTTATTGCAACTCGGTCTGATCGGCATCTGCATCGCGCTGCTTCCGATGTCGTATGTCTGGGTCAAAGCCGATGACGACAAGTTCAGGAAACTCGTCTGGCTGACGACTTTCCTGACGCTCGATCTCATCATGTTCGGCGGCTTCACGCGCCTGACCGATTCCGGCCTCGGCTGCCCGGACTGGCCGGGGTGTTACGGCACGTCGTCGCCGTTCATCGCGCATGCGCAGATCACGGCCGCCTATCAGGCGATGCCCACCGGCCCCGTCAGCCTGATGAAGGCGTGGATCGAGATGCTGCACCGCTATTTCGCGATGGCGATCGGCGTGTTGATCATCGCGCAGGTGATCATCGCGTGGACCGCGCGTGTGAAGAAGCGTCCGCTGCATGTGTCGCCGTGGTGGCCGACCGGCATTCTGCTGCTCATCCTGCTGCAAGGCGCGTTCGGCGCGTGGACCGTCACGCTGAAACTGCAACCTGTGATCGTCACCACGCACCTGCTGCTCGGGCTCGCGCTGCTCGGCGTGCTCGGCTGGCTCGCCGCGCGCATGACGCCGATTCCGTCGCTCGACTCCGCGGCCGCGCGCTGGATGCCCGCCGCGATGTTCGGCTTGCTGCTGCTCGTCGTGCAGATCGCGCTCGGCGGCTGGGTCAGCACGAATTACGCAGTGCTCGCGTGCACGGACTTTCCGCTGTGCAACGGCCAATGGGTTCCGCCGATGAACTTCGAACACGGCTTCCACCTGTGGCGCGCGCTCGGCATGACCGGCGACGGCGATGTGATCTCGCAGGACGCGCTCGTCGCGATCCACTGGACGCATCGAACGTTCGCGGTCGCAGTCGTCCTGTATCTGCTCTGGCTCGCCTCGCGGCTGCGACGATTCGAATCGCTGCGAAAACCCGCAAACGGGGTATTGTTGATGATCGTGGTCCAGTTCCTGACGGGCATGTCCAACATCGTGCTGCAATGGCCACTGCCGGTCGCGGTGGCGCACAACGGCGGGGCCGCGATCCTGTTGCTGTTACTCGTTATGCTAAACTTTCGAATCTCTTCCAGCCGTCCCGGCCGCGCCGCCATTCCCGCGCGCGACGTCGTTTCAGCGTGACTCCACATCATGGATAGCACGACACTACATTCCCCACTTGGCAGCCGCGTCTCGCAATACATTGCGCTGACCAAGCCGCGCGTCACGCAGCTCGCCGTGTTCTGCGCCGTCATCGGCATGTTCCTGTCCACGCCCGGCATGGTGCCGTGGGACAAACTGATCGGCGGCGTTGTCGGCATCTGGCTGCTGGCCGGCGCCGCATTTGCGATCAATTGTCTCGTCGAGCAGAAAGTCGATGCGAAGATGCGCCGCACCGCGTGGCGCCCGTCCGCGCGCGGGCAGATCACGCCGGTGCAAATCCTGACGTTCTCGGCGGTGCTCGGCGGCATCGGCATGTGGACGCTCTACACGTTCACCAATCCGCTCACGATGTGGCTGACCATCGCCACGTTCGTCGGTTATGCGGTCATCTATACGCTGCTGCTCAAGCCTTATACGCCGCAGAACATCGTGATCGGCGGCGCATCGGGCGCGATGCCGCCTGCGCTCGGCTGGGCCGCCGTGACCGGCACCGTGCCCGGCGACGCGTGGATTCTCGTGCTGATCATCTTCGTGTGGACGCCGCCGCATTTCTGGGCGCTCGCGCTGTATCGCCGCAAGGACTACGAAAACGCCGGCCTGCCGATGCTGCCGATCACGCATGGCGAGAAGTACACGTTGCTCAACATCTTCCTCTACACCCTCGTGCTGTTCGCGGTCACGCTGATGCCCTATATCTCCGGCATGAGCGGCGTGGTGTATCTGGCGAGCGCGATTGCGCTCGGCGCGGGTTTCATCGGCTACGCGTGGAAGATGTATCGCGATTACTCCGATGCGCTCGCGCGCAGGACCTTCCGCTATTCGATCGTGTATCTCTCGCTGCTGTTCGGCGCGCTGCTCGTCGATCATTACGTACGCACGGTGATCGGCGCATGATGGTCCTGATTCGTCGTTTCTTCGCGCTGCTTATGTTCGCGGCGCTGCTCTCCGCGTGCGAGAAGGCGCCCGATTTCAAGAATCTCGACATCACCGGCAACAAGCAGTTCGGCAGCGATTTCTCCTTGCCCGATACGCACGGCAAGACACGCACGCTCGCTGATTTCAAGGGCAAGGCCGTCGTGTTGTTCTTCGGCTATACGCATTGCCCGGATGTCTGCCCGACGACGCTCGCCGAGCTCTCGCAAGCCATGCAGCAACTCGGCGACAAGTCGAAGGACGTGCAGGTGCTGATGGTCACCGTCGATCCGGCGCGCGATACGCCCGATCTGCTCGGCCAGTATGTGGCGGCGTTCAACTCGTCGTATATCGGTTTGCGGCCGGCAAGCGATGCGCAACTCGCGCAACTCGCCAAGGAGTTTCGCGTGTACTACGCGAAGTCGCAGGGCAAGACGCCCGACGATTACACGATGGATCACACTGCCGCGAGCTACGTGTTCGACAAAGACGGCAAACTGCGTCTCTTTGCCCGCGACGGGCAGGGCGTCGAGCCGTGGGTTCACGACCTGAAGCTGTTGATCGACTGATTGCGAAAGTGGCCCATGCGGGCCACTTTTCTTTTCAGGCGGCCGAACACGCCGCAGGTGATATCCACATGAGGATTCGGTATTTCAACTCGCACCAAAGCTGTGCGAATATCCGGCACCCGGTCGACTCGCTAGCCGGGCGCGAATCACGCAATCCCAGCACCAACGCATCATCGAAACAGGAACACCATGCAGCGCAGAAATTTGCTCAAAGCCGTTAACGCCGCCGTGGCATCCGCCGCGCTTTTCACGAGCCTCGCCGCTCACGCCGATGACAAAGTGATCAAGGTCGGCACCATCAGCGGCCCCGACGCGCAGATCTGGCAAGTCGTGCAGAAGGTCGCGAAGCGCGAAGGCCTCAACGTGAAAGTGATCGAATTCAACGACTACGTCCAGCCGAACGCGGCGCTCGACGCCGGCGATCTCGACGCGAACAGCTTTCAGCATCAGCCGTATCTCGATAGCCAGGTCAAGCAGCGCGGCTACAAGATCGTGAACGCCGGTCTCACGTATATCTCGCCGCTCGGCGTCTATTCGAAGAAGCTGAAGTCGCTGAAGGATCTGCAGCAAGGCGCGAAGGTCGCGGTGCCGAACGATCCGTCGAACGAGAATCGCGCGCTTCTGCTGCTGCAATCGCAAGGCGTGATCAAGCTGAAGGCGGGCGCCGGCACGAACGGCAGCAACGCGACGGCGCTCGACGTGGCCGAGAATCCGAAGAAGATCAAGCTCGTCGAACTCGATGCCGCGCAATTGCCGCGCACGCTCGCCGATGTCGATGCTGCCGCGATCAACACGAACTTCGCGCTGGCGGCTGGTCTGCAGCCGACGAAGGACGCGATCGCGCTCGAAGACGTGCATAGCCCGTACGCGAACCTGATCGCGGTGCGCGCGAAGGACAAGGGTCAGCCGTGGGTGAAGAAGCTGGTCGCCGCCTATCAGTCGGACGACGTGCGCCAGTTCCTCAAGAGCGAGTTCAAGGGCTCGGTCGTGCCTTCGTTCTGAGAGCGACTGCTTCGAGCTTCAATGACGGCGTCCCGCGGGACGCCGTTTTTTTCGGCGCGGCTCAGTCGGCGAAAATCTGCTGTAGTTCCCTTTGCCATACGATACCCGAAGTTCCTTCCTGCACCGGTGTGAAACCGGTTCGCATGAACAGCGCGCAGAGATCTTCCTGCGGTTCGTCCAGCCGGCAGATCACCTGCTCGTAGCGCGCACCGTGGGCGAAGTTCGTGCATGCCGCGACGAGTTGTTCGCCCAGCCCGCGCCGGCGAGCGCCCGGCTCGACGAACAGCAGTTCGATGCGCGCCTGAGTTTCGGATTCCGCAGCAAGTATCGCCGCACCGACACGCGTGGCATTGCCGTGCTCCGCCACCCAGCAGGCGATGCGCGGGGTATTCGACTGCATATCCGCAAGAAAGCGCGACACCTTCCTTGCCGCGTATGCCTCGCTGAAAAGCTTCGGTTTGTCGCCGGAATACAGGTGCACGTGACGCTCGATCATCCAGCCGAAGTCGCCGCCGCGCGGCACGCGCAGCCTCGTCTCGCCTTCGCAATAGGATGACGAGAGCAAGCGTTCGACGTCCGCCATGGCCATGCATAGATGATCGATCTCGGCAGAGGTCAGCCGTTTGAGCAGCGTAGCGGTCTCGGCCGAAACGTGGAGGTCGAGCGCGTCGACCTGCGCTTTCGCCTCGGGCGTGATCCGGAGCAGGTGCGCGCGGCCGTCCGACTCGTTCTTTCGTCGCACCACGAGGCCGAGCTTCTGGAAGTTGTTGATCAACCGGCTCAGATAACCCGTGTCCAACCCCAGGTTGCGCGACAAGTCCGCAGCGGTGGTGGCGCGCCCCTGCGCCAGTTCATGCAGAATCCGCACTTCGGTCAATGAAAAGCTGCTTTTATGCAGCCGCTCGTGAAGGGCACCGGTATGGCGCGCATAGAAACGGTTGAAGCGGCGCACCGCTTCGACGGCCCGGCTCGGATCAGGACAACCCATCGCTTAAGTCTCTCTCAGTTTTGTTGAAATTGATTGTGAATCCGAATTAATGAAGCCATTGTGCCAAAGAAGCACGACCGTGCGAATACGAAAATGCCCGAAAAGTGGGTAAAAAGGCAAGTAAGTAGCCAGTTCGTCAACTGGGCTGTCATGCGGGTAAGTCCCGATAGCGGAAATGTTCTGTTTAACTCTGCTAAACATCTTGTAACTATTTGATTTAAATAGAATTTTGACGTTTGACCTAAGGGTGCGCGTTAGCGTTGACTGGTATTATGTTGGTTATATAATGGGCTCCACTTCAGCAAGCGAGACCGTCCAATGGAGCATGGCTGGCAGGATCTGACGCCTGACGCGCGTAGCGATACGCCGCTTTATCTCCAGTTGGCGTCGCGTCTTGCCACCGCAATCCATGCCGGCACCTGGACAGCCGGCGAGGCGCTGCCCTCGGAGCGCACGCTGTCGGAACGTGTGGGTGTGTCGCGTATCACGGCGAGAAAGGCGATCGCGCTGCTCGTCGAGCAAGGCTTGATCCGGCGCGTGCGCGGCGCGGGCAGTTTCATCACGCCGCGCGTCGAAGATCCGCTGTCCCGGCTCACCGGTTTCACCAGGAAGATGGAACAGCGCGGCTTCAGGCCCGATTCGATCTGGCTCGATCGCGGACTACGAGCAGCGAATCGCGATGAATCGGTGCGTCTGGGCTTGTTGCCGGGCGCGGCCGTTGCGAGCCTGCGACGGCTGCGGCGCGCGGACGGCATCGTGATGGCGGTCGAGCAATCGACCCTGCCGGTGGCCGTCGTGCCGGACCCGCTTGCGATCGGCGCTTCGCTGTATCGGTATCTGGAGGAGCGTGGGTCGTCCGTGGTGCGCGCGCTGCAACATTTCCGCGCGGTCAACGCGGGCGCGGAAGTCGCGCGGCTGATGGGCGTGGCGCCGCGCGCAGCGCTGCTCGTGATCACGCGGATCGGCTATTGCGCGGATCAGCGCGCGATCGAATTGACGGACACCTACTGCCGCGACGACTACTACGACTTCGTCGCGGAACTGCATCGATAAGCGTCGGCACAGACGCGCGGCACCCGAGACGCATCAAAAGAGCAATCAAGAGAACGAGAGGACCCAAGGAAGCCGTTCGCTTATTTCGCGACGAAAGCCTGCTCGCAGCACGGCGCGGACGGCACTGAACCTCATCCATGCATCGCGTACTTCCAGAGAAACTCATGCTGAAAGGAAACATACTCACGACCGACGGCTGGATCCACGGCTCGGTCCGCTTCGAGAACGGCCGCGTGACGGCGCTCGAAGGCCATATCGCCGATCCGCTCGCCAACGACGCGCCGTACATCCTGCCGGGCTTCATCGACCTGCACGTGCACGGCGGCGGCGGGCGCGACATCATGGAAGGCGGCGATGCGGCGGACACCGTGGCGCGCCAGCACGCGCAGCACGGCACCACGAGCCTGCTCGCCACCACCATGACCGCGCCGCGCGATGAACTCATGGAAGTCGTCGCGGGCCTGGGCGAACAGGCGAAACACCGTGCCGCCGGCGGCGCGCGCATGCTGGGCGTGCATCTGGAAGGCCCGTACATCAATCCGGGCAAGCTCGGTGCTCAGCCCGACGCGGCCGCCGTCGCGGTGCGCGACGAAGTGCTGAAATACCTCGAACTCGCGCCGATCCGCGTCGTCACTATCGCGCCGGAAATCTCCGGCCATCTCGACATCATTTCCGAACTGGCCGCGCGCGGCGTGCGCGTGCAGCTCGGCCATTCGCTCGGCACCTACGACGACGCCGTCAACGCGCTCAAGCATGGCGCGCGCGGTTTCACGCATCTGTTCAACGCGATGTCGCCGCTGCATCACCGCGACCCCGGCATGGTTGGCGCGGCGCTCGCGCATGCGGAATACGCCGAACTCATTCCCGATCTGCTGCACGTGCATCCGGGCGCCATTCGCGCCGCGATGCGCGCGATCCCGCGTCTCTATGTCGTGACCGACAGCACGTCGGCGGCCGGCATGCCCGACGGCGAATATCGCCTGGGCAGCCAGCATGTCACCAAATGCATGGGCGGCGTGCGTCTCGCGGACGGCACGCTCGCCGGCAGCACCCTGACGATGGATCAGGCGCTGCGCAATCTCGTGTCGCTGGGCATTCCGCTCGCGGACGTCTCGAATCGCCTGTCGCGTTTCCCCGCCGACTATCTCGGACTCGAAGACCGCGGCCGCATCGCGCGCGGCGCATGGGCCGATCTCGTCGTGCTCGACCGGGAACACGCGCTGACCGCCACGTATGTCGAAGGAGAATCAATTGTCGAATATGCTTAATGAAGCGCTGGAGTCCGCCGACGTCGTCGCGGCCCAGCTCGCCGATACCTCGTCTATCGAAGCGCTCGCGGTCAAGCTCGCCGAGCAGCCGCGCCATGTCGCGCTGACGGTCGCGCGCGGCAGCTCGGACCACGCCGCCAGTTATTTCGCGAGCCTCGCGATGAGCCGCATCGGCATTCCGGTTGCATCGCTGCCGATGTCGGTTGCCACGCTCCAGCAGGCGCCGTTGCGTGTCTCCGGACAACTCGCCGTCGCGTTCTCGCAATCGGGCAAGAGCCCCGATCTCGTCGGCACGATGCAGGCGCTGCGCGACGCGGGCGCGTTCACCGTCGCGGCCGTCAACGTCACCGGTTCGCCGCTCGAAAGCGCGTGCGAATACTTTCTGCCGCTGCTCGCGGGTCCCGAACTGTCGGTGGCCGCGACCAAGAGCTATATCGCGATGCTGTCGCTGTCGGCGATCGTGATCGCGCACGTTCAGCGCGACGTCGAATTGCTCAACGCGCTCAAGTCGCTGCCGGACGGCTTGCGCGCCGCAGGCAAGCTCGACTGGACGCGCGCCGTGAACGAGCTGAAGGACGTCGATCGCATGATCGTGATCGGCCGTGGCCTCGGCCTCGCCATCGCGCAGGAAGCCGCGCTCAAGCTGAAGGAAACCTCGGGCATCCAGGCCGAAGCGTTCTCCAGCGCGGAAGTGCGTCACGGACCGATGGAAATCATCGACAAGGACTATCCGCTGCTCGTGTTCGCGCCGCGCGGGCCGGAGCAGGCGGGGCTGATCCAGCTTGCCGCCGACATGCGCGCTCGTGGCGCGCGCGTGCTGCTCGCCGCGCCGGCCGACGTCGCGCAAGCGGAGTTGCCGCTCGTCGCCACCGATCATCCTGCGCTCGATCCGATCGCTGCAATTCTTTCCTTCTACGTGATGGCCGCGGGTCTGGCCGCAGCGCGCGGGCGCAATCCCGACGCGCCGCGCCACCTGAACAAGGTCACCGAAACCCATTGAGTGAGCTAGCCGATGCGCCGTGCCGAGGAGTCACTGTTGAACCATTCCATCGATAACCCGAACGATGTCGTGCTGCTTGCGCCGTTCACCGGTCCCGTCGTGCCGCTCGCCGACGTGCCGGACCCCGTGTTCGCCGAAGGCATGTTCGGCGACGGCATCGGCATCGATCCCCTCGATAACGTGCTCGTCTCGCCCTGCGACGGCACGATCACGCATCTCGCCCGCACGCATCACGCGGTGACGCTGCGCACGAAGGAGGGTGCGGAGATCCTCGTGCATATCGGCATCGACACGGTCGGGCTGGGCGGCAAGGGTTTCACGCCGATAGTCGAGCAGGGCGCGACGGTGCGCGCCGGTCAGGCGCTCATCGAGTTCGATGCGGACTTCGTCGCGCAACACGCGCCGAGCCTCGTCTCGGTGATCGCGGTCGCGAACGGCGATGCCTTCGATGTCGTCGATCGCGCCGGGCGCGGCGTGCTGAACGCGGGCGCGTGCTTGCTGGTGTTGCGCGCGAAGCACGGCGAGAAGGCGGAAACCGCGCGCTCCGGCGCGCTCGTCACGGAAGAAGCGCGCCGCAGCGTGACACTGGCGCATGCGGGCGGTCTGCATGCCCGTCCGGCGGCGCGGGCGCGCGAGGCCGCGCGTGGTTTCGACGCCAAGGTCGAAGTGCGCTACGAAGGCAAGAAGGCGCCGGTGGAAAGCGTGGTCGGCCTGCTCGGGCTCGGTGCGGGCGAGGGCTCGACCATCGAACTGGTTGGTATCGGTGCTCAGGCGCAACAGGCGGTCGAAGCCGTCGCCGCCGAATTGCTGCGCGCGGCGCTGGGCGAAGTCGAAGAGACGCCCGCGCGCGCCAAGTCGCCCGCGCCGGTCGCGAAGGCAGCCGCTGCCGGCGAGCCGCTGCCGCCGAATACGCTGGCTGGCGTGTGCGCGGCGCCGGGCATCGCGGTCGGCAAGCTGGTGCGCTGGGACGATCAGGACATCGTGCCGCCGGAACAGGCGAGCGGCCAGTCGGCGGCGGAAAGCCGTGCGCTCGACAAGGCCATCGCTCAAGTCGATGCCGATCTCGACGAGACCGTGCGAACCGCGTCGCAGCGTGGCGCGGTCGGCGAAGCGGGCATTTTCGCGGTGCATCGCGTGCTGCTCGAGGACCCGACGCTCGTCGACGCCGCGCGCGACCTGATCAGCCTCGGCAAGAGCGCGGGCTTCGCGTGGCGCGAGGCGATCCGCGCGCAGATCGCGCTGCTGTCGAACGTGCAGGACGAGCTGCTCGCCGAACGCGCCGCCGATCTGCGCGATATCGAAAAGCGCGTGTTGCGCGCGCTCGGTCTCACGAACACGGCGGCAGTCGAGCTGCCGGCGGAAACCGTGCTCGCGGCCACCGAGTTCACGCCGTCCGACCTGTCGTCGCTCGACCGCACGCGCGTCACCGCGCTCGTGATGGCGCGCGGCGGCGCGACTTCGCACGCGGCGATCATCGCGCGGCAGATCGGCATTCCGGCGCTCGTCGCCATCGGCGATGCGCTGCACGCGATTCCCGAAGGCACGCAAGTGGTCGTGGACGCATCGGCGGGCCGCATCGAACATGCGCCGACGCAACTCGACGTCGAACGCGCGCGCGCCGAACGCGAGCGTCTCGCGAACGTGCGTGAGGCGAATCGCAAGATGTCGCAGGAAGCGTCATCCACGAAGGACGGCCGCCATATCGAAGTGGCCGCGAACATCGCCACGCTCGACGATGCCAGGGCCGCCGTCGAAAACGGCGCGGACGCGGTCGGCCTGCTGCGCACCGAACTTCTGTTCATCCATCGCCAGTCGGCGCCGACGGTCGCGGAGCACGCGCAAAGCTATCAGGGCATCGTCGATGCACTGCAAGGCCGTACCGCGATCATCCGCACGCTCGATGTCGGCGCGGACAAGGAAGTCGATTATCTGACCCTTCCGCCCGAGGAAAACCCGGCGCTCGGCCTGCGCGGCATCCGTCTCGCGCAAGTGCGCCCCGATCTGCTCGACGATCAGTTGCGCGGCCTGCTTGCCGTGAAGCCGCTGGGCGCGGTACGCATCCTTCTGCCGATGGTGACGGACGCCGGCGAACTGCAGCGCCTGCGCGCGCGTATCGACGAACTGGCGCGCGAAGCGGGCCGCACGGAGCCGATCGAAGTGGGCGTGATGATCGAAGTGCCGTCGGCGGCGCTGCTCGCCGACCAACTCGCGAAATACGCGGATTTCCTCTCGATCGGCACCAACGACCTCACGCAGTACACGCTCGCGATGGACCGCTGCCAGCCCGATCTCGCCGCGCAGTCCGACGGCCTGCATCCCGCCGTGCTGCGCCTCATCAAGGTGGCCGTGCAGGGCGCGGAAAAGCACGGCAAGTGGGTCGGCGTGTGCGGCGCGCTCGGCGGCGATCCGGTCGCGGCTCCGTTGCTCGTCGGCCTCGGCGTGACCGAACTGTCGGTCGATCCGGGCACGGTGCCCGGCATCAAGGCGCGCGTGCGCAATCTCGATTACCAACTGTGCCGTCAGCGCGCCGAGGACTGCCTCGCGCTCGAATCGGCACAGGCAGTAAGAGCGGCAAGCCGCGAAATCTGGCCGCAGGACTGATCGTCCGTCCTTCTGACAGCTTCGCGGAGCCTTTTTCGCAATCCCCGCAGCAGTAACGACAAGACTTATATTTTTGGAGAACCCGATGGACGCCAACCCGTTTGCAAAGATGCAGCGACTAGGCCGCGCGCTGATGCTGCCGATCGCCGTACTTCCGGTGGCCGGCCTGCTTCTGCGTCTCGGCCAGCCTGATGTCTTCAACATCAAGATGATCGCCGACGCCGGCGATGCGATCTTCACCAACCTTCCGCTTTTGTTCGCCATCGGCGTGGCGGTGGGCTTCGCGAAGGACAACAACGGCACGGCGGGTCTCGCCGGCGCGATCGGCTATCTGATCGAAGTGGCGGTGATGAAGGACATCAACGACAAGCTCAACATGGGCGTGCTGTCGGGGATCATCGCCGGGGTGATTGCGGGCTACATGTACAACCGCTTCAAGGACATCAAGCTGCCCGAATATCTGGCGTTCTTCGGCGGCAAGCGCTTCGTGCCGATCATTACGGGCGTCACGTGTCTGATACTCGGCATCGTGCTCGGCTACATATGGCAGCCGGTGCAGGCGGCCATCGACACGGCGGGCAACTGGCTGACGACGGCCGGCGCGCTCGGCACGTTCGTGTTCGGCGTGCTGAACCGCATCCTGCTCGTGACGGGTCTGCATCACATCATCAACTCGCTCGCATGGTTCGTGTTCGGCTCGTTCACGCCTCCGGGCGGCGGCGCGGTGGTGCACGGCGACCTGCATCGCTTCTTCGCGGGCGATCCGACCGCGGGCGGCTTCATGACCGGCTTCTTCCCGATCATGATGTTCGGTCTTCCGGCCGCGTGTCTCGCGATGTTCCATGAGGCACCGAAGGAGCGCCGCGCGATCGTCGGCGGCCTGCTGTTCTCGATGGCGCTGACCGCGTTCCTCACGGGCGTGACCGAACCGATCGAATACAGCTTCATGTTCCTCGCGCCGGTGCTCTACGCGATTCACGCCGTGCTGACGGGTCTGTCGCTCGCGATCTGTTCGGCGCTCGGCGTCCATCTCGGCTTCACGTTCTCGGCGGGCGCGATCGACTATGTGCTGAACTACGGCCTGTCGCAGCGCGGCTGGATGGCGATTCCGATCGGCATCGTCTATTTCGTCATTTACTACGGCCTGTTCCGCTTCTTCATCCGCAAGTTCAACATGGCGACGCCGGGCCGCGAGCCGGCCACGACCGATGCAGAAACCGATGTCGCAACCACGGTCGATGGCGGTCTGATTCCGCCGGTTCCGGGCGCTGCGGCTGTGTCGAACACGCGTGCGGCGAAGTACATCGCGGCGCTCGGCGGCGCGTTTAACCTGACGCTCGTCGATGCCTGCACGACGCGTCTGCGTCTGTCGGTGGTGGATTCGGAGAAAGTGTCGGAGCCGCAGTTGAAGGGCATCGGCGCGCGCGGCGTGCTCAAGCGCGGCGCGACCAACGTGCAGGTGATCATCGGACCGGAAGCCGACCTGATCGCCGATGAAATCCGCACCGAGCTGGAACATTCGTCGACGCGTGGCGCGACGCCGGCATCGTCGACGCCGGCACAACCGGTGGCAGCGGCTGTGAGCGCCGACCAGACGCCCGGCCCGCTCGATCCGGACCCGTTCCGCTGGCTCGCCGTGTTCGGCGGCGCGACCAACATCGCTTCGATCGACGCGGTTGCGCAGACGCGCCTGCGCGTGGTCGTGCGCGATCCGTCGTCGGTGGATCGTCAACGTCTGTCGTCGCTGGATGTTGCGTGGGTGTCGGCCGATACGTTCCACATCGTCGTGGGCGCGGCGGCGCAGCGTTATGCGACGCAATTGTCCACGCGTCTGTCGGGCAACGGCGGCGGCACCGCGCCGATGCCGGCGTGATGCGGTAGTCGATGGTTGAAAGCAAACGGCACCTTCGGGTGCCGTTTGCTTTTCAGGTCAAGGTCAAAAGAAAAAGCCCGCCGTCTCGTCGACGGCGGGCTTCGCAACTTCTGCTACGGCACAGTCAGGTATTACGCGTAGTCGTGCAGCGCGGAGCGCATTTTCTTCATCGCGCTCGCTTCGATCTGGCGGATGCGTTCCGCCGACACGCCGAACTCGTCGGCCAGTTCATGCAGCGTCTTGCCGCCCGAGCCATCGTCCTGCACGTCGAGCCAGCGCGCCTTGATGATGCGGCGGCTGCGCTCATCGAGCGATTCCAGCGCGTCGGCGAGTCCGTCGCTTTGCAGCTTGTCGAACTGGCGCGCGGCGATGACGTTCGTCGGCTCGTTGTGCGAGTCTGCAAGATAGGCGATCGGCGCGAATGCTTCCTCGCCGTCGTCGATCTGGCCTTCGAGCGCGATATCACCGCCCGACAGGCGCGTTTCCATCTCCGCGACTTCCTCGCGCTTCACGTTCAGCTCGCTCGCGAGACCTTCGATCTCGTCCGGCGTGAACGCCGAATGGCTCGTCTTGTGGCTGCGCAGGTTGAAGAACAGCTTGCGCTGCGCCTTGGTTGTGGCGACCTTCACCATGCGCCAGTTGCGCAGGATGTACTCGTGGATCTCGGCCTTGATCCAGTGCATCGCGTACGAAACCAGGCGTACGTTTTGCTCGGGGTCGAAGCGCTTCACGGCCTTCATCAGACCGATGTTGCCTTCCTGGATCAGGTCTGCGTGCGGCAGGCCGTAGCCAAGGTAGTTGCGGGCGATCGACACTACGAGGCGCAAGTGCGAAAGCACGAGCTGGCGCGCGGCGTTCAGGTTGCCCTGCTCGCGGAATTCGGTGGCGTACTGACGTTCCTCTGCTTGCGAAAGCATCGGAATGCGGTTCACTGCTTGTATATAGGAATCGATGTTGCCGATCTGGCCGGTCAGCATCGACGACTGTGCGTACGTCAGCGCGCCTGCCGAAGATGCCTTGGCAGGTGCCGAGCTCAGAACATTCGGAAGGGTCATCGCATTGGTCACGCTCATTAGCTCCTTATCAACAATTCACTCGCCGCTTAACGGCGGCAAGTCAGACACGATATTAGCACTCCGGTTTAGCGAGTGCTAAGTGTTAGAGGGCAGGAGAATGTGTGAGTTCCCACAAAAGCTATCGAATTTGCGAGGTCAATAGGACAGATTGTTGAGACAAAAGCGGAATATTATACCGACCAGCCGTTCGCTTTCGAATCGATTACCGCTTTTGTGCATTGCGGCGAAAGAAAATTCAACAGAATGGAGCGCGTCGTTACGCTTTCTGCACATCTTGAAAAACGTCTCTAGAATTCGCCAGACAACGCTGTTAATGAAACACGCCCGTCATCCGAGGAAAATGGGGTGCTCATGCATAAAAACAAGAGTTCGTGGATTTTCCGTTCGGCAGTCTGCGCCGCGTTCGGCCTCGCGTCGGCAGCGGCGCACGCGGACAGGTTCGGCGTTCAGGTCGCTGGCGGCGTCGCCAACCATGACATCAAGAAACTCGATCTCGGCGTCGCCTGGGACCCGGGCCTCACCTGGTGGGAGATCGGCGGATTCCATTTCACGCTCATCGGCGAAGGGCACGTATCCTACTGGCATACGACCGAGGACAACGCCGTCCACCCGAGCATCTGGGAAGTCGGCCTTACGCCGGTCGTGCGCTTCGTGAAGAGTTCGGGCTACTTCCGGCCGTTCATCGAGGCGGGCGTCGGCGTGCGGCTGCTTTCGCACGCGCGCATCACGCAGGATTTCACCGTGTCGACGGCCTTCCAGTTCGCCGACATGGTCGGCGTCGGCATGATCTTCGGCGAAAAACAGAGCTATCAGGCGGGCTTCCGATTCCAGCATCTGTCGAACGCAGGTATCAAAGACCCGAATCCTGGTATAAATTTCAGCCAGCTATATCTGCAATACAACTTTTGACGGGGCGCCGGCGTATCGGTTCCTCGACACAAGGGGAATGGACAGATGCCGGCAAAAACCATTGAGGCCATCCGCGGCCTCGAGCGTGACCGTTTTCGTGCGATGGTCGAGAGCGACGGCCCCGCGCTGGATGCGCTGCTGGCTGAAAACGTCAGCTACGTCCATACGAACGGCAAGCGGGAGACGAAGCGCCAGTTCATCGACGCCATTACCGCAGGCCGCCGCCGCTATCGTCAGATCGAGATTCAGTCGCAGGATGTGCTGCCCGCGGGGCGCGATACGTGTCTCGTGTCCGGGCGCGCGCTGATCGAGATGGAATCGAAGAACGGCGCGCTGCTTTTTCCGATCGCCTATACCGCCGTGCACGTCCAGACCGAAGGGCAGTGGCAGCTGCTTGCGCTGCAGGCGACGCGCGTCGCGCTGGAATAGCGCCGCGCGCGCCGCCTTGCGCTGAGGCTTACGCCGCCTCCATCGCCTCGTCCTGCCGATCCTCCTGCACGACGCGCTTCGAACGGTTCACCGCGCTCACGACCGCATCGGCGACCGCGAGCGCCGGATTGGCATGCACCGCGACGCCGAAGCGCGTCTGGCCGTCGCCGACGCGGCAGCCGACGAACGCGGCCGTGTCGCCGCTCGCCGTGACGGCGGTTTCAAACCAGTTCACGCTCGCGTCCACGCCGAGTGCTGCCGCGACCGTCTGCGCCCAGACATCGCCGCTCGGCGCGCTTGCCGCCGGCGCGATCACGACGCGCTTTCCGAACACCGACAGGGTCGAAGCGTCGATACGCGATACCGGTCCGCCCGCGTCGAAATACTCGCGTTTGAAGAGTTCGCAGATCGCTTCGCCGCTGATTTCCGCGCCGGAAGTGTCCGTGACGGTCTGAACGGCGTGGCTGAATTCGATCTGCACGCGGCGCGGCGGCGTGAAGCCGAGTCCGCGCTCGAGCAGATAAGTGGAGCCGCCCTTGCCGGACTGGCTGTTCACGCGGATCACGGCATCGTAGCTGCGGCCGAGATCGGCCGGATCGATCGGCAGATACGGCACTTCCCACACCGTGCCCGGCACGCGCTGCGCGAAGCCTTTGCGGATCGCGTCCTGATGCGAACCCGAAAACGCGGTGAAGACGAGATCGCCGGCGTACGGATGGCGCGGATGCACCGGAATCTGATTGCAGCGCTCGACGACGCGGCGCACGGCGTCGATGTCAGAGAAATCAAGCTCCGGATCGATGCCTTGCGTATACAGGTTCATCGCGAGCGTGACGAGATCGACGTTGCCGGTGCGCTCGCCGTTGCCAAACAGACACCCTTCGATGCGGTCCGCGCCCGCGAGCAGCGCCATTTCCGCCGCGGCGACCGCCGTGCCGCGATCGTTATGCGGATGCACCGACAGCACGATGCTGTCGCGATAACCCATGTTGCGGTCCATCCACTCGATCTGGTCGGCGAAGACGTTCGGCATCGCGGCTTCGACGGTCGCGGGCAGATTCACGATCATCTTGTGATCGGGCGTCGGACGCCAGGTTTGCGCGACCGCATCGCACACTTCGCGCGCGAACGAAAGCTCGGTCATGCTGAAGGTTTCGGGCGAGTACTGATAGATCCAGTGCGTGTCCGGCCGCGCTGCCGCGCATTCCTTGATGAGGCGCGTGCCTTCGACCGCAAGCGCCTTCACTTCGTCCTTCGACTGGTTGAACACGATCTTGCGGAACGACGGCGCGATCGCGTTATAGAGGTGCACGATCACCTTGCTCGCGCCCGCGACCGCTTCGAAGGTGCGCTCGATCAGTTCGCGGCGCGACTGCACGAGCACTTCGATAGTCACGTCGTCCGGGATGCGCTTTTCGTCGATCAGTTTGCGCACGAAATCGAAATCGGTCTGCGATGCCGACGGGAACCCCACCTCGATTTCCTTGAACCCGATCTTCACCAGCATCTCGAAGAATTCGAGCTTCGCAGCGATGCTCATCGGCTCGATGAGCGACTGGTTGCCGTCGCGCAGATCGGTGCTCATCCAGATGGGCGCTTTCTCGATCGTGCGGTTCGGCCAGCGGCGGCCATTCAGACGGACTTGCGGAAACGGGCGGTATTTCTCGGCGGGGTTCGGCATCATGATCGTCGATCTCTCTTCGGACGGTTTGCGTAGCGCCTGCGAGAGAGGCCGTGTCCGGCGGCTGGCCGGGCGTGACGGAATGCACGTAAGACGAAGCGGCGCGCGCGATCACACGAATCACCAGCGATGGTGACGCCTGTGACCAACGTGAACGTGCGCGAAGCAGCGTGCATTTGACCCTCGCGTTTCCGTATCGCGGGATGCGCGAACGAAAAGCTGACGACTACAAGTGGTAAGAAACGGAACTACTGGGACTTCTGGCAGGACCACGCGCCTTGCGACGCGCGGCGCTACGTCTGGCGACTTACGCTAGACGTAGCGATAGGGGCCGCGCTAGGCGGCCCGAAATAATTCGGAGGGAGGAAGGCTGGGTGAAGCTCATGCGTTCGACTTTAAACCACCGTTGAATACCGTGTCAAATGGGGTTTGCCGAGTTTGTCTGATCAGGGACCGGTTTGCGCGCCACCCGGGCGATCACCTCAACCTGGCGCGCGACCGCGGGCGGCACCGGCACGTCGCCTCGCAACACGCATTCGATCCAGCGCGCAGTGGTCGCCGCGTCGAGCGTTTCGGGCAGATCGACTTGCGGCGCGTGCGGCTGCGAGTGCTCCGGCGCGATCAGCGTCTCGACGTGGCCGTCGTGGAACCAGTCGACCTGCACCTGGCGGCGCGTGTCGGCGACGGCCTCGCCTTCCGTGCCGCGCGCGAGCAGCGCGCCGCCCGCTGCGGCGTCCGGATGCTCCGTGAACAATCCCGTGAGGCTCTCGCGATATTCCGGATGCGTGTAGTTGACGAGCCGCAGGCCCGGTTCCGCGAACGGCTGAAGGATTTTCACCAGCGTGTGCGTCGAATTGCGCACGCCCATGCGACGCCTGAGCGCGAGCAGCCGCGCGAGCTTCGGCGCGAGCACGGTGGTCGGCGCGAAGGCGAGGCGGCGCGAGGCGAGACTATCCTCGATTTCATCGTGCGAAGCCGCGTGCGCGATACCCAGTTCCGCGAAAATCTCGGCGCTCGTGACGCGGCCCGGATCGTCGATGACGCCATGCACCAGCACCGGCACGCCCTCGCGCGCGAGCAGATGCGATAGCAGCGGCACGAGGTTGGGCGTCTTGCGCGCGCCGTTGTAGCTCGGAATCGACACCGGCCGGGCGTGTTCGCGCCCGTCCTGAACATGCAGCGGTTCGAACGAGCGATGCGCGGCGGACAGCATCGCGGCGAGTTCCGCAGCGGTTTCGCCCTTCACGCGGTAGGCGAGCAGCACCGCGCCGAGTTCGAGTTCGGGGACGCGGTCCTCGAGCATCGCTTCGTAGAGTGCGTAGGTGTCGTCGTGCGAAAGTGCGCGCGCGCCGTTCGGCCCGCGGCCGATTTCCTTGATGTAGCGTGCGCAGGCGAAAGGTAGGGAAGCGGAGTCGGTCATGGAGAGAGGCGCGGATCGGGCGCTCATTTTCATCATCCGAGCGATGCCGCCGCGCTTTTTAAGGTGCAGGAAGCTTATTGAGTACCGCATTTGACGGGCGCTGGCAAGGTACGCCAGCCGAACGTTTCGCGCGCACGGCGCCCGATGCTTGCTGAAAACGAAGCGTCGCCCGTTCCGTCGAAGGCTTGCCGAAAGCTCGCAGAGCCGCGCCCGCCAAGCCTCACGGGCATCGCCACGAGGTTCGCGCGCACGTTAAACTCCCTTTTCGCATTGCCCATGAATCTGCAAATCAAACAGCAACAGGAGAGCGGGATGACCTACGTGTTTCCTCCGGCGCCGGCAGCAGCGGTGCCCGTCGATGGTTCGAACGAGCAGTTTCCAGTACGGCGCATCTACTGCGTCGGCCGCAACTACGAAGCCCACGCGCGCGAAATGGGCCACGATCCGGACCGCGAGCCGCCGTTCTTCTTCAGCAAGCCCGCCGATGCCGTGCTGTACGTCGCGCCTGGCGCCACGGGCGAATTCCCGTATCCGTCGCAGACGAAGAACCTGCACTTCGAGATGGAGCTGGTTGCCGCGATCGGCAAGCAAGGCAAGGACATCTCCACCGACAAAGCGCTCGACTACGTCTACGGCTACGCGCTCGGCCTCGACATGACGCGCCGCGACCTGCAAGCCGAAGCGAAGAAGCTCGGCCGTCCGTGGGACACCGCGAAAGGCTTCGACCGTTCCGCGCCCATCGGCCCGATCCATCCCGTTTCGAAGGTCGGGCATCTGGAAAAGAGCGCGATCTGGCTGACCGTCAACGGCGAGCAAAAGCAGCGCTCGGACATCTCGCAACTGATCTGGTCGGTGGGCGAGACGGTCGCGTATCTGTCGACGCTCTTCGAGCTGTTTCCCGGCGATCTCATCTTCACGGGCACGCCGGAAGGCGTCGGCGCCGTCGTGAAGGGCGATCTGCTCAAGGGCGGCGTCGATGGCATCGGCGAATTCTCCGTGCGCGTCGTCTGAGCGCATGAACATGAAGCTCTATAGCTATTTCCGCAGCTCGGCCGCGTATCGCGTGCGAATCGCGCTGAATCTGAAGAGCCTCGACTACGAGTACGAGGCGGTGCATCTGCTGCGCGACGGCGGCCAGCAACTGAAGCCCGAGTACCGCGCGGTGAATCCCGACGGCATCGTGCCCGCACTGATCGACGACGGCGACGTGCTCACGCAGTCGCTCGCGATCATCGAGTATCTGGAGGAGACGCATCCCGAGCCGCCGCTTTTGCCGAAGCGCCCGTCCGATCGCGCGTTCGTGCGCTCGGTCGCGATGCAGGTCGCGTGCGAAATCCATCCGCTCGACAATCTGCGCGTGCTCAAGTACCTGAAGCATCAGGTCAAGGTGCCGGATGAAGCCAAGGACGCGTGGTATCGGCATTGGGTCGAAACCGGCTTTGCGTCGCTCGAAAAGCGCCTCGCCGCCGATCCGCGCGTCGGCGCGCTGACCTTCGGCGATACGCCGACCGTCGCCGATCTGTGCATCGTGCCGCAGGTGTTCAACGCGCGGCGCTTCGGCATCGACGTGAGCCCCTATCCGACGCTCGCGCGTATCGCGGATCACGCCTGCACGATCGACGCGTTCGCGCGGGCCGCTCCGGCGCAACAGCCGGACGCCGAATGACGGTAGCGGTTTCTGCCGGAGCACTGTCGAGTTATCTGTCGGGTGCGGGCTTGGGCGCGAGCCTGATTGTCGCGATCGGCGCGCAGAACGCGTTCGTGTTGCGGCAGGGGTTGAAGCGCCGGCACGTGGGCGTGGTCGTGTCGATTTGCGCGCTCATCGACGTGCTGTTGATCGCGCTGGGCGTCGCCGGAATGGGCGCGCTCATCGCGCGTGCGCCCGTTCTGCTCGACGTGATTCGCTGGGCCGGCGCGATCTTCGTGTTTCTGTACGGATTGCGCGCGTTTCTCGCGGCATGGCGCGGGCCGGGGCATCTGAACGCGTCGGACGGCGAATCGCAGACGGCGATCGGCGCGGCGTCCACCGTGCTCGCGTTGTCGCTGCTCAATCCGCACGTCTATCTCGATACCGTGGTGCTGCTCGGGGGCATCGGCGCGCAACGCGGCTGGCCGGCCAACGCGTGGTTCGCGGCGGGCGCGATGTGCGCGTCGGTCGTCTGGTTCACCACGCTCGGCTACGGCGCGCGCCTTCTGGAACCGTGGTTCGAGAAGGACGTGTCGTGGCGCGTGCTCGATGTGATCGTCGGCTGCGTGATGTGGTGGATCGCGGCGTCCCTGATATTCGCGCGATGAAAAAAGGGCGTCCACGCGGACGCCCTTTTCAGGTTCAGCCGAGCAGCGCGTCGGCGAATTCTTCGGCGCTGAACGGTTGCAGATCCTCGACCTTCTCGCCCACGCCGATGAAATACACCGGCACCGGCCGCTGTCGCGCGATCGCGGCGAGAATGCCGCCTTTCGCGGTGCCGTCGAGTTTCGTGACGACGAGACCGGTCAGGCCCAGCGCATCGTCGAACGCCTTGACCTGCGCGAGCGCGTTCTGACCCGTGTTGGCGTCGATCACGAGCAGCACTTCGTGCGGCGCGTCGGGCATCGCCTTCGCGATCACGCGGCGCACCTTGCGCAGCTCTTCCATCAGATGCAATTGCGTCGGCAGACGGCCGGCGGTGTCGGCCATCATCACGTCGATCTTGCGCGCGCGCGCCGCGCCGACCGCGTCGTAAATCACGGCGGCGGCATCGCCGCTTTCCTGCGCGATCACGGTCACGTTGTTGCGCTCGCCCCAGACGGTGAGCTGTTCGCGCGCGGCGGCGCGGAAGGTGTCGCCGGCGGCGAGCAGCACCGACTGATCGAAGCGCTGCAGATGCTTCGCCAGCTTGCCGATGCTGGTCGTCTTGCCGACGCCGTTCACGCCCGCGATCATCATCACGAGCGGTTGCGCGCGGCCGAGCATCAGTGATTTTTCGAGCGGACGCAGCAGGTCGACGAGTAATTCGCGCAGCGCGGCCTTCACCTGCGATGCATCGGTCAGACGCTCCGAGCGCACTTTTTCGCGCAGCGATTCGAGCAGGAATTCGGTGGCATCGACGCCGGCGTCGGACATCAGCAGCGCGGTTTCGAGCTCTTCGTACAGGTCTTCATCGATCTTCGCGCTGACGAAAATGCCGGTCAGGTTGGAACTCGTCTTCGACAGACCGTGACGCAGGCGCGAGAGCCACGACTTCTTCGCGACCGCATCAAGCGTGGGCGGCGGCACGATTTCTTCGCTCGCCTGATCCGTTTCCGGACCGCGCGCCCATTGCGACTGCGTGCGGCCTTGCCAGTATTCCTTCGAATCCCCGGCCGGAAGCTGGACGGGCGCAGCCGGAGCGGGCGCGACAGGCGCAACGGGTTCCGCAGGCGCCGGTTCCGTCGGCTGAATATCCTCCGGCAGCGCTTCTTCCAGTGGGGCTTCAGCGCTGAGCGCCTGCCGTTCCAGCTCGGCGTCCGAGATGTCGTCGTCCCCGTCCGCCTCGACGATGTCTTCCTGAGGCGTGTCGAGCGGCGCGTCAGCCGGCTTTTTGAATTTCTTGAAGAAGCTGAACATGGATGAGTGGCGATGATGCGCGCGTGATCGGTGGCCTCGTGCGCGCTTTGAAGTCGCTTTGCGCGAGGCCGGCGCGAAGAGATAGAAGACGCATATTTTATCAGGCGCCGCCGCGCCCGCCCGTGCGGCACCCGGCACGGCGCGCGCGTGTGGTAACGTTGGCTTTCATTGCCCGTGCCGGCCTGTCGTCAAGCAAAAATACGTCCGGCGCGCTCGACTCCAGCCATCCTCTTATGCCTCGCTCGACCGCTACCCGTTCCGTCCTGCCCAGCCACACGCCCTTGCGCGGCGGCAAACCGCACACGATCCGCATCATCGGCGGAGACTGGAAGCGCACGCCGCTGCCCGTGCTCGATCTCGACGGCCTCAGGCCCACGCCGGATCGCGTGCGCGAAACGCTCTTCAACTGGCTCGGCCAGGATCTCTCCGGACAGCGTTGCCTCGACATGTTCGCGGGCAGCGGTGCGCTCGGTTTCGAGGCGGCGTCGCGCGGTGCGGCGCGCGTGCTGATGGTCGAGCGCAGCGCGAAGGCCGCCGCGCAGATCAGGGCGAATCAGACGAAGCTCGGCGCGCGCAACATCGAAATCGCGGAAGCGGATGCGCTGCGGCTCGCCGCCAGCCTCGCGCCCGGCTCGTTCGACGTGATCTTTCTGGACCCGCCGTTCGGCGATCAGGCGTTGCTCTTGCGCGCGCTCGCGCTGGCGGCGCCGCTCGTCGCGCCAGATGGCGCGATTTACGTCGAATGCGGCGATCCGCTGGACTTGGCGGGTATCGACGCGCTCGCGGGCTGGAGCGTCGTGCGCGATGGCAAGGCGGGTGCCGTTCGCTATCATTTGCTGCGCCGCGAAAATGAGGAATAATGCGCGTTCCCCAATTTGGGACAGCCAGTCTTGATGGGAATGAGGCAGAGTGGGGCGTCGCAGCCACGCGACCCAATGTAAATAGAAGAGGAGAAAGCTCATGGTTGTCGCCGTGTATCCGGGTACGTTCGACCCGCTCACTCGTGGGCATGAAGACATTGTCCGGCGCGCATCGAGCATTTTCGATCAGCTCGTCGTGGGCGTCGCGGACAGCCGCGCGAAGAAGCCGTTTTTCTCGCTGCAGGAGCGGCTGGATATTGCGCACGACGTGCTCGGGCATTATCCGAACGTGCAGGTGAGCAGTTTCACCGGGCTACTAAAAGACTTCGTGCGCAAGAACAACGCGCGCGTGATCGTGCGCGGATTGCGTGCCGTGTCCGATTTCGAGTATGAGTTTCAGATGGCGGGGATGAACCGCTACCTGTTGCCCGACGTCGAGACGATGTTCATGACGCCGTCCGACCAGTATCAGTTCATCTCGGGCACGATCGTGCGCGAGATCGCGCAGCTCGGCGGCGACGTGAGCAAGTTCGTGTTCCCGTCGGTGGAAAAGCGGCTGATCGACAAAGTCGGTAATCTGTCGCAGATGGATCCTGCGGCGCCGTAAAGCGCCCGACCCGCGCGTCATCGAGAATGGCGCGCGGGCGTCATGCCGGTCCAGATACCGGCGCAAGAGAGTGAAGCATGTCTTTGATCATTACCGACGAGTGCATCAACTGCGACGTTTGCGAGCCCGAGTGCCCGAACGACGCCATTTCGATGGGTCCCGACATCTACGTGATCGACCCGAACAAATGCACGGAATGCGTCGGCCATTTCGACGAGCCGCAGTGCCAGCAAGTGTGTCCGGTCGAGTGCATTCCGCGCGATCCGGCGCACGTCGAAACGCCCGAGCAGTTGATGGCCAAATACCACGCGCTGATGGCTGCGAAGGGCAATTCCTAAGCGACGATTTCCGTCAGCGCGGCGACGAGCGCATCGCATTCCGCGGGCGTGCCGATCGAAATGCGCAGATGCTGATCGATGCGCGGCAGCCTGAAGTGGCGCACAAAGATCTCTTTCGCCTTGAGCGCGGCGGCGATTGTGGCGGCATCGTGCGCGGGATGCTTCGCGAACACGAAGTTCGCCGCGGACGGCACGACATCGAAACCGAGCGTCTGTAGCTGCGACGTCAACCGCTCACGGCTCGCGACGACCTTCCCGCAGCTTTCCTCGAACCACGCCCGATCTTCGTATGACGCGAGCGCCGCGGCTTGCGCGAGGCGATCCAGCGGATACGAGTTGAAGCTGTCCTTCACGCGCGTGAGCGCTTCGATCAGCGCTGCATCGCCGAATGCGAAGCCGACGCGCATACCCGCGAGCGAACGCGCTTTCGACGTCGTCTGCACGACCAGCAGGTTCGGATAACGATCGATCAGATTCACGGCCGATTCCGCGCCGAAATCCACATACGCTTCATCGACGATCACCGGCGCGTCCGGGTTCGCCTTCAGCAGCACTTCGATTTCCGCAAGCGGCAGGGCGCGGCCCGTCGGCGCGTTCGGGTTCGGCAGCAGCACGCCGCCGGACGGCGCGCGGTAATCGTCGACATCGATGGCGAAATCCGCGTTCAACGGCACGGTCTCGTATTCGACGCCGTAAAGCTGCGCATAGACCGGATAGAAGCTGTAGGTGATGTCGGGAAAGCGGATCGGCCGGTCGTGCTTGAGCAGCGCCTGGAACGCGTGCGCGAGCACTTCATCGGAACCGTTGCCCGCGAAGACTTGCTCGATGCGCAGCCCGTGATGCTTCGCGACCGCTTCGCGCAAGGCCCGCCCGGTCGGATCGGGATACTTTCGCAACGACGCGCCGTCGCCGCCGAGTTCATGACGAATCGCCTCGACCACGCGCGGCGACGGCGGATACGGATTCTCGTTGGTGTTGAGCTTGACGGGATGCGCCAGCGCGGGTTGCTCGCCCGGCACATACGGCGTCAGACGATGGACGATATCGCTCCAGAAACGGCTCACAGTGGGCTCCAGATCAGGAATTACGGTGCAGGTTCATCATCGCACGCTCGGTTTCGCCGGCGACGACGAAAGGCATCACGGCGAGCGCGCGCTCGATCGACTGATCGATCACGTCCTGTTCCTCGCGGCGCGGCGGCTTGAGCACGAAGTTCGCGACATCGGGTTTCGCGCCTGCGCGCGCGCCTTCTGGAATCAGATCGCGCGGATGCCCGATGCCGATGCGCAAGCGCCAGTATTGCTGCGACGACAGATGCGCGGAAATATCCTTGAGGCCGTTATGTCCGCCGCTGCCGCCGCCGAGCTTCATCTTGACGGTGCCGGGCGGCAGGTCGAGTTCGTCGTGCGCGACGAGAATCTCGTCGGGCAGGATCTTGAAGAACTGCGCGAGCGCGACCACCGATTGACCCGAACGGTTCATGAAGGTCTGCGGTTCGAGCAGATGGATCTCGTGGCCGTGCAGGCGTCCCTTGCCGTAGAAACCGTGGAAGCGGCGTTCTTCGCGCAGCGTCGCGCCGGCGTCGCGCGCGAACTGGTCGACGAACCAGAAGCCCGCGTTATGCCGTGTCGCGGTGTATTCGGCGCCCGGATTGCCCAGGCCGACGATCAGCTTGATCATGTCGAATCGTGTAGAGCGAAAAAAAACCCGCCGGGGCTTGCGCGCCGGCGGGTCACGTCGACCGTTCTTGCGAACGGATCGAGAGGATAGCGGTGTTCCGCGTGCTTACTCGGCTGCCGGCTTTTCGCCTTCAGCTTCGCCAGCCCCTTCCGACACGACAGCAGCCGGAACCGTAGCCGAAGCCACGACCGGGTTTTCTGCCTCGACGGACACCGTCAGGCTCACGCCCTTCGGCAGCGGGATGTCCTTAGCGTGCATCGTCTGGCCGGCTTCGATCTTCGCCAGATCGATTTCCAGGAACTCAGGCAGGTCTGCCGGCAGGCATTCCACTTCCAGTTCCGTCACGACGTGCGAGATCACCGCGCCCGCCAGCTTCACGGCCGGGTTGGTTTCCTGGTTCATGAAGTGCAGCGGCACCTTGGTGTGCAGCTTCTTCTTCGCGTCGACGCGCTGGAAGTCCACGTGCAGCACGAGCTGCTTGAACGGATGGTATTGCACGTCGCGCAGCAGAACCTGTTGCGACTTGCCGGCCAGTTCCAGATCGAGGATCGACGAGTGGAAAACTTCTTTCTTCAGGGCGTGCCACAGGGCGTTGTGGTCCAGTTCGACCAGTTGAACGTCCGTTTCACCACCGTACACGATACCCGGGGTCTTACCCGAGTTGCGCAGGCGGCGGCTCGCACCCGTACCTTGCTTGCTACGCTCGAAAGCGACGACTTTCATATCTGACTCCTATATCTGCCCGCGACCAGGCAGGGAAACCGGGATCATCGAAAATATGTGATCCCACAACAAGCGACGCGAACCTTCGTACGTTCGCATCGATCATGCAAAAAGACGCGAAGCGTGTGCTTCGCGTCTTTTCGCCAATTCTGTTTAACCTTCGGCGAACAGCGACATCACCGAGTCGCCGCGCCGGATTCGGGAGAACGTCTCCGCGAGCAGACCCGCGCTCGACAGCAGACGGATCTTCGAGCATGCGAGCGATTCGGCCGACAGCGGAATCGTGTCCGTGACGACGAGCTCGTCCAACTGCGACGCCGCGATGCGCTCTCCCGCGCCACCCGAGAGCACCGGGTGCGTCGCATACGCGAAGACCTGCTTCGCGCCGCGGTCCTTCAGCACTTGCGCGGCTTTGCACAGCGTGCCGGCGGTATCGACCATGTCGTCCATGATCACGCAGGTGCGTCCTTCCACTTCACCGATGATGTTCATCACCTCGGCGACATTCGCCTTCGGACGGCGCTTGTCGATGATCGCGAGGTCGGTGTTCAACTGCTTGGCGAGCGCACGCGCGCGCACCACGCCGCCGACGTCCGGCGACACGACCAGCAGATGGTCATGGTTCTGCTTGCGCAGATCGCCGAGCAGAACGGGGGTGGCGTAGATGTTGTCGACGGGGATGTCGAAGAAGCCTTGAATCTGGTCGGCGTGCAGGTCCATGGTGATCACGCGATCGACGCCGGCAATTTCCAGCATGTTCGCGACGACCTTCGCCGAGATGGCCACTCGCGCGGAACGCGGACGGCGGTCCTGGCGTGCATAGCCGAAGTAGGGGATGGCTGCGGTGATCCGGCCTGCGGATGCGCGCTTGAGCGCATCGACCATGATCATCAGTTCCATCAGATTGTCGTTCGTCGGAGCGCAGGTGGACTGCAGAACGAATACGTCTTTACCCCGAACGTTTTCCTGAATCTCGACCATGATCTCGCCGTCTGAGAAGCGGCTGACCATTGCTTTGCCGAGAGGAATTCCAAGGATTTTGACGACTTCCTGTGCAAGCGCGGGATTTGCGTTGCCAGTAAAAACCATCAGGCCGTCACTGCTCATCGTGCACCTGTCTGCGGCTGGAGGCGAGAGGAAAAACGCGAGAAAAGGAATGGCAGGGGAGGAAGGACTCGAACCCTCGCATGCCGGAATCAAAATCCGGTGCCTTGACCAACTTGGCGACTCCCCTACACAACTCTGAGTCTCGCCGGGAAGTGTAGGACATACCCGACGAAACAAAACCTATGACGCGAAAGCGAAGAGAGGATGAGAATCCAGACTTGCCGTCACTACGCTTTTCCAGCTTGCCGGCAGTTTGGCTTGCGCCATTTCTGCTTCGGCTCGGCTGGCGAAAGCGGCGAACACGCTTGCTCCAGATCCGGTCATTCGCGCCGGTGCGAGATTGACAAACCACTCGAGCACCTGTGCAACTTCCGCGTACTTTTCTGCAACTACAGCCTGCATGTCATTTCGACCGAAGCTGTCCGGCCAGTTAGTGTCTGACCTTTGCGCTGCAAGAAAGTCCATCATTTTGGCGACTTTCGTATCCCTTGTCAAGGCTTTTTCCGAAAAAATCGCCGCGGTCGGAACGTGAACATTAGGTGTGACGACCAGGAAGAAGCGCTTTGGCAGATCGACTGCCTGGAGCGCCTCACCTACACCCTCTGCGAACGCATTTTGCCCGAAGACAAAAAACGGCACGTCCGCGCCGAGTTGCAGGCCGAGATTCTGCAGAATCTCACGCGAAAGATCAACACCCCATAGACGATTTAACGCCAAAAGTGTTGTCGCCGCGTCAGAACTGCCTCCGCCGAGGCCCGCGCCCATCGGCAGACGCTTGTCGATCTCGATTTCCACGCCGAACGACGTGCCCGTGTGCTGCCGAAGCAGGCGCGCCGCGCGCACGATGAGATCGTCGGCTTCGGGCACGCCCGGCACGTCCGTCTTGCGCGTGACGATGCCGTCGTCGCGGCGCGTGAAGTGCAGCCGGTCGCCCCAGTCGAGCAACTGGAAGACGGTCTGCAGCGAGTGATACCCATCCGGGCGGCGGCCCGTGATGTGCAGGAAAAGGTTCAGCTTCGCGGGCGCGAGGCAGTCACGGAGCGAATCGGTCGATGAGAACATGCGTGATGCAACTGCAAGGTTATTGATCGAGCACCAGCTTGATGTCGAGCGGCGGTTCGTTGCGCATCAGATTCACGCGCTTCACCCCGGTCGCGGGCGCGTCGGCGTAGGCGAGGTAATCGATCGTCCATCCGTCCTGCTTGATTTCCTTCGGGCGGCCATTGTTCGATTCGGGATCGAGCGTCGTCTGCGCGCGAGAACTGGGCGCGGCCGACGGCTGCAGCCAATAGCGCAGGCCTTCGACGGGCAGCGCGAAGCCGAGCGTGTTCTGCATCAGCAGGGAGACGTTGTCGGCGCTCACTGGCTGGCGGTTGGGAAGTTCGAGCGTGGCAAGCGACGGCGACGACGTGACGATCGCCATCGTCTGGCCGAGCGGATTGCGCAGTTGCAGCGTGACGGTGTCGCCTGTCTCCTGCCACTCGAAGTTGCCGTACGCGTTGCGCTGCACGCCGTTCTGGTCGTTGTACTGCACGGCGAAGCGTCCGTGATACGCGCGGCTCGTCTGCGTCGCGAGCGAAGTGGTTGCGTTCGTTGTAGTGGGGACGCGCGGCTGCACCGCGCAACCCGACATCACCAGCGCGGCGGCGGCCGCGACGCCGAGCGCGCCGCGTCGAAGCGCTGCGCCGGCAAAGAATTCGAATGCCATCAAAGATCGTTTACCTGGAGTCGTTTTAGCGTTTTGACGAGCGTGTCGTTGTCCGGTTCGAGCTTTTGCGCCTGCCGCCACGTGTCGCGCGCCTGATCCTGCTGACCGGACTTCCACTGCACCTCGCCCAGATGCGCGCCTATTTCGGCATTCGGCTGAAGGTTGTATGCGTTCTTGAGAATCTTCTCCGCTTCGGCCGAATTGCCCTGACGGAAACGCGCCCAGCCGAGGCTGTCCATGATGAACGCGTCGTTGGGCGCGAGCGAAACCGCTTTTTCGATCAGCTTCACCGCTTCGTCGAGCCGCTGGTTGCGGTCGACGAGCGAGTAGCCGAGCGCGTTGTACGCCTGCGGGTTGTTCGGCTGCGTGCGCATCAGCGTGCGCAATTGCGCTTCCATCACGTCGTAATGACCGTTCTTTTCGGCGGCCATCGCGTAGTCGTAGATGAGATCGGGATCGTCGGGGAACGCGGCGACCGCTTTCGCGAGATTCGCTTCCGCTTCCTTGTAGCGATGCGCCTCGAACAGAATTGCGGAGTCGGTGCGCGCGAGCAGCGCGAGATCGCGCGGATCGGAACTTTGCAGGCCGCCGAGCAGCGCACGTGCGTCGTCCACCTTGCCCTGCTTCGCGAGCAGTTGCGCGCGCGTGATCTGCGCGGGCAGATACTGCTGGCTCGTGCGCGGAATCTTGTCGAGCCACTGGCTCGCGGCAGCCTCGTTCTTCTGCTCCAGCGCCAGTTGCGCGAGATAGATGTACGCCTGGCCCGGGTCCGCGCCCGGCGTGCTTTCCGCCGTCTTCGCGTAGAGATTCAGAAAATCCTGCGCCTTGTCGAACTGTTTCTTCTGAATGTTGATGAGCGCGAGCGCCATCAACGGTGTCAGGTCTTTCGGGTCGTTCTTGCGCATGATCTCGAACTGCTTCTGCGCGTCGTCGAGCCTGTCGGACGACAGATACAACTGCGCAAGCGCGAGCCGTGCATCATGCGATTTCGGATTCTTGTCGAGATACTTCTCGAACGAAGCGATGCCTTCCTTGCGCTCCTCCGGGCCCATGCGCGCGAGCGTGAGCGCGGCGGGCAGATAATCCGGCTTGAGTTGCAGCGCTTTTTCGAGCGATGCCTTCGCGCCCGGCTGATCGTCTGCGATCAATTGCTGGCGCGCGAGCGCGAGCTGCACTTCGGGCCGGTCCTGATCGTTTTTCGTCAGATCCTTGAGCACGTTCAGCCCGCCGACGCGATTCGGTCCGCGCGCGAGCAGCGACTGCAAGGAAAGAATGGCCTCGCCGCGCTGTTCGGGCGACACCTTCGCGAGTTCGCGCTCGAGCGTGGGCTTCGCGTCGTCAGGCTTTCCGCTGACGATCAACAGCGATGCGCTCAATTGCGCCGCGCGCTCCGAATGCGGGGCGAACTGCTGCCAGAGCTGCGCCGACGTAAGTGCATCGTTAGGGCTTTGCGCCGCGATCGCGATTTCGGTCGCACGCTGCGCGAAACGCGGATCGTGCGTGTCGCGGGCGAGCGAAAGATAGGTCTGGTAAGCGGGAGCAGGCTGGCCGCGTTGCAGCGCGACTTCGGCCGCCAGCACCTGGAACACGATCTGACTGGACATCGCCACGTTCGGCAAGTCCTGCGATTCAGCACCGCTCACCGGTGCGGTCAGCAGATCGGCCGCGCTTTGCGCATCGGACTGATCGTCTTCGCTTGGAACGGGCGACGCGTTCGGCGCCTGCGCGTGTGCGGGCGCAAATGCGAGCGCGGCCATCGCGAGCGCGACGGCGCCGGCGATTCGCGACATGGGCACGGCGAACGAATGCGCCAGGCCGGCGTGACGCTTCGCAAACAGCTTCATGACGAACGAGTTCATGGAAATCCAGACGATGTTTCGGTCGATTGTAACGCGGTCGCTAAAATACCGGCACAACCGTCCCAGCAAGTCTCTCTCCAGAAAAATGCCCGAATTGCCGGAAGTCGAAGTAACCCGCCGGGGAATCGAACCCTATGTCGCCGGACGGCGTGTCGAGCACGTCGATGTACGCACGCCGGCGCTGCGCTGGCCGATCCCGCCGCATCTTCCGAAGACGCTCGATCATCTGAAGATCGAGCGGGTCGAGCGGCGCGGCAAGTATCTGCTGTTCGAGACGGTGGAAGGGTGGCTGATCGTCCATCTCGGCATGACGGGCACATTGCGCGTGCTGCGTCACGTGCCGAAGCCGCCCGAGGCGGCGAAACACGATCATGTCGATATCGTGTTCGACGACTTCATCCTGCGCTTTCGCGATCCGCGCCGCTTCGGTGCGATCCTCTGGCATCCGCGCGCGGACGGCGACGTGCTCGATCATCCGCTGCTCGCGAGTCTGGGCGTCGAGCCGTTCTCGCCGGAGTTTTCCGGCACGCTGCTGTTTCGCGAGACGCGCGGGCGCAAGGTGTCGGTGAAGCAGGCGCTGCTGGCGGGCGATATCGTCGTGGGCGTGGGGAACATCTACGCATCGGAGAGCCTCTTTCGCGCGGGCATCCGGCCGACGACCGCGGCCGGTCGCATCTCGCTCGTGCGCTACGATCTGCTCGCGGATGCGGTGCGCGTGACACTCGCCGCCGCCATCGACAAGGGCGGCAGCACGCTGCGCGATTTCGTCGGCAGCAATGGCGAGTCGGGCTACTTCCAGCTCGACTATTTCGTCTATGATCGCGCGGGCCTGCCGTGCCACGTGTGCGGCACCGCGATCAGACAAATCGTCCAGGGACAGCGCTCCACGTACTTTTGCCCGCGCTGCCAACGCTAATTTCCGATGCTCGCTCTCACCGATTTTTCGTCGCGCCTCATCGCGTGGCAACGCATTCACGGCCGGCACGACCTGCCGTGGCAGAACACGCGCGACGCGTACCGCATCTGGCTGTCGGAGATCATGCTGCAGCAGACGCAGGTCAAGACCGTCCTTCCGTACTACGCGCGATTCCTCGAACGCTTTCCGACAGTGACCATGCTCGCCGATGCGCCCATCGACGACGTCATGGCGCTCTGGGCCGGGCTCGGCTACTACTCGCGCGCGCGCAATCTGCATCGCTGCGCGCAGGTGGTCGCGCACGAACATGGCGGCGCGTTTCCGCAGACGGTCGATGCGCTCGCGATGCTGCCTGGCATCGGACGCTCGACGGCGGCGGCGATCGCATCGTTTGCGTTCGGCGCGCGCGCGACGATCCTCGACGGCAACGTGAAACGCGTGCTCGCGCGCGTGTTCGGCATCGAGGGATTTCCGGGCGAGAAGCGCGTCGAGAACGCGATGTGGGCGCTCGCGGAATCGCTCTTGCCGGACGCCGCGAACAAGGACGAAGTGACCGCGTACACGCAGGGCCTGATGGATCTCGGCGCGACGCTCTGCGTGCGCGGCAAGCCGGATTGCGCGCGCTGTCCGTTCGCATCGGATTGCGTGGCGAAGGTGGAAGGACGACAGCGAGAGTTGCCTGCCGCGCGCCCAAAGAAAGCCGTGCCGACGCGCAAGACGTGGATGCTGATCCTGAAGGACGGCGATTCGATCCTGCTGCAGAAGCGGCCATCGATCGGCATCTGGGGCGGACTCTGGAGCCTGCCCGAAGCGGCGGACGAGGCCGCGCTGACGGAGGTCGCGCACAATCTCGGCGCGAGCCGTCACCCGCTTCAGCGTCTCGCGCCCTTGTCGCACGCGTTCACGCACTTCAAGCTGGATATCGAGCCGCGGCTCGGCGAAGCGCGCGAAACGCCGCGCGAGTTGATGGACACGGAAACGGTCTGGGCGCCGCTCGCGCGGATCGATTCATACGGCGTGCCCGCACCGGTGCGCAAACTGCTCGACGCGCTGTCCGGCTCGTTGATCTAAAGCAACTGATGGTGCTGCATGTAGTGATGCACCACGTCGATGCGCGCGCCGGCGTCCATCAATTCCATGAGTTTCTGGCGGGCGCGCATCGGGATCGGCAGGATTTCTGCGAGGCGATTGGATACCCAGGTGGGATCGTCGTATAGAAACGGTTCGACGAACGGAAGGTTCTGCGGCTCGCGCTCCTTGATCGTGTCGACGATACGCTCCAGCACTTCCGCGCACGCGCCGAATTTCGCGAGCGTTTCGGCGCCCTGCAGCGGTTCGTCATCGCCCAGCAGCTGGGCTGTGCCGACTAGCAGGTTGCTCGGCTCCACGCGATGGTCCGTCAGCCTGAAGCGCGCGGTGCCGCGCGCCTGAACGAGCAGCAGGCCGAAAGTATCGACATCGCATTCCGAAATCTCGGCGAGGCAGCCGATGCTTTCCGGCACCGACGGATCGCCCGGTGACGCGACCTCGTGCCCGCTCTTCAGCAAACACACGCCGAAGGGCGTTTTCTCGCGCAGACACTCGCGCGCCATATCCAGATAGCGCGCCTCGAAAATCTTGAGCGGCAGCAAGCCGCCGGGAAACAGCACGGTGTGAAGCGGAAACAGCGGCAAGTCAGCCAGAACGGGATTCGAAGACATCGCGCCCCTCCAGGGTGGACCGCCAGCGTGGCGATCGGGTTCGCGTGTGAGGCGCGCTGTCACCCAGCCGGGATGGGCGCGTCACGATGCCGCACGATCACGTTTGCCGTCTCGCAAAAGCGCGCGGCGAGCGCCTCCGCGATGAACACCGAACGATGCTGGCCGCCCGTGCAGCCGATCGCAACGGTGAGATAGCTGCGGTTGTCGTCGCGAAAGCGCGGCAGCCATTTGCCGACGAACGCGCCGATATCGTCGATCATCTCGCCGACCAGCGGCTGCGCGGTGAGGAAATCGATGATCGGCTGGTCGAGGCCCGTGAACGGGCGCAGCTCGCGGTCGTAGTAGGGGTTCGGCAGCGTGCGCACGTCGAACACGAGATCGGCGTCGAGCGGCACGCCGCGCTTGAAACCGAACGACTCGAACATCAGCGTGAGATCGGCGGCTTCGGTTTCGACGAAGCGCTTGACCCATGCCCGCAGCACGTTCGCGCGCAGGTTGCTCGTGTCGATCTGATGGCCGTACTCGGCGAGACCCGCGACCAGTTCACGCTCACGCTCGATCGCTTCGGCGAGCGAGTTCAGCACGCCGACATCGGCTTCGCGCATCGGCGGGCCGGACAGCGGATGCCGCCGGCGCGTCTCGGAGAAGCGTTGAATCAGCGATTGCGTGCTCGCGTTGAGAAACAGCACGCGCAGGTCGTAATCGCTCGATAGCTGACGGATGATGGCCGGTACTTCATCGAGCGAGAGGCTCGAGCGCGCGTCGATCGCGACGGCGAGGCGCGTCTGGCCTTCCTTCGCGAGATAGGCGGCGAGTTCGGGCAGAAAACGCGGCGGCAGGTTGTCGACGCAGTAGTAACCGCCGTCTTCCAGGGCGTTCAGCGCGACGGACTTGCCGGAACCGGAGATGCCGGTGATCAGGATGATACGCATGGGTCTCGAGGGATTCGCTTTCTCTTAGCTTAGCACCTGCGCCCGATTCGATCCGGCACGCGCGACGCGGTGCATCGCGCGATCAGATCAGTTTGCCGGGAAACTGGCTGTCGGGGTCCTGCATCGCAAGGCGCTGACGATCCATGAAATCGCGCAGGGTGTCGATGCCGCGCAGCTGCAGAATCGTGTTGCGCACGGCGGCCTCGACCAGCACGGCGAGGTTGCGGCCGGCCGCCACCTGAATCGTCACCTTGCTGATGGGCAGGCCGAGCACGTCGACAGTCTGGCTTTCCAGCGGCAGGCGCTGGAATTCGCCGTCCGGACGGCGCACGAGTTGCACGATCAGCTTGAGCTTCATCTTCCGGCGCACGGCGGTTTCACCGAAGATCGTCTTGATGTCGAGTAGCCCTAGGCCGCGCACTTCGAGCAGATTCTGCAGGAGCGGCGGGCAGCGGCCTTCCACGAAGTCGGGGCCGAGGCGCACGAAATCGACGGCGTCATCGGCCACGAGGCCATGTCCGCGGCTGATGAGTTCGAGCCCGAGTTCGCTTTTGCCGAGACCGGAATCGCCGGTGAGCAGCACGCCCATGCCGAGAATGTCGATGAACACGCCGTGCAGCGTCGCGCGCGGCGCGAGGATGCGCGACATGTACGCGCGCAGGCTGTCGATCACCGCCGCCGCCGACATGCGCGTGGTGAAAAGCGGCGTCGACGAGCGCGTGCAGCGCAGGACGAGTTCCGGCGGCGCGCCGACTTCGCCCGCGACCACGAGAAACGGCGGCTCGAGCGCGATCAGTTCGGCCATGTGGCGCGAGCGGTCTTCGTCGGACTGGCGCTGGTAGTAGTTGATCTCGGCGTCGCCGAGAACCTGGATACGGTTCGGGTGAATCAGGTTCAAGTGGCCGACGAGGTCCGCGCTCGATGTCGCGTTGGCGACCGTCTCACTCGAGAATCCGCGTTCCCAGCCCTCGTGCCCGGTGAGCCAGCTGAGCTTCAGAGTGGCGGCGTTGTCGTCGAAAATGCTTTGGGCGTTGATGCTGGACGTATCCATGAGGCCGGAACTCCGTTGGAAGCCGGGAGCAGCCTTCGCGGAACGACGAAGCGGGTCGCTTCGATACGCCGCATGGCGCTGCGTTTGACCGATTGTGCCCTAGAAGCTTCGCGTAAGCGAGGCGCCCCGTGGCGCGAGAGCGGCGTGGGGCGGGCTACAGACGCGATTCGCTATGCTCGCGTACTTGTCACGGTTGCCATTGCGTGAGCACTTGATAAAGCGCGTCACGATTTTCTTCCTTGTGCAGACGCTCGCGCGCGTCGCTGTCGGAGAGCAGTTGCGCGATCTCCGAGAGAATTTCCAGATGCTGTTGCGTCGCCTGCTCGGGCACGAGCAGGAAGATCAGCAGCGAGACCGGCTGGCCGTCGGGCGATTCGAACGCGACCGGTTCGGCGAGGCGCACGAAGGCGGCGAGCGGTTGCTTCAGCCCCTTGATGCGGCCGTGCGGAATCGCGACGCCTTCGCCGAGGCCAGTCGAGCCGAGGCGCTCACGAGCGAAGAGATTGTCGGTGACGATGCTGCGGGCGATGCCGTTCTGGTTCTCGAAGATCAGGCCCGCTTGCTCGAATACACGCTTCTTGCTGGTAACGGACAGTCCGAGAACGACGTTCTCGATGGGAAGAAATTTGGCTAAACGATTCATGTTGGCAGGCTGATGCGTGGCCTGATAGCTCCTCATCGTGGCCGCTGTCTGAAAGCGCTCACGGCGATGGTGAAACCAAAAGTGCGCTGGCGGCGTTCCCAAGCAGCGTTCCCGACGGCGATCCAAAAAAATTACCGGACCATTATAGAACAGGGCAGAGCCCTATGGTGCGCCGCGCCATTGCACCGATCTGCAATCCAATTTGCAGGACAAAGCCCTGAAAATCAATGGCTTGTGCCTCCTTACGGCGAAAATCCAACAAAAAAGCCGCCAGTCGGGGCGGCTTCGGTTCGATGCGAGCGCGAGTTCGATCGGTTTCGGATATTTGAGCATTTCCTCGAATCGTGCCCGCCGGCCTGTGGCGGCGGGCTTCGCGATCATCCGGCGATCGGGCGGCGCGCTCGCGCGCAGTGCATATTCACTGCGACGGCGCTTCCACTTCCTGCGGTTCGCCGCGATACTTCACCGACTCGTGGGCATGACCCTGGATCTTGCCCTTGTGCTTGATGACCTGCCGGTCGAGCTTGTCGACCATCAGGTCGATCGCCGCGTACATATCAGCGTCACAACTCTCGATAAAAATGTCCTTACCCTTTAGGTGCAGGTTGATTTCTGCCTTCTGCCTCTTTTCCTTTTCCCTATGATTGTCGACCGAGAGGACAACGTTGCCGTCGATCACTTGATCGAAATGACGGAGCACCCTGTCCAGTTTCGTGATCACGTACTCGCGCAACGCAGGCGTCAATTCGAGGTGGTGTCCACTGATCTTCAGATTCATAGTTGCTCTCCAAGCTAATGGCCGTGAGGTCACGTCGGCTCGTCCGATACCGGTCGGCTGAGCATTCCGTCAGCGCGTCATCCCGGCGCGACTGAAAAACGGGATGCATCGGCCGGCACGTCCGCGCTCTCGCGATGCGGCCGGGAAACGCCCATCGCAACACGCGATGGACTACAGAGACGGGTCATAGAGACTTGCGCAGATTCACTGCCGGGATCTTGAGGGCTTCGCGGTACTTGGCGACGGTGCGCCGCGCGACCACGAATCCTTGTTCCGCCAGCAGTTCGGCGATGCGGCTGTCTGAAAGAGGAGTTTTGGGGTCTTCCGCTCCTATCAGTTGCTTGATGAGGGCCCGGATCGCCGTGGACGATGCCGCGCCTCCCGTGTCGGTCGAAACGTGCGATCCAAAGAAGTACTTAAATTCAAGCGTCCCGAATGGGGTGAGCATGTACTTCCCTGTCGTCACACGAGAAACCGTCGATTCGTGTAATCCCAGCGTATCAGCAATCTCCCGCAAAACCAAGGGCCGCATGGCGATTTCACCATGTGCAAAGAAGTTCTTTTGACGCTCCACAATGGCCTGCGCGACACGCAGGATCGTCTCGAACCGCTGCTGAATGTTCTTGATGAGCCAGCGCGCTTCCTGAAGCTGCTGACGCAGTGAACCGCTGCCAGGGTCTCCACGATTGTTGCGCAGGATATTCGCGTACAGATGGTTGATCCGCAGCTTCGGCACGATCTCCGGATTCAGCTCCGCCGTCCAGCCGCTCGCGCTCTTGCGCACGAGAATGTCCGGCACCACGTAGTCCGCTTCGCTCTTGCCGTACGCGGCGCCCGGAAACGGCTCCAGCGACTTGATCAGAACATGCGCGTCGCGCAGGGCGTCGTCGCCGGCCTTCAGTTGTTTGCGCAGCCGCGTGAAGTCACGCGCGGCGAGCAGTTCCAGATGGTTCGTGACGATCTCGAGCGCGAGCGTGCGCGTGGCCGAGCCGTCGAGCCGAAGCAACTGCAGCTTCAGACATTCCGATGCCGAGCGCCCGCCCACACCGGGCGGATCGAAACTTTGCAGCAACGCAAGCGCTGCGCTGAGTTCGTCGAGATCGACTTCGAGTTCCTCGGGCAGATCCATCTGAACCTCATCGAGCGATGAAGTCAGATAACCGTCTTCGTCTAGCGATTCGATCAGAAACGTGACGAGCGCGCGATCGCGCTGATTCGCCGCGGTCATGCGCAACTGCGCCGTCAGATGGTCGCGCAGCGTCGTGGTCGATTCGTGGATTTGCAGCGGCGGGAGATCGTCGTCGTCGGAGGCGTTGTTCGAGCGGCCGTAGTCTTCGAGATTCCATGAACTCGAATCCTGGCCGCTGTCCGAACCCATGCCGTTGTATTCGTCGACGCCCTGTGGTTCGCTGCTTTCCGAACGTTCGGAACTGGACGTGCTCGACGACGAGCCATTGCTCATCATCGACTCGGACGGCGCGTTCTGCGTCGCCGGCGATGCGATCAGCGATCCGTCCGCGGCAACGCGCAGCGGACTCGCGATCCAGTCGTCCTCGTTCTCGAGCAGCGGATTCTGGGCGATGGCCATCGCGACTTCCTGCTGCAGTTCGAGCGTCGACAACTGCAGCAGCCGGATCGACTGCTGAAGTTGCGGGGTCAGCGCAAGATGCTGCGAGAGGCGGAGTTGGAGGCTGGCTTTCATGGCAAAGTTTTATTCATTGTAGAGAGTTTGCCACGCGCGCGAAACCTCGCGGCGATTCCAAAAAAGCGCGTGCCGCCCGGGAAGGGCGGCACGTAAGATTTGCTGCTTCGGCTTGATGCGGCGCACTAATTCCGCGTGTCATCCGGCCGCACTCACATGCGGAAATGTTCGCCGAGATAGACGCGGCGCACGCTTTCGTTCTCGATGATCTCGCTCGGCGCGCCCGCCGCGAGCACGGAGCCGTCGCTGATGATGTACGCGTGATCGCAGATGCCGAGCGTTTCGCGTACGTTGTGGTCGGTGATCAGCACGCCGATGTTGCGCTGCTTCAGAAACTTCACGATCTTCTGGATTTCCAGCACCGCGATCGGGTCGACGCCCGCGAACGGTTCGTCGAGCAGAATGAAGCTCGGGTTGGTCGCGAGCGCGCGCGCGATCTCGACACGACGGCGCTCGCCGCCCGACAGCGACAACGCCGGGTTCTCGCGCAAGTGCGCAATCTGCAGTTCGTCGAGCAAGGCTTCCGCGCGCTTGGTTATGGCGTCTTTGGACAGGCGCTTGCCGGATTCATCCGTTTGCAGTTCCAGCACCGCGCGGATGTTCTGCTCGACGGTGAGCTTGCGAAACACCGAGGCTTCCTGCGGCAGATACGACAGGCCGAGATGCGCGCGCTGATGGATGGGCAGGAGGCTGATCGAATTGCCGTCGAGGTCGATCTCGCCGGCGTCGAGCGGCACGAGGCCGACGATCATATAGAACGACGTGGTCTTGCCCGCGCCGTTCGGGCCGAGCAGGCCGACCACCTCGCCGCTCTTCACATCGAGCGAGACGTCCTTTACCACGGTGCGCGACCCGTAACGCTTCTTCAGATTGCGGACGACGAGCGAACTCGACTCGCCTTCCGGCTTGCGGTGGGGCATGGCGGGCGCATTCACTGCTGCGGGTTTCCTTGAATGGTGTTCGACGGAGCAAGCGTGGCAGGCGACCCGTTCAGCGGCGCGGCGCCGCCCGAGCGCGGCGCGAGCATCGCGCGCACCCGGCCGCTCGGATTGCCGGGACTAGCCTGGTCCTTGCCGGCGGTTGCCGTATAGAAGTCCTTCTGGCCGTCGTACGTGATCACGCTGCCGTGCACTTCGTCCTGCACTTTCGTCAGGCCCTGCAGGCGGCGCACGACGGCGCGCGTCGTGAGCTTGGTGAAGTCGTTCTTGCCGTCGTAGTCGATGCGCACCGCGTTGCCGTCGATGTACTCGTCCAGGCCGTCACGCTTCTGGCGGAAATACGAGAGGTTATTGCCCGTCGACGTGCCGGTCGCGTACTGATAGCCCTGCGGATCCTGCGTGACTTCCACGCGATCCGCCTTGATGACGATCGTGCCCTTGGTCGCGACCACGTGGCCGGTGAAGACGTTCTTCTGGCCGAGATCGTCGTAGGACATGTTGTCCGCTTCGATGTTGAGCGGTTTGTCGCGGTCTGCCTTCTCGGCGTGCGCCGGCAGCGCGGCCAGCGCGAGCCCGACAGTCAGGGCGGCAGCGAGCCCGGCCCGCACGGCGTGCGTGGCGCGGCGCGCGAGCGTTGCGCGCGCATGGCCGCCATCGGGACGAGGGAACCTTTCGTTCATGCAGTCACAATTCGGATGGGAGTGCCGGGGTTATTTCGACGAGCCGCCGTTGATATCCGTGGCGGCGATCGCACCGCGCACGTTACCGAATAGCTTCATTACCCGGGTCACGTTGTTGTAGTTCATGCCATCGGCCGTCATCACGGACGGGCCGCGCTGAAGTCTAACCGGTTTTTCCGTTTCGATGACATCGTCGTTCACCAGCACGCGAAAATGCTGGGAATCAGCCTGCATCTGCGGATCTCCGTAGCCGGCCGCGCGCAGGATGCGGGCGTCGTCGTAGAGATCGACGATCGAGACGTCGCCATTGACCGTGCCGCGCAGGGCCGTCGCCGTGACGGTGGGCTTCTGCGGCTGGAACATTCGCATCGCGGGCAGCGTCAGGTCGCTGATTTCGTCGTCTTCGTAATGCACCATCGACTTCGCCGTCAGACGATATTGCGTCGTGCCGGTGGCGTCGAGTTCGGACACGGAAAAGTTGTTGGCGAAATAGTCGGGCGTGTGGCGCTTTTCCGGCGGCGGCGCCTGGCCGGCCGAAGGCAACGACGCCTGCAACAGCCAATAAGTGCCGCCGGCGAGCGCCGCCACGGCGACGAGCGGCAAAAGGGACGCGAGCTTTCCGGGACGCTGCATGGGCTCAGCCTCCGAGCGCCGCCGCGAGCAGCGCGTCATAACGATGCTGCGCGCGCAGGATCGCATCGCAGACTTCGCGCACCGCGCCGTGTCCGCCGCGCGCTTCCGCGACCCAATGCACGCGCTGGATCACTTCGGGATGCGCGTTCGCGGGCGCGGCCGCGAAGCCGCAACGGCGCATCACCGCGAGGTCGGGCCAGTCGTCGCCCATATAACCGCATTCGTCGGCCGCGATGCCGGTCGCGTCGAGCAGCTCGGCGAGCGCGACGGTTTTATCCGCGACGCCCTGATAGAGATGCGTGATGCCGAGTTCGCGCGCGCGCGCCGCGACGATGCCGGATTGCCGTCCCGTGATGATTGCCGTCTGCACGCCGACCGACTGCAGCATTTTCACGCCGTGGCCGTCGAGCGAATTGAACGATTTCATCGTGTCGCCGTCGGCGCTGAAGTAGAGGCTGCCGTCGGTGAAAACGCCGTCGACGTCGAACACCATCAGCTTGAGCCGGCTCGCGCGTTCGGCAGCGGTGGGAGGCTTCTGCGCCATCAGATTACCTTCTTGGAGAAGAGGTCGTGCATGTTCAGTGCGCCGATCAGCGTCGCATCGGTGTCCACGACCAGCATCTGATTGATGCGATAGCGCTCCATCAGTTCCACGGCTTCGACCGCGAGATGGTCCGGCGCGATCGTGCGCGGATTACGGCTCATGACGTCGGCGATCTTCAGCGCGCGGAAATCGCCGTCGCGCTGAAGGATGCGGCGCAGATCGCCGTCGGTGAAAATGCCGTGCACGTGACGATTTTCGTCGATGACGGCGGTCATGCCCATGCGCTTGTCGGTGATCTGGAAGAGCGCGTCCGAAACGGTCGCGTCGAGCAGGACGACCGGCACTTCGTCGCCCACGCGCATCACGTCGCGCACGTAGGTGAGCAGGCGCCGGCCGAGCGCGCCGCCCGGGTGGGAGCGCGCGAAATCGTCGGGACCGAAGCCGCGCGCGTCGAGCACGGCGACGGCGAGCGCATCGCCGAGCGCCATCGCGGCGGTCGTGCTGGCCGTGGGCGCGAGATTCATCGGGCACGCTTCCTTGTCGACGCGCGCGTTCAGATGCATGTCCGCCAATTGCGCGAGACTGGATTCGGGACGGCCGGTGATTGCGATCAACTTCGCCCCGAGCCGCTTGATGAGCGGCAGAATGGCGACAAGCTCTTCGGTTTCGCCCGAGTTCGACAGCGCGATGAAGATATCGTCGGCGGTGACCATGCCGAGGTCGCCGTGGCTCGCTTCGGCCGGATGCACGAAGAACGCGGGCGTGCCGGTACTGGCCAGTGTCGCGGCCAACTTGCGCGCCACATGGCCCGACTTGCCGATGCCCGAAACGACCACGCGGCCGCGACAGCCGAGCAGCGTTTCGACCGCGTTCGTGAAGTTTTCGTCGAGAAGTTCGGAAAGCCCGCGAACCGCGTCGGCTTCGATCTGGATTACGTTGCGAGCCAGCGCCAGTGCCCGGTCGCCATTGATTTTCGCTATCATGCGCGGAGTATAGCAAAGGCGATTCCGGGCTGCCCCTCAGGCAGCCCGGCACGCCGCCGCCTATCCGCCCCCCGCGGGCCCCGGCGTCAGGGGCTTTTTCAAGATTCCGGAGCGCGTCAGCAAAGCGCTTCGGCTCGCCGCCGAACGAGGACGCTAGACGGATGACATCTCCGCTCGAAATGACGCTGTTGCTGCTGCTCTGCTCCGTGGCAGGCGTCGTCGTATTCCGCTATTTCAATCTGCCGCCGATGCTCGGCTATCTGGCGGTCGGCATCATCGTGGGGCCGCACGCAGCGGGTATCGCGCCGGATACGGACCGCGCGCAGCATCTCGCCGAATTCGGCGTGGTTTTCCTGATGTTTTCCATCGGGCTGGAGTTCTCGCTGTCGAAGTTGCGCTCGATGCGGCGCATCGTGTTTGGACTCGGCGCGAGCCAGGTCGCGGCGACCATCGCCCTCGCGCTCCTGTTCGGCTGGATCGCGCACTTCTGGATCAACATGACATGGCAGGCGAGCTTCGCGCTCGGCGGCGCGATGTCGATGTCGTCGACGGCCATCGTCAGCAAGCTGCTCGCGGAACGGCTCGAACTCGAAGCGGAGCACGGCCGCAACATCTTCGGCGTGCTGTTGTTTCAGGATCTGGCGGTCGTGCCGCTGCTCATCATCATCGCGGCCTTCGGCAACGGCAATTCGTCGCAGCTCGCGATGTGGCTCGGCATCGCCGCGGTGAAGATCGTCGTCGCGCTGACGGTGCTGCTGTTCGTCGGCCAGAAGTTCATGACGCGCTGGTTTGATATCGTCGCGCGGCGGCGCTCGCAAGAGCTGTTCATGCTGAACCTGCTGCTCGTGACGCTGGGCGCGGCGTTCATCACCGACAAGTTCGGCCTGTCGCTCGCGCTCGGCGCGTTCATCGCGGGCATGCTGATCGCGGAGACGCCGTACCGGCATCAGGTGGAAGAGGACATCAAGCCGTTTCGCGACGTGCTGCTCGGTCTCTTCTTCGTGACGACCGGCATGCTGCTCAATCCGCGCGTGATCTGGGAGCATCCGTTGCTGGTGCTCGGCTTCTTCGTCTTGCCGATTCTGCTCAAGGCCGTGATGATCACCGGTCTCGCGCGCGTGTTCGGCGCATCGCCGGGCGTCGCGATGCGAACGGGCCTCGGGCTCGCGCAGGCGGGCGAGTTCGGCTTCGTGCTGCTGAACCTGATTCTGGATTCGCATCTCGTCGACCCGATCATCCTGCAGGCGATTCTTTCCGCGATGCTCCTTTCGATGCTCGCCGCGCCGTTCATCATCCAGAACGCGGACCGCATCGTGCTGCGGTTGTCGTCGACGGAATGGATGCTGCAATCCTTGCAGATGACGAAGATCGCGACGCAGAGCCTGAAGCAGAGCGGCCACGTGATCATCTGCGGCTACGGCCGCGCGGGGCAGAATCTCGCGCGCATGCTGGAGCAGGAAGGCATTTCCTACGTCGCGCTGGATCTGGACCCGGACCGCGTCGCGGCGGCGGCGGCGGCCGGCGAGTCGGTCGTGTTCGGCGATGCCGGGCGGCGTGAGTCGCTGCTCGCGGCGGGCCTGCATCGCGCGGCGACGATCGCGATCACCTACGCGAACACACCTTCCGCGATGCGCGTGCTGCACAACATCCACGAGCTCGCGCCGACCTTGCCCGTGATCGTGCGTACGGTCGACGACGCCGATCTCGAAAAGCTCACCGCCGCGGGCGCGACGGAAGTGATTCCGGAGATCGTCGAAGGGAGTCTGATGCTCGCGTCGCACACGCTCGTGCTGATGGGCGTGCCGATGCGCCGCGTGGTGCGGCGTGTCGAGGAAATGCGCGATGCGCGCTACAGCCTCCTGCGCGGCTATTTCCGCGGCGCCGACGACGATGACGACGACGATGGCCACGAGCAGGTCCGGCTACAATCCGTACCCATCGACGCAAATTCCGAAGCCGTCGGGCATTCGCTCGACGATCTCGGTCTCGTCGGCGAGGGTGTCGAGGTGACCGCGATCCGGCGCCACGGCATCCGGGGCGTCGAACCCGACCCCGACACCAAGCTGCGCGCGAACGATATCGTCGTGCTGCGCGGCCTGCCCGAAGTGCTGGCGCTTGCCGAAGAACGGCTCTCGCGCAATCGCCGGGCGGCTTAGTCTCTCTCTTTTGTCACCAAGGCGAACGCGCGGCCTCACGGCGCGGACTCCGGAGAAGTCATGTCCCTTACCCCTTCGAACGCCCAGCTCGACGCCGCGCGTTTCATCAAGGAACGCGTGCGTACCGTCGACGACTGGCCGCAGCCCGGCGTGCAGTTTCGCGACATCACGCCCGTCCTGCAGGATCGCCGCGCGCTGCGCACGCTGATCGACCTGTTCGTGCAGCGCTACATCGACGAGAACGTCAATGTGATCGCCGGCATGGACGCGCGCGGTTTTATCATCGGACCGATACTCGCGTACGAGCTGAGCCTTGGTTTCGTGCCGATCCGCAAGAAGGGCAAGCTGCCCTACAGGACGCTCTCACAGTCGTACGACCTGGAATACGGCAGCGCGACCGTCGAGATTCACGAGGATGCGTGCAAGCCGGGCGATCGCGTGGTGATCGTCGACGATCTGGTCGCGACCGGCGGCACCATGATGGCGGGCAAGATTCTGCTAGAACGGCTCGGCGCGAATGTGGTGGAAGCGGCGGCAATCATCGATTTGCCGGATCTCGGCGGCTCGAAGCTGCTGCGCGAAAACGGCGTGCCGCTCTATACCGTGTGCGAATTCGGCGGACATTGAGATGCCCAACTTCCTGCTCTTTCTGGCGGCTTCTGTCGCGATTACCGTCGCGCCCGGTCCGGACAATCTTCAGGTGCTGGCGCGCGGCATTTCGCAAGGGCGTCTCGCGGGCGTCGTCGCCGCGCTCGGCTTCGCTTTCGGCGTGATCTTCCATACGACGCTCGCGGCGCTCGGCATCGCGGCGCTGCTGCGTTCGTCGCCCATGGCGTTTCAGGCGGTGAAGCTCGCGGGCGCGGCGTATCTGGTGTGGATCGGCATCAAGGCGCTGCGCAGTCATGGTCTCGCGACTGCGCACGAGCGTCCGAGCCAGCCGCTTTCGACGGTGTTCCGTCAGAGCGTGATCGGCAACATGCTGAATCCGAAAGTCACGCTGTTCTTCATCGTGTTCCTGCCGCAGTTCGTCGATCCGCACGGCGCGCAAGGCGTGATGCTGCAGATGTTCGAACTGGGCGGCGTGTTCATGTTGCAGACGGTCGTCGTGTTTTCGCTGTTCGGCCTCGGCGCGGGGATGATCGGCGCGTGGCTGAAGCGCCGTCCGCGCCTGGGCGTGTGGCTCGACCGGCTCGCGGGCGTGACGTTCATCGCGCTGGGTATTCGCGTCGCGTTGCGCGACTGAGGGTTTGCGCATGACTTTGCCCGCCATCCTCGCCGCGCGCCGTTTCGACGCTACCGCACACGCGCCGTTTTTCATCGGCGCTGAACGCGTCGGCTGGATTCGCCATACGGATGTCGACGCGCTGCGCCGCTGGCCGGACGTGTTCGACATCGACGCGGCATCGGTTCGCCTGCATGCATCGCTCGCCGATGTGAATACGCGCAGCGCCGCGCTCGGCGCGGTCATCGGCGCGCTTTACGCCGAAGGAAAAATACTGGGCTGGCGCGACGAAACCTACGCGATCCGCAACGACTTCGACGCGCCGCCGCTCGCGTTCATCGAGCGTGCGGCATCGCGCTTCTTCGGCACGATGACCTACGCGGTGCATCTGAACGGCATCGTAAAATATCGGGATAAGGCGCCGCAGTTGTGGATCGCGCGCCGCAGCGACACCAAGGCGACCGATCCCGGCATGCTCGACAACATCGTGGCGGGCGGTATCGGCTGGGGCTTCGAGCTGATGCCCACGCTCGTGAAGGAATGCTGGGAAGAGGCGGGCATGCGCGCGGAACTCGCGCAAACCGCCGCGCGCGGCCGCACCTTCCATGTGCTGCAGTCCTTGCCCGAGGGCACGCAGGCCGAGCAGATCTTCGTCTACGACGTCTGTCTGCCGCCCGATTTCGCGCCGCGCAATCAGGATGGCGAAGTCGGCGAGCATCGTCTCGCGCGCATCGAAGATGTCGCGCGTTGGATCGAAGAAGGCGCGCTCACGGTCGACGCCAGTCTCGCGACGCTCGACTGCATGCTGCGCCACCAGTGGATCGACGAAGACGCGTGCGAAGGCATCGCCGCGCTGCTCGATCCGCCGCCGCTCTGAACATCAAGAATCAAACGAACGAGGAAAGGTCATGTCGACCGAACATAGTTTCTATCTGAAGTTGTCGTGCCCGGATCGTCCGGGGATCGTGCATGCCGTGTCCGGCTTCCTGTTCAACCTCGGCGCCAATATCCTCGACTCGGCGCAGTTCGGCGACAGCCGCACCGGCGAGTTCTTCATGCGCGTGCATTTTCAGGAAGTCGGCGGCGATCCCGGCCTCGAAGCGCTGCGCAAGTCCTTCACCGATCTCGCCGATGAATTCGGCATGCGCTGGGAGTTGCATGATGCGTCGGTGAAGCCGCGCGTCGTCATCATGGTGTCGAAGATCGGTCATTGCCTGAACGATCTGCTGTTTCGTTATCGCACCGGCCAGTTGCAGATCGAGATTCCGGCGATCATCTCGAATCACAAGGATTTCTATCAGCTCGCCGCGAGCTACGATATCCCGTTCCATCATCTGCCGCTCCTGAAGTCGACGCCCGAAGCGAAGGCCGCGCAGGAAGCGCGCGTGCTGGAAATCGTCGATCAGCACGATACCGATCTCGTCGTGCTCGCGCGCTACATGCAGATCCTCTCGGCGAACATGTGCGAGCAGCTCGCGGGCCGCGCGATCAATATCCATCATTCGTTCCTGCCGAGCTTCAAGGGCGCGAAGCCGTACTATCAGGCGTTCGATCGCGGCGTGAAGCTGATCGGCGCGACCGCGCACTACGTGACCTCCGATCTCGACGAAGGCCCGATCATCGAGCAGGAAGTGGAGCGCGTCGACCACAATATGACGCCGGATCAGCTGACGGCGATCGGCCGCGATGTCGAATGCGTGACGCTCGCGCGCGCGGTGAAATGGCACGCGGAGCATCGCATTCTGCTGAACGGACACAAGACTGTCGTGTTCCGTTAAAGGTGCTTCAGACGCGAAAACGCCCGCAAGATGCTTGCGGGCGTTTTCATTTGCGGACGACGTTTCAGACGAGCCGCAGATAAATCAGCTCGCGCTTGATATATCCGTAGAAAATCGGCGCGGCGATTACGCCTGGAATGCCGAACGCCGCTTCCATCGCGAGCATTGCGAGAAGCAGTTCCCACGCGCGCGCCTCGATCTGCCCGCCGATGATGCGCGCGTTCAGGAAATATTCGAGCTTGTGGATCAGGATGAGGAACGCGAGCGACGCGACCGCGGTGCCGAACGACACCGACAGCGAAATCCCGACGATGATCGTGTTCGAAATCAGATTGCCGACCACCGGCAACAGCCCGACGATGAACGTGATCAGCACCAGCGTCTTCGAAAGCGGCAGCCGCTCGTGAAAGAGCGGCAGCGCGACGAGCAGATACAGCGCGGTGAAGACGGCGTTGATCGCCGAAATCTTGATCTGCGCGAACACGATGCGGCGGAAGGCGTCGGCGAAGCGCGACACGCGCGCGACGAGCGCCGTGGACAGCGGCAGCCGATGATGCATCGCGCGCGGCGCGCTGACCGCGATGATCGCGCCGACGATCATGCCGATCACGATATGCCCGAAGCCGCGCGCCATTTCCTTGCCGCCTTGCTGCAGCATTTCGGCGTGCTTGTGCATCAGTTCGGTGGCTTTGTCCTTCATCTGCACGGTGTCCACGGGCAGATAATTCGCGATCCAGTCCGGCACACTGAGGCGCGCGCTGGACGTGATGCTCATCAGCTGATCGAGCAGTTTTTGCAGGCTGGGGAAATCGCGCTCGAAATGTTCGATGGTGGCGATCGTCGCGCCGGTCAATCCGCCGACGATGATCGCGGAGATCAGCCCGACCGCGATGAGCCGCGCGCCCTTGCTCACGACGTGACGCTCGATCACGGGCGCCATCATGTGCGTGAGCTGAAACACCAGCATGCCGGCGAGCATGCCGCCGAGCAGTTGCAGCCTGAGCGTGAGGTACAGCGCCAGGAGCGCGAGGATATAGCTGCCGATTTCCACCGCCGACAGCTTCGGCAAGCTCATGTCGCTCGTCAGCCTGACGTGGCGCGTCGGCAGGTCCCGTACCCGTGCCTCCTCGTTGGCCGCTTCGTTGCGCTTCGCCATGACTGCGTTCCTTTCCCCTGCTGCGTACGACGGTTATTCGTGCCGCGGCGCGCGCGGCGCATCCCCACGGTCTGGCGCGGCGCCCCTGCGCCGGCGCTCAGGCCGCTGATTTGGCTCGTTGCAACAAGGGTGCCAGATATCTGCCGGTAAAACTCGCTTTCGATTTCGCGACCTGTTCCGGCGTCCCCTGCGCGATGATCTGCCCGCCACCCGCGCCGCCTTCCGGACCGAGATCGATCACCCAGTCGGCGGTTTTGATTACGTCGAGATTATGCTCGATGATGACGACCGTGTTGCCCTGATCTCGCAGCCGATGGATCACTTCGAGCAAAAGCGCGATGTCGTGGAAGTGCAGACCGGTCGTCGGTTCATCGAGTATGTACAGCGTCCGACCGGTATCGCGCTTGCTCAGTTCCAGCGAAAGCTTGACGCGCTGGGCCTCGCCGCCCGACAGCGTGGTCGCGGACTGGCCGAGCCGGATATAGCCGAGACCGACGTCGAGCAGCGTTTTCAGCTTGCGCGCGACCACCGGCACCACCTTGAAGAACTCGTGCGCGGACTCGACCGTCAGGTCCAGCACCTCGCTGATGTTTTTGCCCTTGTACTGGATTTCCAGCGTTTCGCGGTTGTAGCGCTTGCCGTGGCACACGTCGCAGGGCACGTAGACATCGGGCAGAAAGTGCATTTCCACCTTCAGCACGCCGTCGCCCTGGCACGCCTCGCAGCGTCCGCCCTTGACGTTGAACGAGAAGCGGCCGGGGTCGTAGCCGCGCTCCTTCGCCGCCGGCACGCCCGCGAAAAGCTCGCGGATCGGCGTGAAAAGGCCGGTGTAGGTTGCCGGATTCGAGCGCGGCGTGCGGCCGATCGGAGATTGATCGACGGCGATCACCTTGTCGAAGTGCTCAAGACCTTCGATCGACTCGTACGGCGCCGGCTCCGTCGAGGAGCCGTACAGGTGCTGCGCGACCGCGTGCTGAAGGGTGTCGTTGATAAGTGTGGACTTGCCCGAGCCGGACACGCCCGTCACGCAGGTCAAAAGTCCGACAGGCAGATCCAGCGTCACGCGCTTCAGATTGTTGCCGTGCGCCTCGGCGATGCGCAGCATGCGCTCGTCCGGCGCGGTGCGCTCGGCGGGGTAGCCGATCGTGCGCTTGCCGGACAGATACTGGCCGGTGATCGAATTGGCGTCTTTCTGCACCTGAACCGGCGTGCCCTGGGCGACGATCACGCCGCCGTGCACGCCCGCGCCCGGCCCCATGTCGACGACATAATCGGCCATGCGGATCATGTCCTCGTCATGTTCGACGACGATCACCGAATTGCCGATATCGCGCAGATGCTTGAGCGTATTGATGAGCCGGTCGTTGTCGCGCTGATGCAGGCCGATGGACGGCTCGTCGAGCACGTACATCACGCCGGTGAGCCCGGAGCCGATCTGCGATGCCAGCCGGATGCGCTGCGCCTCGCCGCCGGACAGCGTTTCGGCGCTGCGTTCCAGCGACAGATAATCCAGCCCGACGTTGTTCAGGAACGAGAGCCGCGCGACGATTTCCTTGACCACCTTGTCGGCGATTTCGCCCTTCGCGCCTTCGAGCCGAAGCGTCTGGAAGTAGCCGAGCGCGTCGCGCAGCGGCCAGCCGCTGATTTCGTAGATGCCGCGCGCCTGCTCGTCCGCGCCGACTTTCACGAAACGCGCCTCGCGCCGCAGACGCGTGCCTTCGCACGCCGGGCACGGCTGATTGTTCTGGTATTTCGCGAGTTCCTCGCGCACGGCGGCCGAATCCGTCTCGCGGTAGCGCCGCTCGAGATTCGGGATGATCCCTTCGAACGCATGCTCACGCACCGACGCGCGTCCGCGCTCGTTGATGTACGAAAACGGAATCGCCTGCTTGCCGGACCCGTACAGAAGGATCTTGCGCACTTTTTCGGGCAGATCCTCGAACGGCGCGTCGATCTCGTATTCGTAGAATGCCGCGAGGCTCTGCAGCATCTGGAAATAGAACTGATTGCGCCGGTCCCAGCCTTTCACCGCGCCTGCCGCCAGCGACAGCGACGGGTGCGCGACCACGCGCTTCGGATCGAAGAAGGTGATCTGGCCGAGCCCGTCGCACTCGGGGCACGCGCCCATCGGATTGTTGAACGAGAAGAGGCGCGGTTCCAGTTCCGGCAGCGAGTACGAGCAGATCGGGCACGCGAACTTCGAGCTGAAGAGCTTTTCCTTTTCGGTGTCCATTTCGAGCGCGATCGCGCGGCCGTCGGCGAGACGCAGCGCCGTTTCGAACGATTCCGCGAGACGCTGCTTCATGTCGGGCCGCACTTTCAGGCGGTCGATCACGACATCGATCGTGTGCTTGTCGTTCTTTTTGAGCTTGGGCAGCGAATCGACTTCGTAGATTTTCGCGACGCCCTCGTTCGCCGTGCCGCCGCCCGAGCGGATGCGAAAACGGATGAAACCCTGCGCCTGCATTTCCTCGAACAATTCGACGTGCTCGCCCTTGCGATCCGCGACGACGGGCGCGAGGATCATCAGCTTGGTTTCCTCGGGCAGCGCGAGCGCGGCATCGACCATCTGCGAGACGCTTTGCGCCTCCAGCGGAATCAGATGATCCGGGCAATACGGCGTGCCGACGCGCGCGTACAGGAGACGCAGATAGTCGTGGATTTCGGTGACGGTGCCGACGGTCGATCGCGGATTGTGCGAAGTCGCTTTCTGCTCGATGGAAATGGCAGGCGACAGACCTTCGATCAGATCGACGTCCGGCTTTTCCATCAGCTGCAAGAATTGCCGCGCGTACGCCGAAAGACTTTCGACGTAACGGCGTTGACCTTCCGCGTACAGCGTATCAAATGCGAGCGACGACTTGCCCGACCCGGACAGCCCCGTGATCACAATCAGCTTGTGGCGCGGCAAGTCGAGATTGACGTTCTTCAGATTGTGGGTGCGAGCCCCACGAATGCGAATTTCTTCCACGAGTGTGTTCCGGGGTTCTCTCTGGTGTTTTCAGCGGCGCTTTCATCCGCCCCGGCGGGCCATGTTGCCTGTGCCGGGCGGAAAGAGAGGGGGCCAAACCTGCTACTATAACGACTTTTAAAGGGCGCAGCGCCCGAGCCCGAAGGGCCGGATGCGCGGCGATCGGCCGGCGCGGGGGCTTGCTGGCGAGGCACGCGGCGGGCCCAGGCCGTGTGGCCCATATAGTGCCGTTTCGAGCAAGAACAAGGCGACCGCGCCTGGCTGCGCCGCAGGCCAGGCCAGACGCGACTCTCATCCAATTCCCGTTTCTGATGTCCAATCCGTCTGCCACGTCCACACGTCTGAGCGCGCCGGAACTGCGCGCGACCGTGTCGCTCGCCGCGATCTTCGCCCTGCGCATGCTCGGGCTCTTCATGATCATGCCGGTGTTTTCCATCTACGCGAAAACCATCCCCGGCGGAGACAACGTGCTGCTCGTCGGCATCGCGCTCGGCGCGTACGGCGTTACGCAATCGATGCTCTATATCTTCTACGGCTGGGTGTCCGACAAGTTCGGACGCAAGCCGGTCATCGCGTTCGGTCTGCTGGTGTTCGCGCTCGGCAGTTTCGTCGCGGCTGTCGGGCACTCGATGACGTGGATCATCGCGGGGCGCGTGATTCAGGGCATGGGCGCGGTGTCGTCGGCGGTGATCGCGTTCATCGCGGACCTGACGCACGAGGAAAACCGCACCAAGGCGATGGCAATGGTTGGCGGCAGCATCGGCGTGTCGTTCGCGGTGGCGATTGTCGGCGCGCCGATCGTGTTCCATTGGGTCGGCATGAGCGGGCTTTTCACGGTGATCGGCGTGCTGTCGATTCTTGCCGTCGGCGTGGTCTTCTGGGTCGTGCCCGATCCGCCGGCGCATCCCGTTCACGTCAAGGCGCCTTTCGCCGAAGTGCTGCACAACGTCGAATTGCTGCGTCTGAACTTCGGCGTGCTCGTGCTGCACGCCACGCAGACCGCGCTGTTTCTCGTCGTGCCGCGCATTCTCGAGGAAGGCGGCCTGCCGGTCGCGTCGCACTGGAAGATTTACCTGCCCGTGATGGCGCTCGCGTTCGTCATGATGGTGCCGGCCATCATCGCCGCCGAGAAACGTGGAAAAATGAAGAGCGTCATGCTGAGTGCGATCGGGCTTATCCTGATCGGCCAGTTGTTATTGGGCGCCGCTCCTCATACGCTGTGGTCAGTGGCCGCCATTCTGTTCGTGTACTTTCTCGGCTTCAACGTGCTGGAGGCGTCGCAGCCTTCGCTGGTGTCGAAACTCGCGCCGGGCACGAGAAAGGGCGCGGCAGCGGGCGTGTACAACACGACGCAGTCGATCGGCCTTGCCATGGGCGGGGTGATCGGCGGCTGGCTGCTCAAGCTCGACGGGCCGAGCGCGGTGTTCTTCGCCTGTTCGGGGCTGGTGCTCGCGTGGCTACTGGTCGCGGCCTGGATGAAGCCGCCGCCACGCCGGACCGAGCGCGCGGCCTGAGAGAATTTTTGAACCATCGAATCAAACCGGCGCGGTGCAGCCGACGTCACGTCTGAAGACGGGATCGGCCAATCGCATCGTACGGTTGACAGTTAGCAAGGAATCTACCGGAGAAATCATGGCATCAGTCAACAAGGTCATTCTCGTGGGCAATCTGGGCGCCGACCCGGAAACCCGCTATCTCCCGAGCGGCGACGCCGTGGCCAATATCCGTCTCGCGACGACGGACCGCTACAAGGACAAAGGCTCCGGCGAATTCAAGGAACTCACGGAGTGGCATCGTGTGGCGTTCTTCGGCCGGCTCGCCGAGATCGTCAACGAGTATTTGAAGAAGGGCTCGTCGGTGTATATCGAAGGGCGCATCCGTACGCGCAAATGGACCGATCAGTCGGGCCAGGAGCGTTACTCGACCGAAATCGTCGCCGATCAGATGCAGATGCTCGGCGGCCGCGGCGGCGCGGGCGCTGGCGGCGATGACGGCGGCTACAGCCGCAGCGCACCGATGGAGCGCTCCGGCGGCGGCGGTGGTGGCGGCCGGGCCCCTGCCGGCGGACGCCCGAGCGGCGGCGGCGCTGGTGGCGCGGGTGGCGGTTCGAGCCGCCCGAGCGCGCCGGCGGGCGGCGGCTTCGACGACATGGACGACGATATTCCGTTCTGAAGTTTCGTAACCGAGAGTGTAAAGATCGACCCCGCCTTCGCGCGGGGTTTTTCTTTACCTGCGCGGACAAAATGGCCGGCATCATTCGCGTTCCATCGCGATCGCCGCGAGCGAGCTTGCCTCTTCCGGCTGCGCTTCCTTGCGTTCGCTGTAGCGGTTCGTGAGGTAGTCCGATCGGTCACGAACCAGCAGTGTGAACTTCACGAGTTCTTCCATCACATCGACGACGCGATCGTAGTAGGACGAAGGCTTCATCCGGCCGGTCTCGTCGAACTCCTGCCAGGCCTTGGCCACCGACGATTGATTGGGGATGGTGACCATACGCATCCAGCGGCCGAGCACGCGCAACGCGTTCACCGCATTGAACGACTGCGAACCGCCGCATACCTGCATGACGGCGAGCGTGCGGCCTTGGGTCGGTCGAATTCCGGCTGACTCCAGCGGCAACCAGTCGATCTGGTTCTTGAACACGGCGGCGAGCGTGCCGTGCCGTTCGGGGCTGCACCATACCTGTCCTTCAGACCACTCGGAGAGCTTGCGCAGTTCGACCACCTTCGGATGATCGGCTGACACGCTGTCGACCATCGGCAGGCCGGAAGGATCGAACACACGAGTGTCGGCACCGAACGTTTGCAGCAGACGCTCGGCCTCCAGCGTGAGAAAACGACTATACGACGTCGGTCGCAGTGAGCCATATAGCAACAGGATTCGCGGCGCGTGTGTCGAAATCGATCGGGGCTGCAGCTTCTCGCTGTCGGGGATGTCGGTGTGGGCAGCGTTGAGATTCGGGAGATCTGGAAACATGTCTGTGGAAAGTGGTCAGGCGGCTTCGTACCAGCGTTGCGAACGATTGACGACGCCCACCACCAGCAGCATCACCGGCACCTCGATGAGCACACCGACGACCGTGGCGAGTGCCGCGCCCGATTGAAAGCCGAACAGACTGATGGCCGTGGCGACGGCCAGCTCGAAGAAGTTGCTTGCGCCGATCAGGCTCGACGGTCCAGCGACGCAATGCGCGACGCCAAGGCGGCGATTGAGCAGATAAGCGAGGCCCGAATTGAAAAACACCTGAATCAGGATAGGCACGGCGAGCATCGCAATGACGAGCGGTTCTCGCACGATCGCCTCGCCCTGAAAACCGAACAGCAGTACGAGTGTTGCGAGGAGCGCAGCAATCGACCACGGGCCCAGGCGGGCGACCGTCACCCTGAAACGCGCCGCGCCTCTGGCCATCAGACGCTTGCGCAGCCACTGCGCGAGCAGCACCGGAATGATGATGTACAGTCCGACCGAAACGATCAGCGTGCCCCAGGGCACCGTGATCGACGACAATCCGAGCAGCAGCGCCACGAGCGGAGCGAACGCAACGATCATGATCGCGTCGTTCAGCGCCACTTGCGAGAGCGTGAAGTACGGGTCGCCTTTGCACAACTGCGACCACACGAAGACCATCGCGGTGCAGGGTGCGGCTGCCAGCAGAATCAAACCTGCGATGTAGCTGTCGAGCTGGTCGGCGGGCAGCCAGGCGGCAAACACGTGGCGCACGAAAATCCATCCGAGCAGCGCCATCGAAAACGGTTTGACCAGCCAGTTCACGAGCAAGGTCACGCCGATGCCCCGCCAGTGGGCGCCGACCTGCGCGAGCGCGGAGAAATCGATCTTGACCAGCATCGGAATGATCATCACCCAGATCAAAACGCCAACCGGCAAGTTGACCTGCGAGACTTCCATATTGCCAATCGCGTGAAAGAGTCCCGGAAAAATCTGTCCGAGGCCGATGCCCGCGACGATGCACAGCGCCACCCAAACGGTCAGGTATCGCTCGAAGAAGCCGATCGTCGAGGCAGCGTTAGCGCGCGTGGGGTCGGTCGTGCTCATTGGATTCCGCGACGGCTCGCTCGCCGATCGCGCGCAGCAACCGACACACGGATGTGAACGCGCTTCATGCCGAATCTCCGCAGCAGTTCGGCATCCCGCTGGCGTCGCACGGCGCGCCCGCGCAGCAGTTCTCCGTGAGGAAGCCAATCAGGCTGTTCATCGCCCCGAAGTTGGCCGAGTAGAAAACATAGCGACCTTCCTGGCGCGGGGTGACGAGTTCCGCGTGCGAGAGATCCTTGAGGTGAAACGACAGACTCGAGGGCGCGAGTCCGACCTGCTGCGCGATCTCGCCAGCGGCCATGCCTCCGGGGCCCGCGACGACGAGCGTTCGGAACACCGCGAGCCGCGATTCATGAGCGAGCGCGCCGAGCGCGCGTACGACGAGGTTCGAGTCCATGGTGTGGACGATACCGCACGGCGTTCGATATTTCAATAAATATCGAAATGACGCTTCGCCAAAACACGGCATGGGTCGTTCGCGCCTGTCCAATTTACGCGTCCCCATCCGAGCTCGCACGAACCGTTCGGAACGATGAGTCTCGGCTCTAATAGCCCACGGCCCATTTTTTTCATTCCGGCAAGGCGCTGTCTGAATTATGGCGGGGCACGCCCCGTTTTCCTCTGCCGCATATTAATCTCTCGCCGTCGCGTCTTTGACCTGGTGCAACTCGATTCGAAGTCGAAATTTTGCGGGAGCCTAATCAGACTTTTCCTATGGTATGCGAATTAATCGCATCCTATTTTTGAAGCAATTATTCAAGAGAATAAAAGCACTACTTATTTGCTTTATGTCATTGAGTTTGGCCGTTTTTGATGTGTTTGTTTAACGCGGTTCGGTAAACACCAACTCAATGAAAAGTGTGGTCAAGGCTGCTGACGTGGAGTATTTCCACGGGCGGGCTCGCCGCCGCGAGCAAATTTCAAAAACCCACAAAATGACCGGGGGCCTCTTGAAGCTTCGAATCGTACTGGCTGACGATCATCCTTTCGTTCTTCTCGGAATGAAAGCGCTCTTTGCAGGCGACGACGGAATGGAAGTCGTCGGTGAGGCAAATAACGCGAGCACGTTGTTGTCCGAACTTGCTATCAAGCCGTGCGATGTTCTCGTCACGGATTTCGCCATGCCCGAGCCGGGTGTCGATGCGAACGACGGATTGCTGTTGATTCGCAAGGTGAGACAGGATTTTGCAGACATCAGCATCGTTGTGCTGACCAGCGTAAGTAATGTAGCGATTTTGCGCTCCATTCTGAACGCCGGCGCGACCAGCCTCGTCAACAAAGCCGAGCCGATCGAGCTCGTGGCGACGGCTGTGCGGCATGCGAGTGTCGGGCGGCGGTTCGTGAGTGCGTCGTTCTCCGCCGCGCTCGCCGAGGCGGGCACCGAGACGGACTTTTCCTCGGAAGAGCCGCGGCTTTCGCCGAGGGAGATCGAAGTCGTGCGGCTGTTCGCCAAGGGGCATTCGATCACGGAGATCGCGAAAGAGCTCGATCGCGACGTTCGCACCATCAGTCGTCAGAAACGCGACGCGATGAATAAGCTCGGGGTCAGGAACGACCCCGGATTGTTCGCATTTGTTCGCGCACGCGGACTGGGATGATTTTTGTTTGTTTTATTTCGGATGCATCTTATGTATCTCAATGTTTCGGTATCCGATGCTTGTGCTTCGTTTTTGGATGTGGATTTGATTTCGCGCGAAGCGAAGGGGTTTGAGTCGATGGAATTCGGGAACGGGAGCCAGGTGTTCTCGCACGCTAAACGGATCAGGCTCGCGATAGCGGATGATCATCCACTCGTCATCCTCGCGATCGAGCGCCTTGCTGGGAGTTTTCCCAATGTCGAAGTGGTGAGTCGCAGCACGAATTCCTCGCAGCTCGACGAGTCGCTCGCGCGGCACGAGTGCGATGTGGCAATCATCGACTTCTTCATGCCGGGCGGACGCCATGGCGATGGCATCGAACTGATCCAGCATGTGGCGAACCAGTATCCGGATGTCCGCACCATCGTGCTGTCCCGCAGCGACGACGCGGCGATCGTCAAAAAGGCGCTGGAAGCGGGAGCCCAGGCGTTCCTCAGCAAGGAAGACCGGCTCGATCTGATCTATGTGGCCATTGTTTCGGTCATCGCCAACGAGACTTACCTCGGACCCGCCATACGCCGCACTCTGGCACTCGCGGATGCCGAAAGTCACGCGCGGTTCATTCGGCAGAGGCTCACGAGCCGCGAACTCGAAGTCATCGAGCGCTACGCGCGCGGCGCGAACGTCACCGAGATCGCGAAAGAACTGGACCGCAGCGTGAAGACGATCAGCGCACAAAAATGCGCGGCCATGCGAAAGCTGGATCTCTCGACGGACGCCGATCTTTATCGTTTCATCGCGGATAGCGGCTTGATCTAGCGGCGGTTGGTCAAAAACCGGAGGAGAAGACGCACGGTCCGTAGAGGGCCGATGTGTGCCGGACAATCTCAACAATACGCACAAAAATGAGAAAAAAAGCGCCGCTTAGGGCGATCGTTGCCGACGACCATCCGGTCGTCGTCAAAGGCATTCAAAGCTTTCTGGAGCGTGACGGGGCAGTCCGAATCGTGGCCACTGCGCGCGACACGTTGGAACTCGCCGAGGCGCTCGATACCACGCCATGCGATTTCGTCTTTTCGGATATCGGCATGCGCGGTATCGATGGCGAGAATAGTTCGATCGGATTTCTCAGGCGCCTGGCGTGGCAGGAGCGTAGACCGAGAGTCATCGTGCTCACGATGATTTCCCAGACTCGCATGCTGGCGGGACTCGTCCAGATTGGCGTGGACGGCGTCATCGACAAGCGTGACGGTCTCGCATGCCTCGGCGAGGCGATATCCGTGGTCGAAGCGGGTGGCTGCTTCCTTTCTCCGAGCGTGGCGGCGGCGGTGCGTCATCTGCCGGTCACATCGCCGGCGCGAGCGGGCGTGTTGAGCCGGCGCGAGTGGGAAGTGTTTCAGCTCTATGCCAGCGGCCTTCTGGTGCATGAGATCGCCGAACATTTCGGGCGAAGCCGCAAGACCATCGCGACACAAAAGCGAAGCGGCATGCGCAAGCTGGGGCTCGAGAGCGAAGGCGAACTGGTCGCCTATCTGCGGCAGATCGGTCTGGTCTGACCCTGCGTCGACGGCCGCGCATGCTTATTTTCTGTGCAAATTGGGACGGTTCCGATTCGATCCTGATCCGTTGCAGTTCAGACTCAAATCCTTTGCATTCGACAGGCAAGCACCAAGCGCGCGGACGGCGGCGTCACATGTGACGAGCCGGTGTCCTCGCGGCCTTGCTCAGCCGGCGATGCGACTGTCGTTGCAAGCGTCGGCCCGCATCCAGGGGGTTCGCATTGAGATCATTGTTCGGGCGTTGTCTTCTTTTACTCTGCCTCATCGCCCCACCTTATTGCTATTCCGCTCCGCCCGGCATGCACGCCGGCGTTGCGTCGGCCACCGCCGAGGTCCACACGGACGCGCATCACGAAACTGCAACCGTCGGGTTGGACGAATCCGAGCGCAGTTATTTACGCGCATTGAAGCCGATCGCGGTTGGCGTAATCGAAGGAAGCCAGGCAGAGGACGCGTCGCTCGAACCGCCACGGGTGGTGCTCGGAAAAATCGAGGCGTCGCTTGGCGTCACGTTCGATCCGAAGCCCTTTGATGACTGGACCCAGGCGACGACCGCATTTCAGCGCGGTGAGATCGACATGATCGTGGCTTCCAGTCCGCCCGGACGCCTGAACTACGCCATGCAGTCCGAACTGCACCCGCTCGATGAATTGATCAAGCGGGCGTTCACGCAAATCCCCGAGCCCGGCTCCGCCGCCGCCAAGACCACGGCGCTCGGCTTCGCGGGCTGGAACATCACGGCGCTGCGCCTGTTGCCGGCGCTGATCGGCATTGCTGCCGTGTTGTTCGTGACCCTTCGCGCATTCATCCGTCTGCAACAGGAAATGAACCGGCGCGTGGAAACCGAACAGCGTCTCGCGACGCAACTCAGTTTCCAGCAAACGATGATGGAGGTCGTGCCGTACCCGCTCATCGCGAAGGACATGGAGAACCGCTACATCGCGGTGAACCGCGCGTTCGAGGAAGCGCTCGGCGTGCGGCGCGAGGACATTCTCGGCCGCACGAGTCTCGATGTGACGGCGTGGGGCGCGGAGCACAGCCGGCTGCTGCACGAACTGACGCACGCGACGCTGACCACCGGTCAGCGGCAGGAAGTCGAAGCCGAATTCTGCGACCAGCAGAACCTGTCGCGCTGCGGTCTTTTCTGGACGGGCGCGTTCACCGCGTCGAATGGCGAGCGCGCGGGCGTCGTCGGCACGATGATCGACATCACCGACATACGCGACGCCGAAACCCGCGCGCGGCAGACCGAGCGGCGCCTTCACGACGTGACGCGTTCGTTGCCCGCGGTCGTGTTTCAGTTGCGCCGCGCGAGCGATGGCACGTACAGCCTTCCTTATATCGATGGGGACACCCGTCAACTGCTCGGGCTCGATGTCATCGCGCTGGCCGATGATCCGATTCACGCGTTGACGCACGTCAACCTCGAGGACAGCGCGCGTCTGCTCGCCGAAATCGAGACCTCGGCGCGCACGCTCGAACCGCTTCATACCGAGTTCCGTTCGACCATCGAAGGTGTGAGGCGCTGGATTCGCGCCGATCTCGTCGCGCACCGCGAAGACGACGGCGGCGTGGTGTGGAGCGGGTACTGGGCCGACGCCAGCGTGGAGCACGCGCGCGCGGAAGAACTCGCACGCGCGCGCGATACCGCCGAGGCTGCTTCACGCGCGAAAGACAATTTCCTGGCGATGATGAGCCACGAGATCCGCACGCCGATGAACGGCGTCCTCGGCCTCGTCGAAGTGCTAGAGAACACGCCGCTGAATCCGGATCAATCCCAGATGCTCGGCATGATTCAGGATTCCGCGAGCGCGCTCCTGCAGATTCTGGACGATCTCCTCGACTATTCGAAGATCGAGGCCGGGCGCCTGACGATCGAGTCGACGCCGATCGATCTGCGCGAGCTCGTAGATAGCGCCATCGGCCTGCTTGCCGGACGAGCGCATGAAAAGGGGTTGCGCGTACGCGTCGACGTGGCGCCGGAAGTGGCTGCGCAGGTGCGGGGCGACAGTGTGCGTCTCAGGCAGGTCATCTTCAACCTGATGAGCAACGCGATCAAGTTCACGATCAAGGGCGATGTAGCGCTGCACGTTCGCGCAGTGGAACAGCGCGACGCGGAGCAGGTGATCGAACTGTGCGTCAGGGATACCGGCATCGGCATTGCGGCTGAGGCCCAGCAGAGCCTCTTCGAACCCTTCGTGCAGGCGGAAACGTCCACGACGCGCCGCTTCGGCGGCACCGGGCTCGGGCTGACCATCTGTAATCGTCTCGTCGAACTGATGGGCGGAACGATGAGTCTCGAGAGCGCGATCGGTGTCGGCACGGCCATGAACGTGCGTCTCGCGATGCCCATCGAGACGCTGCACTATCAAATCGACGGATTGCGCGGCAAGCGCGGCATCATCGCGATCGACGACGACCGCGTGGCGTCGGCGCTCATGCATTATGGCGAGGCGCTCGGCCTCGTGTTGCAGCGTTATGCGCCCTGCGAACTCGCGCGCTCGGAACCCACATCGCTCGAAGACGTCCAGATCGTCTTTCTGAGCGATACGCACGAGAACGCCGTGCCGCTCGGTTCGCGTGTGATTCACGTGACCGAGAAGCCGAAGCCGACCGGCTACCGCATTCTCGAAGACGACATTCGCGTGAGCGTCAATCCGATTTCATGGCATGGACTCGGCGCGGCATGCGTCGCCGCGCTGACCGGCATGCCGCAGATCGCGTCCGGCGTGGTGCTAAGTCACGACACGAAAATGGCGGCGCCCGATCGCGGCGACGCGCTACGCGGCGGCAAGCTCGTACTCGTCGCCGAGGATCACCCGGTGAATCAGGAATTGATCCGTCATCAGCTTTCGTTGCTCGGCTTCGCCTGCGATGTCGTGCATGACGGCGTCGAGGCGCTCGCGGCGCTTGCGAATACGCGCTACGGCTTTCTGATCACCGATTGCCACATGCCGAACATGACGGGTTACGAGCTCGCGCGTCGCATCCGCGCGGATGAGGCGAGCACGGCGCGTCGGCTGCCGATTCTCGGCATTACGGCGAGCACCGCACCCGACGAGTTGCGCCGATGCCGCGAGGCGGGCATGGATCATTGCCTCGTGAAGCCTACGCGGCTCGCCACCTTGCGCGAGCATCTGAACCGCTGGTGGGTGACCGACAGCGCCGCGACTGTTCCCGCTCCGCACGCACCGCAAGACGAATCCGTGTCGCCGCGCGAGGATGACGAGCTCGATCTGGGCGCGATGGCGCAACTATGGGGCAGCGAAGCCACGGTGAAGGCGTTGCTGGATGCGTTCGTCTCGTCGTTCCGGGACGATCTCGCCGCGCTTCGCCGACTGCTCGATCGTGGCACGGTGGATGATCTGCGCGATTGGCATCATCGAGTTGTCGGGGCGGCCAGTGTGTTGCAGTATCGACCGTTGCTTGGTGCACTGGAGGACTTTCGCCGGGACCTGCCAACGAAAACGCGAGGTGCCCGCCGTCGCGAAGGACTTGCGCTGATCGCGCGATGCGAACAGCTCCTGGAGCGCATCCTGGAACAGTGCGCCACGATTCTCTGATCGGGTGACGCGGCGTAACGCGCGCCGCGTTCGCAGTTCCTATTCAGCCGGCGGCGCGAGGTTCGCGTTGACTGATTCGCGCTCGCGGAAATAGGTCAGCGCGAAATCTACGAAGGCGCGCGTTTTGGCCGACACATGCCGGCGGCCTGGATAGACGATCGACACTTCCTTCTGTGCATCCTTGAGTGAATAACCCGGCAGCAGACGCACGAGTGCGCCGGTGCCGATGTCCTGCGCCACATAGCTCTCGGGCAGCACGGCGATGCCCATTTCGGCGAGCGCGGCCTGCCGCAACATATGCGAACTGTTTACGGTGTAGGTGGGATCGAGCGCGACGCTTTCCAGCATGCCCGAAGGTCCGATGAAGGACCACGTCGAACCGTGAATGTCCGCTGACGGCGCAAGAAACTCGTGTTGCGCCAGCGCGGCGGGACGCGCGGGAGTGCCGCGTCGAGAAAGATATCCGGGCGACGCGACGAGCACCGCCGCCACGCTGACCAGCGGGCGGTTGATGAGCATGCCGCTACTGACCAGCTGCGGCACGACGATGCCGACATCGAAACCTTCCGCAACGAGATCGACCGGACGATGCAGCAGCGTCAGGCGCAGCTTGACGTTTGCATAGCGCTCGCGAAATTCGCGCAGCATCGGCGTGAGGCCGAGCAATGAAAACGACGCGGACGCCACGAGCTTCAGCGTGCCCGATGGATCCACCGAACTGTTGGCCACCGATGCCTCGATGGTCTCGACCTGATCGATGACCGCTCGGCAGCCTTCGGCATAGGCGCGGCCGGCTTCGGTCAGAGAGACGCTTCTTGTCGTGCGGTTCAGCAGACGCGTATTGAGATGGGCTTCGAGCAGGGAGACGTAGCGCGTGACCACGGCGTTGGACAGATCGAGCGCGGCGGCGGCGCGGCCGAACGATTCGGATTCCGCCACCTTCAGAAAGACGCGCATCGCTTGGAATTGATTCATTGAAATAGCGAAGTGAGAGGCGTCTTGCGAACGCATTGTGTAGGCGAGCAGAAGGCGAGAACAGCACTGTCTTCTCGCGTGCGCGATGCTAGCGCCGGCTTGGACGGGCAGGAATGGGAGCGCTCTGATTCGTCACGCGTGTCTCAATGTGACCACTGTCGCATGCATGCAACGGACCCTCTCGATAGACCCGGAAAACACGGGCGACACGATCGGTAAGTCCATGCAGCCTAAGCGTTTATCCATATTGAAAATACACTTTTCGATTTATTCGAAAAGCCTTTTGTGTTTCTTTCGGCAGTTTCTCAAAAAATGCGGGCAATAAACTTTGTCCTGCCGAATATCGGTGCCGAGCCGCATGAGCGAAGAGGCAAGTCCGAGCTCGACAGGCGTTCGGCCTGAAGCAACCCACGAGTCTCAAGACTCACGAAAGGAACACTCATGAAAAAGAATTTGATCGTAACGGCCATCGCTACGCTGGCCGCATCGTTCGCAACCGCTGCTAGCGCGCAAAGCAGCGTCACGCTGTATGGTCTGGTCGACGCAGGTCTGACGTACGTGAACAACGTGCAGAACCACACCGGCGACAATCAAAAGGCAAGCTCGTGGGGCGTGACGAGCGGCAACCTGAACCCCAGCCGTTGGGGCCTGCGCGGCGCTGAAGAACTCGGCGGCGGCATGAAGGCAGTTTTCACGTTGGAAAACGGTTTCAACATCGCCAACGGCACCAGCGACGGTCGCCAGTTCGGCCGTCAGGCGTACGTGGGCCTGTCTACCGCACAAGTCGGCACTCTGACGCTCGGTCGCCAGAACGACGCTGTCGCTGACTTCCTCGGCCCGTTGAGCGCCACCGGCACGTGGGGCGGTACGTACTTCGCACACCCGGGCGACGTCGACAATCTGGACGGCAACGCATTCCGCATCAATAACTCCATCAAGTTCGTGAGCGAGAACTACGCTGGCTTTACGTTCGCTGGCGCATACGGTTTCTCGAACTCCGCAGGCAGCTTCGCAGCGAACCGTGCGTATAGCCTGGGTGCGGGTTATGCAAACGGGCCGTTCAAGTTCGGCGCTGCATACACGCAAGCGAACGGCTTCGACTCGAACACGGCTGGCGCGATCACGGAAAACGTAGTGCCGCAAGACATCGCGTTCGCTCAACAGACGGCGCGTCTGCGCACGTTTGGTGCAGGCGGCAGCTTCTCGACGGGCCCGATGACGTTCGGCGCGGTGTGGACGCAGACGCGTTCGGACAACAACAGCGAAGTCGTGCTCGACACCTCGAGCGTTGCCAACAACTACGAAATCAATGGCCGCTATGCCTTGACGCCGGCACTGTCGCTGGGCGCCGCGTACACGTTCTCGTACATCAAGACCCAGGATCCCCTGGAAGATTCCAGGCGCGTCCGTCGTCACCAGTTCGGCCTGCAAACGGACTACGCACTGTCCAAGCGTACCGACATCTATGCTGAAGGCGTGTTCCAGATCGCCAGCGGCGGTGGAGAAGGCGTGTACCCGGAAGCTGCCATCAACGGTGCCGCGGCATCCTCGAGCAGCCGTCAGGTTCTCGTGACGACGGGTATCCGTCACCGCTTCTAAATCGCTCAGAGCAGTACCGAGCTTTAGCTAGCTAGAGAAGGGGCGCCGCAAGGCGCCCTTTTTCACATGCGCGCTCGTTCGCCGGATAGCGAACAGCGCCCCCCATCCGGATGCTCTACCATGACGATGCGGCCATCGTCCCGACGACGCCCTGTCCGCCAAACAGGAGAGCAACAATGATCTCGACATGCAGACCACATGTCCGCTGGATGGCCGTTCCGATCCTCATGATGCTTGCCGCGAGCGCAGCTTACGCCGACACGGTCGCGCTGAAAGCCAATCTCCAGCCTTCGAGCGAAGTCCCTCCGCGCGTAAGCAAAGGCCACGGCGCACTCGACGCGACCTTCGACACCGACACCAAAGTCTTCGCCTGGACCGTGACCTACGCGGAACTATCCGGCCCGGTGACGATGGCGCATTTCCACGGTCCCGCGCCGGTCGGCCAGAACGCGAAGCCACAAGTACCCGTCGACAAGAAAGCACTCGCGAGCCCCATGAAAGGACAAGCGACGCTGACCGATCAACAGGTCAACGATCTCATGACGGGGCAGTGGTACTTCAACATTCACACGCAGGAGAACCCGACCGGCGAGATACGCGGTCAGGTGATGCCATCGAATTGACGCGGGCTGACGTCTCGCAAGTTCGACGATGAGCTGGCAAAACGCCCTGGCGTGCTGGGTCGTGCGCAGGCGCATGCGTCCGCATTCGGCCGAACCCGAACTGGACGTCGAGCTGGCACGAAGATACGCATCGCGTCGAATCTGGTCGCCGCGTGTGCCAAAAGGCTGGCGACTCGATATCCGCAATTCGGGCGCCGACGCGCTACTACGCGGCGAATGGCTCATGCCGCCGACCAGTCCCCGCGCAACCATCCTGTATCTGCATGGCGGCGGCTATTACTTCTGCTCGCCGCGCAGTCATCGCGCGATCACGTTCGGTCTGGCCGTGCCGGCGAATGCGCGCGTCTTCTCGCTCGACTATCGGCTTGCGCCCGAGCATCGCTTTCCCGCGGCGCTCGATGACAGCGTCGCCGCATACCGTCGCTTGCTGGAAGACGGCGTTCCTGCGCAATCGATCGTGATTGCCGGCGACTCAGCCGGCGGCGGTCTCGCGCTCGCGACGCTCCTCGCGCTACGCGACGCCCGCGACCCCCTACCCGCGGCGGGGGTTCTGTTCTCGCCGTGGACGGATTTGACCTGCGGCGGCGACTCGATGCGAACCAACGACGGCCGCGACCCGATGTATCACGCCTCGGTGTTCCCGCGCGTGGCCACGCAATATCTCGGCAATGCCGACGCGCGTACACCCTACGCGTCGCCGCTGTTTGGCGCATTCGAAGGCTTGCCGCCGCTCCTGATCCAGGTCGGCGACACGGAACTGCTGCTCGACGATTCCACTCGCGTGGCTGCGCAAGCGCGCGCGGCGGGCGTGCGCGTCGAACTCGACATCTGGCGCGACGTCCCGCACATCTTCCAGATCTGGGCGCCGTTCATGCCAGAAGCGCGCGAGGCGCTCGCGCGCGCCGCCACGTTCATCGATGCGGCTGTTCATCGCCCACCCAGCACCTCGATCGTCTGATAAGCACGCTCGACGGCCGACGCGCCATAGCGCCGCTCCAGCCGTCGCACGGTGAAGTGGCCATGCGCCATCTGCTGAAAGTGGTCGATGAACACCGTGTTCACCATCGCGCCGAGCACCGCGCCGATCGCCGGAATCGACTTCGCGGCGACCTGCTCGCTGACCTGCACCGAGAACCGCGACGCGATCGTCTGCAAAAACTTGAGCAGCGCGGTCGATCCGTGACTGCTCAGACCTTTCGCCGCGATCTCGTTGGTCGCGCGCGACACCGACTGCGCGAGCGCACTGCGCACGATGAAATAGCCGATATCGGCACTGTCGTCGCTGGCTTTGGTGCCGCCCATGCCGAGCACCATCATGCATTGCAGTTGCGTATCGACGCGATGCACGTCCTCGCCCTCGCTGCGCGCGATGTCGCAGATGGAGCGGAACATCAGCGTGGTCGTGACCGGCAATTCGACCGGCAGCGCGAACAGCCCGAACGCGCCGCCCGCCGCGCCGGTCGTCGCGACGGCCAGTTTGTGCATCAGGTTGTGCGGCTTGTCGGGCGGCGGCGCGAGCAGCGAGTCCGACGGCGCGCTCTTGCCGATGGTGCGCAGCGCGAGCTGGAGGCACTTTTTCAGCGCGATTTGCGTCGCCTCGTCGACTTTCTCCTGCGCGACGGACGGCATGCGCCCCATCAACTTTTCGATGGGCGCGCCGACGACGCTCGCGAGCTTCATCGTCAGCGACGGGCTTTCCAGCAACTCTTTCGCGCGCGCCAGGGCCGCGAAATCGTCGGGCGTGAGCGGCGAGGTGATGATCGGCGTCGGTTCCATGCGATGTTTTCTGTCCGGTGAAGAGTGATTTGCCATCCAGATTAGAGCGCGGCAGCGTGCTATGATTCCCTTTCCGTTGACTAGTCAATCATTGCGCCTACAAAGATGGCCGTTCACACAGCCGCGCATCATTCCAGCGGACAAGTCCTGCCGTTCCGCGAATCCCTCATGGCGATGCTGGGCGTCTCGTTCGTCACGATGCTCGTCGCGCTCGATCAGACGGTGGTCGGCACCGCGCTGCCGACGATCGTCGCCGAACTCAAGGGTTTCGATCTCTACGCGTGGGTCGCCACCTCGTATCTTCTGACTTCCGTCATCACCGTGCCGATTTTCGGGCGGCTCGGCGACTATTACGGCCGCAAGCCGTTCGTGATCGCGTCGATCGTCGTGTTCACCGTCGCGTCCGTGCTGTGCGGGCTCGCCAACAGCATGATGTTCCTCGTGCTCGCGCGCGGGCTGCAGGGCATCGGCGGCGGAATGCTGGTCGGCACGGCGTTCGCGTGCATCGCCGATCTCTTTCCGGATAATGTCGTGCGCCTGCGCTGGCAAGTGCTGATGAGTTCCGCGTTCGGCATCGCCAATGCGATCGGGCCGTCGCTCGGCGGCATTCTCACGCAATACTACGGCTGGCGTTCGGTGTTCTACGTCAACTTGCCGGTGGGCATTGCGTCGCTCTTTTTCGTATGGCGCTTTCTGCCGCATCTGCGCCACGTCGCGCACGAAGGCAAGATGCGCCTCGACTGGCCCGGGGCCGTGCTGATCGCGGTGGCGCTCGGCGCGCTGCAACTGTTCGTCGAAATGCTGCCGAAGCACGGCTTTAGCGCGGAAACCGCCGCGCTGCTCGCGATGAGCGTCGCGGCCGGATTCGCGCTGTGGAAATGGGAGATGCGCTGCGATTACGCGATCCTGCCCGTCGACATGTTCCGCAACAAGGCGCTCGCCGCGCTCTTCACGCTCGCGATTCTCGGCGGCTTCACCATGTTCTCGCTGCTGTTCTACGCGCCGCTGCTGTTCCAGGGCGGATTCGGCATGTCGCCGAAGGATGCGGGCATGATGATCACGCCGCTCGTCGTGTTCATCACGATCGGCAGTATCGTCAACGGGCGCATCGTGACGCGTCTGAAGAACGCCAACCTGATGCTGTACATCGGCTTCTCGCTGCTCGCCGTGTCGTGTCTGGGCGTGGTCGTCGCCACGCATGACATGCCGCGCGCGCTGCTGCTCGTGATCATGCTGCTCGGCGGTCTCGGCCTCGGCTTCGTGATGCCGAATCTCACCGTGTTCGCGCAGCAGACGGCGGGACGCGCGCATCTCGGCATCGCGACCGCGCTGCTGCAATCGCTGCGCATGATCGGCGGGATGATCGGCACCGCGCTGACCGGCACGCTCGTGAGCCATCTCTATGCGAGCGGCGTGAATCTCGCGCTCGAAAAAGATCGTGCGCTGCATTGGGCCGGCGATCTCTCCGACCCGCAAATCCTCATCAATCGCGACGGCCAGCGGGCGCTGCTCGCGCAACTGACGTCCGCGGGCCACGACGGCGCGATGCTGCTCGAAGCCGCGCGCGAAGCGCTCGTCGCGGCGATTCACATTGGCCTTGCGCTGGCGGCGCTGGTCGCGGTGGTGTCGGTGTGGCAGTCGCGCCGCGTGCCGCCTGTGCGACTGAAAGGGCCGCAGGAACCGACGATTCTTGCCGAATGACTACGGAAATCGAAAGCATGAATGAACAGGACCGTATCGCCGTCGTGCAGCAGTTCGGACGCACGTATCGCGCGTTCATGTCGGCGTTCGAGGCGGCCGTCGGCCAGCCGATGCCGCGCTGGCGCATCCTGCTCGCGTTGCATGAGCACGCGGGCGTGCTGTCGCAGAAAAAACTCGTCGAGCGCCTGAAGGTGGACCCGGGCGCGCTGACGCGGCAACTGAAGACGCTGGAAGGGCTCGGCTGGATCGTGCGCAGCGTCGATGCGCGCGACAACCGTGTGTCGAATGTCGCGCTGACCGCGCAAGGACGCGCGATCGCCGAACAAGGCTTGCCGCGTCGCAATGCGTTCCTGCACGACACGATGGCGTCGCTGCCCGACGAGGCCATCGAAGCCTTGTCGAGCGCGCTGCATATGTTCGAGGGACGCATTCAGGAAGTGGCGGCCGCCAATGCGTCGCAAGCGGTCGCCGTCGAAGAGAAAGCTTAGAAAAACGTTTCGATCACTTCGGTGACGCGATACTTCGGATCGACGACGAGAATCTGACGCCACTTGTCGAAGGTCAGGCAAGGATGCGAGATGTCGAACGCGATCATGTCGCCGACCTTCACGTCGTCGCCCGGCTTGATGCGCAGGTACGCGTGCTGATCCATCAGGCCGAAAATCTCCCAGCCTTCGTCGGACGCGATATCGCGCGGCGCCTCATTGCCCGGACGATAATGCTTGGCCGGCTCCGGCATGCCTGCATCGAACGCGGAATCGCGCTTGCCGAGCCCGATGATCACGCGATCCGGCTCCGGAATCGACTGCACGTACGCCCACAGTTGCAACGCCGGCTTCAGGCCTTGCCCCATCTTCTTCGCGATCGGATTGCGCGCGAAAATTTCGTTTTGCGCTTTCTTGTAGATGCCGACGTCGTGCGTCAGATAGCAGCCCGGACGCAGCACGACTTCGATCGCATTGCTGTGGGCCTTGGCGAATTCATCGGCGACGACGTCGTACCACGCCGATCCCGCGCCCGAGAGAATCGCAGGCTTGCGCGCGATTTTCCCTTCGGCGATCAGCTTGCGCGTGACATCGACTGCGCTTTGCAGAAACTCGCGCACCTTCGTTTCGTCCTGCAGCACGCCTTCGTATAACTCGATGCCCGCCAGCTCGATCGTGTCCGGCCAGCGCGCGATCGCGGCGAGCACGGCATCGCGCTGCGCGTCGTCGCGCACGCCCGTGCGTCCGCCCGGCACGCCCAGTTCGATCAGCACGTTCAGCTTCTTGCGCACCGAACTGAAGAATTCGCCGAGCTGATCGACGCCATCGGCGGAATCGACCAGACAGAAGAACTCGAAGTTCGGATCGGTGAGCAACTCGGCGATCATGCCCATGTTGCGTTTGCCGACGAGCTGATTCGCCATCAGGATGCGATGCACGCCGCCGCGATACGCCGCGCGCACCTGATGCGCGGTCGCGAGCGTGATGCCCCATGCGCCCGTGTCGAGCTGACGGCGAAACAGTTGCGGCGCCATGGTCGTCTTGCCGTGCGGCGCGAGTTTCACGCCGTACTCGCCGACGAATGCCTGCATCCACTTCAGGTTATGTTCGATGCGATCGGAATAGAGCACGGCGGCGGGCAGACTCACGTCTTCTTCGAGCAGATTCCATTGCAGGCGCGACGCGTCCTGCAACTGGATGCCCGTACCCGGCACCATGCCGAGACCCTTGCCGAACGGGTCGATCGTGGCGTTCTGATAGTTTGTAACTTTCATGTGCTGCTACTCCATCGTCCGTTTAAATAAACCCTGTGCACGATCCAATGCGCGTCAGAGTTGACGGTGCTATGTTAACCAAAGTAGCATCCGTGATGGAAATGTTATTTAGTAACACAAGCCTCAGGTAAACCCTCAAGCCAACATGAACGGCCACGCCGACCCGCTCAGTTTCGACATCGTCGCACGCATCGCGGAGCGCGCGCCCGAGTTGCGCGGTGCTGAGCGCAAGGTCGCCGCGCTGATTCTCGACGACCTGACGGGCGCATCGCGCGCGAGCATCGGCGCGCTGGCCGACAAGGCGGAGGTGAGCGTCGCCACGGTGACGCGTTTCGCGAAGGCCGTCGGCTGCGCGGACGTGCGCGAACTGAAGTTGCGGCTCGCGCAGGCGGCGGCGGTCGGCCAGCGCTTTCTGAAGCGCGAGCCTGATGCTGTGCCCGATTCACTCGCCGCGCGCATCTTCGACGAAGTGCAGGCGACGCTCGCGCAGAATCAGGGGGCGCTGGCCGCCGCGCCGATCGCTCAGGCCGCCGACACGCTCGCCGCGGCCTCGATGATCTACGTGTTCGGCATGGGCGGCGGCTCGACCGCGCTCGCCGATGAAATGCGCTTTCGCCTCGTGCGGCTCGGCCGGCCGGTTGCGTCGTATCAGGACGGGCTGTTGCAGCGCATGGTCGCGTCGACCTTGTCGAAAGAACATGTCGTGATTGCGCTGTCGGTAACGGGGCATACGCCCGAGATCGTCGAAAGCTGCGGGCTCGCGAAGCAGTACGGCGCGCGCGTGATTGCGCTGACCGCGCCCGCGTCGCCGCTCGGCGCGCTCGCGGACTGGCTGATTCCGGTCATCGCGATCGAAACGGACTTCATCTACAAACCGTCGTCGTCGCGCTACGCGATGATGATGGCGCTCGATTTGCTCGTTACCGAACTGGCCGTCAAGCAGGCCGATCACAGCCGCGAACTCTTGCGCCGCATGAAGCACGCGCTCGATTCGCATCGCGGCGGCGGCGAGCGTCAACCCTTGGGAGACTGACCATGGAAAAGTGCGACACGCTGATCGTTGGCGCGCGCCTGATCGACGGCACGGGCGCGCCCGCCGTCCTGCGCGATGTCGCGGTGCGCGACGGGCGCATCGTCGCGATCGAGGCGCCGGGCGGGCTGTCCGGCTGGAGCGCCGACGCAACCTTCGACGCCGAGGGCAAAGTGCTCGCGCCCGGTTTCATCGACGTCCACACGCATGACGACACGCACGTGATCCGCTCGCCGCAGATGATGCCGAAGATCACGCAGGGCGTGACGACGGTGATCGTCGGCAACTGCGGGATCAGCGCATCGCCGGTGACGCTCAAGGGCGATCCGCCCGATCCGATGAACTTGCTCGGCGAGGCCGCCGCGTTCAGATATCCGACCTTCGCCGCCTATGTGGAGGCGGTCAACGAGGCGCAACCGACGGTGAATGTCGGCGCGCTGATCGGCCATACGGCGTTGCGCAACAACCATATGGACCGGCTGGATCGCGCGGCTTCCGGCGATGAAGTCGCGGCTATGCGCGCGCAACTCGAAGAAGCGCTGGATAACGGCGCGCTCGGTTTGTCGAGCGGGCTTGCGTATGGATCGGCGTTCAACGCGCCGCCGGAAGAAGTGCAGGCGCTGGCCGAGCCGCTCGCGAAGGCGGGCGCGCTCTACACGACTCACATGCGTACCGAATTCGACGCGATCCTCGACGCGATGGACGAGGCGTATCGCGTCGGCCGTCATGCGCGCGTGCCGGTGGTGATTTCACATCTGAAATGCGCGGGACCGTCGAACTGGGGGCGCAGCACGGAAGTGCTGAAGTCGATCGAAACGACGCGCGACGGCCAGCCGGTCGGATGCGATTGCTACCCATACAACCGCAGTTCGTCGACGCTCGACCTGAAGCAGGTGACGGGCGATATCGACATCACGATCACATGGTCGACGCCGCATCCGGAAATGGCGGGCAAGTTGATCCGCGAAGTCGCCGATGAATGGCAGGTCAGCCAGCAGGAAGCCGGGAAGCGCCTGCAGCCGGCGGGCGCGGTGTATCACAACATGTCGGAGGACGACGTGCGGCGCATCCTCTCGCATCCCGCGACGATGGTCGGCTCGGACGGCTTGCCGAACGATCCGCTGCCGCATCCGCGTCTGTGGGGCGCGTTTCCGCGCGTGCTCGGCCACTATGCGCGCGATACGGCGCTGATCCCGCTCGAAGAGGCGGTGCGCAAGATGACGAGCCTGTCGGCGCGGCGTTTCAGTTTGACGGAGCGCGGCGAGGTGAAGGTCGGCTATCACGCGGATCTGGTGGTGTTCGATCCCGAGCGCGTGCGCGATGCCGCAACGTTCGCCGAGCCGCAACAGGCGGCGGACGGCATCGACGCGGTGTGGGTGAATGGCGTTTTGACGTATCGCGAGCGGGCCGTGACCGGCGCGCGCGCGGGACGTTTCGTGGCGCGCGGTTCCGCATCGAAACTGGATGCACAGGGCGCGTTTTGAGAATTTGTTTGAATCAGGAAAAGGAGTTGAAGATGAAGCGTTATGGCGTTGAAGGTGGCAAGGGACAAGGCGGCGCGCATATGCCGTTCGCACGCGCGGTCGAGGCGGATGGCTGGCTGTTCGTATCGGGCCAGACGCCGATGGAAAACGGCGAGGTGATCAACGGCGGCATCGTCGAGCAATCGCACAAGGCGATTCAGAACGTGCTCGCGATTCTGAAGGAAGCGGGTTACGGGACGGAGCACGTGGTGCGCTGCGGCGTGTGGCTGGACGATCCGCGCGACTTTGCTTCGTTCAACAAGGTGTTCAAGGAGTACTTCGGCGCGAATCCGCCGGCGCGCGCGTGTGTCGTGTCGTCGATGGTGATCGACTGCAAGGTCGAGGTGGATTGCGTGGCGTATAAGAAGGGGTAAATGCGATTGCGGCTCTGGTTCATGTGAAGCAGAGCCGCGTCTTCAGTTACTGCCGCGCCAACCGCGCATTATCCGGCATCGGCAAATTGAAGTTGGTCCGAAACGGATTGATATCCAGCCCGCCGCGCCGCGTATAACGCGCATAAACCGCGAGCCGTTCCGGCTTGCACTCCCGCATGATGTCCATGAAGATGCGCTCGACGCATTGCTCATGAAACCCGGTATGTCCGCGATAAGAAACGACATACCGCAACAACCCCGCGTGATCGATCTGCCCGCCGTAATAGCGGATCTGCACGCTGCCCCAGTCCGGCTGTCCCGTCACCGGGCAATTCGATTTCAACAGGTTCGAAAACAGCGTCTCTTCGACGGGCACTTCGTCGTGCGCCGCCTTCAGCAACGAAGGGTCGGGCGAAAAAACATCGCAATCGAGATCGAGCCGGTCGAGCGACAAACCGTCGAACTCTTCCATCGCCAGTTTGCCGAAATCGGCCGGCGCCGCGAGCTGCACGGAAACCGTCGCGCCGCACACCGCCGAGACATCGCGCTTGATCGCGGCGCGCACATCGTCGATGGAATCGAACGGCGTCTGCGCGAACGAGCCGAGATACAGCTTGAACGACTTCGATTCCACGATATTCGGCGAATCCGCCGGCACGAAGAACGTCGCGACCGCGATCTGCGGCTTGCCGCGCCGGTTGAGCCACGAAAGCTCATACGCGTTCCAGATATCCGTGCCGAAGAACGGCAGTCGCGCGGGCACGGCGATCGCGTCGCGCGCGCGCTTGCGGTCGATCGGAAACAGCAGCGACGCATCGTACTGTTCGGTGTAGTGGACGGGCTTGCCGAGCGGAGATTGATCGGGTGTCATGATGCGTTCGCTATGCCGCTGAGAACGTGCCCCGTCGCCGTAACGACGCGAGCCGATTCGCAATGGCGAATTTGATCGTCGAAGAAAAAATCGGGCTCGAATTCGCGCAGGAATTCGCCCTTGTCGAGGCCGCCGAGAAACATCGCTTCGTCGATTTCGATGTCCCAGGCCATCAGCGTGCGGATCGCGCGCTCGTGCGCGGGCGCGGAACGCGCGGTGACGAGCGCGGTGCGGATGTGCATCGGCGAGCGGCTGTCGTGGTCGTCGGCGATGCGCTGTAGCTTGTTCAAAGCCGCCAGCAGCGGCTTCAACGGGCCGCCCGGAAGCGGCGAATCCTTCTTTTGCGTTTCATGGCCGACGAACGCGGAAAGACCATCGCTCTGGAACACGCGCTCGGCTTCGTCGGAGAACAGCACGGCGTCGCCATCGAACGCGATGCGGATTTCGTCCGCATAACGGCTCGCGGCGCGCGGCGTTTCGGGCAGGACGCGCGCGGCGGGAAAGCCTGCGGCGAGCGCGTCGCGCACGTCGTCCGGATTCGCCGACAGAAACAGCGACGCCCGCAACGGCTTCAGATACGCGAACGGCGAGCGGCCGCGCGTGAACACGCCGCGCTCGATCGCGAGGCCGTGCTCGCGGCACGAATGAAACGCGCGCAGTCCGCTGATCGGATCGCTGCGTGACAGGATCACCACTTCGACGCGCTGCTCGCCGGCATTCAGCGCGAGCAGCTTGCGGATCAGCCCGAACGCGACGCCCGGCTTCGCGGGCGTTTCCAGCCGCGAACGTTGCAGCGCTTCGTAACGAGCGAGATCGCCCGTCTCGAAGACGCGGTTCTCATCCTCGAAATCGAACAGCGCGCGCGATGAAATCGCGACGACGAGCTTGTCTTCGAGCGTGAACTTCGGCATCGACACGCCTTACGCGAGGAACAGCTTGTAGACCGGGTTCGCGCCTTCGTCCCACCACGGATAGCCGAGCGTCGCGAGAAAGCGCTCGAATTCCGCGTTGTCCGACTGCGGCACCTGAATGCCGACGAGAATCGAGCTGTAGTCCGCGCCCTGATTGCGATAGTGGAACAGGCTGATGTTCCAGTCGGGCGCCATCGACGAGAGGAACTTCATCAGCGCGCCGGGACGCTCAGGGAATTCGAAACGCAGCAGACGTTCGTCGCGCGCGAGCGGCGAGCGCCCGCCGACCATGTAACGGATGTGCTGCTTCGAGAGTTCATCGTGCGACAGATCGACCGTCGCGAAACCATGCTCGACGAACGACGTCATCATCTGCGCCGTTTCCTTGCGCGCCTTGATCTGCACGCCGACGAAGATGTGCGCGGCCTTTTCATCGGCGATGCGGTAGTTGAACTCGGTCACGCTGCGTGTACCGACCAGTTCGCAGAAACGCCTGAAGCTGCCGCGCTCTTCCGGAATGGTCACGGCGAACACGGCTTCGCGCGCCTCGCCGACTTCCGCGCGCTCCGCAACGAAGCGCATGCGGTCGAAGTTCATGTTCGCGCCCGACGTCACCGCGATGAGCGTCTTGCCTTCGATGCCTTCGCGCTCCGCATACAGCTTCGCGCCCGCGACGGCGAGCGAACCCGCCGGCTCCAGCACGCTGCGCGTGTCCTGGAACACGTCCTTGATCGCGGCGCAGAGCGCATCGGTATCGACGGTGATGACTTCGTCGAGCAGTTCGTGGCACAGCCGGAACGTTTCCTCGCCGACGAGCTTCACCGCCGTGCCGTCCGAGAACAGGCCGACTTCGCTCAGCGTGACGCGCTCGCCCGCCTTGATCGACTGCGCCATCGCGCAGGAATCCTCGGTCTGCACGCCGATCACCTTGATCTCCGGCCGCACCGCCTTGACGTACGCCGCGACGCCCGCCGCGAGGCCGCCGCCGCCGATCGGGCAGAAGATCGCGTGAATCGGGCCCTGATGCTGGCGCAGGATTTCCATCGCGACGGTGCCTTGCCCGGCGATCACGTCGGGATCGTCGAACGGATGCACGAACGTCAGGCCTCGCTCCTGCTGAAGTTCCACGGCGCGCGCGTAGGCGTCGCTGTACGACTCGCCCGCGAGCACCACTTCGACTGTCGGGCCGCCGTGCGCGCGGATCGCGTCGATCTTCACCTGCGGCGTCGTGGTCGGCACCGCGATGACCGCCCGGCAGCCGAGCCGCGCCGCCGACAGCGCCACGCCCTGCGCGTGATTGCCCGCCGACGCCGTAATCACGCCGCGCGCGAGTTCGTCCGCGCAGAGATTCGCCATTTTGTTGTACGCGCCGCGAATCTTGAACGAGAACACCGGCTGATTGTCCTCGCGCTTGAGGAACACGGCGTTGTGCAGGCGCGCGGACAGACTGCGCGCGGGTTCCAGCTCGCTCTCGCGCGCGACGTCGTACACACGCGCGGTCAGCACTTTTTTCAGGTAGTCGGGATGTGTCATGCGAGGAATCGTCAGGCGGCCGCGATGCGCGCGGGTTTTGAGGGCGAAAGCGTCAATGATAGCGCCAACCGGGCATCGTCCGGACGTGCGATGTATTCGGACCGTCCGGACGGTCGTGAAAAAAGCGTCGAAAATGCCGGAAACGTGTCGCGAATTCGCACGCAAAAGCCCCTTCTCGCTGCTAGCGCTCGCAAACGCGTGTCATCGTGATGGGTTAGAATTTCCTTTTACGAATCAGCAATCAGGATCGGCAGATGCACCGGCAGCTTCGGATCGATTTACTGGCGCATGTCTCCCGCGAGTCGCATCCCGCGGCGGAGAGGGATGCGCGCCACGCACGATCGTGGCGTTGATCCAGGGCACATCGAAGGCGCCGTGAACGCGATTCGCCTCACCGTCGTGTACGGGCGATCCGGCGGCCTTCGCCAAGATTAGTCTCATTCGAAAATTTGCGCCCCCACGCGCATCGCCGGCATTTCCGCTTTCATGGCGCGAGCGCCGGCACACCGAACCGTCGAACATGAACGCACCCCAAGCCTTCGATCCGAACGGCGCCCATGCCGCCTTGGCGCTCGATACCGAGCCGCGTCTCCGCGAAATTCCCTATAACTACACGTCGTTTTCCGATCGTGAAATCGTCATGCGGCTGCTGGGCGACGAAGCCTGGGCGGTGCTCGACGAACTGCGCAACGAGCGCCGCACCGGCCGCTCGGCACGTATGCTGTATGAAGTGCTCGGCGATATCTGGGTCGTGCGCCGCAATCCTTATCTGCAGGACGACCTGCTCGACAACCCGAAGCGCCGCGCGTTGCTCGTCGAAGCGCTGAATCACCGGCTCGCGGAAATCGAAAAGCGCCGCAGCGCCGATCTCACCGCTCACAGCGAAGAAGCCGGCAGCCGCGAGCGCGCCGGGCGCGTGCAGTTGCTGATCGCCGCCGCGCGCCGCGCCGTCGACGATTTCGCCGCCGAGTTCGACCACATGGCCGACTTGCGCCGCCGCGCATCGCGCGTGCTGGGGAAGGAAACGCAGAAGGACAACATCAAGTTCGACGGCCTGTCGCGCGTCGCGCACGTCACCGACGCGACCGACTGGCGCGTCGAATATCCGTTCGTCGTGCTGACGCCGGATTCGGAAGCCGAAATCGCCGGTCTGATCAAGGCGTGCTTCGAACTCGGCCTCACCGTGATTCCGCGCGGCGGCGGCACCGGCTATACCGGTGGCGCGATTCCGCTCACGCCGTTTTCGGCGGTCATCAACACGGAAAAGCTGGAACAGCTCGGTCCCGTCGAAATGACGGATCTGCCGGGCGTCGATCACAAGGTCGCGACGATTTTCTCGGGCGCGGGCGTGGTCACGCGGCGCGTCACCGAAGCGGCGGAGCAGGCGGGCTTCGTGTTCGCCGTCGATCCGACCTCGCTCGATGCATCGTGCGTCGGCGGCAATGTCGCGATGAACGCGGGCGGCAAGAAGGCGGTGTTGTGGGGCACGGCGCTCGACAATCTGGCCTGGTGGCGCATGGTCGATCCGGAAGGCAACTGGCTCGAAGTCACGCGTCTGGATCACAACTGCGGCAAGATTCACGACGTCGAAGTGGCGCGTTTCCGGCTCGACTGGTTCGACGGCAATCGTCCGCCCGGCGAAAAGCTGCTGCGCACCGAAAACCTCGACATCGCCGGACGCACGTTCCGCAAGGAAGGGCTCGGCAAGGACGTCACCGATAAATTCCTCGCTGGTTTGCCCGGCGTGCAGAAGGAAGGCTGCGACGGACTGATTACGTCCGCGCGCTGGATCCTGCACAAGATGCCCGCGCACACGCGCACCGTCTGCCTCGAATTTTTCGGCCAGGCGCGCGACGCGATTCCGAGCATCGTCGAAATCAAGGACTATCTGTTCGAGACGTCGAAGCAGGGCGGCGCGATTCTCGCGGGCCTCGAACATCTCGACGAGCGCTATCTGCGCGCGGTCGGCTACGCCACCAAGAGCAAGCGCAACGCCTTCCCGAAGATGGTGCTGATCGGCGATATCGTCGGCAATGACGCCGATGCCGTCGCCGCTGCAACGTCCGAAGTCGTGCGTATGGCGAACGGCAAGAGCGGCGAAGGCTTCGTCGCGGTGAATGCCGAGGCGCGCAAGCGTTTCTGGCTCGACCGCTCGCGCACCGCCGCCATCGCGAAGCACACGAACGCGTTCAAGATCAACGAAGACGTCGTGATTCCGCTCGACCGCATGGGCGAGTACACGGACGGCATCGAGCGCATCAACATCGAGCTGTCGATCAAGAACAAGCTGCAACTCGTCGATGCGCTCGAAGCGTTCTTCCGCACCGGCAAGCTGCCGCTCGGCAAGACCGACGACGCGAACGAAATCCCCAGCGCCGAACTGCTCGAAGACCGCGTGACGCAGGCGCTAGATTTGCTGAAGCGCGTGCGCGAGCGCTGGACCTTCGTCGGCGACAAGCTCGACATGCCGTTGCGCGAGGCGCAGCACTATCTCGTCAATCTCGGCTACGAAGCGCTTGCGGAGAAGTTCGCGGATCGCGTCGACGTGCAGCCGGACGCGAATATCTTCCACGTCGCGCAGGATCGCACGGTGCGCATTTCGTGGAAGCAGGAGATTCGCGGCGAATTGCGCCAGATTTTCAACGGCGGCGAATTCAAGCCGATCCTCGATGAAGCGCAGGCCATCCACAAGCAGGTGCTGCGCGGACGCGTGTTCGTCGCGCTCCATATGCACGCGGGCGACGGCAACGTGCACACGAACATTCCGGTCAACTCCGACAACTACGAGATGCTGCAGGACGCGCATCACGCGGTCGCGCGCATCATGAAGCTCGCGCGTTCGCTCGACGGCGTGATTTCGGGCGAACACGGCATCGGCATCACCAAACTGGAGTTCCTGACCGAAGAGGAAATCGGCGAATTCCGCGCATACAAGCAGCGCGTCGATCCGCACGGCCGCTTCAACAAAGGCAAGCTGTTCGACGGCGCGGACCTGCGCAACGCGTACACGCCGTCGTTCGGGCTGATGGGCTACGAGTCGCTGATCATGCAGCAGTCGGATATCGGCGCGATCTCCGATTCCATCAAGGACTGCCTGCGCTGCGGCAAGTGCAAGCCGGTCTGCGCGACGCACGTGCCGCGCGCGAACCTGCTGTACAGCCCGCGCAACAAGATTCTCGCGACGTCGCTGCTGGTCGAAGCCTTCCTGTACGAAGAGCAGACGCGCCGCGGCGTGTCGATCAAGCATTGGGACGAGTTCAACGACGTCGCCGATCACTGCACGGTCTGTCACAAGTGCGTGACGCCGTGCCCGGTGAAGATCGATTTCGGCGATGTCACGATGAACATGCGCAACCTGTTGCGCAAGATGGGCAAGAAGAAGTTCAACGCGGGCAACGCGGCCGGCATGTTCTTCCTGAACGCGACCAATCCGCAGACGATCAACCTCGCGCGCACCGCGATGATGGGCGTCGGCTACAAGGCGCAGCGTCTCGGCAACGACATCCTGAAGAAGTTCGCGAAGAAGCAGACGGCGAAACCGCCCGCGACGGTCGGCAAGCCGCCGGTGGTCACGCAGGTGATCCACTTCATGAACAAGAAGATGCCGGGCAATCTGCCGAAGAAGACGGCGCGTGCGTTGCTCGATATCGAGGACAACAAGATCGTCCCGATCATCCGCAACCCGAAGACGACCACGGTCGATTCGGAAGCCGTCTTCTACTTCCCCGGCTGCGGCTCGGAGCGCCTGTTCTCGCAAGTCGGACTCGCGACGCAGGCCATGTTGTGGGAAGCGGGCGTGCAGACCGTGCTGCCGCCGGGTTATCTGTGCTGCGGCTACCCGCAACGCGGCTCGGGCCAGTATGACAAGGCCGAGAAGATCGTCACGGATAACCGCGTGCTGTTCCATCGCGTCGCCAACACGCTGAATTATCTCGATATCAAGACCGTGGTCGTGTCGTGCGGCACCTGCTACGACCAGCTCGCGGGTTATGAATTCGAGAAGATCTTCCCGGGCTGCCGGATCATCGACATCCACGAGTTCCTGCTGGAGAAGAACATCAGGCTCGAGGGCGTGAAGGGCACGCGCTACATGTATCACGATCCGTGTCACTCGCCGATCAAGACGATGGACCCGGTCAAGCTCGTCAACGAACTGATGGGCTCGCAGAACGACGGGTACAAGATCGAGAAGAACGATCGATGCTGCGGCGAATCGGGCACGCTCGCAGTCACGCGTCCGGACATCTCCACGCAGGTGCGCTTTCGCAAGGAAGAGGAGATTCGCAAGGGCGCGGCGAGGCTGCGCGGCATTCCGCTCGTCGCGGAAGCGGGCGCGAATGGCATCAATATCGCGAACGCGTCGGCTGGAGCTGCGGGCGCGCAGCCCGGTTCGGTGCTCAAGGCCGGCGACGGTCCGCAGCCCAACGGCTCGGACGTGAAAATCCTCACGAGCTGCCCGTCCTGTCTGCAAGGCCTGTCGCGCTACAACGAGGACGCCAATATCGAGGCGGACTATATCGTCGTGGAAATCGCACGCAAGGTGCTCGGCGAGAACTGGATGGAACAGTACGTCGAACGCGCGAACAATGGCGGTATCGAGCGCGTACTGGTGTAATAGCGAAATCGAGGTTGATTCGCTAGAGGTATGAGATGGACTGTGTGTTTTGCCGTGAAGACGGCGGCGAGGTGCTGTGGTCGGACGACGCGTTGCGCGTCGTCCTCGCCGACGAGCCCGACTGGCCGGGCCTGTGCCGCGTGATCTGGGGCGCGCACGTCGCTGAAATGTCCGATTTGCCGGATGGCGACCGCGCGCGCGTGATGACCGCCGTCAACGGCGTCGAGCGCGCGATGCGCCGCGTGCTCGTGCCGGAGAAGATCAATCTGGCGAGCCTCGGCAATCAGGTGCCGCACGTCCACTGGCACGTCATTCCACGCTTTTCCAACGATTCCCGCTTTCCTCTGCCGATCTGGGCGCCGCGCCAGCGCACCGTGTCGGAATCGCAGCTTTCGAAGCGCCGCGCCCAGGCCACGCTCTTGCGCGAACAGGTGCGCAACGAGCTGAACCAGGCGTTCGGACATCAATAAGGCAAGACCATGAGCGGACTCACATCCACGACGCCGATTCCCACCGGCGTCGTCGTGCATTCGAAATCCCGGGTGCTCGAATTGCAGTACGGCGACGAATCGTTTCGCGTGCCTTTCGAGCTGTTGCGCGTGTATTCGCCTTCCGCCGAAGTGCAGGGCCACGGACCGGGCCAGGAAACCTTGCAGACCGGCAAGCGCGAAGTGACGATCATCGGTATCGAACCGGTCGGGCATTACGCGCTGCAACTGAATTTTTCGGACGGCCACAATACCGGCATCTATTCGTGGGACATCCTCCACGACCTGGCGACGCGTCAGGACGCGCTGTGGCGCGAGTATCTGGCGAAACTGGAAGCCGCCGGCGCGGACCGCGACGCGCCGATGGCGGTGAAAAAATCCGGTGGGCATTGCCACTGAACATCAAGGCTGCGGCATAACGCCGCACAGCCGGCGCGACGATTGCGCAGCACATAACGAACAACAGGCGAGGAAAAAGCGCGATGAGCAAGACCCACTTCGGATATGAATCGGTCGACGAGCAGGACAAGGCGAAGAAAGTGGCCGGCGTGTTCCATTCCGTCGCGAGCAACTACGACTTGATGAACGACCTGATGTCCGGCGGACTGCATCGGATCTGGAAGCACTTCACGATCGGGCAGGCCAAGGTGCGGCCGGGATACAAGGTGCTCGATCTCGCCGGCGGCACGGGCGATCTGGCGATGGCCTTCGCCAAACAGGCGGGAGATACGGGCGAAGTCTGGCACACGGACATCAATGAATCGATGCTGCGCGTCGGGCGCGACAGGCTGATCGACAAGGGCGTGCTGACGCCCGCGCTGCTGTGCGACGCCGAGAAGATTCCATTCCCGGACAATTATTTCAATATAGTTACAGTTGCTTTCGGTTTGCGTAATATGACGCACAAGGATCGTGCGCTGGCCGAAATGCAGCGCGTGATCAAGCCAGGCGGCCGCCTGCTCGTGCTGGAATTCTCGAAAGTGTGGGAACCGCTCAAAAAGCCGTACGATATCTACAGTTTCAAGATTTTGCCGTGGCTTGGCGAAAAAGTGGCCAAAGATGCGGACAGCTACCGGTACCTGGCTGAGTCCATCCGCATGCACCCGGACCAGGAAACTTTAAAAACAATGATGGAACAAGCGGGCCTGGATCGAGTCGAATATTACAATTTGTCAGGTGGCGTGGTAGCGTTACACGTCGGGACCAAATTTTAGTGTTCCACTCTTAAAGGATTCGATATGTTCGATTCGCGCAAACCCCAATCCCGGGGTTTCCTGAACATCCTCTTCAGGAAGGCCGGAATCTTGGCGCTGGCTGGCGTTATTGCGGCTGGCGCAATCTTCGCGGAAACGGCGGAAGCCAAGCGCATGGGCGGCGGCCGCAGCATGGGCCGGCAGTCGGCAACGGCGACACAGCAGCATCAGGCCACGCCGCCGTCCCAGTCGCAGTCGATGCAGGGCCAGCCGGGACAAGCGGCCCAGGCCCAGCGCGCGCAACCCGCTCCGGGCGCGCCCGCCGCGGCGCAACCCGCGCGCAACCGCTGGCTCGGACCGATCGCCGGTCTCGCCGCGGGTCTGGGCATCGCGGCGCTGCTGTCGCACTTCGGGCTCGGCGAAGCATTCGCCGGCGCGATGGCCAACATGATCATGATCGCGTTGATCGTGCTGGCGGCCGTCATGCTGTTCCGCTTCATCATGCGCAAGCGTCAGGGCAACAACGCGAACACGCCCGCGTACGCCGGCGCGGGCTCGAATTCGGGCTCGCCGTACGGCGCCACCGCGCGCACGAGCCTGAATCAGGACCCGCCGCAGGTGCCGCAGCAGCCGACCGGTTTCGGTGCGAACTATATCGAGTCGTCGGCGCCGCAACAGGCCGTGAACGCGAACGTGCCCGCTGGCTTCGACACCGATGCCTTCGTGCGTAACGCGAAGGTCTACTTCGTGCGGCTGCAGGACGCGTGGGATCGCGGCAACGTCAACGACATCCGCGAGTTCACGACGCCGGAAATGTTCGCCGAAGTGAAGCTCGACGTCGACGCCCGCGGCAGCGCGCCGAACCGCACGGACGTGGTGCAACTCAACGCCGATGTGCTCGGCGTCGACGACCGCCCGACCGAGTATCTCGCGAGCGTGCGCTTCCACGGCCTGATTCGCGAGTCGGAAGGCGCGGCGGCGGAACCGTTCGTCGAGGTCTGGAACCTGTCGAAGCAGAAGGCGGGCAACGAAGGCTGGCTGCTGGCGGGGATTCAGCAGGTCAGTTGAGCGTAGCCGCGCGCCGGCAACCGTCAGTGTGATCATCGGTTGCGGCGGTAGAATAGAAACCCGCGCGAGCGTCTCGCGCGGGTTTTTTCATCTCATAGCCGATGACCAACGCAGACGAATCCGCCCGTCCCGCAGCAAATCCCGCCTTGAAGACCGCATCCAGTGGGTTCGCGGCCGCCGTGAATCATCTGCTCGCGCGCGAGCCGTGGGCGCGTGAGCGCGTCAAACCCTACGCGGGCAAGCGCGTCAGGCTTGCGGGCACGCCGGTTTCGATCGCGCTCGTGGTGCAGCCGGACGGCCTGTTCGCCGCGACCACCGAAGCAGAGGCGGGCGCGTTCGACGTGACGATCTCCGTGCCGCTCGACGCCGTGCCTGCGTTTCTGCAAGGCGGCCAGGCGGCGGTGATGAAACACGTTCGCATCGAAGGCGACGCCGAATTCGCGCAGACGCTCGCGAAACTCGCCGAACATCTGCGCTGGGACCCGGAAGAAGATCTCGCGCGCGTGATCGGCGACGCGCCCGCGCATCGCGTGGGCCTCATCGCGCGCGCCGTGCAGGAGCAGGCGCAGCGCACCGGGCGCAATCTGCTGGACACGTTCACCGAATATTTCCTCGACGAGCGCCCGCAACTCGTGCGCAAGAGCGCGCTCGACGCGTTCAACGCCGAGCTGTCGAAAGCGCGCGATGCGCTGGCGCGCGTCGAGAAACGCATCGAAAGAATCGAACAGAGTAGCGGACACATCACCCAACCATCACGACCGGGTAGCGGCGCTTCAGCGCGAACCGGCGACGAGTCCGTGCGCGACTCGCACGAATAACGAGCTGAAGCGAATCCGAACCATGCGTTTTCTGCGTTTCCTCAAGATTTTCTTCACGATCGTCCGTTTCGGGCTCGATGAACTCGTCATGAGCGGCATCGACGATCGCCGTGTGCGCTTTCTCATGCGTATCACGACGTTCGGCCGCAAGTTCAACATCGAGCGCGGCATCCGGCTGCGCCTCGCGCTGGAAAGCCTCGGGCCGATCTTCGTGAAATTCGGCCAGGTGCTGTCGACGCGGCGCGATCTGTTGCCCGTCGATATCGCCGATGAACTCGCGAAGCTTCAGGACCGCGTTCCGCCGTTCGATTCGACGGTGGCCGTGGCGATCATCGAAAAGTCGCTCGGCGCGCCCATCGACGAACTGTTCGACGAATTCGAGCGCGTGCCGGTGGCGAGCGCGTCGATCGCGCAGGTGCATTTCGCGAAGATCAGGAACGGCGAGCACGCGGGCAAACCGGTCGCGGTGAAGGTGTTGCGGCCGGGCATGCTGCCGGTGATCGATTCCGACCTCGCGCTGCTGCGCGATATCGCGACTTGGGCCGAACGGCTGTGGGCGGACGGCCGGCGTCTGAAGCCACGCGAAGTGGTCGCCGAATTCGACAAATATCTGCACGACGAACTCGACCTGATGCGCGAGGCCGCCAACGGCAGCCAGTTGCGCCGCAATTTTCAGGGGCTCGATCTGCTGCTCGTGCCGGAGATGTACTGGGATCTGTCCGCGCCGACAGTGCTCGTCATGGAGCGCATGGTCGGCGTGCCGATCAGTCAGGTGGAGACGCTGCGCGCGGCAGGCGTCGATATTCCGAAGCTGGCACGCGAAGGCGTCGAGATCTTCTTTACGCAGGTGTTCCGCGACGGCTTCTTTCACGCCGATATGCACCCCGGCAACATCCAGGTGAGTCTCGATCCTGCCACCTTCGGGCGCTATATCGCGCTGGATTTCGGCATCGTCGGCGCGCTCTCGGACTTCGACAAGAACTACCTCGCGCAGAACTTCCTCGCGTTCTTCAAGCGCGACTATCACCGCGTGGCGACGCTGCACCTGGAATCAGGCTGGGTGCCGCCGAGCACGCGCGTCGAGGAACTGGAAAGCTCGATTCGCGCGGTCTGCGAGCCGTATTTCGATCGCGCGCTGAAGGACATTTCGCTCGGGCAGGTTCTGATGCGCCTCTTTTCGACGTCGCGCCGCTTCAATGTCGAGATTCAGCCGCAGCTCGTGCTGCTGCAAAAGACCATGCTCAATGTCGAGGGACTCGGGCGCTCGCTCGATCCGGAGCTCGATCTGTGGAAAACGGCCAAGCCGTATCTCGAGCGCTGGATGAACGAGCAGATCGGCTGGCGCGGCTGGTACGAGCGCCTGCAGATGGAAGCGCCGCAGTGGAGCAAGACCATTCCGCAGTTGCCGCGGCTGATCCACCATATTCTGGCGCAGCACCACGACGCGCCGAAGAGTGGCAGCGACGAACTCATGCGCCTGCTGCTCGTCGAGCAAAAGCGGACCAACCGGCTGCTCGTGACGCTGCTCGTCGCCGGTCTCGTCGCGATTGCCGGCGCGGGCGTCGTGGTCGCGCAATTGTGGCTCAGCCATCCGTGAGGGCGACATCATGAGCGATCCGACGAATCCAGACGTTCCCAACTTCGAGAATCGCGACCCGAATTCGCCCGGATTCTGGGACGAACGCTTCGACCAGCGCTTCACGCCGTGGGATCAGGCCGGCGTGCCGGAAGCGTTCAAGCACTTCGTGGCGTCGCGGAATGCGCTGAACGTACTGATTCCCGGCTGCGGCAGCGCGTACGAAGCGCTTTATCTGGCCGAGCGCGGCTGGCCGGTGCGCGCGATCGATTTCGCGGCGAGCGCGGTTGCGGCTGCGCGCTCGCAACTGGGCGCGCATGCGGGGCTCGTCGAAGAGGCCGACTTCTTCGCCTACGCGCCGCCTTTTCCGCTCGACTGGATCTACGAGCGCGCGTTTCTCTGCGCGTTGCCGAAAGACCGCTGGCAGGACTATGCCGACCGGATGGCGGCGCTCCTGAAACCCGGCGCGCTGCTCGCGGGCTTCTATTTCATCGGATCGACGCCGAAAGGGCCGCCCTTCGGCATCGAGCGCGGAGAACTGGACGCGCTGTTGTTGCCGCACTTCGAACTGATCGAAGACCGCGAAGTGAGCGGTTCCATTCCGGTATTCGCTGGCCGCGAGCGCTGGCGGACCTGGCGGCGAATCTGAGCGGACCGGCTTGAAAAACGCCTGCCGCGCCCCGATATACAAGCGGATCAATTCTGCGTCCGCGATCCCGAAAATCGCGGGTCAATATTGGTTTGCGGCTATAATTCAAGGCTTTGCAAGCGTCGACAGATCATTGTAGGAAGAGTGCCATGCCGATTTACGCGTACCGCTGCGCACACTGCGGCCACGAAAAAGACGTGCTTCAGAAACTGAGCGATGCGCCGCTCACGCAATGTCCTGCCTGCGGAGAGGATGCTTTTTCGAAGCAGGTGACCGCTGCCGGATTCCAGTTGAAGGGATCGGGCTGGTATGTCACCGATTTCCGCAGCGGTAACAACGGCTCGAAGGGCGGCGCGGCGAACGCGTCGGCGGCGAAATCGGATGACGCCGCCGCGGCTGGCGCCAGCAGCTCGAATTCGAGCGATAGCGCGAAGCCGGCCAATACGTCATCGTCGGAAACCGCCAAGCCTGCGGCGGGCGCGTCCGCATCGTCGGACGCAGCCTGAAGCGCAGGGCGGCGAATCCGCCTCACCCCAGGTCGCGCAGACGATCTCGCCGACCGTGCCCGGAACCGGGCGCGGCTCGCCTGCCAAGCCGAATCTCCAGAGACTACGAGAGCCGGCGCAGCCTTCTCTCCGTGTAAATGACGACGAAAAAGACTACGCTGAAATCCGTGTTCCTCACCGGCCTGCTCGTGCTGGTGCCGCTCGCCATCACGCTCTGGGTGCTGGGGCTCGTGATCGGCACGATGGACCAGACGCTGCTCCTGCTGCCGCAGTCGTGGCAGCCCGAGCGCGTCGTCGGCTTCCATCTGCCGGGCGTGGGCGCGGTGCTGACGATCGCGTTCATTTTCATCGTCGGGCTGTTGACGCAGAACTTCGTCGGCCAGAAGCTCGTGAAATGGTGGGACGCGATCCTGCGTCACATCCCGGTGGTCGGGCCGCTGTACACGAGCGTGAAGCAGGTGTCGGACACGCTGCTCTCATCGAGCGGCAACGCGTTTCGCAAGGCGCTGCTGATCGAGTATCCGCGCAAGGGCTCGTACACCATCGGCTTTCTGACGGGTATTCCGGGCGGCGACGTGCTCAATCACCTCGACGAAGACCACGTGAGCGTCTACGTGCCCACGACGCCGAACCCGACATCCGGCTTCTTCCTGATGATGCCGAAAAGCGAAGTCGTCGAACTGGACATGACCGTCGACGCCGCACTGAAGTACATCGTCTCGATGGGCGTGGTGGCTCCCGCGCCGAGCGCGCCGGCACCGGTCGCGCCCGCCCGCCGCCCCACCGAGCCGCCGATGTAATGCCGGCCGCGCGAACCGAGCGTCAGCCGCAGGAAGAGCATGACCCGAACGCGCGAGCCGTTGATTAACGAACAACGAAAGACACAACATCATGTCGATGCGATCTGAATACTGCGGTCTGGTGACCGAGGCCCGCCTGGGCGAAACCGTCTCGCTGTGCGGCTGGGTGCAGCGCCGCCGCGATCACGGTGGCGTTATCTTCATCGACCTGCGCGATCGCGAGGGAATCGTTCAGGTTGTCTGCGATCCGGACCGCGCCGAAATGTTCAAGGTGGCCGAAGGCGTGCGCAACGAATTCTGCGTGCAGGTGAAGGGCGTCGTGCGCAACCGTCCTGAAGGCACCGTCAACGCCAATCTGACGAGCGGCAAGATCGAAGTGCTGTGCCATGAACTGACGGTGCTGAACGCATCGGTCACGCCGCCGTTCCAGCTCGACGACGACAACCTCTCGGAAACCACGCGCCTCACGCATCGCGTGCTCGACCTGCGCCGCCCGCAGATGCAGAAGAACCTGCGCCTGCGCTATCGCGTCGCGATGGAAGTGCGCAAGTATCTCGACGCGCAAGGCTTCATCGACATCGAAACGCCGATGCTGACCAAGAGCACGCCGGAAGGCGCGCGCGATTACCTGGTGCCGTCGCGCGTGAACGCGGGCCAGTTCTTCGCATTGCCGCAGTCGCCGCAGCTCTTCAAGCAATTGCTGATGGTCGCGAACTTCGACCGTTACTACCAGATCACCAAGTGCTTCCGCGACGAAGACCTGCGCGCGGACCGTCAGCCGGAATTCACGCAGATCGACTGCGAAACCTCGTTCCTCACCGAACAGGAAATCCGCGATCTGTTCGAAAACATGATCCGCCACGTCTTCAAGGAGACGATGGATGTCGCGCTGCCGGAAAAATTCCCGGTCATGCTGTACTCGGAAGCGATGCGCCGCTTCGGTTCGGACAAGCCCGACCTGCGTGTGAAGCTCGAATTCGCCGATCTCACGGATGCCGTGAAGGACGTCGACTTCAAGGTGTTCAGCATGCCGGCGAACTCGAAGGACGGCCGCGTCGCGGCGCTGCGCGTGCCCAAGGGCAGCGAGCTGTCGCGCGGCGATATCGACGGTTACACGGAGTTCGTGCGCATCTACGGCGCGAAGGGCCTCGCGTGGATCAAGGTCAACGACAAGACCCGTGGCCGCGACGGCCTGCAAAGCCCGATCGTCAAGAACCTGCATGACGCGGCGCTTGCGGCGATCATGGAGCGCACCGGCGCGCAAGACGGCGACATCATCTTCTTCGCGGCGGATCGCGCGAAGGTCGTGAACGACAGCCTCGGCGCGCTGCGTCTGAAGATCGGCCATTCGGAATTCGGCCGTGCGAACAACTTGATCGAAACCGGCTGGAAGCCGCTGTGGGTCATCGACTTCCCGATGTTCGAGTTCGACGAGGAAGAGAACCGCCACGTGGCCGCGCATCACCCGTTCACGAGCCCGAAGGACGAGCATCTCGAATACCTCGAAACCGATCCGGGCCGTTGCCTCGCGAAGGCATACGACATGGTGCTGAACGGCTGGGAAATCGGCGGCGGCTCGGTGCGTATCTTCCAGGAAGACGTGCAGAGCAAGGTGTTCCGCGCGCTCAAGATCGGCGCGGAAGAAGCGCGCCTGAAGTTCGGCTTCCTGCTCGACGCGCTGCAGTACGGCGCGCCGCCGCACGGTGGCATCGCGTTCGGTCTGGACCGCATCGTCACGCTGATGTCGGGCGCCGATTCGATCCGCGACACCATCGCGTTCCCGAAGACGCAGCGCGCGCAGGATCTGCTCACGCAGGCGCCGAGCGAAGTGGACGAGCGCCAGTTGCGCGAGTTGCACATCCGCCTGCGTCAGCCGGAGCAGAAGGCGCAGTAAGCAGGTTTTGTTGTCGATGTGATGAAAAGGGCGCCGGGTGCGCCTTTTTCATTTTTTGCGTTACAGTCTTTCGGCATCGACACACAATGAAACGCGCGTACACAAAAACATGCAGAAGCCGCCGAAAATCCCCGAATCCGTGCTGGTCGTCATCCATACGCCGGACCTCGACGTGCTCATCATCGAACGCGCGGATCACAAGGGCTTCTGGCAATCGGTGACGGGCTCGAAAGATCACATCGACGAGCCGCTTGGCGAAACCGCCGCGCGCGAGGTGCAGGAAGAGACGGGCATCGTGATCGGCAGTGCGCTCATTCCGGAGCGCGCGCTGCTCGACTGGCATCACAGCATTCAATACGAGATCTATCCGCAATGGCGGCATCGCTATGCGGAGGGCGTCACGCGCAACACCGAGCATCAGTTCAGCCTGCTCGTGCCGCATTGCCTCGAAGTGACGCTCGCGCCGCGCGAGCACACCGCGCATCGGTGGCTGCCGTTTCGCGAGGCCGCGGACCAGTGCTTCTCGTGGTCGAACCGGGAAGCGATCCTGCAATTGCCCGAGCGCCTCGCGGCGCATAACCGATGATCGGACTGCGTCCGCGGCGCAGTTTCAAGCGGCTGCGCCAGGCGATGTTCTCGGGCCGCCGGCCGCCCCGCCTGTGCTTCACGGTGGGCAATCAGGTGCGGCTCTTCAAGGGCGGCGTGCAGTTCTTTCCGGCCTTGATCGAGCGCATCGACGAGGCGCGCAAGTCGGTGTCGCTGGAAACCTACATCTTCGCCAACGACGACATCGGCCGCGCCGTGTCCGATGCGCTGGTGCGCGCGGCCGAGCGCGGCGTCACGGTGCGCGTGATCACCGACGGCATCGGCACCGAAAGCAACCTGCCGATGTTCAAACTCTGGCAGGAGCGCGGCGTCGAGCATCGCATCTACAACCCGCATCTGCTGTTCGGGCCACTCGGTTTTTCACGCACGCATCGCAAGCTGGCGCTGATCGACGAAACCTACGCGTTTTGCGGCGGCATCAATATCGTCGACGACTACGAGCAGAACGGCGCGCGCCTCGAACGGCCGCGCTGGGATTTTGCGATGGAGGCGCAAGGCCCCGTCGTCAAGGACGAGCGCGAAGCGTTCGATCTGCAATGGCAACGCATCCGTCTCGGCGTGAAGCCGCGCCAGCCGACGCAACCGGGCTGCGAGTCACAGGAAAGCGAGCGCGCTCCGGGTCGCTGGAACGCCCGGCGCGCGATGCAGGCGCGCAGGCGCGCGCGGCTCGGCGAGATTCACGCGGTCGATCAGCCGTGCATCGCGTTCGTCGCGCGCGACAACCTGCTCAATCGCCGCGCGATCGAGAAGGCGTATCTGCGGGCCATCGCGCACGCCGAAAGCGAAGTGCTGCTGGCGAATCCGTACTTCATGCCGGGGCGCAAGCTGAGGCGCGCGCTCGTGCGCGCGGCCGAGCGGGGCGTGCGCGTGTCGCTCGTGATCGGCCGCAAGGAATTCGTCGCACTGGATTACGCGACGCCGTTCCTCTACGGCAACTTGCTCAAGCACGGCGTACGCATCGCCGAATACGAGAAGACGATGCTCCACGGCAAGGTCGCGGTCGTGGATGCCGACTGGGCCACCATCGGCTCATCGAATCTCGACGCGCTCTCGCTCGTGCTCAACAACGAGGCCAACATGGTCCTCGTCAATCACCCCGAAATCGCCGGATTGCACGACGCCATTCTCCAGGCGTTCGACGAAGGCCGCCCCATCGACGAAAAGCATTATGCGTCGCGCCCCATGACGGAGCGGACGCTTAATTGGCTGGCCTATAACACGTACCGTCTGATGATGAAGATGATCACAATTGGTCAGTACGATTGATGTGCCAATTTTCTGCGACTGCGCAAAAATAATTGCCGTTAGGCAACAATAGATAAAAGATCCCAGTTCCTGAGAACTCGGGCAGTCACTTACAGGCAGTCCGTACATAAAACGCGACAATGGGCGCGGACAATGTTGAGATTTATCCTATAGACATGTCCTGGCGTTTTAGAAACGCGTGTCTAAAAATTTGCTTGTTTCATCAGAGTTCGGCCACAATAATAGAACGGCCGTTCGATTTTACGGGTCACATAAGAACGGTAGGGACATCATGCGAAAAGGCGAACAGACGCGGGCCGCGATTCTCGACGCAGCGCTGGAGCTGGCGAGTCGGGACGGGCTGGAAGGGCTGACGATCGGCCTGTTGGCCGAGCGTATGCAGATGAGCAAGAGCGGTGTGTTTGCGCATTTCGGGTCGCGCGAGGATTTGCAGGTGGAAGTGGTGCGCGAGTACCACCGGCGCTTCGAGGACGAAGTGTTCTTCCCGAGCCTGCGCGAGGCGCGCGGTCTGCCGCGATTGCGCGCGATGATGAATCGCTGGATGGAGAAACGCATCCAGGAAGTGACCACGGGTTGTATCTACATCAGCGGAGCGGTCGAGTACGACGACCGCGCCGCGAGCGCGGTGCGCGAGCAGCTCGTGCACAGCGTGAGCATGTGGCGGGAAGCGCTGTTGCGCGCGATTCGCCAGTCGAAGGACGAAGGGCATCTGAAGCCGGAGACGGACCCGCATCTGATGCTTTTCGAGCTGTACAGCTTTACGCTCGGCCTGCATCACGACGCGCGCTTCCTGCATCTGCCGGAGGCGGTGCAACTGACGCGGGACGCGCTGGAGAAGACGATCGTCTCGTACCAGACGTCGAATGCGCTCGCCCCGACCGGCATGCCGCAGCCGACGGCGAATGCGACGACGAACCTGACTTCACAACCAACCGACAGCCGTTAGCGGCGCCGTTCGAATCGAGAAGGGTTCGGCGGCGCGCAACCAGAAGCTTGAAGAAACTGGAGAGACTCATGGGACAGTACGCCGCCCCCCTTCGCGACATGCAATTCGTGCTGCACGAACTGCTGAACGTCGAAGCTGAATTGAAGAGCATGCCGAAGCATGCCGACCTCGACGCCGACACCATCAATCAGGTGCTCGAGGAAGCCGGCAAGTTCTGCTCCGAGGTCGTGTTCCCGCTCAACCAGAGCGGCGACCGCGAAGGCTGCACGTACGAGGGCGATGGCGTCGTGAAGGCGCCCGCCGGCTTCAAGGAGGCTTACCGCCAGTACATCGACGCCGGCTGGCCCGCGCTCGGCTGCGACCCCGAGTACGGCGGCCAGGGCTTGCCCGCGTTCGTGAACAACGCGCTCTACGAAATGCTCAACTCGGCGAATCAGGCCTGGACGATGTATCCGGGACTTTCGCACGGCGCGTACGAATGCCTGCACGCGCACGGCACGCCGGAGCAGAAGTCGACCTATCTTTCGAAACTCGTGTCGGGCGAATGGACCGGCACGATGTGCCTCACGGAACCGCATTGCGGAACGGACCTCGGCATTCTGCGCACCAAGGCCGAACCGAATCCGGACGGCTCGTACGCACTCACTGGCACGAAGATCTTCATTTCGAGCGGCGAGCACGACATGGCCGAGAACATCGTTCATCTGGTGCTCGCGCGTCTGCCGGGCGCGCCGATGGGCACGAAGGGCATTTCGCTGTTCATCGTGCCGAAGTACGTGCCCGATGCGAGCGGCGCGATCGGCGCGCGCAACGACATCAAGTGCGGTTCGATCGAGCACAAGATGGGCATCCACGGCAACGCGACGTGCGTGATGAATCTCGACGGCGCGAAGGGCTGGCTTGTCGGCGAGGCGAACAAGGGCTTGAACGCGATGTTCGTGATGATGAACGCGGCGCGTCTGGGCGTCGGGATGCAGGGGCTTGGACTCACCGAAGTCGCGTATCAGAACTCGCTCGTGTATGCGAAGGAGCGTCTGCAGATGCGCTCGCTCACCGGCCCGAAGGCGCCGGAAAAGGCCGCCGATCCGATCATCGTGCATCCGGACGTGCGCCGCATGCTGCTCACGCAGAAGGCTTATGCCGAAGCGGGCCGCGCGTTCACGTACTGGGCGGCGCTCAATATCGACAAGGAGCTTTCGCATGAAGACGAATCAGCGCGTCGCGAGGCCGCGGATTTTGTCGCGCTGCTCACGCCGGTCATCAAGGCCTTTCTGACGGACAACGCGTTCGAAGGCACCAACATGGCGATGCAGATCTATGGCGGTCATGGCTTCATTTCCGAATGGGGCATGGAGCAGTACGTCCGCGATGCGCGTATCAACATGATCTACGAGGGCACGAATTCCATTCAGGCGCTCGATTTGCTTGGCCGCAAGATTCTCGGCGACATGGGTGCGAAGCTGAAGCGCTTCGGCAAGCTCGTTTCTGATTTCGTCGAGCAGGAAGGGGTGAAGCCGGAGATGCAGGAGTTCATCAATCCGCTCGCGGATATCGGCGAGAAGGTGCAGAAACTCACGATGGAGATTGGCATGAAGGCCATGCAGAATCCCGATGAGGTTGGGGCTGCGGCTGTGCCGTATCTGCGTACGGTTGGGCATCTGGTGTACTCGTACTTCTGGGCGCGGATGGCGCGCGTTGCCCTCGACCGCGCTGCGTCTGGTGATGCGTTTTATAAGGCCAAGCTGGCCACTGCGCGGTTCTACTTCGCCAAGCTCTTGCCTGAGACCGCTTCGACTATTCGTGCCGCGCGTGCCGGCGCCAAGCCTATGATGGATTTCGATGAGGCGTTGTTCTGAGCTTCTTACTTTCGCCGGATCCCGTGAACGTGTCGGTCTATAAGCGTTGCCCCTGTGCGGGGCGGCAATCACTTTCTTTGCTGCTGCAAAGAAAGTAACCAAAGAAAGCAGCTCGAGCCGCCCGCGGTCACACGCAACTTGGCCACTATTCTTGTCGTTCGTGGGCTCTGTAGCGAGTGCCCTCGTAGGACTCACCCGGCTTGGACCGCACACGGTCTGACGAGCTAGAACGTATAGCGTGCTGGTTCAGCACGAAAGAGCTTCGGCACAGCGCTACGCGCTGCCGTTGGGAATGCAAGGGAAAACCGACGAAGCGCCGATGCAGTGAGATGGAGGTGTTAGCACAGAAGCACGAGCAGACCCGATTGACCGGTCGGCCGCGAAGCGGGCCGGAGCTATTTGGTGCTGAACCAGCCACGCACGCGGCGCGATGTGGCAGACCGTGCGCGGTCCAAGCCGGATGTGGCCTATGAGGGCACTCGCTACAGAGGCCACGGGTGAGGAGAAGGATACCCAAATTGCGTGTGACCGCGGGCGTCTCGAGCTGCTTTCTTTGGTTACTTTCTTTGCAGCAGCAAAGAAAGTGACTGCCGCCCCGCACAGGGGCAGTGCTAATAGACCGACACGAACTCAGGATTCTGCGAAAGCGCAAGCAAACGAATAACCGCGAAGCAAACGAACAACTGCGAAGCAAAACGAAACAAAAACCGGAGGCTAACCCATGAGCACCCTCAACATCAGCAAAGTCGCCGTGCTCGGCGCAGGCGTGATGGGCGCGCAGATCGCCGCGCATCTGATCAACGCCCGCGTGCCCGTCCTGCTCTTCGATCTTCCCGCCAAGGAAGGCCCGAAGAACGGCATCGCGCTGAAGGCCATCGAGAATCTGAAGAAGCTGTCGCCCGCGCCTTTCGGCGTAAAGGACGACGCACAATACATCGAACCGGCGAATTACGAAGACGACATCGCGAAGCTCGCCGAGTGCGATCTCGTGATCGAAGCCATCGCCGAGCGCATGGACTGGAAGCACGATCTCTACAAGAAGGTGTCGCCGCACCTCGCGCCGCACGCGATCTTCGCGAGCAACACATCGGGCCTCTCGATCACGGAACTGTCGAACGGCTTCTCCGATGAACTGAAATCGCGCTTCTGCGGCGTGCACTTCTTCAATCCGCCGCGCTACATGCATCTGGTCGAACTCATTCCGACCGCATCCACGAAGGCCGGGATTCTCGATCAGCTCGAAACCTTCCTGACGAGCGTGATCGGCAAGGGCGTGGTGCGCGCGAAGGATACGCCGAATTTCATCGCGAACCGCGTCGGCGTGTTTTCGATTCTCGCGGTGATCGCCGAAGCAGAGAAGTTCGGCCTGCGCTTCGACGAAGTGGACGATCTCACCGGCGCGCGACTCGGCCGCGCGAAGTCCGCGACGTTCCGCACGGCGGATGTCGTCGGCCTCGATACGATGGCGCACGTCATCAAGACGATGCAGGACAACCTGCCCGACGATCCGTTCTTCTCCGTCTACAAGACGCCGCCCGTGCTCGAAGCCCTGGTAAAGGCGGGCGCGCTCGGCCAGAAAACCGGCGCGGGTTTCTATCGCAAGGAAGGAAAGGCGATCAAGGTGCTCGATCCGAAGACAGCGCAGTACGTCGACGGCGGCGCGAAGGCCGAGGAACTCATCGGCCGGATTCTGAAGCGTCCGCCCGCCGAGCGCTTCAAGCTCCTGCGCGAAACGGACAACAAGCAGGCGCAATTCCTGTGGGCGATCTTCCGCGACGTGTTCCATTACATCGCGGTGCATCTCGAATCGATCGCCGACAACGCGCGCGATGTCGATCTCGCGATCCGCTGGGGCTTCGGCTGGAATCAGGGGCCGTTCGAAAGCTGGCAGGCGGCGGGCTGGCAACAGGTCGCGAAGTGGGTGCAGGAAGACATCGATGCGGGCCGCGCGCTCTCGAACGCGCCGCTGCCCGCGTGGGTGCTCGACGGTCCCGTCGCCGAGAAGAACGGCGTGCACACGAACGAAGGCTCGTGGTCGCCGAAGTCGAAGCGCTTCGAGCCGCGCTCGACGCTGCCCGTCTACGAGAAGCAGGTGTTCCGCGCGCCGCTCGTCGGTGAAACGGGCGCCGATCCGAAGACCTACGGCAAGACGCTGTTCGAAACCGAAAACGTGCGCGCGTGGCTCGACGACGATCAGGGCGATGTCGTGATCGTCTCGTTCAAGACGAAGATGAACACCATCGGTCCGGGCGTGATCGACGGTCTCACGCAAGCCATCGAGCTGGCCGAGAAGGAATATCGTGGCGTCGTGATCTGGCAGCCCACGTCACTGCAACTCGGCGCGCCGGGCGGTCCGTTCTCGGCGGGCGCGAATCTCGAAGAAGCGATGCCCGCATTCATGATGGGCGGCGCGAAGGGTATCGAGCCGTTCGTGAAGAAGTTCCAGCAAGGCATGCTGCGCGTGAAGTACGCGAACGTGCCGGTGGTGTCGGCGGTATCGGGCATCGCGCTCGGCGGCGGCTGCGAATTGCTGCTGCAATCGGCGAAGCGCGTCGCGCATGTCGAAAGCTATATCGGTCTCGTGGAAGTGGGCGTCGGGCTCGTGCCGGCGGGCGGCGGTCTGAAAGAGGCCGCGTTGCGCGCGGCGGAAGCCGCAAGCGCCGTCAATGCAACGAGCGACCTGCTCAAGTTCCTGCAGAAGCCGTTTGAGAACGCGGCGATGGCAAAGGTCTCGTCGTCCGCATTCGATGCCCGCGCGATGGGCTATCTGAAGCCGTCCGACACGATCGTCTTCAACGTGCACGAACTGCTCGATATCGCGAAGAAGGAAGCGCGTGCGTTGAGCGCGTCGGGATATCGGCCGCCGTTGCGCGTAAAGCAGGTGCCGGTGGCGGGCCGCTCGGCGATCTCGACGATCAAGGCGTCGCTCGTGAACATGCGCGACGGGCGCTTCATCAGCGATCACGATTATCTGATCGCGAGCCGCATCGCGGAAGCGGTGTGCGGCGGCGATGTCGAAGCGGGCAGTCTCGTCGACGAGGAATGGCTGCTGGCGCTGGAGCGCCGCGCGTTCGTCGAACTGCTGGGCACGCAAAAGACGCAGGAGCGGATCATGGGCATGTTGCAGACCGGCAAGCCGGTGCGTAACTAATCGCGGAGCAAGCAATGAGCAAACAACTTCAAGACGCATACATCGTCGCCGCGAGCCGCACGCCGATTGGCAAGGCGCCGCGCGGCATGTTCAGGAACACGCGCCCGGACGAACTGCTCGTCCACGCGATCAGATCGGCCGTCGCGCAGGTGCCGGGACTCGATACCAGCGTGATCGAAGACGCGATCGTCGGCTGTGCGATTCCCGAAGCCGAGCAAGGGCTGAACGTCGCGCGCATGGGCGCGTTGCTGTCGGGCCTGCCGAACACGGTCGGCGGCGTGACGGTGAACCGCTTCTGCGCATCCGGGCTGACCGCGCTCGCGATGGCGGCGGACCGCATTCGCGTCGGCGAAGCGGATGCGATGATCGCAGGCGGTTGCGAATCGATGAGCATGGTGCCGATGATGGGCAACAAGCCGTCGCTGTCGCCGCATATCTTCGATCGCAATGAAGACGTCGGCATCGCATATGGCATGGGCCTGACGGCGGAAAGGGTCGCGGAACGCTGGAAGGTGAGCCGCGAGGCGCAGGACGCGTTCGCGGTGGAGTCGCATCGGCGCGCGCTGGCGGCGCAGCAGGCAGGCGAATTCGCCGATGAAATCGCCGCCTACACGCTCAACGAACGCTTTCCGGATCTCGCATCCGGCGAAGTGCGCGTGAATGCGCGCGAGATCGCGCTCGACGAAGGCCCGCGCGAAACGACGCTGGAAGGGCTGGCGAAGCTGCGTCCCGTGTTCGCGAACAAGGGCTCGGTCACGGCGGGCAACAGCTCGCAGACGTCGGACGGCGCGGGCGCGCTGATTGTCGTGTCGGAAAAGATCCTTAAAGCATTCAACCTCACGCCGCTCGCGCGCTTCGTGAGCTTCGCGGTGCGCGGCGTGCCGCCGGAGATCATGGGCATCGGGCCGAAGGAAGCAATTCCGGCTGCGTTGAAGGCGGCGGGGCTGAAGGAGGACGACATCGACTGGTTCGAACTGAACGAAGCCTTCGCGGCGCAGGCGCTCGCGGTGATCGGCGATCTCGGTCTCGATGCGTCGAAGGTCAATCCGCTCGGCGGCGCGATCGCGCTCGGCCATCCGCTCGGCGCGACCGGCGCGATCCGCGCATCGACGGTCGTGCACGGCCTGCGCCGGCGCAACCTGAAGTACGGCATGGTGACGATGTGCGTCGGCACCGGCATGGGCGCAGCGGGCATCATCGAGCGGCTTTGATGGCTGATGGTCCGCGAGTGTCATCGCTCGCGGACCGACTTGAAGGAGACAGCGGATGGAGATTCAGATCGAACGCGCGGACGGCGTGCTGAGCATCGTGCTCAATCGTCCGGAGAAGAAGAACGCGATCACCGCGCCGATGTATCAGGAAATGGCCGACGGCCTCTACGAAGCCGAGATGGACCCGACCGTGCGGGCAGTGTTGATTCGCGCTAACGGCAGCACGTTCAGCGCGGGCAACGATCTCGACGACTTCCTGAACGATCCGCCCAAGGGACTCGACGCGCCCGTGTTCCAGTTCCTGCGGCGCATCAGCGCGTTTCCGAAGCCGATCGTGGCGGCGGTGGCGGGCGCGGCGGTGGGCATCGGCACGACCATGCTCCTGCACTGCGACATGGTCTACGCGAGTCCGAACGCGAAGTTCTCGTTGCCGTTCGCGCAATTGGGCCTGTGTCCGGAAGCGGCGTCGAGTCTGTTGCTGCCGCGCACGGCGGGTTATCAGCGTGCGGCGGAAAAGCTTCTGCTCGGCGAAGCGTTCGATGTGAACGAAGCGATCGGCATGGGCTTCGTGAATGGCGCGATCGAGGCGAGCGAACTAGATGCCTACGCGTTCGACAAGGCAAAGCGGCTGGCGATGCTGCCGGCGTCGTCCTTGCGCGTGACCAAGGCGCTGATGAAAGGCGCGCAGACGCATGAAGTGGCCGCGCGCATGGAAGACGAAGCCGCGCATTTCGCGCGGATGCTGATCGCGCCCGAAGCGCGCGAAGCGTTTCAGGCGTTCTTCGAAAAGCGCAAGCCGAACTTCGGTCAGTTCGAATAAGCGGCGTCAGTCGACGTCGTATTCGACGAAGCCGTTCTCGCGCGCGAAGCTGACGAGCCGCAGGCCCGCCTGCTTCGCGATCGCGATGGCGAGCGAGGTCGGCGCGGAAATGGTCGCGACCATCGGCACGCCCACGCGCGCCGACTTGCGCACGAGTTCATAGCTCGCGCGGCTCGACAGAAACACGAAGCCTTGCGTCGTGTCCTCGCGGCGCAAAACCAGATGGCCGATGAGCTTGTCGAGCGCGTTATGCCGCCCGACGTCCTCGAACGCGCAGCGCACCGCACCGGTTTCATCGCACCAGGCGGCGGCGTGCAGGCCGCCCGTCAGCTTCGTCAGATGCTGATGCGCCGGCAGTTCGCGCGCGGCGCGCTCGATCGCGTCGGGCGCAAGGCGCGCGAGGAAACCGGTATCCGGCACGCGCTCGGCCTGAAGATCGAGCAACTCGATGCTCTCGATGCCGCACACGCCGCAGCCGGTGCGCCCGGCGAGCGCGCGGCGCTTGTCCTTCAGCGACGCGAACGCCTGCTGCACGACTTGCAGATGCACTTCGGCATGCGGCAGCGCGACGCCGTCATCGCGAAAGTAGACTTCGATATCGTGGATATCGCTGCCGCGCTCGACGATGCCTTCGCTCAGCGAAAAGCCCACCGCGAACGCTTCGAGATCGCGCGGCGTGCACATCATCACCGCGTGCGAGATGCCGTTGAAAACCAGCGCGACGGGCCATTCCTGGCCGATGTTGTCCGCGGTGACCGCGCTGTCGCTGTTCCGATGCCTGCGCACCTGCCGCTCGACATAGCCTGGCTGATCGTCGGTTTCGAGTTGATCCACTTCAGTGCTCCTGACCGCTCACTTCGAGTAAAGTCGGGTATGTGATTTGCTGGCTATCGTTGCTGTTCGTACGTATCGCGAGGCGAACAGCGGCTAGATTGCAATGGTTCCAGCCAGATTCAAGGCCCTACAATAACTTAAGCAGGCGATGCGCGTCGCGCACCCCCGCTCAATCCAACGAGGCTTCGCTATGGGACTTTACGACGCCGCGCGTCTGTTCGGATTCGAAGTCGAATCCTCTGACAATCTTCGGTTCATTCCGCTTGCCGTGCGCTTCAACCTGGATCGCTTCGGCAAACGCATCACGCTCGATCAATGGCAGCAGCTTCCATACGACGATCGCGCGTTGCTCGCGCGTTTCCCCGTCGAGGACGATGCCGAGCTCGAGAAGAACTTCGACCTCGCGCTCGAAGAGATGATGAAGACTCATGTGAATGCCGCGCCCGAGCAGATCGAGCGCGAGCGCGATCCCGTCTGGATGCACGCGGACGCGGTGCCCGAAACCGTCATCCGGCAAAGCAGCCTCTCGGGTGTGAGCGCGCCGAGCCTCGATCGCTGGGGCGCGCTCGACCGCTTCCAGCGGTACGCGCTCGCCAAGCTTTCGCGCAACACGGACAAGGTCAACCACGATTTCCTGCCCGCGATGAAAGAATTCGGTCTCGTCGAGTGAGCGCCGGGTGCGCAGACCGGGTCGCAAACGTTAAGCGCGCGCTTTAGTCAGATTATTTGCAGGCAAGCCCTAAAGCCAGGGCGAGCGGTGCCGTTATTGGGCGTTATCCATCAATCGCGACGTGGACGTAGTTCACGTCGCGCATTCGCGTGGACGCGCATCGGCCCGGTGTGCATCCGACGCGCACCAAAGGATTCTGCCCGCCGCTCATGACTCGATTCCTCTCCAGAGGCTTGCTCGTCAGCATCACCGTGGTACTGGCTGCGCTTGGCGCGAACGCCTTCGTCGCCTGCGAGCAGTTCGGCGGACGGCGCGACAGCGATGCGCGCACGCTGCGCTCGATGAGCCTGCTGCGCGATCTCGCGGCGTATCGCGGCACGCTCGGCGAGTCGCTCACGCAACTGAGCCGTTTCGAAGCCACCGGCATCGCCGAAACCGAGGCGCGTCATCAGGAACGCGAGGTGCATCTCGATGCGCTCGAAAGCGGCCTGCGCGCGCAGATCGTGATGGAGCCCGGCATGACAGGCGCTTTCGAAGCGCTCGCCGCGCGCGCCGCCGAGATGCGCCACGACGCCAATCTCGCATTCGAGCGCGCGAAGCACGCCGATCCCGCCGGTCCCGCAGAATCCCGCGCGTGGGCCGACGCCGCCTTCGTCACGCTCGGCGAAGACCAGCAGGCGGTCGATGAAGAACTCGCCGCCGTGCGCTCGCGCATCGATACCGCGACGATCGACGCGCTCGATCAGTCCGCGCAGACCTCGAGCGGCGCGATGCTGCTGCTCGTCTTCACGATGCTCGCCGGCAGCGCCGTGCTGATCTGGCTGTTCGCGAGCCACGAGCGGCAATCGCGCGAGAAGCTCGGCGTCGTGCGCGCGAGGCAGCGCAGCAACGAACGCTTTCGCGGCATGTTCGAGGCGCATCCGGTGCCGATGTGGATCGTCGATCGCGAGACGATGCGCTTCATCGCCGTGAATCATGCCGCGATCGAGCACTTCGGCTTCAATGAGCCGGAATTCATGAACATGACACTGCGCGACCTGCATCACGCGGACGACTTCGACAGCTTCGTCGCGCGGCTCGCGCGCAGCGGCGGCGAGACGGGCGAGCGTGCGGCTTCGGGGCAGGGCGCGGTGGGCGTGTGGCGCTATCGCGGCAAGGACGGATCGATCGTCAGCGCGGATGTGTCGCATCACGCGCTCACCTATTCGAACCGACCGGGCATCTTCATGCTGGCCAACGACGTGACCGATCGCATCAACGCCGAAGCCGAGGCGCGCCGGTCGAACGAAATGCTCGAAGCGGTCATCGACAACATTCCGCAACGCGTGTTCTGGAAGGACCGCGACTTGCGTTATCTCGGCTGCAACAACGCGTTCGCGCGCGACGCGGGCCTGGCCTACAACGAGCAGGTCATCGGCAAGACGGATTTCGAGTTGCCGTGGAGCGCGCTTGCGGAAGTCGTGCGCGCGGACGACGAAGAGGTCATCGTCACGACGGTGCCGAAGATGCATTTCGAGCGCGACATCGTGATGGGCGAGCAGCTGCGCACCGTGGTCACGAGCAAGCTGCCCTTGCTCGACGGCGAAGGGCAGACGATCGGCGTGCTCGGTTCGTATCACGACGTCACCGACCGCAAGCGCGCCGAACTCGCGCTGCGTCTGCAAAGCCGCGCACTCGACGCGAGCGTGAACGCGATCCTGATCACGGGCGTGGTCGATGGCGCGAACGTGATCGAGTACGCGAATCCGGCGTTCAAGCGCATCACGGGCTACGACCCGAGCGAGGTGATCGGGCAGGACTGCCGCTTCCTGCACGGCCCCGACGGCGATCAGGACGGGCTCATCGCGATTCGCCGCGCGCTCGCCGCGAATCTGGAGGCGAGCGTCGTGGTGCGCAACTATCGCAAGGACGGCGCGCTCTTCTGGAACCAGCTGTTCGTCGCGCCGGTGCCGAATGCGCAGGGCATGACGACGCATCATATCGGCATCATCAACGACGTGACCGACCTGATGCGCTACCAGGAAGAGCTCGAATATCAGGCGAATTACGACACGCTCACGCGCCTGCCGAACCGCAATCTGCTGCGCGACCGCTTGCAGCACGCGATCGAGACGGCGCGGCGGCGCGAGACGAAGATCGCCGTCGTGTTCATGGATCTCGATGGTTTCAAGAACGTCAACGACAGCCTCGGACACAGCGTCGGCGACCGGCTGCTCGCGGTGATCGCGGAGCGGCTCGCGCGCTCGGCGCGTTCGAGCGATACGGTGGCGCGTCACGGCGGCGACGAGTTCGTGGTCGTGCTGCCCGATCTCACCGACGAAGCCGGTCTCATCGCATGGATGGAGCGCACGCGCGCGGCGATCTCGGAGCCGGTGTGGCTCGACGATACGGAGTTGTACGTCGGCTGCAGCATGGGCGCGAGTCTCTTCCCGCAGGACGGCGACGACGCCGAAACCGTGATGAAGAAGGCCGATCTCGCGATGTACCGCGCGAAGGACATGGGCCGCAACACGTATCAGTTCTATCAGTCGGAGATGAACGCGAGCGTCGGCGCGCGCATGAATCTCGAACGCCGTTTGCGGCGTGCGCTGCGCGATGGCGAATTCCTGCTGCACTATCAGCCGCAGGTGGATATGACGACGCGCGCGATCGTCGGCATCGAGGCGCTCGTGCGCTGGAGCGATCCGGAGCAGGGACTGGTGTCGCCAGCGTCGTTCATTCCGGTGGCGGAGGAGAGCGGCCTGATCGGGCCGCTGTCGGAATGGGTGCTGCGCGAGGCGTGCCGCCAGAACAAGGCGTGGCAGGATGCCGGGCTGCCGCCGGCGCGCGTGTCGGTGAATCTGTCGGCGCGGCATTTCCAGCAGCGCGACATCGCGCGGCTCGTGACGTCGGTGCTCGAAGAGACCGGGCTGGAACCGCGCTATCTCGAACTCGAACTCACCGAAAGCGCGATCATGCGCAATGCCGAGGAAGCCATCACGATGCTTTCGGAGCTATCGGCGCTGGGCATCGGCATTGCGATCGACGACTTCGGCACCGGTTATTCGAGCCTGTCGTATCTCAAGCGCTTCCCGGTGCACCGGCTGAAGATCGATCGCTCGTTCGTCGCGGATATCGGCTCGTCGGGCGACGACGAAACCATCACGGCGGCGATCATCGCGCTCGCGCATTCGCTGGAATTGCAGGTGATCGCGGAGGGCGTCGAAACGCACGCGCAGCACGATTTCCTGCGCGAGCGCGATTGCGACGAAATGCAGGGCTATCTGTTCTCGCGCCCGATGCCGCACGAAGCGATACCGGGCCTCTTGCAGCAGGGCGTGTTGCCCCACTGATTGCGCGTCTTCAATCGAGCGACGGCAGCACGCGCGGACGGCGATCGCGGTCGGTCGCGACGTAGGTGAGCGTCGCTTCCGTCACCTTGACGACTTCTTCGGCGAGGCTCAGGCGCTGCGCCCACACCTCGACCGACACGGTGACGGACGTGTTGCCCGTCTTGACGATATCGGCGTAGAAGCTCAGCAGGTCGCCGACGAACACCGGATGCTTGAACAGGAACGAATTCACCGCGACGGTCGCGACGCGGCCGTTCGCGCGCCGGCTCGCCGGAATGGAGCCGGCGATGTCCACCTGCGCCATGATCCATCCGCCGAAGACGTCGCCGTGGACATTGGCGTCGGCGGGCTGCGGCACGACGCGCAGCGCGACGTGTTTTTCGGGAAGACTCGATTGGTCGGCCATGGGAGAGGTTCCGGTTTGCAAGGCGCCGGGAAGGCCGGCGGCCACGAGCGGCCACTTGAACCTTCTGCGACAATGCCTATTTATGGATGACCCCGTGGCGCGAGGCAATGACCTCGATGGCGCCGGGGGCTTGCAGTAAATTGTACGGGAAAGCATGCCAGCGACGTGCTCCCGCTTCGACGATAAAAACGTCCCCCTGAAGGCCACGCCGCGTCCGGTTCCGTTCGCGCGGCGCGCCTGAACGATACGAACTCATGCGCCGCTTCCCGAACGCAGAGCCGGGCCCCATGGCTCAGGGCCCGCGCAACGACTGGCAGACGATCCGCTCGCTGCTGCCTTATCTCACCACGTACAAATGGCGCGTCGCGTTCGCGCTCGCATGTCTGATCGGCGCGAAGGTCGCGAACCTCGGCGTGCCGATCGTGATGAAGCGCATCGTCGATAGCCTCGCTTCCGTGCAGCATCTCACCGCGCTCGGACGCGCGAGCGATTCGCCGGGCATCGTGCTGATCGGCGGCATCGGGCTGCTCGTGATCGCGTATGCGGGCGCGCGGCTTTCCACTTCGCTCTTTACCGAGTTGCGCGAACTGCTGTTCGCGAAGGTCACGGAAAGCGCCGTGCGGCAGCTCGCGCTGCAAGTGTTCCGCCATCTGCATTCGCTATCGCTGCGCTTTCATCTCGAGCGGCAGACAGGCGGCATGTCGCGTGACATCGAGCGCGGCACGCGCGGCATCCAGCAACTCGTTTCGTACTCGCTCTACAGCATTCTGCCGACGCTCGTCGAGGTCGGGCTCGTGCTCGCGTTCTTCGTGACGAAGTACGAAGCGTATTACGCGATCGTCACGCTCATCGCGCTCGTCACGTATATCGTGTTCACGGTGAAGGTGACTGAGTGGCGCACGCATTTCCGTCGCACGATGAACGATCTCGATTCGAAGGCGAACTCGCGCGCGATCGATTCGCTGCTCAACTACGAAACCGTGAAGTACTTCGGCAACGAAGAGTGGGAAACCCGCCGTTACGATGAGAACCTGCAACGCTATCGCGCGGCGGCGATCAAGTCACAGCGCTCGCTGTCGATGCTCAACTTCGGGCAGCAGATGATCATCGGCACGGGGCTCGTCTTCATTCTGTGGCGCGCGACGCAGGGCGTGATGGCGGGGCGTCTCACGCTCGGCGATCTCGTGCTCATCAACACGTTCATGTTGCAGCTCTACATCCCGCTGAATTTTCTGGGCGTCGTGTATCGCGAACTCAAACAGGCGCTGACCGACATGGACCGCATGTTCACCCTGCTCGGCGCGGGCCGCGAAGTGCCGGACGCGCCGAACGCGCAGCCGCTTGCCGTGCGCGGCGGCGAAGTGCGTTTCGATGACGTGAGCTTCGCGTACGAGAAGGCGCGGCCGATTCTGCATGGCGTCGATTTCACGATTCCGGCGGGCACGACGACGGCGGTGGTCGGCCACAGCGGCTCGGGCAAGTCGACGCTCGGGCGGCTGCTGTTCCGCTTCTACGATCTCGATCGCGCGCAGGATGGCGGCATCCGGATAGACGGGCAGGATATTCGCGACATCACGCAGGATTCGTTGCGCGCGGCGATCGGCATCGTGCCGCAGGACACGGTGCTCTTCAACGATTCGATCTACTACAACATCGCGTATGGGCGTCCTTCCGCGAGCCGCGAGGAAGTGATCGCGGCGGCGCGCGCGGCGCATATCCACGACTTCATCGAGGCGCTGCCGGCGGGTTACGACACGCCTGTCGGCGAGCGTGGCCTGAAGCTTTCGGGTGGCGAGAAGCAGCGCGTGGCGATCGCGCGCACGCTGCTCAAGGACCCGCCGATCCTGATCTTCGACGAGGCCACCTCGGCGCTCGATTCGAAGTCCGAGCGCGCGATCCAGCACGAACTCGACTCGATCGCGCGCGAGCGGACGACGCTCATCATCGCGCACCGGCTATCGACGGTCGTGCACGCGCAGCAGATCATCGTGATGGATCATGGGCGCATCGTGGAGCGCGGGACGCACGCGGAGTTGCTGCGCGCGGGTGGGATGTTTGCGCAGATGTGGGCGTTGCAGCAGCAACGGGCGGAGGAGGCGGCGGTGGATCAGCGGGATACCTCGACCATTCCCGAATAGGGCGACGACGCGAACGCCGCCGCCCGGTCCTGGCGTCACTCCATCGCGTGCGCGCCACCGATGGCGACAGTCTCACGCCCTTGCGCCGCCGTCGACGACCACCGCAGCCACTGCCCGCGCAGCAGGAACAACGCGCCGAACGCGCAGATCGCGAGCACGCCGAAGGTCGCGAAGCCCATCTGATAGCTGCCCGTGCTTTCCTTCGCAATGCCCATGATCACCGGCAGATAAAACCCGCCGATGCCGCCCGCCGCGCCCACGATCCCCGACAGCAAACCCGTCCTGCCCTTCCACCGATGCGGCACGAGCTGGAAGGTCGAGCCGTTGCCAAGACCGAACGCGACATACAGGCAGACGAGAATCGCGAGACCGCCCGTGACCGGCGGCATCCAGATCGCGAACGCGAAGTCGCCGATGGCGATTGCCGCAAGCAATACGAGCAACGCACGCACGCCGGTCACGCGATCGGCGACATAACCGCCGAACGGCCGCACGATCGCGCCGAGAAACGCGAGCAGCGACATGAACAGCCCCGCTTCGAGCTTGGGCATCTGATAAAGCGACGTCAGCAGCAGCGTCACATACGACGACATGCCGACGAACCCGCCGAACGTGATGCTGTAGATCAGCATGATGACCCACGTGTCGCGCTCGGCGAGCACCGACCGATAGTGCCGCGGCAACACCGCGATGGCGATCAGCGCGCCGATCACCGGCAGGAGCAGCACGCCCGCCCTGCCGCCGCCGAACACGCCGCCGTTCACCGCGAGCACCAGCACGATCAGGCTGACCAGCGTCACCGCGAAGCTGGACAGCGCGCGCATCGTGCTGCCGGATTTCTCGCCGGCGTCCGATGCCCATGCGAACAGCGCGACCGCCGTGATCGCAAGCAGCGGCAGCGCGGCGGCGGTCGACATCTGCCAGCCGAAGGCATCGGCGAGATGGGGAAACAGGAAGCCGTCGAGCACCGCGCCGATGTTGCCCGCGGCGGCGAGACCCAGCACCAGCCCTTGCACCTTCGGCGGATAGTTGCTGCCGGCCATCGGCAGCGCGACGGCGAAGCTCGCGCCGCCCATGCCGAGAAACACGCCCAGCACGAGCAACAACGCATACGAGGGCACGCCGGGCATGAGCGGCAGCACGATCGACGGAATCGATGACAGCACGACGCCCATCAGCGCGACGCGCCGTCCGTCGGTCGACTGATAGAGATTGCCGAGCGTCACGCGCAGGATGGCCGCGGCCAGCACCGGCACCGCGACGAGAAAGCCTTGCTGCGCGGCGGACATCGTCACGTCGCGGCCGATGAACGGCGCGAGCGGCCCATACAGCACCCAGACGGTGAAGCCCGTATCGAAATAAAGGAAGCAGGCGAGGAGCGAGCGCCAGTTGCCGCTCTTGAGCGATGCGAACAGATTGGACATTGCGGGCTTTCCGTATACGCGCGTGCTGCCGGACGAGCACGCGACGGGCCGGAAAACTGCAAGCATCATGCCAATGGAATGCATATTTAATCGATGCATCGCGTGGAGCCAGCGTGGGCGCGGCGTTCAAGCGCATGCGCGCGGCGTTGCGGGCCGGCATTCGCGCGTCGGGCGACGGCACCGCGCCCGTGCGCGACCGCATGCGAATGGTGCGTCGCGCCTTCGCGCGGTTCACGCGCCCGCTAGAATGCGCTTTTGCCGAACAAGCGCCGCTCGCGCACGAATTGCATGGAACTGAAATGGCTCGAAGACTTCGTCTCGCTCGCGGAGACGCGCAGCTTCAGTCGCTCCGCTGAACTGAGACATATCACGCAGCCCGCCTTCTCGCGACGCATTCAGGCGCTCGAGGCGTGGCTCGGCACGGAGCTCATCGACCGCTCGGTGTATCCGACGCGGCTCACGCAAGCCGGCAATGTCTTCTACGAGCAGGCGCTCGCGATGCTCTCGCAGTTCCACGAAGCGCGCACGCTGCTGCGCGGGCAGGGCGGCGTGCCGTCGGCGACCATCGAATTCGCGGTGCCCCATACGCTTTCGCTCACCTACTTTCCGCGCTGGCTCGAACACATCGAGGCGCGGCTCGGGCGCATCCGCACGCGGCTGCGCGCGCTGAACGTGCACGATGCGGTGCTGTCGCTCGTCGAAGGCGGCTGCGATCTCGTGATGGGCTATCACCATCCGAGTCATCCGGTCGCGCTCGATCCCGCGCGCTACGACATGCTCACGCTCGGCGCCGAACCGCTCAGCCCGTTCTCCGCCGTCACCAAGGGCGGGCGCGCGCGCTTCACGCTGCCGGCGAGCGCCGAATCGCCGGTGCCGTATCTGTCGTACACGCCGAACGCGTATCTCGGGCGCATGACGGAAGTCATCATCGCGACGGCGCCCGCGCGGCTCTATCTCGACAAGGTCTATGAAACCGACATGGCCGAAGGCCTGAAAGCGATGGCGCTCGCCGGCCACGGCGTCGCGTTCCTGCCGCACAGCGCGGTCGAGGATGCGGTAGAGGAAGGGCGGCTCATCCGCCTCGATCGCGGCACACGCGGCACGCCCGCCGGCCAGTTCACGCTGACGATGGAAATCCGTCTGTATCGCGACAAGCTCGCAGCGCTTGGCGAAGAGCCGCGTCAGGCATTGATGCGCGCGCTCTGGGATGCGGTTGGTGAGGAATTGCTGAAGGCGCAGTCGGAGAGGCCCGCCGCGTAAGGCTCGCGACGTTATGCAGGATTTGCATGACGGGATAAGGAAACGGCATTGGATTTGGAAACGGCGTTTTTCGACAATGGGCGCATTCCTTCACCGCTGGAGCCTCAATGTCTGCCTCGAAGCAACCTGTGCAAGCGCCGGACGCAAAACACGCCATCCCGTCGTATCTCCACGCCGACGATCTCGGACCTTGGGGTAACTATCTGCAGCAGGTCGATCGCGTCGCGCCGTATCTCGGTTCTCTCTCCCGCTGGCTCGAAACCCTCAAGCGCCCCAAGCGCATTCTCATCGTCGACTGCCCGATCGAACTCGATAACGGCACCGTCGCGCACTTCGAAGGCTATCGCGTGCAGCACAACACGTCGCGCGGTCCCGGCAAGGGCGGCGTGCGTTACCACCAGGATGTGACGCTCTCCGAAGTGATGGCGCTGTCCGCGTGGATGTCGGTGAAGAACGCGGCGGTGAACGTGCCGTACGGCGGCGCGAAGGGCGGCATCCGCGTCGATCCGCGCACGCTGTCGCGCGGCGAACTCGAGCGCGTGACGCGCCGGTATACCAGCGAGATCGGCATCATCATCGGGCCGAACACGGATATTCCCGCGCCGGACGTCAATACCAACGAGCAGATCATGGCGTGGATGATGGACACCTACTCCATGAACCAGGGGCAGACGGCTACCGGCGTCGTGACCGGCAAGCCGATTTCGCTCGGCGGTTCGCTCGGCCGCAAGGAAGCGACCGGCCGCGGCGTGTTCGTCGCGGGCACGGAAGCGGCGCGGCGTATCGGTATGGACATCGAAGGCGCGCGCATCGCGGTGCAGGGCTTCGGCAACGTCGGCGGCATCGCGGCCAAGCTGTTTCAGGAAGCGGGCGCGCGCGTGATCGCCGTGCAGGATCACACGGGCACGATTCACAATTCGAAAGGCATCGACACCGTCGCGTTGCTCGATCACGTCGCGAAGAACGGCGGCGTCGGCGGCTTCACGGGCGCTGACCCCGTGCAGGCGGAAGAGTTCTGGATGATCGAAAGCGAGATCCTGATTCCGGCCGCGCTCGAAAACCAGATCACCGAGAAGAACGCGCCGAAGATTCGCACGAAGATCGTCGTCGAAGGCGCGAACGGCCCGACCACGACGGCAGCCGACGACATCCTGAACGACAAGGGCATCCTCGTCATTCCGGACGTGATCGCCAACGCGGGCGGCGTGACCGTGTCGTACTTCGAATGGGTGCAGGACTTCTCCAGCTTCTTCTGGACCGAGGACGAGATCAATCAGCGTCTCGAGCGCGTGATGCGCGAAGCCTTCGCCGGCGTGTGGCAAGTCGCGAGCGAGCACAAGGTGTCGGTGCGTACGGCGGCGTTCATCGTTGCGTGTACGCGGATCCTGCAGGCGCGCGAAATGCGCGGTCTGTATCCCTGATCCGATGCGACGGCGCGTTCGTCGGAACGAGCTTCGGGCAAGTGGTCCGCGAGAGGCGGGCCACGTTCGCGCCCTTTAAAAAATGCGGGCGGCATTTCCTTGGAAATGCCGCCCGCATTTGCATGAAAAATACATTAAGATGCGCGGTCTTACGGCGCTGCGCCGGACCGTCTCGCAAATAAGACGGAGTGGGTTAACAATCATTCTTTCAGAATAATTACCCTGCTAAACTTGCCCCGTTTTTCGCCACAGGAGATCGAACACATGAAGGTTAAAAAGGCTGCGCTGCTCGTCGCCGCGCTCGGGTTTCTCGCCACGGGCGCTTACGCTCAGGACGCCGGCACGCTGAAGAAAATCAAGGACACGGGTGTGATCTCGCTGGGGCATCGCGAATCGTCCATTCCGTTTTCCTATTATGACGACAAGCAGAATGTCGTCGGCTACTCGCACGAGTTCTCGCTGAAGGTCGTCGAGGCCGTCAAGCAGAAGCTCGGCATGCAGGATCTGAAGGTCAAGCTCACGCCGATCACCTCGCAGAACCGCATTCCGCTCGTGCAGAACGGCACGGTGGATATCGAGTGCGGCTCGACCACGAACAACGCCGAGCGCCAGCAGCAGGTTTCCTTCTCGAACACGATCTTCGTGATCGGCACGCGCCTCATGACCAAGAAGGATTCGGGCGTGAAGGACTGGGCCGACCTGAAGGGCAAGACCGTCGTGACGACTGCCGGCACCACGTCCGAGCGCCTGCTTCGCAAGATGAATCAGGACAAGAACATGGGCATGAACATCATCAGCGCGAAGGACCACGGCGAGTCGTTCCTGACGCTGTCGACCGGCCGCGCCGTTGCGTTCATGATGGACGATGCGCTGCTCGCCGGCGAGCGCGCCAAGTCGAACAACCCGAACGATTTCGTGATCGTCGGCGCGCCGCAATCGCATGAAGCGTACGGCTGCATGATCCGCAAGAACGATCCCGAGTTCAAGAAGGTCGTCGACGACGCAATCGCCAAGGTCGAAACGTCGGGCGAAGCCGACAAGATCTACAAGAAGTGGTTCGAAAGCCCGATCCCGCCGAAGGGCCTCAACCTCAACTTCCCGGAAAGTGACGACATCAAGGCTCTCTACAAGAGCCCGAATGACAAGGCAATCGACTAACCGGTTCGAGTCTCGAACGAACGAAACGGAAGGAGCTTGCTTCTTCCGTTTCTTTTTGGAGTGAGTCCATGTCTTATCACTGGAACTGGGGCGTCCTGCTGAGTCCGGTTTCGACCGGCGAGCCCACCACCTATCTCGGCTGGCTGATCTCCGGCTTCTGGGTGACGATCACCGTGTCGCTCGCGGCCTGGGTGATCGCGCTCGTGGTCGGCTCGTTGTTCGGCATCTTGCGCACGGTCCCGAATCGCACGCTGGCGGGCATCGGCACCGTCTACGTCGCGATCTTCCGCAATATTCCGCTGATCGTGCAGTTCTTCATCTGGTATCTCGTGATACCGGAATTGCTGCCGCCTTCCATCGGCAACTGGTTCAAGCAACTGCCGCCCTCGGCGCAGTTCTTCTCGTCGTCGATCATCTGTCTCGGGCTGTTCACCGGCGCGCGCGTGTGCGAACAGGTGCGCTCGGGCATCAACGCGCTGCCGCCCGGACAGCGCAACGCGGGCCTCGCGATGGGCTTCACGCAATGGCAGACGTATCGATACGTGCTGATGCCGGTCGCGTACCGCATCATCGTGCCGCCGCTCACGTCGGAATTTCTCAACGTGTTCAAGAACTCGGCGGTGGCGTCGACCATCGGTCTGCTGGACTTGTCCGCGCAGGCGCGTCAGCTCGTCGACTATACGGCGCAGACGTATGAATCGTTCATCGCGGTGACGATCGCCTACATGCTCATCAATCTGGTCGTGATGCAGCTGATGCGCTGGGTCGAAGCGAGAACTCGGCTGCCTGGCTACATCGGAGGCAAGTAATGCATCAGTTCAACTGGAGTGACATCCTTGCGCAGTGGCCCACGCTGATGACGGGCGCCAGGATCACGCTGCAGATCACGGTGCTCGCCATCGTGGTCGGCATCGTGTGGGGCACCGTGCTCGCGCTGTTCCGTCTCTCGGGCGTCAAACCGCTGCAATGGTTCGCGAGCGCGTACGTCACGCTGTTCCGCTCGATCCCGCTCGTGATGGTGCTGCTGTGGTTCTTCCTGATCGTGCCGCAGTTGCTGCAGAACGTGCTCGGGCTGTCGGCGGACATCGACATCCGTCTTGCTTCGGCGATGGTCGCGTTCTCGCTGTTCGAAGCCGCGTACTATTCGGAAATCATTCGCGCCGGCATTCAGGCGGTGCCGCGCGGGCAGGTGAACGCGGCGTTCGCGCTCGGCATGACCTACGGCCAGGCGATGAAGCTCGTCGTGCTGCCGCAGGCGTTCCGTGCGATGGTGCCGCTTCTGCTCACGCAGGCCATCGTCCTGTTTCAGGATACGTCGCTCGTCTACGTCATCAGTCTCGCGGACTTCTTCCGCACGGCGACGAACATCGGGGACCGCGACGGTACGACCGTCGAAATGGTCCTGTTCGCCGGAGCGTGTTATTTCGTGATCTGCGTGGTGGCGTCGGCGCTCGTCAAAAGTCTTCAGAAAAAGGTCGCAAGATGATCTCTATCAAGAATGTTTCCAAGTGGTACGGGCAGTTCCAGGTGCTGACGGACTGCACGACCGAAGTGAAGAAGGGCGAGGTCGTCGTGGTGTGCGGCCCGTCGGGCTCGGGCAAGTCGACGCTCATCAAGACCGTGAACGGCCTGGAGCCGTTCCAGAAGGGCGAGATCACGATCAACGGGCAATCGCTCACCGACAAGAAGACCAATCTGTCGAAGCTGCGCTCGAAGGTCGGCATGGTGTTCCAGCACTTCGAGCTGTTTCCGCATCTGACGATCACGCAGAACCTGACGCTCGCGCAGGTGAAGGTGCTCGGCCGCTCGAACGAGGAAGCGGCGCAAAAGGGCATGAAGCTGCTCGATCGCGTCGGCCTGCGCGCGCATGCGGACAAGTTTCCGGGTCAGCTTTCGGGCGGTCAGCAGCAGCGCGTGGCGATCGCGCGCGCGCTGTCGATGGACCCGATCGCGATGCTCTTCGATGAGCCGACCTCCGCGCTCGACCCCGAGATGATCAACGAAGTGCTCGACGTGATGGTCGAGCTCGCGCAGGAAGGCATGACCATGATGTGCGTGACGCACGAAATGGGCTTCGCGAAGAAGGTGGCGAACCGCGTGATCTTCATGGATCGCGGGCTGATCGTGGAGGACGATCAGAAGGAAGCGTTCTTCGCGAATCCGAAATCGGATCGCGCGAAGGACTTTCTGGCGAAGATTCTGCACTGACCTCGTCGCGAAAAAAAAACGGCGCTTCCGAAACGAAGCGCCGTTTTTTTATTCGATCCCGAGTTCCGATTCCACCGCCGCCGTCGTCTGAATCTCACCGATCTTCAGTGCCGATCCGACGCACGCCTTGGCAAGCGGCTCGGCCGCCTTCTTCGCGATTTCCTCCGGCACCGGGATATTCACCGCGCGCGAGAGATCGCCTTTCTGGAACATCGCGAGATCGCCGGGTGCGAAGCGCGTCCAGGTTTCGTTGTCGGTGAGCGGCGACGTGGCGATCACGGCGACGCGATCTTCCGGCGTCGTGTACTTGGCGAAATCGATCGACATGTCCGCATCGATCAGATGCGCCGTCGAGAACGGCCAGCTACGCACCAGATAGTACAAATGCGTCGAGCAGTGCGAGAACAGCGCCTGCCCGTTCGACATCAGGAAATTGAAGACGCCGTACTGCGTGATGTCGCGGGTGAGTTCTGCGAGCGCCTCGAAGAGTTCGTCGAGCGGCGGCTGCGAGCAGGGAAACGCGCGGCGCAGGCCTTGCAGCAGCGCGCAGAACGCGAGTTCGCTGTCGGTGGTGCCGACCGGCTGATAGACGCCGGAGAGTTCGGGTGCATAGCCTTTCAGATCGCCGTTGTGCGCGAAGATCCAGTGGCGGCCCCACAGTTCGCGCATGAACGGATGACAGTTCTCGAGCAGGATATGCCCCTGCGTCGCCTTGCGGATATGCGCGATCGTGTTCTTGGACTTGATCGGATAGCGCTTCACCATGTCCGCGAGCGGCGAGCTGGCCGACGACTGATGATCGATGAAAAGCCGGCAGGCCTTGTCCTCGAAGAACGCGATGCCCCAGCCGTCCGCATGATGATCCGTGACGCCGCCGCGCGCCGCAAAGCCGGTGAACGAGAACGTCACGTCGGTCGGTTCGGCGCAATTCATTCCGAGAAGTTGGCACATGATGCTGGGGCGGGCGGCTTATGGCCTGTTGTTACAATACGTCCGACAAGCATATCACCGAGGTCGGGCCGAAAAAATCGCGCAACCGCTCATAACCGTGCGCGTTGTGGAATTTCCACGGCGATTTTTCCCTGGCTTCGCGTGGACCTGCGCCATTCCAACGTTCCCCGTCATCACGCCATGTCCGCTACCTCTTCCTCGCTCAATTCGCTCACGATCGCGCGCCCCGACGACTGGCATTTGCACGTGCGCGACGGCGCGACGCTCGCGGCCGTCCTGCCGCACACCGCGCGCCAGTTCGGCCGCGCGATCATCATGCCGAACCTGAAGCCGCCCGTGACGACGACGGAGCTGGCCGCGGCGTACCGCGAGCGCATTCTGGCGGCGCTGCCGAAAGACGGCGCGGCCGCGCGCTTCGAGCCGCTGATGACGCTCTATCTCACCGACAACACGCCGCCCGACGAAATCCGCCGCGCGAAGGCGAGCGGCTTCGTGCACGGCGTGAAGCTGTACCCGGCAGGCGCGACGACCAATTCCGACGCGGGCGTGACCGACCTAGGCAAGTGCGCGAAAACGCTCGAAGCGATGCAGGAAACCGGCATGCCGCTCTTGGTGCACGGCGAAGTGACCGATGGCGACATCGACGTGTTCGATCGCGAAAAAGTGTTCATCGACCGCGTAATGACGCCGCTGCGCCGCGATTTTCCGGCGCTGAAGGTCGTGTTCGAGCACATTACGACGAAGGACGCGGCGGATTACGTGCGCGAAGCGGAAGGGCCGATCGGGGCAACGATCACCGCGCATCATCTGCTCTATAACCGCAACATCATGCTAGTCGGCGGCATGCGGCCGCATTATTACTGCCTGCCGGTGCTCAAGCGCGAGACGCATCGCTTGGCGCTCGTCGAAGCGGCGACGTCCGGCAATCCGCGCTATTTCCTCGGGACGGACAGCGCGCCGCATCCGAAGGGCCTGAAGGAGCATGCGTGCGGCTGCGCGGGGTGCTACACGGCGCTGCACGCGCTCGAGCTCTACGCCGAAGCCTTCGACAAGGCCGGCGCGATCGACAAGCTCGAAGGCTTCGCGAGCTTCCACGGCGCGGACTTCTACGGTCTGCCGCGCAGCGCGGAACGGGTGACGCTGGAACGCGCATCGTGGACGCTGCCCGCCGAATTCACCGCCGGCGACGCGACGATCGTGCCGCTGCGTGGCGGCGAGTCGATCGGCTGGCGCTTCGCGGACGCGCATTAAGCCAGTCGCACGTGAGCGCGGGTTTCGCCGATATCGACTGGGCGCGGCCCTGGCTCGCGCCGATCGAAACGCGCGGCAGGCGCTGGCAGGCGGCCGCGCTCAACGGTTACGCGGACTATCTCGCGGCGTTGAACGAAGACGCGCTCCACGCCGCGCTCGTCACGGGTCGTGGCGAGCGGCTCGCGTTCATCGCGCAGGAAGAGCTGCCGGCGGGCGCGTCCTACGAAGGCCACATCGCGCAGACTGGCCGCGTGCCGACGCGCCACAATCTCCACGATTTCTTCAACGGCTCGATGTGGTTCGCGTATCCGCGCATCAAGGCAGCGCTCAACGCCCGCCAGGCGCAACAGATCGATGCGCTCGGCATCGGTCCGACGCGCGGCGGCGTGCGCGACGCCCTCACGCTCTTCGATGAAAACGCGTTGATCTTCGTCTGCGCGGATGCATCGCTCGCCGATGCGTTGCGCCGCTTCGACTGGCGCATGCTGTTCGTCGTCGAGCGCGCGGCGTGGGGCGCGCGTTGCGAAGCGCGCATCTTCGGACACGCGTTGCTGGAAAAGCTCGTCGCGCCGTACAAGGCGTGCACGGGTCACGCATGGATCGTCGACGTCCCCGCCGACTATTTCTCACTCGACGATGCCGCCCGTCGCGCGCTGATCGACGAACGCGTGGCGCGACGGCTGAACACCGAACCGCTCGATAGCCGCGCGTTTGCGCCGCTGCCGGTGCTGGGCGTGCCGGACTGGTGGCACGCGAACGCAGCGCCCGACTTTTACGACGATACGACCGTCTTCCGGCCGGGCCGCCGCAGCCGCTGATGCTAGAATCGATGCCGCAAAGCGGGCCAGGCAATCGCGGCCTCGACGGTTTCGGCCGAAGAGGGCGAGGAAAGTCCGGACTCCACAGGGCAGGGTGATGGCTAACGGCCATCCGTGGCAACACGCGGAACAGGGCAACAGAAAGCAAACCGCCGATGGCTTCGGGCGCGAGTCCGAAGATCAGGTAAGGGTGAAACGGTGCGGTAAGAGCGCACCGCGGACGTCGCGAGACGCTCCGGCACGGTAACCTCCACCCGGAGCAATTCCAAATAGGCAGGCGCGCATCCTCGCGATGCAGGACGGGGCCCCCGTCCGTCTGCGGGTAGGAAGCTTGAGCGCGTCAGCAATGGCGCGTCTAGAGGAATGATTGCCACGTGCGGTCGGCTTCGGCCGGTCGCGTGCACAGAATCCGGCTTATCGGCCCGCTTTGTCGTCATTCAAAAGAAAAGAGCCGGCGTCTCGCGACGTCGGCTCTTTTTGTTCGGGCTTGGCGCCGCGTCTTACGCTTCGACGATCTCGAACGAATGTGTCAGCTCCGCCGACTTCGCCAGCATGATCGACGCCGAGCAATACTTGTCGTGCGACAGGTTGATCGCGCGCTCGACCGTCGCCGGATTCAGATTCTTGCCGGTCACGGTGAAATGAAAGTGGATCTTGGTGAAAACCTTCGGGTCCTCGCTCGCGCGATCCGCTTTCAGCGTGACCGAGCAGCCCTGGATTTCCTGACGGCTCTTTTTCAGGATCATCACGACGTCGTAGGCCGTGCAGCCGCCCGTGCCAAGCAGCACCATTTCCATCGGGCGCGGCGCGAGATTGCGGCCGCCGCCTTCCGGCGCGCCATCCATATTGACGAGATGGCCGCTTCCCGTTTCGGCGGCGAAGGCCATGCCGTCTTGTCCCATCCAGCTAACTTTGCATTCCATGCTCAGGCTCCAGCTGCTCAGCGCGTCGTTACAGAGGCTTCATTGTAGCGGCTCAGGAAGTTTCGATCCGCCGCTGCTTACGAGCATCTACCGGTTGACGAAGCGAAAATTGGCGCGTGGATTCGGTCGCGGTGGGTTGGAGGACACCCTCTAGAGGCCCTTTTGACCGAAGATTCAGATGGATGGATCGGGTAACGCATTGATTTTACGGTGGAAAATCTAAGAAAAACTACCATATCAGAATTTCGAATTATGAAATTCATTTTCACCATGCAAATCTTCTTGCCTTGCAGCATGACCGTGCCTATACTCGTTCCTGTCTCCTCCACCTCCTCCTTGGTGGATTAAGCCCGAGCCACCGTTTGCTCGGGCTTTTTTTCGTCCATACGCCGCGTGAAGCAAAGCTTTGACGTCGCGCTCGAAATCCCTTTATAATTCAAAGTTCTCTTCGCCCTACGCCCGCGGAGAGAAGCTTGTGAGAGCCTGCACGCGTCCTGAACGCACCCATATAAGCAGGGCCGAACAAGTCAAAGCTCAAGGGCAGATCAATTTTTTGGATCGATCATGAAGACGTTTTCCGCAAAAGCCGAAGAGGTGACGCGCGAATGGTACGTGATTGACGCGACGGATAAGGTTCTCGGCCGTGTCGCCAGCGAAGTGGCACGCCGTCTTCGCGGCAAACACAAGCCTGAATTCACTCCGCACGTCGACACTGGTGATTTCATCATCATCGTCAATGCTGCCAAGCTGAAGGTCACCGGCAACAAGACCACGGACAAGAAGTACTATCGTCACTCGGGCTACCCGGGCGGCATTTACGAAACGACGTTCGGCAAGATGCAAGAGCGTTTCCCGGGCCGTGCGCTCGAGAAGGCTGTCAAGGGCATGCTTCCGAAGGGTCCGCTCGGCTACGCGATGATCAAGAAGCTCAAGGTCTACGCCGAAGCAACGCATCCGCATACGGCTCAACAGCCTAAAGCGCTCGAGATCTAAGGGGAGCCCACATGATCGGTAACTGGAACTACGGTACGGGCCGCCGCAAGAGCGCCGTCGCTCGCGTCTTCATCAAGTCGGGCAAGGGCGAGATCATCGTCAATGGCAAGCCCATCGCCGACTATTTCTCGCGCGAAACGTCGCTGATGATCGTGCGTCAACCGCTGGAACTCACGAACCACGGCACCACGTTCGACATCAAAGTCAACGTGAATGGCGGCGGTGAAACGGGTCAGGCAGGCGCGGTTCGCCACGGCATCACGCGCGCGCTAATGGACTACGACGCAACGCTCAAGTCGCAGCTGTCGAACGCTGGCTTCGTCACCCGCGACGCGCGTGAAGTGGAACGTAAGAAGGTCGGTTTCCACAAGGCACGCCGCAGGAAGCAATTCTCGAAGCGTTAAGCGCTTCGGTTTCGCCGCCCCGGGTCTCCCGGTTCGCTGGCGAAGCTGCTGCAAAAGCCGCCCGCACCTTGGTGCCGGCGGCTTTTTCGCTTCGGCGCGGCGGAATCGGGGCATCTTGGATCTGCATATAGCCCATTGATTTTATGGACATTCGGCACGATATTGAGATCAGCCCTACAATAGCGGTTAGAAGCTTAATTGGAGAGTTCGAATGAGCGCTGTCAGCGACACCCCCACGACCGAAATGCCGATGCCGTTCGTCTTCACCGACGCGGCTGCGGAGAAGGTCAAGCAATTGATCGACGAAGAAGGCAATCCGGAACTGAAGCTGCGCGTGTTCGTGCAGGGCGGCGGATGCTCGGGTTTCCAGTACGGCTTCACGTTCGACGAAGACGTCAACGAAGACGATACCGTACTGGACAAGGCGGGCGTGCAACTGCTCGTCGACTCGATGAGCTATCAGTATCTCGTAGGCGCGGAGATCGACTATAAGGACGACCTCAACGGCGCCCAGTTCGTCATCAAGAATCCGAACGCCACCACGACCTGCGGTTGCGGTTCGTCGTTCTCGGTCTGAGCACGAATCAGTCGATGTAAGCGAAACGGAGCCTTCGGGCTCCGTTTTTGTTTGGTGCGCGGCCTAGTCCTAGTGCGGATAGATCGCGCCGAGCACGCGCGCGCCCGACGCACCCGTCACCGTGGGCAGATTGCCCGGCTCGCGCGCGACGCAGCGCATCGCGAGCCACGCGAAGGCGAATGCTTCCACTTGCTGCGGCGGCACGCCGAGCGCCTCGGTGGTCATGACCGGCACGCCGGCGACGCCGCCATCTTCCAGCGCCTGCTGCAGCATCTTCATCAGCACCGGATTGCGCGCGCCGCCGCCGCACACGTACACGGCGCGCGTGTCCGATGCGTGACGCGCGATCTCGCGGGCGACCGTCGTCGCGGTGAGGGCGGTGAGCGTCGCCTGGACATCGGCGGGGGCGAGGTTCGGGAAGGCGGCGAGTTTCGCATCCATCCACGCGGGATTGAACAGGTCGCGGCCCGTGCTCTTCGGCGGCGTCAGGTCGAAAAACGGTTCGTCGAGCAGGGCGTCGAGCAGCGGCCGATGCACTGCGCCTTGTGCCGCGAATTGCCCGCCATCGTCGTAGGGTCTTTGCAGATGACGCAACGCCCATTCATCGATCAGCGCGTTCGCCGGGCCGCAATCGAAACCGCGCACCTCGCCGCTCGCCGACAGAATCGTGATGTTGCTGATGCCGCCGAGATTGCACACGACGCGCGTCTCGTTCGGCGCGCCGAACATCGTCGCGTGGAACGCGGGCACGAGCGGCGCGCCCTGACCGCCCGCGGCGACATCGCGGCTGCGGAAATCAGCGACCACGTCGATGCTGGTCATCTCCGCGAGCAGCGCGGGATTGTTGATCTGCCGCGTGAAACCCTTTTCCGGCCGATGCCGCACCGTCTGCCCATGCACGCCGATCGCGCGCACCTTGGTCGACGAATAGCCGCTCATGCTCTGCAATTCGTGACAGCAGACCGCGTAGCGCGTGGCGAGCGCATTGGCCGCGAGCGCCGCGCGTTCGATCTCGTTGTCGCCGGGCGACTGCAATTCGAACAGCGCGTCGCGCAAGCCTTTCGAGAAGGACACATGCGCTTCGCCGAGCACAACCGGCGGCTTGCCCGTCGCGAATTGCACCGCGACGCCATCGACGCCGTCCATGCTGGTGCCGGACATCAAACCGAAGTACACGCCGTCCGCCTTGCCGGTTTCGATTGCTTCGGTCTTCTTTCCCACGCTGCTCTCCTCTTCGATGCGCCGTTGCCGGGTTTCGTCCAAGCGGCGATTATCCGCGTTATGGACCGAATCGTTAAGATGCGTCTGAAGGCCATCCGCATCGCACGGCACGTCCGATGCGCCGAAAGCCGCGTAAAACGGCTCGAAACGACACGAAAAGGCGCGAGCGGCGACGTCATCGCGTAAAATCCTGAGCCTGAACAAGCAATTGCGCGTGATTTCGTCATTTTCCGCGCGCGCCGTCCCTGCCGGCCAGGCCGGACCGCAACGACGGCATCGAGGCCATATTGCGCCGCCGATCCGCCTGCCATCGAACCCTTTTGACTTCACAAGCCGCAAGCATGACCACTGATTCCAACGCTTCTTCCGCGCCCGCGCCGCAGAGCTTTCCGATCACCGACGACGTGAAGAACGCGCTCGCCATCGCAAAGCGCGGCTGCGACGAACTGCTGATCGAAGACGAATTCGCGCAAAAGCTCGCGAGGAGCGCCGCGACGGGCAAACCGCTGCGCATCAAGCTCGGTCTCGATCCGACGGCGCCCGACATTCACATCGGCCATACGGTCGTGCTGAACAAGATGCGTCAGTTGCAGGACCTCGGCCACCAGGTGATTTTTCTGATCGGCGATTTCACGTCGCTGATCGGCGACCCGTCGGGGCGCAACGCGACGCGTCCGCCGCTTACGCGCGAGCAGATCGAAAACAACGCGAAGACCTATTTCGAGCAGGCGGCGCTCGTGCTGGATCGCGAGAAGACCGAAATTCGCTACAACAGCGAATGGTCGATGCCGCTCGGCGCCGACGGCATGATCAAGTTGGCGTCGCGCTACACGGTCGCGCGCATTCTGGAGCGCGAGGACTTCACGAAGCGCTTTCAGGGCGGCGTGCCGATCTCCATCCACGAATTCCTGTACCCGCTGATGCAGGGCTACGACTCCGTCGCGCTGAACGCGGACCTCGAACTCGGCGGCACGGACCAGAAGTTCAACCTGCTCGTCGGCCGCGAATTGCAGAAGCAGTACGGCCAGGAACAGCAGTGCATTTTGACGATGCCGCTGCTCGAAGGTCTCGACGGCGTCGAGAAGATGTCGAAGTCGAAGCACAATTACGTGGGCATCAGCGAAAAGCCGACCGACATGTTCGGCAAGCTGATGAGCATTTCGGACGTGCTGATGTGGCGTTACTTCGAATTGCTGTCGTTCCGCAGTATCGAGGAGATCGCGCGTTTCAGGCAGGAAGCCGAAGGCGGCCGCAATCCGCGCGACTTCAAGGTGATGCTCGCGCAGGAGATCGTCGCGCGCTTCCACTCGTCGACGGATGCCGAGCGCGCGCTCGACGACTTCAACCATCGCGCGAAGGGCGGCGTGCCCGAGGATATTCCTTCGGTGACGCTCGCTGGCGCGCCGATCGCGATCGGCCAGTTGCTCAAGCAGGCGGGTCTCGTGCCGTCGACGAGCGAGGCGCTGCGCAACATCGAGCAGGGCGGCGTGAAGATCGACGGCGCGACCGTCTCCGACAAGGGCCTGAAGATCGAGGCGGGCGAGTTCGTCGTGCAGGTGGGCAAGCGCCGCTTCGCGCGCGTCACGCTGACTGCCTGACCCGATGATCGCGCTCATTCAGCGTGTCAAGCGCGCCGATGTGCACGTGGGCGAGCGCGTGACGGGCGCGATCGACGCGGGCCTGCTCGCGCTGGTCTGCGCCGAGCGCGGCGACAACGAAGCCGCCGCCGACAAGCTCCTCGCGAAGATGCTCGCCTACCGCGTGTTCAGCGACGCCGCCGGCAAGATGAACCTGTCTGTGTCGAACATGGATGGCGCGGGTCGCGCGGGCGGCGTTCTGCTGGTATCGCAATTCACGCTCGCCGCCGATACATCGAGCGGCCTGCGTCCGAGCTTCACGCCCGCCGCGCCGCCCGACGAAGGCAAGCGGCTCTTCGACTACTTCGTCGGGCAGGCGCGCGCGAAGCATCCCATCGTAGAGACGGGCGAGTTCGGCGCGGAGATGCAGGTCTCTCTCGTGAACGACGGACCGGTCACTTTCTGGCTTCAGGTACGTCCATGACGACTCAGGTTCTTTTCATCCGGCACGGCGAAACCGACTGGAATCGCATCAAGCGCATTCAGGGGCATATCGACATTCCGTTGTCCGAGCATGGTTTCCTGCAAGCGGAACAACTCGGTCAACGCCTCGCGCGCGAAGGCCGGATCGATGCCGTGTATTCCAGCGATCTGCAACGCGCGCAGCAGACGGCGCGTCCTTTCGCGGATGCACTCGGGCTCGAATTGCGTTTATCGGAAAGATTGCGCGAGCGGTTCTACGGCGCGTTTCAGGGCCACGACAGCGACGAGATCAACGACAAGTTTCCCGCCGAATATGTCGAATGGCAGACGCGCGATCCCGGTTTCGCACCGCCCGGCGACGGCGAATCGCAGCGCGTGTTCTATCACCGTGTAGTGCACGCGATGGAGCCGATCGTCGCCGCGCATCCGGGCGGACGTATCGCCGTGGTCGCGCATGGCGGCGTGCTTGACTGCATCTATCGGTTCGCGATGAAGCTGTCGCTGCACGAGCCGCGCAACTGGCCGCTGCTCAATTGCAGCGTCAATGTGGTGGACTACGCGGATGGTGGGGCAACGGTCGTGTCGTGGGGCGATGTCACGCATCTGTCCACGGATACCGACGACGACAATCTGCGCAAGCGCGCCTAGCCGTTACTCGTATCCCAGAGATCGCGGATAGGGCCCGCATCGGGCGCCGCGATGCCGAAGTGCCGATACGTGAGCATCGTCGCGACGCGTCCGCGTGGCGTGCGCTGCAGGAAGCCTTGCTGGATCAGATACGGCTCCAGCACGTCCTCGATCGTGTCGCGCTCCTCGCCGATGGCCGCAGCGAGATTGTCCACGCCGACCGGACCGCCATCGAACTTGTGCAGGATCGCTTCGAGCAGCTTGCGGTCCATCAGGTCGAAGCCGACGGGATCGACGTCGAGCATCTTCAGCGCGCGGTCGGCGACATCGGCGGAAATCATGCCGTCCGCCTTCACTTCGGCGTAATCGCGCACGCGCCGCAGCAGGCGATTCGCGATCCGAGGTGTGCCGCGCGAACGCTTCGCGATTTCCAGCGCGCCTTCGGGCACGATTTCGGCCTTCAGCAGCGACGCCGAACGCGCCACGATGCGCGCCAGTTCGCTCGCGTTGTAAAACTCCAGCCGCGACACGATGCCGAAGCGATCGCGCAGCGGATTCGTCAGCATGCCCGCGCGCGTGGTCGCGCCGACGAGCGTGAACGGTTGCAGATCCAGCTTCACGCTGCGCGCGGCCGGCCCTTCGCCGATCATGATGTCGATCTGATAATCCTCGAGCGCCGGATACAGGATTTCCTCGACGACCGGCGAAAGCCGGTGAATTTCGTCGATGAACAGCACGTCGTTCGCTTCGAGATTGGTGAGCAGCGCGGCGAGATCGCCTGCGCGCTCCAGCACTGGCCCCGACGTCTGCCGCAGATTCACGCCCATTTCCCGCGCGATGATATGCGCGAGCGTCGTCTTGCCGAGACCCGGCGGTCCGAACAGCAGCACGTGATCGAGCGCCTCGGAACGACGCTTCGCCGCTTCGATGAAGATTTCGAGCTGGCCGCGCGCTTTTTCCTGCCCGATGTATTCATCGAGCTTGTGCGGACGCAGCGCGCGCTCGAACGCTTCCTCGTTCGGCGAGACGGGCTTGGCCGTGATGACGCGTTCGGCGGCGAGTTTGTCGGTTTCGATCATGGGTCGATTGTACAGCGAGGTTTCGCGTGGAGAAGCTGGCCGAATGGGTGAATGGCGGGCAGTGCAAATGGGCGGCAGAGTCTGCACGTTCCATACGACGCTGCGCACAGCAACGAGACATGCCGCTCTACGACAACGGTTTATATCTGATCCAGGTGAATCTGGAGGAATTGCAACAGGGCCGGAGAGTATTGGCCGTTCCCATCGGTCGCTTGACCAGCGTGCAGCATCAAGCCGTCAATTCGCACAGCCTGGCTCACGAGTTGCCAAAATTGGGCGACCCGGAGATCGTTTTCATCGGCAGACATGTTCACGAGAGTCGTATCGCGCGGGACAGCTACAGCGTCGGCGACGTTCTCACGCAGATCACGAGCGCGCTGGACGCGGAATCGGTCGTTGCGTCGTCCCGGAAAATGACCGCGCTGGATGCGCCGGCGCGTCGAACGGATGGCTACGGGAACGAGGTGCGAGACGGGGCGATACTCGAACTGACGCAGCGCAAACCGCGCGCAGAGCTTTACTCAGTCATTCCGAAGGGCGACATCCGCAAGCCGCCTGTGCGTTGAAAAAGAAAAAGGCCGCTCGAAAGCGGCCTTGAATGCTCTGAAGCGTTCGCCCGGGTAACTTGAAACCTCCGGCGCACCAACGCTCCAGGTCACTATCTTAGCATCGATTCGAACCGTACCGTTCACCCCTTCGAAAGCGCCTTCAACGCCATCTTGATGCCCTCGGACACACCGGTTCCCGCCGGCACGTTCTTGATCGCCGTGAGCGCTTCCTTCTCGGAATAGCCGAGCGCGAGCAGCGCATTGAGAATGTCGGACGCGTGATCCGACTGCGAGACCGTGCCCGCAATGGCGCCGAGATCCGCGCCGAGCTTGCCCTTCAGTTCCAGCAGCAGACGCTCCGCCGTCTTCTTGCCGATGCCCGGCACGCGCGTGAGGCGCGCGGCGTCCTGCGTCGTCACGGTCTGCGAGAGCTCATGCACGCTCATGCCCGAGAGCACCGCCAGCGCCATGCGCGCGCCGATGCCGCTGATCTTCAGCAGCTCGCGGAACGTCGAGCGCTCCTGCGCGGTGAGAAAGCCGTACAGCAGATGCGCGTCCTCGCGCACGATCAGTTGCGTGAGCAACACGACCTTTTCGCCGGCATTCGGCAGGTTATAGAACGTGCTCATCGGCACGTCGATTTCGTAGCCGACGCCGTTGCAGTCGACGAGCAGGTGCGGCGGATTTTTTTCCAGCAGAACGCCGGCGATACGACCGATCATGTGTTCGAGCCAAGAGAGAAGAAGTGTAATTAGCCGATGAGCCGTCCGCGCCGCACGCGCAAGCCTTTCTTCGCAAGCCCCGGCGCGATGCCGCCGAGCGCCGCGAGGCCCGTGCCGCCGTGCGCGTGACAGATGGCCATGCCGAGCGCGTCGGCGGCGTCGGTGCTGGGCACGCCGGAGAGGCTCAGAAGCCGCACGACCATCTGCTGCATCTGCTCCTTCGTCGCGCGTCCGTAGCCGACGACAGCCTGCTTCAATTGCAACGCCGTGTACTCGGCCACCGGCACGCCGCTCGCGACGAGCCCGCAAATGGCCGCGCCGCGCGCCTGGCCAAGCAGCAACGTGGATTGCGGATTGACGTTGACGAAGACCTTTTCGATCGCGGCCTGATCCGGATTGTGTTGCGCGACGAGCGTCGAGATACCGCTGAAAATCGTGTTGAGACGCGAAGGCAGATCCGCATCGGCCGTCTTGATGACGCCGCTCGTCACGTAATTGAGCGTGTGCCCCGTCTTGTCGATGATGCCGAAGCCCGTGACGCGCAGGCCGGGGTCGATGCCTAGGATTCTCATTCGTTCGCGATGCGCCTGTGCAAATCAAAAAGGCCTGTTTGCGCCGCGTTCGGCGCAAACAGGCCAATCTTAAATGAACCCGCAGTGATTAATGGCGGAAATGACGCGTGCCGGTGAGGATCATCGCGACATTGTGCTCGTCGGCGGCGGCGATCACTTCGTCGTCGCGCATCGAGCCGCCCGGCTGGATCACGCAGGTCGCGCCCGCGTTCACGACGACATCGAGGCCGTCGCGGAACGGGAAGAACGCATCCGACGCCACCGCCGAGCCGTTCAGCGTCAGACCGGCGTTCTGCGCCTTGATGCCTGCGATGCGCGCCGAATCCACGCGGCTCATCTGGCCCGCGCCGACGCCGAGCGTCATGCCGCCGCCGCAGAACACGATCGCGTTCGACTTCACGTACTTCGCCACGCGCCACGCGAACATCAGATCGTCCATTTCCTTGGGCGTCGGATGGCGCTTCGTCACGACGCGCAGTTCGTGCGGCTGCACGTTCTTCGCATCGAGCGACTGCACCAGCAGCCCGCCGCCGACGCGCTTCAGATCGAACGCGTTGTGACCGTCGCCGAGCGCGATTTGCAGGAGACGCACGTTCTGCTTCGCCGTGAACACGGCGCGCGCGGCTTCGCTGAATGACGGTGCGATCAGCACTTCGACGAACTGCTTCGCGACAGCCTGCGCGGCGGCTTCGTCGACTTCGCGATTGAACGCGATGATGCCGCCGAACGCGGAGGTCGGATCCGTCTGGAACGCCTTCGCGTACGCTTCGGCCGCGTTCGCGCCGACCGCGACGCCGCACGGATTCGCGTGCTTGATGATGACGCAGGCGGGCGCATCGAACGTCTTCACGCACTCCCACGCGGCGTCCGAATCGGCGATGTTGTTGTACGAGAGTTCCTTGCCTTGCAACTGTTCGTAGTTCGCGAGCGCGCCGGCGGGCACGGACAGGTCGCGGTAGAACGCCGCGCTCTGATGCGGGTTCTCGCCGTAGCGCAGGTCCTGCACCTTCTCGAACGCCATGTTGAAGGTCGCCGGATACGTGTTGCGGCTCGAATGCTGCAGCTCTTCGGTGAGGCTCGTCAGATAGTTCGTGATCGCGCCGTCATATTGCGCGGTGTGCGCAAACACCTTGGTCGCGAGACGGAAGTTCGTCTTGTAGCCGACGGCGTTCTTGTTCGCGCGCATTTCGTCGAGCACGGCGGCGTAGTCAGCCGGATCGACGACGACCGTCACGTCGCGATGATTCTTCGCCGCTGAGCGCAGCATCGTCGGCCCGCCGATATCGATGTTCTCGATCGCGTCTTCCAGCGAGCACTTCTCCTTCGACACCGTTTCGACGAACGGATACAGATTCACGACCAGCAAATCGATGGTCGGAATGTCGTGTTTCTCGAGCGCGGCCATGTGCTCGGGCAGGTCGCGGCGCGCGAGAATGCCGCCGTGAACCTTCGGATGCAGCGTCTTCACGCGCCCGTCGAGCATTTCCGGAAAGCCGGTGTAGTCGGCGACCTCGGTCACGGGCAGGCCCGCGTCGGCGAGCAGTTTCGCGGTGCCGCCGGTCGAGAGGAGCTTGACGCCGAGTTCCGACAGCGATTTGGCGAAATCGACGATGCCGGATTTGTCGGAAACGGAGAGGAGCGCTTGCTTGATCATGATGAACACTGAAACCGAAAAGGGAACCCAGGCCGGACCGAGGCGCGTGCCCCGGTGCGATGAATCAAATCAATCCATGCTGCTGAAGCTTCTTGCGTAACGTGTTGCGGTTGATGCCGAGATATTCGGCCGCGAGCGATTGGTTTCCGCCCGCCTGCTCGAGCACCACTTCGAGCAGAGGTTTTTCCACACACGAAATCACCATGTCGTACACGTCGTGCGGGTTGGAGCCGTCCAGATCCTGAAAGTAGTTGTCGAGGCTCTGGCGGACGCATTGTTCGATGTTATGTCTGCTCATGCGGCAATCAGTCGGTCTGTCGTGTTGTTGAGCGCGCCGCACGATTCTTCCCCGTCCGCGTCTTCGGCGTCACCGGACTCGTCTACGTAGACGAGACGGTCGGACAACGCCTTTTGTGCGTCGAAGAATTCGTTGACGGCGAGCAATTGTTCTTTGGTCGTGTCCAGCGTATTCATCCGGTGCCGAAAGGTGTTGGCGCCGGAAAGGCCGCGAGTGTACCAGCCGATGTGCTTGCGCGCAGTCCGAACGCCCGTGAATTCCCCGTAAAAGGCGTAGTGATCTTCGAGGTGTTCGTTCATCACCTGCTGGATCTCGTCGATGCGCGGCGGCGGCAGGCGCTCGCCCGTCTTCAGAAAATGTTCGATCTCACGGAACAGCCACGGACGTCCCTGCGCCGCGCGGCCGATCATGATGGCGTCGGCGCCGGTCGCGGCGAGCACGTCGCGCGCTTTTTCGGGCGTCGTGATATCGCCGTTCGCGACGACCGGAATCTTCACCGACGCCTTCACAGCCGCGATGGTGTCGTACTCCGCGTCGCCCTTGTAGAGATCGGCGCGCGTGCGGCCGTGGACCGTGAGCATCGAAATGCCCGCGTCCTGCGCGATGCGTGCAATGGTCAACGCGTTCTTGTTCTCGCGATTCCACCCCGTGCGAATCTTGAGCGTGACCGGCACCGCGTCCGGACCCACGCCGACCGCCTGCACCACGGCTTCCACGATGCGCGCGACGAGCGGCTCGTTCTGCAGCAGCGCCGAGCCCGCCGCGACGTTGCACACCTTCTTGGCCGGACAGCCCATGTTGATGTCGATGATCTGCGCGCCGTTCGCGACGTTGTGGCGCGCGGCTTCGGCGAGCATCTGCGGATCGGCGCCGGCGATCTGCACGGAGATCGGCTCGACCTCGCCCGCGTGATTGGCGCGGCGCATGGTCTTCTCGCTTTTCCACAACTGGGCGTTCGACGCGACCATCTCCGAAACGGCGTAGCCCGCGCCCATGCGCTTGCAGAGCTGCCGGAACGGGCGGTCGGTGACGCCTGCCATCGGAGCGACGAACAGGTTATTGCGCAGAACGTGTGAACCGATGATGGGCATGAAGGCTAAAGGACCCGCGCTGTCGGAAATCGGCCGAAGCCGCGTCAGGCGGATGCAACGTTTTTGAAGGGGAAACCACTATTTTAACGCGAAGCGCGTGCTGAATTTAAGAGCAATCGCGTGCAAGTCTTTAAATCTTCTATGAAAGCGCGGGCGGGCGTAGAGGATAAGTTCATCGACTTGCCGCTGACGATTGCCTTTTTCCAGGTCGAATCAGCGTCGCTGGCCGAACATCATCTGACGGGCGAGGGCGGTTTTTACCGGCGGCAGGAATTCGAGCGCGGTAAGCGCCAGCCCGCGCATCGCGGCCAGCGGCGGAAAATCGATCGTGAAGAGGCGCGCGAGCGTGTCGGTGGCGGTGATCGTCAGACGCCGGTCGAGCGCGCGACGTTGCGCGAAGCGCGCGAGCGCAAGCGGGCGCGGACCGTCGGCGGACAGCGCGTCGGTGAGCGCGAGCGCGTCGCGCAGGCCGAGATTCAGCCCCTGTCCCGCCACCGGATGCAGCGTTTGCGCCGCATTGCCGATCGCGACGGTGCGCCGATCCACGAGCACATCGAGCGCGGTCAGCCCGAGCGGGAAGGCCGCGCGCGACGCGATGCGCGTGAAGCGCCCCATGCGCGTGCCGAAAGCCGCGCCGAGTTCGGCGAGGAACGTGTCGTCGTCGAGTTGCATGCGGCGCGCGGCTTGATCGGGCGAGCAGCACCAGACGAGCGAATAGTCCGCGTGACGCTGGCCGCCGCACGGCAGCAGCGCGATCGGCCCTTCGCTCGTGAAGCGCTCCCACGCGGTATTCGCGCGCGGATCGGACACGCTCACCGTACCGACGATGGCTGTCTGCCCGTAATCCCGCGCGCGGCGCTCGCCGGGCGCGGCGACATCGCTTTTCTGATAGAGACCGCCTTCGGCATTCACCAGCACCTTCACGCGGATGGTGCGCTCGCCGCTCGCCGATTGCAGCGGCAGCGTGACGCTGTCGTGATCCTGCAGCGGCGCGAGGGCGGAGGTGTCGGTGAGCCAGTCGACCCGGGTCGCGCGCACCGCGTGGGCCAATGCGCCGACCAGCGAGCCGTAGCGCGCCACGTAGCCCAGTTCGGGCAATTCGTGTTCGTCGTGCTCGATCAAGGTGCGCCCGAAATGCCCGCGCTGCGATACGTGAATGTGGCGGATCGGCGTGACGTCGGCGGGAAAGCCGAGCGGCTGGAGCATCACGCGGCTGCCGTGCGACAGCGCGAGCGCGCGCGGATCGTTCACGGCGGCTTCGGGCGTGCGCGCATCGATCAGCGCGATCGAAAGCCGCGAAGTCGCGCTGCGGCGTGCGAGCCAGCCGGCCAGCGCGAGCCCGACCGGCCCCGCGCCGACGATGGCGATGTCATAGTCGAAATGCGGTTCGATGCCTTGAACGTCGCTCATGGTCAGTATGTGTTTGATTCGCGCATCAGCGCTTCGATCTCGTCGGCGGCGACGGGTACTTCACGCGTGAGCAGCTCGCAGCCGTCTTTCGTGACGATGGCGTCGTCCTCGATGCGAATGCCGATGTTCCAGAACCGTTCGGGCACATCCTCGGCCGGGCGCACGTAGAGCCCCGGCTCGATTGTCAGCGCCATGCCGGGCACGAGCGTGCGCCACGGACGCGCGCCTTGCTCATCGAGCGGGCCGTCCGCCTCGCGGTATTCGCCCGCGTCGTGCACGTCCATGCCGATCCAGTGTCCCGTGCGATGCATGTAGAAGCGCGCGTAGGCGCGTTGCGCGAGGACGTCGTCGACGCTGCCGAACTTCGTCTTGTCGAGGATTCCGGTGTCGAGCAGGCCTTGCGACAGCACTTTGAGCGCGGCCTGATGCGGGGCATCGAAGCTGACACCGGCGCGTGTCGCGTCGACGGCGGCGGCCTGCGCGGCCAGCACGATGTCGTAGAGCTCGCGTTGCGCGGGCGTGAAGCGGCCGCTCGCGGGGAAGGTGCGCGTGATGTCGGAGGCGTAGCCGTCGAGTTCGCACGCGGCGTCGATGAGGATCAGGTCGCCGTCGCGCGCGATCGCGTTGCCCGCCGGATAGTGCAGCACGCACGCGTTCGCGCCCGCCGCGACGATCGATCCGTACGCCGGCGCCTGCGCGCCGTGGCGGCGGAACGTGTAGAGCAACTCCGCTTCGATCTCGTATTCGCGCATGCCGGGACGGCACGCGCGCATCGCGCGGCGGTGCGCTTCGGCGGAAATCGATGCGGCGCGGCGCATGATCGCGATCTCGTGGGCGTCTTTGACGAGGCGCATTTCGTCGAGGATCGGCAGCAGATGCTCTGCCTTCGCGGGCGCGCGCACGCCGCTACGGCTCTGCGCGCGCACGGCGGCGAGCCAGTCGCGCACCTGCGCGTCCAGTTCCGCCGATGTGCCGAGCGCGTAATGCAGCGCGGGCTTGCCGGCGATCAGGCGCGGCATCTCTGCGTCGAGTGCGTCGATGGGGAACGCCGCGTCGAGACCGAAGGCGTCGCGCGCGGCCTCGGGGCCGAAGCGAAAGCCTTCCCACGTCTCGCGCTCGACGTTCTTCTCACGGCAGAAGAGTATCGACGCGGGCTCGTCGTTCTGCGCGCTCGCGTCGAGCACGAGCGTCGCATCGGGTTCGTCGAAGCCCGTCAGATAGTAGAAGTAGCTGTCGTGACGGAAAGGGTAGTCCGTGTCGCGATTGCGCATGACCTCCGGCGCGGTCGGCACGATGGCGACACCGCCGCCTTGCGCACGCAGCGCGGCGAGCACGCGCTCGCGACGCGTGCGGTAGATATCGACGGCGATAGGACTGGCGAGTTCGGTCGGTGAGTTCATGCGCCGATTGTAGCGCCGGCTTGGCGATGACTGCACTCGGCCATTCGGCCTATTGCGCCGGCGCGCTCGCGCACCGCAAGCTTACTCGTCGGCCGGACGATTGCGCACGCTGCCCGCGATCAGATCGAAGCGGAACAGGCGGCATTCGAGCGCACCGTTGAAGAGCGGCGTCTTGGTGGATTCGCGCAGCCGCAGCAGGCCCGGCAGCTTGCGGTCGGACGTGAGCACGTAGGCGCGCCAGCCGGGAAAGCGCTGCTTGAGCGCGTTGCCGAACGAGATGAAGAACTCGGTGTCGGCGGGATCGGGTTGCGCGCGAGCGAATGTGTCGTCGTCTTCGCGGCGGCTGCGCGCCGTATCGCGGATTTCGCCGCGCGGACCGCGCCCGCGCACTTCGATACGCTCGCCGTACGGCGGATTCGCGAGCAGGATGCCGGGGGCGTCGGTCGGCGGCACCATATTGCGCGCGTCGACCTGCTTGAGCGACAGGTCCGTGATGCCCGCGCGGCTCAGGTTCGCGCGCGCCTTGTCGAGCATGTCGCCGGAGATGTCGCTGCCGAAGATGTTCAGCTCGGCCTGCGAGGCGCGCGCGGCGCGGCGTTGTTCGAGCGCGGCCGTCTTGAGCTTTTGCCACATGCCGGGGTGAAACGGCTTGAGCTTTTCGAAGCCGAAACGCCGATCGTTGCCCGGCGCGATATTGAGCGCCGTTTGCGCAGCTTCGGCGAGGAAGGTGCCGCTGCCGCACATCGGATCGAAGAGCGGCGTGCCGGGTGTCCAGCCGGTGAGGCGCAGAATGCCCGCCGCGAGATTCTCGCGCAGCGGCGCGGCGCCTTTATCGAGACGCCAGCCGCGCTTGAAGAGCGGCTCGCCGGAAGTGTCGAGATAGAGCGTGCACTCGTTGATCGTGAGGAACGCGAACACGCGCACGTCGGGCTGCGCGGTGTCGATGCTCGGACGCGCGCCGGCGACATCGCGCAGACGGTCGCAAACGGCGTCCTTCACGCGCAGCGTAGTGAATTCGAGGCTCTTGAGCGGCGATTTGATCGCGGTGAGGTCGACGCGCATCGTCTGGCTCGGCGTGAACCATTGTTCCCAGCGCTGCCGATGCGTGAGTTCGTAGATGTCGTGCTCGTTGCGATACGGGCCGTGCGCGACCTTGAGCAGCACGCGGCTCGCGATGCGCGAATGCAGGTTCGCCGCCATGCCCGCGACCCAGCCGCCACGGAAATGCACGCCGCCGGGCACCTGCGCGCCGACGACCAGCGATCCGCCGCCCGACAGCGGCGCGCCGGCGACATGCCGTTCGCCGATCTCCGCGAGCTCGGCGGCAAGAGGTGCTTCAAGACCGCGCGGGCAGGGGACGAACCAGTCGAAGAGAGGGGAGGACATGAGAGGCGCTTCTGGCGTTCAAAGGCGGTATTGTACGCGGGTGACAATGTGCACCGTGATCTAAAATCTGGGCGCTTAGTCAAATCCTCGAAGCTGACGAAGCACATGTTCCCACTATAATTCTTCCAGGTATCGAAGATCACAGCGGGTTTCTATTGCAGCCAGATCTGAACTTTCGACATGCTCAACTGGGCGTATTTTCCTCGGTCGGACAAGGCAACTGCGCTGGCGACAGCAGTAGTTCAAGCGTTTCAAGTCTCTCATTCGTTGATAACTTCAAGCGAGCATGCATTGCCCAGCAATGCAGTATTAATGCATGTTGCTGATCCATTACGCGAGCTTGGGTTCGTAGTTGAAGCGGGGAAAAAGCACGCAGACAAAATTCGCGTGCCTGTACTCTACGGAAACAACGGACGAGTCGCGAAGTCGTTTGAAGCAGATGCGTTTCACCGCGAAGGACGCTTCGTCGTGGAGGTAGAGGCGGGGCGGGGAGTCGTGAACAACCAATTCCTCAAAGACCTCTTTCAAGCATGCATGATGGATGAGGTCGACTATCTTGCTATCGCGGTGCGGAACGTATACACGGCTGCCGGCGTATCAAATGCAGATTTCGAACGTGTCGTGACCTTCTTCGACACGCTTTTCGCGAGTAATCGTATGCGGCTTCCCTTGAAGGGCATCTTGATATTGGGTTACTGATTCGTGCACGTTGTGCTGCCAGAAAACGAGAATGCCCGCACTCAGGCGGGCATTCTTGCGCGGTGCGTACAAGATAAGTCAGGCGATGTACTTCACTCCACCGCCTTCATCATCTCCTCGACCACCTTTTTCGCATCCCCGAACACCATCATCGTCTTGTCCATATAGAACAGTTCGTTATCGAGACCGGCATACCCCGCCGCCATCGACCGCTTGTTCACGATGATCGTCCTTGCCTTGTACGCCTCGAGAATCGGCATGCCCGCGATCGGCGATTTCGGGTCGGTCTTCGCGGCCGGATTCACCACGTCGTTCGCCCCGAGCACCAGCACGACATCCGTCTGGCCGAACTCGCTGTTGATCTCGTCCATCTCCTGCACCATCTCGTACGGCACTTCGGCTTCGGCCAAGAGCACGTTCATGTGCCCCGGCATCCGTCCCGCGACCGGGTGAATCGCGTACCGCACATCGATGCCCTTCTCTACGAGCTTGTCCGTCAGCTCCTTCAACGCGTGCTGCGCGCGCGCCACGGCAAGACCGTACCCCGGCACGATCACCACGCTTTCCGCGTTGCCGAGCATAAACGCGGCGTCATCGGCGGAACCGGATTTGACCGGACGCTGCTCCGTCGCACCGCCCACGGCCGCACCGCCCGCCTCGCCGCCGAAGCCGCCGAGAATCACGTTGAAGAACGAGCGGTTCATCGCCTTGCACATGATGTACGACAGAATCGCACCCGACGAACCCACCAGCGAACCCGCGATGATCAGCATCGGATTGTTCAGCGAGAAGCCGATGCCCGCCGCCGCCCAGCCCGAGTACGAGTTCAGCATCGACACGACCACCGGCATGTCCGCGCCGCCGATCGGGATGATGATCAGCACGCCCAACGCGAACGCGATGATCGTCATGATGATGAACGGCAGCCACGATTCGGTGAGCATGAAGATCACGCCGAAGCCGATCATCGCGATGGCGAGCAGCAGGTTGATCAGATGCTGGCCCGAATACGTGACCGGCGCGCCCTGAAACAGCCGGAACTTGTACTTGCCCGACAGCTTGCCGAACGCGATCACCGAACCCGAGAATGTGATCGCGCCGACGAACGTGCCGATGAACAACTCGACGCGATTGCCATACGGAATCGGATCGCCGGGCGGCGCGAGTCCGAATGCAGCCGGCTCCGCAACCACGCCATACGCGATACACACCGCCGCGAGACCGATCAGCGAGTGCATCGCGGCGACGAGCTCGGGCATCTTGGTCATTTCGACCTTCGCCGCGATATACGCGCCTGCGCCGCCGCCGACGATCAGCGCGACGAACAGCAGCGACAGCCCGAGCGCCAGATTCGCTTCGAGATACGCGGCCTGCTTCACGATCAGCGCGAGCGTGGTGAGAATGGCGATCGCCATGCCCGTCATGCCGAACGTGTTGCCGATGCGCGCGGTCTTCGGATTGGACAAACCCTTCAGCGCCTGGATGAAACACACCGAGGCGACGAGATAGAGGAGTGTGACGACGTTAAGGCTCATTACACGCCCTCCTTGCTGGCGATCTTCTTCGGCTCTTTCTTCTTGAACATCTCCAGCATTCGCCGTGTGACGAGAAAGCCGCCGAACACGTTCACCGCCGCGAGCAGCACGGCGAGCGTGCCGAAGAACTTGCCCGCCACGCCGACCGTCAGGCCGACCGCGAGCATCGCGCCGACGATGACGATCGCCGAGATCGCGTTGGTCACGGCCATCAGCGGCGTATGCAGCGCGGGCGTGACGTTCCACACCACGTGATAGCCGACATAAATGGCCAGCACGAAGATGATGAGGTTGATCACCGTGTGATTGATGACATCCATGTGCGTCTCCGTATCGGCGTTAAGCGGCCGGACGCGTGACTTGCCCATCGCGGCACTGGAGCGTGGCCGCGACGATGTCGTCCGCGAGGTCGATGTTGAGCGTGCCTTCCTTGGTCAGGATCAGCTTCAGGAAGTCCAGAAGATTGCGGGCGTAGAGCGCGGAGGCATCGGCGCCGACCATCGAAGCGAGATTCGTATGGCCGACGATATGCACGCCGTGCTTCATCACCACCTGATCGACTTCGGTGAGCGGACAGTTGCCGCCTTTGCGTCCCTCGAACTCGGGACCGCGACCCGCGGCGAGATCGATGATCACGGAGCCCGGCTTCATGTGCTTGACCGTTTCGACGGAGATCAGCGTCGGCGCGGGGCGGCCGGGAATCAGCGCCGTCGAGATGACGATGTCCGCCGCCTTCGCACGTTCGTGCACCTGCGCCGCTTGCCGCGCGAGCCAGCTTGGCGGCATCGGGCGCGCATAGCCGCCGACGCCAACCGCAGCCTCGCGTTCCTCGTCGGTTTCGAAAGGCACGTCGACGAACTTCCCGCCAAGCGACTCGATCTGCTCCTTCACGGCGGGGCGCACGTCGGACGCTTCGACGACCGCGCCGAGACGCTTGGCCGTCGCGATCGCCTGCAGGCCCGCCACACCTGCGCCGAGCACGAGCACGCGCGCCGCTTTCACGGTGCCGGCGGCGGTCATCAGCATCGGCATGAAGCGCTGGTAATACTGGCAGGCCATCAGCACCGCCTTGTACCCGGCGATGTTCGCCTGCGACGAGAGCACATCGAGGCTCTGCGCGCGCGTCGTGCGCGGCGCGGCTTCGAGCGCGAACGCGGTGACGTTCGCTGATGCGAGCCGCGCGGTGTTCTCCGTATTGAATGGATCGAGCATGCCGATGAGCACGGCGCCCGGCTTGAGCATCGCCAGTTCGCTTTCGCTCGGCGACTGCACCTTGAGGACGATCTCGGCGGAAAAGGCCGTGGCGGCATCGACGAGATCCGCGCCCGCTTGCGCGAAGGCATCGTCGATATAGCTTGCCGGCAAGCCCGCACCGCTCTGGACAGAAACGCGATGTCCTTGCGTGACGAGCTTTTTGACCGTTTCGGGCGTGGCGGCGACGCGCGCCTCGTTCGCCCGCGTTTCTGCAGGCACTCCAATGTGCATCTTCAATTCTCCTGTCTTTGTTGCCTTCGTCACCGGGCAAGGGCTTAGGAAGGCTTAAGGCTGAGTTTTTTATTTCAAATGCTGGAACTGACGGCTATCGCAACTGTAACCGAAGAATGCGCCCACAAGAATGCGATCCGGCACTCGTTCCGCATTCGACGCTCAGCGCTTACCCTTAGGACGGCCGGGCGGGAACGCCGCCGGGACGGTAAAATATCTGACCATGAAATCAGATACTTGGGCCCCCCACGTTACGGTGGCTGCCGTCGTCGAGCGCGACGGGCGCTTTCTCGTCATCGAGGAACTCACGTCGGCAGGGCTGCGAATCAACCAACCGGCCGGTCATCTCGAGGCGGGCGAAACGCTCGTCGAAGCGGTGATTCGCGAGACGCTCGAAGAAACGGCGCATCGCTTCGAACCCGAGGCGCTCGTCGGCGCGTACATGACGCATTTCACAGGGCCGGGGCGCGATGTCACGTATCTGCGCTTCACGTTCTGCGGCAAGTCGTCGGGCGAAGAGAGCGGTCGTTCGCTCGACGAAGGCATCGTGCGCGCGATGTGGCTCACGGCCGACGAACTGCGCGCGTCGGCGGAGCGGCATCGCACGCCGCTCGTGATGAAGTGCGTCGACGATTACTTGTCCGGGCGGCGCGTGCCGCTCGATTTCATTCATACGCATTCGGTCGCGCCGGTGGTGCGGGCGTGATATCCCTATGAGCAAGCGAAAGGTAGTGGTGGGCATGTCGGGCGGCGTGGATTCGTCCGTGACGGCATGGCTTCTGAAAGAGCAGGGCTACGACGTGGTCGGCCTCTTCATGAAGAACTGGGAAGACGACGACGACGGCGAATACTGCTCGACGCGTCAGGACTGGATCGACGTGGTATCGGTCGCGGATCTGATCGGCATCGATGTCGAAGCGGTCAATTTCGCCGCCGAGTACAAGGATCGCGTGTTCGCGGAATTCCTGCGCGAATACTCGGCCGGCCGCACGCCCAATCCCGACGTGCTCTGCAACGCCGAAATCAAGTTCAAGGCGTTCCTCGACCACGCGATGTCGCTCGGCGCGGAAACCATCGCGACGGGGCACTACGCGCGCGTGCGCGAGCACGACGGGCTGTTCCAGTTGCTCAAGGCCACCGATTCGACCAAGGATCAGTCGTACTTCCTGCATCGGCTGAATCAGGCGCAATTGTCGAAGACGCTGTTCCCGCTCGGCGAAATCCCGAAGACGAAGGTGCGCGAGATCGCCGCGCAGATCGGCCTGCCGAACGCGAAGAAGAAGGATTCGACCGGCATCTGCTTCATCGGCGAACGGCCGTTCCGCGAATTCCTCAACCGCTATCTGCCGACCAAGCCGGGTCCGATGAAGACGGCCGAAGGCAAGGTCGTCGGCGAGCATATCGGGCTTGCGTTCTATACGTTCGGGCAGCGCAAGGGCATCGGCATCGGCGGCGCGAAGGACGGCAGCGGCGAGCCGTGGTTCGTCGCCGGCAAGGACATGGCGAGCAACACGCTGTATGTCGTGCAGGGACACGATCACCCGTGGCTGCTGTCGCCGACGCTCGTCGCGGGCAACACGAGCTGGGTCGCGGGTTTCGCGCCGGAAGAGGGCGCGGCGTGCGGCGCCAAGACGCGTTATCGGCAGCAGGACGCGGCGTGCCGCTTCGCCAATGCCGACGACGCCCGCTTCGCGCTCCATTTCGACGAAGCGCAGTGGGCGGTGACGCCCGGGCAATCCGCCGTGCTGTATCAGGGCGAGGTGTGTCTCGGCGGCGGCATCATCGAGCACGCGACGGTGGGGCAGGAATCATCGCAGGCTGTGTTGCTTTCTGCCGCGCGCTGAGGTCCGGCAGGTTGGTTTATCCGCGAGCCCCGGCTGTGTCCGGGGCTTTTCATTTTCCCTATCGATCCGATAAAAGCTTTTTTGATACAAGCGCTTGACTATCTATCTAGTGGTAGATAAATTACGCACATCGAGGGCAGGGACAATCACACAAATGGACAAGAACACGGTACGCGAAGCGCTGCTGGACCATGCCCAGACGTTGCTGATGACGCGCGGCTACAACGGTTTCAGTTACCGCGACCTGTCCAATCTGGTCGGCGTGAAGACGTCCAGCATCCACTATTACTTTCCGACGAAGGAAGATCTCGCGCTCGAAGCCGTCAACGCGTACAGCGCGGACCTGATGTCGTCCATCTACGCGATCGACAGTTCCGCCCCAGCCGACAAGAAGCTGGACCGTTATGCCAGGCTGTTCGGGCGGATCATCGGCGGGGGCAATCAGATCTGCCTGTGCGGCATGCTGGCGTCCGATATCGAATCGTTGCCGGAGAAAGTGCGATACGCGGTCCAGTCGTTCTACAGGGCCAACGAGAACTGGCTGGCGAAAGTGCTTGCCGAAGGCGAAGCGCAGGACACGCTCGATGCGGGCGGCAATCCCGAAGCCGCGGCCCGCAGGCTGTATGCGACATTTCAGGGCAGCCTGCTCGCATGTCGCCTGTTCCAGACGCGCGCGCGGCTAGAAGAAGTCACGGACGCCGTGCGCCGGTAGATAACCCTGTGGATAACCGTGTGAAAAACCCGTGAACGGGCGTTCGATCATCTATCTTTGAATAGATAGATTTTGGCGGAAAAAACCAGTTATTCGATCCGCGATGCGCCTGGTTCGTCGAAGTGGCCGGTCATACGACTTCACGCGAGGAAAACGCGAGCGCATCGCACGGTCATATGGTTCTACCGTAACCGACTGTCTATCTAGTCGTAGATGGAATTTGGTTTTACGTCAGACCGGAGCGGTATCCACGAACGACTGACGCTGCGAGATGCGTGCGTAGTACTTGTCGAGATTCGGATGCGCCTCGCGCCAGTTCACATCGGGCATGCGGAAGTCGAGATAGCCGAGCGCGCAGCCGCACGCGATATCCGCAAGCGTGAAGCGGTTCGCCGAACACCACTGCTTCGAGCCGATGCCGCGCGCCATCGCGCGCAAGCCGTCTTCGATCTTGTGGCGCTGACGCGCGATCCACTTCTCGCTGCGATGCGCTTCCTCACGCAACACGCCTTCGAGACGCATCAGCACGGCGGCGTCGAGCATGCCGTCGGCGAGCGCTTCCCAGCAACGCACTTCGGTGCGCTCGCGGCGCTCCTGCGGCAGCAGCTTGCCGACAGGCGTGAGCGTGTCCACGTACTCGCAGATGACGCGCGAGTCGAACACCGCTTCGCCGTCGTCGAGAATGAGGCACGGCACCTTGCCGAGCGGGTTGTAGTCGTGGATCTTCGAATCGGATGCCCAAACGTCCTCGAGCACCAGTTCGCAGTCGATCTTCTTCTCCGCCATGACGATCCGTACCTTGCGGACGAACGGGCTGGGATGCGAACCGATCAGTTTCATCATCTAATTTTCACGGTTGATTCGGAATGCGGGCGACGACGATCTTAACCGGGCGCGCACGAACCATCGGCAAATTAGAGATAGCGGTGTCGGACAATGTCGCCTGCGGACAACATCGGTTCATTGCGCGGCGGCAGTCGTCGCGGCGCTCGCGGACGGACACGGCAGGACCGGCGCGGCGGCGGGCTTCGTGATCGCGCCGCTTTTGCCCTTCGTGGACGCAGCCGGCGCGCTCGCGTTCGCGTGCGGCAATGAACTCAGGCTGCGCACGCCTGCCGAGATCGCGGAGGCGAGCGCGTCCACCGCCTTGCGATGACCCTCGACGAGCGCGTCGTAGCCCGTGTCTACGCGCTCCTGCGCGACGGTCCGGCACGTCAGCACGGTATCCGATCCGGCGGCGCGCACGCTCCACACGGCGTCGATCACGGCCTGCGAGCCCGGCCACGATTCGAAGCGCTGCACGTTCACCTTGACGCGATACACCGGCACCGACTCCGGATGCGGGGTGCCGTAGACATCGATCGCGCCGAGCTGCTGCGTGAGATCGGCGGACAGCGCGCGGCGCACTTCGTCGCCGGGCAGCGACGCCCAGCGTTCCTCTTCGAGCACACGCACCTGCGCAGGACTCGTCTGCACGACCAACTGATTTTTGGCGACCTGCTGCGGCATGTCGACGGGCGCCAGCTCGAAGTAGAACGAAGCGGGCGTGGACGGCACGGGCCGCGCGTCGCCGCCGCCGAGCGTGTAGAACCGGCTCGACGGCGAGGCGCAGGCGGCGAGCATGGCTGCCGCGCTCAGGATCGATATCAACGAGCCGAACTTCATGGTTTGTCTCCCGATTTACCGCGAATCAGCGATTCCGGATGGCGTTCCAGATAGTCCGCGAGCGAGTTGAGCGATTGCAGCGTGCGGGTGAGTTCCTGCAGCGCCTGATGCACGTCCGACTGAAGCGGCGAGTCCGATTGCAGCGTCGATTGCGCCTGGCCGAAGGTCTTCTTCGCCTGCGTGAGCGTGTCGCGCATTTCCGGCAGGACTTCCTTGTCCATCCGGTCGAACAGCGCGTTCGCATTCTTGAGCGAGCCGTTCAGGTTAGTGCCGATCTCGTCGAACGGAATCTTGTCGATCTTGCGCGCGATGTCCGCGATCTGCAGTTGCAGCTCGTCGAGCGTGTTCGGCACGGTCGGCAGTTCGAACGGATCGGCATTGACGTTGACTTTCACGGGCGACGCCTTCGGGAAGAAGTCGAGCGCGATATACAACTGACTCGTCAGCAGGTTGCCGGTGCGCAACTGTCCGCGCAGGCCGCGATTGACGAGCATCTGCAGCATGTCCTGGCTCGCGGCGGAGCCTTGCTCCGGCAACGCGTGCTTCGAGCGCTTGCCAAGGCGATCCGGATAGACATCGATCGTCACCGGCATCATGAACGAACGCGATTTCGGATCGTACTGCACGCCGATGCCCGTCACCTGTCCGAGCACGATGCCGCGGAAATCGACCGGCGCGCCGACCGACAAGCCGCGCAGCGACTGATTGAAGTTCATCACGACGTGCACGGGCTGGCCGTCCGGATCGCGCATGGCGTCGGCCTGATCGCCGGCGAGACTGAAGGTCGCGTTGTTCTGCGCCTGCGGCCCCGACTGCTGGTTGGGCGGCGTCTGGAACGCGATGCCGCCGAGCACGACCGTCGCGAGCGACTGCGTGTTGAGCGTGAAGCCGCTCGAATCGAGCCGCAGGTCGACGCCGCTCGCATGCCACCAGCGCGAGTTCGTGCCGACGTACTGATCGTAAGGCGCGGTGACGAACACCTGCAGCGTGACGCCGGTGCCGTCCTTGTCGAGCGAGAAGGCGACGACCTGCCCGACCTGCACGCGCCGGTAATAGACCGGCGAGCCGATATCGAGCGAGCCGAGCGATTCGCCATGCAACGTGAAGGTGTGGCCCTTCTGGTCACCGGTCACGGCGGGCGGCGTCTCGAGACCGACGAAGTAGGTCTGGTCTTCGGTGGACCTGCCCGCGTCGACGCCGATATACGCACCCGACAGCAGCGTCGACAGACCGGTCACGCCGCTCGCTGCCACGCGCGGACGCACGATCCAGAAGCGCGTGTCCTTCACGGCGAAATCGGTGGCTTCCTTGGTGAGCAAAACATCGACGAGCACGCGCGAATGATCCTTCGACAGCGTGATGGTCTTGACCGTGCCGATATCGACGTCCTTGAACTTCACCTTCGTCTTGCCGGGCTCGAGGCCTTCCGCGCTCACGAAGCTGATCGTCACGGTCGGACCGCGGCTCGACACCGTCTTCACGACGAGGATCACGCCGATCAGCGCCGCGACGAGCGGAATCACCCACACGAGCGAAGGCAGCCAGCGGCTGCGCGGTTCGATCACGGGCTCGGGCAGATTCGGCGGCAGGCCGCCGCCGCCTTTGTCACCTGAGGACGGCGGCGCGGGCTGCTTCGGGTCGTTCGGACCTTGGGCACTAGTCATGTTTCTTTCCTGACGGTTCGATGTTGTCCCACATGAGGCGCGGGTCGAATTGCATGGACGCGATCATCGTCAGCACGACGACCGACGCGAACGCCAGCGCGCCCGGCCCCGGCGTGATGACGGCGAGCGACTTGAAGCGCACCAGCGCGATGGTCAGCGTGATCACGAAGATATCGAGCATCGACCAGCGGCCGATGCCCTCGACGAGGCGAAACAGCGTCGTGCGCTGGCGCAGTCGCCAGATCGAGCGCCGCTGCACGCTGATGACGAGAAAGCCGAGCGTGACGAGCTTCAACATCGGCACGAGAATGCTGGCGATGAAAATCACCGCGGCGAGCGGATAGTCGCCGTCGTTCCAGAAGAGCGCGACGCCGCTCATGATGGTGTCGTCCTCGGAGCCGAGAATCGACGACGTATGCATGATCGGAAAGAGATTTGCCGGGATATACAGAATCGCCGCGCTGATGAGCAGCGCCCACGTGCGCGCGATGCTGTCCGGATGACGCCGGTGCACGACGGCATCGCAGCGCGTGCAGCGCTGCTTCTCGACGGTGCGCGCGAGCGGCTGCACGAGCCCGCACGCGTGACAGCTCACGACGTGCGCGCGCGACGCCGTGGTGTAGTGCGTCTCGCTCGCTGGCTCGCCGGTGTTCGAATCGACTGGATCGTTCACGATTTCTGCCTCGCGTCGGAGGGTAGGTGCTTCTGGCTGCCTGCTCGCCTCGGCTCGCCGCGCTGACCGAGCTTTTCCGCGAGATCCCAGAGCGCGCGCGGATCGAAACTCACGACAACCGCGAACATGAGCGTCAGCGCGCCGAACGCGAACAGCGCCGCTTCGGGAATCACGCGCGCGATGCTGACCATCTTCACCAGCGTGACGAGCACGCCGAGCATGAACACTTCGATCATGCCCCACGGACGCACGAACTGAATGCCGCGCAACAGCGCGTTGAAGCCCGGCGGAACGTAGCCCGAGCGCATCGGAAGCAGTACGTAAAGCAGCGCGAGCAGCTCGCACAGAGGAAACAGAATGGTCGAGCAGAACACGAGCACGGCCATGATCTCCATCTGCTCGTTCCACAATGCGACGATCGCGCCGATGAGCGTGGTCTGCGACGTGAGACCGTTGGCGTCCAGCTCGACGATGGGAAAGCCCTGCGCGATCACGAAGGTGACGAGCGCGGCGAGTGTCATCGCGCAGATTTTGTCGAGGTTCGACGAGATGCTGCGATAAAGCAGCGATCCGCAGCGGGGGCATTTCGCCGAGCTTCGCTGAGGCAGCGCACGTTTGAGGTAGAGCGCGTCGCATTCGTGACACGCGATGAGTTCTTCCGGATCGTTCGCGTTCATGGTCGAGGCCCGAGACTGGTCGAGCGTATTTGTCGGGTGCCGCGAGGACCGGCTCCGACGGAGCATAGCAAGCTGCGGGCCAGCGCGAATGGTAGCAGCATGGTATCAAATGGCGACTTGCCGACGTCATTGGGCGGGTCGCCTCGTCATGGACGGAATGAAATCGCTGCGTCGCGCGTTAATACATTGATGCCGGAATCCGTCGCGGTTGATGCCGCTTCTTCTTCGCGCCTTCATCGACCGTTGCACGCATGGAATAGTTCGTTGCACGCGCGGCACGCGAGGCGCGGGAATATGGCTCGATCGCCCGCAAAGCCACGCGGGGACTGGTTTTGCGGATTTCCGGCAGGCTTTTTTCACGCGCTGGCAAATCGTTGGCATTGAGGTAGCATGGCGGCCTTACATGCTTGTCGTCGGGCGACGGCAAGACGGGAAACATCGAACACCTGGGTGAAAGCAATATGGAAAGCAGCGCACGCATCGCGGCACCCGCGCCGGCGCAACGTTACAGCGCCACGGCGATCGGGCTGCACTGGCTGATCGCGTTGTTGATCGTAGGCGGCTTCTGGCTCGGCTGGATCATGACCGATATTCCCGGCATCACGCCGACCAAGCTCAAGTACTTCTCGTGGCACAAGTGGATCGGCGTGACGGTGTTCGCGCTCGCGCTCCTGCGTCTCATCTGGCGCGCGACTCATGCGGCGCCGGCGATGCCCGATGGCATGCCGCAATGGCAGCAGCGCGCGGCGAATTTCGCACATTTCCTGCTCTACGCGCTGATGCTCATCATTCCGGCGTCGGGTTATCTCTACAGCTCGGCGGCGGGCATCCAGGTGGTCTATCTCGGCGTGCTGCCGCTGCCGACCATCATCGGTCCGGACAAGGCGCTGAAGGCGACGCTGCGCATCGTGCACGTCGCGCTGAACTACACGCTGCTGTTCTTCGTCGTGATGCATGTGCTCGCCGCGCTGAAGCATCACTTCGTCGATCGCGACGGCTTGCTCGGGCGCATGCTGCCTTTTCTCAGATGACTCGGACAGGCGCATCGCATTGTTTCCTCGCCGTTGGCAGGACGTTTCCCCACGGCTGATTGTTCTCGCGTTCTTTTGATTTCCAATATCGGTTTGTTCGATCGAACCGTTTGAATAGGGCACACATGAAAGTGAAACTCAATCGCTGGATGCTGGTTACGGCCGCTTCGCTCGCGCTCGTCGCCGGCGCGCACGCGCAGGTGGACATGAGCAAGAGCACGGTGATCGCCACCTCGAAGCAGATGAACGTGCCCACCGACGGCAAGTTCAACAAGTTCACCGCGCAGATCGCGTTCGATCCGGCGAAGCCGGCGGCGGGCTCGGCGAACATCACGATCGACACCGGCAGCTACGACCTCGGCGACGACGAGTACAACAAGCAGGTGCGCGGCGCGGAATGGTTCGACGCGGCCAAGTTCCCGAGCGCGACCTTCGTCTCCAGCGCGATCGCGCCGGCGGGCGCCAACAAGTACAACGTGACGGGCAAGATCACCATCAAGGGCAAGTCGCAGACGGTCACGGTGCCCGTGACGGTCACGCAGCAGGGCGCGACGGAAACCTTCGACGGCGCGTTGCCCATCAAGCGCACCCAGTTCGATGTCGGAACGGGTGAATGGAAAGACACGTCGATCGTCGCCGACGACGTCGTCATCAAGTTTCACATCGTCGCCGCGAAGAAGTGAGCGGCACTTTCGTCACACACACGCATTCAGCGTATCTGGTTAGTCAGGAGAAGAACTTGAAAAAGCTTTCGATCATCGCCGCGGGCGCGCTCGCACTGGGTCTGTCGTCCGTCGCTTCGGTGAGCGCTTTCGCCGCTGACACGTATCAACTCGACCCGAACCACACGTACCCGAGCTTCGAGGCCGACCACTTCGGCGGCGTCTCGACCTGGCGCGGCAAGTTCAACAAGAGCAGCGGCACCGTGGTGCTCGATCGCGCGGCGAAGACCGGCACGGTCGACGTGACCATCGACGTGGCCTCGATCAATACCGGCAACGTGAAGCTGGACGAGCATCTGCAAAAGGCCGAGTTCTTCGATGCCGCGAAGTATCCGACGGCGGTGTACAAGGGCACGTCGATCAAGTTCGACGGCGACAAGCCCTCGGAAGTGATCGGCACGCTGACGATGCATGGCGTGACGAAGCCGATCAACCTGAAGGTCGAGAACTTCAAGTGCTTCGTGAATCCGATGATGAAGAAGGAAGTGTGCGGCGTCGAAGCGACGACGACCTTCGATCGTGGCGACTTCGGGATGGACTACGGCAAGGCGTATGGTTTCAGCCTCAAGACGGTGCTGCATATTCAGGCCGAGGGCATCAAGCAGTAAGTTCGGCGCGCTGAAACAAAACGGCCGGTCTTTGCAGACCGGCCGTTTTTTTATGCTTGCTTGGAGCGCATGAAGCTCAAACCTGCGCGCCCGCATTCGGATCGTTCGGATCGAACTTGTCTTTCTTGTCCTTCACGAGATCCTCACGCTTCACGCCGAACCACATCGCGAGCGCCGCCGCGACGAACACCGACGAATAGATACCGAACAGAATACCGACGGTCAGCGCCAGCGCGAAGTAATGCAGCGTCGGGCCGCCGAAGAAGAACATCGACAGCACCATCATTTCCGTACAGCCGTGGGTGATGATGGTTCGCGACATCGTGCTCGTGATCGCGTGGTCGATCACTTCCTTCACGGTCATCTTGCGCTGCTTGCGGAACGTCTCGCGAATCCGGTCGAAGATAACCACCGACTCGTTCACCGAATATCCGAGCACCGCGAGAATCGCCGCCAGCACGGACAGCGAGAACTCCCACTGGAAATACGCGAAGAAGCCGAGAATGATCACCACGTCGTGCAGGTTCGCGATGATGCCCGCCACCGCGTACTTCCATTCGAAGCGGAACGACAGGTAAATCACGATGCCGATCACCACGCACGCGAGCGCGAGCAGGCCGTTCGTCACGAGCTCCTTGCCGACCTGCGGGCCGACGAACTCGACGCGCTGCAGCTTCACCTGAGCGTTGTCGGTCTTGAGCGCGGTCATCACCTGATCGCTCTGTTGCGCGGACGTGAGGCCCTGCTTGAGCGGCAGACGGATCAGCACGTCCTGCGACGTGCCGAAGTTCTGCACCTGCGCGTCGGGATAGCCGAGCTTCGCCATCGACGCGCGCACCGGCTCGAGCTGCGCCGCCTGCGGATACTGCACTTCGACGACCGTGCCGCCGGTGAACTCCACCGACAGATGCAGGCCGCGATGCATCAGGAAAAATACGGCCACGAGGAACGTCACGAGCGAAATCACGTTGAAAATCAACGCGCGCTCCATGAACGGCAAGTCGCGGCGAATGCGGAAGAATTCCATTGTCTAGTGCTCCGGACTCAGCGGTTTCAGCGGGACTCGCCCGGTTTCTGTTGATCGATGCCGGGGCCCGAGCGGCGGCGCACCGTCGGCTTGCCGGAGCGCGCAGGCGTTTGTGCCGCCGCGCGCGGCGCCGCCACGGCGGTCTTGGTCTTGCCCTTGGCGGTCTTCACGATCTCGTCGACAGGCGATTCGTCACCGCGTTGCGCCGCGAGATAGGCCGCCGCGGCCGCTTCGGCGTTCGAGCCTTCCGGACGCCACACCTGACCGATCGCGAGCGACTTCAGCTTCTTCTTGCCGCCGTACCACAGGTTCACGAGGCCGCGCGAGAAGAACACCGCCGAGAACATCGACGTCAGAATGCCGATACAGTGCACGACCGCGAAGCCGCGCACCGGGCCCGAACCGAACGCGAGCAGCGCGAGACCGGCGATCAGCGTGGTGACGTTCGAGTCCAGAATGGTCGCCCAGGCGTGCTTGAAGCCTTCCTGGATCGCGGTCTGCGGCGGCGCGCCGTTACGCAGTTCCTCGCGGATACGTTCGTTGATCAGCACGTTCGCGTCGATCGCCATGCCGAGCGCGAGCGCGATAGCCGCGATGCCAGGCAAGGTCAGCGTCGCCTGCAGCAGCGAAAGGATCGCGACCAGCAGCAGCAGGTTGACCGACAGCGACAGCATCGAGAACACGCCGAACAGCAGGTAGTACGCGATCATGAAGACAGCGATCGCGGCGAAACCGTAGGTGACCGAATCGAAGCCCTTCTTGATGTTGTCCGCGCCGAGGCTCGGGCCGACCGTGCGTTCCTCGATGATGTCCATCGGCGCCGCGAGCGAGCCGGCGCGCAGCAGCAGCGCGAGGTCCGTGGCGGCTTGCGGCGTCGGCTGGCCGGTAATCGAGAAGCGGTCGCCGAGTTCGGACTGGATCGTCGCGACCGTCAGCACTTCACCCTTGCCCTTTTCGAACAGGACCATGGCCATCGGCTTGCCGATGTTGTCGCGCGACACCGCCGACACCGCGCGGCCGCCCGCCGAATCGAGGCGAATGTTGACCGACGGGCGCTGATGTTCGTCGAAGCCCGCCGACGCATCGACGATGCGGTCGCCGGTGAAGATCACCTGCTTGCGCAGCAGCACGGTGCGGTCGCCCTGCTTGAACGCTTCGTCGCCGGGCGGCACCGGCTCGTTCGGGCCGATGTAGGTGTTGACCGGATCGGCGAGGCGCGCTTCGAGCGTCGCCGTGCGGCCGATGATGTCCTTCGCCTTCGCGGTGTCCTGCACGCCGGGCAGTTCGACCACGATGCGGTCCGAGCCCTGCTGCTGGATCACCGGCTCCGCGACGCCGAGTTCGTTCACGCGGTTATGCAGCGTGGTGATGTTCTGCTTGAGCGCGCTGTCTTCGACGATCTTCTGCGCGCCCGGCGAGAACGTGCCGACCACCTGGAAGCCGTCGCCGCCCTGGCGCGTGACCCAGTTCAGCTCGGACACGCCCGTCTGGAGCAGGGTGCGCGCGTTGTCCGCGCCCGACTGATCCGAGAAGCTGACGACGACCGATTGCCCCACGCGGTTCACGCCGCCGTCGCGGATATTGCGGTCGCGCAGATAGGTGCGCGCGTCGGCGGCGTCGGAGTCGAGTTTCTTGTTGAGCGCGCCGGCCATGTCGACCTGCAGCAGGAAGTGCACGCCGCCGCGCAGGTCGAGACCGAGGTACATCGGCAGCGCGTGCAGGGCCGTCAGCCAGCGCGGCGAGGCGCTCTGCAGGTTCAGCGCGACGATGTACTGCGGATCGCTCGGATCGGTGTTCAGCGACTTCGAGAGGAGATCCTTCACGTGCAATTGCGTGTCGGTGTCCTTCAGGCGCACACGGATGTTCGCGTTCAGTTGCGAATTGTCGAAGGTGACTTCGTCGGGCTTGATGTTGCTCGCGGCGAGCGCGGCCTCGACGTTCGAAAGCGTCGTGGAATCGAGCTTGACCGTCGCCTTGCCGCTCGACACCTGCACCGCGGGCGCTTCGCCGAAGAAGTTGGGGAGCGTGTACACGAGGCCGATGACGAGCGCCACCAGCATCACGACATACTTCCAGAGGGGATAACGATTCATGAGATGGCCGACCGGAAAGTTGGCTTCGGGGAAGAGGGCGTCCGGCGTTATGCGCGACGAGCCGGTGGATAAACCTGGGATGGCTCGATGAGCGAGGCCGCGCCGGACGCGGTGGAACGAGTGGCCTTACAGCGACTTGATCGTGCCCTTCGGGAGAATGGTCGTCACGGCAGCCTTCTGGATGGTGATTTCCGTGCCTTCGGCGATTTCCACGCCGACATAAGCGTCCGTCACCTTCGTGATCTTGCCGACGATACCGCCGTTCGTCACCACTTCGTCGCCCTTGGCCATCGCGGAGAGCATGTTGCGATGCTCCTTCTGACGCTTCATCTGCGGACGAATCATGATGAAGTACAGCACCGCGAACATCAGGATCAGCGGCAGGAAGCTCATCAGGCTCGATTCCGCGCCACCCGCGGTTGTGCCTTGTGCAAAGGCATTGGAAATGAACGACACGTTGGTCTCTCCGTTAAAACGTCAGAAATACGTTCGAAAAACTCGAATGGAAATTAGCCCGCTATTCTACCACTCGCCCATGCCGCGACACTCCGGGAATGCGCTTTGTCATCAAGCCGTTACAGCGCGCTTCGCGTGACTTCGACAGCATTTTCCCGAGCGATAGAAAGGCGATTGTAATGCTGGATCGGCTGTTTCGACGTCGAATTCAATCGACGCCGCGCGCCCGATTCTCCGCAAAAGTCTTACGGAACGCCTCGAACGTGTGTGTTTCGATGGACTCACGCACTTCGCCGATCAGTTGCAGGTAGTAATGCAGGTTGTGAATCGTGTTCAACTGCGCGCCGAGAATCTCGCCGACGCGATGCAGGTGGTGCAGATAGCCGCGCGTGAAGTTCTGGCAGGTGTAGCAGCCGCAGGATTCGTCGAGCGGCTTCATCGAGTTCTTGTGCGTCGCGTTCTTGATCTTGAGATCGCCGAAGCGCGTGAAGAGCCAGCCGTTGCGCGCGTTGCGCGTGGGCATCACGCAGTCGAACATGTCGACGCCCGCCGCGACGCCCGCGACGAGATCTTCCGGCGTGCCCACACCCATCAGGTAATGCGGCTTGTCGGCCGGCAGCTTCGGGCCGATGTGATTGAGCACGCGCATCATGTCTTCCTTCGGCTCGCCGACCGACAGCCCGCCGATGGCCAGCCCATGAAAGCCGATCTCGGACAGACCCGCCAGCGACTCGTCGCGCAGGTCCTCGAACATGCCGCCCTGCACGATGCCGAACAGCGCGTTCGGATTGCCTAGGCCGTTGAATTCGTCGATCGAGCGCTTCGCCCAGCGCATCGACATGCGCATGGAATCGGCGGCGTCCTTGTGCGAGGTCGGGATGCCGTTGGTCGAATAGGGCGTGCATTCGTCGAACTGCATGACGATGTCGGAATTCAGCACTTTCTGAATCTGCATCGACACTTCGGGCGACAGAAACAGCCGGTCGCCGTTGATCGGCGACGCGAACGTGACGCCTTCTTCGGTGATCTTGCGCAGTTCACCGAGCGAAAATACCTGAAAGCCGCCGGAGTCGGTCAGGATGGGCCGGTTCCAGCCCATGAATTTGTGCAGGCCGCCGTGCGCGCCGATGACTTCCAGCCCCGGGCGCAGCCAAAGGTGAAACGTGTTGCCGAGAATGATCTGCGCGCGAATCTCTTCGAGCTCGCGCGGCTGGATCGCCTTCACGGTGCCGTACGTGCCGACCGGCATGAAGATCGGCGTTTCCACGACGCCGTGGTTGAGCGTGAGACGGCCACGGCGCGCCTGGCCGTCGGTCGTCAGCAATTCGAACTTGAGCCCGTTCTCGGGCGGAGTGTGGGTTGCGGTCATGTGGGTTCCTGCCACTGGAAAACAGTCCAGCGCATCGGTTGAAGAAAGCTAGTCGCGGCGCGTCAGAAGCATCGCGTCGCCATAGCTGAAAAAGCGGTACCGCTGCTCGATCGCGTGACGATACGCCTCGCGGATCGTGTCCATGCCGGCGAACGCGGAGACGAGCATCAGCAGCGTCGACTTCGGCAGATGGAAGTTCGTCACCAGCCGGTCGACGACGCGAAACGCGTAGCCCGGCGTGATGAAGATATCGGTTTCGGCCTGCGTCGCGGCGAGCGGATGGCCGGCGTCGGCTGCATCGCGCGCGGCGGCTTCGAGCGCGCGCATCGATGTAGTGCCGACCGCGATCACCTTGTTGCCGCGCGCCTTCACCGCCGCGATGCGATCGACCAGCGATTGCGGCAGCTCGTACCACTCGCTGTGCATCTTGTGCTCGGCGATGTTCTCGACGCGCACCGGCTGGAACGTGCCCGCGCCGACGTGCAGCGTCAGGGTCGCGCGCTCGACGCCGCGCGCATCGAGTTCGGCGAACAGCGCGTCGTCGAAATGCAGGCCCGCGGTCGGCGCGGCCACCGCGCCGGGATTGGCCGCATAAACGGTCTGATAGCGCGTTTCGTCGTAGGCGTCGGCGTCGTGCTCGATGTACGGCGGCAGCGGCAAGCGCCCGTATTGCTCGATGAGCGTCAGGCATTCGGCCGGAAAGTGCAGCGTGTAGAACGGCTCGACGCGCTCACCGACGGTCACGTCGAACGCATCCGCGAGCCGGATCGTGCTGCCTGCGGCCGGGCTCTTGCTCGCGCGGATCTGCGCGAGCGCCGTGGTCGCGCCGGTCAGGCGCTCGACCAGCACCTCGACGCGCCCGCCGCTGGCCTTCTGGCCGAGGAACCGCGCCTTGAGGACTTTGGTATCGTTGAACACCAGCAGATCGCCCGGTGCGATCAGCCCGGGCAGTTCGGCGAAGCGCCGGTCGACGAAGGTGGCCGGCGTGGCGCGGTTGTCCACTTCGAGCAGACGGCTCGCGCTGCGCTCGGTGAGCGCGCTCTGCGCGATCAGCTCGGGCGGCAGATTAAAATCGAAATCGGAAAGCGTGAACATGGCGTGACTGAGTGACGCAACTTAGGCAGGAACGACACGAAAAACGCGCCGAACAAACCTCACATTGTACTTGCGAAGAGAGTCGATGCCCTTGTCCGACCGCCGCCCGGCTTCCCCGACCGATGCACTCCCGACCGCGGACGAAGCCGACGCCCCTGTCGCGCGCAAGCGGGCGAAGCCGACCGAGAGCGCGGAGAAGAAAGTCAAACCGGTCGTCAAGACGGCCGACAAGCTCGCGAAGCTCGGCCTGAAGTCCGACATCGATCTCGTTCTGCACCTGCCGATGCGCTACGAGGACGAAACCTCGCTCACGCCCATCGGCGAGCTGATTCCGGGCGATATCGCGCAGACCGAAGGCGTCGTGTTCGACAACGAGATCGCCTATCGGCCGCGCCGCCAGTTGCTCGTGAAAATCCACGACGACGCCGGCGACGAACTCACGCTGCGCTTTCTCAACTTCTACGGCTCGCAGGTCAAGCAGATGGCCATCGGCGTGCGCCTGCGCGTACGCGGCGACGTGCGCGGCGGCTTCTTCGGACTGGAGATGGTGCATCCGGCGGTGCGTCCCGTCGATGACGGCGCGCCGCTGCCGCAGGCGCTCACGCCGGTTTATCCATCGACGGCGGGCATTTCGCAGGCGTACTTGCGCAAGGCCATCGATTCGGCCATTTCGCGCGTGTCGCTGCCGGAACTGCTGCCTGAGCCGATCGCGCGCGCGCATCTCGCGCCACTGAACGTGCCCGGACTGCTCGACGCCGTGAAGACGCTGCATCATCCGCACGCGGATTCGGATGAAACCGCGCTCATCGACGGCACGCATCCGGCGTGGACGCGCATCAAGTTCGAGGAATTGCTCGCGCAGCAACTGTCGCTCAAGCGCGCGCACGAGGAACGGCGCACGCGCGCCGCGCCCGCGATGCCGCGCCGTTCGCCCGACGACGAAACATCGCTCGTCGGGCGGCTGTTGCGCGCGCTGCCGTTCGCGCTGACCGGCGCGCAGCAGCGCGTGGTCGCGGAGATCGCGGGCGAACTCACGCTCGCGCATCCGATGCAGCGTCTTTTGCAAGGCGATGTCGGCAGCGGCAAGACGATCGTCGCGGCGCTGGCGGCGGCGCAGGCCATCGACGCGGGCTATCAGGCCGCGCTCATGGCGCCGACCGAAATCCTCGCGGAGCAGCACGCGCGCAAGCTGCGCGGCTGGCTGGAGCCGCTGGGCGTCACCGTCGCGTGGCTCGCGGGCAGCCTGAAAGCGAAGGAAAAGCGCGCCGCGACCGAGGCGGCGGCGCTCGGCACGGCGAAGCTCGTCATCGGCACGCACGCGATCATTCAGGATGCGGTCGAGTTCGCGCGCCTGGGGCTCGTGATCGTCGATGAACAACATCGCTTCGGCGTCGCGCAGCGGCTCGCGTTGCGCGCGAAGGCGCTGAACGCGGCGGACGGCGCGCGGGACTTCCAGCCGCATCAACTGATGATGTCCGCGACGCCGATCCCGCGCACGCTCGCGATGACCTACTACGCCGATCTCGATGTCTCGACCATCGACGAATTGCCGCCTGGCCGCACGCCGATTCTCACCAAAGTGGTGTCGGACGGGCGCCGCGACGAGATCATCGGGCGCGTGCGCGAGGCCGCGCTGACCGGACGGCAGGTGTACTGGGTCTGTCCGCTGATCGAGGAAAGCGAGACGCTGCAGCTTCAGACCGCCGTCGAGACGTATGAAACGCTCGTCGCCGCGTTGCCGGAGTTGCGCGTCGGACTGGTTCACGGACGGCTCGCGCCCGCCGAGAAGGCCGGCGTGATGGATGCGTTCTCGCGCAACGAAGTGCAACTGCTCGTCGCGACGACGGTGATCGAAGTCGGCGTGGACGTGCCGAACGCGTCGCTGATGGTGATCGAGCACGCGGAGCGTTTCGGGCTCGCGCAGTTGCATCAGTTGCGCGGGCGCGTGGGGCGGGGCAGTGCGGCCTCCGTGTGCGTGCTGATGTATGCGAACCCGCTGTCGCAGACGGCGCGCGCGCGTCTGCAGACGATGCGCGAAACCACCGATGGCTTCGAGATCGCGCGTCGCGACCTGGAGATTCGCGGTCCCGGCGAGTTTCTCGGCGCGCGTCAATCGGGCGAAGCGATGCTGCGTTTCGCGAGCCTCGAAAACGACGGCTGGCTGATCGAACCCGCACGCGAGGCCGCCGATCAGATGCTCAAGGGCTTCCCCGAAGCGGTGACGCGTCATCTCGCGCGCTGGCTCGGCGCGCGGGAGCACTATTTGAAGGCCTGACTGAACTCGCGCTGGCTGCGTCGGTCCCATTTAGGCGGCGCGGACGGGTGAATCGGCAAAAGTTGTCGAACCGCTACCTGCAGGTGTATAACTCAAACCTATCGAATCAATGCAATTCATTGGCCGCCAATGACCCTTACTGAACTGAAGTACATCGTCGCGGTTGCGCGCGAGCGGCATTTCGGCCGCGCGGCCGAGGCGTGCTTCGTCAGCCAGCCGACGCTGTCGGTGGCAATCAAGAAGCTCGAAGATGAACTCAACGTGCAGATCTTCGAGCGCGGCACGAGCGAAGTCAGCGTGACGCCGATCGGTGAGCAGATCGTGACGCAGGCGCAGCGCGTGCTCGAGCAGACGCTCGCCATCAAGGAGATTGCCAAGCAGGGCAAGGACCCGCTGGTCGGTCCGCTGCGTCTCGGCGTGATCTACACGATCGGGCCGTATCTGCTGCCGACTCTGGTCAAGCAGATGATCAAGGCGGTCCCGCAGATGCCGCTGATGCTCCAGGAGAACTACACGCTCAAGCTGATCGAGCTCCTGAAGCAGGGCGAAATCGATGTCGCGATCATGGCGCTGCCGTTCCCCGAAACCGGGCTGATGGTGCGTGCGCTCTATGACGAGCCGTTCGTCGTCGCGATGCCTTCGGGCCATGCGTGGGAAAACCGCGCGAAGATCGATCCAGACGATCTCAAGCAGGAAACCATGCTGCTGCTCGGCAGCGGCCATTGCTTCCGCGATCACGTGCTCGGCGTGTGCCCCGAACTCATGCGTTTCTCGCAGAACGCGGACGGCATCCAGAAGACTTTCGAAGGATCTTCGCTGGAGACGATCCGGCATATGGTCGCGAGCGGCGTCGGCATCACGGTGCTGCCGCGCATGTCGGTGAGCGAGGTGAGGCCGCATGCGGGCGGCATCGATTCCGGTCTGCTCAGCTACGTGCCGTTCGACGAGCCGGTGCCGGATCGGCGCGTCGTGCTGGCGTGGCGCAAGAGCTTCACGCGCATGCCGGCCATCGACGCCATCTGCGAAGCCATCGCCAATTGCGATCTGCCGGGCGTGAGAAAGCTGGACATGCCCGTCGCAGTGAACTGATCACGCTTTCTATCTTGCGAACGCCGCGCTCTGGCAACGGAGCGCGGCGTTTTCGTTTGCGGTGTCGCGCGCGGGCGAAACAAGCGCAAACCTTGACCTATCGCATATATAAATTTAATCGAATTATAAAAATCGATAGCCTAAGTTAGGATCCTCTTCACGGTCGACGCTTAGCCGACCACGACGAAGAGAGGATTCCATGAGCTTCTTCCACCGCTGGACCAGCCTTCGCGACATGGCGGTTTGCCTCCTCGCCGATCTCGCTCGCGTGGCCTGAGCGCGCGCCCCACATCATCCAACGCAAACGCACAAGCAGGAGTATCACGATGACGACCCAACGACTCACGACCGCCGCAGGCGCACCCGTCGGCGACAACCAGAACGCGCAGACCGCCGGTCCGCGCGGCCCGGTCACGCTGCAGGATTTCTGGCTCGTCGAAAAGCTCGCGCATTTCGACCGCGAAGTGATTCCCGAGCGCCGCGTGCATGCGAAGGGCTCCGGCGCGTTCGGCACGTTTCGCGTGACGCACGATATCTCGCGCTATACGAAGGCGAAGCTGTTCGCCGACATCGGCAAGGAAACGCCGATCTTCATGCGCTTTTCGACGGTCGCAGGCGAGCGCGGCGCGGCCGATGCCGAGCGCGACGTGCGCGGCTTCTCGATCAAGTTCTACACGGATGAAGGCAACTGGGATGTCGTGGGCAATAACACGCCGGTGTTCTTCATCCGCGATCCGCTGAAATTTCCCGACTTCATCCACACGCAAAAACGTGATCCGTACACGAACATGCGCAGCAACGTCGCGGCATGGGATTTCTGGTCGCGTCATCCGGAATCGCTGCATCAGGTGACGATACTGATGAGCGACCGCGGCATTCCGAAGAACTATCGGCAGATGCACGGCTTCGGCTCGCACACGTTCTCGTTCATCAACGAGGACAACGAGCGCTTCTACGTGAAGTTCCACTTCAAGTCGCAGCAGCCGCTCGAGAACTACACGGATGCGGAAGCGGCCGCCGTGGTCGCGAACGATCGCGAAAGCGCGCAGCGCGATCTCGTCGGCAACATTGACGAGGGCAACTTTCCGCGCTGGAATTTCCGCATCCAGGTGATGACGGAAGAACAGGCCGCGCAGTCGAAGACGAATCCGTTCGACATCACGAAAGTGTGGCCGCACAAGGACTATCCGCTGATCGATGTCGGCGTGATCGAGCTCAACCGCAACGCGCAGAACTATTTCGCGGACGTGGAGCAGGCCGCGTTCACGCCCGCGAACGTGGTGCCGGGCATCGGCTTCTCGCCGGACCGGCTGTTGCAGGGCCGCCTGTTCTCGTATGGCGACACGCAGCGTTATCGCCTGGGCATCAACCATCACCAGATTCCGGTGAATGCGCCGCGCGCGCCGGTCGCCAATTCGTTTCATCGCGATGGCGCGATGCGTACCGACGGCAATCTCGGCGGCCGCGTGAACTACGAGCCGAACCGCTACGGCGAATTCGCGCAGGACGCCAGCGTGAACGAGCCGCCGCTCGCGGGCGGCACGGTGTACCGCTACGACCATCGCGAGGACGACGATTACTACAGCCAGCCGGCGGCGCTTTTCCGGCTCTTCGACGACGCGCAGCGCGAACGCTTCTTCGGCAACATCGCGCGGCACATCCACGGCGTGCCGAACGAGATCGTCGCGCGGCAGATCGGGCACTTCCGCCGCATCGATCCGGCTTATGCGCAGGGCGTGACCGACGCGCTCGCGAAGCTCGGCCAGATCGTCGACGAGAAAGACACGGCCGCCGTCTGAACACACGGGAGAAAACATCATGTCTCAAGCGCTGGATCACATCGCTCAGGCCGTCGGGCATATCGAGGCGACGAGCCGTCAGGCTTCGCGCGGGGTGCGCGTCGCGCTCGCATTCGGCATTGTCGCGGCGGGGTATGGGCTGGTCGTCGCGAGCGGGATCGTCGGCGCCTGAGCGCGGCATCAGGGCGCAGTGCAATGCGCTTTGAAGCCCCGTCGCGCAGTGAATCGTTCCCCGTTTCTACGGTAGACTGTCGGACGCTCGAAACGCCGCGCGGCAAGACGAAGCGCGCGGCGTCCGCACCGTTCGAATCACTCTCTCACGGAGTCATCATGGCGAAGAAAGGCACTACACCCGCCGTCAACATCGGCATCAGCGACAAGGACCGCAAGAAGATCGCCGAGGGGCTGTCCCGGCTGCTGGCCGATACCTACACGCTGTATCTGAAGACGCACAACTTTCACTGGAACGTCACGGGTCCGATGTTCAACACGCTGCATCTGATGTTCGAGACTCAGTACAACGAACTCGCGCTCGCCGTCGATTCGATCGCGGAACGCATCCGTGCGCTCGGCGTGCATGCGCCGGGCAGCTACAAGGAGTTCGCGAAGCTCTCGTCGATTCCCGAAGCGGACGGCGTGCCGGCCGCCGAAGAGATGATCCGCCAGCTGGTGGAGGGTCAGGAAGCCGTGGTGCGCACGGCGCGCGAGATTTTCCCGTCGACCGAAGCCGCCAACGACGAACCGACCGCCGACCTGCTCACGCAGCGCATGCAGACGCACGAGAAGACCGCGTGGATGCTGCGCGCGATGCTGGCCTGAGACGTTTCTGGTTTCGAAGCGAACAAACCCCGCACTCAAGCGGGGTTTGTGCTTTTCAAGCTGTTCTAAAATAGCCGCATCGCGTTTCTCCGCAACGAACTCCGCCATGCTCGCCCGTCTTCCGCTCTACATGCGCCTCGTGCGCCTCGACAAGCCCATCGGCAGCCTGCTGCTGCTGTGGCCGACGCTCAATGCGCTGTGGATCGCGTCCGAAGGCCGTCCGTCGCCGATGCTGCTCGTCATCTTCACCATCGGCACAATCCTGATGCGCTCGGCGGGCTGCGCGATCAACGACTACGCCGACCGCGATTTCGACCGCCACGTGAAGCGCACCGCCGAGCGGCCGATCACGTCGGGCAAGATCAAGGCTTGGGAAGCGGTGGCGCTCGCGGCGGCGCTCGCGCTCGTCGCGTTTCTGCTGATCCTGCCGCTCAACACGCTCACGAAGGAGCTGTCGGTGTTCGCGCTGTTCGTCGCGGGCACGTATCCGTTCACGAAGCGTTTCTTTGCGATTCCGCAGGCGTACCTCGGCATCGCGTTCGGCTTCGGCATTCCGATGGCCTTCGCCGCCGTGCAGAACCACGTGCCGATGATCGCGTGGATCATGCTCGCGGCGAACGTGTTCTGGTCGGTCGCATACGACACCGAATACGCGATGGTCGACCGCGACGACGACATCAAGATCGGCATTCGCACGTCCGCGCTTACGTTCGGCAGATTCGACGTGCTCGCCGTCATGCTGTGCTATGCGGTGACGCTTGCGATTTACGTGGGCATCGGCATCGCGCTGGGTTATGGCTGGCTCTATTGGCTGGGCTGGCTCGCGGCGGCGGGCTGCGCGGTGTATCACTACGGATTGATCCGCAACCGCGAGCGGATGGCGTGCTTTGCCGCGTTCAAGCACAACAACTGGCTCGGAGGGATGCTGTTCGCGGGAATCGCGCTGCATTACTCGCTGGCGAGCTAACTCTTTTCGCGTGAATCGCGAGCTGCAACGTGTGCAATGCATGTTGCAGCAGGCGTGAAGACTGCTTTGTGTCAATATCCGAAACAGTCTAAGAACGACAAATTTCTTCGCATTACGGCTTCACGGCGATATCTTTTGATAAGTTCATAGTTTAAGCATTTAGCTAACTATGGAATGGCCGAAGCAAGCTGTTTCATACCGCCCGGCCATTCGTCATCAAACGCGCCGGCCCTTCTTTCAACATGCCTAACGAATGCCGCGGGGTTTGCTTCGCGGCGGCGTTCGTTCGCCTGTATCACTCAGAGTCTGTTAAACATGGGATCCCTTGCACGCTTCGATCTGGCCAGGCTGGTTGCCGGACATCAGGTCGCTTGTCTCGTCGAGACCGGCTACGGACGCGGTGATTCGTGCCGCGCCGCGTTGGCCGCCGGTTTCCGTAAAGCGCTGTCGTGCGAAATCTTCGAGCCGCTTTTCGCGGAGGTGAAGCAGAGCGAACAACTCCATGTTGCGAACACGGACAGTCTGACGTTCCTGCGTACGCCAACCGTGGAAGGCGTGCTGGCCGAGCAACGCTGCCTCGTTTTTCTGGATGCACATTACCCCGGCGCGGACTATGGCGGCAAGAGCTACAAGAGTCAGGAGCATAGTGCGACGGAACGCCTGCCGCTGATCGCCGAGCTCGAAGCGCTGCGCGGCCGGGTGGATAACGCGCTCATCATTCTGGACGACGTGCGCATCTACCGGCGCGACTTCCAGACGAGCACGGGGACGCTGCCGGATTGGGCCGAGAATGGCTTCGATCAGGAAGCGACCTTCCTCGCGCTGCTCGCATCCTTCGACTCCACGCACGCGCTGCACTGGCACGGTGAAGATACCGGCTATGCGGTGCTTTGGCCGCGCGCCTGGGGCGACTACGGCCTCAAAAAATGGGTACTGCCCGGCGACCAGACTCAGCCTTTGGTGCTCGGGCTGGGCGTGCCGGGCACGACCTGCATATCGATCAATCGCCGTCTGCTCGATGCGCGCTTCAGCAATCGCTGGCTGGTGGGCAACGGGCTCGATATCGGCGGCGGCAACGACAGCATCGCGCTGTACCGCACGTTGTTCCCGCGCATCCAAGGCGTGACGGTCTATGAGTGGGCGCAGGGCGACGCGCAAATCCTCGACAACGTGCGTGACGACAGCTTCGATTTCGTCTACTCGGCGCACTGCCTCGAACACGTGATGGACCCGCGCGTCGCATTGCGCCACTGGCTGCGCGTGCTCAAGCCGGGCGGGCATCTCGTCATCACCGTGCCGGACGAGGACATGTACGAGCAGGGCGCGTGGCCATCGACGTTCAACGACGACCACAAACACACGTTCACGCTCTTCAAGCGCGAGAGCTGGTCGCCTGTCTCGATCAATGTGCTGGATCTGCTACGCGAATTCGAGCGTGAAGTGAGCGTGAAGAAGGTCGAATGCCTCGATCACAGCTTCCTGCACGGCATGGAACGCTACGATCAGACGCGCACCGCGTTTGCGGAGTGCGGCATCGAGTTCGTCGTGCAGAAGCTTTGAGCAAGGCGCGGCGCGCGTGCATGCACGTTCAGGCACCGCCCAGCTCATCCCCCATCTCTTTCGCCCGCGCCTCTGCCGCCAGCGCGCCGCGCACGATCGCGTCCTTCACGTCCTGAGCGTCGAACGAGGCGAGCGCTGCCGCCGTCGTGCCGCCCTTCGAGGTCACGCGCTCGCGCAGCACGCTCGCCGGCTCGCCCGATTGCGCCGCCAGTTGCGCCGCGCCGGTGAAGGTGGCGACCGCGAGCGCGCGGCCCTGCTCCTCGTCCATGCCGAGCCGGCGCGCGGCTTCCTGCATCGCTTCGATGAAATAGAACACGTAGGCCGGGCCGCTGCCGGAAATCGCGGTGACGGCGTCGAGCTTCGCTTCGTCGTCGAACCACACGGCCGTGCCGACCGCTTCCAGCACTTGCGACGCAAGGGCCTTCGCCGCATCGCTCACGCCGGGCAACGCCGCGAGGCCCGTCACGCCCATGCCGATCAAGGCAGGCGTGTTCGGCATCGTGCGAACGATCTGCGTATAGCCGTTCAGCCAGCGCGACAGATCGCTCGCGCGAATGCCCGCCGCGATGCTGATGATCGTCTGCTTCGACAGATGCGGCGCGAGCGCTTCGGCCACGCCTTTGAGCACTTGCGGCTTCACGGCGAGCACGATCGCGTCGTAGCCCGCGAGCGTCGCGTCGACGGCCGCGCCGGTCGCGATGCCGAATTGCTTCGCGGTGCGCTCGCGCGCTTCGTCGTTGATGTCGACTGCGTAGATATCGGACGCCGGCGTGCCGCGCTTGACGAGACCGCCGATGAGCGCCGCGGCCATGTTGCCGCCGCCGATGAATGCAATTTTCATGATTGAAGGTGAGGTCAGGTGGTGTAAGTGCGCGCGCCGAAAATCGCGGTGCCGATACGCACCATCGTCGCGCCTTCGAGCACGGCGGCTTCGAGGTCGGCGGACATGCCCATCGAGAGCGTGTCGAGATCGAGGCCGTCGGCGCGCAGCGTATTCATCAGATCGCGCAGGCGGGCGTGCGGCGCGCGCTGCGCATCGAGTGTTTCGGCAGGCTCAGGTATCGCCATCAGGCCGCGCAGGCGTAGGCCGGGCAGGGCGGCCACGGCATGCGCGAGCGCGATGGCCTCATCCGGTTCGACGCCGCTCTTCGAGTCCTCGCCGCTCACGTTCACCTGAATGCAGACGTTGAGCGCGCTCGCGCCTTCGGGACGCTGCGCCGCAAGCCGCTCGGCGATCTTCAGCCGGTCGATGGAATGCACCCAGTCGAACTGCTCCGCGACGAGCTTCGTCTTGTTCGACTGCAGCGGCCCGATGAAATGCCATTCGATTTGAGCGCGCAGATCGGCGAGTTCGGCGATCTTCGCGATGCCTTCCTGCACGTAGTTTTCGCCGAAGGCGCGCTGGCCGGCCTCGAAGGCGGCGCGCACGTCGTTCGCGGGAAAGGTCTTGGACACGGCGAGCAGCTTGACGCAAGCCGCATCGCGCGACGCGTCGTGCGCCGCCTTCGCGATGCGTTGCCGGACTTCTTCGAGATGTTGGGCGATGGACATGCTGGGCGTTCAGTTCGATCGAGCCACTCATTATACGAAGCGGCGTCAACCGTACAGGAGATGCTCCAGCAGCTGAATCCAGTGCGTGACGGGCGTCGACGTGCCGCTTTGCAGATGCGCGATGCAGCCGACATTCGCCGACACGATCAGCTGCGGTTCCAGCTTCTCCAGCCGGTCGAGCTTCTGATTGCGCAGTGTGTACGAGAGCTTCGGCTGCAGGACCGAGTACGTGCCGGCCGATCCGCAACACAAGTGACTATCCACGGGCAGGCGCACTTCGAGCCCGAGCGCGGTCAGCAGATGCTCGACGCGTCCGCGAATCTGCTGCCCGTGCTGCAGGGTGCACGGCGGATGGAACGCGACCGTATGCACGCCGCGCCGGCGCGCGAGCGAGACGAGTTCTTCCTCGAACATCGGCAGGATTTCGGCGAGATCGCGCGTCAGTTCGACGATCTTCTGCGCCTTCGACGCATACGCCGGATCGTTGCGCAGCAAGTGCGCGTACTCCTTCACCGTCGCGCCGCAGCCCGATGCGTTCATCACGATAGCCTCGACGCCGCTTTCCACATACGGCCACCAGGCGTCGATGTTGTTGCGCACGTCGTCGAGTGCGTCTTCGTTGTAGCCGAGATGCAGGCGGATCGCGCCGCAGCAGCCCGCGCCCGGCGCCGTGACGATCTCAATGCCGAGCGCATCGAACACGCGCGCGGTCGCCGTGTTGACGTTGGGCATCATCGCGGGTTGCACGCAACCGGCGAGCATCAGCATCTTGCGTTCGTGTTTGTTCGTGGGCGCGACGAGGGGCCGCTCGGGCACGGGAATCTTCGCGCGCAGCTTGCGCGGCAGGATGCCGCGAAACTGCTGACCGAGCTTCATCGCGGGCGTGAAGAGCGTGCTGTTCGGCAGGAAGCTCGCGAGCAGACGCCGTTGCAGCCGATGACGCATCGGCCGCTCGACCTTCTCTTCGACGACCTTGCGCCCGATCTCGACGAGCCGTCCGTACTGCACGCCCGACGGGCAGGTGCTCTCGCAATTGCGGCACGTGAGACAGCGGTCCAGATGCAGTTGCGTGCTGCGTGAGACCGGCGCGCCTTCGAACATCTGCTTCATCAGATAGATGCGTCCGCGCGGCCCGTCGAGTTCGTCGCCGAGTATCTGGTATGTCGGGCAGGTCGCCGTGCAGAAGCCGCAGTGCACGCACTTGCGCAGGATGGCGTCGGCTTCGTCGCCATCGGCCGTGCCGCGGATGAAATCGGCGAGATTGGTTTGCATCGAGGCGCCTAGAAGTCGGGATACAGACGAGCGCGATTGAAGATGCGCGCCGGATCGAATGCGGCTTTCAATCCACGATGAATCTTCATCAGCGGCGCGGGCAGCGGCGTGAAGACGCCCGCATTGCGATCGTAGGCGGACCCGGCGCGGAAGATCGTCGCGTGGCCGCCCGCCTGCTTCGCGCTGATACGCACGGTCTGCGGATCGGTGTCGGTGATCCACCAGCGCTGCGCGCCGCCCCATTCCATCAGTTGCGCGCCCGGCAAATGCAGCGGCTCCGCGATCGACGGCAACGCGAGCCGCCACAGCGCCGAGCGCGGCTCGATCACGGCGAAGAACGGGTCCGTCTGCTCGCGCATGCCGATCCAGAAACGGTCCGCTTCGACCGCATCGACGACTTCGCCGCCGAGCGTGTTGCGCGCCGTCTTGACGGCGGCTTCCGCGCCCGCGAGACGCAGCGCGAGCGTGCCGTCGCGCCACGCGCTGCCGCAGATCGGCAACGGATGGCCGCCCCATTCGTTGAGCTTGCGTACGCCGTCGGTGGCGTGCATGTCGAATTTCAGCGTGGCTTCGGCGACAGGGCGCGGCAGCACCTTGATCGACAGTTCGATAATCAGCCCGAGCGTGCCGAGCGATCCGGCGAGCAGGCGCGCGACGTCGTAACCCGCCACGTTCTTCACCACCTGACCGCCGAAGTGCAGCACTTGCCCGTGCCCGTTCATGACGACCGCGCCGAGCACGAAATCGCGTGGCGCGCCGGTCCAGGCGCGGCGCGGGCCGGCGAGCCCGGCGGCGATGCAGCCGCCCAGCGTCGCGTTGCGCCCGAAGTGCGGCGGCTCGAACGGCAGCATCTGATTGTGCTCGCGCAGCGCCGCTTCGATCTCGGCGAGCGGCGTGCCGCTTCGCGCGGTGATGACGAGTTCCGCCGGATCGTAGGCGACGATACCGCGATACGCGCGCGTGTCGAGGATCTCTCCCTGGAGCGTCTGGCCGTACCAGTCCTTCGTGCCGCCGCCGCGGATGCGCAGCAGCGTGCCGGTTTCGGTGGCCCGGGCGATCCTCTCCGACCAGCCGGCGACGATGTCGTCCTGTTCCATGGTGTCCCGCTTTATCGTCGAACTCGGAATTCGACTTCTGGTTTCGGCTTTCTTACGGCTGTCCGGTCGATTGTACCGGCCGCTTAACGCCGTAGCACTCGGAGAAACGTGGATAGCGGAACGCGCGCCGCGCCTCGCGGGATTTCAGAAGCGCGGCAATTCGGGATGCGGCAGCAGCCCGCCCCGGATATGCATCTTGCCGTATTCGGCGCAGCGCGCGCGCGTCGGGATGCCCTTGTCGGGATTGAGCAGCCCCGGCGGATCGAACGCACGCTTGACGGCGAAGAACGCGTCGCGCTCTTCCGGCGAAAATTGCACGCACATCGAATTGATTTTCTCGATGCCGACGCCGTGCTCGCCCGTCACCGTGCCGCCCAGTTCGACGCAACACTCGAGAATGTCGCAGCCGAACGCCTCGGCGCGATGCCATTCGTCGAGATCGTTGCCGTTGAAGAGAATCAGCGGGTGCATGTTGCCGTCGCCGGCGTGGAATACGTTGATGCAGCGCAGCGCGTACTTCTTCTCCATCTCTTCGATCCGCTTGAGCAGCGGTCCGATCGCGCGGCGCGGCACGGTGCCGTCCATGCAGTAATAGTCCGGCGAAATGCGGCCCGCCGCCGGGAACGCGTTCTTGCGCCCGGACCAGAATTTCAGGCGCTCGGCTTCGGAACGCGAAATCTGGATGCGCGACGCGCCGTACTCGCGCAGTACCGCCGTCATGCGGACGATTTCTTCGGCGACTTCATCGTGCGTGCCGTCGGATTCGCACAGCAGGATCGCGGCGGCGTCGAGGTCGTAGCCCGCGTTGACGAATTCTTCGACCGCGCGCGTCGCGGGTTTGTCCATCATTTCGAGGCCGGCCGGGATGATGCCCGCCGCGATGATCGCCGCGACCGCGTTGCCGCCTTTCACGACATCGTCGAAGCTCGCCATGATGACTTGCGCCGTCTGCGGCTTCGGAATCAGCTTGACGGTGATCTCGGTGACGATCGCGAACATGCCTTCGCTGCCGATCAGCACCGCAAGCAGATCGAGGCCCGGCGCGTCGGGGCCGAGCGAGCCGAACTCGACGACATCGCCGTCCATCGTCACCGCGCGCACGCGCAGGACGTTGTGAACGGTGAGGCCGTATTTCAGGCAGTGCACGCCGCCGGAGTTCTCGGAGACATTGCCGCCGATGGTGCAGGCGATCTGCGACGACGGATCGGGCGCGTAATACAGGCCGTAGGGCGCGGCGGCTTCGGAAATGGCCAGATTGCGCACGCCGGGCTGCACGGTCGCAGTGCGCGCGTAGGGATCGACTTCGACGATCTTGCGAAAGCGCGCGAGCGACAACACGATGCCGTGCCGGATCGGCATTGCGCCGCCCGAGAGGCCGGTGCCCGCGCCGCGCGGCACGATCGGAATGGAAAGACGCGCGCAGATCTGCACGACGCGTTGCACCTGCGCCTCGGTTTCCGGCAGCGCGACCGCGAGCGGCAGGCGCCGGTATGCGGCGAGACCGTCGCACTCATACGGCGCGGTGTCTTCCTCGCGAAAGAGCAGGCAATGCGTCGGCAGCACGGCCATCAGCGCCTGCACGACTTCACGCTGTCGCGCGGCGAGCTGATCTTCGCTCAGCGCGGGCGCGTCCTCGTGCGGCAGGTTGGGCGACATCCGCTCGGACTTGAGCTCGTCGGGTGCGTTCACGTCTCCTCCTTTTTACGCCTGCGCGGTCAGTGCCGCTCGCTTATTCATGCGTGCATCTTGCGCGACTTCTTCAGCCTTCGAAAGCGAAGATTTTCCCCGGGTTCATCAGGTTCCTGGGATCGAGCGCCTGTTTGATGGCGCGCATCGTCGCGATGGCGTCCTCGCCGTGCTCCTCGATCATGAAGCCCATCTTGTGCAGCCCGACGCCGTGTTCGCCGGTGCAGGTGCCGCCCATCTTCAGGGCGCGTCTCACGATCAGCTTGTTGATGCGCTCGGCTTCTTCCAGTTCTTCGGGTTTGTTCGGATCGAGCAGCATCGCGACGTGGAAGTTGCCGTCGCCGACATGGCCGACGATCGGACTCGGCAGATACGAGCCTTGCAAATCCTTTTCCGTTTCCTCGACGCATTCGGCGAGACGCGAAATCGGCACGCAGACATCCGTGGTGACGGCGCGGCAGCCGGGCTTCAGTTGCAGCATCGCGAAATAGGCCGAGTGGCGGGCGTTCCAGAGACGGCTGCGGTCTTCGGGGCGCGTCGCCCATTCGAAGTCCTCGCCCTTGTTCTCCGCGACGATGTCCTGCACGGTCTGCGCCTGTTCCTTGACGCCTGCTTCGGTGCCGTGGAATTCGAAGAACAGCATCGGCGATTCGCGCAGCGTCAGGTTCGAGTGACGGTTGATCGCGCGCACGGCGAGCTTGTCGACGAACTCGACGCGCGCGATCGGCACGCCCATCTGAATGGTCTCGATGACGGCGCGTACGGCATCGCCCATCGACGGGAACGCGCACACGGCGGCGGAAATCGCTTCGGGCTGCGGATAGAGGCGCACGGTGATTTCCGTGATGACGCCGAGCGTGCCTTCCGAGCCGACGAAAAGACGCGTGAGGTCATAGCCCGCCGACGATTTGCGGGCGCGCGTGCCGGTCTTGATGACGCGGCCATCGGCGAGCACGACGGTGAGCGCGAGGACGTTTTCGCGCATCGAACCGTAGCGCACGGCGTTGGTGCCGGAGGCGCGCGTCGCGGACATGCCGCCGATGCTGGCGTCCGCGCCGGGGTCGATCGGGAAGAACAGGCCGGTGTCCTTGAGCGCTTCGTTCAGCTGTTTGCGGGAGATGCCGGGTTGCACCGTGACCGTGAGGTCCTCGGCGTTGATCGAGACAACCTGGTTCATCTCGGACAGGTCGATGGAGACGCCGCCTTGCACCGCGAGCAGATGGCCTTCGAGCGAGGAGCCGTTGCCGTAGGGGATGATCGGGACGTCGTGCTCGGCGCAGAGTTTGACGATGGCTTGCACTTCGTCCGTGCTGCGCGCGAAGACGACGGCGTCGGGGAGTTGCGGGTCGAACGGGGACTCGTCGCGGCCGTGGTGTTCTCTTACGGCCTGCGCTGTCGAGACGCGGCCGGCGAATTTCTGCTTCAGGGCTTCGAGAAGCGTGGCGGGGAAGGGGCGCTTTTCGAGCGCGTGGTGTTCGGTGGGGTGATTCACGTGCTTGTCTCCGGGCGGTGCGGATTTGTGTTCTTGGCTTGCGCGCTTGGTATGCGCGTTGCGGGTTCGTTCTGCGGTTGGCGCGAAATACCGTACGGTGTTTGTCTCATTTTACGCCGTCGGTGGGAAGGCTGGCGGGGCGGGGTTTTGGGCGCGTTTTCGCCGTGTCGGCGTGCCTATAATGGGCCGGGTTTTTGTGCGCTTTTCAGGGAGTCAGTGATGGGTCACCGCTTGAGCAAGATCGCCACGCGTACCGGCGATGATGGGACCACGGGGCTGGGCGATGGCAGCCGCGTGTCGAAGGACGATGCGCGCATCGCCGCGATTGGCGATGTGGATGAGTTGAATTCGTGTATCGGCGTTTTGTTGTGTGAGCCGATGCCTTCGGACGTCAGAGCGGCACTGACGCAGATTCAGAATGATTTGTTTGACCTCGGTGGGGAGTTGTCCATTCCGGGGCATTCGATGATTCAGGAATCGCATCTCGCGCGACTGGATGCGTGGCTGGAAGAGTACAACGCGACGCTGCCGCCGCTGAAGGAGTTTATTTTGCCGGGTGGGTCGAGGGCGGCGGCTCTCGCTCACGTTGCGCGGACGGTTTGTCGAAGGGCGGAGAGAGCGATTGTGACGTTGGGGCGTGCAGAGACCACGGGAATTAATGAGGCGCCGCGACGGTATGTGAATCGGTTGTCGGATTTGATGTTTGTGTTGTCACGAGTATTGAATCGCGTTGACGGTGGCGTCGACGTTCTATGGAACTCGCCGAGAGGGTCGAATGCTTGACGGTTTGCACTTCCTTCTCATGTCATTGCCATCATGATGTCGGGGTAAGCGGTCGGCGTTTGATCCGACCGCTTACTGATTTTAATTGCCCCCGCCGCGTACTACTCGCCGTTGCTTGACGGCTTCCGCCAATCCCTCGAGCACCTTCACGCTCTCATCCCACCCAATACAAGCATCGGTGACGCTTTGCCCGTAGGTCAATTCGCATCCTTCCTTCAAATCCTGCCGCCCCGCAACAAGATGCGATTCAACCATTACTCCAACAATCCGCTCATCTCCGGCCGCGAGTTGCTTGCCAATATCTTCGCAGACAGGAATCTGATTCTCATGCTTCTTCGAGCTATTAGCATGACTCGCATCGATCATTAACCGCGCCGCCAGACCCGCTTTCCCAATATCACTACAAGCAGCATCCACACTCCCCGCATCGTAATTAGGCGCCTTACCGCCGCGCAAAATGATGTGGCAATCCTCATTACCCGCAGTCGAAACAATCGCCGAATGCCCGCCCTTGGTTACAGAGAGAAAATGGTGCGGCTGCGAGGCCGCCTTGATCGCATCGACAGCAATCTTCACATTGCCATCGGTGCCATTCTTGAACCCGACCGGGCACGACAACCCAGACGCCAGTTCGCGGTGAACTTGAGATTCCGTCGTTCGCGCCCCGATCGCTCCCCACGAAATCAGATCGGCGATGTACTGCGGGCTGATCATATCGAGATATTCGGTACCGGCAGGCAACCCGATCTCATTGATCCGCATCAGCAACTCACGCGCAGCCCGCAACCCATCGTTGATCTTGAAGCTGTTATCCATATGCGGATCATTGATGAGCCCCTTCCAGCCAACGGTCGTGCGCGGCTTCTCGAAATACACCCGCATCACGATCTCGAGTTCACCAGCAAACCGCTTACGCTGCTCGATCAACCTCCCCGCGTACTCCATGGCAGCCTTCGGATCATGAATCGAGCAAGGCCCGATGATCACGATCAACCGGTCATCCATCCCATGAAGAATGCGATGCATCGACTGCCGCGCGTTGTAGATCAACTCGGAAACAGGTTCGGCGCAAGGGAATTCGCGGATCAGATGCGCGGGCGGGGTCAGCTCTTTCAGCTCACGGATACGAACATCATCGGTATTGTGCGGGGGCATGTCGGTTCTCCAACGGCAACGTTCTAATCAAACTATGAGACGAAAAAAAACCGCCAGACTCGCTGGCGGTTTTTTCGGGAATTCGGTCTTTTCAACCTGTGTACGACTCACCCCTCTCGATCCGCCAGCGGCTTGAGATGCCAAAAGAAATAAAAATAAAACTTGGCGGACATGATGGATCGAAGGCGTGTCGAAAAAAGTTGTGACTGCTTTTATAACCGCAAACCTACGGCGCTGACAACCCCGCCGCTACGAAAACGCGGACAATCCGCATCGGACCACGCGGCGATGCCGCAAACAAACGCATCCGATGCGGAAAACCCGCATAAAAAACTCACACCGTCCCGCCGACCGTCATCTTCTCGATGCGCAACGTCGGCTGACCGACGCCCACCGGCACGCTCTGGCCTTCCTTGCCGCACACGCCGACGCCGCTATCCAACGACATATCGTTGCCGATCATCGTCACATACTTGAGCGATTCCGGCCCGCTGCCGATCAGCGTCGCGCCCTTCACGGGATACGTGATCTTGCCGTTCTCGATCATGTACGCCTCGGACGCCGAGAACACGAACTTGCCGTTGGTGATATCGACCTGACCGCCGCCGAAGTTCACCGCGTACAAGCCGTTCTTCACGGACGCGAGAATCTCCTGCGGGTCCTTGTCGCCGTTGAGCATGTAGGTGTTCGTCATGCGCGGCATCGGCAGCGCGGCGTAGGATTCGCGGCGCGCGTTGCCCGTGACCGGCATCTTCATCAGGCGCGCGTTGAGCGAATCCTGAATGTAGCCCTTGAGAATGCCGTCCTCGATCAGCGTGGTGCACTGCGTCGGATTGCCTTCGTCGTCGATGTTGAGCGACCCGCGCCGGTTCGGCAGCGTGCCGTCATCGACCACGGTGACGCCCTTGGCCGCCACCTGTTCGCCGATCATCCCCGCGAACGCCGACGACCCCTTGCGGTTGAAATCGCCCTCCAGGCCGTGTCCGACCGCCTCGTGCAGCAGCACGCCCGGCCAGCCCGGCCCGAGCACGACAGTCATGGCGCCAGCCGGAGCCGGGCGCGCTTCGAGATTGACGAGCGCGGCGTGCACGGCGTCGTTGACGTACTTTTGCAGGATCGCGTCGGTGAAATAGGCGTAGTCGAAGCGTCCGCCGCCGCCGCCCGTGCCGATCTCGCGCCGGCCGTTCTGCTCGGCGATCACCGTCACCGATACGCGCACGAGCGGACGCACGTCCGCCGCGAGCGCGCCGTCGCTGCGCGCGACGAGCACGACATCGTATTCGCCGGCCATGCCCGCCATCACTTGCGTGATGCGCGGATCCTTGGCCCGCGCAATTTGTTCGACGCGTTCCAGCAACTTCACTTTGGCCGTGGCGTCGAGGGAATGCAACGGATCGGCGGCGAGATACAGATCGCGCCCCGACACGCCCGTGAGCGTGCTCGCCGGCTTGACCTTGTGCTTGCCGCCGCCTGCCTTGGCGATCGCGCGCGTCGCGATCGCGGCCTGGCGGATCGATTCGGGCGACAGGTCGTCCGAATACGCGAACGCCGTGCGCTCGCCGGACACGGCGCGCACGCCGACACCCTGATCGATGCTGAAGCTGCCCGATTTGACGATGCCTTCTTCGAGACTCCACGCTTCGCTGCGCGTGGACTGGAAATAGAGGTCCGCGTAATCCACGCGATGCGTGAAGATTTCCGCGAGGGTGCGGGTGATCAGCCCTTCGTCGAGGCCGTAGGGCGTGAGCAAAACGTCCTTCGCCGTGACCAGATTCCGAATGCCGGGTTCGATGATGTTCATGCGGTGCCTATTGCGTGTTCGTGACGAGTCAATGATATTTCAGACGAATTGCAGACTATTCTACGGTCTGATCCAGTCGAATCATGTGCGGGGAGAAACCCGCGTCTTCAAGTCATCATTGGGTTGAGCGCGCGATCACCCGATCACGCGATGTCGATAGGCCGGCAAACTCTGTCGCACGGCCGCGATGCGTTGCAGATCGATGCCGCCCGCCGCCACGCCCATGCCTTCCTCCCTGACGGCGACGATCTCGCCCCACGGATCGATCAGCATGCTGTGGCCCCACGTGCGGCGGCCATTTTCGTGCTTGCCGCCTTGCGCCGCGGCCAGCACATAACACTGATTCTCGACCGCGCGCGCCTTCAGCAAGGTTTCCCAGTGCGCGTTGCCGGTCGTGTAAGTGAACGCGGAAGGCACGACCATCAGCGCGCAATCGCCGAGCTTGCGATACAGCTCGGGGAACCGCAGGTCGTAGCACACCGACAATCCCACGCGCCCGAATGGCGCCTCGAACGTCCGCACTTCGCTGCCGGGGCAGATGGTGCGCGCTTCGTCGAACGATTCCTCGCCCTTTTCAAAATTGAACAGATGAATCTTGTCGTAGCGCGCGACCTGCTTGCCGGCGGGATCGAAGACGAGGGTCGTGTTGAGTACGCGGTCCGGGTCCGTCGATTGCAACGGCAGCGTTCCGCCGATGATCCACACGCGATGCTCGCGCGCCGCGTCGGAGAGAAACTGCTGGATCGGGCCTGCGCCGGGTGTTTCGCGGATCGCGAGCTTGTCGGTATCCTTGAAGCCCATGTAACAGAAATACTCGGGCAGAAGCACCAGTTGCGCGCCGCCGCGCGCGGCTTCCGCGATCAGGCGTCCGGCGTCGGCCAGATTGCGCTCGAGGTCCGGCGTGCTGACCATCTGGAGCGCGGCGACCTGAAACGGCGCCGCACTATCGCTTGATCTTTCGCTCATGTCTCTATGCGCCGATTAAAAAATAGGGGACGAAAACGGCGTCGCCGAGGCTCGCGCGAACGTCCATTTTCAGCGGGCAGCGGACGGAGCCACGGCGGCGGCGGGTGTTTCGATCTTACCCTGATCGCCTTTGAGACGCTGGATGACGGGTTTGCTCCACGAACCGGTGATCGAATAGTCGAGCGCGAACGCTTTCTGGATCGATGCCGACAGCGCGATGTCCGCCGCGAGCACGCCGAGACCGAGCAGCGGATTGATGACCGCCGCGCCGATCGCAGCCGCGCCCGCGCCGACGGTCGGAATCACCTTCACGTGCAGATCCTGCGTCTGCTTCGGCATATCGACGAGGCCCTGCATCTGCACGCGCGCGGGCGACGTCACCATCAGGAAGTCGTCCGTGCGGCTGATGCCATCGACGATCTTCGCGTTGCCCGTGATCTTCTCGAACGGCAGACCCTTGCCGACGACATCCTCGAAATGCAGTGTCAGCAGGTTCGCAAGGCTGCGCAGGCTGAAGATGCCGATCCACTTCGCCGCGCCCGGCGCGCGCAGAATCTGTCCGTGCCGCAGATCGACCGCGACGTTGCCATCGAGCGTGTTCAGATCGAGCGTGGTCGGGCCGCCGTTCCAGCCCGCGTGGCCCGAGATCGTGCCGTTGCCCGAATTGACGACATGCGGCGCGCCGAACCGGTCGATCAACTGGCCGCCGTTCTTCACGTCGAGCTTGAAATCGATCGATGTACGGCGCGGGACGCTGTCGTCCGCGTCGTTGCGCGTCGAAGCCGTGATGACGCCGCCCGGCAGCGTGCGCCAGGTCGCGTTCGCGGTCAGCGTGGCGTCGGGATTCGCGAGTTCGAGCTTGTCGAGCGTCCAGATGGGCTCGTCGGCGATCACCTCGTTGTGCGCGTCGACTTCGAGCCGCCCGAGGCTGCGACCGCGGAACACCAGCTCATTGACGATGAGATCGATCGTCGGCATGTTGCGCGGCGGCTTGCGGATTGCCTTGTCGACGGAATCGCCTCCGGTCTTCTCCGGAATCACGAGCTTGGCAAAGCGCGCCTGCAATGCGCCCGGGCTGTCCTTCGTCGCGCCCGGCGTCCACGCGACATCGCCCGCTATCTGATCCGACGCGATGTTCGCCTGCCACTTGCGATCCGACTCGCTCGCGTCGATGGCGACGTTCTCCCAGCGCCGGTCGAGCAGCTTGAGCGTCGTGAAGTGGATGGCGGCGCGCGTCGGGATGAACTGCCTGACGTTCTCGCTCATCGGCGGGCGCGGCGCGTTCGCGGCCGCCGCCGGCTCGGGCGCTGCGCCCGTGATCTCGGCGAAGGTCTTGCGCCATGCATCGGCGTCCAGCTCGTTCAGATCGGCGCTAGCGCTCACGCCTTCGGCCGGCGGGTTCGCGGGCGTGTTCACGCCGATCGCGCCGCGCACGACCTTCAGACGCGCGCGCATGTTCATCGGCTCGGCGGGGTTCTGCGGATCGATCTTCACCTGCGCCTGGCCGATCTGCTGAAACACGTAATGCGCGGCCACCGGTCCGACGCTCAGCCGCGCGTCATGCAGATCGGACGCGCCGCCCGTCGCGGGCTGGAAGGTGAACGAGAACGGCATCGGCGTGCCGCGCGCCTTGCCGAACGGCGCGGGCAGATCGATGCCCAGACCCGTCAGGTCCGAACTCGCCTGCACGTTGGGCAGCGCGTTCCTCACGCCACGCACGTGCAGCTCGTAGGGCGCGGTGCCGTCGATGTGCTTCATGAATGCGGCGACCTGCGGCGTGATGCGCCGGTTGAGCCGCTCGGCGGCATCCGCGCCGATGCGCCCGTCGACGTCGATCGCATAGCTTCCGTCCGGCTGCACGCCGCCTTTCGCGCGCACGTCGCCGCCGAGCAGTTGCGCGGTGAGGCCGTTCAGCGTGACGGTCTTCGCGGCGAAATCGGCGCGGCCGCGCAGATGCGTGAGCGGCGGCAGCGTGCCGTAGGTGACTTCGTTGTCGGCGAAGGTGAGCGAGCCCTTGTACTCGGGCTTGATCGGCGGCAGCGGCGGGGGCGGACGGAAGCGCGGAATGCCGAGCGTGAGCGCGAGCGAGGCGTCGCCTTTGGCGTCGATCTTGCGCGTCGCGTGCTTCGCCATCAGGCCGAGCGAACTGTCGTCGACGTATTGCAGCATGTCGGCGAGCGGGCCGCGCGCCTTGCCGTCGATCCACAGCTTGGTCTCGCGATTGCCCGTATCGTCGATCCGCCCGACGACCTTCGAGACTTTCACGCCGCGATAGTGTCCCTTGTCGATGTCGAAGCCGAGCTTGTTCTGCGCGAGCGTGAACACGCCGTCGATGCCCTCGAACGCCGGCCAGAAATTCGGCAGACCGTTGGCCATCTTGCGCGGCGGGAACGGCGTCGGGTCGAACTTGCCGCCCGTGAACGGCGCGTTGATGCGGAAGATGCCCGCATCCGGAAACTTCGCGTACGGGAAGCGCGTGAGATCGCCGTGCACTTCGAGCGTCCCGTTCTTCGCGACGCCCGCCTGCAACGCGTGGCCGAGATAGACGCGCACGCGCTCGTTCAGGCTCGTCGGCAGATAGCGCACGAGACTCGTCACCTTCAGATGCGCGACCTTCGCCTTCAGGTCGAGGTTGCCGCGCCCGTGGCCCTGGTTCCAGTACGAGGCGGTGACTTCGCCTTCGGCGTCCGCGTTCTTCACGCGCAGCGTGTCCAGATGGATCGTGAACGCGCGGCGCAATTCGCCCGGCGCGATTGTCTCGGCGACGGTCCAGCGCGCGTTGCCCTGCAAGGAATCGAAGGTGAGGCGCGGATCGTCGAACGCACCGGGAATGATGACCGCGGCGTTCTTCGTGTCGATCGTGATCCTGCCTTCCTTCTCGTTGGCGTCGACGCTGCCCCACAGATTCTCGACGCCCGGAATGCCCGCACGCGGATGGTTGTTGATCGTGAGTCCGGGCGGCGGCTCCTGCGCCTGCACGCTCAGGCCTTCGAGCTTGCCCTTGAACGCGTAATGCAGCAGCGCCGCGTCGCCTTTCTGGCGCTGCTGATGCGCTTCGTCCTCGGTCTTCGGCGCGGCGCGTTCGGTGTAGATCGTGTAATGCGAAACCTGGCCGCGCGGATTGAAGCGCAGCAGTTCGTTGAGAATCTTCGAGGGCACCGGCAGCGCGCGCACGAATTCGGCGAGGATGCCGATATCGACGGTATCGCCCGTCAGCCGCAGCAATTGGCCCTTGCCGACGCTCGGCGGACGAAACGTCGCCGTCAACTCGCGCGACACCAGAAGGCGCGCGACGGGCGTGCCGTCCGCGAGCGTCGGCTGGCCGAGCTCGGCCTGCAGGTCGCGCAGGTCGAGCGTGTACTCGGTGTCGTTCTTGGCGAGGCTCCAGCCGAAGCGCGTGATCGGCAGATCGAGGCGCGGCTGCGTCGCACGCACGCGCAACGCGATGTTCGCGCCGGTCAGCGCGCCGCTTGCGTTCTGCAACTGGCCGCCCGCGAAGTTCAGCCAGATTTCGTTGTTGACGCGGCCGCTGTACATCTGGAAAGGCATCTTCACGTAGCGCGCGAGCGTCGGCAGATCGACCGGGCCGGTCGACACATAGAGGCGGCCGCTCCAGTTCGCGGGCGCGCCCATCGCGGAAAACGGCTGGTGACGGAAGTCCGCGCGCAGGTCGAGCGGGCCGTGCAGCACCTCGCCGTCGGCGGGCGCCTTGAGCGCGAGCCGATGACGCGTGCCGTCGTTGATGATCGCCAGATGCAGCCGCTTGAACGCGATCTCGGGCGCGGTGCGTTGCGCATCGCGCCAACGCAGCGTGCCGTCGCGCAGAAGGATGTGGTCCTGACCGAGCAGCCAGGTCGTGAACGCGTTCGAGCCGGTGCGCTGCGCGGGAATCGGCACGCCCGCGACGGACAGCGTGCCGTCGGCATTGCGCGCGATGATCACGTCGGGCCCGTCGACGGTCAGGTCCGCGAGCTTGGGCCGCAGATGCAGGAGCGACGCCCACGCGATGCTCGCGCTCGCGTGCGGCACGGCGAGACCGGGCGAGCCATCGGTCGCGTCGATGCGCAGATTGTCGATATCGAGTGTCGGTGAAAGCCCGGACCATCGCGCGGAAATCCTGCCGATATGCAACTGCGCGTGGATCTTCGAAGAGACGAGCTGCTCGATGCGCGGCCGGAACGAATCGACCTGCGGCATGACGAGATAGCGCAGGCCGACGTAAATGCCCGCCACCGCGAAATACGCGATGACCGCAATGACCAGAATGATTTTGAAGATGCGTGAAAGCACGCGCTCGGCGTTGCCGCTGGGCTTGGCTTGTCCAACTTCGTTCGGGTCGACGGATGGTCTGCTGTCGGACATGCTGCTGCTGTCGGGCGATATGGTAGTTTTGCGTGTTTGACGCTGAAATGTAACACGGGCATGGCGGCCACGGCCGCTGCCTGTGCACGCGTGGATGCTCGCAAAGCCGCGCCCGGCAAGACTCGCGGCGCGGTAGATGAAGCGCGATGTCTTATCAAGCAAGCAATGAGCGAACCCAACCTTTCATGACCGACGCAACCCTTCTCAGTTCCGACTATTCCAACTATGCGGCGCGCGCGTATGCGGCGCGGCCCGAACTGGCGTCGAACGTCGCGCAGTGGGCACGGACGCGCATCACGCGCGAGTGGATCGAAGCGCGGCTCGACGCGCACTGCGCGCCGTGCAGCGAAAACGGCGCGCTCAACGAGGCCGCGCTCAAGACCGCGCTGCGGCGGCTGCGAACGGACGTGTTCTGCACGGTGATGGAGCGCGATCTCGCGGGCGCGGCGGACGTCGCCGAAGTCACCGGCGCAATGACCGACCTCGCCGAAGTCACCGTGCAGCGGGCGCTCGCGGTGCTGTCGGCGGATCTGGAAGCGCTCTTCGGCGAGCCGCGCGGACCGGACGGCGAGCGGCTGACGCTCGGCGTCGTCGGCATGGGAAAGTTGGGCGGGCGGGAGCTGAACGCATCGTCGGACATCGATCTGATCTTCGTCTATGAGGAAGACGGCGAAACCGCGGGCGGCACGCGCTCCGCGCTCGCGACGCAGGAATTCTTCACACGGCTCGGCAAGCGGCTGATCGGCGCGCTCGCGGAAATCACGGAAGACGGTTATGTGTTTCGCGTCGACATGCGGCTGCGGCCGAACGGCGATTCCGGTCCGCTCGTGTGCAGCCTCGGCATGCTCGAAGAGTATTTCTACGTGCAGGGCCGCGAATGGGAACGCTACGCGTGGATCAAGGGCCGGCTCGTCTCGGAGACGCAGAGCGATTCCGCGAAGCGCCTCGCGAAGCAGCTCGAAGCAATCGCGACGCCGTTCATCTACCGGCGCTATCTCGACTACGGCGTGATCGCCGCGATCCGTTCGCTGCATCAGCAGATTCGCCAGGAAGCGCGGCGGCGCGCGTCGATGCGTCCCGACAAGGCCGATGACGTCAAGCTCGGACGCGGCGGCATCCGCGAGATCGAGTTCAGCGCGCAGGTGTTTCAGTTGATTCGCGGCGGTCAGGCGGCGGATTTCCGCATTCGTCCGACGCTTGCCGTCCTTGAACGCGCCGCCGCGCACGGCCTGCTCGCGCCCAGCGTGTGCAGCGCGCTCTCCGATGCGTATCTGTTCCTGCGCACGGTGGAACATCGCCTGCAATACCGCAACGACGCGCAGACGCACGCGATGCCCGTCGCCGACGACGAACGCGTGTTGCTCGCGAACTCGCTCGGGTTCGCGGACTACGCCGCGCTGATGGAGAAGCTGGACGCGCATCGCGAACTCGTCGAGCAGCAGTTCGACGCGATCTTCGCCGACAAGGTCAGCGGGCAGGGCGGCTGCGGCGTCGCGGAGGATTCGGCGGCGACGTGGATCTGGAGCAGCGCGCTCGCCGACGATTCCGCGCAGGAAGAACTCGCCGCGCGTCTGATGGAACTCGGCTTCGCGGACCCCGCGCCAGTGCTCTCGCGTCTGACGGGCGTGTGGAATTCGGCGCGTTATGCCGGCTTGCCATCGCAGAGCCGCGAGCGCTTCGACATCGTCGCGCAGCGCGCGCTCGAAGCCGTGCAGTCGATCGAGACGGCGCGGCGCGGCGACACCATCGTGCGGCTATTCGATCTGCTCGAAGCTACGGCCAAGCGCGGCGCGTATCTCGCGCTGCTGACGGAATATCCGAAGGCGCTGGAGCGCGTGTTGTCGGTGCTGTCGGGTTCGCGCTGGGCGGCGGGCTATCTCATTCGCCATCCGCAATTGCTCGACGAATTGCTCGACGACGAAGCCATCGCGAGCCCGTTCGACTGGGCCGCGTTCAAGCATTCGCTGACCGCGCGGCTCGACGCCGCCGAGGACGCGGAACATCAGATGGATCTGCTGCGTCACGCGCATCAGGCTGAAGTGTTCCGCATTCTCCTGATCGATCTCGCCGGGCATTTGACGGTCGAGCACGTGAGCGACCGCCTGTCCGAACTCGCCGACGCCGTTCTCGACGTGACGGTGCAAACGGTCTGGAAGCAGTTCCCGAAGCGGCATCGGGAGACGCCGCGCTTCTCGGTCATCGCGTACGGCAAGCTCGGCGGGAAGGAACTGGGCTATGCGTCGGACCTCGATCTCATCTTCCTCTACGACGATGCCGACGACGCCGCCTCGGACATCTACGCGATGTTCACGCGCCGCCTCATCACCTGGCTCACAGCGGCAACCGGCGCGGGCACACTGTTCGATGTCGATTTGCGCTTGCGGCCCAACGGCGAATCGGGCCTGCTGGTAACCGACCTCGCATCGTTTCGCCGCTATCAGATTCGCGAGGGCGACGCGGCGAACACCGCGTGGGTCTGGGAGCATCAGGCGCTTTCGCGGGCACGCTACAGCGCGGGCGATGCCGAAATCGGCGCGGAGTTCGAGCGGATTCGCGCGGACGTGCTCGTGATGGAGCGCGACGCCGCCGCGCTCGCGCGCGAGATCGTGTCGATGCGCCAGCGCGTCGCCGACGGGCATCCGAATCGCAGCGCCCTGTTCGATCTGAAGCACGATCGCGGCGGCATGGTCGATATCGAGTTCATCGTGCAGTACTGGGTGCTGCTGCATACACGTGAGCATCGCGAGTTTCTGCGCAACGCGGGCAATATCACGCTGCTCAAGCTCGCAGCGAAGAGCGGGTTGATCGCCGAAGACGAAGCCGATGTGATCGGCGCGGCGTACCGGCATTACCGCAAGCTCCAGCACACGTTGCGGCTCGACGGCATGGAAAAGGCGCGCGTCGATCCGGCCGAGGTTCAGGCCGAACGCGACGCGGTGACGGCGTTGTGGGAACGGGTGTTCGAGGTGGCGGCTGACTGAGCCGGAGTTCAGGCCGCCAGCATTTCCTTCGCGTGCCTGCGCGTGGTCGCGGTGATCTCCAGCCCGCCCAGCATGCGCGCGACTTCCTCGACGCGCTTGCTCTTGTCGAGCGGTGTCACCGTGCTGACGGTGCCGCCGGCGTCGTCGGAGGACTTCGCGACCTGGAAATGCTGATCGCCACGCGCGGCCACTTGCGGCAGGTGCGTAACGCACAGCACCTGACGGTCGCGTCCGAGCTGGTGCAAGAGACGCCCGACCACTTCCGCCACACCGCCGCCGATGCCCGTGTCCACTTCGTCGAAGATGAGCGTGGGCGTCGGGCTCGCGGTGCTCGCGATCACCGCGAGCGCGAGGCTGATGCGCGCGAGTTCGCCGCCTGAAGCGACTTTCGCGAGCGGCCTCAACGCAACCCCCGCGTGACCGGCGACGCGGAATTCGATCTGCTCCAGCCCGTTCGCGCCGCCTTCGGCGAGCGGCACGAGCGCGACCTCGAAGCTCCCGCCCGCCATCGACAATTCCTGCATGCCTTCGGTGACGGCCTTCGACAGATTTTTCGCGGCCTTCGCGCGCGCTTTCGACAGCACCTTGGCCTGCGCGATATAGTCGCTCTTCGCCTTGTCGGCGGCGGCGTTGAGCGCGTCGAGATCGGCAGCGGCGTCGAGGTCGGCGAGTTGACGGCGGCGCGCGTCGTGTTCTTCCGGCAGCGTCTCGGGCTGCAGGCGGAACTTGCGCGCCGTCGAGTGCAACTGGTCCATGCGCCTTTCGACTTGCGCGAGGCGGTCGGGATCGAGCTCCAGCCGCTGCGCGTAATGCGACAGCGAGTACGACGCCTCCTGCAACTGGATCTCCGCCGGTTCGAGCGAGGCGAGCACGTCGTTCAGGTCGGGATCGATATCGGCGAGACCGCGCACCTTCGAGATGATCGCGCCGAGCTGAGAGATCATCGCTTCGTCGGATTCGGAGAGCGCGCCGAGCGCGCCTTGAACGCCGTCGATGAGACTCGCCGAATGCGATAGCCGATGATGCTCCGCGCTCACTTCCTCCCATTCGCCCGGCTGCGGCGCGAGCTTGTCGAATTCGCTCAGCTGCCACGCGAGACGCTCGCGCTCCAGTTGCAGTTCGCGGTCGCGGCTTTGCGCGGTCTCGACGGCTTGCTGTGCATCGCGCATGGCGCGCCACGCACGATTCACCGCGCCGGCGGTATCGATCAATTGCGCGTGGGTGTCGAAGAGTTCCCGCTGCGCGTCGGGCCGCATCAGCAATTGATGCGCGTGCTGACCGTGAATATCGACGAGCATTTCGCCCACTTCGCGCAGTTGCGCGAGCGTCGCGGGCGTGCCGTTGATGAACGCGCGCGAGCGTCCGCCCGAGTCGATCACACGGCGCAGCATGACCGAGTCGCTGTCCTGCGACAGCGCGTGCTCGTCCAGCCAGCGCGTGACCTGCGGATGCGTGCCGAATTCCGCGGTGATGTCGGCGCGCGCCTGACCGGTTCGCACGACGCTCGCGTCGCCGCGCGCGCCTAGCGTGAGCGCGAGGGCGTCGATCAGGATCGACTTGCCCGCGCCGGTTTCACCCGAAAAGACCGTGAAGCCTGGATCGAAATCGATATCCAGTGTGGCGACGATGACGAAATCTCGAATGGAAAGATGACGGAGCATGGACGCTTCGGAAAGGGGATTCGGAATTCGGGATGCGGGTGGATCAGAGCGCCGAAGAATCCTGCGACGGATGCTCGTTCCAGTGCAGCTTTTTGCGCAACGTCGCGTAGGTGCTGTAGCCGACCGGATGCAGCACCGGCACCGTATGCTTCGAGCGCCGCACTTCGATCACGTCGTTCAGCTCGACGGCGGTGAACGACTGCATGTCGAAGTTCACGTTGACGTCTCGCCCGCCGATGATCTGGATGGTCACCTTGGAATCGTCGGGCAGCACGATCGGACGATTCGACAGCGAATGCGGCGCGATCGGCACGAGCACGAAGCCCTGCAACTGCGGATGGAGAATCGGCCCCGCCGAGGACAGCGCGTAGGCGGTCGAGCCGGTGGGCGTCGCGACGATCAGGCCGTCGGAGCGCTGGTTGTACATGAAGTGGCCATCCACCGAGACGCGCAGTTCCGCCATGCCGGAGAAGCCGCTGCGATTCACCACGACATCGTTGAACGCGAGCGCGTGGTAGATCGGCTTGTCGTCGCGCATGATGCGCGCTTCGAGCAGGCTGCGCTCCTCGCGCTCGAACTGGCCGGCGAGCATCTGCGGCACCAGTTCGCGGACCGCCTTGAGCGGGATGTCGGTGATGAAGCCGAGCCGCCCGTGATTCACGCCGATGAGCGGCGTCTTGTACGGCGCGAGCTGGCGGCCGATGCCAAGCATGGTGCCGTCGCCGCCGAGCACGATCGCGACGTCCGCGCGCGCGCCCATCTCGGCGATGGACAACGCCGGGAACTCCGTCACGCCGACGTCCTTCGCCGTGCCCGCCTCGAACACGACCTCGAAGCCTTGCTGGGCCAGGTGATCGGCGAGCGATCTCAGCGGCGCCTCGATGCCGGGCGTGTTGGTGCGCCCCACGAGGGCGACGGTCTTGAATTGGCCAATTTCCATGCCGGCATTACACCATAGTCAGAGAGCGAAAAGAACCGTGCGCGACGGCGTTCTGGCGCGCTTTCGCCGGACCGCGCAGCGTCGCGCGGGCACGCGCGTTGTTTCTCGCTAGAATGGAGCGGACGTTGAACGTAGCACTCGCGGCGCGGCACGCCGCCCCTCGACTCGTTGAGCTAAAATTTCCCCATGCTAGACCCACGTGCACAAACCCTCCTCAAGACGTTGATCGAGCGCTACATCGCCGAAGGTCAGCCGGTCGGTTCGCGCACGTTATCACGTCATTCCGGTCTCGAACTGAGCCCCGCGACGATCCGCAATGTCATGTCGGATCTCGAGGAGCTCGGTCTCGTCTCGAGCCCGCATACGTCGGCGGGGCGGATTCCCACGCCGCGCGGCTACCGGCTCTTCGTCGACACGATGCTGACTGTAGAAGCGCCCGAAGACGAAGCGATGACCACCGCGGTCAAGACCCGCCTGCAAGGCGAGGAACCGCAGAAGATCGTCGCGGCGGCGGCGAGCGTGCTGTCCAATCTGTCGTCGTTCGCGGGCGTCGTGCTCACGCCGCGCCGCAGTCACATGTTCAAGCAGATCGAGTTCATGCGGCTGTCGGACAAGCGCATCCTGCTCATCATCGTGACGCCCGAAGGCGACGTGCAGAACCGCATGATGGCGACGCAGCGCGACTACTCGCCCTCGCAGCTCGTCGAAGCCTCCAATTACATCAACGCGCACTTTGCGGGCCTGTCTTTCGACGAAGTGCGCCGGCGCCTGCGCGAGGAAATCGACCAGTTGCGCGGCGACATGACCACGCTCATGCAGGCGGCCGTGGTCGCGAGTACGGCCGAGACCGACCCCACGGACACCGTGCTCATTTCCGGCGAGCGCAATCTGCTCGAAGTGGCGGACCTTTCGTCCGACATGGCGCGGCTGCGCAAGCTTTTCGATTTGTTCGACCAAAAGACGAGCCTCCTGCAATTGCTGGATGTATCGAGTCACGCACAAGGCGTGCAGATTTTCATCGGCGGCGAGTCGAATCTCGTGCCGATCGAGGAAATGAGCGTCGTGACGGCGCCGTACGAAGTCAACGGAAAGATCGTCGGCACGCTCGGCGTGATCGGCCCGACGCGCATGGCGTACAACCGCGTGATTCCGATCGTGGACATCACCGCGCGCCTGCTGTCGATGTCGCTCAGTCACCAGTAACGCCATCTTGGCGCGCCGCGCGAGGCTGTGCCACTAGGCCGTTCGGCCAATGATGCGCGTTCGGGCGCGCCGCTATAATGGTCTTCACCTTTTCCGACGACCTTTCCCGGCCCGCCTGCCCCTATGCGTTTCGACCTCGAGTTGCCCTCGCAGCCCAGCGCTTCGCATCGCGTCGCGGTGCTGCTGATCAATCTCGGCACGCCGGACGCGCCCACGCCGCGGGCGGTGCGCAAGTATCTGGCGCAATTCCTGTCCGATCCACGCGTCGTCGAAATTCCCTCGCTCGTGTGGCAGGTGATTCTGCGCGGGCTGATCCTGCCGTTTCGCGGGCGCTCCTCGGCGAAGAAGTACGCGCAGGTCTGGATGCCCGAAGGCTCGCCGCTGCGCGTGCATACCGAAAAGCAGGTCGACGGGTTGCGGCGGCTCTTTGCGGCGAACGACTATCACGTGATCGTCGACTACGCGATGCGCTACGGCACGCCGGGCATCGGCGCGATGCTCAATCAACTGAAGCTCGAAGGCGCCGATCGCATTCTGCTTCTGCCGATGTATCCGCAGTATTCGTCGTCCACGACCGCCACCGCGTTCGACGATGCCTTCGCCGCGCTCAGGCGCGTGCGTAATCAGCCGGAAATCCGCACGATTCGTCACTACGCGGATCATCCGGCGTATATCGGCGCGCTGGCGGAACAGGTGCGCGATTATTGGCGTCACCACGGCCAGCCGGATTTTGCCGCGGGCGACAAGCTCGTGCTGAGCTTCCACGGCGTGCCCAAGCGCACGATGGATCTCGGCGACCCGTATCACGACCAGTGCCAGCAGACGGGCGCGCTGCTCGCGTCCGCGCTCGGACTCACGCCGGTGGAATGCCGTGTGACGTTCCAGTCGCGTTTTGGCCGCGCGGAGTGGCTTCAGCCGTACACCGCGCCGACGCTCGCCGAACTGGGCGCGGGCGGCGTCGCGCGCGTGGATGTGTTCTGTCCCGGCTTCACGGCGGATTGTCTGGAGACGATCGAGGAGATCGGCATCGAGGTGCGCGATGAATTCCTGAAGGCCGGCGGCAGGCAGTTCCACCGCATTCCCTGCCTGAATTCCGCGCCCGCATGGATCAAGGCATTGGGTGAAATCGCCGCGCAGCATTTGCAGGGATGGCCGGTGCAGACCGTGCAGCCGCTTACCGCGGTGGCCTGAGGCAGGCTTCAACAAGCATTCACTGATGAACTACAAGATTTCGACGGAACCTGGCGCGCGTTTGCGCATCGACAAATGGCTGTGGGCGGCGCGTTTCTTCAAGACGCGCTCGCTCGCGAGCGACGCGGTCGAGAAGGGGCGCGTGAAGATCGGCGGCGCGAACGTGAAGCCGTCGAAGGACGTGCGCGTCGGCGATATCGTCGAGATCGATATCGAACAGATCGTGTGGCAAGTCGAAGTGCTGGGCCTGTGCGACGTGCGCGGCCCGGCGACGGTCGCGCAGACCCTTTACGCCGAAACGGAAGAGGGCCGGGCGAAACGCGTGGCCGAAGCGGAGCGCCGCAAGACGTTCCGCGAGCCCGCGGCCAACCTGCAGGGCAGGCCGACGAAGCGGGACCGCCGGACTATCGACAAATTTTCTCGTTCGGATTGAAGTAGCTTTCGATGGTCGCGTGAACCCCTCCGTACTCGGTGGTACGGTCGGTCACGACGCCGGACATGCAAATGGTGGTCGTTCCCGCGACGAGTACCAGGGCGACCACCGCGATAGCAAAGGTCAGTTTCATGGTACCCCCGGAGAGCGGGTTGCCCGGGCGCGACGCGGCCGGGTCAGGAAACGGGCAAGGGCTGTAAGCGGTTGAAAAGCATTCGTAGGATTAGGGTTAACGTGCGTCCTGCGCTGCTTGTTTGAAGTGTAGGCGACTCAGGACTTTCCCTCAATCTCAAAATTGCGCGGTGCGGCGAAGTGCGTGTTACCGGCCATTTCCGCGCCATTGAAGTACCGAAGAAGCACTGAAAAAAGTCCGAAAAATTCGTCTGAAGGCTTGAAAATATCTTCGACGACCCAATTTCGGCCGTTAGTGCGAAAAACGCGACCATCTGAATCTGGCCGCGATCGCATCCGGTTCAACTCACAGCAATACACATCAAGCGACATGGAAAACACGCAAGAGAATTCAGCGAGCCAGAACCCGACGCCCGCCGACGATAACGCGCGCCAGGCCGCCGACACGACCAATGCGGCGCAGGCCGCACCGGCAGACGCGCCCGCCGCGCCGCAGCCCGCGCCGAATGAGGCCGAGGCCGCGCTGGCCGAAGCGCAGGCCACCATCGTGGCGCTCAAGGAAGACTTCCTGCGCGCCAAGGCCGAGACGGAAAACGTGCGCCGCCGCAGTCAGGAAGACGTCGCGAAGGCGCATAAATTCGCCATCGAAAATTTCGCGGAAAACCTGTTGCCCGTGCTCGACAGCCTCGAAGCCGCGCTCGCCGATCAATCGACGGATCTCGCCAAGGTGCGCGAGGGCGTCGAGCTGACGCTGCGCCAGCTCACCGGCGCGCTGGAAAAGGGCCGAGTGATCGCGGTGAATCCGGTCGGCGAGAAATTCGATCCGCATCGCCATCAGGCTATTTCCATGGTCCCGGCCGAGCAGGAGCCGAATACCGTCGTCACGGTGCTGCAGAAGGGCTACGTCATCGCCGACCGCGTGCTGCGTCCGGCGCTCGTGACCGTCGCCGCACCGAAGTAAGATCGGCGCCCCACAAAAAAAGTTATAGACCGCATCGTCTTCAGGGTCTTGAAATCGAAACTGGCGCTCTTATCTTGCGTACAGGTATGAATTTTGGGCGTTCGGCCCGGTAAATCGGCAAAAGCCGGCGTCAGGCACGACACACCGCCGCCGCAACGCCAAAGCGAACAAAGCTAGGAGAGTATAAAAAATGGGCAGAATCATCGGTATCGACCTCGGCACCACGAACTCGTGCGTGGCGCTGATGGAAGGCAACCAGGTCAAGGTCATCGAGAACTCGGAAGGCGCGCGCACCACGCCGTCGATCATCGCGTACATGGATGACAACGAGATCCTCGTCGGCGCGCCTGCGAAGCGCCAGTCGGTCACCAACCCGCGTAACACGCTGTACGCGGTCAAGCGCCTGATCGGCCGCCGCTTCGAAGAGAAGGAAGTGCAGAAGGACATCAATCTGATGCCCTACAAGATCGTCAAGCACGATAACGGCGACGCGTGGGTCGAAGCGCACGGCAAGAATCTCGCGCCGTCGCAAGTCTCCGCCGAAGTGCTGCGCAAGATGAAGAAGACCGCTGAGGATTACCTCGGCGAGCCGGTCACGGAAGCCGTGATCACGGTGCCGGCGTACTTCAACGACAGCCAGCGTCAGGCAACCAAGGACGCTGGCCGCATCGCCGGTCTGGAAGTGAAGCGCATCATCAACGAGCCGACGGCAGCCGCGCTCGCGTTTGGTCTGGACAAGGCCGAAAAGGGCGACCGCAAGATCGCGGTGTTCGACCTGGGCGGCGGCACGTTCGATATCTCGATCATCGAAATCGCGGACGTGGACGGCGAAATGCAGTTCGAAGTGCTGTCGACCAACGGCGACACGTTCCTCGGCGGTGAAGACTTCGACCAGCGCATCATCGATTACATCATCGGCGAGTTCAAGAAGGAGCAGGGCGTCGATCTGAGCAAGGACGTGCTCGCGCTGCAGCGCCTGAAGGAAGCCGCTGAAAAGGCGAAGATCGAACTGTCGTCCACCGCGCAGACCGACATCAACCTGCCGTACATCACGGCGGACGCGTCGGGTCCGAAGCACTTGAACCTCAAGTTCACCCGCGCGAAGCTCGAAGCGCTCGTCGAAGAACTGATCGAGCGCACGATCGAACCGTGCCGCATCGCCATCAAGGATGCGGGCGTGAAGGTCGGCGAAATCGACGACGTGATTCTCGTCGGCGGCATGACGCGCATGCCGAAGGTGCAGGAAAAGGTGAAGGAGTTCTTCGGCAAGGATCCGCGCCGTGACGTGAACCCGGACGAAGCCGTGGCCGTGGGCGCCGCGATTCAGGGTCAGGTTCTGTCGGGCGACCGCAAGGACGTGCTGCTGCTCGACGTGACGCCTCTGTCGCTCGGCATCGAGACGCTTGGCGGCGTGATGACGAAGATGATCAACAAGAACACGACCATCCCGACGAAGCACGCGCAAGTGTATTCGACGGCGGACGACAACCAGGGCGCCGTGACGATCAAGGTGTTCCAGGGCGAGCGTGAAATGGCCGTGGGCAACAAGCTGCTCGGCGAGTTCAACCTCGAAGGCATTCCGCCCGCACCGCGCGGCACGCCGCAGATCGAAGTGACCTTCGACATCGACGCGAACGGCATTCTGCACGTCGGCGCGAAGGACAAGGCGACGGGCAAGGAAAACAAGATCACCATCAAGGCGAACTCGGGTCTGACGGACGCGGAAATCGACAAGATGGTGAAGGACGCCGAAGCCAACGCCGAGGAAGATCACAAGCTGCGCGAACTGGCCGACGCACGCAACCAGGGCGATGCGCTGGTTCACAGCACGAAAAAGGCCGTCGCGGAGTACGGCGACAAGGTCGACGCTTCGGACAAGGAAAAGATCGAAGCAGCGCTGAAGGATCTCGAAGACACGCTGAAGAGCGGTTCGAGCGACAAGGCCGCGATCGAAGCGAAGATCGAGGCGCTGGCTCAGGCTTCGCAGAAGCTCGGCGAAAAGATGTACGCCGACATGCAGGCGCAGCAAGGCGCGGCGGCCGCGGGTGCGGCAGGCGCGGGCGCATCGGCGGAAGCGGGCGCGAGCCAGCATCACGACGATGTCGTCGACGCCGACTTCAAGGAAGTGAAGAAGGACTAAGCCGCAGGGGCGCGGGCGTGAACAACGCGCGCGTGCCTTTCGGTGGCATCTCCGGGACGCGTGACGCGTCTTACGTGTAACGCGCCTGGCGAGCCTCACGGCTCTCCGGGCACGTTGTTTTTCAGAGGCGTCTTGATTTAGGCGAGGCGCGCGAAGTTTTACGTGCGAGTCGGAGCAACGGACTCGCAGCATCTGACAGGAACCGTCGCGTGACGCGCGGCGGCATCGAACCGACATGGCGAAACGGGATTACTACGACGTTCTGGGCGTCGCGAAGAACGCGAGCGACGACGAGATCAAGAAGGCGTATCGCAAGCTCGCGATGAAGTATCACCCTGACCGCAATCCGGACAACAAGAAGGCGGAAGAGAATTTCAAGGAGGCGAAGGAAGCCTATGAAATGCTCTCCGACCAGCAGAAGCGGGCCGCGTACGATCAGTACGGCCACGCGGGCGTCGATCCGAACATGGCGGGCGCGGGTGCGCAAGGCTTCGGCGGTTTCGCCGATGCCTTCGGCGATATCTTCGGCGACATCTTCGGACAAGCGGCGGGCGGAGCGGCACGCGGCGGACGCGGCGGCCCGCAGGTGTATCGCGGCGCGGACCTGCGCTACAGCATGGAGATCACGCTGGAGCAGGCGGCTCACGGCTACGACACGCAGATTCGCGTGCCGAGCTGGGTGAACTGCAACATCTGTCACGGCTCGGGCGCGAAGCCGGGCACCAAGCCCGAAACCTGTCCGACCTGCCACGGTCAGGGCCAGGTGCGTATGTCGCAGGGCTTTTTCAGCATCCAGCAGACGTGCCCGAAATGTCATGGCAGCGGCAGCTACATTCCCGATCCGTGCGCGAACTGCCACGGCGCGGGCAAGGTGAAGGAAACCAAGACGCTGGAAGTGAAGATTCCGGCGGGCATCGACGACGGCATGCGTATCCGTTCGGCGGGCAACGGCGAACCGGGCATCAATGGCGGCCCGAGCGGCGATCTGTATGTGGAAATCCACATCAAGCAGCACACCGTGTTCGAGCGTGACGGCGACGACCTGCATTGCCAGATGCCGATTCCCTTCACCACGGCGGCTCTGGGCGGCGAGATCGAAGTGCCCACGCTGGCTGGCCGCGCGAGCTTCACGGTGCCCGAAGGCACGCAGTCGGGCAAGACGTTCCGCCTGCGCGGCAAGGGCATCAAGGGCTTGCGTTCGAGCATCGCGGGCGATCTGTACGTGCATGTCCAGGTGGAAACGCCGGTCAAGCTCACGGAACAGCAACGCGATCTGCTCAAGCAGTTCGAAAAGTCGCTGGAGCAGGGCGGCGCGCGGCATAGTCCGCAAAGCAAGAGCTGGTTCGACCGCGTGAAGAGCTTCTTCGACTAATGCGGTCGAGTGGGCGGTACGTCGTGCGAGCATGACGATGAAAACCGAAGAGCGCAGCGCGGTGTTCGCGCTGCTCGACGATTGCGATGCGACCGCCGAAAGGCGGTCGAGTCGTTTGTACACGGACTTTGTGCACGAACGCGTGTGCGTGGACGCGCGTTCGCTGGACGCGGTCTGCGGCGAGATCGACCGCGATCTGCAACGTGGCCTGCATGCGGTCGTCGTCGCGGATTACGAGTTCGGGCGCAATCTCCAGTTCGGGCGTATCGGACGCGGAGACGAGCATGCCTTGCGCGTGCTGATGTTCCGCGATTGCGCGCGTCTGTCGCGCGATGAAGTCGACGCGTGGCTCGGGTCGAGAGCCGATGACGTGACGGCAGGCGTCGCGGGCATTGAAGCGAGCGTCACGCGCGATGAATTCGATGCCGCCATCGCCGCCGTTCAGGACGCGCTGCGCGAAGGCGAGTCGTACCAGATCAATTACACGTTCCGGCTGAACTTCGATGTGTTCGGCGCGCCGCTCGCGCTGTATCGGCGTTTGCGCGAGCGGCAGGCCGTGCATTACGGCGCGTTCATCGCGATGCCGGATGGCAGGTCGATCGTGTCGTGCTCGCCGGAACTGTTCGTCGAAAAGCAGGGCGAACTGTTGCGCGCGCGCCCGATGAAAGGCACCGCGCCGCGCGACGCCGATCCCGAAGCGTTGCGGCTCGACCCGAAGAATCGCGCAGAAAACGTGATGATCGTCGACTTGCTGCGCAACGACATGTCGCGCGTGGCGGTCACGGGTTCGGTGAAGGTGCCCGCGCTGTTTTCGGTCGAGGCTTACGCGTCGGTGTGGCAGATGACATCGACCATCGAGGCGCGCTTGATTCCCGGCACGTCGTTCGCCGGCATCGTGCGCGCGCTCTTTCCGTGCGGCTCGATCACCGGCGCGCCGAAGTATCGGACGATGCAACTGATCGACGAAATCGAAAGCACGCCGCGCGGCCTCTATACCGGCGCGATCGGCTGGCTGGATGCGAGCGGCGACTTCTGCATGTCGGTGGCGATTCGCACGCTCGTCGTCGATGCGGCCGCGAAGCGCGGCGTGCTCGGCATCGGCGCGGGCATCGTGCTCGACAGCGTCGCCGCCGATGAATACGAGGAGTGTCTGTTGAAAGCGCGCTTCCTGACCGGTGCGGACCCCGGCTTCGAACTGTTCGAGACGACGTATGCAACGCGCGATGAAGGCGTTCGTCACTACGCGCGGCACGTCGCGCGATTAAAGGGCAGCGCCGCGTATCTCGACTTTGCATTCGACGAGCACGCGCTACGGAAGCAGGTCCAGGCGCACTGCGCGACATTCGATGCTGGCCAGCCGTATCGTCTGCGTATCGCGCTGGACAAGAGCGGACGCATCGCGATCACGAGCGCGCCGCTTGCCGCGCTGCCGTCGGATACCGTCGATGTGTTGCTCGCGTCCGATCGCGGCTTCGCGCCGCAATCGTCCGGCGATCCGTTGCTCCGGCACAAGACCACGCGTCGCGCCGACTACGATCGCGCGTGGAAAGCCGCCGAAGCCGAAGGCGCGTTCGACATGCTGTTCTTCAACGAACGCGGCGAGCTGACCGAAGGCGGCCGTTCGAGCATCTTCGTGCAACGCGACGGCAAGTGGTTCACGCCGCCTATCGACGCCGGCGTGCTGCCGGGCGTGATGCGCGCGGTGCTGATGGAACAACGCCACGCCGCCGAACGCACGCTCACGCTGGACGACGTGCTCGACGCCGAAGACCTGCTCATCAGCAACGCATTACGCGGCGGCGTGAAGGCAAGGCTTCGGCGCTAAAGGCATCACCACTCCGCCACACTGCCATCCGCGTGACGCCACACCGGATTGCGCCAGCGATGGCCGACTTTCGCCATCTCGCGCACCTTCTCCTCGTTCACCTCGATGCCCAGTCCCGGCCCTTGCGGAATCGAGACCATGCCGTCTTCATACTTGAAGACTTCCGGATTCTTGATGTAGTCGAGCAGGTCGTTGCCCTTGTTGTAGTGGATGCCGAGGCTCTGTTCCTGAATGAACGCGTTGTAGCTGACCGCGTCGATCTGCAGGCAGGTCGCGAGCGCGATCGGGCCGAGCGGGCAGTGCAGCGCGAGCGCCACATCGTAGGCTTCGGCCATCGTCGCGATCTTGCGGCATTCCGTGATGCCGCCCGCATGTGACGCGTCGGGCTGAATGATATCGACGTAGCCGCCCGCCAGAATGTGCTTGAAGTCCCAGCGAGAGTAGAGCCGCTCGCCGAGCGCGATCGGCGTGCTCGTCTGGTTGACGATGTCGCGCAGCGCCTCGACGTTCTCCGAGAGCACCGGCTCTTCGATGAACATCAGCTTGAACGGATCGAGTTCCTTTGCGAGCACCTTCGCCATCGGCTTGTGCACGCGGCCATGGAAATCCACGCCGATGCCCACGTTCGGCCCGACCGCCTCGCGCACCGCGCGCACGTTGTCGATCACGCCCTGAACCTTGTCGAAGGTATCGATGATCTGCAGCTCTTCAGAGCCGTTCATCTTCACGGCCTTGAAGCCGCGTTCGACCACCGCGCGCGCGTTGTTCGCGACATCGCTCGGACGATCGCCGCCGATCCACGAATAGACCTTGATTCTGTCGCGCACCTGACCGCCGAGCAGCGCGTGCACGGGCACGCCGTGATGCTTGCCGAGAATGTCCCACAGCGCCTGATCGACGCCCGCGATCGCGCTCATGCCGATCGGCCCGCCGCGATAGAAGCCGGAGCGGTACATCACCTGCCACAGGTCCTCAATGTGACGCGGGTCGCGGCCGACCAGATAGTCGGCGAGTTCGTCGACGGCGGCGGCCACCGTATGCGCGCGGCCTTCGACGACCGGCTCACCCCAGCCGGTGATGCCTTCGTCGGTTTCGATCTTGAGGAAGCACCAGCGCGGCGGAACGATAAAGGTCTCGAGTTTCGTGATTTTCATGAAGCGTCTCCCGATAAGGAATCACATGGTAGCAAAAACCGCGATCTGAGCATATTAATAGTATTATTCAAGAATAATCGGGACTTACGAAACATCAGTCAAATACCCGATAATCGTGGCCCAACGAAAAGGGAGACCATCATTCACCGGGATCTGCACGGCCGCGTTACGCTTGAACTGGGCATGGCGATTCTGCGGGGCGATTTTTCGCCCGGCTTGCCATTGCCGCGCGAAGCGGAACTGATGGAACGCTTCGGCGTGAGCCGCACGGTGCTGCGCGAAGCGTTGCGTACGCTCACGTCGAAGGGGCTGATCGAGTCGCGGCCGAAAGTCGGCACGCGGGTGCGCGCGAAGCATGCGTGGAATCTACTCGACGCCGACATGCTCGACTGGTATTCACGCGTCGCGCCGCCGCTGCAATTCGCGCTCAAGCTTCAGGAGATGCGCGAGATGATCGAGCCGTACGCCGCCGCGCTCGCCGCCGACAATCACGAGGACGGCACGCGCGAACGGCTCACGCGCGCGCATCGGGCGATGGCAGACGCGCAGAACGTCGACGAATGGGTGCGCGCCGATCTCGATTTCCATCTTTGCGTGCTCGCCGCGTGCAGCAACGAGTTGCTGATACCGCTCGGCGCGCTGATCGAGCGCACGCTCGAAGGCCAGTTGCGCCTGAACGCAAAGCGCGCCGATGTGTACAACGCGTCGCTCGCGGAACATACGGCCGTGTTCGATGCGATCATCGCCCGCGATTCGAGCGGTGCGCGCCGCGCGATGGCGTCACTCCTCGGCGTGACGCGCGGACGAATTGAAGGATGAAACCCGCGCGCTAGAACGCGTTGAGCGGAATCTTCAGATACGTCGTGCCGTTGCCCGCCGCGTCCGGAAAATGGCCCGCGCGGATGTTCACCTGAATCGCCGGCACGATGAGCGTCGGCATGCCGAGCGTCGCGTCGCGCGCCTCGCGCATCGCGACGAACTCGTCTTCGGTCTTGCCGCCGCCCACATGAATGTTCTGTTCGCGTTGCTCGCGTACCGTGCTTTGCCAGCGCGGGCCGCGCGTGTCGGGCGGATAGTCGTGGCAGACGAACAGCCGCGTATCGGGATCGAGCGTGAGCAGCCGCTGAATCGACCGGTACAGCCTGCGCGCGCTGCCGCCCGGGAAGTCGCAACGCGCGGTGCCGACGTCCGGCATGAAAAGCGTGTCGCCGACGAACGCCGCGTCGGCGATCTGGTACGCCATGTCGGCGGGCGTGTGCCCCGGCACGAACAGCGCGCACGCTTCGATCTCGCCGATCATGAAGCGCTCGCCATCGGAAAAGAGATGATCGAACTGCGAGCCGTCGAGCTGAAACTCCGGCTCGAGATCGAAGATCTTCTTGAACACGCCCTGAACCGTGCGTATCGATTCGCCAATGGCGATCTTCCCGCCGAGTTCGCGCTTCAGATACGGCGCCGCCGAAAGATGATCGGCGTGCGCGTGCGTCTCCAGAATCCATTCGACGCGAAGCCGCTGTTCGTGCACGAACGCGATGACCGCATCGGCGGAGCGCGTCGAGGTGCGCGCGGCGTGCGGATCGTAATCGAGAACCGGATCGACGATGGCCGCCGGCGCGCCGACTTCCTTGTAGACGACATACGTCATCGTGCCGGTGTTGATATCGAAGAAAGGCTGGATGATCGGTTGCACGCTGGTTCCCCTGTCTGCAATGCGATCTCCGCTGCATTTGCAATCTTGAGACCGCGATACAGTTTAACGCTTCGCGATCGGGGCGGATCGGTTCACCAGCGCGATGCCCGCGAGCACCATCGCCGCGGCGATCATGAAGCGCGCAGTGAAATGCTCGCCGAGCAACAGCACGCCGAAGGTGACGCCGAAGATCGGCGTGAGAAACGAGAAGACCGACAGCCGCGACGCCATATAGCGCGTGAGCAGCCAGAACCACGTCAGATAGCTGATGAACGCGACGACGACCGCCTGATACGCGAGGCTCGCGATCGCCATCGGCGACACGGCTTCGACATGCGTCTGCCCGATGCCCGCCGCAAGCACGAGCAGCAATACCGCCGATACCGCCAGTTGATAGAACAGCGTCTTGCTGGCGCTGGCATACGCGAGCGACGAAGCACGCACGACCACCGTCGTCGCGGCCCAGAAAATGCCCGCCAGGATGCCGAGCGCATCGCCTGCGATGCCGTGCAACGTCGACGCACTGTTCGGATTGCCGTGCAGAAAGCCGTCGGCGAATGCGAGCGCGATGCCGCAGAACGCGAGCACGATGCCGCTCCACTGCGTGCGCGACAGGCGCTCGCCCGCGACGAACCAGTGCAGTCCGAGCGCGGTGAAGCAGGGCGCGGTGTAGAGAAAGACCGCCATGCGCGTGGCCGTCGTGAGGTTCAGGCCGAAGAAGATGCAGACGAATTCGCCACCGAACAGCACGCCCGCGAGCAGGCCGGCGGGTAGCGTGTCGTCGCGCTGAAAGAGCGGCACGCCACGCGTGCGCGTCCAGATCCACACGAGCAAGGTGGCGATCAGCGAGCGGATGCCGGCCTGCAGCATCGGCGGAATCGACGCGTTCGCTTCCTTGATCGCGACTTGCTGGAATCCCCACGCGCCGCACAGCGCGATCATCACGATGACGGCGGTGGCGTCGGGGGCGCGGCGCAGGGCGAGGGAGGGCGTGCTCATCGGCGGGCTCGGTAGGCGTGGCCGCGGAGGCCATGCACTGATTTGGAGCGTCGATTGTGCCAGCGAACCGGCTGCGATGAGCGAAAGGTCGCGATGCGCCCGTGGGGATTGCGCGCCGCGACGAATGCGCGGCGCGAAGTCATGCGTGAATCAGGAATGCTTTTCGATCAGCTCGACCTTATAGCCGTCCGGATCTTCGACGAATGCGATCACCGTCGTGCCGCCCTTCACGGGACCGGCTTCGCGCGTGACCTTGCCGCCCGCCTGACGGATGCGCTCGCACGCGTCGGCGGCGCTGTCCACTTCGAGCGCGATGTGACCGTACGCCGTGCCGAGGTCGTACTTGTCGGTGCCCCAGTTGTAGGTCAGTTCGAGCACGCTGTGCTCGCTCTCGGGACCGTAGCCGACGAACGCGAGCGTGTACTTATACTCGGGGTTTTCGCTTTGACGCAGCACTTTCATGCCGAGAATGCGCGTGTAGAAATCGATGGAACGCTGCAGGTCGCCGACGCGCAGCATCGTATGGAGGAGTCGCATGGTGGGGTTCCTGTTGTGTGTTGTTTGCGGGGGACAGGAAGGAAATTGTACCGTCGGCGCTCCCCGCACGCTGAGCGCGCCTCAGAGCGCCGGCAGCAGGTCGGGCGGATGATGCTTGAGCGTATGCCGCGCCTCGCGGAACTCCGGAAAGATCGATTCGACCGTCCGCCAGAAACGCGGGCTGTGGTTCATCTCGCGCAGATGCGCGAGTTCGTGCGCGACCACGTAATCGATGATCGACAGCGGAAAATGGATGAGCCGCCAGTTCAGGCGGATCTTGCCGTCGCTCGAGCAACTGCCCCAGCGCGTCGCCGCCGATGACAGCGCATACGCGCGATATTCCACGCCGAGCTTCGCCGCATACACGGCGAGCCGCTCGCCGAAGATGCGCTTCGCTTCGGACTGCAGCCAGCCCTGCACGCGATCCTTGATCTGCTGCGCGTCGGCGAGCGCGGGCATCGCGAGCGAGAGCACGCAGGTTTCGTCGTCGAAGGAGAGGGTGCTCGCCGTCGATCCGAGCGACACGCTGATCGTCTTGCCGAGATACGGAAACTGCGCGCCGTCTTTCCATTCGATGCGCGGCAGCGCGCGCTGCTCGACGCGCGTCTGCCATTCGGTGAGCTTCTTGACGATCCAGGTCTGCTTGTCGAGGATCGCGCTTTCGATGTCCGCGATCGTCACCCAGCGCGGCGCGGTGATCGCGAGCCCGGTGCCGTCGATGCAAAAGCCGATCGTGCGCCGCGACGAACGGCGCAACCGGTATTCCAGCGCGCCCGCCTTGAGCGTGATGCGGCGCAGGCGCACGCCATCGGGTAGTGGAGCTGGCGGCGCTGCGGGTGTGAGGACGGGAAGGGGATCGCTGCCCGGCACGTCGCCGCGCAGCGGAGCCGGTCCGTTCGCGGGCGGCGCGCCGGAGTAGGCCGGCGCATGCTCGAACGGCAGATCGAGTTGCAGGGTATCGAGCGCGACGGCGGGACGCTGTCGCGATGGGGCTTTCTGCATCGGCTCGGCTTTGCGCTCACGGCGCAGGAATGACGAGAAGAACGAGTAAGGCACGCCGCGGCTCGATTCGAACGCCGCCGCTTCAGCGGCCCGCGCCCGCGGCGCCGGCTTCACCCGGCTGCGCGTTCGGCGCGGCGTAAGCGTGCGGATCGATGCGGCGCATTTCCGCCTCGATCCAGCTTTCGACGCGCGTGTTCACTTCCTCGGGCGTGAGGCCGGTCGTATCGATCGGCTGGCCGATCGACACCGTGACTATACCCGGATATTTGATGAAGGAATTGCGTGGCCACACGTGTCCCGCGTTGTGCGCGATCGGCACGACGGGCGCGCCGGTCGCGACCGCGAAGCGCGCGCCGCCGGTCTTGTACTTGCCCTGGCTGCCCACTTTCGTGCGCGTGCCTTCGGGAAACATGATGACCCACGCGCCTTCGTTCATGCGCGCGCGGCCTTGGCTCGTCACCGACGTGAACGCGTCGCGCCCCTGCTTGCGGTCGATGTGCACCATCTTGAGCAGCCCGAGCGCCCAGCCGAAGAACGGCACGTAGAGCAGCTCGCGCTTGAACACGTAGCACAGCGGACGCGGCATCAGCGCGGGAAAGGCGAGCGTTTCCCATGCGGACTGATGCTTCGACAGCAGCACGGCGGGACCATTGGGCAGGTTCTCCATGCCGTCGATCGTGTAGCGAATGCCGATCAGATGCCGCAGCACGACGATCGTCGACTTGCACCAGCCGGCGGCCATCCAGTAGCGCTTGTCGGCGCGCATGAACGGAAACGCGATGAAGCAGGCAATCGCGTACGGCACCGTGTACACGATGAAATAGAGCATCAACAGCAACGAACGGATGAAGCGCATGGAGTCTCGGCGTTACTGAGCGGCGGCGCGGTCTTGATGCCGCTTGAGGAAGTCGAGCGCGAAGGCGCGCAAGTCCTTGTGGACGACAGTGCCTTCGGGCAACTGACCTTCCTTCAAGGTCTTTTCGCCCTTGCCGGTGAGCACGAGATGCACGGGAAAGCCGAGCGTCGCGCCCGCCTGCAGATCGCGCAGCGAATCGCCGACGACCGGCGTGTCTTCCGGATCGATCTCGAAGCGGTCGATGATCTGCTGCAACATGCCCGGCCTCGGCTTTCTGCAATCGCACTGATCTTCGGCTGTGTGCGGGCAGAAGAACACCGCATCGATGCGCCCGCCGACCGCCGCGACCGCGCGATTCATCTTCTGATGCATCGCGTTCAGCGCGGCCATGTCGAACAGGCCGCGCCCGATGCCCGACTGATTCGAGGCGATCGCCACGCGATAACCCGCCTGATTCAGCCGCGCGATCGCTTCGAGACTGCCGGGAATGGCGACCCATTCGTCCGGCGACTTGATGAACGCATCGGAATCGACGTTGATCACGCCGTCGCGATCGAGGATGACCAGTTTTCGGTTCATGACCATGGCGGCGCGTCAGGCAGCGAGCTTGGAGATATCAGCGACACAGTTCATCTGCTGATGCAAGGCGTTGAGCAACGCGAGACGATTGTTGCGCAGCGCGGGGTCTTCCGCGTTCACCATCACGTCGTTGAAGAACGTGTCGACGCTTTCGCGCAACGCGGCGAGCGCGCTCAGCGCTTCCGTGTAGTTGCGGGCGGCGAGCTGGCTTTGCACGCGCGGCGTCACCTGCTCGATCTGCGCGTACAGATTCTTCTCCGCCGCCTCGACGAGCAGTTCCTTGTTCACCGACGCAGGCGCGCCCTGTTCCGACTTCTTGAGGATGTTCGAGATGCGCTTGTTGGCCGCCGCGAGCGCCGCGGCTTCCGGCAGCGCCGCGAACTCGCGCACGGCGTCGAGGCGCGCGACGATATCGTCCAGACGCGTCGGATTCAGGCTCAGCACCGCTTCGATATCGTTCGCTTCGAAGCCGCGTTCGCGCAACAGGCCGCGCAGGCGATCGAGGAAGAACGCGTAGATGGCTTCGGTCGAATCGGCGACTTGCGGCATGTTCGCGAACTGGCGTTGCGCCGTGCCGACGAGTTCACGCAGATCGATCGGCAGCTTCTTTTCCAGCAGGATGCGCAGCACGCCGAGCGCATGACGGCGCAGCGCGAACGGGTCTTTCTCGCCGGTCGGCGCGAGGCCGATGCCCCAGATGCCGACGATCGTCTCCAGCTTGTCCGCGAGCGCAACGGCGGCACCGACGCCAGTAGACGGCGTGTCATCGCCCGAGAAGCGCGGCTGATAGTGCTCCGAGCACGCGAGCGCGACTTCTTCCGGCTCGCCGTCGTGACGCGCGTAGTACGTGCCCATCGTGCCTTGCAGCTCGGGGAATTCGCCGACCATGTCGGTCAGCAGGTCCGCCTTCGCGAGGCGAGCGGCGCGGCGCGTCAGAGCGGCATCGACGCCGACCATCGGCGCTATTTCACCCGCGAGCGCTTCGAGACGCTCGACGCGCTGCAAGGCCGAACCGAGCTTGTTGTGATAGACGACGTTCGCGAGCAACGGCACGCGGTCTTCGAGACGCTTCTTCTTGTCCTGCGTGAAGAAGAACTTCGCGTCGGCGAGACGCGGGCGCACGACGCGCTGATTTCCTTCGACGATCTCGTCCGGCGTCTTCGTATCGATGTTCGACACGATCAGGAAGCGCGAGCGCAGCTTGCCGTGCTGGTCGGTGAGCGCGAAATACTTCTGGTTGGTCTGCATCGTGAGGATCAGACATTCCTGCGGCACCTGCAGGAATTCCTCGTCGAAGCGGCATTCGTAGACGACCGGCCATTCGACGAGCGCGTTCACTTCATCGAGCAGCGCCTCGGGCATCACGACGCGGTCATCGCCCGCGAACGCCTGAAGCTGCGTACGGATCGATTCGCGGCGATCGTCGAAACTGGCGACGACATGGCCTTTGTGGCGCAATGTGCTGGCGTAGTCGTCGGCGTTCGCAATCGCGACGAAGCCTTCCGACATGAATCGATGGCCAACGGTCGTATCGCCCGAATCGACGCCGAGCGCGCTGACCGGCACGACGGTGCGGCCGTGCATCGCGATCAGGCGCTGCACCGGACGCACGAACTGCACGCTGGTGCCGTCCGGGCGCTGATAGGTCATGACCTTCGGGATCGGCAGCTTGCCGAGGGTTTCATCGAGCGCGGCTTGCAGGCCGTCGGCGAGGGTCGCGCCGGGCGCGGCGTAGCGCAGGAAGAACGCTTCGGCCTTGCCGTCCTGCGCGCGTTCGAGTTCGGCGAGCGGGAAATCCGGGAAGCCGAGCGCCGCGAGCTTCTTCGCGAGCGGCGGCGTGGGGTTGCCTTCCTTGTCGAGCGCAACCGTCACCGGCAGCACTTTTTCGCGCACCTGCTTTTCCGGCGCGACATCGCGCACGTTCTTCACGAGCACGGCGAGGCGGCGGGGCGTCGCGTACTTTTCGAACGACGGCGCGCCGTCGATCAGATCGCGCGCGGCGAGCCGCTCCACGATACCTTCGGCAAAAGCGGTGCCGAGACGCGCGAGCGCCTTCGGCGGCAGTTCTTCTGTGAGCAGCTCGACGAGCAGGGAAGCGTGGTTGGATTGCGTCATTGTTCTGTCGAGCCTCGTCAAACCTGTTCGTTGTTGCCCGTGGGCGAGCTTTCCACTCTCAGCGGCGGCGCCCATGCGGGACGCTGTGCCTCCTGCTCGTCGGTGACGAGGTCGCGATCGCCTCTGACCGGATTGCCGAGCATCGGGAAGCCGAGCGCTTCGCGCGAATCGTAGTAAGCCTGCGCGACGAGGCGCGACAACGCACGGATGCGGCCGATATACGCCGCGCGCTCCGTCACGGAGATGGCGCCGCGCGCGTCGAGCAGATTGAACGTGTGGCCGGCCTTCAGCACGAGTTCGTATGCGGGCAGCGCGAGCTTCGCATCGATCATCTTCTTCGCTTCTTCTTCGTAGCTCTTGAAGAACGTGAAGAGCAGATCGACGTTCGCGTGCTCGAAGTTGTACGTGGACTGTTCGACCTCGTTCTGGTGATACACGTCGCCGTAAGTCAGTTGACGCAGCACGCGGCCGTTCGGGCCGTCTTCTTCCCACTCGGTCCAGATGAGGTCGTACACGTTTTCGACTTTCTGCAGATACATCGCGAGACGTTCGAGACCGTAGGTGATTTCGCCGAGCACCGGCTTGCAATCGAGGCCGCCCGCCTGCTGGAAGTACGTGAACTGCGTCACTTCCATGCCGTTCAGCCACACTTCCCAGCCGAGTCCCCACGCGCCGAGCGTCGGGTTTTCCCAGTCGTCCTCGACGAAGCGCACGTCGTTCTGCTTCAGATCGAAGCCGAGCGCTTCGAGCGAGCCGAGATACAGATCGAGGATGTTTTCCGGAGCGGGCTTCAGGACCACCTGATACTGATAGTAGTGCTGCAGACGGTTCGGATTCTCGCCGTAACGGCCGTCCTTCGGGCGGCGCGACGGTTGAACGTAGGCCGCGCGCCACGGCTCGGGGCCGATCGCGCGCAGGAACGTGTGGACGTGCGAGGTGCCCGCGCCGACTTCCATGTCGATCGGCTGGAGGAGCGCGCAGCCCTTGTCGTTCCAGTAGGACTGCAGCGTCAGAATGATTTGCTGGAAAGTGAGCATGATTGCCTTTGATGCGGGGCGGACACGGCGCGGCCAGCGTCGTGACGACGCGACCCGGAGGCTCGGCCGATGTGCCGAAACGTTGAATTTTAGCCGAACGCAGAAGCGGGCGCGCCTTTTTGGGAAACGGCGCGCCCGGGCGGGGTGAATGCGCGAGCCGCGTTGCGGCTTTCGCTTCAGTCGATGTTCAGTTCGTGCCCGGGCGTTTGCGGTTCGGCGCGAACGCGAATCCGAACGCCAGCAACAGCAGCGATACCGCGATCACCGTCATGTTCCCGCTCGTCACGTACGGCGTGCTGCCCGACGTGCCTTGCACGCGCGCTTCGAGCACGCCTGTAGTAAAGGTCGGCAGCTTCGACACGACATCGCCGTTGGCCGCAATCACCGCCGTCATGCCGGTGTTGGTGGCACGCAGCATCGGCCGGCCGGTTTCGATCGATCGCATGCGCGCGATCTGCAAGTGCTGATCGAGCGCGATGGTATTGCCGAACCACGCGAGATTGGTCGAGTTGACGAGAATGCCCGCGGGCGTTTCCTGCTCGCGGATCGTGTGCGCGATCTCTTCGCCGAAGATGTCCTCGTAGCAGATATCCACGGCGACCGGCTGGTTGTGCACGAGAAACGCCTTCTGCGCAATCGGTCCGCGCGCGAGATCGCCGAGCGGAATACCCATCAGGCGCACGAACCAGTGAAAGCCGAGCGGCACGAATTCGCCGAAGGGCACGAGATGATGCTTGTCGTAGCGATACACGCCGTTCACGTGCGGCGTGACGCCGAAGAGACTGTTGGTGAAATCGGTCGCGCGGCCATCGGGGAGAATCGTCACGCCGATCGCGCCGAACAGAATCGACGAGTTCGTGCTGTCCGCGAAGTTGCGGATCGCGACGGCGAAGTCCTGCGGAATCTGCACGGACAAAACGGGCAGTGCGGTTTCGGGCGTGACGATCAGATCGGCGGGCTTCTCGGTGATGAGCCGCTTGTAGAGCGCGAGCGATTCATCGACGCCGGCCTGCTCGAACTTCATCTCCTGCTTCACGTTGCCTTGCAGGAGGCGCACGTCGAGCGGCGCGTTGGCGGGCGTCGTCCATTCGATGCGCGATAACAGCATGCCCGCGATGATCAGCGCGATGGCCGTGATGCCCGGCGCGAACGCGAGCCGCCGCGTCTTGCGGAAGTAGGCGGCCTGCACGATCAGCGCGGCGACGAGCGCGAGCACCCAGCCGACGCCATACACGCCGGCGATCGCACCGAAGCCCTTCAGCGGTCCGTCGACTTGCGCGTAGCCGCTCGCGAGCCACGGAAAGCCGGTGAACACGAGGCCGCGCAGCCATTCGCCGAGCGCCCACGCGCTCGCGAACGCAAACGCGCCGTGCCAGGTCGGCGCATAGCGTGGCGACGCGTCGATGTCGCGTGCGGTCGCGGTGTCTTCATCGCCGAAGCGCGCGCGTCCCGCGACGAACGACCAGACCACGCTCGACAACGCCGGATAGATTGCGAGATACAGCGAGAACAGCGCGACGGCGGCAGCGGCGAGCGGCGCGGCCATGCCGCCATAGACGTGCATGCTCACGTAGAGCCACCACACGCCCGTGACGAAGTTGCCGAAGCCGAACGCCCAGCCGGTCGCGGCGGCGCTCTTCCAGCCGCTGGTGCGCGAGAGCCACGCGAAGAACGACGCGAAGACGACGAGTTCGATCCAGCCGCCGTGCGGCGTCGGCGCGAAGGAGAGCGTGTTCACGGCGCCGAGCACGGCGGCGACGAGGTAATGCCAGAAGGGCAAGGCGCGCGGCGACTCGGAGATCACGGAAGCGTCGCGTTGACGGGAGAGGAAGCGAAACGATGAATCGGCCATTGAGCTGAAGCGGAGAGCGAGCGAACGGAGGAGGACGGGCGCGGATACGTCCGGCGCCCGCGGCGCGTTTAGTCGCGCAATTCGTCTTCGTCGTCGCCTGCGTGATGATGTTGCTGCGCGAGATTCGGCACGCGCCGCACGAGAAGAACGTGAATCTGGCGGGCGTCGCCGCGCAGGATCTCGAACACGAAATCGTCGATACGCACCTTCTCGCCGCGATGCGGCACGCGCCCGAAGCGATGCGTGACGAGACCGCCGATGGTGTCGACTTCGTCGTCGGAGAAATCGGTGCCGAATTCCTCGTTGAACTGTTCGATGCCGGTCAGCGCGCGCACGCGATACTTGCCGTCCGGCGTCGCGATGATGTTGCCGGCTTCCTCGTCGAAGTCGTATTCGTCCTCGATATCGCCGACGATCTGCTCCAGCACGTCCTCGATCGTGATGAGGCCCGCCACGCCGCCGTATTCATCGACGACGATCGCGATGTGATTGCGGTTCACGCGAAAGTCGTGCAGCAGCACGTTCAGGCGTTTCGATTCCGGGATGAAGACGGCGGGGCGCAACATGCCGCGCACGTCGAATTCCTCTTCGGCGTAGTAGCGCAGCAGGTCTTTCGCGAGCAGCACGCCGATGATGTTGTCGCGATTGCCTTCGTACACGGGATAGCGCGAGTGTGCTTTTTCGAGCACGAAGGGCATGAATTCCGCAGGGGTTTCCGCGATGTTGACCGCGTCCATCTGGGCGCGCGGCACCATGATGTCGCGCGCGCAGAGATCGGACACCTGGAAGACGCCTTCGATCATCGAGAGCGAATCCGCGTCGAGCAGATTGCGCGCGTGCGCGTCCTGGAGGACTTCGAGAAGTTCGTCGCGCGATTCGGGCTCGTGCGAGATGAAATCGGTCAAGCGTTCGAGAAGCGAGCGCTTTTCCGGCGGTTTGTCGGAATGGCGTCGACTGGGATAGGGTTCGTTCATAGCGGAGCGCCCGGGAGTTCCCGGGCGCGGGTTAGCGGAAAGTTAAGCATACACCAAGGAAAAATGCGGGCTGCGTGGCGCGGCGCGCATGCCTTCAGCCATGCTAGCCGATAAATATGCGAGAAGTATGTCCAGCCATCGACCGTTGGCCGAACGGACAATGCACGGCAAGAAAGTCATACAGATACGAAAAGCACACCGGTCACTTATTGCCCTGCGCCTGGCATCGCCTCAACAGCGCTTCCAGCGCCCGATCCGGCATGCCGCTTTCGCGCAGCGCCTCGACCGTCCGGCTGACGTAATCGAGCGTCGTGCCATAGCGCCCGCTCGCGCAGCCGAGCACGGTGCGTACGATCGGATCGGCGAGCTTGCCGGTATAGGACGTGGCCTCGCGGCGCATCACGAACGCGAGCGCGTCGACGCGCCGTCCGTCGGCGAGCGTGCACGGCAGCCACGCGGGCCGATAGGACGCCATCGCCATTTCGCGCCGCCACAGCACCTGGAGATGCTCGGTCGCATCGGCGCCCGCGAGCCGGAACGCCATGCCGGTGCACGAGCCGCCGCGATCGAGCGCGAGCACGAGGCCCGGCTGCTCCGGCGTGCCGCGATTCACGCGCGACCACAGATACAGCCCGCGATGGTAGCCATGCACCTTGCCGCGCACGGCTTCGAGCGTCGGCAGTCCGGGGTTCCAGATGAGCGAGCCGTAACCGAACAGCCACAGATCCGACTTGCGATCCCAATGCACGAGCGCAGCTTCCCGCGACGCGGCCAGTTCCTCGTCCGTCAGAAGCGCGGATTCGCCGAGCGCGGGCGGATAGTCCGGGCAGGGCACGGGCGTGATGTCGGATCGAGGCGAGGCGGGTTGCGTGGATTCGGGCGTCTTGTCGTTCACGGGGCTTTCAACACATCGAGGACATCGGACGGCGTCAGGTCAAAGGCACGTCAAAGGAACATAAGGATCGGAAAATCCCAGAGACTGCATGATATCCGTCTCGATCGATTCCATCTCCTGCGCTTCGCTTTCGATCTCGTGGTCGTAGCCCTGCGCATGCAGCGTGCCGTGAACGATCAGATGCGCGTAGTGCGCGGCGAGCGGCTTGCCCTGTTCGGCCGCCTCGCGTTCGACGACCCGGCAGCACAGGATCAGATCGCCCGCGACGGGATCGTCCTCCGATTCCGCATAGGCAAAGGTCAGCACGTTGGTCGCGTAGTCCTTCTGCCGATACGTCCGGTTGAGCATCCGGCCTTCGTCCTCGTCGACGAAGCGCACGGTCAGCTCGGCGTCCGCGAAGAGCGACGCCTTGATCCAGCGCACGACCGTCGCGCGCGGCAGGATCGCCTTGTGCGACGGATACGCCTTCGCGGCAGGAAACTGCATCGTGAGCGTGAGACGGGGCTTCATTCCGGCTTCGGCGATTGCTGGGCGACGCGCGCGGCTTCCGCGATCGCGGCGTCTTTTTGCGACTGCGCGTCGTAAGCCTCGACGATGCGCGCGACGAGCGGATGCCGCACCACGTCCGCCGACGTGAAGTGCGTGATCGCGATGCCGCGCACTTCCGACAGCACGTGCTGCGCCTCGATCAGCCCGCTCTTGTGGCCGCGCGGCAAGTCGACCTGCGTCGTGTCGCCGGTGACGACCGCCTTCGAGCCGAAGCCGATGCGCGTGAGGAACATCTTCATCTGTTCGGGCGTGGTGTTCTGCGCCTCGTCGAGAATGATGAACGCGTGATTCAGCGTGCGGCCGCGCATGTACGCGAGCGGCGCGATTTCGATCATCTGGCGCTCGAACATCTTCGCGGTCTTGTCGAAGCCGAGCAGATCGTAGAGCGCGTCGTAGAGCGGGCGCAGATACGGATCGACTTTCTGCGCGAGATCGCCGGGCAAAAAGCCGAGCCGCTCGCCCGCTTCGACGGCCGGGCGCGTCAGCACGATGCGCTTCACCTGATCGCGTTCGAGCGCATCGACCGCGCACGCGACCGCGAGATAGGTCTTGCCCGTGCCCGCCGGTCCGATGCCGAAGGTGACATCGTGCGCGATGATCTGCTTCAGATAGTCGCGCTGCGCGGGCGTGCGTCCGCGCAGATCGGCGCGACGCGTGTAGAGCTTCGGCCCGTGATCTTCGTCTTCGCCGAGATCGATCGTCGCGCTCGGTTCATCGAACGGATGATCGGGGTCGCCACGAAAGCGCGGATCGGCTTCGCCTTCTTCGCCGTTGGCTTCGCGCGCGTCTCTCGCGCGGCGCGTCGCATGACGCGCTTCGACGAGCGCGAGCTGAATGTCGTCGACGGAAATCGGATCGCGCGCGCGGTTGTAGAAGTTTTCGAGCGCCGCGAGCGCGACCTTCGCGCCACGGCCACGAATCGAAATCTTGTGGCCGCGCCGCGAGAGCGTCACGTCGAGCGCCTGCTCGATCTGCCGCAGGTTCTCGTCGAGCGGGCCGCAGAGGTTGGCGAGCCGGGCGTTGTCTTCGCGCGGCGCCGTGAATTCAAGATGCTGCGTGGGAGCGTTCTTCAAAGTGAACTTGTGTTCCTGTCTTAGTGCGTCAGCTCGGGCGCCATCACCAGTTCGCCGCGCAGCGAATGCGGATACGCGTGCACGATCTTCACGTCGATCATCTGGCCGATCAGCCGCGCGTGCGATTCCACCGGCGCAGGGAAATTGACGACGCGGTTGTTCTGCGTGCGTCCGGCAAGCTCGTTCGGGTCCTTGCGCGCCGGGCGCTCGACCAGAATGCGCTCGACGCGGCCGACCATCGACGCGCTGATGCGCTGCACGTTTTCCTCGATCGTCGCCTGCAAATGTTGCAGACGTTTGAGCTTGACCTCGCGCGGCGTGTCGTCGTGCAGGTTCGCGGCCGGCGTGCCGGGACGCGGGCTGTAGATGAACGAGAAGCTCGTGTCGTAGCGCATCTCGTCGACGAGGGTCATCATCCGGTTGAAATCGTCTTCGGTTTCGCCGGGAAAGCCGACGATGAAGTCCGTCGACAAGGACAAATCAGGGCGAATCGCGCGCAGCTTGCGGATGACCGACTTGTATTCGAGCACGGTATAGCCGCGCTTCATCGCCATCAGGATGCGGTCCGAGCCGTGCTGCACCGGCAGATGCAGATGCGAGACGAGCTTCGGCACTTTCGCGTAGGTGTCGATGAGGCGCTGCGTGAATTCCTTCGGATGCGAAGTCGTATAGCGGATGCGCTCGATGCCCGGCACTTCCGCCACATATTCGATGAGCGTCGCGAAATCCGCGATCTCGCCCGAACCCGATGTCAGTGCGCCGCGATAAGCGTTCACGTTCTGGCCGAGCAGCGTGACTTCGCGCACGCCCTGATCGGCGAGGCCGGCGATTTCGGTGAGCACGTCGTCGAGCGGGCGCGAGACTTCGTCGCCGCGCGTGTAAGGCACGACGCAATAGCTGCAGTACTTCGAGCAGCCTTCCATGATCGACACGAACGCGCTCGGGCCGTCGACGCGCGCGGGCGGCAGGTGATCGAACTTCTCGATTTCCGGGAACGTGATGTCGACCTGCGCGCGGCCCGTGGCGCGGCGCTGGTCGATCATCGCGGGCAGGCGGTGCAGCGTCTGCGGACCGAATACGAGATCGACATACGGCGCGCGTGCGACGATCGACGCGCCTTCCTGACTCGCGACGCAACCGCCGACCCCGATCAGCAGATTCGGGTTCGCTTCCTTGAGTTCGCGCACGCGGCCGAGATCGGAGAACACTTTCTCCTGGGCCTTTTCGCGCACCGAGCAGGTGTTGAACAGAATGACGTCCGCGTCTTCGGGCGTGTCCGTCTTGACGAGTCCTTCCGCTGCGCCGAGTACGTCGACCATCTTGTCGGAGTCGTACTCGTTCATCTGGCAGCCAAAGGTCTTTACATAAACTTTCTTGGTCATGAGTCGTCGCCGGTCGCAGTGGTTAACCTGGGGGCGCTGGTCAAAAAGAGGTTGAAGGGCGAGCTGCTGTTTTGGGCGGACTTCTACAGTGATCTGACCGCTTTTTGCTTTAATTTAGCCGGATATTATAGCGCCGACGGCCATTCCTGACGCTGCCCGGCCCGGTCCGGCGGATAGGCGAGATCGCCGAGCAGTTCGGCGGTGGTGGTTTCGAAGCGCTCGACCAGAAAGTCGAGCAGCACGCGCACGCGCGGCGCCATGTAGCGGTTCGCATGAAAGAGCGCGTGGACCGCGGCTTCGTGCGTGCACCAGTCGGGCAGCACCATCTTCAAGGTGCCGGCGCGCACGTCAGCGGCGATATCCCAGATCGATTTATGCGCGATGCCGTGGCCCGCGAGCGCCCACGCGCGGGTGAGCGCGCCGTCGTTGGATTCCCATGAATCGGCGACGGGAATCGTAAACGTGTGACGTTCATCGCCGCGCACGAAATCCAGTTTGTTGAGCGGCCCGGATGACGTAACGTGCACGACGAAGTCGTGCGTCGTGAGATCTGCTGGCGTCCGTGGCACGCCCTTTCTCGCGAGATATTCCGGCGATGCGCACAGCACCCGCCGATTTGGCGCCAGCACGCGCGCGGCGAGTCCGCTATCGGGCGGCGCGCCGAAGCGAATTGCCAGATCGATTTCTTCCTGCATCAGATTCGACACCGAATCGGATAGCGTGAGCGCGAACTTCAACTCCGGATGCACCGTGACGAATTCGTCCAGCCAGCCGCGCAGCAGGTAGCGCCCGAAATCCGACGTCGCGGAAATCCGCACCTTGCCGCGCACGACGTTCTGGCCCGCCTGCAGCGCGGCTTCGGCGTCGTCGATCGCCTGGAGCGCGATGCGGCAGTGCTGCAAGTAAATGCGGCCCTCGTCCGTCACGCGCAACTGGCGCGTCGTGCGTTCGAAGAGCCGCGTGTGCAACGCCTTTTCCAGCTTGATGAGCCGCGCGCTCGCCGCCGCCGGCGACAGCCCGAGTTTGCGCCCGGCCGCCGACAGGCTGCCCGCCGCCGCCGCTTCGACAAAAAGGCGCATGTCGCCGAGACGATCCATCGTCATTTTCAATTCCGATTTGAGAATGATTCAAAGACTAGCCCAATTCTCAAATGGTCGCTGAACTCGCAGAATGCCGATACATCGCAATTTCAAGCGGTTCACGGAGTTCACGTCATGCAACTCGACCACGTCACGATCGTCGCGCCCGACTGCGAAGCGTTCATGCGCTTTTTCGTCGATATCGCCGGGATGCGGGTCGGGCCGCGGCCGCCCTTCGGCGTCGGCGGTTACTGGCTGTATCTCGGCGCGCGGCCGGCGGTGCATCTGATCGCATCGGGCGTGGCCGGATCGGCGTCGGCTGAGCGGCCGGGCGCGGCGCGCATCGATCATCTGGCGCTGCGCATCGACGACGAGGCGCAGTGGCGCGCGTTGCTCGAACGTCTCGACTGCCGTGGCTACGCGTACCAGCTCGCCGAAGTGCCGCTCGCCCGCGAGCGGCAACTCTTCGTGCGACTGAGCGCGGGTGTCGTCGTCGAATTCGTGACCGCTCAATCCTGATCTGGAGTCACCATGCCTCTTCCCCTTCTCGCGCTGGCGATCAGCGCCTTCGCAATCGGCACGACGGAGTTCGTCATCATGGGCTTGTTGCCCAACGTCGCGCATGATCTTTCCGTATCGATTCCGTCGGCGGGCCTGCTCGTCACCGGTTACGCGCTCGGCGTCGCGGTCGGCGCGCCGCTGCTCGCCGTGCTGACGAGCAAGCTGCCGCGCAAGCTCGCGCTGCAATTGCTGATGCTCGTGTTCATCGTCGGCAATGTGCTGTGCGCGGTCGCGCCGGGCTACGGCCTGTTGATGATCGCGCGCGTCGTCACGTCGTTCGCGCACGGCTCGTTCTTCGGCATCGGCGCGGTCGTGGCCGCGTCGCTCGTGCCGGCGGAAAAGCGCGCGAGCGCCATCGCGCTGATGTTCACCGGGCTCACGCTCGCGAACGTGCTGGGCGTGCCGTTCGGGACGTTCGTCGGCCAGGAACTGGGCTGGCGCGCGACGTTCTGGATCGTCGCCGGTCTCGGCGTGCTCTCCGCGCTCGGCGTGACGGCGCTCGTGCCGAACCGTCACGATGCCGCGCCGAGCGGTCTGGGCCGGGAAGTGCGCGTGCTGCGCGACCCGCACGTCTGGCTCGCGCTGACGATGACGGTGCTCGGTTTCGGCGGTGTGTTCGTCGTGTTCACGTACATCGCGCCGATTCTCGAACAGGTCGGCGGCTTCTCGCCGCGCGCCGTCACGCTGGTTCTGGTGCTGTTCGGCGTCGGCCTCACGATCGGCAATACGATCGGCGGCAGGCTCGCCGACCGCGCGCTGATGCCGTCGCTGATGGGCATTCTGTTCGCGCTCGCCATCGTCATGGCGGTGTTCGCGAAGACGAGCCACAGCCAGATCGGCGCGATCGTCACGATCTTCGTGTGGGGCATCGCGGCGTTCGCGACGGTGCCGCCGCTGCAGACGCGCGTCGTCGAGAAGGCGAAGGACGCGCCGAATCTGGCGTCGACGCTGAATATCGGCGCTTTCAACATGGGGAACGCGGGCGGCGCGTGGCTCGGCGGCGCGGTGCTGACGCACGGTTACGGACTCGATACGCTGCCGTGGGCCGCCGCCGTGGTCGCGCTCGCAGCGCTCGCCGTAACGTGGTTCGCCGCACGGCTGGATGCACCGCGCGTTACATCGGAAGTAAACGCGGCCGATGCTTGCTGAACGCTTATCATGTTGGCTCAACGTAATTCGAGCCAACATGATCGATCATCTCATCTGCGATTGCGACGGCGTACTCGTCGACAGCGAAGTCATCGCGGATCGCGTGATGCTGGACGTTCTTACCGAGACGTTTCCCGGCATCGACTTCAAGCCGGCCGTCAAGACGGCTTTCGGGCAGCAGACCTCGCGCTTTCTCGGCCATCTCGAAACGAAGTTCGGCATCGTGATGCCGCCGGATTTCGTCGATACGATCGAGGCGCGCGTCTCGGTGGAACTCGCGCGCTCGGTCGGACCGATCGCAGGAGTGCGCGCCGCGCTGGAGGGCTGCGGCCTGCCGGTCGCGGTGGTGTCGAACAGCCGGATGGAGCGCGTGCGCGCGTCGGTGCGGCGCGCGGGGCTGAATGAGATCGTCGGCGCGCGCGTGTTCAGCGCGCAGCAAGTGGAGCGGCCGAAGCCTTATCCGGATGTCTATCTCCTGGCGGCGCGCACGCTGGAAATCGATCCGGCGCGCTGCCTCGTCGTGGAAGACAGCGTCGCCGGACTGACGGCGGCGCGCGCGGCGGGCATGAAGACCATCGCGTTCGTCGGAGCGAGCCATATTCCGTCCGGTTACGCGCAAGTGCTGCGCGAAACCGGCATCACGCGAATCATGGAGCACATGGACGAACTGCCCGCGCTCGTCGCGGCGGCCAAGCGCGGGGAGTTCGGCGACCTGCTGTCCTGAAGCGCCTTTGGCTCAGGCTGCTTCCTCGGCCGTCTCGCGCGCCGCGGCAAGCGCCGCGCGAAATTCGACCAGCTCCGCGATGGTCAGCATCGGCAGACCGTGTTCTTTCGCGAAGCGCTCGACCTGCGCGCCGCGCGTCATGGTGCCGTCGGCGTTCATCAGTTCGCACAGCACGCCCGCAGGCTTGAGACCGGCCAGGATCGCCAGATCGACAGTGCCTTCCGTGTGGCCGCGCCGCGCGAGCACGCCGCCGGGCATCGCGCGCAGCGGGAACACGTGGCCCGGCCGCACGATATCGCCCGGTTTTGCCTGATCGGCGATGGCCGCGCGGATCGTCGTCACGCGATCGGCCGCCGACACGCCCGTGGTCACGCCTTCGCGCGCCTCGATCGACACGGTGAACGCGGTGCCGTAGCGGCTGCCGTTCGCGGCGGCCATCGGCGGAAGTTCGAGCGCGCGCACTTTTGCATCGGGCAGGCACAGGCAGACGATGCCGCTGCATTCGCGGATCAGGAGCGCCATCGTCGCGTCGGTGAGCTTCTCGGCGGCAACGATCAGATCCGCTTCGTTTTCGCGATCGTCATCGTCCTGCAGAACGACGGGGCGGCCCGCGCGCATGGCGTCGAGCGCTGCGGCGATGCGCGGCGGAACGTCGAAGGAAGCGAGCTGGGGGAGATCGGCAGAGGCGTCGTCAGCGATGACGGCGGGTGCGGCGAACGACAGGCTGTTGTGGGTTTGAGTCTGGGACATGTGAAACGCTCTCGCGGAACAATTGGGCGAAAAACGTTTCAGGGCATTGCAAACAGACAGAACGACACCCCGCGGCGACGCGCCGGCAAGGCGCGGCGTCGTCCGGTTCGGCGCGATGCGTGAATCGCCGGGGGAACGGACTTGACTATCTGCACATCTTCTTTCATCCGGACTATGACCGTCGGCTCTGGCATCTCACCAGATCTGCTGACCCCGCGCGTGATGCGGCGCGGGCGCTCGCGGGCTCGAGGTTCGGCCGCGAGGCCTCGCCACTTACCGCCGGTGGGGAATTGCACCCCGCCCTGAAGACGTACTGAATGCCGGCAAGCCGAACAGGCTCGACAGCTTTTTCAGGATACCGCACGTGCGAAATTTTTGCACTGCCGCATGGATCATCGTTCCGGAAAACGACATGCGCAGCGAGCACGTCAGCTGTCCGCCCACGCTTTCGTGGCATTGACCGCGCGCCGCCATCCAGCGAGAGACGAGGCGATCTCCTCTTCCGGCATCGAGGGTGCGAAGCGCCGTTCCAGTTGCCACTGCGCCTTGAGTTCGTCGACGTCCTTCCAGTAACCCACCGCGAGCCCCGCCAGATAGGCCGCGCCGAGCGCCGTGGTTTCCGCGATGCGCGGGCGCGCGACGCCGACACCGAGCAGATCGGCCTGAAACTGCATCAGCAGATCGTTTGCGCACGCGCCGCCGTCGACGCGCAATTCGCCGATACGCATGCCCGAGTCCGCTTCCATTGCCTTCAGCACGTCGAGCGACTGATACGCGATCGAATCGAGCGCCGCCCGCGCGATATGGCTGGCCGTCGTGCCGCGCGTCACGCCGAAGAGCGTGCCGCGTGCGCGCGCATTCCAGTGCGGGGCGCCCAGACCGGCGAACGCGGGCACGAGATAGACGCCATCGCTATGCGGCACGTTGCGCGCGAGCGCCTCGACTTCGCTCGCGTGGCGGATAAGGCCGAGCCCGTCGCGCAGCCATTGCACGACCGCGCCCGCGATGAAAATGCTGCCTTCGAGGGCATAGTCAACCCGGTCGCCGATTTGCCATGCGATCGTGGTGACGAGGTTGTTGCGCGACTCGATCGGCTTCTCGCCCGTGTTCATGACGAGAAAGCAGCCGGTGCCGTAGGTGTTCTTCACCATGCCCGACTCCGTGCACATCTGCCCGAAGAGCGCGGCGTGCTGATCGCCGGCAAGCGATGCGAGCGGGACGTCCGATGCGAACACCGTGCCCTGCGTTGGGCCGTAGACCTCGGACGATGTCCGCACTTCGGGCAGCATGCTGCGCGGAATGTCGAGCGCGTCGAGCAGTTCGTCGTCCCAGCGGCGCGCGTGGATGTCGAAGAGCATGGTGCGCGACGCGTTCGTGATATCGGTGATGTGCATGCCATGCCGCGTGAAATTCCACACGAGCCAGCTATCGACGGTGCCGAAGGCGAGCCGCCCTTGCTTCGCCTTGTCGCGCGCGCCCTCGACGTTATCGAGAATCCAGCGGATTTTCGTCGCGGAGAAATAGGCATCGATCGGCAGGCCGGTCTTGGCGCGCACCATCGATTCGAGACCGCGCGACTTGAGTTCGTCGCACAACGCGGCCGTGCGCCGGTCCTGCCAGACGATCGCGTTATAGATCGGCTTGCCGGTTTCGCGGTCCCACACGATGGTGGTTTCCCGCTGATTCGTGATGCCGATCGCCGCGATCGAAGAAGCGTTCGCGCCCGCGCGCGTGACGGCCTCAGCGGCGACGCCCGCCTGCGTCGACCAGATTTCCTGCGGATCGTGCTCGACCCAGCCCGCTTCGGGATAGATCTGCTGGAATTCCTTCTGCGCCACGGACACGATGTTGCCGTTTCTGTCGAACAGCATGGCGCGCGAACTGGTGGTGCCCTGATCGAGCGCGAGAACGTACTGATCCTTCATGGTCTCCTCCGGTTTGAGCGGTCCGTGTGCGAAATCTATCGGAGCGAGACCGCCCGGACAACCTGGCCGAACGGCATAGGTCGCGTGACATGCTCCGCTACGCGTGCAAAATGCCTATGCCATCCGGTCAGGTGGCGTCACGGTTCCGTTCGTCCGATACTGACGGAACACAATCGAGCGAACGGTGAGAGCGATGCGAATGCTGTTGATTTCAGGCGTGCTGGGAACGGCGATGCTGGCGGGCTGCGTGGGCACGCCGAGCCTCGGCGATTCGACGGGCGCGTCTTCGTTTGGTGCGCTGCAGGAGATGTGCGGAGCGTCGCCGGCCGATTACGGCGCGGACGCCCAATCCGTCTATTCGGCCTTCTTCGACGCCTACGTCGCCCAGCGCCGGGGCGGGCTGTCGAGAGAACGCTTCTGCGCGTTCCAGACGGCGATCGCCGAGCGGTATCGCGCCTATCGGGCGAATCCCGGCCCCGAAGCGCAGAGCGCATGGGCAAACTTCTTCCTGGATCAGCGCGCGCAGGCGCTCAGTTGGCGTGCAGCAGTCGACCCGACGCTGCGCGCCGGATGAAGCGATCTGTGATTTGAAACCAGAGGGATGAAACGGACGCGGTCCCCGACCGCGTCATGAGTCCTGCCGCGCGTGCTATGAGTAACGCTTGAAAGCCTTGACTGTGGAATCGCCGGTGGCGGTGAGGCGCCATTGCTGACGTCCCGAAGCGAGATTTTCGAGTTGAACGAGCTGGCGTTCGAGCAAGGCGTCGAGTTCCTCGCGTTCCATATCGACTTGATTAGGTGCTTCCTGAACCAGTAGCAGCGTGGCAAATTCGTGCGGACTCAGCATTGTGTTCTCCATGACGACCGAACGGCATAAGCAGCCGGCTTTGTAAGCCGGATCTTTTTGCTTCGAAACGTTGTACGGGGAAACTGGGAAACCGCCGGGCAAACGCAAAGATTGTGTACCGCGATTGCCGGGAATTGGGATTGTAGGCAAGTGTCTGACAAGTGCCAAATCCAAAAACGAAAATTTTGGCTTTGACTTTTTGCGTGTGCGGAGGCGGTCCCCGACCCGCGCAAATTTAAAGAATCCACTTGAAGTTCGTGCGGCGGCGCACACAAACATCGGGCGATGCGATGCTCGCGGCCTGATCGAATGCTCGCTGCATTCATGCGCCCAGCTCATTAATTTATACGATAAATGAATTTGTTTTAAATTAAGCGCGCAATGCAATATTCTCTTTTGCCCGGACGGTTATCGACACCGCCCGCGCCGTTCCGCCCTGGTATCCCGGACTTTATTCAATGACTCGCTTCAACTGGCAAAACCCGTATCCCACGCCGCGCCTGCCGGTGTTCGCCCGCAATATCGTATCGACGTCCCATCCGCTTGCCGCGCAGGCCGGCCTGCGCATGCTCTGGAAGGGCGGCAATGCCGTCGATGCAGCCATCGCCGCGGCGGCCGCCATCACTGTTGTCGAGCCGGTATCGTGCGGCCTGGGTGGCGATGCCTTCGCCTTGGTCTGGGACGGCAAGAAGCTGCACGGTCTGAATGCGTCGGGCGTGTCGCCCGCGGCATGGAACGTCGACTATTTCCGGCGCAAGTACGGCGAGGAGAACGGCCTGGCGCGCCAGCCCAAGCGCGGCTGGGACGCCGTGACCGTGCCGGGCGTGATTGCCGGATGGGAAGCGTTGCACGCGAAGTTCGGCACGCTGCCGTTCGCCGACTTGATGGAACCCGCGATCGAGATCGCCGAGCGTGGTCACGCGGTGGCGAGCATCGTCGCGTACAAGTGGGCGGCGGCGGTGCCCGAGCTCAAGGATCAGCCAGGCTTCGCGGACGTCTTCATGCCGCGCGGCCGCGCGCCTGAGGTGAGCGAACTCGTGCGCTTTCCCGGTCACGCAAAGACCTTGCGGCTGCTCGCGCAGCACGGTCCGCGCGCGTACTACGAAGGTGAGATCGCCGAGCGCATCGCGTCGTTCGCGCGGGAAGGCGGCGCCGCATTGACGATGGACGACTTGCGCAACTATCGCGCGGACTGGGTCGAGCCGATCAGCAAGGACTATCGCGGCCATACGGTGCACGAGATTCCGCCGAACGGACAGGGCATCGCCGCGCTGATCGCGCTCGGCATTCTCGACAAGTTCGATGTCGGCACGCTCGCCGTCGATCGCATCGAGTCGCAGCATTTGCAGATCGAGGCGATGAAGCTCGCGTTCGCCGACGTCTACCGCTACGTCGCCGATCCGCGCTCGATGGACGTGACGCCCGAGCAGATGCTGGACGACGCGTATCTGACGGAGCGCGCGAAGCTCATCGACCCGAAGAAGGCCACGCAATTCGACTTCGGCATGCCGAAGGCGGGCGGCACCATTTATATGTCGGTGGCCGATGAGCGGGGCATGATGGTGAGCTTCATTCAGTCGAATTACATGGGCTTCGGCTCGGGCGTGGTCGTGCCGGACACGGGTATCGCGCTGCAGAACCGCGGCTGCGGTTTCTCGATGGACCCGAAGTCCGCGAACGTCGTGGAAGGCGGCAAGCGCCCGTTCCATACGATCATCCCAGCGTTCCTCACGCAGGAAGTCGACGGCAATCGCGAAGCGGTGATGAGCTTCGGCGTGATGGGCGGCGACATGCAGCCGCAGGGCCATCTGCAATCCGTCGTACGTATGCTCGACTACGGCCAGCAGCCGCAGGCCGCGTGCGATGCGCCGCGATGGAAGGTCAACCGCGACTTCACCATCGATATCGAGGCCACGCTCGATCCCGAAACCGCGCGTGCGCTCGAAGGCTTCGGTCACACGATCAAGTCCGTCGACGATCCTTACATGGACTTCGGCTCGGGCCAGTACATCTGGAAGCTCGATCGCAACGATCCCGAACGTGGCTATGTCGCGGCAAGCGACAGCCGGCGCGACGGTCTCGCCGCCGGGTTCTAAAACGACCATCGGAGACCGGTTCGTGCGACCGGTCTCCATCCAACAAGACAACGCGTCTATTCGCTGCTTCCAGGCATGCGAAGGGAAACGCGCATGCCCGCGTCGGGCGAAGAGAAAGGGGACATCATGAATGAACAGGCGTATCGGGCGCCGAATGCTCAAGTCGCCGCGGCCGAAGCGTCCGCGCAAAGAGCGGCGCCATCGAAGGCGATGATCCGTCGTATCGTGTTCTCGTCGTCGATCGGCAACGCGCTCGAGTGGTTCGACTTTCTCGTCTACGGCTATTTCGCCACAGTGATCGCGAAGGCGTTCTTTCCGTCGCACGACGAGTGGTTGTCGACGATGCTCGCCATCGGCACCTTCGGCATTTCGTTCCTGATGCGTCCGCTCGGCGCAATCGTGCTCGGCATCTACGGCGACCGCAAAGGTCGCAAGGCCGCGCTCACACTCGCCATTCTGCTGATGATGGTCGGCACGCTCACCATGGCCGTGATGCCGTCGTATGCGCACATCGGCTTGGCGGCGCCGCTTCTGATCCTGCTTGCGCGGCTCGTTCAAGGCTTCGCGGTCGGCGGCGAGTTCGGCAGCGCGACGGCGTTTATGGTCGAGCACAGCGAAGCGCGGCGCGGCTATTACGCAAGCTGGCAGTTCGCGAGTCAAGGGCTCGCCGCGATCATGGCCGCGGCTTTCGGCTCGGTGCTGAGCGCGTGGCTGCCGCAGCCTCAACTCGAAAGCTGGGGCTGGCGCATTCCGTTCGTCTTCGGTCTGCTCGTCGGCCCGGTGGGCTACTACATTCGTTCGCATCTGGACGAAACGCCGGAATTTCTCGCGACGCGCGCCGAAAACAAAGCGAGCGCGCCCGGCGTCTCGTTCTCGAATCAATGGCTGAACCTGTTGCTGGCCGTCGGCATCGTTGCGCAATCGACGGTCGGCGTGTACGTCCTGCAACTCTATATGCCGATGTATGCCGTCAAGCAGCTTCATCTCCCCGCGACGGCTTCGTTCGCCGTTGTGGTGCTCAATGGCGGACTTCAGTTCATTTTCTCGCCGTTGATGGGCGCGCTCTCCGACCGGTTCGGACGCATCCGCATCATGCTCGGCACGTCGATTTTCATGGGCGTAACGATTTATCCGATGTTTGCGTGGCTGCAGTCACACCCGACGATCGCCTCGCTCGTCATGCTGCAATCGGTCGCGGGCATTCTCAAGGCGGCGTATTCCGGTCCCATGCCCGCGCTGATGTCCGAAATCTTCCCGACGCGCGTGCGCTCGACCGGTCTCTCGATCGGCTACGCGCTCGGCGTCACGCTGTTCGGCGGCTTCGCGCCGACGATCGTCGAGGCGTTCATCCACGTCACCGGCGACAAGCTCGCGCCGAGCTATTACGTGTTGCTGGCGGCGGTGCTGTCGGCCGTCTCGCTGGCGATCGTCGCGTGGCGCATGCGCGCGGGGCGGCGCGCGATATAACAGCCAGGTCTTCTCTCTGCATTTTCAGGCTCCAGGCACGAACTTCAGCGCGCGCGTGGCACATTTCATGCTGCAGCGCACCACTGGCCGCTCGCATCGAGACTCGTAAGAAATTGGCGCAAACGGAACCGGCGCGCCGCGCAGGAGTCTGTCCCCATGCCTGCAAACTCGTTGCGGGGCGGCTAAGATGGAAAAACCTGCCGCTTAACAATTGAAGTTAGAACGCCGGGACCGAATCGTTCGCGGCGTCGCCTGAACCTCGGCTTTTGCAGTTGGCCGATGGCGCGTTCAGTACCGCCTGGGAGCGCGATATATGCACACAAACAGTACCCATGTGATGCCGTGGCGCATCGAAGACATCGATCTCACGCGGATCGATCGCCAGAAGGCGGCATCCAACGAGCATCTTCTCTTGTTGTTGTGCGCCTGCTCGTTCATCGAGAGCGGCACAGATCTTTATACGAGCAATCTCAGCAAGTATTTTCATGACGACCCCGAGATTTCGGCGTGGCTCAACAATGAGTGGGAGCCCGAAGAGATGCAGCACGGCAGGGCGCTCAAGACGTACATCAATCACGTGTGGCCTGAGTTCGACTGGGACACGGCCTTCCGGAACTTCTTCGCCGAATACTCGCTGACCTGCTCGTACGAGGAGTTCGAGAAGAAGCGCGCGCTCGAGATGGTGGCGCGCTGTGTCGTCGAGACGGGAACGGCCACGCTTTATCGCGCGATCAACGACTGCTCGGATGAACCGGTGCTGAAAGAGATCACGGACAACATCCGCACGGACGAAGTGCGCCACTACAAGCATTTTTTCCACTTTTTCAAGAAGTGGAACAAGATCGAGGGCAATGGCCGCATGGCCGTGCTCGGCGCGCTCGTGCGGCGCGTGATGGAACTCAAGAGCGAGGATTCGGAGATCGCGCTGCGGCACGTCTTCGCCATTCGTTATCCTGAGCGTGCACAGGATGTGGAATACAACCGCGAGCTGTCCGCGCGCGTGAATGCGCTCGTGCGGCGCAATCTGTCGGCGGATCAGGCGATCAAGATGCTGCTCAAGCCGCTCGATCTGCCCGCGCGCATCCAGCCGGGCGTGCACTATCCGCTCTCGAAGATGACGCAGTTGTTCTTCCGTTGAAACCTACCCCACGATGCCGGCCCGAAGCCGGCATTTTGCAATGACCGATCCCAACGCGCCGCAGCCGTCGCTTTCCTCGCAATCCGTCTTCGACGAATGGCCGCCCGAGTTGCGCGCGCTTTTCGATGGCACGTTCGCCGTCGCCGAAGCCGGTTTCACGGCATCGCTGTGCGCGGCCGATCACGCTCATCGCGTGCGAACCGCGCTGCTGAGCGCAGGCGAACTCCTCGCGCCCGATGCGCGCACACTCGCGTTCGCGTTGTGGCCATCGTCGCGAACCGCGCAGGCGGTCGCCGCGACGGGACGCGCGACGCTCGCCTTCGTTTTCGACGAAGCGTTTTATCAGGTCCATCTGGATGTGCGCCGCGTGCCGCTCGATGACGTGCCGCTCGCGTGCTTCGTCGGCACGATCGAGAGTGGGGAAGTGCAGCGGGTGGGATATGCGCGACTCACGAGCGGAATCGCGTTCGCACTGACCGAAGCGGAATCGGCGCTCGCGCGCTGGCGCGAGCAACTCGAATGGCTGAAGCGGGCGGCGAGCGCCGCCGCCTGAGGCAGCGGTGCGACGCATGCGCGCGCCGCACCGGGATACTTCCAGCGTCTTAGCGACTACGGGTGCCCGAGCGCAATGCGTCGCGTCGGCCGCCGAGCAGCGCGCCGGGGTTGCCCGTCGGCGCCGGCTTGCGCGAATTCGCGGCATGGTTCGTCGGCGCCGATTCCGCACGTCGCGGCGCGGGGTTCGCGCTCACGTTCGGTTTGCCGGCGTTGCGTGCATCGCGTGAGGGTTGGGCGCCGGCTTTGCCGCCATTGCCGCTTCCGTTGGCCGGCCGCGCGCCACGCTTATCGCCGTTCGGACGGCCTCCTTCGCGGCGCGCCTCCCCATTCGCACGCGCTTCGCCATTGCGCGGAGCCTGACGCCCCTGGCCTTGCCCTTGCCCCGGTCCTTGACCGCGTCCCTGACTGCGACGCTGGATCGGCTCCGGCTTCGCGTTCGGGTCCGGCTCGAAGCCGGGAATCACTTCGCTCGGAATCGGCCGCTTGATGAGGCGCTCGATGTCCTTCAGGAGCTGATGCTCGTCGACGCACACCAGCGAGACGGCTTCGCCTTCCGCGCCGGCGCGCCCCGTGCGGCCGATGCGGTGCACATAGTCTTCCGGCACGTTCGGCAGATCGAAGTTGACGACGTGCGGCAATTGATCGATGTCGATGCCGCGCGCCGCGATATCGGTCGCGACCAGCACCTGCAGCGTCTGATCCTTGAATTCGGCCAGCGCGCGCGTGCGGGCCGACTGACTCTTGTTGCCGTGAATCGCGAGCGCGCTGATGCCATCCTTGCCGAGCTGTTCGGCGAGGCGGTTCGCGCCGTGCTTCGTGCGCGTGAAGACGAGCACCTGGAACCAGTTGTTGCCGCGGATCAGATGCGTGAGCAACTCGCGCTTGCGATCGCGATCGACCGGGTGAATCTTCTGGTCGACCTTTTCGGCCGTGGTATTGCGCCGCGCGACTTCGATGAGCGCGGGCGAGTCGAGCAGGCTGTCGGCGAGCGCCTTGATTTCGTCGGAGAACGTGGCCGAGAACAGCAGGTTCTGACGCTTCGCCGGCAGGCGCGCGAGCACGCGTTTGATGTCGTGGATGAAGCCCATGTCGAGCATGCGGTCGGCTTCGTCGAGCACGAGAATTTCGAGCTGCGAAACGTCGATCGTCTTTTGCTGCATGTGATCGAGCAGACGTCCCGGCGTCGCCACGACGATATCGACGCCACGGCGCAGCGCGTCGATCTGCGGATTGATGCCGACGCCGCCGAACATCACCGTCGACTTGAGCTTCAGGTATTTGCCGTACGCGCGCACGCTTTCCTCGACCTGCGCGGCGAGTTCGCGCGTCGGCGTGAGGATCAGCGCGCGCACCGGGCGCTTGGCGCCAGCGGCGGCGGGAGCGAGTTGCGACAGGCGCTGCAGGATCGGCAGCGTGAAACCGGCGGTCTTGCCCGTGCCGGTCTGCGCGCCCGCGAGCAGGTCGCCGCCTTTCAGGACGGCGGGAATCGCCTGGAGCTGAATCGGAGTGGGGCTGGAATAGCCGAGTTCGTTGACCGCGCGAAGCAAGGGTTCGGACAGACCAAGTGAATCAAAAGACATAAATTGGATGCTTATCGTTATATCGGGCGGCGCGGGTGCGAATCAGGGCTGCGGCGAGCAGAGCTCGGCCGGCCGCGCGCATACGCGACGCTCGGAAATAAATCGGGCGGCGGGCCATTCGGCGATCAGCGATCGCCGGGCGTTGCCGCAAGGTTCGACGTGCTATCAAGACACGTCATCTGACGCTAAGTTGCATCGAAGGACACTTCGACGCGGCGGCGCCCGTTTCAGCAGGCCTCACGCGACATAGCGCGCGACGCTCACGAACTGGCACAGGCTGCCTGCGAGCACGAACAGATGCCAGATTCCGTGTCCGTGCCGGATGCGCTCGTCGTTGATGAAAAAATAAATGCCGGCGCTGTAAATCACGCCGCCCGCCACCAGCCATGCGGTTCCCGCGGCTGGCAGCGCCGTCACGAGCGGATGAACGGCTACGAGCGCGAGCCATCCCATCAGCACGTACAGCACCATCGACACGCTGCGGGTTCGACGCCCGAGCGTGAGTTCCTGCGTGATGCCGAACGCCGCGAGCCCCCAGCTCACGCCGAAGAGCGACCAGCCCCAGGGGCCACGCAAGGTCACCAGTGTATACGGCGTGTAGCTGCCGGCGATCAACAAGTAGATGGCCGAGTGGTCGCACTTCTGCAGTATCGCTTTCAGGCGCGGCGTGCGCGCCCAGTGATACAGCGTGGAGATGATGTAGAGCGCGCAGAGCATTGCGCCGTACACCGCGAAGCTGACGACCTTGTAGGCGTCGCCGTCGAGCGCGCCCATCGTGACGAGCGTCGCGAGCCCCGCCACCGACAGCAGCGCGCCGATCAGATGGCTGATGCTGTTGAAACGCTCACCTGCGTGCATGAATCCATTCCGCCAAAAGACAAGGGGCGCGGCCCCAAACTACACAGGCTGCGCCCCAAATGCGTATTGTACGCTCTATTGGCGGATGGTCGCCGCGGACCTCAATCGAGCGGCGCCGAGCGCAGGTTGCTCACCTGCTGCGGCGACACCGGCGTGCCGTGGTTGCCCCACGACATACGGATGTACGTCACGACTGCCGCGACTTCCGTATCCGACAGCGACTGCGCGAAAGGCGGCATGCCGTGCGGCATCGGGTTGCCTTCCGTGCTCGGCGGATAGCCGCCGTTCAACGTCATGCGGATCGGGTTGACGGCCGACGGCATCTGGATCGACTGGTTGTTGGCGAGCGGCGGATAAGCCGGCGGCTTGCCAAGACCATTTTCCTGATGGCACTTCGCGCAGTTTTCGGTGTAGACCTTCTTGCCCAGCGTGAGCAGCTCGCCACCGAACTTGTCGGACGTCTCCAGCTGCATGACTTCCGGCGCTTCCTTCTTCTGCGGGATCGACTTGAGGTAGGTCGAAATCGCGTTGATGTCGGCGTCGGTCATGTACTGCAGGCTGTTGTGGACCACTTCGGCCATCGGGCCGAACACCGCGCCGCGCTGCGACACGCCGGTCTTCAGCAGGTCGTTGATGTCCTTCAGGTCCCAGTCGCCGAGGCCGGCTTCCTTGTTCGACGTGAGCGACGGCGCGTACCAGTTCTGCAGCGGGATCAGGCCGCCGGCGAAGGCCGCCGAGTTGACCGGACCGCCCATCGCGTTGATCGACGTGTGGCACATGCCGCAGTGGCCGAGGCCTTCGACCAGATACGCGCCGCGGTTCCATTCGACCGACTTGGTCGGATCCGGCTTGTACTCGCCTTCCGAGAAGAACAGCGTGCGCCAGCCGATCAGCAGGTTGCGGTTGTTGAACGGGAAGCGCAGTTCATGCGGACGGCTCGGTTCCGAAACCGGCGCGACCGAGCGCAGATACGCGTAGATCGCGTCGGAGTCGGCGCGCGTGACCTTCGTGTAGCTCGTGAACGGGAAGCCCGGATACAGCAGCGAACCGTCCTTCGAACGGCCGGTGTGCATCGCGCGATAGAAGTCGTCGGAGGTCCACTTGCCGATGCCGTATTGATCGTCCGGCGTGATGTTCGGCGTGAACATGGTGCCGAACGGCGTGGCCATCGGCAGGCCGCCCGCGAACTCCTTGCCGCCGCGCACCGTGTGGCACGCGATACAGTCGCCGGCGCGGGCGAGGTATTCACCTTGTTTGACGAGGGCGGCTTTATCAGCCGGCGTCGCCGCGATGGCGCCGCCCGAATGCAGATTGTCGCCGCCCGACCAGAGGACGGCGCCGGCTGCGACGGCTGCCACCACGACAGCCGAGGAAAGTGCGAACAGGGACTTGCGTTTCATTATGTTGTCGCTCCAGACGCCTTATTGCAGTTCGCTGCCGCACTTGAGCGGCATCTTCAACGAGCCAGCAGGCGCGGGCACCGGATTGGCGGGTGCTTGTTGCGTGGACAGCCAGGCGGCGACGGCGGTCACGTCGTCATCCGTCAGGCGCGAGGCGATCTGCTGCATGCAATCGGGCGCTTTCGCGTGACGCGTGCCCGACTTCCATGCGCCGACTTGCGCGCTGATGTAGTCCGAATGCAGGCCGACGAGACCCGGAATGGCCGGCTGCATGCCGGTCAGACCCTTGCCGTGGCAGGCCGCGCACGCGGGAATGTTCTTCGACGCATCGCCATTCAGCACGATCTGCTGGCCGCGCGCGAGCGTCGTGGCCGACACGTTCGACTTGGCGGGCGGCGGATACGGCGGACGCTGGTTCGAGAAGTACGTCGCGATCTGATGAAGGTAATCGTCCGAGAGATACGTGACGAGGTAGTTCATCGGCGGGTACTTGCGCCGGCCTTCGCGGAAATTCTGGAGCTGGTTGTACAGATAGTCGGCAGGCTTGCCGGCAAGACGCGGGAAGTAGTCGTTGTCCGTGCCTTCACCGTGAACGCCGTGGCACGCCGTGCAGCCCTGCACGCGCGCGGCCATCGTGTCCGGTGCGATCGGCTGGTTCTGCGCCTGCGCGGCGGAGCTGAAAACGCCAGCGCTGCCTACCAGAGCCGAGGCAAAAGCCATAGCGAGCAGCGGACGAAAAATGCGTCTTGAAAACACGCGACACTCCATGAAATTCGGGGACCTGCCGAGCTTCGTGCGGCTCGGTGCGAAGGTGGCGAACCACGGCCACGCAGGGGGCGGTGGGTGGCGGACCACGGCCACAGCGGCTCGACGAGCCTCTGATGCGACGCGGCATTCTATCATCGATGCATGATGATGACTATTTGACACAATCTCGCTCTAAGTCCCGCTGCAGCGCATTCGCGACAATTTGCCGCGTGGCTCTTGACCATCCGCGACGAACTTCTCACGCGCGTTCGCTCCATTGTCTTTCGACAAAGATTCGACTCGACGTGAAGCGCCTGCGCCGATCCGATGTGCTCCATGCAGTTTCGGAAGCGCCGGGCAAAAATTCAAGGCGTTTCGCCGACGTTCGATGCTGTGCTGCAACCGGGCCTTCGTTTAGACTCCGCAGACTTTCTTCCTTCGACACTGCGCGCACGCGATGAACGACGATCCCATCGGTCTGGCCCAGACCGCATTCGCGGCGCTCGCCGACGTCGCCTTTGCCTGCGTGCTCGGCTCGTTGCTCCTGAACGGCTGGCTGATGCGCGAACAGGCGTTCGCTCCCGTTTCGCCCGCGCGGGCCGGCTGGCGGCGTGCGGCGCGGGGCGGTCTGCTCGCCGCGCTCGCTTTGGTGCTGTGCAACTTCGTTTCGCTGTGGCTGCAGTCGGCGGCGATGAGCGGCGCGCCACTCGCCGAAGCGGGCGCGTCCTTGTGGCTGGTGGCGACGGGCACGCATGCGGGCATCGGCTGGACGGTCGCGCTGGCGGGCAGCGTGCTCCTGGTGCCGGCGGCGAGCGGCGGCGCGCCAACGGTCGCGCGCATCGGATTTGCCGCGCTAGCGGCGCTGGTCGTCGCGGCGGGCAAGTCGGCGGTCGGCCACGCGGCCGATGCGGGTGCGTTCTCCTTTGCGGAAGCCGTGCAAACGCTGCATCTGCTCGCGACGGCCGTGTGGGGCGGCATCGTTATCGCGGGTGCGTTCGTGTTGCCGGCGCTCGACACATCGGTGGCGCGCGCGTTCCTGATCCGCACGGTCGCGCGCATGTCGCGCACGGCGGCGATCGCGCTTGCGTTCGTCGTCCTGACGGGCGGGTTCAATGCGTGGCGCGGCGTCGGCGGCTCGCCCGCGGCGCTGACCGCGAGCGCCTGGGGTCAAGCGTTGCTCGTGAAGATCGCGCTGGTTGCGCTGGCGCTCATGTTCGGCGCGCTGAATCGATGGTCGGCGCTGCCGCGTCTGCAACGCTCGGCATCGACGATCGACGCGCACACGGTCATCAACGTGATGCGTGTCGAAGCGGTGATGATGGCGGGTGTATTCGTGGCGGCGGCCGTGCTGTCGCACAGCGTGCCGGGGTCGGCGCTCGGCGGATGAAACGACGCGCGTCTTACTCGTAGCCGAGCTTGTGAGAGACGATCGGCGCGCAGAAGAGCGCCACCGCGCAGCCGATGACCTTGCCTTGCAGTTCGACGAAGGCCGTATGCGAATCGGCGACGAAGACGACTTCGAGCAACTGCGGCAGGCAGAACACGAACGCCGCAACGATGAACCAGCGCGTCACCGCCGCGATGCGCCAGCCGTGCTGCGCGCCGATGCCCGCGGCTACCACGCGCGCCACCCCCAGCGCGACGAGCGAGCCCACAGCCAGTTGGGCCCGGACGTATTCATCGGGAAGGACGTGCCACATGATCGTTCTCGCTCTTTTTAGTGACTTTTGGCAAGGGTACGTGCGGGAAGCTCGTCAGTATGTACGAGAAAACGCAGATCGTGAACGGGAATTTCAAACGCGGCCCGCAGGCCGCGGGCGCTCAGAATGTGTGTTCCGGACCGGGGAAGCTGCCGTCCTTCACGGCGCGTACATACGCTTCGACGGCCGCGAAAATATTCGGCTGGCCTTGCATGAAATCCTTCACGAAGCGCGGCCGCTTGCCGTGGAAGATGCCGAGCATGTCGTGCAGCACGAGCACTTGCCCGGAACAGTCGATGCCCGCGCCGATGCCGATCGTCGGAATCGCGAGCGCCTCGGTGACTTCGCGTGCTAGCAGCGTAGGCACCGCTTCGATCACGATCAGTTGCGCGCCGGCTTCCTGCAGCGCGATGGCGTCGCGCTTCATCTGTTCGGCCGCCGCCTCGGACTTGCCCTGCACCTTGAAGCCGCCGAACGCATGCACCGACTGCGGCGTGAGCCCGACGTGCCCGCACACGGGAATCGACCGCTCGACGAGAAAGCGCACGGTGTCCGCGAGCCATGCGCCACCTTCGATCTTCACCATCTGCGCGCCCGCGCGCATCAGCTTCACGGCGTTCGCATAAGCATCTTCCTTCGAGCCAATCGTGCCGAACGGCATGTCCGCGACGACGAGCGCGCTGCGGTTGCCGCGCGCGACTGACGCCGTGTGATACGCGATGTCATCGAGCGTGACGGGCAGCGTCGTGCCATGCCCTTGCAGCACGTTGCCGAGCGAATCGCCGATCAGCATGACATCGACGCCCGCGCGTTCGAGCAGCGCGGCGAAGCTCGCGTCGTAGCACGTCAGCATCACGATGCGCTCGCCGGCCTCGCGCATGGATTGAAGTTTGGGTACGGTGATCGTCGAGCGATTCGTTTCCTGCAGATACGTCATGATCGTTTCACTAAAGAGGGCGTGGCCGCGCGGCGCGCTCAGACCGATACGCCTTTGACAAAGAATTCCTTGCGCCCGCGCATCGTCTCGATACGCTCGACGAGGAGCGTGAGATCGTCATCCGATGCAAGCGGGTTCAGGTGCTCCGCGTTCACCGTGAGCAACGGCGTCGCGTCATAGTGATAGAAGAACTCGTTATACGCATCGCAGAGCGCGCGCAGGTACGAATCCGAGATCTGCAGTTCCATCGGCAGCGAGCGTTTCTGAATGCGCGCGAACAGCACTTCCGGGCTCGCCTGCAGATAGATGACGAGATCGGGCGCGGGGCCGCTCGAACGAATGTGCGAGGCGACGTCCTTGTAGAGCTGGAACTCGTCGTCGGGCAGCGTGAGGCGCGCGAACAAGTCGCTCTTCTGCGTGAGAAAGTCCGTCATCAACGCCGCGCCGCTCGTCACGATATCGGCGGCCTCCTGCGTCTGCGATGCCCGCTGCAACGCGAAGTTCAACTGCGTGGCGAGCGCATGGCGCGTGGTGTCGCGGTAGAAGCGTTCGAGAAACGGGTTGTCCTGCGGGCGCTCGAACAGCGTGCGCATCGACCAGCGCTCGGCGAGCAGGGTGGCGAGCGTGGTCTTGCCAACGCCGATCGGCCCTTCGATTGCAATGTAACGGTGGGGCGGCCGCAGTTGCGGCGCGGTCACGGTGAGTGGCGGAACGCTCATCGGCAGTCTGTCTTGTTGGAAGGGGCGGTGCTCGTGTCGGTGCCGCCGGACGGCGTGCCGACCATGCACTGACACGCGGCGACTTTCTCGATACGCTGATCGGCAACGTCGGCGATGAACGAATCCGCGCGGCCGCGTTGAGGAAGAATGAGATCGGGTTCGAGCTCCACGAGCGGCACCAGCACGAAGGCGCGCTGCGTCATGCGCGGATGCGGCACGACGAGATCCGCTTCGTCGATGCTCGATGCGCCATACAGCAGGATGTCGAGATCGAGCGTGCGCGGCGCATTGCGATACGGCCGCTCGCGCCCGAACTGCAACTCGATGTGATGACACAGACGCAAGAGCGCGCGCGCCGGCAGACTCGTTTCGAGTTTGACGACGCAATTGAAATAGTCGTCGCCCGATGCATCGATCGGCGCGGTGCGATACACGCTCGATTTCGCGAGCACGGTGATCGTGTGCTGCTGGGCGAGACACACGACTGCGTCTTTCAGGGTCTGGCGCGCATCGCCGAGATTCGCCCCCAGGCCCAGATAAGCAATCGTCATGGCAGAAGTCCTACGCGTGGGTCACAGCGACAAGCGGGAAAGCAACATCGCTCCTCGCTACTGTAACCAAAACCGGCGTTACTCGTTGTCGGCGCCTTCGCGCGTGTTCGGCGCACTGGATACGACATCGCCCTCGCTGCCTGGCGCGCCCTGTTCCACCGACTCGCCCGTGCGGCGCTTCGCGTTGCTGCGACGGCGGCGCTTCTTCGGCGCGTTGCGGTCCTTGCCGCCTTCGGACAACAGCGCTTCGCGCGCGGCGTGATCGCCGTCGATGAAATCGCTCCACCATTGACCGATGGCCGCATCGAGCTCGCCCGATTCGCAACGCAGTAGCAGGAAATCATACCCCGCTCTGAATCTTTGGTGTTCCAGCAGCTTCAGCGCGCTGCGGCCGCGCTTTTCCAGCCGATGCTGAAGACCCCAGATCTCGCGCATGTCCGACGAGTAGCGCTTGTGGATCGCGAGTTTCTCGGTCTGCATGTCGAGCACGTCGTCCATCGCGCGATGCAGCGCGGGCACCGGATATTCGCCGTTCGCCGTGTATTGCTGCCAGCGCGTCTGCACGTCGTGCCACAGCAGCGTGGCGAAGAGAAAGCCCGGTGAAACCGGTTTGCCCGCGCGCACGCGCTCGTCGGTGCTGGTGAGCGCGAGCGTGACGAACTTCTCGCCGTGCGGCTGTTCGAGCACGACATCGAGCAGCGGCAGCACGCCATGATGCAGGCCTTCCTGACGCAGCCGCGTGAGACACGCGAGCGCGTGACCGGAGAGCAGCAGCTTCAGCATCTCGTCGAACAGACGCGCGGCCGGCACGTTGTTCATCAGATCGGCGAGGTCCTTGATCGGCGCGCGCGTGGCTTCGTCGATCTCGAAGCCGAGCTTCGCCGCGAAGCGCACCACGCGCAGCATACGCACCGGGTCCTCGCGATAGCGCGTGGCCGGATCGCCGATCATGCGCAACAGACGCGCGCGGATATCGGCCATGCCGTCGTGATAATCCAGCACGGTCTGCGTGGCCGGATCGTAGTACATCGCGTTGATGGTGAAGTCGCGGCGCGTGGCGTCTTCGTGCTGCTCGCCCCAGACGTTGTCGCGCAGCACGCGGCCGCTCGCGTCGACGGCATGCGTGCGGCCATCGAGCTCGCCGCGTTTCAGGCGGCGCGGCGGTTCGGCGGCCGGTTCCGGCGGCGCATCCATCAGCGCGCGGAACGTCGACGTCTCGATGATCTCCTGCCCGAACTGCACGTGCACGATCTGGAAGCGCCGCCCGATGATGCGCGCGCGGCGAAACAGCTTCTGCACCTGATCGGGCGTGCCGTCGGTGGCGACGTCGAAGTCTTTGGGCGCGACGCCGAGCAGCAGGTCGCGCACCGCGCCGCCGACGATGAACGCGCGATGTCCCGCGTGCTGCAGGCCGTCGGTGACGCGTACCGCGTTCTTCGAGATCAGCGATGGATCGATGCCGTGAATCTCCGATGACAGGATGACCGGCACGCTCGGGTCGCGCTTCACGTGCGCGGCGGCTTTCTTGCGCGGGCTCTTGCGAGCCGGTTTGGCGTCGGGCGAAACGGGTTGCGTGTCGTTCGCTGCGCCTTCGTCGGAATCGGCGCTGTCTTGCCCGAACAGCTTGCGGATGAGTTTTTTAATCACGTGTGTCGAACAGGTTCAGGATGCGCCAGCCTTTGGCTTGCGCGTGCGCGCGCAGGGTGTCGTCGGGATTGGTCGCGACCGGGTCGGTGACGCGCTCGAGCAGCGGGATGTCGTTGTGCGAGTCGCTGTAGAAATAGCTGTGCCTGAAATCGGAAAGCTTCTTGCCGCTCGCTGCGAGCCATTGCTCGACGCGCACGATCTTGCCTTCGCGATAGCTCGGCGTGCCGGTCGGCCGGCCGGTGAGCGCGCCGTCCGGATGATCGTCGACCGTTTCCACTTCGCAGGCGATCAGGGTTTCGATGCCGAATGCTTCCGCGATCGGCGCGGTGATGAACGCGTTAGTGGCGGTGACGAGGCAGCAGAGATCGCCGTTGTCCTGATGCTCGCGCACCAGGGTGACGGCGGCCGGCACGATGCGCGGATTGATCACCTCGCGCATGAATTGCGTGTGCCAGTCGGTGAGTTGCTCGCGCGAATATTTCGCGAGCGGCGCGAGCATCGCGTGCAGATAGGCGTTGATGTCGAGCACGCCCGCCTTGTAATCGGCGTAGAAGGCGTCGTTCTGGCGCGCGAAAGAATCCGCGTCGACGATGCCGAGCTTCACCATGAAGCGGCCCCATTCATGGTCGCTGTCGGTGGGAATGAGCGTGTGGTCGAGATCGAAAAGGGCGAGGTTCATGGGTGCGCATTCTACTTGAAGCGGGTCGGATCGTTGTCCGGCGCGGCCGGGCTGGAATCGGGAGCGATTGGATCGCCGACGAGATCCTGCGCCGGCACGGCCACGGGCGCGAGCGGCGCGGCGCGGCCGGTTTGCTGGAGCATCGTGCGCAGGAGTGCGCGCGTCACCGCGCGTTTTTGCTCCAGCGAGAAGCGGTCGAGTTCGTCGAGCAGGGCCATCAGGCTCGGCATGTCGCGGCGAAAATGCGTAAGCAGATAGCCGGGCACGTCTTCCGCGAGCACGATGCCGCGTTCACGCGCCGCGTGTTTCAGCACCGATGCCTTTGCTTCGTCGGAGAGCGGCTGAAGGTGGAAGACGAGGCCCCAGCCGAGCCGCGTGCGCAGATCTTCGCGCACCGTGAGCGCGAGCGGCGCGTCGTTGCCGGTCGCGACGAGGGCGCTGGTCGGATGCGCACGCACTTCGTTGAAGAGATTGAAGAGCGCGATCTGCTGGGCGGGAGACAGGCGGTCGCAATCATCGACGGCATAGAGCGTCACGCGCGGATCGAAGCCGAACACGTTGAGCGCGCTTTGCGGACTCAGGTAGCGCGCGTGGCCGTCCGCCTCGTGCGTGAGCGCCTGCAGCAAATGGCTGCGGCCGCTGCCCGGCTCGCCCCAGACGTAGAACGTGCGGTCCGCGACCGGCCCGGCCGCGAGCGCATCTTCGAGCGCGCGCAGACGCGCGACCAGTTCGTGATTGCCGGCGGCGAAAAAGTTGTCGAAGGTGGCGGGCGGCGGCGTGCCCAGATCGAGCGTCAGTTGGCGTTGCACGGGGAGATCGGTATCGTCGGGCCTTGAGTCGGGCATATCTTGAAAACTGCCGGATGAGCCGAGGGTATACGCGCAAAGCCGCAGCGGATCGCCGTGTGCGCGAGGGGTTCCGGCGCTTTTCAGATCGCCTTCGATCTCGAAAAGGGCGCCTGCGCGGTGTCTGGCGAACGCGGGAAAATCCAGCCTGCCGACCGTCGTCGGGTCATCATCGGGTAAAATCGCATTTTACCGACCTTCTTGCTTCCCTCCCCATGAATCAACCGAAATCCGCTCCAGACGCCCAAGGTTTGTCGTATCGCGACGCGGGCGTGGACATCGACGCAGGCGACGCGCTCGTCGACCGGATCAAGCCGTTTGCCAAGAAGACGATGCGCGACGGCGTGCTGGGCGGCATCGGCGGATTCGGCGCGCTCTTCGAAGTGCCGAAGAAGTACAAGGAGCCGGTGCTGGTGTCGGGCACGGATGGCGTCGGCACCAAGCTGCGCCTCGCGTTCACGCTGAATCGGCATGACACGGTCGGTCAGGATCTCGTCGCGATGAGCGTGAACGACATCCTCGTGCAGGGCGCCGAGCCGCTCTTTTTCCTCGATTACTTCGCGTGCGGCAAGCTGGACGTCGACACGGCGGCGGACGTCGTGAAGGGCATCGCGACGGGTTGCGAACTGTCGGGCTGCGCGCTGATCGGCGGTGAGACGGCGGAAATGCCGGGCATGTACCCGGACGGCGAGTACGATCTCGCGGGCTTCGCGGTCGGCGCGGTGGAGAAGAGCAAGATCATCGACGGCAGCACGATCAAGCCGGGCGATGTGGTGCTCGGGCTGGCTTCGAGTGGTATCCATTCGAACGGTTATTCGCTGGTGCGCAAGATCATCGAGCGCGCGAATCCGGATCTGAACGCCGATTTCGACGGCCGCTCGCTCGCCGACGCGCTGATGGCGCCCACGCGTATCTACGTGAAGCCGCTGCTTTCGGCGATGCAGAGCGTGACGGTGAAGGGCATGGCGCATATTACGGGCGGCGGACTGGTCGAGAACATTCCGCGCGTGCTGCGCGAAGGGCTGACGGCCGAGCTGGATCATCGCGCGTGGCCGCTGCCGCCGCTGTTTGCGTGGCTGCAGAAGCACGGCGGCGTCGCGGATGCGGAGATGCATCGCGTGTTCAACTGCGGTATCGGGATGGCGGTGATCGTCGCGGCGGAAGATGCCGAAGCGGCTATCGGGTTGCTGTCGGGTGCGGGTGAGCAGGTCTGGAAGATTGGCGTCGTGCGTGAGAGCAAGGAAGGGGAGGCGCAGACGGTGGTGGTTTGAGATCGACGCTGTCCTGCGCGTCACCGCGTCGCCTGAAAGCCGCTCACGAGCGGCTTTTTTGTTGGCGTTTCGCTACCGTTGATGCCCGCTCTGCGCAGCCAATGACGAAACACCGCCCGTCAGGCCGTTCGACGTCTGTTCGAACGCCCACAGTACGCTGCCGATTTGTGTCTTGCCATCGATGCGAGCCGATCTAGTGTTTACGAGGCTCAAGCATGAGACATGCCGCGCAGTCGAACGAGTCCTGGCGAATTTCTAGCCTGGGGCAGCGTTCACAGACCGGAGGGACGGCTCGTGAAAATGGAAAAACCTGAGGGTGTCGCAATCGTTGGTGCGGGCATTACGGGACTGTTATGCGCGCTGGCGTTGCAAAGGCAAAAGAAGTCGTTCGTCATTTACGAGTCGACAGGACGCGTTGGCGGGCGCATACGGACCGTGCGGCTGCGCAAAGACGGAACCGAATGGCATGACTTTTCGAAAGACGCGGAGCACGTGGACGTAGCGAAGGAACTGGATTTTGCTGCCGAATTCGGCCCGATGCGCCTCGAATGCGACATTCAGCATTTACTCAAGGCGTTGCTCTTGAAATACGGAATCACTGAAGCACCGCCAGAAGACGGCGCGTGGAAACCATATCTGACCGACTTTTCGTCGCCTTCGTCGCCGTCTACTTCCAGAGAGCCGAAGTATTCGCTGCCCGAGTCCGAGGACGGCAAGACGCCATTGGAACTACTTTCTCTTGCAATGCTGCGGATCATCCGCCTGGCCAGTTTCGGCGCCGACACGACGTTGACGCGGAAGCAGGATGCGCTGCTGGACGAAATCGAGGAGCTCAGAGGCCAATACCACCGGTACGACGACGTATTCCACGCGTGGCTCAAAACGCTGGACGATCAGGACTACTGGGACATTCAAGTGAATGGCTTCTGGCACGAGAATCCGAAGCTGGCCCGCTCGCGCCTCAAAAAGTCGCTGACACCGCTCTCGCAGATGGGTTTCTGGAATCTGCTTTCCGACGTGCTGCATCACAACGCGATCATGAAGATTCGCGACCTCGGGACTTTCTACCATCTGCTGCCCGACAATCCGAACGCCGCCGAATGGCTGATCTGGTGGCTGAGAATTCTTGCGTTCGGCGAGAATCTTCAGGGGCTGGCCGGCGGCATGGAGACGATCATCGAGAAGATGGTGGCCGATCTGCCGGAGGACGCGATCGAACTCGATCGAACGGTCAAGTCGCTGGAGAAAGCCGACGGCGGCTGGCGGCTTAGATTCATTGACGATTCGACGGTCCTGCATGAACGCGTGATCCTGACGCTGCCGGCCAAACCGCTCGGCGAAATCGTCAGAAGCAGCCTGATCGATTTAAAGAAGGTCGAACCGGACATCGACGAACTGGTGTCGTCCGCGTTCGGCTTTCCGATGGTGAAGGTGTTCGCCGTCGTCGACAAGGTTTTCTGGAAAAAGGAACAGCAGGCCAATGAACTTGCGACCAGCATGCCGACCCGGGAACTCCACTACTGGCGCAGCGAGATCACGGAGCGTGGAATGATCATGGCCTACACCGACCGGCCGGCTACGTCGTTCTGGTCGAACTACGTAGCGCCAGGGCCGCAGCAGGACGCGACCACCTACGCGAAAAACGCGGCGGCGACACGGTTGAAGATGAAGGTGCTGAACTACATCCGTCTCGGCGGCGGGGCGAATGTGGATCACAAGAACATCGTCTGGTACGGGATACGAGACTGGGGACGCGATCCCTATGGGGCGGCGAATCATGCCTGGCGGCCAGAGCGCCGTTACTGGGTGGTCATGCGCCGACTGGCGCAGCTGGGACCCGACGGCTCGCCGGACACGATCCATATCTGCGGTGAAGCCTATTCCGATTACCACGGCTTCATGGAAGGCTCATTGCGGTCGGCGGTGTATGCGCTGCATCGCATGTTCCGTGCGGAAGGGCAGGCAAACCTCGAGTGGATCGACGGTCTTTTTTTCGCTGAGGCAGATGCTTGCGAGCGCGATCTCTTCAAACCCAAACTGGCCCAATTGAAGAACTGGGTCGATCGCCTCGACCGGATCACGCCGAACGACGACTTCATCATTCACGAACGTGGCCGCGGCACAGCTCCGATGCGCTAGTCCGATAACGCGCCGAACCGGGTGACGCGTCGTCCCTTCGCGTCACCCGCCCGCGATTCCTTCAATCGCTCCCAAAGCCCGCTCCGTCGCATCCCCCGCGCAACAATCCACCACGACCCGCTCCGGCATCGCCCGCAACCACGTCAACTGCCGCTTGCACAGCTGCCGCGTCGCAAAGATTCCCTTGTCGCGCATCTCGTCGTAGCCCGTCGCGCCATCGAGGTATTCCCACGCCTGCCGATAACCGACGCAGCGCATCGACGGCATCGCCACATTCAGATCGCCGCGCGCGCGCAGCCGCTTCACTTCGTCGATGAAACCATGCGCGAGCATCGCATCGAAGCGCGCCGCGATGCGCGCATGCAGAACCGCGCGATCCGACGGCTCCAGCGCGATCGGCACGAAGCGATACGGCGCATCCGTGTCCTGAACGCGCGGCGCGGCGAGCAGCGCGGACATCGGCTGTCCGCTCAGCATGAAGACTTCGAGCGCGCGCTGGATGCGTTGCGAATCATTGGGCGGAAGCCGCGCGGCGGTCTGCGGATCGATCGCCGCGAGCCGCGCGTGCAGCGCGGGCCAGCCGTCACGGGCGGCGTCGGCATCGAGCGTGGCGCGCAGGTCGGCATCCGCGCCGGGCAGGTCGTTCAGGCCTTGCGTCAGCGCCTTGTAGTACAGCATCGTCCCCCCGACGAGCAACGGCACATTGCCGCGCGCGACGATCTCGCCGACGATCCGCAGCGCATCCGCGCGAAACTGCGCGGCCGAATACGTCTCGGCAGGATCGATGATGTCGATCAGATGATGGACCGCCGCCGCGCGTTCCTCCGCGTTCGGCTTGGCCGTGCCGATATCCATCTCGCGGTAGACCAGCGCCGAATCCACACTGACGATCTCGACCGGATGCCGCGCCGCGAACGCGAGCGCCGCCGCCGTCTTGCCGGACGCCGTCGGCCCCAGCAGACAGGCCACAGGCAAAGCGGTATCGCTCATTGTCCGCGCATGAAAAGGCGGTCGAGATCGGCGAGCGTGAGTTGATACCACGTCGGCCGGCCATGATTGCATTGATCGGCGCGCTCGGTCGCTTCCATCTGGCGCAGCAGCGCGTTCATCTCGTCGAGCGTGAGCCGGCGGTTCGCGCGCACCGCGTTGTGGCAGGCGAGCGTGCCGAGCAATTCGTGCTGACGCTCGGTCAGCACGCGCGATCCGCCATACGCGTGCAGATCCGCGAGCACCGCGCGCGCGAGCGATTGCAGGTCGGCGTCCTTCAGCAGCGCGGGCACGGCGCGAATCGCGATGGATGTGGGCGAGAGCACCGCGAGATCGAAGCCGAGTGCATCGAGCGTGTCGCGCTCTTCCTCGACGACGCCGATCTCGACCGGATCGGCCGTCATCGACACGGGAATCAAGAGTGGCTGCACGGCGATCGCGCGATCGGCGATCGCGTGCTTGAACTGCTCGTAGAGAATGCGCTCGTGCGCGGCGTGCATGTCGACGATCACGAGCCCGCGCGCGTTCTGCGCGAGCACGTAAATGCCGTGAATCTGGCCGACGGCGAAGCCGAGCGGCTGCTCGTCGGCGTGATCGAGTGCGCTGTCGCTCGCGATGACCGGCGCCGATGGCCGCTCGCTCACGCTCGGGTAGGGCGTGTCGACGGTCGTTGCCGCGTCCGCTGTGCCCGCGCCGGTGTCCTTGCGGCCGAACAGCGCGTCATACAGCGCGAGCGGCTGCGCGACCGGCAGCGTGCCCTGCGTCATGCGCGACTGGCGCAGCCAGTTCGTGCCGTTCTCGCTTTTCAGATGCAGCGCGTCCGGCGTGCCGACGAAAGGCTTGGCACTGAACAACGCCGTGCCGGTCGGCTGCAACTGCGCCGCGTGCCCGCCCGAAGTCGTCTCCGGCGAAGCGCCCGCATGCCGCGCGAGCGCGCGCTGCACGGCGTGAAAAACGTACTGGTGAATCGAGCGCGAATCGCGAAAACGCACTTCGATCTTCGACGGATGCACGTTCACATCGACCGATTCGGGCGGCAGATCGAGAAACAGCACGTATGCCGGATAGCGATTGCCGTGCAGCACGTCTTCATACGCGGCGCGCACGGCGTGCGTGAGCAGCTTGTCGCGCACGAAGCGGCCGTTCACGAAGAAATACTGCTGGTCGGCGCGGCCGCGGCTCGCGGTCGGCAGTCCAGCGCAGCCATACACGGCGAGTGGCCCGGCGCGCTCGTCGAGCGGCAGATGCGCGGTTTCGAACACCTCGCCGAGAATCTTCGCGACGCGCGTTTGCGGGTCGCTCGCGTTCCAGTGCTCGACGGCCTTGCCGTTGTGCATCACCGAAATCGCGACATCCGGCCGCGCGAGCGCCATGCGGCGGATCACTTCGAGGCAATGGCCGAGCTCGGTCTGCTCGCTCTTCAGGAACTTGCGGCGCGCAGGCGTGTTGAAGTACAGCTCGCGCACTTCCATGGTCGTGCCGACGGTGCCCGCGGCGGGCGAGAGCGCGCCCGTTTGCGCGTCGATGCGGGTTGCGTGCGCGCAGCTTTCCGTACGGCTCGTGATGAACAGTTCGGCGACCGACGCGATCGATGCGATCGCCTCGCCGCGAAACCCGAGCGTCGCGACGGCTTCGAGATCGGCGAGCGAGCGGATCTTGCTCGTCGCGTGACGCATGAGCGCGAGCGGCAGTTCGTTCGGCGCGATGCCGCAGCCGTCGTCGGCGACCACGATGCGTTTCACGCCGCCTTCGTCGAGCGCGATGCGCAGGGTCGTCGCGCCCGCGTCGAGGGCGTTTTCGAGCAGTTCCTTGACGACCGACGCCGGCCGCTCCACCACCTCGCCCGCCGCGATCTGGCTGATGAGCTGATCGGGCAGCGGGGCGATGGCGCGCGAACGGCGCGCGCCATCGACTGTCAAAGCGGCTGTCAGGGCGCCGGCGGAAGGTTCGTTGAGATCGGCCATGGCGAAATTATAACGATTCGCAACCTTGCGCCGCTTGCCCGCCAACGTGCTGGCGGATGGCGGCCAAAGACGGCTTTTTTAACAGACGCGCCGCGCCACTTCGGTATCATGACGCGACTCCCGCATTCGTTGCCGATGCGCCGGTTTTCCGGCGCCGGCTCAATTTTTTGAGGAAAGATTTTTGGACACGCTGCTGCAATTCCTGGGACTCATCCTACACATCGACAAATCGCTCGGTGTCTTCATCCAGAATTACGGCGCCTGGGTCTACGCGGTGTTGTTCCTGATCGTGTTCTGCGAAACCGGGCTCGTCGTGTTCCCGTTCCTGCCGGGCGATTCGCTGCTGTTCATCGGCGGTGCGTTCGCGGCGTCGCACGAGATGGATCTGTTCGCGCTGATTGCGCTTCTGCTCGTCGCGGCGATCACGGGCAACACGCTGAATTACTGGATCGGCCGCGCGATCGGGCCGAAAGTCTTCGACACGAACATTCCCGTGCTCGAACGCTTTCTCGACCGCGCCGCGCTGCAAAAGACCCATAACTTCTATGAGAAGCACGGCGGCAAGACCATCGTGATCGCGCGCTTCGTGCCGGTGGTGCGGACCTTCGCGCCGTTCGTCGCGGGCGTATCGGCGATGAGTCACGCGCGCTTTCAGCTCTTCAATATTATGGGCGCGCTGATCTGGGTGCTGCTGCTCGTATTGCTCGGCTATTTCTTCGGCAATATTCCGTTCATCAAGCAGTATCTGAACGTGATCGTGCTGGTGGGGATCGGTGCGGCAGTCGTGCCGATCGCGCTTGGCGCGCTGTGGAAGATGAGCCGTCGCAATTCGAAGGCTTGATGATCGCGCGGCGCCCGCGAAGCCGCGGAGCGCCGTGCTTCGCTTTAGCCGCGTCGGAACAGGCGGATGATGAACAGCAGCACGACCGCACCGATCACAGCCGTGATCAGCGTGCCGAGGATCCCGCCGCCGAACGAAATGCCGAGCGTGCCGAAGATCCATCCGCCGACGACCCCGCCGACGATGCCGACGATGATGTCCACGATCACACCGAAGCCGCTGCCGTTCATGATGAGGCCGGCAAGCCAGCCTGCCACGCCGCCGATGATCAGGCTGAGGATGATGCCGTGTTGCATGAGATGCATACGCTGAGACTCCTGTCAGAATTGAAGGTGCGGGATGCAGGCGAGACCTGCATCCGGGCGCGGGGAATGTAGCGGAAATGGCCGTCGGAAGGGGCTGTCAACTGTCAAGGATTGTCGATGCAGCCGCGCGCGAATGACCCGGGCGGCAGGCAACGCGTGGACGCGACCGTTTACGTCAAAAATTTAGAATGCCAAAGGGTTTGCGCGTTGGTTTCGTGAAGTGTGTCGTTTAGGTCACTGTGGCGAAATTGTTTCTGTAATGTTTTATGCTGGCGAGATCGTGTTTCTTAAGAATCTGAGATTTACGTGGGTGGGCGGGTGCGCGCGATTTCCGCAGTGTTAATCGCGCTTGCATTCGCGGCGTCGCTGACCGGCTGTGGCATCCTCCGATGCGGCGGCACGGCGGTGTACGGTGTGGCGATCAGCCTTTGCGCGTGATAGAGACGCCGCGCGTGCGAATACGCGCCGGCGCGTTGAAATAGTTCAAGACGACAAGCATGAGAAAGCGGGTGGTGGTGCACAAGGAAGGTTTCGGGACGAACTCGCGCGGGGCGATCGCGAGCGTGGCGCTCGCGGCGGCGATGGCCGGCGGGCTGGCGGGATGTACGTCGACACCGCGCACGCCCGCGCCCATCGTCGAGAATTCGGCGCTGAGCGCGCCGCCGGTCGTGCAGAGCACGTCGCCGGTCGTGACGCCCGCGCCGGTCGTGCCGCTCGGGCCGGCGACCGCAGCGCCCGTCGAGCCGGGCTTCTATCGCGTGAAACCGGGCGACACGCTCTACGGCATTTCGCGCACCTTCAAGCAGAAGCCCGAGGATCTGGCGAAGTGGAACACCCTGCCCGAAAGCAGGCAGGTGAACATCGGGCAGGTGCTGCGTGTCACGCCACCGGGCGCATCGGCGCCGGCATCCGTTGCATCGAAAACCGCGCAGCCGCCGCTTCTGCCGACGCCGGAGAAATCGGCGGCGCAAAAGCCCGCAGCCGATAAACCCGCGGCCGATAAACCCGCGCCGAGCGAAGAGCGTCAACCCACGGTCGCCGCGAGCGCGTCCAAGGGCACGTTCGCCTGGCCCGCGCATGGCGACGTCGTGCGCAAGTTCGGCGCGAGCGGCAACAAGGGCATCGATATCGAAGGCAAGGTCGGGCAGCCGGTCAAGGCGGCGGCGGCGGGCAAGGTGGTGTACGCGGGCAGCGGCCTGCGCGCCTACGGGCGCATGATCATCGTCAAGCACGGCAACGACTATCTGACTGCCTATGCCTACAACGAGAAGCTGCTCGTGAAGGAAGGCGACACGGTGAAGCAGGGCGCCACCATCGCGGACATGGGTACCGGGCCGGGCGGCACGCCGGCGCTGCATTTCGAAGTGAGAAAGTCCGGCGCCGCAGTCGATCCGATGCCGTTGCTCGGCGCGGCGGGCGGCTGATCCGGCGCGCGAGAAGGGGAGTCGAAGGTGAAGAAGACCGTGATGGCCGCGCTGCTCGCGGTGTCGTCGATGTCGCTGCTGTCCGCCTGCGATCAGCAGCAGAGCGAGGAAGCGTTGAACAAGCTCAAGGCATTTTTCAATGCGGTGAAGCCGGACAATCTGCTGCTCAAGAATCTGCAGCCGGGCGTCACGACCGAGGCGCAGATTCGCGATCAGATGGGCGAGCCGGAAACGGAGCGCGCATTCACGGACGGCAGCAAGCGGCTGGAGTATCCGCGCGGGCCGGCGGGCACCACTACGTACATGGTCGATCTCGACGCGAATGGCCGCTTCGTTTCCGCGACGCAGGTGCTGACCGCCGAGAATTTCGCGAAAGTGCGCCCCGGCATGACGATGGACGAAGTCCGCAGGCTGCTCGGCAAGCCGACCGAGATCGCGGAATATCGCCTGAAGAAGGAGCGCGTCTGGAGCTGGCACTGGCTCGAAGACGGCGTGAATCAGGACGCGATGTTCAACGCGCACTTCGGGCCTGACGGCATCGTCGTGACGACTTCGCGTTCCGAATCGATCCGCGGCGGCCAGCGCTGATTCACAGGCATCCAGGCATGAAAACGATGACCGATTCCGTTACCAGCGACACGCGCCTTCGTCTGATGGACGAGGCGTCGAACTTTCGCGATCAGGCGCTGAGCGACCCCGGCGAGAAAGTGATTTCACGCTGGGATTGTGACCGGGGGCATCGCTGGGACAGGACGCTCGCGGTCGCGCAGAATGTGCGCTGCATGAATTGCGCGACCGAGCGGCGCGAGCTGGAGACCAAGCGCCTGCGCGAACTGGCGCAAGTGCGGGGCGGCGCGCTGCTGTCGCGCCGTTTCGTGGACGTCGCGACGCCGTTGCGCTGGCAATGCGCGTACGGCCACGTGTGGGATGCCAGCGCCGACGCGGCGTCGCGCCGATGGTGCGTCGACTGCGCGCGGGACGTATTCGCCAGCTATCGCTGATTTGGGCTCAGGCGCCGTTCAGCGCCGCGAGCAGTTCGTCTGTCGTCAGCAACGCGTGCGCGTAGGTGCGCGCGTTGATTTCATGCGCGGCGTGCAGCGCTTCGTCGGAGAATGCGGCGGTCGCGTCGCGCACGAGCGTCACGTGATAGCCGAGTTCGGCGGCGAAGCGTCCGGTCGCCTCGATGCAGGTATTCGCCACGAGTCCAATCAGAATCACGTGCGACACACCGCGCTGCTTCAGCAGGAAGTCGAGATCGGTGTTCGCGAAGCCGCTGCTCATCCAGTGCTCTTTCACGACAGTGTCACCGGGTTGCGGCGCGAAGTCGGGAAACCATTCGCCGCCCCAGGTCCCTTTGCCGAAGATCAGCGATTTCGCCGCTGTCTGCAAATAGGGCGATGGATGTGTCCACGCATCGATGTCGCCCGGCTCGAAGCGACGATGGGGCACGATGAACACCGGCAAACCGCGCTCGCGCGCCGCCGAGGTGACGCGTTTCAGGTTCTCATGCAGGTGCGCGGCGTTGCGCGTGTGCGCGACGCGCGGCCAGAGCTTGCCGCCATCGGCGAGAAAGTCGTTGTAGGGGTCCACGAACAGCAGAGCCGTGCGGTCCTTCGGATAGGCGCTCATGGTCTGTCTCCGCTCGTAACAGTGAGAAGCGCGCCGACGCGCGGCTTCATGTTACGCGCGCAACGTGGCGAGCATCCGGAAACGTGCAATGCCGGGGATGTCGCAAAAAGAAAAAGCCGGCAAATGCCGGCTTTTGAGCTTCTTTGTCGGAGCGCTGGCATCCTTCGCCTGCGACTCGCCGTATCGTTGGCAAAAAGGCGCGCTTTGATTTTTTTGTTGCGCGCTGCTTTTACCCACGACCCGGCGGAGTGCCGCCCATCCTGTTTGTCGGTCTCTCAGCGCGTTTTGCTGCTTCCCCCCGTGCGCTGGAACAAGTATTGCCAACCCCATATCCTATGAATGTACGGTCGCAAACACATCGGCTGAATGATAAGCCCATTGCGGGAAAGCCCTGATCTGCAGCGCGCTTTTTTCAACCGGCCGATGACACCGCCTGCGCGTGCCCGATGCCCGAGCGCATGTTCGCCGCGACGAGCGATTGCGTGACCATGCGCGCTTCGGCTTGCGCGATGTGTTCGAGCGTCGCGTCTTCGAGTTGCGCGGCGAACACGTCGAGCGCCGTGCACAGGCGCGCGTGTTCATCGTCGTCGAGCGTCCAGGCGGCATCGGCGGAATGACGCGCATCCAGTTCCACCAGCGCTTCATGCGCGAGCGTGATGTCGTGCTCGCATTCGGGCGCGTGGCCGAACTGGCACAACTCTTCGGCGACCAGCAGATGACGGCACAAGGTCATGAAGAGCGCCTGCGAACCGTGCCCGCGATGAAACGCGTCGAGCGCCGCGTAGCACTGCAGCAGCATGGCGTCGATCATCGGTTCGCGCGCCGCGCGGCTATAGGTCAACGCGCGCAGCAGCGGCGACATCGAAGGACGGCCGGACTTCATGTTCGTCGATTTCTTCTTCACGACAGTGCTCCCGGAGAGGGTCTCTTAGCGTCTGACATGCAACGCATCATCGCAGCGGAAAATTAGCTGTGCCTTAAGGCGATGAGGCGTCGAGGCTCATGCGGGCGTCAGCGTTTCGCCCGAGACATGCACCTTCTGGCCGACGGCCACGCCAGGCGCGGCCTCGTAGTTGAAGCTGCGCACGCTGCCGTCGTTCATGCGGACCTGCACCTGATACGTCGTCGACTTGTGAACCACGTGTTCGATCTGATTGCCCGCGAGCCCGCCGCCGATCGCGCCGATGATCGTCGCCGCCGTGCGGCCGCGTCCGTTGCCGATCTGCGTGCCGGCGAGTCCGCCGACCACCGCGCCGCCGATCGCGCCGATGCCGGTCGTCGGCTGAGCGCTCTGCACCGTGTTCACGGCCGTCACCTCGCCTGCGTACGGATCGTAGGCGGGTGCGGGATTCGGCGTGTATGACGTGCTTTCCTGCGCCGGCGCGGGTCGGTGGACCGGCGTCGGATGATGGCCGCGCACGGCGCGCGGCAGCGACGCGCTCTGCGTAGTCTCCGGCTGCGAAGCCTGCGCGGCGGGCGCGGGCCTGGCTGTTTGCGCTTCGACGAGCGGCGCGGCCGTGGCCGTGGCCGTCGTCGCGGTGGCTTTGGACGATGGCAGCAAGCCTGTCATTGCCGCTACGCCGGTGCCGCACGCGAGGATGATCGACACGGCGGCAGCCGCGACGAGCGGATGAATGCGGGACGGCTTGGTTTGAATCTCGGGAACGGCGTTCATGACAGCGACTCCTGTGGGTGCCTGCCAGCTATAACGCCGCCCGGCGCGCGCGGTGGACGCGAATGCTGTGACATTTGTAAGCAAAAGTCGCGGCGCGCGCCGGCGAACCCACGTCAGGGTGAATACATATGTTGCATTTATTTTGTTGATGGCAACATATGTATCATTTTACCCGAACAGAGGACGCCATGAAATCCACGCCGCTTTTCGCATCCGCCGCTGCGTTTGCTGCGCTAACGCTGGTCACGGGCGCGAGCTACGGCCAGGACGGCCAATCGACGCTCGCCAAAGTGCAGAGCGTGAACCTGATCGCGATCGGTCATCGCGAAACTTCGGTGCCGTTCTCGTATGTCGATGCGGGCAACAACGTCATCGGCTTTTCGCAGGATCTGTGCAACAAGGTGATCGACGCGGTCAAGGCGAAAACCGGACATGCGGATTTACGCGTGCGCTTCATTCCGGTGACGTCGCAGAACCGTATATCGCTGGTGCAGAACGGTACCGTCGACCTCGAATGCGGCGTGACGACCAATCTCACGGCGCGGCAGAATCAGGTCGCCTTCTCCGATACCTTCTTCGTCGCGACGACGCGCCTCCTGACGAAAAAGGATTCCGGCATCAAGGACTTTCCCGATCTCGCGGGCAAGACCGTCGTGACGAATCAGGGCACGACGTCCGAGCGCATCCTGCGCAAGATGAATGAAGAAAAGAAGATGAACATGAGCATCATCAGCGCGAAGGACTATGGGGAAGGGCGCTCGACGCTGGAGACCGGACGCGCGGTGGCCTACATGATGGACGACGTGCTGCTGGCCGGTACGCGCTCGCTGACCGCGAAGCCCGCCGACTGGGTGCTGGTCGGCACGCCGCAGTCGTCGGAGGCATACGGCTTCATGTTGCGCAAGGGCGATCCGGAATTCAAGAAACTCGTCGACGACGCGATGAGCCAGACGATGAAAAGCCCCGAAATCAGGGCGATGTACGACAAGTGGTTCATGAAGCCCGTCCCGCCGAAGAACATCAACTTCGATTTCCCGATGAGCGAAACGATGAAGAAGCTCTACGCCGAGCCGAACGACAAGGCGTTCGAGTGACGTTGCGCGCCGGCGCGCTTACTCCGCGAAGGGCAGATCCGTCTGCCCTTCGGCGCGCATGCCGAAGGTGTTGAGCGTCATAGCGACGAGCGCGTAATAGCCCAGCAAGCCGACGAGATTCACCACCACGACATGCCCGAAGCGCGCGACGGCGGCGTCGTAGGTCGCGTCGCTGACGCGTTTCGTTTCGTAGAGTTCGGTCGCGAAATCGAAGATGAGTTTGTCGTCGGCATCTGCGAACGTCGGGGTTCGATTCGTGCGCAGCGCTTCGGCGATATCGGCGGAGAGGCCTGCGTCGAGCGCGATCGGATGATGGATGTGCCATTCCGCCTGCGAGCGCCAGCGCGCCGCCGTGACGAGAATCGCGAGTTCGGACAGGCGCAGCGGCAGACCGGTGTCGTAGCGGCAGAACGCGCCGAGCTTTTGCGCGTGCTGCGCGAGTTCGGGGCTGAAGATCCAGCCGAGGAACGGTCCGTTGAGATTGCCGCGCGGACCGCTCAGGATATCCTGCAGAACGGCTTTCTGTTCGTCGGAGGCGGTCGCGATCTGGAAGTCGGGGAGTCTCTTGTTCATGTCATGCCGCCTTCATGCCGTCTTCATGCCGATGACGCCGAGCGCGCCGTCGATGGCGTCCGAAAGCCGCTCGACGATCGTCTCGATCTGCGCGCTCGTCGTGATGAACGGCGGCGCGATAAGCACGTGGTCGCCGATTCTGCCATCGACGGTGCCGCCCATCGGATAGACCATCAGGCCGCGCTTCATCGCTTCGCTCTTGATGTGCGCGTGCAGCTTGTGCTTCGGATCGAACGGCGTCTTGCTGGCGCGATCCTGCACGAGTTCGACGCCGGTGAAGAGGCCGCGCCCGCGCACATCGCCGATGAACGGATGATTCGCGTGACGCTCGCGCAATGCCGCGCGCAGTTGCTCGCCGCGCGCCTTCACATTGTCGAGCAGGTTGTCTTCGGCGATGACCTTTTGCACTTCGAGCGCCGCCGCGCACGCCGTCGCGTGACCGATATACGTATGACCGTGCTGGAAGAAGCCCGAGCCGCCGACGATCGTATCGAAGATCTCGTTGCTGACGAGCGTCGCGCCGATCGGCTGATAGCCCGCGCCGAGGCCCTTTGCGATCGCGAGAATGTCGGGCGACACGCCGTCCTCCTCGCACGCGAACAGATAGCCGGTGCGGCCCATGCCCGACATCACTTCGTCGAGGATCAGCAGCACGCCGTACTTGTTGCAGACCGCGCGGATCTTGCGGAAGTATTCGCGCACTGGCGGCACCGCGCCCGCCGTCGCGCCGACGACCGTTTCCGCGACGAACGCCGCCACCGATTCCGGCCCGAGTTCGAGAATCTTCGCTTCGAGTTCGTCGGCGAGGCGTTGCGCGAACGCTGCGTCGGTTTCGCCTGCCTGCTGCTCGCGATACGCGAAGCACGGCGTGACGTGATGCGCTTCGATCAGAATCGGCAGGAACGGCTCGCGCCGCCACGCGTTGCCGCCGATCGCGAGCGCGCCGAGCGTGTTGCCGTGATAGCTCTGTCGACGCGCGATGAAGTGCCGCCGCGCCGCTTGCCCTTTCTCGACGAAATATTGGCGCGCGAGCTTGAGCGCCGCTTCCATCGCTTCCGATCCGCCCGACACGAAATACACGTGACCGAGATTTTTGGGCGCGGTTTCGATGAGCCGGTCGGCGAGTTCCTCGGCCGGCTCGGTCGTGAAGAAGGACGTGTGCGCGTAGGGCAACTGCTGCACCTGGCGCTGAATGGCTTCGATCACGCGCGGATGGCTATGGCCGAGACACGAGACCGCCGCGCCGCCGCATGCGTCGATATAGCGTTTGCCGTTCGAATCGACGATCTCGATGCCGTCGCCGCGTACGGCGACGGGAAGCCTGGCGCGCGGCGCGCGATGAAATACCGTGGTCATGGTGCCTGCCTTCGAATGCGCGTACAACACGCGATGCGTAATTCTAACTCTAAAACAACATATGTTGTCAATGGCGAGCGTGCTATCCGCGGTGTTGCGAACGACGCGCCCGGCTAGTTTGCGGCGTAGGCGCCTTGCGAGTGGAGCGCGGCTTCGGCCTGTTCGAGATTGGCGATCGCGTCCTTTCCTTCGAGCGCGAGCAATTGCGCGACGAGCATCTCCGCGAGCGCCGATGCCGCGACGAGCGACGGAAAGAACGACGGCGATTCGTGCGCGAAGATCAGCGTGTGATCCGCGTTCAATGCAATGGGCGACACGGCGCTGTCGGTGAGCGCGATGAGCTTCGCGCCGCGCTCGATCGCCGCCTGCGCGACGCGCACCGCTTCGACCGAATACGGCGCGAAGCTGACAACGACCGCCGCATGCCGCTTCTCGATGCCGCGCAACTGCATTTCGAGCGTGCCGGCTTCACCGTTCACGAGGCTCACCGATGGGCGGAACAGGCGATAACCGTAGAGCAGACCGAACGCGACGGGATAGCACGACCGAAAGCCCGCGACGTGCACGTGCGACGCTTTCTTCAAGGTCTTCGCCGCGTCGATGACGCTGTCGGCGTTTTGCGCCAGCGTGAGTTCGAGATTGTGCGATTGCGCTTGTGCGAGATCGCGGCCCAGATGAGTGTCGGCGCCGCCTTTGACTAGCGAGCGGGCGCGTGTCGTCAGTGGTTCGGGGCGCGTGCGCACGCGGCTCACGAAGATTTCGCGCAACTCGTTCCAGCCGGGGAAGCCGAGCTGTTGCGAGAGACGGACCATCGCGGCGGGCTGGACCTTCGCGCGTTCGGCGACCTTGCGCATCGAGAGGACGGCGACTTCGTCGGGATAGTCGAGCAGGAAGGCGGCGCCGGCCTGGAATTGCGGGCTCAGGTCGGGGAAACGGTCGCGGATGGTCGCGGCGAGTTGGTCGAAGGTGGGCACGTTGATGTTTGATGAGGCGAACGTGCTATTTAAGCATGAGCGCGACGCGGGGCAGGCGGTCGCGTGAGCGCAAAGCAAAAAGCCGCTGTCCCTGTGGGACAGCGGCTTTTTCTTGAAACTGGTGGCGAATCAGGGATTCGAACCCCGGACCTGCGGATTATGATTCCGTCGCTCTAACCGACTGAGCTAATTCGCCGAAAGAAACGAGATTATGGCGAGGGGCGATCGCACTGTCAACCCCTCCTCTACGATTTCTTAAGAGCGGCCAGCATCAATCCTCGTGATACACGTTCGACTTGCGCGTGTCCTTCACGAACAGCATGCCGATCACGAACGTCGCCAGCGCGATCACGATCGGATACCACAGCCCCGAGTAGATATCGCCCTTGGCCGCGACGATCGCGAAGGCCGTCGCCGGCAGGAAGCCGCCGAACCAGCCATTGCCGATGTGATACGGCAGCGACATCGACGTATAGCGGATCCGCGCCGGGAACATCTCGACCAGCATCGCCGCGATCGGCCCATACACCATCGTCACGAAGATCACGAGGATCGTCAGGATCACGATCGCCATGGGCCAGTTGATCAGCGCCGGATCGGCCTTCGCCGGATAGCCCGCGCTCTTCAGCGTGCCGGCGAGCGTCTTGTCGAACGCCGCACCTTGCGCCTTCGCATCGCCGGCCTTGCCGTCGTAGGTGTTCACCACGGTCTCGCCGACCTTGATCTGCGCCTGCGTGCCCGCCGGCGCCGCCACGTTCTCATAGTTCAGACCCGCCTTCGACAGCGCGCTCTTCGCGATATCGCAGGAGCTCGTGAACTTCGCCGTGCCCACCGGATTGAACTGGAACGAGCACTCGTCCGGATTGGCGATCACGACGATCGGCGACTTCTGCGTCGCGGCTTCGAGCGTCGGGTTGGTGTAGTGCGCGAGCGCCTTGAAGAGCGGGAAGAAGGAGAGCGCGGCGATCAGGCAGCCCGCCATGATGATCGGCTTGCGCCCGATACGATCCGACAGCGACCCGAAGAACACGAAGAACGGCGTGCCGATCAAGAGCGCGACGGCCACCATGATGTTCGCGCTGGTGCCATCGACCTTCAGCGTCTGCGTGAGGAAGAAGAGGGAGTAGAACTGGCCCGTGTACCACACGACGGCCTGACCCGCCGTCAGGCCGAACAGCGCGAGCAGCACGATCTTCAGGTTCTTCCACTCGCCGAACGCTTCCGTGAGCGGCGCCTTCGAGGTCTTGCCCTCGGCCTTGATGCGCTCGAACACGGGCGACTCGTGCAGCTTCATGCGGATCCACACCGAGATCGCGAGCAGCAGGATCGATACGAGGAACGGGATGCGCCAGCCCCACGCGCCGAACTGCTCCTCGCCCATGATCGTGCGAACCGCGAGAATCACGATCAGCGAGATGAACAGGCCGAGCGTCGCCGTGGTCTGGATCCACGCCGTCCACGCGCCGCGCTTGTTCGAAGGCGCATGTTCCGCGACATACGTCGCCGCGCCGCCGTATTCGCCGCCGAGCGCGAGACCCTGCAACAGCCGCATCGCGATGAAGATCACTGGCGCCGCGATGCCGATCGTCGCGTATCCGGGCAGGAAGCCGATCAGGAACGTCGACAGACCCATGATGACGATCGTCACGAGGAACGTGTACTTGCGTCCGACCATGTCGCCGAGCCGCCCGAACACGATCGCGCCGAACGGCCGCACCGCGAAGCCCGCCGCGAAACCCAGCAAGGTGAAGATGAAGCCCGCTGTCGGATTGACGCCGGAGAAAAAGGTCTTGCTGATGTAGACGGCGAGCGAGCCCGCCAGATAGAAGTCATACCATTCGAACACCGTGCCGAGCGACGAGGCGAAGATGACTTTCTTCTCCTCCGCCGTCATCGGTGCGTGTGACACGCGCCCCTCAACCGTAGCCATATCGTCTCCTGATTTGATATTCGAATATGTCGGTCCGCGACTAGGCGGCTCCGGTGCAACGATTATTGGAACGAAAACTTACGGCGTTCTGACGCGGACTCGGAAGTCCGGGCGCTCGAAGAAATTCCTAATTGCGCGGATTTGTCGCGCATCCGTTTAGAACGATCGTTTAAATTCGCCTAATGTCGTTCTTCTCGCGTGTCTACAGCAATTTCTCGATCCTGACGCTCAGGGTTTGTCCCGGGCAGGAAAAACCCGCTGCAGGCTGACGCGCACGAGGGTTCCGGCGCGACGCGGGCTCTCCTGATAGACGTGATCCTCGATAGCAAGCGCGCCGCCGTGCATCGCCGCGATCTCCTTGACGATCGCAAGGCCGAGGCCGCTGCCGTCGCCTTCACGTCCGAGGATGCGGTAGAACCGCTCGACCACGCGTTCGCGCTCCGCCGCAGGAATCCCGAGTCCCGTGTCTTCCACTTCGAGATACACGAGATCGAGATCGCTGTCGTCGGTCCGCACGCGCACGGTGATGCGCCCGCCCGCCGGCGTGTATCGGATCGCGTTGTCGATCAGGTTCGACAGCATCTCGCGCAGCATCACGACATTGCCTTCCACCTCGACCGGGAACGGCGGCTCTTCATAACCGAGGTCCATGCGCTTGGCGAGCGCGGCTTGCACCCAGTCGCGCACGGCGAGCCGCGCGAGGTCGGTCAGCACGATGCGCGTGAAGATCTGCCCGGTCGCCCGATTCTCGGCTCGCGCGAGCGCGAGCAATTGCGTGACGAGGCGCGCCGCGTGCTCGGAGCTGGTCGCGATCTGTTCGAGCGAACGCTGCACTTCCGCCGATACATCCTGGCGCATCGCCAGTTCGGCCTGCATGCGCAGGCCCGCAAGCGGCGTCTTCATCTGATGCGCGGCATCGGCGATAAAGCGCTTCTGGAACTCCATGTTCTGTTCGAGGCGCGTCAGCAGATCGTTGAACGACGCGACGAGCGGCGCGATCTCCGGCGGCGCGCTGCCGGCCTGGAGCGGCGAGAGATCGTCGGGACGGCGCGCGCGGATGTTCGATTGCAGCGCATGCAGCGGCGCGAGCCCCCGCGAGAGCCCGAACCACACGAGGATGATCGCGAGCGGCAGGATCACGAACTGCGGAAGGATCACGCCCTTGATGATGTCGTTGGCGAGCTGGCTGCGCTTGTCGAGCGTTTCGGCCACCTGCACGAGCACCGGCTGCGTGCTGTCCGGATCGCGTCCGGGAGCGAGTTGCGGCAGATCGACGGTCGTATAGGCGACGCGGATGTCGTTGCCGCGCAGCACGTCGTCGCGAAACTCGACGATGCCGGGCTGCGGACGGTCGTCGTCGTGCGGCAAGGGCATGTCGCGGTCGCCGCCGACCAGCTCGCCGCGCGTGCCGAGGACCTGGAAGAACACGCTGTCGACGTTGTCGGCGCGCAGGAAATCGCGCGTCGCATCGGGAAGCCGCAATTCGGCGACGCCGTTGACGGGCTGGATCTGGCGCGCGAGCACATAGGCATCGGCTTCGAGCGCGCGGTCGAACGGGCCGTTCGCGATCGACTTCGCGACGAGATACGTCACCGCGATGCTCATCGGCCAGAGCAGCAGAAGCGGCGCGAGCATCCAGTCGAGAATCTCGCCGAACAGCGAGCGCGGATGCGTTTCGTCGTCGGGCTCGAGTTCGTCGGGCGGCGCGAACGGGTTGGCGTAGCGCGCGTCGCGCTCGGCGTCGGAATCGGCGGCGCCCGCTTCGGCGTGGATTTTCGACTCGTGCGATTCGGTGGAAGCGGGCGACGCCATGCGGCTTACTTATAGTGCTGGCTGGCGGTTTCGCCCGATGGCGGCGGGCTCGCGCCGTGTGCGCCGTTCGCCGTGACACCCGCCTTCTCCAGCGTGTAGCCGAGACCGCGCACGGTGATGATCTTCGCGCCGCTCGGCTCGATCTTCTTGCGCAGCCGATGCACGTAGACCTCGATCGCGTTGTTGCTGACTTCCTCGCCCCACTCGCACAGATGATTGACGAGCTGTTCTTTCGATACGAGCCGGCCGGTTCTTTGCAGCAGCACTTCGAGCACGCCGAGCTCGCGCGCGGAGAGATCGATCACCTGATCGCCGATCGTCGCGATGCGTCCCACCTGATCGAACGTGAGCGAACCGTGTTTCACGACCGTCGGGCCGCCGCCCGCGCCGCGCCGGGTCAACGCCCGCACGCGCGCTTCGAGTTCGTTGAGCGCGAAGGGTTTCGCCATATAGTCGTCCGCGCCGAGATCGAGGCCTTTCACGCGTTCGTCGACGCTGTCGGCGGCGGTGAGGATCAGCACGGGCATCTGTGAATTGCGCGCGCGCAGGCGTCGCAGCACTTCGAGACCGGGCATGAGCGGCAGGCCGAGATCGAGGATCAGCAGGTCGAAAGTCTGAAGGGAAAGCGCGGTGTCCGCCTCGACGCCATGCCTGACATGGTCTACGGCGTATCCCGATTGGCGGAGTGATCGGACGAGGCCGTCCGCGAGTATGCTGTCGTCTTCGGCAATGAGGATTCGCATCGTCGTGTGCGCCTTTGTACGCCATGCCTCGCGCGATGAAGCGCATCGGCATTGCCGGCACGGTTCGTCGCCCGGCGCGGCGGTCTCCAGTGTGTCGTGGTTTTTGCGCGGGTCGCGCGACGTGGAAAAAAAGCTGCGCCACGCGCATCCATGCTTGCAAAAACTACTGTTTTTTTATACAGTGTCTGCGTGAGTGAGAAAGGCGGTTTCGTATGCTTGTGTTAGCTGCGAAAAGAGCCCGTGAACACTGCCTCAGACGCCGTTCATCATAGCAAAGGACGATTCATGGAAGAAAGCAAGAAAGGCCCGGCTGGAATGACTGCGGACAAGAGCAAAGCCCTGGCCGCCGCGCTCTCGCAGATCGAAAAGCAATTCGGCAAAGGGTCGATCATGCGGCTCGGCGCAGGTGAGGCGGTCGAAGACATTCAGGTGGTGTCCACCGGTTCGCTCGGACTGGACATCGCGCTCGGCGTCGGCGGTCTGCCGCGCGGGCGTGTCGTGGAAATCTACGGTCCCGAGTCGTCGGGCAAGACCACGCTCACGCTGCAGGTGATCGCCGAGATGCAGAAGCTCGGCGGCACGGCGGCGTTCATCGACGCGGAACACGCGCTCGACGTGCAATACGCGGGCAAGCTCGGCGTGAACGTGCAGGAACTGCTGATCTCGCAGCCGGACACGGGCGAGCAGGCGCTGGAAATCACGGACGCGCTGGTGCGCTCCGGTTCCATCGACATGATCGTCATCGACTCGGTCGCGGCGCTCGTGCCGAAAGCGGAAATCGAAGGCGAAATGGGCGACTCGCTGCCGGGTCTGCAGGCGCGTCTGATGTCGCAGGCGCTGCGCAAGCTCACCGGCTCGATCAAGCGCACGAACTGCCTCGTCATCTTCATCAACCAGATCCGCATGAAGATCGGCGTGATGTTCGGCAACCCGGAAACCACCACGGGCGGCAACGCGCTCAAGTTCTATTCGTCGGTGCGTCTGGATATCCGCCGTATCGGTTCGATCAAGAAGAACGACGAAGTCATCGGCAACGAGACGCGCGTGAAGGTCGTGAAGAACAAGGTGTCGCCGCCGTTCCGCGAGGCCATCTTCGACATCCTTTATGGCGAAGGCATCTCGCGTCAGGGCGAAATCATCGATCTGGGCGTGCAGGCGAAGCTGGTCGACAAGGCGGGCGCCTGGTACAGCTACAACGGTGATCGCATCGGTCAGGGCAAGGACAACGCGCGCGAATTCCTGCGCGAGAATCCGGACATCGCACGCGAGATCGAGAACAAGATCCGCGAATCGCTGGGCGTGGCCGCGATGGGTGAAGCCGTCGTCGCGGGTGCGGACGCCGCCGACGCCGAGTAAGCATCGGGCCTGAAGGACGATGCGCAAGCGCCCGTTCGGATCGAAGACTGACGCGGCGGATGAAGCAACCGGCGACGGTTCCGAATCCGCCGGTCGCTACGAGCGGAGCAGTGAGCGGCGCCCTGCATCGACCAAGTCGAGCGGATTCACGCGCAAGACCAGAGAACGCGCCGCGCGTCTGGAGCAAGCGCGCACTTTGCTGAAGCAGGCGGCCGAGCAGCCGAAGGCACGTCCCGCTGATCGCGCACCGCATGCCGAGCCTGCGCGCAAACCCGCCGAGCCCGACTCCACTCCCTTCAGCGACCCATTCGAAGACGCAGATCCCTTCGAGCCCTTCGAACAATGCGCGCCCGTTGAACCGGCGCGCGCCGAATCGGGTGAATCGGTCTACAGCCGTTCCAGCCAACGCGTTCGCAAGACTTCGGCAAGCGAACTCAACGATCCCAAACGTCCGCAACGCTCGTTGAAGGCGCGCGCGCTCGGCTTTCTTTCGCGGCGCGAATACAGCCGCGCGGAGTTGTCGCGAAAGCTGCGTCCGTATGCGGAAGAAGCCGATCCGCTCGAAACATTGCTCGACAGTCTCGAACGTGATGGCTGGCTGTCGAACGAGCGCTTCGTCGAAAGCGTCGTGCATCGGCGGGCGCCGCGCATGGGTGGCAGCAGAATCATCAGCGAACTGAAGCGCCACGCCGTCGGCGACACGCTCATCAGCGAAACCGCGGACAAGCTCGCGCAATCCGAAACCGCACGCGCTCAGGCCGTGTGGGAGAAGAAGTACGGCGTGCTGCCCGAAACGCCCGCCGAGCGCGCGAGACAAGCGCGCTTTCTGGCCGCGCGCGGGTTTTCTGGCGGCACCATTGGGAAGATTCTCAAGGGCGGCGACGAAGACTGGACCGACGAGCCCGTCGACGACTGAGCGCCGCACCCGCCCAGCCCGATTCGCACGCACGTTCCAATCGTCAGGCGCATGCCCGGCCCGGAATACCCAATATGCTAAAATTGCACGGTTTTCCCCGTACCGGCTCACTCCAGCATGCCTCTCTCGCCTCCCGCTCCCCGACAATTGCGCCATCGTCGCGTGATTCGGCTGGAAGCGTTCGAGCGTGACGACGGCCTGTGGGACATCGAAGCCTGTCTAACCGATGAGAAGCCGCGCGACTTTCGCCTCGCGACGGGCGTCCGGTCACACGGCCTGCCGATCCATGAACTCTGGCTGCGCATTACCATCGACCGCAAGCTCACCATCGTCGACGTCGAAGCGTCGTCGGACTGGTCGCCTTATGGCGGTCTGTGCGCGGAGTCCAATCCGGTCTATCGCAAGCTCATCGGGCTCAATCTGTTGCAAAGTTTTCGCCGCGAAGCCAACAAGGTGCTGCGCGGCGCGGCCGGCTGCACGCATCTCACCGAGTTGTGCGGTGTCTTGCCGACGGCCGCCATTCAGGCATTCGCCGGCGACGTCTGGAAGATCGAAGACGGCAATCCGTTCAAGCAAGCCGATGCATCGGACCCCGCGACTGCAGCGCACGACGAGCCGCCGTTCCAGCTCGGCCGTTGCCACGCATTGCGTTTTGACGGGCCCGCGGTCAGGGAGTATTACCCGCGGTGGTTCGGCTACACGCCGGCCGACGCATCCGAATCCGCAACGACGGTACAGGACAAGGCGGAGACGAAATCCGCCTCGTAGGGCGCAGGCAGCGCTTGCGCGCACGCACGGAATTCAAAGAAGAATCGAAAAATCAGCGGTTCAAGCACATAGAAGTTCACTCCAACTCTCAGACTGAAGGAATCACGCATGAAGATTCACGAGTACCAGGGTAAGGAAATCCTGCGGAAATTCGGCGTCGCGGTCCCGCGCGGCACACCCGTGTTCTCGGTGGATGATGCGGTCAAGGCCGCGCAAGAGCTGGGCGGTCCGGTTTGGGTCGTCAAGGCGCAGATTCACGCTGGCGGCCGCGGCAAGGGCGGCGGCGTGAAGGTCGCGAAGTCGATCGAACAGGTCCGCGAGTACGCGAACCAGATCCTCGGCATGCAGCTCGTCACGCACCAGACCGGTCCCGAAGGCCAGAAGGTGAATCGCCTGCTGATCGAAGAAGGCGCGGACATCAAGAAGGAACTGTACGTCGGCCTCGTGCTCGATCGCGTTTCGCAGAAGATCGTCGTGATGGCGTCGAGCGAAGGCGGCATGGACATCGAAGAAGTCGCGGAAAAGACGCCCGAGCTGCTGCACAAGCTGCCCGTCGATCCCGCCACGGGCCTGAAGGATGCGGAAGCGGACGACCTGGCCCGCAAGATCGGCATCCCCGACGCATCGGTGCCGCAAGCGCGCGCGATCCTGCAAGGCCTGTACAAGGCTTTCTTCGACACCGACGCATCGCTCGCCGAAATCAACCCGCTGATCCTGACCGGCGACGGCAAGGTGATCGCGCTCGACGCCAAGTTCAACTTCGATGCGAACGCGCTGTTCCGTCATCCGGAAATCGTCGCGTACCGCGATCTGGACGAAGAAGATCCGGCTGAAGTCGAAGCATCGAAGTTCGACCTCGCCTACATCTCGCTCGATGGCAACATCGGCTGTCTGGTGAACGGCGCGGGCCTCGCGATGGCGACGATGGACACCATCAAGCTGTTCGGCGGCGAGCCGGCCAACTTCCTCGACGTCGGCGGCGGCGCGACCACCGAAAAGGTGACCGAAGCCTTCAAGCTGATGCTGAAGAACCCGAACCTGAAGGCGATCCTCGTCAACATCTTCGGCGGCATCATGCGCTGCGACGTGATCGCGGAAGGCGTGATCGTGGCGTCGAAGGCGGTGGATCTGAAGGTGCCGCTCGTCGTGCGCATGAAGGGCACGAACGAAGACCTCGGCAAGAAGATGCTGGCGGATTCGGGCTTGCCGATCATCTCGGCCGACAGCATGGAAGAAGCCGCGCAGAAGGTCGTCGCGGCTGCCGAAGGCAAGTAAGCGCGTCTGCTTACCGAGCCTAAGAGAGCGTTCCACCAGATACGAATGGCGGCGCGTGCGTGAGCATCGCGACGCCAAACGAACAGAGGTCACTACATGTCGATTCTGATCAACAAAGACACGAAGGTCATCACGCAGGGCATCACCGGCAAGACTGGCCAGTTCCACACGCGCGCCTGCCGCGAATACGCGAACGGCCGTGAAGCCTATGTCGCGGGCGTGAATCCGAAGAAGGCCGGCGAAGACTTCGAAGGCATTCCGATCTACGCGTCCGTGAAGGAAGCGAAGGCGGAAACCGGCGCGACCGTTTCGGTCATCTACGTGCCGCCCGCGGGCGCGGCCGCAGCGATCTGGGAAGCCGTCGAGGCCGATCTCGATCTCGCGATCTGCATCACGGAAGGCATTCCGGTTCGCGACATGCTGGAAATCAAGGACCGCATGCGCCGCGAAAACCGCAAGACGCTGCTGCTCGGACCGAACTGCCCCGGCACGATCACGCCGGACGAGCTGAAAATCGGCATCATGCCGGGTCACATCCACAAGAAGGGCCGCATCGGCGTGGTGTCGCGCTCGGGCACGCTGACGTACGAAGCGGTCGGCCAGCTGACGGCGCTGGGCCTCGGCCAGTCCTCGGCGGTCGGTATCGGCGGCGATCCGATCAACGGTCTGAAGCACATCGACGTGATGAAGATGTTCAACGACGATCCGGACACGGACGCCGTCATCATGATCGGCGAGATCGGCGGTCCGGACGAAGCGAACGCCGCTTACTGGATCAAGGACAACATGAAGAAGCCGGTCGTCGGCTTCATCGCGGGCGTGACGGCGCCTCCGGGCAAGCGCATGGGCCACGCAGGCGCGCTGATCTCGGGCGGCGCGGACACGGCGGACGCCAAGCTCGAAATCATGGACGCGTGCGGCATCAAGGTGACGAAGAACCCGTCGGAGATGGCTCGTCTGTTGAAGTCGGTGCTGTAACGAAGCGGGCAGAATGCGGCGGGGTTTGGTACTCTTACTGATTCCTTTCGCAAAACTCTGAAAACCGCCCGATGAAAAGCGAGGGAGCGTTGCTTCCTCGCTTTTTTATTTTGGCGACAGATTCTCAATCTGCTCCATGCTCGAATTCTTTTCTACGCTCCATTGGGGCGCGGTCGTTCAGATCATCGTGATCGACATCCTGCTCGGCGGCGACAACGCCGTCGTGATCGCGCTCGCCTGCCGCAATCTGCCCGATCGGCAGCGCACCCGCGGCATCGTGCTCGGCACGCTGGGCGCGATCCTCTTGCGCGTGGTGCTGATTGCGTTCGCGGTGATGCTGCTCGACATTCCGTTCCTCAAGTTCGTCGGCGGCGTGCTGCTGCTGTGGATCGGCGTGAAGCTGATGCAGCCGGATCACGACGAGCATCAGATCAACGCGTCGGACCGGCTGTGGGCGGCAGTGAAAACGATCGTCATCGCGGACGCGGTGATGAGTCTCGACAACGTGATCGCGATCGCGGGCGCGGCAGAGGCCGCCGATCCGCAGCATCGGCTTGCGCTGGTGATCTTCGGGCTCATCGTCAGCATTCCGCTCATCGTGTGGGGCAGCACGCTGGTGCTGAAACTGCTCGATCGCTTCCCGGCGGTCGTGCTGGTCGGCGCGGGCCTGCTCGGGTGGATCGCGGGCGGCCTCATCATCGACGATCCGTTCATCGACCGCTGGCCCGCGCTCAATACAGAACTCGTGGGCTATGCGGCGCGCGTCGGCGGCGCGCTGTTCGTCGTCGCCGTGGGATGGCTGCTCAAGCGCCGCGCGCTCGCCGACGTCAATCGCGCGGCGGGCTGATGCGCTAGCGTCGGCGCACATGCCTAGGCCGTTCGGCCGACTGTTGCACGTTGCATGCACTGAATACGATCGAAGCGTCCGTCCGCATTGCGCGGCGGGCGCTTTTCGTACTTCTGGGAGCAGCAATGACGACGATGGTTTGTGGTTTCAGCGCACCGCGCGGACGGCGCGTATTGAGCTGGATGTGTCGCGCCAAAGAGGCGGCGGCGCGAGGCTTCACCTTGATCGAATTGATGATCGTGCTCGCGATCGTCGGCGTGATCGCGGCCTACGCGATACCCGCATATCAGGACTATCTGGCGCGAAGCCGCGTAGGCGAGGGCATGGCGCTCGCGGCGCCGGCGCGGCTCGCGGTGGCGGAGAACGCGGCGAACGGCGTCGATTTCGCGGGTGGCTTCGTGGCGCCGCCGGGCACGCGCAACATCGAGTCCATTCGCGTCGACAGCGACAATGGCCAGATCACGATCGCCTACACGACGCGCGTCGCGCCCGATGGCTCGAACACGCTCGTGCTCGTGCCCTCGACGCCCGACAACGCCGAGACCCCGACCGCGCGCGTCGCGCTCAGCCGTGGGGCGGTGCAGGCAGGATCGTTGACGTGGGAGTGTTTCGCGGGCGCGAAGACGCAATCGTCGCTGCCCGCGCCGGGTGCGGGCCCGATGCCGGCGCAGGCGCCGACCTTGCCGGCCAACCTCGCACCGCCCGAGTGCCGCACGTAAGCGGTGCGAGAGAGCTGGGCGCGGCGGCAGCATTTACAGCGCCGCCGCGCATCCCCGGCGTCGTTTTTGCGCGAAAGGCAGCGATTTCGTAGCAAATCCAGCCGTTCGCCGGACAGCGCGGGCAAAGTTTTGTATAGTGCGCCGGTTGCCGACGTTCCCTGTCCCTCATGCCTTCCCAATACGCGCGCTTTCTCTGCTTTGCCGTCCTGTGTCTTGCGTTGACGATTCCTTTCGGGGTCGTCAACCACACGTATCCGATTCCGACTTTCTACGCCGAATACAGCGCGCTTGCGCTTTATCTGGCGCTCGGCGCGACGGTCGCGCTGCTCGTGCGGGTATCGGAGCCGAAGGTGCCGTTCGCGTCGCCGGTCGTCGCGCTGATGCCGCTCGCGTTCGGCGTGTTGCTGGTCGCGCAGACGGTGTTGCTGCCGGTCGCGCAACCATCGATGAACTGGCTCGGCGGCGCGTATCTGCTCGCATCGTTCGTCGCCGTGCATACGGGCTTCGGCTTCGTGCGCGCGGGACTTGCGGAGAAGACGCTGCGCATCGGCGCGGCGGCGCTGATGGTCGGCGGCCTGTTCGCCGTCTTCTGCCAGATCGTGCAGTTGCTGCATCTCGAAGTGAAGTTCACGCCCTTCGTGGTGGCGTACAACGTGATGGTCGAGCGGCGTCCGTTCGGCAACATGGCGCAGGCGAATCACCTGGCGACTGTCATCGCGTTCGCGCTGGCCGGTGCGCTGTATTTCGTGCAGACGCGGCGCTTGCCCATCGTGCTGTGGCTGATCCTGTCGGCGGTGTATTCGCTCGGGCTCGCGCTTACGGTATCGCGCGGGCCGTGGCTGCAGACGGCGGTGATCGTCGTCGCCGGTTTCTGGATGGCCTTCGTGCTGGGCCGGCCGGTCGCGTCGGAAGGCTTCGACGGTCCGGGCCGGCGCGACGCACGCGCGTGGCTCGTCCCGGTTCTGCTCGCGATCGTGTTTTTCGCGGTGAATGCGGCGGTGCGCTGGGCGAACCTGCGCTACGACTTCGGGCTTGCCCAATCGGCGGCGGAGCGCATGCAGGAAGCGAGTCAGATCGCGCCGCGTCTCGCGCTCTGGAAGTACGGCTGGACGATGTTCAAGACGCATCCGCTGCTGGGCGTCGGCTGGGGCGAGTTTCCGCGCTATCAGTTCGATCTCGTGCGCGATCTGGGCGGCGTCGAGATTGCGAACAATGCACACGATATTTTCATCGATCTGCTGGCGAAAACAGGCGCGCTCGGCGTGGCGATTCTGGTCGCGGGCGTCGTGTTCTGGCTGATTCGCGTATTGCGCGCGCCGCAGACGCCGGCGCGCATTTTCGGGCTCTCGCTGCTCGGCGTGCTGATGATGCACGCGCTCGTCGAATATCCGCAGCAGTACATGTTCTTCCTGATGCCCGCGATGCTCGTCATCGGTTTGCTGGAGACGCGTCCGTTGCGGCTCGTCGCGCGGCCGCTGTCGTATGGCGTCTATGTCGTGCTCGTGCTCGGCGGCCTCGCGGCGCTGTATCCGACGATGCGCGATTACAACCGCGCCGAAGTGCTGTACTACGGCTCGCGGCCGGCTGAGCAGTATCGCGACAATCCGTCGTTCCTGTTCACGGCGTGGGGCGAATACGGCGCGGCGACGCTGTTGCCGATCAACGCGCAGAACGTCGAAGAGAAGCTGGCCGCGCACCGCAAGGCGATTGCGCTGTTACCCGGCGAGACCGTGTTGCGGCGATATGCGGTGCTGCAGGCGCTCGCCGGGCAACGCGACGAGGCGCTCGACACGATGGCGCGTCTCAAGATCTTCGCGACGCAACTGCACGACTGGCCGAAGCAGCTGTTGGCCGTCTACGATCTGGCCGACGAAGCGGGCAAGCCGCTGGCGTCGTTCAAGGCGGATCTGGTGAAGCGCTATGGCGTGCCGTTGCCGGATCAGGCGCCGTCGGCGGACGATGATGAGGAGGAGTGAGGTCAGGGTGCCGGCGATGCGTGATCTTCCGCCACCCAATCCCCCGACTTTCCCCCATGCTTCTCCATCACCTTCACATTGGTGATGGTCATCCCCCGATCCACCGCCTTGCACATGTCATAGATCGTCAGCAATCCGACCTGCACCGCGGTCAGCGCTTCCATCTCCACACCCGTGCGCCCGACTGTCTCCACGCGCACTTCGCAATGCACGCCGGGCAGCGTTTCATCGATCGAAAAATCCACCGCGACGCGCGTGAGCGCCAGCGGATGACACAGCGGAATCAGATCGGCCGTGCGCTTCGCGCCCTGAATCGCGGCGATGCGCGCGACGCCGAGCACGTCGCCTTTTTTCGCGCGGCCTTCGCGGATCAGGGCGAGCGTGCCTTCGAGCATCGCGATCGAGCCGCGCGCCACGGCGACTCGCCGCGTTTCGTTCTTCGCGCCGACATCGACCATGTGCGCCTCGCCGGCGGCGTCGAAATGGGTGAGTCCGGACATAGCGTCTCCTTCGAATGGGCGCCTATCATACCAGCGTGAATTCGCGCGATTTTTCGCGAAACGTCGCGGGCCGGGGCAACGCACGGCCGGCACGCGACGTCCCACGCGCAACACTTGATACGATAAGCTCGTTCAAGTTTTCGAGCCGAACATCGTTCGCCGCGCCGGTTTCGCGCCATGCATTCGACACGTCCGAGCCGTGTGCTCGTCTTCCTGCTGAGCGTCACCCTCGCCATGCCGCCCGCGGCGCTGGCGCAATCGAGCTCGCCCTCCGCAAGCTCGACCGGCACGCTTGCCGCCTCGCAACTGCGCTCGTCGCAGGAAAAAGCGGGCGGCGAACTGCCCGCTAACGTCGCGGAAGGCGTGTTCGGCGTCTATGGCGGCGCCGAAAGCCGCTTCGCGAACCGCCCCGGCACGATGTCCGGCCTGCGCGCGCCGCTCGCGTCGATGCAGCTTCCGGAACTCGGCGACGGCTCCGGCGGCTCGCTCACGCCGCAAGCCGAACGCAAAATCGGCGAGCGGATGATGCGCGAAGTGCGCGCCGATCCCGACTATCTCGACGACTGGCTGCTGCGCGACTACCTCGACTCGATTTCGTCGAAGCTTTCGGCCGCAGCCGCCGTGCAGTATCTCGGCGGCTATCGGCCCGATTTCGACCTCTTCGCCGTGCGCGATCCGCAAATCAACGCGTTTTCGATGCCGGGCGGTTTCATCGGCGTGAACACCGGGTTGATCGCGGCGACGCAGACGGAATCGGAACTGGCGTCGGTCATCGGCCACGAAATGGGTCACGTGCTCCAGCGACACATCGCGCGGATGCTCGGCACGCAGGAAAAAAGCAGCTACGCCGCGCTCGCCGGCATGCTCGCCGGTCTGCTCGCGGGCCTGCTCGCGCACAGCGGCGACCTCGGCATGGGCCTCGCGATGGGCGGCCAGGCGTTCGCCGTCGACAACCAACTGCGTTTCTCGCGTGCGGCCGAGCACGAGGCCGACCGCGTCGGTTTTCAGATGCTCACGGCCGCCGGCTACGATCCCTACGCGATGGTCGCGTTCTTCGAACGCCTCGACCGTTCGACGATGGCCGATAACGGCGTGCCGCCCTACGTTCGCACGCATCCGCTCACGACCGATCGCATCGCCGATATGGAAGGCCGCGCGCGGCGCGTGCCGTACCGGCAGCCGCGTCAGTCGGCGGAGTATGCGTTCGTGCGCGCCCGCGCGCGCGTTCTGCAGGTGAATTACGCGAGCGATTATCGCGAGGTCGCGAGCCGGCTCAGATCGGAAATCGAGGACCAGACGGCGCTCAATCCGGCGTCGAACTGGTACGGCATCGCGCTCGCGCAATCGCTGACGGGCGACTTCGCCGCGGCCAACGATGCGCTCGCGAAGGCACGCAAGCTGTTCGAGGGCGAAGAGGCGAGCGCGGCGGCGGCATCGGCGCAGGTTCAGCAGGAAGATCGCGTGCGCGCGTCGAAGGAGACCGTCGCAAGCGCGCCGCCCGTGACGCCACGCAAGAGCGGCGAGCCATCGCTGCGCAACGCCGACGCTTCGATGACCGTCACGCCGCTCAACAATGCACGCGCGCCGCTGAGCCTCGGCCACGCGCCGCAGCCCGAGGCGACACCCGCGAAGCCGTCTCGCGCCGGCAGCGACATCGCGCTGCCGCCGGTTCACGTCGAGGGCCGAACGGCGGCGGCATCGGCGCCGGCGCCCAAACCGCAGCCCGTGCCGCCGGCGCTGCGCAGCACGCCGAGTCTCGACGTGCTCGCCGCCGACATCGCGCGCCGCGCGGGCCGCAACGACGACGCGATTCGCCTCGCGGACATCGCGCAGAAGCGCTGGCCGGAATCGCACGCGGCCATCGACGTGCATCTGCAGGCGCTGCTGAGCGCGCGCCGTTTCGCGGAAGCGCAGACGCTCGCACGCCACGAAACGCGTGCCGAACCGACGCGCGCCGATTGGTGGCTTTATCTCGCGCAGGCGAGCGCCGGCCTCAACGATCCGCTGCAACAGCATCAGGCAATGGCCGAGAAATTCGCGCTGGACGGCGCGTGGCCATCGGCGATCCGGCAACTGAAGGAAGCGCGCGACGTGAAGAGCGCGAGCTTCTACGAACTCTCGACGATCGCCGCGCGCCTGCGCGATTTCGAGACGCGCTACAAGGAAGAGCGCGAGCTGGAGAGGAACGGCTGAGTCAGCCGTGCGACGCGGCGCGCGCGGCAGGACTCGCGACGAAGCCGAAGCGCGTGGCGACGTCGGCGCGGGGGATCGGCTGCACGGGCAGATCGACGCCTTCGCGCCAATGGAACACGCCGCTCTTGCCGGCGTCGTCGAGCGACGCGTGATCCGCGAACAGTTCGAGATCGTGGTCGTGCAGCGCGGCCACGCGGGTAGTCGATGCATCGGCGAACAGGATGCCGCCTTCGTCGTCGATCCACGCCTGCGCGGGCTCGAACGCCGCGCCGGCCTGATCGGTCAGGCGCAACGCGCCGTCGAGCTCATGCAGGCGCACGATCCACGGCGTGTAGACCAGTTCCACGTACACGCGCTGCGGACCGTTCTGAAAGAACCACTGGCCGTCGGCGTCGCTTTCGTAATTGCGGTTGATGAAGCCGAGCAGCGCTTCATGCCGGATCGGCGCACCCAGTTCGCCGGCGGCTTGCGCCGCGTCGTCGCGCATGCGCCACTGGCCGCGCCGGTCGAGCAGCAGCCAGCCCGTGCAATGCGGAACGTTGGGCCATTTGGCGAGCGCCTGCTTGACGATTTCATCCATGATCGTTCACGAAACGAAGTTCTCCAGATAACCGAACACGCGCAGCGACAGCCAGTCGATCCGGCCCGGGAACGGTCCCGTCATGAAGCCGACGTGCCCGCCGTGGTTCGGCTGATCGAGCGTCACGCGCGTCGATACTTCGGCGAGCGAGGGCAGCGCGAACTCGGGCAGGAACGGGTCGTTGCGCGCGTTCAGCAAGAGCGCCGGCACTTCGATGTGCTTCAGATGCGCGCGCACGGTCGCCGTCGACCAGTAGTGATTGGTGTCGCGAAAGCCGTGCAGGGGCGCGGTGACGACATTGTCGAACTCGTACAGCGTGCGCGCGGCGAGCACGGCGTCGCGGTCATACAGACCGGGATACTGGCCGAGTTTCGCGAACGCTTTCTTCTTGAGCGATTTCAGGAAGCTGCGCGTATAGACCAGGCCGAAGCCCTGCGAGATCGCGAGGCCGCCCGCGTGGACGTCGAGCGGCGCGGAGATGGCGGCGGCCGCGCTGACGATCGATGCATCGCTGCCGCGCTCGCACAGCCAGTGCAAGAGCACATTGCCGCCGAGCGACACGCCCGCCGCAACGATCGGCCCGCGATGCGCTTTCGCGAGCCGCCGCAGAATCCAGTCGATTTCGGCGCTGTCCGCGAGATGGTAGAAGCGCGGCAACAGATTGAGCGGGCCGCTGCAACTGCGAAAATGCGGCACGACGCCGTGCCAGCCGCGCGCGCGGGCGGCGGCCATCATCGTGCGGGCGTAGTGGGAGTCGGAGTTGCCTTCGAGGCCGTGGAACAGCACGAAGAGCGGGGCGTTCGCGGCCGGTTGATGGTTGGGATCGGCGGGATCGTGTGCGAGAAAGTCGAGATCGATGAAATCGCCGTCCGGCGTGTTCCAGCGCTCGCGCCGGTAATTCACGACAGGCTTGCGGCCGAACAACGCCGGAACGATGGTCTGCGCGTGGCTCGTCGGCAGCCAGCGCGGCGCGTTGTAGAGCCATTCCGAACCCGGCACCGCGAGCTCGCGCACGGTTGCCTTCAGTGCCACGGCGGGCGCTTTGTCCACGAACGACGAATCGTGTTTCATCAACGGATCGCGCTTCATGGCCCCTCCCCGACAGACGTCTTCTTCAGATCTGCTTCAGTGCAGCGGTCCCTGACCGTGACGCAGCTTGGCTGCGAACTGGCCTGCCGTTTCCATCGGCATCTCGCTCGCGTGAATATGCGCGATGCGCCACTCGCCGCGCTCATGGACCATCACGTAGGTCGTGTAGATCATGCGCGGCGTGCTCGCCGGTTTGGCCGGCTGATGCGCCTCGGCGATCGCATACACGACCGTGCCCAGGCTGTCGTACACGCGGATATCGAGCGGCTCGATGGTCACGGGCTGCGTTTCGAATTGCTTGCCGAGACCGGCGCGGATGCTGTCCAGCCCGTGCAGATGCGTGCCGTCCGCGCAGACGCAGGTAGCGAACTCCTCGTCGATCCACAGCGACATCACACTGTCGATGCTGCTGTCCGCGACTGCCTGATAGTAAGCGTTGAGAGTATCGGCGGCGGCTTCGAAGAGGCGGGCGAAACGTGGCATGGCTCGTGGGTCTCTGGCATTCGGTGCTCGGCGCCGCGCCAGGCCGCTTCCAGGCGGGGCGATGGTACGGCGCGCTGCATCGGTCATTGGTCAAAGCATGCCCCCGTTCGGAGACATTCGCGTGTCCGCACCCGCACACACGGCTCGAAACCGTCGATATGCTCACGCGTTTTCGACGCGTGAGCGCAACATCAGCGATGCGCGAGCAGCATCCCGCGCAAATCGCCGAAGACCTGTTCGGCCGAGAGTTCGCGAAGGCAGTTCAGATGACCGAGCGGACACTCGCGGGCAAAGCACGGACTGCATTCAAGATGCAGCCATTGTACCTTTGCGAGATCGGACAAGGGCGGCGTGTGGCGCGGATCGGTCGAGCCGTAGACCGCGACGAGCGGCCGGCGCGACGCCGCCGCGACGTGCATCAGGCCGGAATCGTTGGTGACCACCGCGCTCGCCCGCGAAATCAGCGCGCACGCCTCGCCGAGCGAGGTCTGGCCGCACAGGTTGCGCACCATCGGCGCGCGCTCCGCGATGGCCTGCGCGATCGGCGCATCCTTCTTCGAACCGAGCGCGATGATGCGCGCATACGGAAACGACTGCGCGATGAACTGCGCCAGCGACGCGAAATGCTCCGGCGGCCAGCGCTTGGCCGGGCCGTACTCCGCGCCGGGACAGAACACGACGAGCGGCGTGCGCGTATCCAGATTGAAGCGCGTCGAGACGCGCGCGGCTTCGTTCGGATCGGCTTCGAGGCGCGGCACCGGCAGCGTCTGCGCGTCGGGCTGCGCGGCGGCATCGGGCTGGGCGAACCTGTCGACGAACGGCAGCTTCGCGCCCGGCGCGTAGGCGAGGGCGGCGTAGTGCGCGGTCATCGGCGGGCGCTCGGACTTCGGCGGATTCGCGTGCCGCACGTTGAGCAGCCCGTAACGGCTCTCGCCCTTGTAACCGATGCGCAGGTTGATGCCCGCCATCCACGGGATCAGCGCGGATTTGACGGAGTTGGGCAGCACGTAGGCGGCGTCGTAGCCGACATCGCGCAAGTCGCTCGCGAGCTGCCAGCGGCGCAGCAGTTGCAGCTTGCCGTGGGCGAGGTCCGTCGCGTAGACGTCGCGGATCTCGGGCATGCGCTCGAGCACGGGCGCGACCCAGCCCGGCGCGACCGCATCGATCGCGATACGCGGATGGAGCTTGCGCAAGAGCGTGAAGAGCGGTTGCGCCATCAATGCGTCACCGATCCAGTTCGGTGCTATAACCAGCGCACGGCGCATCTGTCGTATCCGATCTCAAAATGAACGCGGCCCGCCGCCTTGGGGCGGGCCGTCGATTGTGGTGGGTCTGCTGTGCGCCGTTTGTCACGGCGCGGACGGGCAGGGCGGTGACGCCCCGGGTTCAGTGACCGCCCTTTACCACTTCGCCGTCTTTCAGCTTGTAGCGCGTGCCGCAATACGGGCAGCGCGCTTCGCCGTGCGTGACGTCGATGAACACGCGCGGATGCGTGCTCCAGCGCTGCATCTTCGGGTTCGGGCAGAACGCGGGCAGATCCTTCGCGGACAATTCCACCAGCGGCATTTCCTTCAGGTCGCTCATTGCTATCTCTTTTCTGATGTCCAGCGGGCGGCGAGCGTTCGGCTCGCCGCGTTGCAGGAGGTCGATTAAACCTTCGCGAGCCAGCTCGCGTACTTCTCGTTCTTGCCGCCGACGGCGTCGAAGAACGCGCTTTGCAGCTTTTCCGTGATCGGGCCGCGCGCGCCGGAGCCGATCGTGCGGTTGTCGAGCTCGCGGATCGGCGTGACTTCGGCGGCGGTGCCGGTGAAGAACGCTTCGTCGCAGGTGTAGACCTCGTCGCGGGTGATGCGCTTTTCGATGACCGGAATGCCGAAGTCGCGCGCCAGCGTGATGACCGTGTCGCGCGTGATGCCGTCGAGGCACGAGGCGAGATCCGGCGTGTAGATCTTGCCGTTGTTCACGAGGAAGAAGTTCTCGCCGGAGCCTTCGGACACGTAGCCATCGACATCGAGCAGCAGGGCTTCGTCGTAACCGTCGGCGACGGCTTCCTGATTCGCGAGAATCGAATTCACGTACCAGCCGGACGCCTTCGCGCGGACCATCGACACATTCACGTGATGGCGCGTGAACGACGACGTCTTCACGCGGATGCCCTTGGCGAGGCCGTCTTCACCGAGATACGCGCCCCACGGCCACGCGGCGATGGCCACGTGGATCGTGTTGCCCTTGGCCGAGACACCGAGCTTTTCTGAACCGACCCAGATGATCGGGCGGATGTAGCAGCTTTCGAGATTGTTCGCCTTGACGACTTCCAGTTGCGCGGCTTCGAGCGTGGCGGCGTCGAACGGGACGTCCATCTGGAAAATCTTCGCCGAATTGAGCAGGCGCTTGGTGTGTTCCTTCAGGCGGAAAATGGCCGTGCCCTGCGCGGTCTTGTACGCGCGCACGCCTTCGAATACGCCCATGCCGTAGTGCAACGTGTGCGTCAGAACGTGGATCTTGGCATCACGCCAGTCGATCAGCTTGCCATCCATCCAGATCTTGCCGTCGCGGTCGGCCATTGACATACGGTTCTCCTAGCTGTCTCGTTCAAGTGGGTTTCGGCAGGCCGCCCGCGTTCTGAAGGGCGGCGGCGCCCGGCGCGCTTTCTTGGGCGGAATTCCTGGGGGAAGACGCGCGGCGAGGGCGCAAAGGCGGCGAAAGACCGTCATTTTAGCGTCTTTTCGCGACGAAACCGATCTTGGCGCGTCTTTCACGACGCTATAATTTCCCTTTCGCCGTCCGCTGAAAAGAGCGGAGTGAAACGGCGAAGCCCATCGTTCCCGATTTTCCCGGTTTTTCCCGATCCATCGCGCAATCGATCGAGGCCGCGCGATGGCGTCACGGGTTGTCCCGTTCGCCTCGCATTCGCTCATGCTCGACCGGCTGTCCGACACGAATCGCCGCGCATTTCTCGAGGGCGTGCGCACCTTCTCTCCCGCCGTCCTGGCGACGTTCTCCTGGGGCCTCGTCACCGGCATCGCGATGACGAAGTCCGTGCTGACCGTGCCGCAGGCGCTCGGCATGTCGTTCGCGGTGTACGCGGGCTCGTCGCAGCTCGCGGTGCTGCCGCTCTTCGCCGCGAAGCTGCCGCTCTGGACCGTGCTGCTGACCGCCGCGATGGTCAACCTGCGCTTCGTGATCTTCAGCGCGGGGCTCGCGCCGCACTTTTCCTATTTGTCCCTGAGGCGGCGTCTGCTGCTCGGCTATTTCAACGGCGACATCATCTATCTGATGTTCTCGAAACGAAATTTCCCGGTCGGCTGGCAGCCCGGCAAGGAGGCCTTCTTCTGGGGGCTGGCGGTGTCGAGCTGGTGTTCGTGGCAGCTTTCGTCGGTGCTCGGGATTCTGCTCGCGAGCCTGATTCCAGATAACTGGGGGCTCGAACTCGCCGGCACGCTCGCGCTGATTCCGCTCATCGTCTCCGCGATCGCGACGCGCTCGACGCTCGCGGCGGTCGCCGTCGCGAGCGTCGTTGCGCTGCTCGCGTTCGATCTGCCGTATCGCTTCGGCTTGCCGCTGGCGGTGTTCGCGGCGCTGTTCGCGGGTACGCTCGCCGATATGATCGCCGAGCGCGTCGCGCCGAAGCCTGCCGCCCAAGCCAAAGGCGACAAGCCCGCCGCCACGAGGCCCCTGCGATGAGCACGCTGCAGATCTGGCTCGCGATCCTAGGCATGGGCGTCGTCACGGCGGTGACGCGCGCGCTCTTTCTGGCGGGCGGCGAGCGCACGGTGCTGCCGCCGCGCGTGCAGCGCGTGCTGCGCTATGCGCCGGCCGCGGCGCTCGCGGGCGTCGTGGTGCCGGATCTACTCGTGACGCCCGCGGGCATTTCGATTGCGCTGTCGAATCACGCGCTGTGGGCGTCGGCGGCCGGGCTCGCCTATTACTTGTGGCGGCGCGGCATGATGGGCACGATCGTCATCGGCATGCTGGTGTTCACGCTGCTGCGGCTTGCCGCATGAGCGCGGGAGCGGACGAAGCGCGCGCCGAACCAAATACGCGTCATCAACGATTGCCCGCTAAAAGCGGGCGGGGTGATCGGTTAAAATGACGGTCTTTCCCCGAGTGAGCGAGGTCGAAAGTGTCTCCGGCAGTCACCGCGCTACAGTTGCCCAATCTTCCGCTCCCGGCTGCATCGACGCGCCCGAGCGCGGTTGGCGCGCATCTCCGGATTCATCTGTCCGATCCCTTTCTCCCGCTTCCCGCACGCGCGTTCGGCTTCACCGCGCGGCCATCACCCCCAGCCTGATCCGCGCGCGAGCCGTCCTGCCCGGCGGCCCGCGCGCGGCGACTCCACGAACCGGCCGGCCCCGACGGCCATCCCCGCCCGAACCGCTTCATTCTCTACGTTGACTCCCATGACGAAAGTACTGCGTTTCACCGATCTGATCGCCGAAGGCAAAGTCGCCGGCAAGCGTGTGTTCATCCGCGCGGATCTCAACGTGCCGCAAGACGATAACGGCAACATCACCGAAGACACGCGCGTGCGGGCCTCGGTCCCGGCGATCAAGGCCGCTCTCGACGCGGGCGCGGCCGTGATGGTCACGTCCCATCTGGGCCGCCCGACCGAAGGGCAGTTCAAGCCGGAAGACTCGCTCGCGCCGGTCGCGGCGCGCCTGTCGGAGTTGCTCGGCCGCGATGTGCCGCTCGTCGCCGACTGGGTCGACGGCGTTCAGGTCCAGCCGGGCAATGTCGTGCTGCTGGAAAACTGCCGCTGCAACAAGGGCGAGAAGAAGAACGATGACGGCCTCGCGCAGAAGCTCGCGAAGCTTTGCGACATCTACGTCAACGACGCATTCGGCACCGCGCACCGCGCCGAAGCCACGACGCACGGCATCGCGAAGTACGCGCCTGTCGCGTGCGCCGGCCCGCTGCTGGCCGCCGAACTCGACGCGCTCGGCAAGGCGCTCGGCAACCCGAAGCGTCCGCTCGTCGCGATCGTCGCGGGCTCGAAGGTATCGACCAAGCTCACCATCCTGAAGTCGCTCGCCGAGAAGGTCGATCAATTGATCGTCGGCGGCGGCATTGCGAATACGTTCATGCTGGCGTCGGGCCTCAAGATCGGCAAGTCGCTCGCGGAGGCCGATCTCGTCAACGAAGCGAAGGAAATCATCGAGCAGGCGCGCACGCGCGGCGCATCGGTGCCGATTCCGAGCGATGTCGTCACCGCGAAGGAATTCGCCCCGACCGCGAAGGCGGAAACCAAGCCCGTCGCGGATGTCGCCGACGACGACCTGATTCTCGACATCGGCCCGGACACGGCCAAGGCGCTCGCCGCTCAACTCGAAACGGCCGGTACGATCGTGTGGAACGGCCCGGTCGGCGTGTTCGAGTTCGACCAGTTCGGTAACGGCACGAAGACGCTCGCGCAGGCGATCGCCGATTCGTCGGCGTTCTCGATCGCGGGCGGCGGCGACACGCTCGCGGCCATCGCGAAGTACGGCATTCACGACAAGGTGAGCTACATCTCGACCGGCGGCGGCGCGTTCCTGGAGTTCCTGGAAGGCAAGAAGCTGCCTGCGGTCGAAGTGCTCGAGTCGAGGGCTTAAGGCCTTGGCGGCCCGAGGCAATCCGGCGAAAGAAGGAAAGAAAGGCGCGCCAGCAGCCGGCGGCGCGCAGGACGATGTGACGCAAGACGCGATCGATGCCGCCGCCGAGGCCGCATTGGCCATCGCGGAAGCGGCGCAACCCGATCCGGCAGTACCCGAAGGCGAAACCGCAATACCGCAGACGCCTCCGGTCATCATCGGCGGCATGCCCGCCCATGCCCTGAAAGATATCGACAAAGCGACGCCGGCACGAACCGGCGCGCGCGCGCAACCGGTGAGCAATACCTCATCGCAAGCGCAACGTGCTCGCAGCGTTGTTACGGGCGATCCTACTGAGACGAGGAATTCCATGCATCGCGCTACAAAGATTGTTGCCACCATCGGCCCGGCTTCCACGAGCCCTGACATCCTGCTGCAAATGTTGCAGGCGGGCCTCGACGTCGTACGCTTCAACTTCTCGCACGGCACCGCCGACGACCACCGCCAGCGCGCCGAAATCGTTCGTGACGCGGCGCGCCAGGTCGGCCGCGAAGTCGCGATCATGGCGGACCTGCAAGGCCCGAAGATCCGCGTCGGCAAGTTCGAGAACAACAAGACCATGCTCGTCGCGGGCAATCCGTTCATCCTCGACGCCAACTGCACGCTCGGCAGCAACGAGCGCGTCGGTCTGGACTACAAGGATCTGCCGCGCGACCTGCGCGCGGGCGACGTGCTGCTGCTCAACGACGGCCTCATCGTGCTGGATGTGACGCGCGTGATCGGCGAGGAAATCCACACCATCGTGAAGGTCGGCGGCGAGCTGTCCAATAACAAGGGCATCAACCGCCAGGGCGGCGGGCTGACTGCGCCCGCGCTGACCGAGAAGGACATGGAGGACATCAAGACGGCGATGTCCCTCGGCGCGGACTTTGTCGCGGTGTCGTTCCCGAAGAACGCGACCGACATGGAAATGGCGCGGCAACTGGCGAACATCGCGGGCGCACCGTACGGCATCAAGCCGAAGATGATCGCGAAGATCGAGCGCGCCGAGGCCATCCCGGCGCTGCAGGGCATTCTCGACGCATCCGACGGCATCATGGTCGCGCGCGGCGATCTCGCGGTGGAAGTGGGCAACGCGGCGGTGCCGGCTCTGCAAAAGCGCATGATCCGCATGGCGCGCGAGTCGAACAAGCTCGTGATCACCGCCACGCAGATGATGGAATCGATGATCCACGCGCCCGTGCCGACGCGCGCGGAAGTGTCGGACGTGGCGAACGCCGTGCTCGACGGCACCGACGCCGTGATGCTGTCCGCCGAGACCGCAGCGGGCAAGTATCCGGTGACGACCATCGAAACGATGGCCGCCATCTGCGTCGAAGCGGAGAAGTCGGAAGAGTCGCAGCTCGATCGCGATTTCCTCGACCGCACGTTCACGCGCATCGACCAGTCCATCGCGATGGGCGCGCTCTTCACCGCGTTCCATCTCGGCGCGAAGGCGGTGGTCGCGTTGACGGAATCCGGCTCGACGGCGCTGTGGATGTCGCGTCACTGGACCCACGTGCCGATCTTCGCGCTGACGCCGCGCGTGTCGAGCGAGCGCACGATGTCGCTGTACCGCAACGTGACGCCGCTGCACGTCGATACCAACATGGACCGCGACGCCGCGCTGAATCAGGCGCTCGAAGTGGTCGTGTCGAAGGGTTATGCGGCGCGCGGCGACATGGTCGTGCTGACCGTCGGCGAGCCGATGGGTCAGGCGGGCGGCACCAACACGCTGAAGATCGTGCGTGTCGGCGACCATATCTGACCGTCGTCAGTAATAACGAGAAAGATGCGCGGTCAAGGGCCGCGCGGTTTGTCGCAGTTCCGTGAGCGCTCGCCGTGCCGGCAACGGCGAGCGCCACAACGAGCGCGCAGGACGACGCAGCTTGCCGGCGTCAGTCCAAGCAACGATTAAGCCGAAAACCGCCCGAGAGCGGAATCGAGCGCGCTGCAGAATTCGTTTCACATCATGGAGTTTCACCACAATGCCTCTCGTATCAATGCGTCAACTGCTGGATCACGCAGCCGAACACAGCTACGGCCTCCCGGCATTCAACGTCAACAATCTGGAACAGGTGCAGGCGATCATGGCGGCCGCGCACGAAGTGAACGCGCCCGTCATCATGCAGGCGTCGGCAGGCGCGCGTAAGTACGCGGGCGAAGCGTTCCTGCGCCATCTGATCGAAGCGGCGGTCGAGTCGTATCCGCATATTCCGGTCGTGATGCATCAGGATCACGGCCAGTCGCCGGCGGTGTGCATGGCCGCGATCCGCTCCGGCTTCACCAGCGTGATGATGGACGGCTCGCTCGAAGCCGACGGCAAGACGGTGGCGTCCTACGAGTACAACGTCGCCGTGTCGAAGCAGGTCGTCGAGTTTTCGCATTCGATCGGCGTCACGGTCGAAGCGGAACTGGGCGTGCTCGGCTCGCTCGAAACCATGAAGGGCGACAAGGAAGACGGCCACGGCGCCGAAGGCACGATGACGCGCGAGCAGCTTCTGACCGACGTCGAGCAGGCCGCCGACTTCGTCAAGCAGACGCAGTGCGATGCCCTGGCGATCGCCATCGGCACGTCGCACGGCGCGTACAAGTTCTCGAAGAAGCCCACGGGCGACATTCTCGCGATCGACCGCATCCGCGAAATCCACCAGCGCATTCCGAACACGCACCTCGTGATGCACGGTTCGTCGTCGGTGCCGCAGGAACTGCTCGCGGAAATCCGCGAATTCGGCGGCGACATGAAGGAAACCTACGGCGTGCCGGTCGAAGAGATTCAGGAAGGCATCAAGCACGGCGTGCGCAAGGTGAACATCGACACCGATCTGCGCCTCGCGATCACCGGCGCGATCCGCCGCTATCTGTTCGAAAATCCGTCGAAGTTCGACCCGCGCGATTACCTGAAGCCCGCGCGCGAGGCGGCGAAGGAAATCTGCCGTCAGCGCTACATGCAGTTCGGCTGCGAAGGCATGGCCGGCAAGATCAAGCCGGTTTCGCTCGACAAGATCGCCGAGAAGTACAAGTCCGGCGCACTCGCGCAGATCGTGAAATAAAGCGCGGTCGATTTGTAAAGTAAAATCAACGGGTTCCGGGTTCGGAGCCCGTTCGCATTTCTTTTCCCCGCGCCGGAGGTCCGAGCGCGGGTTTCACCATTTCAGTCCTTCTCGGTACATGACGATGTCCACGCTATACGAATCCACGATCAAATCGCTGCCGCTGCTCGGCCGCGGCAAGGTCCGCGACAATTACGCAGTCGGTCAGGACAAGCTCCTGATCGTGACGACCGACCGCCTTTCCGCATTCGATGTCGTCATGGGCGAGCCGATTCCGAACAAGGGCCGCGTGCTCAACACGATGGCCGATTTCTGGTTCGAGAAGCTCGGCCACATCGTGCCGAACCACAACACGGGCGTCGATCCTTCGACCGTCGTAGCCGCCGACGAAGTCGAACAGGTGAAGGGCCGCGCGGTCGTCGTGAAGCGTCTGGAACCGATTCTCGTCGAAGCCGTGGTGCGCGGCTATCTCGCGGGCAGCGGCTGGAAGGACTATCAGGCGACCGGTTCCGTGTGCGGCGTCGAATTGCCGCCGGGCCTGCAGAACGCGCAGAAACTGCCCGAGCCGATTTTCACGCCGGCGGCGAAGGCCGAAATGGGCCATCACGACGAAAACATCACCTACGATGAGATGGAGCGCCGCATCGGCACCGAGCTGTCGGCGACCATCAAGCGCATCTCCATCCAGTTGTACAAGGAAGCGGCCGAGTACGCGGCGACGCGCGGCATCATCATCGCGGATACGAAGTTCGAATTCGGTCTCGACAACAAGGGCGAGCTGTATCTGATGGACGAAGTGCTGACCGCCGATTCGTCGCGCTTCTGGCCCGCGGACGGCTATCAGGTCGGCACGAATCCGCCGTCGTTCGACAAGCAGTTCGTGCGCGACTGGCTCGAAACGCAGACGTGGAAGAAGGAGCCGCCCGCGCCGAAGCTGCCGGACGACGTGATCGCGAAGACGTCGGAGAAGTATCAGGAAGCGCTTCAGCGTTTGACCGGCAAGACGCTCGACTAAGCAGAGGAAAGCAGTTCGATGACCAAGGCAGCGCACACGCATGAAACGCCGCTCGTCGGCGTGTTGATGGGTTCCAGCTCCGACTGGGACGTGATGAAGAACGCGGTCGCGATTCTTCAGGAATTCGGCGTGCCGTACGAGGCGAAAGTCGTCTCGGCGCATCGCATGCCGGACGAAATGTTCGCGTACGCCGAAAGCGCGCGTGAGCGGGGCGTGCGCGCGATCATCGCGGGCGCGGGCGGCGCGGCGCATCTGCCGGGCATGCTCGCCGCGAAGACCACGGTGCCGGTGCTCGGCGTGCCGGTGGCGAGCAAGTATCTGAAGGGCGTCGATTCGCTGCATTCGATCGTGCAGATGCCCAAGGGCGTGCCGGTCGCGACCTTCGCCATCGGCGAGGCGGGCGCGGCGAACGCGGCGCTGTTCGCGGTGTCGCTGCTGAGCGTGACGGACGCCCGTTACGCGGAGGCGCTCGCCGCGTTTCGCGTGAAGCAGAATCAGGCGGCGCGGGACATGGCGCTGCCGCCGCTCTGATGGCCCGGCGCGCGGACCGCGCGTCGCTCCATCGCCGATGCCCACAGCCAGCCACCCAAGCCCCACGATGAACCCACACAACTCCCCGATTTCTCCCATCCTGCCGGGCGCGTGGCTCGGCATGGTCGGCGGCGGCCAGCTTGGCCGCATGTTCTGCTTCGCCGCGCAATCGATGGGCTATCGCGTCGCCGTCCTCGATCCGGACGAGACGAGCCCCGCGGGCGCGGTCGCGGATCGCCATATCCGCGCCGCCTACGACGATAAAAACGCGCTCACCGAACTCGGCCGCTTGTGCGCGGCGATATCGACTGAGTTCGAGAACGTGCCGGCCGCGAGTCTCGAATTTCTCGCGTCGTGCACGTTCGTCAGTCCGGCTGCGGGCTGCGTGGCGATCGCGCAGGACCGCGTCGCGGAAAAGCGCTTCATCGCGGCATCGGGCGTGCCGGTCGCGCCGCATGTCGTGATCGAATCGGCGCAGGCGCTCGCCGCGCTCCCCGATGAGAAGATCGCGGCCGTGCTGCCGGGCATTCTCAAGACCGCGCGCCTCGGCTACGACGGCAAGGGGCAGTTGAGCGTGCGCAATGTCGCGGACGTGCGCAACGCGTATGCGTCGCTCGCGGGTGTGCCGTGCGTGCTGGAAAAGCGCATGCCGCTCAAGTACGAAGTCTCCGTGCTGATCGCGCGCGGCGGCGACGGCAAGTCCGCCGTGTTCCCGCTCGCGCAGAACGTGCACGTGAACGGCATTCTCGCGAAGACGGTCGTGCCCGCGCCGGACGCATCGGATGCGCTGGTCGCGCAGGCGCAGGACGCCGCGCTCACCATCGCGGCGAAGCTCGGTTATGTCGGCGTGCTGTGCGTCGAATTCTTCGTGCTGGAAGACGGCACGCTCATCGCCAATGAAATGGCGCCGCGTCCGCACAATTCCGGCCACTACACGGTGGATGCCTGCGCGACGAGCCAGTTCGAGCAACAGGTTCGCGCGATGACCGGCATGCCGCTCGGCGACACGCGCCAGCATTCGCCCGCCGCGATGCTGAACCTGCTCGGCGATATCTGGTTCGATGGCAACAAGGCGCGCGCGCCCGCCTGGACGGAAGTCGCCGCGATGCCATCGGCGCGGCTGCACCTGTACGGCAAGGAAGAGGCGCGCCGGGGCCGCAAGATGGGCCACATCAACTTCACGGCGGCGACGCTCGAAGAAGCGCGCACGGCGGCGCGCGACTGCGCGCGCATGCTGCATATCCCGCTCGACTGAGTTTTTTGCCGTAGAAGCAATGACCATCATCTATCCGAGCGTCGCGCAGATCGACGAAGCCGCCGCCTTGCTCGATGCCGGCGAACTCGTCGCGTTTCCGACCGAAACGGTCTACGGACTCGGCGGCGACGCCGAGAATCCGGACGCCATCGCGCGCATCTATGCGGCGAAGGGCCGGCCGGCGAATCATCCGGTGATCGTGCATCTCGCGCCCGAGGCCGACCCGGGCTACTGGGTGCGCGAGCTGCCCGCCGATGCGCACAAGCTCATCGATGCGTTCTGGCCCGGGCCTTTGACGCTGATCCTCAAGCGCGCGGCACATATTCCGGCGGCGGTGAGCGGCGGACAGGATTCGGTGGGCGTGCGGTGCCCGTCGCATCCGGTCGCGCAGCAGTTGCTGTCGGCGTTTCATGCGCTTCGTCTGGGTAGCGGCAAGCAGGGCGGCGTGGCGGGGCCTTCGGCCAACCGGTTCGGCCATGTCAGCCCGACGACCGCGCAGCACGTGCGCGATGAGTTCGGCAGCGCGGTGCATGTGCTCGATGGCGGGGCGGCGGATGTCGGCATCGAATCGACGATTCTGGATCTGTCGCGCGGTTTTCCCGCGTTGTTGCGGCCGGGGCATGTGAGTCCGCAGCAGATCGCGGACGTGATCGGGATTGCGCCGCGTTTGCCGGATGGATCGGACGCGACGGCGCCGCGCGCGTCAGGGACGTTGAAGGCGCATTACGCGCCGCGCACGCCGCTCGCGCTGCTGCCGTTCGAAACGATCGAGCCCCTCATCGCCGCGCAGGATCGCGCGAGCGGGAAGAAGATCGCGCTGGTCGCGCGGGCGTCGCGGGCGGGCGAGTGGGCGCACGCGGCGAACGTGCATTTCGTGGCCGCGCCGGAAGATCCGCAGAGTTATGCGCGTGATTTGTATGGTTTGTTGCGCGCGCTGGATCGGGCGAATGTCGAGCGGATTCTGATCGAGCGGTTGCCGGAGACGGTGGAGTGGATCGCGGTGAATGATCGGCTGGGGAGGGCTGCGGCGGCGTTTGAGGCGGAGGAGTGAGGATGTGTAGGGTTGCAAAAGGTTGCTTTTGGTCGCACAATGAACCACTTATGCAACCGGGAGACCCGACATGGCCGTAGCACTCAAACTCTCCGACGAACTCGTCGAAATCGCGAAACCGCACGCGGCGGCAATGCATCGCTCTGTGCCGAAGCAGATCGAACACTGGGCACGGCTTGGAAAGGCCGTCGAAGAAAACCCGGAACTTCCCGTTCAGTTCATCAAGGACACGCTTCTCGCAGTCGAGGAGGCCAAAGCAGGTCAAGTTTCGGACTATCAGTTTGCTTCGTGACGTCGATGAAAGTCGTCGCTACGCCGACCTTCGAGAGGGCGGCCAAGAAACTGCATGCACGCGACAGAAAGGTTCTCGACGAAGCAGTGCGTGAGATTCTCGCAGCGCCTGATGTGGGCGTCGCGAAGAAGGGCGATCTCGCGGGTGTCTTTGTTCACAAGTTCAAGCTGAACAAGCGGGAAACCTTGCTCTCCTACGAGTTCTCGGCGTCGACCATTGTGCTTCTGAGCATCGGCTCGCACGAGAACTTCTACCGCGACCTGAAGCGTTGATGATTGCCGCCCGGCTGATCCGCAGCCGGGCGGCTTCTCTCGTCAAACCGCCAGTCGCCCCTTACTTCCCCAACCCCGATTTCGCAATCGTCTGCTCCGCCGTTTGCGCATAGAGCGCATGCAGATGCGTCGTCGGGTGCACGGTATCGGCGTACATGTACGTCTGATCCGCGCCTGCAACCGTCAACGTCTGCGGCGAGCAGAACAGCGAGGTCGCGAAAGCCTGCGGATTCGGTTCGCCGAACTTCTGCGCCGCCGCGGCCATCGCCTGCAGATTGCATCCCGTGCCCGTATTCGACACCGTGAAGCCGAACTGCGCGAAATTCGCCGTGATATTGGCGAGCGTCGGAACGATGTCGAGGTAAATGACCTTCGACATCAGCCCGCTTTTCGTCAGCGCAGCCGCAAGCGCCTGGTTGAACCCGAGCGACGCTTGCGAGAGCAGCGCGCGCGTCTGGGCGTTGCTCATCATGCCCTGCGGCGTCGTGCCGATATCGGGCACGTTCGACACCAGCACATGCGTCGCGCCGCTCTGAACGACCTTGCCGATCACGCCCGCCAGATCGATCGCCGCCTGGCCGATCGCGGCAGTGGCCGTGGCAGGCGTCATCTGGCCGCTCTGGACCGCGGTGAGGTTGAACAGGATATCGTTCGCGCCGCCGTTGATGATGACGAGCTGATTCGCATTGAAACTGCCGTGCGCGGACAGATAATTCGACACCTGCGTGACGACCGGAACCGTCAGCGCCTGCGTGTAGTTGGCGGGATCGGTGGTCGCATGGCCGATGCCGATCGGATTGGTCACGCGCGAGCCGCCCTGCGCGTAGCCGAGACCGCCTTGCGGAGTGGGCGGCACGCCGAAGCCGCCGGTCATCGCGGGCGCCAGCGTATCGCCGTAATACTGCGCGACGTTCTGCACCCAGACCTGACCCGGATTCGTCGTGAAGCGGCCGCCGCCGAAGTTCGCCGCCGCGACCGGCGCATACGTGCCGACATCGGACAGGCTGTCGCCGAAGGACACCACCTGCAGCTTGACGCCGCCCGGCGGCGTGGAATTGTTGTTGTCGTCACCGCCGCCGCCGCACGCGGCGAGCAGGGCAAAGGCCGCGCTGGCGGTCGCGACTTGAGCAAAGCGCACCAGTGCGGCGCGCGTCGAGCGTTGCTTGTTCATGGACCTCGTCTCCCTCTTGGGTGTTTTCTAGTTCGATTGCGGCGCTGACCGTCTTGCGGTCTCACGCCGCGTACCTGCGAGTTTAAGCGATGCGGCGTGCCCGTCCCGACACGCGATGCTTCCGGCCGAACGCCGTGCCCGACAGCGTACACGCCGCGCGCGGCTTCCCGGGCGTCACTTCGTAGAAGAAATCTTCGGTCGCGACCGCGCCGTGTGCCTGCGAGCGCGTCTTCATACGTCGGTCAGTCGGCCATGCCCGGCTTGCGCGCGCCTTCGTAGACCCATTCGAGCAGCGCATCGTGCGCGCCGCGCGCGGCCTCGGCGCGCGGATCGTTGATGAAGCTCACGACCACGTAGCTCTCGCCGTTGGCCGCGCCGACATAGCCCGCGATCGCGCGCACGTCGCGCAGCGTGCCGGTCTTGATGTGCGCGTTGCCGAGCGCGCCCGCGTTGGTGAGACGGTTGCGCATCGTGCCGTCGACGCCCGCGATCGGCAGCGATTCGACGAACACCTGCGCGACCGGACTCGCGTTCGCCGCCATCAGCAGATCGGCGAGCGAGGTCGCGCTGATGTGCTCGTCGCGCGAAAGGCCGGAACCGTTGTCGAGCGTGAGGCCGTTCATCGGCAGGGCGCTGCGCTTCAGGAACGCCTGGATCGCGGCGGAGGATTTCGCCGTGGTCGCGGGCGGCTTCGATTGCGCCGCGCCGATCGTGAGGAACAGGTTGCGGGCCATCACGTTGTTGCTGAACTTGTTGATGTCGCGCACGACGTCCGACAGCACCGGGCTGCGATGCGTGCCGACGAGCCGCGCATTCGACGGCGTCGGGCCTTCGCGCGTGGCGCCCTGGAACGCGCCGCCCGCCTGTTTCCATAGCGCAAGAAAGCCGCCGGCGAAGAAAGTCGAATGATCGAGCGCGGCGACATTGACCGTGCGCGAGCCGCAGCGCAGCGGATAGTCGCCGACGAACGACGCCTGCACGAAACCGCCCTGCGTCTGCGCCACGCTCGGCGACGCCGCCTGCAGCGAGCCGGTGCATGCGCCGCGCGTGACGCGCAATTCGTTGTCGATCTGCAGTTGCGCGAGTTGCGGCAATACGTCGATGGAGACTTGTCCGTCCGGACTCGGCGTCAACGTGAAGGACAGCGACTTGAACGCGTAGAGCAGCGGGTCCGGGCCGACGTTGTAGGGCGCGGTGTCGTCGTTGTCGAAGGCGGGCAGATCGCGCGTGGAGGCGTCGAAGTAGCGCTTGTCGAGCACGAGCGCGCCGTCGATGCCGGTGATGCCGTTCTTGCGGATTTGCTCGACGAGATCGATCAGTTCTTCCGGCACGAGCTTCGGATCGCCCGTGCCCTGAATGTACAGATTGCCGTGCAGGATGCCTTGCGCGTCCACCTCGCCGTCGGCATACGCGGTCGTCTTCCAGCGATAGTCCGGCCCGAGCATCGAGAGGCCCGCGTAGGTCGTGACGAGTTTCATCGTCGAGGCGGGCAGCATCGGCTCGTTCGCGTTGACCGAGACGAGCGGCAGCGGCCCGCCGACGCGCTGCACGACCACGCTCATCGACGCGAGCGGGACGTGCGCGCGCGCGAGCGCCGCCATCACCGAAGGGGGCAGCGGGCCCGCGGGGACGCTCGCTTTCGCGACGTGCTCGGCCTTTGCGCCTTTGGCCGCGCGCTTCGATTTCGCACCGCCCTTTGCCGCGCGCTCCGGCGACTGCGCCTGCGATTCGGCTTTCGTGCCGCCGCGGGCGTCGGCGTCGGGGATATGGCCGAGCGCGGCGCACGCGAGGGCTGCGGCGAGCGCGATCGAAGAAAGACGGCGGGACACGGGGCGGGAAGCGAGCGGCATGGACGAGCGTTGTTCTTGGACTGGATGCGGGCGGCGCCGCGCGGGAAGCGGCTATTGTAGACAAGCTGGCTTGCGGAAATCGTACGGGCCAAAAATTGCCTCGAAGCGACCCGACCGGAAATGCCCGCGACCCGTCGTTGTCCTCTGAAAATGGACGCGCCTCGCGGTTAAGTCCCGTTTAAGCCTGTGGCAGGCCCGCGCGGCTACAATGAGCCGCAACCCGTCGCGGCCCGAAGGCCGCTCCACGTAACCACGAACAGACATGTGCCATGCGAATCCTGCTTGTCGAAGATGACCGGATGATCGCCGAAGGCGTGCGCAAGGCGCTGCGCGCGGACGGCTTCGCAGTCGACTGGGTGCAGGACGGCGAGGCCGCGCTCACTGCGGTCGGCGGCGAGCCTTACGATCTGATGCTGCTGGATCTCGGCCTGCCCAAGCGCGACGGGCTCGACGTGCTGAAGACGCTGCGCGCGCGCGCCAACTCGCTGCCGGTGCTGATCGTCACGGCGCGCGACGCCATCGCGGATCGCGTGAAAGGGCTCGATGCCGGCGCGGACGATTATCTCGTCAAGCCCTTCGATCTCGACGAACTCGGCGCGCGCATGCGTGCGCTGATCCGCCGTCACGTGGGGCGCGGCGAGTCGCTCGTGCGGCACGGCGAACTGACGCTCGATCCGGTCGGCCACCAGGTGACGCTCGCGGGTGCGCCCGTGTCGCTGTCGGCGCGCGAGTTCGCGTTGCTCGAAGCGCTGATGGCGCGGCCCGGCGCGGTATTGTCGAAAAGCCAGCTCGAAGAAAAGATCTACGGCTGGGGCGAGGAAATCGGCAGCAATACGGTCGAGGTGTACATCCATTCGCTGCGCAAGAAGCTCGGCGCCGATCTCATCCGCAACGTGCGTGGCCTCGGCTATATGGTCGCGAAGGACGCCTGATGCGGTCGATTCGCCGGCAATTAGTGATCTGGCTGCTCGCGCTGGTAATCGTAGGCGTGGGGTTTGCCGGGTGGCTGATCTATCGGCAGGCGCTCGCCGAAGCCAACGAACTCTTCGATTACCAGCTTCAGCAGATCGCGGCGGCGTTGCCGTCGGAGCCGTTTTCTTCGGTGCTCAGCTCGCGCAGCGAGAGCGACGAGGGCGTCGTCATCCAGATCTGGAATCGCAACGGCGTGCTGATGTACTACTCGCATCCGCGCGTGCCGCTCGCGCCGCATGCGGAGCTCGGCTTCTCCACCGAAATGACGCCGCGCGGTGAATGGCGCGTGTATAGCGCGATCGTCGGCGATAACGTCGTGCAGCTCGCGCAGCCGCTGTCGATCCGCAATCGCGTCGCGGCGGGCGTCGCGTGGCGCACGCTGTGGCCGCTCGTGCTGCTCCTGCCGCTGCTCGGGCTGGCGATCTGGGTGATCGTCGGACGCGGGCTCGCGCCCTTGCAGCGCGTGACGCGCGCACTCGACACGCGTCATCCCGAAGCGCTCGATCCCCTCTCCGATCAACGTCTGCCGCAGGAAGTGCGGCCGGTCGTGCGCGCGTTGAATGCGCTGCTGTCGCGGCTGTCTACCGCGCTCGATACGCAAAAGGCCTTCGTCGCCGATGCCGCGCACGAACTGCGCACGCCGCTCGCCGCCGTGCAGATTCAGGCGCAACTCGTCGCGCGCGCGCAGGACGACGACACGCGCCGCGAAGCGCTCAAGGACTTGCACGAAGGCATCGCGCGCGCGACGCGCCTCGCGGAACAATTGCTCGCGCTCGCGCGATCGGAGCCGGACGGCAAGAAGGTCGAGACGCAGGTCGATCTCAATGCGCTGCTCGAAAGCTGTGTGCGCGGCTATGTGCTCGTCGCGCAGGAACGCGGCGTCGATCTCGGCATCGAGACGAGCGAGCCCGCGACCGTCAAGGGCGATCCGGATTCGCTGCGCGTGATGTTCAACAATCTCATCGACAACGCGACGAAGTACACGCCGCGCGGCGGCCGCGTCGACGTCGGCGTGAAAGCGAAAGACGGGCGAGCGCTCGTCGAGATCTCCGATACCGGTCCGGGCATACCTCAAGAAGAACGAGAAAGAGTGTTCGACCGGTTCTATCGCGTGGGAGAGAGCGCGGATCGTGCGCGCAGCGATATCGCGGGCACCGGCCTCGGGCTCGCGATCGTTCGGCGTATCGCGGACCAGCATGGCGCGGCGGTGACGCTCGGCGAATCGCAGGCCGGTGGCCTGAGAGTCAAGGTTCGATTTTGACAGCGTCTGCAAGACTGGTCGCATCAGCAAAGCCGATGTCGTCCCGTGCGGACTCGTCTGCGTAATCGCTGCCAACACGATCGTCATTCACACCCTTAGGATGGCAGATCAACGACTGCGCGTTGCATTGACGTCGTAGTCGAAATTTTCGATGGGCCATCAGAAAATATCCGCTCGCCAGTCGTTGCAAAAAACTGCGCACCACGTCTCAATTCGGAGTATTCCGATTAGCTATTTCAATTGTTTGATAGAAATTCTCTTTTGTCGCTTGAAGCCAAAGAGGCAGAAGGCGATAGGTTAGTAGCGCAAGAAAAAGCCCTCAAAAAAGTATTGGCTCTTCGCATCCGCCGATCTTTATAAAAAAGTTAGGACTATTAAAATGAATGAGACTTTATGCAGTAACTGGAATGAAGCCGCGGGATCATGGTTTGCGGCAACCAGAAAATCGAGCGGGAAATCGATTTCGAAATCCGAGTGGTCCCGTACCTTTCTGGCAAGTGGAACACTCACCGGCGTGGCCTCTGGCATGCTTCTCATGGCTTCGGCGCCGGCTTCCGCGAGCATAGTGTGTCTAAGTGATGCAGGCGGTACGCATAACTTATCATCGGCTGGTTCGATCGTCGTCGGCTGCTCGAGCTGGGTGACTGGTCTGAGCGGCCCCTATGCCGTTCTGGATAGTGGAAGCCCCGCCGGCCGTGCCGCCTTGGCGCTTACTTCCGGCCAGGCGACGTTTTACCTCGACAATGCGGGGTCGTTGACGAGTAACCTTCTCACCTTGACTGCCTCGGGTTCCAATGTAGCCATGACCGGTCTCGCGCCAGGAAGCCTTTCTTCAACGAGCCTGGACGGAATCAACGGATCTCAGCTATACACGACTGGCACTTCCGCTGCCGCAGCGCTTGGCACCACCTTCAATGGCTCGACCGGTAACGTTGCAGCGCCTTCTTACGCGCTCACGAAGGCGAATCAGATCGCTAATACGAGCGGTGCGGCGACGGATGTCGGCGCGGGCTTCAGCAAGGTCGATGCCGCTCTGGGCGCCCTCAGCATGTCGGTGGCAGGCAACACCACGCTGATCGACGACATCACAAACCAGATCAACAACGGCACGACCGGTCTGGTTCAGCAAGATCAGACGACGAAGAACATCACCGTGGCGAAGAACACCGATGGCGCGACGGTGGACTTCACAGGCACGGCTGGCGCACGCGTGCTGGACGGCGTCGCCAACGGCGTGGTGAAGCCGGCGAGCAAGCAGGCAGTGAATGGCTCGCAGCTGTACGCGCTGGCTGACGCTACGGCATTTGCGATGGGAGGTGGCTCGGCAGTGAACCCGGACGGCTCGATCACGGCGCCGACGTACGTCATTCACAACGCGGACGGCTCGACCTCGGCGGTGAACAACGTCGGCGACGCGATTTCGAACATCGACGGCCGCACGACGCGGAATTCGAGCGACATCACCAATCTGAGGCAGCAGGTCAATATCGGCGGAATCGGTCTGGTGCAGCAAGATTCGGTTTCGCACAGTATCAACGTGGGAGCAAACACTGACGGCAGCTTCGTCAACTTTGCCGGTCTCGCGGGTGCGCGCGTCCTGGACGGCGTGGCCAACGGTGCGGTGACGAGCACGAGTCAGCAAGCGGTCAACGGCTCACAACTGCATGCGCTTTCCAGTTCGACGGCTTCCGCGCTCGGCGGCGGCTCGACGGTGAACAGCGATGGGTCCATCACCGAGCCCACCTATCGCGTGAATGGTCAGATCGTGAACAACGTTGGTGACGCGGTTTCCAGCCTCGATACCCGTGTGACGCAAAACACGAATGAAATCTCGGATCTCAACTCGAATGTCGCGCAGAACACGGCCGATATCACGAACCTGACGACTGACATCGCCAATCACTCGACGCAGATTCAGAAGAACGCATCGGATATTGCTGACATCAACAATCAGATCAACGGTGGCTCGATCGGTCTGGTGCAGCAGGATCAGACGACGCGCACGGTCGCCGTCGCGAAGAACGCAGACGGAACGGTGGTCGACATGACCGGCACGCAAGGGGCGCGTAAGGTGACGGGCGTGGCGGCCGGTACGTTGAGCGCGGACAGTACGGATGCTGTGAACGGCTCGCAGCTGTATGCGACAGATCTCGAAGTCTCGTCGCTCAAGCAGCGGGTCGTAAACATTCAGAGCACCGGCAACGAACTGATGGCGTCGCAAGCTCACGACGCGCCGGCCATCGCGTCCGGCGATCGTTCGACCGCAATCGGGAATGGCGCGGCTGCATCGGGTGCCAACTCGGTTGCGCTTGGCGACAGTTCAGTGGCTGAGGAAAACCATACCGTTTCGATCGGCTCCGCTGGCAACGAGCGCCGCCTGACGAACGTGGCGCCTGGCATCAACGGCACCGACGCCGCCAACATGAACCAGTTGAACGCGGTTCAGAGCGGCGTGAATTCGGTGGCGCGCGGCGCGTTCGCGGGTGTCGCCGCCGCCATGTCCATGCCGAACATGACGCCGAGCCAGCCGGGCAACACCGTGGTTGCAGCAGGCGTGGGCAACTACAAGGGTTACACGGCAGTCGGCCTCGGCGCGACATATCGCTCGCGTGACAGTCGTTGGCTCGTGAACGGCGCGGCGTCGATCACCCCGAGCGGTGACACCGGCGCGCGTGCTCAGGTCGGCTACGAGTTCTAGGTACGTGGCTCTGTGAGCGAGACGAATCTGGCGGTGCGGTCAGGCCGCCAGAAAAAATGCAAGCAGGGCGACTCTCCATCATGGATAGCCGCTCCCTCTCACGGGTGCGGCCATTTAAGTGAGCTTTAAGCGGCGCCCCGTAAAGTCCTTTCATCGATAAAGCGCGCTCCTCGCGAGCGCATCCCCTCGTCAGGAGCACACGATGAAAGCGAAGATCCTCACCCGCAGCGCCGTCGCAGTGGCTGTTGCAGTTGCCTTGTCGGCGGGCTACGTGGCCGGGCACAACAACGTCCCGGCGCCGCAGGTCATCGCGCCCGCGGCCGCAGCGGCGCTGATGCCCGCCGAAGCCGCGGCAAAAACCGGCATTCCCGATTTCTCCGGTCTCGTCGAAACCTACGGTCCGGCCGTGGTGAACATCAGCGCGAAGCACGTCGTCAAGGAGACGTCGAATCGCCGCGGCGCGACCCAGGTGCCGATGGACCCCGACGATCCCCTCTATCAGTTCTTCAAGCGCTTCGGCGGCATGCCCGGCTTCGGCGGCGGCAATGGCGGCCCGGGCGCCGACCGGCCGAGCGAAGGCCTCGGTTCGGGCTTCATCGTAAGCAGCGATGGTTACGTGCTCACGAACGCGCACGTCGTGGACAACGCCAATGTCGTCACCGTGAAGCTCACGGACAAGCGTGAATATCGCGCCAAGGTCATCGGCGCGGACAAGCAGTCGGACGTCGCCGTGCTCAAGATCGACGCGAAGAACCTGCCGACCGTGAAGATCGGCGACCCGAACGGCAGCAAGGTCGGCCAATGGGTCGTCGCGATCGGCTCGCCGTACGGTTTCGACAATACCGTGACCTCGGGCATCATCAGCGCGAAGTCGCGCGCGCTGCCGAACGAAAACTACACGCCGTTCATCCAGACCGACGTGCCGGTGAATCCGGGCAACTCGGGCGGCCCGCTCTTCAATCTGCAAGGCGAAGTGATCGGCATCAACTCGATGATCTATTCGCAGACCGGCGGCTTCCAGGGCCTTTCGTTCGCTATCCCGATCAATGAGGCGATCAAGGTCAAGGACGCCATCATCAAGACGGGTCACGTGGATCGCGGCCGTCTCGGCGTGGCGGTGCAGGGCATGAACCAGACGCTCGCCAACTCGTTCGGCATGAAGTCGCCGCAGGGCGCGCTCGTGAGTTCGGTCGAGCCGGGCGGTCCCGCCGCGAAAGCGGGCCTGCAGCCGGGCGACGTCATCACGGCGCTGAACGGCGCGCCGGTGACGGATTCGACCTCGCTGCCGTCGCAGGTCGCGGGTCTGTCGCCGGGCAGTTCGGCGAAGGTGACGGTGTGGCGCGACAAGAGTTCGAAGGATCTCAGCGTGACCATCGGCGCGCTCAAGGACGCGAAGACCGCGAGCGCGAATCCGAACGGCGACGACAACGCATCGGCGCAGGACGCGCGCCTCGGCGTCGCGGTGCGTCCGCTCTCGCCGGAAGAGAAGCAGAACGATTCGCTCTCGCGCGGCCTGCTCGTACAGCAGTCGAACGGCGCGGCGGCGAGCGCGGGCATCCAGCCGGGCGACGTGATTCTCGCGGTGAACGGCCAGCCGGTGACGTCGGTGCAACAGTTGAAGTCGATGGTCCAGCGCGCCGGCGACAGCATCGCGTTGCTGATCCAGCGCGACGACGCCCAGATCTTCGTGCCGGTCGATCTCGGCTGACGCGCTTACACCGGCCTTGCGCGATGCGGGCACGAACCATGCTCCACGGTTCCCCGGTGCCCCATCGCGTGAAGCCGACGCATCGGGCGTGACGCCGCCGGCGCTTTCCGGCCGGGCGGCATCGGACAAAGGAGCGGAAACATGACGAGCAGAACCACGGGCAAGCTGGCGAGCGCACTCCTCGTTGCGGTGCTCGGCGCGGGCATGGCGGGCGGCGCCTGGGCGCAGGCCTCGGGCGCCACGACCGGCGATATGTCGAGCGCCGGCAACACCAACGGCGGCGGCCTGCCGCAGATCCAGCAGCAGGGCGACGTCTCCTGGACCTCGGGCGGCGTCGGCCTCGACGAATCACGCGCGCTGTTGCGCGAACAGGCGCACTGGCCGCTGTCGCTGCGCTTCACGGGGCCGACCGCCGACTACCTCTCGGGCGTGCACGTGCGTATCGTCGACGGCAAGGGCGCCGAGGCGCTTTCCGCCGAGTCGATGGGACCTTACATGCTCGTCAAGCTGCCGCCGGGCAGCTACACGGTCTACGCGAAGTACAAGGATCAGGAAAAGAAACAGGCGGTGAGCGTCGCGGGTCCGGGCAAGGCCAAGGCGGCTTTCCACTGGAACATTCAGTAAGCGCGCGCGTCCAAGGGAGAAGCGTCCGAGGCATCGAAAGCACTCACCCAGCATCCCAAGTTTGTCTCATAATCAAGCCACGGGTATCTCGATGCCTCGTGGCTTTTTCTTTCGATGTCGGTTCGCACGCGGGAGGCGCATCAGGATGGGCACGGAACTCAAAGACGGGCACGAAGCGGCGCATCGCATCGAGATCACGCCGAACGGACGGCGCTGCCGCGTGATCCATCAGGGCGTTACTTATGCGGATACGCACGCGTCCGTCACGGTCGTCGAAGCGGGCGCCGAAAAAGTGCACTACTTCCCGCGCGCCGACGTGAACATGGCCCGTCTGGAACGCTCCATCCACACCACGCAGTGCCCGCACAAGGGCCTGGCCACGCACTATCATCTGCTGACCGAGGACGGCCCGGTCGAAAACGCCGCGTGGAGCTACGAGACGCCGCTCGACGCCGCCGCGCGGCTCAAGGGCTATCTCGCGTTTCACCGCTCGCGCGTCGATCGTATTGACGAAACGTCATAGGCGCGCGTCCGAACAGACAGCGCCACGCCCGCTGAGCCATAACGAACGCATGCGATCCTGGTCCCGGAGGCTCGAATGGAAGTCACCGATGCACTGTGCGTTCCGCTCGACCCGGCGCATGTCCGGGAGGCATTGGGCGACCTCGCGCTGCTGCGCGCGAGCCTCGACAACTGCGAATCGTTCAGCCGCACGCCGGGCGGCGAATATGTCCTCACGCTGATCGTGCCGCTCGGCGCGCTGCGGGCGCGCTACGAAATCCGCGCGCACGCCGCCGGGCGCACGCGTCAGGCGGCGCATGCGGAAGGCGAGACCACCGAGTCCACCGAATCCGACGATGCCGCGTACGCCCGCACGCTGAGCTTCAAGGCGCGCGGCGAGGGTGTCGGCTCGCTGCGCGGGCAGATCGCGGTTGCGCTGAATCCGGACGAAGACGCCGATGCGACCTGGATCGAATACACCGTCTGGGCGACGGTCTCGGGCCCGCTCGCCGGCTTGCCGTCGCGGCAGATCGAGAACGCGCTGCGCGAAGGCGCCGACGATTTCTTCGCCGAGTTCTGCGAAGTGGTGCGCGCGAAGCACGGCCTGCCGTCGATGCGCGCGGTCGGCGACAACGCCGCGCGACGTCATGTGTTCCTGCGGCCGGGTTCGGTGTCGGCGGCGTTCTCGCGCCGCTCGGGCGCGCTGCGCGGTCCATCCGCCGATGCTCACGCGAGCGGCGTGCTGCGGCATCGTCTGCCGGGGCATGGCTTCGCGCATCGCGAGCACGACCATTCCCACGATCCGCATCCGCTCGGCCTGCCCGTCTGGGCGTGGGCCGCGATGCTCGTGTGCATCGCGCTCTTTGCGTACTTCGCGCAGCACATCGGCCTGCAATGAGGCGTCACACGCCGCGAAACGCGCGCCGATAAGCCGACGGCGAAGTCTTGAGCGTCAGCGCGAAGTGCTGGCGCAGCGTCGCGCCGGTGCGAAAGCCGCTGTCTTCCGCGATGCGATCGATCGGCAGATCCGTGTCTTCGAGCAGGCGTTGCGCGAACGCGACGCGCTGTCCGGTCAGCCACGCGCCGACCGTCGTGCCCGTCGTTTCCCGAAAGCGCCGCGTAAAGTTGCGGCGACTCATCGCCATGCGCGCGGCGAGTTCATCGAGCGAATGATCCGTTTGCAGATGCGCACGCATCCAGTCGAGCAGTCCGGCGAGCTTTTCGCCGTTCGCGCGCTCCGGCAGCGGTTCGTCGATGAACTGCGCCTGCGAGCCCTGCCGATGCGGCGGCACCACGAGCCGCCGCGCGACCTGACTGGCCGCGTGCGAGCCGGCCAGCTTGCGCAGCACGTGCAGGCAGCAGTCGAGGCCCGCCGCGGTGCCGGCGGAGGTCGTGAGGTTGCCATCGTCGATATAGAGCACGTTCGGATCGAGCCGCACGCGCGGATAGCGGCGCGCGAAATCGTCGGCCCAGGCCCAGTGTGTGGTGGCCGCGCGGCCGTCGAGCAAGCCCGCCGCCGCGAGCACGTACGAGCCGAGACACAGCCCGACGATGTGCGCGCCGCGTGCGTGCGCCGCGCGCAGGGCGTCGAGCAGCGGGGCGGGCGGCGTCTCGTCGGGATCGCGCCAAGAGGGAACGATGATCACGTCGGCGCTGGCGAGCGGGTCGAGCGAATGCAGCGCGGCGATGGTGAACCCCGCCGATGTCGCGAGCGCGTCCGCTTCGAGCGCGCAGACGCGAAAGTCGAACGACGGCACGCCGATCCCGCCGCGCTCCTCGCCGAACACGATGCACGGCACCGCGAGATGAAACGGGCTGATGCGGTCGAACGCGACGACGGCGATCGAATGGCGATGCATGGCAACGACTCCCGCGAAAAGCTGACTGCGGGTATTTTGGCCCGATTCCGCCGAAAGTTGGCAATCGGGCCACTTCTGATCAGCGCACATGCGCGGCGACAATGCTTCGACCATCCACGAAGGAGTTGAACATGCCGCGCCGTGCCCTGATCGTCATCGACGTGCAGAACGAATATGTCACCGGCAACCTGCCGATCGAATATCCCGACGTGAACGTGTCGCTCGCCAATATCGGCCGCGCGATGGACGCCGCCGAAGCGCACGGCGTTCCCGTCGTCGTCGTGCAGAATTTCGCGCCCGCCAGCGCGCCGATCTTCGCGCGCGGTTCGGCGATGGCGGAACTGCACGAAACCGTGGCGTCGCGGCCGCGCGTGCATTACGTCGAGAAATCGCTGCCGAGCGCCTTTGCGGGCACCGATCTGGCGGACTGGCTGACGCAGCACGACATCGACACGCTCGTGATCGCGGGCTACATGACCCACAATTGCGACGATTCCACCGTCAAACACGCGGTGCATGCCGGTCTCGCGGTCGAGTTTCTCGTGGATGCGACGGGCGCCGTGCCCTATGAAAACAGCGCGGGCCGGGCGAGTGCGGAGGAAATCCACCGCGTGTTCACGGTCGTGATGCAGTCGCGCTTCGCCGCCGTGCTCGGCACCGATGAGTGGATCGCCGCGCTGCAAACCGGCGCGCCGCCCGCGCGCGACAACATTTACGCGTCGAACCAGCGGGCGCGCGCCGCGAAGTCAGCCGGCAGCCGGTGACAGCAGGGCGGGGCTGAAGCGCACGGCGTCGAAGCACGCATCGATGAGCGCTTCGGCGTCGCGCTCGGGATGGACGAGATCGGGCAGCATCAGCGAGTCGCGCAGGATGCCGGTGAAGAGGCAGTGCAGCATGGTGGTGGCGCGGCGCGTGTCGAGCGTCGCGGGCAACTGCTTTTTTTCGACGGCATTGCGCAGCGCGCGCTCGATGCGCTCCATGCCGTCGCGCATGTTGTTCTGATGACGCTCGCGAACCGGCCCCATCTCCTCGACGAACTCGCATTTCATGAACAGGATGTCGAACACGCGGCGCCGCTGCGCGTCGGTCGTGATGTTGCGCATGCACCAGATGAACAGCTCGCGCAGGCGCGCGAGCGGGTCTTCTTCCTTGCCGTCCAGGGTCGTTTCGATGAGCTCGTCGAGCGGCAGCAGGCTGCGGTCGAACATCGCGTTGAACAGATCGCCCTTGTTGGCGAAGTGCCAGTAAATCGCGCCGCGCGTCACGCCCGCAGCGTGGGCGATGTCCGCGAGCGTCGTGCGTGACACGCCTTTCTCGTAGAAGACGCGTTCGGCTGCGTCGAGCACCCGGTTGCGCGTCGCCTGCGCTTCTTCCTTGGTTCGTCTGACCATATCCTGCGGCCGCTGGCCGTCTGCTCCCGCTACTGCAATTGAAGGACCGCGCGATGGCGGTCTTGTCGAAGATTCGTCGAACGTAATCGATTCCCATGAGCGGTTTCTTTCTCGCTTCCAATGGGGATAAACACGTACGGTTTTTTACATTCATCCACGAATGTATATACAATACCACCCGTTCACCAATATTTACAATTCAGCCAGCGAGCAGATTCCGATTTAAGCTTGCACTTCGATTGCCCGTTCTGGCCGTCCTCAGGCCTTGGGGCGGCGCTTCATAAGCGCTGCGCACGGGCATGACGACCCGGCCGCTGGCCGGCGGTTGCGCTCACTGGTCTCACTGTCTTGTTTATTGGTCGGCGTCTTATGACGCTCGTGCGCGGCATTGCCCGGGGAAGGCCGCCGCGCACCCACTTCACTCTCAGTCTTAGACAGAGGTCGCTCCATGCGCGTCGAACGGGTTCCACTCCGCTTAATCACCGCCGCGACGGCTGCCGTGTTCCTGGCAGCGTGCGGACAAAAACAATCAGCACCTCCGCCACAAACGCCCGAAGTCGGCATCGTCACCGTGCAGCCGACGAGCGTGCCGGTCGTCGTCGACCTGCCGGGCCGCACCAACGCCTACCTCGTCGCGCAAGTGCGCGCACGGGTGGATGGCATCGTGCTGCGCCGTGAATTCACCGAAGGCGCCGAGGTCAAGGCCGGTCAGCGGCTCTACAAGATCGATCCGGCGCCATACCTCGCCGCGCTGAACAACGCGAAGGCGACGCTGGCGAAGGCCCAGGCGAACGTCGCGTCGCAGAACTCGCTCGTGTCGCGCTACAAGGTTCTGGTCGCGGCCAACGCGGTGTCGAAGCAGGATTACGACAACGCCGTCGCCTCGCAGGGCCAGGCCGTGGCGGACGTCGCGGCCGGCAAGGCATCGGTGGATACCGCGCAGATCAACCTCGGCTACACCGATGTCGTCTCGCCGATCACCGGCCGCACCGGTCTGTCGCAGGTCACGCCGGGCGCGTACGTGCAGGCGAGCGCCGCGACGCTGCTCACCACCGTGCAGCAGCTCGATCCGATCTACGTCGACCTGACGCAATCGAGCGTCGACGGACTGAAGCTGCGCCGCCAGATTCAGGAAGGGCGGCTGCAGACAGAAGGCCTTCACGCCGCGAAAGTGACGCTCGTGCTCGAAGACGGCCGCACCTACACCGAGCAGGGCAAGCTGCAGTTCTCGGACGTGAGCGTCGATCAGAGCACCGGTTCGGTGACGGTGCGCGCGATCTTCCAGAACAAGGACCGCGTGCTGCTGCCGGGCATGTTCGTGCGCGCCCGAATTCAGGAAGGCGTGAACGACCACGCGCTCGTCGTGCCGCAGATCGGCGTCACGCACGACCAGAAGGGCACGCCGACCGCGCTCGTCGTCAACAAGGACGACAAGGTCGAACTGCGCCAGCTCGTCACGAGCGCCACCTACGGCAACAACTGGGTGGTCGACAGCGGCCTGAACCCGGGCGATCGCGTGATCGTGAACGGCGTGGAGAAGGCGAAGCCCGGCATGCAGGTGAAGCCGGTCGACGCGAAATTCCCGTATCCCGCATCGGACGCGCAGGCGGCATCCGCGCCGGGCGCTGCCGCTCCGGCCAACGCCAGCGGGGCGAGCGGTGCGCAAGCCGCATCGGCCGCTTCGGGCGCGTAACGAAAGGGAGCCTGTTACATGGCAAAGTTTTTTATCGATCGGCCGATCTTCGCGTGGGTGATCGCGATCATCCTGATGCTGGCGGGGATGGCGTCGATCTTCACGCTGCCGGTCGCTCAGTATCCGACGATCGCGCCGCCTGCGATCCAGATCAGCGCGACGTATCCGGGCGCATCGGCGAGCACCGTGGAAAACACGGTCACGCAGGTGATCGAGCAGCAGATGACCGGTCTCGACCACTTGCTGTATCTGTCGTCGACCTCCGATGACTCCGGCACGGCCACCGTCACGCTGACGTTCGCGGCGGGCACCAATCCGGACATCGCGCAGGTGCAGGTGCAGAACAAGCTGCAGCTCGCCACGCCGCTTCTGCCGCAGGTCGTGCAGCAGCTCGGCACCAAGGTCACGAAATCGAGTTCGAGCTTCCTGCTCGTGCTCGCGTTCGTGTCCGAAGACGGCAGCATGAGCAAGTACGACCTCGCGAACTACGTGGCGTCGAACGTGGCCGATCCGCTCTCGCGTATCGACGGCGTCGGCACCACGACGCTGTTCGGCTCGCAGTACGCGATGCGCGTCTGGCTCGATGCGACCAAGCTGACGAACTATTCGCTCACGCCGGTCGACGTGAAGAACGCCATCACCAATCAGAACGTGCAGGTGGCGGCGGGCGGTCTCGGCGGCACGCCGGCGGTCCCGGGGCAGATGCTCCAGGCGACCATCACGGAAGCGACGCTGCTGCGCACGCCCGAGCAGTTCGGCGACATCCTGCTGAAGGTGAATCAGGACGGCTCGCGCGTGCGTTTGAAGGATGTCGCGCGAATCGAGCTCGGCGGCGAAAACTACAACTTCGACACCAAGTACAACGGCCAGCCGACGGCCGGCTTCGGTATCCAGCTCGCGACGGGCGCCAACGCGCTCTCCACGGCAAAGGCGGTCCGGGCAAAGATCGACGATCTGTCGAAGTACTTCCCGCACGGACTGGTGGTGAAGTATCCGTACGACACGACGCCGTTCGTGCGCCTGTCGATCGAGGAAGTGGTCAAGACGCTGATCGAAGGTATCGTGCTCGTGTTCCTCGTGATGTATCTGTTCCTGCAGAACCTGCGGGCGACGATCATCCCGACGATCGCGGTGCCGGTCGTTCTGCTCGGCACGTTCGCGATCATGTCGGCGGTGGGCTTCTCGATCAACGTGCTGTCGATGTTCGGTCTCGTGCTCGCGATCGGCCTGCTGGTCGACGATGCGATCGTGGTGGTGGAGAACGTCGAGCGGGTGATGACCGAGGAGCATCTGTCGCCCCGCGACGCCACCCGCAAGGCGATGGACCAGATCACGGGCGCGCTGATCGGCGTGGCGCTGGTGCTGTCGGCGGTGTTCGTGCCGGTGGCGTTCTCGGGCGGCTCGGTCGGCGCGATCTACCGGCAGTTCTCGCTGACGATCGTGGCCGCGATGGTGCTGTCCGTGATGGTCGCGCTGGTTCTCACGCCGGCGCTGTGCGCGACGCTCCTGAAGCCGCATCCGGAAGGGCACGAGCCGGAGAAGAAGGGTTTCTTCGGCTGGTTCAACCGCACCTTCAACAAGAGTCAGGAGAAGTACCACGGCGGCGTGCAGCACGTGATTCGCCGCTCGGGGCGCTGGCTCATCATCTATATCGTCGTGATCGTCGCGGTGGGGATGCTGTTCCTGCGTCTGCCGAAGTCGTTCCTGCCGGATGAGGATCAGGGCACGATGTTCGTGCTCGTGCAGGCGCCCGCCGGCTCCACGCAGGAATACACGGCGCACGTGCTGAAGGACGTGCAGGACTATCTGCTGAAGGACGAAAAGTCGATCGTCGAATCCGTGTTCACGGTGAACGGCTTCTCGTTCGCGGGCCGCGGCCAGAACTCCGGCCTCGTGTTCGTGCGGATGAAGGACTACGCGGAACGCCAGCACAGCAACGAGAAGGTGCAGGCGCTGGTCGGGCGCATGTTCATGCACTTCGCGCCCTACAAGGACGCGCTGATCTTCCCGGTCAATCCGCCTTCGATTCCTGAACTCGGCACGGCGGCGGGCTTCGACTTCGAGCTGCAGGATCGCGGCGGCCTCGGCCACGCGAAGCTGATGGAAGCGCGCAACATGCTGCTCGGCATGGCGGCGAAGGACCCGACGCTCGCGCAGGTGCGTCCGAACGGCCTGAACGACACGCCGCAGTTCAAGGTGAACATCGACCGCGAGAAGGCCAACGCGCTCGGCGTCGTGATTTCGGACATCGACCAGACGTTCTCGATCGCCTGGGCGTCGCAGTACGTGAACAACTTCCTCGACGTCGATAACCGGATCAAGAAGGTCTACGTGCAGGGCGACGGTCCGTTCCGCATGAATCCGGACGACCTGAGCAAGTGGTACGTGCGCAATGGCGCGGGAACGATGGTGCCGTTCGGCGCGTTCGCGACCGGCAACTGGACCTACGGTTCGCCGAAGCTCGAGCGTTACAACGGTATCTCGGCGGTGGAAATCCAGGGCGCAGCGGCTCCCGGCAAGTCGACCGGCCAGGCGATGACGGCGATCGAAGCCATCGCGGCGAAGCTGCCGGCGGGCATCGGCTACGAGTGGACAGGGCTGTCGTATCAGGAACGGCAGTCTGGTTCGCAGGCGCCGATCCTGTACGGCATCTCGATCCTCGTCGTGTTCCTGTGTCTCGCGGCGCTGTATGAAAGCTGGTCGATTCCGTTCTCGGTGATCATGGTCGTGCCGCTCGGCGTGCTGGGCGCGCTCTTGGCCGCGACGTTGCGCGGTCTGGAGAACGACGTGTTCTTCCAGGTCGGCCTGTTGACGACGGTGGGTCTGTCGGCGAAGAACGCGATTCTGATCGTGGAGTTCGCGCGTGAGCTGCGCATGCAGGGCATGTCGACGGTGGAAGCGGCGATGGAAGCGGCGCGCCTGCGGTTGCGCCCGATTCTGATGACTTCGCTCGCGTTCATTCTCGGCGTGCTGCCGCTCGCGATCAGCAACGGCGCGGGCTCGGCGAGCCAGCACGCGATCGGCACCGGCGTGATCGGCGGCATGTTGACCGCGACGTTCCTCGCCATCTTCATGATTCCGATGTTCTTCGTCGTTATCAGCAAGTTCAGCAAGAGCAAGGACATGCCGGCACCGGGTTCGTCGGGCGACATCGAAGGCACGAACGGTAAGGAAGGACACTGAGATGCTTAAACATTCCTTGATCGCGGCCGCCGTGGCGGTATTCGCCGCGGGCTGCACGCTCCAGCCGAAGTACGAGCGGCCGCCCGAGCCCGTCACGCAGACGTTTCCCGAAGGCGGCGTGTACGCGCACCAGCCGGACGCGTCGTCATCGGCGAGCAATGGCCGCACCGCGAACGGACAAAGCGCGCCGGAAATCGGCTGGCGTGATTTCTTCGCCGATGCGCGCCTGCAGAAGATCGTCGAGCTCGCGCTGAAGAACAATCGCGACCTGCGCGTCTCGGTCCTCAACGTCGAGGCGGCGCAGGCGCAGTATCAGATCACGCGCGCCGGGCTCTTTCCGACGCTCGAAGGCGCCGCGTCGCAAAGCAAGCAGCGCACGCCGAAGAATCTGTCGTTCTTCAACCAGACGATCTCGAACACGTATTCGGTCGGCCTGAACGCGTCGTGGGAAATCGACTTCTTCGGGCGCATCCGCAGCCTGAAGGATCAGGCGCTCGCGCAGTATCTGTCGACGGCAGAATCGCGCAAGGCGGCGGAGATCGCGCTGGTGTCGTCGGTGGCGGACCAGTATCTGACGATGCTCGCCTACGATGACGCGCTCGCCGTCACGCAGAACACGCTGAAGACTGCGCAGGAGTCGTTCCGCATCACCAAGCTGCAGTACGACAACGGCACGGGCACGGAACTGGACTTGCGCCAGTCCGAAGGCGTGGTCGAAGAGGCGCAGGCGAATCTGCAAACGCAGGCGCGTCTGCGCGCGCAGGCGGAAAACGGGCTCGTGCTGCTGGTCGGCGAGCCGTTGCCGGCGGATCTTCCCGCTGGCATGCCGCTCGACACGCAGAACATCTTGTCCGATATCCCGGCGGGCCTGCCGTCCGATCTGCTGACGCGCCGTCCGGACATCGCGGCGGCGGAACAGTCGCTGCTCGCGGCCAACGCGAACATCGGCGCGGCGCGTGCGGCGTTCTTCCCGCGCGTCTCGCTGACGGGCAGCTTCGGCACGCTGTCGCCGACGCTCGGCGGTCTCTTCAAGCCGGGTTCGGCGGCGTGGTCGTTCGCGCCGCAGATCACGGTGCCGATCTTCGAGGGCGGCCAGAACAAGGCCAATCTCGATCTCGCGAACGTGCAGAAGCGCATCGAGATCGCCAACTACGAGAAGGCGATTCAGACCGCGTTCCGCGAAGTCGCGGACGGCCTCGCCGCGCGCGGCACCTTCGACGAGCAGATCAAGTCGCTCGAGCGTTTCGTGAACTCGCAGAGCCGTCGTCTGGAGCTGTCGGACCTGCGCTATCGCAACGGCGTCGACAGCTATCTCGCGGTGCTGACCGCGCAGACGGCGCTCTACGAAGCGCAGCAACTGCTGATCACGGCGCGGCTGAATCGCCTGACCAACCTGGTCGATCTGTATCAGTTCATGGGCGGCGGCTGGATCGAGCGTTCGGGCGATATGCCGCGCCCGGCGGATGCGCCCGTCGACTACGGCTCGGATCGCGCGCCGCAGCCGGCCTCGGCGCCGGCGGCGGGTTGATAACCTGAATCGACTCGATTTGTTGCAAGTGAAGCCCGGCCTCGCGCCGGGCTTTTTTTGGGGGTTTCCGCAGTCAGTTCCCGCGTCCGGAAGCGTCCGATTGCGACAAAATTTTGCCCTTACAGACGCTTCGCCATCTTTGTTTTAATCGCAATCAAATTTTCACAGACTTGCCGGTAGTTTAGGCATCCTCATCTCGAACGATATCTATAATCGGCGGCTTGTCATGCAAGCAGCGCGAATCGTTCACCGCATTCGGCCCGAAAATTCGCGCTCGGGCTCAGCCTAAATTCAGTTATCCGAAAAATATCGTCGCCTTCTCCAGGAGATGACGGCGCCGTCTCCACGCGCCGGCGGCGCTTTGCCAAGCGACGCGACGATCAGCCACCCCGACGCGCCGTCGAGCCGAAACACCGGTTCGCGCGCCTTTCATCTTCAGCAACTTCAGAGGTTTGCGTCCCATGCTTCTCAAACGGATTCCATACCGCCTCATCGGTGTCACGACGGCCGCGCTGCTGGCAGCCGGCTGCGGGGAGAAGCCTCCCGCGATGGCATCGCATACGCCGGAAGTCGGCGTCGTTACGCTCGAATCGGTCGCGGTGCCGGTCACGGCGGAGCTGACGGGCCGCACGAGCGCTTTCGTCGATGCCCAGGTGCGCGCGCGCGTCGACGGCATCGTGCTGCGCCGCGAATTCACCGAAGGCAGTGTCGTCAAGGCTGGGCAGCGGCTCTACAAGATCGATCCTGCGCCGTACATCGCGCAACTGAACAACGCGAAGGCGTCGTACGCGAAGGCGCAGGCGAACCTCGTCTCGACGACCGCGCAGGCGGAGCGCTACAAGGTGCTCGTCGCGGCGAACGCGGTCAGCAAGCAGGATTACGACAACGCGGTGGCGTCGCAAGGTCAGGCTGAGGCCGATGTCGCGTCCGCGAAGGCCGCGATCGATACCGCGCAGATCAACCTCGGCTACACGGACGTGACGTCACCCGTGACCGGCCAAGCCGGCATCTCGCAGGTCACGCCTGGCGCCTACGTGCAGGCGGCGCAGGCAACGCTGATGGTCACCGTCCAGCAGCTCGATCCGATGTATGTGGATCTCACGCAATCGAGCCTCGACGGCCTCAAGCTGCGCCGTCAGATCCAGGAAGGGCGTCTATCGACGAACGGCCCGAACGCCGCCAAGGTCACGCTGATCCTGGAAGACGGCCGCGTCTATTCGGAGCAGGGCAAGCTGCAATTCAGCGATGTGACCGTGGACCAGTCGACCGGCTCGGTCACCGTGCGCGCGGTTTTCCTGAACAAGGACCGCGTGCTGCTGCCGGGCATGTTCGTGCGCGCGCGCATCGAGGAAGGCGTGAATCCGGCCGCGCTCGTCGTGCCGGTGCAGGGTGTGTCGCACGACCAGAAGGGCACGCCGATCGCGATGGTCGTCGACAAGGACAACAAGGTGGCGTTGCGTCCGCTCGTGACGTCGGGCACGCACGGCCAGAACTGGGTGGTCGACGGCGGCCTGAACGCGGGCGATCGCGTGCTCGTCGAGGGCATCGACAAGGTGCGTCCGGGCATGGAAGTGAAGGCGGTGCCCGCGCATCTGCCCGAAGCGTCGGCGGATGCGGCGACGCCCGCTTCCGGCGCATAAGGGAGGCACGCCCCATGGCCAAGTTCTTTATCGATCGCCCGATTTTCGCGTGGGTGATCGCCATCATTCTGATGCTGGCGGGTCTCGCGTCGGTCACGACGCTGCCGGTCGCGCAGTATCCGACCATCGCGCCGCCCGCGATCCAGATTTCCGCCAACTATCCCGGCGCGTCGGCGCAGACCGTGGAGAACACCGTCACGCAGGTGATCGAGCAGCAGATGAGCGGGCTGGATCACCTGCTGTATCTGTCATCCACATCCGATGACAGCGGCACTGCGACCGTCACGCTGACCTTCGCCGCCGGCACCAACGCCGACATCGCGCAGGTGCAGGTGCAGAACAAGCTGCAGCTCGCCACGCCCAATCTGCCGGCGGTCGTGCAGCAGCTGGGCATCAGCGTGACCAAGTCGAGCAGCAGCTTCCTGCTCGTGCTGGCGTTCGTGTCCGAAGACGGCAGCATGACGCGCGACGACCTCGCGAACTACGTGGCGTCGAACGTGCAGGATTCGGTGAGTCGTCTGAACGGCGTCGGCACCGTGACGCTGTTCGGCTCGCAGTACGCCATGCGGATCTGGCTCGATCCGAACAAGCTGACCAAGTACAACCTCACGCCGGTGGACGTGCAGAACGCGCTGCAATCGCAGAACGTGCAGGTCGCGGGCGGGCAGCTGGGCGGCGTACCCGCCGTGCCCGGCCAGTCGATGCAGGCGACCATCACCGAAGCGACGCTTTTGCGCACGCCCGAGCAATTCGGCAACGTGCTGCTGAAAGTGAGCCAGGACGGCTCGCAGGTGCGCCTGCGCGATGTCGCGCGCGTCGGTCTGGGCGGCGAGAACTACAACTTCGAGACGCAGTACAACGGCCGTCCGGCGGCGGGCTTCGGCATTCAGCTCGCGACCGGCGCGAACGCGCTCGCCACCGCCAACGCGGTGCGCGCGAAGATCGATCAGCTTTCGAAGTTCTTTCCGCACGGTGTCGTCGTGAAGTACCCGTACGACACGACGCCGTTCGTGAAGCAGTCGATCGCCGACGTGATCAAGACGCTCTTCGAGGCCATCGTGCTGGTGTTCCTCGTGATGTATCTGTTCCTGCAGAACCTGCGCGCGACGCTGATTCCGACCATCGCCGTGCCGGTGGTGCTGCTCGGCACCTTCGCGATCATGGGGGCGGCTGGTTTCTCGATCAACACGCTGTCGATGTTCGGCCTCGTGCTCGCGATCGGCCTGCTGGTGGACGACGCCATCGTGGTGGTGGAGAACGTCGAGCGCGTGATGACGGAAGAAGGGCTTTCGCCGAAGGAAGCCACGAAAAAGGCGATGAGCCAGATCACCGGCGCGCTCGTCGGCGTGGCGCTGGTGCTCGCGGCGGTGTTCGTGCCGGTGGCGTTCACGGGCGGCTCGGTCGGCGCGATCTACCGTCAGTTCTCGCTGACGATCGTCTCGGCGATGGGCCTTTCCGTCCTCACCGCGATGGTCCTCACTCCGGCGCTGTGCGCGACCATGCTGAAGCCGCATCCGAAGGGGCACGAGGAGAAGAAGACGGGCTTCTTCGGCTGGTTCAACCGCACCTTCGCGAAGAGCCAGGCGAAGTACCACGGCGGCGTGGCGCACGTCATCAAACGCTCGGGGCGCTGGCTCATCATTTATCTGGTGATCATCGTCGCGGTCGGCATGTTGTTCACGCGCCTGCCGAAGGCGTTCCTGCCGGATGAAGACCAGGGCACGATGTTCGTGCTGGTGGCCACACCCGCCGGGGCCACGCAGGAAATGACGCAGCGCGCGCTGGACGATGTCGCGGGTTATCTGCTGAAGAAGGAAAGCGCCGTCGTCGAGTCGGTATTCACGGTGAACGGCTTCAGTTTCGCGGGTCATGGCCAGAACTCGGGCCTCGTCTTCGTGCGGCTGAAGGACTTCAAGCAGCGCACGAGCGCCAACGAGAAGGTCCAGGCGCTGGTAGGCCGCACTTACGGCACGTTCGCAGGCTACAAGAACGCGCTCGTGTTCCCGGTGAATCCGCCGTCCATTCCGGAACTCGGCACGGCTTCGGGCTTCGACTTCGAGCTTCAGGACCGCGCCGGTCTCGGGCACGAAAAGCTCATGCAGGCGCGCGCGATGCTGCTCGGCATGGCCGCGAAGGACCCGACCCTCGCGCAGGTTCGACCGAACGGACTGAACGACGCACCGCAGTTCAAGGTGAGCATCGACCGCCAGAAGGCGATCGCGCAGGGCGTCGATCCGTCGATGATCGACCAGACGTTCTCGATCGCGTGGGCATCGAAGTATGTGAACAACTTCCTCGATACCGACAGCCGCATCAAGAAGGTCTACATGCAGAGCGATGCGCCGTTCCGCATGTCGCCGGAGAACATCAATAGCTGGTACGTGCGCAATGCGTCCGGTTCGATGGTGCCGTTCTCGTCGTTCGCGACGACCGAATGGAGCTACGGCTCGCCCAAGCTCGAGCGCTACAACGGTTTGTCGTCGATCGAAATCCAGGGCGTCGCGACGCCGGGCAAATCCACCGGCCAGGCGATGGCCGCGATGGAAGCGCTCGCGGCGAAGCTGCCGGCCGGCATCGGCTATGAGTGGACGGGGCTGTCGTATCAGCAGATCCAGTCCGGCTCGCAGGCGCCGATTCTCTACGGCATTTCGATTCTCGTCGTGTTCCTGTGTCTCGCGGCGCTGTACGAGAGCTGGTCGATTCCGTTCTCCGTGATCATGGTCGTGCCGCTCGGCGTGATCGGCGCATTGCTCGCCGTGTCGCTGCGCGGACTGGAGAACGACGTGTTCTTCCAGGTCGGCTTGCTCACCACGGTCGGGCTATCGGCGAAGAACGCGATTCTGATCGTCGAGTTCGCGCGCGATCTCCAGCTCTCGCAAAAGATGGGGCCGATCGAAGCGGCGCTGGAAGCGGCGCGCCTGCGTCTGCGGCCGATTCTGATGACCTCGCTCGCGTTCATTCTCGGCACCATGCCGCTCGCGATCAGCAACGGCGCGGGCTCGGGCAGCCAGCACGCGATCGGCACGGGCGTGATCGGCGGCATGGTGACCGCGACTTTCCTCGCCATCTTCATGGTGCCAATGTTCTTCGTCGTCGTGCGCGCGCGCTTCGGTAGCGACAAGGAGGACACGGATGCCGCGCTTGCTCGTTATGAAACGCAGCGGCGTGCGCAACAGGGCAACGAAGGACACTGACATGTGTAGACTTTCCTTGATTGCAACGGCCATCGCCATGCTGGCGACCGGCTGCACGATGGTGCCGAAGTACGAACGCCCCGCCGCGCCGGTATCGGCGAGTTTCCCGACGGACGGCGTATATGCGACGCAGCCCGTCGCGGCGAATGGCGGCGCGCGCAGCGCGGATGGCGCGGCCGCGGCGGATATCGGCTGGCGCGACTTTTTCGTCGATGCGCGGCTGCAACGGCTCATCGACATCGCACTGAAGAACAACCGCGATCTGCGCGTCGCGATGCTCAACGTGCAGGCCGCGCAGGCGCAATACCGCATCGCGCGTTCCGAGCTGTTTCCGACGCTCGGCGCGCAGGCCGGCCAGTCGAAGCAGCGCACGCCGAAGGATCTGTCCTTTTTCAACCAGACGATCCAGAACACTTACTCGGTGGGTCTGAACGCGTCGTGGGAAATTGACCTGTTCGGCCGCGTGCAGAGCCTGAAGGATCAGGCGCTCGCGAAGTACTTCGCGACGGCGTACGCGCGCAAGGCGACGGAAATCTCGCTCGTGTCGCAAGTGGCGACGCAGTATCTGCAAGTGCTGCAAGCCGATGACCTGCTCGCCGTCACGCGGCAGACGCTCAAAAGCGCGAGCGATTCCTACGGCATTGTGAAGCTGCAGTTCGACAACGGCACGGCGTCGGAGCTCGACGTGAGCCAGGCGCGCACGGTGATGGAAAGCGCGGCGGCGAACCTGCAGGCGCAGGAGCGTGCTAGGGCGCAGGCGGTGAATGCGCTCGTGCTTTTGCTCGGCGAACCGATGCCGGACGATCTGCCGGGCGGCATGCCGCTCGACGGGCAGAACCTGCTCACGGATATTCCGGCGGGGCTGCCGTCGGATCTGCTGCTGCGCCGGCCGGACATCATGGAGGCCGAGCAGAATCTGCTGGCGGCGAACGCGAATATCGGCGCGGCGCGGGCAGCGTTCTTCCCGAGCATTTCGCTGACCGGCAGCTTCGGCACGCTGAGCCCGACGCTCGGCGGGCTGTTCAAGCCGGGCTCGGCGGCGTGGAGTTTCGCGCCGACGATCACATTGCCGATTTTCGAAGGCGGGCAGAACCTTGCGAATCTGGATCTCGCGAACATCGAGAAGCGGATCGAGGTCGCGCAGTATGAGAAGGCGATTCAGTCGGCGTTCAGTGATGTCGCGAACGGGCTCGCCGCGCGCGGCACGTACGATCAGCAGATCGCGGCGCTCGAGCGTGATACGGCTGCGCAGCAGCGGCGGCTGGATTTGTCGACGCTGCGTTATCGGCAAGGTGTCGATAGCTATCTCGGCGTGTTGACGGCGCAGCAGGATTTGTATGCGGCGCAGCAGACGTTGATTTCGGCGCGGACGCAGCGGCTGGCCAATCTCGTGGCGCTGTATCAGGCGCTGGGAGGCGGGTGGATCGAGCGGACGGGGGATGTGCCGCGGGCGGCGGATTCTTGATATGAGGCGACGCCTCGAGGGTAGGATTTTCGCGCTCGAGGCGTTCCCGGTACCGCCATGGAAGACTCGAATTACCAGAATCTGCTCGACAGGGTCATGCAGGCGAACATGGCGGGAAACACAGAGCATGGCCGCATCGTCGTTGTCGGCGAAACGCCGCCGGTGCTATTTCGATCACGGCATCACCCGACCGATGTTGGAGCGCTTGTACGACACAATCGCTCAGCCGAAGGCCGTCTATCGATCCGACACTGCGGGCGGGGCAGTCATCGTTACTTTCGAAGTTCGTCCAGTCGAGTTGCCGGTGATCGTTGCCCTGCATCCTGGAAAGTTGCTCGGTCGCAAAGTATGCAACGTGATCGCAAGCATCTACGCGAAGGATTTCGTGGGAATCGAAGAAGTCTGGAAGAGGCGAGGACTGCTGCTGTGGGAGCAGAAAAGAAAATGCCCCGCAGACGTCACGACAACAGAGGCTCTGATTGCCAAGTGTGGGACGACGCCATGAAGCTTTGCGAGGCACAGTCAGTATATCCGTCCTGACCGTACCCTGCCACCGCGAAACACCTTTGCGACACAAAACAAAAAAAACGCCGCGGCTCTCACCGCGGCGCCCAACGCAAGCATCCAGCAAACACTTCCAGGGTTACGACTTCCTCAATGCGCGTCGCCCGCATGAGCCGCGCCTTCGAATTCATGCGCTGCCTCACGCGCGTCACGCCGCGCCTCGCGTTCCTTTCGAACGCCATTGAACACGATGTTCAAAACCACTGCCGACACCGAAGCCAGCAGAATCCCGCTGTGAAGAATCGGCTCGAGCGCGTGCGGCAGTTGCGTGAAGAATTTCGGTGCGACCACCGGCACCATGCCCATCCCCACGCTCACCGCGACGATGAACAGGTTGTGCTGATTCTTCGAGAAGTCCACGCGCGACAGCGTCTTGATGCCGTTCGCCGCCACCATGCCGAACATCACGATGCCCGCGCCGCCGAGCACGAACGGCGGGACCGAAGCCACCACCTGCGCCATCTTCGGAAAGAGACCGAGCGCGACCAGAATCACGCCGCCCGTCGCGCAGACGAAACGGCTCTTCACGCCCGTCACGCCGATCAGCCCGACATTCTGCGAAAACGACGTATGCGGGAACGAGTTGAAGATGCCGCCGATCAGCGTGCCCAGACCATCCACACGCAGACCGCGCACGAGCGCTTTCTGATCGACCGGACGCTCGACGAGATCGCCGACCGCGAGGAACATGCCCGTCGATTCGATGAACGTGACGAACATGACGATGACCATCGTCGCGACGGAGAGCGCATCGAAATGCGGCATGCCGAAGTGGAACGGCAGCACGATGCCGACCCACGGCGCGCTCGCGACGCCATCCATGTTCACGTGGCCGAGCGTCGCGGCGATGACAAACCCCACGACGATCCCGAGCAGCACCGAAATATTCGCGATGAACCCACGCGCGAACTTGTTGATGAGCAGAATCAGCGAAAGCACCACGAGCGAGAGCAGCAGATACACCGGATTGCCGTAATCAGGATTGCCGATGCCACCAGCCGCCCAGTTGATGCCGACGCCCATCAGCGAAAGACCGATCACCGCGATCACCGTGCCGACCACGACCGGTGGGAAGAAGCGCAGCAGCTTGCCGATCATCGGCGCGAGCAGAATGCCTATCACGCCCGCCGCGATGGTCGCGCCGAACACGTCGAGAATGCCGAGCGAGGGATTCGTGCCGATCGCGACCATCGGGCCGACGGCGGCGAACGTGCAGCCCATGATGACCGGCAGCCGGATGCCGAAGATCCAGAGGCCGAGCGTCTGGATCAGGGTGGCGACGCCGCACGAGAACAAGTCGGCGCTGATGAGGAACGCGACCTGGTCTTTGGGCAGGCCCATCGCGGCGCCGAGAATCAGCGGCACCGCGACCGCGCCCGCGTACATCACGAGAACGTGCTGTATGCCGAGCGTGAGCAGTTGTCCGGCGGGCAGCCGTTCGTCGCACGGGTGCACGGACGGTTTCACTGAACTTGAAGCCATGTCTCTCTCCTTTATCGCCTTCCATTTGATTGGCCTCCAAGTTAAGTGCATTAAAAGGCGCGAACAAGACCACGCGGCGCTATACGTTGCGTTCGCCCGCCGATATGGGTTGCGCGCGCCATCGGTGGTGCAAACGGCCGCAGGCCCCGGCCACAAGGGGTTTGACGCATATCGCGCGAAATTCGTCGTGTGACGGAAGGCCGCGGTCTTCGGGTGGTCGTTATGATGTGCATCACGCCGCGCGTATAGTCCGTTTTTCGTGTTCATCGCGTGACGGCGGGGTAAACCCCGGTTTTACGCGTTTTCCCTAACGTCTTTTCAGACTCGATATTCCATGCGTTTTTTAGGCATCGATCTCGGCACGGGCTCCCTGAAACTCGCCATCGTCGACGGCGACGGTCGCGAAACCGCAGCGTCGAGCGCGGCTTATGCGGTGACCAGCGCGCAGCCCGGATGGGCCGAAACGACCGTCGATGCGTGGTATTCGGCGCTCGTCAACGCCGCCTCGCGCCTGCCCGCGAACGAGCGCGAAGCGGTGTGCGCGATCGGCTTTTCCGGGCAGATGCACGGCGTCGTGCCGGCCGCCGCCGATGGCCGCGCGTTGCGCGCCGCCATGCTCTGGCCCGACACGCGCGCCCGCGATCTGCTCGACACGTGGCCCGGCCCGCAGAGCAATCCGGTCGCGCCCGGCATGGCCGGGCCGTTGCTGCGCTGGCTTGCGCTGAACGAACCGCAGACCGCGGCCGCCATGCGCTGGGCGCTCCAGCCGAAGGACTGGCTGCGCGTGAAGCTCGGCGGCATGTTCGTCACCGATGCATCCGATGCATGCGCCACCGCGCTCGCCTTGCCATCGGGCGATTGGGACGATGCGCTCATCGACACACTCGGATTGCCGCGCGCGTGGTTTGCGCCGCTCGCGGCATCGCATGAAAGCGGCGGCGTGCTGTCGGCGGAAGCGGCGGCGGAACTCGGCCTGCGCGCGGGCATTCCGATGGCCGTCGGCGCGGGCGATACGCCGTGCGCCGCGCTCGGCAGCGGCCTCGCGTCCGATGGCGACGCGCTGCTCACCACCGGCACGGGCGGCCAGATCGTCGTGATGTGTGCGCGAGCGCCCGCGCCGGTGCACGGTCTGCACACGTATCGTGCCGCGACCGGCGCGTGGTATCGCATGGCGGCGATGCAGAACGTCGGCGTCGCGCTGGAAGCGGTGCGCGGCTGGCTCGGCCATGCATCGTGGCCCGAAGCCTACGACGACGCCTTCACCGCCGACGCGAGCGCGTCCGTGAGCTTTCTGCCGTATCTGAGCGGCGAGCGTTCTCCGTGGATGAACCCCAACGCGCGCGGCGGCTGGCTCGGTCTGGGCCTCGACGACACGCGCGGCACGATGATGCGCGCCGCGTTCGAAGGCGTGGCATTCGCCTTGCGTGCGGGACTCGACGCGACACGCGCCAACGGCGGCGCACTCGATTCGATGTTGCTCGCGGGCGGCGGCTCCGTCGATCCGCGCTGGCGTCAGTTGCTGGCCGACGCACTGCGCGTCGAGCTGCACGCCGTCGATTGCCCGAACGCGGCCACACGCGGCGCGGCGCTGCTCGGCGGCATCGCGGCGGGCCATTGGCGCATGGACGATCTCGCATCGCTCGCACCCACGGCGACGCTCGCCGCGACGCCGCGCGCGAACCCATCGCTCGACGAACGGCTCGCACGCTTCATCGATCTGTACAGGCGTGCCGAAGACTGGTTCGCAGTGAAGCGCGAGTCCGCTTAAACTTTCGTACCTTTGATCCCGATGCCATTCGCGTCGGGCAGTATGAAGCGACGCTTCATATGAGCGGTAACTGAAGCTCGCTTCGTCACGACAACATCGACCTCAGCCATGTCCGCACCCTCGCCGTCACATCCCGATTTCCGCTCGCGCGCGTTCCTGCGCGATCACGCGCTGCGCACGATGACCTTCTATCACCCGCACTGCATGGACCCGGCGGGCGGCTTCTACCACTTCTACAAGAACGACGGCACGATCTACGACCGTACTTCGCGTCATCTCGTATCGAGCACGCGCTTCGTCTTCAACTACGCGATGGCGTACAAGCACTTCGGGCTCGATGAATATCGCGGCGGCGTGGCGCACGGCATCGACTATCTGCGCGAGTTTCATCGCAATCCGCAGACCGGCGGCTATGCGTGGACGCTGAACGGTCGCGACGTCACCGATGCGACCAATCATTGCTATGGCCTCGCGTTCGTCGTGCTCGCGTATGCGAAGGCGGTCGAAGCCGGATTCGACGAAGCCCGCGCGTATCTCGACGAAACCTGGGACCTGATGGAAACGCGCTTCTGGGATGCGCCGCACGGACTCTACAAGGACGAAACGAGCGCGGACTGGCAGGTGTCCGACTATCGCGGGCAGAACGCGAACATGCACACCTGCGAGGCGCTGCTCGCCGCGTTCGAAGCGACCGGCGAAGCGCGCTATCTCGATCGCGCGGCCTTGCTCGCGGACAACATGGTGAACCGTCAGGCCGGGCTCGCGGGCGGCCTCGTGTGGGAACACTACAAGCCGGACTGGTCGATCGACTGGGACTACAACAAGGGCGATCGCAGCAACATCTTCCGGCCGTGGGGCTTTCAGCCGGGACACCAGACGGAATGGGCGAAGCTGCTGCTGATTCTCGACCGTCATCGTCCCGAGGCGTGGCATGCGAAGCGTGCGCGCGAGCTGTTCGACCGCGCGCTGGAACTGTCGTGGGATCACGAGCACGGCGGCATGGTCTACGGCTTCGATCCCGACGGCAAGTTCTACGACGAAGACAAATATTTCTGGGTTCAGGCCGAATCGCTCGCGGCGGCGGCGCTGCTCGCGGACCACGCGCAACGCGATGGCGACGCCGCGCTCGCCGTGCGTTACTGGAACGATTACGATCGCCTGTGGGCCTATAGCTGGGAGCATTTCGTCGATCACAAGTGGGGCGCGTGGTATCGCATCCTCACGCGCGACAACCGCCAGTACAGCGACGAAAAGAGCCCGGCCGGCAAGGTCGACTATCACACGATGGGCGCATGCTACGAAGTCCTGAACGTCGTGCGCTGACACTTTCACAACCTTGGGAGCTAATTGATGAAGACGAAAGCAGCAATCGCATGGGAAGCCGGCAAGCCGTTGACGATCGAGGAAGTCGATCTCGAAGGCCCGCGCGCGGGTGAAGTGCTGATCGAAGTGAAGGCGACGGGCATCTGCCACACCGACTACTACACGCTGTCGGGCGCGGACCCGGAGGGCATCTTCCCGGCGATTCTCGGACATGAAGGCGCGGGCGTGATCGTGGATGTCGGACCGGGCGTCGGCACGCTGAAAAAGGGCGATCACGTCATTCCGCTTTACACGCCGGAATGCCGCCAGTGCAAGTTCTGTCTGTCGCGCAAGACGAACCTCTGTCAGGCGATCCGCTCGACGCAAGGCAAAGGCCTGATGCCCGACGCGACCTCGCGCTTTTCGCTCGATGGCAAGCCGCTCTTTCACTACATGGGCACGTCGACGTTTTCGAACTACATCGTTGTACCGGAGATCGCGGTCGCGAAAGTGCGTGAAGACGCGCCGTTCGACAAGATCTGCTACATCGGCTGCGGCGTGACGACGGGCGTGGGCGCCGTCGTGTATTCGGCGAAGGTCGAAGCGGGCGCGAATGTCGTCGTGTTCGGGCTCGGCGGCATCGGCCTGAATGTGATTCAGGGCGCGAAGATGGTCGGCGCGGACAAGATCATCGGCGTCGATATCAATCCGGGACGCGTCGAGCTTGCGAAGAAGTTCGGCATGACGCACTTCATCAACCCGAAGGAAGTCGAGAACGTCGTCGACCATATCGTGCAGTTGACCGATGGCGGCGCGGATTACTCGTTCGAATGCGTCGGCAACACGAAGCTGATGCGTCAGGCGCTCGAATGCACGCACAAGGGCTGGGGGCAGTCGTTCATCATCGGCGTGGCGGCGGCGGGTGAGGAGATCAGCACGCGCCCGTTCCAGCTCGTGACGGGGCGCGAGTGGAAAGGCTCGGCGTTCGGCGGAGCGCGTGGGCGCACCGATGTGCCGAAGATCGTCGACTGGTACATGGAAGGCAAGATCAATATTGACGATCTGATCACGCATCATCTCAAGCTGGAGCAGATCAACGATGGCTTCGACCTGATGAAGAAGGGCGAATCGATCCGTTCCGTCGTCATCTATTGAGCGAGGAGAAGTCGATGCTGGAGCTCGTGGAAGAACACCGTTGCTTCGACGGCGTGCAGCGCATCTATCGTCACGATTCGCAGACGATCGGTTTGCCGATGCGCTTTTCCGTTTTCTTGCCGAAGGAGGCCGCGTCGCAAAAGGTGCCGGCGCTGTTTTATCTCGCCGGCCTTACCTGCACCGAGGAGACGTTTCCGATCAAGGCGGGCGCGCAGCGTTACGCGGCCGAGCACGGCATCGCGCTGATCGCGCCGGACACATCCCCGCGCGGGGCGGATATTCCGGGTGAGAAAGACGCGTGGGATTTCGGCGTCGGCGCGGGCTTTTATGTCGATGCGACGCGTGAGCCGTGGGCGCGGCGTTATCGCATGGATTCGTATGTGACGCGGGAATTGCGTGAGACGGTGCTGGCGGAGTTGCCGGTGCGCGAGGATCGTATCGGCATCTTCGGGCATTCAATGGGCGGGCATGGGGCGCTCGTGCTCGCGTTGCGCAATCCCGAGCTGTATCGATCAGTGTCGGCGTTCGCGCCGATTGCGGCGCCGTCGCAGTGTCCGTGGGGCGTGAAGGCGTTTTCGGGCTATCTCGGCGATGATCGCGAGACGTGGAAGCAATACGATGCGAGCGAGCTCATCAAGGGGGATGCAGCCTCGCGCTTCGAAGGCGGGATTCTGATCGATCAGGGGCTGGCGGATCAGTTTCTTGCCGAGCAGTTGCATCCGGAGGTTTTCGAGCGCAACGCACGGGAAGCGGGGCATGATGTGATCGTGCGTCGGCACGAAGGTTATGACCACGGGTATTTCTTCATCGCGACTTTCGTGGGTGAGCATGTCGCGCATCATGCGAAGGTGCTGTGTCGGTGAAGGATCTGGTTGGCTTGGTCCGTAGCAGCCCAAGCCAACCGCATCAATGCCCGCGCCGCCCAAGCAAACTCGCGCCATACACCAGCGCGGCCAACATCGTGATCCAGAAGCTCGTCGGCCAGTCCGTGTAATACGCGAGCGCGAGCCCGATCCACGCCTGCCCGAGCGCGAACAGCGCCGCGAGGATCAACCCTGACGACAGCCGCGTCGTCACATTCTGCGCCGCGGCCGCAGGACCGACCATCAACGCGAAGACGAGCAGCACCCCAACGATCTGCGTGCAAGCCGCAACCGCCAGCGCGGTAATGGCAAGAAACAGCACGGAAACGAGCCGCAACGACACGCCCTTGGCCTCCGCAAGCTCCGGCTGCAACGACGCGAACAGCAAAGGCCGCATGATGAACCCGAGCGCGCCGAGGCTCACGACCGCGAGGCCAGCCAGCACCACGAGCGTCTCATGACTCACGCCGAGCACGTTACCGAAGAGCAGCGCCGTAGCCTGCGTCGCATACGCGGTGAAGAAGTGCAGAAACAGCAGCCCGAACCCGAGCGATAGCGAAAGAATCACGCCGATCGCCACATCGCGGCCCGAGAGCCGCTCGCCGAGCGCGCCCATGCCGACGCCCGCCGCGAGCGTGAAGCCGACCATCCCCCAGAGCGGCGACACGCCGAGCAGCACCGCGCCCGTCGCGCCGGTGAAGCCGACGTGCGATAGCGCATGACCCGCGAAGGTCTGCCCGCGCAGCACCAGAAAATACCCGACGATTCCCGCCAGCACCGCGACGATCCCCGACGCCGCGAATGCATTCACCATGAAGTCGTATTCGAACATTGTGCTTTCTATTTGATGTGGCTGTGACCGTGACCGTGCTCATGCGCGTGATCATGCTCATGCTCGTGTTCATGCTCTTCGCCTTCCTCGTGCGCGTGATCGAGCTTGTCGATTTCGACATCGCCCGACATCACGAAGATGCGGCCGTTCACGCGCATCACGTCGATGGGCGATCCATACAGACGCGACAGCACGGGTTTGGAGATGACTTCATCGACGGTGCCGAGCGCCGCGCGCCCGCTGCCGAGATACAGCACGCGATCGAGCGAATTCAAAAGCGGATTGAGTTCGTGCGCCGAGAACAGCACGGTGATGTTCAACTCACGCTGCACGCGCCGAACGAGTTCGACGACACCCGTCTGATGGCGCGGATCGAGGCTGATGAGCGGCTCGTCGAGCAGCAGCAGACGCGGATTGCCGAGCAGACATTGCGCGAGCAGCAGACGCTGACGCTCGCCGCCCGACAGCTCCGAGAGCGGTCGCGAAGCCAGCTGATGCGCGCCGACGAGATCGAGCACGCGTTCGACATCCGCGCAAATCTGCGCATTGCGATGTGGCAGACCCCAGCGATGCCCGTCCGCCGCCATCGCGACGAAATCGCGTCCCAGCACGCGCCGGTTGGCGAGTCCCGTGCGAATCTGCGGCATATAGCCGATCGACGCATTGCCACGCTCGACCGCTTCGCCGTTCACGCGGATCGTCCCGCTCTTGACCGGCACGAGCCCGAGCAGCGCGCGCATCAGCGTGGTCTTGCCCGCGCCGTTCGGCCCGAGCACGCCGATGAACTCGCCGTTGCGTACCGTGAAGCTCGTGTCGTTGAGAATCTCGCGCCCGCCGAGCGCGAGCGTCACGCGATTGACTTCCAGCGCGGCCTGCGTGGGTGCGGCGGCGTTCATCGTTGCCATCCTTGCAGTGCGCCCGCGAGCGCGTCGAGTTGCGACTGCATCCATTGCTGATACGTCTTCTTCGCGGGCAAGGTCTCTGTCACGCTGATGCTCGGCACATGCGCGTCCTTCGCGACGTTGAGCAGACGCTTCGTCAGCGCGCCGGTCGCCTGACTGTTGTAGATGAGAACGTGCACGCGGCGCTCGCGCAGATCCTTTTCGAACGCGGCGATATCGGCGGGGCTCGGCTCGGTCTCGTTCATCGACGCCAGTTGAAAGCGCTGGTTGCGCATCTCGAAGCCGATCGCATCGGCCATATAGCCGAACACCGGCTCGGTTGCCGTCACGGGCACGCCCTTGTAGTGTGCCTTCATCTGTGCGACGCTGGCGTCGATGGGTTTCATCGAATCGAGGAAAGTCGCGAGGCGCGCGTCGTAGTCGCTCTTGTGCGACGGGTCCGCGCTCGCGAGATACGCACTCACCGCTTTGGCGACGGCGGGCATCGTCGCCGGGTCGTACCAGAGATGCGGATTGTCCCCGGACTTCTTGCCGACGAGCTTCGCCGCGACGATCACCGTGCGCTTGTCATTGCTCTTCGATGCCGAGAGCAGCTTGTCCATCCACGGATCGTAGTCCGCGCCGTTATAGACGACGAGCGCCGCATGCTGCAACGCGCGCGCGGTTTTCGGGCTCGCTTCGAAGAGATGCGGATCTTCGTCGGGATTGCTGAGGATGCTCGTCACCTGCACGCGATCGCCGCCGAGCTGGCGGATGACGTCGCCGTAGAAGTTCTCCGCCGCGACGACCGGCACGCGCGCGGTCTGCGCCGTTGCCGCGTTGCAAAAGCCGAGCGTGAGGGCGAGGCAGGTCAGGACGTGCGCGAATTTCATCGGGTTCCTCGGGTTGTAGTGTTCTCGATGCGAAGCGCTTCAGGCGCCGCGATGCTTTTTCTGACAGTCGGCGCACAGGCCGCTCAGTTCGACGACCTGGTGATGCACCTGAAAGCCATGCGCGGGCGGACTTGCCGAGAGCGACGAAGCGAGTTCGCGGCCCTGGATTTCGAGCGTGGCGCCGCATTCATCGCAGATGAGGAACTGGCTTTCGTGCGGCGTGCCCGCGTCGCAGCACGCGACGAACGCGTTCTTCGATTCGATGCGATGCACGAAGCCGTTCTCGACGAGAAAATCCAGCGCGCGATACACCGTGGTCGGCGGCACGCGCGCGCCGCGCTTGGGCTCCATGACGTCGATGAGGTCGTAGGCGCCGATCGGCTTGTGCGCCTTCAGCACGAGTTCGTAGACCTGGCGGCGCAGCGGCGTGAGTGCGACGCCGCGTTCGATGGCGAGGGCTTCGGCGCGCGCCAGAATGGATTCGAGGGATGCGGTCATGTCAGATCGGCCACCGGGGCGGCGCATTCGAGGATGTCTACGTCCCGACGCGCAACAACGGACGTCGAGAGAGGTTGAGATGATATAATGTATCACATCGAGCCGCTAGAAGGGTGCCTCAACTCGCGACTCGCTGAACTCGGAGCAGAAGGAAAGGATTTTCGAGCAATATTGTTGCGATGGTCGCGCGAACGCTACTGCGAAGCGCGACGGAGACTACCTTCGACGAAAGTGGCCACGCGCTTATCGTATTTGACTTTCCACGCTGCGGACCAGAAGCACGGACAGTGTGAAGCCTGCGCTGTGAAAATCGATGGAGCCGTCCGTGAGATTGAAGTAATAGTACGTGCCGGGCATGGCTGCCGTCGAGGTCCAGAATTTTGCGCCTTCGCCGAAGTCAGATAGTGCGACATCCGGAAACGCTCTCGCATCGATCTTTGGCCCCTTGCACGAATTCACGCGAAGCGTGTCCATTTCACGTCCCGTGGGAACGCGCCATCCTGGCCCCGCTCGTCGCGCAGCCCGTCGTGCTTCGTCCTGACTCAGACCCGCTGGCTGACCGGCGCATCGTTGCTTATTCTTGTCCCATTCCCTGCCGACAGCACATCTTTTCCAGATCAGACCGGTCTTTCGGATGATCGCGAGGTCGCCTTGCAGCGTGATGTCTTTATCGAATCCTCGAACGCAGGCTGCCATGCCTTCGGAGCATGTCAGAAATGACAACAGGGATACAAGAGGCAAACACCATCTCATTTTCGCAATATTCATGGGTTGTGATTTCCTGATTCATTTCGCTGAGTAGCTCAGTCGGCCGGCGCGCGCGTCATGCATGATCGCGTAGATGAGCGGATCGTTCGTTACGCGAATGCGGCCGGTGTGGACGAGCTTGTTGCCGATCAAGGTCGTGCCGCGTACGAACTGGCAGTTGTCGAAACAACTTAACGTTCCGCTGCTCGCGCCATCCTGATAACGGATGACAGGTTCGTTGTCCTTGCTCCTGCCCACGTACCAGACCAACACCAGGCTCTGCGCGTCGACTCCGTCGCCGCCTGGCACCTTCGCATACTCATACGCGTCGCCTTTCCTGCCGACGTAGTAGTGGTTAGGTATGGGTGTTGACGTAGCGCGCTCGGCAGATGATCGGTCGACCGCTGAGCCCCCAAGAGTCGGGTGAGCGACGCACAGCGCTGCAAGCGGCACCACCTGAAACCTGAGAATGCGAAGTAGCAGGTTCATGTCCCGACACGTCACATGCGACGCGGATTGCCCGCGAGACTTCTGGCGTCAAGATCGATATTCTCGGCCCGGACAAACTCTGGCATGGTGTGCCACTTCACTACGCCGTTCGGCAAACCATAGGCGAGCTCGCTATCTTTCGGCTCATCATAGGTGTCGGGCGCGCTTGTAAAGCGTGTCTTTCTCCACGCCAACGCGACGAGTTGCCTTTTTTTGCCAGGCAACACTTTGAAGACGCGGATCCATGCCGGGTTCTCGTCGAGCGGGGACAGTTCAGAACCATCACTGTCGCCCATGGAAGATGCACGTGCCCAGCCGACCTCGATGATCTTCACTGTCTTGCCCGCTTGATCCAGTTGCTCCTGCCTTTGAACCTGTTTGCCCAGCAACTGAAAGCGCGACACCGGAATATGCGAGCCGGCCCGAAAGTATTCTGCGACGACCCAGTCTCCGCCCGAGGAAACAATGGGCACGTCCCGGCGGCGGTCATAGGCATAGATTCCGGTCAGGTGCGACAGCAACGACTGTGGAACTCGAGCATCGGGAAAGGCGTAGCGGGCGGGCTTGAAGTCGCCGGTTTCGGACGCAATCGAATTGGCGGCATTCATGTCGAGCTTCAACTGCTGAGGCGGCAAACTGATCGAGATGAGCCGCCCATCGGCGACGCTGGCGACGTAGGGCGGATGCGACGATTGAACCGTCCTGGTCGCGTGCGGGGTCGATGCCGGAGTTGCAGCGCCGGAATGTTTCGATGCAGCGAAGAGTGCGGCCGTGAGCAGCAGCGCTGTATGCCAAAGTCTCATGATTTCGGAATGTTCAACGGGTAAGCGGCGAACGAGCGTTTCGTTCCGGGGCGAGCGAGCAGTGAGCTCCCATCGCATACTTGACTTCTTCAATGCCGCTGTCGCCTGCGTGGCAGAACCATTTCACGGCTTCCTGACAATTTTCGGATGTGCCGGTGCCGGACGCATAAAGGTGGGCGACGATCATCGCGGCTTCCACGTCACCGTGTTCCGCGGCGCTCAGGAACCAGGCGAACGCTCGCTTCGAGTCCTTCCTCGCGTGCTCGCCTGTCAGGTATGCAGCTCCGATATCGAACCGCATCTCGTTCGGCATCGATCGGTCGGCTTGCTCATTGAGCGAAGCAGCATCGCCGTCAGAGAGCGGCCTTTTCGGTCTTTGTTCGCTCAAGCGAAACGCGATCGCATTCTCTATGTCCGCGCGGGTGACGACGCTTCGTAGCAGCCTGCTTTCGAGCGGGCACGATGCTGGTTGAGCCAAGGTCTCCTGGGGCGCCTGCAGAAGTAATGAGCAGAGCGCGGCGTACAGCAGACACCGCAGGGTCGAAGTAGGGCCCGCTGCGGGCAGGCGCATCATATGCTGTCTGCGCAGAGCAACTTCTTGTACATGTGCCGGGCAGCCGGAAGACACGACTTCAGTTCTTCGACCATGTCGCGCGCGACGATGCGCTTCGTGTGCGCGAAGGCCTGCGGCGAATAGCCGGCGAGCCTCTGTGCCCAGTGCAGTGCGGTGGGCGTCAGGTCCTGGTCACGCACTGCCGAATTGATCAGGTTGTATTCCATGGCGGCAATCGCACCGATTTCGCGACAGCCGTAGATCATTTCGGTGGCCACGCCATACGAGACGAAGTGTCGAAGGATCGTCGCGCCGACCGCGCATCCCACGCCTTGCGTGAGTTCCGGCTCGGCGAATTGCGCGCCGTATGCCGCGACTCGAATATCGCAGAGCAGGGCAAGCTGCAGGCCTTGCCCCTTTACCTCGCCCTGAATGGCCGCGACGATGGGTTTAGGGCAATTGAGCAACGCAAGGTAGAGCGCGACGATGCTGTCCAACCAGGCATCGACATCGTTTTCGCATCGGATTCCGCCGACGTCCCGGACGTCTCCGCCGGCGCAGAACGACGCGTCGGCAGGACCCGAAAGGATCAACGATGCGATCTCGGGGTCGCGTCCCGCGGCCTCGATCGCGCGGACGGCTTTTCGCCGCGAATCCGCATCCAGGAAGTTACTCGAGGTTGCGCCGTCCAGGGTCAATTGAACGACCTTCGACGAAGGATGTTCCACCCGAACAAGATTGTCCATGAAGCTGATTGTTTCCACTGTCTCCTCCAAACTAACGAGTCACCGCGCGAACGCAGCCTGGCGAGGCCTGCACGCATCAAATCGTCGCATGTAAAAATGCAAAATTGATTTGGATGACAAAATAATACAGCGTCACATCCATGGCGGATGAGACGCTGTTGTGGAACCAGCCGGGTGCTTAGCCCAGTGCGACGTCGCGGACCGGGCCGCCCGTGGCCGTCTCAGCCGTCTGTCCGCGCCACAGGACGCGTTCGATGGCCGAGTCGTTGAACTCCTCGCGCTCGTGAATGCTTCGGCGGTTGTCCGTGATCAGCAGATCGCCTTCTTTCCAGTAATGCGTATAGGTATAACGCGGATTCTTGAAAAAGCTCGACAGTTCGGTGAAGAACTTTTGAGTCTCATAGGGCGAGAAGCCGGCAATGCGAGGTTCCCAGCTTGCAGGTTGGCCTTCATCGAAGGGGAAATAGAGCAGCATCTTCCTGACCCATCCGAGATCGGTGAAGACAGGCACCTTGAACCAGCCGTCCGGTGACACGTCAACGTAGTACCCGCGCTCGGTGACGCGCACTTCAAAGGTCTCGTGTTCGAGCACTTCGCGCAGGTGAGCCGGCATCTCGTCCACTGCGAGAACGTGATCGGTCACGAGGGTTGCTCCGCGGAACTTCATATTCTGGATCCGCGCGCCGTAGAGGAAGACCAGATCGACCTGGCTCAGCAGCAGGCCGCCGTCCGCATGAAACGGTAACTGACCACGCCCGGTGACGATTTTTTTCTTGTCGCCGTCGAGTTCGAGCGTATCCCGGTAGCCGTAGCCGACCTTTTCGCGCTCATTCACGTACGCGACGATATTGCCGTAACTCGAATAAAGCTTCAGAAAATCCTGCTTCTGAAGATCTAGATCCCTGATCAGCACGAAACCCTTTTCCTTCAGGATCTCCTTGATCTTCTGCGGATCGGCGCCCATAAAGGCGTCTCGATTCATCAATGCCCCGAATCCCGAAGGCAATAGCGATTGTTTCTCGAATAGACGTACACGTGTATCCACTTGCTTCTCCTATCTGGAGGTGGGAGGGTTTTTCCGAAGATCCCGGCGAATGCGGCGGCGCGCCGCCGCAGTCAGCGGAATGGTGAAACGCAACTACGTGGTGTAATGACTGTTCAACTCGACATACGAGGGCGACAGGTCGCATCCCAGCACCTCGGCGCGCCCGTCGCCGATAGCCAGGTCAACGTGGATATCCAGATGTCGCGAGCTGCGCATCGATTCGCGTACCGCAAGGACATCCGCTTCGCCTGATGACGGGTACACGCGGATGCCGCAAATCGAAATGCGTGTGCGTTCCGGATCGATACGGTAGTTGCGATCGCATTTGCCAATGGCCATCGCGACTCTGCCCCAGTTAGGGTCATTGCCGTGAATGGCTGTCTTGACCAATGGAGAGTTAGCGATCGACTTCGCGATCGCCTTGGCGACCGTTGCCGATTCAGCCCGTTCGACGATGACCTTGAAGATCCTGGTCACGCCCTCGCCGTCGCCCATGACCATCGTCGCGAGGTGCGAAGCCGCATCGACCAAGGCGTGTTTGAAGGCGTCGGCGTCGACCGGACCGGCAAGTCCGTTCGCGAAGATCGCACAACTGTCGCTGGTGGACGTATCCGAATCGACCGTGATGCAGTTGAACGTCTCGTCGATGACCGAGGCAAGACTCGACTGCAAGATGGGCTGGGCGATTTGCGCATCGGTGAAGAAGTACACGAGCAGCGTTGCCATGTCCGGTTCGATCATTCCGACGCCCTTCGCTACTCCTACGAGCACACTGTTCCCAACCGGAATGCAGACCGCCTTGGGCGTCGTGTCCGTGGTCATGATCGTTTCCGCGAAGGCGCGAAAGTCGGCCGGCGCGGTCAATCGGTCCCGATCGGAGGGCAGCGCCTGCGCAATCTTGTCAACGGGCAGTCGTCTGCCAATGACACCCGTCGCGGCGCTTTGCACTTCGTCGGGAGCAATGGCGAGTTGCCCGGACAAGCGGCGTATGAGCGAGTCCAGATCCGCTACTCCCTGCGGGCCGGTCGCGACGTTCGCGTTCTTGGAGACAACCAGCAACGCCCGCGCCGAGCCATGGATCAGTTGCCGGCGCGACGCTCGGACCGCCGGGCTGGCAAAGTGACTGCGTGTGTAGACGCCGGCCACCGCGCACGGAACGTCGCTGAACATCACGGCGACGTCGCGTGACGCATCCTTGATTCCAGCGGAGGCGACGAAGGTTCTGAAACCGCGCGGCATCGGCGAGGCATCACTCAATGGCAGTGAAATGAAATCACGGTCTTTCATTGGACATCCATGCTTACTTCGCTTTCACCGAGCACGCGTGCGAAATGCGCGTGCGGACTGCGGGCCGAGAAAGCGGCCTTGTGAACGCGCTTGGATGCATCGGCGGATTGCAACAGCACCTCGCGCATGCTTTGCACGATGATTTGCTTGGTCGCGCGATAGGGGACTTGCGGGTACGACGCCATCTCTTCCGCACGAGCGATGGCGTCGCGCAATAGTTGTTCGGGCGTCGATAGCCGGTTCACGATGCCATAGGTCATGGCCTTCTCCGCGTCTATCGATTCGCACGCGAATACGATTTCCTGCATGCTCGAATAGCCTACGGCGTGCCGCAATATCGCTGCACCCACCGAGCAGCCGATACCATGCTTCAACTCCGGCATGCGAAATTCCGCCGACCTCGCGGCTTGCCGCCAATCGAACATCAACGCGAACTGAAAACCCATGCCGATGGCGTAACCATCGATGGCCGCGACCGTGGGCTTGTCGACAGACAGGACACTCGAATACAGATTCGTGATTCTGTCGATCCAGCGGTCGACCTCCTCGCCGCCCTTCATCAGCTTCACTTCGTTGAAGTCACCACCTGCACTGAACGAGCGGTCCGGGCCGCCTGTCACGACGACGGCGGTGACGGAGGGGTCGGCGTTCGCTCGCGCGAGCGCCGTCTTGATGCTGCTTTCGAGTTCAGCGCTGAACGGATTCATTCGGCTCGCGTGATTCAGCGTCACGACGCGGACGCCTCGTACATTGGTTTCCATGACCAGCGACATCGATCTTCTCCTGTTGACGTAACGTTAATGCGTGTGCGTTTCCGCGTCGGGCGGCGCGTCTTCGCCGGACAGATACGCCCGATACTTGCGATAGGTGTATTTCGTCTTTGCCGCGTAGTCGGTTGTTTCGACGCCAATGTGGGCCGCGAAGATGCTGTTGACGGAAGACCCTTCGTGGATCCCGATCTTGCGTCGCCAGACGATCTCCTCCGGAAGCAGCGCGTTCTCTGCGGCGCATTCCCGCAGCATGACTTTGACTTCGTCATCCGAAACCTTCATCTCCGGCGCGAGGTTGAGCGCGAACGTCATGAGACGCGTCGTCCAGAACGGATGGTGAACTTCGAGGCCGTATTGATTGGCGCCGTATTGAGAAAACTCACCGGTCCAGCGCGTCCGATAGACTTGCCGCCATAGTTCGGCATTTGCGTCATTGGGCGCGCTGCCGGCCTTCAGAACGCCGCCGAACAGCAGATCCGAGCCGTAGCCCGTGACGATTCGACCGCCCGTGTTCTCCAGCGACCTGTACAGACACAGGAGACTGGCCTGGATTTCGGCCGACAAGCCGTCGAATATCTCGTTGTAGTAAATGGCTTCGTGGGCCCCTCGCAGGATCGCGTCGTCGCTGAAAGTCAGCTCGCGATGTGTGGTGCCGACATGGCGCGCCACCGTCTGCGCAAACGCAAATTCATTACTTGTGCCGGTGCCAATCGCGAACGTGCTGATTTGCGGTCGATGCCGTGCGGCGATCGCTGTCACCATGCTCGAATCCAAGCCGCCGGACAGGGGAATCGAAACCGGGCCGCTCGTATCCGTGACGCTTTTCACTGACGCTGAAAGCAACGAATAGGTCAGTTGTCGCGCGTGCTCGCGTTTCAGTCGCTGGGGCGTCGCGAGCCTGAGCGTCAGATACTGGCGTGCGTTGATCATCGAATGACCACGTCCGTCGAAACCGAATTGGCAGACTGATCCCGGCCGGATGCGCTCTGCGTTGCGAATGGGCAGAAACTTATCCGCCCGATCGTCGTGCGCGATGACCTCGTTCTCGGGCAGGAAATCGAATTCGCCCGGCCCGCACAGGCCAACATTCTTGAGTTCGGAGGTCACCCACAATGCGCGGCCGCGCACTACGTGAACGGGCTGCAGGCCGAGCGCGTCCGTGGCGACGGTCAGCTTGCCTCGCGGCCCGAAGGTCAGAAGGGTGTACGGCCCTTCGACGAGGGAAAGGATTGCATCCCCGTAGGCTTCGAGAAGTATCACCAGGATTTGAACGATATTCGCCGACAGCGCTTCCGCGGTAACCATGGTCGCGACCGAGCGCAGTTCGTCCGCGTTGGTCGGGCGTCCGATTAACACGTGAGTCTGATTGTTTTCGACATGCATGATTTCCGATTGATGGGTGCCGCGCCATCTTTTTAACCAGAATTGCCAGCCCGAAATTTCGAGGAGGTCTCCTTGACGTCGTAAATCCGCCAGAGAAGCCGTAAGCGGTCGGGCCGCATTCGGAGTGGCGACAAATGAGAATGTCATGGCAAATATCAGTTGAGTTGAGCGCTCTCGCGCGGAAAATGCCTTAATAAATAGGGCGGCACTTTTAGCGTCGTCTGAGTCGGGAATCTCTAGGCGGACAGACCAGTGGCGCCGGTTCGCGGCCCCAAATCTCCATCGGTAATTCACTCTTTGGGATTTCTTGCATGCGAGTTGGCATTTCGAGCAAGATCGGCATGAAATCCCAGGTCTATGCGAACTAGCCGTTTCGCGGCAACAAAGACTGCTGTGTCCTTTACCCAGCCGCGACGCGACGAAATGAGCTCAGGCGCGGGTGATCGTCGCTCGATTCTCGTTGGACCACGAGGCTGGAGGCCGAACGCATTACAAGCGATGTTTTTGTTCTTACGCGCAATTGCGTTTGTACTGAATTGAAATTGCTGATTCTAGACAACATGATGCGTCTCCTTTTTTGAGCACTCGATAGGGCGCTTCTAGTGGCAAAGCGTGAATCTGTGTTTTCACGGGTTGCGATCAATGTGGGTGATTAAAGCATAACTAAGCAGTTTCTAAAATGGATTTAGTCCGCAAAATTTTGTAGCTCTCATAATCTGTCCTGTGTTGTGTAAATGGATTAATTTCAGGACAAGGAAGATTGCGTGATGCTTATTTATGAAAGATATATCCAATGATCGCGTTTGATTGATATTTAGCCTGACCGATAATAAGGAAAGGCTTGGACCGGGATTATTTATCTGTAATCTGACGTTGTGCGCGGTACGCTCCTTGCTCGTTTGCCCCTGCCAGACGGGTTTTCCCCAGCACCGCCGGCCATTTGCGCGCCGCAACATCGAAACCCGTGCCGATGCCTTGACACGATCACGCGCAACGCCGATCATTCGATCAAAGAGAGAGCAATTGTTCATTCGCAGAGCGTTCGCTCGGGCGAGTAGCGATTCAAAGCTATCGGAGACATCGGTGAGATTGAGAGACAAGGTCGCGATCATCACGGGCGCTGCGAGCGGCATCGGCGAAGCGGTTGCGCGGCGCTATCTGGAGGAAGGCGCCCAGATCGTCGCCGTCGACGTGAAAGACGAGCACGACATGGCGCAGCGTTTCGCGGACGTCGCCGCGCGCGTGCTCGCGCTCAAGGCGGACGTCACGCGACGCGAAGATATCGAGCGCATCGTTGCGCGGACCGTCGAGCAGTTCGGCGGCGTCGATATTCTCTTCAACAACGCGGCGCTCTTCGACATGCGCCCGATCCTCGACGAATCCTGGGACGTCTACGACCGCCTCTACGCGGTCAATGTGAAAGGCATGTTCTTCCTGATGCAGGCGGTCGCGAAGCGCATGGTCGAGCAGGGGCGCGGCGGCAAGATCATCAATATGTCGTCGCAGGCCGGGCGGCGCGGCGAGGCGCTCGTGTCGCATTACTGCGCGACCAAGGCGGCGGTCATCAGCTATACGCAATCGGCAGCGCTTGCGCTCGCGAAGGAGCGCATCAACGTGAACGGCATCGCGCCGGGCGTCGTCGATACCCCGATGTGGAAGGAAGTCGACGCGCTTTTCGCGCGCTACGAGAACCGGCCGCTCGGTGAGAAGAAGCGGCTCGTCGGCGAGGAAGTGCCGCTCGGGCGCATGGGGCTGCCCGCCGATCTGACTGGCGCGGCGCTCTTTCTGGCGTCATCGGACTCGGATTACATCACCGCGCAGACGATCAACGTCGATGGCGGCAACTGGATGAGCTGATGCGGCCGCACTCGCGCGCGGCTTATGGCTTGCAGCGCGGGAAGCACCGTCTATAGTGAAACGGCGTCAGGACGAAGGCGCCATGGTGACGAAGGAAGGATAAACCCGGCAACCACGCGATCCACGATCGCGCACCCTCAAAAGCAGGCAGCGGCATACACGGCACGTGCGGTCATGCATCGAGACCATCCGCTGTGCCCGTGCCAACAAAAAGGAGACGAACTTCCATGAAACGCACTCAACGCATCGTTCGAGCACAACCGCGCGCGCGCCGCGCCGTATCGGTTCTGTCGGCCGCGCTGGCCGCCGCCGCGCTCGTGCCGTTGTCGGGGCATGCCGCGACGACCATCACGATCGCCACGCTGAACAACCCCGACATGATCGAGCTGAAGAAGCTCGCGCCGGCGTTCGAGAAGGCCAATCCCGACATCCAGCTGAAGTGGGTGATCCTCGAAGAAAACGTGCTGCGTCAGCGCGCGACGACCGACATCACCACCAACAGCGGCCAGTTCGACGTGATCACCATCGGCACGTATGAGGCACCGCAATGGGGCAAGCGCGGCTGGCTCTCGCCGATGACCGGCCTGCCCGCAAACTACGATCTCGACGACGTGGTGAAGACCGCGCGCGACGGCCTCTCGTCCGGCGGCGTGCTTTATGCGCTGCCGTTCTACGTCGAAAGCTCGATGACGTACTACCGCAAGGATCTGTTCCAGGCGGCGGGCCTCAAGATGCCCGACCAGCCAACCTACGACCAGATCAAGCAGTTCGCCGACAAGCTCACCGACAAGTCCAAAGGCCAGTACGGCATCTGCTTGCGCGGCAAGGCCGGTTGGGGCGAGAACATGGCGTTCGTGTCGACGGTCGTGAACACCTTCGGCGGCGAATGGTTCAACGAGAAGTGGCAGGCGCAGCTCGACACGCCCGAATGGAAGAAGGCGGTCGGCTTCTACGCGGATCTGCTGAAGAGCGACGGGCCGCCGGGAGCGAGCTCGAACGGCTTCAACGAGAACCTCACGCTGATGTCCTCCGGCAAGTGCGCGATGTGGATCGACGCGACCGTCGCCGCGGGCATGCTCTACAACAAGTCGCAGTCGCAGGTGTCGGACAAGATCGGCTTCGCGGCCGCGCCCGTCGCCGTTACGCCGAAGGGCTCGCACTGGCTGTGGTCGTGGTCGCTCGCGATTCCGAAGACCTCGAAGCAGCAGGACGCCGCGAAGAAGTTCGCCGCGTGGGCCACCTCGAAGGAATACATCGAGATGGTCGGCAAGGACGAAGGCTGGGCGTCGGTGCCGCCGGGCACGCGCAAGTCGACCTACGCGCGCCCCGAGTACAAGCAGGCCGCGCCGTTCGGCGACTTCGTGCTCAAGGCGATCGAGACCGCGGACCCGAACGATGCGACGCTCAAGAAGGTGCCGTATAGCGGCATCCAGTTCGTCGGCATTCCGGAGTTCCAGTCGTTCGGCACGGTGGTCGGCCAGTCGATCGCGGGTGTCGTCGCGGGTCAGACGGGCGTCGATCAGGCGCTGAAGGCGGCGAACGCAGCCGCGGATCGCGCCGTGAAGCAAGCTGGCTATCAGAAGTAAATCCGCGCGGTACACGGGCCGTTTCATCATGAAACGGCCCGCAGGCATCATCATCGAGAGGTGAAACGATGAGTCAACTGAATCCCCCCATCACCGATCATCCTCTGGAGGAGTCCGCCGCCGAGCGCGACAAGCGGCGCGCGAAGTCGGTGCGCTGGCTGATCTCGCCATCGACCGGACTGCTCTTCCTGTGGATGGCCATTCCGCTCGCGATGACGATCTGGTTTTCGTTCTCGCGCTACAACCTGCTGAATCCCGACGTCAAAGGCTTCGCGGGTTTCGACAATTTCGAGTTTCTCGTTACCGATCCGGCCTTCGGTCCGTCCATCGGCCATACGCTGACGCTGATCATTTCGGTGCTCGTGATCACGGTCGTGGGCGGCGTGTTGCTCGCCGTGCTGTTCGACCGCAAGTTCTTCGGTCAGGGCATCGCGCGGCTGCTCGTGATCGCGCCGTTCTTCGTGATGCCGACCGTGTCCGCGCTCATCTGGAAGAACATGATCCTGCATCCGGTGTATGGCCTGATCGCCAGCCTGATGCGCTCGATGGGCATGCAGCCGATCGACTGGTTCGCCGACTATCCGCTCTTCGCGGTGATCGTGATCGTCGCGTGGCAGTGGCTGCCGTTCGCGTTCCTGATTCTTTTCACCGCGATCCAGTCGCTCGATCAGGAGCAGAAGGAAGCGGCGCGCATCGACGGCGCGGGTCCGTTCGCGATGTTCTTCTTCATCACGCTGCCGCACCTGAAGCGCGCGGTCGCCGTGGTCGTGATGATGGAAACCATCTTCCTGCTGTCGATCTTCGCGGAGATCTATACGACGACCGGCGGCGGCCCCGGCACCGCGACGACCAACCTGTCGTACCTGATCTACGCGCTCGGCCTGCAGCAGTTCGACGTCGGTCTCGCGTCGGCGGGCGGCATTCTCGCGGTCATTCTCGCCAACATCGTCGCGTTCTTCCTCGTGAGAATGCTCGCGAAGAACCTCAAAGGGGAGTACGAGTCATGAGCACCCAACCGGTTTCAGGCGTGCCGCGGACCACCGCACTCGGTCACGCGAAGAACATCGTGCCCGGCATCGTCGCGTGGCTCGTGTCGATCCTGCTGTTCTTCCCGATCTTCTGGATGACGATCACCGCGTTCAAGACCGAGCAGCAGGCGTATTCGTCGTCACTGTTCTTCACGCCAACGCTCGACAGCTTCCGCGAAGTGTTCGCGCGCAGCAATTACTTCGGCTTCGCGTTGAATTCGGTGCTGATCTCGCTGGGCGTCACGGTGATCTGTCTGCTGCTCGCCGTGCCGTGCGCCTATGCGATGGCCTTCTTTCCGACCAAGAAGACGCAGTCGGTCCTGCTGTGGATGCTCTCCACGAAGATGATGCCGTCGGTCGGCGTGCTCGTGCCGATCTACCTGCTGTGGAAGAACACGGGCCTGCTCGATACCGTGTCCGGCCTCGTCATCGTGTACACGCTGATCAACTTGCCGATCGCAGTATGGATGGCCTACACGTACTTCAACGAAGTGCCGAAGGACATTCTCGAAGCGGGCCGCATCGACGGCGCGACGACCTGGCAGGAAATCGTCTATCTGCTGATGCCGATGGCGCTGCCTGGTCTCGCATCGACGGGCCTCTTGCTCATCATTCTGTCGTGGAACGAGGCGTTCTGGAGCATCAACCTGTCGAGCTCGAATGCGGCGCCGCTCACGGTGTTCATCGCTTCGTATTCGAGTCCGGAAGGCCTGTTCTGGGCCAAGCTCTCGGCGGCCTCGCTGCTCGCGGTCGCGCCGATCCTGATCGTCGGCTGGCTCTCGCAGAAGCAACTGGTGCGCGGTCTCACGTTTGGCGCGGTGAAGTGAGGATGCGAGCGTGAACCTCACTCCATCCCACGAAGCCAATCTCGAAGATCGCCTGCTGATCTGCGATTGCGACGGCGTGCTCATCGACAGCGAAGCGGTGGCGGCGCGCATGCTCGTCACCGAGCTGGAGGCGCTGTGGCCGGGCGTCGATGTCGAGCCGGTCGTGATGCCGCTGCTCGGCCTGCGCATCGAGGCGGTGCTCGCGAGCGCCGCCGATACGGTGAACCGCACGCTCACGCACGATCAGGTCGTCGCGATCCGGCGTTCGGTCGAAGTCGCGGCGATGCAGGCGCCGACCGTGGCGGGCATCGCCGAGGCGCTCGCAGCCGTGCCCTTCACGAAGGCATGCGCGAGCAACAGCTTTTCCACCTATGTCGACGCCGTGCTGCAACGCACCGGCCTGCTGCGCTTCTTCGGCGAGCGGCGTTTCTGCGCCGATATGGTCGAGAATCCGAAGCCAGCGCCCGACGTCTATCTCGCGGCGGCGCGCGCGATGCGTATCGATCCGCTGCGCTGCCTCGTCGTCGAGGACAGCGTGACGGGCGTGACGGCGGCGAAGGCGGCGGGCATGCCGGTGCTCGGTTTCATCGGTGGCGGTCATGCGACTGAAGGACAGATCGGCGCGCTGCAGCGAGCGGGCGCGCAGGCGGTATTCGACGACATGACGCGCTTGCCGGCGCTCGTCGAGCAATGGCTGCAGAACGCGGCGTTCGAAATCAGATAGCGACGGCGCGCGACGCGTCGCCAATGAAGACTGGAGACAGACCATGGCTAGCCTGACACTGCGTAACATCACCAAGCGTTATGAAGAGACCGAGGTGATGCGCAACATCAACCTCGATATCAACGACGGCGAGTTCGTCGTGTTCGTGGGCCCGTCGGGCTGCGGCAAATCGACGTTGATGCGCATGATCGCGGGTCTGGAGGACATCAGCGGCGGCGAGCTGATGATCGACAACACGCGCGTGAACGAACTCGCGCCCGCCAAGCGCGGCATCGCGATGGTGTTCCAGTCGTACGCGCTGTATCCGCACATGACGCTGTACGACAACATGGCGTTCGGCCTGAAGCTCGCGGGCGAAAAGAAGCCCGCGATCGATGCGGCAGTGAAGAACGCCGCGAAGATTCTGCACATCGATCACCTGCTCGATCGCAAGCCGAAGGCGCTGTCGGGCGGTCAGCGCCAGCGCGTGGCGATCGGGCGCGCGATCACGCGCAAGCCGAAGGTGTTCCTGTTCGACGAACCGCTCTCGAACCTCGATGCCGCGCTGCGCGTGAAGATGCGCCTCGAATTCGCGCGCCTGCATGATGACCTCAAGACGACGATGATCTACGTGACGCACGATCAGGTCGAAGCGATGACGCTGGCGGACAAGATCGTCGTGCTGTCGGCGGGGAACATCGAGCAGGTCGGCACGCCGAACACGCTGTATCACGCGCCGGCGAACCGCTTCGTGGCGGGTTTCATCGGCTCGCCGAAGATGAATTTTCTGTCGGGCACGATCGCGCAGGTGCAGAGCGACGGCGTGCTCGTGAAGTACGCGACGGGCGAGACGCAGCTCGCCGGCGTGTTGCCGGGCAACGCGAAGGTGGGCGATGCGGTCACGGTCGGCATTCGTCCGGAGCACTTGCAGCCGAACTCGCCGGGAGCGGGCGATTTCGGTGTTTCCGCATCGGCGATGACGGTCGAGACGCTCGGCGACGCGGCGTATCTCTACGCCGAAACGGACGTCGCGCCGGATGGCTTGATCTCGCGCATTCCGCCGCTGGAGAAGCACGCGCGCGGCGAGAAGCTGAAGCTCGGGGCGTCGGCGGAGCATTGCCATCTGTTCAACGCGGAAGGGCAGGCGTTCACGCGCAAGGTCGTGGATTCGTGGCTGCGGGAGCATGCGACAGCGGCGTGAGCTTGTCGACGATGCAACGGCGGCGCCATCCGAAAGGACGGCGCCGTTGTTTTTTGCGGTGCATGGGAGAAGCGCGATAATCGCGGTTACGACCGTTCACACTCGATGACCGGCGCATTCCCACACGAAATCGCCATGCCTGTCCTGACCGAACTCTTCGTCTATCCGATCAAATCCTGCGCGGGCATTTCCCTGCGCCGCGCAACGCTTTTCGACACGGGTCTCGAATACGACCGCCACTGGATGGTGACCGACGCGTCGGGCGGCATGTTCACGCAGCGCACGCATCCGCGCATGGCCTTGATCAGAACCGCGTTCGACGGCGACGATCTCGTGATCGATGCGCCGGACATGCCGACGCTGCGCACGCCCTTGCGCACCGAAGCGCTGACCGATGCGCAGCCGATGCACGCGACCGTCTGGCGCGATACCGTCGATGCGCTCGATACCGGCGCGCACACCGCGCAATGGTTCACTGCGTTTCTCGGCCTGCCCGCGCGCCTCGCGCGCTTCGCGCCGGCGGCACGCCGCGATGTCAGCGACGAATGGACCGCGCCGCTTGCCGCGCATACGCGTTTCGCGGATCAGTTTCCGCTGCTGGTGCTCGGCCAGGCATCGCTCGACGATCTCAACGCGCGTCTGTCGACCAAGGGCGCGCCGGGCATCGCCGCCAATCGCTTCCGGCCGAATCTCGTGATCGGCGGGCTCGATGCGTATGAGGAGGATTTCGTCGGCGAGATGCAGATTCGCGTGCCGGAACGCGACGTGCGATTTGTGCAATTGCGCCTCGTGAAGCTGTGCACGCGCTGTCCGATTCCGTCGATCGATCAGGAGACGGGCGCGCCGAATCCGTCGTGGCCGCACGAGCCGCTCGACACCATGAGCGCGTATCGCGGCAGCGACCAGTTCGACGGCGCGCTGACCTTCGGCAAGAACGCGATCATCGTGGCAGGCGAGGGCGTCATGCTGGAAGTCGGGCAGGAAGTGGCAGCCGAAATCGACTTCTGACGCGTCACGCGTCGAGCGCCGCCTTCGCGCACAACTCGTCGGTCACGAGCCCCGACAGCCATTGGCCCTTCAGCGCGGCGATCAGCGCCTCGCGCTTGCGTTGCCCGCCCGCGAAGCCGATCGTCGGGCGTTTCGGCGGCGTGTCGAGTTTGAGGCTCGTCACGCGCGCGCCGGTCTTCGATGTCACGCGCTTGCCATCGGCATTGATCGGCAGCCCGAGCCATTCGGCCACGGCGCCCGCGCCCATCATCTCGTCGACTTCCGCGCGCGTAATGAAGCCGTCTTCGTGCAGCGGACAGTTCACGCCCACGTTGCCGATGCCGACGAACGCCACATCCGCCTGCTGCGCGAGCGCGCTGACGATGCGATACAGCCGGTGATTGACCCACTGCGCGCGCTCGGTTTCGCTGTCGGCCATGAGCGGCGCGGGCAGCATGAAGTGCTTGCCGCCGGTCTTTTCCGATAGCTGCTGCGCGACGTCGTAGCGATTCGACGAACCGTCCTGCGCGATGGCGCCGACCATCGACACGAAACGATGCTGCGGCCGGTCCAGCTGGCCGATCTGCGCGACACAAGCCTTCAGCGTGCGCCCGCTGCCGATCGACACCACGAGCGGTTTCTCTTCGAACAGATAGCGCTCCATCACCTGCGCGCCCGCGACGGCGAGCTTGCGGTCGATCTGCTCGGGGGCGTCGCCGTCGATGGGGACGACTTCGCACATCGCGAGGCCGTAGCGGTCGCTGAGCGCCTTGGCGAGCGACAGACAATCGGCGATGCGATGATCGACCCGCACGCGGATCAGGTTCTTTTCAACGGCGAAGGCGACGAGGCGCTGCGCCACCGGACGCGAGATTTGCAGTTTTTCTGCGATCTCGTTCTGGGTGTTGCCGGCGACGTAGTAGAGCCACGCTGCGCGCGTTGCGAGGTCGAGTTTTTCAGTGGACTTGGGCACTGGTGGTTTGGCTTTTTGTTTTGTTGTTTTTTGGGGAGTGTTGCCGGATCCCGTTGGCGTGTCGGTTGATTGACGTTGCCCCGTACAGGGCAACGCTAGCAGACTGACACGCCGACAAGTTCCATAGAAGCCCACCCGCACCACAAAATCAAGCCAGCCTCGGCCGCGCCGGATCAAACAACGGCCTCACATGCTGATAAAGCTCCCGAAACCCTTTCAACCGCTGCCGAAGCATCTCATGCCGCTGCGGGTTCGGCGTGAACTCCTGCTTGATCTCGGGCTTGGCGAGCACCGTCGCCGGATCGCCCCCCGCCGCGAGCCACCCGAGCCGCGCTGCGCCAAGCGCCGCACCGGTTTCGCCACCACCGTGCGTGCGAGTCGGGGTATCGAAAGCATCGGCGAACATCTGCGCCCAGTACGCGCTGCGTGCACCACCGCCGAGCATCGACAACGCCCGCGCCTGCGTACCCGCCGATTGCAGCGCATCGAGACCATCGGTCAGCGAGAGCGTCACGCCTTCGAGCACAGAATAGCCAAGCAAGGCGCGATCGGTCGCATGGGTCATGCCGAAGAACACACCTTGCGCGTACGGATCGTTGTGCGGCGTGCGCTCGCCGCTCAGATACGGCAGAAAGAGCGGCGCCGAAGGCAGCACATCAGCAGGCAAGGCTTCGATTTCCGCGAGCAACGTAGGCTCGTCCGTCGACGTCAGCTTGCACACCCAGCGCAGACAGCTCGCAGCCGACAACACCACGCTCATCTGATGCCAGCGATCCGGAATCGCGTGGCAGAACGCATGCACGGCCGACGCCGGATTCGGCCGGAAACGATCGCCGATCACGCACAGCACGCCCGACGTGCCGAGCGAGAGAAAGCCATCGCCCGGATCGGTCGCGCCGATGCCCACCGCGCTCGCGGCATTGTCGCCGCCGCCCGCCGCGACGATCACGCCTTCGCCCAGGCCGAACTCGCGCGCGAGCTCGGGACGCAACGTGCCCGAAGGCGCACTGCCCTCGGCCAGCGACGGCATCTGCTGGCGCGACATGCCGCACGCGGCGAGCAGCTCGTCGGACCAGTCGCGACGCGCGACGTCGAGCCACAACGTGCCGGCCGCGTCCGACGGATCGGATACCTTCGTGCCCGTCAGATGCATCCGCAGATAATCCTTCGGCAGCAGCACGCACGCGGTCTGTTTGAAGATTTCCGGTTCGTTGTGCGCGACCCACAGCAGCTTTGGCGCGGTGAAGCCGGGCATCGCCAGATTGCCGGCGATCTCGTGCAGGTTCGGCGCGCGCTCGTAGAGTTCGGCGCACTCCTTGTCGCTGCGCATGTCGTTCCAGAGGATCGCGGGCCGCAGTACGTTGTCGTGTGAATCGAGCAGCACCGCGCCGTGCATCTGGCCCGAGAGGCCGATGCCGCGTACCTGCGTGAATTCATCGGGAAACTTTTCGCGCAGCTTGAAGAGTGCGGCGCGCGTGCCTTCCCACCAGTCGAGCGGATTCTGCTCCGACCAGCGCGGCTTCGGACGCGATACGGTGAACGGCGTGCCCGCCGTGCCGATCACGGCGCCATCGGCGGCGAGCAGCAGGACTTTCACTTCGGAGGTGCCGAGGTCGATGCCTAAGTACATGAACGGACCCTTTGTCGTTGCCGGGAACGAACCCGGCCAATGGCCAGGCGTGACGCCAATCCAGCGGGAGGCGCTAATTTAACGCCACGCAGCGCGCCGCGCCATGGGCACATTACCCGAGCGGCGCGGCTGATGGTTACGCGATGCGACAGGAACGGTGATAACGCGTTGCTTATGGCCGCGCGTTACGGTCGATTCGCAAGCCACGCATCGACCTTCGCGATCGCGTTGCGCATCACGCGCTCCAGCCCTTCGGTCTGCGCCATGCTGCCCCACAGGAGCTTGTCGCCGGTGAATGCCTTGATCGGATCCGGCGCCGTGAAGAAGCCGTGCGCGACAGCCGGGTCCATCACGCCATCCTGATACGCATAAGGCAGCTTGTCTTCGTGCCAGCGTTCGAGGAAGCGGAAGAAGAGCGCGGGCAGGATGGCGGTCGAATCCGGATCGACGTTGCGCGCAAAGCATTCGGAGAGCGTCGGCGCGATGAAGCCGGGGAGCTTCGAGAAGCCATCGGCGGCGACGCGCTGGTTCGTGTCCTTGATATACGGATTGCTGAAGCGGTCGAGCACGACATCGCGATACTTCGCGAGATCGATCGGGCTCGGTGTGAGGCAGGGAATCACGTCATCGGTGACGTAGGCATCCGCGAGCGCGCGGATTTCCAGGTCCTGCGTGCCTTCGTGGATATATTGCAGACCGACGAGCGTGCCCGCCCACGCGATGCAGCTATGGCTCGCATTGAGGATGCGGATTTTCGCCTCCTCGTATGGATGCACCGATTCGACCATCTCCGCGCCGACCTTCTCCCACGCGGGCCGCCCGGCAATGAAGTTGTCCTCGATCACCCACTGGATGAACTTTTCGCCCATCACCGGCGCGCGATCGTCGAAGCCCGTCGCGGCCTTCACGCGCTCGGCGACATCGGGCGTCGGACGTGGCGTGATGCGGTCGACCATCGCGTTCGGACACGACGTGTTCGCGATCATCCACTCGCGCAGCGCGTGCTCGCCGCGCCGCTCCAGAAATTCGAGCATGCCCGCCTTGAAGCGGTCGCCGTTGCTGCGCAGGTTGTCGCAGTTCTGCAGCGAGACCGGGCCTGCGCCGCTCTTCATGCGCGCATCGAGGATGGCGGCAAGCGCGCCGTAAATGGTCGTCTTCGCGCCTTTGAGGTCCGCGGCGAGATCGGGGTTGGCCGTGTCGAGCTTGTCGTGCTCGTCGAGGTAATAGCCGCCTTCGGTGACGGTGAAGGACACGATCCTGCACGCCGGATCCGCGCCCGTCGCGATGAGCGCGCTCAGGTCCGCCGACCACGGCACGACCTTTTTGATCGCGCGAATGGTTTCGTACTCGCGCTCGCCCTTCGGCGTGACGGTTTCCAGCGTGTATTCGCCGTTCTGCGCGGCCAGCGCGTCGAGCACCGCGTTCATGTCGCCACGAATATTGCCGACAGCGAGCGACCAGCGCGTATCGCCTGTCTCGCTCAGTCGATGCAGATACCACGCCTGATGCGCGCGATGAAAAGACCCGGCGCCGATGTGCAGGATCACGTTGGCTTCGCTAGTCATGTCGTCTCTTCCTCTGATTGGCTGTGCGCCCGTTCTGCGCGGACGGCGGTTCGCGATGCCGCGCGATCACGGTCAAGGCGGCTGAGTGAGCATTTGCTCTACGGATGGTCTAATGATCGTATTCGCTCGGGCGAAAGTCAAGACGCGGTGCATCGTGCGACGGCGCGCAATTTACGCACCCCTGCGGCGCACAAATTTCGCCGGCGATAGCGGATCGGGAATAACCCGGATAGTCAACTCGACGGCCATTGAACGAAGGTGCGTGAGCCAATTGCCTATAACGATAGGCGGAAAAATAGAACGCGGGAGACAGACATGGATTACGTGATCGGCATCGACATCGGCACACAGAGCACGAAGGCGTTGCTCGTCGATACCAGCGGCGCGATCGTCGCGCAGCATTCGAGCGCCTATCATCCGGACACGCCGAAGCCCTTGTGGGCGGAGCAGTGGGCGTCGGTGTGGTTCGATGCCGTGACGGCGTGCATCGCGGGCGTCGTGTCGAAGGCCCGGGAAAAGGGCGTCGCGGCAAGCGATGTCAAGGCGCTTTGCGTGAGCAGTCTCTACGGCGGCTCGGGCATTCCCGTCGACGAGAACATGGAGCCGCTTTATCCGTGTCTCATCTGGATGGACCGGCGCGCGACGGCGGAGGTCGAGTGGGTGCGCGAGCATGTCGACATGAAGCGTCTGCAAACGATCACGGGCAACGGCGTGGACAGTTACTACGGGTTCACGAAGATGCTCTGGCTGCGCAATCACCAGCCCGACGTATGGAAGAAGACGCGCTATTTTCTGCCGCCCAATGCGTTCGTGATCCAGCGTCTGACGGGTGAACTGGCCGTCGATCATAGTTCGGCGGGGAACCTCGGCGGCGTGTATGACGTCGCCGCGCGCGCATGGTCGCAGGACGCGCTCGACATGCTCGGCATACCCGCTTCGATGATGCCGCAGCGGCTCGTCGAATCGTCGGAAGTGGTGGGCGGGCTCGCGCCGGAGTGGGCCGGCAAGCTGGGCCTCGTGGCGGGCACGCCGGTCGTCGCGGGTGGCGTCGATGCGGCCGTCGCGACCTTCGCGGCGGGCGTCACGAAGGCGGGTCATCACGTCGCGATGATCGGCACCAGCATGTGCTGGGGCTATATCAACCAGACGGTCGATGCGAGTCACGGGCTCGTGTCGATGCCGCATGTGTACAACGGCAAGCACGATCTGTATGTGTTCGGCGGCGCGAGCACGGCGGGGCAGTGCGTGGCGTGGTATCGCGATCAGTTTTGCCAGGGGGAGATCGCCGCGGCGAAAGCGCTGCCGCATGGCGATCCGCATCGCTTGCTGGAAGAGGCTGCGTCGCAGGTTGCGGCGGGTTCGGATGGCGTCGTGTTTCTGCCTTATCTGATGGGCGAGCGCAGCCCGGTCTGGGATGCCCACGCGAGCGGCACGTTCGTCGGGCTCAATCTGTTTCATACGCGTGCGACGCTTTATCGTGCGGTGCTCGAAGGGGTCGCGTTTGCGTTGAAGCACAACATGGAGGCGGGGCGCCGTGGAGCGCAGTCGCTGGATGACCGGTTGATCGTCGTGGGCGGCGCGGCGCATTCGGATCTGTGGATGCAGATCATCGCGGATGTGACCGGGTATCCGGTGCTGTCGATTGAGCAGGACGTCGAAGCGGCGATGGGTGCGGCGTTGCTGGCGGCACTGGGGGCGGGCCTGGTGTCGAGGGAGACCGCCGAAGGCGGGTGGGTGACGTTGATCGAGCGGGCTCGGCCGGAGCAGGCGCGGGAGAGGGTCTATGCGGAACGCTTCGAGGTTTATCGGGAGATCTATCCGGCGTTGAAGCCGTTGATGCATCGGTTGAGGGGGTGAGGGTGTGGGTGACGCGAAATCAGGATTCCATAGAAGCCCGAAAACGCTACCGCCCCCCCAGCACCGGATGTGAATCAAAAACCGGCCCCTGCACAAAATGCACATCGAACTGCTGCAACGCATTGAACTGCGCTTCATCGCAGACATTGGAAAAGATGAGCGGAATCCTCAACCGATGTGCATAAGCCACCAGATGCTTCACCACTGAATCCCGCAGGGCCGCCCCCGCATCCATCTTGATGAAGTCGAGCCGCGCCATATCCGACACCGCCATGATCTGCCCTGCATTGGGCAAATTCCCCGCGACCTTGAACCCGTAGTGTTGATAGCTCTTGGTGAGATACCCAAGAAACGTCTTGTGCGCGACCGCCGCCGCAGGCAATTCGATCACCACCCGTGACGGGCTCATCCCGAACTCCGTCAGCACCGAAGAGAAGTGCAGCCCATGGTCATACTTCACGCTCTTCAAAAGCCGCTCATGCACACGCAAGAAGAGCAAGCCCGGCCGTTGCGGCCCGAAGAAGTTGAACGCATGCAGCGCACGCGATAGCCGGTCCAGCGCGACCAGCTCGCGATCGTCTTCGAGTTGCCCGAAAGGATCGCGCGGCGCATCGCCCTGAATCAGTGTCAGCGCCTGCACGCCGAGCTCATCGCCGAACCGCTCGGCGCTCTCCGGCGATGCGCTCAAGGTCTGCGGAAAACTATGCGTGCCGACATCGAAGATCGGCTCGTAAGCGCTCGATATGAACAGATCGCCGTAATGCGCGATCGCCTCGCCCGCATGCTCCTTCTCGCCGAGCACGACATGCGCGCCAAGAAACGGATGTTCCGCGGCGCGGGCGACGAGTTCAGGCAAGGACGGGGCGATCATGGATGGAGCGTTCGGTTTATGGAGGCGTGCCGCACCGGCGATTGTCGTTTGAATGGTCGATGGTATCAGCGCGCAACACCGCGTCCAGCACCAAATTCACATATTGATATGCCGGAAGAAGCGCGTCGATTAAGGGTTTACGATGAATTTCACTAATCGTAATTGGTTTTACTATGCGTAAAACGCAGCGACAACGCGCCCGCACCCATTCTTTCGTCGAGGATTTCGACCATGCCAACGTTCGAGACGCACACGGACGCGAACCAGCACTATCAATCCGGCTTCGCCAACGACTTCGCCACTGAAGCGCTGCCGGGCGCGCTGCCGATCGGCCGCAACTCGCCGCAACGCGCCGCCTACGGCCTCTATGCCGAGCAGCTTTCGGGTACCGCGTTCACCGCGCCGCGCGCGCACAATCGCCGCTCGTGGCTCTATCGCATCCGGCCGGGCGCGGTGCACAAGCCATTCACGCGCGTGCCCGCCGACGCGCTGCGCGCGAAGCTCGTCGCCAATTTCGCCGACGTGCCCGCGACCCCGCCCAATCAACTCCGCTGGGACCCGCTGCCGATGCCCGCCACGCCGACCGACTTCATCGACGGCTGGGTGACGATGGCCGGCAACGGCGCCGCCGAAGCGATGTCCGGCTGCGCGATTCATCTCTACGCGGCGAACCGCTCGATGCAGGACCGCTTCTTCTACAACAGCGACGGCGAATTGCTGATCGTGCCGCAGCAAGGCCGCCTCGCGATTTCGACCGAACTCGGCAAGCTGGAAGTCGAACCGTACGAGATCGCGGTGATTCCGCGCGGCGTGCGCTTTTCGGTGGCATTGCCCGACGGCGAAGCGCGCGGCTACATCTGCGAGAACTTCGGCGCGTTGCTGCAGTTGCCGGATCTCGGGCCGATCGGCTCGAACGGACTCGCGAATCCACGCGACTTCCTCACGCCACACGCCGCCTATGAAGACCGCGAAGGCAGATTCGAACTCGTCACCAAGATGAACGGCGTGCTGTGGCGCGCGGATATCGGTCATTCGCCGCTCGATGTCGTCGCGTGGCACGGCAACTATGCGCCGTACAAGTACGACCTGCGCCACTTCAACACCATCGGCTCGATCAGCTTCGACCATCCCGATCCGTCGATCTTCCTCGTGCTGCAATCGCCGAGCGACACGCCGGGCGTCGACACGATCGACTTCGTGATCTTCCCGCCGCGCTGGCTCGCAGCCGAAGATACGTTCCGCCCGCCGTGGTTCCATCGCAATGTCGCGAGCGAGTTCATGGGCCTCGTGCACGGCGTCTACGATGCGAAGGCCGAAGGCTTCGTGCCCGGCGGCGCGAGTCTGCACAACTGCATGTCGGGGCACGGGCCGGATGCGGAGACCTTCGAGAAGGCATCGCGCAGCGATACCTCGAGGCCCGCGAAGGTCGATGCCACGATGGCCTTCATGTTCGAGACGCGCACGCTCATCAAGCCGACGCAGTTCGCGCTCGAAACCGCGCAGTTGCAGGCGAACTACTACGAGTGCTGGCAAGGCCTCACGAAACACTTCAACCCGGAGCAACGATGAACGACGCGCTGCAGGCCACACTCGCGCCCGCCTTGAAAAGCTGGATCGAATCCGCGAACGATCCCGCGAGCGACTTCCCCATCCAGAATCTGCCATTCGGCGTATTCAGCGACGCGGTGAATCCGCAGCCGCGCGCGGGCGTTGCGATCGGCGACTGGATCGTCGATCTGGCCGCGCTCGAACGCGCCGGCCTCGTCGATGCGCAAGGCGCGTTAGACAAGCCGCGCCTGAACGACTTCATCGCGCTCGGGCGCGAGAAGTGGCGTGAAGTGCGTATCGCGTTGAGCGGTCTGCTCGCGCACGGCAACGCGATCTTGCGTGACGACGAAACGCTGCGCCGCCGCGCGCTCGTGCCGCGCCCGGATGCGACGATGCATCTGCCCGTCGAGATTCCCGGCTACACGGATTTCTATTCGTCGAAGGAGCACGCGACGAACGTCGGCTCGATGTTCCGCGATCCGAAGAACGCGTTGTTGCCGAACTGGTCCGAGATGCCGATCGGCTATAACGGGCGCGCGTCGTCGGTCGTCGTGAGCGGCACGCCGGTGCGCCGGCCCAATGGCCAGATCAAGCTGCCGGATGAGGATCGTCCGGTCTATGGCGCGTGCCGCAAGCTCGATATCGAGCTGGAGACGGGCTTCATCATTGGACGGGGCAACGCGCTCGGCGAGCCGATTGCGTGCGAGGACGCGGAAGCGCATATCTTCGGCATGGTACTGCTCAACGACTGGAGCGCGCGCGACATCCAGCAATGGGAATACGTGCCGCTCGGGCCGTTCAACTCGAAGGGTTTTGCGACCACCATTTCGCCGTGGATCGTCACGCTCGACGCGCTCGAGCCGTTTCGCACCGCGACGCCCGCGCAGGAGCCGCAGCCGCTCGCGTATCTGCGCCACGCGGGCGATCACGCGTTCGATATCGAACTGGAAGTGTTGCTGCGGGCCGAGGGCGCGCGACAGCCGGCCAGCATTTCGCGCACCAACTTCAAGCTCATGTATTGGTCGATGGCGCAGCAGCTCGCGCATCACACGGTCGGCGGCTGCAATACGCGAGTCGGCGATCTGATGGGCTCGGGGACGATCAGCGGAGCGACGCCGCAATCGTGCGGCAGCCTGCTCGAAAGCACGTGGAACGGGCAGCGGCCGCTGAAGCTGGAAGAGGGCGTCGAGCGCGTGTTCCTGCAGGACGGGGATGAAGTCACCTTGCGGGGATGGTGTCAGGGGGAGGGCTATCGCGTAGGGTTCGGGGAATGCGCTGGGCGGGTTCTGGCGGCGCTTGCCTGAGCTTTTTCTGTGTGTCGTGTCGCCGGATCCCGTATTCGTGTGGGTCTATTGGTGTTGCCCCTGTGCGGGGCGGCAGTCACTTTCTTTGCTGCTGCAAAGAAAGTAACCAAAGAAAGCAGCTCGAGACGCCCGCGGTCATACGCAATTTGGCCACTATTCTCGTTGTTCGTGGACTCAGTAGCGAGTGCCCTCGTAGGCCTAACCGGGCTTGGACCGCACACGGTCTGACGAGCTAGAACGTATAGCGTGCTGGTTCAGCACGAAAGAGTTCCGGCACAGCGCTACGCGCTGCCGTTGGGAATGCAAGGGAAACCGACGAAGCGCCGATGCAGTGAGATGGAGGTGTTAGCACAGAAGCACGAGCAGACCCAATTGACCCATCGGCCGCGCAGCGGGCCGGAGCCATTTCGTGCTGAACCAGTCACACATGCGGCGCGATGTGACAGACCGTGCGCGGTCCAAGCCGGATGTGGCCTGTGAGGGCACTCGCTACAGAGGCCACGGGTGAGGAGAAGGATACCCAGATTGCGTGTGACCGCGGGCGTATCGAGCTGCTTTCTTTGGTTACTTTCTTTGCAGCAGCAAAGAAAGTGACTGCCGCCCCGCACAGGGGCAGTGCAAATAGACCGACACGAATACGGGATCCGGCGACACCTCAGCATCCCTAAAGACGCGTCGTGCCATTGCGCCATTCCCACCAAACGGCCACCAAAAGAGCCCCCGCCGCCACAGTCAAAACACCAATCAAGGCATCCGCGCCGACGCGCTGCATCAACGTCCCCGCAATGATCGGACCGCCAAAACTCGCCACGCTCCACGACGCCCCGACGATCGCAGTCGCCGACACGAGCGTCGGGCCGCGGAAGCGCTCGCCGCACGCGACGATCGACAGCGTATAGACGCTGCCCGCCGCCGCGCCGATCACGAAGAGCAGCGGCCAGCAGATCCACGGATGCGCGACCGCCCACGGCAGCAGCGGCAACAGCACCACCACGACGACCCCCGCACCCGCATGCACCTTCGCGCGCCCGATGCGATCGGCGAGCCAGCCGATCGGGAATTGCATCGTCGTGTCGCCGAACAGGATGGCGGAGGCGAACAGCACGCCGGTTTCCTCGCCGATACCGTGCGACATTGCGAAGAGCGGCATCAGCGAGAGCGCGAGCGTGTCGAAGAGCGCGAAGAAGCCCGTGCCGATCACGAGCGCCGGCATGCGCGGCAGCACGTGCCGCCAGTCGCCGTGCTCGCCTTCGCCTTCGCCCGAAGCGAGCGCGTGCGGCGTGCCGCGTATCGACGCGAGCGCGGGCAACGCCAGCAGAAAGATGGCGCCGCAAATCGCGAAGCGCATCGACGGCAGGCCGCCGATCATGCTGACGAGCACCGGGCCGGTCATCTGGAAGAGCGTGAAGTTGGTCGCGTAGATGGCGACGACGCGGCCGCGCGTCGCGTCGTCGGCGAGCTGCGTGACCCACGCCTCGCCGATCGTGAAAAGCAGCATCAGCGCCGCGCCGCACAGGAAGCGCAGCACGGCCCACAGCCACAGATCCACGGTGAACTGCATCGCGATGGTGGACAGCGCCGCGACGATCACCGTGCCGACGATCGTCTCGCGCGCGCCGCAACGCGCGGCGACGCGGCTCGCGAACGGCGCGACCGCGAGGCCGCCGCCCGCCTGCATGGCAGTCATCAGGCCGACCATGCCGGTGCCGTAGCCCGCTTGCGTCAAGGCGAGCGCGGTCAGCGGCAGCGTCGCGCCCAGACCGAGGCCGACAACCGCGACGCTCAGGATCAGCGCCAGAAAATCACGCGAGAGAATGCCCTTCATGCAACGTGCCGCCCGCGAAAGATCAGGCGGCCTGTCCGATCGAAAGACGGCGCGCGCGTTTGTCGAGCGTCGCCGACAGCAACGTGAGACCGAACGCGCTCGCCGCCATCATGATGCCGACCCACGGCAGCGACGTGAGCGGCGCGCCCGCGCTGATCACGCAGCCGCCGAGCCACGCGCCCGTCGCGTTGCCGAGGTTGAACGCGCCCTGATTCAACGTCGACGCAAGATTGGGCGCGTCGCTCGCGCGGTTCACGATCAGCATCTGCAACGGCGGCACGATCGCGAACGCGAGCACGCCCCAGAAGAAGATCGTGATCATCGCCGAAACGGGCTCGTGCATCGTGCCGGCGAAGATCGTCAGAATGACGACGATCGCGAGCAGGAAAGTCAGCAGCGAGCGCAGCAGCTTCCAGTCCGCGAGCTTGCCGCCGAGCGTGCTGCCCACCGTCAGGCCGAGGCCGAAGAGCAGCAGCACGTAGGTGACCGCGTGCGGCGAAAAGCCCGTGATGTCTTCGAGGATGGGCGTGATATACGTGAACACCGAGAACAGACTGGCCGACGCGAGCACGCTGATGCCGAGCACCATCAGCACTTGCGGGTTCTTGAGCACGTCGAATTCGCGCAGGATGCTGGTATCGCGCATCTCGATGTGCTTCGGCAGGCACACGGCGAGCGCGCCCGCCGCCGCGATGCCGATCAGCGTCACGACCCAGAACGTCGCGCGCCAGCCGGCCGCCTGGCCGAGCGCGGTGCCGAGCGGCACGCCGAGCACGTTGGCGAGCGTGAGTCCGGTGAACATCAGCGCGATCGCCTGCGCGCGGCGGTTCGGTGCGACCAGATCGGCGGCAACCACCGAGCCGATGCCGAAGAATGCGCCGTGACAGAACGCCGTGACGATGCGCGCGCCCATCAGCACCCAGTAGTTCGGCGCGAGCGCGCACAGCAGATTGCCGACGATGAACACGCCGATCAGGTTCATCAGCGCTTTCTTGCGCGGCATCTTCGCGGTGACGACGGCGAGAATCGGCGCGCCGATGGTGACGCCGAGCGCATAGCCGGAAACGAGCATGCCGGCAGCCGGAATCGACACCGCGAGATCGCGCGCGACATTGGGCAGCAGGCCCATGATGACGAATTCGGTCGTGCCGATGCCGAACGCGGCAATGGCGAGAGCGACGAGGGGCAGAGGCATGGCGGAGGGCGCGCGCGGTGTCACGCTTCACGCGCATCGTCGGATTGAGCGATGCAGGCGCAAAGGCGGAGTTGAAGGCCCGGATTGTACCGAAAGGTAATTTTCGATGCTGGTATAAACCCTGATATCGGCTGCCACGCGCCGCGTCGCGTCCGAACGGATATTCTTCCGGACGCGACGACGGCGCATGAGTCTTGCCAGCGCGCCGCAGCCATGCGTCAGATGTTTCCGGTAACACGCTCGCGGCCGCGCATTCCTTGCGCGTCATCGGCGTGGGAGAGTGTTGGAAAAACGCTGCAACTATCGAACGAACATGTCACCGACAAAAATCTGTATCCGCTTCGCCATCGCGTCCACGTTGCTGCTCGGCGCGCTCGCGCACGCCCAGAGCGATGCCGCCGGTCCCATCGCCACGAAGGCGGGCGCGCTGCATTTCCTGCGCGACGAATCCGGCATGGCCGCACTCATCGACACGCAGGTGTTCGATCGCTTCGACGCGAAACGCATCGCGCATTTCGACGAAACGTCCGGCGCGAGCGACACCGTCACCCGCATGCTCGTGCAATCCGATACCGGCCCGCTGCTCTACGACTTCCGCCGCAATCCGCCGCTCGTGCAGCGCGTGAATCAGCGCATGACGGTCAGGCGCGTGTTCTGGCAGGGCGAGGAAGTGGTGATGCAATCGAATCTCGGCTGGTACGGTTTCCAGCGCGGCAAGCTCACGAAGCTGCAATCGTCGACGACGACCTATCACTGAGCGGGAACACGCGTTCGCCGGCGATTACATAGAGCGCTTCGCCGCGCACGTGGCCGTTCACCTCGAAGCCGCCCGTGAACGCGCCGAACGCCGGCAGCACGCCCGCGCGCGCGCCGAAGCGAAAGCACGGCAGGCGCGCGCGGTCGATGCGCGTCGCGAGCCGGTACACCGGATGCTCGTGACCGGCGAGCGCGTAAGCGCCATCGACCGTCTGCGGATGATGGCAAAGCGCCCACGGCCCGAGCGCGTGCGGCTCCTTCACGACATCGACGCCGAACATAGCGGGCAGCGCGCCCGCGTGCCTGTCGTGATTGCCTTCGACGAGCACGAGCGCGAGTTCGCGATGTTTCGCGCGCCACGCGGCGAGCGCGTCGAGCGTTTCGTCGGCGTGCGATTCGCGCGCGTGCAGCAGATCGCCGAGAAAGACGATCGATTCCGGCCGATGCGCCGCGACGAGCGCATCGAGCCGCGCGAGACTCTCGCCGGTCGTCCCGACGGGCACCGGAATGCCGCGCGCGCGAAACACCGCGTCCTTGCCGAAATGGGCATCGGCGATGAAGAGGCTTTTAGCCTGCGGATCGAACGCCGCGCGTTCCGCCGACAACACGAGCGCGTGGCCGTTCACATCGATGGTCAGTGCTTCCATTTATGCTTTCGCCGCCTTCTCCAGATCCGCGAGCATGCGCTCGACGCGATCCGACAGCTTCTCGGTGCTCACCTTCTCCCGCAAGCGCGCGACGATCAGCGGAAACGCGAAGGGCGTCGGCTTCTTCGGGTGCGTGAGCGCGAGCCGGCTGTCGCTCATGCGTTCGAGCGCGGCCCGGATGCGTCCGAGTTCCAGTTCCTGCAGCATCACTTCCTGATCCGCCTGCGTGAGCAGCAGATTGCCGCTGTCGTGCTTGCGGAAGACTTCGTAGAACAGTCCGCTCGACGCCTGCAACTGGCGCGCGCTTTTTTGCTGCCCCGGATGACCTTGATAGATCAGCCCCGACACGCGCGCGATCTCGCGAAAGCGCCGCGCCGAAAGCTCAGACGCGTTGAGGCTCGCGAGAATGTCGTGCTCCAGATTCTGCGGCGAAAAGAGACCTTCCGCGATGAGCGTCTCCCAGTCGAACGGCTTGGCCGACAGCAGTTCGAAGCCGTAATCGTTCATCGAAATGGAAAACGTGCCCGGCTGGTCGCGTGACGCGCGCCAGCCGAACAGCGATCCCAGACCGATATGCGCCATGCGGCCCGCGAACGGATAGCAGAAAAAGTGATGCCCTTCGCGCGAGCGCACCAGTTCGACGACGAGCACGCCGGGTCCGGGCAAGGCCGACCATTTCGCCTGCAAGTCGAGCAGCGGTTTGACGGCGCGCATCTCGGGCTCGTCGTAGATGCCGTCGCTGGCGCGCGCGAGCATCACGAGCGCGGCGTCCGCGAGTTCCGACGAGAGCGGCATTTTGCTGCCCGCCCATTGCGGCATCGCGCCGCGCGACGAGGTCGCGCGCTTCACATAGGCGGTCATGTCGCGCACGCGCACGAGTTCGAGCGCGCGTCCGCCGAAGGTGAAGACATCGCCGGGTTTCAGGCGCGAGATGAACGATTCCTCCATTGCGCCGATGCGCCCGCCCGTCATGTACGCCACGTTGATGGTTGCGTTTGCAACGATCGTCCCGACGTTGTTGCGATGCCTGCGCACGAGATCCTCGCGCGGCACGCGATACACGCCGTCATCGCCTTTCACGACGCGATGAAAGTCCGGATACGCCCCGAGCGACGCGCCGCCGCGCTCGACGAACGCGAGCGCCCAGTCGAACTCCGGCTGCGTGAGATCGCGGTATGCATACGCGCTGCGGACTTCATCGAACATGTCGGCCAATGTGAAGCCGCCGCCGATCGCCACCGTCACGAGATGCTGCACGAGCACGTCGAGTGGCTTCAACGGCATGTCGCGTCCTTCGATGCGACGTTCCTGAATCGCCCAGCGCGCCGCCGCCGCTTCGACGAGTTCCAGCGCGTGCGTCGGCACGATCGTCACGCGCGACACGCGGCCCGGCGCGTGACCCGAGCGTCCCGCGCGCTGCATGAGGCGCGCGACGCCCTTTGGCGAGCCGATCTGGAACACTCGATCGACCGGCAGGAAATCGACGCCCAGATCGAGGCTCGACGTGCACACGACCGCCTTCAGTTGCCCGTTCTTGAGTCCCTGCTCGACCCAGTCGCGCACCTCCTTGTCGAGCGAACCGTGATGCAGCGCGAGCAGGCCCGCCCATTCCGGCCGCAGTTCGAGCAGTGCGCGATACCAGATTTCCGCTTGCGAGCGCGTGTTGGTGAAGACGAGCGAGCTTTGCGCCTGATCGACTTCATCGGCGACGGGTCCGACTTGCCGCACGCCGAGATGTCCGCCCCACGGAAAGCGCTCGATCGTGTCGGGAATCAGCGTATCGACGACGAGCGTCTTCGGCTGCGCGCCGCGCACGACCACGCGCGGCGTCTTCACGGGATGCAGCAGGGCGTCGTGCGCGAGGACGAGATTGCCGAGCGTCGCGGACAGGCCCCAGATCTGCAGATCGGGCCGCCAGTGCGCGAGCCGCGCGATCGCGAGTTGCGTCTGCGTGCCGCGCTTGTTGCCGAGCAACTCGTGCCATTCATCGACGACGATCATGCGCAAGTGCTTGAGTTCCTCGTGCGCATTGGCGCGCGTGAGCATCAGCGTGAGGCTTTCGGGCGTCGTGACGAGCGCGGACGGCATGCGCCGGCTCTGCCGCGCTCGTTCGGTCGACGACGTGTCGCCGGTGCGCAGCCCGACCGTCCACGGCACGGACAGCGCGCTCACCGCGCTTTGCAGCGCGCGGGCGCTGTCGGCGGCGAGCGCGCGCATCGGTGTGATCCAGAGGACGGTGAGCGGCGCGGGCAGCGCGGCCGGTTTCGGCGGCGCGTGCGCGTAGGCCGCGAGCGCGCCGAGCCAGACCGCCCACGTCTTGCCCGCGCCGGTCGTCGCGTGCAGCAGACCGCTCGCGCCGCGTTCGATTTCACGCCACGCCTCGCGCTGAAACGCGAAGGGCTGCCAGCCGCGTTCGTCGAACCAGCGCGCGATGCGCTCGTCGATCGGGCTGGCGGCTTCGTTCGCGTCGAACGCGAATGGCGCGGGCGTGAACTCGGCTACGGCATCGAGTTTCGCCTGCGCCGCGCGGGTGCGCGGCACGCGGCGAGGACGCGGCGCGCTCATGCCGTCGCCTCGTTCAGAAAGCCCTTGAGGATGTCGAGCGTATCGGCGTCTTCGATCTGCTTGTCGGTGCGCCAGCGCAGCATGCGCGGAAAGCGCACCGCGATGCCCGACTTGTGGCGCGGGCTCGCCTGTATGCCTTCGAAGCCGATCTCGAAGACGAGCGTGGGCGTGACGCTGCGCACCGGTCCGAACTTCTCGATGGTCGTCTTGCGCACGATCGCATCGACCTGGCGCATTTCCTCGTCGGTCAGGCCGGAATAGGCTTTCGCGAACGGCACGAGCGTGCGCGTGCCATCGGCCTCGTCCCAGACGGCGAAGGTGAAATCCGTGTAGAGGCTCGCACGGCGGCCGTGGCCGCGCTGCGCGTAGAGCAGCACGGCGTCGATCGAATACGGATCGATCTTCCACTTCCACCAGGTGCCCGACGCCTTCGTGCGCCCGACGCCGTACATCGACGCGCGCTCCTTCAGCATCAATCCTTCGACGCCGCGCGCGCGGCTTTCGTCGCGCAACGCGGCGAGCGCCGCCCAGTCCGATGCGACGACCACCGGCGACACGCGCAGCAAGTCCACGGCGAGATCGGACGCGAGCGCGTCGAGCTTCGCGCGGCGCGCATCGAGCGGCTCGGTGCGCAGATCGCGGCCGTCGGCTTCGAGCAGATCGTAGGCGAGCAGCGCGGCGGGCGAATCGGCGAGCACTTTTTTGGTGAGCGACTTGCGCGTGATGCGCGGCTGCAAACGCGCGAACGGCAGCGGCGCGTTCGCGCCCGGTTCCCACGCGAGAATCTCGCCGTCGATCACGGTGCCGTCCGGCAGCGCGGCGCCCAGCGCGGCGAGCTCGGGAAAGCGCTCGGTGACGAGATCCTCGCCGCGCGACCAGATCCACACTCGGCCCGCGCGCTTCACGAGCTGCGCGCGTATGCCGTCCCACTTCCATTCGACGATCCAGCCAGTTGGCGAGCCGAGCGTCGCCGGATCGGCCTGCAGCGGATGGGCGAGAAAGAACGGATAGGGCAGGCCGAGATCGCTTTCGTGCGGCGTGTCGACATCGTCGCCTTCGGCAGCGGGCGCGATCAGCCGCAGATAACGCGCGGCGCTCGGTGTCTGACGCGAATCGGTCCAGCCGACCATGCGTTGCGCGATACGCTTGTGATCGACGCCCGCGACGGCGGCCAGCGCGCGCACGACGAGCTGCCGCGCGACGCCCACGCGAAAGCCGCCGCCGATCAGCTTCGTCAGGAGAAAGCGCTCGCTCCAGTTCAGTTCGTCCCAGTAGCCCAGCAGCCGTTCGCGCAACTCGGACGGATTCGCGCCGCGCAATGTCAGCACGCGTTCCTCGATCCACTGCGCGAGCCCGAGCGACGATTCGCCCGACGCGGGCGGCAACACATGCGCGATGGTTTCGGCGAGATCGCCGACCGCCTGATACGACTCCTCGAAAAGCCATTCCGGCAGGCCCGCGCGTTCGCGCGCGAACTCGGTGATGAGGCGCGTCGGCACCGACTGGCGCGGCTTGCCGCCCGCGAGAAAGTACGACGCCCACGCTGCGTCTTCCGGTGCCGCGCCCGAGAAATACGCGATCAGCGCTTCGAGCTTTTCGTTGGTCGAGGTGGTCGCGTCGAGCGCGGCGTAGAGCGTCGCGAAGCGTTTCATGATGCCTTGGCCGTGTCGGCTTCGATGGCGTCGTCGCCGTATTCGGTCTTGAAGGCGCCCGCGTCCAGTCCCTGCTCGCGCAGCCAGCGCACCATCGGCTCGATCTGTCCGTGCGTGACGATCACGCGTTGCGCGCCCGTCGCGCCGATCGCGAGTTGCAGGCCGGGCCAGTCGGCGTGATCGGACAGCACGAAGCCGCGATCGACGCCCTTGCGCCTTCGCGTGCCGCGCAGACGCATCCAGCCGGACGCGAAGGCATCGCTGTACTCGCCGAAGCGGCGCATCCACGTGCTGCCTTGCGCGGACGGCGGCGCGACGATCAGCGCGCCCTTGAACGCGGCCTTGTCCTTCGCGGCGATCTCGCTGACGAGCCGCGTGTGCGGCAGCGCGACGCCGGCCTCGCGGTACGCGCGATTGAGCGGCTCGACCGCGCCGTGACAGAAGATCGGCCCGATGGCGGCATCGACGCCCGCGAGCAGGCGCTGCGCCTTGCCGAACGAATAGCAGAACAGCACCGACGCGCGCCCTTGCGCCGCGTTGTGCCGCCACCATGAATCGATGCCGTCGAAGACGTCCTGCGAGCGGTCCCATCGATAGATCGGCAGGCCGAACGTCGATTCGGTGATGAAGGTGTCGCAGCGCACGGGTTCGAACGGCGCGCAGGTCGGATCGGGTTCGACCTTGTAATCGCCGGATGCGACCCACACGCGCCCCTTGTATTCGACGCGCACCTGCGCCGAGCCGAGCACGTGTCCCGCCGGATGCAGCGACACGCGCACACCGTTCACGTCGATGGCTTCGCCATAGGCGAGCCCTTGCACGTCGATGCCGGGCAGCCGCGACAACAGCACGCCGACGCCCGGTTGCGCGGCGAGATAGCGCGCGTGGCCGAAGCGCGCGTGATCCGCATGAGCATGCGTGATGACGGCGCGTTCGACGGGCCGCCACGGGTCGATATGGAAGTTGCCCGGCACACAGAAAAGTCCTTCGGGCCGCGCGACGATGAGATCGGAAGAAGTGTCCACAGGTCGATGGGCAATGCGTGTGTGACAGCCGCGTGACGCGCGCGACCGCCAGAAAATTGGAACTGTTCGATTCTGGCAACAAAAGCACGCGACGTGCCCGTCACAGCGCTTTCATCAATCGCGTGCAGGGTGTAAAAGTTTGATTGGCCTGAGCGCTCGTTCACGCGTGTCCGCTCAGGCCGCCGTTAGCGAAACACGCGCGCACGGGGCGCGCGCGCCGCAGTCTTCTTCATATGCCGATCATGGATACGATGGTTGCGCCGACCGCCGCAGAAGCGGTCTGGATCGTCAGGCTCCAGAGCCATCCTCAGTACGACTTCGTGCGTCTGAAGCGCGTGTTCACCGGCCACGGTTCGCGCCATCAGGTCGTGCTCGTCGATGTCGGGAAGCTGCTCGCGTGCGCCAATCGCGACGACACCGATTACGTGCTCAAGGCCGTCGACGACTGGCACGCGGGCAAGGTTCGCGGCATCCGCGAATTTCTCGACCCGGACAATCCGCGCGTGCCGGAAATGCCTTACGTGACGATCAGCGTGCGCCGCTCGCCGGGCTTGCTCGGACTGCTCGGCGTGCACAGGGAAGGGGTCGTGGCGTTTCGCAACGGGCAGCATCGCGCGCGCTACATGGCGCACGCGGGCGCGTTGTGCATGCCGGTGGAAGTGCATGAGCGCGAGGCGGCGCTGTTGCGCGAGATGTGCGCCGCGCCTGATGTATCGAGCGCGGAGTACGGGGAGAATTGAGAGCGGCGCGAGTGCGGCGCGGTCAGCCAGACGGCAGGATCGCCGCCTGGCTGCTTCGGAGCGCCAGTGCTTCAGTTAGTTTGCCGTTGCCGAGGCACCGCGCATCGTCTGCATGGGCATGATCGACTGCATGGGCGGGCGCATCACTTCGTCGGGCCGGCCGTTGCCTGCGGCGAATTCCCGGCTCAGATAGTCCAGCGCATAGTCGATGAAAAAGCGCGTCTTGGCGGGCAGATATTGCCGGCCCGGATAGACGATCGACACTTTCATGTCCGGATCATCGATGGAGTAATCCTCCAGAAGGCGCACGAGCGTGCCGTCCTTCAGATCCGCCTGCACGATGCCCTCGGGCAGGATCGAAAAGCCCATGCCCTTGAGCGTGGCGAGACGCACCATCAGGCCGTTGTTGACCGTGTACACGGGCGCGAGCGTGATCTGGTCGGCGTCGCCCAGGCGATGCCGGAAGTGCCAGGTCTGGCTGCGCATCTCGTTCGGCAGTCCGACGGAAGGCAAGTTGTGCAGATCCGTGGGCGAGCCGGGCATGCCGTGCTCGGCGACGAACGCCGGCGTCGCGACCGGAACGAGCGCATTGGTGCCGACGGGCCGCTCGATGAGCGCCGTGCTCGACACCATGAACGCGGTGACGATGCCCACGTCGTAGCCGTCCTCGACGAGATCGACATGGCGTTCCGCGAGCGTCAGGCGCACATTGACCTTCGGATAGAGCTTGCGAAAGCCGTCGACGAGCGGCGTCAGCGTGAGCAGCGAAAGCGCGCTCGACGCCACCACGCGCAGCGTGCCGCTCGGCTCGCCTTCGGTGTGCGTGACCGTGGACTCGAGATGATCCAGTTCCTCGAGCAACGCGCGGCAACCCTCGAGATAACGCGTTCCGGCTTCGGTGAGAGAAAGATTACGGGTGGTGCGGTTAATCAGGCGAGTTCGCAAATGCGCTTCGAGCATGGCGATTGCCCGGGTGACCAGCGCATTCGAAACATCGAGTTGTTGAGCAGCGCGGCGAAAGCTCTCCGTATCCGCCACACGCACGAAGACGCGCATTGCATGGATCTGGTTCATCACTGGTGCCCTCTCAGTTGTGTCACATTGCCCCAGACCGACTCAGTGCGACACGCGCATGTCCGATCGCTGAAGGATGTGTGAAGTCGATAATATTGACACTCGGCAAATATTGCAATAACCATGTTACGAAGATTAGGTAAGCGAAGCGCTTTTTTAAACCTCCATATGCACTGCGCCTGTGCGGCGCGTAATTTTGTCAGTTTGGCGCCATTCTTAATAGCGGCTGATTTCGATTTGTCTCAGGGACTATAAGACGTTGCGATCATTTCGACAATAAAATTGTGGATTTTCTTATGATATATGTCATGAATGCTTAATAACTCGCATTTCATGCTGCATTTTTGAATCCAAATGAAATTGATATATCTCTTCGTTGATTTTATTTATCGGTTTTCACGCTCGAATAGTCCTCTCGCAATGAATCCGAGTGTGAATGCGCGAGGCGCGGATTAATCTTTCTGGCAATGCGGCAGGAAATGGCATTTCCATGAGATGCGCGTTGATTTCCAGCTTCGCGAGCCCGGTTTCATTCAAATACGGCGGCTTTTTGCGGCATGTGCATCGCCGCGCTGATTCCCGATGCCATAATCGACTCACACTCAAGGGAGGCTTCTGAATGGCTCAATCGAATCTGGCGTGCGTAACGCTCCCGGGCGGCGAAACGATCCCGAAGCTCGGTCAGGGAACCTGGGAAATGGGCGAACGCGCGAATGCGCGCAAGAGCGAGATCGCCGCGCTGCGCGAGGGCGTCGAGCTGGGAATGACGCTTATCGACACCGCCGAGATGTACGGCGACGGCGAAAGCGAAAAGCTCATCGCGGAGGCGCTCGGCGACAGGCGCGACGAACTGTTCATCGTGAGCAAGGTGTATCCGCACAACGGCAGCGAACGCGGCGTGCAGACCGCGTGCGAGCGCAGCCTGAAGCGCCTGAAGACCGACCGCATCGACCTGTACCTGCTGCACTGGCGCGGCGGGGAAGATCTTGAAGGCGTCGTCGCGGGTTTCGGGAAGTTGCAGCGCGACGGCAAGATCCGTCACTGGGGCGTGAGCAACTTCGACACCGACGACATGGAAGAACTCTTTTCGCTCGATGGCGGCAGCGCTTGCGCAACCGATCAGATTCTCTACAACGTCGCGCGGCGCGGAGCGGAGTTCGATCTGCTGCCGTGGCTACGCGAGCGACGCCTGCCCGCGATGGCGTACAGCCCCGTCGATCACGCGCGTCTGCCGCGCGGCGGCGCGCTGGAAAAGATCGCGGCGGCGCGCGGCGTGTCCGCGTTTCAGGTGGCGCTCGCGTGGGTTCTGCGGCAACCGGAGGTGTTCGCCATTCCGAAGGCGGCGGACGTCGCGCATGTCCGCGAGAATCGCGCGGCGCTCGACCTCGATCTGTCCGCCGATGAACTCGCGGACATCGATCAGCAGTTCAGGCCGCCGAAGTCGAAACGCTCGCTCGAAATGCTTTGATGCCGCGCCCGCTCAGGTGCACGCGTGATGCGCGTGCACGGAGCCGAGCACCGCGACTTCCGCGGGCGTGCGCCGCAGATCCGCTTCGTTGACCTGCTTCGCGTCGGCGAGGAAATCGTCGACGATCGAGGACACCTTCGTGTCCGTCAGGCACAGCGAAACGCGTTTCGTGTCGTTATCGGAAAGCGACGCGCGCTGCGACAGGAACAGCACGCCGTATTGATAACCGCGCACGATGCCGCGAACCGCGCCCACGCATTGCCCTTGCGCCGTGTTGTCGGACTTCGCGGCGCACTGCTGCGCGAGCGCGTAGGCGGAGAAGCTGGGGTCGGCGGCGCCGGGCGTCGGGGCTTGCGGTGCGGTTTGCGCGTGCGCGGCCATCGCGACGCTGAAGGCGAACGTGCTGAGCGCGACGGAAAGGGCGGGTTTCATCGATGGAATCCTCGTTGTTGTGGACAGTGTCCCCTGAGAGGCGCGCGCGGCCGCTTTGGTTCCGCTCGGGTTCCCGATGAAGCCGCCTTCCTTTTGCGCGTGGTCAGTCCGCCTGACGTTGCAGCGCGCGCAATTCGTCGACGGGAATGTGGCAATGAATCGCGTGGCCGTCGCCGGCGTCGCGGCACGGCGGTGTTTCGGTCTCGCAGATCGCGCCGATCTTGCGCCCGCAGCGCGTATGGAACACGCAGCCCGTGGGCGGATTCGCCGCGCTCGGCAATTCGCCCGACAGACGGATGCGCTTCGCGTGCGTCCCGTCGAGCGACGGCACCGACGACAGCAATGCTTCGGTGTACGGATGCTGCGGGCCGTCGAAGACCGCGGCCGCGCGACCGATTTCCATGATGCGGCCGAGATACAGCACCGCGATGCGATCCGACAGATAGCGCACGACATGCAGATCGTGCGAGATGAACACGTAGCTCACGCGCCGCTCGCGCTGCAGATCGGCGAGCAGATTGAGGATCGCGGCCTGCACGGAGACGTCGAGCGCGGAGGTCGGCTCGTCGCAGACGACCACGCGCGGATCGCCCGCGAACGCGCGCGCGATGGCGACGCGCTGCTTCAGCCCGCCCGACAGTTGCCGCGTGCGCGAAGTCAGATAGCGCGCCGGCAGGCGCACGGCTTCGGTCAGGGTATGCAGACGTTGCTCCTTCGCCTCGCCGCGCAGCGCCGTGAGCTTCGACAGCGAACGCGCGATCAGACGCCGCACCGAATGCGCGCGGTTCAGCGCGGAATCCGGATTCTGGAACACGATCTGCAGCGACTTCACCTGTTCTTCGCTGCGCCGGGTCACGCGTTCGGGCAGCGCCGCTCCGTCGAGTTCGAGCGACGCGCCCTTGTCCGGGGACACGAGACCGAGCAGGAGCTTGGCGAGCGTCGTCTTGCCGCTGCCCGATTCGCCGACGAGACCGAGCGTCTCGCCCTGCACGAGATCGAGCGAGACATCGTGGACGGCGCGCACCTCTTCATCGCCGACACGGAAGGTTTTGGAGAGATTGCGCGCCGATAGCGCTAGCGGCTGCCCGTCGCGAGGTTGGACGGGCGCGGGCGCTTCTTCGGTCGAGCGCGGCAGCGTCTGTGCGCGCTCGTGATAGTGACAGCGCGCCATCTGATCGCCGTGCGCGGAGGCGACGCGATAGGGCGGCGGCGCATCGTTGAGACAGCGCTCGTCGGCGAGCTTGCAGCGCGGCGCGAAGATGCAGCCCTGCGCGATCGATCCCGGCAGCGGCAGCGAGCCGGGAATCGTATCGAGCCGCCCGGTTTCCTTGCCGCGTCCCTCGCGCGGCAGGCAGCGCAGCAGGCCGACCGTGTACGGGTGACGCGGCTGCGCGAACACATCGGCGGTGGCGCCTTCCTCGACGAGCTTGCCCGCGTACAGCACGCCGACGCGATCGCACATGCGCCCGATCACCGCGAGATTGTGGCTGATGAAGAGCACGGCCGTGCCGAGTTCCGCACGCAATTGCGCGATGAGATCGAGCACTTCGGCTTCGACGGTGGCGTCGAGACCGGTGGTCGGCTCGTCGAGAATCAGCAGTTCGGGATTGCACGCGAGCGCCATCGCGATGACGACGCGCTGCTGCATCCCGCCCGACAGCTGATGCGGATAACTCTCCATCACGCGCTCGGGAGACGCGATACGCACGCGCTTTAGCATCTCGGCGGTGCGGGACAGCGCTTCATCGGCGGACGCGCCCGTGACTTCGAACGCTTCCGAGACTTGCCGCGCGATCGTCAGCGACGGATTCAGCGCGCGTCCGGGATCCTGATAGACCATCGATACGGCGTTGGCGCGCATGCCGCGCAGCGCGTCGGCGTCGAGCGTGGCGACGTCGCGCCCGGCGATGGAAATGCGGCCCGCCTTCACGCGGCCGTTGCGCGGCAGGTAGCGCAGCACCGCGAGCGCGGCGGTCGACTTGCCGCAACCCGATTCGCCGACGAGTCCGTATGCCTCGCCGCGCTTCACGCGCAGCGTCACGTCTTGAAGCACTTCGCGCTCGCGTCCGCGCGCCCGATAGGCGACGGTGAGACCGACGATCGTGAGCGCGTCGGCCTGATCGCCTTTGGCGGCGCCGAACGTGGGAAAAGCCGACGGCGGCGGTCCGTTCATCGGTCGAGCGCTCCTTGCACGGCATCCGCGACGAGATTCACCGCGACGACCAGCGACGCGATCGCGGCGGCGTCGAACACGACGGTCCACCACGCGCCGCCCGCCATCAGCGTATAGCTTTCGGACAGCGCGAGGCCCCAGTCGGCCGATGGCGGCTGGATACCGAAGCCGAGGAACGAGAGCGTCGCGACCGCGAAGATCGCGTAGCCGAGCCGCACCGTCGCCTCGACGATGATCGGCGGCAGCACGTTCGGCAGAATCTCCGCGAACATGATGTAGAGCGCGTTTTCGCCGCGCAGTTGCGCCGCGAGCACGTAGTCCAGATGCCGTTCGCTCAGCACGGCGGCGCGCACCGTGCGCGCGGTGATCGGCGCGAAGGTCAGGCCGATGACGAGAATCACCGTCGTGTTGCTCGCGCCGACCGCCGCCAGCGCGAGCAGCGCGACGATCACGAGCGGCAACGCGAGCAGCGCATCGATCGCGCGGCCGATGACGGCATCGACCCAGCCATCGAAATAGCCGACGACGAGCCCGATCGCCGTGCCCGCCGCCGTGCCGAGCAAGGTCGCCAGAGGCGCGATGGTCAGGATGTCGCGCGAGCCGACGATCACGCGCGCGAACACGTCGCGGCCGAGCTGATCGGTGCCGAACCAGTGATCGGCGGACGGCGCGACGAGCGAATTCAGCGGGTCCGACGCGTAAGGATCGTGCGGCACGAGCCAGTGGCCGAAGAGCGCGCACGCGACCCAGAACAGCAGGATCAGCACGCCGAGCACGAAGGTGCCCGAGCGCAGCAGTGCGCCGAGCGCTTCGAAGCGTCTGGGTTTGACGGGCGCGGGGGACGCGGTGGCCGTGCTCATCGCGCGTCTCCGGAGGAATCGGCGGTGCGCAGGCGCGGATTGAGCACGACGTAGAGCGCGTCGGCGATCAGATTCGCCGCCGTGTAGATCACGCCGATGGTCAGCACGCCGGCTTCGAGCATCGGAAAGTCCTTGCCCCGCGCGGCGGTGTAGATCAGCGAGCCGATGCCCTGGTAGTGAAACAGCGTCTCCACCACGACGAGCCCGCCGATCATGTAGCCGAGCTGCGTCGCGGCGACGGTCACGGTCGGCAGCAGCGCGTTGCGCAGCACATGCCGCACGATCACGACGCGTTGCGGCAAGCCCTTGAGAATCGCGGTGCGCGTGTAGTCGGCGTCGAGCGCTTCGACGGTGCCCGCGCGCGCCATCCGCGCGATATAGCCGAAGAACACGAGCACGAGCGGCAGCACCGGCAGAATCAGATGCTTCAGTTGCACGAGGATGTTCGCATCGGCGGGCGCGGTCGCTTCGATCGGCAGCCATTGCAGCCATACGCCGAAGATCAGGATCAGCACGATCGACGAGACGAACTCCGGCACGACCGTCGCCGTCAGTCCGCCGATGCTGATGAGCCGGTCGATCCAGCGTCCCGCGTGCAACGCCGCAAACACGCCGCCCGCGATGCCGAGCGGCACCACGACGATGAACGCGAGCGCGCCGAGCTTCGCCGAGGCCCACAGCGCACTGCCGATGAACGGCGCGACCGGCGCGCGAAACGCATAGGACTCGCCCATGTCGCCGCGCAGGAAATGGCTGATCCAGCTCGTGTATTGCGTGAGAAGCGGCCGGTCGACGCCGAGCTGATGATTGAGCGCCGCAACGGCGCGCGCGTCGGCGAGCGGGCCGAGAATCGCGCGGCCGACGTCGCCGGGCAGGAGCTGGCCGCCGGCGAACACGATCATCGACAGCAGCCAGAGCGTGACGAGCGCGAGCAGCAGCCGCACGCCGATGAAGCGCACGACGCGTTTCATTTTGGCGAAGTCGGCGACGTGCGCCGTCGGCGTGATGGTGCTCATTTACGCGGACACCGTCGCGCGGTCGAACCACATCTGCGAGATCGCGTTGAAGCGCACGCCGGAGACGTTCGCCCGCGTGACGATCAGCTGGTCGTAGAAGTAGGGAATCACGACCGGCGTTTCGTCGAGCAGCAGACGCTGGATCTGGCCTGAGAGCTTCTTCTGCGACGTGACATCGAGCGCCGCGACGAACTGCGCGACGAGCTTGTCGTACTCCGGATTCTTGAAGTGCGCCGCGTTCCAGGTGCCGCTGCTCGTCAGCGGCGCGTTGAGGAACACGTTCGGCACGCCGCGATGCCCGTAATCCGTGATGCCGAGCGGCGAATCCAGCCAGTCCGATTTGCCGAACGTGCCCGAGCCGTAATAAAGGTCCTGGCTTTCCACCTTCAACTGGATGCGAATGCCGACGGCCTTCGCCGCGTTCTGCACGACGACCGCGAGATCGGGAATCTCCATGTACTTCTCGGTCGTCAGCGTGATGTCGAAGCCGTTCGCCACGCCTGCCTCGCTCATCAATCTCTTCGCTTGAGCGATATCGATCTTGCGCTGCGGCACGGTGAGATCGCTCGACGGAAACACCGGCGCGAACGGGCTGTCGTTGCCGACCTGCGCGCGGCCGCGAAACAGTCCCTTGACGATCACTTCGCGGTCGATCGCGAGCGCCAGTGCCTGACGCACGCGCTTGTCCTTGAATGCGCCCATGTCGCAGCGCATGTGAATCTGCCGATGCGAACTCGATTTCGTGCCCAGCACCTTGAACTGCGGATTCGTGAGGATCGAGACGCCGCCCTGCACGGTGAAATCGCCCATCACGTCGGCCTGGCGGCCTTGCATTGCCAGGAGTTGCGCCTGCTGGTCCGCGTAGAAGGAGAAGCTCACGCGATCGGGCAAGGACTTCTCGCCCCAGTAGTCGGGATTACGCACGAACGACGCGCCGACCTTCGGCGTGTATTTCTCCAGCTTCAGCGCGCCCGTGCCCATGAAGGTCTTTTCATAGGGGCCGGTGAAACTGGCCGGCAGGATCACCGCGTTATACGTATTCGACGAAACGTAGTACGGGAAATTGCCGTTGGGCGCATCGAGATGAAACTCGACGGTGTGATCGTCGACGGCCTTCGCCGAGTCCTTCGACAGCACGCCCTTGAGCACCGAAAGCGCAGCCGAGCCCGCGCCCGGATCGGACAGGCGGTTGAAGGTCGCGACGACGTCCTTCGCGGTCATCGGCTGGCCATCGTGGAACTTCACGTTCTGGCGCAGCTTGAAGGTCCACACGTCGCCCTTCGCATTCGACGACCACGACAGCGCCAGCGCGGGCTTGAGCGTCAGATGCTCGCTGTCGTCGTCGATCAGGAATTCGCCCGTCTGGTTGATGAGCGCGAGACCGGCGGCGTCCGTCACGGTGAGCGGATCGACGGCGCCCGCCGGCATCAGATGCGCGACGCGGATCGTGCCGCCCGGCTTGCCCGCGCCCTGCGCGCGCGCGGACGGCATGCCGAACAGGCCGCCTGCCGTCAACGCCACGCCCAGCACGCTCGCGTGGCGCAACAGTTCGCGGCGCGTCAGGCGGCCGGCCTTGAATTCGTCGATCGCGTGATTGCCCAGTTCACCCGCATGCGGGCGGGCGAGATCGAGGAGATGCGCGTCGGTCGAAGGTTTCTTCATCGTGTGCGGATGTCGGTAAGGTCGCGCTCGCGCGATGGTTCGCCGCGCAAGCGCTCAGGATAGCCGCGCCAAAAGCGCCGCCGCGTCTAAGCGGGGTAGCAAGGAACGCGCCGGGGTTTCATCGCGCGCGCCTTTGCCCGCCTCAGTGATCGTGTGGATGCTTGTGAATGGGATCGACCCAGTAGACCGCCTCGGGCTGCTCCACGGCATCGATATTCAGGTTCACCACCACCGCTTCGTTATCGCTGCGCACGAGCACGCATTCGAGGGGATCGTCGGTGCTGGCGTTGATTTCCTGGTGCGGCACGTAGGGCGGCACGAAAATGAAGTCGCCGGGACCGGCCTCGGCGGTGAATTCGAGGTGCTCGCCCCAGCGCATGCGCGCCTGGCCGCGCACGACATAGATGACGCTTTCGAGCGCGCCGTGATGATGCGCGCCGGTCTTCGCGTTCGGATGGATCGTGACCGTGCCGGCCCAGATTTTCTGCGCGCCGACGCGCGCCGCGTTGATCGCGGCCGCGCGGTTCATGCCCGGCGTCTGTGGGGTGTTGGTGTCGAGCTGATCGCCCTTGATGACCTTGACGCCGTGTTCGCGCCAATCAACATGCTGATGATGTGGGTCGCTCATGTCGGTTTTATCGTCTGCGGATATGAAAAGTCCGTTGCCGCCACCAACCGAGCGAGCAACGGACTTCCGATACTACACGCTTAAGCGCCGATCATTTCGCTTTCGCGTTGACGATCGCCTCCGAGACATTGCCCGGTGTTTCCGCGTAGTGCTTGAACTCCATCGTGTAAGTGGCGCGGCCTTGCGTCAACGAGCGCAGCGACGTGGAGTAGCCGAACATCTCGGCGAGCGGCACTTCCGCGCGCACCAGCTTGCCGCCGCCGCCCGCGATGTCTTCCATGCCCTGCACGATGCCGCGCCGGCCGGAGAGGTCGCCCATCACGTTGCCCATGAAGTCTTCGGGCGTTTCCACTTCGACGGCCATCATCGGTTCGAGCAGCACCGGCCTCGCGCGGCGCATGCCTTCCTTGAACGCCATCGAGCCGGCCATGCGGAACGCGTTTTCGTTCGAGTCCACGTCGTGATAGGAGCCGAAGGTCAGCGTCACCTTCACGTCGACGACCGGATAGCCCGCGAGCACGCCGGCCTTCAGCGTTTCCCGAATGCCTTTGTCGACCGCCGGAATGAACTCGCGCGGAATCACGCCGCCCTTGATCGCGTCGACGAATTCGTAGCCCTTGCCCGGGTCCGGCTCAAGCGTGATGACCGCGTGACCGTACTGGCCGCGCCCGCCCGACTGCTTGACGAACTTGCCTTCGACATCCGCGACCTTGTTGCGCACGGTTTCGCGATACGCGACCTGCGGCTTGCCGACCGTCGCCTCGACACCGAACTCGCGCCTCATCCGGTCGACGAGAATTTCGAGGTGCAGCTCGCCCATGCCGGAAATGATGGTCTGGCCGGATTCCTCGTCGCTCGTGACCCGGAACGACGGATCTTCCTGCGCGAGACGATTCAACGCGATGCCCATCTTTTCCTGGTCGGCCTTGGTCTTCGGCTCCACGGCCTGCGAGATCACCGGCTCCGGGAAGATCATCCGTTCGAGGATGATGACGTGGTTCGGATCGCATAGCGTGTCGCCGGTCGTCGCTTCCTTCAGGCCGACCGCCGCCGCGATATCGCCCGCGCGCACTTCCTTGATTTCCTTGCGCTCGTTCGCGTGCATCTGCAGGATGCGGCCGAGACGCTCCTTCTTTTCCTTCACCGGGTTGTAGACCGTGTCGCCCGAATTCACCACGCCCGAATAGGTGCGAAAGAAGATCAACTGGCCGACGAACGGGTCCGTCATGATCTTGAAGGCGAGCGCGGAGAACGGCTCGTCGTCGCTCGGATGGCGCTCCGCTTCCTTGTCGTCTTCGGTGTGGCCGAGAATCGCGGGCACGTCGACGGGCGAGGGCAGGTAGTCGATCACCGCGTCGAGCATCGCCTGCACGCCCTTGTTCTTGAACGCGCTGCCGCACAGCATCGGCACGATTTCATTGGCGATGGTGCGCTTTCTCAGTGCCGCCTTGATCTCGTCTTCGGTCAGGCTCTCGTGATCGTCCAGATACTTCTCGAGCAGATCCTCGCTCGATTCCGCCGCCGCCTCGACCATCTTGCCGCGCCACTCGTGCGCGAGCTCCTTGAGGTTGTCGGGAATCTCCTCGTAGTTGAACTTGATGCCCTGGCTGTCGTCGTCCCAGACGATCGCCTTCATCTTCACGAGGTCGACCACGCCCTGAAAATGCTCTTCCGCGCCGATGGGAATCTGGATCGGCACCGCGACGCCCTTCAGGCGCTCGCCGATCTGCCGCTGCACGCGAAAGAAGTCCGCGCCCACGCGGTCCATCTTGTTGACGAACGCAATGCGCGGCACCTTGTACTTGTTCGCCTGACGCCACACGGTTTCGGACTGCGGCTGCACGCCGCCGACGGAGTCGTAGACCATGCACGCGCCGTCGAGCACGCGCATCGAGCGTTCGACTTCGATGGTGAAGTCGACGTGTCCCGGCGTATCGATGATGTTGATGCGGTGTTCCGGATAGTTGCCGGCCATGCCTTTCCAGAAGGCCGTCGTGGCCGCGGAGGTGATCGTGATGCCGCGTTCCTGCTCCTGCTCCATCCAGTCCATCGTGGCCGCACCGTCGTGAACCTCGCCGATCTTGTGCGTCACGCCGGTGTAGAAAAGGATGCGCTCGGTAGTCGTCGTCTTGCCGGCATCGATGTGAGCGCTGATCCCGATGTTCCGATAGCGCTCGATGGGAGTCTTGCGGGGCACGTGAACCTCCTGTTGATATGTCGACCCGTGGCCGTCATGCGGCGGCCGTCTGCGCGGCCTGAAGTGGCCTGAAGTATCCAATACGCGTCGCGCTGAATCTTTTCAGGATAGCGCGTCGGCAGGCTTTTTGCAGGAATCCCGGCCCGCCCGCTGCAAAGGATTTTGCAGGCGCAAAAAAACCGGCGTGTCGCGCGACGACGCCGGTTTTCGAGTGGAGCGCGGATGCGTTACTGCACGCGCGGCAATCCCTTGATCTGCGTGCCCGGCTTGATGCCTTTCGCCGCGAACCAGCCCTTGGGCATCTCCAGCGCATACACGCCGTTATTGCGCGGGCAGTGATTGTTCTCGGTCTCGGCCTGCATCTCGTCGATGTCGGTGATCGTGCCGTCGGCGCGGATGAACGCGATCGACAGCGGGATCAGCGTGTTCTTCATCCAGAAGCAATGCACCGCGTTTTCGTTGAACACGAAGAGCATGCCTTCGTTCGGTGCGAGTTGCGATCGGTACATAAGACCTTGCTCGCGATCGGCATCGTTCGCGGCGACGGCGGCGTCGATCACGTACATGCCCGCGGTGAGTTTCGCGCGCGGAAAATCGGATGGCTGCTTGGCGCCAGGCGGCATCGTTTGCGCTTGCGCGAGCGGGAGCGTCGCGAACGGCAGCATCAATGCAATTACGCATGCGCGGATCGTGGCGGCGATGCGCGAGCGCCGGGCCGAAGCCGTCGAACCGAATGAAGACACCAAGGCACGCAACAACAGATTCACGACGATGCTCCTCTCAAGACGAACGTTGTGCCGGAAGTTCCGGCGGCCCCGCGCATGTTACTCGATGCGCAGACACAAAACAAAAGGGCAGATGCCTTGCGGCCATCTGCCCTTTAACGCCGTAGAAACGGCGGTAATGCTCGTTCTTGACTTCGCTATACCGCCGTTTACAACGAACTTACTGAGCTGCCGAAGCGGCTTCCGGAGCCGAAGCGGCTGCCTTCTTGTGCGACTTGTGCGACGACTTGTGCGACGACTTCTTGTGAGCCGACTTGTGAGCCGACGAAGCAGCTGCCGGAGCAGCAGCAGCCGGTGCCGAAGCTTCTTGTGCGAAAGCGGCGGTTGCGAACAGGCCAGCGACGAGAGCAGCGATCAGTTTGTTCATGTGTGAATCCTTTAGCTTGAGTAAATTAACCAAACGACCCGGTCATTGAGTCATGTCGGTAAACGAGCCACCTACCTTTCGGTTGACAGTCGTATCGATAAATTGATTTTCGATACGGCCGCGACGCTTGAACCTTTCAAACACCCTGGAGCACAAAGGTTGTTGTAATCAGTTTTCGCTCATGCCGGATAGCTTTCTGCGGCATCTGTGGCCCTTAACGCCTCGCGAGATGAGTCGGTTGACGCGATTTACAGAGAATTGCGCAGCAGACCAAAAAAATTATTCGCCGCGCGATAAGCGCTACTCGATCTTCGTGACACGCGTTCAAGCACATCGCATTGAATCGTGCAATACCGCTTATTTTCGAGATAGTTGAATGCGATTCAACGAACGCGCTGCCACGGGGCGCCCGGCGCCACCTCGACGGTCTCGCCGGGCGCGATGCCGAGCGTGAAGATATCGAGCGCGCCGATCGCGACGCGCACCAGCCGCAAGGTCGGAAAGCCGACCGCCGCCGTCATGCGTCTGACCTGCCGGTTCTTGCCTTCGGTGATGGCGAGCTCGATCCACGTCGTCGGGATGGCGGCGCGATAGCGGATCGGCGGCGTGCGCGGCCAGAGGGCATCGATCGCGCTTGCGTCGACGAGCGCGGTGCGGCAGGGGCGCGTCACGTAGTCGCCGAGGTCGACGCCCTTCGCGAGCCGCGCGAGCGCGTCGTCGCCGGGCGCGCCTTCGACTTGCGCCCAATAGCGCTTGACGAGCTTGTGGCGCGGCTCGGCGATGCGCGCCTGCAGCGCGCCGTCATCGGTGAGGAGCAGCAAGCCTTCGCTGTCCGCGTCGAGCCGGCCGGCGGGATAGACGCCCGGCGTCTTCACCCAGTCGCCGAGCGACGCGCGCGTTTCATGCGCGGAGAACTGGCAGATGGTGCCGAAGGGCTTGTTGAGGGCGATGAGCGGCATCGAAGACTCTGGAGCGGGGGCCTGGATCGAATGCGGCATCTTAATGCATGCGCGGGGCTGCCTCGGGCGCGCCGGGGCAGGCCAGCATGGTTAGAATGATGTCGTGACCAACATCGCGGCAGCGTTTGTGCCTGCACCCGCCCCCGCGCATGCTGCATCGCATTGCTCTCTCTGTTCAGTTGCCAGTTTCCAATTCAAGCCCGGCCTTATTTGGAGTCGACCATGTCGTATCAGCACATCAAGGTTCCGGCGGACGGTGACAAGATCACCGTCAACGCGGACTATTCGCTCAACGTCTCGGATCAGCCGATCATCCCGTATATCGAGGGCGACGGCACGGGCGTCGACATCACGCCGGTGATGATCAAGGTCGTCGACGCGGCGGTGGAAAAGGCCTACGGCGGCAAGCGCAAGATCCAGTGGATGGAAATCTACGGCGGCGAAAAGGCGACGCGCGTCTACGGCCCGGACGTCTGGCTGCCCGATGAAACGCTCGAAGCGGTGAAGGACTACATCGTGTCGATCAAGGGGCCGCTGACGACGCCGGTCGGCGGCGGCATCCGTTCGCTCAACGTTGCGCTTCGTCAGCAACTCGATCTGTATGTATGTCTGCGGCCGGTGCGCTACTTCAAGGGCGTGCCGTCGCCCGTGCGCGAGCCGGAAAAGATCGACATGGTGATCTTCCGCGAAAACTCGGAAGACATCTACGCGGGCGTCGAATGGCCGGCGGAATCGGCCGAGGCGAAGAAGGTGATCAAGTTCCTGCGCGAGGAAATGGGCGTGACGAAGATCCGCTTTCCGGAATCGTCGGGGCTCGGCATCAAGCCGGTGTCGCGCGAGGGCACGGAGCGGCTCGTGCGCAAGGCGATCCAGTACGCGATCGACAACGATCGCCGCTCGGTGACGCTCGTGCACAAGGGCAACATCATGAAGTTCACCGAAGGCGCGTTCCGCGACTACGGTTACGCGCTCGCGCAGAAGGAGTTCAACGCGGAGCTCATCGACGGCGGCCCGTGGATGAAGGTCAAGAATCCGAAGTCGGGCAACGACATCGTCGTGAAGGACGTGATCGCCGATGCCTTCCTGCAGCAGATCCTGCTGCGTCCCGCCGAATACGACGTGATCGCGACGCTCAACCTGAACGGCGACTACATCTCGGATGCGCTCGCGGCGCAGGTGGGCGGCATCGGCATCGCGCCGGGCGCGAACATGTCGGATTCCGTCGCGATGTTCGAAGCGACGCACGGCACCGCGCCGAAGTACGCGGGCAAGGATTACGTGAACCCGGGCTCCGAGATTCTCTCGGCCGAAATGATGCTGCGCCATCTCGGCTGGTTCGAGGCGGCGGACCGGATCATTGCGTCGATGGAACAGTCGATTCTTTCGAAGCGCGTCACGTACGACTTCGCACGCCTGATGGAAGGCGCGACGCAGGTATCGTGTTCGGGTTTTGGAGCGGTGATGATCGAGAATATGTGAGAACTCACCGCGGTTCGTTCGTCGTGTTGAATAAAAACCCCGGAAGGCCTACGGTCTCCGGGGTTTTTAACAGGCGCGGGTGTCTCATATATGAGCAAGAGGGGCAGCGGTAAAAAGCAGGGCGTAAAAAAACCCGGCGCGCGGCCGGGTTTCACGAGGCAAAGTGCGATCGAACGGTCAGGCCGATTCCTGGATGTTCGAAGCCTGCTTGCCCTTCGGTCCCTGGACGATCTCGAAGCTGACCTTCTGGCCTTCCTTGAGTGTCTTGAAACCGTTCATTTGAATCGCCGAGAAATGTGCGAACAGATCCTCGCCGCCTTCATCGGGCGTGATGAATCCGTAGCCTTTCGCGTCGTTGAACCACTTGACCGTACCAGTAGACATTCGTACTTCCCCTCTAACTCTCGTCGCAACCTGAGCACGCTCGAAAAGCGGCCACCCCACACTGTGAACCGCCCCCTCCTCACAAGCTCACCTCGGCCTCTTTTTTTTGGTCCGCGGTTGGCCCCCGGAAAAAAGTGCCAGTTTGATTGTTAAATCTCTTAAATCGAGTGTCAAGGAATTTTTGGGATAGCCGTTAAGCTCGTTGCAAAGCGCGCATTCGTAGGGTAATTCCTGCATTGCGTGTGCGCTGCCGTCCAAGCAAGTCATCTTGAAAAGTCGCATAATCGACTCACCTGTGGGTTATCCGGCGGCCCGCGACGCCCGGTGCTCGGTTTGTTTTTTTTGTAGCTGTGCGATACTGGATTCGACGAGGTGCAAGCGGGCCGCGCCGAATGGTTGGGCAGCGGCAGGATCCGATGGACGAGAGCTGAGCGAGTGCGATTCCGGCAGTTCATACCGACCAGGCGGTCGGTTCGCTGGAGCGGCAATTGCGGGGGCGTCCGTGTTGTTTAGAATGGGTGTATGGCGACAAATCCCAACAAGCAGGATGGCACGGTACTGGAGCGGCAGGAGCAGAAGCTCAAGAAGCCGGCCATGTACAAGGTGGTGCTGCTGAATGACGACTTCACGCCGATGGAATTCGTCGTGATGATCGTGCAGGAATACTTCAATAAAGATCGTGAGACTGCGACGCAGATCATGCTGAAAGTTCATCGCGAAGGCAGGGGAGTTTGTGGGGTCTACACGCGAGATATCGCGTCGACCAAAGTTGAGCAAGTCGTTAGCCATGCACGGCAAGCGGGACATCCGCTGCAGTGCGTGATGGAGGAAGCATGATTGCCCAGGAACTGGAAGTCAGTCTGCACATGGCGTTTATGGAAGCACGTCAGGCGCGGCACGAGTTCATAACGGTCGAGCATCTCCTGCTCGCCCTGTTGGACAATCCGACCGCGGCTGAGGTGTTGCGCGCCTGCGCAGCCAACATTGAAGATTTGCGTCAGAACCTGCGCAATTTCATTCATGACAACACGCCGACCGTGCCCGGCACGGACGACGTCGATACTCAGCCGACGCTTGGTTTCCAGCGCGTGATCCAGCGCGCGATCATGCACGTGCAATCGACCTCGAACGGCAAGAAGGAAGTGACCGGCGCGAACGTGCTGGTCGCGATCTTCGGCGAGAAGGATTCGCACGCGGTGTACTACCTGCAGCAGCAGGGCGTGACGCGTCTGGATGTCGTGAATTTCATTTCGCATGGCATCGCGAAGACCAACAGTGGCGATGCCGCGAAGGCGAACAGCGAAGTCAATCCGGAATCGGAAGACGCCGCCGCGCAGAAGGAAACGCCGCTCGCGCAGTTCACGCAGAACCTCAATCAGCTTGCGAAAGACGGCAAGATCGATCCGCTGATCGGCCGCGAGCTGGAAGTCGAGCGCGTGGTGCAGGTGCTGTGCCGCCGACGCAAGAACAATCCGCTGCTCGTCGGTGAGGCCGGTGTCGGCAAGACCGCGATCGCAGAAGGTCTCGCGTGGCGCATCACGCGCGGCGAAGTGCCGGACATTCTCGCCGACGCGCAGGTCTATTCGCTCGACATGGGCGCGCTGCTCGCGGGCACGAAGTATCGCGGCGATTTCGAGCAGCGTCTGAAGACGGTGCTCAAGGAACTGAAGGAGCGTCCGCACGCCATTCTGTTCATCGACGAGATTCATACGCTGATCGGTGCGGGCGCGGCTTCGGGCGGCACGCTCGACGCATCGAACCTGCTGAAGCCGGCGTTGTCGTCGGGGCAGTTGAAGTGCATCGGCGCGACCACGTTCACGGAATATCGCGGCATCTTCGAGAAGGACGCGGCCTTGTCGCGTCGTTTCCAGAAAGTCGATGTCACGGAACCGACGGTCGAGCAGACTGTCGCGATCCTGCGCGGTCTCAAGACGCGCTTCGAAGAGCATCACGGCGTGAAGTATTCGTCGGGCGCGCTGTCGGCGGCGGCGGAACTGTCGGCGCGCTTCATCACGGATCGTCATCTGCCGGACAAGGCGATCGACGTGATCGACGAAGCGGGCGCGGCGCAACGCATCCTGCCGAAGTCGAAGCAGAAAAAGACCATCGGCAAGAGCGAGATCGAAGAGATCATCTCGAAGATCGCGCGCGTGCCGGCGCAAAGCGTGTCGCAGGACGACCGCAGCAAGCTGCAGACGCTCGACCGCGATCTGAAGGCGGTCGTGTTCGGCCAGGATCCGGCCATCGACGCGCTGTCGGCGTCGATCAAGATGGCCCGCGCGGGCCTCGGCAAGCTGGACAAGCCGATCGGCGCGTTCCTGTTCTCCGGCCCGACGGGCGTCGGCAAGACCGAAGTCGCCAAGCAGCTCGCGTTCACGCTGGGCATCGAACTGCTGCGCTTCGACATGTCGGAATACATGGAGCGACACGCGGTGAGCCGGCTGATCGGTGCGCCGCCGGGCTATGTCGGATTCGATCAGGGCGGTCTGCTGACCGAAGCCGTTACGAAGAAGCCGCACTGCGTGCTGCTGCTCGATGAAATCGAGAAGGCGCATCCGGACATCTACAACGTGCTGCTGCAGGTGATGGATCACGGCACGCTGACGGACAACAACGGCCGCAAGGCGGACTTCCGCAACGTCATCATCATCATGACGACGAATGCGGGCGCCGAGGCGATGGGCAAGGCGGTGATCGGCTTCACGTCGCGTCGCGAGTCGGGCGACGAAATGGCTGATATCAAGCGCATGTTCACGCCGGAGTTCCGCAACCGTCTGGATCAGATCATCAGCTTCCGCTCGCTGGACGAGGAAATCATCCTGCGCGTGGTCGACAAGTTCCTCATGCAACTGGAAGATCAGCTGCACGAGAAGAAGGTCGATGCGGTCTTCACCGACGCTTTGCGCAAGCATCTCGCGAAGCACGGTTTCGATCCGCTGATGGGCGCGCGCCCGATGCAGCGTCTGATTCAGGACACGATCCGTCGTGCGCTGGCCGACGAACTGCTGTTCGGCAAACTGCTCAACGGCGGCCGCGTGACGGTGGATGTCGATGCGGACGACAAGGTGCTGCTCACGTTCGACGAAAACTCGGCGCCGCCGCGCAATCCGAATCCGGAAGCGATCGAAGTGGATTAATCGTAGGGGTCTTGGCAAGAAAAAAACGGCGCGGTTTCGACCGCGCCGTTTTTTTATGTACCCGCAATGAAGCTCAGTGCTTGCCCGTGCTGCCGAAACCACCGGCGCCGCGTTCGCTCGCCTCGAAATCGTCGACGATGTTGAACTGCGCCTGCACGACCGGCACGATGACCATCTGCGCGAGACGCTCCATCGGATTGAGCGTGAACGCGGTGTCGCCGCGATTCCATGTCGAGACCATCAACTGGCCTTGATAATCCGAATCGATCAGTCCGACGAGATTGCCGAGCACGATGCCATGCTTGTGGCCGAGGCCCGAGCGCGGCAGGATCACCGCGGCGTAGCCGGGATCGGCGAGATGAATGGCGAGGCCGGTCGGCACGAGCACGGTCTGATGCGGTTCGATGACGAGCGGCGCATCGAGACACGCGCGCAGATCGAGGCCCGCGCTGCCGGGCGTGGCGTAGGCGGGCATGTAGTCGCGCATGCGCGCATCGAGAATCTTGACGTCGAGTTTCATGGATCGAGGCGTTATTGATGCGATCGGCCGAGCTCGAAGGCTTCGGCCAAAAGTTGATAGGACCGCGTACGCGCGGCGTAGCTGCCCGAGACTGTCAGAACGATCAGTTCATCGGCATTGAATTGTTCCTGCAGCGCGTGCAGCTTTTCCGTCACGCGCTCCGGCGTGCCGATGATGCTGCGCGCCTTCTCATGCGCGATCACCGCCAGCTCGCGCTCGCCGTAGACCTGCGAGATGCCTTGCGCGATGCTCGGTATCGGCTGGTTGATGCCATACGCCATCTGCACGCGGCGCAGATCGACGGCGCGCTCGAGCGCCTCGGCTTCGCGATCCGTATCGGCGCAGATCACGAAGACCGCCGCCGCCAGATAGGGCTTGTCCTCGTGCCCGGCGGCGAAGCGCTCGCGATACGCCTCTGCCACGCGATGCCCGTATTGCGCGTTGATGAAATGCGCGAACGCAAAGCGAATGCCGAGCTGCGCGGCGAGCAGGCCGCCGAACTCGCTGGAGCCGAGCATCCACAACTGCGGACGCGTATCGATCTGCGGCTGCAACAGCACGCCTTTGGCGAGCGAGTCATCCGGAAGATTGCCGCTGAAGAGCCCGATCAGTTCCGCGACTTGCTGCGGGAAGAGGTCGCCGCGATTGTACGAACCTGCCGCGACCGCTTGCGCGGTATGCATGTCGCCGCCGGGCGCGCGTCCGACGCCGAGATCCACGCGATTCGGGAACAGCGCTTCGAGCATGAGGAACTGCTCGGCGACCTTGAACGGCGAATAATACGGCAGCATCACGCCGCCCGAGCCGATGCGGATGCGCTTCGTCAGACTGCCGATGCGCGCGAGCATCACTTCGGGGCACGGGTTCGAGACGCCGTACAAACCGTGATGCTCCGCGCACCAGTAGCGCGTGTAGCCGAGGTCGTCGGCGAGTTGTGCGAGATCGAGCGTCGCGGCGATCGCATCGGCGGTGCTGTGGCCGTGAATGACCGGCGTCTGATCGAGAACGGAAAGCTTCGTCATGAGAGCAGCGGGCCGCCGGTTTTCGGTGCGCGCCGGGCGATTTCCGCGATCAGCGTGCGTGCGAGCTGCTGCTTGTCGGCGCGCGGCAGCGGCGTCGCGCCGGAGGCTTCGAAGAGCACGACTTCGTTGTCGTCGCGGCCGAAGGTGAGCGGGCCGAGATTGCCGATCAGCAGCGGCACGTTCTTGCGTTTGCGCTTGTCTTCGCCGTGGACATCGAGATCGCCGCTTTCCGCCGCGAAGCCGACGCAGTAGGGCGGATTCGGCAGCTTCGCCACCGTGGCGAGAATGTCGGGATTTTCGACGAAGCTGAAGGTCGGCAAGGCGTCGCCGGTCTTCTTGATCTTCTGTTCGCTCACGTGATCGACGCGCCAGTCCGCGACCGCGGCCACCGCGATGAAGATGTCCGCGTCGGGCGTTGCGGCCATCACGGCGTCGTGCATCTGCTGCGCGGTCTGCACGTCCTCGCGATACACGCCCCACGGCGTGGCAAGCGCCACCGGACCGGCGACGAGGTGCACATCCGCGCCCGCCTGCGCCGCCGCGCGCGCGAGCGCGAAACCCATCTTCCCCGACGAGCGATTGGTGATGCCGCGCACCGGATCGAGCGGTTCGAAGGTAGGGCCCGCGGTGATCAGCACGCGTTGGCCGCGCAAGATCTTCGGCTGGAAGAAGGCGCAGATCGCCTCGAACGCGGCTTCCGGCTCGATCATGCGGCCATCGCCAACTTCGCCGCACGCCTGCGAGCCCGAATCCGGCCCGAGGACCTCGACGCCGTCTGCGCGAAGCTGCGCGACGTTGCGCTGCGTCGCCGGGTTCTGCCACATCTGCCGATTCATCGCGGGCACGACAAGCAGCGGACAATCGCGCGCGATGCACAGCGTCGAGAGCAGATCGTCGCACCTGCCTTGCGCGAGCTTCGCGAGGAAGTCGGTCGAGGCGGGCGCGATGACGATGGCATCCGCCTCGCGCGAGAGATCGATGTGCGGCATGTTGTTCGGCATGCGCGCATCCCATTGCGACGTATAGACGGGACGGCCCGAGAGCGCCTGCATCGTGACGGGCGTGATGAACTGCGTGGCCGCTTCGGTCATCACGATCTGCACCGTCGCGCCGGCCTTGATGAGAAGACGCGTGAGTTCGGCGATCTTGTAGCAGGCGATGCCGCCGGTCAGGCCTAAAACGAGATGTTTGCCCGCGAGTTCCAACTTGCCTCCATCGCAAAAGAACACGGCTCCGGTGAGGGAGCCGTGCGTGAACATCAGCGCGAACCGCGCACGCGCCGCAATTCGTCGAACACCAGCAGCACCGCGCCGACGGTGATCGCGCTATCGGCGAGATTGAACGCGGGCCAGTGCCACGCATTCACGTGAAAGTCCAGAAAGTCGATGACATGCCCGTACGCGATCCGGTCGATCACATTGCCGATCGCGCCGCCCATGATGAGCGAGAGCGCGAGACAGAAGAGCCGCTGCGTAGCATGCTTCTTCAGCAGATAGCAGATCACGATAGCCGCGACGACGCCCAGCGCCGTGAACGCCCAGCGCTGCCAGCCGCCGGCCATCGCGAGAAAGCTGAACGCCGCGCCGCGGTTGTACACGAGCAGCAGGTTGAAGAAGGGCGTGAGCGCGTGCGGATCGCCATAGGCGAACACGCGCTGCACGGCGATCTTCGTCAACTGGTCGAACAGGATCACGATCAGCGCGACGCCGAGCCACGGCGCGAGCGACCCACTGCTGGAAGTTTGTTTCGCCATCGTTCGAGCCATTATGCTGCGCCTCGCGTTTCGCCGGCGCCGAAGAGGTTGGAGAAGCAGCGGCCGCACAGGCCGGGGTGATCCGCGTGCGCGCCGACGTCCGCGCAATAGTGCCAGCAGCGCTCGCACTTCAGGTAGCTCGATGCCGTCACGTCGACGCCTTCATCCGCCTCGCCCGCCACCTTTTCCAGTCGCGCCGATGACGTGATGAGCACGAAGCGCAGCGCATCGCCGAGGCTTGCGAGCGCGTCGTAGCGCGCGCCGCTCGCGCGAACCACGACTTCCGCCTGCAGCGACGAACCGATCTGGTTGGCCGTGCGCGCTTCTTCGAGCGCCTTGGTGACGTCGCCGCGCGCGTTGCGGATGAGCGTCCACTTGTCGAGCAGATCGCCGCCGTTCGCGATGTCCGGATACGTCGCGAAGACTTCGTTGAAGATCGTGTCCTGGCCGGGCTTGAGCACCTTGTACGCTTCTTCCGCCGTGAACGACAGATACGGCGCGACGAGCCGCAACAGGCCGTGCGCGATATGGAACAGCGCGGTCTGCGCGCTGCGGCGTTCGCGCGAATCGGGCTTCGTCGTGTAGAGGCGGTCCTTCAGCACGTCGAGGTAGAAGCCGCCGAGGTCTTCCGAGCAGAACGTCGCGATCTTCGCAACCACCGGATGGAACTCGTACTTCTCGTAGTGCGAGAGCGCGTCGTCCTGCAGGTTGCGCGTGAGCGCGATGGCGTAGCGATCGATCTCGAGCCAGTCCTGAACCGGCAGCGCGTTCTTCTCGAAGTCGAAGTCGGAAAGATTCGCGAGCAAAAAGCGCAGCGTATTGCGGATACGTCGATACGTCTCCGTGACGCGCTTGAGAATTTCCTCGGAGATCGCGAGCTCGCCGGAATAATCCGTCGATGCGATCCACAGGCGGATGATTTCCGCGCCGAGCCGGTTCGACACTTCATGCGGATCGATGCCGTTGCCGAGCGACTTCGACATCTTGCGGCCTTCGCCATCGACGGTGAAGCCGTGCGTGAGCAGCGCGTCGTAGGGCGGGCGGCCGTCGAGCATCGACGCCGTCAGCAGCGACGAATGGAACCAGCCGCGATGCTGGTCCGAGCCTTCGAGATACAGATCGGCCGGGAACTGCAGCGAATCCTTGTGCGATCCGCGCAGCACGTGCCAGTGCGTCGTGCCGGAATCGAACCACACGTCGAGCGTGTCGCGGTTCTTTTCGTACAGGTTGGCGTCGTCGCCGATCAGCTCGCGCGGATCGAGCTTCTGCCAGGTCTCGATGCCGCCTTCCTCGACACGCTTCGCCACTTCTTCCAGCAACTCCAGCGTGCGCGGATGCAGCTCGCCGGTTTCCTTGTGCACGAAGAACGCCATCGGCACGCCCCATTGACGCTGACGCGAAAGCGTCCAGTCCGGGCGGTTCGCGATCATGCTGTAGAGACGCTGCTTGCCCCACGACGGATAGAACGCCGTGTTCTCTACGCCTTCCAGCGCGGTCTCGCGCAGCGTCTTGCCGCCGTCCTTCGGCTTCACGTCCATGCCCGCGAACCATTGCGAGGTCGCGCGATAGATGATCGCCGTCTTGTGACGCCAGCAATGCATGTAGCTGTGCGTGTACTTTTCGCTCTTCAACAGCGAGCCCGCGCCCTCAAGCGCCTCGACGATCTGCGGATTCGCCTTCCAGATCGACAGTCCGCCGAACAGCGGCAGCGATTCGATATAGCGGCCATCGCCCATCACCGGATTGACGATGTCGGAATCCGCCATGCCGTGCGCCTTGCACGACACGAAGTCCTCCACGCCATACGCCGGCGACGAATGCACGATGCCCGTGCCGCTTTCGGTCGTCACGTAGTCGCCGAGATAGACGGGCGCGGTGCGCTTGTAGCCCGGATGCGCGGCCGCGAGCGGATGATGGAAGCGCAGATTGGTGAGCTTCTCGCCGGGCGCCGTCGCGATGACTTCACCGGGAATGCCGTAGTTCTGCAGGCACGCTTCGACGCGTTCTTCCGCCAGGATCAGCAGCCCGCGCGGCGTATCGACGAGCGCGTAGACGATCTCCGGATGCACGTTGAGCGCCTGGTTGGCGGGGATGGTCCAGGGCGTCGTCGTCCAGATCACGATGCCGCCTTCCATCTTCGGCAGCGCATTCAGGCCGAACGCCTGCGCCGTCTTCTCCGGTTCCGCGAAGCCGAACACCACGTCGATGGTCGGATCGGTCTTGTCCTTGTACTCGACTTCCGCTTCGGCCAGCGCCGAGCCGCAGTCGAAACACCAGTTCACCGGCTTCAGGCCACGAAACACGTAGCCCTTTTCCATGATCTTGCCGAGCGCGCGGATTTCGCCGGCCTCGTTGGCGAAGTTCATTGTCTTGTACGGATTGTCCCAGTCGCCCAGCACGCCCAGGCGCCGGAAGCCGACCTTCTGCTTTTCGATCTGCTCGCCCGCATACGCGCGCGCCTTCTGCATCACTTCGGCGGCGGGCAGCGACTTGCCGAACTGCTTTTCGATCTGGATTTCGATCGGCATGCCGTGGCAGTCCCAGCCCGGCACGTAGACCGCGTCGAAGCCCGCGAGATTGCGCGCCTTGACGATCATGTCCTTCAGGATCTTGTTGACCGCGTGCCCGAGGTGGATGTCGCCGTTCGCGTACGGCGGGCCGTCGTGCAGGATGAACTTCTTGCGGCCCTTCGAGGCGGCGCGGATCTTCTCGTAGACCTTGTTGTCCTGCCATTCCTTGACCCACGCGGGTTCGCGCTTGGGCAGGTCGCCGCGCATCGGGAAAGGCGTGTCGAGCAGGTTGACGGGGTACTTCGAGGAGGCTTTCTCTTTCTTGTCGCTCATGGGTGACTCAGTGAATTCGGTGAGACGGCGCTTTGGACTTGCGCGCGGTGTGTCGATGAGGGCGGGGCAGCGGGCGACGCAAGGTGCGCCGCGCGCTCACCTAATTCGGTCGGTCGCCGAAATGGCGAAGCCCGTGGCGCGGCTGCCCGCGTTGCTGGCGGGCGGAAGGCCGAAGTACGCGCGCGCGTTGTCGACATCCCGCGCGATGGCGGCGGACAGCGTTTCGAGGTCGACGTACTTTTCCTCGTCGCGCAGCTTCTTCAGAAATTCGACGCGCACGAGCTTTCCGTACGCATCGCCGTGCCAGTCGAGCACGAAGACTTCGAGCAGCACGCGGCCGGAGTCGTCGACGGTCGGACGCAGGCCGAGACTGGCGACGGCGGGCAGCGGTTCATCGCCAAGACCATGCACGCGCACGACGAAAATGCCCGCGAGCGCCGGCCGCTTGTGCGCGATCGGCAGGTTCAGCGTGGGAAAGCCGAGATCGCGGCCGAGCTTTGCGCCGTGCACGACGTGCCCGCTGATGATGTACGGCCGCCCGAGCGCGACCTGCGCCGCGTCCAGATCGCCCGCGACCAGCGACGCCCGCACCGACGACGACGAAATGCGCGCGCCATTCGGATGCGCGACGGTGGCCATCTGCTCGACTTCGAAGCCGTACGTTTCGCCGGCGGCCTTGAGCGATGCGAAGTCGCCCGCGCGTTTCGCGCCGTAGCAGAAGTCGTCGCCGACCATCACCCAGCGCGCGTGCAGGCCATCGACGATGACGTTTTTCACGAACGTATCCGGCGACTGGCTCGCGAAGGTCTTGTTGAAGTGCTCGACCACCACGCGGTCGACGCCGTTGGTGCGCAACGCTTCGAGCTTGTCGCGCAGCATCGCGATGCGCGGCGGCGCGCCCGCCGGATTGAAGAACTCGCGCGGATGCGGCTCGAAAGTCATCACGCAGACCGGCAGGCCGCGCGCGTCGGCGGCGGCCCGCACGTGCGCGAGCAGCGCCTGGTGACCGCGATGGACACCGTCGAAGTTGCCGATGGTCAGCGCGCAGGGCGCCCGGCTTTCGGCATTGGGAAGGCCGCGAAAGACTCTCACGATAGGCGATGGTCAGTGGGAGGGGCTGATGCCGCAAAGCGTTAGATTATAAACGCTCGCACGGATCGACGGGCGCGCACGGCCGCTCCGGCGCCTGCGTCGGTCCCCGCATGGGTCCCTTTTGGCACGATTTTCGCACCGTTCAAATGATAAAATCCGCGGATGAAAAAAATCGTCATTCTGATCTCCGGACGCGGGAGCAACATGGAGGCCGTCGTGCGTGCGTGCGCGCGCGAAGGCTGGCCGGCCCGCGTCTGCGCGGTCATTTCCAACCGGCCCGATGCCGCCGGGTTAGGCTTCGCGGCTGCGAACGGCATCGAAACCAAAGTGGTGGATCACCGGCACTTCGACGGGCGCGAATCGTTCGACGCCGCGCTCGCGCGTGAAATCGACCGTTTCGAGCCCGATCTCGTCGTGCTGGCGGGCTTCATGCGCGTGCTGACCGACGCCTTCGTCGGGAAATACGCCGGGCGCATGCTCAATGTTCATCCGTCGCTCTTGCCGTGCTTTCCGGGCTTGCGCACGCATCAGCAGGCGCTCGACGCCGGCGTGCGGGTGCACGGCGCAAGCGTGCATTTCGTGACGCCGACGCTCGATCACGGGCCGATCGTCGCGCAGGGCGCGGTGCCGGTCGTCGCCGGCGACGACGCCGCCGCGCTCGCCGCGCGCGTGCTGAAAGTCGAGCACGAAATTTATCCGCGCGCGGTGCGATGGTTTATCGAAGGGCGTTTATCTATCGAGGGCGAACGTGTCGCCCTCGCGCCGTCTGAGCCGCAATGGCTCTTTGCCGACATTGCCGGGGAGGGCGTATGAGGCTGCATGGATTTCTGATCGGACAAACCGAAACATTGCTCGCGGACGTATTGCGCTTTTCCGGCCCCGCCGACGCCGCGACGAGCCGCTTCTTCCGCGCCCATCCGAAGCTCGGACACGGGGAACGCGGCGTGATCGCCGAAGCCGTGTTCGCCGTGCTGCGCCGGAAAATGGAGTTTTCGCATCTCGCGGAAAGCGGCAGCGGCAACCAGGCGCGCCGTCTCGCGCTGCTCGGCCTGATGCAGACCGCCGGGCTCTCCGCGCTGAAGCCGTTCGTTTCGGCGGACGAGTATCAATGGCTCGCGCAAGTCTCGAAGATAGATCCGGCGAGCCTGCCGGTGCGGGTGCGCACTAACCTGCCGCAATGGATCTACGACGCGATGAGCAAGCGTTTCGAGCCCGAGGAACTCGCGCAGCTCGCCGCCGCGCTGAACTATCCCGCGCCGCTCGACCTGCGCGTGAATCCGATCAAGGCGACGCGTGAAGCCGCGCTCAAGGCGCTGACCGAAGCGGGCATCGACGCGGGCGAAATGCCGTTCGCGCCGTTCGGCGTGCGCGTGGACGGCAAGCCCGCGCTGACGCGTCTCGCGCCGTTCCAGGAAGGCTGGATCGAGGTGCAGGATGAAGGCAGCCAGCTGCTCTGCTCGCTGATGGCCCCGCGCCGCGGCGAAATGATCGTGGACTTTTGCGCGGGCGCGGGCGGCAAGACGCTCGCACTCGGCGCGATGATGCGCTCGACCGGCCGCCTCTACGCGTTCGACGTCTCCGACCGCCGCCTCGCCAAGCTGAAGCCGCGCCTCGCGCGCAGCGGCTTGTCGAATGTGAATCCGGTGCTGATCGACAGCGAGCACGACGCGAAGATCAAGCGTCTCGCGGGCAAGATCGACCGCGTGCTCGTCGACGCGCCGTGTTCGGGTCTCGGCACGCTGCGCCGCAATCCGGACCTGAAGTGGCGCCAGTCGCCCGCCACCGTCGCGGAACTGACGCCCAAGCAATTGTCGATTCTCACGAGCGCCGCGCGCCTCGTGAAGCCCGGCGGCCGCCTCGTCTACGCGACCTGCTCCATGCTCGAAGCGGAAAACGAGACCGTCGTGAAGCAGTTCCTCGAGACGCATCCGAATTTCCGTGTCGTGCCCGCGCGCGACGTGCTCGCGGAACAGCGCATCGATCTGGACACGGGCGAATTCCTCTCGCTGTGGCCGCACAAGCACGGCACGGACGGGTTCTTCGCGGCCGTGCTGGAGCGCGTGCCGGACGCCGCGAAAGCGCCAAAATCCCCGGAAGCGCCGGACGCGCCAGAAGCGCCCGAAGAAACCGCGTAAGCAATGCAGAACCGCTTCCTGAGCGAACTCTCCGCGCGGCTCTTTCGCGATTTCGGCGAGCCGGAAGTGATCTGGCAGGTAGCGGTTCTGCTCGGCCTGCTCGTGGTGGCCTGGTGGTGCGCGCGGCTGCTTCGCAAGAAGCTCGATGCACGCCGCCAGTCGCGCTTCGAAGCCGTGCGCTTCGGCGCGGAAAGTCTCAACAAGGCGCTGTTTCCGCTGCTCGGCACGATTTTCGTCTCGATCGCGCAGGTGGCGGTTGCGCCGTTCATCCACACGTCGTTCCTGCGTCTCGCGCTCGTGCCGCTGTGCGGCATCACCGTCATCTATACGATGCTGTACGTCGCGCGGCGCGTGTTCAGCCGCGGTCAGGCGGAGCACCAGGCGAACGCGCTGCTGTATCTGTTTGAAAGACTCGTGACGGTGATCGTCTGGATCGCAATGCTCTTTACCGTCATGGGCATCCAGGACGACGTCGTGCACTGGATGGCGAGCGTGCGCTTCAACTTCGCAAACGCGCACATGACGCTGCTCTCGCTCGCCTCGGGCGTGCTGTGGGTGTGCGTGACGCTGATCGTCGCGATGTGGGCGGGCGCGCTGCTCGACGACCGCCTGATGCGCGCCCGCTCGCTCGACGCCAATCTCAAAGTGGTGCTCGCGCGCGTCGGCCGGGCACTGATGATCCTCGCCGCGATTCTGGTGAGCCTGTCGATCGTCGGCATCGACATCACGGTGCTCGGCGTGTTCGGCGGCGCACTGGGCGTCGGGCTCGGCTTCGGCTTGCAGAAGATCGCGAGCAATTACGTATCGGGCTTCATCATTCTGCTGGACCGCTCCTTGCGGCTCGGAGACATGATCAGCGTGAGCGGCAGCCAGGGCACTGTCACGCAGATCCGCACGCGCTACACGGTCGTGCGCGGGCTGGACGGCATCGAAACGCTGATTCCGAACGAGAAGCTCATCACCGATGTGGTGCAGAATCATTCGTCGTACCTTACGCGCGGCAACGCGAAGATCGCGGTGCAGGTGAGCTACCGTTGCGACGTCGAGCGCGCGATGCAATTGCTGGTCGAAGCGACGCAGGGCGTCGAACGCGTCCTGCAGGACCCGGCGCCCGCCGCGCTGCTCGCGAGTTTCGGCGCGGACGGCATCAATCTGGAGCTGAGTTTCTGGATCGAGGAGGCCGCGAAGGGCACGGGCGGCGTAAAGTCGCATGTCAATCGCGCGGTATGGCGGTTATTCTCGGAACATGGCATTGAAATTCCTTACGCTCAGCGCGAAATAAGGATTGTCGATGCCGTGCCCCGCGCAAGCAGCGAATCGGTACTTAATGCCGAAAATCGCGAGCAGGGCGCCGCACCAGCGGCCTGACCGGCGGCGTTGGCTCGATCTTTCGATTTGACCGTCGAATCAACCTCAATTCGGGGCGTGAGTTTTTCCTCGTTTTGCTAGGATTCAAAAAATTTCACCTTTAGGACAAAGACTTGGAACGCATGCAGTAGAATGCGATCGAACTTGCGCACGTTTCTTTCATGTGCACAACAAGTTGCCCAATGTCAGTTTTACTGGCCATTTTTCCCGAATTTCACAGCTACCCAGGTAAACCGCCTTGCTGAATTCTTCCCTCGAATTTCTCGCCAACGGATTGCTCGACTTTTCCTGGTGGCAGATTCTGTTGTTCACGCTTGCGATGACCCACGTCACGATCGCCGGCGTCACGATCTATCTGCACCGTTGCCAGGCGCACCGCGCGCTGGACCTGCATCCGGCCGCGAGCCACTTCTTCCGTTTCTGGCTGTGGATGACCACGGGCATGCTGACCGGCCAGTGGGCGGCGATCCATCGCAAGCACCACGCCAAATGCGAAACCGAGGAAGATCCGCACAGCCCGCAGACGCGCGGCATCTGGAAGGTGCTGCTCGAAGGCGCGGAACTCTATCGCACCGAAGCGAAGAACGAAGAAACGATGCGCAAGTTCAGCCACGGCACGCCGAACGACTGGATCGAGCGCAACATCTACACGCGTTACCCGATTCTCGGCATCAGCGTCATGATGGTGATCGATGTCGCGCTGTTCGGCATCGTCGGGCTGTCGGTGTGGGCCGTGCAGATGATCTGGATTCCGTTCTGGGCGGCGGGCGTCGTGAACGGCCTCGCGCACTGGTGGGGCTATCGCAACTTCAATTCGGCGGATGCGTCGACGAACATCTTCCCGCTCGGCATCCTGATCGGCGGCGAAGAACTGCACAACAATCACCACACGTTCGCGACCTCCGCGAAGCTGTCGAGCAAGTGGTACGAGTTCGACATCGGCTGGATGTATATCCGCCTGATGTCGATGGTCGGTCTCGCGAAGGTGAAAAAGGTCGCGCCGACGCCGAAGCTCGCCGCGAGCAAGGCCGTCGTGGATCAGGACACGCTGCAAGCCGTGCTGTCGAACCGCTACGAAGTGATGGCGCGTTACGGCAAGGCGCTCAAGCGCGCCTATGCGCAGGAACTGGCGAAGCTGAAGGAAGCCGGCGCGCGCGAGAAGTATCAATTGATGCGCGGCGCGCGCACGTGGTTCCACAAGGAAGAAGACGGCCTGAACGAACCGCAGCTGAAGCAGTTGCCGGAACTCACGTCGGATAACCAGAAGCTGCGCACGTTCATCGAGCTGCGCAAGGATCTGTCGGCGATGTGGGACCGCTCCAACGCCTCGCGCGAGCAGCTCGTGACGCAATTGCAGGACTGGTGCCATCGCGCGGAAGAGAGCGGCATCAAGGCGCTGCAGGATTTCGCGTTGCGTCTGCGCCGCTACGCCTGACTGCGATATCCGTTAAAATTTAAGGACGTCACAAGACCCCGCTCTGGCGGGGTCTTTGTTTTTGGGCGGCCGTTTTCGCATCGCGTGGTTGGCATGGAGCAGGGGACAGGGACATGGAAGCGATCAGGAGTGTCGAGTACGACCGGCCGCAAGGCCTGACGTGTGGAGTGGGCGAGGCGTGGGCGCGGGTGCCCGGCACGCCGTCGCCGGAGGAGCGGCGCGAGTTGAAGGAGCGCATTCGCGCGCTTCTGAAGCGGGAGCAGGCTGTGCTCGTCGCGCATTATTACGTCGATGCCGAACTCCAGGAGCTTGCCGACGAAACCGGCGGCTGCGTCGCCGATTCGCTGGAAATGGCGCGCTTCGGCCGCGACCACGCGGCGAAGACGCTGGTTGTCGCGGGCGTGCGCTTCATGGGCGAGACCTCGAAGATCCTGAGCCCGGACAAGCGCGTGCTGATGCCCGATCTCGACGCGACCTGTTCGCTCGATCTCGGCTGCCCCCCCGATGAATTCTCCGCGTTCTGCGACGCGCATCCTGACCGCACGGTCGTCGTGTACGCGAATACGAGCGCGGCGGTGAAGGCGCGCGCGGACTGGATGGTCACGTCGTCGATCGGGCTCGAGATCGTCGCGGACCTGCACGCGCGCGGCGAGAAAATTCTGTGGGCGCCGGATCGTCACCTCGGCGGCTACATTCAAAAGAAGACCGGCGCGGACATGCTGTTGTGGCAGGGTTCGTGTCTCGTCCACGACGAATTCAAGGGCATCGAGCTCGACCTGTTGCGCCACGAATATCCCGACGCGAAGATTCTCGTGCATCCTGAATCGCCGGAAGGGGTCGTCGCGCTCGCGGACGTCGTCGGCTCGACCACGCAACTGATCGACGCCGCCGTGAAGCTCGACGCGAAGCGCTTCATCGTCGCGACGGACCTCGGGATTCTGCACAAGATGCGGCTCGCCGCGCCCGGCAAGACGTTCATCGAAGCGCCGACTGCCGGCAACAGCGCAACCTGCAAGAGCTGCGCGCATTGTCCGTGGATGGCGATGAACGGCCTCGCCAATCTCGCCGACGTGCTGGAGCGTGGTCACAACGAGATTCACGTCGATCCGGCGATCGGGCTGCGTGCGCGCGTGCCGATCGACCGCATGCTCGACTTCGCCGCGCGTCACAAGAAGCGCGTGCAGGCGAGCGGCGATCTGGCGAAAGACACCACGCTGTTCTCGAACGTAGGAGCCGCGTGATTATGTATCCAGCGATTTTCGAGGAAGTCCGCAACCAATACGGCGCAGCGTTCGACGCGGCGCTCGCGCGCAATGTCGTCGATGCCCTCGATGAAGACGTCGGCAGCGGCGATGTCACCGGCCGTCTCGTGCCGGCCGATTCGCGGCGCACGGCGCGCATCATCGTGCGCGAGGATGCCGTGCTGTGCGGCGCGCCCTGGTTCGATGAAGTGATGCGCCGCGTCGATCCGTCGATCGAAGTCGAATGGCAGTATCAGGAAGGCGCGCGCATGGCGGCGAATTCGCCGGTCGTGCTGCTGCACGGCACGTCGCGCTCGCTGCTCACCGCGGAGCGTAACGGACTCAATTTCCTGCAATTGCTGTCGGGCGTTGCGACGGCGACGCGCCGCTATGTCGATGCGATCGAAGGCACGCGCGCGCGCATCCTCGATACGCGCAAGACGCTGCCGGGCTTGCGGCTCGCGCAGAAGTACGCGGTGCGAGTGGGCGGCGGCGCGAACCAGCGCCTCGCGCTCTACGACGGCATTCTGATCAAGGAAAACCACATCGCGGCAGCGGGCGGCGTCGGTGCGGCGATGGACGCGGCGCTCGCGCTGAATTCAGGCGTGCCGGTCCAGATCGAAGTGGAAACGCTCGAACAGCTCGAAACGGCGCTCGCACATCGCGCGGAATCGATCCTGCTGGACAACTTCACGCTCGACATGATGCGCGATGCCGTGTGCATCACGGCGGGCCGCGCGTTGCTCGAAGTGTCTGGCGGCGTGAACTTCGACACGGTCCGCGCGATCGCTGAAACCGGCGTGGACCGCATTTCCATCGGCGCGCTCACGAAGGACGTGCGCGCGACCGATTTCTCGATGCGTCTCGTCTAGATAGCCGTGCGGCGCGCGGCCGGCGGCATCAATACCGTCGGCAACGCTTTCGGCAACGTCCCGGGCCAGTCGCGGCTGTAGTGCAGGCCGCGGCTCTCGCGCCGTGAGCACGCGCTTTCCACGATCAGCGACGCTACATCGACGAGATTGCGCAACTCCAGCAGATCCCGGCTTACCTTGAAGTTCGCGTAATACTCGTGGATTTCGTCGCGCAGCAATGCGATTCGATGCTGCGCGCGCGCGAGGCGCTTGTCCGTCCGCACGATGCCCACATAGTTCCACATCAGACGCCGTAGCTCGTCCCAGTTGTGCGCGACGACGACTTCCTCGTCCGGATCGGACACGCGGCTTTCATCCCAGTCGGGCAATTCGGCGTGGCAGCCGTTCGAGAACCCATCCGCTTCGATCGCGTGCGCCGCCGCGCGGCCGATCACGAGGCATTCCAGCAGCGAGTTGCTCGCGAGCCGGTTCGCGCCGTGCAGCCCCGTGTACGACGTCTCGCCGACCGCGTACAGCCCCGGACGATCCGTGCGCCCGGCGAGATCGGTGACGACGCCGCCGCACGTGTAGTGCGCGGCGGGCACGACGGGAATCGGCTGCTTCGCGATATCGATGCCGAATTCGCGGCAGCGCGCGAGGATCGTCGGAAAGTGCTCTTCGAGAAACGCGCGCGGCTGATGGCTGATGTCGAGATACACGCAGTCGATGCCGCGCTTCTTGATCTCGAAGTCGATCGCGCGCGCGACGATATCGCGCGGCGCGAGTTCGGCGCGTTCGTCGTGCGCGGGCATGAAGCGCGTGCCGTCCGGCAGGCGCAGGACGCCGCCTTCGCCGCGCACCGCTTCGGAAATGAGGAACGACTTCGCGTACGGATGGAACAGGCAGGTCGGATGGAACTGGATGAACTCCATGTTCGCGACGCGGCAGCCGGCGCGCCACGCCATCGCGATGCCGTCGCCGGTCGCGGTATCGGGGTTCGTCGTGTAGAGATACACCTTGCCCGCGCCGCCTGTGGCGAGCACCGTATGCGGCGCCTGAATGGTCACCGTGCGGCCCGAGTTCACGTCCAGCGCGTAAAGTCCGTGACAGCGGTGGCCGGGCAGCCCGAGCCGGTCGGACGTGATCAGGTCGATCGCGTAATGGTCTTCGAGAACGGTGATGTTCGGATGATTGCGCACGCGCTCGCTGAGCGTCGTGACGACCGCGTGGCCGGTGGCGTCCGCCGCGTGAATGATGCGGCGATGGCTGTGGCCGCCTTCACGCGTCAGATGGAATCCGAGTTCGGCCGAGACATCGCGCGTGAAGGGCACGCCTTCCTCGATGAGCCATTCGATCGCCGCGCGCCCGTTCTCGACGATGAAGCGTGTCGCCGCTTCGTCGCACAGGCCGCCGCCCGCGATGAGTGTATCGCCGACATGGTTATCGACGCTGTCGGCCGAATCCAGCACGGCCGCGATGCCGCCCTGCGCCCAGTCGCTCGCGCCGACGCTCGCCGCGCGCTTGGCGAGGATCGCGACCCGCCGCGTTTCCGCCAGATTCAGCGCGACGCTCAGTCCCGCAAGCCCGCTCCCTACGATCGCCACATCGAAATTCATGCTGCCGGTTCTCCGTCCGTGTTCTCATCGATAGCCGGCAAGCATACCCCGCGTGAACAATCAGTGACAGTTAAAACCCCCGCACGATCGTGTGTAAAGCGCGTGAAAAAGGCGGCCGGAAAAACAAAAAGCCCCGCGATTTGCGGGGCTTTTTGCTGTCTTCGTACAGTAATCTCAAAATCAAGGGTTACTTGATCTTGGTTTCCTTGTACTCAACGTGCTTGCGGACGACGGGATCAAATTTCTTGATCAGCATCTTTTCCGGCATGTTGCGCTTGTTCTTGGTCGTCGTGTAGAAGTGACCCGTGCCTGCGGTCGATTCCAGCTTGATCTTGTCGCGTGCGCCCTTGGCCATATGCGTGCTCCTTAGATTTCACCGCGTGCGCGCAGGTCTGCGAGCACGGCGTCAATACCGTTCTTGTCGATCAGGCGCAGACCGGCGTTCGAAACGCGCAGACGGACCCAGCGATTTTCGCTTTCAACGAAGAAACGGCGGTTCTGCAGGTTCGGCAGGAAACGACGCTTGGTCTTGTTGTTTGCGTGGGAAACGTTGTTGCCCGACATCGGGCCTTTCCCAGTTACTTGGCATACGCGTGCCATGAGGACACTCCTAATACACGTTGAGTCTGAATCGAACGCTCGAAGGAAAGGCGCTTTCGCGCACTTTCGTTTTTCGATGCCTCTTATCGCCCAATTTGCCGATCGGGGACTTGGCAGCACGGTTATGCCAATGAGGGCCGCGTACGTTCAGAGCAGGCGGGTTGAGAAAAGCAAACGTGGATTCTAGCAGGAAAAACGCTGCAATATCAAACCTTTTATGGCTTTCTTATGCCTCACAGCCAGCCGTGGCGCGCAAACGAGAAGACATCGTTGGCCGCGACGACGATGTGATCGAGCAGCTGGACGTCGATGAGCGTCAGCGCGTCCCGCAGCGTTTTGGTCAGCCGCCGGTCGTTGGCGCTGGGCGCGACGCCGCCCGACGGGTGATTATGCGCAACGATCAGCCCGGCCGCGTTGAGCGTGAGCGCGCGCCGCACGATCTCGCGCGGATAGACCGCCACGCGCGTGAGCGAGCCGCGCGCGGATTCTTCGGCGTGCAGCAACTGATGGCGCGCGTCCAGATACAGACAGACGAATACTTCATAGGGCCGCGTGCCGATCAGCATGCGCAGATAATCCTCGACCGCGCCCGGCGCATTCAGCAGCGCGCGATCCTGCGCTTTCTCCGCGAGCGCCCGCCGGCACAGCTCGGATACGGCCAGAAGCGTCGCCGCGCGCGCCGGCCCGATCCCGCGCTGTTCGCGCAATTCCACCGACGACGCTTCCAGCACGCTGCGCAGCGAGCCGAAACGCAGCAGCAGTTCACGCGCGACATCGACGGCGCTTGCGCCCGGCCGGCCGGTGCGCAGGAACAAGGCGAACAGTTCCGCGTCCGATAGCGCGCCCGGGCCCGTGTCGAGCAGCCTTTCGCGCGGCCGGTCGCCGCGTGCCCATTTGCGGATCGGCACATGGGGCGCGATGAGGGAGAGGTCCGCCGCAGGCGCCGGCGGCAGTGCCACGAGCCGCAGATCGGCGCTCATCGCGACCCTCCGGGACGTCTTGTCGCGCGGGCGAGCGCACGCAGGACATCGCCGCGTGACACGTCCCGACACAACTCTGTCTTACAATAGCGGCTTTGGCGCCCGATTTGCACTGGCGCCGCGCGGTTCGCTGCTTCGCGCCGAAGAGCCGCCCCATGCGGAGCCCACGCTCTGCCTTCAAATGAACGGCCACATCCAATACTCATGAGCATCATCGATATCTCCGAGGTGAAACCCGGTTCGCACGTCACGCTTCATTACCGGCTCGCGCTTGCCGATGGTGCCGACATCGTCAACACGTTCGCCGACAAGCCCGCGACGCTCCTGCTCGGCGCAGGCCAGCTCGCGGAACCATTGGAAGAGATTCTGCAGGGCCTCAAGGTCGGCCACCATTCGACCTTTCAGCTAACGCCCGATCAGGCGTTCGGTCCGCGCAACCCTGAGCTGGTCCAGTGGGTGTCGCTCGCGACGCTGCGCGAAAACAGCATGATCGGCGAGGATTTTTCGCCCGGCGATCTCGTCGAATTCAACGCGCCGAACGGGGGACGCTACGCGGGCGTGCTGAAGGAAGTCGGCGAAACCGCGGCGCTGTTCGACTTCAACCACCCGCTCGCGGGCCAGGCGCTCGTCTTCGAAGTGAAAATCATCGGGATTCTGTAACCATGATTGAAAGCCTCAACGAAGTTCAGACCGACGTCGAAATCCTGCTCGCGCAGCCGCGCGGGTTCTGCGCGGGCGTCGATCGCGCGATCGAAATCGTCGAGCGCGCCATCAAGCTGTTCGGCGCGCCCATCTACGTGCGCCACGAGATCGTCCATAACGCGTATGTCGTCGCGGATCTGCGCAAGAAGGGCGCGATCTTCATCGAAGAGCTCTCCGACGTGCCCGAAGGCGCCACGCTGATCTTCAGCGCGCACGGCGTCTCGAAGGCGGTGCGCGGCGAAGCGGAAGCGCGCGGTCTGCGCGTGTTCGACGCGACTTGCCCGCTCGTGACCAAGGTGCATATCGAAGTGGCGAAGATGCGCCAGGAAGGCTTCGATATCGTGATGATCGGCCACAAGGGTCATCCGGAAGTCGAAGGCACGATGGGTCAGTCGGGCGAGGGCATGCATCTCGTCGAGGATATCGAGGACGTGCTGAAGCTCGATCTGCCCGACCCGCAGCGCATCGCGTACGTCACGCAGACCACGCTGTCCGTCGACGACGCGTCGGCGATCATCGACGCGCTCAAGGCCAAATATCCGGACGTCAAGGAACCGAAGAAGCAGGACATCTGCTATGCGACGCAGAACCGTCAGGACGCGGTGAAGTTCCTCGCGCCGCAATGCGATGTCGTGATCGTCGTCGGCAGCCCGAACAGCTCGAATTCGAGCCGTCTGCGCGAAGTGGCCGAGAAGCGCGGCATTCCCGCCTATATGGTGGACTCGCCGACGCAGATCGATCCGCAATGGGTCGAAGGCAAGAAGCGCATCGGCGTGACGGCGGGCGCGTCGGCACCTGAGGTGCTGGCGCAGGCGGTCATCGCGCGCTTGCGCGAACTCGGCGTGCGCAACGTGCGTTCGCTCGAGGGCATCGAGGAGACGATCTCTTTTCCGCTGCCGCGCGGCCTGTCGCTGCCGCAATGATTTCGACGAGTTCTTCGAGAAAGGCGCCTCCGGGCGCTTTTTTTTTCGCCCATCGAAACATACTGCCCGGGGAGCGAGGAACCCTCGCGCGCGATACGAAACCAAGCGTAGGCACCGTTTCAGGGCGCGCATTTACATGGGCGTTTTCCTCTAGATACCTTCAGGGTTTCCCCGTAAATCCGATAAGCAAACGTAACCCTCGAAATTCGCCCGATTAAACCTGCTTCCGTTATGGTGCAACTACTGCACAAAATCAGATCGCAACCCGGTTGCGACTTTGCGGGAAAATGGCCGGAAAATGAGGGTTGCAATGCTGGAAAACCCCGCCACGCAAGAATATTGCTCGTCTCATATTTAGCGTTACAATGCGCGCGTCTTGAGGCCAGAAGGGTTCACGACGACTGTTTTTAGAGGCGCAGGAGACCTATTTGATGCGATTCAAGTTTGCTCACGCCGTGTCCATCGCGGCTGCGGTTGCAATGGTCACCGCATGCGGCAAAAAGGACGAGGGTGGGGCGAGCACGGCAGCGTCGGCAGCGAGTTCCGCTGCTGCGCCGGCTGCGTCTGCGCCTGCGCCCGCGAGTGAGGCAACTGTCGTGAAGATCGGTCACGTTGCGCCCCTGACGGGCCTGCAGGCCCATCTCGGTAAAGACAATGAAAACGGCGCGCGGCTCGCCCTCGAAGAGATCAGCGCGCAGGGTTTGACGATCGACGGCCATTCCATCCATCTGGTGCTCGACGCCCAGGACGACGCGGCCGATCCGCGCGTCGGCACGGAAGCGGCGCAAAAGCTCGTCGACGACCGCGTGGTCGCGGTGATCGGCCATATGAACTCGGGCGTGTCGATTCCGGCGTCGAAGATCTACAGCGATGCGGGCATCGCGCAGATTTCGCCGTCGACGACCAACCCGCAGTACACGCAACAAGGCTACAAGACGACGTTCCGCGTCGTAGCGACCGACGCGCTGCAAGGCCCCGTGCTGGCCGGCTACGCGATGAAGACGCTGCATGCGAAGAAGGTCGTCGTGGTGGACGACGCCAGCGCCTACGGCCGGGGACTCGCCGACGAATTCGTGAAAACGGCGCAGGCCGGCGGCGTGAAGGTTGCGGCGCGCGAAGCCACCACGGAGAAGGCTCGCAACTTCAAGGCGATCCTGACCAAGATCAAGCGCATCCAGCCGGATGTCGTGATGTACGGCGGCATGGACGTGACGGGCGGCCCGTTCGCGAAGGAAGCGGCGGCGCTCGGCATCAAGGCGAAGATCCTCGCCGGCGACGGCGTCTGCACCGACAAGCTGGCCGAGCTCGCGGGCGACGCGGTGCAAAACATCATCTGCTCGGAGGCGGGACTCGCGCTTCCGAAGATGGACAAGGGAGCGGACTTCGAAAAGAAGTACGAAGCACGCTTTCACACGCCGGTGCAGATTTACGCGCCGTTCACGTATGACGCGATGTACGTGATCGTCGATGCAATGAAGCGCGCCAACTCCATCGAAGCGCCCAAGGTGCTGGCTGCGATCGCCACGACCGACTACAACGGTCTGACGGGGCATATCGCATTCGACGACAAGGGTGATCTGAAGGCGGGGACTATCACGCTGTACGACTTCAAGGACAAGAAGAAAGACGTACTCGACGTCATCAGGCAGTAGGCAGTCTGGCGGCGCCAGCTATCCGGCGGCGCCGTTTTCGTATCCGTCCGTGAAACGCTTGCAGCCTCATCCGGCCGCGGGCGGACGATCGGCGCTCAACCTTTACCGGTTTTTTAAAAAGTACGCGCAGTGCCGCTTCAGATTTCGCTTCCCACCGGTTTATCGGCCGGTGATAAAAGCGTTATCGAAACGCACGGGGCTAAGGAGCTTTGAATGGATATTTTCATCCAGCAGATCATCAACGGTCTGGTGCTTGGCAGCGTCTACGCCATCATCGCACTGGGCTATACGATGGTGTACGGGATTCTCGGCATCATCAACTTCGCGCACGGAGATGTGCTGATGGTCGGCGCGATGGTCGCGCTGTCAGCCATCGGCGTGATGCAGAATCACATGCCGGGCATTCCCGGGCCGATCATGCTGGCCATCGCGCTCGTAATTGCGGCGGTCGTCTGCGCGCTCGTCGGCTACACCATCGAAAAGGTCGCGTACCGGCCGCTGCGTAAAGCGCCGCGTCTCGCCCCGCTGATCACCGCGATCGGCGTGTCGATTCTCCTGCAGACCATCGCGATGATGATCTGGGGCCGCAATCCGCTCGCCTTCCCGCAGCTTCTGCCGACCGATCCGATCAACATCATCGCCGCCGACGACACCCGTCCCGGCGCGGTCATCTCGATGACCGAAATCGTGATCATCGTGGTCGCGTTCCTCGTGATGGCCGGACTGCTCCTGCTCGTGCACAAGACCAAACTCGGCCGCGCGATGCGCGCGATCGCCGAGAACCCGGGCGTCGCCTCGCTGATGGGCGTGAACCCGAACTTCGTGATTTCCGCGACCTTCATGATCGGCTCGGCGCTGGCTGCACTGGCGGGCGTGATGATCGCGTCGGAATACGGCAACGCGCACTTCTACATGGGCTTCATCCCCGGCCTGAAGGCGTTCACGGCGGCGGTGCTGGGCGGTATCGGCAACCTCGGCGGCGCGATGGTCGGCGGCGTGTTGCTGGGTCTCATCGAACAGTTGGGCGCCGGTTATATCGGCAATCTGACAGGCGGCGTCTTCGGGTCGAACTACCAGGACGTGTTCGCCTTCATCGTGCTGATCATCGTGCTCGTGTTCCGTCCGTCGGGTCTGCTCGGCGAACGTGTCGCGGACCGCGCTTAAAGACCGTGTGAGGAGCTCAAAAAAATGACATCGATTCAACCGATTGAGCCGTCCACGACGCTCATCCCCGAAAAAAATACGACGAAGACGCTCGTCATCGGCATTCTCACCGCTGTGTTCGTGATCGCCGCGCCGATGGTGATCGGCGCCGCCGGCGGCAACTACTGGGTCCGCGTGCTCGACTTCGCGATGCTGTACGTGATGCTCGCGCTGGGCCTGAACGTGGTGGTCGGTTTCGCCGGCCTGCTCGACCTGGGCTACATCGCGTTCTACGCGGTCGGCGCTTACGTTGCTGCGCTGCTGTCGTCGCCGCAACTGACCACGCAATTCGAATGGATCGCGCATCTCGCGCCCGGCGGATTGCATGTGCCGTTCCTCCTCATCGTGCCCTGCGCGATGGCGCTCGCCGCGACCTTCGGCGTGCTGCTCGGCGCACCGACCTTGCGTCTGCGCGGCGACTACCTCGCCATCGTGACCTTGGGGTTCGGGGAAATCGTCCGGATCTTCATGAACAACCTCGACCGGCCGATCAACATCACGAACGGTCCGAAGGGCATCACGGGCATCGATCCGGTGACGGTGGCGGGCTTCAATCTGTCGCAGACGCACGAGTTCTTCGGCATGAAGTTCCCGTCGGTGTACATGTACTACTACCTGTTCGTGCTGTGCGCGCTGTTCGTGATCTGGGTGTGTACGCGTCTGCAGCATTCGCGCATTGGCCGCGCATGGGCGGCGATCCGCGAAGACGAAATCGCCGCCAAGGCGATGGGCATCAACACCCGTAACGTGAAGCTGCTCGCGTTCGCGATGGGCGCGTCGTTCGGCGGTTTGTCGGGCGCGATGTTCGGCGCGTTCCAGGGCTTCGTGTCGCCGGAATCGTTCACCTTCTGGGAATCGATCGTCGTGCTGGCGTGCGTGGTGCTCGGCGGCATGGGCCACATTCCGGGCGTGATTCTCGGCGCGGTGCTGCTCGCCGTGTTCCCCGAATTCCTGCGCTCGACGATGGGTCCGCTGCAAAACGCCATCTTCGGCCATCAGATCGTCGATACCGAAGTCATCCGTCAGTTGCTCTACGGTCTGGCGATGGTGCTGATCATGCTGTATCGCTCGGAAGGCCTGTGGCCCGCCGCGAAACACGAAGACAAGATCGCGAAGATCGCGAAGCGCAGCGGCAAGAAGCCGGTGCGCGCATAAGGCGGAGATCCAGAACATGAGCGAAAAACAAACGCGACTTTCCGTCAAGGGCGTCAACAAGCGCTTCGGCGGCTTGCAGGCTTTGTCGGATGTGGGCCTTCAGATCGAAGAAGGCACGATCTATGGTCTGATCGGCCCGAACGGCGCTGGCAAGACGACCTTCTTCAACGTGATCACCGGTCTGTACACGCCCGATTCCGGCGAGTTCAAGCTCGATGGTCAGGCGTACACGCCGACCGCCGTCTATCAGGTGGCGAAGGCGGGCATCGCGCGCACGTTCCAGAACATTCGCCTCTTCGGCGGCATGACCGCGCTGGAAAACGTGATGGTCGGCCGTCACGTGCGCACGAAGCATGGTCTGATCGGCGCGGTGTTCCAGACGCCCGCCGAGCGCCGTGAGGAACGCGAGATCAAGGAACGCGCGCTCGAACTGCTCGAATACGTGGGCGTGCTGCAATACGCGGACTACACGTCGCGCAATCTGTCGTACGGTCACCAGCGGCGTCTGGAGATCGCACGCGCACTGGCGACCGATCCGAAGCTGCTCGCGCTCGACGAACCGGCCGCCGGCATGAACGCGACGGAGAAGGTCGAACTGACGCGTCTGCTCGACAAGATCCGCTCGGACGGCAAGACGATTCTTTTGATCGAACACGACGTGAAACTCGTGATGGGATTGTGCAACCGCATGACGGTGCTCGATTACGGCAAGGTGATCGCCGAAGGTCTGCCGCAGGACGTGCAGAAGGACCCGAAGGTGATCGAGGCATATCTGGGTGCGGGGGTGCACTAAATGGCGACCACAAGCGCAATGTTGAAGGTCAAGGGTCTGCAGGTGAACTACGGCGGCATCCAGGCGGTGAAGGGTGTCGATCTGGAGGTCGGGCAGGGCGAACTGGTCACGCTGATCGGCGCGAACGGCGCGGGCAAGACCACGACGATGAAGGCCATCACCGGCCTCAAGCCGTACTCGGGCGGCGATATCGAGTACATGGGCCAGTCGATCAAGGGCGTGCCGACGCATGAACTGCTCAAGCGCGGCCTCGCGATGGTGCCGGAAGGCCGCGGCATCTTCGCGCGCATGTCGATTCTCGAGAACATGCAGATGGGCGCGTATCTTCGCAACGACACGGATGCCATCCAGAAGGACACCGAGCGCATGTTCGGTTTCTTTCCGCGTCTGAAGGAACGTGCGTCGCAGTATGCGGGTACGCTCTCGGGCGGCGAACAGCAGATGCTCGCGATGGCGCGCGCGCTGCTCTCGCGTCCGAAGCTGCTGCTGCTCGATGAACCGTCGATGGGTCTCTCGCCGATCATGGTCGAGAAGATCTTTGAAGTGGTGCGCGAGATTTCGGCGGAAGGGCTGACGGTGCTGCTCGTGGAGCAGAATGCGCGTCTTGCGTTGCAGGCCGCGAATCGCGGTTATGTGATGGATTCGGGCATGGTCACGATGTCCGGCGACGCGAAGATCATGCTCGACGATCCGAAGGTCAGAGCGGCTTATCTGGGCGAGTAAGCGTCGCTTCACTGGCGAAGAAAGGCCGGCTCTTGCAGCCGGCCTTTTTTTTCAAAGCCGCTTCCCGAGACTCACGACTTCATCCATCCGATACCCAAGCTTTTCATAGAACCCACGCAATTCCGTCTTGACGGACAGAATCTGCAGATTCACCTTCGGACACCCAAGCTTCGCCAACGCAGCTTCCGCATGAGTCATCAGCGCGCCGCCGAACCCGCGTCCGCGAAGCGACGGCGTGACGGCCAGCGAATACACCCAGCCGCGATGCCCGTCGTAACCGGCCATCACCGTACCGATCACGCGACCATCGACCAGGCCGACGAAAAACAGCTCCGGCTGCGTCGTCATCTTGTTGGCGATCGACAACGCCGGATCGCGCTGCGGCCGCGATGCATCCGCGTATTCGGGAAACACCTCGCGCCACAGCGCGATCACGGCATCGCGATCGGCTGTGTCGAACGTGCGGATGATCACAGCGAATCGAGCACCGAGCGCAGCATGGCCATCATCTGATCGATCTCGTCCTTCGTGACGTTGAGCGCGGGCATGAAGCGCAGCAGATTCGGACGCGCCGCGTTCAGCAGCAGGCCATCGGGCTGCATCAGACGCGCTTTCTCGACGATCTGCGGACCCTTGTCGCTGTCGAGCAGCAACGCGCGCAGCAGGCCTTCGCCGCGTTCGCCGTTGAAGCCGCGCTCCGCCGACAGCTTCAGCAGTTCCTGCTTCAGATACTCGCCTTTCTCGCGCACGCCTTCGAGAAAGCCCGGAGCGACGAGTTGCGAAATCACCGAATAACCGACCGCCGACATCAGCGGATTGCCGTTGTAGGTGCCGCCCTGATCGCCCGCCTCGAAGCACGCGACCTCCGCCTTCGAGAGCAGCGCCGCGAGCGGCACCCCGCCGCCGATGCCCTTGCCGAGCGTCATGATGTCCGGCTCGATGCCCGAGAGCTCGTATGCGAACAACGTCCCCGCGCGGCCGCAACCGCTTTGCACTTCATCGACGATCAGGAGCAGGTTGTGCTTCTTCGTCAGCTCGCGCAGTTGCTGCATGAACCCGCGCGTCGCCGGAAGCACGCCGCCTTCGCCCTGAATCGGCTCCAGCATCACGGCGACGGTCTTCTCGCCGATGAGCTTTTCGACCGACGCGATATCGTTCAGATCGGCCTTCGGAAAGCCCGGCACTTGCGGCGCGTAGATCGTGTCCCAGCCGGCCTTGCCGCTCGCGGACATCGTCGCGATCGTGCGGCCGTGGAAGCTGTGATCGAACGTGATGATCTCGTACGCGCCGTTCCTGAACTTCTTGCCCCACTTGCGCGCGAGCTTGATCGCGCCTTCGTTCGCTTCGGCGCCGCTGTTGGCGAAGAACACCTTGTCGAAGCAGCTGTTCGCGGTGAGCAGGCCCGCGAGCTGCGCCATCGGTGCGTTGTAGAAGGCCGGCGACGGATTGATCAGCGTGCGCGCCTGCTTCTCCAGCGCCTCGATCATGCCTTCGTTGCAGTGGCCGAGCGAGTTGACGGCCCAGCCCTGAATGAAGTCGAGATAACGCTTGCCCGTGTTGTCGTAGAGCCAGGAACCTTTGCCGTGCGTGAACACGATCTCGGGCCGGTTCGTGATGTACATCAGCGAATCAACGGGGTACTCATTGAAATTCATGACAGCGGGCTCCACGAAAGCTAGTGCGAGAGAAAGAAGAAGACGGCGCGAAAAAAACAAAAGCCACGGAATTCCGTGGCTTCATTTCGTACGCTTCGAACAAACCGAACCGTGAGCGCAAATGCATGACGAGCCAGCGGCATCCCTAGGGAAGCGGCGAGCGGCGGCGTCGAAGTGCGTTCAGGATTTTGATCATTCGCGAAGGATACGTTAAGCGGTTGCCGCCTGTAAACCGTGCACGCGGATTTTTTGTCCGCGTGCAGGCTTCATGCGGATTCAGACCGGATGCGCGAGATCCGCCGCGCTGGTGAACGAGTCCGCGTAGAACTCGTCCTCCGGCAGGCGATGATGCTGCGTGAAATCGCGCTGCGCGGATTCCACCATCACGGGCGCGCCGCACGCGTACACCTGGAACGCGCTCAAGTCTGGCAGATCCTCGATGACAGCACGATGAACGAAGCCCGTGCGGCCCGTCCAGTTGTCGTCCGCGTCGGGCTCGGAGAGCACCGGCACGAAGGTGAAGTTCGGGATCTCCTTCGCCCATTGCGCGGCGAGCTCCATCATGTAGAGATCCTTCTTGCGGCGGCCGCCCCAGTAGAGCGTCATCGGCCGGTTCAGGTTCTTGAACACCGCATGCTCGATGATCGCCTTGATCGGCGCGAAGCCCGTGCCCGACGCGAGCAGGACGATCGGTTTCTCGGATTCATCGCGCAGGAAGAACGTGCCGAGCGGACCTTCGAAGCGCAGGATATCGCGCTCTTTCATCGCGCCGAACACGTGATCCGTGAACGTGCCGCCCGGCATGTGGCGGATATGCAGCTCGAGCGGGCCTTCGTGATGCGGCGGGCTCGCCATCGAATAGCTGCGGCGCTTGCCGTCCTTCAGGATGAATTCGATGTACTGGCCCGCGTAATACTGCAGGCGTTCATTGGCGGGCAATTGCAGCTTCAGTTCGATGACGTCGTCGGCACGGCGTGCGAGCGCGTTCACGCGGCACGGCAGCTTTTTCACCTGCACGTCGCCGACGCCCGCGACTTCGCGCACGTCGATTTCGAGGTCGGTCTGCGCGGTCGCGCAGCAGAAGAGGGCGAGGCCGCGGGTTTTTTCGTCGTTCGACAAAGCCGACGACGAATGCGGCGCCTGCTCGACTTCGCCGCTGACGACGGCGCCCTTGCAGGAGCCGCACGCGCCGTTTTTGCAGCCGTACGGCAGGCCGATGCCCTGGCGCAGCGCGGCGCTCAGCACCGGTTCGTCGGGTTCCACTTGAAACTGCCGGCCGCTTTGCCGGAGCGTTACGTTGAAAGCCATAGATCTGTTTCTGCGATGTGTGGAGTTGTCTCGTTCGTCTTTATGCGACGCCGCACGCGGGTTTCAGGCGACGGATAGAATGCCCGGATGATCGCCACTCGAAACCTTCGCCGCGCGCGCGTCCTGATCGTCGGATGCGGCGATGTCGGCATGCGCGCGCTGCCGCTTCTGCATGCGCGGGCCGCCGCGCCGCGCGTCATCGCGCTCACGCATCATCCGGAGCGCGCGGGCGAGTTGCGCGCGGCCGGCGCGACGCCCGTTTCCGGCGATCTCGATGTGCGCCGCAGCCTCGAAAGGCTCGCGGGCCTTGCGCACAACGTGCTGCATCTCGCGCCGCCTCAGCGCGACGGCGATGCGGACCGCCGCACGCGCGCGCTGATCGCCGCCTTGCGCCGCCCGCGACGTTCGGCGGCGCGTGGCGCGAGGAGCCACTGGCTGCATCCGGATCGAGCCGGAAGAACGGCTTTCATTGTACCCGACGGCCTTCGCGCGGCGACGAAGCGCGGCAGCGGTCCGCGCACCCGCTTCGTCTACGCGAGCACGACCGGCGTCTATGGCGATTGCGCCGGCGCGTGGATCGACGAAACGCGCCCGGCGCGGCCCGAGAACGAGCGTGCGCGGCGGCGGGTGTCGGCGGAGCGGCAGTTGCGCGCGGCTGGCGTCGGGAGCGGCTGGCGCGTGTCGATCGCGCGGATTCCGGGCATTTACGCGGCCAATCGCCTGCCGCTCGCGCGCATCGAAAAGGGCATGCCGGCGCTCGTGGAATCCGACGACGTCCATACGAACCACATTCACGCCGACGATCTCGCGGCAATTCTCGTGCGCGCGTTGTCGCGCGGCCGTCCACAGCGCGTGATCAACGCCTCAGACGATACCGACCTGCGCATGGCGGATTATTTCGATCGCGTGGCCGACGCGTACGGCCTGCCGCGCGTGCCGCGCATTTCGCGGCGCGAAGCCGAAGCGAGTCTGGAGCCGATCACGCTTTCGTTCATGCGCGAATCGCGGCGGCTCTCCAACGCGCGCCTGAAGCGCGAACTGGGCTATGCGCTGCGCCACCCGACGGTCGACGATTTCCTACGCGCGAACGCGCGGCGCTAGATCAGCGCCGGAATCGTTTCGAGCAGGACGAAGCACATCAACGCGCCGATCAATGCGCCGATGAGATTCGGCGAATACTTGTGGCGCATGTGCATGACGACGGCCAACACCCCGATGAGGACAGCGCTCAGCGCGACGAACGCAATCAGCGCGGCGGTCGAGTGGGAGACCATGATGCCCTCCTGCTTTTTTGATAGTCATTATTGGTATCCGTAAGACCAGTATAAGAGGGCGGATCGCGGAAGGCATGCTGCGCCGCAGCGCCCATGCTTAAGGGCTTGTACTGATTTGCATGTCGAATGCGCGCCGATGCGGGCGCTCGTTGGCCCGGGCGGACATCAAGCTATCGATGGCGTCGTGCGCGCGCAACGCACGCGAAGTCAAGGTGTCCCGCGCAGCGCGGCGAGATCGCCGTCGTCGAGCCAGCGCCACGCGCCTTCGGCGAGCGAGGCGGGCAACGCATACCCGCCGACGCGCTCGCGATGCAGCTTCTCCACGCGGTTTCCCGCTGCCGCGACCATGCGCTTCACCTGATGGTATTTGCCTTCGAGCACGGTGAGTTCGAGCAGCCGTTCGTCGCGGCGTTCTGCCGCGAGCGCGGCGCTCGGCTTCGTTTCGCCGTGCAGCAGCACGCCTTCGCGCAGTTTCGTGAGTTGCGCGTCGTCGAGCGCATGACGCACGGTCGCGAGATACACCTTCGGCACCTTGCGTTTCGGTGATGTGAACGCGTGCACGAACGCGCCGTCATCGGAGAGAAGCAGCAGTCCGGTCGTATCCTGATCGAGCCTGCCGACGGCCTGCACGCCGCGCTCGACGAGCTGCGGCGGCAACAGATGAAACACGCTCAGATGATGTTGCGGATCGCGCGAGCATTCGTAGCCGGCGGGCTTGTTGAGCGCGATGTACGCCTTTTCACGATACGTCCAGTGATGATCGTCGACTTCGAATTCGAGACCGGGCGTGACGGAGAAGTCCGCGTGGGGGTCGTCGCGCAGGACGCCTGCGACGCGCACGCGGCCTTCGGCCACGATCCCGCGGCACTGGCGGCGCGACCCGAAGCCTTGGGAGAAGAGGAGGGTTTCGAGGTCCATCGGATGAGCGGAGTTGAAGCGCGCATTCTAGCAAGCCGCGCCAGGCGCTCGCGGGCCGCGTTTCGCGTAGGCAAAAAAGCGCCGCCCCGACAGCGGGCGGCGCCGAGCGTGGCGATACGCATGCGGACGCAGGGACGTCCGAGGCCGGCGTTATCGCCCAGGGAAACGCGGTGCGCGCATCATTGCATGTCGATGCGGCCGTACACGCCGTCGGCTTCAAAATTCGGCCCGGCGGCGAAGAAGAGCGTGTTCGTCGGCTGCGCCTGCAGACCGTTGCCGAATGCGATGCCCCACAGGCCGCGCTGCACGAGCGTCGTGCCGTCGGTGTTCATCAACTGGCCGACGAATGCGCCGCTCGTCGGATCGAACGCGTTGATCGTGCCGTCGCCGAAATTGCCGACCAGGATGTCGTTGCTGAAGGAGCCGAAGTTGCCGGGCGCCTGCGTGAGACCCCACGGCGCGTTCAGCGGACCGTTCTGCGCGAAGCGCTGCATGAGATTGCCGTCGACGTCGAACACGTCGATGAAGCCCTGGCCCGCGCCCGGCACGTCGTCTTCGGCGTCGCCGTCCTGCTTCGCGTAGGTCACGAAGATCTTCGAGCCGATCGCCTGGATGCCGAACGGCGCGAAACCCGCCGGGATCTGCGCATCCCTGAATCCGCCGGGAACGACGAGTGGCGTGAACGTGCCGTCGAAGACATCGATCCTGTTGTTGTGGAAGTCGGTCGCGTACAGGCGATGGCCGCCCGCCGCCGTGGTGGCGATCGCGAGTCCTTTGTAGATGGCGCCCGAAGCGCTCGCATCGACGACGGTGAACGCGTGTGTCATGTCGACCGCGGGCGCCCATGCGGTGATCGAGCCGCCTTCACCCGAGAAGATGAACGCCGCGACACCCGATTTGCCATTGCGCGTGAGCGTGAGGTCCGGCCCCTTGTTGAAGACGATGCCTGTCGGGTTCGCGGGGCCCGTCGCGGTCGGCGGAATCGAGACGACCAGCGACTGCACGACGCCATTGCCGTCGTAGAGCGTGGCCGTCTGCGTGCCGTTGTTGGCGACCCACACGAAGCCGTTCGGGTTGAACGCGACGCCCCAGCCGTTCTTCAGGTTCGGGTCCGTGTGCGGCGCGGCGACGGCGCCATCGGATACGACGATCGACATCTTGAAGCGCGTGGCGGCCGGCATGCTGTTGTCCGAGCCGCCGCCGCACGAGGCGAGAGCTGCCAACGTCACGACCGCGGCGGCGCAAGCGACGAGGCGGCTCCACAATCCGGTTTGCATGATGGTGACTCCTCGAGCGCGGGGCGCCGTCAGTTCGTTCGTCACCTTTAAACGGATAGGCGCGGTGGCTTATTCCGTTCGCAACCGGCGGATTTGTTTCGCCGTGCTTCAGTGTGCGTCGCCGCGTCCTTTCGATACCGTCGGCACGCCCCAGCCGAAGAGCGTGACGCGCGCTGCTTCGTCGTCCGCCGTTGAGCCATGCCGCGTGCCTGCGCGCCAGTGGCCGTCGAAGGCCATCGTCGGCGTGGTCGGCTTCGGAATCCCGCTGGCCTGGCGGAAGTACTCGGTGTTGGTTTCGTTCTGCACGGCGAGCGCGCGGCGCAGGGTCGCCTGCGCCTGCGCGTTGCGCGGGTCGAGCGCCACGGCGCGACGGGCGTTGCGCAACGCGCACGCCGGGTCTTCGTTCGCGGCGCAGGTGCGTGCGCTCGCCATCGCGCTGTCGCGTGCGCGCTCCTGACGCGACAGTTCGGCCGCAAGCTGCTGGATTTCCGGACTGCGCGGCTCGTTCGCATAGAGGCTGCGCATGTGCCGGCGCGCGGCGGTGAGATCGCGGCTGGCGAGCGCCTGCTGAGCCGCAGCGATGCTGCGCGCGACGGCTGCGGGAAGCGGCTCCTGGACCGGTTGAGCCGGAGGCGCGGCGGGCTTTTCGATCGAGGCGACCGTCGGCGCGACGGCCGGTTTGTCGTGCGTGGCGATTGCGGTCTTGCTGCGCGGCGGTTCGGTCGGCTGCGTCGGCTGTGTCGCCTGTGTCGCGGGTTTTGCGGCGACGGGCGTCGTGCTCGTGCGCGCTTCCGGCTTTTGCGCCGATGCGATCACCGGCGTCGCCGGTTTGATCGATGGCGCTGCCGCAGCGATGGACGCGGCTGTCGGAGCCGCCGCGCTCGTCGTGACGTTCGGCGTTGCGGGCTTCGCTGCGGCGACCGCAGTCGATGACGCGACGATCGGCGCAGGCGGATTTGCCGTGGTGATTATTGTCGCCGGAGCGGCCGGCATCGAAGGCTTCGCAGGCGCAGCGGCCGCGAGCGTGCTGACCGATGCCGGCGCGCTCGCTACAGCGACGCGCGGCTCGGTGCGTGTGACGATCGCCGGCGTTTCCGTCGCCGGACGCGCAGCGACCAGGGCAGCCGGCGCGGCTGGCGCGTGTTCATTTCGTGGGTGGTTCGGCTGCGCCAGCGCCGATGACGCTGGCGCGACGGCCTGCGCATTCGTCGATTCGGCTTTGGATCGCGTCGCCGAAGCATGCCGCGAAGCATCGGCAACGAGCGCGGCTGCGCGCTCGCGAACCAGACCAACCACGCTGATGCCGGGTTCTACGCTCGCCGGTGGGGCGTTGTCGTCCAGTTGCACGTAGAAATACGCGCCGACCGCGAGACTCGCGACCACCCCGCCGACCAGCACCGCGATCCCCGTGCGTGCGGGCTTGCGCTGCGTCTCTTGCGAGTCGCCCGGTTCGACGAAGTTCGGATACGACGTCAGCATCCTGCGACGCACCATGCGCTGCAGCCAGTGGCTGTCGTCCCAATCGAGGATGTCGAGCGGCACGGGCACGGACGCCGCTGGCGCGCGGGTTTCCGCTGCGCTCGTGAATATCGCGCCTTGACGATCGGCCCCGCAGGACGGGCAGGTGCCCTCCTCGGCGGGCGACACGAAGTTGCAACGATGGCAGATGACGGAGTCGAGAGACAGCGAGTATTCAGGTCGATTCATGTCGCACTCTTCTTCGAGTTATGGCTCGCCGCGTCGCGCGAGCGGATCACGACATCAGGAAAGTCCTAAGCAACCCGAACTGCGGGCGCCGCGCGCGCAAGCATCCCCGCGATGCCCCGCGCGCCGGGATTCTGAAATGCCGATGGTGACTCATTCTTGCCGGTGCGGTGCGGTCCGTCTACGCGATTGCGCACATTCGCGCGCGCGTGATGGTTGACAAGGGTTGGCCATTCGGACGACTTCCGCGGCGTCACGTCATCGGCGAAATTGCGTGTCATCGGCTACGAAAGGATGACGGCAATGCAATCGAACGGCTTCGAGGCGACGGCGCGGCAGTTGATCGTCGGATTGCCGCTCTTCATGGGCGCGATCGAATACATATTGCGGGTGGCGCTGAAGCAACCCGGCAAGGACGATTTCTTTCCGATCTCGCTCGTTGCGTCCAGCGTCAGTTTGAATATCGCGCTGGCGGTGCTGCCGGGTGAGTTGCGCAACGAGTTGTGGGCATCGAGGCAACGGATCGGTCGGGCGATCGTTATCGCAAATATGGGAATTTTCGCCTCTCTGATTGGCGTGCTGCTGTGGATATACTTGCTCGTGGCTTCGTTTAGTGAAGATGTCAGGGCAATCTTGCCGATGCATCCGCTGCGGGATGCTTTGGTGTACTACTTTTTTTCAATCATGTTGAATGAATGTAAAGCGGGATCTGGAAGATGATGAACTTCGTGCTGGGATTTTTTCGGGAGTATTGGCCTGTCGTCATAACGTGCGCCCTCGCCAGATACGGCGCTCCGGTTGTGGCGGATTGGCTGGTTCGCTATATCGACAAGAGAGTGCTTCAGGATGAAGCGGAACGCCGCTCGGGCGTCGAGTGAAAACGCTTGGGCGCGATTTCGTCAGCGCGACAGAACACGCCCGCCCCAAACGCAAAAAAGCCGCTCACATGGAGCGGCTTTTTCAGGAAATCCTGGTGCCCAGGGCCGGAATCGAACCGGCACGCCTTGCGGCGGGGGATTTTGAGTCCCCTGCGTCTACCAATTTCACCACCTGGGCCGAATCGGCGCGTACCAGAAGAGACAAGGCAACGAGCTAATCGAGTCGGCGATTATGACCGAAAACGCCCGCGCCGGCAAGCAACAACGGCAGGACGTTTTCGGAACTTCGCGAAGTTCGGAATTTACTGGGCGAGATACGTAAACGCGCCGTTCCTGATCACACCCATCACGCTCGCGCGCTGATCCAGACCGACGTGATCCGTCGCGCTCGTGTTCACCACGCCGTTCGGCACGACGAGTTCATGCGCGTGCTCCAGTTCCGAACGCAGCGCCACGCGAAACTCCTTGGTGCCAGGCTTGGCCGTCTTCAGCGCGCGCGCCACGGCGTCCTGCAGTCGCGGATACACGCCGGCCGCATCGCCCGCGAATTGCGTGACCGAGCCCTTGCCGTACTTGTCCTCGTACGCATTCGCGAATGCCAGCGCCGCCTTCTTCGACGGATGATCGGCCGGCAGCGTGCGCGCCACGACGACCGGCTGCGTCGGGAACAGCGTGCCTTCGACATCCTTGCCGCCGAGCTTGATGAATTCGGGCGTCGCGATGCCGTGCGTCTGGTAGATCGCGCCCTTGTAGCCGCGCTCGACGAGCGTGCGCTGCGGCAGCACCGTCGGCGTGCCCGCGCCCGCGATCAGCACCGCGTCCGGCTTCGCTGCCATCAGCTTGAGAATCTGGCCGGTGACGCTCGCATCGGTACGGTTGAAACGCTCGCTCGCGACAATTTTGATATGCCGGAGATCGGCGAACTTGGTGAACTCGTTGAGCCAGCTATCGCCATAGCTGTCCGCGAAGCCGATGAATCCGACCGTCTTCACGCCGTGATTCGCCATGTAACGCGTCATCACATCGGCCATTGCGCGATCGGTCTGGGCCATCTTGAACGCCCACACCTTCTTGCCTTCCTGCGGCTCCACGACCGATGCCGAGCCGATCAGCGTGATCATCGGCGTTTCGGATTCGGCGACGGGATCGAGCGCGGCGAGCGCGGCCGGCGTGATGTTCGGCCCGACGATCACGTCGACATGATCCTCGCTGATCAGCTTGCGGATATTGCGCACGGCCGCGCCCGGGTCCGAGCCGTCGTCGAGGATGATGTACTCCGCGTTCTGCCCGGCGATGGTCTTCGGCCACATCAGCATCGCGTTCTTGCTGGTGATGCCGATCGCGGCGGCGGGGCCGGTGCTGGACAGATCGATGCCAACCTTCAGTTGCGCGTGCGCGGCGGCGGTCAGGACAGACAATGCTGCGCCGGCCACGAGCCGGCGCGTGAACTTCGACAACGTCATCGGAAAGGTCTCCAAGGGAGGGAATTTTTTGCGGCAGCGCGTGCTGCCATTTTATTCAGAGCTCGTAGCTCTCGTGCTCGCCCGACAGCGCCTGCTCGATCAGCTTGCGGTTCAGCGAAGGCGACAGCAGTTCGACGAGCGTATACACATAGCTGCGCAGATACGCGCCCTGCTTCAGCGCGAGCCGTGTGACGTTGGTGCCGAACAGATGGCCGACCGGCATCGCGCGCAGATGTTTGTCGCGCTCCGGGTTGAACGCGATATCCGCCAGAATCCCGACGCCGAGCCCCAGTTCGACGTAAGTCTTGATCACGTCCGCGTCGATGGCTTCGAGCACGATGTCCGGCGTCAGATTGCGCAGCGCGAACGCCTGATTGATCTTGGTGCGCCCGGCGAACGATGCTTCGTAGGTGATGATCGGAAATTGCGCGAGGTCGTCGAGCGTAAGCGTCTTGCGCTCGAGCAGCGGATGATCCGGCAGCATGACGGCGAGATGCTGCCACTGGAAGCAGGGCAGCGACACCAGTTCCTTATAGTTGGCGATGGCCTCGGTTGCGATGGCGATATCCGCCTGATCGTGAATCACCATCTCCGCGACCTGCGTCGGGCTGCCTTGCAGAATCGAAAGGTGCACCTTCGGAAAGCGCTTCTTGAACTCCGCGATCGCCGCGGGCAACGAATAGCGCGCCTGCGTGTGCGTGGCGGCGATGACGAGATTGCCCTGATCCTGCGCAGCGTAATCCTTACCGACCCGCTTCAGACTCTCCACTTCCTGCAAAATTTTCTCGACCGACGCGAGGATGATGCGCCCCGGCTCGGTCAGCGATCTCACGCGTTTCCCGTGCCGCGTGAAGATTTCGACGCCGAGTTCGTCCTCCAGCTCGATGATCGCCTTCGAGACGCCCGGCTGCGAAGTGTAAAGCGCCTTCGCGGCTTCGGTCAGGTTGAAGTTCTGCCGAACGGCCTCACGCACGAAGCGGAACTGATGCAGATTCATTTATAGCCTTTGCTTATTACTACCGGGCATATCAAAGTAATTTTTCAGTCGTTTGCAATATATAGCAGGTTCTTTACTATCAGTCCAATTTTTCCAATATCCATATCTGTTTTTGTCATTAGCAAATGAGCGTTTCGTCTGAACGACGCTCGCGACAGCGACTCAATGGATATTCGATGGACGAGACGCGCTGCGTAACCTAGGACGCCGCGCTTTTAAAAGAACTTGGGGCCCCGAATGTACCAATACGATCAGATCGACCAACGCATCGTCGACGAACGTGTCGCGCAGTACGCTGACCAGGTCCGCCGCCGGCTGTCGGGCGAATTGACCGAAGAGGAATTCCGTCCGCTGCGTCTGCAGAACGGCCTGTACATGCAGCGTCACGCGTACATGCACCGCATCGCGATTCCGTACGGCAACCTGCGCAGCGACCAGCTCCGCGTGCTGGCCACTATCGCGCGCGAGCACGATCGCGGCTACGGTCACTTCTCGACGCGCACCAACATCCAGTTCAACTGGGTCGAACTGGAAGAGACGCCGGAAATCCTGCGCAAGCTGGCTTCGGTGCAGATGCACGCGATCCAGACGTCGGGCAACTGCATCCGCAACATCACCGCCGACCAGTTCGCGGGCGTCGCGCCCGATGAAGTCGTCGATCCGCGTCCGTGGTCGGAAATCCTGCGCCAGTGGTCGACGTTCCATCCGGAATTCGCGTGGCTGCCGCGCAAGTTCAAGATCGCGGTGAACGGCTCGGCGGAAGACCGTGCGGCCGTGCAGGTCCATGACCTCGGCGTGTATCTGAAGAAGAACGCGCAGGGCGAAGTCGTGATGGACATTCTCGCGGGCGGCGGTCTCGGCCGCACGCCGATCGTCGGCGCGATCATCAAGCGCGATCTGCCGTGGCAGCATCTGATCACCTATTGCGAAGCCGTGCTGCGCGTGTACAACCGCTACGGCCGCCGCGACAACATGTACAAGGCGCGCATCAAGATTCTCGTGAAGGCGCTGTCGGCGGAGAAGTTCTCGAAGCAGGTCGAGGAAGAGTGGCAGCATCTGAAGGACGGCCCGTCGACGATCACGCAGGAAGAAGTCGATCGCGTGTCGAAGTTCTTCGCGCCGCCGGTCTACGAAAAGCTCGCCGACACCGACGCGACCTACGAAAAGCATCTGATCGAAAGCAAGCCGTTCGCGCGCTGGGTCGAGCGCAACGTGCGCCCGCACAAGGTGCCGGGATACGCGGCGGTGACGCTGTCGCTCAAGCAGCGCCATATCGCGCCGGGCGATGCCACCGACCAGCAGATGGACGACGTCGCCACGCTCGCCGACGAGTTCTCGTTCGGCGAAATCCGCGTGTCGCACGAGCAGAACCTGATTCTCGCGAATGTGCCCAAGCGTGACCTCTACACCGTGTGGGAACGCGCGAAGGCGCTCGGCTTCGCGACGGCGAACATCGGCCTTCTGACCGACATCATCGCGTGCCCGGGCGGCGATTTCTGCTCGCTCGCGAATGCGAAGTCGATTCCGATCGCGCTGGCGATCCAGGATCGTTTCAACGATCTCGACTACGTGCACGACCTCGGCGACCTGTCGCTGAACATCTCGGGCTGTATCAACGCGTGCGGTCATCACCACGTCGGCAACATCGGCATTCTGGGCGTCGATAAGGACGGCTCGGAGTGGTATCAGGTGACGCTCGGCGGCGAACAGAGCTCGGGCGCGACCGGCGCGCATCTCGGCAAGGTGATCGGCCCGTCGTTCTCGGCGGAAGAAATGCCCGACGTGATCGCGCAAGTGATCGATACCTTCGTCGACAACCGCGCCGAAGACGAGCGTTTCATCGAGACGTTCAACCGCATCGGCATGGCGCCGTTCAAGGAGCGCGTGTACGCATCGCGCCAGGCTCACGCTTAAGGATTTTCAAATGACGTTGATTATCAAGAACCGCGCGGTGGTCGAAGACAATTTCACGGTGGTGCGCGCAGCCGAAGACGGCGCATTGCCCGCTGTCGATGCGCTGCCCGCCGGCAAGATCATCGTGCCGTTCGCGCTGTGGAAAGAGCACAAGGCGGCGATCGTCGCCTCGCGCGCGAAGGAAGACATCGGTGTGTGGCTCGCGCCGGACGACGAACCCGCCGATCTCGCGCCGGACTTCGATTTGCTTTCCGTGATCGCGGTCGACTTCCCGGTGTTTCGCGATGGCCGCGGCTTTTCCATCGGCCGCCTGCTGCGCGAGCGCTATCAGTGGACGGGCGAGCTGCGCGCGATCGGCGACGTGCTGCGCGATCAGGTGCTGTTCCATTCGCGCTGCGGCTTCGATGCGTTCGCGGTGCGCGCGGACAAGGACATCAACGACGCGCTCAACGCGTTCAACGAATTCACCGAGCTGTACCAGGGCGCGACCGACGATCTCGAACCGCTGTTCCGCCGTCGCGCGAAGCTAGTCGCAGCGCTTGGAGCCTGACGCATGACGCCTGAATTGCAAGCCAAGGTTGAACGCCTGGATGCGCTGCTCGATTCGATCGCCGCGCGTCACCAGAACGTCAAGCTAGCCAGCAGCCTCGCCGCCGAAGACATGGTGCTCACGCACGCCATTCTTTCGCGCGGCGTGAAGATCGGCATCTTCTCGTTGAACACGGGCCGTCTGCATGCGGAAACGCTCGGCATGCTCGATACCGTGAAGGAACGCTACGGCTACGACATCGAGCAGTTCCATCCGCAGCAGGACGCGGTCGATGCCTATGTGCGCGATCACGGCCTGAACGCGTTCTACGAGAGCATTGATTTGCGCAAGAGCTGCTGCCATATCCGCAAGGTCGAGCCGCTCAATCGCGCGCTGTCGGATGTGTCCGCGTGGGTCACGGGTCAGCGTCGCGAGCAATCGGTGACGCGCGCCGAGCTGCACGAGGAAGAGCAGGACGCGCCGCGCGGCATCGCGAAGTTCAATCCGCTCGCGGACTGGAACGAAAGCGACGTGTGGGATTACCTGAAAGCTTTCGATGTGCCCGTGAACCCGCTGCATGCGCGCGGCTATCCGAGCATCGGCTGCGAGCCCTGCACGCGTGCGGTGCGCCCCGGCGAAGACAGCCGGGCGGGCCGCTGGTGGTGGGAATCGCGCGATACGAAGGAATGCGGCCTGCACATCACGAACATCAAGATCGTCGAAGAAGCTCCGAGTTCGGCGATTTAAGGCGCGCAAGACGCCGCATCACACCCTGTCATTGAACGCATCGTCGCAGTGGAAATTGCCTGACGCTGCATAAAAAAGGATCGACGAACATGAGCACGACGCTCGACTCAACCGTCACCGCACCGATCGCCAACAAGGCGACGCGCATGGATCACCTGGATTGGCTCGAAGCCGAGTCGATCCACATCATTCGCGAACTCGTCGCGGAATGCAGCAAGCCCGCGCTCCTGTTCTCGGGCGGCAAGGATTCGGTCGTCGTGCTGCATCTCGCGCTGAAGGCATTCGGTCTCGGCGCGGGCCGCAAGACCCAGTTGCCGTTCCCGCTGGTTCACATCGACACGGGTCACAACTTCCAGGAAGTGATCGACTTCCGCGATCGTCGCGCGGCGGAAATCGGCGCGGAACTGGTCGTCGGCCATGTCGAGGATTCGATCAAAAAGGGCACCGTGCGTCTGCGTCGCGAGACGGACTCGCGCAACGCCGCGCAGGCGGTGACGCTGCTCGAAACCATCGAGGAATACGGCTATACGGCGATGATCGGCGGCGCGCGCCGCGACGAAGAGAAGGCGCGCGCGAAGGAGCGCATCTTCTCGTTCCGCGACGAATTCGGCCAGTGGGACCCGAAGGCGCAGCGCCCGGAACTGTGGAGCATCTATAACGCGCGTCTGCATGCGGGCGAGCATCTGCGCGTGTTCCCGATCTCGAACTGGACCGAGCTGGACGTGTGGCAATACATTGCGCGCGAGAAGCTCGAATTGCCGTCGATCTACTACGCGCATGATCGCGAGATCATCCGCCGCAACGGCTTGCTCGTGCCGCTCACGCCGCTCACGCCGCTGCGCGAGGGCGAAACGTCGGAAGTGGCGCAAGTGCGTTTTCGTACCGTCGGCGACATCAGCTGCACGTGCCCCGTCGCGAGCGATGCCGACGATGTCGAGAAGATCATCGCCGAAACGGCCGTGACGGAAATCACGGAACGCGGCGCGACGCGTATGGACGATCAGGCATCCGAAGCCGCGATGGAACAGCGCAAGAAGCAAGGTTATTTCTAAGCCACACGCCCCGAGGAACGAAAGAATCATGAGCATTTATCAAGCTGAAGACCTGGGCGTGTTGCGCTTCATCACGGCGGGCAGCGTCGACGACGGCAAGAGCACGTTGATCGGCCGTCTGCTGTACGACAGCAAGGCTGTGCTGTCGGATCAGTTGTCCGCGATTTCGCGTGCGAAGAACAAGCGCACGGTCGGCGATGAAATCGATCTGTCGCTGCTCACCGACGGCCTCGAAGCCGAGCGCGAGCAGGGCATCACCATCGACGTCGCGTACCGTTACTTCGCGACCGCGAAGCGCAAGTTCATCATCGCCGATACGCCGGGCCACGAGCAGTACACGCGCAACATGGTGACGGGCGCATCGACGGCGCATGCCGCGATCATTCTCGTCGACGCTACGCGCGTCACCTTCGAGAACGGCGTCGCGCAACTGCTGCCGCAGACCAAGCGCCACAGCGCGATCGTCAAGTTGCTCGGCCTGCAGCACGCGATCGTCGCGATCAACAAGATGGATCTGGTCGACTACAGCGAAGCGCGCTTCAACGAGATTCGCGATGCGTATGTCACGCTCGCGCATCAACTCGGTCTGTCGAACGTGCGCTTCGTGCCGGTGTCGGCGCTGAAGGGCGACAACATCGTGACCGCGAGCGAGCGCATGCCGTGGTACGCGGGCGAACCGCTGCTCGATCTGCTGGAATCGCTGCCGGTTGCGCAGCCGAACGATCAGGCGCTGCGTTTCCCGGTGCAGTGGGTCGCGCGTCAGGATGGCTCGCAAGCCGATGACTTCCGCGGCTACATGGGGCGCGTGGAAGCGGGCGAAGTGCGCGTCGGCGATTCGCTTCTGGTGCTGCCGGCCAATCGCGAAGCGACGGTTGCCGAGATCATCGCGCCGGTGCCGGGAGGCGTCGCGCCGGTGGATCGCGCGTTCGCGGGCCAGACGGTGACGATTCGCCTGACGGAAGACGTCGACGTGTCGCGCGGCGATACGTTCGTGCCTCATGTGCGCAATGCAGCTCAGAAGGTCGAGCCGGCGAAGAAGCTCGAGGCCGACATCTGCTGGTTCGACGAAGAGCCGCTTTCGCCGCAGCGCAAGTATCTGCTGAAGCACACGACCAGCACGGTGTTCGCGCGCATCGGCGCGGTGAAAGAGGTGCTGGACGTGCACACGCTGTCACATTCGGTCGATCGCAGCACGCTCGCGATGAACGATATCGGCCGCGTGGCGCTGACGTTGCAAAAGCCGATCGTCGCGGACGAGTACGATACGCATCAGGGCACCGGCGCGTTCGTGCTGATCGACGAGGCGACGCATCACACGGTCGCGGCCGGTATGATTCGTGCATTCTCTGCGTGAACCATCTGACCGTCTGATTTCATCGATTAAAGCTATGGGTAAGGTCTATCTGATCGGAGCGGGGCCGGGCGCGGCGGATCTCATCACCGTGCGCGGCATGCGTTTGCTCGAACAGGCGGATGTCGTGCTGCACGACGCGCTCGTCGAACCGGCGATGCTCGATTACGCGCCGAACGCGAAGAAGATCGCAGTCGGCAAGCGCTGCGGACAGCGTTCGACGGCTCAGCACTTCATCAACAAGCAGATCGTCGATGCGGCGCTGGAGCATGGCGTCGTCGTGCGTCTGAAGGGCGGCGATCCGATGCTGTTCGGCCGCGCCGACGAGGAAATGCGCGCGCTGGAAGCGGCTGGCATCGAGTTCGAAGTGGTGCCGGGCATCACGGCGGCGCTCGCGAGCGCGGCGACGCTCAAGCGCTCGCTGACCTTGCGCGGCGTGGCGCGCAGCGTCGCGCTGGCGACCCATTCGCGCGCCGCCGACAGCGACGAGATCCGCGAGCAGGCCAAGGCCGATTCGCTCGTGTTCTACATGGGCCGCGACAGCGCGCCGGATATCGCGCAGCAACTGATCGATGCGGGTCGTCCGGGTTCGACGCCGGTGGCGATCGTCGAGGCGTGCAGCACGCCGCGCGAGCGCACGTTGACGCTGACGCTCGCGCGCATGGCGTTGGGTGAGGCGCAGGAATGGCTGGACCCGTCGCAGCCGAGTTTGCTGATGATTGGTGAGGCGTTTCGTGAGCGGGCTTCGTCGGCCAAGCCGAAGGTGCATTTGAAGGGGATGCAGGCGGCGGCTTGATGGCGGTTGGATCGGCAAACGAAAAAGCGCACCCGATTCGGTGCGCTTTTTGTTTGCCCCCTGGCTCAAAACTCCACCGGCCTGATTTTCTTCCTCTTCGAATTGTTCGCCAAAACAGCATCCAGCGTTGCAATCGTTCTGGCCTTGCAATCAAGCGCTGTGGCAAGGTGAAGCGCATCGCCGGCCCGAAGTCCGGTCGATGCATCGAGCGTGAGCACGGCAGCCTGATGGAAAACCGGCGGCTCGACCGGCGTCAGTTTCAGGTCGCTCGCGCACATTCGCTCGAAGCTGCGCCACGCAAAAGCCGATTGCTCCTCGGTCAACTGCCCGGTGCGCCGTTTGATGCCGAGCGCGCTGGCGAACTCCGTCACGCACCAGACTCCTGAAATCAGATCGTCCTTGACGGACGCGTACCATTGCGACACGGCGGCAGTCATCCGCTCCCGTACGCACAACGCCACCAGGACGCTCGTATCGACGTAGACCATCAGTAGCGAGCCCCACGTCGGAGTTCATCGATAACCGATTCTGTCATCGGCATGGCGTCGCGCGTTTCGGCAAGCTCGGCCACGAACGCCCGGCGGTCCCATTTGGTCGGGCGAAGGCAGATTCCGCCGTCGACCGTGAGACTGGCCTGGACCTGATCGCCCTCCGAGAGTCCGGTATGCCGGAGGTAATCGGCCGGGAGACGTACAGCGAGGCTGTTGCCCCACTTTGAAATGAGCAAGTTCACCGCGAACCTCATGGATATACTGAAATGTATATCCAGTATAGCTCGCGTTTTCGTGCGCTGGAATTCGGCCGAATGGCCAACGTTGAACGATCAGCCCGGTTGATCGACCTGCCGCAAACAATACCCCTTCACCGCCTCCAGCACCGCATCATCCTCCCCGACCGCCGTCGCGCAGGAAATAGCCACACCCGGATTTGCGGCCCGGCACTGATCGACGATCTCCGGAAGGTCCTTCCTCACATGCCCGCCTTGCCCGAAGAACACGGGCACGATGGTGATCGCATCGCAACCATCGGCGGCTTGCCGGGCGACCGCAGCGGGCAAATCCGGCGACATCAGTTCGAGAAACGCCAGCGACACCGGATCACTTCTCGAAGCGCGCAATTTCGCCGCAAGCCGCTCGAACGGCTCGGCCCAGCGCGGATCGCGCGCGCCGTGGCCGAACAGGATGATGCCGTGCTTCTTCATTGCGCGCTCCTGGCAGGAAACGTCAGTGCCGCTCCACCCACTTCAGCCCGATCAGACCGACCACCAGATAGGCGAGGGCGGGCGCCGCCGCGGTGATCGGCGCGGGCCACGTGTTCAGATTGCCGATATGCGAGAACAGCGTGTTGACGAGCTGGAAGCTCATCCCGATCATGATGCCGCCGAACACCTTCATGCCAACCACGCCCGCGCGCGTATGCAGATAAGCGAACGGCAGCGACAGGATCAGCATCACGAACACCGCGAACGGATAAAGAATCTTGCGCCAGAACGCGATCTGATACCGCTGCGTATCCTGATGATTCTCCGTCAGATGCTGGATATAGCGGAACAGATTGAACATCGACATGCGATCCGGCGACACCAGCAGCACCGACAGGATCTGCGGCGTCAACTCGGAGCGCAACGAATACTCGGGCAGCGTCGTCTGCTTCGCGCGATACACCGGGTTCAGCGTATCGCCGGGATTCGCCGCTTGCGGCGGCGCGTCGCTCAGTTGCGTGTCCGTCACGCCCGTGAGCTTCCAGTGTCCGGGCGGCTCGTACGCGCCGCTCTTCGCGATACGCACGTTCGTCAGCCGGAACTTTGAATCGAACTCGTAGATGCGTACGTTGGCGATGGTCGTGTCGGGATTCAGCGTGCCCACGTTGACGAAGCGCGTCACCTGCTCGCCGTTTTCCTTCGCCGTCAGCGTGTCCTTCACCCAGACGCCCGACTGAAAGTTCGACGACACCGACGACCCGAGCGCCTCCAGCCGCACGCGCTCCGACAACTGATCGGTGTAAGGCCCGACCACTTCGCCGATGAGGTACGTGATGAGCACCATCGGCACGCCGATCTTCAGCAGCGAGCGCAGCGCCGCGCCGGTCGACAGCCCCGACACGCGAAAGATCGTGAACTCCGATGCCGCCGCCATTTGCGCGAACACATAGATGGCCGAGATCAGCGCGGCGACGGGGATGATTTCGTAGAAGCGCGACGGCGTCTGCAGCCCGACGCGCAGCACCGCGAGCGTGAACTTGTAGTTGCCGTGCCCGACCGTGTTGAGTTCGTTGATCAGGTCGAAGAAGAAGAACAGGCCCGAGAACGCGAACAGGATGAAGATGAACGCGAGATAGATCTGGCGCGCGAAGTATCGTTCGTAAATGCGCAACACGTCAGGCCCCCTTCGACAGCGACGGCAGCCTGAAGAGCGGCCGGTTGCGGATCCGCAGCCAGAAGATGAACGCGACGAGCGCCCCGACGATGACATGCAGCCCGACCAGCCCCACGCCGAACGACAGCTTGCCCTGCTCGATCCACGACTGCACGACATTCAGCAGGTTCGAGTAGGTCAGGTAGATCAGCACGGCCATCACGAGATTGATCGTGCGGCTGCGGCGCGGGTTCTGATAGGAAAGCGGAATGGCGAGCAGCATCAGATTGATGGCGATGAGCGGCAGGCCCAGACGCCAGGCGAATTCCGCAAGATTCTCGTTGGTCGGATTGGCGAGCAGGTCAGGCGTGGAGATACCCGTCGTGGTCGGCGTGTTGACGACCTGATGGCTCAAAATCTTCACACCATAACGCTCGAACTCCATGATGCGAAAGTTTGGCTGGCCGGGCTCGCCGTCATAACGGCGGCCGTTGTCGAGCACGATGAAGCGGTCGCCGTCCTCGCGCGTTTCCGTGTGGCCGGTCTGCGAGACGATCACGTTGACCTTGCCGCCTTCCGTGCTCGTCACGAACACGTTCTGCACCTGGCTCTGGTCCGGCGACATCTTCTCGATGAAGAACACCCGATGGCTCGACGGCGATTCGCGGAACTGCCCGGGTGCGAGCAACGACACTTCGTCGCGCTGCTGAAAGCGCTGCTTGATGAGCTTGCTCTGCTGGTTCGACCACGGCCAGCCGACGAACGCGAAGAAGATGATGAGGATGATGATCGGCGTGGAGAACACGGCGATCGGCTTGATGAGCTGTGTCTGACTCACGCCCGACGCGAGCCACACGACCATCTCCGAATCGCGATACCAGCGCGTGAGCACGAAGAGAATGGAGACGAACAGCGTCACGATCAGCATGACCGCGAGATAGCCGATGACGGTAAGCCCGATCAGCACCACGACGTCCTTCGGGTCGATTTGACCCTGCGCCGCGAAGCCGACGATGCGGATCATCATGGTCGTGAGCATGATCGTGAGCAGCACCATGAACACGGCGCCGGCCGTATACGCGAGTTCGCGCTGCAGGGAGCGTTCGAAGATCATTGAATTTTTGCTTGGAGCCGGCGGCGATGCGGAAATCATGCACGCATCTCGTGGCTTACGGGAAGGGTCTTCGCTTACCCTCACGCCGCCTGCCTGTGACCGCCGCGGAAAAAATAGCGGATAATTGCGGCTTTCATCCTTCAGCCAAGATTTTATCCGAGGATAAGCGCGATGGACTTTAGCATAAAAGCCTGTGATTGGAGCAAGGGCGAGGCAAATGGTTTCCTTACCGGAAAGTCGGATGTCATCGTGCTCGGCATCTTCGAAGCGCAGACGCTCACGGGCGCCGCGCTCGACATGGATGTCGCGACCAAAGGCCTGATCACGCGCGTCGTGAAAGCCGGCGACATGAGCGGCCGCGCAGGCACGACACTGATGGTGCCCGAAGTGACCGGCATCGGCGCATCGCGCGTGCTGCTCGTCGGTCTCGGCAAGCAGGACGCCTTCAATCAGAAAGCGTATGGCGAAGCCGTGCGCGCCGCATGGCGCGTCGTGCTCGGCTCGAAGATCGGCCAGGCGACCTTCACGCTCGCGCAATTGCCGATCCAGGAACGCACCGGCGACTGGGCCGTGCGCGCCGCGATCCTCGCGCTGCGCGAGCTGACCTACAAGTTCACGCAGATGAAGAGCAAGCCCGACAACGGCGCGCGCTCCTTGAAGAAGATCGTGTTCAGCATCGATTCCGCCGACGAGAAAGCGGCCAAGGTCGCGCTCAAGCAGGGCGTCGCGATCGCGAACGGCATGGATCTCACGCGCGATCTCGGCAACCTGCCGCCGAACGTCTGCACGCCGACCTATCTCGGCCAGACCGCGAAGAAGCTCGGCCGCGACTGGAAGCTGAAAGTCGAAGTGCTCGGCCAGAAGCAGATCGAAGCGCTCAACATGGGCTCGTTCCTGTCGGTCGCGAAGGGCTCGGTCGAGCCGCCGCAATTCATCGTCATGCAGTATCAGGGCGCGGGCGCGGCCGCAAAGGGCAAGAATGCGCCGGTCGTGCTGGTCGGCAAGGGCATCACGTTCGACTCGGGCGGCATCTCGATCAAGCCGGGCGAGGCGATGGACGAGATGAAATATGACATGTGCGGCGCGGGCTCCGTGTTCGGCACGATGCGCGCGGTCGCCGAGATGGGCCTGAAGCTCAACGTGATCGGCGTGGTCCCGACCTGCGAGAACATGCCCGCGGGCAACGCGGTGAAGCCTGGCGACATCATCACCGCGATGAACGGCACGACCATCGAAGTGCTCAACACCGACGCCGAAGGCCGCCTCATCCTGTGCGACGCATTGACCTACGCGGAGCGCTTCAAGCCCGCCGCCGTGGTCGATATCGCGACGCTCACGGGCGCGTGCATCATCGCGCTGGGTCATCACAACACGGGTCTGTTCTCGAAGGACGACGCGCTCGCGGGCGAACTGCTCGACGCGTCGCGCGAAGCGGTCGATCCGGCCTGGCGTCTGCCGCTCGACGACGAGTATCAGGATCAGCTCAAGTCGAATTTCGCGGATGTCGCGAACATCGGTGGTCGTCCGGCGGGCAGCGTGACGGCGGCGTGCTTCCTGTCGCGCTTCGCGACGGCTTATCCGTGGGCGCACCTCGACATCGCAGGAACCGCGTGGAAGAGCGGCGCGGCGAAGGGTGCGACGGGCCGTCCGGTGCCGCTGCTCTCGCAGTTCCTGATCGATCGCGCCGGCGCATGAAGCACATGAGGCAGGCATGACCCGCATCGACTTTCATACGAACGTCGGCGATCCGCTCGCGTACGCCTGCCGCCTCGCGCGCAAGGCGTATCTGAGCGGCAAGCCGCTCGTCGTGCTCGCCGAACCGCAGCGTCTCGCTGCGTTCGACGAGCAGTTGTGGACCTTCCAGCCGCTCGAGTTCGTGCCGCATTGCATGGCGAAGAGCCCGCTCGCGCAGGACACGCCCGTCGTGCTCACGTCGAATCTCGACGAAGCGCCGCATCATCAGGTGCTCGTGAATCTCGGCGCGCCGGTGTCCGCGCAGTTCGCGCGCTTCGAGCGGCTGGTGGAGATCGTCGGCAGCGATGGCGACGAACTCGCCGCGGGCCGCGAGCGTTATCGCTTCTATCGCGATCGCGGCTATGCGATCGAGACGCACAAGCAGGGCGGTTGAGCGCACAGAGAGCGCCAGCGCGCTGCACTATGCTCCGCTTAGATAAAGAGGAGACCTCCCGACATGACCAATACGCCCGAATCCTTCGATCCGTCGATCCCCGTCCTGACCGATGTCGTCGTGCCCGGCAAGCCCGAATATGCGCGCGCGCCGTCCGCGGGCGCCGAGGCGATCGAATACGATGCGGAGCAGATCGCCGAGCGGCTGCGCGGCCGTTTCACGGGCTTTCTGACGGGCGAGGCGCGCGCGCTGATCGAAGAGCGCTGCCGCGAAGTCCTGCGCGAACATTCGACGCAACTCGTCTCGGCGATCACGCGCGAAGTCGCGATGGCGCTCGAAGGCCGGATGAGCGAATGGGTGCGCGAGGCGGTCGAGAGCGAGTTGCGGCGTCAGCGGGGGGAATGAGCGCGCTTTAGCGCACCGAAGGCACACGAAGAAAAGGGGCGCACGTGCGCCCCTTCGTCATATCGGCTCGATGCCGAATCACCCCGTCACCGCCCCCTTGTTCGCCGGCTGCACGAGCGCCGCGAACTTCGCCAGCACGCCGCGCGTGTACTTCGGCGCGGGCTTCTTCCACGCGGCGCGGCGGCGCGCGAGCTCGGCATCATCCACGTTCAGTTGCAGCAGCAGCTTGTGCGCGTCGATGGTGATCGAATCGCCTTCCTGCACCAGCCCGATCGTGCCGCCCGCATACGCTTCCGGCGCGACGTGGCCGACCACCATGCCCCACGTGCCGCCCGAGAAGCGCCCGTCGGTGATGAAGCCGACCGACTCACCCAGCCCCTTGCCGATGATCGCCGATGTCGGCGCAAGCATCTCCGGCATGCCGGGACCGCCTTGCGGACCGAGATAGCGCAGCACGAGGATATCGCCGGCCTTGATCTTGTCGGCGAGAATCGCGTCCATCGCGCTTTGCTCATCGTCGAACACGCGCGCCGGGCCGGTGATGACCGGATTCTTCAGGCCCGTGATCTTCGCGACCGCGCCGTCTTCAGCGAGATTGCCGCGCAGGATCGCGAGATGGCCTTCCTTGTAGAGCGCCTTCTCGATCGGAAAGATGACCTTCTGATCCGCGCGCGGCTTGGCTGGCACATCCTTCAGTTCTTCCGCGATGGTGCGGCCGGTGATCGTCATGCAGTCGCCGTGCAGGAGGCCCGCTTCGAGCAGGATCTTCAGCACTTGCGGGATGCCGCCGGCCTTGTGCAGGTCCGTCGCGACATATTGACCCGACGGCTTCAGATCGCAGATCACCGGCACTCTCTTGCGCATGCGCTCGAAGTCGTCGATGCTCCATTCCACTTCCGCCGCGTGCGCGATCGCCAGAAAGTGCAGCACGGCATTGGTCGAACCGCCCGTCGCCATGATCAGCGCGACCGCGTTCTCGATCGACTTTTTCGTGATGATGTCGCGCGGCTTCAGATCCTTCTTCACCGCCTCGACGAGCACGCGCGCCGATTCCGCGGCGGAATCGACCTTTTCCTGATCCGGATTGGCCATCGTCGACGAATACATCAGCGACATGCCGAGCGCCTCGAACGACGAACTCATCGTGTTGGCCGTGTACATGCCGCCGCACGAACCGGTCGACGGGCACGCGTTCTTCTCGACACCCTTGAAATCCTCTTCCGACATGCGGCCCGCCGTGAATTCGCCGACCGCCTCGAACGACGACACGATCGTCAGATCCTTGCCCTTCCAGTTGCCGGGGCGGATGGTGCCGCCGTACACGTAGATCGACGGCACGTTCATGCGCGCCATGCCGATCATGCCGCCCGGCATGTTCTTGTCGCAGCCTCCGATCACGACCACGCCGTCCATCCACTGGCCCTGCACGGCGGTCTCGATGCAGTCCGCGATCACTTCGCGCGACACGAGCGAGTACTTCATGCCTTCGGTGCCCATCGACATGCCGTCCGAAATCGTCGGCGTGCCGAAGATCTGCGGATTGGCGTCGGACTTCTTGATCGCTTCGATGGCGGCATCCGCGAGGCGCTGCAGGCCCGCGTTGCACGGCGTGATGGTGGAATGCCCGTTCGCGACGCCGATCATCGGCTTGTCGAAGTCTTCCTCCTTGTAGCCGAGGGCGTAATACATCGAACGGTTGGGCGAGCGCGCGACGCCCTGGGTGATGTGCTTCGAGCGACGATTGAAGGCCATGGTGTGCTCCTGAGGGACGTTTTTGGTCTAGTGCAGCAAGAATGCAGCCCCCGCGATGCGTCTGTCCAATATATTATTCAAGGCTTATTAGGTCGCAAGACATATCAATGGAGCAGAGAAATCCGCCCATCGAGCTGCGTCTCTTGCGCTATTTCGTGACGGTCGCCGAGGAGATGCACTTCGGCCGCGCCGCCGCGCGTCTCGCGATGACACAGCCGCCGCTCTCGCAGGCGATCCGCGCGCTGGAAGACGCGCTTGGCGTCGCGCTCTTCGTGCGCACGAAACGGACCGTGGAGTTGACACCCGTCGGCAAGGATCTGTTGCCGGAAGTGCGCCGCCTGCTCGCGTCCGCCGATGCGCTGCGCCCGCTCGCGCAATCGCTCGCGCGCGGCGAGGCGGGCGTGCTGTCGCTCGCGTTCGTTTCCACCGCCGATTACGGTCTTCTGCCAGCGCTGCTGCGCGATTTCGGCGCGCGCTATCCCGGCGTGCGGCTGCAACTGACCGAAGCGACCAGCGACGTGCAGATCGAAGAACTCGTCGCCGGGCGCATCGACGCGGGCCTCGTGATTCCGCCGCTGCCGCCGCGCTACGCGAGCGCGCTGTCATATCTGGCTGTCGCGCGCGAACCGCTCGTCATCGCGATGTCCGCCGATGCGGCGCTGGAACTGGGGCAGGGCCCGCAGGAATGGGCCGATACGCCCGTCGATCTGCACGATCTCGCTGTGGCGCCGCTCGTCGTCTTCCCGAGACGGCTCGCGCCCGGTTTGTATGACATCATCATGGGCTGCTACGGCGCGGCGGGACTGACGCCACGCATCGGCCAGGAGGCGATCCAGATGCAGACCATCGTGAGTCTCGTGTCCGCCGGCATGGGCGTCGCGCTCGTGCCGCAGTCGCTGCGTCATCTGCGGCGCACGGGCGTCGTGTATCGTCCGCTGCGCGTGGCGGGCGCATCGGAAACGGTCGTCGAGACCGGGCTCGTGTGGCGCGCGGCGGAAGTGAGCCCGGTGCTCGCCGGGTTCATCGAGATCGTCCGTTCGCGGGCCGAAAGCGCGGGTTCTGTATGATTCGCCCTTGTAGTTCGCTCAAGCTCTCACTTCAGAATGCTCATACATCCCAATTTCGATCCCATCGCGATCCATCTCGGACCGCTCGCCGTGCGCTGGTACGGCCTCATGTATCTGGTGGCGTTCGTGTCGGCCATCGTCATCGGGCGGCTGCGTCTGCGGCTGCCGTATGTCGCGGCGCAAGGCTGGACCGCGAAGGACATCGACGACATGCTGTTCTACGGCGTCCTCGGCACGATTCTCGGCGGCCGCCTGGGCTATGTGGTCTTTTACAAGGCGAGCTATTACGCGGCGCATCCGCTCGACATCTTCAAGGTGTGGGAAGGCGGCATGTCGTTTCACGGCGGCTTTCTCGGCGTGACGCTCGCGATGGTGCTGTTCGCGTTTCATCGCAAACGCACCTGGCTGCAGGTGACCGATTTCGTCGCGCCAATGGTGCCGCTCGGCCTCGCGGCGGGGCGTCTGGGCAACTTCATCAACGGTGAGCTGTGGGGCCGCGTGACGGACCCGAACGCGCCGTGGGCGATGCTGTTCCAGAATTCGACCAACGACGACGCGATCTGGCTCGCGAAAAATCCGCAACTCGATGCGCAATACCATCTCACCGAGATCTTTCAGCGTTACCACATGCTGCCGCGCCATCCGTCGCAGCTCTACGAGATCGCGCTGGAAGGGCTCGTGCTGTTCATCGTGATCTGGACGTTCTCGCGCAAGCAGCGGCCCGTGGGCGCAATTTCCGCGCTGTTTCTGATCGGTTATGGACTGGCGCGCTTCACCGTGGAATTCGCGCGTGAGCCGGACGATTATCTCGGCCTGCTGGCGTTCAACCTCTCGATGGGCCAGTGGCTTTCGCTGCCGATGATCATCGCGGGCGTGCTGATGATGGTGTGGGCGTACAAGCGCAATCTGCGCCTGCCGCCCGAATCCGCAAAAGCTTGACGGTTGCGGGGCGGCGTGCCCCGCAACGCATCGTTCAACGTCCCATCTGCACCGAGCCGGAGACGTCGACGGTCACCGTCGACGTGCCCGCTTCCATGGCGATCGGCGCGGCCATCTTCGCATCGTTGCTCATCGCGCGCGCCTGCATCATCATGATCGGGCGCGGCTGATTCCCGCTGCGTCCGACATTCACTTCCCGAATCGTGAAATTGCTATAGCCGAACGCTTGCGCTGCGGTTTGCGCCTGCTTGCGGAACGAATCGATGGCTTGCGAAACGAGCTTCTGCTCCGCCGCGCGCTGCGCTTCCGGCGACAGCGAGAACGCGACGCTGCCCACCTGCATCGACGAACTCATCTTGCCCGCGAGCTTCGACGCCGCCGCGAAATCGTGCGATTCGAGCACGACTTCCGTGCGGCCGCGCCACGCGGAGATCTTGCCGTCGCGGTCGGTGGTGGGGTACACGGTGAACGAGCCGCTCTTGGCGGTCACGCCCTCGACGCCCTTGGCTTCGCGCAACGCGGCTTCTGCGCGCTGATTGAGCGTGTTGGTGAGCGAGGAGGGATCGGCCGCTTCCTGCTCGAAGAAGAGCGTGATGTCGACGACATCCTGCGGCACTTGCGCGTTGGCCTGCGCCGATAGGGACAGCACGCCCGAGGGCTGCGGCTGCGTAATCACCGTTTGCGCGGCGGCCATTTGAGAGAAGCTGAGCGCTGCGCCCGACATCGCGAGAAGCGCGAGCGCGGCAGCGGTTTTCTTGTTGATCATCGAAGGACTCCGAACGCGGGATATCGCGTGATTCGCGACGGACTTTAGGCGCGGCCCGCGTGTCGTAAGTTCCTTGTTAGACGAGTTGCTCGGTAATAAATCGCCATTGCGCTTCGGTCACCGGCGTGATCGACAGGCGATTGCCGCGCGCGAGCACCTGCATGTCGGCGAGTTCCTTGTGCTCGCGCAGCGCGGCGAGCGGGACCAGCGGTGTCTTCTTCACGAACTTCACGTCGACGAGCATCCAGCGCGGCGTTTCCTGAGTGGATTTCGGATCGAAGTAATCGCTCTTCGGATCGAATTGCGTGGGATCGGGATAGGCCGTCGAGCACACTTTCGCGATGCCCGCGATGCCCGGCTCCGGACAGCTCGAATGATAGTAGAGCACGCCGTCGCCGATCTGCATCTGATCGCGCATGAAGTTGCGCGCCTGATAGTTGCGCACGCCCGTCCATGGCAAGGTTTTTTTCGGCGCGTGCGCGAGATGATCGATGCTCGCTTCGTCCGGTTCGGACTTCATCAGCCAGTAGCGCATGGTTGTTCGCTATGCGGAAATCGACGATGCAAAAAGAAAAAACGGCATCGGAAAAACCGATGCCGTTCTTTTGAAGAGGTCCCCGCCACAGCCGCTAGGCCGGCATCCTGAACCTGGGTTCAAGATTGGTCGCGGTAAGCAACACTTCGGGTACATCGGACTAGCGACGCGCGCGCCCATGTTGCAAGGTTCCGCAACCGTGCCAATGTAGCATTGGTTCAAGGAATATATGACCTTGGCGAACCAGGCAGGGAAACGTCACTCTACACCAATCGTTTGCCTTCTGCAGCCTCTAGTCATCAATTCGACGGTTTCTTTTTTCGATTGACTTTGCGCGCTGATTGACTCGACGCGCAGGCACCTTACTGCGCTTCGTATTGCGCGATGACGGCGCCCAGTTGTTCGTTCATCGAATGCATCGTGCGACGGATTTCCTCGGCGGGGAAAGCCTCGCCGTGACGCACGCTGTCTTGCAGCTTAAGCAATTCCGACGCCAGCGAAAGCGCCGCCATCACTGCGATGCGATCCGTGCCGCGCACGTTGCTTGCATTGCGCACCTTGTTCATCTCGGCGTCGACGCGCGCGACTGCTTCGCGCAACGCGCCTTCCGTTTCCGGCGAGCACGCGAGGCGATACGGCTGCCCGAGAATGGAAACTTCGATCTGCGTGTTCGTCATGCCTTCTCTCCCTGATGATGTTCGCCGTGCAATTCCGCTTCAGTTGCTTCCTGGGAATCGGCTTCGAGGAGATCGAGTTGATTGTCCGCTTCGGCATGTTGCGCGGACTTCGCACGCGGCAGCTTTTCGAGAATCGCGTTGAGGCGCACTTGCGCGTCGTCGATTTTCGCGGAGAGCGAGTCGCGTTCGGATTGCAGCGTGTCGCGTTCTTCACGCACCTGCTCGAGTTCGGCCTGCACGTTCGCGTGATCGGCGCGCAGCTGTTCGAGTTGTTCCTGCAGCGCTTCGCGCGCCTGCTTGTGGCGCTCGCTGATCTGGATCAGCCGGCCGATATTTCCTGACAGTGATTCGAGTTCGTTGAGCATGTGCTGCGTCCTCTAAAGACCTCGCATTTTAGCGCGGTTCAACGGAGCTTCCGATAATTGTCTCGTTTCGAGACGTAACAGCATGCGATCTCGCGCTTAATCCATCGAATCAAGCGCATGTCGTCATGCATTCGTGTGCAGATAAACGCGAGCGCCGATGCTTCGCTCGTTGAGGACAGGCCCGGCTGTTTCTCGTTAGATTCGTCATGCGCCGCGCCAATCTGTCCGCGCCGTTTTCTTGACGGCCCCAACCCGCGCTCCTACACTTGCCGCACTTTTGGTGCTCGCATCCGCGGATCTCGCGGATGCAGTCAAACGGGAAACAGGGAGCGAAGTCCCCGAAGTTCAACCGGGACGAGCCAACCTGTGCTGCCCCCGCAACGGTAAGCGACCGCAACGCAAGTTGCAAGTCGTCTCATGCGCGTTTTTGCAGCGCGAGCGTGTCGAATTTCATCGCACGGTCGCGACTGCAAGAAACGTGTCGACGCCACTGCGCACGAATGCGCGGGAAGGCGAGACGATCCGTCGCCAGCCCGGATACCGGCCAAGGCTCGACGCATCGGCGCATATCGCGCGATGCGTTCGTCGCGCATCGTCCTCGCGGGGAGCGGGGTCGCGCTCACGCTCCACGGGAAAGCTTCACACCATGTCATCGCCTCTGGGCGCGCTCGCCGCGCTCATTATCTTGCCGCTCGCCAGCACCGCGCACGCGGCCGACGACTCATCGCAAACGCTTGCGCCGGTCGTCGTCACCGCGACGCGCGCGCCGCAGCCGCTCGCCGAATCGATCCCGCAGACGTCGGTGTTCGACGAACAGGACATCGCCGACACCAATGCCACTGACGCGCTCGGCCTCGTCGCGCTCGCACCCGGCGTGCAGGTCACGCGCAATGGCGGACCGGGCGCGAACTCGGGTCTCTTTATACGCGGCGCGGCGTCGTCGCAATCGCTGGTTCTGATCGACGGCGTGCGCGTCGAATCGGTCTCGCTCGGCGCGGCGCAGTTGTCGCAACTGATGCTCGACCAGATCGGGCGCGTCGAAGTCGTCAACGGCAATGTATCGGCGCTGTATGGTTCGAATGCGATCGGCGGCGTCGTGCAGATTTTCACGAAGGAAGGCGAGCCGCATCCGCCGCGTTTCAGCTTCGAGGCCGAGTACGGCAGCTATCACACGCAGCGTCAGTCAGCGGGCGTGAACGGCGCGCTCGACAAGGACGGCCGCACGACCTTCAGCCTGAACGTTTCGCGCGAGAAGACCGACGGCTTTTCGTCGCTCGATCCGGCCATCGCGCCGGGCGCGAATCCGAACGCGAACGGCTATCTGAACGAGAGCGTCGCGGCGACGCTGCGGCACCAGTTCAGCGACAAATGGGACGCGGGCGTGCGCTTCCTGCAATCGAACGGCATCAACAGTTTCGACGATGCCTACGGCCAGCCCGCCGACATCAACGAAACGCACGACCGCGTGCGCTCCGCGTCCGTGTTCGCGAACGGCAGGATCACCGACGACTGGACTACGCATTTCATCATCGGGCAGGGACAGGACCGCGCGAATATCGAGCAGAACGGCGTCTATACGAGCCGCTTCAACTCGGAGAACCGTCAATACACCTGGCAGAACGATGTCAGGATCACCGAGGCGCACAAGTTGCTCTTCGGTTACGAGCATCTCGATCAGACGCTCGATTCCGATCAGTTCAGCGCGCCCGATCGTCACGTGAACTCGGTGTTCGTGGGCTACGTGGGGCATATCGGCGCGAGCGATGTGCAGGCGAATTTGCGTCACGACCAGTATTCCGATTTCGGCGGCGCGAACAGCTACTATCTGGGCTACGCGTACAACTTCGATACGCACTGGAAGGCGAGCGCGAGCTATTCGGCATCGTTTCGCGCGCCGAGCTTCGACGACCTCTACTATCCGTTCAGCGGCAATCCGTCGATTCGGCCGGAGCGCAGCCATTCGGTGGAGGCAGCGTTGCAGTACGCATCGAATGCGCTCGGCGTCGCGCGCGTCACGCTGTTCCAGACGCGCTATTCGAATCTGATCGACTATGTGTCCGATGGCGGCTTCTACTATGTCGCGCAGAACGTCGGGCGCGCGAAAGTGCAGGGCATCGAGGGATCGTGGGCGGGCCATGTCGGCGCAACGGATGTGCGCGCGGGCGTGACGTTCCAGAATCCCGTCGACGAAACGAATCACCAGGACCTGACGCGCCGCGCGCGGCATTTCGCGACGCTCACCGCGCATCGCACGATCGGGCGCTGGCGCGTCGGCGGCGAGTGGATCGTGAGCGGAGAGCGCAGCGATTACGATTCGACGCTCGCGGGATATGGCATCGTGAATCTGTCGGCGCGCTACGACATCTCGAAGTCGTGGTACGTCACGGCGCGCATCGACAATCTGTTCGACAAGGACTATGAACTCGCGTACTCGTACAACACGCCACGACGCGGCGCCTATGTCACGCTCGGCTGGCATCCGTCGTGAGCGGCGTCGTGAGCGGCGTCGTGAGTCGCGTCGTGAGTCGCGTCAGTGAGCGCCCGCGCGCGATGAACGCGAGTCGCGCGGCTGCGATCTGGAGCGCGCTCGGCATTGCGGCGCTCGTCGTGCTCGTCGCGTCGCTCGCGCTGGGCAGCGTCGCGTTGCCGGTATCGCGCGCGATCGGCGCGCTCTTTCACGCGCATGCCGCGACACCCGATATCGCCGATGAAATCGTGCTCACATTGCGCCTGCCGCGCGCGCTCGCAGGCTTTGCATCCGGCGCGCTGCTCGCGCTTGCCGGCGCGCTGTTGCAGGTGCTGTTGCGCAATCCGCTCGCGGAGCCTTACGTGCTCGGCGTGTCCGGCGGCGCGGCAGCCTTCGCGCTCGCCGCGATGCTCGCCGCGTTGCCGTGGTGGGGCGTCGATCTCGCCGCGTGCGCGGGCGCGTTCGCATCGATCGTCATCGTGCTCGGACTCGCGCGCAAGGACCTCTGGCAAAGCGGACCGGACGCGTCGCCGCGACTCTTGCTGACGGGCGTCGTGATCGCATCCGGATGGGGCGCGTTGATCACGCTGATTCTGAGCATCGCGCCCGAAAGCCGGCTGCGCGGCATGATCTTCTGGCTGACGGGCGATCTCAACGGCGCGGGGGCGCCGTGGCCCGCGCTGATCGCGCTCGCCGTCGCGCTCATCGCGATCGTGCCGGTCGCGCCGCAACTGAACGTGCTGCTGCGCGGCGACACCGCGGCGCGCGCGCTCGGCGTGCCGGTCGAACGTGTGCGGCTGCGTGTCTATCTCGTGGCGTCGATCGCCGCGGCGGCCGCGGTGACGACAGCCGGGACCATCGGCTTCGTCGGGCTCGTGGTGCCGCATCTGCTGCGCCTCGCGTTCGGCAACGATCAGCGCATGCTCGTGCCTGCCGCCGCGCTCGCGGGCGGTCTCGCCGTGATGGCCGCCGATCTCGCCGCGCGTACCGTGATCGCGCCCGCGCAATTGCCGGTGGGCGTCGTCACCGCGTTGATCGGCGTGCCGATGTTCCTGTGGATGCTCCTGCGGAGACCGCGATGACGCTGCATCTCGATGCCATCGTGCTTCGCGCGGGCGCGCGCACGCTGATCGACGGTCTCACGCAGACGATGTCGGCGGGCGAGGTGTGGTGCATCGCCGGGCCGAACGGCGCGGGCAAGACGACGCTTATCAACGTGCTGGCGGGCCTCATGAAACCCGCATCGGGCCGCGTGTCGCTCGAAGGCCGCGCGCTCGCGTCATGGCGCGCGGCGGATCTAGCACGCGAACGCGCGTTGATGCCGCAAGCCACGCACGACGCGTTCAGCGCGACCGTGCTCGATACCGTGCTGCTCAACCGCTTTCCGTATCTGGCCGGCTGGGGCTGGGAAAGCGACGACGATCGCAGCGCCGCGCGCGCCGCGCTCGACATGCTCGGCCTCGCGGCGTTCGCCGCGCGCGACGTGCTGACGCTGTCCGGCGGCGAACGCCAGCGCGTCGCACTGGCCGCAGTGTTGTGCCAGAACGCGCCGCTGCTGTTGCTCGACGAACCCCTTTCGCATCTCGATCTGCATCATCAGATCGATTGTCTTCATGCACTGCGCGACGCGGCGCGCGAGCACGCGCGCACCATCGTGTTCTCGTGCCACGATCTGAATCTCGCGCGCCGTTTCGCGACGCACGCATTGTTGCTCGACGGTCGAGGCGGCGCCTTCGCGGGCCGCGTCACCGACGTTCTGACGCCCGAACGCGCCAGCGCGGCCTTCGGCTATCCGCTCGCGTTGATCCGCGACGGCGAGCACGAAGCGCTCGTGCCATCCATTCATCGCTCATGAGAGGAATTTCGATGTCCACCCTCAACGACCTCCCGCTGCCCCGCGCACTCGACCGCGCCATCGAAGCGGAACTGCGCCGCATCATCGACATGAAAACGAAGCCGCCGGGCAGCCTCGGCCGGCTCGAATCCCTCGCGCTGCAGATGGGTCTGATTCAGCGCACGGTCAAGCCGCGCATCGAGCGTCCGGCGATGATCGTCTTTGCGGGCGATCACGGCATCGCGAAAGAGGGCGTGAGTTCGTATCCGCAGGAAGTGACCGCGCAGATGGTCGCGAATTTCCTGAGCGGAGGCGCGGCCATCAACGCGCTGTCGCGTTCGGTCGGCATGACGCTCGAAGTCGTCGATGCGGGCGTCGCGACGCCGATTCCCATCGATCACGGATACGAACGTCTGTCGCTCGGACTCGGCACGCGCAACTTCGCGCAAGAACCGGCGATGTCGCGCGAGACCGCGCTCGAAGGCATCGCGCGTGGCGCCGCGCGCGTGCGGCATCACGCGTCGCTCGGCACCAATGTGATCGGCTTCGGCGAGATGGGCATCGCGAATACGTCGGCGGCGGCGTGCCTGATGAGCCGCCTGTGCGATCTGCCGATCGACGAATGCGTCGGGCGCGGCACGGGTCTCGACGATCGCGGCCTCGCGCATAAACGCGATGTGCTCGGCCGCGCGCTCGCGCTGCATCGCAATGAGGGCGACGCGATCGATACGCTCGCGACCTTCGGCGGCTTCGAAATCGCGATGATCACGGGCGCGTATCTCGCCGCCGCGTGCGCCGGCATGACGATTCTCGTCGATGGCTTCATCGCGACATCGGCGCTGCTGGTGGCCGCGAAGATCGCGCCCGACGTGCTCGACTATTGCGTGTTCGCGCATGCGTCGAACGAGACGGGGCATCGCCGCATGCTGGCGCATTTCGATGCCGCGCCGCTGTTGCAACTCGATCTTCGGCTCGGCGAAGGCACGGGCGCGGCGCTCGCGCTGCCGATTCTGCGTGCGGCTGTCGCGTTCGTCGACGAGATGGCGAGCTTCGAGTCGGCGGGTGTATCGAACAAAGCCGATTGAGATGCGTGCGCTCGACGAACTGCGTTATTTCTTCACCGCGCTTGGCTATTTCACGCGCGTGCCGGTGCCGCGCTGGGTCGGCTTCGAGCGCGCGTATCTGAATGCGGCGGCGCGTTACTTTCCGCTCGTCGGCGCGATGGTCGGCGGCGTCGCGGCGCTCGTGTATCTCGCGGCGTTGCGTGTGTTTCCCGCGAGTGTCGCGGTGCTGCTTTCGATGGCCGCGACGCTCGTGTTGACAGGCGCGTTCCACGAAGACGGACTCGCCGATTGCGTCGATGCCTTCGGCGGCGCGTACACGCGCGAGGATGCGTTGCGCATCATGCACGACTCGCGCATCGGCGCGTTCGGCGCGATTGCATTGATGATCACGCTCGCGTTGAAGTGGCAGACGCTTGCGGTCATGCCGACGCAACGCGTCGCGTGGACGATGATCGCCGCGCACGCCGCGAGCCGCGTGTTCGCGATCAGCTATCTCGTCACGCTCGATTACGTGCGCGCGGAAGGCAAGGCGAAGCCGGTCGCGCAGCGCATGAGTCTTGCGTCGTTCGCGCTGGCGATCATGTTCGGCTTGCCGTGGCTTTTCGTGATCGACTCGAAGTTCGCCTGCTTCACGATCGTTGCGCTCGTCGTGTTGCGCTTTTTCATCGGACGCTACTTCGTGCGGCGCATCGGCGGTTATACCGGCGATTGTCTCGGTTTCTCGCAGCAGGTGTTTGAAATCGCGATCTATCTCATCGGGCTGGCATGGATCTCGTTCTGATCCGGCATCCGGAAGTCGCCATCGAGGCGGGCGTTTGCTATGGGCAAACCGATGTGCCCTTGCAACGTGATGCGCGTGAACTGGCCAGTGCGTTGATCACGCGCATGACGGCGCTGAACGTGCCTGCGTGTGTCGATGGATGGCATGCGAGCCCGCTTCGGCGCTGTGCATCGCTTGCGCATGCGCTGGCCGTTGATCCGCATATCGACGCGCGGCTTTCAGAAATGCACTTCGGCGCGTGGGAAGGTCGTGCGTGGGACGCGATCGATCGCGCGCTCATCGATGCATGGGCCGGCGATATTGAACATGCGCGTCCGCATGGCGGGGAGAGTCTTGCGCAGTTCGCGCAACGCGTGATCGGGTGGTTTGAATCGACATGCGTCGATCGGCAGGCCGTGCATGTGATCGCGCATGCGGGCGTCGTGCGGGTGCTTGCGGCGCATCTGCTTGATATCGCGCGGGAGAATGCGTTGCAGTGGTCGCTGGATTTTGGCGCAGTTGTTTGGTTCAGGCGCGTGCGCGGGGAGTGGGTGCTCGTGCGGTGGAATGCTTAGGATTCCGCCGCCGACGAACCCCAAACTACTATTTCACCCGCCGCGCTCGTGCGCTTTCCAGATCGCGGCAAAGCTCCGCCGCGCCCAACGCGAGCCTCGGCGTAGGCCGATTGATAAGATCCCCGTCGATGCCAAAGAGATTACCGCGCGCCACCGCCGTCAACGACGACCAGCGCTTCCACCGTTCGAGCGCAGGCAACGGGCGATCCGGTTGCGTCGCGCCCGGCGTCGCGGTGACGATCGCTTCGGGATTCGCCGCGAGCACGGCTTCGGTCGATATCGTCGGCACACGCGGCTTTTCCGCCGCGAACACGTTCACGCCGCCGCACAGCCCGATCACTTCGTCGAAGACGTTGTCACGATTGAGCGTCATCAGCGGATCGTCCCAGACCTGATAGAACACGCTCACCGGCGGTCGCTGCGAATAACGCGCGCGCAACTGCGCGATGTCGCGCGTGAACGCATCGGACGCGTCGCGCGCGCGTGCCTGCGTGCCTAGCAGCGCGCCCAGTTTGTCGATGCTCGTCGCGATATCGTCGAGATGCTTCGGCTCGCTGAAGTAGATCGGAATGCCGAGCGCCATCAGCCGGTCCATCTGACGCGCCGCATTGCCATGCCGCCACACGACGATCATATCCGGATGCAGCGCGACGATGCGCTCCAGATCGAGCGCCTTGTTGTCGCCGACGCGCGCAATCGTCTGCGCTTCCTTCGGATAGTCGCTGTAAGTCACCGCGCCGACGATGCGCACGCCGCCGCCCGCCGCGAACAGCAATTCGGTGACGTGCGGCGCGAGACTGACCACGCGTTCGGCGGGCTTGACGAGCGTGACGGATGCGCCGCTGTCATCAATGACAGTGATCGCATGCGCTTGCGTCATTTGTGTCATCAGGCAGCCGATCAGCAATGCGAACACACGACGCAGCATCACGCGCAAATCTCCCGCAAGGCGAGCGTGAGACGCGCCCAATCACCTTCCGTGCCCGGCAAGCCGATGCGCAGGCTCGGTGTCATGCCCGGCAGATCGAAGAGGCGCGTCCAGATGCCGCGCAGCGCCAGTGCGTGCTGAAGCTCGGGCGCTCTAGGCGTCGCTGTCCACGCGAAAAGCGGCGTCCCACGCACGTCGAAACCGTGGCTCGCGATCAGGGCGGCGAGTCGCGCGCCATCGCGTTGCAACTGCGCGCGCATGTCGCGCTGCCATGCGACATCGGCGAAAGCGGCGGCGACCGCATGCCGCGCCGGACCGCTCACGGTCCATGCGCCGAGCGCATCGCGCAAGGCATCGGCGATCGAAGGCGCGGCGAGCACGAAGCCCGCGCGGATGCCCGCGAGTCCGAAGAACTTGCCGACCGAGCGCAGCACGACGAGACCATCTCGCGCGGTGTCGGCCGCCAGCGACGACGCGGGATCGACATCGGCGAACGCTTCATCGACGATCAGCGTGCCGCCGCGCGATGCGAGCTGCGCGTGCCAATGTAGCAGCGTGTCGCGTGACAAGCGTTGCGCGGTCGGATTGTTCGGATTCGCGACGATCACGTGATTGAGCGTCGCGGGCAAATCGTGCGCGTCGATATCGAGCGTCACGATGCCGTGTCCTGCGCGCATGAACGCGGGCGCATATTCGCCGTAGGTCAGCGGCGCGACGCCCGCCGTGCCGCGGCGCAGAAGCATGGGCAACGCTCGGATCGCCGCCTGCGAACCCGCTACCGGCAACGCGAACGGCGCGCCGTAATAGCGCGCGGCGCACTCGCCCAAACCATCGCCGTCTTCGGGCAGACGCCGCCATGCGTCAGGCGGCACGGGCGGCACCGGATAGCCGCGCGGGTTGATGCCGGTCGACAGGTCGAGCCAGTCATCGAAGGGAATCGCGTAGCGGTGCGCGGCTTCGCGCAGATTGCCGCCGTGTCGGATGGTTTGTGCCATGTCAGCCACTCGTCGTCGCGCCCAGAGCCGCGAGCACTAAGAAAACCGCGAGCCACATCAGCGTCGCGCGCTCGACGAGCCGCAACGCCGCGACCACATGCTTCGGGTTCGCCGTGTGACCCGCGCCGAGCGTCGGCCGCGTCTCGGTCACGCCGTGGTACACCGCCGCGCCGCCGATCAGCACGTTCAGGCTGCCCGCGCCCGCGGCCATCACCGGACCCGCGTTCGGACTGTCCCACGAGCGCGCCTGCGTGCGCCAGCAATGCCACGCCATGTGCGTGTCGCCCGCGAGCGCGTAGGTCGCCGCCGTGAGGCGCGCGGGAATGAAGTTGAGCACGTCGTCGAAGCGCGCGGCGGCCCAGCCGAAACGCAGGTAGCGCGGCGTGCGATAGCCCCACATCGCGTCGAGCGTATTGGCGAGGCGGAACATCAGCGCGCCCGGGCCACCCGCGACCGCGAACCAGAAGAGCGCGCCGAAGATCGCGTCGTTGCCGTTTTCGAGCGCCGATTCCACGGCCGCGCGCGACAGGGCGTTTTCATCGGCTTTCGACGTATCGCGCGACACGATGCGCGAGGTCAGCGTGCGCGCACTCTCGATATCGCCGAGGCTCAACGCGCGCGCGATCGGCGCGATATGCTGGCGCAGGCTCTTCGCGCCGAGCGCGAACCAGAGCAGCAGCACATGCACGAGGCACGCATAGCCGAACGGCAGCACACCGACGAGCCACCACGCGATGACCACCGGCGGCGCGACCGCGACGAACCACGCGAGGATGCCCGCCGGCCGCGCGCGAAAGCCGGTATTCATCCGCGCTTCGAGCTTAGTCGCGAACTGGCCGAAGCCGACGAGCGGATGCCGCGCGCGCGGCTCGCCGAAAATGCGATCGACGATCACGCCGAGCACCGCGAGCAGCGCCATCGCGTAGGCGGAGAGGAGGAGCATCGCGCTTATCCCTTGAGCGCGAGGGGCAGGCCCGCGACCATCATCGTCACGCGCGTGCTCGCGGCGGCGACGCGCTGGTTCAGGCGGCCGAGTTCATCGACGTAAAGACGCGTGATCGAGCCGAGCGGCACCACGCCCAGCCCGATTTCATTGCTGACGACGATCACCTTGCCGCGCGTGTGCGCGAGCGCGGCGTCGAATTGCGCGAAGGCTTCGCGTGCGCTGTCGGGCAATACGGCGATCTCATCGCTCGCGCCTGCCGATGCGAACAGCAGATTCGCGAGCCACAGCGTCAGGCAGTCGATCAGCACGCAATGCCCGGCGTGATCCGCTTCGCGCAACGCGCCCGCGAGATCGAGCGGCGCTTCGATCAGCGTCCAGTGCGCGGGCCGGCGTTCGCGATGATGCCGCACGCGCTCGGCGAATTCGGCATCATCGCCGATGCGTGCGGTCGCGATATACGTGACGGGCAATCCGCTTTCGGCGGCAAGGCGTTCGGCGTGCGCGCTCTTGCCGGAACGCGCGCCGCCGAGGATGAACGTGAGATCGGAAGTCATCGCGATATTGTACTGACGGGCTAAGATAGCGCGTCGTTCTTCATGAGACTCGCTTCCGATGCCATTCACGCCACGCGGCACGCTGATGATCCAGGGCACGACGTCCGATGCCGGCAAGAGCACGCTCGTCGCCGGATTGTGCCGTCTCGCGCGGCGCGGCGGCGTGCGGGTCGCGCCGTTCAAGCCGCAGAACATGGCGCTCAACAGCGCGGTGACCGTCGATGGCGGCGAGATCGGCCGCGCGCAGGCGCTTCAGGCGATCGCGGCTGGCGTCGATGCGCGCATCGACTTCAATCCGGTGCTGCTCAAACCGACGAGCGATCGCGGCGCGCAGGTCATCATCCACGGTCACGCGCACGCCAATCTCGATGCGCGCGCCTATCACGACTACAAGCGCATCGCGTTCGATGCCGTGCTCGCGTCCTACGCACGCTTGCAGAACGAATTCGACGCGGTGATCGTCGAAGGCGCGGGCAGTCCCGCCGAAATCAATCTGCGCGACGGCGATATCGCCAACATGGGTTTCGCGGAGCGCGTCGATTGCCCGGTCGTGCTCGTCGCCGATATCGATCGCGGCGGCGTGTTCGCGCATCTCGTCGGCACGCTGGCGTGTTTGTCGGAGAGCGAGCGTGCGCGCGTGCGCGGCTTCGTCATCAACCGGTTTCGCGGGGATATCGGCTTGCTCGAACCGGGGCTCGACTGGCTCACGGCACAGACCGGCAAGCCGGTGTTCGGCGTGCTGCCGTATCTGCACGGCCTGACGCTCGACGCCGAAGACATGCTGCCGAGCCAGCCGCACGTTCGCGGCGCGGCGAGCGTTTTGAAGGTGATCGTGCCCGCGTTGCCGCGTATCAGCAATCACACGGATTTCGATGCGCTGCGCGCGCACCCTCAGATTGATTTCAGCTATGTGCGCGCCGGCGTCGCGCCGCCGCCCGCCGATCTGATCGTGCTGCCCGGCTCGAAAAGCGTGCAGCGCGATCTCGCGTGGCTGCGCGAGAACGGCTGGGATCGCGCGATCGAACGGCATCTGCGTTACGGCGGCAAGGTGATCGGCATCTGTGGCGGCATGCAGATGCTCGGGCGCACGATCGACGACCCGGACGGCGTCGAAGGCGCGCCGGGTTGCGTCGAGGGCCTCAAGTTGCTCGAACTCTTCACCGTGCTCACGCCGCAGAAGCAGCTGGAGAATGTCGTTGGCCGATTGACCATCGACGGCACGCGCGCGGACGTGCGCAGCTACGAAATCCACATGGGCCGCACGCACGGCGCGGCGCTCGCGCGGCCGCTCGTCGCGCTGGATTCGGGGCGCGTCGACGGCGCGGTATCGGAGGATAGCCAGATCGCCGCGACCTATCTGCACGGCTTGTTCGACACGCCCGAAGCGTGCGCAGCGCTGCTCGAGTGGGCGGGCGTGCAGGGCGCCGAGCCGCTCGATTACCCGTCGCTGCGCGAAGCGTCGCTCGACCGGCTGGCCGATTCGTTCGCGCAATCGCTCGATTTGGACGCGTTACAGGCCGCGTTCGCTCAATAAAGAATCATCTGCGTGCAGCGGAACATGGCGATGAGCTTGCCGTCGCCGTTCGTCACCGTCGCGTCCCACACTTGCGTGCTGCGCCCGAGATGCACGGCCGTCGCCTTCGCGACGATTTTCCCGTCGCGCGCCGTCGAGACGTGGTTGCTCTTGAGTTCGAGCGTCGTGAAGTTCTGCGCCTTGTCCGGCAGATGCGCGATGCACGCGTAGCCGCAGCACGTATCCGCGAGTCCGATGACGGTCGCCGCATGCAGAAAGCCGTTCGGCGCGAGCAGTTCCGGACGGATCACGAGTTCGCCGCTCAACTGGCCCTGATCGAGCGAAATCAGTTGCACGCCGAGCAGGTCGGGCAAGCGGCCTTTCTGGCGGTTGCGCAGGAAATCGAGGGTGACGTCGGGGCGGAGTGCGGTCATGAGTGTGGTCGTGTCGAAGAGTTGAATTTGGCATGGCCGTTCGGTCAACATGCCGGATGCATCACTTTTGCCGATAATATCAACGCTCGAATCATGCACCTGTTCTCATCAAGACGAAATCGCGCGCGGTGGGGCGTGCGCGCGCTCAACAAAATCCAGGACACTTCATGACCGTGATCGTGGTGGCAAATCCGAAGGGCGGCGTCGGCAAAAGCACGCTCGCAACCAATCTGGCCGGTTGTTTCGCGGCGGACGGCGAGTGGGTCGCGCTCGCCGATCTCGACAAGCAGCGCTCGTCGCACGCGTGGCTCTCTCTGCGCGCCGAGACGCTGCCGAAGATCGAGGAATGGGCGATCGACGTCGATGCCCCCGCAAAACCGCCGAAAGGTCTGGAGAAAGCCGTCGTCGACACGCCCGCCGGCGTGCACGGCAACCGGCTCGCGCTCGCGCTGGAGCTGGCGGACAAGGTGATCGTGCCGCTCCAGCCCTCGATGTTCGACATCCTCGCGACGCAGGACTTTCTCGCGAAGCTGGCGAAGGAAAAGGCGGTGCGCAAGGGCGCGATCGAAGTCGGCGTGGTCGGCATGCGCGTGGATGCCCGCACGCGCTCGGCGGACCAGCTGCATCGTTTCGTCGAAGGGCTCGACCTGCCGGTGCTCGGCTTCCTGCGCGACACGCAGAACTACGTGCAGCTCGCCGCGCACGGCCTCACCATCTGGGACGTGGCGAAAAGCCGCGTCGAGAAGGATCTGGAGCAGTGGGAGCCCATCATCGAATGGGTGTCGAAGAAATGAAAAAGCCGGCGTCCTTCGAGGAATCGCCGGCTTCTTGAGGCAGCAGCGCCGAAATCAGGTCCAGTTCTGCGTCGGAACGTGATCGCGGCTGCCCTTGATGCGGTTGTCGTCGTCGACGAATACGAGATTCGGCTTCCAGCCCGCCTTGATCTCTTCTTCGTCTACCTGCGCGAACGCCGCGATGATCACGAGGTCGCCCAGTTGCGCGCGGCGCGCCGCCGAGCCGTTCAGCGAGATCATGCCGCTGCCGCGCTCGCCCTTGATCGCGTAGGTGGTGAGGCGCTCGCCGTTGTTCACGTTCCAGATGTCGATCTGCTCGTTTTCCATCAGGTTCGCGGCTTCGAGCAGGTCTTCGTCGATCGCGCACGAGCCTTCGTAGTGCAATTCGCAGTGCGTGACCGTCGCGCGGTGGATTTTCGATTTGAGCAGGGTGCGCTGCATGATGCTTCCTTCAGATTTCCAGATTGTCGATGAGACGGGTCGCGCCGAGCTTCGCCGCTGCGACCACGACGAGCGGCGCATCCACGTCCGCTTCGCCCGGCGGCAGCAGGTTCGAGCGCTTGCGCACGCTGATGTAATCGGGCTTCCAGCCGCGTTCGGCGAGCGCGTTCACCGCGTCGCGTTCGAGCGCGGCGATATCGCGATTGCCGGAGAGCACCGCTTCACGCACGCGCTGTAGCTGTTCGGCGAGCTTCGGCGCTTCGGCGCGCTCGTCCGCCGAGAGAAACCGGTTGCGCGACGACAGCGCGAGCCCGTCCTCATCCCGCACGGTTTCCGCCGCGATGATTTCCGTGGGCAGCGCGAACTGGTGGCACATGGCCCGCACGATCATCAACTGCTGATAATCCTTCTTGCCGAACACCGCGACGCGCGGCTGCACGCACGACATCAGCTTCATCACGACGGTGCACACGCCAGTGAAGAAGCCGGGGCGGAATTCGCCTTCGAGAATGTCGCCGAGATTGTGCGGCGGATGCACGCGATACTCCTGCGGCTCCGGATACATGTCCCGCTCGGTCGGCGCGAAGAGTACGTAGACGTTCTCTCTCTGCAGCTTTTCGATGTCGTCCTGCAGCGTGCGGGGGTATTTGTCGAAGTCTTCGTTCGGCCCGAACTGCAGACGGTTCACGAAGATGCTCGCGACGACCGGATCGCCATGCTGGCGCGCGAGGCGCATCAGCGAGAGATGGCCTTCGTGGAGGTTGCCCATCGTCGGGACGAAGGCGGTTCGGTTCTGGCCGCGCAACTGGTCGCGCAGTTCATGGATGGAGCTGATGACTTTCATCGAGCGGGTGTCTCCTGTCGAGCGGCTTGTGTTGCCGCCACGCGGGAAGGGTAAGAAAAACTAGGCGGGAGAATACGCGAGCCGCACGTAGATCGGCGCGTATGGCTCGGGCTGCGTGATTTCGATCAGCGCTTCGCGCGACAGCTCCAGCATCGCGATGAAATTCACGACGACCACCGGCACGCCGCGCGAGGTATCGAACAGCTCCGTGAACTCCATGAAGCGCGCGCTCTGCAGGCGCCGCAGGATCACGCTCATGTGCTCGCGCACCGAAAGCTCCTCGCGCGAAATCTTGTGATGCTGGACGAGCTTCGCGCGCTTGATGACGTCGGCCCAGGCGGCGCGCAGGTCGTTCATGTCGACATCGGGGAAGCGCTGCTCGGCGGCCTGCTCGATATAGATGTCCGCGCGCAGGAAGTCGCGGCCGAGCTGCGGCAACTGGTCGATCTTCTGCGCGGCGAGTTTCATCTGCTCGTATTCGAGCAGGCGGCGCACGAGTTCGGCGCGCGGGTCTTCGGCTTCCTCGCCGGTATCCGCTTTCCTGACCGGCAGCAGCATGCGCGACTTGATCTCGATCAGCATCGCGGCCATCAGCAGGTATTCGGACGCGAGCTCCAGATTCGATTCGCGAATCTGGTCGACGTAGCCGAGATATTGCGCGGTGACATCCGCCATCGGGATGTCGAGCACGTTGAAGTTCTGCTTGCGGATCAGGTAGAGCAGCAGGTCGAGCGGGCCTTCGAACGCTTCGAGAAAGATTTCGAGCGCGTCGGGCGGAATGTATAGATCCGTGGGCAGCTTCCAGAGCGGCTCGCCGTACAAGTGCGCGATCGCGACGCCGTCGATGGTGTCGGGCGTCGAATCGGTCGCGGGCGTGGCGAGCGCCACCGCGCGCTCATCCCGTACACCGTCCCGCGCCGGCTCGTGCGGCGCATGCGCGGGCGATTGCGGCTCGTGGCCGGCTGCGCTCACTTTCAGAAGTTCTGGTAGTAGACGTAAGGCGTCTGGTTCACGCGCGATTGCTGTTGCTCGCCCCGCTCGTCGAGGTCGATTGGCTGCTTGTCCCACAGAAGCGCGCGGCCGCGGCGCTGTTCGTCTTCCAGCGACGGCTTCTGCTCTTTCAACTGATTGATGAACTGGGTGATGTCCGACTGATACATGATCCGGCTTCCGTTGGGTCGAGGCGTTTGAAATCGCAATTTTACCGCAAGCGTACGGCGACAACGCATCTCGACGCGCGGCCCGCTCGTGTTTGTTCCGCTTATCGAAAGTCGCACGCGCGTGCAGGTTTCGCGGAACCCCGCTGGCGCGCAGCCGTCCAAAGGCGCACGCCGGGCGTGAACCGGACCGCTTTGCGGTGCCGGCCCATGGCAATGTGGTGAAATAGCGCCTGCGCCCTTTCGCAACGGCCGCATGTCTTACCTTTCAATTCCAATATCCCGATGCCGGAGGTCGTTTGGCGGGGCGTTCGTTTGATCCGCTGCGCGCGTTGCGCGTGAAGCCTGCCGGCGCAAGACGCCTGCCGTCCGTGTCGATCCTGGTCATGGCGCTCCTCGCGTTCGGCTTTGCCGCGCCCGCTTTCGCCAAATACGACGTCGACATCGACGCGCCGCGCAGCATCAAAAAGCTGCTCAAGGAGAACCTCGACATCTCCCGCTTCGCGAAGCGCGACGACGTGAGCGACGACCAGTTCCAGTTCCTCGTCACCGCCGCGCCGAAGGACGTGCGCGACCTCGTCGCGACCGAAGGCTATTTCACGCCCGTCGTGCGTACGGATGTCACGACCGTCGACGACAAGCGCAACGTCAAGGTGAGCGTCGATCCCGGGCCGCGCACGATGATTGGCTCCGTGCAGCTGAATTTCACCGGCGCGGTGACGACCGAGGACCGTTCGCGGGAAAACGCAGCGCGTTTCGCCTTTTCGGTGAACGAAGGCGATCCTTTCACGCAAGGCGGCTGGGACGACGCCAAAAACGCGGCGCTGCGGGCGCTGCAAGCCAAACGCTATCTCGGCGCGAAGATCGTGCGCTCGCAGGCGCGCATCAATCCGCGCGCGCATCTCGCCGATCTCTCGGTGACCTTCGACAGCGGCCCGACCTTCACGCTCGGCAAGCTCGACGTCACCGGGCCGAAGCGCTATCCCGCCTGGATCATCGATCACGTGAATCCGATCGAGCCGGGCGAGATATACGACGTCGCGCGCCTGAACGAACTGCAGCGGCAGATCCAGAACACGCCGTACTACGCGAGCGTGGCCATCGACGCGGACGCCGACGTCAACAAGCCGAACGAAACGCCGCTGCACGTGAAGGTGAGCGAATACCCGTTCCACAGCATCCGCTACGGCGTGGGCTACGCGACCGACACCGGTTTCCACATTCAGGGCGCGTACAGCTATCTCAACACGTTCGGCGCCGCGTATCCGTTCACGATCTCCGGCCGGCTCGACCAGACCCAGCAGTACGGCCGTGTGCAGCTCGCGATGCCGCCCGATTCGCACGGCTGGGTGAACGCCGTGTTCGGCTCCTACACGATCACCGATGTATCGAGCACGAAAATCTACAGCGCGCGCGTCGGCGTGCAGCGCTCGCGTTCGCGTCAGAACATCGACACGACGTATTCGCTGACTTTCTATGACGACCGCCTGACGCAGAACGAGCCGAATCCGTCGACGGCGCGCGCGCTCGTGCCGGCGTGGAGCTGGGTGCGCCGCGACGTCGACGATCCTCTGTTCCCGCGTCGCGGCAACATCATTCGCGCGGAGGCGGGCTTCGCCGTCAAGGGCGTGATGTCCGACCAGACCTTCGCGCGCCTGTACACCAACGCGCTGCAATACGTGCCGCTCGGCAAGAACGATCTGCTCGTGTTTCGCGCGGAGTTCGGCGGCGTGTTCACGAGCGGGCCGTCGAGCGGCGTGCCCGCGTCGCTGCTGTTTCGCGCGGGCGGCGCGAACTCGGTGCGCGGTTATAGCTATCTGAGCATCGGCAACAATGTGGCCGGCTCGATCCTGCCGACCAAATACATGGTGACCGGCAGCAGCGAGTATCAGCACTGGTTCACGCACGACTGGGGCGGCGCGGTGTTCTTCGACATCGGCACTGCCACCGATACGTGGGGCGAGCGCGTGTTCCAGCCGGGCGTGGGCGTCGGTGCGCGCTGGCGCAGCCCGGTCGGCCCGGTCAATGTCGACGTGGCGTACGGATTGAAGAACAAGAGCATCAAGCCGTATCTGACGCTCGGCATCGCGTTCTGATGCGCGTGAGAACGATGAAGGATAGTGAACCGGCATGACGGACCCGACCAGGCAAAGAGACGCTGAAGCACCACCGCCCGACGAAGGCGGCGGCGCGAACGAGACGCCGCCGCGCAAGAGCGGCTGGCGGCGTCTCGCGCGCTGGCTCGGCGCGCTCGTGCTGGTCGTCGTGCTGATCGTCGCGCTGGTTGTCGGCGGCGTGTTCTACGTGCTGACGACCGAGCGCGGCACGCGCTACGCGTGGGATGCGGCCACGTCGCTCCTCAAAGGGCAACTGACCGGCAAGCTCGACGGCGGCGCGATCGCGACCGGCCTGCAACTTCGCGACGTGCACTGGAAGGACGGCAAGGGCACGGACATCGCGGTCGACAGCGTGTCGGGCCGCTGGGCGCTCACGCGCGAACCGTTGCGCTTCACGATCGACTATCTGCATGTCGGGACCGTCGATGCGCGCATCGCGCCGTCGAACGAGCCGAGCAAGAAGACCGAATTGCCGAAGGATCTGCGCCTGCCGATTCAACTCGCGATCAACGATCTCTCCGTCGAGAAGCTGCGCGTGCATCAGGGCACGACGACCACCGAATTCTCGCGCCTGCTCTTCAATGGCCGCAGCGACGGCCAGCATCACCAGGCGACGGTCCAGCGCCTCGATACGCCGTTCGGCGCGGTGACGGCGTCGCTGAAGCTGGACGGCGGCGCGCGTCCGTTCCCGCTGTCCGGCGACGCGGGCTATGCCGGCAAGGTCAACGGCGAAGCGGTGAATGTGAGCGCACGGTTGTCCGGTTCGCTGGAAGACCTCGTCGCGGACGTCGATGCGAGCGGCATGAAGCTCAAGGGCGAGGCTCACGTCGAGGCGCTGCCGTTCGCCGACGTGCCGCTCAAATCCGCGCTCGTCACCTTCGATCACGTGAATCCGCAGGCATTCAGCCCGAGCGCGCCCGAGGCCGATCTCGCCGTGCGCGCCGAGGTCAAGCCCGTCGAGGGCGCGGACCCGAAGGCGTTCGTGGTGAGCGGGCCGGTATCGATCGTCAACGCGAAGCCCGGTTCAATCGACAAGAAGCTGCTGCCGCTCATCGACGCACGCGCGAACGTGCGGCTCGACGCATCCGAGCAAAGCATCACCGACCTCAACGTGCGGCTTCTGAAGAACGCGACGGTGACGGGCGGCGGCACGCTCGCGGGCGCAAAGGGCAAGTTCGACCTGAAAGTCGCGAAGCTCGACCTGAACGCGATCGAGCCGACGCTGCGCCCGACGGATTTCGCCGGGCCGATCGGCATCGTGCTGGATGGCGACACGCAGCGCATCACCGCCGATCTGAACGATCCGAAAGCGGCGATCCGCGCGCAGGCCAAGGTCAAACTCGATCCGAAGCAGACCACGCTCGACGACGTGAAGCTGACGGTCGGCAAAGGTCGTGTCGAGCTGAACGGCGCGCTGAAGAAGGACGCCAACTCCAGCTACGAGCTGAAAGCGAAGATCGTCGACTTCAATCCGCTGCTGCTGCAACAGCAGTTGATCGCGCAGAAGCCCGCGCCGGTGAAGAAGGGCGCGGCGAAGAAGCCTGCCGCGACGGCGCGTGTCGTCGAAGCGCGCGTGAACGGCACGCTGGCCGCATCGGGCCAGCTCGCGCCGACGCTCACGACCAAAGCGACCTTCAAGCTAACCGACAGCATGTACGACAACCTGCCGCTGACGGGCGAGGGCACCGTGCAGGTCGCCGGCACGCGTCTTTTGCCGAGCAAGGCGGCGTTGTCGGTGGCGGGCAACAACGTCGATCTGAACGGCAGCTTCGGCGCGCCCGGCGATCGCCTGCGCTTCAAGGTCGACGCGCCCGCGCTCGAACGGCTCGGCTTCGGCATCACGGGCACCGTCAAGGCGGACGGCGATCTGACCGGCTCGATCGCGCACCCGAACATCGCGGCGAACTATCAGGCCGATGGCGTCGTGTTCGGCGCGAACCGTCTGGGCCACGCGGAAGGCCGCGCGGATATCCGCGACGGCGCGAACGGCGCGCTCGTCTTCACGTTGAAGGCGCGCGATGCGAGCACGGAAGGCATCGAAGTCGCGAACCTCGATGCGAATCTGAACGGCACGCGCGCGCATCACACGCTCGATCTCACCGCGACCGGCAAGGTGCGCGGCCAGCCGGTGAATGTTGCGCTCGGCGCGAACGGCAAGTTCACCGATGCGCCCGACGGCCCGCACTGGGACGGCGCGATCACCAGGCTCTCGAACAAGGGCGTGCCGTCGCTGAACCTCGAATCGCCTCTGACGGTGAGTTACGGACCGCAGCGTCTCGTGCTCGGCGCGACGCGGCTCGCCGCGGAAGGCGCGGTGCTGAACCTGAAATCGTTCGCGATGGAAAACGGCCGCCTGCAATCGGCGGGAACGCTCACGAACCTGTCTGTGCCGCATCTGCTGGAGGTGCGTCAGGAACTGACGGGCGCGGAGCCGCCGATCCGCACGGACCTCGTCTTCGACGGCGACTGGAACTTCACGCTCGGCGCGAGCGCGACGGGCTACGCGCAGCTCAAGCGCCGCGCCGGCGACGTGACGATCGACGGCACGCGCGGGCTGGCCGCGCTCGGCATCACGGATATCGCGGCGCGCGCGGATTTCAGCGGCGGCAATCGCCTGAACGCGTCGCTGCATGCGCAGGCGAGCCGCATCGGCGTGATCGATGCAAACGTGCACACGCCGCTCGTCAATCGCGACGGCATGCTCACGCTCGACGACAACGCGCCGCTCACCGGCGGCATCGACGCGAACATTCCCGAACTGCGCACGACGGGCGGACTGCTCGGCGCGAACTATCTGCTCGGCGGCAAGATCGCGCTCAAGCTCGTGATCGCGGGCATCGTCGCGAAGCCGAATCTGTCGGGGTCGCTGACGGGCGACAACATCTCCGCGACGGTCGTCGATCAGGGCGTGCAACTGAAGGACGGCGTGATTCGCATCGCGCTGTCGGAGAATCTCGTCGATCTTCAGCGCGTGGAATTCCACGGCGCGAGCGGCACGCTGCGCGCGACCGGCAAGGTGCGGCTCGACCAGCAGCAGCCCGATCTGACCGCGAGCATCATCGCGGACAAGCTGGAGCTGTTCGCATCACCGGACCGCGAGCTGATGCTGTCGGGCAGCGCGACCATCGCCAACGCGGGACTGCAGGGCGGCATGGCGATCGATGGCAAGTTCACTGTCGATCACGCGCTCTTCGATCTGCCGGAATCGTCGGCGCCTTCTCTCGGCGACGATGTCGTGATCGAGCGTCCCGACGGCACGATCAAGGGCGAGAACCAGAAGATCACGGCGGCGACCGAGAAGCCGGTCGGGCCGTTCACGCCGCGCGCGAACATCGACATCAACCTCGGTCAGCGCTTCCGCTTCAAGGGCGCGGGCGCGGATCTCGGCCTCGCTGGCACCATCACGGCGATGAGCGCGCCGAACATGCCGTTGCGCGCGGTCGGCAACGTGCGCGTGACGACGCCGGGTTCGTCGTACACCGCGTTCGGGCGCAAGCTGAACATCGAGAATGGGTTCTTCACGTTCAATGGGCCGGTGGCGAATCCGGGCCTCAATATTCTGGCGATGCGGCGCAATCAGGAAGTCGAGGCGGGCGTGCAGGTGACTGGCACGGTGCAGGCACCGGTCGCGAGGCTGATCTCCGAGCCGAGCGTGCCCGATAACGAAAAGCTCTCGTGGCTGCTGTTCGGCCACGGCACGGATCAGGGCAACAACGTCGGCCAGCAGAGCGCGATGACGAGCGCGCTCGCGCTGCTCGGCAGCCGGGGCGGGGCGAAGATCGCGCAGACGGTCGGGCTGGACGAGTTCAGCGTCGGTTCGAGCGAAGTGGGCCTGACCGACCCGCAGGTCGTGCTGCTTTCGAAGGCGATTAATGAACGGCTCGTGATCGGCTATGAGCAGGGGCTGCAATCGGCGAGCAACGCGGTCAAGGCGACGCTGAATCTGTCGCGGGCCTGGGCATTGACGGTGTACGGCGGGACGTATCAGGGCGTCGATCTGTCGTACACGCGAAGGTTCAATTCGTGGGCGAGGTTGTGGTCGTCGTCTTCGTCGTCATCGGCCTTGCGGGCGTCGGCGGCGGATTCGGCGTCGGCGGCGTCGGATGCATCCGCGGGTACCGACTCGTCGGATTGACCACATCCGCGTTCACCTGTCGCCGAGAGTCGTGCGCGCCGCCGCGTGTGGCAAAAAGAAAAGGCTCATCCGTGGATGAGCCTTCTGCGCAAGACGCGCGCTGAGCGCGCTCGTGCGTGTCTTATTTCACGCGCATGCCCGGCTTCGCGCCGCTGTGCGGTTCGAGGATATAAAGCCCCGGCTCGGCTTTCTCGTCGGCGGCGGAGGCCGCAAGCACCATCCCTTCCGACAACCCGAACTTCATCTTGCGCGGCGCGAGGTTTACGACCATCACCGTGAGCTTGCCGATCAGATCCTGCGGCTGATACGCCGACTTGATGCCCGAGAACACGTTGCGCGTCTTCTCCTCGCCGACGTCGAGCGTGAGTTGCAGCAGCTTGTCGGAGCCTTCGACCGCCTTGCAATCGACGATCTTCGCGATGCGCAGATCGACCTTCGCGAAGTCGTCGATGGAGATGACGCCTGCGTCTTCCTGCTTCTTCGCGACGGTTTTGGCGGGCGCGACGGCGGCCGTTTCTGCGGCCGGCGCGAGCGATTCGCGATTCGCGGCCAGCAGCGCCTCGATCTGCTTCGGATCGACGCGCGTGGTCAGATGCTTGTACGCGTTGACCGCATTCGCCGACGACAGCGGCTTCGCGGCATCGGCCCAGACGAGCGGCGCGATGCCGAGGAACGATTCCACCGCTTCGATGAGCTTCGGCATCACCGGCTTCAGCGCGAGCGAAAGCAGGCGGAACGCTTCGAGACTCACGCTGCACGTTTCATGCAGCGCGACGCCGTTCGCCGGGTCCTTCGCCTGTTCCCATGGCTTCGCCGTATCGACGTAGGCGTTGACGGCGTCGGCGAGTTCCATCGTCGTGCGCAGCGCGCGGCCGTATTCGCGCGACTCGTAGAAGCCGGCGATCTGCGGAATCGCGGCGCGCAACTGGCCGATCAGCGGATGATTCATCGCGCTGTCCTGCACGCGGCCGTCGAAGCGCTTGATGAGAAAGCCCGCCGCGCGGCTCGCGATATTCACGTACTTGCCGACCAGATCGCTGTTCACGCGCGCCTGGAAGTCGTCGAGGCTCAGGTCGATGTCTTCCATCGTGCTGTTGAGCTTCGCCGCGAAGTAGTAGCGCAGCCACTCGGGATTGAGGCCCGTGTCGATCACGCTCTGCGCGGTGATGAAAGTGCCGCGCGACTTCGACATCTTCGCGCCGTCGACGGTGAGGAAGCCGTGCGCGAACACGTTGGTCGGCGTGCGATGGCCGGAGAATTCGAGCATCGCCGGCCAGAACAGCGTGTGGAAATACAGGATGTCCTTGCCGATGAAGTGATACTGCTCGGTCTTCGAGCCGGGCTTCACGAAGGCATCGAAGTCCACGCCGACGCGGTCCGCGAGGTTCTTGAAGCTCGCGTAGTAGCCGACCGGCGCATCGACCCATACGTAGAAGTATTTGCCCGGCGCGCCGGGAATCTCGAAGCCGAAGTACGGCGAGTCGCGCGAGATATCCCAGTCGGCGAGCTTCGCTTCGCCCTTGTCGCCGAGCCACTCGCGCATCTTGTTGGTGGCTTCGGGCTGCGCGAGGCCGCTCACCCAGCCGCGCAGGAATTCCTCGCAACGCGGATCGGAAAGCTTGAAGAAGTAGTGCGTCGATGTCTTGCGGATGGGCGTCGCGCCTGACACGACCGAATACGGATTGATGAGCTCGGTCGGCTGATAGGTCGAGCCGCAGACTTCGCAGTTGTCGCCGTATTGATCCTTCGCGCCGCATTTCGGGCACTGGCCCTTGATGAAGCGGTCCGGCAGGAACATTTCCTTGACCGGATCGTAGGCCTGCTCGATGTCGCGTGCCTCGATCAGGCCCGCTTGCTGAAGTGCGCCGTAGATCGTGTTGCACAGGGCGCGGTTTTCCTCGGCATCGGTCGAGTAGTAGTTGTCGAACGAGATGCCGAAGCTGTCGAAGTCGCGCTTGTGCTCTTTCCACACGCGCTCGATCAGCTGTTTCGGCGTGATGCCTTCCTTTTCGGCGCGCAGCATGATCGGCGTGCCGTGGGTGTCGTCCGCGCCGACGTAGTAGACCTCGTGGCCATGCATTCGCAGCGCCCGAACCCAGATATCCGTCTGAATGTACTCGACCATATGGCCGATGTGAATCTGACCGTTCGCATACGGCAACGCGGACGTGACGAGGATCTGGCGGCGGCCGCTTTCGCTGGCGGAGGCGGCAGGCGCGGCGGTGGCAGTGGCTGAAATCGGTGCTGACATAAAGGCGCGGCCCGTGTGGGAGTGCTTGGGGTTGGGGAAAAAGCGGATTTTGATTTTAGCAGGGCGGGGGAGTGGGGCGCGCGGGGCTGAGATGGGGGGCGGGATTCGAGACGTATTTGGCTGCTTGGGTGCAACTACGAAATACAACAAAAAAGTTGCATTTATCGCTTAGCAGAGGATAACATTCGTGTTGTATGTTTGTGCCCTCGACACTCGCGGAGGGCACATGAAATACAGTGAGTTCAGGAAGTGGTTGCGCAAGCAGGGCGGGATTTTTACTCCTGCGAAAGGCAGCCATTTTCGCGTGACACTCAACGGCAAGGCCACCATCTTTCCTGATCACGGCAGCAAGGAGATCGGAACGAATCTGGTGGTGCGAATCAAGAAACAGCTTGGGCTGAAATAAGCGAGGGACCAATGTTCTTTGGAGAACACACTGTCATGCTGTCCTATCCAGTGAATCTGGAACTCGACACAAACAACACTTTTCTGGTCACGTTTCCCGACATACCGGAAGCATTTTCCGTAGGCGATGATGAAGGTGAGGCGCTAATCAACGGACTCGACGCACTGGAAAGCGCTATCGAAATTTACTTCGACGAAAAACGCGAAGTGCCTATGCCGTCGAAACCGAAGAAAGGTCAACCGGTCGTCACTTTGCCCGCGCTCGTCGTTACAAAGGTGCTGCTTCAGAACGAAATGCTTCGTCAGGGCGTGCGCAAGTCCGAACTCGCGCGGCGACTCAACGTTCACATGCCGCAAGTCGACCGCCTGCTCGACCCGCGACATTCGTCGAAACTCGAAGCGATCGAAGCCGCGTTTCTGTCTCTGGGCAAGCGCCTGAAAATTTCGTTGGCGTGAGGCAGAGCGGCGCCCTGGAAAAAAATCACGCGCACAAAAAAAACCGGGGTCCAATCGGGCCCCGGAGCAACAACGACAAGAGGAGAATGGCAGGTGATGGCCTCGCCACCCACCTACCGTAGAGAAAGACCCGCGCCGCGCGCTCAAGTTTCAAATTTTTTTCAACCTGATGCACTTACCCGCCGGACCGCTCTCGCCACCACACTCGCAGTGGCGATTTCCCCTTTTAAATCAACAGTTTTACTGCACCTGACCCGGCTGCGCCGTGGCACGCAGATAGATTTCCACGCGACGATTCTGCGCGCGGCCCGCTTCCGTCGAGTTGTCGGCGATCGGCTGGTTCTGGCCCATGCCCGAAGCCGACAGGCGCTGCGCCGGGACGCCGTGCGTCGCGACGTACGACGCCACGCTCTGTGCGCGGTTCTGCGACAGCGTCTGGTTGTACGCCGGCTGACCCGTGTTGTCCGTATGGCCGACGACGCTCGCCACCAGCTCCGGATGCTGCTGCATCGTCTGCGTGACGGAATTGAGCACCGGATCGAACGACGGCTTGATGGCGTAGCTGTTCGTGTCGAACGAAATCGAATTGGGGATGTTCACCTTCAGCGAGCCGTCCTGCTGCTCGGTCACTTGCGTGCCCGTGCCCTTCGAATCGCCGGAAATCTTGTTCTTGATCGACTGCCAGTTGTAGCCGGTGATGCCGCCGACCGCCGCGCCCGTGGCCGCGCCGATCGCCGCGCCCTTGCCGCCGCCGAAGATGGCGCCGATGCCCGCGCCGGTTGCGGCTCCAACCCCGGTGCCGACTGCGGTGTTGGTGCCTTGCTGCGAAGCGCAGCCGGCGACGAGCGCGCCTGCCACGGCAAACACGGACAGACGGGTGAAGAATTTAGTGTTCATCTTCGATCTCCTTAAAAACGACGAGCGATTCGGCGAGATGTGCCGACAGTGCGAAAGGGTCTTCGGACGAGCCTCCTGACGACCCTCTACAATAATGAGAAAGGCGTCGGGTTGCCCGATGCGATGCGTCCCCGGAAAGATTTGCAGCAGGATAGTGCAGTGCGCCAGAGCCTGTGCGCAATCGCGCTAACATTTCCTTTCAATTTCCTCAGTTTGTTGCAATCGCCGAGGGCGAAGAGCAACAACCGTTCCATGGAGTCTCGATGAGTATTGACCGCGCGAAGATCGACATCGCACTCGCCACACTGACCGATCCGAACACCAACCGCAAGTTCGTCGATACCAAAAGCATCCGCAACGTGGCCGTCGACGGCGCGAACGTCGCGGTGAGCGTCGTGCTCGGTTATCCCGCGAAAACCCAGTTTGCCGCGATCCGCGAGCAGGTCGCGGGCGCGCTGCGCGAGGTTGACGGCGTCGCGAACGTGACCGTCGACGTTTCGTCGCAAGTCGTCGCGCACGCGGTGCAGCGCGGCGTGAAGCTGCTGCCGAACGTCAAGAACATCATCGCGGTGGCATCGGGCAAGGGCGGCGTCGGCAAGAGCACGACCGCCGCGAATCTCGCGCTCGCGCTCGCGGCCGAGGGCGCTTCGGTGGGCATGCTCGACGCCGACATCTACGGCCCCTCGCTGCCGATGATGCTCGGCATCACGGGTCGCCCCGAATCGCCCGACAACCAGACGATGAACCCGCTCGAAGGCCATGGCATCCAGGCGAATTCGATCGGCTTTCTGATCGAGCAGGACAACCCGATGGTCTGGCGCGGCCCGATGGTCACCTCTGCGCTCGAACAACTGCTGCGTCAGACCAACTGGAAGGATCTCGATTACCTCGTCGTCGACATGCCGCCGGGCACCGGCGACATCCAGCTCACGCTGTCACAGAAAGTGCCGGTGACCGGCGCGGTGATCGTCACGACGCCGCAGGACATCGCGCTGCTGGACGCGAAGAAGGGCTTGAAGATGTTTGAAAAGGTCGGCATTCCGATTCTCGGCATCGTCGAGAACATGAGCACGCACATCTGCTCGAACTGCGGCCACGAGGAGCACATCTTCGGCGCGGGCGGCGGCGAGCGCATGGCGAAGGAATACGGCGTCGAGATTCTTGGGTCTTTGCCGCTCGACATCTCCATTCGCGAGCGCACGGACGCCGGCCAGCCGAGTGTCGTGTCGCAGCCGGACAGCCGCATCGCCGAGACCTATCGCGCGATTGCGCGCCGCGTCGCGATCTCGGTCGCCGAGCGTCAGCGTGACATGACCTCGAAGTTTCCGAGCATCGTCGTGCAGAACACCTGATTTCGAGCGAACGATCGAATCTCCGCGAGCCTTGTGCAATGCGGCTCGCGGTATCATGTCGCCTTCGATGCGCGGCAGCGTGGACGCACTGGGCGTCGGCGGGCCGCCGAGAGGATCGCATGAGAGACAGATTCGACGGGAGGGCGCTGCACGCCTTGATCGCGATGGCCGCTTGCAGCGTCATGCTGAGCGGTTGCGGCCTCATCTTCCAGAATCACGAGAAGCGCGCGGACGCGGTGCTCAAGCCCACGCCGGGCAACGCCACACGCGGCAACGTCACGCTGATCGAGCGCTCGGACGGCGTGCAGGTTTCGTACAGCTTCACCGACATGCCGCCGAACAGCGACCACGCGCTGACCGTGCACGAGCGCGGCGACTGCATCGCGGTGAACGATCAGGACACGAGTCCGGTGTTCGCGCTGCCCGCCGAGCGCAGAAAGCCGTCGTCGCGGCTCGAAGGCGAACTCGGCAATATCCACGCGGACGCGACTGGCGCGGCGACCGGCTTCATCGTCGCGACGGACGTCTCGCTCGACGGCGTGCGCTCGGTCATCTCGCGCGCGATCATGCTGCACCGCGAAGCGCTCGACCCTTACGCGAGCGCGCCGCACAATGTGGGCCCGTCGCTCGCCTGCGGCGTGATTCGCCGCTAAAGGCCGCGCCCGTTTGCGCCGCGCCCGACGTCGCGGCCCGATCGCGTAAAATACGCGCTTTCGCGTTCACCGTTGAGTAGCATCCCCTATGAGCATCAAGTCCGACAAGTGGATTCGCCGCATGGCCGAAGAGCACCGAATGATCGAGCCGTTCGTGCGCGATCAGGTGCGCGTGACCGAGGATGGCCGCAAGATCGTGAGTTACGGCACGTCGAGCTACGGCTACGACATTCGCGTCGCCGACGAATTCAAGATCTTCACGAACATCAATTCCACGATCGTCGATCCGAAGAATTTCGACGAAAAATCGTTTGTCGACTTCAAGGGCGATGTCTGCATCATTCCGCCGAATTCCTTCGCGCTCGCACGCACGGTCGAGTATTTCCGCATTCCGCGCTCGTGCCTGACGGTGTGTCTGGGCAAATCGACCTATGCGCGTTGCGGGATCATCGTCAACGTCACGCCGTTCGAGCCGGAATGGGAAGGTTACGTGACGCTCGAATTCTCGAATACGACACCTTTGCCTGCCAAAATCTACGCAAACGAGGGCGTCGCCCAGGTTCTGTTCTTCGAAAGCGATGAAATGTGCGAGACCTCGTACGCCGATCGCGGCGGGAAGTATCAAGGACAGCACGGCGTGACGCTGCCGAAAACCTGACGTCCGTTGCGCTTTAAGAAACGCACATAGCAAACGCTTGTCGAAAGACCGCTGGCCTCGGGATTGCATCCCAGGCGGCGGTCGTTTCCATTTGGAGAATCGCCTCATGAAGTTTCGCTTCCCCGTCGTCATCATCGACGAAGATTTTCGCTCCGAGAACATCTCGGGTTCCGGCATCCGGGCGCTTGCCGAGGCGATCGAGAAAGAAGGCGCCGAAGTGCTCGGCCTCACGAGCTACGGCGATCTCGCCGCGTTCGCGCAGCAGTCGAGCCGCGCGTCGTGCTTCATCCTTTCGATCGATGACGACGAGCTGCTGCCTTACGCCGATAACGTCGTCGTCGAAGGCGACACGCCGGAGCTGGCATCGGCGATCGTCGCGCTGCGCGCGTTCATCAACGCCGTGCGCCGCCGCAACGCCGACATCCCCATCTTCCTGTACGGCGAAACGCGCACCTCGCGCCATCTGCCGAACGACATCCTGCGCGAGCTGCATGGCTTCATCCACATGTTCGAGGACACGCCCGAGTTCGTCGCACGGCACGTGATCCGTGAAGCGAAGGTGTATCTCGATTCGCTCGCGCCGCCGTTCTTCAAGGAACTGGTGCAATACGCGGAAGAAGGCTCGTATTCGTGGCATTGCCCGGGGCACTCGGGCGGCGTCGCGTTCCTGAAGAATCCGCTCGGGCAGATGTTCCATCAGTTCTTCGGCGAGAACATGCTGCGCGCGGACGTGTGCAACGCCGTCGACGAACTCGGCCAGCTGCTCGATCACACGGGCCCGGTCGCGGCGTCGGAGCGCAACGCTGCGCGTATCTTCAGCGCGGACCATCTGTTCTTCGTGACCAACGGCACGTCGACGTCCAACAAGATCGTGTGGCACGCGACCGTGGCGCCGGGCGATATCGTTCTGGTCGACCGCAACTGCCACAAGTCGATCCTGCACGCGATCACGATGACCGGCGCGATTCCCGTGTTCCTCACGCCGACGCGCAATCACTTCGGCATCATCGGGCCGATTCCGCGTGACGAGTTCAAGCCCGAGAACATCCGCAGGAAGATCGAGGCGAATCCGTTCGCGCGCGAGGCGCTCGCGAAGAACCCGAAGATCAAGCCGCGCATCCTGACGATCACGCAGAGCACGTACGACGGCGTGATCTACAACGTCGAGATGATCAAGGACCTGCTCGGCGATCTGCTCGACACGCTTCACTTCGACGAAGCCTGGCTGCCGCACGCCGAGTTCCACTCGTTCTATCAGGACATGCACGCGATCGGCGCGGGCCGGCCGCGCACGGGCGCGCTCGTGTTCGCGACGCACTCCACGCACAAGCTGCTCGCGGGCATTTCGCAGGCGTCGCAGATTCTCGTGCAGGACAGCGAGAACAGCACGTTCGACCGCCATCGCTTCAACGAGGCGTATCTGATGCATACGTCGACGTCGCCGCAATACGCGATCATCGCGTCGTGCGACGTGGCCGCCGCGATGATGGAAGCGCCGGGCGGCACGGCGCTCGTCGAGGAATCGATCGCCGAGGCGCTCGATTTCCGCCGCGCGATGCGCAAGGTCGATGCCGAATATGGCGACGACTGGTTCTTCAAGGTCTGGGGCCCGGACGCACTGGCGGAAGAGGGCATCGGCGACCGCGAGGACTGGATGCTGAAGCCCAACGACCGCTGGCACGGCTTCGGCGCGCTCGCGGAAAACTTCAACATGCTCGATCCGATCAAGGCGACGATCATCACGCCGGGACTCGACGTGGACGGCGAATTCGGCGAGACCGGCATTCCGGCCGCGATCGTGACGAAGTATCTGGCGGAGCACGGCATCATCGTGGAGAAGACCGGGCTTTACTCGTTCTTCATCATGTTCACGATCGGCATCACGAAGGGCCGCTGGAACTCGATGGTCACCGAACTCCAGCAGTTCAAGGACGACTACGACAACAACCAGCCGCTGTGGCGCGTGCTGCCCGAGTTCGTCGCGCAGCATCCGTCGTATGAGCGCATCGGCCTGCGCGATCTGTGCGAGCAGATCCACAGCGTCTATCGCGCGAACAACATCGCGCGTCTGACGACCGAGATGTATCTGTCGAGCATGGAGCCGGCGATGAAACCGTCCGAGGCGTTCGCCAAGCTCGCGCACCGTGAGATCGATCGCGTACCGATCGACGAACTCGAAGGCCGCGTCACGTCGATTCTGCTCACGCCGTATCCGCCGGGCATTCCGTTGCTGATTCCGGGCGAGCGCTTCAATCGCACGATCGTCGATTACCTGCGCTTCGCGCGCGAGTTCAACGAGCGCTTCCCGGGCTTCCATACGGATATCCACGGGCTCGTCGGCGAGATGATCAACGGGCGCATCGAATATTTTGTCGATTGCGTGCGCGCCTGAGGTTCGTCTGATCCGCTGCTGTAAAAAAACAAACGGCCCTTTCAAAGGGCCGTTTGTCGTTTCAGGCGCTACCGGTCGTTCAGATCAGGCCTTCCGCTTTCATCGCTGCTTGCACGCCGGCACGGCCGCCGACACGCTCCTGATACGCGACGAGCGCGGGCCACTTGCCGAGATCGAGATCGATGTGCTTCGCCCAGCCGAGGACGGTGAAGAGGTAGGCATCGCCGATGCCGAATTCGTTGCCGAGCAGGAACTGCTTGTCGTCGACCTGTTGCGCGACATAGGTGAGACGGCGTTCGAGGTTGGCCATCGCGGCGGCTTTCCAGTCGCTGCTGGCGGCCGGATTGAAGAACGGCGAGAAATTCTTGTGCAGTTCGGTGCCGATGAACGTGAGCCAGCCTTGCAGGCGATAGCGCGCCATGGCGTCGTTGAGCGGCGCGAGGTGCTTCGCCGGAACCTGATCCGCGATGTATTGCATGATCGCGGGGCCTTCGGTGAGCAGTTCGCCGTTGTCGAGCAGCAGGGCGGGCACGTAGCCCTTCGCGTTGATCTTGGTGAAATCCGCGCCGCTCGCGGTGAGCTTGGTCTTGAGATCGACGGCTTCGGTTTCGTAAGGCAGCCCCGATTCTTCGAGGACGATGTGTGATGCGAGGGAACAGGCGCCTGCTTTGTAGAACAGTTTCAAAACGATTTCTCCGGGATGAACCGGCACGATTATGAATGAACGCGCAGGATCACAGGAAGCGCCGTTCGTGAAATTGTGCATGTCTCGCGGCGAAAGTAACGCTGAGCGGCACGCGCTATTGGCGAATCAAGTGAAATTGCCCAGGTTAAGATTTTTCTTGTTTTACAGTTAAGAATACTAACCAAGAGTGGAGTGAGTAGCGCGCGGCCCGTCCAATCTCACTAATCGATCACGAACTTCCGCTGCATCGTCGGGCCGCCCGCCGACGGCATCGCAAATTCGGAATCGGCGGCCATATCATGCAGCGCAGTCTCGATGGCTTCACATATCGCGTTCAACGCGAGATCGTTTTCTTCCATCCCGAACGGATCTTCGATCTGCGCGGCGATTGCTTCTAGCGCCATGAACGCGTACGCCACGAGCAACGCGAAAAGCGGCGTGAGCAAGCCCGCGCCATCGACGAGCCCAAAGGGCAGCAGCGCGCAGAATAAATAAATCGTACGGTGAATCATCACCGAATACGAGAACGGCAGCGGCGTCGTCGCAATGCGCTCGCATCCGCCGATCACTTCGGACAGCGCATTCAGATTGTGCTCGATAGCGAGCACGGCATAGCCGTCGATGACGCCTTCGCGTCTGCGTTGCGCGACCCATTCGCCGAGCCAGAGCAGAATCAGCGCGGGGCGGAACCTGGCGGCGGCCACCCGCGCGTGCAGATCGGGCGGCAGACGCGGCGCGAGATCGGCGAGTGCATCGGTGCCGCGCAACTGATGCCGCAGCGCATGCGCCAGCCCACCGAGCGCGGCCAGAAAACGCCGCGACTCAGCGCGTTCGCGCGGATCAGGCAGCGACAACACCTGCTGGGCAAGCGCGCGCGACGTGTTGAGCAGCGAACCCCACAACTTGCGGCCTTCCCACCAGCGCTCGTAGCTCGCGCTATTGCGAAAGCCGAGAAATACCGCGAGCGCGATGCCGACGAGCGCGAACGGCGGTGTGCCGAGGCCGATCGGATAGGTTCGCATGTGGTCGTGCATGAAGATCGCCGCGACGGACAGCGCGAAGATCAGCCCGAGGCGCGGCAGCAGTTGCGGCAGCACGGAGCCATGCCACACGAACAGCAGCCGGAACCAGTTGAGCTTGGGGCGGATGATCATGACCGGCCGTTTCGATGAGCGCGAGTGACTAACACTCGATTATCTCGAAAATGTCGCGCCTCGCGCAGAGACATGTCGCCGCGTCGGGCAACAAAAAAGGCCGTCCTTGCGAACGGCCTTCAATGTCACGAAGGAAAACGCCTCTGCGCAGCGGTCAAAGCGCCGCGCGCGCCGCTTTCGCCGCCGCGCGGACCTGATCCGGCGCGGTGCCGCCTGGATGATTGCGGCTCGCAACCGAGCCTTCGAGCGTCAGATACTCGAACACGTCCTCGCCGATCAGATGCGCGACGTTCGGCAATTCGCGACGCATCTCTTCGAGCGACAAATCCGCGATGTCGCATTCGCGATCCACGCAGATCCGCACCGCATGCGCGACGGCTTCGTGTGCATCGCGGAAGGGCAGGCCGCGCTTCACGAGGTAATCCGCGAGATCGGTCGCGGTCGAGAAGCCTTGCAGCGCCGCCGCGCGCAGCGCTTCCGGCTTGACGGTGATGCCCGCCGCCATTTCCGCGAAGATGCGCAGCGTGTCCGCGACCGTATCGACGGTATCGAACAGCGGTTCCTTGTCTTCCTGATTGTCCTTGTTGTACGCGAGCGGCTGGCCTTTCATCAGCGTGAGCAGCGCCATGAGATGGCCGTTCACGCGGCCGGTCTTGCCGCGCGCGAGTTCGGGCACGTCGGGATTCTTCTTCTGCGGCATGATCGACGAACCCGTGCAGAAGCGGTCCGCCAGATCGATGAAACCGACGCGCGGGCTCATCCACAGCACGAGTTCTTCGGAGAAGCGCGAGACGTGCGTCATGACGAGCGCGGCCGCCGCGGTGAATTCGATCGCGAAATCGCGGTCGGAGACCGCATCGAGCGAATTCGCGCAGATACCGTCGAAGCCGAGCGTGGCCGCCACGGCGTGACGGTCGATCGGATAGCTCGTGCCCGCGAGCGCCGCCGCGCCCAGCGGCAGACGGTTCACGCGCTTACGCAGATCGCGCATGCGTTCGGCGTCTCGCGCGAACATTTCGACATACGCGAGCAGGTGATGGCCGAACGTCACCGGCTGCGCCACTTGCAAATGCGTGAAGCCGGGCATGATGGTGTCGGCGTGCTTTTCGGCCATGTCGATGAGCGCGAGACGCAAATCCTTCAGCAGATCGCCGATGCGGTCGATCTCGCCGCGCAGCCACAGGCGGATATCGGTCGCGACCTGGTCGTTGCGCGAGCGGCCGGTGTGCAGGCGCTTGCCCGCATCGCCGATCAGGGCCGTCAAACGTGCCTCGATATTCAGATGCACGTCTTCCAGATCCAGCTTCCACTCGAATTCGCCGCGCTCGATTTCGCCCTTGATCTGCGCCATGCCGCGCTCGATGGCGGCGAGGTCGTCCGTGCCGATGATCTTCTGCGCCGCGAGCATCGACGCGTGCGCGAGCGAGCCCTGAATGTCGACGAGCGCGAGCCGATTGTCGAAGAACACCGACGACGTATAGCGTTTGACGAGTTCCGACATCGGCTCGGAGAAGCGAGCCGACCAGGCTTCGCCTTTTTTGTGCAGTTGGGACGTCATGGTGATGTGCAGTGGCGGTTGAGGCGGCTCTACGTCAAGCCGGAAGGTACGATTTTAACAAATGGCGTCAGGCATCCCCGACGAGAATCACCAGCTTCAGATCCTCCCGGTGGGCGGGCTTGAAGGTGATCTGATTGAACACGATGCGCCCGCGCGCCGGATGATTGAACGCGCGCTCGCCGCCTTCGCGCTCGAACACGTCCTGCGAGGCCCAGTAGCGCGCGAACGCATCGCTCGCGGCGCTCAGGCTGTCGATGAGCGCGCGCGTCGGCGCGTCGTTCAGATGGCGGATCGAATCGGCGCGGAATTCGGCGGCGAGACGCCGCGCGCGCGTGTCCCAATCGACGATCAGCGCGCGCGCCGCCGGCGACGTGAACGTGTACGTCAGAAGATTGCGGTCATGTTCGCCATCCAGCCAGCCGACGAACAACGCCGATGCCGGCTCGTTCCAGCGCAGCGCGTTCCATTGACGGTCGAGCACGTAGGCGGGCGCGCCGATCAGCGCGACCGTCTGCAACAGGGCGGCGGGCGCGTCCTGGCTCGCGGGATCGGGCTCGGCGGGATCGCGCTGGGCGGCGAGTTCGAAGAGATACGCGCGTTCGGCGCGCGACAGTTGCAGAGCGACGGCGATGCGCGCGAGCGCATCGGCGGAAGCGGACACCGGGCGGCCCTGCTCGATCCACGTGTACCAGGTCGGGCTAACGCCGCACAGTTGCGCGACTTCCTCGCGGCGCAGCCCCGGCGTGCGGCGGCGCGGGCCCGGCGCCAGGCCGACGGCCTGCGGCGACAACCGCTCGCGATGCGCGCGGATGAATTCGCCGAGCGCGTGGGCGGGCGTTTCGGCGAGTGGTTCGCTCTTGTCGGTGAGGTTCATTCAAGCATCGACGGGTGGTTTATATACCAGGATAGCCGCACAACTTGTACTGGTACAAAGCGGGCTCTATTGTACTGGCAGGTCCCTCACCCAGAACGAAAATCGGAGCACACGATGAAACACCACGACCAGGTCGCAGATGCATTCGGCAGCACGGCCGCCGCCTATCTCACGAGCGCCGTCCACGCGAGCGGCGCGGATCTGCAGAATCTCGCCGCGACCTTCGCGGCCACGTGCGGCAACGCGAGCGTGTTGGACCTGGGCTGCGGCGCGGGTCACGCGAGTTTCGCGATCGCGCCGCACGTGCGCGAGGTCGTCGCCTACGACATCGCGCCGCAGATGCTCGCGACAGTCGAAGCCGCCGCGAAAGCGCGCGGCCTGACGACGATCCGCACGCAGCAGGGCGCGGCCGAGACGCTGCCGTTCGCCGATGCCACGTTCAACTGGGCCGTGAGCCGCATGAGCGCGCACCACTGGCGCGACGTGCCGGCCGCGCTGAAGGAGGCGCATCGCGTGCTGAAGCCGGGCGGGCGGCTCAGGTTCATCGATATCGCGGGCATCGACGATCCGCTCTACGACACGCACATTCAGGCGATCGAACTGCTGCGCGACGCGTCCCACATCCGCGACTATCGCGCCGACGAATGGATCGCGATGCTGGATGCCGCCGGCTTCGACGCGCAAGTGACCGAACGTTGGCGCATTGCGCTGGATTTCGAATCGTGGGTGACGCGGATGTGCACGCCGCCCGAGCGCGTGACGGCGATCAGATCGATGTGGGCGAGCGCGCCCGATGAAGTGCGCCAGTACTTCGGCGTGAAGGAAGATTGTTCGTTCGAACTCGACGCGATGATGATCGAGGCGAATCGAAGAGACTGAAAAAAACGGCGTCATGCGGAAAACGCACGACGCCGTCCGGACTCAACCCGTATTGCGCAATCCCGCCGCAATCCCGTTGATCGTCAGGTGAATCCCGCGCCGCAACCGCACGTTCTGATCCCCCGAGCGATGCCGCTTCAGCAACTCAACCTGCAAGTGATTGAGCGGATCGAGATACGGAAAGCGGTTCTTGATCGAGCGCGCGAGCAGCGGATTGTCCGCGAGACGCTCGCCTTTGCCGGTGATCTCGGCCAGCACGTTCGACGTGCGCTCATGCTCCGCGACGATCTTGTCGAACACGGTCTTGCGCAGCTTCTTGTCGGTGACGAGCTGCGCATAGCGCGACGCCACCGCGAGATCGGTCTTCGCGAGCACCATGTCCATGTTCGACAGCAGGTTCTTGAAGAACGGCCACGTCTTGTGCATCTTGCGCAGCGTGGCCAGCCGCTTCGCGCGTTCCTCGTCGGAGCCGGACTTGTCGAGATAGGCCGTGACCGCGCTGCCGAAGCCGAACCAGCCCGTCAGCAACAAGCGGCACTGACCCCACGAAAAGCCCCACGGAATCGCGCGCAGATCCTCGATCTTGCGTTGCTTCGGGTCCTGCAGCTTGCGCGACGCCGGCCGGCTGCCGATGTTCAGCTCCGCGATCTCCGAAATCGGCGTCGACAGGAAGAAGTAATCGGTGAAGCCGGGCGTCTCGTAGACGAGCGCGCGATACGCGGCCATCGCGGAATCGGACAGGGTCTGCATCGTCGCTTCGAATTGCGGCAACTGCGCGGGCGCGTTCTCGTGCGGCAGCAGCGATGCTTCGAGCGTCGCGGCGACCACCGTCTCCAGATTGCGCCGGCCGATTTCCGGATTGCCGAACTTGCTCGCGATCACTTCGCCCTGCTCGGTCAGACGAATTTGCCCGTCGACGGTGCCGGGCGGCTGCGACAGAATCGCCTGATAGGTCGGGCCGCCGCCGCGTCCGACCGTGCCGCCTCGGCCATGGAACAGACGCAAGGTCGTGCCGCGTTCGTTGAAGAGCGCGACGAGCGCCAGTTCCGCGCGATACAGCTCCCAGTTCGACGTGAGGAAACCGCCGTCCTTGTTGCTGTCCGAGTAGCCGAGCATGACTTCCTGCTCGTTGCCCTGATTCTCGATGAGCGCGTCGATGCCCGGCAGCGCGAAGAACTCGCCCATGATGACGGGCGCATTGCGCAAGTCCGCAATGGTCTCGAAGAGCGGAATGACCATCAGGCCGTCGCGCGGGGAATCGTCCTTGGCGCCGAGACAGCCTTGCAGCACGCCCGTTTCCTTCTGCAGCAGCATCACTTCGAGCAGATCGCTGACGGTTTCCGTGTGCGAGATGATGTAGTTGCGCACCGCGCGCGTGCCGAACTTCGCGCGCGTTTCGTGGGCGGCTTCGAGCACGCCGAGTTCGCTCTTCGCGAGATCGGAGTATTGCGCGTAGGGAATGCGCAGCGGACGCGGTTGCGCGAGTTCCTTCAGCAATACCTCGCGCTTCTGCTCCTCGGAAAGCGACGCGTAATCCGCGACGACGCCCGCGCGCGCGAGCAGCTCCGTGACGACCGCCTCGTGAATGTCCGAACTCTGCCGCAAGTCGATGCTCGCGAGATGGAAACCGAACACTTCGGCGGCGCGCGCGAGCGGCGACAGACGCAGGATCGACATCGACGCGCCATGATGTTCCGCGAGCGAATCGACCAGCACATGCAGGTCGCCCACGAATTCGGCGGCGTCGGCGTAAGGCTTCGCGCGAATCTGCGGTGCGCCCGGCCCCGCGCTGCGCACGGCGACGACGCCTTCGCCCAGCCGCACGCGCGCGCTCGCCGCGAGCCGCGTGTAAATGCCGATGAGCGCCCGTCGATACGGCTCGTCCGTACGATGCGGCGATTGATCCGGCGAGGCATCGGCGAGTGCTTTGAGCGCATCGCTCGAACCGGCGAGCAGGTTCGACACGGACAGTTCCGCGCCGAGCTTGTGCACCTCTTCCAGATAGTGTTCGAAGATCACGATCGCCTGGCGGGTGATCGCGGTTTCGAGCGTCTCGCCGGTGACGAACGGATTGCCGTCGCGATCGCCGCCGATCCAGCTTCCCATCTGGAAGAACGGCGGCAGCCGCACGGGCAGGCCGTGTTCGGCGAGCGCGCCTTCGATATCGGCGTAGAGCGCGGGAATCTCCGCGAGGAAGGTCGCGCGATAGTAGGACAGCGCGTTGTCGATTTCATCGGTGACGGAAAGGCGCGTGTCGCGCAACATGCGCGTCTGCCACAGCGAGGTCACGCGCGCGCGCAACACTGCCACGTTCTGCGTGCGTTCGCGGTCGGTCAGTTCCTGATCGCGCTCGGCGAGCAGGCGCGCGATATCGTGCTGCGCATCGAGAATGCTCTTGCGCGACACTTCGGTCGGATGCGCCGTGAGGACCGGCACGATGAGCGCATCGCCGAAGAACTTGTCCAGCAGCTTGCGCGTGGAACTGATGTTCTTGTGCTCGCGCATGCGCTCGATCGCATAGGCGATGGTGCCCGGCTGCGAGCCTGAGCCCGCGAGCGCGTGAATGCGGCGGCGGCGATTGTGATGGCGGTCTTCCGCGATATTCGCGAGATGCGAGAAGTAGCTGAACGCGCGCACCACGGACACCGTCTGTTCCGGCGACAGCGCGCGCAGCTTTTTCTCCAGCGCCTGCGCGGCTTCGCTGTCGTCCTCGCGGCGGAACTTCACGGCCGTCTGACGAATGGCTTCGACGACATCGAACACGGCGTCGCCTTCCTGCTCGCGCAGCACTTCGCCGAGCAGGCGCCCGAGGAAGCGGATGTCCTCGAAGAGCGGGCGGTCCTTGTCGTCGCGCGTGCGGCTGGCGGGCTTCGCGCCGTTCACGGCCGGCGCTTTCGCTTTGGTCGCCACGCGTTTCGCTGCCGGTTTGATGGCGGGCCTCGGCCTCGGCTTCGGCGCAATGGCCGCTTTCGATGCCTTCGCGGCCGTCGCGGCCTTCGTGACGATGGGCGACGACGCCGGGCGGGGCGCGTCGGAGGAGGAAGACTTGGGCAATGCGGCGTTGCGGCGCGCCGGGCGAGCCGATCCAGAAGACGTCACGTTGGGTTCCTCTCAGAAGCTGCGAAGCCAAAGCCACATCGACGTGATGCCGCAACCCAAACGGGCGCCGCATCGGGCAGGAAACCGCAGGCCGTACGAACGGCCGTGCGTCAAACCGGCGACAGCATGCCGCGGCGTTCTTCGCGCCCTGACGCGTTCATCGCGCTCGCTGCGGCTGCCGCCGCCGTTCACTCGATAGAAACGCACTGCGGACGCCCGGAAAGGCGCATCGGACAAGGCTCTCGCGCGCTGCCTGGGTGTCTGTGGACCTTGGCGTGCGTGCTACCATTGTTCGCTAATGTCTATTCATCCATCCCGTCATTCGATCGAGCATCAATGAATTCCGAGACGCATTCAACGACACCGCCCGCGAGCATCACCATCGCTTCGCGGGAAAGCCGGCTTGCGATGTGGCAGGCCGAGCATGTGCGGTGTGCGCTGCACAAATTATATCCATCTTGCGACGTGAAAATCCTCGGAATGACGACACGCGGCGATCAGATTCTCGATCGTACGTTATCGAAGGTCGGCGGCAAGGGTCTCTTCGTGAAGGAACTCGAAGCCGCGCTCGCCGATGGCCGCGCCGATCTCGCCGTGCATTCGCTGAAAGATGTCCCGATGGAACTGCCCGAAGGCTTCGCGCTCGGCGCCATTCTGGAGCGTGAAGATCCGCGCGATGCGTTCGTGTCGCCGCACTACGAATCGCTCGACGCGCTGCCGGCGGGAAGCATCGTCGGCACGTCGAGTCTGCGCCGCGAAGCGATGATCCGCGCGCGCTTTCCTCATCTCGAAGTGCGTCCGTTGCGCGGCAATCTCGACACGCGGCTTGGCAAGCTGGATCGCGGCGAGTATGCGGCGATCATTCTCGCGGCCGCCGGTTTGAAGCGGCTCGGGCTCGAAGCACGCATCCGTGCGCTGCTCGATCCGTCGGACAGCCTGCCGGCGGCGGGGCAGGGCGCGCTGGGCATCGAGATTCGCGCGGATCGCGCCGATCTCTTCGCGTGGCTCAAACCCTTGCACGACGAACCCACCGCGCTCGCGGTCGAGGCGGAACGCGCGGTGTCACGCGCGCTCGGCGGTAGTTGCGAAGTGCCGCTCGCGGCGCATGCCGTGTGGCGTGAAGGCGCGCTGCATCTGCGCGGCGCGGTGTCGATGCCCGATGGCAAGCGCGTGCTGCGCGCGGAAGAAGCGGTGAGTTCGCCCGATCTCGCCGCCGCGCTCGCGCTCGGCAAACGCGTGTCGTCGGACCTGGAAGCGCAGGGCGCGATGGACATCGTCAACGCGCTCACCACCATGAGCCGCGCGGACGGCCCGAACACCGCGCCTTCGGGGCCGAAGTCCTGATGGCGAGCGAGCGCCGCGCCACCATCGTCGTCACGCGTCCGGACGGGCAATCGTCCGCATTGCTCGCGCAGCTCGCGAGCGCGGGCTTCGACACGCTGGAATTTCCGCTCATCGATATCGCGCCCGTCGCCGACGAAGCGCCGCTGCGCGCCGCGCTCGACGAGCTCTATCTGCCGCCCGATGCATCGGGGCGCTACGCGCTCGTCGTGTTCGTGTCGCCGAATGCGATCGATCATGCGTTCAGCCGGTTCGGCGCGCCGTGGCCCGCCGATCTGCCGGTCGCCGTGGTCGGGCCGGGCTCGGTCGCGGCGCTCGCGCGGCAGGGCGTCAATGCGCCTTCGCATCGCGTGATCAGTCCGTCGACCGAAGATGCCGATCCGCGCTTCGATTCGGAAGCGCTCTATGCGGCGATCGAAGCGCATTTCGGCGCGAACGGTCTGGCAGGCAAGCGCGTGCTGATCGTGCGCGGCGACGGCGGCCGCGAGTGGCTCGCCGAGCGCCTCGCCGAAGCGGGCGCGCGGGTCGACAAGGCCGCCGCGTATCGCCGCGTGCTGCCCGAACCGTCGATGCAGAAATGGGAGCGCATCCACGAACTGCTCGCGGGCAAACCGCACGCGTGGCTGCTGACGAGTTCCGAAGGCGTGCGCAATCTCGCCGAGCTCGCGCACGAGCATCTCACCGCCGATGAAATCGTGCTGCTCAGGCGCACGCCGCTCGTCTGCCCGCACCCGCGCATCGCCGAAGCCGCGCGGGGAGCGGGTTTTGATAGGATTACGGTGTCCGGCGCGGGCGACGAACGCATCGCCCACGCACTGGAAGCGCTGTTCCCGCACGCCGCCGCCGCTGCAACCGCGCAGGCGGAGTCACCAGGCAACTCACGCGATCCGGAGGCCCACGCACAGGCGAGCGCTACAGCGAACGCATCGAGCGCATCGAGTTCGGTCCATTCCTCATCCGCGCCGACGGACGCCCATCCGGCCACCGCGCCGGCCCACCAAACGGCTCAATCACGCATGACTGATTCGAACGATTCCAAGAAAGCCTCACCTCAGCCGAACGTGACACCGCCCGTGCCGCCGAACACGCCCTTCACGCCTTTCGAGCAGCAGAAGCGGCGCGGCGGCGCGGCCATCGTGTTGTTGTGGTTCGTCGTCGTCATTCTGGCGGTGGCAGCGGGCGCGGGCGCCTTCGTCCTGAACCGCAAGTTCGACCGCGCCGATGCACAACTCGCGCAGCGCGTCGCGCTTGCCGACGACCAGAACGCCGATCTGCGCGCGAAGGCCGATCAGGCCGCGAGCGCGACCACCGCGCTCAACACGCAGATCATCCAGTTGCAAGGCAAGCTCGCCGATGCCGAAGCGCACAGCCAAGCGCTCCAGCAGCAATATCAGGATCTCGCGAGCAACCGCGACGACTGGACCGTCGCCGAGGTCGAGCAGATTCTGTCGAGCGCGAGCCAGCAGTTGCAACTCACCGGCAACGTGCAACTCGCGCTGTTCGCGCTGCAAAGCGCCGACACGCGGCTGGCCGCGACCAACGGCCCGCAGGTCGTGGCGATCCGCAAGGCGATCGCGCAGGATATCGACAAGCTGAAGGCCACGCCCACTACCGATCTCAGCGGCCTCGCGATCAAGCTCGACACGGCCATCGACCAGATCGACCAGCTGCCGCTCGCAGGCGAAGCGCCGATCGCGCGCGCGCAGGCGCAGGCCGCCGAGCCGGCAAACAGCGCGTCGATCGCGGCGGCGACCGGCGAGCCGCGCTGGAAGGTCCTCTGGCGTCAGATCACGAGCGGCATCGGCCAGCAGTTGTCGAGCCTCGTGTCGGTGCGCCGCATCGACAATGCCGACGCCATGCTCACGTCGCCCGATCAGGGTTATTTCGTGCGCGAGAACGTGAAGCTGCGGCTGCTGTCCGCGCGTCTTTCGCTGCTGTCGCGCAGCGAGCCGACGCTCAAGTCCGATCTGCATGCCGCCGACGGGTCGCTCGCGCGCTACTTCGATGCGTCGTCCCGCAAAGTGCAGGCCGTGCGCGAGCTCGTGAAGCAGGTCGATCAGGCGTCGCTCGCCGTCGCCGTGCCGAACCTGAACGCGAGCCTCGCCGCCGTCCATCAGTTCAAGCGAGGCGGATGATGACGATTCGTGGACTCATCTGGCTCGCGCTGCTGTTCGCCGTCGCGGTGATCGTCGCGACGGTCGGTGGCTTCAACGGCGGACAGATCCTGCTCGTGATGCCGCCGTATCGCGTGGACATGTCGCTCAACCTGTTCGCGGTGGCGCTCGTCGTGCTGTTCATCGTGCTGTACGCGATCATCCGCGCGGCGCGCGGCGTGTGGAAGATGCCGTCGCGCGTGGCGGCCTATCGCGCGCGCAGCAAGCTCGCGAAGGCGAACGCGTCGCTGCGCGATGCGGTCGGGCATCTGTACGCCGGACGCTTCTCGAAGGCCGAGAAGGCCGCGCGCGATGCGCTTTCCGTCGATGCCAACAAGGGCGCGGCTGGTCTCATCGGTGCGAACGCGGCGCATCGTCTGCACGAGTACGCGCGGCGCGACGAATGGCTGACGCAGGTCGGCGGCGCCGAATGGCAGGACGCGCGCCTGATGGCGACCGCCGACATGCGCGCCGATGGCCGCGACGCCGACGGCGCGCTCATCGCGCTGACCGAGATGCAGGCGCAGGGCGGACGACGCATCCACGCGCAGCAGATCGCATTGCGCGCGCAACAGCAGTTGAAGAACTGGAGCGAAGTGCTGAAGCTCGTGCGCATGCTGGAAAAGCGCGAGGCGCTGCATCCGGCGGTCGCGGTGCGGCTGCGTCAGGTGGCGGCGGAAAACCTGCTGCGCGATCGCCGGCACAATCCCGATGCGCTGCTCGAACTGTGGCAATCGCTGTCGGCGACCGAGCGCCAGTCGCCGCGTCTCGCCGATCTCGCCGCCGAACTGCTGATCGCGCTGGATCGCCGCGCGGAGGCGAAGAAGATCGTCGAGGACGCGCTCGCGCACAACTGGGACGCGCGGCTCTTGCGGCGCTATCCGGATTGCATCGTCGGCGGCGACGCGTTCCCGCTGATCCAGCGCGCCGAAGCGTGGCAGAAGGAGCGCACCGAAGACGCCGACCTGCTGTTCACGCTCGGCCGCCTGTGCCTGCATCAGCAGTTGTGGGGCAAGGCGCAGGCCTTCCTCGAATCGGCGCTCAAGCTCGCCGACAACGAGCCGCTCAAGATCCGCACGCATCGCGCGCTTGCCCGTCTGCATGAACAACTGGGCGACACGGAGAAGGCGGCGGAGCATTATCGCGCAAGCGCGCTGGCGATGAACGTGGTCTGATCCGCACGCCGTCAGGCGCACAGGGAAACGGGCCGCATGGGCGAAATGCTCCTGCGGCCCGTTTTTTTTTGCTGCGCGGCAAAACCACCGTTATTGCGTTGTCTGTACGCCAGCGCACGGCCATGAACGGGACATCATGGTCTAGTTTCCCCTCTACCAAAAATGATGACGCGGAGGCGGAGTGAAACGAGGGCTTCAAAAGCTGATCGGGCTCGCGCTCGTCGTCTTTCTGTTCTGGCCCGATACGTCGCATTATTTCGCGCAGGGCGTCATCACGAACGCGCCGTGGACCGGAACCTGGTCGAGCGCGCCCGCCGTCACGTCCGATCCGGGCTTCAACAATCAGACGATTCGCCAGATCGTGCATACGAGCATCGGCGGCACGGCGGCGCGGCTCACGCTTTCCAATCTGTTCGGCGAGAAACCGGTTACGATCGGCGACGTGCACATCGCGCGCCGCCAGCACGGGGCGCGCACGATCGCGGGCACGGACCGGCAAGTGACCTTCAACGGCCAGTCGTACGTGACGATTCCTGCGGGCGCCTCGGTGCAGAGCGACGCCGTCGCGTTTCAGGTGCCCACGCTCGGCGACATCGCCGTGAGCATGCACATTCCATCGCAGACGCCGCCGAACTCGACCGGCCACATCGACGCGATGCAGGACGTCTATATCGCGCCGGGCGACGTGAGCGCGGATTCGAACTTCGCGGGCGGCGTCGTGAATGCGGCGGGCGGCCAGTCGAACTATTTCCTCACCAATGTCGACGTGATGAACGCCGCCGCGACGGGCGCGGTGGTTGCATTCGGCGCGTCGATCACGGAGGGGACGGCGTCCACGCCCAACACGAACCGGCGCTGGCCGAACCGGCTGGCGGAGCGGCTGAACCGCGCGGGCATGACGGTGGGCGTGCTGAATCAGGGCATCAGCGGCAATGACTTCTTCACCGATGCCTCCGGCCAGGCCGGCCTCACGCGCTTCGCACGCGACGTGCTCGGCCAGGCGAACGTGAAGTGGGTGATCATTTCCGACGATGCGGTGAACAACCTCATCAGCGGCAATCCGCCGAGTGCGCAGCAGCTCATGACCGCGTATCAGCGGCTCGCGCGGCAGGCGGGCGATGCGAAGGTCGGCGTGATCTGCTCGACCTTGACGCCGTTCGAAGGCATGGCCGAATGGACGCCTGCGATCGAAGACACGCGCCAGACCGTGAACGCATTCTTGCGCGGCAGAAGCAGCGGCTGCGATGCCGTGCTCGATCAGGCGCAAGTGCTGGGCGACCCGGCCAGCACGGACGCCGATGCCGCCTATGCGCGCGGCTACAACAGCGGCGACGACCTGCATCCGAACGACGCGGGCATGCAGGCGATCGCCAATGCCGTCGATCTGACCTGGTTCGCCGCGCTGCCGCCGATCAACGCGCCGAGCGCGTGCGGCCGGCTCACGACGGGCGAGGGTATCGCGATGGGACAGTCGCTCGCGGCGTGCAGCGGCAGTGTGGAGCTGACCTTGCAGGACGATGGCTATCTCGTCGCCGTGCTGAACGGCGAGACGATCTGGTCATCGCATGTGAGCGGCACGCCGGGCGTCGAAATCCGCATGCAGGAGGACGGCAACCTCGCGATGTACGACAGCAACGGCGCGATGGTCTGGCAGACGCGCACCTCGGTTCCGGGCGCCTATGCGACGATCCAGAAGGACGGGCATCTCGTCATCTATTCGCCGCACGGCACGGCACTGTGGTCGAGCGCGGGATGAGACGCGCTCGTTACCGAGGAAATCAGTACGTGGGAACCGACGGATCGACCTGACGCGACCACGCGTCGATGCCGCCGTACAGGTTGAACGTCTTCGTGAAGCCGCGCGATTCCAGGAACATCGCGACCTGCGCGCTGCGTGCGCCGTGATGGCAGATGCAGACGATCTGCGCTTCGTCGTCGAGTTCCTCGCTGCGCGCGGGGATCTCGCGCATCGGAATCGCTACGATGTTGGCCAGCTTCGCCGTCTGGATTTCCCAGGGCTCGCGCACGTCGAGCAGGACGGGAGCGGGGCGCGAGTCATCGGCGAGCCACGCGGCGAGTTCGGGGGCGGTGAGATTTTGCATGGAGATTCCGGCAGGACTCGCGCGGCCGGTTGCGACCGGCAGTGCGCTTTCAGCTTAGAACTTGAACTGCGAAGGATGCACCGCGTTCTTCAGCGGCGCGACGAGCGTTTCGAACACATCCGACACGCGGAACTGTTTTTCGTCCACGCGCGTGATGATCTGCGCCTTCATGACCGGCGCCGCGCCGACGAACGCCGCGATGCGACCGCCGATCTTCAGTTGCTCCAGAAACTGCTGCGGCATGACCGGCAGGCCGCCCGACACGCAGATCACGTCGTAGGGCGCGCCCTGATCCCAGCCGAGCGAGCCGTCGCCGGTGATCACGTCCACGTTCGTCACGCCGTTCGCGGTGAGATTCTGCTTCGCGAAATCGGCGAGTTCCGGCGAGATTTCGACGCTCGTCACGCTGCGCCCGCGATGCGCGAGCAGCGCCGCCATGTAACCCGAGCCCGTGCCGATTTCCAGCACGGTTTCGCCCTTGTGAACCGCGAGTTCCTGCAGGACGCGCGCTTCGACCCTGGGTGCGAGCATGCGCTCGCCGCCGGGCAGCGGAATTTCGAGGTCCGCGAAAGCGATGTTGCGGTACGCGGCGGGAACGAAGTTCTCGCGCTTGACGATCGTGAGCAGGTTCAGCACGTCCTGGTCCAGCACTTCCCAGGGACGAATCTGTTGCTCGATCATGTTGAAACGCGCTTGCTCGATGTTCATGTTCTGTGTGCGTGGTGGCGACCGGAGCGCACTGCGTCGCGGCCGGATGCGGGGTCAGAAAACTACGCGATTGTAGCAAAACGGGGGGTTTTCCCGCCCGTTTCGCGCTAATGCGGCAGCCGGATATCGAACTTGAAGGTGATGAGCCGCGCGATCAGGATGAACGCCGTCGAAAAGAGGACGTTGTAGATCGTGTCGACATCGAGCCGCTCCAGCCCGATATAGATCCAGCAGCCCGCGAACGCGCAGACCGCGTACGGGCGCGAGTCGCGCAGGATCAGTGGAATCTCGTTGCAGAGCACGTCGCGCAGTACGCCGCCGAACACGCCCGTGACGACGCCCATCATCGTGGCGGTGAAGGCGGGCATCTGCGCGTCGAGCGCGATCGAGGTGCCCGACACGCTGAAGAGGCCGAGGCCGATCGCATCGGTGATGAGCAGCGCGCGCTGATCGAAGAGGCGCGAGGTCACGCGCAGGAAAAGCGGCGCGAAAATCGCCATCGCGAAGATGAACAGCACGTAATCCTGATGCTCGACCCAGTAGAACGGGCGGCGCGAGAGCAGCACGTCGCGCACCGTGCCGCCGCCGAACGCGGTGACGAGGGCGACGAGAAACGCGCCGACCGCGTCGAGCCTGCGTTTGCGCGCCTCGAGAAGCCCGGAGAAGGCGTACGCGAAAATCGCGAGCGCCTCCATGATCGTGATGGCGAGGGTCAGTCTAGGATGCACTGTCCGGCCCCGGATAAGAATGCTTGCCGTGGCTCTTGTCTTGCGGATGGTTATGATGCCGCGGCGCGCCGCCCGGCTGCAGCAGCACGAGCACCGCGCCCTCACCGCCGTCGTGCGGCCGCGCCTGACAGAACGCAATCACTTCCGACTTCTGCACGAGCCACGCGCGCACCTTGCCCTTGAGCACCGGCTCGCGGCCGATGGAGCCGAGCCCCTTGCCATGGATCACGCGCAGACACCGCAAGCCGCGCTTCACCGATTCACGGATGAATTCCGCGAGCGCCTCGCGCGCTTCCTCGCGCCGCATGCCGTGCAGGTCTAACTGCGCCTGCACGATCCACGCGCCGCGCCGCAGTTTCCTCACGACTTCCTGGCTGATGCCGGGGCGATGGAACGACAGCGTTTCGTCGATATCGAGCAGGCTTTCGGGATCGTATTCGTCCGAGAGCGCTTCCTGCAGCACGGCTTGCTCGTCGCGGCGGCTTTGCAGCGGCACCGGCGGAGGCGGCACGCGCGTGACGGTCGTGCGCGGCGGCGTCCTGAGCGGCTCGACCGCGCCGATCGAACGGCGGAACTCGTCGGCATCGGCGACGGCTTCGCGCTCGGCGTGCGCCGCCGCGACGCGTTGCACTTCGCGTTTCTCCGCATCGGCCTTCAGCGCGCGCTTCAGCGACGACAGACCCGCGAGGCCGTCGCGCTTCACGGCGGCCGTGACATCGCGCGCGTCGGCCGGCTTCGCATCGACGGACGCGGCCGGACGCGGCGCTTCCTTGCGCCGGACTTTCGGTTCGTTCGGATGTGGGAGGTTCTTCGGCATCGTTCGGCCAGCGGAAGTCGACAGGAATCGGGCGCCGCGCGCAACGTCGCGCCCCAATGAAAACGGGCCGACGGCGTGAACCGTGGCCCGTTTCATCTACGCGCCGCCATGAACCGGCAGGGCGCTGCAAAAGCGGGCGATCTCCATTTTACCGGCTCGCCGCGCGCGGCCGCGCCCGGATGACGCCCGATCAGCGGTCCGCTTCGTGGCTCATCGAATGCGGCGTCGGCGTTTCGTCGATGGTTTCGAGGTAGCGCTGCGCGTCGAGCGCGGCCATGCAGCCCGTGCCCGCGCTCGTGATCGCCTGACGATACACGTGATCCTGCACGTCGCCCGCCGCGAACACGCCGGGGATGCTGGTCGCGGTGGCGTCGCCCGTGGTGCCGCCCTTCGTGATGATGTAGCCGTTCTTCATCTCGAGCTGGTTGATGAAGAGATCGGTGTTCGGCTTGTGGCCGATCGCGACGAACACGCCCTGCAGCGCGATGTCGGTGGTGTTGCCCGATTGTGTGTCCTTGATGCGCAGGCCGGTGACGCCAGATTGGTCGCCGGTGACTTCGTCGAGCACGTGATTCCATTTGATGTCGACGATGCCTTCCTTCTCCTTCGCGAGCAGGCGGTCGATGAGGATCGGCTCGGCGCGGAACTTGTCGCGGCGATGCACGACCGTGACCTTCTTCGCGATGCCCGCGAGATAGATCGCTTCTTCGACTGCGGTATTGCCGCCGCCGATCACCGCGACTTCACCGTTGCGATAGAAAAAGCCGTCGCAGGTCGCGCAGGCCGACACGCCTTTGCCCATGAACGCTTCTTCGGACGGCACGCCGAGATATTGCGCCGATGCGCCGGTCGCGATGATCAGCGAGTCGCAGGTGTACTCGCCCGAATCGCCGATCAGACGGAACGGTCGCTCGTTGAGCTTCGCGGTGTGGATGTGATCGAACACGATCTCGGTGTTGAAGCGGCGCGCATGTTCCTCGAAACGCTGCATCAGTTCCGGGCCCTGCACCCCCGACGGGTCCGCCGGCCAGTTCTCGACGTCCGTGGTGGTCATCAGCTGGCCGCCTTGCGCGAGGCCGGTGATGAGCAGCGGCGACAGGTTCGCGCGCGCGGCGTACACCGCAGCGGAGTAGCCGGCGGGGCCGGAACCGAGAATCAGCACTTTGGCGTGTTTGGGCGAAGACATGATGATGGTCCGTTTTTGATGGTCAGCTCGGAAATACCGACACCGGCGAACGACGCCAGTGGCGTGGCGCGTGGCCGCGAGACTGCGCCGGCGCGCTTCCGATGAACCGTATTTAGGTGCAAAAGGAGGATTATAAAGGCCGCTGGAAAAGCCTTCCGAGTGAACCTTTCAATCGGTTTGATAGGCCCGGCGGGCGGGCCGGGCCGCATGACGAGCGCGTGACGAGTGTTACAGGTTGCAAGAACGAGGCCGTTTTTGCGCCGTTCACCGCAATGCAGCGTTTACAATAGGCCACCGTTCCATGCGGCCCCGGTGCATCGGCGCGCGAGGCTGCAAGCGACACACAGCGACACCGAATCAATGGCCAAAGCTACTTATTCCGCGAGCCCGCAGGCATTGCCGCACCGCATGTCGCGGCTCTTCACCGAGATTCGCTGGATTCTCCAGGTCGCACTCGGACTCTTCCTCGTGATGGCGCTCCTCTCGTACAGCCGCAAGGACCCGAGCTGGACCCACGCGGTGAGCATCGATCACTTCGCGAACTGGGCGGGGCGCGTCGGCGCGTACACGTCGGACATTCTGCTGCTCGTGTTCGGGCTGTCCTCGTACTGGCTGATCGTGCTGCTCGCGCGGCGCATCGTCGCGAACTATCGGCGCATCACGCTGCCGCCCGTCGTCGATGAAGACGCGCCGAAGGATCGCACCTGGCTCGCCGAAGCGTTCGCGTTCGTGCTCGTGCTGCTCGCGAGCGACGGCATCGAGGCGCTGCGCATGTGGTCGCTCAAGGTGCAGTTGCCGCGCGCGCCGGGCGGCGTCGTCGGCGACGTGGTCGCGCGGCATGTTTCGCATGCGCTCGGCTTCACGGGCGCCACGCTCTTTCTGCTGATCGCGCTGGCGATCGGCCTGTCGCTGTATTTCCGCTTTTCGTGGCTGTCCGTATGCGAGAAGGTCGGCGATGGCATCCTCAACGCGATCACCGGCGCGCAACTGCGCCGCGAAGCGGGCCGCGACCGCAAGCTCGGCGAAGCCGCCGCGGTCAAGCGTGAAGGCAAGGTGGTGCGCTCGCGTGAAAAGAGCGAAGACCACGAGCCGGTGATGATCGTGCCCGCCGCGCCCGCGCCCGCGCGTTCGGAGCGCGCCGAGAAGGAAAAGCAGGTGCCGCTCTTCAAGGACCTGCCGGGCGACTCCACGCTGCCGCCGCTCGCGCTGCTCGATCCGCCGCCGAAGACGCAGGAAACCATCGCTGCGGATACGCTCGAATACACGTCGCGGCTCATCGAGAAGAAGCTGAAGGACTTCGGCGTCGAGGTGAGCGTGGTCGCGGCGTATCCGGGGCCGGTCGTCACGCGCTACGAGATCGAACCGGCGACGGGCGTGAAGGGCAGTCAGATCGTCGGGCTCGCGAAGGATCTCGCGCGCTCGCTGTCGCTCGTGTCGATCCGCGTCGTCGAGACGATTCCGGGCAAGAACTTCATGGCGCTCGAATTGCCGAACCAGCGCCGTCAGACCGTCAAGCTCTCCGAGATTCTCGGCTCCGAGGTCTACGCGGCCGCCGCGTCCAGTCTGACGATGGGCCTCGGCAAGGACATCGGCGGCAATCCGGTCTGCGCCGATCTCGCGAAGATGCCGCATTTGCTGGTTGCGGGCACCACGGGTTCGGGCAAGTCCGTCGGCATCAACGCGATGATTCTCTCGCTGCTCTACAAGGCGAGCGCGGATCAGGTGCGCCTCATCCTCATCGACCCGAAGATGCTCGAAATGAGCGTCTACGAAGGCATTCCACACCTGTTGTGCCCGGTGGTCACGGACATGCGGCAGGCCGGCCACGCGCTCAACTGGGCGGTCGCGGAAATGGAGCGCCGCTACAAGCTGATGAGCAAGATGGGCGTGCGCAATCTCGCGAGCTTCAACACCAAGATCGACGAAGCGAAGAAGCGCGACGAAAAGATTCCGAACCCGTTCAGCCTCACGCCCGACGAGCCGGAACCGCTCACGCGCCTGCCGCACATCGTCGTCGTGATCGACGAGCTCGCCGACCTGATGATGGTCGTCGGCAAGAAGGTCGAAGAGCTGATCGCGCGCATCGCGCAGAAGGCGCGCGCGGCGGGCATCCACCTGATTCTGGCGACGCAGCGCCCGTCCGTCGACGTGATCACCGGCCTCATCAAGGCGAACGTGCCGACGCGCATGGCGTTCCAGGTGTCGTCGAAGATCGATTCGCGCACGATTCTCGATCAGCAGGGCGCCGAGTCGCTGCTCGGCATGGGCGACATGCTCTATCTGCCGCCGGGCTCCGGCCTGCCGGTGCGCGTGCACGGCGCGTTCGTGTCGGACGAGGAAGTGCATCGCGTCGTCGACAAGCTGAAGGAACACGGCGAGCCGAACTATATCGAGGGCATTCTCGAAGGCGGCCTCGCGGGCGATGGCGACGAAGGCTCGGCGGGCGCGGGCGGAACCGCCGGCGCCGACGGCGAGTCGGACCCCTTGTACGATCAGGCGGTCGAGGTCGTCATCAAGAACCGGCGCGCGTCGATCTCGCTCGTGCAGCGGCATTTGCGCATCGGCTACAACCGCGCGGCGCGCCTGCTCGAACAGATGGAGAACTCGGGGCTCGTGTCGGCGATGTCGTCGAACGGCAACCGCGAAATCCTGACGCCGGCGCGCGACGAGCAATGACGCACGCCGGGAATCAAAGGGAGAACACAACGATGAAACACCTTACGGGGAACCGCACGCTCAAGGTCTTGAGCGCTGCATTGTTTTCGGCGTCGATGCTGTTTGCATCGCACGCATTCGCGAGCGGCACGGAACAGTTGAAGGCGTTCGTGTCGCAGGTGCGCGCGGCGCGCGGCGACTTCACGCAACAGGAAATCAAGGCGCCCGGCCGCGCGAACAACGGCGCCACCTCGACCACGGTGCCGACCAAGGGCGCGACCTCCAGCGGCACGTTCATGTTCGCGCGGCCGGGCAAGTTCATCTGGTCCTATCAGAAACCGTACTCGCAAATCCTGCAGGCCGATGGCGACAAGCTCTACGTCTATGACAAGGACCTGAACCAGGTCACGGTGCGCACGCTCGGCGGTTCGCTCGGCGCGAGCCCGGCGGCGATTCTGTTCGGCAGCAACGATCTGGAAAAGAACTTCAATCTGCGTGATGCGGGCGAGAAGGGCGGCATCGACTGGCTCGAACTCACGCCGAAGGCGAAGGACACGCAGTTCGAGACGGTCGGCATCGGCTTCAAGGACGGCAACCTGCAGGCGATGGAACTGCACGACGTGTTCGGCAACGTCACGCTGCTCACGTTCTCGAACATCCAGAAGAACCCGCCGATCAAGAGCGATACCTTCAAATTCACCGTGCCGAAGGGCGCGGACGTGATCAACGGCTGATCCGCAAAGGGCGCGACGCAAAGCGCCCTTTTTTCACTCGATAGCCGCGTGCGCCGCGGCCATATCCTCGATAAACGCCTCGACGATTTCGCGTTTTGCGTCGCGCGCGCCGCTTGCACGCTCCGCGCGCGTGACCATCTGAAACGCGACGCGATAGCGCATCGCCTGCGGATTCAATGGCGCGAGCAGACCGTCCTTCACATACGGCGCGGCGAAATGCTCGGGCAGATAGCCGAGATGCCGTCCCGACAGCACGAGCATCGCGACGGCTTCCATGTTGTCGGCGAGCGCGCCGATATTGCGCGGCGTGAGTTCGCCCGCCTCGGGTAGCGGATAGCTGCGCCACGCCCAGTCATGCTCGAACGCTTGCGTCACGCCGACGCGCCCGGCCTGCGCGAACAACGGATGCTCGCGCCCGCAATACGCGAGCTGGTCCTCCGCGAAGATCTCCGTGTAGTCGAGCGACGGCACGCGATGCCAGAAATACCCGATCGCCATCTGGATGCGCTCGGCCAGCAGCATTTCCTCCAGTTCGCCCGGCGAGCGCACGAGCACCGCGAAGCGCACGGATTCGTCGCGCTGCCGGAACCGCGCGATCGCCTGACTGACGCGCGCATTCGCGCTGACGGGCGTGTTACCGATCATCCCGAGCGTGAGCGTGCCGACGAGCTTCTTGCCGACGTTGCGCGCGGTCGAATCGAAGGTATCGATGGCCGCGAGCAGTGTTCTGCACGCGTCGACGAACTGTTCGCCGCGCGATGTCAGCGCGAAGCCGCCGCGCCCGCGCTCGCAGAGCCGGTAGCCGAGCCGCGTTTCGAGCGTCGCGAGCTGCGTGCTGATGGTCGATTGCCCGACGTTGAGCGTCGCCTGCGCCGACGAGACGCCGCCCGCATCGACGATGGCGAGAAACACGCGGATCAGGCGCAGGTCGAGGTCGGAAAGGTGAGTGAACATGGGCGTCGCCGATACATCGATAAATATCGATGTTAAGTTATTTTCATCGCCATTTCATCTTCGCGAAAAAGCGGCTATTAATGGTGTCATCTCAACGCGCACACATCCGACGTCATGAATACATCCTCACTTTTCGCGCCCGCCGAACACTTCGATTCGCACTTTCTCGAACAGCGCGCCGAGCGCCCGCAGCCGCTGTCGGGCAACCAGATGCCGCGCTGCGGCGGCATCACGACGATGATGCGCCTGCCGCACGTGCAGTCCGCTTCAGGGCTGGATGCGTGTTTCGTCGGCGTGCCGTTCGATCTCGGCACGTCCAACCGGACCGGCGCGCGTTTCGGTCCGCGCCAGGTGCGCAGCGAATCCGTGCTGCTGCGCCCCTACAACATGGCGACGCGCGCCGCGCCGTTCGATTCGCTGCGCGTCGCGGATATCGGCGATGTCGCGATCAATCCGTACAACCTGCTCGATTCGATCGACCGCATCGAGCGCGCGTACCGCGAAATCCTCAAGCACGACTGCAAGCCGCTCACGCTCGGCGGCGACCACACTATCGCGTTGCCGATCCTGCGGGCGATTCACGCGAAGCACGGCAAGGTCGGGCTGATTCATATCGATGCCCACGCGGACGTCAACGACACCATGTTCGGCGAGAAGATCGCGCACGGCACGCCGTTCCGTCGCGCGGTGGAGGAGGGCTTGCTCGATTGTTCGCGCGTGGTGCAGATCGGCCTGCGCGGCACGGGTTACGAAGCCGGCGATTTCGACTGGTGCCGCGAGCAGGGCTTTCGCGTCGTGCAGACGGAGGAATGCTGGAACAAGTCGCTCGCGCCGCTGATGGACGAAGTGCGCGCGCAGATGGGCGACGGCCCCGTCTACATCACGTTCGATATCGACGGCATCGATCCGGCGTTCGCGCCGGGCACCGGCACGCCGGAAATCGCCGGATTGACCGTGCCGCAGGCGCTGGAGATCGTGCGCGGGGCGCGCGGGCTGAATATCGTTGGCGCGGATCTGGTGGAAGTCGCGCCGCCCTATGACCCGTTCGGCACGACGGCGCTGCTGGGCGCGAACCTCGCGTTCGAATTGCTGTGCGTGCTGCCGGGCGTCGAGTATCGCGCGGCGAAGTAGGTCACGCGTAAGCGCGACGCCTGCCCGACACGAGCAGTAGATAGCACACCGCGCCGAGCGCGAGCGCGGGCAGCGTCGCGCCGAGATTCGGCAGCCATTGATTGATCGCGTGATACGCCGCGATCCCGATGCCCCACGCGATGAACGCGCTCACGTGCCAGCCGCCCGAATAGCCGTAGCGCCCGTCGACCGAGCCGAGCGCGGCGGCATCGATGCGGCGCTTCCTCACGATGAAGTGATCCGCCAGCACGACGCCGAAGAGCGGCGCGAACACCGAGCCGATCAGCAACAGGAAGTTCTGATATTTGCCCATCGCGACGGCGAGCGCGACGAGCGTGCATAACGCGCCGAACGCGCACGAGAGCATCGGCACGCTGGCGCGCGCCCAGAACGTTCCCGTCGATACGGCTGCCGAGTGGATATCGGCGAAGGCGTTGTCGGTTTCGTCGATGAGAATCAGAAAGAGCGCGAGACCGCCGCCCGCCTGCGCGAACGCCGTCGTCAGAAGCGCATCGCCGCCGCCCGCCGCAAGGCCGTAGATCGCGCCGAGCGCGTAGAACCACACGTTCGCGATGCCATAGCCGAGCAGCGTGCCGCGAAACGTACCGCCCGCGCTTTTGCCGAAGCGCGTGTAATCGGCGATCAGCGGCAGCCACGAGAGCGGCATCGCGACGACCAGATCGATGCCCGCGCCGAACGCCATCTCGCCTGTGCCGGCGCGCGACATCAGCGCGCCAATGTCCTGTTTGGCCAGCAGATTCCAGGTGAGCCAGCCCGCGCCGCCGAGCAGGAGCCATACGCCCCACGTACGCAGAAAGCGCCGCACGAACGAGAGCGGGCCGCTGATGGCGAGCAGCGTCGCGAGCGCGCCGAAGATCAGCGTCCAGACGAGCGGCATCGACAAATGGAAGGATTGCTTCGCGAGGGCATCGGCGGAATCGCGCATCACGATGATTTCGAACGAACCCCAGCCGACGAGCTGGATCGCGTTGAGCACCGCCGGCACCGACGCGCCGCGCACACCGAGCGTCGGCCGCAGCGACGACATCGCCGCGAGCCCCGTATCCGTGCCGATCACGCCTGCGAGCGCGAGCAGCACGACGCCGATCACCGTGCCGATGACGATGGCCGCGAGCGCGTGCGGCAGCGACAGTCCCGGCACCAGCAGCGCGCCCGCCTGCGCGACCAGAAGGCCGATGCCGAGCGAGAACCACAGCGCGAAGGCATCGCTCGTGCCGAATGCGCGCCGTTCGGGCGGAACCGGCGTGAGCGGCGCGTAGGTCGACGTTTCGCCGTGCGCTGCGGCGTTCGTGGCGTGTTCTTGCCCCATCGGATTGCGTCCTTTATATGGTCAGAGCGTGATTCAACCGGCGCGTGGCCCGCTTCGTGCGAAAGCCGTGCGCCGTCAGGCTGTCATAATGACCCGATTCTGCGGCCGCGCCGCGCTTTTCGGGAAGCGCGAGATTATCGCCGCGATCCACCCAACTGCGTCAACCTGCATCGCACAGCACATGTTCGAAGAAAACCGTGGCACCGTTCCGCTCGCGGAGCGCCTGCGCCCCCGCACCATCGACGACGTGATCGGCCAGAAGCATCTGCTCGGCAAAGCGAAGCCGCTGCGCGTCGCGTTCGAATCGGGCGAAGCGCATTCGATGATTCTCTGGGGCCCGCCTGGCGTCGGCAAGACCACGCTCGCGCGTCTCATGGCCGATGCGTTCCACGCGCAGTTCATCTCGCTGTCGGCGGTGCTTTCCGGCGTCAAGGATATCCGCGAGGCGGTGGAAACCGCGCAGATCCATCGCGCGAACGGGCACCAGACGCTCGTGTTCGTCGACGAGGTGCATCGCTTCAACAAGAGTCAGCAGGACGCGTTCTTGCCGCACGTGGAGTCGGGCCTGTTCGTGTTCGTCGGCGCGACCACGGAGAATCCGTCGTTCGAGGTGAACAGCGCGTTGCTGTCGCGCGCGGCGGTCTACGTGCTGAAGAGTCTCGATGCCGACGAGCTGAAGGAATTGCTGGAGCGCGCGTCGAAGGAACTCGGCGGCCTCACGTTCACCGACGAAGCCCGCGACGCACTGATCGGTTCCGCCGACGGCGACGGCCGCAAGCTGCTGAACAACCTCGAGATCGTCGCGCGCGCGGCGGCGCAGCAAAAGCAGACGGAGATCGACGGCACGCTGCTCGGCAGTGCGCTCGCGGAGAATCTGCGGCGTTTCGACAAGGGCGGCGACGCGTTCTACGATCAGATCAGCGCGCTGCATAAATCGGTGCGCGGCAGCAATCCGGACGCCGCGCTCTACTGGTTCTGCCGCATGCTCGACGGCGGCGCGGACCCGCGCTACATGGCGCGGCGCATTGTGCGCATGGCGTGGGAGGATATCGGCCTCGCCGATCCGCGCGCCGCGCGCATCACGCTCGACGCGGCCGAAACCTACGAGCGGCTCGGCTCGCCGGAAGGCGAACTGGCGCTCGCGCAAGCGCTCATTTATCTGGCCGTCGCGCCGAAATCGAACGCGGGGTACAACGCGTACAACGAGGCGCGGCGCTTCGTCGGCCGCGATCAGTCGCGCGGCGTGCCGGTGCATCTGCGCAACGCGCCGACCAAGCTGATGAAGGAACTCGGCTACGGTCACGAATATCGCTACGCGCACGATGAGCCCGATGCCTACGCGGCTGGCGAAACCTATCTGCCCGACGGCATGCGCGATCCGCGCTGGTACCAGCCGACGCCGCGCGGGCTCGAAGGCAAGATCGGCGACAAGCTCGCGCGCCTCGCCGAACTCGACGAAGCCTGGCGGCGCGAGCATCGCGACGAGAAGAAGCGATGAAAACCGCGCCGTGCGTTTCGCGCGCGGGCACACTGCGTTTCGCCGGGCGCGTCGCCGATTGCGCCCGGCGCGCAATGACCGTGCGCTAAAATCGGCGTTTCCGATTACTTAACAAAGCAGCCCCCGCCATGCTCGACATCCAAACCCTCCGCAAAGACCTGGACGGCGTTGCGAAGCGCCTCGCCGATCGAGGCTACGCGCTCGACGTCGCCGCCTTTGCCGCGCTCGAAACCGAGCGCCGCGAGATCCAGACCCGCACCGAAGAACTGCAGGCGCGCCGCAACAGCCTGTCGAAACAGATCGGCGCGATGAAGGGGCGCGGCGAGGACACGTCGGCGGTGATGGCGGAAGTGGGCGGCATCGGCGACACGATGAAGGAATCGGCGGCGAAGCTGGACGATGTGCAGAAGCGTCTGTCCGATCTGATGCTGACGGTGCCGAACCTGCCGCACGAAAGCGTGCCGGTCGGCAACGACGAGACGCAGAACATCGAAGTGCGGCGCTGGGGCACGCCGCGCGCGTTCGACTTCGAAGTCCGCGATCACGTCGATGTCGGCGCGCCGCTCGGCCTCGACTTCGAAACCGGCGCGAAGCTCTCGGGCGCGCGCTTCACGCTGCTGCGCGGACAGATCGCGCGGCTGCATCGCGCGCTCGCGCAGTTCATGATCGACACGCACACGGAACAGCACGGTTATACCGAGGCGTACACGCCGTACATCGTGAATCCGGAGATTCTCTACGGCACGGGCCAGTTGCCCAAGTTCGCCGACGACATGTTCCGCGTCGAGAAGGGCGGCGACGAGAACACGGTCACGCAGTACCTCATTTCGACATCGGAGATTTCGCTCACGAATACCGTGCGCGACAGCATCCTCGAAGCCGATGCGCTGCCGGTCAAGCTCACCGCGCATTCGCCGTGCTTCCGCTCGGAAGCGGGCTCGTACGGGCGCGATACGCGCGGCCTGATCCGCCAGCATCAATTCGACAAGGTCGAGATGGTGCAGGTCGTGTCGCCGGAACATTCCTATGCCGCGCTCGACGAGATGGTGGGCCAGGCGGAGACGATTCTGCAGAAGCTGGAACTGCCGTATCGCGTGATCACGCTGTGCACGGGCGACATGGGCTTTTCGGCGGCGAAGACGTTCGATCTCGAAGTGTGGCTGCCGGCGCAGAACACGTATCGCGAGATTTCGAGCTGCTCGAACACCGAGGCGTTCCAGGCGCGCCGCATGCAGGCGCGCTTCCGCAATGCGCAGGGCAAGCCGGAATTCGTGCATACGCTGAACGGTTCGGGACTGGCGGTCGGCCGTACGCTCGTCGCGGTGCTGGAGAACTTCCAGAATGCGGACGGCTCGGTGACGATTCCGGCCGTGTTGCGTCCGTATATGCGAGGAGTGGAAAGAATCGAAGTTTCCGCAGCAGTGTGACGTTTATTTTCAAAAAGGGGCTTGGAAAGCACGAAAGGGTTCGATATACTTTCGTTCTTCGTTGAGCAACGACCAGTTCACGAAGACCCGAGAGGGTAGACGGAGAGGTGGCAGAGTGGTCGAATGTACCTGACTCGAAATCAGGCGTACGGTTTTCCCGTACCGTGGGTTCGAATCCCACCCTCTCCGCCAAAATACTGAAACCCCGCATGTCGCAAGACTGCGGGGTTTTGCTTTTGGGCTTCGAGTTTCGGCTTCAAGTCGCGGCTCCGCTTCGATGAAGCGGAGCGACAACTTCAAGTCGTACAACGCGCGATATCGAAGCGCAGTTCCGGCTCCGGCACACCGCCATCGTCGCTCGACGACTGCTGTACCTTCACGATCGATCCATACGCCGAAGGCGTGAGCGTCACGAGCCACGCGTTCGATCCGACCAGCAATTCGGTCGTCCCTTGAGCGCGCCTCGTCTGCGCGGACGGAATCATGCGTTGCAGACAACTCGATATATCCGACGCAGGCCGCGCCGACGAAACGTGGATCACGGGCTTCGACGCGCGCAGCTCGGGATCGCTCGTCGAACTGCAGGCGACGAGGGCGGCGGCGCTCGAAAGTACAGCGGAAATCAAGGCAAATCGATGCAAGGTCATAGCGTTCCGGCAAGTTCGAATTCGCGCCACTAAAACACAAACACGCTTTCATCACAAGGGCGAGCGACGTTCGCTTCGCGTTCGGTAGAGTGCACACGAAGCGTCGAAATGCAGCGCCCAAGCGGCTCTCCAAGCGGCGACGCCGCTCGGGAGTGCTATCATCGGCCCCATTGTCCTCGCGTGCGGCCTGCCTGAAACACCGGCGAAAGCGCACGCGCGGGCAGCACGCATCCGGCACGAACCCATTCGCATTGCTCAATGGCCATCACGCTCAAGACACCCGCCGACATCGAAAAGTTGCGCATCTCCGGCCGCATGGCCGCCCAAGTCCTCGCGATGATCGCCGAACACGTCCGTCCGGGCGTCACTACGGATGAACTCGACGCCATCTGCAATCGCTTCATCGTCGACGAACTGAAGGCCATTCCCGCCAACGTCGGCTACATGGGTTTTCCGAAGACGGTCTGCACCTCGGTGAATCATGTCGTGTGCCACGGCATTCCCGGGCCGAAAGAACTGAAGGACGGCGACATCATCAACATCGATGTCGCGATCATCAAGGACGGCTACTACGGCGACACGAGCCGCATGTATTACGCCGGCACGCCGAGCGCCGAAGCGCGCCGCCTCACCGAAACGACCTACGAAGCCATGATCGCGGGCATCCGCGAAGTACGCCCGGGCGCGACGCTCGGCGATGTCGGCGCAGCTATCATGAGCATCGCGCATCGCGAAGGCTTCTCCGTGGTGCGCGAATACTGCGGCCACGGCATCGGCCGCGTGTATCACGAAGACCCGCAAGTGCTGCACTACGGTCAGCGCGGCGCGGGCCTGCGTCTGAAGCCCGGCCTCGTGTTCACCATCGAACCGATGATCAACGCGGGCCGCGCGGCCACGCAGCAATCGCGCGACGGCTGGACCGTGACGACCAAGGACCGCTCGCTTTCCGCGCAATGGGAGCACATGGTCGCCGTCACCGATGAAGGCTTCGAGTTGCTCACGCCGTGGCCCGACGGCACGGGCAGTTATGTGGCGCCATGAGCGCGCATTCGCCGCTTTGGGCCGCGTCGTGTGCGCTGTAAAGCACTTTCCCGGATTTATGAATTGACGGGTACGCCCGTTCGGTTGAAGCTATATGAGTGGTCCACGCGCCGGACCGGCCGACAGAGCCGCACGCGCATGAGCCTGAAAGCCAGAGAGAAATAGCCCGCATGAGTCCCTCATTGACCGTCAGCCGCATCGCCGCGCAACAAGGTTTCGTGCTGCGTGAGCTTCGCACGGCATCGCTGCGCGAAGCGCCGTATGCATTCGGCGAGACGCTGGAAGATGCGCTGCTCGTCGAGCCGTCGTCGTTCGACGCAACCGCCGAGCTGCACGCGAATTCCCCCCGGCTCGCGACGTTTCTGCTCTACACGGAAGGTCATCCCTGCGGTCTCGTGCACGCCTATATCGAAGAGGCGCCGAACGCGCGCGCGTTCGTGAGCGCGCTGTGGGTCGCGCCCGCGGTGCGGCATCTGCGCGGCGGCGAGCTGCTCGTGAACGCCGCATCACAATGGCTCGCGGAGCAGGGCGCCGCTGAAGTGCATGCGTGGATCTCCGAGGAAAACCGCACCGCAATGCGCTTCTACGAGCGCCTTCATTTCGGCCCTACCGGCGATCGCCGCGCAATGCCTTCGCACGAGCAGGAAGCCGAGTCGCTCTACGTGCGCCACATGCACTCCGAATATCACGTCTGACGCACGTTACTTCGAGTTCCGTCCTCGCTTCCCGCGCGCATCCCGTGCGTACGCGCGGCACACGTTCCTCGTTTCCGATCGCCGAAATCGGTCCTAAAAATTATGGCCGTGTGCGACAACGCCTGTAAAATACGCAAAATTTTTGGCCGTTCCTATGTCGCTCAACAAAACGCCCTTCTTTGAACTGCGCAGCGGCTCCGTCGACACGCTTCTCTTCGTCGTCAAGACTCCCGACCTCGACGCCCTGCGTACCGAACTCACGCGGCGCTTCGAAGCGACTCCCGAATTCTTCGCGGGCGACGTCGTCGCCATCGACGTGCGCCGTCTGGCTGATGCCGCGAAGGGCGGCGAGGGTGAGCGCGTGTCGCTCGCGGAACTCGAGACCTTGCTGAAGAGCGTGCGTATGCGGCCGATAGGCATCGTCGCGCTGCCCGCGCAGACGTGGGCGATCCAATGGGCGAACGAAGGCGGCCTGCCGGTCCTCGAAGCGCGCGACCGGCGCGGCGCGCCGAAGCCTTCCGTCGACGAAGCGAAGCCGAACACCGAAGCCGCCGCCGTGATCGAAGCGGCCGTTGCGAAGGCGCCCGCGCCCGCGGCGCTGCCCGCGCCCGCGACCATCATCGACCGGCCGCTGCGCTCGGGCCAGCAGGTCTACGCGAAGGGCGATCTCATCGTGCTCGGTCTCGTGTCGTATGGGGCCGAGGTGATCGCGGAAGGCAATATCCATATCTATGCGCCGTTGCGTGGCCGCGCGCTCGCGGGCGTGCACGGCAATCTCGACGCGCGGATCTTCTGCACGTGTCTCGAGCCGGAACTCATCTCCATCGCGGGCATCTATCGAACGACCGAGAACCCGCTGCCGGCCGACGTGCTCAGTAAGCCAGTGCAGATCTGGCTGAACGAAGAAAAACTCATGATCGAACCGCTGCGGCTGACCTGACGGGTCGGATCGACTCGCGCGCCCGATGCCCCCGGCGCGCGCTCGGCAGCACCGCGAGCGGACCTATTGACGAACACAAGGTACTTGTATGGCAAAAATCATTGTGGTGACTTCGGGGAAGGGCGGCGTCGGCAAGACGACCACCAGCGCGAGCTTCGCATCGGCGCTCGCATTGCGCGGCCACAAGACGGCCGTGATCGACTTCGACGTCGGTCTGCGCAATCTCGACCTCATCATGGGTTGCGAACGCCGCGTGGTGTACGACCTCATCAACGTCATTCAGGGCGAAGCGAACCTGCATCAGGCGCTCATCAAGGACAAGAAGTGCGAGAACCTCTTCATCCTGCCGGCATCGCAGACGCGCGATAAAGATGCGCTCACGCTCGAAGGCGTCGAGAAGGTCATCAACGAACTGATCAAGATGGACTTCGAGTACATCATCTGCGACTCGCCGGCGGGTATCGAATCCGGCGCGTTGATGGCGATGCACTTCGCCGACGAAGCGCTCATCGTGACGAATCCTGAAGTGTCGTCCGTGCGCGACTCGGATCGCATTCTCGGCATTCTGTCGTCGAAGACCAAGCGCGCGGTCGAAGGCAAGGAGCCGGTGAAGGAGCATCTGCTCATCACGCGCTACAACCCGAAGCGGGTGAGCGAGGGCGAGATGCTGTCGCTCTCGGACATCCAGGAAATCCTGCGCATCGATCTGATCGGCGTGATTCCGGAATCGGAAGCGGTGCTGCATGCATCGAATCAGGGTCTGCCTGCGGTGCATCTGGACGGCACGGATGTCGCCGAATCGTACAAGGACGTGGTGTCGCGCTTCCTCGGGGAAGAAAAGGCGCTGCGCTTCACCGATTATCAGAAGCCAGGTCTGCTGCAACGCATCTTCGGCACCAAGTAAGGGGACGCAATGTCGATTCTTTCGTTTTTGCTGGGCGAGAAAAGAAAGTCCGCTTCGGTCGCGAAGGAACGCTTGCAGTTGATCATTGCGCACGAGCGCGCGGGTGGCAGAGCCGCCGCCGATTATCTGCCGGCGTTGCAACGGGAACTTGTTGCCGTGATTTCGAAGTACGTGAAGATTTCCGATGACGATATTCGAGTCAGCCTCGAACGTCAGGACGACCTTGAAGTGCTCGAAGTGAAGATCGAGATTCCGCAGGCGTAACAACAAGCGTCAGCGCACGGCGTTGCGTCCGGTCAGCATCGGGCGCATGCCGTGGAGAACATGCAGAAGCCAGGATCGGGCGATTCTGGCTTTTTCTTTTGCGCGCTATCGTTTGCGCGCGCAGTTCGGGCGACGCGCGGGTGCTACTCGCATCGGATCGATGCGCCGGCAAAGGCAGTGGGGACGTCAGAAAAAAGAACAGGCGCGAGGCTTTCGCCGGGCGCCCAAGAAACGCTCCCGCCAGAAGCAGGAGCGGAGAGGAGAAGAGAGCCGTTCGTCCGGCTTCGACCACCAGCCTCACGAACCGCATTACCTGCTCAGAGTGCCCGTTCCAGGGAAAGTTCAACCACTTTGAAAATTTTTTGTAGGTTCGCTGTGTGAAGCCGGGCAACAGTCTTCAGGCGGTCAGCATCTCGAACGTGAGCACCGCCAGGATCGCGCCGACGTTCGCGATGACCGCTTCGAACAGAACGCCTCGCCATGTCGCAGGACGGAATTTCACGGCGAGCAGCAAAGCCGTCAAAAGCGCGATGGCCACGATCGCGACCAGATGCGCACTGTCCAGATGAATACGCATGGCGGCCTCCTTTTCCAGTTCGCGGCATAAGTTTCCGCGTGTGGTTTTGTCGAACTTGTTTCGAGTATAGGCAGTGGCATATTTACTGGAAAGCGGACAAAAAAGCCATTTTGCCGCCAGCTTGCCGACTGCCATCGAGTGTTAATTTAAATACTCGTTGATTCGCGGAATTTTCTTTCTAGACTAGGTACAAACCCCGTATGTGCGCGAGCCAGCCCGGCAGCGCGCCGAACCGCAGGCTCGTGGAGCATTCGTAGATGACTTCCCCGACGACACGTTCTCTCGAAGTCGATTTCTTTCGAGGAATCGTGCTGCTCATTATCGCGGTCGACCACATAACGGGAAGTGTGCTTTCGCGCTTTACGCTGCATCAATACGCGTTCTGCGATTCCGCCGAAGTATTCGTGTTTCTCGGAGGTTATGCGTCGGCGGCGGCTTTTACGGCGCTTGCGACTCGCCGTAGCGATTCAGCCGCCCGCCGACGCTTTTTCAAACGCAGTTGGGAAATCTATCGCGCCTATCTGTTCACGGCGTTCCTGATGCTGATCGGCGGCGCGCTTCTGATGGCCCTGAAGGTCGACACGCCGATGGTCCAGTACACCGAGTGGCCGAATTTCCTCGAGCGGCCGTTCGGCCTTGCCGTCGATATCGCAATGCTGCGTCAGCAGCCTTATCTGTCCGCCGTGCTGCCGATGTATTCCGTGTTCGCGCTCGCCGTGCCGGTGATCGTGCCGCTCGCGCAGAAGAGGCCCGTCGTCGCGATGTTCGGCAGCCTGCTCGTGTGGCTCGCCGCCATGCCGCTCCTGCGCTTCCTGCCGGGCACGTACGGCGAGGCGTGGTCGTTCAATCCGTTCGCCTGGCAATTGATGTTCATGACCGGCGTGCTGGCGCGCGTCCAGCCGATCAGCGGCGAATTCCACGCGGGCAGGATTGCGCGCTGGCTGACCGCGGGCGCCATCGGCGTCGCGCTCACGTTCGCGTTCTACAAGCTTTTCCTCGAAACCCAGGCGCCCCCGGGATACATGAAGCAGAATCTCGCGACATTGCGCATCGTCAGCTTCGCGGCGATCGCCTGGGTCGTCGCGCGCGGTGTCCATGCGGGATGGGTCGGCAAGCTCGCGCGCAAGCTGCCGGGCATCGTGACGATCGGGCAGCAGGGGCTCGTATGCTTCATCGCGGGAACGTGTGTTTCGCTCGTGCTGGATTCGGCGCTGCGCGCGATGGGCGTGCTCGGCCTCGGCCGCTATCCGTCGCACTGGATTCTGGGGCTCATCGCGGACGGCATCGCTATCGTGAGCCTGCTGTGGCTCGCGCGCTTCTGGGCCAATCGCAAGGCCACCAAAGCAGCGCGCGCCCAAGGCGTGGAGCGCCAGACGCCGCCGCGGCTGCCCGTCATCGAACGACGTCCGGTGCCGGTGCACGCCGCCAGCCGGCGCGAGCGCTGAAAACTACTCCAGCGTGATGTTGCGCGTCTCGCGCATGCACAACACGGCGATGAGGCTCACCGCCGCCGCCGCCGACACATAGCCGCCCACCCAGGTCAGGCCGCCGCGATTCGCAAGCAGTAGCGCGATATACGGCGCCACCGACGCTCCCAGAATCCCGCCGAGGTTGTACGCGACCCCCGCGCCCGTATAGCGCACGTTGGTCGGGAAAAGCTCGGGAAGCAGCGCGCCCATCGGTGCGAACGTGACGCCCATCAGAAACAGTTCGATGGTGAGGAACAGCGCGACCTTGATCGTGTCGCCGCTGCCGAGGAGCGGGGCCATCGCGAAGCCGGAGAGAATCGCGAGCACGCAGCCGACCATCAGCACGGGTTTGCGGCCGAAGCGGTCGCTTGCGATCGCGGAGATCGGCGTGGCGATCGCCATGAACAGCACCGCGAAGCACAGGAGGCCCAGGAACGTCTCGCGCGCGAAATGCAGCTTGGCGACGCCGTAGGACAGTGAGAATACCGTCGAGATATAGAAGAGCGTGTAGCAGACGACCATCGCGAACGCGCCGAGCAGCGTCGGCACGAGATGGCTGCCGAGCAGCGTCGCGATCGGCACCTTCACGCGTTCGTGCCGTTCGACGGCCGTGCGGAACGCCGGCGTCTCCGCGATCTTCAGGCGCACGTAGAGGCCGAGCGCGACGAGCACCGCGCTCACGAGGAACGGCACGCGCCAGCCCCAGCTACGGAATTGCTCGTCCGAGAGCGAGAGCGCGAGACCGAAGAAGAGGCCGTTCGACGCGAGGAAGCCGATCGACGGCCCGAGCTGCGGAAACATGCCGAACAGGCCGCGCTTGCCCTGCGGCGCATACTCGGTCGCGAGCAGCGCCGCGCCGCCCCATTCGCCGCCGAGCCCGATGCCTTGCCCGAAGCGCAGCACGCACAGCAGGATCGGCGCGAGGCCGCCGATCGAGTCGTAGCCCGGCACGAAGCCGATGAGTGTCGTCGAGACGCCCATCACCAGCAGCGAGGCGACGAGCGTCGACTTGCGGCCGATGCGGTCGCCGAAGTGGCCGAACAGAAACGAGCCGATCGGGCGCGCGAAGAACGCGATGCCGAACGTGACGAACGCGGAAAGCGCCTGCGCGGCGGGCGAGTCGTGCGGAAAGAACACCGGACCGATGACGAGCGCGGCGGCGGTCGCGTAGACATAGAAGTCGTAGAACTCGATCGCGGTGCCGATGAAGCTCGCGAAAATCACGCGAGACGCGCTTTGGGATCCGTCGCCGGGCTTGGCGGCGGAAAGCGAGGATGAGGACATAGGGTCTCCGTTGTCGTGTTGCTTTGATGCGAAGCATTGTCGCGCGCATCGCCGGGGCAAGGGCGGTTCAAACGATGAGCGATGTCGCCGCTCGGCGCGCGTCAGCTTTTTGTAGGGATTGCGATGCGATGGCGGGCACGCCAGGAGTCGACGGCGCGTGGAGTAGCGCGCGATGTCGCGGCGCAGTCGGGCTGCGCACGAGGCCTCTCGCGCGACGCGCGGGGTGAGCGCGGGGCGAAGGCCACGCCGGAAGCGGGTCCGGCAGGGGTGTCGAAAATTATAACGAGCGTGCCGGACGAGCGCCAATCAATCGATGGTCGTGGCTTGGGGCGAATGGGAGGTCTGCAGCTGGAACTGGCCGTTGTCGTTGAACATCCAGCCTTCGAAAAGCTCGAGTTGGCCATTGCCGTTCAGGAGCCGCGCGGGCGGCGCGGGCAACGGCGATGCGCGGCGCAGCGATGCGAGCGCAGTGGCTTCGGCTTCGTCATCGCCGTTGGTGCGATACACCGACGATTCGACGAGCCGCCCGCCGCGGTCTACCGTGAACGAGACGAGCACGAACGAACGCAGCATCGCCTGCGGCGTGCCCTTGAGCACGAGCGACGGATTGCGTTCGAAGATACGTTGGGCGATGCGCGTCTTGTATTCGTCGAGCGTAGGACCGGCGACGGTGGGCGCGGCGGCGCGCGCGGCCACGACGCTCGGCGGCGGCGTGATCGTGCAGGCGTTCATCGCGAGCGCGCCGACGGTCGCAATGAGAATGGAGCAGAAACGTGACGCGGACATCGCAGGCATCGACGAAGATGGCGATACTTCAATAGTAGTCGTTGCGGAAACCTTGAAGCGGGAAAAACGTGCGGTCGCGCGCGTTCGGGCGCGGCACTTGCTCACGATTCTTTCATTCAAAAACACCGACGGAGGGAGCCATGAGCAACGAGACGAATCATCCGGAAGGCGAACAGCCTGTCGAGCATAGCGACAACGAGAAAAGCAAGCTGCCCGAGCGCGACGATGAAAACCGCAAGCAAGGTCCGAACGACCGGCCGGGCAAGCAATCGGGCGAGGGCGAGGCGCCGGTCGGCTGAGTCCCGCCGCACGCGAGCGGCGGGGGCGCGGCGGTGCTAAGGTAATAGGGGGATGTCCCCGTCTATTTTCGGGAGAACGCCATGTCACGCAAGTCACATGCGGCGCCGTCAGGTGCGCCCGCGCGGCAACAGCAGCCGGCTTCCGCCGCGCATTCGAAGAGCGAATCGAAACGTGCCGCGCCCAAGCAGGACGCGGCGAGGGCGGAGCCGGTTCCGCACGTCCGCCCGCCCGTCAGATCCGACGACAACTAAGGTTGGTCGAGCTCAGTCGGTATAAGGTTTGACGAGTTCGGCGCAGCGTATCGGCGCGGTCGCCCGGACCGTGCCGGTTTCGGCTGCGCGCGTTTCCACGCAGCGATAGACGCTATTGGTCTTCTGAAGCACATAGGTGTCTTCGGGCAAACCTGAACTGCGCGCGGCGACGCTCGTCACCGCGACGATTCCATATCCGTTCTGAATCAGGTCGAAGAGGGTCGCTTCGGTCGCGCGCCATTGCGCGTTGGACTGAGGCTGGGCATGTGCCGACAGGCTTACGGCGGCGACGCAGCCGAAGAGGAAGGGCAGGATGCGGCCTGACTTCATGGGCGATTCTCCGCTTTTGTTATCGATGAGGCCGTTAGATGGCGAGATGGCCGGTGTGTTCACAGCGATTTTCATCGAAACGCGCATTCGACTGGGCCACGGACGAAAAAATGGCCTCGATTGCAACGAGGCCCAAGTCCAACCTTACCCATTGAAGGCCTCCGACACACGAGAATGGGGAAACTCGGGAAGGAGGCAGGGGAACGATACGTCGCTCGCGATGCGTTGCACACGCGTATTGTCCGAATTTCCGGGGGAACGGTATCGTGTGGTCGCTGCTCGACGATATTTGTCAGGATATCGAAGTGAGAAAGAGAACTTCGTGCCGAGCACTCTCTCGCGCATTCCGTGGCGCGCAAAGTGGCAGCGGTATTTCGGTGCTAGGGTTCGTCGCGTTGATCACCCGTCACGTTCCCGACGACATTCGCGCCATGATGGAGGCGATCGATGGAACCGTCGAGGTTGACGAATACCGATAGGCGGCGCGTTGCCGGCCGTTCTCTGACCCCTGACGCGGTGCGCGCCACGGACAAGCGGGCATAGGAGGGCTGGCGGAGGCGGTGAGATTCGAACTCACGGAAGGATCGCTCCTTCGCCGGTTTTCAAGACCGGTGCCTTAAACCGCTCGGCCACACCTCCAGCAAGGCGCGTATTGTAGCGCAACTCATCGGCGGGCAGAAGTTCAGCCTTCCAGCGACTTTGTCGCCCTCAGCGCGGGAAAAAGACGCATCCACAAAAGCGCGACGACGATCGTGCCAATCCCGCCGATCAGCACCGCCGGGACCGCGCCGAACAATCCCGCCGTCATCCCCGATTCGAACTCGCCGAGCTGATTCGACGTCCCGATGAACAGCGAATTGATCGCCCCGACGCGTCCGCGCATCTCATCGGGCGTCTGCAACTGCACGAGCGACATCCGCACGACGACGCTGATCACATCCGACGCCCCCAGCGCCGCGAGCGCGACCAGCGACACATAGATATTGCGCGACAGCCCGAACACGATCGTTGCGATGCCGAATGCGATCACGCCGCCGAACAACGCCGTGCCAGCACGCTGCCGCAACGGAAAATGCGCAAGCCAGATCGATCCGGCGAGCGCGCCAGCGGCAGGCGCCGCGCGCAGAATCCCGAGTCCCCACGGTCCCGTGTGCAGGATGTCGCGCGCATAGACAGGCAAGAGCGCGGTCGCGCCGCCGAGCAGCACCGCGAAGAGATCGAGCGACAGCGCGCCGAGGATCACCGGCTTGCTGCGAATGAAGCCGATGCCCGAAAACAGCGCCCGGAACGACAACGGCGCGCGCATGCGGACGGCTTCATCGATTTTGATGCCGACCACCGCGCACGCCGCGACGAAAAACGCGACGGTCACCGCGCCGTACACCGTCAGCGCGCCGAGCCCGTAGAGCACGCCGCCCATCGCGGGGCCGAGAATCTGCGCGGTCTGGTTCGCGGACGTCGACCACGCGCTCGCATGCTGCAACTGGTTTCGCGCGACGAGATTGGGCAGCAGCGCCGCCATCGACGGCGATTCGAACGCGCGCGCCGCGCCCGTCACGGCGGCGATCGCGTAAATGGGCGCGACATCGTGCCAGCCCTGCCATGCGCCGAGACAAAGCACCAGCGCGGCGATGCCTTCGATCGACTGGCACACATACGCGATCGTGCGCCTGTCGTAACGATCCGCGACGTGCCCGACGACGAGCGTCAGCACGAACATCGGCACGAACTGCGCGAGCCCGACGAGACCGAGCGCGTACGCGCTATGCGTGATCGAATAGACCTGCCATCCGATCGCGACCGACATCATCTGAAACGCCACTGACGACATCACCCGCGCGGTCCAGAATAGCGCAAACGGGCGATGCCGCATCACCGAGTCCGGCGCCATCGTCGGCGCGCTCAATTTTGCGGGTCCTTCAAGAACAGCTCCTGCAGATCGTTGAGAAAGCGCTGCCCGAGCTCGGTCGGCGCGATGCGTTCGATGTCGCGCGTGATGAGGCCGCGCTTTTCCGCTTCGACGAGCGCGGGCTCGATCGCCGACAGCGCGAGCCCCGTGCGCTCGATGAACGAATGCACCGGAAAGCCTTCGACGAGCCGCAGCGTATTCAGCATGAATTCGAACGGCAGATCGCGCGGGCCGACTTCGCGTTCTTCCTGAATCGCGGTTTCGGCGGGTGAGAGCGCGTGGTCCATGTAGCTCGCCGGATGCTTGAAGCGCGCCTGCCGCAGGATCTTCGACGGAAACGACAGCTTCGTATGCGCGCCCGCGCCGATGCCGAGGTAATCGCCGAAACGCCAGTAATTGAGGTTGTGCCGGCTCTGGCGATGCGGCTTCGCATACGCCGACACTTCATAGCGCGCGTAGCCCGCATCGCGCGTGCGCTCGTGAATCCAGTCCTGCATGTCGGCAGAGGCGTCGTCGTCGGGCAGGGCGGGCGGGTACTTGGCGAAGACCGTGTTCGGCTCCATCGTCAGGTGATACAGCGACAGATGCGGCGGCGCGAAGGAAATTGCCGTATCGATGTCATGTCTGCACTCGTCGAGCGACTGCTGCGGCAGCGCGAACATCAGATCGAGATTGAAGTTGTCGAAGTGTTTCGCGGCGATCTCGACAGCTTTACGTGCCTGCGTCGCATCGTGAATGCGGCCGAGTGCCTTCAGATGCGCTTCGTTGAAGCTCTGAATGCCGATCGACAAGCGGTTCACCCCGCTCGCGCGGAACGACGCGAACTTCGCGGCCTCGAACGTGCCGGGGTTGGCTTCGAGCGTGATCTCGGCGTCGGCGTCGATGGGCAGCAACGCGCGCGCATCGGAAAGAAGCCGGTCGAGGCCTTTCGCCGACAACAGCGACGGCGTGCCGCCGCCGATGAAGATGGTATGCACCTGCCGTCCCCACACGAGCGGCAACGCGCTTTCGAGATCGGCGCGCAAGGCGTCGAGATAACGTTCCTCGGGGAACGAATCGTCCTTCCATTCGTGGGAGTTGAAGTCGCAGTACGGACACTTGCGCACGCACCACGGGAAATGCACGTACAGCGCGAGCGGCGGCAGCGACGTCAGCCGGATGCTGCCCGGCGACGTGAACGCCTGCACGACGTTGATGGTCTTCGGTCCGGCGCTCACGCAAGTTCCTTCAGTCGTTGCAGCAGATCACGCAGCGCGAGCGCGCGATGACTCAGCGCATTCTTGCGCGCGGGATCGAGCTCGGCGGCGCTCGCGTTGAGCGTCGGCAGGAAGAAGTGCGGGTCGTAGCCGAAGCCGTTTGCGCCGCGCGGCGCATCGATCACTTCGCCGTGCCAGCGTCCTTCCGCGATGAGCGGCTCGGGATCGTCCGCGTGACGCACCAGCACGAGCACGCAGAAGTAATACGCACGGCGGTCGGCCTGACCGGCGAGATCGGCGACGAGGCGCGCATTGTTGGCCGCGTCGCTCTTTTCGCCGCCGTTCATCGACGCATAGCGCGCCGAATACACGCCCGGCGCGCCATTCAACGCGCGCACGCACAGGCCGGAATCGTCGGCGAGCGCGGCCAGGCCGGTGAGCGTCGAGGCGTGCCGCGCCTTCGCCAGCGCGTTCTCGACGAAAGTCGCGTGCGGCTCGGGCGCTTCGGGCACGCCGAGCTCGCCCTGCGCGATCAGTTCGATGCCCGCCGCATCCAGCAGCGACGCGAATTCGCGCAGCTTGCCCGCATTGTTCGACGCGAGCACGACACGGCCCAGCTCCGTTGCTTCAGACACCTTTGATCTCCAGCGCTTCCTTCTGCTTCAGAATCAGCGCCTTGATGCCGCTGTCGGCGAGCGCGATCAGCTCGTTCATCTCCTCGCGCGAAAACGGCGCGCCTTCCGCCGTGCCCTGCACTTCGACGAAGCCGCCCGCGCCCGTCATCACGACGTTCATGTCGGTGTCGCATTGCGAGTCTTCGTCGTAGTCGAGATCGAGCACGGGCGAGCCCTCGAAGACGCCGACCGAGATCGCCGCAACGAAGTCCTTCACCGGCGTCTTCGCGATCTTGCCCGCCGCGAGCAGTTTGCCGACTGCATCGTGCGCGGCGACGAATGCGCCCGTGATGCTCGCCGTGCGCGTGCCGCCGTCCGCCTGGATCACGTCGCAGTCGATATGCAGCGTGCGCGCGCCGAGCGCGTTGAGATCGAACACCGAGCGCAGCGCGCGGCCGATCAGGCGCTGGATCTCCTGCGTGCGGCCGGTCTGTTTGCCGCGCGCGGCTTCGCGGTCGCTGCGCGTGTGCGTCGCGCGCGGCAGCATGCCGTATTCCGCGGTGAGCCAGCCTTGCTCGCGTCCGCGCAGGAATTCCGGCACGCGCTCGGCGACGCTCGCCGTGCAGATCACCTTGGTATCGCCGAATTCGACGAGCACGGAGCCTTCCGCGTGCTTCGTGTAATTGCGCGTGATACGCACCTCGCGCAGTTGATTCGCGCGGCGGCCGCTCGGGCGCGGGGGAGAAGACTTGAGCAGGGGAGAGTCGGTCATGGACGATGAAAACTGGAAGTGGACGGGCAAACCCCGCGGAATGGAGCGATTTTATCGTCAATCACCCGCCGGCGTTGCGCGCATGGCACGCGCCGGAGCAAGCCGTATCGGCGGGCTTCCCGTCAAAAATGGGATAATGCGGATTCCTCGCCCGGCGGCCAGACGCGTGCCACTCCCAACGCACTTCGAGAGCGCCGGGCGCTTCGTATCGAAACGGCCTTCGCAACGAAGGTTTCAATCGCGAGACGTACCATGATCTACAGCATGACAGGCTATGCCAGCGCGACGCGCGAAGTCGTCGCGGATGGCGCCGGACCCAATGGCGCGGGCGGTTCGGGCGTCGGTGTATCGGTGGAATTGCGCACGGTGAATTCGCGCTTTCTCGACCTGAATTTCCGCATGCCCGAAGACGTGCGCGCAACCGAGCCGCAATTGCGCGAAATGCTGATGAACAAGCTCTCGCGCGGCAAGGTCGATATCCGCATCAACCTGAATCGCGTCGAGCAGACGGCGAATGCGGGCGCGCTCAATCGCGAAGCGCTCACGCAACTCGCCACGCTCGAGCGCGCCGTGCTCGACGTCTTCCCCGACTCCGAACGCATGCGTACCGGCGAAATCCTGCGCTGGCCCGGCGTGCTCGCGGAAAGCGCGGTGTCGCAGGAAACGCTGCGCGAAGCCGTGCTCGCATGCGGCAAGCAGGCCATTGCCGATCTCATCGAAGTGCGCGCGCGTGAAGGCGCGGCGCTCGGCCGCGTGCTCATCGAGAACGTGACGGAGATGGAAGCGATCGTTGCGCGCATCACGCCGCTCGTGCCGGAACTCATCGCGAAGCATCAGCAGAAGATCGTCGAGCGTCTGCACGACGCGCTCGGCATCGCGACGTCCGAAGGCGCGACGGCCACCAGCGTGCCGCGCGAGGAGATCGCCGAACGCATCCGTCAGGAAGTGACGATGTACGGCATCCGCATCGACATCGCGGAAGAATTGCAGCGCCTCACCGCGCATCTCTCCGAAACGCGTCACGTATTGCAGAAGGGCGGCAAGGTCGGCAAGCGGCTCGACTTCATGATGCAGGAACTCAACCGCGAAGCGAACACGCTCGGCTCGAAGGCAGCCGCGAAGGAACTCGCCGATGCATCGATGACGCTCAAGCTGCTCATCGAACAGATGCGCGAGCAAGTACAGAATCTGGAGTAATGCAACATCATGCCGAACACTACGCACCGCTCGCATAGCCACTACACGGGCATCTATCCGGGCAACCTGTTCATGGTGGTCGCGCCTTCGGGCGCGGGCAAGTCCACGCTCGTGAACGCGCTGCTCGCCGAGGACAAGGACATTCTCCTGTCGGTTTCGTACACGACGCGTGAAGCGCGTTCGAAGGAAACCAACGGCGTGCAGTATCACTTCGTGTCCGTCGACGAATTCATGGAGCGGCGCGAAAAGGGCGAGTTTCTCGAAAGCGCCGAAGTGCACGGCAACTACTACGCCACCTCGAAGCTGTGGATCGCGGACCAGATGAAGCAGGGCCACGACGTGCTGCTCGAAATCGACTGGCAGGGCGCGCAGCAGGTGAAGAAGCAGTTCCGCAACGCGGTGGAGATTTTCATTCTGCCGCCGTCGCTCGATGCGCTCGAAGACCGCCTCAAGAAACGCGGCCAGGATTCCGAAAAAGTGATCGTGCGACGTCTGCTCGCGGCGGGTAGCGAGATGGCGCATGCGTCGGAAGCGGAGTATGTCGTGATCAACGAGAACTTCGATCGCGCGCTCAACGAACTGCGCTGTCTCGTCGCCGCGACGCGCCTGCGCTTCACGTCGCAATACGCCCGCAATACGCAGCTTTTCGTGGACCTCGGCATTCACTCGACGCCGCAGGTCTGACGGAGTGCAGTGGCCGGGTCGTACGGTCACATAAGGTAGAATAAAACCCATATTGAGAAGGAAGCAAACATGGCCCGCATCACTGTCGAAGACTGCCTGAAACAAATCCCGAATCGCTTCGAGCTCGCGCTCGCGGCAACCTATCGCGCGCGTCAGCTCGCACAAGGCCATACGCCGAAGATCGAGAGCCGCGACAAGCCGACCGTCGTCGCGCTGCGCGAGATCGCCGCGGGCCAGGTTGGCATCGAAATGTTGAAGAAGGTGCCCGTCTAAGGGCAGCCGCTTTACCCGTTCAATTCCCCCAACCGACGACCACGCGCGTCACACCACCACGGAGGCGAAGATGAGTCAGACACCATTGCCCATCTCCGCCGCCGTGGATCCGGACCTCGAAATCGATCAGGATTCGATGCTCGATGCGGACAAGCCGCATGCGGCGCGCAAGTACATCGACGCGGTCCTCGAACAGTCCTTCCGCCATCTGTTCGGGCCGACCGCCACGCCGGAGCAGCCGCGCAAGCACGACGTCGTTTCCATCGCGAAACTGACCAACGGGCTCGCGAGCTACATCACTCCGGAAGAGATCAAGGAAGTCAAGGCGGCGTTCCACTTCAGCGACGAAGCGCACCTCGGGCAATATCGCCAGAGCGGTGAGCCGTACATCACGCATCCCGTCGCGGTCGCGGAAATCTGCGCGGGCTGGAAGCTCGACGCGCAATCGATCATGGCGGCCCTGCTGCACGACGTGATCGAAGATCAGGGCGTCACCAAGACCGAGATCGCGGAGCGCTTCGGCGCGAAGGTCGCGGAACTGGTCGACGGCTTGTCCAAGCTGGACAAGATGGAATTCCGCAATCGCGAGGAAGCGCAGGCGGAGAACTTCCGCAAGATGCTGCTCGCGATGGCGCGCGACGTGCGCGTGATTCTCGTCAAGCTCGCCGACCGGCTGCACAACATGCGCACGCTCGGCGCGGTGCCGCCGGAAAAACGCCGGCGCGTGGCGCGCGAGACGCTGGACATCTACGCGCCGATCGCGCATCGGCTCGGTCTGAACAATACCTATCGCGAGCTGCAGGATCTTTCGTTCGCGAACTTCAATCCGAACCGCTACGCCACGCTCGAGAAGGCCGTGAAGGCCGCGCGCGGGAATCGGCGTGAAGTGGTCGGCAAGATACTCGAAGCGGTGCAGCGCACCATCGCGGACGCGAAGATCAACGCGGAAGTTACCGGCCGCGAGAAGACGATCTACAGCATCTACAAGAAGATGCGCGACAAGCAGTTGTCGTTTTCGCAGGTGCTCGATGTCTACGGCTTTCGCGTGGTCGTCGAGAGCGCGCTCGAGTGCTATACGTGCATCGGCGCGCTGCATGCGCTCTACAAGCCGGTACCGGGCAAGTTCAAGGATTACATCGCCATTCCCAAGGTGAACGGCTATCAGTCGCTGCACACCACGCTGGTTGGCCCGTTCGGCGCGCCGATCGAGTTCCAGATCCGCACCCGCAAGATGCACGAGATCGCCGAGGCGGGCGTCGCGGCGCACTGGCTCTACAAGAACGGTGGCGCAGATCTGAACGACGTGCAGAAGCGCGCGCATCAGTGGCTCAAGTCGCTGCTGGACATCCAGAGTGAAGCGGGCGATTCGAGCGAATTCCTCGAGCACGTCAAGATCGACCTGTTCCCGGACGCGGTCTACGTATTCACGCCGAAGTCGAAGATCATGCCGCTGCCGCGCGGCGCGACCGCGCTCGACTTCGCATATTCGATCCACAGCGACCTCGGCAACCAGTGCGTCGCGGTGAAGATCAACAACGAGCTCCTGCCGCTGCGCACGGAGCTCAAGAGCGGCGATATCGTCGAAGTGATCACCGCGCCGTATTCGAAGCCGAATCCCGCGTGGCTCGGCTTCGTGCGCACCGGCAAGGCCCGCTCGGCGATCCGTCACTATCTCAAGACGATGCGCCTGAACGAGTCCGTCCAGTTGGGCGAGCGGCTCGTCGATCAGAGTCTCAAGGGCTACGGCCTCGCGCTGTCGGACGTCACGCCGGAAGTGTGGGAAAGGCTCGTGCAGTGGACCGGCAACAAGACGCGCCAGGAAATCTTCGCGGACATCGGCCTCGGCCGGCGCGTGGCGGCGGTGATGGCCAAGCGCATCGAAGTGCTGATGAACGGCATCGCCGACGACGAAGATCATCCGCATCGCGAGCATCACAACACCAATACCGCGCCGCCTGTCGTCATCACGGGCACGGAAGGCATGTCGGTGCAATTGTCGCCGTGCTGCCGCCCGATTCCCGGCGACGACATCATGGGCTACATCGGCATCGGGCTCGGCATGGCGATCCACACGACCGAATGCCGCGTCGCGCAACGGATTCACCGGCGCGATCCGGGCCGCTGGATCGACGTCGCCTGGGCGCCGCAGCCGGGGCGTCTGTTCGATGTCGCCGTCAAGGTGCTCGTGAAGAACACGAAGGGCGTGTTCGCGCGTGTCGCGGCCGACATCACGTCGGCGGACGCGAACATCGTGCACATCGCGATGGACGAGGACGTGTCGCAGGAAGCGAAGATGCTGCGCTTCGTGATCCAGGTCAGCGACCGCGTGCATCTGGCGAACGTCATGCGCCGCGTGCGTACCAATCCGGACGTGATGCGGATTGCGCGCGAGCGTCCCAGCGACGAACCGCATCACCGCAATCAGGACGGCGGCATGCGTATCGACCGCGAGCGCGCCGACTACTGACGCGGCGCGGGTATGCGGCATGCATGCCTGTCGTCATTCGACGAACAGGAGAGAGCGCCGCAATGAACACTTCCGATCTCGAAGGCTCCACGCTCGACTATTGGGTCGCGCGCGGGCTGCACGAATTCATCCGCGAGATTCACTTCACCGATAGCGGCGAGACGCTCTCGATACGCGGCAACGACCGCGGCAGGCCGTGGGACGGGCGCTTCCTGCCGTCGACGTCGTGGGAAGCGGCGTCGGTCGTGCTGGAGCGCGCCTGCCGGCTCGAGATGCACGATCACGGGCGTGGTGAGGTGGTCTGCACCGTCACCTTCGGCAAGGACGGGCAACCGGTCGAAGGGCGCGGACCGTCGCTGCGCATTGCCTTGCTGCGCGCGTTCGTGCGGCATGCGTTCGGCGATGCGGTCGAGGATGAAGTTCTGCGCCGTCCACAATCGCTGCTCGGCGCGCGCGCGGAGGCGATCGGCGAGTCGAGCGCGGTGGCGTCGGTGGAAGACGTGCCATCGCCTGATAAGCACATCGGCGATATCGGCTCGGCGCCGCGTTGATCGCTGCGCGCGTGAGCGGCGCGGCAAACAAAAAGGGCCTTCCGTATGGAAGGCCCTTCAAAAGATGGCGCGGCTGGCAGGATTCGAACCCACGACCCCTTGGTTCGTAGCCAAGTACTCTATCCAACTGAGCTACAGCCGCACGCAAAACGGTACTGCTTGTACTTCACTGCGCTATGGTTAGCGCTTGATGCTTTCAGCGGGCGAAAACATCAGAATAAGTGGCGCGGCTGGCAGGATTCGAACCCACGACCCCTTGGTTCGTAGCCAAGTACTCTATCCAACTGAGCTACAGCCGCACGCAGAAGCGGAATTATAGCCAAGCCTGTTCCGAAAAGGAAGGGGTTTCGGCCAAATTATCGGTTTTCCTTCGACGATTCGCTCGGCGGGAAGGGCACGAGGCGTGGTAAGTTGTTGTTTCGAAAGCAGCTCACTCCCGGAAATCGACAGCGTATCGCACCATGAACAAGGCATTTGTCAAAGAGTCGGACGACACCGACGACGACCTCGAACTCGGCCATCCCGATGTTCCGGCGGGCACGAAGAATTACATCACGCCCGCCGGCCATCAGCGGCTGCGAGACGAGCTCCTGCAGCTGCTCGACAACGAGCGTCCGGAAGTGGTCAAGCTGGTCTCGTGGGCGGCCTCCAACGGCGATCGCTCGGAGAACGGCGACTATATCTACGGCAAGCGGCGGCTGCGCGAAATCGACCGGCGCATCCGTTTTCTGACCAAGCGGCTCGATCTCGCGGAAGTGGTGGACAGCAGCAGGCAGGAGAATGTCGATCAGGTGTTCTTCGGCGCGACGGTGGAATACGCGGGCGAGGACGGCGACGTGAAAACGGTGACGATCGTCGGCGTGGACGAGGTGGATCTCGACCGCGGCTACGTGAGCTGGATCTCGCCGGTCGCGCGGGCGCTCCTGAAGGCGAGGATCGGCGATACGGTCGCGTTGCACACGCCGGCCGGCGTGCAGCAGATCGATATCCTGGACGTGCGATATCTGCAGTGAACCGGTTTTGATTCGCTGTCGCAAGAACGAAAAAAAGCCGCTCGAAAGAGCGGCTTTTCTACAGCGATACTGCGGGTGAAGCTTAGAAGCGGTGACGCATGCCAACCGTTGCCGACACCTGATTCGAGCCCGACGACATGCCGACGCCGTTGATCACTGCGCCGATGGGCAGGTTTTCCTGGTCGGTCATGTGCTGGTACTCGCCTTGCAGGTAGACGTCGGTACGCTTCGACAGCGCGTACGCCGTTTGCAGGCTGAACTGATGGAACTTCGGCTTTTCGCCGTCGATGCGGCTGTCGGTGTACGTGTACGCACCCGCCAGCGACAGAGCCGGCGTCAGGTTGTAGCGGCCGTTGACTTCGTAGTTCGTGAAGCGGACGTGGCCATCGGTCAGGTTGATCGAACCGGCGCCTTGCGTGCCGACGCTCGTGATCGACGAAGCGTTGTCCAGCATCGTTTGCGTGAACACGAAGCCGACGGTTGCTGGGCCGAACGCGTAGTTCAGGCCACCGCCGAAGATGCGCTGACGGCCAGCGACGAACGGCGTGTTGTCGGTCGTGATCGCGCCGTTGACGTTGTTGGTCGGCGAGCCGACGTTGTTCAGTTGCATGTACGCAGCAGCGACATTCAACGGGCCGTAGTTGTACGACGCGCCGACGCTGTATGCGCGGTTATCCGCGAAGCCGCCTGCTTCGTTCGAGAAGCCGTACATCGCGCCCAGCTTGAAGCCAGCGTAGTTCGCGCTCGTGTACTTGACCGAGTTGTTGACGCGGAACGTGTTGTCGAGGTTGTCGTTGTCGAACGGGTGGGCGAACTGCGTGCCGCCGTACTGCGTGCCCGTCAGAGCCAGCGGGCCCATGAAGTCGACCACGGAGTCATATTGACGGCCGAGGGTGATCGAGCCGAACTGGTTGCTCGACAGACCGACGAATGCCTGACGGCCGAACTCACGACCGCCCTGGCCGTTCGTGCCGTTCATGATGTTGAAGCCGTTCTCCAACGTGAAGATCGCCTTCAGGCCGCCACCGAGGTCTTCAGACCCGCGCAAGCCCCAACGGCTGCCGTTGACCGAACCGCTCGTCGCCTTGAAGTTGCTGTGGCCCGGGCCGCCGACCTGCGTGATCTGGTTGTTCGTGTAGGTGATGCCCGCATCGATCAGGCCGTACAGCGTGACGCTGCTTTGCGCATGGGCGGCGGTAGCAAAAACGCCCGACAGGGCGGCGACCATGAGAGTCTTTTTCATCTTTGTAACTCCGAGAGCAGATAGGGGCCGAGGACCCAGGCTTTGTGGAAACCTCGCTCCGTGGCGCTGCGAGAGGCGCGGGCGGAGGAGCAACGCATCGGCGACGCCGACACATTTGTTTCCGGACCAGACGAAGTGTAAAGACGGCGTTACAGTCGGGGCGTTCCGAATTCCGCAATAAACCATTGTTGATGCGGCAATGATCGGCAGGGCGTATATTTTTCTTTATATACAATGATTTATCGGCGAATAAAGTCGTAAGTGAAGAGGTGTCAACCAAACGACGTTGCGCAAGCGCGACATGAGTTGGCGCGAAAATACAACGTAATATTTCCGAGCTTCGATTGTTGATGTATTCGAAACAGAAGTTTGCGAATTTTGCAGGTAATTAATGCGGGCCTCATCGCTATACTGTCATTTCTGCTTTCCGAAGCAGACTTTTTCGTTGACGGAAAAAGATCTCCAAACTTTGTCAGCGCGACTTTCCGGTCGCGCTTTTTTTTGCCCGATTCTCTCAGGTGCGGGTGGCGAAGCGCCTTGCGTACAGGGGCGGAGCGGGAAGGCTCTGCCAGTGATCGCGATGCCATGCGGTAACGAATTCGCGCGATGAAATGGCTTCGGTCGTCATGATATTCGGATCATCGTCGGCGTTCTCTATTACATTTAAGTTGTCGCTTAGTTTCCATCTTGCTTAATGCTGGAGGATCGGGCAATTTGAATCGACAGTCACGATCGGGAAAATCTCGTCGCTGGAAATGGCGCGTTTGTTTTTAATCGAATATTTTCACGATCAATTCAAGTCTGGCGATATTCTCTCGGTCCGGTTTTTGCGGGATCTTAAAATAGCTGAAGCGCAAAGGATCGGCGCGAACGTGATTTAAAATACACGTTTTTATCGCGGAAATTGATTATAACTTTTGCTCGGCATGAATCCGCGAAGCGCCATGACACTCAAGCTCCGCGCGGCTTCGGCGCAGGTCCATGGCCCCGTGCAGGAGCGCGCTCGCGAGCGATGGTGCGGTCCATGCTGACGAAGCCCTACGCCAGCACTCAGTGATCATGGAATAAGGGAATGCGATTACGGGTTACTCGCTATTGCGATTTTTAATCCCGATGTGACATTGCACTGACTATTCAAAACACCGCAACGGTCCGGCTCTAATAAAATAAAAAGCGTCGATGGTATCGGGCAAGAATTGTGAGCGGCATCAGCGCGACGGGCGCCATCCAAAGCCCAAGCCCTACGCTGCGTTAGAATGGGCAATCCAGCATTCGCTCCATCCAGGCCTAACGCGCCGTCTTCCCGTCGTCCACGATGCTTCTCGATCAGTCCGCAAGCTTTGCCTATCCCTCCGCACCCATCGTATTCGTCGATCTCGAAACGACCGGCGCGACTTTCGGCGTGGATCGCATCACCGAGGTCGGCATCGTGGAGGTCGGGCCAACGGGGGTGTCGCAATGGACATCGCTTGTCAATCCGCAGAAGCCGATTCCCGCGTTCATCCAGCAGTTGACCGGCATCACCGATGCCATGGTCCGCGATGCCCCGACGTTCGAACAGCTCGCCGCCGGTCTGCTCGAACGGATGAACGGCCGGCTGTTCGTCGCGCACAACGCGCACTTCGATCACGGCTTTCTCAAGGGCGAATTCAGACGCATGGGTCTTCGCTTCGCGCCGGATGTGCTGTGCACGGTGCAGCTTTCGCGCGCGGTGTATCCGGCCGAGAGCCGTCATGGGCTCGACGCGCTCGTCGAACGACACGCGCTCATCCCCGCCGCACGGCACCGTGCGCTCGCCGATGCCGACCTACTCTGGCAGTTCTGGCAACACCTGCATCGCGCGCACGCGCCGGACGTGCTGCGCGCGCATGTGGACCGCGTGACGCGCCGCTTCCAGCTCGCCGCGCACATCGACGAAGACACCATCGAGCAAATGCCCGCCGGCTGCGGCGTCTATATGTTCTATGGCGACGACGACGCACCGGTCTACGCAGGCCGCAGCGTGCGCCTGCGTCAGCGGGTGCGTTCGCATCTCGTCGGGCCGCGGCGTTCGGCGAAGGATCTGCGTCTTGCGGCGCTGGTGCGCCGCCTGGAATGGAAAGCGACCGGTGGCGAAATCGGCGCGCTGCTGGCGGAGGCGCAATGGATCGCGAACGCGCGTCCGGCACTCAATCGCGCGCCGAAGTCGCGTCCCGGCGACGCGCGCGGCGCGCCGTGGCCGTATGCGGGCGGCATCGCGATCGAAGAGCGCGACGATGCATCGGGCGAGCGCGCGTGGCACGTCATCGACAACTGGTGCTATCTCGGCACGGCCAGCACGCTCGCGCAAGCCGGCGCACTGCGCGCGAGCGCCGACGAACCCGCATTCGAACTGTCGACCTATCGCATCCTCGGCGAGCGCCTCGCGCGTGGGCTCGCCGTGACGCCGCTTGTCTCGGCCACGCTCGCTACCGCTCTCTAAAGCGGCATTATCCGACCGCGCCCACGCCGCCCGTCGCGCAGACGTGCGACAGCGCGTGCATGAGCGGCGCATTCATCGACGAGTTGTAGCGCGTCAGATGTTTCCATCGCGCGACGCTCTCCGCTAGCCGAACGGGACAATCTTCCGCATGTCGAATCGGCTCCACGTGCGCGAGCGCGGATACGAGCGACTGCGTGAGCCGATCGAGCTTCGGACGCGTGTCGGTGGCGAGATCGGGCGGCGATGTTTCCGGCGCGGCTTTCAGCGCGCGCCAGTTGGCGAACAGCGCGTTCTGCACATCCTTGCTCGCGTCGATCTGGTCGCGGAAGAACTGCCGCGCGAAATCGGGATCGACCTGCGCGGCGCTGGCCTTGGCTTCGACCTGCTTGAGCAGCGCCTCTTCGCGCGGCGCATCGGTGATCGGCTCCTGACGCGCCCACTTCCAGCGCGCGACCGGCTCGGCGAGCGCGAGCCGTTGCGAGACGAGCGCGATCAGATTGGTGAACGGGGTGTCGTCGCCGTCGGCATGCACGGATGCAGGCGCGGTGAACGCGAGCGCGCAGGCGACAGCGGTGGAGGCGAGGGGGGAATACTTCGATCGACGGCGCATCGGTTTGCGGGCAAAAGCGCCAGAATAGCGCACTGCGCTTCGATCGGAAGGACGAATCGACGAGGCGAGCCGAACCGCACGACTCACCCCGATGTGGTCATGGACGAGGGGCGCGACGCGGCCTGGCGTGAGCCATGTGCGGACCGGACGGTCCGGTTGCGCCGCGCGCAACGGGCGTCGTTCTCACGACGACGGCGTAATCCAGCGTGTCCGCCTATTTCGACTGCGCCGAGTTGCGCTGTTCGTCGAAGAACGCGCGCACATGCTCGGGCAGCTCAGTCGCGAGAAATTCGACGCCAACCGGTTCCGGATCCGGACAGTACACCTTGTCGGGCGTCGGGATTTTCGTCGGTTTTGCGTCCATGATTTCTCTCCTCAATGACTACAACAATTGCGCCAGCTTGACCGTTGCGGCTTTTGCGCCGCCGCATGCGGCTGAAATAGCTGAAATCCAGTTAACCTTTCCCTCTATGGATGCTTTATCGGATCGGAACCGCTTCGGCTTGAGCCGAGTTGGTGCGTCTGATTATCAACGGATGAAAGCATCGGTAATTATTCGCTGTCCCTCGAATCCATTGCTGCAAAAAATACAGTTTCGCCAGTGCTGATGGCCGCCCGGCGAGCCGCTTCCTGCTTGGCTCTGCACGAAACGCGTCAGTCGCTTACTTAGACTGTAGCTTTTCCTCTATGGATATAACGATACCGGGAAACCTGCGTTGACGCTTCATGGTGCAAAGCGGAAAATAGCTCGTTGTTGTACGAAAGCGCACATATGAGGCGAATCAGCCACGCGGCGGGGCGGTTCTTGAAATCGGTGGGGCCGATTTTCTGTGCGAATCGCAATGTTGTGAACGCGTCGAGCGATCGTTGCGAAAATGCGAAACGCAGAAGGCGCGTCGAAAGCAAAAAACCCGTGTCACTTGCGTGATCACGGGTTTCGATACTGCTGAATCTCGTTGGTGCCGGAAAGAGGAATCGAACCCCCGACCTTCGCATTACGAATGCGCTGCTCTACCGTCTGAGCTATTCCGGCTCCATTGTTGCGTTCGTTAGTTCGTCAGCAACGAAGAAGTGAGATTATGCAGAGGCTTTTTCCTCTTGGCAATACCTTAGATCAATTTTTCTTTTCGAGATGGTAGCGGGTCACGCGATCGACTTCGCCCTTCGAGCCGAGGAACACCGGCACGCGCTGGTGCAGGCTGGTCGGCTGGATGTCGAGAATGCGTTGCTCGCCGTTCGTCGCGGCGCCGCCCGCCTGCTCGACGATGAACGCCATCGGATTGGCCTCGTACATCAGACGCAGCTTGCCGGGCTTCGACGGATCGCGCTTGTCGGCCGGATACATGAAGATGCCGCCACGGTTCAGGATGCGGTGCACGTCCGCGACCATCGATGCGATCCAGCGCATGTTGAAGTCTTCCTGGCGCGCGCCATCCTTCCCGGCGTTCAGCTCGCCGATATAGCGCTGCACCGGCTCATACCAGTGGCGCGAATTCGACGCATTGATCGCGTACTCGCGCGTTTCGACGGGAATCGTCATATCGCGCTGCGTGAGCACCCACGAGCCGAGTTCGCGATCGAGCGTGAAGCAGTTCACGCCGTTGCCAGTCGTCAGCACCAGCACGGTTTGCGGGCCGTACACGGCGTAGCCTGCTGCGACCTGCTGCGAACCCGCCTGCATGAACGCCTGCTCGCTCGGCTCGACGCCGTCCGGGCAGCGCAGCACCGAAAAAATGGTGCCGATCGACACGTTCACATCGATGTTCGATGACCCGTCGAGCGGATCGAACGTCAACAGGTAATTGCCCTTCGGGTAGCGGTTCGGAATCGGGAAGATTTTTTCCATTTCTTCCGATGCCATCGCGGCCAGATTGCCGCCCCATTCGTTGGCTTCGAGCAGGATTTCGTTCGAGAGCACGTCGAGCTTCTTCTGCACTTCGCCCTGAACGTTCTCGCTGCCGGCGCTGCCGAGCGCTTCGCCCAGCGCGCCCTTGCTCACGTGGTAGCTGATCTGCTTGCACGCGCGCGCGACGACTTCGATCAGGAGACGCAGGTCGGCCGGCAGGTTCTGGTGTTCACGCTGCTGCTCGATCAGGTATTTCGACAGCGTGGTGCGGCTGGAGATGGAGGACATGCTGGGGCTCCGTGAGCGTTAGACGAATATTCACGATTCTAACCGTTCGACCCGGCCGCTCCATGTGACAGCGACAGCGGACATCCGCCATAAGCGAGAACGGCCGCCGCGCGAAGTCCTCGCGCGGCGGCCGTTGAACAGGCAAAACGCCTGACGAAACAGCGCCTAAGCGGCGAGCGCCTTTTCGACCACTTCGCGCACGTCGCGCGATTTCGCCTTCGACGCGACTTCGCTCAAGGCGGCGTGCATCTTCTCGCGCAGTTGCGGCGTGAAGCGGCGCCACAGTTCGAGTCCGCGCGCGAGCCGCGCGGCGACCTGCGGATTGAGCGCATCGAGCGCGATCACCTGTTCGGCCCAGAATGCGTAACCGGAGCCGTCGGCGGCATGGAACTGCGCCGGGTTGCCGCTGCAGAAGCTGAAGATCAGCGAGCGCGCGCGGTTCGGGTTCTTGATGTTGAACGCCTGATGCTGCATCAGCTTGCGCACGATCTCGATCACCTTGCGGTCCGGCCCGCCGCGCTGCGTCGCCTGGAGCGCGAACCACTTGTCGATGACGAGCGCCTCGTTCTCGAAGCGGCGATAGAAGTCGGCCAACGCCGCGTCGGCGACGCTCGCGTCCGCGCCCTTTGTCGCGCTCGCGAGCAACAGCGCCGAAAGCGCCGCCGAACGGTCGGTCATGTTGTTGGCGGCATCGTACTGCGCCTGCGCGAGCTTGACCGCTTCGCGCGGATCGTCGAGCTGGCTCAGATAGGCGAGGGCGAGGTTCTTGAGCCCGCGCTTGCCGGCATCTTCCGACACCGGACGGTATTCGCCCGGCGTGCGATTGGCTTCATAGGTCGCGAGCCACTTGTCGCGCAATTGCGACGCGAGGCGGCGGCTCATGAAGACGCGCGCGGCGTGCACCGCGGCGGGATCGGACACGGCCATCTGCTCGGCGAGATAGCTTTCCGACGGCAGCATCAGCGCGAGTTCGCGGAACGCGGGCGTGAGCGTGGTGTCGTCGAGCACGCGCGCGAAGGCGGCGATCACCTGATCGTCGATGGCAAGCGCTTCGCCCTTCGCCGCGCGCTCGGCGAGCGCGAGCAGCTCGCGCGTGGCGAGGCGCTGGCCGGCTTCCCAGCGGTTGAACGGATCGCTGTCGTGCGCGAGCAGGAACGCGAGTTCATCGTTCGTGTAGTCATATTCGACGATCACCGGCGCCGAGAAATTGCGCAGCAGCGAAGGCAGCGGCGCCTCGTTCACATCGACGAAAGTGAACGACTGATCGCGTTCCGTGAATTCGAGCACGCGCGTCGTGCCATTCGGTTCCTTCTCGCCTTCCAGCCGCAACGGCAGATCCGCGCCGTTGCTGCCGATCAGGCCGACTGAGAACGGAATCAGCAGCGGGCCTTTTTGCGTGTCGCGGGCCGCCTCCGATGCGTCGCCGTAGCCCTGCGCGAGCGACAGCGTATAGCGCTTGTTCGCGGCGTCGTAGGACGCACGGACCGACACGCGCGGCGTGCCCGCCTGGCTGTACCAGCGCTCGAACTGCGCGAGATCGCGCTGATTTGCGTCGGCGAGTGCGTGGCGGAAGTCGTCGCACGTCACGGCCTGGCCGTCGAAGCGCTGGAAGTAGAGATCCATGCCGCGGCGAAAACCGTCGCGGCCGAACAGCGTCTGATACATCCGCACGACTTCCGAGCCTTTTTCGTAGACGGTCATCGTGTAGAAGTTGTTGATCTCGACGTAGCTCTCCGGGCGCACCGGATGCGCCATCGGGCCGGCGTCCTCGGCGAACTGCATCTGCCGCAGCACGCGCACGTCCTCGATGCGCTTGGTCGCGCGCGCGGCGGCGCTGGCGGCGCCATCGACGTCGCCGGCGGACATGTCGGCGGAAAATTCCTGATCGCGAAACACGGTCAGGCCTTCCTTCAGGCTCAACTGGAACCAGTCGCGGCAGGTCACGCGGTTGCCGGTCCAGTTATGGAAATACTCGTGGCCGACCACGGCTTCGATGTTGGAGAAGTCGGTGTCCGTCGCGGTTTCGGGATTTGCGAGCACATACTTCGTGTTGAAGATGTTGAGCCCCTTGTTCTCCATCGCGCCCATATTGAAGTCGCTGACCGCGACGATCATGAAGCGGTCCAGATCCAGCTCCAGCCCGAAGCGCTTTTCGTCCCAGCGGATCGAGTTGATGAGCGAATCCATTGCATGACGCGTCTTGTCGAGGTCCTGCGGCTCGACCCAGACCTGCAGCAGCTTCTCCTTGCCCGAGCCCGACCGGATGCGCTCTTCGATACACACGAGCTTGCCCGCGACGAGCGCGAACAGATAGCTCGGCTTCTTGAACGGGTCTTCCCACTGGGCAAAGTGTCGGCCATCGGGCAGATCGCCTTCGCCGATCAGATTGCCGTTCGACAGCAGCACCGGATACGCGGTCTTGTCGGCGCGCAGCGTGACGGTGTAGGTGGCCATCACGTCCGGGCGATCGAGGAAATAGGTGATGCGCCGAAAGCCCTCGGCTTCGCACTGCGTAAAGAAGTTGCCGCTGGAGACATAAAGTCCGGAGAGCGTCGTATTCTCGGCCGGATTGCAAATGTTCTCGATGCTAAGCTCGAAGTCATCCGCAGGAATATTGCCGATGGAAAGTCCGTTCTCACTGACGCGGACATCCGCGTGCGCCACGCCGTCGATCGTCGCGCGCACGAATTCGAGCTGTTCGCCCATCAGTTCGAGACGCGAGGCGTCGCCTTGCGCGTCGGGGTTGCGGCGCAGCTTCATCGTATTCTTCACGACCGTGCGCGCCGGCACGAGGTCGAATTCGAGTGCGACGGAGTCGATCAGGAAGGCGGGCGGCGTGTAGTCCTGGCGGCGAATCACTGCGGCTGCGGTCGTGTTGGACATGGCAAGATCTTCAAAGTGAATTGAGCGGCGCGGGCGCATTGCCTGACGTGTCGTTCAGGGCACGAACGCAGGCGCGGCATGTCGAACCATTGTACAAAACGCCCGTCGATCGTGAGCGGCGTCTCGCCGACGCGCGCTTGCGCTAACTATAACTAACCAGGAAGGGCAGTTTCCGAGTGAGGACGACCATGAATTTCCCGATCAAATCGCTCTGCAGATGGGCATTGATACTGGCGGCGATGTGGCTCGCGGGCTGCACGACCTACGTGCAGACGCAGGTGACCGCCTTCTCCGACTGGAGCGGCAGCGACGCGACGCGCACCTACGCGTTCGCGCGACAGGGCGAGCAGCAGAACAGCATCGAGCAGACGACCTACGAAACGCTCGTCGCGAACGAGCTGTCGAAGTACAACTTCCGGCAGGTGCCCGAAGCCAGCGCGCGTTATTCGGTGGCGCTCGCGTATTCGGTCCGTGGCGACATGATGACCGTGCGCCAGCCGGTCTATTACGATCCGTGGCCGATGTACGGTCCCTACGGACGTCCGTTCTGGGGCCCGTGGGGCGGCTGGGGCCCATACGGTCCGTGGGGCCCGACGGGCTATGTCGACCAGAGCTATCCGGTGTACATCCACGCGTTGCAGATTCGCATGACCGACCGCCAGAACAGCCGCGAGGTCTACAAAGTGACCGCGGTGAATTCCACGGGCGATGCCTCGCTCTATCAGGCAATGCCCTATCTCACCCGCAGCGCGCTCGCCGATTTCCCGCTGGGCAACGGCACGGTGCGTACCGTAACCTTGCCGGTGGACAAAAACGGCGGCATGTCGAACGAAACGGCGGCGGCGCCGCCGCCCGCGCCCAAGACCGTCGACTGAGCGGCGCGCAAGAACGCGTCGGAAATTTTTGCCGCGGCGCGTCGACATCGATTTTGTCGACAACGCCGCGCGGCATTTCAGAGTCGCCCGCGGGCCTTGATCAAACAAGGATTTATCACCGCGACGCGGGGCCGCAATATATGCAGGTCCGGCCAAATAGCGATATATTCGCGGGATGACAAAATCGTGTCCGCCCAATCCTAAAGCCGTTCCCGAGCCCACCACATGGGATGCGCGGCTCGCCCGCCGTCTCGTCACACCGCTCGTCGGCACGCCGGTAACACCCAACCATCTGACCACGCTGCGCCTCGCCATCGGTGTGGCCGGCGCGTATTATCTGTCGCTCGGTCAGTTCTGGATGTGCACGCTCGGCGCACTCCTGATCGCACTGTCAAATTTCGTCGATCACACCGATGGCGAACTCGCGCGCATCAGCGGCAAGTCGAGCAAGATCGGGCACTTCTACGACCTCGCGAGCGACGCGCTCGTGACCGTGCTGCTGTTCCTCGGCCTCGGGTTCTATGTCGCCGTGCATCATCCGTCGATCATCGTCCCCGCGCAGTGGCTTGGCGGCATCGCGGGCGTGGCGGTTGCGCTGATTTTCTTCCTGCGCATGCGCGTCGAGTCGATGGTCGGCAAGTCGGGCACGAAGCAGGCATCGATGGCCGGCTTCGAAACGGAAGACGTACTGTATCTGGTGCCGGTGGTGACCATCCTGAACGGCATGACGCCGTTTCTGATCGCGGCGGCGATCGGCGCGCCGCTCTTCGCCATTTACGTGGCGGTGGACTATCGGCGCGTCGTGCGGCGGTTGAAGCGGCACGCGCAAGCGTCGCATGCAAAAGACGGTAATGATCTACAGGCGGTGAGATGAGCGATACGGCAACTCCGGAGAACACGCTGACCCGGCCGGCGCAGACGGCAACAGGCGCGCGCCCGTCGACGCGCGACATCGATTCGACCCTGAACACACGCCTCGCCGCGCTGCACACGCCGAAGCTGCGCGACGAGTACGGCCAGCAAGGTTCGTTTCTCTGTATAGAGGACTTCCTGCCGCGCGATTACACCGAGCGCCTGATCGCCGCCGTGCACGACGTGATGCCAGCCGTGAACCGCAATTATCTGCCGGGCCACAAGGCGGGCGGCAGCGTCAGCCGCCATACGCTCGACAAGCTCGCGCCGTTCATCGCGGATTTGTACCGCTCCGAAGCGCTCATCAAGTGGCTGGAGACGATTACCGGCGACAAGCTGCAACTCTCGCCCGAAGACGATCCGCACGCCTACGCGCTGTATTTCTACACGCGCCCGGGCGATCACATCGGCTGGCACTACGACACGTCGTATTACGAAGGCCGCCGCTATACGCTCCTGCTCGGCGTGATCGACGATTCCTCCTGCCGGCTCGATTACGAACTGCACACCAAAACGCCCGGCATTCCGGATCAACCGGGTTCGGTGCAATATCCGCCGGGCGCATTCGTGTTCTTCGACGGCGACAAGCTGCGCCATCGCATCACGCCGCTCGGCGAGAACGAGATGCGCGTGTCGCTCACGTTCGAGTACGTGACCAACCCCAACATGCGGCCGTTCCAGCGCTTCATTTCGAACATGAAGGACTCGATCGCGTATTTCGGTTTCAGGCAGGTCTTTCGCCGCAAAAGCGGCAAGACCGGACAGGCATGAGCCGCGCGGGCACATTTCTGCTGTCCGTCGGCGTGGTGCTGTTCATCGCGCTGCTTGGCTGGCAAGGCTTCGGTTCGGTCGCATCGACGCTGGCCGCGGCCGGCTGGGGTCTGCTCGCGGTCGCGGCCTTTCACTTCGTGCCGCTTTTGATCGACGCCGGCGCGATCAGCGTGCTGTTCTCGCACAAGGAACGCGACGTTTCCCTGCGCGACGCCTTGCTCGCTCGCTGGGCCGGCGAATCCGTGAATAGCCTCATGCCCGCCGGCCAGATCGGCGGGCCGATGCTGATGGTCCGCTACCTCGCGCAGCACGGCATGCGCGCGCGCGACGCCGCCGCCGTCATCACCGTCAGCACGACGATGCAGACCGTCGCGCAACTGATCTTCGCGCTGATCGGCGTCGTGCTTCTGACGGGTTATGTCGCGGGCGGTTCGTCGTCGACTGTGACGATCGCCGTGCTGGCGGTGATCGGCGTGATCGGCGTGATGATCTTCGGTTTCTATCTGGCGCAGCGGCGCGGTCTGTTCGGCCGCGCGATGCGCTTCGCGTCCGGCATTGCGGCGAAATTCTCGGCGAAGCGCGACTGGTCGTCGCTCGTGACGCGCGCCGAAGCCGTCGATGCCGCCGTGCACGAGATGTATCGCGAGCGCGGCAAGGTCGCGGCGAGCTTCGGCCTGAGTCTGGTCGGCTGGATCGTCGGCACCGGCGAGGTGTGGCTCGCGCTGCATCTGCTCGGCCATCCGGTCGGCTGGGCGGAAGCGCTGCTGCTCGAAAGCCTCGGCCAGGCGATTCGCGGCGCCGCGTTCGCCATTCCCGGCTCGCTCGGCGTGCAGGAAGGCGGCTATCTGCTGCTCGCGCGTATGGTCGGCCTGCCGCCCGAGGCGGCGCTCGCGCTGTCGCTCGCCAAGCGCGCGCGCGAATTGCTGCTCGGCGTGCCGGGCATCGTCTATCTGCATTTCGTTGAAAAAGGCTGGCAGCGCCGCCGTCTCGCGCGCGTGCCGGACATCGACTGACCCACCCACGAAGGGAAAACAAGCATGCGCGCAATTATTCTTGCGGCCGGGATGGGCTTGCGCCTCGTTCAGCCCGAAGGCCAGCAAAAGCCGAAGTGTCTGCTGCGGTTTGGTGATGCATCGCTGCTGGAGCGTCATCTGCACTTTTTGAAGGCCGCGAATGTCGATGAAGTCGTCTTCGTGACCGGCTTCAAGAGCGAGCAGATCGAGGCGGAACTCGCATCGATCGACTGGAAGCCGAAGACCGAAATCGTCGTCAACGACGAATTCACGCTCGGCAGCGTGCTGTCGGTGCACACCGCGCACGACGCGATGACGCGCGGCGGCGACGTCCTGCTGATGGACGCCGACGTGCTCTACGACGAACGCATTTTCGAGCCGCTCGTCGCGGGCGGCCCGGTGAATCGCCTGTTGATCGACCGCGATTTCGAAGCGGGCGACGAACCCGTGAAGCTGTGCGTCGACAATGGCGTGCCGGTCGAACTGCGCAAACAGGTCGCGGCGGGCCTGCAGTACGACACGATCGGCGAATCAGTTGGCTTTTTCCGCTTCGATCAGGCGACTGCCACGCGTCTCGCCGAAATCTGCGCGGATTATGTCGCGACCGGCCGCGCGAAGATGCCGCACGAAGAAGCGGTGCGCGACCTGTTGCTGGAGAATGTGCAAAACCCGTCCCACGTGTTCGATATCGCCGACGTGACCGGCGCACCGTGGATCGAAATCGATTTTCAGAACGACGTGAAGCGCGCGGCCGACGAAGTGCTGCCGCAATTGAACGCGCTGAGTCAGTTTGCAGGAGCATCACAACAATGAACGCACCCGGAAACATTCCCGTCGGCTATTCGCGCACCATGCGTCTGCGCGAGATGCTGCAAAGCAATCGCCTCGAATTCCTGATGGAAGCGCACAACGGCATTTCGGCGCGCATCGCGAAGGAAGCGGGCTTCAAGGCGATCTGGGGCTCCGGCCTGTCGATTTCCGCGCAATTCGGCGTGCGCGACAACAACGAAGCGAGCTGGACGCAGGTCGTCGACAACCTCGAATTCATGGCCGACGCGAGCGATCTGCCGATCCTGCTCGACGGCGACACCGGCTACGGCAACTTCAACAACGTGCGCCGGCTCGTGAAGAAGCTGGAGCAGCGCGGCATCGCGGGCGTGTGCATCGAGGACAAGCAGTTTCCGAAGACCAACAGCTTCATCAACGGCGAGGCGCAGCCGCTCGCCGACATCGACGAGTTCTGCGGCAAGATCAAGGCCGGCAAGGATTCGCAGAGCGATCCGAACTTTTCGATCGTCGCGCGCGTGGAAGCGCTGATCGCGGGCTGGGGCATGGAAGAAGCGCTCAAGCGCGCCGAGGCGTATCGCCAGGCGGGCGCGGACGCGATCCTGATCCACAGCAAGCTCTCGAAGCCCGACGAGATCCTGACGTTCGCGCGCGAGTGGGCCGGTCGCGGTCCGCTCGTCATCGTGCCGACGAAGTACTACAGCACGCCGACCGACGCGTTCCGTCAGGCCGGCATCAGCTGCGTGATCTGGGCGAACCATCTGATTCGCGGCGCGGTCTCCGCGATGCAGGCGATCGCCAAGGAAATCCACGACAGCGAGACGCTCGTGAACGTGGAAGACCGCATCGCCTCGGTGAACGAGATCTTCCGTCTGCAGGACGCGGACGAGTACTCGGCTGCAGAAAACATTTATCTGAGCGCGGCCAACGAGAAGCGCAGCGCGATCGTGCTGGCCGCGAGCCGCGGCGCAGGCCTCGAAGCGCTCACCGAAGACCGTCCGAAGGTCATGCTGCCGGTCGCGGGCAAGCCGCTTCTGCGCCATCTGGTCGAAGCGTTCAAGAAGGAAAGCATCAACGACATCACCGTGGTGGGCGGTTATCGCGCCGATGCGATCGAAAAGGGCGGCATCCGCGTCGTCGTCAACGAGAAGCACGAATCCACGGGCGAACTCGCGTCGCTCGCGTGCGCGGTCGGGCACATGAACGGCGATACCGTGATTTCCTACGGCGACCTGTTGTTCCGCAGCTACATCCTGCGCGATCTGACCGAGTCCGACAGCGACTTCTGTGTGGTCGTCGATTCGTCGCAGACGCCGCAGACGGGCGCGAGCGCAACCGACTTCGCATACTGCTCGACCGCCGACGACCGCGCGCTGTTTGGCCAGAAAGTCTGGCTGGAAAGCGTGGTCGGCGCGGGCCAGGCGTTGTCCGACGGCCGCGCGCCGCAAGGCCGCTGGATGGGTCTCATCAAGGTGCGCGCGGGTGCGCGTGAACGTCTGCTCGCGACGCTGCAAGCATTGCAACAGCGCGCCGATTTCGACACGCTCGACACGGCCGCGCTGCTCAACGCGTTGCTCGCGGCCGGTCAGAAGATCGAAGTGCAATACGTGCACGGTCACTGGCGCGGCGTGAACGATCTCGACGATTTCCGTCGCGCGGGCGATTTCGCGCACGGTCAGACGCCGATCGGTTCGGAAGGCTCGGAGAACGCGCGTGATTGAGGCCGCCCAGTTCGTCGAAGCCGCGCGCGAGCGTGGTTTCGACTGGTACGCGGGCGTGCCGTGCTCGTTTCTCACGCCCTTCATCAACTACGTGTTGCAGGATGAATCGCTGCATTACGTATCGGCGGCGAACGAAGGCGATGCGGTCGCGCTGATAGCGGGCGTCGCGTTGGGCGGCGGGAAGAAGCGTCGTGGCATCGCGATGATGCAGAACTCGGGTCTCGGCAACGCGGTGAGTCCGCTGACGTCGCTCACCTGGACGTTCCGGCTGCCGCAACTGCTGATCGTCACATGGCGCGGCCAGCCCGGCGTGCACGATGAACCGCAGCACGCGCTGATGGGCCCGATCACCCCGCAGATGCTCGAGACGATGGAGATTCCGTGGGAACTGTTCCCGACGGAAGCCGACCAGATCGGCCCGGCGCTCGATCGCGCGACGGCGTACATGGACAGCACCGGCCGTCCGTATGCGCTCGTCATGCAGAAGGGCAGCGTCGCGCCTTACGAGTTGAAGAAGACGGGCTTGTCGGGCGTGCGTGCCAATGCGCGTCCGGCGGCCGTGCAGCGCTTCGAAGGCGAGCGCGTCACGCGTCACGACGCGCTGCAAAGAGTCATCGCCAGCACGCCGGCGGATTCGACGGTCGTGCTCGCATCGACGGGCTTTTGCGGCCGCGAGTTGTACGCGATCGATGACCGCGCGAACCAGCTCTATCTGGTCGGCTCGATGGGCTGCGTCACGCCGATGGCGCTCGGCCTCGCGCTCTCGCGCCCCGATCTGCGCGTGGTCGCGCTCGACGGCGACGGCGCGGCGCTCATGCGTATGGGCGTGTTCGCGACGCTCGGCGCGTACGGTCCGTCGAATCTGGTTCACTTGCTGCTCGATAACGGCGCGCACGAATCGACGGGCGGCCAGGCGACCGTTTCGCGCGAAGTCGATTTCGCGTCGATCGCCTCGGCGTGCGGCTACGCGCTCGCGCTCGACGGCGACGACATCGGCGTGATCGATCGTCTCTTCGACGCGAAGGATGTCGACGGCGCCCGTTTCGCGCGTCTGTCGATTCGAACCGGCACGCCCGGCGACCTGCCGCGCCCGAAGGTCACGCCCGAGGACGTGCGCGCGCGCTTGCAACAACACATTGGAGGCCGTTGATGCTGCTGCTCAATCCGGGTCCTGTCACGCTGAGCGAACGCGTGCGCAGGAGCCTGCTGCAAACCGACTTGTGCCATCGCGAGCCGGAGTTCTTCGATCTTCAGGATGAGGCGCGCCAGCGTCTCGTCGCCGCTTACGAGCTCGATCCGGCCGTCTGGAGCGCCGTGCTCATGACGGGCTCGGGCACCGCCGCGGTCGAAAGCATGATCGCCGGTCTCGTGCCGGAAGGCGGGCGTCTGCTCGTCGTGGAAAACGGCGTGTATGGCGATCGCATCGCGCAGATCGCGCGGCAGTATCACATCGACCACGAAGTCGTGAAGTACGAGTGGATGCAGGCGCCGGACATCGACGCGATCATCGCGCGGCTCGACAGCGACAAGTTCACGAACGTCGCGATCATCCATCACGAAACGACGACGGGCCGCCTGAACGCGATCGATCAACTGTCGCGCGCGTGCGGCGAGCGCGGCATCGGCCTGCTGCTCGACGCGGTGAGCAGCTTCGGCGCTGAAGCGATCGATTTCGACGGCGGCGGCATCGCCGCGATCGCCGCGACCGCGAACAAGTGTCTGCACGGCGTGCCGGGCGCGGCGTTCGTCATCGCCCGACGTGACGCGCTGAAGCAGGCCGCGAGCCGCAACTACTACCTCGGCATCGCGCGCCTCGCGAAGCTGCAGGACGAGCGCAACACGCCGTTCACGCCGTCCGTGCATGCGTACTATGCGCTGGTCGAAGCGCTGCGCGAGTTCGAGGAAGAAGGCGGCTGGCGTGCGCGTCACGCGCGCTATGCGCGGCTGGCGGAGCAGGTGCGCGCGGGGCTGGCGTCGCTGGGTATCGAGAGCGCGTTGCCGCCGGAGGAGTCGTCGGTGGTGTTGCGGGCGTATCGGCTGCCTGCGGGCGTGACGTATGAAACCCTGCACGATGCGCTCAAGGCCAAGGGTTTCGTGATCTACGCGGGGCAGGGCGGTTTCTCGAAGGAACTGTTCCGCATTTCGACGATGGGCGCGCTCGATCCGAACGATATGGACCGGTTGATTTCGTCGTTCGTGGCGCTGCTGCGCTAAGTCACTGCTTGCAAAAAATCGCCGTGATGAAAGGCGCGACGTGGTGCACATCCGCGTCGCTGCCTGCGGCGCGCACCTGCTGTTCGACCTCTTTATCGCCGCCCCACACGACCGTGCCGTAAGCCGAATCGGCGATCGGCTCGCCCTTGCCGGGCCTGAAGATCGGATCATCCTTCTGGTACGCGACGACCACGTAGACCTTGAAGCCATAAGCCGTCAGCGTCGCGCCTTTCACGGGCTTGAACGCGTTGACGGAGTTCGGCTCCACGCGCATCGGCTTGGTTTCCAGCAGTCCTTCCCGCTGCAACGGCGCGACGAAATCATGCGCTGTCGATTTGCAATCGAGTTGCGCGTCGATCGATTTCGCGTGCGCGAGCGGACCGAGTGACGCGAGCGTCACGGCCAGGGCGATTCGGTAGAGTCGGGCGACGTGCTTCATGTTGACGCGATGTTCAGGACAGCTTGCACTTTAGCGACATTGCAAGGAATCTGCACGAATCGTTGAGCGAATCGACGCGGGCGCGTGGTCGAGCCAACCAAAAAGCGGCCCGCAGGCCGCTCGTCGGATGAATCGTCGATGGCGTCTCAGGCCGCCAGCTCCAGCTTCGCCGTATTGCGCGTGTCGCGCGAATGCACGCGCTTGCCCGCAGCATACGTTTCGAACACCGCGCGATCGTCGCCGAGCAGCGCGAATGCGAACAGCAGTTCTTCCAGCGATTCCGTACGCGACGTGCGGCGCGCGAGCAGCGGCGTCGCGTTCGGATCGAGGACGACGAAATCCGCTTCGCTGCCGGAGCTAAGCGTGCCGATCTTGTCGTCGAGTTCGAGCACCTGCGCGGCGCCCGTGGTGGTGAGCCAGAACATGCGCGTCGCGGTCAGATGATGGCCAGTCAGGCGCGCGATCTTGTGCGCGGCGCCCATCGTCTGAAGCATTGAGAACGACGTGCCGCCGCCGACGTCCGTCGCCATCGCGACCGGCATGTTCGACGCGCCCGCCTTCTCGAAGTCGAACAGGCCGCTGCCGAGGAACAGGTTCGACGTCGGGCAGTGCGACGCCACCGCGCCGGTTTCCGCCATGCGCTCTCGGTCGCGGTCATCGAGATAGATGCAGTGACCGTACACCGCGCGGCGGCGCAACAGACCGTAGTGATCGTAAATGTCGAGATAGCTGCGATGTCCCGGAAAGAGGCTCTCGACCCATTTGATCTCGTCCGTGTTTTCCGCGACGTGACTCTGGATGAACACGTCCTGATGCTTCTGCGCGAGCGCGCCGCAGGCTTCGAGTTGCGCTTCCGTCGAGGTCGGCGCGAAACGCGGTGTCAGCGCGTATTGCTGACGTCCGCGGCCATGCCAGCGCGCGATGAGTTCGGCGCTGTCGTCGTAGCCGGATTGCGCCGTGTCGCGCAGGAACTCGGGGCAGTTGCGATCCATCAGCACCTTGCCCGCGACCATGCGCAGATTGCGCGCCTCGCTTTCGGTGAAGAAGGCGTCGGCGGATTGCTTGTGTACGGTGCAATAGACGAACGCCGTCGTCGTGCCGCAGGCGAGCAGCTCGTCGATGAAAAAGCTCGCCGTTTCACGCGCGACCGCCGGATTCTCGAAGCCGCGCTCGGTCGGGAAGGTGTACGTGTTCAGCCACGGCAACAGGCCCGGCGCGGGCGACGCGATCATGTCCGTCTGCGGATAGTGAATGTGCGAGTCGATGAAACCCGGCACGATCAGCTTGTCGCGCATGGTGTGAACGGTCGCGTCGGGGCTGAGCTTGTCACGGATCGACGCATACGCGCCTGCCGCGACCACTTTCCCGTCCTCGACGATCAAAAGGCCATCGGCCTCGTAGACCGCGCCGTCAGCGGCATGCGCGGGATCTTCCCGGAAGGTCAGCAACTGGGCGCGATAGGCGGTTTGAGTCATGATGCAACGTCTCCGATTTCTAGGATTAAAGCTGTGAAAGCAGCACTAAAGAGAAAGCCGCGATGATCCACATCGCCGGCTTGATTTCCTTCGCGCGCCCCGTCGCCGACTTCAGCACGACGAACGCGAGAAAGCCGTACGCGACGCCATCGGTGATCGAGTAGGTCAGCGGGATCAGGATCATCGCGAGGAACGCGGGAATGGCTTCGTCGAAGCGATGCCATTCGATCTGCGTGATCGCTTCCATCATGAACACGCCGACGAGCACAAGTGCGGGCGCGGTCGCGATCGCCGGCACGAGCGACAGAAGCGGCGAAAGGAACAGGAACGGCAGGAAGCACAATCCGGCGACGACCGCGACGAGACCCGTGCGCCCGCCCGCCGAGATGCCCGCCGCCGATTCGATATACGCGTTCGCCGGGCTCGTGCCGAGCGGCGCGGAGATGAGCGCGGAAAAGGAATCGACCATCATCGACTGGCGGATGTTGCGCGGGTTGCCGTCGCGGTCGTAGAGCTTGCCGGCTTCCGAGATCGCCATGAACGTGGAGAGCGCGTCGAAGAACGACGTGAACAGCATCACGAAGATGAACGGCCAGTAGATGACCTTCAGCGAGCCGACGAGATCGAGCTGACCAACCGCCGAGAAATCCGGCGCGGAAATGAGGCCGTTCCAGTTGACGAGCGTCTTGGTGGCGATGGCGGCGGGCCAGTACGCGGTGCCGTCGCCATAGAAGCGGCCGATGGGAATCGCGATGATCGTCGTGAACACGATGCCGAGCATCAGCGCGCCGGTGACCTTGCGCGCGACGAGAATCGTCGTGACGGCGAGGCCGACGAGGAACGTGATGACAACTGGATTCAGCGACGCCGAATGCACGATCGTCACCGGATCGCCGACGACGAACTTCGCGTTCACCAGACCGATGAGGCTGATGAACAGACCGATGCCGCACGACACCGCGTGCCGCAGATTCGCGGGAATCGCATCGACGACGAGCTTGCGCGCGTTGAACACCGCGAGCACCGCAAAGATCACGCCGGACCAGAACACGCAGCCGAGCGCGGTCTGCCACGGCATCTTGCCGCCGTGGACCATGACGAACGCGAAGAGCGCGTTCATGCCCATGCCCGGCGCGACGAGCACCGGATTGCGCGCGTACAGGCCCATCGCGCAACTGCCGAGAAAGCTGACGATGACGGTTGCCGTCAGCGCGGCCGGGAAGGGCACGCCCGCCTGCGAAAGAATGCCCGGATTGACGACGATGATGTACATCGCCGTGAGGAACGTCGTGATGCCCGCGACGATTTCCGTCTTCGTGCGCGAACCCGCCGCGCGGATGCCGAAGAAGCGTTCGAGCGCGGTCGTGTCCTGTTGTGGTGTGGTTGCTGTCGTTTCCATGCGCTTTACTGCTTCCAGTGCTGATCCAGGCGCGCGACCATTGCGTCGCGTTCTTCTTCGGTGACGAACGAGGCTTCGAGGCTGTTCTTCAACAGCGTGTAGACCTCGTGATCCGTGAGCTTCAACGCATCGACGATCGCGAAGTAATTCGCGTTGACGTAGCCGCCGAAGTACGCGGGATCGTCGGAGTTGATCATCACCGCGACGCCCTGATCGAGCAGGTCTTTCAGCGTGTGCTTGGTCATGTCGTCGAACACGCAGAGCTTGAGGTTCGACAGCGGGCACACGGTCAGGGCGATGCGCGCATCCGCGAGACGCGCGACGAGCGCCGCGTCCTCGATGCTGCGCACACCGTGATCGACGCGATCCACTTTCAGCAGATCGAGCGCTTCATAGACATACGACGGCGGGCCTTCCTCGCCCGCATGCGCGACGAGCTTCAGGCCGCGCTCACGCGCCTTCGCGAACACGCGCTCGAACTTCGAGGGCGGATGGCCGCGCTCCGACGAATCCAGCCCGACGCCGATCAGCCGATGCGCGTACTTGTCGAACAATGGCAACGCGCTTTCATACGTCGCGAGCGCGTCTTCTTCGGAAAGATGGCGCAGGAAACAGAGAATCAGCTTGCTGGAAAGACCGCGCTTTTCACCATCGGCCAATGCGGCATCGATGCCCGCGACGACCGTTTCGATCGGCACGCCGCGTTCCGTATGCGTCTGCGGATCGAAGAAGATTTCCGTGTGCGCGACGTGGTCCGCGAGCGCGCGCTCGACGTAGGCCATCGTCATGTCGTAGAAGTCCTGCTCGGTGAGCAGCACGCTCGCGCCCGCGTAGTAGATGTCGAGAAACGATTGCAGATCGGTGAACGCATACGCGGCGCGCAGCGCATCGATCGAGTCGTACGCGAGCTCCACGTTGTTGCGCTTCGCGAGCGCGAAAATCAGCTCCGGTTCGAGCGACCCTTCGATATGGATATGCAGCTCCGCTTTTGGCGCGTGCGCAATCTTGTCGGCGAGTGTGGGATTCATGTGGGCTTTGTGGTGTTGGGGCTACGGTTGCGCCTGTGGGTCAGGCGGTCTGTTGCGACGACGCGTGGCTCGAAGCGTTGGCTTCGACCGCCTGCAGCAGTTGGGCTGCCGCTGCAACGGCGATCACTTCGGGCGCCTTGTCGACGATGCCGTCGATGCCGATCGGACACACCATCCGCGCGATGCGGGCCGGGTCGATGCCGCGCGCCGCGAGCCGGTGCTCGAACTGCTTCTTCTTCGTGAACGAGCCGATCATGCCGAAGAACGCAAAGTCGCCGCGTCTGAGGATGCATTCCGCCAGCGCGAGATCCACCGTGTGGTTGTGCGTCATCACGATGAAGTATGTGTGCGGCGGCGCGCGGTCGACGGCTTCGTCGGGTGCGTCGTTCGGCTCGATCGTCACGTTGTCAGGCACGAACTGCGGCGCGGGAAAGGCGGCGTCGCGCTCGTCGACCCAGGTCACGTGGCAGGGCAGTGTCGCGAGCACGCGCACGAGCGCGGCCCCGACGTGGCCCGCACCGAACAGCACGACCTGGAAGTCGCGCGGCGCGATGGTTTCGGTGAGCAGCGCGCCGCTCTCGTCGAAACCGGCGCCGTCCCACAGAAGGCAGTCGGTGTCGGTCGCGCCCGGTTCGGGATCGGAGAGCATCACGGCGTCGGGCATCGGCGCGAACGAGACGCTGCGCACGGTCGAGAGACCCTGCGCGGTGCGTTTCGACAGCGTCGTCACCCAGTTCAGATCGGCCACGTTGAGCCGCTCGAACGCCAGCACGACCGCGCCGCCGCAGCACTGGCCGAGGCTCGGGCCCAGAGCGAAACGCTCCAACCTGCGCATGCGCGGGCTGCGCATGCCGTCCTTCAGCACCTGCCGTGCGGTCTCGATGGCCTTCCATTCCAGATGGCCGCCGCCGATCGTGTAGCGCGCGTCCTCGCGCGTGACGATCATCTTCGTGCCCGGCTCGCGCGGCGCGGAGCCTTCGACACGCGCGACCGTCACGAGCACGACGGCGTCGCCGTGCGCGAGCAGGTGTTGCAGGTCGTTCAGCCAAACTTGCATCGAGTGAGCTCCAGAGGTGATGGTGTTTGCGTCGTCGCAGGCGCTAGTTTACCGGGGCGGGTTCGAAGGCTTCGACCGTCAGCGCGTCAAGAATTGCCTCGGGCGTCGCCGGCGCGCGCAGTTTCGGCGCATCGGCTGAATCCGGCACGGCGCAGGCGATCGCCGCGCGGATCGCGAGCAGCACCGAAAACGCCAGCAGGAGCGGTGGCTCGCCGACCGCCTTCGAGCGGAAAACGGTCGGTTCGGCGTTGTCGTTGCCCGCGTTGCGAAAGAGGGCGACGTTGAAGATTGCAGGCGCGTCGCTGACGGCGGGAATCTTGTAGGTCGACGGCGCGTGCGTCATCAGACGCCCGTCGCGGTTCCACCACAGTTCTTCCGTCGTGAGCCAGCCCATGCCCTGAATGAAGCCGCCTTCCACCTGACCGATATCGATGGCCGGATTGATCGAGCGTCCGGCGTCGTGCAGCAGATCGGCGCGCAACAGCTTCCATTCGCCGGTGAGCGTGTCGACGATCACCTCCGACACCGCCGCGCCATACGCGAAGTAGTAGAACGGATGGCCCTGCAGCGTTTTCGCGTCCCAGTGGACTTTCGGCGTCGAATAGAAACCGTCCGACCACAACTGCACACGCGCGAGATACGCGGCCGCGACGAGCTGATCGAACGGCATCTGACCGCCGTTCACTTCCACGACGCCGCCACGAAACCGCACATCCGACGCATTGCCGCCGAGCTGCTTCACCACGAGTTCGGAAAGCCGCGCGCGGATCTTGAGCGCCGCGTCCTCGGCGGCCTTGCCGTTCAGATCGCTGCCCGTCGATGCTGCCGTCGCCGAGGTATTCGCGACCTTTGACGTATCCGTCGCCGTCACGCGCACGCGCTGCAAGCCGATGCCGAGCACGCTCGCGACGACCTGCGCGACCTTCGTGTTGAGCCCCTGGCCCATTTCCGTACCGCCGTGATTGACGAGCACGGAGCCGTCCTTGTAGACGTGCACGAGCGCGCCCGCCTGATTCAGGAACGGCACGTTGAACGAGATGCCGAACTTGACCGGCGTGAACGCGATGCCGCGCCTGAGCACGCTGTTTTTCGCGTTGAACGCGGCGACTTCGGCGCGGCGTTTCTGATAATCGCTCGACGCGATGAGTTCGTCGGTCAGCGCCGCGATCACGTTGTCCGCGACCGGCTGGCCGTAAGGCGTCACGTTGCGATCGCCGATGCCGTAGTAATTCGCGCGCCGCACGTCGAGCGGATCGCGTTTCAGCCGATGCGCGATGTCATCGAGCATCACTTCCATCACGAGCGCACCTTGCGGTCCGCCGAAGCCGCGAAACGCGGTGTTCGACTGCGTGTTGGTCTTGCAGCACAGCGCGCGAATCTCGACATCGCTCAGGTAGTACGCGTTGTCGAAGTGACAGACGGCGCGCGTTGCGACCGCGCCCGACAAATCCGCCGAATAGCCCGCCCGCAACGCGATCTCGACGCGCGCGCCGACGATGCGGCCGTCATCGTCGAAGCCGCATTCGTATTCGTAGACCGCGTCGTGGCGCTTGCCGGTGATCATGAAGTCGTCGTCGCGGTCGGCGCGCAGCTTCACGGGGCGCTTCAGCAGATGCGCCGCGAGCGAGGCCACGCACGCGAACAGCGCCGATTGCGATTCCTTGCCGCCGAAGCCGCCGCCCATGCGCCGGCATTCGCACAGCACGGCATGGGTCGGCCAGCCGAGCATATGCGCGACGACCTGCTGCATCTCACTCGGATGCTGCGTCGAACTGTGGACGAGCATGCCGTCCTGCTCTTTCGGCATCGCATAGGCGACCTGGCCTTCGAGATAGAACTGCTCCTGGCCGCCCACTTCGAACTCGCCTTTCAAGCGATGCTTCGCCGCCGCGATGCGTGCGGCCGGATCGCCGCGCAGCAGATGCAGCGGCGGCAGCACGAACTGGTTGCGCGCCTTCGCTTCGCGCGGCGTGAGCACGGCTTCGAGCGGCTCGTAGCGCACCACATCCTCGCTTTTCGCGAGCGCGGCGGCGCGGCGCGCCAGATCGTGACTCTCGGCGATGACGGCGAACACCGGCTGGCCGAGGTACTGCACTTCATCGGTGGCGAGGATCGGGTCGTCGTGCAGCACCGGGCCGCAATTGTTCTCGCCGGGAATGTCGGCGGCTGTCAGCACCGCGACGACGCCGGGCGCTGCGCGCACCGCGTCCAGATCGAGCGCCACGATGCGCGCGTGAGCATGCCGCGACAGTCCGAGCGCCGCGTGAAGCGTGCCGCGCAGTTCGGGAATGTCGTCGATATAGACCGCTTCGCCGCTCACGTGCAGCGCCGCCGATTCGTGCGGCAGCGCGGCTCCGGCGGCATCGAGCGCGATCGGTTCTGTGACCTTGTTCATGGCTGCTCCTCGGAAGCCGCATGCGCCTGGTATGCGAAGGCGCTCACGTCGGCGAGCGCGAGCGGCGCATCGCGGCGCGTTTCCAGATAGAAGCGCCACAGGACGTTGCGCGCCACCTTCGCGCGATACGCGCTCGACGCGCGCATGTCGGTGAGCGGCTGGAAATCGGCGTCGAGCGCGGCCATCGCGGCGCGCGCCGTGTCTTCGGTCCAGTCGCCGCCGATCAGCGCCGCTTCCGCCTGCGTCGCGCGTTTCGGCGTCGCGGCCATGCCGCCGAACGCGATGCGCGCATCCGTCACGCGATGCTGCGCGTCGAGCGTGATCGCGAACGCGGCGCACACCGCCGAGATGTCCTGGTCGTAGCGCTTCGCCACCTTGTAGGTGCGAAAGCGCAGCGCCGCGACCGGGCGCGGCACGCGGATCGACGCGACGAATTCGCCTGCGTCGAGCGCGGTTTTCTGATAGCCGAGATAGAACGCATCGAGCGGCACCGTGCGGGTCTTGTCGGCCTTTTGCAGCACGAGTTCCGTCTTAAGCGCGATCAGTGCGGGCATCGAATCGCCGATCGGCGAGCCATTCGCGACGTTGCCGCCGAGCGTGCCCGCATTGCGGATCGGCCGCGACGCGAAGCGCGTCCACAGTTCGGCGAGTTCGGGATAGTCGGCGGCGAGCGCGGCGTAGGCGTCCTCCAGCGAGGCCGCCGCGCCGATGCTCAGCGTCTGCGCGTCGCGCTCGATGGTCTTCAGTTCGTCGACGTTGCCGATGTAGAGCAGGTCGCCGAGATCGCGGAATTGCTTCGTCACCCACAGGCCGACGTCGGTGCTGCCCGCGAGCAGCCGCGCGTTCGGCTGCGATGCGCGCAAGCGCGCGAATTCGGCGCGCGTGACGGGGGCCTGGAACGTGTGCGGACCGGATGCATCGGACCCGCGATATTCGAACGTCTGCGTGCGCTTCAGTGCAAGCAACTGTTGCGTCAGCGCGTCGGCATCGAAGGGCGGGCGCGGGTAGTCGAACATGCGCTGCGCGGCATCGACGATCGGCCGATAACCCGTGCAGCGGCACAGATTCCCCGACAACGCCGCGGCGATGTCATCGCGCGACGGCGCTCCCGCATCGCGCGGATGGCTGTGATAGAGCGCCCACAGGGACATCGCGAAGCCGGGCGTGCAGAAGCCGCACTGCGAGCCGTGACAATCGACGAGCGCCTGCTGCACCGGATGCAGCGCGCCATCCTCGCCGCGCAGGTCCTCGACGGTGAAGAGGGCGCGCGAATCGAGCGTCGGCAGAAACTGGATGCAGGCGTTGACGGCCTTGAGCGCGAGCGCGCCGGCGGCGTCGAGTTCGCCGATCACGACGGTGCACGCGCCGCAATCGCCTTCCGCGCAGCCTTCCTTCGTGCCGGTGCAAAGCGCGGTCTCGCGCAGATGCTGAAGCACCGTGCGCGTGGTGGGAGCGTCGCCGATCTCGCGTACGGCGCCGCGTTGGAGAAAGCGGATGGTTTGCGTTGTCATGAGTGAAAAGACATTGCGGACCGGGCGCGCGTTACGCGGTTTCCGTTCGCCTCATGGGTTGCATGAGAAAGCTGCCTTTGAGCGAATCGGACTGCGCGCACGTAGATCGCCATCCAGACACGAACATATCACCGCAATATCCCAAAAATATTGCCGGGCACGTATCAAGATTATGCGGATGCGCTGATGCGGGAAAGGGAAAGCGCGTGGAGCGGGGTGCAGCGGGGAAGAACGGGCGACCGCGAACGGGCCGCCCGGAAATAATTACCGTACCGCGGTGCGCAGATTGCGCTTCAGACGCAGACTCGCCGCGACCAGTACGAAAATCAGCGCGAACGCGATCAGCGACCACTGCGGCAGGGACAGCCCGAGGATCGGCGGATAGGGCGTCTCGCACAGGCCCGCCACCTTGAACACCTGCGGCAGCCACGCGGCGGGCGGCAGGCCGTCGACGATCGGCTGAAGCGCGTCGAAGCCGCAACTGAAGCCGGGATGCGACTGCACGTAGACGTGGCGCGCCGCCGTGGCGATCCCGCCGAGCGCCGAGATGGCGACGAGCGTTTCGAACAGCGCGATGCCGCGCCAGTTGCGGAAGATCGCGCCGATGAACGCGAAGATCGCGACCAGCACGAAGAAATAGCGCTGAATGATGCACAGCGGGCAGGGATCTTCGTTATGGAAGAACTGCAGATAGAGCGCGCCGCCGACCAGGCCGAGACTGACGAAACCGAGCAGCACGAGGAGGCGCCGCTCGCGCCGCACCGCCCGGTCGTCCTGATGCATCGTGAAGTGATGTAAAGAGTTGTTCATTGTTTCGCAACGATTCGAGAAGGAAGCACCTGAGTTGCGCCGGTAGAGCGGTGAATTCTAGCGCGAACGCCCGATGCGCAAAATCCGCCGCCGATTTTCAGGCGTTCAGCGCGTCGTCGCGAGCACCGCTTCGACCGCGCGTCCGATCGACAGCAACGCGTCGTCGGAGTTAGGCGCACCCGCGAGCATCAGGCCGACAGGCGCTTCGCCGCGCGGATGGCAAGGCAGCGACAGCGCGCACGCATCGAGAAAGTTGAAGGTCGTCGGGTTGCGCAGGATCAGCGCGTTGGCGCGCGTGAAGGCGTCGTCGTCGGCTTCCAGATCGGCGATGCGCGGCGGCAGCACTGGCACCGTCGGGCAGACGATGGCGTCGAAACGCTGCCAGAGCGTCGTGCGGGCCTCTTCGATCATCGCGGCGCGCGCCTCGCAGAGGTCGATGTAATCCGCCGCGCTTGCCGCCTCGGCGCGCTTCAGCCGCGCGAGCACGCGCGGATCGTATTCGCCGCCGCGCTCGGCCATCAGTTTCCGATGCCACGCATGGGCTTCGATCGCGACGAGCGGGTAGCGATTGATCTCCGGCAGCCGGTCGAGCGATGCAAAACGCACGTCTTCGACGAGCGCGCCCGCCGCGGCGAGATGATTGACGGCTGCGGCGACCGCGTTGGCGACGGGCGCTTCGACGCCATCGGTCACGTAGTTCGTCAGCACGCCCAGGCGCACGCCGTCGAGCGGACGCGTCGCGGGCACGCCGGGATCGCGGCCCGCGAGAATGCGGTCGACGAGCGCGCAACACGCAACCGACACGCCGATCGGCCCGAACGAGTCGAGCGACTTCGATAGCGGCACGCCGCCTTGCTTCGGAATGCGGCTCGCGGTCGGCTTGAAGCCGGTGATGCCGCACAGCGCGGCGGGAATGCGGATCGAGCCGCCGGTGTCGGTGCCGAGCGCGATCGCGGCCATGCCATCCGCGACCGATGCCGCCGCGCCCGACGAAGAACCGCCCGCGATGCGCGCGTCGCCCGGCACGTCGGCGCGCCACGGGGAACGCGGCGTGCCGTAATGCGGATTCAGGCCAAGGCCGGAGAACGCGAATTCGCTCATGTTGGTGCGCCCGACCAGCACCGCGCCCGCGCGGCGCAGACGCGCGACGGCGACGGCATCGGCCTTCGCGGGCGCGGCGTCGCGCAGCGCCTTCGAACCGGCGCGCGTCACCTGGCCTTCGATGTCGAACAGATCCTTGATCGACACGGGAATGCCCGCAAGCGGCGACAGCACGGTGCCGGCGCGGCGCAGCGCATCGTGCGCGTCGGCGGCGGCGCGGGCGTGTTCTGCATCGACATGCATGAAGACGGTCGAACCTTGGCCCGACGGATCGGCGATGCGCTCGAGCGCTGCCTCGACGAGCGCGCGGCTCGTCGTGCGGCCGCTTTTGAGATCGGCGGCGAGTTGTGCTAGAGGGGCGAACTGCGGCGAAGTGGTCGGCATGGCGTCGGGCAGTGGCTTGGCCGCGTGCGAGAAGTCCGGGCGCGCCCGGCGCTTCGCATCGGCAGTGAATGGATGGGCGCGCTGTGGCTCGAAGCCGGGACACCCAAGGTGGCTGTCATTCTAAGCCACCGCCGCCGTTCGAACACCGCTCAGATCGTGCGCGAGAAGCGCCGCAGGCTCGCCTGTCCCAGATAGCGGTCGAACACCGACGCGACGTTGCGCACCAGCATGCGCCCGGCGGGCAGCACGCGGATCGCGTCGCGCGACAGGTCGATCAGGCCGTCGTCGGCCATCGGCGCGAGGCGCGCGAGTTCGCTGGCGAATGCGGTGGGAAATTCGATGCCGTGCGTGCTCGCGACATCGTCGAAACGCAGCTCGCCGCCGCACATGAGACGCATGATGACGTCGCGGCGGAGTTCGTCGTCGGCGCAAAGACGCACGCCGCGCGCGATGGCGAGGCGCCCCGCATCGATCGCGGCGGCGTAGTCGGCAAGCTCGCGCGCGTTTTGCGCATAGACGTCGCCGATCTTGCCGATCGACGACGCGCCGATGCCGATCAGATCGCAATCCGCATGCGTGCTGTAGCCCTGGAAGTTGCGCTGGAGCGTGCCCGCTTCGAACGCGCGCGTGAGTTCGTCGCCGGGCAGCGCAAAATGATCCATGCCGATATACACGTAGCCCGCGTCGCTCATGCGCGCGATCACGCGCTCGAGAATCGCGAGGCGCTCGGTGGCGGAGGGCAGCGCGCTTTCGTCGATTTGCCGCTGCATCTTGAAGAGCGCCGGCATGTGCGCGTAGCCGAATACGGAGACGCGGTCGGGCTTCAGATCGACGATCGCGTCGAGGGTGCGCGAGAAGCTCTCGACGCTTTGATGCGGCAAGCCGTAGATCAGATCGACGCTCACCGACTTGAAGCCGTTCGCGCGCGCGGCGTCGAGCACGGTTTCGGTCATCGCGCGCGGCTGGATGCGGTTGACGGCGCGCTGCACGCGCTCGTCGAAATCCTGCACGCCGAGGCTCAGGCGGTTGAAACCGAGTTCGCGCAGCAACGCGATGGTTTCCGCCGATGCTTCGCGCGGATCGACTTCGATCGAATATTCGGCGCGGTCATCGGGGACGAGGTTGAAATGCTCGCGCGTGGCGGACATCAGCTCGGTCATCTCGTCGTGCGACAGGAAGGTCGGCGTGCCGCCGCCCCAATGGAGTTGCGTGACCGGGCGTGAGGTATCGAAGAGCGCGGCCTGCAACGCGAGTTCGCGCTTCATCCGGTCGAGATAAGGGCGTGCGTGTGCGCGATTTTTCGTCGCGACCTTGTTGCAGCCGCAATAGAAGCAGACCGTGTCGCAGAACGGGATGTGGAAGTAGAGCGAGAGATCGGCGCTCGCGCTGCTGTTTTTCGCCGCTTCGCGATAATGCGCGGGGTCGAACGAATCGGTGAACTGGACGGCGGTCGGATAGGACGTGTAACGCGGACCGTGCGCGTCGTAACGCGCGAGCAGGTCGGGGCGAAAGGGCGGGGCAGCGGGAGTCATGGCGGACCTCTGGGAATCATCCGAGTCTAATCGGACGATGCGCGCCGGAATTGCGTGATAAGGTCGCAGCCCGAAGGCACCGATTTGACGAAGCGCAAAGGTGAGGCGTGGGACAATAGCGTTTCCTTTTGCGCTGTCCAGTGTCGTCATGTCGATCGATTCTTCGCCCCATGCCTGTCGCGAGGGCTGCGGCGCCTGCTGCATCGCGCCGTCCATCTCCAGCCCGATTCCGGGCATGCCGGAAGGCAAACGCGCGGGCGAGCGCTGCATTCAATTAGGCGATGATCTGCGCTGCGGGATATTCGGCGATCCGCGCCGGCCCGCATGTTGTGGCGGGCTGCAGCCTTCCGCGGAGATGTGCGGCGAGACGCGCGAATATGCGCTCGTGTGGATCGAGAGGCTGGAAGCGCAGACACAGCCGACGCAACTGTCGTGACGATCGGCAGTCCAAAGCCCGAACCGCGCCACGAGGCGCAGACCTGAAGAAACGCATTGGAGGATCACGCATGACGGAACCCGTCGCGCCGCTGCGGCGCCGGTTCGTGCTCGCAGGACTGATGTCGCTGCCCGCACTCGTACTCACATCGAAGGCCCGCGCGGCCTCGAACTCGATATTCCCGTTCATTCCGGACCACTACACATTTTCGACGCAGCAGGTTCAGGCCGCCGTCGCGCGCAAGTTCCCGCTGCAACGCACGGCCTCGCAGATCTTCGACGTCGTTCTGAGCAATCCGGTCGTCGGCATGGCGCCGGATCGCAATCGCGTGACGGTGAAAGTCGACGCGCGTCTGGCCACGCCGTTCATGCCGAATCCCGTGGTCGGCGTGTTCACGCTTTCGACGCAACTCGGCTACGACGCGCCGAGTCGTTCCGTCATCCTGATTTCACCGAGTGTTGACGATGCGCAGCTAACCGGCGACGCCGCGCAATATAACCAGCAGATCGCCTCGGTCGGCGCGCAACTGGCGGCCCAGTTGCTCGATCGCTATCCGATCCACACCTTCAAACCGGAGGAGCTCCAGTTCGCCGGAGTGTCGTATGAACCCGGTACAATCACAGTCCTTACAAACGGCATACGTGTGCAGATCGTTGAGAAGTAAGTCGAAATCTCTGCGCAATGTGCTCCACAAGCAACGGCGATAACGGCTAACAAGGGCTGACGGATGGACTGGATATTGATGGTGAAGGCGCTCATTCTGGGCGTCGTCGAGGGCTTGACCGAATTTCTGCCGGTTTCGAGCACGGGGCATCTGATCGTGGCGGGCAGTTTGCTGAACTTCACCGACGCGCAGTCAAAAACGTTCGATGTCGTCATTCAGTTCGGCGCGATTCTCGCGATCTGCTGGGAATATCGCGCGAAGATCGGCTCCGTGGTGGTCGGTCTGCCGGCGCGCGCGGACGCGCGGCGCTTCACGCTGAACGTGATCATCGCGACGATTCCGGCCATCGTGCTGGGTCTGCTGTTCGAGAAAACCATCAAGTCGGTGCTGTTTTCGCCGGTGCCGGTGTCGGTCGCGCTGATCGTCGGCGGCATCGTGATTCTGTGGGCCGAGGCGCGCCAGCGCGAACGCGCCGCCATGACGCGCGTGTATTCCGTCGACGATCTCACCTATGTGGATGCCTTCAAGGTCGGTCTCGCGCAATGCTTCGCGCTGATTCCGGGCACCTCGCGCTCGGGCGCGACCATCATCGGCGGGATGCTGTTCGGGCTGGAGCGGCGCGTCGCCACGGAGTTCTCGTTCTTCCTCGCCATCCCGATCATCTTCGGCGCGACGCTCTACGAAATGGCGAAGTACTGGCGCACGCTGACGGTGGACGATTTCGGGCTGTTCGCCATCGGGATGGTGGCCGCGTTCGTGAGCGCCTTCGTCTGCGTGCGCTGGCTGTTGCGCTACGTGGCGTCGCACGATTTCACGGCGTTCGCGTGGTATCGGATCGGCTTCGGTTTGCTGATTCTGATCGTCGGCTACAGCGGCGGGTTGAGCTGGGCGGACTGAGCGCGGTTTCGTCGCGCACGATGCAAAACGCCACGGCTTGCCGTGGCGTTTGTCTTTTCCGGGTAGGGCTCTCTCAGCGGCGGCGGAACATCAGGTCCCATACGCCATGTCCGAGCCGCAGGCCTCTTCGCTCGAACTTCGTGACGGGGCGGAAATCCGGGCGCGGCGCATAGCCGTCCGCGGTGTTTTCCAGCGCGCGTTCCGCCGAAAGGACTTCGAGCATCTGCTCGGCGTAATTCTGCCAGTCGGTCGCGAGATGGATGTACGCGCCCGGCTTCATGCGCGACACGAGCAGCGCGACGAACTTCGGCTGAATCAGACGGCGCTTGTGATGACGCGCCTTGTGCCACGGATCGGGGAAGTAGATATGCACGCCGTCGAGGCTGTCCGGCGCGATCATGTGTTCGAGCACTTCCACGGCGTCGTGCTGAAGGATGCGGATATTGCCGAGCCCTTGCTCGCCGATCAGCTTCAGCAGCGCGCCAACGCCCGGTTCATGCACTTCCACGCCGATGAAGTCATCGCCCGGACGCGTGGCCGCGATTTCCGCCGTGGTCGCGCCCATGCCGAAACCGATTTCCAGCACGCGCGGCGCCTTGCGTTCGAAGAGCGCGTCCCAGTCGCCGGGTTGCGGCGTGTAGGGCACGACAAAACGCGGGCCGAGTTCGTCGATCGCGCGTTGCTGGCCCGGCGACACGCGGCCCGCGCGCGTGACGAAGCTGCGGATGCGGCGATGGCGCAGCGTGGCGTTCGCGTCTGTTTCGGAGTGGACGTCGTTTTCGATGCCGTCGTCGGCGTCGTCCTGAAGATCGTGGTTCATGGCAAGGCGATGCTGGAAACTAAAAAGCCGCCCAAACGTGACTTGGGGCGGCTTTCGCTGGGATTCTGGAGCGGGCGATGGGAATCGAACCCACGTCTGTAGCTTGGGAAGCTACGGTAATAGCCATTATACGACGCCCGCATGAGGCGGCTATTGTAAGCGCAACGCGTCCCGAGGCGCAATCGCGCCCGGTGGCGCTCAGATGCCGAAGAGCGTCATCGAGACCGCCATGCGCGTCACCACCATCAACAGCACCTGCACGATCACGAACAGCAGGATCGGCGAGAGATCGATGCCGCCCAGGCGCGGCAGAATGCGGCGCAGCGGATCGAGGAACGGCGCGGTGATCTGATAGAGCAGCGGCATCGCCGGCGACTGCGGGTTGAGCCACGACAGCAGCGCCATCAGGATCGTCACCCAGATGATGAGGTTAAGCGCCCATTTGACGACCGTCAGCAATGCGACGAGCAGAAGCATCGGCACCATGAGTGTCGGATCGATGCCCGCGAGCACGACCATCAGCGTCACGTAGACAGCCGACGCAATGAATGCCGCGAGAATGCTGGCCCAGTCGACCTTGCCGCCAGGCAGGATCTTGCGCAACGGCAGCACGAGCCAGTTGGTCGCCTGCATCACGGCATTCGAGACGGGGTTGTAGGGCGGCATGCGTACGACCTGCATCCACGCACGCAGCAGCAGCGCCGCGCCGAACAGGGTGAACAGGGTATTGAGCAGAAAACGGGCGATCTCGCCGAACATCTCGGGTCCTCTAGGATGCGTGGGGTCGTTTGAGCGAAAGGGTGAAGAAAGCGAAAGCTAGCGCGTGAAGCGCTGCCCGCCTGGCGTGTCGATATCGACGAGGCCGTCCGCGCGGCGCGAATGGTGGATGCTGACCTTGATCATTGTTCGTTCTCTGGACTTGAGTATCGTGCCGGAACCATCGCGGCGCGGCGCCTGGATTCCCCGCCCGCCAAATCGTCTGGTGGGATGCGCCGGACGTCACCATATCATGGCTTTAAAGCAGCTTGGGGACGTTGTCGCACGTGCCGCGCGCGATTCTTCGCGCGAATGCGTGAAAGGCTGGCGAAAGTTCCGCGCAAGCCGGTTTGCACGGTGCGCGCCAGCATCGGAAAACCCTAGTGTTGCCAATTTGAGACGATCTCGGAAAAGCGCATTTCATGCAAAACTGGCAGGATATAAAGACAAAGAGCGAAAGGGCGAAACGGCAGGGCGGATGCGAATCTGTTTCTCCCGGTCACGCAAACGGATAAGAACAAGGGCTTTTTTCAACGCGGAGGTGTGTATCGAAACGGCATGCTTTCTGCTGAATGTGGTTTAACGCACATCGACGCGAAGACTTGGTTTCTTTGCGAACATCGATGCACGGACAGGGCGCTCAATATCAAAGAGAAGACAGATTCAGCGGGAGAACGTGCGGTCCGAGGCCGCCGGGCTTCCCTTGGGGTTTCATTCGCTACGTTCGGAGGTCGCCATGAGCATTTTCTCTTATCGAAAGCATCTGCGATTCTTGAGCCAGGCCCAGCGTCGCCGCTGGTGGGACCAGAAAAAGCGTCTGACGCCGCGGGTCGTGATCGGCGCGGCTTATGTGCCGCCGAACGTCACACGTGAGTTTGCCTACGTCAAAGTGGGCTGAATCAAATACTAGCTTCGGGTATTTCGCGTAATACATGAAAAGCCCCGCCGGACGGATTTGTCCGGTGGGGCTTTTCCTTTCTTTTGTAATTAGACGTTACGCGCGTTTTATCGATCGCTGCGGAGTCCACGCGTCGTGTCGCGCCGAAGTCCGCCGAACGGTCGATCGGAGCGCAGTTGCACGCGCGCTCCGGCTTACACATTCGCATGCGCGTTAAGGAACTTGCAATTTGCAACAAATGGCTTCTGCGACTGGCGCGCTTTTTCGATAAATTGTTTTCATACCGTCGCTCGTGAGCCGTGCAGACCGGCCAACACGCGAAGCGGCGAGGAGAACGAAAGTGAAAAAGCTCGGTGGTCTTTTGGTTGCTGGCGCGCTCGGCGTGGGTTTCGCCACTGTTGCGCAAGCGCATGTTTCGGTCGGCGTGGGTATCGGGGTGCCGGCCTATCCGGTGTATGCCGCGCCGCCCGCGCCCGTCTATATGGCTCCGCCGCAGCCGGTGTATGTGGCGCCGCCTCCGCCTGTCGTGTACGCGCCGCCGCCCGCGGTGGTCGTCGGCGGTTATGGCGGATACGGTTATTACGGCCGTCCGTACTATGGCCGCCCTTACTATGGGCATCACGGCTATTACCGGCACGGGCCGGGCTACTGGCGCCATTGAGCGGTCCGCCGGATAAACAGAAAGGCGATGCGAGCATGCATCGCCTTTTTGTTTGGGCGTGGGAAAATGGTGTCCCTCTTCGCCTCGAAGGCCGACTCCGATGTCCTCACTTCCCGCCCCGACTTTCGATGACGTCGCCGATGCCGCCAGGCGCATCGAAGGCGCCGCCCATCGCACACCCGTCCTGACCTCCCGCACTGCCGATGCCATCGCGGGCGCATCGCTCTTCTTCAAGTGCGAGAACTTCCAGCGCATGGGCGCGTTCAAGTTCCGCGGCGCGTACAACGCGATCTCGCATTTCGACGAGCGTCAGCGCGCGGCGGGCGTCATCACGTTTTCGTCAGGCAATCACGCTCAGGCAATCGCGCTGTCGGCGAAGCTCGCCGGCATCCGCGCGACGATCGTGATGCCCGAGGACGCGCCCGCCGCGAAGATGGCAGCGACGCGCGGCTACGGCGGCGAAGTGATCACCTACGACCGCTATACGCAGAACCGCGAGGAAATCGGCCGCAAGCTCGCCGAGGAGCGCGGCATGACGCTGATCCCGCCTTACGACCATCCGCATGTTATCGCGGGGCAGGGCACGTCGGCGAAGGAACTGATCGAGGAAACCGGACCGCTCGATTATCTGTTCGTGTGTCTCGGCGGCGGCGGGCTGATCGGCGGATGCGCGCTCGCGGCGGCGGCGCTTGCGCCGGACTGCAAGGTCATCGGCGTCGAGCCGGAAGCGGGCAACGACGCGCAGCAGTCGCTCGCGCGCGGCGAGATCGTGCATATCGAAGTGCCGCGCACGATCGCCGATGGCGCGGCGTCGACGCATGTCGGCGAATACAACTTCCCGATCATCCAGCGTCACGTGGACAGCATCGTCACCGTGAGCGACGCGCAACTCATCGAGACGCTGCGCTTTTTCGCGCAGCGCATGAAGATGGTCGTCGAGCCGACCGGCTGTCTCGCGGCGGCCGCCGTGTTGCAGAAGGTGGTGCCGGTCGAGGGCAAGCGGGTTGGCGTGATCGTCTCGGGCGGCAACGTCGATCTGGCGAAGCTGGCTCAGTTCGTCGCGTGACGCCGCATTTTCACGATGCCGCGTGGACGATCAGATCGCGGTAGCCATTGACTATCACGCTATACGAGAAGTACGCGAAGAGCACCGCGGACATGACGTGGCAGGCGCGCAGAAGCTGGGTTCCGGCGCGCTTTCTTCCGTGGCTCGCGAGCGTGCAGATGAAGATCGTCCAGCCGAGCCCGCCGGCGAAGAAGCCGATGAGAAACACCGAAGCGCTCAAGGGACTCGTCGCGCCGCTTTTCGCGATCAGCGCGCCGCCTACCGCCGCGAACCACAGAATCGCACTCGGCGATGAAACCGCCAGCAGGCATCCGCGTACGAAGCTTTTCCAGTGCGCGGGCAGCGGCGCGCTGTAATCCGCCTCGCCTTCGACGGGTGGCGCGGTCGCCGGATTGAGCGCCTCGCGCGCCATCTTCCAGGTCAGAAAGAGCAGCACGATCGCCCCGCCGATCCACACGACCCAGCGCACGGCGGAAAACTGCAGCAACGCCGACATGCCCGCCAGCGCGAGCGCCGCGTAGAACAGATCGCCGAAACACGTTCCGAGGCCGAGCACGAGCCCCGGCCTGAAGCCATGCGACAGCACGAGCGAAATGATCGCGACGTTGGCGATCCCGATATCCAGACACAAAGACAGCGACAGAAAAAAACCGTCCGACAGCAGCGGCCACGAATGCATGTTGTTATTGATGATTGTGAAGGGCGAAGCTTATGTCGAGGTGTCCGGTCGGCACGCTCATGGTGTTGCGCGTAATGGGGTTGCGAAAGGCGGCGAGCGTATCGCGTTGCCGCTCTGTGCCGATGCCGAGCAGATCGAGCACATGCACGACGACCGCATTGAGCACCGATGTGTTGCCGTCCTCGACCTTCACCGCTATGCCGAGCGCGCCTTGCTCGCGCCGCACGCCGATCGCGTAGCTCGCGTCCGCGCCCGTCTTGCCGACGAGTTCGCCGCCGAACGCCTGCATCAGCAGCGTGCAGAAGCGCCCCTCGCCCGCGACGAGTTCGGGATACGACGTCATCGCGCGATGGATGCGGGCAAGCGGCGAGCCCTCGGGCGCAGCGGCGATCTTCATGTAGAGCCGCGCGAGACGTTCGAGCGGGAAGGCGGGCGTCGGCAGATTGCAACCGTCGATGGCCCATTGCACTTCGTCGTCGGCGAGATCGACGGCGCGCGCCATCGTGCGCTTCACGTGCATCTGCAGCGGATGCTCGGGCAAGTGGTAATCGGCGAGTGGCGCGTCGATCGCCCGCGCGCCCGCCAGCATGCCGGCGTGCTTGCCGGAGCAGTTGCTGCAAACAGCCGTCGGCGTGAAGTCGCGCCTGATCCAGTCTTTGTATACCGCTTCGGAAATCGGCGGATGGCCGCCGCAGCGCAGATCGCTTTCGCTCGCGTTCGATCTGGCGAGCATCGCCCGCGCGCGCTCGATATGACGCGGCTCGCTGCTGTGCGAGCCGCACATCAGCGCGAGGTCTTCATCGGTGAAACCGAAGCGCGTGAGCGCGCCCGTTTCGATGATCGCGAGCGCCTGCGCGGGCTTCGCCGCCGAGCGCGGCAGCGTCACGCGATACGGATCGCCGAAGGAATGCACGAGCCGCCCGTGAGCATCGACGATGGCGACGTGCGCCGCATGCGTGTTCTCGACGACGTCGCCGCGATAGAGCGTGGCCGCGATCATGATTTATCCAGTCCGAGTTCGTTCCAGAGCGCATCGACGCGGCGCTTCACGGCTTCGTCCATCACGATCGGGCGGCCCCATTCGCGTGTCGTTTCGCCGGGCCACTTGTTGGTCGCGTCGAGCCCCATCTTCGATCCGAGGCCCGCCACCGGCGAGGCGAAGTCGAGATAGTCGATCGGCGTGTTGTCGACCATCACGGTGTCGCGCGTCGGATCGACACGCGTCGTGATCGCCCAGATGACTTCGTTCCAGTCGCGCACGTTCACGTCTTCGTCCACCACGATGATGAACTTCGTATACATGAACTGCCGCAGAAAGCTCCACACGCCGAACATCACGCGCTTCGCGTGGCCGGGGTAGCTCTTCTTCATCTGCACGATCGCCATGCGATAACTGCAGCCCTCGGGCGGCAGATAGAAATCGGTGATCTCGCTGAACTGCTTCTGCAGCAAAGGCACGAACACTTCGTTCAACGCGACGCCGAGTACGGCGGGCTCGTCGGGCGGCTTGCCGGTGTAGGTGGAATGGAACAGGGCGTCGCGGCGCATCGTGATCTTCTCGACGGTGAAGACCGGAAACCATTCCTGTTCGTTGTAGTAACCGGTGTGATCGCCGTACGGCCCTTCGAGCGCGTGCTCGTATTTCGCGGCGGCGCCGGCCGACGGACGCGGCGGCGCGCCTGCGGGCGCGGGCGGCGGTGCGCCGTCCTGCGGATAAATGAAGCCTTCGAGCACGATCTCGGCGCGCGCCGGCACCTGCAGCGTATCGACGCCCGGCGTCAGGCACTTCGCGAGTTCGGTGCGTGAGCCGCGCAGCAGGCCGGCGAACTGATATTCGGACAACGAATCGGGCACTGGCGTCACGGCGCCGAGGATCGTCGCGGGATCGGCGCCGAGCACGACCGCGACCGGGTAAGGCTTGCCGGGATTCGCCAGCGCGAATTCGCGGAAGTCGAGCGCGCCGCCGCGATGCGCGAGCCAGCGCATGATGAGTTTGTTGCGCCCGATCAACTGCTGCCGGTAGATGCCGAGATTCTGGCGCGGCTTGTTCGGCCCGCGCGTGACGGTGAGGCCCCAGGTGAGCAGCGGTCCGGCGTCGCCGGGCCAGCAGGTCTGTATCGGCAGCCGATGAAGATCGACGTCGTTGCCTTCCCACACCACTTCCTGACAGGGCGGCGCGCTGACCGCTTTCGGCGCCATGTCCCATACGGCCTTCGCGAGCGAAAGCAGCTTGCCCGCGTCCTTCAGGCCTTTTGGCGGCTCCGGCTCCTTGAGCGCCGAGAGCAGCCTGCCGACGTCGCGCAGCGAGCTGAGCGCGGCGACGTCGCTGCCGAGGCTGACATCGGAGCCGCTCTGCGCTTCAGTTTCGATGCCCATGCCGAGCGCGACGCGCCGGGTCGTACCGAACAGGTTGGCGAGCACGGGCATCGTGTGGCCGGTGGGCGCTTCGAAGAGCAGCGCCGGTCCGCCCGCGCGCAATACGCGATCCGAGATTTCGGTGATTTCGAGAACGGGAGAGATGGGCTGCCGAATGCGGCGCAATTCGCCGAGCGCTTCGAGGCGGGCGGTGAAGTCGCGCAGATCTTTATATTTCATCGATGGTCGAAATAGGGCTCGGAGGCGCCCGATGCACGCGGTGAAGGGCCGGGACGGCTGCGCGCTAGGCGATTGTCGATTTTACCTGCGTCGGCGTCCGTGCGTTGGGGGACATTCAGTAAATTCCTGTGGGAAAGGCCCGTGAGACGTGCTTTTCGGGCGCTGAACGGTGTTCAATATAACTGTAAGTAATTGAAACAGAAGTCTATAGCATTGACGGATCATTAAACCCTGATAGAATCGCCTCACACCCATTGCAGGTTTTGAAAGTTTTTACCTTAGCCTCAGGTTTTTCAGACGCACATGCGTCGCCTGCGCCGCTCCTGCCCGGCGATTCATGGCTGTTGGTTGTTCTTGCCGGCGTTTGACACGCCGGTTTTTCGCGTGGAAAGCCATGTGCGCAACCAGGGCATGCAGTTCGTGCCGCGCAACCGGTGGTCTTTGACCGGATCGGCTTTTCAGACGGCGCATGCCGTATCCCCGATGCCGCTTACGCTTGCCAGGTGCGAGCGGTGTCTGATTTGTGTTTCGAATGCGTATTCAATTCGTATTCATCTGCGCAAATCATGCAACATTGGGAGTATCGATGAACGCTTCATTCTGGTGGGGTTCCGACACCCGCGCCGCGCAGATCGTGCGTGTGGCGCTACGTCGTGGACGCCGTTTGAGTCACCATCTCTTCGCCATCGTCGGCTGCGCGGCGGTTGTCAGCGCGCTCGCACTGTGGTTGCTGCCATCGTGGCGCACCACCTTCGCCGCAAAGATCATGCCGTTCGTGTCGGCGGCCGTGCAGGCCGGACCGGCGCGTCTGCTCGCAGGCCAGCCGCTGCCGCCGTTCGCGGCGGTGCATCGCGCGCCGAGCGATCCGATGCTGCCCGCGAACCTTGCAGCCAACGCTGCATCGGTCAAGTCCAAGGCGCCCGGCGCCGCCGTGCCGTCGCTCGGCGCGGCCGCGTCCGACGACGCCAGCACCCATCGGCTCACCGGCGGCATCAGCCTCGCGGTCTCGCCCAACGGGCTGGACCCGCGCACGATGCCGTCCGTCGGCATGCTCGCGAGCATGATTCCGGCGCAACGCGTCGTCGCCGATGCGCGCGACGACCGCGTGCTCGTCTCCACGCGCGAGCAGAAGCTCGTCGCGAACTTCATCGCGCGCCGTTATCGCGTGGCGGAAGATCCGGTCAGCGAACTTGTGCGCGCTGCGTTCGACACCGGCCGCGAAGTCGGCCTCGATCCGCTGCTGCTGCTCTCCGTGATGGCGATCGAATCGGGCTTCAATCCGTATGCCGAAAGCGGCGTGGGCGCACAGGGCCTGATGCAGGTGATGTCGAAGGTTCATTCCGACAAATTCCAGTACTTCGGCGGCTCGCACGCGGCGCTCGATCCGCTCGCGAACATCAAGGTGGGCGCGCTGGTGCTGAAGGACTGCATCGCGCGCGGCGGTTCGGTGGCGGGCGGTCTGCGCTACTACGTCGGCTCGACGACCCAGGACGACGGCGGCTACGGCGCCAAGGTGCTGGCCGAGCGTTCGCGCCTGCGCGATGTCGCGCGCGGCCGCAATGTGCCGATCAATGCGCCGCAAGCGCCGGTTCAGGCCGCGCCGAAGCAGGTGCTGGCCTCGACTGCTGCGGACAAGCGCGTTCACGTGACGATCGACTCGGCGAAGAAGTCGGCATCGCAGGATGATGGCGACGGCGAAACGAAGCACGTCGCGTCGGCGGAATTCGGCGCTTGAGGCATTCGCCAGACGTAAAAGAAGAAGGGCACCACGCGGTGCCCTTTTTTATTGCCGGACGCGATCAGATCATCGGGCGAACAGCGTTCCCAGCCGCTGCACCGCTTCTTCGAGCTTCGAATACGCCGTGGCGTAAGAAAGACGAATGTAGCGCTCCGGCGCATGAAAGCCGAAATCCGCGCCCGGCACGAGCACGACTCCCGCGTCGTGGAGCATCGAGTGCGTGAGCGCATCGCTGTTGCCGGCGGCGGGATGGTGAACCGTCGTCGTATCGGCGTAGACGTAGAACGCGCCGTCGGGCACGACCGGTACACCGAAACCCAGCGAGCGCAGCGCCGGCACGATGTAGTCGCGCCGCCGCTTGAACTCCAGCCGGCGCGCTTCGTAAATCGCGAGCGTCTCGGGCTGGAAGCACGCGAGCGCTGCATGCTGCGCAAGTGCCGACGCGCAAATGAACAGGTTTTGCGAGAGCTTCTCGACCGCGCCGACCATCGCGTGCGGCACGACGAGCCAGCCGAGCCGCCAGCCGGTCATGTTGAAATACTTCGAAAAGCTGTTCACCGTCACGACATCGTCGCCGAAGGAGAGCGCGGACACGGGCTTCGCGTCGTAGCTCAGCCCCTGATAGATCTCGTCGACGATCGTGAAGCCGCCGCGCGCACGCACTGTCTCGACGATGCGCCGCAACTCGTCCGGCTCGATCGACGTGCCGGTCGGATTCGACGGCGACGCGAGCAGCACGCCGCGCGTTCTATCCGTCCAGCTTTCCTCGACATGCGCGGCCGTAAGCTGAAAGCGCTCGGCCGGACCGCTCGCGATGAGCACCGGCTTGCCATCCGCCGCCGACACGAAGTGCCGGTTGCACGGATAACACGGGTCGGGCATCAGCACTTCGTCGCCGTTGTCGACGAGCGCCATGCACGCGAGCAGCAGCGCCGCCGACGCGCCCGCCGTCACGACGATGCGCTCCGGCTCGACCGCGAGGCCGAAGGTATCGCGATAATGCTGCGCGATCGCCTCGCGCAGGGCGTGAATGCCGAGCGCGTTGGTGTACTGCGTGACGCCGCGCTTGAGCGCATCGGCGGCGGCGTGGATCACCGGCTCCGGCGCGGTGAAGTCCGGTTCGCCGATGCTCATGTGGATGATGTCGCGGCCCGCGCGCTCCAGCGCCTGAGCCTCTTTCATCAGCTCCATCACGTAGAACGGCTCGATCACATCGACGCGCGACGCGAGCCTGACGAGCGGTTCCGAAGCGCCGGTCATTTACGCTCCGCGCCCGCGCGCCTGCGCCTCGGCGGGACGCATCACGACGGCGAGCTTGTCGAGCACGCCGTTTACGTACTTGTAGCCGTCCGAGCCGCCGAAGGTCTTAGTCAGCTCGACCGCTTCGTTGATGACAACGCGATACGGCACGTCGATGTGATGCTTGAACTCGAACGCGGCGACCAGCAACACCGCGCGTTCGACCGGCGACAACTGCTCGATCGGGCGGTCGAGACACGGCTGCAACTGCGCGGACAGCGCGTCGGATTCCTTGATCACGCCGTGCAGGATCGCATCGAGATGCGCCTGATCGGCCTTGTCGAAGCCCTGTGCGTTGCGCAATTGCGCGTCGATTTCGCCGGCGGGCGCGCCCGACAGCAGCCATTGATAAAGCCCTTGCGTCGCGAGCTCGCGCGAACGGCGGCGTGCGCTCTTCATGCGCGGTCCTCGTCTTCTTCGTCTTCGTCTTCGTCATCGCCGCCGAGCTGCTCGAGCGCGACGGACAGATTCGCCATTTCGACCGCCACGCGTGCGGCGTCGCGGCCCTTCTCGGTCATGCGGGCGACGGCTTGTTCGTCGTTTTCCGTCGTCAGAACGGCGTTCGCAACCGGAATGCCGAAATCGAGCGCGATGCGCGAGATGCCCGCGCCGCTTTCGTTCGACACGAGTTCGAAGTGATATGTCTCGCCGCGCACGACCGCGCCGAGCGCGATCAGCGCGTCGAACTGGCCGGACTCCGCGAGCTTTTGCAGCGCCAGCGGAATTTCGAGCGCGCCGGGCACGGTGACGAGCAGCACGTCCTGGCCGATCACGCCGAGGCGCTCCAGCTCTTCGATGCACGCGTCGGCGAGGCCGTTGCACACCGGTTCGTTGAAGCGCGACTGCACGATGCCGATGCGCAAGCCGTCACCGTCGAGGTTCGGCTGGTATTGTCCGATTTCCATGAATGAGGTCCTTCCCTTGGAATTGTATGGAATGGGGTTGTGCGGCCGGCGGTTTCAGACCGAGCGCAACTGGGTGAGGGGCGTGTCCACGGGCGCGGCGGTGGCGGGGCAGCCGGGCATCGGCACGAAGCCCGTCACTTCCAGGCCGTAGCCCGACATGCTGCCCAGCTTGCGCGGATTCGCGAGCACTTCCATCCTGCCGACGCCGAGATCGCGCAGGATCTGCGCGCCGATGCCGTAAGTCTTGAAGTCGATCGGGCGGCGCTTGAGCACCGCCGCTTTTTCCTTCTGGTCGAACGCCTGAAACACGTCGACGAGATGTTCCTTCGTGTCGCCGCAGTTGAGCATGACGATCGCGCCGAGGTCGCGCGCGGCGATTTCCTTCATCGCGGCGTCGATGGTCCACGAATGCGTCGACGAATCGATTTCGAGCAGATCGAGCACTGAAAGCGGCTCGTGCACGCGCACCGGCGTGTCGCGGTCGGGACGCGGCGCGCCGCGCACGAGCGCGATGTGCGGCGAGCCCGTCGGCTCGTCGCGGTACAGCACCGCGCGGAACGGGCCGTGCGCGGTCTGCATCGTGCGCTCGCAGACTTTCTCGATGATCGACTCGGTGCGGCTGCGGTAATGGATCAGATCGGCGATCGTGCCGATCTTGATGCCGTGCTGCTGGCTGAACTCGATGAGATCGGGCAGGCGCGCCATCTCGCCGTCGTCCTTGATGATCTCGCAGATCACCGCGGCGGGCGTGAGGCCGGCGAGCGCGGTGAAGTCGCAGCCGGCTTCGGTGTGGCCCGCGCGCACCAGCACGCCGCCCGGCTGCGCCATGATCGGGAACACGTGGCCCGGCTGGACGATATGCTCGGCGCGCGCGTCGTGCGCGACCGCCGCGGCGATGGTCTTCGCGCGGTCGGCGGCGGAAATGCCGGTCGTCACGCCTTCCGCCGCTTCGATGCTGACCGTGAACGCCGTGCCGTACTGCGTGCCGTTGCGATGCGTCATGAGCGGCAGATTCAGCTGCTTGCAGCGGTCCTGCGTGAGCGTGAGGCAAATGAGGCCGCGGCCGTGCTTCGCCATGAAATTGATGGCTTCGGGCGTGACGAATTCGGCGGCGATGACGAGATCGCCTTCATTTTCGCGGTCTTCTTCGTCGACGAGAATCACCATCCGGCCGGCTTTCAGTTCAGCGATGATCTCAGGAGTGGAGGCGAGCGACATGATGACGTCCCGTGCGGGGTCCGGTTTGGGGAAAGGGCGTATTTTACGCCACGGCAGATGGACCGAGGCTGAAATCACTTGCCGTCGACGGATGGAGATTTGCCTAAGCCATTCGGATGAATGGTGTGGCGGCGTTGCGCTTGAGAAACTAGGGGCGTCTTAAACTTCAATGCGCAAATATCGTACAATGTTAAGTACATTAATTCGTACGGAGCCTGCCGTGGCTTACACCGCAAAGGACATCATCCCGCTGTCGCAGGCGCGTGCCAATCTTTCCGAACTGGTCGAGGAAGTGCGCGGCGGAACTGAAAAAATCATCACCAAGAATGGCGAAAGTTGCGCAGCGCTGATCAGCACGGAGAAGCTCGAGATGTACTACCGGATGGAGCGCAATCGGATTCACATGCTGCTGCTGGAGGACGCACTTGCAGGTCTGGAAGATCTGAAGGCCGGGCGCCATGAAGACGCCTTCGAAGTACTCGCGCGCTACAAGGCACGAATCAAGGCGAAGAAAGACGCAGCCGGAGGGCCGGACGGTGACTGATCAGCGTGGACGTGTGACTGTCCGAAGCATGAGCAGTTTTGCGGCTCGACTCTCGGACATGGAGCGTTACTGGGTAAGAAAGGACAATCTGGACGGCTTCGTTCGAATACTTCAGTCGCTCGAAGAAGAAGTCGTTCCGCTGCTTCAGCGTTTTCCCGCGCTCGGCCGCCGCTTCCTCAATACCAGACCCGATACGGTCCATGCGTTACTCGCGTACGAAAAGCTCGCCGATGCAACGGAATCCGCCAGCATCGCTGCGGAACTCCGCGAGTATGTTTTCGACGACCACGTGCTCCTATATCTGCTGGCGGACGACACCATCTATCTGGTCTCCATCCGTCACTGCAAGGAAGTGTCCTTCGAATTCGACTACTTGTGGGGCGCCCAGTCCTGACTCGCGAAACGGCGACTCACTGCGCGTTCATCATCCGCTCGACATAGCGCGCGATCAGATCGATTTCGAGATTGACCTTCGCGCCCTTGGCGAGCGCCCTGAGCGTCGTGACTTCGACCGTATGCGGAATCAGGTTGATGGAGAATTCGCAGCCATCCGCGCGGTCGCTGACGGAATTCACAGTGAGACTCACGCCGTTCACCGTCACTGAGCCCTTGTAGGCCAGATATTTGCCGATGTCCTTCGGCGCGACGATGCGCAACTCGTGCGATTCGCCCACCGGCTCAAACTTCGACACCACGCCCAATCCATCGACGTGCCCTGAAACGAGATGCCCGCCCAGCCGGTCGTGCGCCCGCAACGCCTTCTCCAGATTCACGCCGGCGCCGGCATCGCCGAGGCCGACCGTCTTGTTCAGGCTTTCGCGCGACACCTCGACGTCGAACGCATCGGCGGACTTCTGAATGACCGTCATACACGCGCCCTGAATCGCGATGCTGTCGCCGAGTTCGACATCGGCGAGATCGAGCGCGCCCGCGGCGACCGTCAGGCGAACGCCCGCTTCCGGCTCCGCGCCGAGCGGCGTGACTTTTTCGATGCGGCCCACCGCCGCGACGATTCCTGTAAACATCGGTTTCGTTCCTTGATTGCGTGTGTGATCCGCTCAGGCGTTGCGCGCCAGAATGCGCAAGTCGTCGCCGAGCCGGTCGATGCGATGAAATTTCAGATGCGGCCGCGCATCGAGCGTGTCGGGCGGCGCGAAGTCGAACATGCCGGGCGCGCTGCCGAGCAGGCTCGGCGCGAGATAGATCAGCAGTTCGTCGACGCAGCCTTCGCGCAGCAGCGAGCCGTTCAGCTTGTGGCCCGCTTCGACGTGCAGTTCGTTGATGCCGCGATCCGCGAGCGCGGTGAGCATCGCGGGCAGATCGACCTTGCCGTGCTCGTTCGCCAGCTCGATCAGATCCGCGCCCTTTTCGCGCAACGCGTCGATGCGCGCGGGATCGGCGTCGGCGGCATGGAAGATCCACGGCGGCGCGCCATCGAGGATGCGCGCCTGCATCGGCACGTCCAGACGGCTGTCGATCAATACGCGCTGCGGCTGGCGCGGCGTGTCGACCGCGCGCACCGTCAGTTGCGGATCATCCTCGCGCACCGTGCCGATGCCCGTGAGGATGGCGCAGGCGCGGGCGCGCCACGCGTGGCCGTCGGCGCGCGCGTCCTCGCCGGTGATCCACTGGCTTTCACCGGACGGCAGGCCGGTGCGGCCGTCGAGCGTCGCGGCGACCTTCATGCGTACCCACGGACGGCGGCGCGTCATGCGCGACACGAAGCCGATATTCATTTCGTACGCCTCGGTCGCCAGCAGCCCGCAGCGCACATCGATGCCCGCATCGCGCAGCATCGTGAGACCGCGGCCCGACACCGCCGGGTTCGGATCTTCCATCGCGGCGATGACCTTCTCGACGCGCGCATCGATGAGCGCGTGCGCGCACGGCGGGGTGCGCCCGAAATGGCTGCACGGCTCCAGCGACACATACGCGGTCGAGCCGCGCGGGTCCTTGCCGCGCGAGCGGGCGTCTTTCAGCGCCTGCACTTCGGCGTGATCCTGGCCGGCCGGCTGCGTGTAGCCCATGCCGATCACTTCGCCGTTCTTGACGAGCACGCAGCCGACGCGCGGATTCGGCGTGGTCGTGTACATGCCCTTCGAGGCGAGCGCGAGCGCGCGCTCCATATGCGTGAAGTCGGTTTGCGAGAACATCGGCGTGGCCCGGGCGCGTCAGGCGGCGAGCGAGGCGAACGCGCCGCGCGCGGCTTCCAGCGTCGCGTCGATCACGGCGTCGTCGTGCGCGCTGGACACGAAGCCCGCCTCGAACGCCGATGGCGCGAAGTACACGCCCGCGTCGAGCATCGCGTGGAAGAATGCGTTGAAGCGCTTGGTGTCGCCTTGCTGGATCTGCGCGAAGCTGCCCGGCACCTGATCCATGAAATACAGGCCGAACATGCCACCGATCGAATCGGCGGAGAAGGGCACTTTCGCGTCGCGGGCGGCGGCGGCGAGGCCGTCGACCAGCTTGCGCGTCTGCTTCGCGAGATTGTCGTAGAAGCCGGGGCGCTGGATCAGTTGCAGCGTCTTGAGGCCCGCGGCTACCGCGATCGGATTGCCCGACAGGGTGCCCGCCTGATACACGCCGCCAAGCGGCGCGAGATGCGCCATGATGTCCCGGCGTCCGCCGAACGCCGCCGCCGGCATGCCGCCGCCGATGACCTTGCCGAGGCACGTGAGATCCGGCTTGATGCCGTAGACCTCCTGCGCGCCGCCGAGCGCGACGCGAAAACCGCACATCACTTCGTCGAAGATCAGCACCGCGCCGTGCTCGTCGCAGCGCTCGCGCAGCGCATTGAGGAATTCGGGCGTCGCGCGCACGAGGTTCATGTTGCCCGCAACCGGCTCGACGATCACCGACGCGATTTCCGAACCGAACGCCGCGAACGCCTCGTTCAACTGCTCGACGTTGTTGTACTCGAGCACGGTGGTGTGCTTCGCGATATCGGCGGGAACGCCCGCGGAAGTCGGATTGCCGAACGTCAGCAGGCCCGAGCCCGCCTTGACGAGCAGGCTGTCCGCGTGGCCGTGATAGCAGCCTTCGAACTTGATGATGCGGCTGCGGTTCGTGAAGCCGCGCGCGAGGCGCAGCGCGCTCATGGTCGCTTCGGTGCCGGAGGACACCATGCGCACCTGTTCGATCGACGGCACGAGCTTGCAGATTTCCTCGGCGATCTCGATTTCGGCTTCCGTCGGCGCGCCGAACGAGAAGCCGTTCGCGAGCACGCGCTGAACCGCGTCGAGCACTTCGGGATGGACGTGGCCGAGAATCATCGGGCCCCACGAGCCGATGTAGTCGATATAGCGCTTGTCTTCGGCGTCCCAGAAGTACGGGCCCGCGGCGCGCTCGATGAAGCGCGGCGTGCCGCCGACCGAGCGGAACGCCCGCACCGGCGAGTTCACGCCGCCGGGAATGGTTCGCTGGGCGCGTTCGAACAGAGCTTGATTCTTGGACATGGATGAAGACCTGCGCTGAAAGTGGATGCGGGAGTCGCGTGAAGCGGACCGGGTGCCCGAGCGGCGGCGTGCAGAACGCGCGGTCCGACGCGAAAAAATCTTGCTGAAATTGTACCGGAGTCGATGCGAACAGGCCGCCTCGCGCCTACATGTCCGGTGGCGGCGCGGACGGGCGCGCACGCCGCCCGGTGCGCGCGGTCCACAGCTTTTCCAGCGCGCCTTCGGCCATCGGCTTGATGAGCGTGCCGGACATTTGCGCGTCCCACGTCTGCACGGAGAAGGGGTGCGAGCGCAGTTCCTCGCGCGTGACGACGACTTGCGCGTGCGCGTCGACGAGCCAGTCGTACACGAAATCGATGCACAGCCGATAGCCGCGTTTGCTGCCCGCATCGGGCACTTCATACGGCGCGCGCGTCACCCAGCCCGACGCGAACACGCCCTTCGGCTCCTGCGCCACGCGATGCACGAACACGCGGTCGCCCGGCAGGAGCCCGCGCGCGGTGCCGCAGCCCCACACATCGGCGACGGCATCGCCTGCCGCCACGCGGCGCGCGATATCGGGCAACTCGGGCCACGGCCACTTTTTGGGGCTCCAGATCAGAAGAAAGGCGGTCATCGGATCGACGAAACGGGACAGAACGAGCGATGAGCTTAGCGCAACCCGGCGCTCAGGGACGGATCGCGACAGGGCGTCACGTACAATGGTCGCTCGCTCGGGCGCCGCAAAGCCGCGTCGCCTTCACCCATTCCCGTCTCCCGAACTCCATGCCCGACACCACCCGGCGCCGGCCCGACGGCCGGCTGATCCTGTTGCTCGGCGCGCTCGCCGCGTGCGGCCCGCTGTCGATCGACATGTATCTGCCGAGCCTGCCCGCGCTCGCCGCCTCGTTCGGCACGAGTCCGGCCGCCGCGCAAACCACGCTCACGAGCTTCATGTTCGGCTTCTCGTTCGGCATGCTGCTCTACGGCCCGATGTCCGACGCCTATGGCCGCCGGCCGGTCCTGCTCGGCGGCATTGTGCTGTACGCGCTCGCGAGCATCGGCTGCGCGGTGGCGTTTTCCATCGATACGCTCGTCTCCGTGCGCTTCCTGCAGGCGCTCGGCGCGGGCGCGGCGTCAGTGCTCGCGCGCGCCATCGCCCGCGACGCCCACGAGCCGACCGACGCGGCCCGCGTGCTGTCGATGCTGTCCATCGTCACGTCGATCGGACCGCTGCTCGCGCCGCTCATCGGCGGGCAATTGCTGCTGCTCGGCGGCTGGCGTGTGGTGTTCGTCGCGCTGACGCTGTTCGGTCTGACCTGCGCGGTGACCGCTTTTCTGCGCGTGCCCGAAACCTGGCCGAAGGAGAAGCGTGCGAGCGCGGCGATCGGCAAGTCGTTCGCCGCGTACGGGCATCTGCTGACCGATCCCGTCACCTGGGGCCACATGATGTGCGGCGGCATGGCGTTCGCGTCGATGTTCGCGTACATCACCGCGACGCCGTTCGTCTATATCGATTATTTCCACGTCAAGCCGCAGCACTACGGGCTGCTGTTCGGGCTGAACATCGTCGGCATCATCGCGGGGAACGTGCTCAACACGAAGTTCGTCGGCCGCGTCGGCGCGATGAAGATGATCTCGGCGGCGTCGTTCGTGAGCGTCGTGGCGGCGCTCGCGGTCGCGCTGGTGTCGCTGACGGGCTGGGGCGGCTTGTGGTCGATCGTGTTCACGCTGTTCTTCGTCGTCGGCGTGGTCGGTTTGCTGTCGGCCAATTGCACGACCGAGCTGATGCACCGCTATCCGCGCAACGCGGGCGCGGCCGCCGCCGTTTTTGGCGCGATGCAGCTCGCGCTCGGCGCGCTCGCGAGTCTCGCAGTCGGACTTTTTCACGATGTATCGCCGCACGGCATGGGCATCGTGATCGGCGTATGTGGCGTGCTGACCTACGCCGGGCGCACGCTGGTGCTGCGCTCGCATGCGGCGCCCGTGAAGGTCTGAATCAGGCGAGCGGCCCGATCGTCGCGGCGAGGAACGTGAACGCGGCCGCTTCCGCCTGCGCGACCGCGCCCGGCTCGACGCCCGCGCCGTGTCCGCCATCCCCGGTTTCCTGATACCACACGTTCGCGTGGCCTTGCGCCTGCATCTTCGCGGCCATCTTGCGCGCGTGGCCGGGATGCACGCGGTCATCGCTCGTCGATGATGTGAAGAGCGCGGGCGGATACGCGGCGTCCGCCTTCACGTTCTGATACGGCGAGTACGCGAGCAGATGACGCAGATCGCCGGCGTCGTCGGGGTCGCCGTATTCGTCGATCCACGATGCGCCCTGCAGCAGCAGGTGAAAGCGCGCCATGTCGAGCAGCGGCACTTCCGACAGCACCGCGCCGAACAGCTCGGGCCGCTGGATCATGCACACGGCCGTGAGCAGGCCGCCGTTGCTGCCGCCGCGAATCGCCAGTTGCCTGGCCGTGGTGACGCCCGTATCGACGAGCGCCTCGGCTACTGCGATGAAATCGTCGAAGGCAATCTGGCGGTTCTCGCGCAGCGCCGCCTGATGCCATGCCGGACCGAATTCGCCGCCGCCGCGAATGTTCGCGACTGCGTACAGCCCGCCGCGCTCGAGCCACGCGATGCCGGTCGTCGCGTCGTAGCCCGGATCGAGCGCGACTTCGAAGCCGCCATAGCCGTAGAGCAGGCAAGGGCGCGCGTCGGTGCGTGTTTCGACGTCGCGTCCGATCAGCCAGTAGGGAATGCGCTCGCCGTCCGGCGCGAGCGCGTGGCGGCGCACGGCGGTGAGACCGGCCGCATCGAACTGGGCGGGAAGACGCGCGAGCAGTTGCCACGGGGCGTCGTTGGCGAGATCGGCGTGATACAGCGATGGCGGCGTCAGAAAGTGCTCGACGTGGATGAGCACGGTGTCGTCACGTTCGCTGTCGATCGAATCGACCCACGACTGGCTCGCATCCGGCAGCGCGAACGCGCGCGATGCCCACTCGCCGTCGGGCGTCGCGGGCGGGCGCAGCAGCGTGACGCGCGGCGTGCCGTCGTCCATTTGCGAGACGATCAGCCAGTGCTTCGTGAAGTCGATGCCCGCGAGCACGAGCCGCTCCGACGGCGTGAAGAGCGCGATGAACTGGCGCGAGCCTGCGAGAAACGCGTCGCGCCGAATGACGGTCAGGGTGCCGGGCGCGTAGCGGCGGCCGCCCGCGTTCCAGAACTTGCGCGGCGTCACGAAGATCCAGCCGTTCCAGTGCTCGATTTCCGCGTGCGTCGGCAGATCGTACTGACGCCATTCGTTCGATGTTTCGTCGAGCCAGTAGTTGAGCGTATCGAAGAAGGTCACCGCGCGCGATGCGAGATGCAGTTTCTCGAGCGGATCGTAGTCGACGCCCGCCGACACGTCGCGCCGGTTGCCCTCGAACACGACGGGCGCATCCGCGAGCGGCGTGCCGCGTTTCCAGCGCCGCGCCTGGCGGGGAAAGCCCGAAGTGGTGAGCGCGGGGCGCGGGTTCGTCTTGCTGTCGTCCCAGCCGACATAGACCGTGTCGCAATCGATCCACGAGATATCGTGCTTGCCGACATCGGGCAGCACGAAGCCATCCGCGACGAAGCTTTTCGATGCGATATCGAACTCGCGCACCATGCATGCGTCCGAGCCGCCCGGCGACAGGCTCACGAGCGCGCGGTCGTAATCGGGGTAGCGCATGTCGAAATCGGCGAGGGCCCAGCGGGTGTCGTCGTTCTGTTTGGTGTTGAGGTCGAGTACGTCGACGTCGAGGATCGTTTCCCAGACGGGCTTGCCTTCGAGCCATGAAGACCACGGCGTGCGGCGCACGATGCCGAGCGGATGCGCGTCGTCCTGCCAGGTGTTGTAGGCCCAGTCGCCATAGCGTGAACACGACACGATGCGGTCCTGCGACGTGTACGCTTTTTCGAGCCGTTGCGCGAGCGTACGCGCTTGCGGCGTGTTGCCGAACGCGGCTTCGGTGCGGCGGTTCTGGGCATCGACCCAGGCTTGCACGTGGGCGTCGCCTAGGGCTTCGAGGCCGATGAAGGGGTCGGGTGTGTCCGACGTGGGCCAGGCGAGTTCGGGATGGGAGGAGAGCAGAGTCATGCGGCGCAGGTGGCGGAATGCAAAACGCCGATTGTGCCTGTAATGGGAGGGCGGCGGGTATCGCGCCGGTCTAGGCGACCAGTCTGTCCAGTTCCTGAGTCATGTCGGGCTCGATTTCCCGGGCTTCCTTCGCTAGATTGACCTGCTTCGCTGTTCTGGAAACGTCGAGCAATTCTGCGTCGATGCGATAGCCTCCGCGCCCCTTCAGCCACGCGAGAATGTCGGAAAGGTGCCAGACGGACGGATTGCCTTCATGAACCGGCGCGGGAAATTCCATCGCGTTGGCGAGCATCAGCTTGCGCATGTTCTGACGCGTCATTCCCGTCACTTCGGCTACATCCGTGAGGCCGACAAAGTCTGGCGCTGCTTCGATCAGGCGGGCGGACGGAATCGCCTGCTTCACGTTTTGCAGCGCCGATAAAATCGCGCCGAAGGCGTCGACGTCTGCCCTCTTGAAGGCGAGTGCAATTCGTCCTGGCTGACCAATACCGATGGTCGCGTCATCGCACCCGGCCTCCGCGAGCCGTTCGACGAGTTGCTCGTGATCGCAGTCTTCTGCCGACAGTTGATACTTGAGAGTGAACACGTATTCCATGAGTATTCCTGCTGTTGCGCATCTGCGCCTCATCGGGCAGTTTCTTTTCTGCGCGTCGTACAGTTGTCGACAACCCGTCTCAGATCATTCGCGTGATTCTCTGCGTTGCGAGGGGTGCTCCAGATGCTCGTGATGCAGAATTCCCCGCAGCGACATTCCGCATCGTTATACGGGCAATACATCCTTCCCCACGCGTGCCCATTTCCCTTTTTGGGCTCGACTGCCCAGCCGTTCTTCTCGGCGTACAACAGCGCAGCTTCGATTTCTTTCTTCGGATGCGGTCGCTTCATTGACGGTTCAGTGTATTTACGGCCGCTCAGGTTGTCAAGTGACAACCTGAGCGGCATTTACGCAATTCATGACGCGGGCGCACCATCGCACGCTCCGCGTTCAATCTTATCGAGAGATCGCCACATGCTGCGATAGCAAGTAATCCGAAATATGCATGGAAAACTGGCTGCACAATGAAAAACGCCACGGCTGACCGTGGCGTCTGAAGTCACTCGAACAGCCCACTCAAGCCAGCCGCTCCTCCGTCTGCGGATCGAACAACACCGCCTTCGACACATCGAACAGCAGCGTCATGTTCGACATCGGCTGCGGATTCGACGCCGGGTGCACGCGCGACACGATGCGCTTGCCGTTCACCTGCGCGAACACCAGCGTGTCCGGACCCGTCGGTTCGATCACGTCGACGCGCACATCGACCGGTTGCAGGCTCGTATCCGACACATCGTGCGCGCTGCGCGAGTCGGTGATGCGCTCGGGGCGCAACCCGAGAATCACGTCCTGCCCGACCTTGCCGCGCAACCGGCCCGCATCGAACGGCAGATTCAGCACCTTCTGCGCGATGCCCGTATCGAGCTGCAAACCGACGCCCGAGCCCGCCTCCACCAGCTTGCCGGCGATGAAGTTCATCGGCGGCGCGCCGATGAAGCCCGCGACGAACAGATTGGAAGGCGAATCGTAGATGTCCTGCGGCGCGCCGAACTGCTGCACGATGCCGTCCTTCATCACCGCGATGCGGTCGCCGAGCGTCATCGCTTCGATCTGGTCGTGCGTCACGTAGACGATCGTCGTGCCCAGACGCTGATGCAGCAGCTTGATTTCCGAGCGCATCTCGATACGCAGCTTCGCATCGAGGTTGGAGAGCGGCTCGTCGAACAGGAACATCACCGGATCGCGCGCGAGCGCGCGGCCCATCGCGACGCGCTGACGCTGACCGCCCGACAGCTGCCCCGGCTTGCGATCGAGCAGATGGCCGATCTGCAGCGTCTCCGACACGCGATCGACGATCTTCTTCTGCTCGTCCTTCGGCACCTTGCGGATATTGAGGCCGAACGAGATGTTCTCGCGCACGCTCATCGAAGGGTAGAGCGCGTAGGACTGGAACACCATCGCGATGTCGCGGTCCTTCGGCGAGAGGTTGTTGACCGTCTTGCCGTCGATCATGATGTCGCCCTGCGTCACGGTTTCGAGACCCGCGATCATGTTGAGCAAGGTCGATTTGCCGCAGCCCGAGCCGCCGACGAGGATCAGGAACTGACCGTCCTCGATGTCGATGTTGACGCCCTTGAGAACCGGCACCCCGTTCGGGTAGGTCTTGTACACGTCACGGATGGAAAGGCTTGCCATGTGAATCCTCTATATCTCTGTCGGGAAACGCCCGATTAACCCTTCACCGCGCCGGCCGTCAGCCCGCGCACGAAATAACGTCCCGCGATCATGTAGACGAGAATCGTCGGCAATGCGGCGATGATCGCGCCGGCCATGTCGACGTTGTATTCCTTCACGCCCGTCGACGTGTTCACGAGGTTGTTCAGCGCAACCGTGATCGGCATGGAATCCACGCCCGAAAACACGATACCGAACAGGAAGTCGTTCCAGATCTGCGTGAATTGCCAGATCAGGCACACCATGAAGATCGGCAGCGAGACGGGCAGCAGGATCTTCGTGAAGATCGTGAAGAAGCCCGCGCCGTCGATGCGTGCCGCCTTCACCAGCTCGGCCGGAATGCTCACGTAGAAGTTGCGGAAGAACATCGTCGTGAACGCGATGCCGTAGATCACGTGGACGAGCACGAGGCCGGTCGTCGTGTTCGAGAGGCCGAGAAAACCCTGCAGGCGCGCCATCGGCAGAAGGATCGCCTGGAAGGGGATGAAGCAGCCGACGAGCAGCATCGTGAAAAGCCCGTCCGCGCCGCGAAAGCGCCAGTGCGTGAGCACGTAGCCATTGAACGCGCCGACGAACGACGAGATCAGCACCGCTGGAATCACCATGCGTACCGAGTTCATGAAGAACGGCTGCATGCCGTCGCAGCGCACGCCGGTACACGCTTCCTGCCACGCCTTGACCCACGGCGCGAACGTGAAGTGCGTGGGCGGCGTGAGCAGGTTGCCCGTGCGAAGCTGGTCGAGATCCTTGAAGGAGGTCGACAGCATCACGTAGATCGGGAACAGGAAGTAGAGCGCGAACAGGATCAGCACCGCGTAGATGACGGCGCGGCTCAGGGTCATCTTAGTTTCCATTGCGGGTGCTCCTCGATTCCAGATACATGAGCGGCACGAGCACGGCGACGACGGTGGCAAGCATCATCATCGACGATGCAGCGCCCACGCCGAGCTGGCCACGGTTGAACGAGAACGTGTACATGAAGATCGCCGGCAGCGAGGACGACGTGCCCGGACCGCCCGCCGTCAACGCGACGACCAGATCGAAGGTCTTGATCGTGATGTGGCAGAGAATCAGCAGCACGGAGAAGAACACCGGGCGCATGCTCGGAATCACGATCTTGCGGTAGATGGTCGGCAATCCCGCGCCGTCCATCTGCGCCGCCTTGAAGATTTCGCTGTCGACGCCGCGCAGTCCGGCGAGGAAGAGCGCCATCACGAAGCCCGTCGATTGCCATACCGCCGCGATCACGACGCAGAAAATCGCCTTGTCGGGGTCTCCCAGCCAGTTGAACGAAAAGCTCGTCCAGCCCCAGTCGTGGAACACTTTCTCGAGACCCAGGCCCGGGTTCAGAATCCACTGCCACGCGGTGCCCGTCACGATGAACGAGAGCGCCATCGGGTAGAGGAAGATCGCGCGCAACGCGCCTTCGTTGCGGATCTTCTGGTCGAGCAGGATCGCAAGGAACAGGCCGAGAAACACGCAGATGCCGATGAACGGAATGCCGAACCAGCCGAGATTGGCGGCGGACGTCCACCAGACATCGTTGGCAAAGAGTTGTCGATAGCGGTCGAAGCCCGCGAAATCGTAGCGCGGCATCAGCCGCGATTCCGAGAGCGACAGATAACCCGTAATGCCGATGAAGCCGTACACGAAAACGAGCGCGATCACGACGCTGGGAGCGAGCACCAGCTTCGGAATCAGGCGATCGGCGAGCGCCGCCGTCGGTGAAACGCGACGGGGCGGGTTTTGCGGTTTCTTGTCCGCACTGATGGAGGCAGTCACGACTCGACTCCTGGAAGATGCGCCGGCGCTGTCGTGCGCTGGGTGGCACGGATTGGCGCGCATGCAGCGGATGGCTGCGGCGCTTGAATAGTGCGACGTTGCTTGGGTCCTGCAAACCGCCCGGCGCATGCTTGCCGCATACGCCGGGCGGAAGCCTTACTTCGTCTTGGCGGCGTTCGCGAGCGCGGCAACCGCGCTCTTCGAATCCTGCGACGAATTCATGAACTTCGTCACGACGTCGGTCATCGCGCCGGCGACTGCATCGCCCTGAGCCATGCCGTGCGCGAGCGACGGAACATAGCCGCCCGATTTGATCGCCGTCTGTTCATCAGCGTAGGACTTCTTCGCGCAGTCGTCGAACTTATCCATCGACACGCCGAGACGGACCGGGATCGAGCCCTTGTTCAGGCTGAACTGCTCCTGAAATTCCGGCGTCATGATGGTCTTGGCGAGCGCGAGCTGGCCCGGCGTCGCGGCCTTCTGGCCCTTCTGCTGGAAGAACACGAACGAGTCGACGTTGAAGGTGTAGGCCTTTTCCGTGCCCGGCACCGGCGCGCAGATATAGTCCGTGCCCGCCTTCTTGTTCGCGCCGGCGAATTCGCCCTTCGCCCAGTCGCCCATGAACTGCATGCCGGCCTTGCCGTTGATGACCATCGCGGTCGCGAGGTTCCAGTCACGGCCCGTGCGGCCGCTGTCGAAATAGCCCTGGATCTTGCGGACCGTATCGAACACCTGAACCATCTTGTCCGAGGTCAGAGTCTTCTGGTCGAGGTCGACGATCGCCTTCTTGTAGAAGTCCGCGCCCTGGGAGAGCACCACGTCTTCCCACAGCGTCAGGTCCTGCCACGGCTGGCCGCCCATCGCGATCGGCATGATGCCCGCGGCCTTCATCTTGTCGGCGACCTGGAAGAACTCGTTCCAGTTGGTCGGTACCTTGCCGCCTGCCTTGTCGAGCGCTGCCTTGTTGATGTACAGCCAGTTCACGCGGTGCACCGAGAAGGGCGCGGCGACGTAATGGCCGTCGGCGTGGATGATCTTGTCGATTTCAGGCGGCAGGTTCTTCTTCCAGTCGCCCGCGACGGAATCGATCGGCACGAGCACGCCTTGCTCGGCCCATTCCTGGATCAGCGGGCCCTTGATCTGCGCCGCCGACGGCGCGTTGCCCGAGATCACCTGCGTTTTCAGCGCGGTCATCGCGGCCGCGCCCGCACCGCCCGCGACAGCGAAGTCCTTCCAGGTGTAACCCTGCTTCGTCATGTCGTCCTTGAGCACGCCGACTGCCTTGGATTCGCCGCCGGACGTCCACCAGTGCAACACGGAAACAGCCTCGGCAGCCTGAACCGCCGACGCCGTCGCGCCACACAGAAGACCTGCGGCGCACAGCGCGCCCATGAGCTTACGGACTTTCATTGTTTATCTCCTCCAGACACCTGAACAAGAAACGATTGGCTCCCGATGCGGCCAGAAGCACGAGTAAGAAGCGATGGTCAAAAAAACGGCAAAACTGGATGGCCGGAGATCGGCGGTGTCGGCGGGGAAGCGGCAGCGCGCGTCACGACGAACGCGGCGCGCCAGGCCGGCAGACCGATGAACGGCCGCACGGCGCTCAAGAGATGAGTGGATTGAATCGCAACAGTTGTCTCCTCTTTTGATTTTTGCCGGACCGTTCGAGCCTTGCCACGAAGGGCGCGCTCGACGGCGAGGCGCGAGGCCCGAGTGCATGAACCGGCAGGGCACGCCTTCCGTGGAGAGCGATGTGCCGCAGGCTCCGTTAACATGCGCTCAGAACGTCTACCCGAAAAAAATTCGCTGCCCAGACTGATCTGATTGACAGTGATGATTTTTCGTAGGTGACATTTCCTCTTGATTTGGATTGTAGTTAAACTACAATTCAGTGTCAAAAAAAATTTTATCGGACTACGCGCAGTCGTGGTCTCATTGGGCGACCCGCCCCGAATCGACTCACATCCGGCTCTCGAACCCACGTTCAGACACATGCAAAGCGACTCGAACTTCACCTTCGTACTCTTCGGCGGCACCGGCGATCTCTCGATGCGCAAGATTCTTCCCGCGCTCTTCGAAGCACATCGCGCGGGCTCGCTCAATCCGGCGGGCAGGATCGTCTCGGTCGCGCGCGAGACCATGGAGCAGGGCGACTATCGCGCGTGGGTCGAGGATCACGTGAAGCCGCATGTATCGAAGAGCGGCCTCGACGAAGCCGCGTGGCGCAGCTTCGTCGAGCGTTTTCAGTACGTCGGGCTCGACCTCGGCCGCGCGGAAGACTTCGCGCTGTTGCGCGACGCGCTCGCGCAATTCGGCGGCACGCGCGTGTTCTATCTCGCGACGGGCCCGTCGCTGTTCGTGCCGATCTGCCGCGCGCTCGCCGATGTCGGGCTGAATCAGAACGCGCGCATCGTGCTGGAGAAGCCGCTCGGCTACGATCTCGAATCGTCGAATGCGATCAACGATGCGGTCGGCGAAATCTTCCAGGAAGAGCAGATCTACCGGATCGATCACTATCTCGGCAAGGAGCCGGTGCAGAACCTGCTCGCGCTGCGTTTCGGCAACGCGCTGTTCGAGCCGCTGTGGCGCCGCGAATGGGTCGAAAGCATCCAGATCACGATCGCGGAGGAATTGGGCGTGGAAGCGCGCGGCGACTTCTACGACAATACGGGCGCGCTGCGCGATATGGTGCAGAACCATTTGCTGCAACTGCTTTCCATCGTGACGATGGAGCCGCCGCACTCGATGCACTCCGACTCCGTACGCGACGAGAAGCTGCGCGTGCTGCGCGCGCTCAAGCCGGTCGACGAGCGCGACATCAGCCGGCTCGCGGTGCGCGGGCAATATCATGCGGGTGTGGTGCGCGGCACGGCGGTGCCGGCGTATGCAACCGAGAAAGGCGTGCGCCCTGACAGCACGACGGAAACCTTCGTCGCGCTGAAGGTGGAAATCGAGAACTGGCGCTGGGCGGGCGTGCCGTTCTTCCTGCGCACCGGCAAGCGGCTGGCCGATCGCGTCGCGGAGATCGTCGTGAACTTTCGCGCGGTGCCGCATTCCTCGCTCGGCTCGATGCCGTTGCGCGCGGGCGCGAACCGGCTCGTGATCCGGCTGCAGCCCAACGAGACGATTCGCCTGTATTGCCTGGCGAAGCAGCCCGGCGAGGGCATGAATCTCGCGAGCGTGCATCTGGATCTCGCGTTCGATCAGTTCTTCAAGGAAGGACAGATGGAGGCGTATCAGCGCCTTCTGCTCGACGTGATTCACGGGCGCCTCGCGCTCTTCGTGCGGCGCGACGAGCAGGAAGCGGCGTGGCGCTGGGTCGAGCCGATCCTGAACGCGTGGGCGTCGTCGACGACGCGGCCGAAGCCTTACGCGGCGGGCACGTGGGGACCGGCGGCGTCGAGCGCGATGCTCGCGCAGGCGGGCACGTGCTGGCTCGAAGAAGAGAATTGACGGCGTGACGCCGACGCCGCCCGAACGGGGCGCGCGGCGGGCGCGGCGATACCGGACACCGCTTCGTCCATCGTTGCGATGGCGCGAACAGAAAGCGGATCGATAAACCAGAACAAGCAGGAGGAGCAGTGATCGAGCTTCGCACTTTCGACGATCCGCGCGCCCATTCGGACGCGCTGGCGCAGGCCGTGGGCGACGCGCTGAAGGCGTCCCTCGCGGCAAGGGGCGCGGCATCTGCCGACGCCAATGGACAGGCCGCTCACGCCACGCTCGCGGTATCGGGCGGCACGAGCCCCAAGCCATTCTTGCAGACGCTCTCGCATGCGCCGCTCGACTGGGCGCACATCGACGTGACGCTCGTCGACGACCGCTGGGTGCCCGAGACCGATCCGGCGAGCAACGCACAGCTCGTGCGCGACACGCTGCTGCAGAACGCGGGCGCGGCGGCGTACTTCCTGCCGCTCGTGGATACGGGCAAGCCGCTGGAGACGCACATCGCCGAACTGAATGCCGACGCGCGCCGCCGCCTGCCGGATGTCGCCGTGCTCGGCATGGGCGAGGACGGCCACACGGCCTCGATCTTCGCCGACGCGCCCGAATGGGATGTCGCGATCTCGACGCCGGAGCGTTTCATCGCCGTGCATCCGGGCGTGGCGCCGCACGCGCGCGTGAGCCTGTCGATGTCGGCATTGAAGCAGATCGGGCAGGTATATCTCTTCATCGCCGGGCAGAAGAAACTCGACGTACTGAACGCGGCGCTCGCCGCGCCGCAAAAGAACGCCATCTCGACGCTGGCCCACGCTGAAGGAGTGAAGCTCGATGTCTACTGGTGTGCATAAGACAGCGACGCAGCACGCCGACGGACCGCGGCTTCTGGCCGACATCGGCGGCACCAACGCGCGCTTCGCGCTGGAGACCGCGCCCGGCGAGATCGGGCAGATCCGCGTGTATCCGGGAGCCGATTACCCCGGCATCGCGGAGGTGATGCAGCAGTATCTGAAGGACACGAAGGTCGGCCGCGTGAATCATGCGGCGATCGCGATCGCGAATCCCGTCGACGGCGATCACGTGAAGATGACCAATCACGACTGGAGCTTTTCGATCGAGGCGACGCGCCGCGCGCTCGGCTTCGACACGCTGCTCGTCGTGAACGACTTCACCGCGCTCGCGATGGCGCTGCCCGGTCTCACCGACGCGCAGCGCGAGCAGGTCGGCGGCGGCTCGCGCCGGCAGAACAGTGTGATCGGCCTGCTCGGTCCGGGCACGGGGCTGGGCGTGTCGGGTCTGATTCCGGCCGATGACCGCTGGATCGCGCTCGGCAGCGAAGGCGGCCATGCCACGTTCTCGCCGTTCGACGAACGCGAAGACATCGTGATGCGCTATGCGCGCCGCAAGTTTCCGCATGTGTCGTTCGAACGCGTATGCGCGGGGCAAGGGCTCGAATTGATCTACCGCGCGCTCGCGGAGCGCGACAACGTCACGGTCGCCGATACCTTCAACGCCGCCGACGTCACGAACCGCGCGCTCGCGGGCGAAGCGCTCGCGCTCGAAGTGGTGAACTGCTTCTGCGCGATTCTCGGCACGTTCTCCGGGAATATCGCGGTGACGCTGGGCGCGCTGGGCGGTATCTATATCGGCGGCGGCATCGTGCTGAAACTCGGTGAACTGTTCCACAAGTCGCCGTTTCGCGAGCGTTTCGAGGCGAAAGGGCGCTTTCAGCAGTATCTGTCGGGCATTCCCACTTACATCATCACGGCGGAATATCCGGCGTTTCTCGGCGTCTCCGCGATTCTCTCGGAGCAACTGTCGAACCGCGCGAACAGGGGCTCGTCGGCGGTGTTCGAGCGCATCCGGCAAATGCGCGACGCCCTGACGCCCGCCGAGCGGCGCGTCGCCGATCTCGCGCTCAATCATCCGCGCTCGATCATCAACGATCCGATCATCGACATCGCGCGCAAGGCCGACGTGAGCCAGCCGACTGTGATCCGCTTTTGCCGCTCGCTCGGCTGCCAGGGTCTGTCGGACTTCAAGCTGAAGCTCGCGACGGGCCTCACGGGCACGATTCCGGTGAGCCACAGCCAGGTGCATCTCGGCGATACCGCCACCGATTTCGGCGCGAAAGTGCTCGACAACACGGTGTCCGCGATCCTTCAGTTGCGCGAGCATCTGAACTTCGAGAACGTCGAGCGCGCGATCGATATCCTGAACGGCGCGCGGCGCATCGAGTTCTACGGGCTGGGAAATTCGAACATCGTCGCGCAGGACGCGCATTACAAGTTCTTCCGCTTCGGCATCCCGACCATCGCTTACGGCGATCTGTACATGCAGGCGGCGTCGGCGGCGCTGCTCGGCAAGGGCGACGTGATCGTGGCCGTGTCGAAGTCGGGCCGGGCGCCGGAACTGCTGCGCGTGCTCGAAGTGGCGATGCAGCAGGGCGCGACGGTCATCGCGATCACGTCGAGCAATACGCCGCTTGCCAAGCGCGCGACGGTCGCGCTGGAGACGGATCACATCGAGATACGCGAATCGCAGCTCTCGATGATCTCGCGCATCCTGCATCTCGTGATCATCGATATTCTCGCCGTCGGCGTGGCGATCCGCCGTGCAGCGCCTAAGCCGGGCGCGAAGATCAGCGAGACGGTCGCGAAGGCGCGTCAATCGGGCGGCGAGGACGCGGCCGCCGTGCTCGACTGGCTGAGCCACGGCGCGTCGGGCATGGCGCGGGACTAGACGCGTTCCGACATCGACGCAAAAGGCCGCCGGTGCTCACGCATCGGCGGCCTTTTTCATCGACGCTCGAAAAAAACGGTGCGATACCACGCTGGGTATCGCACCGGCACGCGCCTCTCGCAGCGGCGTGAAAACCTTCTTTGCTGTGTTCTTAGAACGAGTGCTGAATGCCCGCGTACACGCCCGTCTGGCTGTGGCCTGCGAGGGGGTTGTCCGTCGATGCCGCCGTGCCGAAATTGTTGGCGTTCAGACCGTAGTTCGCGATCTTGCTGTTCTGCACCGTCGCGACCTGGATGTCGAACAGCGTGCGCTTCGACAGATTGTACGAACCGCCGACCGTGTAGATGGTCGCGTTACCCGCGCCGTTGTTGCCGTTCACGTGATAGACCGCGCCGATCAGCGCTGCCGCCGGCGTCGCCTGCCATGTCACGCCGCCCCATTCGTGATCGAGCGTGGTCGGCTGGCCGGGCAACTGGCCCGACATGCCGGCGCTGCGGATCGCCTGATAGCCGCCTTGCAGCTTGAACTGGCCGAGGAACACGTTGAGCATCGCCGTGTATTCGCGCGAGTAGGCGTAAGCGCCATTGCCGCCGTCGCGGTACGTGCCGCCGAGCGTACCGTTGGCCGGATTGCGAATTTCGTCGTAGATGCCGCGAATCTGGAAGAGCGGCGCCGTGTAGGTGATCTGTGCGCCGGCCTCGCGGCCTTGGGCCGTGGTGCCGTTGCCGTTCCAGTTGGTCGCGTTCGAGAGCGCGTACTGGCCGTAGAAGTCGAAGCCCGCGAACTTCGGCGACTGGTACGAAATGTTGTTGCTCGATTGCGGCCAGTTGCGGCCACGCACCAGCGATGCCGACGACCAGTTCGACTGGCCGAACGGATCGAAGTCCCATACGCCGTTCGAAATGAAGAGCTCGCGGCCCAGCAGTACCGTACCGAACTGGTTGTTCGAGATACCGACCGTCGCCCAGCGATTGAAGAGACCGCCGCCGCCCGGGCCCTGACCGGTCATGGTGTTGAAGCTGCCTTCCAGCTGGAACACGGCGCGATTGCCGCCACCCAGATCTTCCGCGCCTTTCAGGCCCCACAGGCTCGTGCCCCAGTCGCCGCTCTCCGCCCTGAACCGATGCGAGGTGCCGGTGGCCGCGCCGTTCGCACCCACGCCGGTGGGCACGCCGTTCATGTATTCGAGCCCCGCGTCCAGACGACCATAGAGCGTCACGCTGCTCTGTGCTTGCGCGACCGCGCTGAATGTCAATAGCGCCGCTGCCGCGAGCAAAGCCTTCTTCATCATCTCCTCCAAACCCCAAAATAAGGTGAAACTCGAAATTTCTGTGATGTGTTCGAATCGACCGGGCAATCGCATTGTGTTGCGCATCCGGTTCGACCCGATTTCGAATTTTGGAGGAGAACTATCTTTTCGAGCGCCGCCGATTTGTAGTTTTTGTTGTTCGACTTGACAAATTCTTCGGGAGTGCTAGGCGAATCGCGTGCTCAAATAAAAAACGGTGCGATACCCTTTCGGGCACCGCACCGATACGCGCCTCTCGCAGCAGCGTGAAAACCTTCTAAAAGACTCTTTGGTCAGCCTCGCCGATCAGAACGAGTGCTGGATACCTGCGTACACGCCCGTCTGGCTGTGGCCGATGATCGGGTTGTCGGTCGCAGCCGACGTACCGTAGTTGTTGGCGTTCAGGCCGTAGTTTGCGCCCTTGCTGTTCTGCACCGTCGCGACCTGCAGATCCAGCAGGGTGCGCTTGGACAGGTTGTACGAACCGCCGGCCGTGTAGATGGTAGCGTTACCCGCGCCGTTGTTGCCGTTCACGTGGTAGACCGCCGCGATCAGCGCGGCCGCCGGCGTCGCTTGCCACGTCACGCCGCCCCACTCGTGATCGAGCGTCGTCGGCTGACCGGGCAACTGGCCCGTCATGCCAGCGGTGCGAATCGCCTGATACGCGCCCTGGATCTTGAACTGGCCGAGGAACACGTTGAACATCGCTGTGTACTCACGCGAGAAGCCATACGCACCGTTGACCGCGCCGGAGTTGGCCGCATTGATCGGGTCGTATACGCCGCCGAGCGTGCCGTTGGCCGGATTGCGGATTTCATCGTACATACCGCGGATCTGGAAGAGCGGGGTCGTATAGGTGATATACGCGCCCGCATTACGGCCTTGCGGAGTCGTGCCGTTACCGTTCCAGTTGGTCGCGTTGGAGAGCGAGTACTGACCGTAGAAGTCGAGGCCCGCGAACTTCGGCGACTGGTACGAAATGTTGTTGCTCGATTGCGGCCAGTTGCGGCCACGCACCAGCGAAGCCGACGACCAGTTCGACTGACCGAACGGATCGAAGTCCCACACGCCGTTGGAGATGAAGAGTTCACGACCCAGCAACAGGGTACCGAACTGGTTGTTCGCGACACCGACCGTCGCCCAGCGATTGAAGAGACCGCCGCCGCCCGGGCCCTGACCCGTCATGGTGTTGAAGCTGCCTTCCAACTGGAACACGGCGCGATAGCCGCCGCCCAGGTCTTCGACGCCCTTCATGCCCCACAGGCTCGTGCCCCAGTCGCCGCTTTCCGCCTTGAAGCGGTGTGAGCTGCCGGTGGCCGCGCCGTTGGCACCCACGCCTGTCGGCACACCGTTCATGTACTCGAGCCCCGCGTCCAGGCGGCCATACAGCGTCACGCTGCTCTGAGCGTGTGCCACTGCGCTGAACGTCAGCAGTGCTGCCGACGCGAGCAAAGCTTTTTTCATCATCTCCTCCAACCCTGTCAAGAAATAGAACCCAAGTGCTGCCGTGTGGTTCGATGCGGGCGCACCCAACCGAAAATTGTTTTCAGAGGAAGGACGCGCGGGCTGCAGTGCTGTGTGGCAATTCGCGCGTCGTGGGCGCGAACCCGACGCCGATCCGTCGATCGGTGCCGTCCTCCGTTTCTTTTGGACTTTTGAAGTAAAACTACTTTTTGAGAACTTCGTTTTGGTACTTTCGTTACCAATTTAACAAAATACGTTATAGCCGCCAAAGAAATTTGGCGATCCGGGAACGTTTGTGTCAAAAATGCAATGCCCATGTGCTAGGCGTATTACCCATAGCATGGGAAACGGCCTGCAAAGCCTTATCCCATAAGGGCTTCAGTTTGTTGTAAGTTTCAGGGTCAGGTTTGTCGCCTATTGACGCGAACGTGTCGCGGCGTTAGGCCGAAGCAGATCGGGGAACAGGCGCTGCGCCACGCGCCCGGGCGCAAAAAAAGCGCCTCTCGGGCGCCTCTTCTGGAGTGGAAGGTTGCTTCCGGCAGCAGTCGTGCCGGTTACTTGAGGCTGCCCGACAGGAACTGCCTGAGCCGTTCGCTCTTCGTGTTGCCGAAGACCGCATCCGGATGACCTTCTTCCTCGATGCGCCCCTGATGCAGAAACACCACATGGTTCGACACATTGCGCGCGAACGCCATCTCGTGCGTGACGACGATCATCGTGCGGCCTTCCTCGGCGAGCGTCTGCATCACCTTCAGCACTTCGCCGACGAGTTCCGGGTCGAGCGCGGAGGTCGGTTCGTCGAACAGCATGACGTCGGGATGCATCGCGAGCGCGCGGGCGATCGCCACGCGCTGCTGCTGTCCGCCCGACAGATGCGACGGATACTGCTTCTCGACGCGCGGCGCGAGCCCGACCTTCTCCAGATACGTGCGCGCGCGCTCCTCGGCTTCCTTCTTCGAGAGCCCGAGCACGTTGACCGGCGCCTCGGTCACGTTCTCCAGCACGTTCATGTGCGACCACAGATTGAAGTGCTGGAACACCATCGAGAGTTTCGAGCGCACCTGCCGAAGCTGCTTCGGGTCGGCGACCTTGAGCGCGCCGGTCTTGTCCTTCAGCGTGCGAACTTCGCTGCCGTCGACGAAGATGCGCCCCTGGTTCGGCTGCTCGAGAAAGTTGATACAACGCAGCATCGTGCTCTTGCCCGAGCCCGACGAGCCGATGATGCTGATCACATCGCCGGCCTTCGCCTTGAGCGAAACGCCCTTCAGAACTTCGTTGTTGCCGTACTGCTTGTGAATGTCGTCGACGAAAAGCTTGTGCATCTGGGAATTCATGAAGAGTCCTTGGCTGACGCGATGGTCTTATTTGCCTTGCGGCCGCAAATAAGCGAGCCAGCGATGCTCGGCGCGGCGGAACAGCCACACGAGCGCGAACGAAATGCAGAGATAGAGCAGGGCGGCGAGGCCGAACGCCTCGAACGACTGATACGTCGCCGAATTCACATCGCGCGCGATCTTGAGGATATCCGGCACGGTGGCTGTGAATGCGACGGTCGTCGCGTGCAGCATCAGGATGACCTCGTTGCTGTAGTACGGCAGCGCGCGTCGCAAGGCCGACGGCAGGATCACCCGCCGATACAGCGTGAACGAGGACATGCCGTAGGCGCGCGCCGCTTCGATTTCGCCGTAGGGCGTCGCCTTGATCGCGCCGGCGAAGATTTCGGTCGTGTACGCGCAAGTGTTCAGCGTGAACGCAAGCAGCGTGCAATTCATGCCGCTGCGGAAGAACTCGGCGAGCAGCATGTGATCACGCACGACCTGCAGGCTGTACAGACCCGTGTAGCACAGCAGCAGCTGAACGTAGAGCGGCGTGCCACGAAACACATACGTGTACAGCCACACCGAGCGCGACAGCAGCTTGTTCTTCGACACGCGCGCGACCGAGAGCGGCACCGAAAGACAGAAGCCGAGGCCGATGGAAATGACCAGCAGCCACATCGTGATCGCGAGACCGGTGATGCGGTAGCCGTCGGTGAAGAGGTAGTTCTTCCAGTATTCCTGGATGATTTCGATCATGATCCCTGCCGCTCTTGATTGGACCGATTAGAGGTCGGCGCGGCGCACGCCGATGGAATAGCGCCGCTCCAGCCAGATCAGCACGAGGTTCGAGATCGTGGTGATCGCGAGATAGATCGCGCCCGCGAGAAGCGTGAAGAAGAAGAAACGCAGCGTGCCCTTGCCCGCGTCCTGCGAGGCCTTGACGACGTCCGCGAGCCCGATGATCGACACCAGCGCCGTCGCCTTGACCATCACCTGCCAGTTGTTGCCGATGCCCGGCAGCGCGAAGCGCATCATCTGCGGAAACATGATGCGCGAGAAGGTCTGCCATGGCGACATGCCGTAGGCCGCGCCCGCTTCGAGCTGGCCGCGCGGCACCGAGAGAAACGCGCCGCGGAACGTTTCGGTGAAGTACGCGCCGTAGATGAAGCCCAGCACCAGAATGCCGGCGAGGAACGGATCGATGTCGATCTGATCCCAGCCCATCGCGTCGGTGAACAGGTTCAGCCAGATCTGGATGCTGTAGAAGAGCAGCAGCATCAGCACGAGATCGGGCACGCCGCGAATCAGCGTTGTGTAGACCGTGCCGATACCCGACGTCAGGCGGTTTTTCGACAGCTTCGCCGCCGCGCCGATGAGTCCGATCACGAAGGCGAACACGAGCGACAGCACCGCCAGCTTGACGGTCTGCCAGGTGCCCGCGAGGATCAGCGGACCGTAGCCTTGCAACATGGTGATTCCTTGGTAAGGTGCCTAACGTGCATGGAGTGCTGCATGGCGTGCAATCGGCGCGGCGCGCGACGGTCGTTCGCGCGTTGCGTATGGTTTCATGTTTTCCTCAGCCGGCGGTCCGTATTCTAGGTGGCCAAAATTGGATTGCCGTTGCTGCCGACCCCGCCAGCGCGCGATTGACGCGCCGCCGCCCCGAAAAGCGCGGTATTTTACCCGAAGCCGCCGCGCGCGGGTCCGAAGCCGGACGCGTCCGATTACATGCATGGGCGGAACGATGTAGTGCCGTTGCGGCCGTTGTTCCGAAGGCGCGCCGCCCTTACATTCTCTCCATCGCAAAACAACGCCTTGGGCGGGAGCAAAGATCATGTTCGAAATTCGCCGCAGCAACGAACGGGGTCACGCCAACCACGGCTGGCTCGACTCGTATCACACGTTCTCCTTCGCCGATTACTACGATCCGCAGAACACGCACTTCGGCGCACTGCGCGTGATCAACGAAGACCGCGTCGCGGGCGGACAGGGTTTCGGCGCGCACGGCCATCGCGATATGGAAATCGTGAGCTACGTGCTCGAGGGCGCGCTCGCGCACCGCGATAGCATGGGCAACGGCTCGACGATCCGTCCCGGCGACGTGCAGCGCATGAGCGCCGGCACGGGCGTGCGCCACAGCGAGTTCAATGGTTCGCCGACGGAAACCGCGCATTTCCTGCAGATCTGGATCATTCCGGATGCGCCGGGCGGCGCGCCGGGTTATGAGGAAAAGCGCTTTGCGGACGAGGAAAAGCGCGGCCGGCTGCGCGTGATCGCAGCGCCCGGTGGTGCGGAAGGGGCGGTGAACATCGGCGCGGACGCGCGCATCTTCGCAGGTCTGTTCGACGGCGACGAACGCGCGGACTTCGACGTGCCGGTGGGCCGCCGCGTCTATGTGCACGTGGCGCGCGGCGCGGTGACGGTGAACGGCGAGGCGCTCGGGGCCGGCGATGCCGCGAAGCTCGAGGACATCTCGAAGGTCACGCTGGAGAAGGGCGAGAACGCGGAAGTGCTGTTGTTCGACCTCGCCTGAGCGTTGCGTTTTCGATGTGAAGAAAGCCGCGGAGCGTGAAGCTCCGCGGCTTTTGTTTGGCCGTTCCGGCCGCTTACGGCTTCGCGGTGGCCGATGCGCCCGCCGCCGCGCCCGGCGTGCCGTGCGAGCCGTCGCGGTGCTTGCCCCAGCGCTCGTGCATCTTCGCAAAATGCTTCTTGAGCGCGGTGCTGACGGTGGTTTTCTGCTGATCGTTCAGCGAGTTGTAGAAGTTGAGCCACGCGGTCGCGGTCTGCTCACGCAGTTGCGCGTTCTGCGCCTCGATCTTCTGTTGCGCCGCGTGCATCGCGTTCAGGTCGAGGATCGGCTGGTTTTCCATCGACTTGAACTGATCGCGCATCTGCTTGTGGCTTTCGCGCATGGCCTGATGGTTCTGCTTCATCGTGGTGAGCGCGGTCTGCCACAGCTTTTCCTGATCCGCGTTCAGCTTCAACTGGCCGTGCAGTTCGTCCAGTTGCTTCTGCATGCGCATTTCCATGCGGTGACCGCCGTGACCGCCGTGGCCGTCCATCATGGCCGGGCCGCCGGGGGCCGGCGCGCCCGGTGCGTCGTTCGTGGCGGCGTAGGCCGTGCCGAACGTCAGCGCGATTGCCGCAGCGGCGGCGGTGAGAATGCGGTATTGCTTGGCCATCTCGATACTCCCTTGATTGTTTTCGAAGCCGAAGCCGCGAGGCCGTGTTCGACGTATCGGAAAGTGCGTCGAGGTCTTGCGCTTGTCGGTGAGACACAGCGTAGGGGTTCGCAACGGGGCGCGTGTTACGGCAAGGTTCAGGCTTGTTACGCCGGTTTACGCCTCGCTTTCGTCGTAACACCCCGTAACCCTTATGGCAGGGCTGTCATCAATCGAGGTCCGGCTCACGCGCTAAACTCACTCCCATGACTACGCAAATACTTGTCGTCGACGACGACGCCGAACTGCGCGACCTTCTGCGCGACTATCTGGTCCGGCAGGGCATCGAGGTATCGGTGCTGCATGACGCCGGTGGACTCGAACGCCGCATCGAACGCGAGCGGCCGGATCTGATCGTGCTCGATCTGATGATGCCGGGCGTCGACGGGCTGACCGCGCTCAAACAGCTGCGCGCATCCGGCGACGACATCCCCGTGATCATGCTGACCGCGCGCGCGGACGACGTGGACCGCATCGTCGGCCTGGAGCTGGGCGCGGACGATTACCTCGGCAAGCCGTTCAACCCGCGCGAGCTGCTCGCGCGCGTGCAGGCCGTGTTGCGCCGCCGCCGCACGATTCCGTCGGCCGCGCCTGAGCAGCGCGAGCCGTATTCGTTCGGCCGCTTCCGGCTGGATTTCCAGTCGCGCACGCTGCAACAGGACGACAGGCCGCTCACGCTGTCCGGCAGCGAATTCGCGCTGCTCAAGATTTTCGTGAACAACCCGATGCGTACGCTCACGCGCGAACGCCTGCTCGAACTGCTGCACGGCCCGGAATACGACGGCACCGACCGCGGCATCGACGTGCAGGTGTGGCGTCTGCGCCGCATCCTGGAGACCGATCCGTCGGCGCCGCGCTTCATCCAGACGGTGCGGGGGCGCGGTTACGTGTTCGTGCCGGACGGCGAGCAAAATGCGCCGGGCAATTGACACGCTGTTCGGCCGGCTGGTCGTCATCGTCATCGGCATGCTGGTGCTCTCGCATGTCGCGTGGTTCGCGATCATCCGCTTCGAGCGCGACAACGTGCAGACGCGCTTCGCCGTCGAGGAGGCCGTGTTTCTCGTCGAAGCGGTGCGCCAGCACATCGCCAATACGCCCGATCAGCCCTTGCCGCCGCGCGTGCGCCTGGTGGCGCCCGACAGCCCGGACGTGCCGAGACAACCCGACGAGAACATGCCGCCTCCGTTGCTGCGTTTCGTCGAGGACCTGAAAGACCGCCTGCCCGATGGCACCGATGTCCGCCTGAGCGAGCCCGGCGGCCCGCCGAGCGTGTGGGTGCATGGCGCAAAGGACACGGGCTGGGTCGTCGTGCCGGTGCAGCCGTTGCGCCCGCCGCGCTCGCGCGACCGCATGCTCGTGTGGCTCGCGCTGATTTTCTCGACGGCCGTGCTCGCGGCCCTCTTCGGCGCGTGGCAGTTGCAATATCCGTTGCGTTCGCTCGCGCAGGCCGTCGCGCGCTTCGGCCGCGGCCAGCCGACGCCGCCCGTGCCCGAGCGCGGCCCGCGCGAATTACGGCAGCTCACGCACGGCTTCAATCAGATGGTGCGCGAAGTCTCGCAGACCGAGAACGACCGCGCGGTGATGCTCGCGGGCGTCGCGCACGATCTGAAGACGCCGCTCGCGCGCCTGCGCCTGCGCGCCGAAATGATGGACGACGAGAAGATGCGCGACGGCGTCGTGCGCGACGTCGATTCGATGGCGCATATCGTCGATCAATTCCTCGTGTTCGCGCACGACCGTCCGGACGGCAGCGAGCCGGTTCCGGTCGACGAGCAATGCGAGCGTATCGCGCGCGCGTATCGCGCGGTCGCGCCGGGCGCGCAGCCTGTGAGCTTGAATCTCGAGGCAGGGCCGGCGTTCGCGCTGCCCGCGGCCACGCTCGACCGGCTGCTGTCGAATCTGCTCGATAACGCGCATGCGTATGGCGCGCCGCCCGTCGTCATCGCGACGCGGCGGGACGCGAAGGGGTGGGTATTGTCCGTGTCGGATCACGGCAAGGGCATTGCGCCGGACGATCTCATCAAGGCGAGCCGGCCGTTCGTGCGGCTCGATCCGGCGCGCGGCGGCAGCGGCCATAGCGGGCTCGGGCTCGCCATCGTGGAGCGGCTCGCGCGGCGGGCGGGCGGCGAGTGTGAGATCGGCAATCGCGCGGACGGCGGCCTGGAGGTCGCGATGACCTTCCCGTTCGACATCGCCACGCGGCCGGTGGCCGAACGCCGCGCCGGTCCGCAGCACGAAGAACGCGCGCTGTAACGGCGGGGCGTCAGTCGAACAGCGTATCGAGCGCCGACGCCGCTTCGCTGTCCACCGTGTTGTACGTGACCGTCGACGCTTCGAAGATGTAGTGCGTCGTGTATTTGCCGAGCCGCGAGAGAATCTCTTCCTGAATCACTTCGGGCGCGAGATCGATCTTCAGGAACCACGCCGTCGACGAAAGCCGCGTCTGAAACGAGCCGTACTCGGCGAGCAGGTGGTCGAACGTTTCAGCGTCCTGATCCCGGCACACGATGACCAGATTTCCCTTCATGCAATTCTCCCGATTCACGCCAGCGGCATTCGATTTCGTATATCGATGATACCTGCGCGATGCGTTGCGCGCCGCGACATACGCATGATCGTGCGATCAACGGACGCTCACTTGCCGGCGAGCGTGTTCTCGGGATAACGCGTCGACGAGCCGGGATCGGCGGGGCGCACCTCGCTGCGGTCGCGGCCGCGCGATTTCGCCTCGTAGAGCGCCAGGTCGGCGCGCGACAGGATCCATTCGAGCGCGTCGTCGGGCGCAAGCTCGGTGATGCCGATGGACACCGACAGCACCGCGTCGTCCGGCAGATGTGCGCAGTGTTCGTGGTGGAAGCGCTTTCTGAGGCGCTCCAGCACGGCCTGCGCGTCGGCGAGCGAGGTTTGCGGCAGGAGAATCCCGAATTCCTCGCCGCCGAGCCGTCCGATCGCGTCGCTCGGACGGAGCTGCGCGCGGCACACCTCGACGAAATGCTCCAGCGCGCGATCGCCCGATGCGTGACCGAAGCGGTCGTTGACCTGCTTGAAGTGATCGAGATCGGCAATGGCGACCGACAGCGGCGCGCCCGCGGCGCGCGCGAGCTCCACCTCATGGCGCAAGGTGTCGAGAAAGTAGCGCCGCGAGAGGGCGCCCGTCAGCGCATCGTGGCGCGCCTCGGCCGACAGTAGCGTATTGGCCGATTGCAGTTGCTCGGCGAGATCGCGCGTCGCGCGATGCAGGCGCCGCTCCCGCGAGTAGGAAATCGCGATCACGATGGCGAGCGTCACGACGCCGAGCATCGTCAGAAACACGAGGACGCGGTCGCGGCTGTGGTTGCGGCTGATTTCCGGCCAGCTCGTGAGCGGATGCACGATGTGCGCCGAGAGCCCCGAGTTGAGCCCGGTGCGCTCGTCGTAGAGCGACGGCACGTTGCTGCCGTTCGCCGCGTAGAAGGTCTGCGCGAGCGCGGGCGCGAGCCAGTGCTCGGAGGCGCGCATCTGCTCGCCGATGTGCGACACGCGCAGCTCCGGAAACGACTCGCGCCGATAATGCTCGACGCGTTCGTGCTCGGTCATGCGCGCGACCGGCGCATTGGGCATCGCCTCGTATTCGAGCCGGCCGTCGTGGGCCATCACGACGACGCCGTTCTCGTCGGTCACGAAGGTGCCGGCGCGCGATACCCAGTGCCGCAGCCGGTCGATGCTCACCTTGGCGATCACCCCGCCGACCAGAATGCCGTCTTCATAGGCGGGCGCCGCTATGAAAATGCCCGGCTCGCCGGAGAGCCGGCCGACGCCGTACATCTCGACGAAGCCGCCGAGCAGCGCCCGCGCGACGTATCCTCGCCCGCTCATGTCATAGCCGATGAAACTGTCGTCGTCCGCGGCGTTGCTCGACGCGATGCAAAATCCCTTCTCGTTGACGAGCCAGATGGAGTCGAGGCCCGAGAAGCCCTGCGCCTCGTGCAGGAAGTGATTGACCTTCGCGAGCGCCGGGCGCGCAGTCCAGTCGCTGCGGCGTTCGAGTTCCGTCCCGGCCGGGTTCGAGGCATAATTCCGCGACTCCGCCAGCGCCCGCTGCGTGAGGTCCATCTGCGCGAGCGTGGCGGGAATGGCGCGCGACATCGCCAGGTCGCTCGCGATGATCTGCGCCATGTTATCGACGATCGATGCCGCCATCTGGCGCTCGGTGCGTACGGTCGCCGTCATCTCCTGTTGTACCATTCGGTCCGACAACAAGCCGGCGGCTATCCAGCACGCGAATGCCAGCGCCGCGAGGCCGAGCGCTGCGATCGCACGGTGCAGGATGAGCTTGTTCATCGATCTCGGGCGCACGGATTGCAGCGCGTGATGTCTGCCGCGCCTGAACTCACGCTCGCCACGGGGCGGCGGGTGTGGCTCACGCGGTCTTCCGGCTCGAATCTGGCGTCTCGCATCGCATCGGCGCTCAATTTATTGTTCGTGATAAGCCAAGATTGGACGATGTTTTTTGCCGCCTATCAAGCGCCTTGTGACGAAGGACGAAGTGCATCCAATATAGCGGACGCGCGCCGCTTGATCGCGTTGCGCGCCTCGCCGTCCGGCTCGATCGAAACGTAGCCAGACTGAAAGGAAGCGACGGCACGCGCGCCGGATGCATTCGACGCGGCCTGACCTTCATTTTGCCCGCGCCGTGCCGAAGAGCAACAGAAACATCGCACGAATGGCGCGCCAGACCGCATGAAGGTTGTGCCTGTCACGACGGTTGGTGTAGTGTCGCTCGGTTCAGCGCGGACTATATCCGAGACGGCGACTGCATGGCGCCGCCAAACGGCGCTGAACGTGTCGTCGTTTCGGCGGCCCTGTGCGTTGAGCATGGGCCGACTCGGGGAAAGGCGTCTTGCCCGCCGGACGGCTCGCTTGCCGTCTCAAGCAACATCCCGCGCTCGCGCGGTCGGAACAAAGCCTTACGGGGAGGGCCTTGCATGGAATTTGGTTTCAATCTGAATCGCATGGCGAATGCGTCGGCGTGGCGGCTCCTGCCCAACCGCTGGGATTTCGTCGCGTTCCCGATGATCATCTGCATCATCGCGCTCGCCGCCGTCGGCTTTCACGAAACCTTGGCGCCGATCTCCACGTTGCAGACCCAGGCGATCTCGCTCGACCCGTCGAACCTTCCCGAATACGCGCTGCGCACGACCCTGCGCATGCTGATCGCGATGGTGGCATCGCTCGTCTTCACGCTGGTCTACGGCACGCTCGCGGCGAAAAGCCGGCGCGCGTCGATCGTGCTCGTGCCGATTCTCGACATCCTCCAGTCGGTGCCGGTGCTGGGCTATATCTCCTTCACCGTCACGTTCTTCCTAGCGATGTTTCCGGGGCGCGTGATCGGCGCGGAATGCGCAGCGATCTTCGCGATCTTCACGAGCCAGGCGTGGAACATGACCTTCAGCTTCTACCAGTCGTTGCGCACGGTGCCGCGCGATCTGGACGAAGTTTCGCGCGGCTTTCACCTGACCAACTGGCAGCGCTTCTGGAAGCTCGAAGTGCCGTTCTCGATGCCCGGCCTCATCTGGAACATGATGATGTCGATGTCGGGCGGCTGGTTTTTCGTGGTCGCGTCCGAGGCGATCACGGTCGGCAACCGCACGATCGTGCTGCCGGGCATCGGCGCGTATCTAGCCGCGGCGATCGGCGAGCGCAATCTCGGCGCGATCGGCTGGGTGATCCTCGCGATGATCGTCGTCATCCTCGCCTACGACCAGTTGATGTTCCGTCCGCTGGTCGCGTGGGCGGACAAGTTCCGCATGGAGACCACGAGTTCGGGCAACGAGCCGTCTTCGTGGCTGCTCGACCTGATCCGCCGCACGCGCCTGATTCACCGGCTGCTGGTGCCGGCGGGCTGGATTCTCGCGAAGCTCGCGCGCGTGCCGATCAAACTGCCGTCGCTGCAGGGGGCCTTCGAGAACGTGGGGCTGCCGCTGCGCGCCAAGGTGCCGTCCACGCGCACGGGCGATATCGCGTGGGGCACGCTCGTGCTGCTGATCGCGGTGTTCGTCGTGTGGAAGGTCGCGGCGTTCGTCGCGACGGGCGTCACCTGGGGCGAAGTCGGCCACGTGTTCCTGATGGGCTTCATCACGCTCTTGCGGGTGGTGGTGCTGATCGCGATCGCGTCGGTGATCTGGGTGCCCGTCGGCGTGCTGATCGGCCTGCGGCCGGCGCTCGCGGAAAAGATCCAGCCGCTCGCCCAGTTCCTCGCCGCTTTCCCGGCGAATCTGCTGTTTCCGGTGTTCGTCGTGGTGATCGTGCGCTGGGATCTGAATCCGGATATCTGGCTGTCGCCGCTCATCGTGCTCGGCACGCAGTGGTATATCCTCTTCAACGTGATCGCGGGGGCGTCCTCCTATCCGAACGATTATCGCGAGGCCGCGACCAACTTCCAGATCCGCGGCTGGCAGTGGTGGAAGAAGTGCATGCTGCCGGGCATCTTCCCGTACTACATCACCGGCGCGATCACCGCGTCGGGCGGCGCGTGGAACGCCAGCATCGTCGCGGAAGCGGTGTCGTGGGGCAAGACGGAGGTCGTCGCGCACGGCCTCGGCGCCTACATCGCCCAGACCACGGCCGCGGGCGACTATCCGAAAATCATTCTCGGCATCGCTGTGATGTCGCTGTTCGTCACGCTGTTCAACCGACTGTTGTGGCGCCCGCTATACGCCTACGCCGAAGCAAGACTCCGGCTGGATTGAGGACGAGTTCCGATGCAGAACCTGAAAAATACGCAGACGGCCGCGGCGCCTGGCTTCCAGCGCCCGCAAGGCACGCCGCCGCGCCTCGGCGCGGAAATCCTGCGCGTCGCGAACGTGAGCCGCGGCTTCAACAAGACGCAGGGCGAACTGCTCGTGCTCGACGACGCCAACCTCTCGCTGCGCGAAGGCGAGATCGTCGGCCTGCTCGGACGTTCGGGCTCGGGCAAGTCGACACTGTTGCGCATCATCGCCGGACTCATCGAGCCGACCGCCGGCGAAGTGACGTATCTGAACGAGCCGTTGCGCGGACCCGCGAAGGGCGTCGCGATGGTGTTCCAGACGTTCGCGCTGTTTCCGTGGCTGACCGTGCTGCAGAACGTGGAAGCGGGTCTGGAAGCGCAGGGCGTGGGCGCGCGCGAGCGGCGTGAACGCGCGCTCGCGGCGATCGACCTGATCGGCCTCGACGGCTTCGAGAATGCGTATCCGCGCGAGCTGTCGGGCGGCATGCGGCAGCGCGTGGGCTTCGCGCGAGCGCTCGTCGTCGATCCGACGCTGCTGCTGATGGACGAGCCGTTCTCCGCGCTCGACGTGCTGACCGCCGAAAACCTGCGCACCGACCTGCTCGATCTGTGGACGCAGGGGCGCATGCCGATCAAATCGGTGCTGATCGTCACGCACAACATCGAGGAAGCGGTGTTCATGTGCGACCGCATTCTGGTGCTGTCGTCGAATCCGGGCCGCGTGATGGCCGAGATCAAGGTGCCGTTCAAGCATCCGCGCAACCGTCTGGACCCGGCATTCCGCCGTCTCGTCGACGATATCTACGCGAAGATGACCGCGCGCCAGATGGACGAGGCGAGGAAGAAGGGGCTGGAGCTGGGCACCTGGCTGCCGTCGGTGTCGACCAACCTGATGGCGGGTCTCATCGAAACGCTCGCGGCGGAGCCGTATCACGGGCGCGCGGACATGCCGGAAATCGCGCGCACGCTGCATCTCGAAGTGGACGATCTGTTCCCGGTTGCGGAAGTGCTGCAGCATCTCGGCTTCGCGGATGTGCGCGAGGGCGATATCTATCTGACGCCGCAGGCGCGCGTGTTCGCGGAATTCGGCACGCAGGAACGCAAGATGATGTTCGCGGAGCATCTGTTGCGGCACGTGCCGCTGGCGGCGCGGATCAAGAAGGTGCTCAACGAGCGGCCGGGGCACCGCGCGCCGCGTGTGCGCTTCGAGCAGGAACTGGAGGATTTTCTCTCCGACAAGGCCGCGCAGGAAACGCTCGACGCGGTCATCGACTGGGGACGTTATGGCGAGATCTTCTCGTATAACGACCAGACGGAGATGCTGAGTCTGGAGGATGTGGAGGCTTGAAGGGCCTCGATTCGAGTCGGTGAAAAAGCGCGGTGGCCGGTGACGGCGCCGCGCTTTTGCATTGGATTGGCCATTTGGCTGAATGTACGCAGAGCGCGCTAGACCGTAATTTTCTCGTCTTGAAGAACATCACTGCGTGTGTAATAGTACACACGCAGCATTCGGAGACGAGATGGAGTCATCGCGCTTGATACGAATGCTGCTGGATGATGGTTGGGAGCTGGTTCGCATCCGGGGCAGTCATCATCATTTCAGTCACAGGACCAAGAACGGTCGCGTGACCGTGGTTCATCCAAAGAAAGACGTGGCGATCGGGACAGTCAGATCAGTGCTGAAAGGCGCCGGATTGCTCAACCGTCTGTATTCGTCGTAACGGAGCCGGACATGGAATTTGCCCTCGCCATTCACAAAGATCCCGAAAGCTGCTACGGCGTGACCGTGCCCAATGTGCCCGGCGTTTTCTCCGCCGGCGACACGATCGACGAAGCGATTCAAAATGCCAGAGAAGCTATCTTTTTCCACATCGAGACGATTATCGAAGACGGCGTGGAAGTCTCGATCACGTCGCGGAGCATCGAGGAACTGATCGTCGATCCCGACTTCGCCGGCGCAATCTGGGCCTACGTCGAAGTCGATCTGTCGAAGCTCGATTCGCGGCCGGAGCGCATCAACATCAGCCTTCCGCGTTTCGTGCTGCACAAGATCGACAGCTACGTCGAGGCGCGCCACGAGACGCGCAGTGGTTTTCTCGCGCGCGTCGCGCTGGAGGCGATTGCGAACGGCTGAAACATGAAAAAAGCGCGGTGTCCCTGACGAAACCGCGCTCTTTGAGGCCCAGCAACGAATTACTGCAAATTCCCCCACCGCTCGACCGCAGGCTCCGCCGACGCCCATTTCCAGCCTTCCGGCTGCTGGCAGGCCGTCGCGATGAACCACTCGGCGGGCGCTTTCGCGTCGTCGCCATCGACCACCGAGAAGGCGAACTCCTTGCACGTCGCGAGCGCGCTGCTGAATTCGCGCAGCACGCGCACTTCGCCGTGCCCGTTCTCGACCGGCAAGGTGTGTTTGACCTTCCACGACCGCGTCTCGCCGATCTGCGACATGCCGGCCGTCACGGCGATCATCACCTGCTGATCCTGATGCAGCGACTTGGTCACGCGCTTGACCGCCTCGTCGGTCGCGGCCTGCACCGCGATGCCCACGCCGAGGCCGATGGCCGGATTCGTCGTGAACGCGCCCGTCGCGATACCAGCCGTCGCACCGGCCGCGGCGCCGATCGACGCGCAGCCGCTCATCGTCACGCACGCGGCGGCGCCCGCCGCGATGAGTCCGAGACGCAGCGCGAGAGGTACGTCGAGAGACAGCGTCATTGCAGCGAGCCCCAACGCGGCGTCGCCGGCTCGGCCGACGCCCACTTCCACTTGTCGCCGTCACGGCACACCGACGCCACGTAGAACGCGCTGCCGGCAGGGCGGTCCGTCGTCGCGTCGCGATCGACGGAGAACACGATTTCCTTGCAATCGAGCACGCCGCTGCTGATGGTGCGGCTCACCGTCACGCGGCCTTTTTCGTCGTCCTCGATTGGCACCGAATGCACGACCTTCCACGGCGCGACCGCGCCCACCGCGAGCGGCCCGGCGACCGACGCGATCTGATCCTGCGTGTTGGTGTGGGTGACGCGCTGCGTGTACTGCACCCCCGCGCGCGCCGCGGCGACCGCGCCGAGGCCGATGCCCGTCGCCACAGCCGCGTTGCTGGTAACGCTGTTCGCTATTGCCGCGCCGGCGATACCGGCGCCTGCCGTCGCGCCTTCGCTGTAGAGCGAGTTGCATCCGCTGAGGCTCACGCAGGCAATGGCGCCCGAGATGATCGCGACGAGCGTGGCGGCGCGCGGGCCGCGCCGTTGGACCCTGATCTGCATGTTGCTTTTCCTTCGTCTACCGTTTTCCGATGCTGGCCTCGTGCTCGAATCCTCTTGAGCTATCGCCATCAAGTCACTGCCCGCAAACACAAAGACGGCATGATGCGCGGGCTTCGCGCATTTTGAAGCATGCTTCTAATTACCGTGTCGAGAAATTTGCAAGAAATTGCAAGCGAAGGGAGGACGTTGCGATCCGCGTATCGATCGCAGGCAAAAAGAAAGCGAGCGCGGCCCTGCGCGCTCGCTTTTTTATCGTGCAGACGGAGGGTCCGCAGCGCTTCAGTTGTCGTTGCCTGAAGCCGCTTCGCCGCCTTCGGTGTCCTCGTTTTCATACGCGCCAAGGCGGTTGTACAAGGTCTTCAGACTCACGCCGAGCGCCTTCGCCGCGCGCCGCTTGTCACCGCCGCAGTGCTTGAGCGTGCCGAGGATGATCTGCTTTTGCGCATCGGCGAGCGGGGTGCCGACCCAGACGTTCATCGCGTCGCCCTGTGTGACCGGTTTCTTCACGCGCGACGCGAGATGCGGATGCGCGATCTCCACCGTCTTCTCCGCGAGGATGAACGCGCGATAGACCGTGTTCTTCAGTTCCCGCACGTTGCCTGGCCACGAGTACGTGCGCAGCACATCGAGCGCGCGCTTGCTGAAAGCCTTGCTCGTGCCTTCCTGCGCGTTCATTTCCGAGAGGAAATGCTGCGCGAGCAGCTCACGGTCCGAATCGCGCTCGCGCAAAGGCGGCGCGCGCAGCGGAAAGACGGCGAGGCGATACATCAGATCCTCGCGCAGGCCGTTTTCCTTCACGGCCGTGACGGGATCACGGTTGGTCGCGGCGATCACGCGCACGTCCGAACTGATGAGGTCGTTGCCGCCGACGCGAAAGAACGTGCCCGTCTCGAGCGCGCGCAGCAGCTTCACCTGCCGCACGGGCGACATTTCCGTCACCTCATCGAGAAAGAGCGTGCCGCCGTTCGCGTGCTCGAAATAGCCGATGCGCCCTTGTACCGCGCCCGTGAAGCTGCCTTTCTCGTGGCCGAAAAGCTCGGCTTCGATCAGATTGTCGGGAATCGCACCGCAGTTCACGGCGATGAACGGCGCGTCCTTGCGCGCGCTGTGGTCGTGAATCGTCCGGGCGACGAGCTCCTTGCCCGTACCCGATTCGCCGATGATGAGCGCAGTCGCATCGGTGGCGGCGACGCGCTCGATCTGCGCGTACAACTCCTGCATCACGGGCGACGAGCCGTAGAGCAGTCCATAGGACTTCAATCCCGGCACTTCTCCCGTGTTGCGCTTTCTCTGCGCGGGTGTATCGCCGACCGCGATGGGCGGCGGATCCAGATCGGTTGACGCCATGTGTCCTGATCGTTCCTGAGTTCTGCGTATGTGGTGTGCGGGCGGGCGCCCTGCGGCGTGCGCGTGTGCCCCGGTGGCCGCCGGCCGCGAGCGCGGGTCGGCGCGCGTGAGCGGCGCAACCGTGGATGACCGCGCCCATCGGCATATGACGCGCCCGTGCGCGTTGCCCGTCGTGCTCACGATTTCGATGAGCCGCGTTCCTGGTCGTGCGTCGGTCCAGAATCGTCTGCACCGGATGCAATCGCATCGCGAGTTCGTTGCAAACGAGCCTATCTCATAAACGCTATTTAACCATTCGCAACGACATTGCGGCAATGTGCCGGTCGGAGCGCGATGCAATTTGTCTGAGCGGCGCGGCGCGTTCCGGAAAGGTTCTCCTTTCGCCTCTCAGAATTTACAAGACCATGGCGTAATTGTTACCCGATCATCGTCTCACCCGCACTGAAACGTATCGCCGCATGCCGATCGCTGGCATGGCACGAAAGCTGCGTGCGTGGGGTCATCGTGATTCCTATTCGAAAGTCGCCGACAAGCATCTGCTTCGAAGGCGCGCACACGAGGATGGGCGAGAGAGGCAAGCATCATGGATAACTACTTTAATTTCGACGTCGCGGTACCCGAGCGGCCGTCCCGCGCCCGCCGCACGTACGGTTCGGGCGGTCCGCGCCCGGAACTCGCGACGGGCGAGCCGATCGACATCTATCACTGGGCCGCCGTCGCGCTCGTGACCGCGCTGATGTGCGCGGTGCTAGGCTATGCGGCGGGCACCCCGGCGCTCGCACGCGCCGCGAACGTGACGAGCCTCGTGTTCGCCGCGATGGGCGGCGCGCTGATGGCGAGCGGCGTCGTGCGCAGCCTGCGGGCGCGCGTTGCCGCGGGCGATCGGCTCGCCGTGCAGCGCGTGGCGGTCGCAGAGACGCACTGACGCAGCGACGCTACGGCCCGCTTTAGACAACAACCCACTTGGGCGAGGACTACATTTCATGAGTCAGACGACTGTCCAGCTTGCGTTGGGCAAGCAAAAGATCATTGAAGACATCAAGGTGTTGCTGAACGACTCCGAGGAATTGCTGAGATTGTCGGCGACGCTGCCGGGCGAGGGTGTCGAGGCGCTGCGCTCGCGTCTGCGCGATCACGTCGATTCGGCGCGTGTTGCGCTGGAAGACGCGCAGTCGAGCGCGCAAAGCCGCTATCGCGCGGGCGTCGATTGCACTGAGAAATACGTGAAGGACAATCCGTGGCAGTCGCTCGGCATTGCCGCGGGCGTCGGCTTCCTGGTGGGGCTTCTGGTTTCGCGCTGATTCGCCCAGCAACTTATCTTTACGACGGGAGAGAACACACATGGCACGGCCTTCGATCGGAATCTTCGGCGCGCTGTTCGCGGTAGGCAGCGTTCTCGCATGGAAATGGGTGCAATCGCAGGATGCCGCAGGCCGGCGCGCGGCGCGTGATCTGAACCGGTGGGAAGACGAAGGCGGCAAGGTGCTGTCACCGGCGACCGGCGCGAGCGCCAAGGTGGTCAACGGCCGCGGCGCGGTGGGCGGAACGCCCGACGCGTGGCACTTCCCGCGCAGTTGACCGGTAGTGCAGGAGCGAGGCCGATATTTCGAGCGGCCGACGCTTCAATGATGTGACCAATGAAAACGCACGCTGAACCAGCGTGCGTTTCTGTCTTGATGAACGCTTATAATCTGTGAAAGTTCGGCGATAAAGCGGCCTAATTGGCAAAACTTACGTCGATCGGCGCCAAGCGTGCAGAACATCGGAAATTATTCTATTTATCGCGCATGTCGCGTTGCGCAGGTCGCTATCGATCGCGCGCAACCGTGAATCGCACCGGCCCGTGCAGCGCCTGGCCGCACGGAGAAGACCACGCCATCAGCCGGCGTGTGACCCTGAAACGCTTTGGAAGAATTCGAGACGCAATGCCACACGTATTGATTGTCGATGACGATCCCAGTACCCGCGAGGCGCTAGCCGCGATCATCGGCGAAGACGGTTTGACGACGGCCACCGCCGGCGACTTGCGCGAGGCGCGCATTCAGCTCGTGCGGCAGACGCCGGACGTCGTATTCACCGATCTGAAACTGCCCGACGGCACCGGCGTCGATCTGTTCGAGGATCTCGACCCGCGCTCGGGCGTCGAAGTGATCGTCATCACCGGTCACGCGACGGTGGAATCCGCCGTCAGCGCGCTCAAGATGGGCGCCGCCGACTATCTCGTCAAGCCGATCAACATGCAGCGCGTGAAGGCCATCCTCTCGCGCCTGCCGCGCGCGGGCGACCTGAAGGCGGAAATCGGCACGCTGCGCGGCGAACTGCGCCGCATGGGCCGCTTCGGTCTGATGCTCGGCAATTCGCCCACGATGCAGACGGTGTACGACCAGATCGGGCGAGTCGCGCCGACGGCCGCGTCGGTGCTGCTGATCGGCGAGTCGGGCACCGGCAAGGAAGTGGCCGCGCAGACGCTGCACGAGCTGTCGCTGCGCCGCAAGCATGCGTTCATCGCGGTGAACTGCGGCGCGATCTCGCCGAACCTGATCGAATCCGAGATGTTCGGGCACGAGCGCGGCTCCTTCACGGGCGCGGATCGCCAGCACAAGGGTTACTTCGAGCGCGCGAACGGCGGCACGCTGTTCCTCGACGAAATCACCGAAATGCCGATCGAGCTTCAGGTGAAGCTCCTGCGCGTGCTGGAGACGGGCATGTTCATGCGCGTCGGCACGACCAAGGAACTGGAGACGGACGTGCGCCTGATCGCCGCGACCAACCGCGACCCCGAGCAGGCCGTGCTCGAAGGCAAGCTGCGCCTCGACCTGTATCACCGCCTGAATGTGTTTCCGATCAACCTGCCGCCGCTGCGCGAACGCGGCAAGGACGTCGAACTGCTCGGTCAGGCTTTCCTCGACGAACTGAATTCCCGCTACAACACGAAGAAGGCGTTCCCGGCCGCCGTGCGCGAGATGCTGGCCTCGTACAACTGGCCCGGCAACGTGCGCGAGCTGAAGAACTACGTGCAGCGCGCCTACATCATGTCGGCGAACGATTCGGACAGCACGGCGACCGTGCCGCTGCAAATCTCCTTGTCGAAGCCTTCGGCGGGCACGGCGGTGACGATTCCGTTCGGCACGTCGCTCGCGCAGGCCGACCGGCAACTGATCCTCGCGACGCTCGATCAGTGCGGCGGCGTCAAGACGCGCGCAGCGGAAATCCTCGGCATCAGCCTGAAGACGCTCTATAACCGGCTCGTCGAATACGGTGAGGACGCCAATAAGGCAGCAGTGGGCGAGGGCGGCGACATCAACGATCCCGACAGCGAAAATACCTGAACTTCGCTTATCTTTAGACGAAATCACCGCCTGCGGCTTTTAAAACCGCAGGCGTTTTTCATTGGCAGGCGCGTTTTCTACGCCGATAATGAGACAGGAAAGTATGGACGGACGTCGTTCGAGGGGCATGCCCCTTGCTGTCGATCGGATGCATCCGCGCGCCGCGCGCAGGCGCCTTGCGCTGGATGGGAAAAGTACGATCACAAGACCGCAAGGAGTCCGCCATGTCTCTCAGCACGCCCATTCGCGCTTCCGTTGGCGCTCTTATAGAAGCACAAACGCCGCAGCCGCCGGACCCGCCAGTCACGCCGCCCGACCAGCCGCCGCCCACGCCGATTCCGCCCGACACCAATCCGGACCCGACGCGTGAGCCGCCGGTGCCACCGTCGCAGCCGATTGGCGACCCGCCGCCGGGACCGGGCGAGTCCCCGCACGTGTACTAGCAAAGCCGCAGGACGCTGGATTGCAGACGTTGGACAATGCCCAGAATTCGTGCAAGGTTTGAATAAGTTTCCATCCGGGACGTAGAGATTACAACGGATGGCGCAACAATGACCGGCGACACGCTCTGTCGCCGGTCGCTTTTTCTGAAGCCGCGCTGCCAAAGCGCAACGGTCCGACGCCGCCGACGTCACTATCGCGACGGCCTTCTTCTCTGGAGGCATCATGAGGCATCCCGCACTTCGACGCTCCGCGCGTCATTCTTCCAAACGCGAAGCACGGGCCGAAGCGGCCAAGGCAGCCGGCGCGCAAGGCGCATCAGCGCCGCCCGCCGATCACGATCCCGCTGGCCAGAACCGCCCCGCGCCGGGCGCGCCGCCGGATGGCGAGCACAACCAGGGCGGCGTGCGTCGCGAGGGCATCGACTATCAGCGCGACCTGGGCTCCGAGCAGGACGCGTGATTCAGGCCGGCGAAGCACCCGGCAAAAGAACAAAAAATTTCTACGCGGCCGGCATTGGCCGCGTGTTTTCGTTCGTCCGTAACATCTTCATACAAACTTTCATTTACAAAAATCAACAAAAAGGCACAGCTTTTGCATACCTTTAATCGCCAATTCGAGCATGCAACGACAACTGATGAGGTGATGCTGTAATGAGCAGATTGATCGTGGTATCGAATCGCGTCGCACCGATCCAGGAAGGCAAGCCCAGCGCGGGCGGCCTCGCGATCGGCGTGCTGGACGCGCTCAAGGAGACTGGGGGCGTGTGGTTCGGGTGGAGCGGCGAGATCGTCGGCGAGGCGGGCGCGCCTGTGGTGGAAAAAGGCGGCAAGGTGACCTACGCCACGGTCGGACTCACGCGCCGCGATTACGACCAGTACTATCGGGGATTCTCGAACGCCACGCTGTGGCCGGCCTTTCATTATCGCAACGACCTCTCGCGCTTCGATCGCGAGGAATACGCGGGTTACATGCGCGTGAACGCCAGCCTCGCGGCGAAGCTGAAGTCGATGCTCAAGCCCGACGACATCATCTGGGTGCATGACTATCACATGCTTCCGTTCGCGCAGGAGCTGCGCAAGCTGGGCGTTGCCAATCCGATCGGTTTCTTCCTGCACATCCCGTTTCCGGTGCCCGAGATCATGCGGACCGTGCCGCCGCACGAGGAACTGATCGCGGCGATGTGCCAGTACGACGTCGTGGGCTTCCAGACGGACAGCGACAAGCAATCGTTCATCGATTACGTGGAGCGCACGAGCCGCGGCCACTTCAACGAAGAAGACGGCATGCTGCAGGCGTTCGGCCGCATGCTGAAAGTGGGCGCGTATCCGATCGGCATTTATCCGGACGCCATCGCGAAATCCGCCGAGCAGTTCTCGAACCGCAAGCCGGTGAAGACCCTGCGCGACAGCATGCGCGGCCGCAAGCTCATCATGAGCGTCGACCGGCTCGATTATTCGAAGGGTCTCGTCGAGCGCTTCCAGGCGTTCGAGCGGCTGCTGCTGAACGCGCCGGGCTGGCACGGCCGCGTGTCGCTCGTGCAGATCGCGCCGCCGACGCGCTCGGACGTGCAGACCTATCAGCGTATCCGTCAGAACCTGGAAGGCGAGGCGGGCCGCATCAACGGGCGCTTCGCACAGCTCGACTGGACGCCGATCCAGTATCTCAACCGCAAGTACGAACGCAATCTGCTGATGGCGCTGTTCCGCCTCTCGCAGGTCGGCTACGTGACGCCGCTGCGCGACGGCATGAATCTCGTCGCGAAGGAATACGTCGCGTCGCAGGACCCGGCCGATCCGGGCGCGCTCGTGCTGTCGCAGTTCGCCGGCGCGGCGGATCAGTTGCCGGGCGCGCTCGTCGTCAATCCGTTCGATCTGTCGCAGATGTCCGAGGCGCTGGAGCGCGCACTGTCGATGCCGCTCGCCGAGCGTCAGGCGCGTCACGCCGACATGATGGTGCCGCTGCGCGAGAACAATCTTTCGGTCTGGCGCGATTCGTTCCTGTCCGACTTGCGCAGTGTCGCGACGGCGACGTCGGTCACCGAGAAGACCGTAAAGACCGTGAAAGAGGGCGCGAGCGGTGCGGCGCGTCCATCGGCGAAGGCCTGAATCTGTGCCAGTCTGTTTGATATGAAGGCCCCGCGCTTGCAACTCAGGCGCGGGGTTTTTTGATGCTCGAAGCCGAAACGTTCGCGGAACGGGACTTGCGGAATCATCGTCGACACGAACGAAGGAGGTCACGATGAGCGGAAGCACATTGAACCCGCCGGAAGACGACGGCGCGGAATACGGCAAGGGACACGGTACCGGCGCGCTCGGCCCGAGCGACTCGTCGGATAGCGGGTCGGACGTGCAGGGCGAGAAGCGCTATCCGGGCGAGATCGAGGACGAACTCGACGCCCACGCGCTCGGCCAGTCCGAAGCCGAACTCAACAGCGACACGGACCGCTACGGCACGGGCGAAGCGGCCTCGGCGGAAGGCGACAACAATCTGGAATCCGACGCCGATATCCTGCCCGATCAGATCGAGGGCGACGCGCGCGGCCTCGTCGATGAAGACGCCGACCCGGCCGCCGACCGGCCCTGACATAACACGCCGCACGCGATCCGAATACGGCGCGCTCCCTCGGGAGCGCGCCTTTTTTACACGCGCATCGCATGGCGGGGCTAACATCGTCGGTTGACACTTTCGCCGCGTTCACGCTTTCGCCGATGAATCAGGACGTTCCCACACAATCCACGCCCGTCGCCTCGGGCCGCACGACGCGTTTCGGCTGGCTCTCGTGGATCGTCGATCCGATTCAGCAATGGTCGCAGGACCACTGCTCCATGTTCTCGGCGTCGATCTCATTCTTCGCCGCGTTCTCGCTCGCGCCGACGCTCGTCATCGTGATCGCGGTGGCGAGCGTGTTCTTCGGCGCGGATGCCGTGCAAGGCCGCCTCTTCGATGAGATCAGCGGCGTCGTGGGCGTGGATGCGGCGCACGCGCTGGAGGCGATCGTCGCGAACGCGTGGCATGCGGATATCGCGCGCAGCACGGCCATCCTTTCGCTCGCGGGCGTGCTGATCGGCGCATCGGCGACTTTTTCGTCGCTGCACAGCGCGCTCAATGTCATCTGGCCGACGCCGGCGGTAAGCACGCGCGAGAGCATCGTCACGCTGCTGCGCGTGCGGCTGATGTCGTTCGGGCTGGTGGTCGGATCGGGCCTGCTCGTCGCGGTGGTGCTTGTGCTCGATGCGCTTGTCGAATTGCTCGGCCACTGGGTGCTCGGCGATGGCAGTCCGTTCATCGTGCTGTCGGGACTGACGCGGCGCGCGATTTCGATCGGCATGCTGATGCTCGCGTTCACCGTGCTGCTCAAGTTTCTGCCGACGACGCGCATGCTCTGGCGCGACGCCGCGCTCGGCGCCACCGCCGCCGCGCTGCTTTTCGAGGGCGGCAAGCGCCTCTTCGCGTTCTATCTCGCGCACGCGGGAACGGCGAACACGTTCGGCGCGGCGGGATCGCTCGCGATCATCCTCATGTGGCTGTACTACTCGGCAGCGGTGTTTCTGCTCGGCGCGGAGCTGTCGGCGACGGCGGCGAGAAAGCGCACGCACCGGGCATCCGGCTGGCGCTGAGGCGGGCGCGAAAAAAAGGCCGTCCGCGAACGGACGGCCTTCGGCTACGCTCACGTCGCTCAGGCGCCTCGCTTGACCGGGTCGTCGCCGAGCGCTCTGGAGCGTGAAAAGAGCGGGCGCGCTTCAGCTCGCCTGACGGCGCAACTCGGCGGGCGGCACCTTCATCAGATGCCGATACTTCGCCACCGTGCGGCGCGCGACGATCACGCCCTGATCCGCGAGCATCTTCGCGAGACTCACGTCGGACAGCGGATCGCGCGTGTTTTCCTGCGAGATCATTTCCTTCAGCAACGCGCGCACCGCGGCCGCCGAGCACGTGCCGCCGCTTTCGGTGGAAAGCTCGCGCGGGAAGAAGTGCTTGAACTCAAAGATGCCGCGCGGCGTGGCCATGTACTTGTTGCCCGTCGCGCGCGAGATGGTCGATTCGTGCAGGCCGAGTTCATCGGCGACATCGCGCAGTACGAGCGGCTTCAGCGCGATCTCGCCATAGTCGAAGAACGCCTTCTGATGCGACACGATGCATTCGGCGACGCGCTGGATCGTGGTGAAACGCTGCTGCGCGTTACGGATCAGCCAGCGCGCTTCCTGCAACTGCTGCGCGAGCGGCGAGCGGCTCGCGCCCGCCGACTGCGCGAAAAGCTCCGCATACATGCGATGGATGCGCGCACGCGGCAGCACCGCCGGATTGATCGTGACGATCCACTGCCGCTTCGCCTGACGCACGATGACATCCGGCACCACGTAGTTGTCTTCGCTTTGCCCGTAGTTCTCGCCCGGCTTCGGATCGAGGCGGCGCACGAGCGCGCACGCGATGCGCAATTCATCGGCGCTGCAACCGATTTTCTTCTGCAATTCGGCCTGTTCGCGCCGCGCGAGCCGCTCCAGATGATGCGCGACGATCTCGAGCGCCACCGCGCGCCCCGGCGTGTCTTCTTCGAGCGCTTCGAGTTGCAGCGTCAGACATTCCGAAAGATTGCGCGCGCCGACGCCGGGTTTATCCAGCGACTGCACGAGCTTGAGCGCGATGGTGAGTTCGTCTTCGTTCAGCGCGGGCTCGATCTCGACCACGTTCGCAAGCTCGCTCAGTTCCTGACGGAGATAACCATCGTCATCGAGTGCTTCGATGATGAGCTGCGCGATCGCACGGTCGCGTTCGTTCAACTGATACATGCGCAGCGCATCGTGCAGCGTGTCGCGCAGCGATGGCTCGATACGCACCCAGTCGGCGGGATCGGAGCCTTCGCCGTCGCCGTTGTTGCGTGCGGAGCCGCGGCCGAAGGGATCCGACGAGAATTCGTTGACCGAATCATCGCGTGATCCGGTGTCGGCGCTTTGCTCGCTGTCCATGCCGCTTTCGGGCGCGAGCGGCGCTTCGGTCGCGCCATCGGCTGCGCTCGATGCGGTTGATTCGCTCATCGAGTTGCCGTTGTCGGCGCCGAGCGCGTTGTCTTCGGTCTGCGACTCGTCGTATTCGAGAAACGGATTGGTGTCGAGGGCGTTTCTCAGTTCCTGCTGGAACTCCAGTGATGAGAGTTGAAGAAGTCGGACCGACTGCTGAAGTCGCGGCGTCAGGGCGAGCGTTTGCTTCGCGCGGAGTTCGAGTGTAGGCGGCATTGCTTGCTAATCCTCGATTGTTCTAGACGTAATGGGCTGGTTTGCGGGTAGTAAAGCAACAGCCGTGCCATCGTTCGTTAAGCTCTCGCCACAACTACGTTTTTTGCGCTTGGCTTTGTTCTTTCGAAGCCAGCCGCAGGCTGCTTTCACGCAGTTTTTACACGTGCCCAGACAAAAGCACCGCGCGTTTCAGCGCACGCGCCCCGTGCCCCGGCAACGCCGCCGACAAGCGTCGAAGATTTGTTCGAGAGCGTACGAAAGCCTTGACGGGCGAGGCTTCCGAGCGCGCCGTCCACGGTTCTCTTCACGCGATGAACGGGCCCGGCACGCAAGTTGCGGAGGGGAGTACACGATCCGCGTGCTACGGCGCGGACGTCATCGAAGAGCCGCCTCGCGCACGAAGTCGCACGAAGTCGGGCGAACGGGGCGCCAGACCATAATCGACAAAATGGGAGTATTGCCATGAAGACGACTCAATTCCTGAAGGCAGCAGGCGGTATCGCATGTGTGGTGTTCGCGCTGAACGTGAGTGCGCAGACTAATTCGGCATCGTCGACGAGCGGTTCGGACACGTCGATCGGCCAGAAGGTCGACGACAGCACGATCACCACCAAGGTCAAGGCCGAACTGCTCGGCGCAAAGAACGTCAAGTCCACGCATATCCATGTGAAGACGAAGTCGGGCATCGTCTCGCTGACGGGCACGGTGCCGTCAGCCGAGGACAAGACCGCTGCGGAAGAAGTCGTTTCGAACGTTTCGGGTGTTGCTTCCGTGAAGAATCACCTTAAAATCGCCGCCAAGTAATGGCATAGTTCGTATGCCCGGCTTCGCCAAGGCGGGCCGCGGTTGAGTGCCAGCAGCACAGAACCCGCGCGGGGTTCGACGAATCGCCGTACACGGCGAGGAATCGGACGAAGCGCGGGTTCGCACATTGGGGCCCGGGTTTGGATTGTCGGGTGCTTCAGTCGCAAAGACGCTTCACGTAGTGCGTATCACCTCGCAGCACTTCGAAACTTAAAAACGAGTACGACCGTTCAGGGCGTCACTCAGACAGGCGGTTCTCGAATGCGCAGCAGCCCGGCATTCAGAGGCCCCGGCAAAAAAAGGAGCTCTTCATGAAGACGAAAAAGATGGCATTGATCGGCGCGCTCGCGCTGGCGTTCTCGACGGCGGCCTTCGCGCAGGCAGCATCCGACGCGGCCACGGCAGGCGCCGACGCTGGCGCGCACGCGAAGAAGCAGAAGGGCACCTATCTGCATCAGCAGGACAAGGCGCACAAGCTGAAGGGCGCGTCGGCAGCGGCGGCGGCTTCGGCGCTCGGCACCAACGACAAGGGCCAGCCGCAGTAAGCGCAGCCCTCGTACGCTTGACGGACAAACGGCCGCATTGCGCGGCCGTTTGCTTTTTCGCGGCCCGTGGCGATTGCCGGGGCCGCGCGCATCATCGCATCAGGACTTCGCGGCCGCGTACTGATCGCGCAGATCGCGGATGCGGTCGTGATTTTCCAGCACGCCCTGGTACTGGCGCTCCACGATGGCGCGGATATCGGCGGGCAGATCCTTGTCCAGCGCCTCGCGATAGTTCTTTTTCGCGGCATCCTCGCCGCGCTCGCATTCCGTGAGGATCGCGTGATCGCTGTGGCCGGTCACGGCCGATTTCACATCGACCCAGCCGCGATGCAGCGCGCCCGCCACTGAGCCGCCGGTTTCGGGCTTGCCGCCGAGCCGCGCGACGATGTCCTGTAGTTCGCGCGCGCCTTCCGTACACTTCTGCGCGCGATTCTGAAACAGCAGCTTGAGGCTTGGATCACGCGTATCCTCTGCCGCCTTGAGAAAACCCTTTTCCCCGTCCTTCGAGGTTTCGACGAGATCGTTGAGTACCGATACGACGTTCGTGCTCATATAACACCTCCCATTGGTTTCGACATTGTCACGGCGCACTCTCCCGGCGGGATGCGGCTCGCCGATTTATAGCGCACGCGGCGTGCCCGCGTCATTCGATTCGCGGCATATCACTTGCTGTCGATACGGCATTACAGCGCGCGTCCGGTCCGCGAGACGCGCGCAAGACACGGCAACAGGAGAGCGTAGTGAAAATCTTCAACCGGCTCGCGAATCGCGAGTCTCTGATACTGGTGGCGATCGCGGCATCCGCGATCACCATGCATGTCCGTCAGCACACGATCGACGCGCCGGCAGCGCGCGCCGAGTATGGGCGCGTCTGCGAACCGCACGCCGCGCAGGACGGAAAGGCGCGCGTGCTGCCCGCCGATTGCGGTATCCGGGCGAACCTCCCGCGTCATCACGCGCGCTCGACCTGGGTCTGAGACAAGAAAAAACGCCCGCACGATGCGGGCGTTTGCATCGACACATCCAGAGACTCATCACGCACGCGTGTGCGCGAACTCGCCGACCGGATGCGGCGGCTGCAGCGGATCGAAGTCGCTCCAGCGGCCTTGCTGCCAGCGGCCCGACGCGCGCTCGACATCCATGCCGCCCGCTTCGCGCAGCGCCGTCGCGGCCTGTTCCTGCGTTTCCGGCGATACATGCACGGCGACCAGCACGCCCGCATGGCGCGCAGGTTCTTCGGCATGCCCGGCATGGCCCGGCTTTTTCGTATGCGACATCGCGCCGACGAGCGAGCCGACATAAGCGCCGACGCCAGCCGCGATCACCGAGACGAGCAAGGGCGCATGAAAGACCGCGAAGATCGCCGCGCCCACCACGGCGCCAGCGACCGCGCCGATCGTCACGCCCTTGCCGGCGCCCTTGGGCGCGGCGCTCGCGCCTGCATCCGTGCCGACATCGCCGCCGACCGGATAACGCGCGTGCTGGCCGCTCGGATTGACGAAAAAGAGCGTCACGTCTTCTTCGATGAAGCCGCGCGCAAAGAGCTTCTGGGCTGCCGTTTCCGCGGCGCGAAAGGTCTGAAATCGGCCCGCAATGATCAGGGACATGTTCCCTCCTTGTTGGCTTTGGGTGGTACAGGGACAGCTTGGCTGCGCTACACGACGCGTGCGCTCAATCCGGCTCCATGCCCGCGACGCGGAACAGGCCGCTCCTCAGCACGGCGGGCTGGCCGCCGTTGTCGTCGAGCACTTCGGCGCACACGGCGCGGATGCGCGCCGAGCCGCGCGCGAACGCGTCGAGCAGATGTTCCTCGCGTGGCGACTCCGCTCCGAAGTGATCTTCGAGCGCTTCGGCGGTGATCGAACACACGACCGGCTCGCCGTCGATGAGCGCGGCGAAGTGGACCGCGAGGTCGTCGCCGTCAAAAACGGGGGCTTCGTCTGCGAACGTGATGTGCATGGTCGAGTCCTCATAGGCGGGGCGGGAGGTCGAACGGGAGGCGGCCGCGAGCGCGGCGACATTCGCGACGCTCATGATGCCGCCTTCGCTTTGGCGAGCTGCTGCGCCATCTCGTAGTGATGGCTGATGATCGGAAGCGCCTTGCTCGCGGCCGCCTTCATCGCGGTGTCGTTGCCGCTTTCGCTCTCTTTCCTGAACAGTTCGACGGCCTTCTGATGCCCGCCCACGGCTACCTTTTCAATATAGGCCTTGTCGAACTCCGCGCCCTGAAGATTTTGCAGACTGCCGATCACGGCCGTATCGGCGGCGGGCGGCGTGGTGATGCCGTGGCGTTTCGCCAGCACGTCGAGATTGCGCGCGAGCTTCGTGTGATCGACGATCATTCGCTGTGCGAACTCCCGCACCTGCCGGTCGCTCGCATGGGTGAGCGCGAGCTTGCTCGCGGCGAGTTCCGTTGCGCCCGCCTGGCCGGCGTCCTGCAGGAACTGCTGATCGACGGGCGAGAGCTTCTCGCTCTGCACGGCGCTCGCGGCGCGCACGGTCTGGGCCTGCGCGGCCGGCGCGAACTCCGCCGCGGCGGCCAGCGACAAGGCGACCGCGCAGGCCGCGCGTGCATATGACATCGACAATATCGGCATCTGCTTTCGCTCCCGTTGGATGAAATCAGGCGGCGTGAGCCCGGCCGAGCGCCTCGATCAGCGCCTGGTTGAACGCGGGCAGATCGTCGGGTTTGCGGCTCGTGATCAGATTGCCGTCGATCTGCACTTCCTGATCGACCCACGTGCCGCCGGCGTTGCGCACGTCGTCCTGGAGACTCGGCCAGCTCGTCATCGTGCGGCCCGCGACGATGCCCGCCGAGATCGGCAGCCAGCCGCCGTGACAGATCACCGCGATGGGCTTTTTCGCCGCGTCGGCATCCTTCACGAAGCTTTGCGCTCGGGCGTCGAGGCGGATCGCATCGCCGTTGACGACGCCGCCCGGCAGCACCAGCGCGTCGTAGTCGGCGGCGGTGGCGGCATCGAAGGTGACGTCGACATTCACCTTGTCACCCTTGTCGACGTGTCTGAAGCCCTGAATCTGGCCGGGCTTCTGCGACACGATATCCACCTGCGCGCCGGCTTCCTTCAGCGCGCGTTGCGGTTCGACGAGTTCTGCCTGCTCGAATCCGTCGACAGCGAGGATCGCGACCTTGCGGCCGTTGAGGGAAATGGCCATGAACACACTCCTTGTTGCTGATTGCGAACGTTCCGCGACTGGCGGAATGCTTGCCCGCAATTTCAGCAAAGGCTGTGCCCAGCGCGAAGAGGCGCGATGTAGAGGACGGGTCAGGCAGGCTCGACGCTGTGCTTGCCGGTGAGCCTCAGCACGCTGACCACGCCGGCGACCGCCGCGAACGCCGCCGCGACGGCGAGCGCGATCACCGCGCCTTGCTTCGGCGCGACGCCGAAGATCAGCGCCACGAGCGCTGCGCCCAGCGTCTGCCCGGTGAGGCGCGCGGTGCCGAGCATGCCGCTCGCGCCGCCGCTGCGATGGCGCGGCGCGGACGCGAGCATCTGACGATTGTTGGGCGACTGGAAAAGCCCGAAGCCGAGCCCGCAGACCGCCATGCGCCAGGCGATGTCGAACGCGCCCGGATGCGCGCCGACGCTCGCGAGCAGCACCAGGCCGACCGTGAGAATGGCGAGCCCGATGCCGCCGAGCAGCCCGGCCGAATAGCGATCCGCGAGCACGCCCGCGAGCGGCGCGACGAACACGATGACGAGCGGCCACGGCGTCATCAGAAAGCCCGTCTCGACCTGGCTCATGCCGAGCGAGTCCTGCAGCAGAAACGGCAGCGAAACGAACGCGAGCATCTGCGCGCAGAACGAACACACCGACGCCGCGACCGACAGCGCGAACACCGGAATGCGCAACAGATCGACGGGTAAAAGCGGCGCGCTTTGCGTCAGTTGCCGCTTCACGAAGAAGTAGCCGATGACCGCCGTCGCGATGAGTTCGCCGACCAGATACGGGCGGTGCTCGCCATGCCCGAAACCATCGACCGCGACGATCGCGATGCCGAAGAACAGCGCGTTCATGATCGCGCTGATGTAGTCGTAAGGCTGTCGATGCCCAGGCGTGCGCGGCATCGACTTCCAGCCGATCGCGAAGGCCGCGAGGCCGATCGGCACGTTGATCGCGAAGAGCCATGGCCAGGTCGCGACGGCGAGCACGCCCGAGGCGACCGTCGGCCCGATCACCGACGAGATCGCGACGACCGTCGCGTTGATCGACACGCCGCGCCCGAGCTGATCCTGCGGATAGATGATGCGAACCAGCGCCGTGTTGACGCTCATGATGCCCGCCGCGCCGAAGCCCTGCACGACGCGCGCGATGGTGAGCGTAACGAGCGAGCCCGACAGCGCGCACGCAAAAGACGACACCGTGAACAGCGCGAGCCCCGCCATGTACACGCGCCGGTAGCCGATGCGATCGCCCAGCGACGCGAGCGGCAGCAGCGAAATGGTGATGGCGAGCTGATACGCGTTGACGACCCAGATGGAATCGGCGGGCGACGCGTTCAGATTGCGCGCGATGGTCGGCAGCGCGACGTTGGCGATGGCGCCGTCGAGCACCGCGAGCGTGATGCCGAGCGCGACGACGGCAATGGCCCAGTATCGCTGGGGCAGCGGCAGACCTTGATCGGAATCCATCGATGGGCGGGAAGTGGCGGGCGGCGCATTGTAGGACGCGCCGTTTTCAAATGGCTTGTAGGGCTGCGGCGCGGCCGCAGTGGGCCGCGCCGTGCGGGGCGCTTACTTCAGCTCGTAGAGGCCGGTGTAGGTCGCCGAATCGATCTCGTTCAGATGCGTCATGAAGCGCGCGACCGCGTTGGTCGTGTTGACGTCGAGCGGCAGGTTTTCCGCCGACAGCGCATGAATGCGGAAGATGTAGCGATGCGGCTTGTCGCCGCGCGGCGGCGCCGCGCCGCCGAAGCCGACCGTGCCGTAGTCGTTGCGAAGCTGCAGCGCGCCTTGCGGCAGCAGACTGCCGTCGGCCTTGCCGGCGTTGCGCGGCAGCGAGCGCGTGTCCGGCGGAATATTGACGACGATCCAGTGCCAGAAGCCGCTGCCCGTGGGCGCGTCCGGATCGTAGACGGTGAGCGCGAGACTGTGCGTGTCGGCGGGCGGATCTTCCCATTGCAGCGCCGGGGAAACGTTCTCGCCCGAGCCGCCGAACGCCTGCTGGTCGAACTCCTGCGCATGCGTCATGAAGCCGTTGGCCGGAAATTCATCGGACCAGATGCGGAAATCAGCCATGAGAGTCGTGCCTCCTTCTTCTAGCGATGTGAATGGATGCGGCACAGCGCGCCGATGATGCGAGCGGTGCAGCAAACGTGCCCGGGCGGAGCGCCCCGAGAGTGCGCGCGGCGCGGGCGAAGCCAATCGAGTGTAGCATCCGCCCCCGATATCCGGCATGAGCGCAAACGCCGCGCCCCGGCACAGGTGCGGCGTCGATTCGGCCCTCGAAAACTGACGCGCGCTACAATAATGAGATGAATTCCGCGACCTATTTTTGAGCCGGCGCGAGCCGAAAGGATGACCATGCCAAACGACCCGCGCCGCGCTGCCGGTCAATTCATGCCGGCGGGCGTGCCGGAGGACGATGCCGACATGTTCGACCTCGCGCCCGTCTCCCTTTGGCTCGAGGATTTCAGCGCCGTGCGCGAGCAGTTCGAGCGCTGGCGCGCGGCGGGCGTCACCGACCTGCGCGCGTTTCTCGCCGAGAATCCCGAACGCATCGCCGAATGCTCGTCGCGCATTCGCGTCGTGAAGGTCAATCAGCGCACGCTGTCGCTGTTTCACGCGAAGGACGTCGATCATCTGGTGCAGAACCTGGATCGCGTGTTTCGCGACGACATGCTCACCACACACGTCGACGAGCTCGAACAACTGTGGTCCGGCAAGCCGCGCTTCGTGAGCCAGACCGTCAACTACACGCTCGACGGCGCGCGCCTCGATGTGCTGTTGAAGGCGGTCGTCCTGCCGGGGCACGAGGACACGTGGAGCCGCGTGCTCGTCACCATCGAGGACATCACCGAGCTCGAAGCGATGCGGCGCACGGCCGCCGCGAGCGAACTCTACGCGCGCGGGCTGTTCGAGCATTCGCCGGTGTCGTTGTGGGTGGAGGATTTCAGTTCCGTGAAGGCGCTGCTCGATGATGTGCGCGAGCGCGGCATCGTCGACTTTCGCACCTTCACCAACGTGCATCCGGAATTCGTCGAGCGCTGCATGCAGGAAATCCACGTGCGCGACGTGAATCAGCACACCTTGCGCATGTTCGCCGCCCCCGATAAGGCGACGCTGCTCTCGCGCCTGCCCGACGTGTTCCGCGACGACATGCAGCAGCACTTCCAGGAACAGTTGATCGAGTTGTGGGACGGCAAGCTGTTTCATCAGCGCGAGGTGCTCAACTATTCGCTCGATGGCAGCGAAGTGCACGTGCATCTGCAGTTCTCGGTGTTTCCGGGACATGAAGCGCGCTGGGATCTCGTGCTGATCGCGCTGACGGACATCACAGCGCGCAAGAAGGCCGAGGCGTATCTGGAGTTTCTCGGCAAGCACGACGTGCTCACGAAGCTCAAGAACCGCTCGTTCTACATCGACGAGATCAATCGCCTGGAGCGCAAGGGTCCGTTCCCGGTCACGGCGGTCGCCGTCGATGTCAACGGGCTCAAGGCCGTCAACGATCAACTCGGTCACGCCGCCGGCGATGCGCTCTTGCGCCGCGCGGGCGAAGTGCTCGGCAAGGCGGTGGAGAAGCCGTTTCAGGCGGCGCGCATCGGCGGCGACGAGTTCATGGTGCTGCTGCCCGGCACCGACGAGCGCGGCGGCGAAGCCGTGATCGACAGCATTCGCCAGTTGCTCGAAGTGAACAACCAGTTCTATTCGGGCATGCCGCTATCCTTCGCGATGGGCGCGGCCACCGCGCACGAAGGCGAGCGCCTCGAACCGACGCTGCAGCGCGCCGACGCCGCGATGTACGCCGAGAAGCGCGCGCACTACGACGGCAGGAACGCGTGATTACTGCTGCTGCTGCGTGACTTCGTCGATGCCGCGATCGAGCGCCGGGCACGCCTCGCCGATTTCCTTCTTGTACTCGGCGGGATTGCTCGTCTTGAGCTTGGCGAAGCGATCGACGGTCGGCTGCGCCTGCGCGAGACCGAGCTTCCATTCGCCGTCGAAATCGGGCGCGTCGGGGTAGCTCGTGCGGACGACATCCTTGAAGCGCGCGACTTTCGCGGCATCGATATGACACACGTCGGCGGCGCCGCGCGCGATGTTCGCGCTCGTCATGACGCCTTCGGCGGCCATAAGCTGTTTCGACGACGGGTGGCCGGGCGGCAGCGCGGTCTGCGCCAGCGCTCCAAATGACACACTGAGAAACGAGGCGGCGAGCAGGCTAGAACGCTTCATGCGCATATGATTTTCGATTTGTGTGGGGTGAAAAAATTATAGGTGAAGCCCTCGGCGTCGAACGCCTGTTATGGCGAGGATGCGCCAATATCGCGTGCTAGAATCGATTTTCAATGCCGTTCTCAGACAGAAAAATGAAAAAAGGAAGCAAGGCCGCCAGTCCTGCGCCCTCGTCGACCACAGTAGAAGGGCGGCGCAAGTACGATCCTGAGGAGACCAAGCGGAACATTCTCGACATCGCCACGCAGGAGTTTTCGGCGATGGGCCTCGCGGGCGCGCGCGTCGACGCCATCGCGGAGCGCACCAACACCACGAAGCGCATGCTGTACTACTACTTCGGCAGCAAGGAAGGGCTGTACGAAGCGGTTCTGGAGCAGGTCTACGGCGATATCCGCGCGCTCGAGCAGGAATTGCAGCTCGCGGAGATGGAGCCGGAGGAAGCATTGCGCGAATTCGTCGGCTTCACGTTCGACTATCACGACAAGCATCGTGATTTCGTGCGGCTCGTGACCATCGAAAACATTCACGGCGCGAAGTACATCGAACTGTCGAAGACCTTCAAGGCTCGCAACTCGACCGTCGTGAAGACCATCGAGGATCTCATCTCGCGCGGTGTCGCGGCGGGCACGTTTCGCGACGACGTCGATCCGATCGACCTGCATCTGATGATCAGCTCGTTCTGCTTTCACCGCGTGGCGAACCGTCATACGTGGGGCGCGGCATTCGGGCGCGATCCGTCGGGCGTGCGCTCGCGTGCGCGTCATCGCGAAATGATCGTCGATGCGGTGTTGCGCTACATGCGGCGCGACGGCTGATCCATTCTTCGCGCAGATGACAAAACGGCGACACGCTCACGCGGTCGCCGTTTTTTCGTCGCTATCAGGCTTTAGCGTTCCAGCAAGGTCTGGAAATGCGCGAACATGCGCTCGGCGTCCGGCTCGCAGCCGGTGAAGATGCGCAATGCATCGACTGCCTGGCACACCGCCATGCCGCCCCCGCTCACGGTGCGGCAGCCGAGCGCCTTCGCCGCTTTCAGCAGTTCTGTTTCGAGCGGGAAATAGACGATTTCCGCGACCCACAATTCCTTGTGCAGATACTCGGCGGGCAACGGCATGCCCGGCAGCTTCGCCATGCCGGTCGGCGTCGCGTGGATGAGGCCGCTCGCGTTGGCGAGCGTCTCGCGCAGGTCGCCGCCGCTTTTCACGACGCGATCGGCAAAGCGCGCGCCGAGTTCGGCGGCGAGCGTGGCCGCGCGTGCTGCGTCGGAGTCGAACAGCGTGAGTTCGCGCGCGCCCATCGCGAGCGCCGCGTGCGCGACGGCCGCGCCCGCGCCGCCCGCGCCGAGTTGCACGACGCGCTCGAGCGGCGCGCCGGGCAGCCCGCGCTGGAACGCGCGCGCGAAGCCCGACCAGTCCGTGTTGTAGCCGATGCGCTTGCCGTCCTTCAGCACCACCGTGTTCACGGCGCCGAGCGCGCGCGCGTCGGAATCGAGGTCATCGAGCAACGGGATCACGCTTTGCTTGCACGGATACGTGATGTTCAGGCCGTCGTAGCCCATGCGTTCGGCGGCGTCGAGCAGATCGGGCAGGGCGGTCGGCTCCAGTTTCAGCGCCTGCAGGTCGATGCGCCGGTACACGTAATTGAGGCCGAGATTGCCGCCTTCCTTTTCGTGCATGGCCGGCGTGAGCGAGCCGCCGATGCCCGATCCGATCAGGCCGATGAGGTACGAAGTCTTGTTGGTCATGCGAGCGCTCCGGCATGGATGAGCACTGCATGCTGCAGTGCGAAATTGAATACGTCGCAGTGTGAACGTGCGCGCGAACCTTGTCGGTTCGTGTTTTCACTAATTTGTACGGTCTAGTTAGTTTGTTATTATCTCGCAGAATGAGATGGATTGCGTGCGTGGACGAGGATTTGCGCGTGTGTTATCCGTCGTCCCCGGCGCGGACGTCCTACACTGACAGCAACCGCACCCGATCCATCCGCATCTGCAATCAGGAGGCAGCGATGCTGCGTTCAATCCGGACATCCATCGCGACGGTATCCATCAGCGGCACGCTTCCCGAGAAGCTGCGGGCCATCAAGGCCGCCGGTTTCGACGGCGTCGAGATCTTCGAGAACGATCTGCTGTATTTCGACGGCACGCCCGCCGACGTGCGCCGCATGTGCGCCGACCTCGGTCTCGAGATCTACCTGTTTCAGCCGTTCCGCGATTTCGACGGCGTGAGCCCCGAGCGGCTCGCGCGCAACGTCGAGCGCGCGAAGCGCAAGTTCGAGCTGATGCACGAACTCGGCACCGACCGCATTCTCGTGTGCAGCAACGTGTCGCCGGACACGATTCGCGACGACGCGCTGATCACCGATCAACTCGGCGTGCTCGCGAACACCGCGGAGCAGGCAGGCGTGATCGTCGCGTACGAAGCGCTCGCGTGGGGCCGTTACGTGAACTCGTACAAGCACGCGTGGAAGCTCGTCGATGCGGTGAACCATCCGAGTCTCGGTCTTGCGCTCGACACCTTCCACACGCTGTCGATCCGCGATTCGGTGGAGGAGATCGCATCGATTCCGGGCGATCGCATCGCGTTCGTGCAGATCGCCGATGCGCCCCTGCTCGCGATGGACGTGCTCGAATGGAGCCGCCACTATCGGTGCTTTCCGGGGCAGGGCGCGTTCGATGTCGCGGGCTTCACGGCGCGCGTGCTCGAAGCGGGCTACAAGGGGCCGCTGTCGCTGGAAATCTTCAACGACGGCTTTCGCGCCGCTCCGACCGCGATCACGGCGGCGGATGGTCATCGCTCGCTGCGCTTTCTCGAAGAGCAGACGCGCGAACTGATGGGCGCGATGGGCAAGGACGTGCCGCCCGAACTGTTCAATCCGCCCGCGCCGCCGGAGCATATCGGCTTCCAGTTTCTCGAATTCGCCGTCGACGACTCCACGCGCGAGCATCTCGCGCGATGGCTCGGCAGGCTCGGCTTCAGGCTCGCGGGCAAGCATCGCTCGAAGGATGTCGCGCTGTACCGGCATGGCGCGGGCTCGATCGTGCTCAATGCGGAAGCCGATTCGTTCGCGAGCGCGTTTTTCCAGAAGCACGGCTTGTCGCTGTGCGCGTCCGCCTTTCATGTCGACGATGCGAAGCTCGCGTTCGAACGCGCCGCGGCGTACGGCTCGAAACCGTTCTCGGGAAGCGTGGGCCCGAACGAGCGCGTGGTGCCGGGCGTGCAGTCACCCGACGGCAGCCTCGATTATTTCGTCGACGAAGCGCCGGGCGGTCCGACGCTCTGGGAGTCCGATTTCATTCTGACCGACATCGACGGGCCGTATGAAGTGGGGCCGCTCTCGCGTATCGATCACGTATGTCTTTCGCTGCCCGCCGATGCGCTCGACACGTGGGTGCTGTTTTTCCGCAGCGCGTTCGGCTTCGAGACCGAGGCCGCCGTGCTCGTACCCGATCCGTACGGACTCGTGCGCAGCCGCGCGGTACGCAGCCGCGACGGCTCGGTGCGTATCGCGCTGAACGCGTCGGTGGACCGTTATACGGCGGTGTCGGAATCGCTGTCGACGTATCGCGGCTCGGGCCTGAACCACGTCGCGTTCAGCACGCCGGATATCTTCGATGCGATTCCCCGCCTGGAAGCCGATGGCGTCAAATTCCTGCGCATCCCGCGCAACTACTACGACGACCTGGTTGCGCGCTTCGGCCTGCCCGACGAGCAGATCGACCAGATGCACGAGCACAACATCCTCTACGATCGCGACGAACGCGGCGGCGAGTTCTTTCATGCGTACACGGAGCAGCTCGATCAGCGCTTCTTCCTGGAAGTGATCGAGCGGCGCGGCGGCTATGACGGCTATGGCGCGGCCAACGCGGCGGTGCGGCTCGCGGCGCACGCGCAACAGCAGCAGCGCGCGCGTCAGGCGGCGTGAGACGGCGCGTGCAGTGACCTAGAATTCAAGCATGGCGGCATCGAAGAGCGGGAGGGCGCCATGTGGGATTTTTCGAGCATTTTCGTCGGACTCGCGTGCCTCGCGACGATCGTCATCGTGCTTCTCGCGCAGGGCTGGCGCGACGAGCATCGCAAGCGTGTGGCGGCGCGCGATCACGCGCATCGGCATCCGCTGCGCGAATGGTGGCTGAGGCATCGTCATTGAAGCGTGCTCAGGCGCCTGAAGACGTCCCGCCGCCGGCCGCGGCGACGGGCGCTTGCTCACGTTCGCGCCCGGCGGCTTCGAAGGCGTCGATATGCAGATACAGGCGGTGCACCGTCTGTATCTGCGTGTGGGAGAGATGTGACTGACGGGTGATGGATGCCAGCCGCTCGCGCCAGTACGAAGGCGGCAGCAACGGCCCGCCGAGATCGCACGACAATGAACGACGCAGCACCCGTTCGAGGTGCGTCAGGTCCTGGTCTGCCAGCAACGCCGAGAATGCGCCCTGCGGCTTGATATCGGGAAATGGGTCCATTACTCCGATGGCGGCAGACTTCGGCGCGACTTGATAGGGATAAACCCTTGGTTCTCGAGCTTTTTATCGACGCGTGCTGAAGCGTCCGATTTTCTTCGCGTTCCAGCCGATCACGCCGATGGCGTTTGCTATACTCTGCGCTCGCTCGCCGACGCGTCGGCCGGGCGCGGTCCACTCCCCGTAGTTCAATGGATAGAACGAGTGCCTCCTAAGCGCTAGATGCAGGTTCGATTCCTGCCGGGGGGACCAATTTCTGCTCTACAGTTCGTCTCTCTTCCCCTCCCAGTAAGGCTCTAAAGGTTTCGTAGGTCTCCGTGGTGTACCACTTGCTGCACCAACGGACGTACCAACGATGACCTTTTCCGCCTCAGCAACACTATGTCCGTAGAGAATCGCTACCTTTGGGAACGTTCCGGCACCGGGTCCATATTGGTTCAAGCGCAAGGTGCCCAAGGGTCTCGTGCCGTTCGTCGGTAAGACATGGGTCCAATTCACCTTGGGAACTAGAGACTTCAAGCCGCAGCGCGGTTAGTTTCGAAACATGCACATCCGGTAATTCGCCCAAGCTCTTCGTTGCCGGAACTCATCAACCTGCCTATCGGTCGGCAAGCCACGCTCTGTCAGATATGAGCTACCTACAAACCAGCAAAACAACTGCCTGTATTTCGTGACTGGCGATAAGTAAGACCATGACAATTGGCAGGAAAAGCCAATGCCAATCCTTCGGAATTCGGAAAAACGTCATGATCGCGCAGCAAACGGATATTGCAAGGAAGAACGCGATAGACACAACAGCAGGTACTAAAAATCTCCTATCCGGCGTATAGAAGAATGCGTGCGGGCACCCGATGTAGCCGAGAAGGGCAATGGCCACAATGACAGCGAAAAGTGATGTCGCAAATGTCATCCACGCACGCACATCCACACCGTCACTCATCTGCTCAGTCCCCATAGAATCGATGCGCGAAAGTCTACACGGCTCCCGCCTCGCTAAAATGGGCTATTCGACGTTTCTCTGCTAGGGGCCCCCAATAGGTCCACCGGTTGACAATCACCGGGTCGGAAAAACACATCATCAGCATCTGATAGCCGCCCCCGGCTGTACCAACCTTGCCATATCGTCTGTACCAACAACGACCATATCTCACTTTGCCTGTCGAATTGAAATGCGGCCAAAGCCTTGATAGGCTTACGTTTCATTGCGAACGGTCACCTACAAAAAAGAACCATTGTGCCTGCCGGGGGACTAACGTCCCGCTTGCCGCGTGTCGCGGCTTTCTGCTGCTGTCTCTTCTCCCGCTCCGCTCGCTCGAACATCCCTTACACATTGAACCGTAAGCTGTTTCCCGCCGATAATGCGACCACTCAAGACTCGCCCTAACGGCTCATGCGTTCATGACCGAAATCCAGTCCGCAGTGCTCGTCTTCATTCTTCTTCTGGCCAGCACGGGCCTAGGCGCGATCGTGCGGCCGCTCCTGCCCGAGGAGCACAAGGCGCAGGAAACGGTGCAGCTGGTTCAATTGCTCGTCGGCATGTTGGTCACGTTCGCGGCGCTCGTGCTCGGCCTCTTGACCGCATCGGCGAAAACGGTTTTCGACACCACCAACAGCGACATGCGCGGCTACGCGACCTCGATCATCGAGCTCGATCGGGCGATGCGCGACTACGGCGCCGATCTCGATCAGGCGCGCGACCTCCTGCGCTCCTACACGGCGGCGGCGATCGCCAGCACGTGGCCGAACGAGCCGCGCCCGACCGGCGTCTACCCGAACGTCGCGCCACCGGAGAACCCCGACAGCCTCGCGAGCAACACGCTCGGCGAGATATTGAGCCGCGCCCAGCACGAAGTGCGCATGCTTCATCCACACGATGACTATCATCGCCAGCTCGCCGCCGATGCCGCCGCGCGCTTCGAGCAATTGATCGCGCTGCGCTGGAAGCTGGTCGAGGAGGCGCACGGGTCGATTTCCTATCCGTTCGATCGCATTCTGGTCGGCTGGCTGCTCATCATCTTTCTGTGCTTCGGGCTGATCGCGCCGCGCAATGCGCTTTCGCTCGTGACGATCATGCTCGGCGCGCTGTCGATCGCGTCGGCGGTGCTCGTGATCCTCGACCTCGATACGCCGTTCAGCGGCCCGATCATGGTCGGCAGCCAGCCACTGCGCGACGCGCTCGCGTATCAGAGCCGTTGATGCTCTATACCGATCCGCGTCTCGTCGCGCTGTACGACGCCCTCAATCCGTTCGCCGACGACACCGCGTTCTATCTTGCGCTGGCGGAATCGGCGCGGCATGTCGTCGATCTCGGCTGCGGCACGGGGCTGCTCGCCTGCGAACTGGCGAAGCGCGGGCATCGCGTGACGGGCATCGATCCGTCGCCGCAGATGCTGCAAGTCGCGCGGGCGCGCCCGGAGGGCGACGAGGTGACGTGGATCGAAGGCGATGCGACCGCGCTGCCGTTCGTCGGCGCGGCGGATCTGCTGGTGATGACGGGCCACGTCGCACAAGTGTTTCTCGACGATGCAGCGCTTCTGGCGACGTTCGAAGCCGCGCGCCGCGCGATTCGGCCGGGCGGCGCGATCGCGTTCGACAGCCGCGATCCGGCAGCGCGCGCGTGGGAAAACTGGACGCCGGCGCGTTCGTCACGACGCATCGAAGCGCCGGACGGAAAAGCGGTAGAAGTCTGGCAGGAACGGCACGCCGCGCCCGATCCGCTCTCGACCGGCCGCGTTGCGTTCACGACGCACTATCGCTTCCTGTCGACGCCCGAAGAAACGCTCGGCGCGCCGAGCGAGTTGCGCTTTCGCACGCGCGACGAACTCGCGCGTCTGCTGACGCAGGCGGGTTTCGCGCACATCGACTGGTACGGTGACTGGCATCGCGCGCCGGTGGACGAAGCGAGCCGCGAGCTGATCGCGGTGGCGCGCTGAAAAATGCAACGAATATGAAACGATGGAGCCGCGCGCCAAGCGCGGAGGCACGAATCAGAACTCGACGACGACGAAGTCGGCCTTGCCCACGTCGCACAGCGGGCAGCGCCAGTCGACGGGAATGTCATCGAAACGGGTGCCGGCCGGGATGCCTTCGTCCGGCACGCCTTCTTCCTCGTTGTAGATCCAGCCGCAAATCAGGCAGACCCAGCTTTTGTATTCGATGACTTCGCTCACGACAGACTCTTGATTCGAAAGGGATAAATGGACCGCGTGCGGTGCAGTACGGCACTTTTTGCGGCGACCCGGCATCTTACCGGAATCGGCGCGATCGTTCCGCGATCCGGCCGCCGTCGCGACGCCGTGCTGCATTGCGCGTTTCCGCAGGATGGTCCGGATACGCGTGCCCGAAAGCCCGGTGTATGCTTTTCGGGTGTCCGGCGCCGCATTCACGCCATCGACCGGTTTCACAACATGGAGATAAAACGATGAAGCAAAAGCTCTTGGGTGCGATGTTGACGGGCGCGGTGCTGCTGACGCAATACGCCGGTACGGCGCATGCGCAGGCACGCGTCTATTTCGTCGAACCGAAGGACGGCGCGACCGTGACGAGTCCCGTCCACGTGAAATTCGGCGTCGATGGCATGTCGATCGCGCCGGCCGGCACGATGACCGATGGCACCGGTCATCACCATCTGCTGATCGATAGCAAGCCGCTACCGAAGGGCACGGTGATTCCGGCGAACGACACGTCGCTGCACTTCGGCAAGGGCCAGACCGAAGCCGATGTGAAACTGCCGCCCGGCGATCACACGCTGACGATGCAGTTCGGCGACGGCGCGCACCGTTCGTACGGGCCGGAAATGAGCTCGACGATCAAGGTGCACGTGAAGTAACGCGCTTTTCAGGCGAAAAAGGGAAGGCCGCCGCGAATCGGATTCGGGCGGCCTTTCTGTTCTCGGGGCTGCAAAGCCTCATCCGTTCGGCCTAAGCCGCGTGCGCCGAGCGCCCCGCCCGGTACAATGGCCGCTTCCATCGGTCGCCCTGCGTGGCGCCGACTGTTCGCCATTCATCCGGTTCTCCCATGTCGCTTTATTCCATTTCGGACGCGCAGCTCGCGTTCGGCCACGTCGCATTGCTCGACCATGCCGACTTCTCGCTCGAAGCGGGCGAGCGCGTCGGGCTCATCGGCCGCAACGGCGCCGGCAAATCGTCGCTGCTGAAGATCGTCGCGGGTCTCGCCGCGGCCGATGACGGCCTCGTCACGCGCCAGAGCGAACTCACGACCGTCTACGTGCCGCAGGAACCGGAGTTCGATCTCGACGCCTCCGTGTTCGATGTCGTCGCGTCCGGCCTCACCGACGCGCGCGCACTCCTCGACGAGTACGACGCCGTCGCGCATTCGCTCGCCGACACGCCCGAAGGCCCGCAGCATGACGACCTGCTCGCACGCATGAACGCGCTGCAATCGGCGCTCGACACGCGCGACGCCTGGAACTGGCGCACGCGTGTCGCGACGACGCTCGCGCAGATCGGCCTTAACGGCGACGCGCGCGCGGGCGACCTGTCCGGCGGCATGAAAAAGCGCGTTGCGCTGGCGCGCGCGCTGGTCGTGCAGCCCGACGTGCTGCTGCTCGACGAGCCGACCAACCATCTCGACTTCGACGGCATCCGCTGGCTGGAAGAGTTGCTCGTCACGCTGCGCTCCGGTCTGCTCTTCATTACGCACGATCGCGCGTTTCTCGATCGCGTGGCGACGCGCATCGTCGAACTGGATCGCGGCAGGCTGCTGTCGTATCCGGGCAATTTCAGCGCGTATCAGACGAGAAAGGCGCAACAGCTCGAAGTCGAGAAAGTCGAGCAGGACAAGTTCGACAAGCTGCTCGCGCAAGAGGAAGTGTGGATTCGCAAGGGCGTCGAGGCGCGGCGCACGCGCAGCGTCGGGCGCATCGCGCGGCTCGTGGAAATGCGCAATGAGCGCGCCGAGCGCCGCAACGTGCAGGGCAACGTGAAGCTCGATGTCGGGCAGGGCGAGAAGTCCGGCAAGATCGTCGCCGAACTGACGGACGTGACGAAGCGCTACGAGCGCACGATCGTCGATCGCTTCACGGCCACCGTGATGCGCGGCGACAAGATCGGTCTCGTCGGCCCGAACGGCGCGGGCAAGACCACGCTGCTCAAGCTGATTCTCGGCGAGTTGCAGCCCGATGAAGGCCGCGTGCGCATCGGCACCAACATTCAGACCGCGTATTTCGATCAGATGCGCGCGCAACTCGACCTCGACAAGTCGCTCGCCGACACCATCAGTCCAGGCAGCGAATGGGTCGAAGTGAACGGCGTGAAGAAGCACGTGATGAGCTATCTCGGCGATTTCCTGTTCGCGCCCGAGCGCGCGCGTTCGCCGGTGCGATCGCTGTCGGGCGGCGAGCGCAATCGCCTGCTGCTCGCGCGTCTGTTCGCGCGCCCCGCGAACGTGCTCGTGCTCGACGAACCGACCAACGATCTCGACATTCCGACACTCGAACTGCTCGAAGAACTGCTGTCGGATTACGACGGCACGGTGTTGCTCGTCAGCCACGACCGCGCGTTCCTCGATAACGTCGTGACCTCGGTGTTCGCGGCCGAAGGCGGCGGCAAATGGCGCGAGTATGTCGGCGGTTTCTCCGACTGGCAGATTCAGCGCGAACGTTCGGAGCGTCTCGCGGAGGAAGCGGCGCGTCAGACCGCGAAGGAAGCGCCCAAGGACGACGCGCCGAAGGAAAGCGCGGCGGGCCGCAACGCGCAGCGCACCGTGAAACTGTCGTTCAAGGAACAGCGCGAACTGGAAGCGCTGCCGGCGCGCATCGCCGAACTGGAAGAAGAGCAGAAGGCGATCGGCGCGCGGCTCGAAGACGGCTCGATCTTCGCGAAGGATGCGAAGGAAGGTGCGCGGCTGTCCGAGCGCCATGCGGCGATCGAAGAGGAATTGCTCGTCGCGCTGGAGCGCTGGGAAGAGCTGGAAGCGAAACGCAAGTAGGCGCGTTTTATCGGTCCGAGGTGGGCGCGGCGGGCGAAAACCGCTATTCTCCTAGCGCGGCACGGATCGGCGGACCGTTTTCCTCCTCGCTCATCGGGCATCCGGCCAGGCATTTTCATCAAGCATTTCGCCGGCAGATCGGGCGTCACGTTGTGGCATTTCCCGCGAGTACGCTCGAGAGCCGGATCAACGTTCAACTATGTCCACGAAAAAATCCAGCGCAATGGCGACAGGCACGCAGCGAGGCAAGCGCCTCGTCATGAACGCCAAGGCAGCCGGCTACAGCGAAGCATCGATCAAGGTGCTCAAGGGCCTGGAGCCGGTCAAGCAGCGGCCCGGCATGTACACGCGGACCGAGAATCCGCTGCACATCATTCAGGAAGTGATCGACAACGCCTCCGACGAAGCGCTCGGCGGCTACGGCAAGCAGATCACCGTCACCCTGCACAACGATAACTCCGTTTCCGTCGACGACGACGGGCGTGGCATTCCGTTCGGCATGCATCCGGAAGAAGGCGTGCCGGTCGTCGAGATCGTGTTCACGCGGCTGCACGCAGGCGGCAAGTTCGACAAGGCCGCGGGCGGCGCCTATACATTCTCGGGCGGTCTGCACGGCGTCGGCGTCTCGGTGACGAACGCGCTCGCGACCCGTCTCGAAGTGACCGTCTGGCGCGACAACAAGGTCGCGCAACTCGCGTTTTCCAATGGCGATGTCGTCGAGCAACTCACGACGCGCACGGCCGAGCGCGGCGCAAAGAAAAGCGGCACGCGCGTGCGCGCATGGCCGAATCCGAAGTACTTCGACTCCGCGAATCTGCCGCTCGGCGAATTGCAGCGCCTGTTGCGTTCGAAGGCCGTGCTGCTGCCGGGCGTCGAAGTCGCGCTCGTCATCGAGAAGACGGGCGAGCGTCAGACCTGGAAGTACGAAGACGGCCTGCGCGGCTATCTGCTCGAAGGCATGGGCGGCAGCGAACTGCTGATTCCCTTGTTCGAAGGCGAGCGCTATGCCGAAAGCTCGCGCAATACCGAGGAAACCTTCGCGGAAGGCGAGGGCGCGTCGTGGGTCGTCGCGTGGAGCGAGGAAGGGCCGCTCTTGCGTGAATCGTATGTGAACCTCATTCCGACGCCCGCGGGCGGCACGCACGAATCCGGCCTGCGCGATGGCCTTTTTCAGGCGGTGAAGAACTTCGTCGAGATTCATAACCTGCAGCCCAAAGGCGTGAAGCTGCTCGCGGAAGACGTCTTCGCGCGCGTGTCGTTCGTCCTGTCGGCGAAGGTGCTCGATCCGCAGTTCCAAGGCCAGATCAAGGAACGTCTCAATAGCCGCGATGCGGTGAAGCTCGTGTCGTCGTTCTCGCGGCCGGCGCTGGAGTTGTGGCTGAATCAGCACGTCGAATACGGCAAGAAGCTCGCGGAACTCGTGATCCGTCAGGCGCAGGCGCGCACGCGCGCCGGTCAGAAGATCGAGAAGAAGAAGAGTTCGGGCGTGGCCGTGTTGCCGGGCAAGCTGACCGATTGCGAATCGACGGACATCGCGCGCAACGAGCTCTTTCTCGTCGAGGGCGATTCGGCGGGCGGCTCCGCGAAGATGGGCCGCGACAAGGAGTTTCAGGCGATCCTGCCGTTGCGCGGCAAGGTGCTGAACACGTGGGAAACGGAACGCGACCGGCTTTTCGCGAACAACGAAGTGCATGACATCGCGGTGGCGATCGGCGTCGATCCGCACGGTCCGGACGATCAGATCGACCTCACGAATCTGCGCTACGGCAAGATCTGCATTCTGTCGGACGCGGACGTCGACGGCGCGCACATTCAGGTGCTGCTGCTCACGCTTTTCTTCAAGCACTTCCCGCAACTGATCGAACGTAGCCACGTGTGCGTCGCGCGGCCGCCGCTGTTTCGCGTCGATGCCCCCGCGCGCGGCAAGAAGCCCGCGCAGAAACTCTACGCGCTCGACGAAGGCGAACTCGAAGCGATCCTCGACAAGCTGCGCAAGGACGGCGTGCGCGAAACGGCATGGACCATCAGCCGCTTCAAGGGCCTCGGCGAAATGAGCGCGGAACAGCTCTGGGACACGACGATGAACCCCGACACGCGACGCCTGTTGCCTGTCGGCCTCGGCGATCTCGGCTTCGATCTCACCGTCTCGCGCATGACCATGCTGATGGGCAAGGGCGAAGCGGCGTCGCGCCGCAGCTGGCTCGAAGAGAAGGGCAACGAAGTCGAAGCGGACATCTGAGTTCGACTTAAGCAACGCATAACGGATATCGATATTCGATGGGAATCACAGACGATCTCTTCGCCGAGCAGACCGCACCGGACGGCGAACAACTGACGCTCGGCGATTACGCCGAACGCGCTTATCTCGACTACGCGGTGAGCGTGGTGAAGGGCCGCGCACTGCCCGATGTCTGCGACGGACAAAAGCCCGTGCAGCGCCGCATTCTCTTCGCGATGAGCGAGATGGGCCTCGCGTCCGGCGCGAAGCCGGTGAAGTCGGCGCGCGTGGTCGGCGACGTGCTGGGCAAGTATCACCCGCATGGCGATCAATCCGCGTACGACGCGCTCGTGCGTCTCGCGCAGGACTTTTCGATGCGCTATCCGCTCATCGACGGTCAGGGCAACTTCGGCTCGCGCGACGGCGACGGCGCCGCGGCCATGCGATACACCGAAGCGCGCCTCACGCCGATCGCGCGCCTGCTGCTCGATGAAATCGATCAGGGCACGGTCGATTTCATGCCGAACTACGACGGCTCGTTCGAAGAGCCGAAGCTGCTGCCGGCGCGCCTGCCGTTCCTGTTGCTGAACGGCGCATCGGGCATTGCGGTGGGTCTCGCCACGGAAATCCCGTCGCACAATTTGCGCGAAGTCGCGCAGGCCGCCGTCGCGATGATCCGCGATCCGAAGATCGGCCATGCCGGTCTGATGGAAAAGGTGCCTGGACCGGACTTCCCGGGCGGTGGCCAGATCATCTCGTCGCCCGCGGAAATCTCGGCGGCTTACGAGACCGGCCGCGGCAGCCTCAAAGTGCGCGCGCGCTGGAAGATCGAGGAACTCGCGCGCGGCCAGTGGCAGGTGGTCATCACGGAATTGCCGCCGGGCGTGTCGAGCCAGAAGGTGCTTGAGGAAATCGAGGAACTCACCAATCCGAAGATCAAGCTCGGCAAGAAAACGCTCACGCCCGAGCAGGTCCAGACCAAGCAGACCTTGCTCGCGCTGCTCGACGCCGTGCGCGACGAGTCCGGCAAGGACGCGCCCGTGCGGCTCGTGTTCGAGCCGAAGTCGAGCCGTATCGATCAGACGGAGTTCGTCAACTCGCTGCTCGCGCATACGAGCCTCGAATCGAACGCGACCATCAACCTCGTGATGATCGGCGCCGACGGCAGGCCTCGTCAGAAAGGCATCGTCGAGATCCTGCACGAGTGGGTCGGTTTCCGGTTCGTGACGGTGACGCGGCGCACGCAGCATCGTCTCGGCAAGGTCGACGACCGCATCCATATTCTCGAAGGGCGGATGATCGTCTTCCTGAATATCGATGAAGTGATTCGCATCATCCGCGAGTCCGAGGAGCCGAAGCAGGCACTGATGGCGCGCTTCAATCTGTCGGAGCGGCAGGCCGAAGACATTCTCGAAATCCGTCTGCGTCAGCTCGCGCGGCTGGAAGCGATCAAGATCGAACAGGAACTGTCCGACTTGCGCGACGAGAAGACGAAGCTCGAAGAGTTGCTCAACAGCGATGCCGCGATGAAGCGCCTGCTCATCAAGGAAATCGAAGCGGACGCCAAGCAATTCGGCGACGATCGCCGCACGCTCATTCAGCAGGAAAAGCGCGCGACCTTCGAGACGCGCGTCGTCGACGAGCCGGTGACGGTGGTCGTGTCGCAGAAGGGCTGGGTGCGCGCGCTGAAGGGCCACGGACTCGATCCGGCGGGCTTCACGTTCAAGCAGGGCGACGGACTCTATGCGGCGTTCCAGGCGCGCACGCCGGATTCGCTCGTCGCGTGGGGCAGCAAGGGGCGCGTGTATTCGGTGCCGGTTTCTGCATTGCCGGGCGGCCGTGGCGATGGCGTGCCGGTGACGTCGCTGATCGAACTGGAATCGGGCACGCATCTGCTGCATTACTTCGCGGCGAATGCCGAACAGCAACTGCTGCTTGCATCGAGCAATGGCTTTGGTTTCCTCGCGAAGCTCGGCGACATGGTGAGCCGCCAGAAGGCGGGCAAGGCCTTCATGACGATCGACGAAGGCGCCGTGCCGCTCGCGCCGATGCCGGTCATTCCTGGCGCGACGTATGTGGCGTGTCTGTCGAGCACGGGCCGTTTGCTCGTGTTCGGCATGGACGAGATGAAGACGCTGTCGGGCGGCGGACGCGGCGTCATTCTGATGGGCCTCGATCCGAAGGAGACGCTGCGTCAGGCGCTTGCCATCGATGCGCGTGGTGTCGTGATGATCGGCACCGGGCGCGGCGGGAAGGTGCGGGACGAGAAGCTCGCCGGCTCGCAGATGCAACTGCATCTGGGCAAGCGTTCGAGGAAGGGGCGTGCGCCGGATTCGTCGTTGAAGGTGACGGATTTGCGGCCGGTGTTCGAGGGGTGAGATGTTTAGTGGACGTTGATGATGTCCGCTTGTGACCTGGGAAGCCCGCTTCGTGCGGGCTTTTTTGCGGGCTTCGTACTTTGTCTCGACATTCAGACATTAATCATTTCAACGCGCGGCCTGAGAGGACAAGCTTCCGACCGGAGGCAGGGAAGAAGCGAACTGCCGATATTCCCAAATGGGTATAATCTGCGTTGAGTCATGGAAGAGCGAGAAGTCAAGCCGCTGCGATGGGTGGGTTCCGCGAAGCGAGACCTGAAGACAATGCCAGCGGACGTGCAGGACATGTTTGGCTTTGCGCTGTATCAGGCGCAGTCCGGCAGAAAGCACGAACAGGCGAAGCCGTTGAAGGGATTCGGATCTGCAGGCGTGCTGGAAGTCGTGGAATCGTCGAAGGATGGTGCTTTTCGCGCGGTCTATACGGTGAGATTCGAGCACGCGGTTTATGTGTTGCACTGTTTCCAGAAGAAATCGGCATCTGGCATCGCCACACCGAGACCGGATATGGAGATCATCCGGGCGCGGCTGAAAGCGGCCCAGGCCCATGCAGCGGGAGAGCGCAATGATTGAGATAGAAGATAGCAGCGGCAACGTGTACGCTGACCTGGGACTGCCCGATGCCGACGAAATGCGCGTCAAGGCGCAACTCGCCGGCAAGATTGGCGAAATCATCAAGACCCGGCGCTGGACGCAGCAACGTGCCGCTGATGTTCTCGGCATCAGCCAACCCAAGCTCTCGCAACTGCTGCGCGGCCAGTTTCGGGGCATCAGCGAAGCGAAGATGCTCGAGTTGCTCGCGCGCCTTGGCCGCAATGTGCAAATCGTCGTCGGTCCGCCGCGGCGCTCGGCCAAGCCAGGCCGCGTGGAAGTCGTGTTCGCCGCCTAGCGCCCGCTACAACAGATGTCGCCTGTTCTCCGCGTCGATGACACAAGGAAACCGGCAGTCTTCATCCAGAACGACCGGCATGCCATTAATGGTGATGGAGCTTGCGATTTCTATCGGAATCTCTCCCGCGCCTTCGATGCCCTTGCATGTTTCCAAACTGAAATAGCGCATGGCCTCTGGATGCATCCGGAGTTCTCGTGCCTCCGATCCACGCTCGTAGAGATCGTCTCTGATTTCGCAAAGTCGGCTAACGACGAAGTCGACGCAGTTCATATCGGCCTGGTTCCTCGGTTCGTAGAATAGCTGCCTCGCGGCCGAGATCCGCAACTGAATGCGGGCGCGGGCGGCATCGAAAGAACTTATCTCATTCCCACAGTCCTTAGGTTCACGAATAATCCGATTCTTCAAGGCGCGATAACAAAATCGGCCGGGCGGGGAACTCCTAACCGCATGTGCATTCCTAGTCTTGTGCCCGCACGCACTCGACAACTCAAATACCCCGGAATCCCCAATGAACAAAGCCATCGAAGCGGCGCTCTTTCTGCATTTGCTCGGCGTAGCCGTTTGGATCGGCGGAATGATTTTCGCGCATTTCTGCTTGCGTCCCGCGCTCGGCGATCTCACGCCGCAACTGCGGCTGCCGCTATGGGAGTCAGTCTTTGCGCGCTTCTTCAACTGGGTCGCGGCTTCGGTGCTCGTGATTCTGCTCACCGGCGGCTTCCTGCTCGTGCAGTTCGGCGGCGGTCATGCGGCGTGGCCCCTGCATGCGATGGCCGGTCTCGGCATTGTGATGATGCTCATCTTCGGGCATATCCGGTTTGCGGTGTTTCCGCGCATTCGCCGCGCCGTACAGGCGCAGAACTGGCCGGATGGGGCGAGGGCCGTCGGAACTGTGCGACGGCTCGTCGTGATCAATCTCGTGCTTGGTGTGGTGACGATCGGTACGGCGGTGTTGTCGCGTGGGTTTTAGGGTTTTCGTTTTCGCCCAGGTCACACCCCGCGCTCATCACTGAGCGCAGTACTCGACTCCTGCCCCGCATCCTTGCGCGATCGCGCCCCGTGTCCACGCGACCATCCACACACGCCGAAGCGATCGAGCAACGCCTGCACGCCATCCGCCGGCACGGGCCGCGAAAACAGGAAACCTTGCGCTTCCACAGGCCCAAGCGCCGCAAGCCACGCGATCTGCTCCTCACGCTCGGTGCCTTCCACCACGACCGTCAGCCCCAGCGAGCGCGCCAGATTGACGATCGCCGACACCATCACGCACACGCTCCGATCCTCGGGAATCGCCTGGATGAACGAGCGATCCACCTTGAGCGTATCCACCGAGAAGCGATTCAGATACGACAGCGACGAATAGCCCGTGCCGAAGTCGTCGAGCGCGATTCGCACGCCCAGCCGCTTCAACGCGACGATCTTCTCCTGCACCAGTTCCGGATACTCCACCATCACCGTCTCGGTGATCTCGAGTTCGAGCTTGTCCGATGGAATGCCGCTCGCCTCGATCGCGCGCGCGACCGTCTCCAGCAGATCGCCGCGCCAGAACTGCACGGCCGAGATGTTCACTGCGAGCGACAGCCCGGTGTAACCATCGCGCTGCCACTGCGCGAGCTGCATGCACGCGGTGTGAATCACGAAGTCGCCGACCGCGACGATCAGCCCCGTCGATTCCGCGACCGGAATGAACTCGTTCGCCGGAATGAGCCCGTGCTGCGGATGATTCCATCGCACGAGCGCCTCGAAGCCGGTGATGCAGCGGCGCGTCAGATCGATCTTCGGCTGATACACGAGGAAAAGCTGCTGCTCGGTCAGCGCGACGCGCAGTTGCTGCTCCCAGCGCATCAGATGATCCGCGCGATGCGACAACTGCGGCGAATAGAACTGATAGCAGTTGCGGCCCGCGTCCTTCGCGCTGTACATCGCGAGATCGGCTTTTTTCAGCAGATCGATCTCGCTTTCGTTCGACACCGAGAAAAGCGCAATGCCGATGCTCGAATGCAGCACGAACGCGCTGCCGCGCACGTCGAAGGGCGTCGCGAACATCGTCGCGATATCGTCGGCGAGTGTGACCGCCCGTTGCTCGACGTCATCGCCCTTCAGCACGACGACGAACTCGTCGCCGCCGATGCGCGATAACGTGCCGCTTTGCCCGACCGTTTCCGCGAGACGCGACGCGGTCATCTGGAGCACGATGTCGCCCGCGTTATGGCCGAGCGTGTCGTTGACGGTCTTGAAGTTGTCGAGGTCGATGAACAGCAGCGCGAGCCGCCCGATGTTCTCCGGCTGCGCCACGTCGTGCCGGAGCGCGCGCAACGTCGAGTAACGGTTGCGCAGGCCGGTGAGCAGATCGAATTCGACCAGATGCGTCATCTCGCGCTCGCGTCCGAGCAGCTTGCCGATGAGACCCGTCGCCACCGCGAAGAAGCCGAGCATTGCGAGCGAGATGAAGCTCGCCATCAGCAGATAGACATTGCGCGTGTGGTTGTAGTCGGTCATCTCCTCGCGCTCGGAGAGGCCGACGAGCACGCCGAGCGGATAGCCGTCGATATGCCGGTACGACACGATGCGCTTCACGTGATCGATCGGGTCGACATAGATGCCCGACGCGTGATCCGTCGTCGGATAGACGCCGCTCGCGCTGAACTCGCCGCGGGCGCGCTCGGCCGGCGCGTTGCGCGCACCGCCCTTGGCGACCGGATTGGCCGCTGCGTTCTCGCCGAGGCCGCCGCCCGTGTTGCGCGCGAGCACCGAGCCGTTGTCCGACACGACAGCGATCACGCCTTCTCGGCCGATCGACGCGACGTTGTAGAAATCGCTGGTGAAATAGGCCGGGTCTTCCGATACGACCACGACGCCCGCGAACGAGCCGTCCGGATGATTCAGCCGTCGCGTGATCTGCAAGGTCCAGAGTCCCGACACGCGCCCGCGCACCGGGCGGCTGATGTACAGCAGGTCGTCGTTCGAATGCGCGTGAACCTTGTAGTGCTCGCGATCGGACAGGTCGATCGGCTTCGGATGCGGGTCGGACGTGTTGGCGATCAGCGTGCCGTATTCGTCGATCAAGGACACCTGCACGAGCGTATCGCTCTGCACGACGCCTTTTTCGACCGTCGCGATGAGATCGAAGTTGTCGGGCGACTTCTCGTACTCGTATTTGACGAAGCGCGTGATCTGGTCGACCTGATGGATCGCCTTGATGGTGTGCTGTTCGAGCGCCGACGAGAGAATCGCGGCGGAGGCCATCGACTCATGCGTCGTCGCTTCGCGTTCGACGGAGAGCCGAGCGAAGATCACCGCCCACAGCAGCACCAGCACGAAGGTGCCGAGCACGGGAATGGCCAGCAGCGCGCGCCGACGCCGCCCCGAGGGCGCGCCGAGAAAAGTGTCAGAAAAGGTGTGGGAGCGCGTGCGCTTCATGGCGCGTCCGTGCGCGCTGATTCGCGTAGCGCGTAGCGTGCTGCGAACTGCGCGAAGTGGATGAAGCGCTGCATGTCGAGAGCTGGTCGGCCGAAACGAGTGAATATACCGCGCGCGGCGCGCGATGGAGGGTCGGCGGATAAACGGTCCAGGATCCGATCCACGTTTCGATCGACAGCATGAGCGAAACAGCGAGCGTTCGGTGTCGTTGAATGCATACGTTTGCGCTGCGGCGCAAGCGGCTCGACTCCACGACGCCCGGCCATCCGCCGATGTGAAACCGCTCGCAATCTGATCCCCGATTGTTCAGATATTAGCGAAGCCACCGGGATTAAGAAAGGGGCCTCGCTTGGGGGTATACGCGCGGCCTTTCCCCGACACGTAGGTCATTGTTTCAGATGCGGAATATGCCGTCGATCACAGTTACCGACGCGCCTCCGATCCAGATCGGTGCGTCGCTCGCCGCATCGTCATAGACGATGCTCACGCGGCCGTCGCGGCCGAGCGCCGTGCCTTGCCGGACGGTGAAGCGCTCGCCCGGCCGCCGTTCCTGCGCGCGCAGCAGCGTTGCGAGCGCCGCGTTCGCGCTGCCAGTGACCGGGTCCTCGATGTTCTCCGCGCCGAGCAGAATCACGCGCAATTCGAAGCTCGCCGGTCCGCCCGGCGCGTGCGGGCCGTAGACCGCGATGCCGTGCATGCCCGTTTCCGCAACTAGCGCCGCGACCGCTGCGCGTGCGTCGCCCGCGAGCGTGAGCGCAAGACATTGCGCCGCGTCGCTCACGCGCACGACGAGCCACGGCGCACCGTTGTTCACGGCGGCGGGCGGCGCGCTGAAATCGATTACCGCCGGAGCCAGCGCGTCGGCCAGACGATCGTTCTGCGCAGCGGTCAGCGGCACGATAGTCGCGGGCGGTGCGGCGAACGCCCATTCGCCGTTCTCGCGTTCGGCGAGCGTCACGAGGCCGACACCGCATTCCTGTACGAGCCTGCCGGGCGTCTTCGGCGCGTAGCCGCTGCCGAGGAGCGCGTGCGCGCTGCCGAGCGTCGGATGACCGGCGAACGGCAGTTCGAGCGCCGTCGTGAAGATGCGTACGCGATAGTCGGCGCGCGGATCGGTCGGCGGCATCAAAAACGCCGTCTCCGACAGATTGGTCCAGCGCGCGATTTCCTGCATGCGCTCGGTGGAAAGCCCTTCGGCGTCGAAGATCACCGCGAGCGGATTGCCCTTGAACGGCACGGGCGTGAAGACGTCGACCTGCTTGAACTGGACGGTGCGTGAGGACATGAGCGTAACGATTCGAATGAGACAAAAAAAACCCGACGGCGTGAGCGCGTCGGGTTTCGCCGGGATGAAACGGGATGCGCCTTAAGCGACTTCCGCGATCAGCTCGATCTCGACGCACGCGCCGAGCGGAATCTGCGCGACGCCGAACGCCGAGCGCGCGTGCTTGCCGGCGTCACCGAAGACTTCCGCGATCAGTTCGGACGCGCCGTTCGTGACGATGTGCTGCTCGGTGAAATCGAACGTCGAGTTGACGAGGCTCATCACCTTGACGATGCGCTTGACCTTGTTGAGATCGCCGACATGCGCGTGCAGCGTCGCGATCAGGTCGATGGCGACGCTGCGCGCAGCCGCCTTGCCTTCTTCCGTCGCGATGTTGTCACCGAGCTTGCCGACATGCACCTTGCCGTCCTTCTTCGCGATGTGTCCCGAGAGATACACCGTGTTGCCGCTCTGCGCGCTCATCACATAAGCGGCGGCGGGCGCGCCCGCGCTGGGCAGTTCGATGCCGAGTTCCTTCAGCTTGTCATACACGTTGGATGCCATCGTTGCTCCTCGTCACTGAAAACGGGTGGAAGGGCGCGCACGCGCCCCCGAAAAAATCAGATGCTCGCGCGGATCAGCGCGCCGAGCTTCGCCACGCCTTCGTCGATCGTCGCGGGCGGGACCGTCACGAACGACAGGCGCATCGTATTGTGCTCGGCTTCGTTCGCGAAGAACGGACCGCCGGGCACGAAGGCCACGTTCTGCGCGATCGCCTGCTCCAGCAGCTTCATCGAGTTGATGTGCTTCGGCAGCTTCACCCACACGAACATGCCGCCTTCCGGCCGGTTCCATTCGACGCCGGCGGGCATGTGGCGTTCCAGCGCGTCGAGCATCGCGTGACACTGATCGCGATACAGCGCGCGGATGGTCGGCACATGCTGATCGAGAAAACCGTCCTTGACCACTTCGTAGACGATGCGCTGCGTGAGGCTCGGCGTGTGCAGATCGGTCGCCTGCTTGGCCTGCACGAGTTTGAAGTGCAATTCCTCGGGCGCGATGATGTAGCCCACGCGCAGGCCCGGCGCGAGCACCTTCGAGAACGAGCCGAGATGCACGATGTGATCCGGGGCCATCGACAGCAGCGTCGGCAGCGGGGCGCCGGCGTAGTCGAGCGCGCCGTAGGGATCGTCCTCGATCACCGGGAACGATGCCTTCTGCGCCAGCGCGGCGAGCGCGCGGCGGCGTTCGAGCGGCAGGCGGCGGCCGGTCGGATTCTGGAAGTTGGGCTGCGCGTAGAGCAGGCGCGCGTTCGCGACGAGCGCGGCATCGAGCGCTTCGGGGATCAGGCCCGATTCATCGGTCGGCACCTGCACGTAGTGCGGCTCGAACAGCGAGAACGATTGCAGCGCGCCGAGATACGTCGGCGTTTCGACCAGCACGCGGCTGCCCGGATCGACGAGCGTCTTGCCGAGCAGATCGAGCGCCTGCTGGGAGCCGGTCGTGATGAGCACCTGGGTCGGGCGGATATGCGCGCCGCTCACGGAATAGCGTGCCGCGACCCATTCGCGCAGCGGCAAATAGCCTTCGGTCGCGCTGTACTGGAGCGCGGCGGCGGGCTGATCGCGCAGGATGCGTTCCGAGGCGTGGCGCATTTCCTCGACGGGAAACGTCGCGGGCGAGGGCAGGCCGCCTGCGAAGGAAATGACTTCCGGCCGCTCCGTGACCTTCAGGATTTCGCGAATCGCCGAACTGGTGAGCTTGCGGGCGCGTTCGGAGAGTTGCCACGGCGTGGCGCGGAGATCGGCTTGATTCATGAAATGCCTCGGTTGTCTCTGGGGTTATGTCTCTCGCGGCGCGGGGCCGCGAGTTTTCGAAGCTGGGCTGACGAGGTACGGCAATCGTCGATTATCGCGCGAGTGCGTCATCTTGCGTGCGTCGTGGCCGCTGCGGCGACTGCCGGTTGCGGCGCGGCGCGCACGGAGGCCTTGCGGCCGAGCACGACGGTCACGATGACGGCGGCCGCATACAGCCACGTCGACGCGCTCACGTGTTCGCCGAAGAAGAGCGCGGAGAACGCCATCGTGAAGAAGATCTGCAGCAGTTGCACTTGCCCGACGCGCGCGATGCCGCCCATCGCGAGCCCGGCGTACCACGCGAAGAAACCGATGAATTGCGAGAACAGCGTGACATAGCCGAATGCGAGCCAGGTCTTGAGCGCGAGCGGCTCGGGATGCGCCACATGATGCGCCCACGCGAGCCAGCCGACCGGCAGCAGCAGGAACGGCGCGGAGAGCACGAGCGCCCAGCAGATCACCTGCCAGCCGCCCATTTGACGCGCGAGCCGTGCGCCTTCCGCATAACCGAGCGCGCCGATGCCGACCGCGACGAGCATCAGCAGATCGCCTGCCTGCAGCCCGCCGCCGCCCGCCTGCAACGCGAACGCAACGACGATCGCGCTGCCCGCGATCGCGCTGGCCCAGAAGGCTTTCGACGGCCGCTCGTGCGACAGCCACGCGGCGTAAATGGCGACGCACAGCGGCTGCAGCCCGTTGACGACCGCGCCGTGCGAAGCGGGCACGGTCTTCATGGCCCACGCCGAAAACACCGGAAACGCGATGATCACGCCCAGCGCGACGACGGCGAGGCTCTTGACCTGCGGCCAGGTGGGCAGCTTTTCGCGGCGCCACGAGAGCAGGGCGGCGGCGGGAATGGCCGCGACGAGCGCGCGCCCGAGGCCGTTGAGCAGCGGATGCACCTCCGCGACGACGATGCGCGTCATCGGCAGCGTCAGGCTGAAAATGACGACGCCGATCAGGCCGAGCAGCATGCCTTCGGTTTCGCGGGTTTTCATCGTGGGGTGTCTCCGTGTTTGACCGATGCGCGCGGGCGTCAGTCGGGTTGTTGTGGCGCTGCCGGTTCGTCCTGCGTCTCTGCTTTCTTCGTGCGACGGCGCTTCGACGCCTGCCGCGCTTCTTCTTCGCGCGCTTGCGCCTGTTCCGCCGATTCGCCCAGCGTCAGCGTCGATCCGTCCGGTAGATCGAACTGCGCGACCAGCACCGGCGCGCCCGCCGTCTGCTCGACGTGCAGCAGATGCGCCGCGCCGAGCCACGCGAGCTGCGCCGAAACGGCTTGCGCATCGGGATGAAAACCCGTCAGCGTTCGCAGCGCGATGCCCGTTTCCGGCAGCGCGCCGCTCGGATGGCGCGGCGTGTCCCACTGGATCAGCGACGGCAGCACGCCATCGCCCGCGCCTTGCCACGCGGGGAACGCGCCATCGTCGGGCACGGTCAGGCCCCATGTATTGCCGGCACGCGACATCGCCGCGACCGGCGCAATGCGCTCGGGATACTGCTCGCGCCAGCGCGTGAGCGACTTCGGTGGTTCGACGCGCGCGACCCAGTGCACGAGCTGCGGGCCGTCATCTTCGAGGCGGCGCTGCATCGCCGGATCGTCCAGCGCGAAAAGGCGTGGCCGGGGCGACTCGACGCTGGCCGCCGACGGATCGACCGCGATGACTTCCAGATACGCGCCGCCCCACAGATTCAGCAGCCGATTGTGCGTACGCATCGACGGATGCGCGCCGCCGGGCGCCGTTTCCACGCCGAATTTCGCGGCGACGAATCGCGCGCCTTCGTCCAGCGTGCGTGCGGCGATCACGAGGTGATCGAGTTTGAGTCGATGATCGGTCATGACGGGCCAAGCGATGAACAAGGGCCGATAGCATAACGCTTCCCTCTCGCGCACCGGACAGCCCGAAAGCAAAATGTAGCCGCTATCACCGTAACAGTAACGGTACAATCAGCCCAATACTATTCGGTACAGTTATTATCGGCGCAATCAGATGCGCGCGCCGTACACCGGAGGCCCGCATGTCCGTTCCGCTCGACCAGATTCCCGCCCCGCACGACGCCGCCCAGCTCACGCTCGTCGATCAGCTGGTGCAATGGGGCCGCCGCCGTATCGACGAGCGTGTGTTCCGTCCGGGCATGCGTATGCCGTCGATCCGCAAGCTCGCGCTGGACAAGGGCGTGTCGCGCTTCACTGTCGTCGAGGCGTATGAGCGGCTCGTCGCGCACGGTTATCTCGATTCGCGGCGCGGCTCCGGCTTTTACGTGCGCGAGCGCGTCGCGCCGACGCTCGTCGCGAAGGGCGAAGCGCCTGCGGTCGCGGCGGAGCGTGAGCCGGTGCAGAACACCATCGACGTGGTCTGGCTGCTGCGCAACATGCTGCACACGTCGAGCCCGGAGAAAGGGCCGGGTCTCGGATATCTGCCGGGCCGCTGGCTGGATGGCGAACTGATCACCAACGCGCTGCGCGCGCTGTCGCGCCAGAGCGGCGCGCAGATGCTCGGCTTCGGCACGCCGCAGGGCTTTCTGCCGCTGCGGCAGCAGTTGCAGACGCGGCTGGAGGAGCTGGAAATCGGCGCGTCGGCGGCGCGGCAGATCGTGCTGGTGTCGGGCATCACGCAGGCGATCGACCTGATTTCGCGCCTCTACGTGAAGCCGGGCGATGCGGTGATCGTCGGCGATCCGGCGTGGTTCCAGATGTTCGGCCGTTTTGCATCGCAAGGCGCGCGGCTCGTCGGCATGCCGTACACGCCGGACGGCCCCGATCTCGACGCGCTGGAGACGCTCGTCGCGACTTGGCGGCCGAAGATGCTGATCATCAATTCCGTCCTGCAGAATCCGACCGGCACGTCGCTCACGGCGGCGCAGGCGTTCCGGATTTTGCAACTCGCGCAGGAATACGATTTCATCGTCGTCGAGGACGATGTCTACGGCGATCTGTGCCCGGCGGGTTTTCCCGCGACGCGCCTCGCATCGCTCGACCAGTTGAAGCGCGTGATCTTCCTCGGCAGCTTTTCGAAGACGCTGGCGGCGAATCTGCGGGTCGGCTATATCGCGGCGGCGCCGGACGTGGCAAAGGCGCTCGCCGATCAGAAGATGCTCGTCGGCATGACGAGTCCGGAATTGAACGAGCGCGTGGTCTACAAGGTGCTGACCGAAGGGCATTACCGGCGGCATGTCGAGCGGTTGCGCGCGCGGCTCGACGGCGTGCGCGACAAGACCGCGCGCATGCTGGAAAAGACCGGCCTGAGGCTGTTCGCGACACCGTCGGCGGGCATGTTCCTGTGGGCGGACGCAGGCGTCGATTCCGATGGCCTCGCGGCGGCGGGGCATGAAGCGGGTTTTCTGCTGACGCCCGGCAGCTTGTTCTCGCCGCATCAGTCGCCGACGACCTGGATGCGTTTCAATGTCGCCAATTGTGGCGATCCGGCGTTGCCCGAAATGCTTGCGAACTATCTCGACAAGGCTGCCCGGCGCAGTGCCTAGCGTCTGCGCCGGGGCAGGTTGCGCCGCTCCGCTGGCTCGCGGATGAAGTCCGCGAGCACCTTTTCGTAATGCGCGAGCGCGCCGGGCATGTGCCGGTAGCGATGCTCGTACAGGCCGCTTTGCCCGTTGCAGAACTTCAGCGCGAAATAGTCCGCGAGCAGGTTGCCTTGCGCTTCCATGTTGTAGTCGGAGAGGCGCATATCGTCGCGAAGCGTGTACGCATACGGCAGGCCGATGCGGATCGCACCGCGCAGCCGCACCGGATAGCCGAGCTGGAATTGCCAGACGTGCGTCATCTCGTGAATGAACCACATGCGATCGGCGAGGTCGCAGGCGGAGAAGTCGTCCTGATGGCAGCCGCGCGGAAAATACAGGTTGCCGTTGGGCGCCATCGCCGTGCGGCGCGGCTGCAGGCCGAACGGAAGATAGGCGCACGCGTAGACCTTGACCGCCGTGTAGTCGATCGCGTCGCGGAACACGAGCCGGGCCATCTGCGTCTCGTGCGGCGTGAGAGGGCGGGCGTGGCGGTCGGGGTGACGCAAGAAGGGCATCGCGGGGGCGGACGTGATCGGTCGTTGCATCATATCCGGACGCGCCTGCTCTTGAAAAACCCCCGGCCGCCCTTATATCAGGCGAATTGGCTGCGTGGCCAACACGCCGCCGAGGCAATCGCATCAACGAAATCAACACCAGAGGACCCGACCATGGCGCAAGAAACCATGAGCTTTCAGGCAGAAGTGAAGCAGCTTCTGCATCTGATGATTCATTCGCTCTACAGCAACAAGGAAATTTTCCTGCGCGAGCTGATTTCCAACGCCTCCGATGCCGCCGACAAGCTGCGCTTCGAAGCCATCGAGAACAGCGCGCTCTACGAGAACGATCCGGACCTGCGCATCCGCGTCTCGTTCGATAAAGCCGCGCGTACCATCACGATCGACGATAACGGCATCGGCATGAGCCGCGACGAGGCGATCTCGCACCTGGGCACGATCGCGCGCTCGGGCACGAAGGAGTTCTTCTCGAAGCTCTCCGGCGACCAGCAGAAGGACGCGGCGCTGATCGGCCAGTTCGGCGTGGGCTTCTATTCGGGCTTCATCGTCGCGGACAGGATCACGGTCGAAACGCGCCGCGCCGGTCTGCCGGCGAATCAAGGTGTGCGCTGGACGAGCGCGGGCGGGGGCGATTTCGAAGTCGAGGACATCGAGCGCGCGCAACGCGGCACGACCATCACGCTGCATCTGCGCGCCGACGAAGACGAGTTGCTGTCGTCGCACAGGCTCAAGTCGATCATCCAGAAGTACTCGGATCACGTCGCGCTGCCCATCCTCATGAACAAGGAAGAGTGGGACGCCGAGAAAGGCGAGATGGTCACGAAGGACGAGGACGAGACCGTCAACCAGGCGAGCGCGCTCTGGACACGTCCGAAGAACGACATCAGCGACGAGCAGTACAAGCAGTTCTATCAGCACATCTCGCACGATCACGACGATCCGCTCGCGTGGACGCACAACCGCGTCGAAGGCCGCAGCGAATACACCCAACTGCTGTACGTGCCGAAGCACGCGCCGTTCGATCTGTGGAACCGCGAGCATCGCGGCGGGCTGAAGCTGTACGTGAAGCGCGTGTTCATCATGGACGACGCCGAGCAACTGCTGCCCGCGTATCTGCGTTTCGTGAAGGGCGTGGTCGATTCGGCTGATCTGCCGCTCAACGTGTCGCGCGAAATCCTGCAGGAAAGCCGCGACGTGAAGGCGATTCGCGAAGGCGTGACCAAGCGCGTGCTGTCGATGCTCGAAGAAATCGCGTCGTCCTCCGCCGAAGCGACCGAAGACGCCGACAAGCAAAAGTACGCGACCTTCTGGAACGAGTTCGGTCAGGTGCTGAAGGAAGGCATCGGCGAGGATTTCAGCAATCGCGAGCGCATCGCGAAGCTGGTGCGCTTCGCATCGACACAGAACGACAGCAACGAGCAGAACGTGTCGCTCGCGGAGTATGTCGCGCGCATGAAGCCCGAGCAGACGAAGATCTACTACGTCACCGCCGATAGCTGGCAGGCCGCGAAGAACAGCCCGCATCTCGAAGTGTTCCGCAAGAAGGGCGTCGAAGTGCTGCTGCTGACCGATCGCGTCGACGAGTGGATGCTGTCGTTCCTCAATGAGTTCGATGGCAAGCCGCTCGCGAGCGTCGCGCGCGGCGATCTCGATCTCGGCGCGCTCGATGATGAAGAAAAGCTGCAGCAGGAGAAGGTCGGCGAGGAGCTGAAGCCGCTCGTCGAAAAGATGAAGGAAGCGCTCGAAGGCAAGGCGAAGGACGTGCGTCTCACGTTCCGTCTCACCGATTCGCCGAGCTGTCTTGTTGCCGATGAAGGCGACATGAGCGGCTATCTGCAACGCATGCTGAAGGCGGCGGGGCAGAACGCGCCGCAAGCGGAGCCGATTCTGGAGGTGAATCCGGAGCATCCGCTCGTCAAGGCATTGAATGCGGACAGCGCCAATTTCGCTGACTGGTGCCATCTGCTGTTCGATCAGGCGTTGCTCGCTGAAGGCGGCGCGCTGGAAGATCCGGCGAGCTTCGTGAAGCGGACCAACGCACTGTTGCTCGCGCGGTAAGTCTGCGCAAGTGCGTCGAACGAACGCGCCGCCGGGACACCGGCGGCGCGTTTTTTATTTGAGTGATGACGCAATGCTCACCCCTTGGATTTCTTCCTGACTGCTTTTGCAACTTGTTCGAGTGCCAGCAGGGATCTTGTTCGTGACGATACAGCCACTTTTCCCTGCCGGCTCTACTCGCCGCGGGCGAGGCGATTTGTTTCTTTGCAGCCAAGTTGGGGATCCGTCTTTTTGCGGCAAAGGGGAAGGTGCGGATCCAGGCCCAGAACGACGCGATGGCGTTGTTGGTCATACAGGGAATGGTCGTGAGTTCCTCGGATAGTGAGGTGACGATTACTGGGCGCAAGGGTGTGACGATCGGCGATGGATCGCGGGCCTATATCAAATTATCAGGCGGTAGAATAACGATTGGCAGTCCTGCAGGTGAGATTGAGTTGAAGGACGATCTGATCATGGGCGATGCTGATGGCGGAAGGTTCACGTTCCCGTCCTGGTCCAACGCGCCAGTGCAAGACTTCAAGGCCCCGATTTCCTTTGAAATTTCTGAATTAGCATTGAGATGGCAACTTCTGCACGCCCTACACAACAATCCGCTTCGACGCCACGGCCAGCCCCGGGTGGACAACGTAGTACTCCTGCGGCACCTCGTAGCGCACCCCGAGCTGCGCCCGGCACGAAAGTCAAGCAGTTGACATTCGCCTTCCCCTTCCTGAAGAAAGGGCAGCGGGACGCGGACGCTGCAGTCAAGTTCACTGACGAGCATGAGATCTACCAACTGTTGGCGGACAGGGAGCCTGGTGGCAGTTTTCTGGTGAGTAAGAACGGGTTTTGGCACGGCGGCATTCACATCACTGAGAATGGCGCGGGCAGCAAGCTCGACTTGAAACAAGGTATCCGGTGTATTGCAGATGGCCACGTCATTGCGTACCGCGTGAATCGGACTTATCCCGTAAGTCAGCTCGGAGGCGTGCAAGCGCCTTACAGCACGGGATTTGCCTTGGTACGCCATACGATGGAGTTTCCGAAAGGCGCAAAGCTGACGTTCTATAGCCTGTACATGCATCTTCTGGCGTACGAAGAGTATGAACAAGACGCGACGACGAAAAAGCCGACGTATTGGCCGATGCAGTACAAGGTCACGGAGCATGCGCAAGACAAGCCTGATCCGAGTAGGGTCGGCCAGTTACCGGAAGCGGGTCAGCAAGGCTTGAGGGTGCGTAGCGGTGCGAGGGGCGGTCACAGGGGCGCACATCCACTTGGCATTCTGCCGCAGGGCGCATGTGTGAGCATCGGCGAGCAACAGAAGGGCTGGGGCAAGATCACGGATGTGCATGGAGCGCAACTGTACGCACCCAAGGTCGGCGAACTGCCGCCTACTTCCGTTGTGGGCGGTTGGATTTTCCTGGGTAACGAGCATGGTGGTCCGGTCGTACAGGGATTCATGCCTGATGATGCCTTCGATCGTGTGACTGTCACCCTCTCATCGTCCGGCAGTGGGAGCGACGCGAACGCTCAAGGCATTCCCGTGAAGGCAGGCGATCTGATCGGGCATCTCGGGCGTTTCGACTCATTGAGCGCGAGTCCGCCTTCGGCGACGCGCATGGCGCACATCGAAGTGTTCTGTGATGAAAGCATCAAGTCGTTCATCGAGCAGGGCAGAAGCTGGGTCGCCTCGCACGGCGCGCACCCGGACGACTGGAAGCCGTTGGGACTTTCTTCCGAGCCGACGCTGTTGCGTATCGCGGAGGGAACGAAGCTGTATCGCAACGCAGAGCAGGAGGGTGCCGCGCCGCCAGTGACGGGTGTGGCGCAGCGGTGGTCATTGGCTGAGCTGGCGCGTGACCCGAACAGGAAGCACCTTGAAGCGACCGCAGATCGCAGCGGGCGCAAGTCGAACTGGTGGCGCGTTGGCAGTGCGGACCAGCGCGGACAGGCGATCGATGGCTGGGTTCGTGAAGAAAACTTCGCGGGGGGAACAGTAACGCGGGAGCTCGCGCAGAAATGGGTGGACTTCGCTTGTCTCGATGGCGCACATGATCCTGCTCATACGATATTTGCGACGACCAGGTCGTGGGTGGATTTTGCCAGCGGTGCCAATGTCCCGGATGCCAAGTCGCGTGCCAAACTCAGCCCGATGATGCAGTCGGTTCATCAGACTTTGTTCCCGCAAGGCGATGGAGCCCACGCAGTGGATGACTTGTGCTTGAGTTACGCGGGTGAGTCTGGGCATTATCCGTGGCTGATGCAGGCGGCTTCGCGACTGATCGTGAAACATGAAAGCGAGTGGTCCAACCCGCAGAAGTGGCGACAGCTCTATACGGAAATGGAGAACGGTGCGACGAATCCTCAGTATGAGGAGCAGAAGCGCATCGAGAAGCTGGCGTGGTGGGATGAGGTGAAGGCTAAGGTGCCGGGGTTTCCCGGGTCAGATGTGTTTCATATCAATCCGGTTGGGTTGGTGGGCAATTTTGCGGTGAATTGCGACTGTGCAACCAAATTTAAATCGATATCGCCCATTATTCTTCGTCACGAGGGTGGATACGTAAATAATCCGAACGATAGAGGTGGTCCAACTAAGTATGGTATTACCCTGGCTACTTGGCAAGCATATGCGCAGGAGGATGTTGGAATAGATCCGACGCTTGAAAACCTTAAAAATCTGACCATGGATCAAGCTGAAACAATTTATTTGAAAAGGTACTGGGAGCCAAAAGGATTCTGCAGATTCAATGATATGCGCGTGGCTTTGATGGTCTACGATTGGATAATTACATCTGGAGGAGCCGCGAAGCAAGTCCAGGATTTGCTAAATAATACGTACGACGCACGAGTCGACGCTGATGGCGCAATGGGGAATCAAACAGTGCAGGCCATTAATGGCATCGTCGATCAAGAAGCGTTGCTCAATGAAATTGCTGATTTGCGAAAGCAATACTATACGGCCCTAACGCTCAGAAACTCATCGCAGCTCGTGTTTTTGCGAGGTTGGCTTAATCGTGTTGATGATTGTTTAAGTGCCCGGTTTTAAAGTCATGAATAGACATATAAATCACATTCTTTTTTGCGGTCTATTTTTATCTACATGGCAGCTAGCGTTTGCGGTCGGCTCCGAAACCTTTGCGGGGAAATGGGAGTCGATTGAGTATGTTAAAGATACGGAAAAACCTTACTCTGTATTAGACTTTACCTTGAAGCAGGACGGCAGTGGTGCGATCAAGGGGGCCTATTGCTTTGTTTCTCATTTTGGCGACCGTATAGATTGCGGAGAAGAGTCGGAAGTTAATATGACGGGGCATGTTTCCCCGGACAATTTGAACAAGGCAGTGGTGCATTTTTATTCTTTTTTTGGTGCTGCAAACGGAGTGGTTGAACTCACTAAAGGTCCGACTGGCTCTATTCATTGGAAATTAACTGCGCGGCCAGAAGGCGGCAATTTCTATGGCCCGGAAAATGCCGAGTTCAATAGGGCCGCAAGCGCAGCAGTGGTCTCGCCAGAAGAAAAAAAAGTCGCATCGAAAAAGGCGTATTTATATGCCGCGCCGTCCCGATCAAGTCAACATCAAAAATATGTTATTCAAGGGGATAGTGTTAAATTAATGAAAATTTCCGACGACCTTAAATTTTGGAAGATAGAATTTCTGACGAAAGGTGGCTCAACCATTGGAGGTTGGCTGGATTGTCGCGATATTGACTTTTGCGCTAAATAATGCGGCGTGAAGGAGGGCCATCGCTTGCCATACATGATGGTGAGAGTTTGAATTATCCTCCTGATAGATTAAGAGTCAAATTCAGTTATTTTCAAAACATCCTGACGAGGAAAATCTATACGGGCGCACAAAAGATCATCCTGCGAATGAGAAGGCGATCGCAAACCGCGCTTACGCTAATAGAAACGAAGTGGCGATATATTAAGTGGAGACGGATGAAAGTATCGAGGTCGAGGCTTGGTGCAGATAACAGGTCGCAGCCAATATAAGGCGTTTAGTGATTGGCATCGACAAAATTCTGCGGGGTGGCTCGATGAGACAGGCCTCGATTTTATCGAAAACTACGAGCGAGTTGGGCAGGCGAAATATGCGGTCAGATCAGCTGCCGCTTACTGCATAAACAATAGCTTATACGAGTTTTGCAGATCAAGGTGCAACAAGCGAGGCTGTGGATAGAATAACTAAAGGAATAAATCCCGGACTATTTTCGCATAAACCCGGACAAGCGATTGGCGCGGAAAATATGGCTGATACTCAGGATCGTCAAAACAATTCAGGCACCCAATACTCGCAGGAAATCGAACGTACTCTCTGCGATGAAAGCGAAGACGTTTACTTCAGTTGTCCGTTGAAAAATGAAAATATTGTATCGGTTTGTGCAAAAGATAATATTGACCCGACTCACGGGTATGTTCGTTATAAATACGGAGTGAAGCCGAGCTATTCTTGTTCCCACGAAAGGTGGTTCCGCCACAAAAGATGTTTCATATATCGAATGTTTCTGAGGGGACTATCAGGGGCCTACATCTTAAATTTTCAAAGGGCCCATATAATTATGTCGTTTCCTCCGTCTGGCCCGGCGGAGTATAGGTGTCGAAGAATGGGGAGTTATTTTTGACCAAGAATGACCAACGCGCTGTTGCTCTCGCGATAAGTCTGCGCAAGTACCTCGGACGAACGCGCCGCCGGGAAACCGGCGGCGCGTTTTTATTTGAGCTTGCGTTCCTTGTTGGATTGCGCAAGAACCGACGCGGCCAGCGTCTTCGTTTCTTCCGAGTACTTGTTGCTGTGAAGTACTTCGCTCGCCTTGTGTTCCATCTCGGCGCTCGTTTGCTTCGTGGTGTGCGACTGCGACAGGGCAGACGCCGCGAGGCTTTTCTTGATGGCCGAGGCCTTTGGATCATGCAGCGTCTCAGCCGCGAGATGCGCAACCTTCTTCGATGTCTGTTTCTTGTTTTCCGACATTCGCTGTCCTCTTGTTGATTGATATGCCGGTGATCGCCCGGCGCGCGGCCGCACGTGACACGCGTGAACGGCCATTCAGTTTCTTTCGATCGGCGCACGGACTCCATACGAATCGTCCGAAGTGCGGGCTGATCCTATAATCACCGCCATGCTCACGCCCAACGATCCCATCGACGCTCACTGGCGCGTCGTCCCGCTCGCCTCGCTTACCGACGCACAAAAAGACTGGCTCACACGCGGCGGCTCACTGACCGCGCATCTGCGCACGCTCGGCGCGGTGACGGTCGATGTCACGCGCGAAGCCGTCGACATACCTTGGCCGGACGAAGCGCGTGCGCTCGACCTCACGCCGCGCACGCCCGTATGGCTGCGCGAAGTCGCGCTCAAGGTGGATGGCGTGCCGTTCGTCGTCGCGCATAGCATCGTGCCGCTCGCGCACAGCACCGGCGTGTGGCAATCGATGCGGCGTCTGCGCACGCGGCCGCTCGCCGAACTGCTCTATAGCGATAGCAGCGTGTCGCGTTCCGCGCTCGCGAGCCGCAGGCTGACGGCGCGGCACCCGCTGCATCGGATCGCATCGATGCAAACGAAATCGCAACCGCACGCGCTCGTCGCGCGCCGCTCGGTGTTCAAGCGGCACGGCGCACCGCTGATGGTCACCGAATGCATGCTCGATGCGCTATGGATCAGGCTCGCCGCGACGCACGGTCCGCATCGGCGTGAACATGCTCGCTCGTACGAACATCTGAGCTCGCATGCGAAGCGCGTCGCGCGTGGCGAGGCGAAATGAAGCTCGCGGGTTTCGCACCGGTCGGCGATGACGCGACGCACACGCTCATCCTCGGCAGCTTTCCGGGCGTTGCATCGCTTGCGGCAACGCAGTACTACGCGCATCCACGCAATCAGTTCTGGCGGCTCGTCGGCGCGGCGATCGGCGAGGACCTGCACGAACTGGCCTACGACCATCGCCTCGCGCGGCTAGTCGCGCATGGCATCGGCTTGTGGGACGTGCTCGCCGCATGCGAGCGCGAAGGCAGCCTCGACACGGCGATCCGCAATGCGTCGCCCAATGACTTCGCTGCTTTCCATACGCGCTTTCCGAAGCTGCGAAAGGTGTGCTTCAACGGCAAGACCTCGGGCAGGTTCGCGCCCGTCCTGAGCGCCGCGGGTTACGCCACGCTCGTGCTGCCGTCGTCGAGCGCGGCCAATGCTATCCTCTCGTTCGATCAAAAACTGCGCATCTGGCGCGATATCCTCACCACACAATGACGAATCTCATCAAGCGCGCGTCGGCGGAAGCACGCGCGTTCAGCCGCAAGAAGGACAACAGCAAATCGAAGCGCCAGCGCAGTGATAACGATCGCGACGACCTCGCCAACGCGCCGCGCATCGACGCGCCCCGCAAGCCGCGCTTCGCGCCCGTGACGTTCTCGGAAGAGGGTGGCGTGCGCTATCTGCACTTCGGCACCGAATGGGTGCAGGGCGCGATGCGGCTGAAGAAGCCCGATCACATCGAGCTCGAATACGCGCAGCAGATGATGGCGTGGCTGCTCTTCGTCGAAACGCCCGAGCGCATCGTGCAGCTCGGCCTCGGTTCGGCCGCGCTGACCAAGTTCTGCCATCGCTTTCTGAAGCGTGCGAAGGTGGAGGCCGTCGAGCTGAATCCCGCGGTCGTGATCGCCGCGCGCGCGATGTTCGAGCTGCCTTACGACGATGCGCGCCTCACCGTCACCGAGCGCGACGCATGGGAGTTCGTCAACGATCGCGCGAATCACGGCACGACCGGCGCGTTGCAGATCGATCTCTACGACGCCACCGCGCGCGGCCCCGTGCTCGACAGCGTGTCGTTCTATCGCGCATGCCGCGCGTGTCTCACGCCGGACGCGGGCGTCGTCACGATCAACCTGTTCGGCGATCATCCGAGCTTCGTACGCAACATGCGTCATCTGAACGAAGCGTTCGATCATCGCGTGATCGCGCTGCCCGAAGTGCACGACGGCAATCGCGTCGCGATCGCCTTCGCCGGTCCCGCGCTCGACGTGCCGTTCGCCGCGCTGGACACGCGCGCGAAGCTGATCGAGGCGCAACTCGGTCTGCCCGCGCGCAAATGGGTGAAGGGTCTCGCCGAAAGCGCGGGCGTCGCGACCAGCGGCTCGTTTTCGATCTGATCGACGCAACGCGAAAAGCCCAGGCCAAAACAAGGGTTTTGGCCTATTTACAATTTCCTTTCAAATCAGCGGAATAGTCGGGATTCCCCCTGCTTGACCCGCTTTTAACGGTCCATATACTCCCTCTGTTATTTCGGGGCGCTTTCAGCGACACGTCTACCCGACGACCGGCATCCCGCCGGACTCGCGATAATCCAACGAATCAAAACAAGAGGAGACCGTCATGGCTCACGAAGCTGCGACCGGCACCGGACAACCGCGCAACAAGCATTGGCTTTGGCTTCTGATCCTTCCCTGGATCGGTGTGGTATGGGTGCCGTTTTACAACAAGATCGAGCCCGTTCTGTGGGGCTTTCCGTACTTCTACTGGTATCAGCTTCTCTGGGTGCTGATCAGCGCGGTCATCACCGCCGTCGTCTATGTCAAGACGAAGGCGCTGCCCTCGGGACGAAAGAACGGAGGTGCGCGATGATGAACACCACCGCAACCATCGTTTTCGTTCTCTTTTTCGTCGGTGTCACGATTCTCGGCTTCATCGCCGCGCACTGGCGCAAGGGCGATCTCGCCCAGCTCGATGAATGGGGTCTCGGCGGACGCCGCTTCGGCACCATCGTCACGTGGTTCCTGCTCGGCGGCGATCTCTATACCGCCTACACGTTCGTCGCGGTGCCGGCGCTCGTGTTCGGCGCGGGCGCGACGGGCTTCTTCGCGTTGCCGTACACCATCCTCATCTATCCGTTCGCGTTCGTCGTGTTTCCAAAGCTGTGGAGCATCGCGAAGCGTCACGGCTATGTGACCGCCGCCGACTTCGTGCACGCGCGCTACAACAGCCGCATGCTCGCGCTCGCCGTCGCGGTGACGGGCATCGTCGCGACGATGCCGTACATCGCGCTGCAGCTCGTCGGCATCGAAGTGGTGATCGGCGCGCTCGGCTTCTCGACGCAGGGCTTCGTCGGCGATCTGCCGCTCATCATCGCGTTCGCGATTCTCGCCGCGTACACGTACACGTCGGGTCTGCGCGCGCCCGCGATGATCGCCGTGGTGAAGGACGTGCTGATCTACATCACCATCATCGCCGCGATGATCGTGATTCCGGCGCAGCTCGGCGGCTTCGGCCATATCTTCAGCATCGTGCCGCCCGAGAAGCTGCTGCTGAAAGCGCCCGACGCCGCGAGCCTGAACGGCTACAGCGCCTACGCGACGCTCGCGGTCGGCTCGGCGCTCGCGCTGTTCCTGTATCCGCACTCGGTCACGGCGATTCTGTCGTCGAATTCAGGCAACACGATCCGCCGCAACATGTCGTTGCTGCCGGCGTACTCGCTCGTGCTCGGCCTGCTCGCGCTGCTCGGCTACATGGCGCTCGCCTCCGGCGTGAAGGACATGCCGGAATTCGCGTCCTACTTCAAGGCCTATGGCGCGAACTTCGCGGTGCCGGCGCTGTTCCTGCACTACTTCCCGTCGTGGTTCGTGGGCGTGGCGTTCGCGGCCATCGGCATCGGCGCGCTGGTGCCGGCGGCGATCATGTCGATCGCGGCGGCAAACCTCTACACGCGCAACGTGCATCGCGAGTTCGTCAACACGTCGATGACGCCGGAGCAGGAAACCAACGTCGCCAAGCTCGTGTCGCTGATCGTGAAGGTGGGTGCGGTCGTGTTCATTCTCGCGCTGCCGCTGACCTACGCGATCCAGCTGCAACTGCTCGGCGGCATCTGGATCATCCAGACGCTGCCCGCGCTCGTGCTCGGTCTCTATACGCGCGTGCTCGATCATCGCGGCTTGCTGATCGGCTGGGCGGTGGGGATCGGCGTCGGTACGTGGATGGCCGTGTCGCTGCAACTGAAGGGCTCGATCTATCCGCTGCATCTGTTCGGCTACGTCGTGCCGGGCTACGCGGCCGTGTGGGCGCTGATCGCGAACCTGATCGTCTCGATCTTCGTGAGCCTGCTCGTGAAGGTGCTGGGCCTCAAGCGTTCGGACGACCGCACGCGTCCGGAAGATTATCTGGATATCGTGGAAGGCTGATTCAGGCCGTTCGCGCGTCCGCCCGGCGCGGCGCGCAAAAAGCTGGTAAAACGCCCGTAACAGCCGTTGGCCGTTACGGGCGTTTGATTTTTCCGACTGCCTTCATCGACGCGAGCGAACCATGCTTTCCACGAGATCGACGTCACTCAGGCGCGGCCCGCTCGCGCGTTTTATGCACGGCGTCACGTCGCCGTACTTCCGCTACCGCCACGCGAACCTGATTCACGGCGTGCGGGTCGCGCTCGCGATGGCGATGTCGATCGCCGTCACGACGGGCATCGACATGCCGCACGGCGTGTGGGCGTCGGTGTCGGTGCTGGTCGTGATCGGCGGCTTGCAGCATTACGGCAATATCCGCAAAAAGGCCGCCGAGCGCGCCATCGGCACGATGCTCGGGGCGTTCTTCGGCCTGGTGCTGATCCTCGCGCAGATGCTCACCGGCTCGGCGATGCTGTTCTTCGTCCTGATGTGCCTGATCGCGGGCGGCTGCGCGTATTACGCGATCGGCAAGGCCGGCTATGTCGCGTTGCTGACGGCGATCACGATGGTCATCGTCTCCGGCCACGGCGATCTGCCGCTCACCACTGGCTTGTGGCGCACGGCCAACGTGCTGATCGGCGTCGTGATCGCGCTGGCTTTCTCGTTCGTGCTGCCGCAATACGCGACCTATTCATGGCGCTACCGTCTGGCGGACAACCTGCGCGAGTGCGCGAAGCTCTATGGCGCCTTGCTCGACGGCACGCCGATGCTCGCGGAGGAGACCGCGCGCCGTTTCTACGCGATGAGCCAGCGGCTCGTGCAGGCGCGCGGGCTGATGGAATCCGTGGCGAAGGAAACCGACGTGCCGATCGCGCGGCTCGAAGAGATCCAGCGGCTGCATCGCTCGCTACTCGCGGCGCTCGAAATGCTGGTGATGTCGATGCCTGAAACCGCGCAGGCAAGCGCCAGCCGCTTCGCAATCGCGTGCTCGCCGGGCGAATACGCGGTGCGCCAGCAGCTTCTGAAAATGGCGCGGGCGTTGCGCTTCGGGCGCGTGGGCCTGCTTCATCGCACGATGGAGGCATCGGCGCTGCCGCAGGGCTGCGGGCAGGAAGAGGGAAGCGCGACGACGCAGGGCATGCACTGGCTCGCGATGCGTTTCGTCGAGCAGGTGGATTGCCTGCGGCTGCGTCTGTCGGAGATTGAGCGGCAGTGGAATATCGAAGGCGCGCGGCCGCTCAACGACTGATGCGGTAACGTTCAGGCGGGCTGCGTTTCGCCTTCGTGCACCACGTTGACGAGCCAGGGCACGCCGAAACGGTCCGTCAGCATGCCGAAACCTTGCGTCCAGAACGTAGATTGCCACGGCGTGAGCACGTTGCCGCCTTCGGCGAGCATGTTGAAGATGCGCTCGCCGGAAGCGGCGTCGCGCGCGGCGATCGACAGCGTGAAGCCCGAGTAGTCCTTGCGCGGCTGACCATAGCGGCCGTCCGACACCATGATGGCATTGCCGCCGACCTGGAACACAGCGTGCATGACCTTGTCGTGCCAGTCGGGCGGGGCGTTGCCGCCGTCCGGCGCATCGCGGAAGCGGATCAGCGCGGCAATCTGCGCGCCAAACGCGGCCTGATAAAGCTCGAGCGCCGCCGCGCAATCGCCGTTGAAGAAAATATAGGTATCCAGTTGCATGACCGAACGACTCCCTGCATGTGAAGCGGACATGCCGCCAAAGCTCGAAAGTCTATTGCAATGAGATACCGCACTGACTCGGAAAGAGTCAAATTAGGTCAAGAAGCGGCGAAATAGAAAAAACCGCAAATCGCACCAATGTTTCGGCGCGATTTGCGGTTCTGTTTCCGGCAGCCGTTACTGAAGCGCGGCGATCAGCTTCTCGAGCTTTATGGCGTCGGCGGCGAACGCGCGGATGCCTTCCGCGAGCTTTTCGGTCGCCATTGCGTCGTCGTTGACGAGGAAGCGGAAGGTCGACTCGTCGACGGCGATCTTCTCCACGTTCTCGTTCTTGCCCGCTTCCGGCGAAAGCTTGCGTTCGACCTTGTCGTTGCTGTCGGCAAGTTTCTTCAGGAGATCGGGGCTGATCGTCAGCAGATCGCAGCCCGCAAGCTCGGTGATCTGGCTCACCGTGCGGAAGCTTGCGCCCATCACTTCGGTCTTGTAGCCGAACTTCTTGTAGTACGAGTAGATGCGCCGCACCGACTGCACGCCCGGATCGTTCGCGCCGCCGTTTTTCACTTCGTCCCATTCGGCGCCGGCGGACTTCTTGTACCAGTCGTAGATGCGGCCGACGAACGGCGAGATCAGTTGCGCGCCCGCTTCGGCGGCGGCCGCGGCCTGCGCGAGCGAGAACAGCAGCGTCATGTTGCAGTGGATGCCTTCCTTCTGCAGCACTTCGGCCGCGCGGATGCCTTCCCACGTCGATGCCAGCTTGATAAGCACGCGCTTGCGGTCGACGCCCGCGTTCTCATAGAGCTTGATGATTTCGCGGCCCTTGTCGATCGAAGCCTTGGTGTCGAACGAAAGGCGCGCATCCACTTCGGTCGAAACGCGGCCAGGGACGATCTTCAGAATCTCAGTGCCGAACGCCACGAGCAGATTGTCGATGATCTGCGGCATCGGCTTCTTCGCGTGCTCCTTGACGGTATTTTCGAGCAGCGGCTTGTAATCGTCCTTCTGGACGGCCTTCAGGATCAGCGACGGATTCGTGGTCGCATCCTGCGGCTTGAACTGGATGAATTGCTGGAAGTCGCCCGTGTCGGCGACGACGGTCGTGTATTGCTTGAGCTGGTCGAGAGCGGATGTCATGTCGAGTCTCAGACGCGTTGCGCCTTGTCAAATTGCGGTAACCAACCCGCGGATTGCCCATGAATGCGACGCCGCGCGGCGACTTCGTTCGCGCGGCGCGCCCGTGAATATCATTCTCCCATTCTAGTCCCGAGCGCGGCGAACGCGCTGATACCGTGCGCGCCGGAGTTCGACCGGACGCAGGACTGCGCGTTCAATCCACCGCGTAGGCGAGCTCGTGCCAGCGCCGCACCGTGCCCGAGCCGAGCTGGCCGCGCGCGAAGCGCATCTTGCGGACTTCGTCGAGCGCGTGGGCGTCTTTCGCCGGATCGCCGCAGCTCATCTTCAGGACGACGTCCTGGACGTGCCCGGCGTCGTCGAGCAGCACGCGCACGATCGTCTTGCGTTTCTGGGATGCGCCGGGCGGCGCGGAGCGCGCCAGCAGTTTGTCGATCAGGGCCATGACGGAAATGCCAATTTCTGTTGCGGCAAAATCGGCCGGAAATCGGGGCCGATTCCGTCATTGTAGGCTGCGTCAGGGACGCCTGGCGTTGAGCACGAAATGGGTCGCAACGCCCGCGATCAATCCCCAGAACGCGGAGCCGATGGAGAGCAGCGTGAGACCCGATGCCGTCACCATGAACGTGACGAGCGCGGGTTCGCGCTGGCGCGCGTCCTGCATCGCGTTGGCGAGGCCGCTCATGATCGAGCCGAACAGCGCGAGCGCCGCCACCGAAACGACCAGTTCCTTCGGAAACGCCGCGAACAAGGCGGCGATGGTCGCGCCGAAGGTGCCCGCGATCAGATAGAAAATGCCGCACCAGACGGCGGCCGTGTAGCGCTTGTCGCGATTCTCGTGCGCCTCGCGGCCGGTGCAGATCGCGGCGGTGATGGCCGCGAGATTCACGCCGTGCGAGCCGAACGGCGCGAGCACGAGCGACGCGATGCCGGTGGTCGAGATGAGCGGGGCGGAGGGCGTCGTGTAGCCGTCGGCGCGCAAGACGGCGATGCCCGGCACGTTCTGCGAGGCCATCGCGACGACGAAGAGCGGAATGCCGATGCTGATCGCCGCCGCGAGCGAGAACGCGGGCATCGTGAAGACCGGATGCGCGAGCGCGACGTGAAAGCGCGAAAAGTCGAGCAGCCCGAGGCCGCCCGCGACCGCGACGCCCACGACGAGCGTCGCTGGAATCGCGTAACGCGGCAGGAAGCGTTTGCCGACGAGATACGTGAAGAACATCACGATGACGAGCGCCGTCCGATGTTCGGCGGCGCGAAAGATCTCGATGCCGATCTCGAACAGGATGCCCGCGAGCAACGCCGCGGCGATGCCCGACGGGACGCGCTTCATCAGCGTGTCGAACCAGCCAGTGAGGCCGACCGCGGTCAACAGCACGGCACAGACAATGAACGCGCCGATTGCATCGGCATACGCGACGTTCGGCAGCGACGACACGAGCAGCGCCGCGCCGGGCGTGGACCACGCGATGACGATCGGCGCGCGATAGCGCAGCGACAGCCCGATCGTGCAGACGGCCATGCCCATCGAGAGCGCCCAGATCCACGACGAAATCTGCGCGTCGGTGAGATGCGCGGCCTGGCCCGCCTGGAACATCAGCACGAGCGAGCTGGTGTAGCCGGTCATCATCGCGACGAAGCCGGCGACGATGGTCGATAACGACGAGTCGGAGAACGGGCGCAGCGCGACGCTCGCCGGAGAAGAAGCTTTCATGCGTTTCTTTTGGTTTATTTCGACAGCGCGCGCATCGCAGTTTCGAGGCCGGCCATCGTGAGCGGATACATGCGATTGCCGAGGACATTGCGGATCGCGGCAATCGACTGCCGGTATTCCCATAGCCGCTCGGGCTCGGGATTGAGCCACGCGTGATGCGGAAACTGATCGGCGAGACGGCGCAGCCACACCGCGCCCGCCTCGGCGTTGTTGTACTCGACCGAGCCGCCCGGCTGCAGCACTTCGTACGGGCTCATGGTCGCGTCGCCGACGAAGATCAGCTTGTAGTCCGGCGTGAACTTGTGCAGCACGTCGAAGGTCGGCGTGCGCTCGGCGTGACGCCGGCGATTGTGCTTCCACAGATAGTCGTAGACACAGTTGTGGAAGTAGTAGAACTCGAGATGCTTGAACTCCGCCTTCGCCGCCGAGAAGAGCTCTTCGACGCGCTTGATGTGATCGTCCATCGAGCCGCCGACGTCGAGCAGCATCAGCACCTTCACGTTGTTGTGACGCTCGGGCACCATCTTGATATCGAGCCAGCCCGCGTTGGCGGCGGTGCTGCGGATCGTGTCCGGCAGATCGAGTTCTTCGGCCGCGCCTTCGCGCGCAAAACGGCGCAGACGCCTGAGCGCGACCTTGATGTTGCGCGTGCCGATTTCGACCTGATCGTCGTAGTCCTTGTACGCGCGCTCGTCCCACACCTTCACGGCGGTGCGATTGCCCGACGATTCCCCGCCGATGCGGATGCCTTCGGGGTTATACCCCCCGTGCCCGAACGGCGACGTGCCGCCCGTGCCGATCCACTTGTTGCCGCCTTCGTGACGTTCCTTCTGCTCGTCCATCAGCTCTTTGAGGCGCTCCATCAGCTTGTCGAGGCCGCCGAGCGCCTCGATGCGCTTCTTTTCTTCCGCCGTGAATTCGCGGTCGAGGCGCTTCTTGAGCCAGTCGAGCGGAACGTCGAATGCTTCGTCGGGCAGTTGCGTCAGGCCGTGGAAGTACGCGCCGAACGCGCGATCGAACTTGTCGAAGTACTTCTCGTCCTTCACGAGCGTCATGCGGGCGAGGAAGTAGAACTCGTCGAGCGACGGCGAAATCACCTGCGCCTTCAGCCCTTCGAGCAAGGTCAGATATTCCTTCACCGAGACGGGCAGCTTCGCGTCGCGCAGCGAGTAGAAGAAGTCGATCAGCATGACGCGTTCTCCATCGGGATCAGCGGTCGAGCCGGAGTTGCAGATTCGCGCGCACGGCAGGCCATTCCGATTCGATGATCGAGAACACGACCGTATCGCGATACGCGCCGTTCCGGCTGATTCCGCTGTTGCGCAGGATGCCGTCCTGCTTGGCGCCGAGCCGCGCGATCGCCGCCCGCGAAGCGTGGTTCATGAAATGCGTGCGGAACTCGACGGCGATCGTGTTCAGCTTCTCGAACGCATGCGTGAGCAGCAGCAGCTTCGCTTCGGTGTTGAGCGCAGACTTCTGCACGCGCTTCGCATACCACGTGTGACCGATCTCCAGCCGGCGATTCGCCTCTTCGACGGCGAAGTAACGCGTCGAGCCGACGATGTCGCCGCTTCGCTTGTCGATCACCGTGAACGGCAGCGCGCCGAGCCGGTCCCGCATGTCCAGCGCCGTGTCGATATAGGCGCCGGTTTCGCCGGGCGCGGGCACGAAGGTGTACCAGAGCTTCCACAATTCGCCATCGCTCGCGGCGGCGGTGAGAGCGGCTTCGTGCTCGCGCGTGAGCGGCACGAGCCTGACGTGTTCGCCTTCCAGCGTGACGGGTTCGATCCAGCGGCTCATGTTTCTTTTTAGCGATGGTTACGGTTCATGAAGAGCAGACGCTCGAACAGCGCGACGTCCTGTTCGTTCTTCAGAAGCGCGCCGTGCAATGGCGGCACGATCTGCTTCTGATCCGACGAGCGCAGCGCTTCGGGCGGAATGTCTTCGGCGAGAAGCAGCTTCAACCAGTCGAGCAGTTCGGACGTCGACGGCTTCTTCTTGAGTCCCGACACGCCGCGCAATTCGAAGAAGCTCTGCATCGCCGCTGCGAGCAGATCCTGCTTGATATTGGGGAAATGCACCTCGACGATGGCTTTCATCGTTTCGGCGTCCGGGAATCTGATGTAGTGGAAGAAGCAGCGGCGCAGAAACGCGTCGGGCAGTTCCTTCTCGTTGTTCGACGTGATGATGACGAGCGGCCGATGCTTCGCCTTCACGAGTTCGCGCGTCTCGTACACGTAGAACTCCATGCGGTCGAGCTCGCGCAACAGATCGTTCGGAAATTCGATGTCCGCCTTGTCGATCTCGTCGATGAGCAGCACGCTCTGCTGGTCCGAATCGAACGCCTGCCACAGCACGCCCTTGACGATGTAATTGCGGATGTCCTTCACGCGTTCGTCGCCGAGCTGCGAATCGCGCAGGCGCGAGACCGCGTCGTATTCGTAAAGACCTTGCTGCGCCTTGGTCGTCGACTTGATGTGCCATTGCAGGAGCGGCATGCCGAGCGCAAGCGCGACTTCTTCCGCGAGCATGGTCTTGCCGGTGCCGGGTTCGCCCTTGATGAGCAGCGGCCGTTGCAGCGTCATTGCGGCGTTCACCGCGAGCTTGAGATCGTCGGTTGCGACGTATTGCGATGAGCCTTCGAAACGCATGACGAAGATCCGGTCGGGAAAAAAATCCCAGTATAAGTCAGAAGACCTTTCGACATTGAGGCGCGCCGGGTATCGTTTGAGCCGCTTCACCGCCGTTGGCGGCAGCGCGTCCGAGCGCGTTTGCAGCGAGCGCGCAGGCGGGCTCATCGCTTGTACAGGGACGAATTGTCGCAGGTCGAACGACTGCTTTTCAGCCGATTCCCCTTGCCAGCAAAGCTTCCGCGCGGTCCGCGTGTGGACGGGGGATAGGTCGCGCGGTACAATTAGCGCGATTTTTTTGGCCTGCGTGGCGACAAACCCCGTAGCAGCAAACAGTCCCGAGAAGGTTGTATTGCGCTCGGCGCGGGCCACGGCCTCTGGAGCGCCGGATTCCCCCTCAAGCCAGGTTAGAAGAGCTATGAACAATTTCGTCGGCAAATGTGCCGTGATTGCAGCGCTGTCGGGTCTTGCCGGCTTCGCGACCCAGGCGTCGGCCGACGTCGTCGGCAACGCGAAGGCCGCAGAGGGCAAGGTCGCGATGTGCATCGGCTGCCACGGCATCCCCGGCTATCGCACCGCGTACCCCGAAGTCTACGAAGTGCCGATGCTGGGTGGCCAGAACGCGCAGTACATCGCCAATGCGCTGCATGCCTACAAGAAGGGCGACCGTCATTTCGACACGATGCGCGCCATCGCGACGACGCTGTCGGATCAGGATATCGCCGATATCGCCGCGTACTACGCCGCGCAGACTCCCCAATCGAAGAACAATCCCGACAAGTGATCCGCGCGTGACACGGCAATGCGACAACGGGAAGGAGAATTCATGAAGCCCTCAAAGGCACTTCACAGCAGCTTCAAGGCAGCGTGCGCGGCAGCGGCGCTCATCGGCATGACGGTCGGCGGCGCGCACGCGGCCGACGTGAGCAACGGGAAGGCGCTTTCGGACAGCCACAACTGCGCGGCCTGCCACGGCCCCAACCTCAACAAGCCGGTCAGCGGCGAATATCCGAGGCTCGCGGGTCAGCATGCGACTTATATCTACTGGGCGCTGCGCCAGTATCAGATCGGCGGCAACAACCCGAACTTCGGCCGCAACAACGCCATCATGGCGGCGCAGGTGCAGAGCCTGTCGCAGAGCGATCTGAAGGATCTTGCAGCGTATATCCAGTCGCTCGACGGCAGTCTCGTGCTGAAGAAGTAGGCGCGCCGCATCGGACGTTGCCAAATAAGAAACACCCCGCTTCGCAGCGGGGTGTTTTTGTTTTGCGGATGCTCAGTCGCGTGAGGCGCGGCGCTCGATCAGCGCGAGATAGGCGTCGGTATCCGGCGGCGTGCCCGAGCGCTGCGCTTCCCAGATCACCTGACCGAGGCAATCCATGATGGCGTGCTGCGCATCGTGCGGCGAGCCCAGGCGCGCGACGAGCCGGTCGTGCGCGCGGCGGATGCCCGGCGGCTGATCGATCGACAATTGCTCGCTGATCGCGAGATGCATCGACAGATGCAGAAACGGATTGGTCTGGCCGCGATCGGGCGAGTAATCGGCTTCACGCGAATCCGGATTCACGAGTGAGTCGTGATACTCGGGATGTTCGCCGATCCAGTCGGCGGCCATGCTTTCGAGCGGCGTCAGAATCTCGCCGGCGCGCTCCTTACGCCACGTTTCGGTGAAGAACTGGCGAACTTCGTCGCGACTGGGATTGAACATAAAGTATTGATTCGATTGCGGGTTTCTCAGCCCGCTATTGTAGACCGCGACGCGCCCGGTCCGCCCAAACCGTCATTCGACCGGCGCGGGCGTCTTCGGCCGGTATTCGCAGAGCGGCTCGATCGCGCAATGCCAGCACTCGGGCACGCGCGCCTTGCAGACGTAGCGGCCATGCAGGATCAGCCAGTGATGCGCGTCGAGCAGGAATTCCTTCGGCGTGAATTTTTCGAGCGCGGTCTCGACGGCGCGCACGTCCTTGCCGGGCGCGAGACCCGTGCGATTCGCGACACGAAAGATGTGCGTATCGACGGCGATGGTCGGCTGTTCGAACGCCGTGTTCAGGATGACGTTCGCGGTCTTGCGGCCGACGCCCGGCAATGCCTCCAGCGCCTCGCGCTGCGCTGGCACCTCGCCGCCGTGCTGGTCGATGAGAATGCGGCACGTCGCGATCACGTTCTTCGCCTTCGTGCGATAGAGCCCGATCGTGCGGATGTACTCCGACACGCCGTCCTCGCCCAGCGCGAGCACCGTCGCCGGCGTATTGGCGACGGGAAACATCTTGCGCATCGCCTTGTTGACCGAAACGTCCGTCGCCTGCGCGGACAGCATCACGGCGATCAGCAGTTCGAACGGCGTCGTGTACTCGAGTTCGGTCGTCGGATGCGGATTCAGGCTCTGCAAGGTCTCGTAGATGGCGCGGCGCTTCGTGGCGTTCATGGTGCGAGGCTCGTTCTTACGCGGGTTTGTCGCCCTTGTCGGGATGGGACGCGTTTTCGTCGCCCGTCAGTCCGAGACGGCGGCGGCGTTCCTCGGCGGCGTCGATCTGCGCCTGCACGGCGGGGCTGACCTGAGCCGTGTTTTTCGGGCCCGCGCCGAGCTGCGCCATTTCTTCCTTCTTCTTGCGTGCGCGTTCGAGCGCGGCCTGAATGATCGCGCGTTTTTTGGCCTCGGGGTCGTCGCTTGCAGCGGGCGCAGCGGGGGGCGCTTCCTGCGCCGCTCGATTCGTTTGATCGGCTTGTGCCGCGCGCGCTGCCTGACGCGCGCTGGCGCGTGCCTCGGCTTCCGCGCGTTCGCGCTCGATGCGCGCCATGTGGCGGTCGTGACGCGCGCGCGCCAGATCGGCTTCTTCCTGACTCCATGCATCCCAGCCGGTGCGCTCGCCGGTCACCGGCACCATCGCGATGCAATCGACCGGGCAGGGCGGCACGCACAGATCGCAACCCGTGCACAGCTCGGCGATGACCGTATGCATCTGCTTCGCCGCCCCGGCGATGGCATCGACCGGACACGCCTGCATGCACAGCGTGCAGCCGATGCACACGTTCTCATCGATCACCGCGACCGGCCGCGCGCGCTCGACGCCATGCGTCGTATCGAGAGGAATTTCGGACTTGCCGAGCAGCGCGGCGAGCCGGGCGATGCCTTCGGCGCCGCCCGGCGGACACTGGTTATAGTTCGCCTCGCCCGCGGCGATGGCTTCGGCGTAGGGCCGGCAGGCGGGATAGCCGCATTTCGTGCATTGCGTCTGCGGCAGCAGGTCTTCGATGCGCTCTGTGAGCGTCTTGGAAACGGTTGCGGTCACGAGGGATTGCGATGATGCCTTGGGGGGGGACGGGCGCAGCGTGGGCGCAGGGGCGTCGCCGGACGATGACGGACGCCAGGAACGCTTCGGCGTCCACGACGACGTCACGCTGCCGGTTCGGCGCGCGTCCCGCTTTCCGGTCGCGCGCTCAGCTTTGATCGACATTATCGCCGAAGTCACCCGATATCGTGACGAATGTCTTTCAATCCTAATTGCCAATGTTCTTCGATGTGCGCATAATCGAAGCGCTTTTCCGTTTGACCGCAGGACGGTGTTTCCCATTAACCCTGGGCAGCGCCCGTTCACGTCATGTACCCCAATGTGGGCCGCGTGACGCTAATCCGGCAACGCGGCTCGCGAGTCATGCCACCATGAATCAGCCGAAAATCAAAAGAGATCCTGAAGGCACCCGGCGCCGTATTTTGCTTGCCGCCGCAGAAGAATTCGCTGCCGGAGGTCTGTTTGGCGCCCGCGTCGATCAGATCGCGCGCCGGGCGGAGACCAATGAACGCATGCTCTACTACTACTTCGGTAGCAAGGAGCAGTTATTCACCGCCGTGCTCGAACACGCTCTGGCCGCGCTCGTCGACGCCGAACGCACGCTCGAACTCGACGGTATCGCGCCTATCGAAGCGATGACGCGTCTTGCGCATTTCGTCTGGGATTATTACCGCGATCACCCGGAGCTCTTGCGTCTCATCAATAACGAAAACCTGCACGAAGCGAGATATATCAAAGGATCGAATCGCATACGCGAACTCATCTCACCAATTGTCACGACGCTCACGGCCATTCTCGATCGTGGCCAGAAGGCAGGATTGTTTCGCACCGACGTCGATCCGCTCAAGTTCTACATCATCCTGTCGGGTCTCGGCTATTACATCGTCTCGAACCGTTTCACGCTGGAAGCGACATTCGGGCTCGATTTCAGCGAGCAGGGCCAGCGTGATCAGATCGTGCGGATGAATACGGAACTGCTGCTGGCGTATCTGACGCGTCGCTGATTCAGCGCCGACACGCACGCGCCGTCTGAAGAAAAAACGTCGCGCCCTTTGCAGGGCGCGACGTTTTGCTTTGACGTGCTCGCGTTACGCGGGCACGGCTTCGGTCTTCGGCGTCTTGTCGTGCTCGAGGATGAACTCGCGCAGTTGCGGATACACCATCGTGCGCCAGCGCCGGCCCGAGAAAATGCCGTAGTGGCCGGCTTTCTCCGCCGTGAAGTGGCGCTTGTGTTTCGGCGGGATGCCGGTGCACAGATCGTGCGCGGCGCGTGTCTGGCCGCTGCCGGAGATATCGTCGAGCTCGCCTTCGATCGTGAAGAGCGCGGTATGCGTGATGTCCTGCGGACGCACGAGTTCCTCGTTGACTTCCCAGGTGCCTTCCGCGAGCCGGAACTCCTGGAACACGACGCGGATCGTCTCCAGGTAATACTCGGCGGCCATGTCGAGCACGGCGTTGTATTCGTCGTAGAAACGGCGATGTTGCTCGGCGTCGTCATCGTCGCCGCGCAGCAGATTTTGATAGAAGTCCCAATGGGCCGTGAGATGGCGCTCCGGATTCATCGCGACGAAGCCCGCGTGCTGCAGGAAGCCCGGATAGACCTTGCGTCCCACGCCGGGATAGTTCGCCGGCACCGTGTAGATGACGTTGTTCTCGAACCACCCGTACGAGTGCTCGTTCGCGAGGGAGTTGACCGATGTGGGGCTGCGGCGCGCGTCGATCGGGCCGCCCATCATGGTCATCGTGCGCGGCGTGTCTTCGCCGCGGCTCGCCATCAGCGAAATGGCGGCGAGCACCGGCACGGTCGGCTGACACACCGAGATCACGTGCAGGTCCTTCGCGCCGATATGGCGGATGAATTCCTGAATGTATTCGACGTAATCGTCCAGATGGAACGGGCCGTTCTCGATCGGCACCATGCGCGCGTCGATCCAGTCGGTGATGTACACCTTGTGGTCCTGCAACAGCGTTTTCACGGTGTCGCGCAGCAACGTGGAGTGATGGCCCGAGAGCGGCGCGCAGACGAGCACGATCGGCTCGTTCTTCAGCTTGGTGACGGTCGCGCTGTCATCGGCGAAGCGCTTGAAGCGCAACAGGCGGCAGAACGGTTTCTCGACCACCGTCTGCTCGACGATCGGAATGTTGTGGCCGTCCTTGACGATCTGATGGAGGTCGAACTGCGGCTTCTCGTAATCCTTGCCGAGCCGATACAGCAGCTCGTAACCCGCAGCGAAGCGGCTGGAGCCAGGAATGTAGGCGAGGGGGCTGGCCGGGTTGACGAACGACTTCGATGCGGCCTCGGCCCATGCTGTGAGGGGAGACAGCATGGCACGCTGAAATTCGTGAATTTGATAGAGCATGGTCGCCCCAGTAACTCCGGTGGAACCGGTACGCCCGTTGATCCCGGGAAAAAGCATCCGGCGATGAGCTTCAACGGCATTCGATGATCCCCGGCAGCGCGACGGGCTGTCGCCGCGCTGCCGGGGCACTGTCCTTACTGCACTGCTTCAATGCCTTTGCGTGCTGCCACCTGCGCGTTATCGACTGTCTGCAACGAAGCTTGAGCCGAAGCAAGATTTTCCGCGCATTAAACGTTCAATTCAACTGACCGGGCGAAATTACCAGCCTGGAAACAACACCTGCCGATATATTACGTTTTGTGCATTGCACCAATATTACCGGCAAATCGCCATTTTTGCCAAACAAAACAGATGTTTAAGACTTTCCTGCGGCTGCGTCGAATTCTGCTTGACTATGTGAATCGTCGCGGTCTTCCGCGCCGCACGGCTGGCCGACCGCCTTCGCCATCTCCTCTTCGTGCCGGATCAGGTTCATCCCCGTATGCACCAGCGCCACATGGGTAAACGCCTGCGGAAAATTCCCGACCATGCGCTTCGCGACCGTGTCGTATTCCTCGGCCAGCAGCCCGACGTCGTTCGCGAGACCCACGAGCCGCTCGAACATCTCGTGCGCTTCGTCGATCCGACCTTGCAACGCCAGATTGTCGACCAGCCAGAAGCTACAAGCGAGAAACGTGCCTTCTCCAGGCGGCAACCCGTCCGCCACTTCGGCGGTGTGATAGCGCTTCACCAGGCCATCGTGCGTCAAGGTGGTCTCGATCGCATGTACGGTTCCGGTCACTCGCGGATCGTTTGGCGGCAAAAATCCTAACAACGGGATCAATAGCAGGCTCGCGTCGAGCGTGTCGCTGCCATACGCCTGCGTAAAGGAGTTCAGTTTCGGATTCCAGCTCTTCTTCAGCACCTCGGCGCGGACGCGCGCGCGCATCTCGCGCCAGTGGTCGATCGGCCCGGGCAGGTCGAACTTCTCCGCCGACTTGATCGCGCGGTCGTAGGCGACCCACGCCATGACCTTCGAAAACGTGAAGTGCTGACGTCCGCCGCGCACTTCCCAGATGCCCTCGTCGGGCTGCTCCCAGATCGTATCGAGGTGTTGCAGCATGGCGCACTGGATCGACCACGCCGTTTCGTCGCTCTGCAGGCCGCCGACGCGTGCGAGGTGCAGCGCGTTCATCACTTCGCCGTAGACGTCGAGCTGCAACTGATCGACCGCGCCGTTGCCGATGCGTACCGGCGCCGCGCCCTCGTAGCCCGGCAGCCACGGAATCTCCCACTCGGGCAGGCGGCGCTCGCCCGCGATGCCATACATGATCTGAATCTGCGACGGCGAGCCGGCCATCACGCGTCCCAGCCACGCGCGCCACGCGCGGGCTTCGTCGTAGTAGCCGCCGCGCATCATCGCGAGCAGGGTGATGGTCGCATCGCGCAGCCAGCAGTATCGATAGTCCCAGTTGCGCGTGCCGCCCAACTGTTCCGGCAGCGATGTGGTCGGCGCGGCGACGATGCCGCCCGTCGGCTCATACGCGAGCGCCTTCAGCGTGATGAGCGAGCGGCGGATCGCGCTCGCCCAGCGGCCGTTGAGCGCGCTTTGCCCCGACCACTCGCGCCAGTGATTCTCAGTGCGCGCGAGCTGGGTATGCGGGTCCGACGCATGCGGCAGGCGCAGATGCGACTGCGAATAGCACAGCGAGAACGGCACGCGCTCGCCCGCGCTCACATCGAAGCATGCGGTCGTGTGCATGTTCTCGCCGACGAGATCGACCGGCGTGCGCAGTATCGCGAGGTCCGGTCCGGCGATCGCGCGGATGCCGCTGTCGTCAGGCAGGCGGCTGACCCAGGGCACGGCGGAGCCGTAATCGAAGCGCAGCACCAGTTCCATCTTCATGCGCACCGTGCCGCGCCGTCCGATCACGATGCGTACGAGCTCCGAATGCCCGTTGCGCAGCGGCATGAAGTCGACGATGGTGACGGCGCCTTGCGGCGTTTCAAAATCCGTTTCGAGGACCAGCGTGTCCTCGCGGTAGCGACGCCGGATGACGGGCGTCTCGCCATCGGGCATCTCGGGGGCGAGGAGCCATCGTCCGTGCTCGGGCGTGCCGAGCAGCGCGGCGAAGCAGGCGCCGGAGTCGAACCGCGGCCAACAGAGCCAGTCGACGGAACCGTCGCGGGAAATGAGGGCTGCGGTGTGGCCGTCGCCGACCATCGCATAGTCTTCAATCAGTGCTGGCATGAGCGAACATCTTCCTGCTGGCGGCGCGGGACCAAACAAAACACGCCGCGAGTTGAGCAAAAGAGTCGAAGCGCAGCGCGCCCCGGGCGAAGCGCGGCGTCATCGACAAACGATCTGGCCGCCGCGCATGCTGTCTGGCCGCATTCTGCCGCAATCGTTCGATGCAAGCAGAAAAGCGGGCCGGGTGTGATCACGGCGCGCAACACATCGCGGCGACGGCAGGCCGTGTCGCAATGGCGGAAAAGCACTGGCGAAGCGCCGATCGCGATGTTGATAATTCATTCGACTGATGTTTAGAATGAAGCTTTGTGAAAGGTGCGAGCGCCGGTACTGTGTTGCTTCAGGCACGGAACTTATCCATCCTTTCAAATGTCTTTCATGCATAAACCCGATCGTTTCGCGCGCGGGCATGCAGCAGTTGCGTTGCGCGTCGTTCTGGCCGGTCCCTAACGTAGCGTTTTCGAGGAACAGAACCACATGCTCTATCCGTCGAAAGCTGACTGCATCGCCATTCTTTCCGCCGCAAGCCGCGTCTCGGACGCTGAAGCGCTTCTCGCGCTCGACCACAAACGACTCGGCCTGTCGCGCAATGCGATGGATGCCGCCGCCGCTTTCCTCACCGAGCGCGGTTGTTTCAACCGCTACAGCTTCGACGTCGCCGGCATCTCGGTCGGCGCGTTGTCGTTGCAGGGACGTCTGCGTCTCGATCAGCTCGCGAACGGCTGACACGCCGAAGCACACACGCGCGGCACGTCCGCGTGTACTTCTTTCGTGACACTTTGTGCACACGCGCGGGTCAACCCGTGCGTGTGCCCGCACGCGCGCGCTAGAAATGCGCCGATCCCATGCCGAACAAACCGATCAGTCCGATCACGATCAGGTAGATCGCGACGATGAAATTCAGCAGCCGGGGCATGATGAGAATGAGGATCCCGGCGATCAGGGAGACCAGCGGGCCAAGGCTTAGGTGGATTGTCATCGCGGCAAACTCCTGTTGTTGATTCGAATCGTGTCGGTTGGCCTGTCGTGCGTGGTGTATCTTGGCTGCGAACCTGTTCCTGGCGAACGCGGCCCACGTGTTTGGAGCGGAACTTGCTCCCGCACGTCGCGGGCCTTGCGATGCCGGCGCGTTCGCGTCGTCCCCGAGTTTCCCCCGAATTGCCCGATAACAAGCAGCAAAGAACCGATGAGGAGGTTTCATGCACCCGAGCCACCCCCGCGGCGCGAATACGCTCGTGTCCGTATTGCAAGACGCGCGCCCGCTGCATGCGCGGTCCATCGCGTGGGCGAAAGGCTTTGCGCTGATGCTGTCGCTGGCGGCCGCGCAGGCCTTCGCGCAATCGGCTTCCGCGCCTGCCACGCCCGCCACGCCGGGCGCCGCGAGCGGAGCGGCCACGGCGGCGGGTGCGGCGAGCGGTGAGGTCTACGATCTGCTCATCGGCACCTACACGGGCGGCGGCAAGAGCGAAGGCATCTATGTTTACCGGTTCGACACCGGCACGGGCGAGCTATCGCGCATCGCAGCGGCGCAGACGGTAAATCCGTCGTATCTCGTCGTGAGCCGTGACCGGAATTACGTGTACGCAGTGAACGAATTGCCCGGTGACAACGGCCCGGCGACGCAGCGCGGCGGCGTGAGCGCCTTTCGCTTCGATCGCGCGAGCGGCCAGTTGAGCTTCCTCAACCGCGTTTCGTCGGATGGCAACGACCCGTGCTATCTGGCGCTCTCGCCCGACGGCAAATATCTGCTCACGGCCAATTACTCGGTCGCCTCCAATCCGGGCGGCAGCTTCGCGGTCTTCCCGCTCGCTTCGGACGGCCGCGTGGGCACGTCGGTGCTGACGGTGCATCACGAGGGCGGCGGTCCGGTGAAGGGGCGGCAGGACAACTCGCACGTCCACTCGACGGTGTTCTCGCCCGACGGAAAATATCTCTTCGCGCAGGATCTGGGCGTCGACAAGGTGTTCGCCTACCGTTACACGCCCGATCCGTCAGCATCGAGCCGCGGCCTGTTCGGCCCGACCGAAGCGCGCTACACGCCGGTCAAGGCGGGTTCCGGGCCGCGTCATCTGGTCTTCGACCAAAGCGGCAAGCACGCCTACCTGACTACCGAACTGAACGCGTCGGTGTACGTCTACGATTACCGCGACGGCAATCTCACGCAAGTCCAGACCGTGTCGATGATCGCGCCGGGCTTTCGCGGCAAGATCGGCGGCGGCGCCATTCATCTGTCGCCGGACGGCCGCTTTCTCTACGCCACCAATCGCGGCGACGCGAACGAGATCGTCGCGTTTTCGGTCGATCCGAACAATGGTCATCTGAAACTCATCAAGCGTTATCCGACGCTCGGCAAGACCCCGCGCGAATTCGCGATCGATCCGACCGGGCGCTGGCTGATCGTCGGCAATCAGGAGAGCGACAGCGCGTATTTCTTCCGTCGCGATCCGCAGACGGGCGAACTCGCGTCGGACCCGAAACGACTGTCGATCGGCTCGCCGGTCGACTTCAAGTTCGTGTCGCCGTCGTGACGCGCTGATCGGTACGATCGACGACGTTCCTGCGTTGGCCTTCTCGGATTCGCATCGCGACGTCAGGCCGATCGGCTCCGCGCGTGACGGGCGCGCTACGAGTTCTAGTACGATGCATGTCCGATGCGCCTTTGCTGCCGCATCCGACTGAAAGGTGTACTGAGGAAATCGAAAGGTAATGGCAGGGAACGCAAGATTGAACACGACTCGCACGTTCGGCGCGCCCGAACGCCCGCTCAAGCGCGACGAGAGCGCGCCGCCGGGATTCATCAGTGCATTCGGCTTCGCGGGCGGCGAGGCGCTGCGGCTTTCGTGGGACGAAGCGCGCGCGTCCGTCGCGGGCGATGGCCCGACGTGGCTGCATCTGTCCGCGAACGACGACACCGTCGAAGGCTGGCTCGAAGGCGTCACGTCGATGCCGGATGTCGCGCGCGAGTTTCTGAACGGCGAGGACAAGCGCCCGCGCGTGCATATCGGGTCGAACTTCGTGTATGGCGTCGTCGCGGATCTGGAACTCGTCGCGAAGACGCCGGATGCCGCCGCGCCCGGCGCGCGCGAGGCGAACCGCGCGACCGGCGCGCTGCGCTTTTACGTCGACCGGCACCGCATGATCACCGTGCGCGCGCGGCCGCTGCAATCGACCGACCGGCTGCGTCACGCCGTGCTCGAAGGCACGATCTTCCGCGATACCGTCGATCTGTTCGCGGGCCTGATTCGCGCGCTGAACGATACCTTCGCGGACCGCATCGATGAAATCGGCGACTGTCTCGACGACGTCGAGGAAAGCGTGCTGGAGGGCGGGCATTCGAAATGCCGCGCGCTGCTGGGCGACGTGAGGCGGCGCATCGTGGAGGTGAAACGCTTCATCGATCCCGAGCGCAACGCGCTGACGCAGCTCGTGTTGCGCAGGCTGGAATGGGCCGAGCCGCGCTCGATGGAAGCGCTCGTGCAGGCGATACAGGTGCTGAATGGACTCGGCGGCGGTCTGGAAGGGCTCTACGAACGCGCGAAGCTGTTGCAGGATGAAATCGCCGCGGCGCTTTCGGAGGATATCAACCGCAAGCTGCTGTGGCTCGCGATCATGTCCGCGTTGCTGTTGCCCGCCACGCTCGTGACGGGCATCTTCGGCATGAACGTGGCGGGCTTGCCGGGCACGCACGATCCGGTTTCGTTCTGGGTCGTGATCGGCGTGATGGCGGGGTGCGCCGCCATCACGATCTTTCTGCTGCGCCGCCTGCGGCTCTGGTAGCCGTCACTCCGCCGGGCCGGGCGGCGCGAGCACTTCGCGGTTGCCGTTGTTGCTCATCGACGAGACCAGGCCCGCGCTTTCCATCTGCTCGACGAGGCGCGCCGCGCGGTTATAGCCGATACGCAACTGCCGCTGCACCGACGATATCGACGCGCGCCGCGTCCGCACGACGAACGCCACGGCTTCGTCGTAGAGCGGATCGGCTTCGGCGTCGGGCGAATCGCCGAACAGGTCCTGCGTGCCGCCTTCGGACGTCGGCCCGGACAGAATGCCTTCCTCGTACTCCGGCTCGCCGAACTGCTTCAGATACTCGACCACGCGATGCACTTCGTCGTCCGCGACGAACGCACCGTGCACGCGCTGCGGGTAGCCTGTGCCCGGCGGCAGGAACAGCATATCGCCCGCGCCGAGCAGCGACTCCGCGCCCATCTGGTCGAGAATCGTGCGCGAATCGATCTTCGACGACACCTGGAACGCCACCCGCGTCGGAATGTTCGCCTTGATGAGACCGGTGATCACGTCCACCGACGGCCGCTGCGTCGCGAGAATCAGGTGGATGCCGGCCGCGCGTGCCTTCTGCGCGAGCCGCGCGATCAACTGCTCGATCTGCTTGCCCGCGACCATCATCAGGTCGGCCAGTTCGTCGATGACCACGACAATGAGCGGCAGTGTCGCGAGCGGCTCGGGCGCATCGGGCGTGAGCGAGAACGGGTTCGTGAGCTTCTTGCCCGCGGCCTCGGTGTTGCGGATCTTCTGGTTGAAGCCCTGCAGATTGCGCACGCCGACCGCCGACATCAACCGGTAACGCTTCTCCATTTCGCCGACGCACCAGTTGAGCGCGTTCGACGCGAGCTTCATGTCGGTTACGACCGGCGCGAGCAGATGCGGAATGCCTTCGTAGACGGACAGCTCCAGCATCTTCGGATCGATCATGATGAGGCGCACGTCCTCGGGCTTCGCCTTGTAGAGCAGCGAGAGGATCATCGCATTGATCGCGACCGATTTGCCCGAGCCCGTCGTGCCCGCGACGAGCATGTGCGGCGCCTTCGCCAGATCCGTCACGACCGGATTGCCGACGATGTCCTTGCCCATCGCGATGGTCAGATTCGACTTCGAGTTGCGATAGACGTCGTCCTCCAGGATCTCGGAGAGGCGGATCATCTGGCGCTTCGCGTTCGGCAGTTCGAGGCCCATGCAGGTCTTGCCGGGAATCGTCTCGACGACGCGGATCGACGTGAGGCCGAGACCGCGCGACAGATCCTTCATCAGCCCGACGATCTGGCTGCCGCGCACGCCGAGCGCCGGCTCGACCTCAAAGCGCGTGATGACCGGACCCGCCGACGCGCCGACCACGGTCACCGGCACCTTGAATTCCTGCAGACGCTGCTCGATGAGCTGACCGGTTTCCATCAGGCGTTCTTCGGAGACCGGCTCGATTTCGCCGGACGCGGGTTCTAGCAGATCGAGCGTCGGCAATTCAACCGCCGATGCATGCGGCGCGTGGAACTCGAATTCGGTCGGCGCGGAGCCGCGCACCGGAGCGCGCGGTTCGGGCGGGGAGGGCGGTGTCGTGGCCGGCTGAGGCGCGCTGACCATGACCGGAAAGCGCACGATATTCGATGGCGACGCGAATTCTTCTTCCTCGACCTCTGGCCTTGGCGACGGCGCTTCATCGACGATGTGCAGAAGCGGCGGGGCAGGGGGCTCGTGTTCGTCGCTGTTCGAATCGAGGGCGTCCAGCCACGGTGGCGTCTGCACGATGTCGCGCAAGTCGGTTTCCGGTTCTGATGCTCGCGGTGCGGACGGCGTGTCGAAGTGCGCGGGCTCCGGTTCTTGCGCCGGGATTTCCTCGATGATCGTTTCGCGTGCCGCTGGCACAGCCAGCTCGATCGGCGCGATATCGGGTGCCGATGGTTCCGGCAGGCGCATGTCGAACAGCGGCGGCGGCTCGACGAGCGTCGGCGCGATTGCGTGAGCATCGATCAGCGGCGTCTCGATGCGTTCCTCGGTTTCCATGATTTCGACCGGCGCTGGCGTCTCTGGCTGCATGAGCGCTTCATGCTCCGCTTCGACGAGGGCCGGCGTGGGTTCATCGGCGGTCACCGGCTCCGACGTCTCCATGCCCGGTTGAACGGCGGGTTGTCCGGCGCGCGCCATCGCAACATGTCCGCGAGCGAGACTGGCGCCGGCGAGCGATGTCCACATCGCGGCCTTTTCCTCGATGGAGCGCAGCGTCGCCTGAATCGCTTCCGCTGCGGGCGGCGCCGCGGGCGGTCCGGGCGGCGCGGCCGGGCGCGAGAAGGCGGGCGCGTCGAGCGGCACGGGCGTGAACTCGCGCGAGGCGGGGTTCACGGCCGGGCGCACCGGCGCGCGTCTGAAGCCCTGCGGCGCCTGCGGCAGCGGCGGTTTGCGAGCGGCGCTCACACCCACGGCGACCGATGTCGACGCGCTCGCCACGCCCGACATCCGTTGCGCGGGCATCGACGTCACCGGACTGCGCGGGCGATCCATGCGCGGCGCGCTGGGCGTCGGCGTCGGGGTCGGCACGCGCGGTTTGTCGGCGGCGACGGACGCGCGCAAGCCCGAGCCCGACGGCTCGAACGAGGATGCCTGACGCGGCGCAAACTGCGCGCGCGCGTCGCGATTCACCGATGACGCGGACAGGTTCGACCAGCCCGCAGGCGCGACCGGCTCCGTCTGCGTCAACGGACGCGCGACGCCGGCAGCCTCAAAGGCGGGGCGTTTGGCGTAAGCCTCGGCGGTGGCGACGGCGCTCGCGGCGGCCGCCACGGTGCGGCTGGCGGCGCTTTTGGCTTGCGCAGGCGGCCGCCACGCGGTCGGCCGCTGATAGCGGCTGCTGCGGAGGCCGGTCGGGAGGCCGAGCGTCGGCTCCTCGGGCGACGTGCGGGGCAGCGACGCATCGAAACGCTCGGCGCGAAGACCACGTTCCTGCGATTCGCGCGACGCCTTCGCGCGGGCGCGACGCTCGAACCAGCCGACGGATTTGTCGCGGCTGGCGGCGCTCTGCCGGGGCTCGCTGTCGCGCTCGCGCGGCGCGAGCCATGTTTGTGGCAAGCCGAAGCCGAATGCTTCATCGGCCCACGCAAGCACCGAACGCCAACTGAACTCGACGAGCCACGGCAGGAAGATCGCGAGCGCGATGGCCGCGATCGCGCCCGCGCCGCCCGGATGCGCAATGCCGCTCAGCGCGGAGGCGAGTGCGCGTCCGCCGCGATTGATGTTCGCCTGCGTTTCGAAAGAGCCCGCGAGCACGCCTTCGAGCGTGCAGCTTGCGAGCAGCACGGCAATAAAGCCGAGCCAGAGGCGGATGGTGCCGGGGCCGCGCACCCCGCTGCCGCCCGGCAGCGCCAGTTTGACGACGCGCCAGAAGAGCGGAAGAAACCAGACCACGGATGCACCGAACCAGCCGAGAACTACCATGTGCATGCTTGAGATTGAATCAATGTTGTGTGAAACGAATGAGACTGCTGCCCGGACGCGCCGATTTCGGCTGCGGGCCGGACGGTTCGATCGAGCAGTTTAACGGGTGGCGCGGGGTGCCGTGCGGCCGCAACGCGCCTGCCGCAACTACGCAACACCTCTTTTCGACAAAGCTTGCGGCGCGCTCCCGCGCGCCGGGACGTTCACTTCGCGCGCGGCGCAAAGGTGAGGACCTGACCGTCGTCGAGCGTCAGTTGCAGCGCTTGCGGCGGCAGCATCTGCACGCCGCTTTTCGCGATATGCGCGAGTGCATCGAGATACGGGCGTTCCAGCGCGGCGCCCGCGCCGGATACGCACGCCATGCGCGTACCGGCAAGCGGGCCGAAGCTGAGCTTGCCGTCCTTCAGGTCATAGGCGCCGCTGAAGCGATTGCAGCCCGAGAAGCCGCTGGCCTGGCGCCGGCCGTTCGCGGTCGAGAAATCGAGCGTGAGCGGCTTCGCGCCGTTCTCATCGGCGTGCGGCACGGCGCGCGGCTGGCCGCTCGCGTCGGTCCAGCTGGTGAGGGTCCATTGCGTATCGTCGAGCAATTGCGTGGCGGCGGGATTATAAGGATCGGCGGGCGGCGCGCTGGCGTCGGGGTGTCTCGGCATCGCGCAACCGGCGACGACGCTCGCTACCACGAGCAGCGCGCACGCGCGCGAGACCAGCGACGATGAGCGCGGCGAACGCGAAGAAGAAGCGGACGCGCGAAGGAAGTGCGTGGGCATCGATGATCCTGAAGCTGGCGAAACCGTAAGGGTATCGCACGCGTCCTACGGTTTGTCTAGCACCCGTGTGCAACAAAATGAGCAGCAAAGTGGCCGGAACGCGGATTTCGCTCTTGATCGCGCCGGGGAATTCCGAAGTGCATTCGTGTGTCAATACCGTCTGTAAGCACGCTGTCAATAGACCGGATGGCAAAGTGTTGCGCGCCGCGCTGCGTGTTAACATCGCGCCCAATTCAGCCGCTTTCCGATCCGATTCTGGAGCACTTATGCAGACCGATCCACTCCGCGCCGGCGCCACCCGCATCGGCACGCCGCTTTCTTCCAACGCCACGCGCGTGATGCTGCTCGGCGCGGGCGAACTCGGCAAGGAAGTGATCATCGCGCTGCAGCGGCTGGGCGTCGAGGTGATCGCCGTGGATCGCTATGCGAACGCGCCGGGGCATCAGGTCGCGCATCGCGCGCACGTGATCGACATGACCGACGCCGCCGCGCTGCGCGCGCTCGTCGAAAAAGAACAGCCGCATCTGATCGTGCCGGAGATCGAAGCGATCGCCACCGACGCGCTCGCCGGGATCGAAGCGGCAGGGCTTGCCACCGTCATCCCGACCGCCCGTGCCACGCAACTCACGATGAATCGCGAAGGCATCCGGCGTCTCGCCGCCGAGGAGCTCGGTCTGCCGACATCGCCGTACGCGTTCGCGCAGTCGCTCGACGAGATGAAGGCGGCGATCGCACGGATTGGTTTTCCGTGTGTCGTGAAGCCGGTGATGTCGTCGTCGGGCAAGGGACAATCGGTGCTGAAAAGCGACGCCGACGTCGAACCCGCCTGGAATTACGCGATGGCGGGCGGGCGCGTGAATCACGGGCGCGTGATCGTCGAGGGCTTCATCGACTTTGAATACGAAATCACGCAGCTGACCGTGCGCGCGGCGGACCCCGCGAGCGGCGAGACGCAGACGTATTTCTGCGATCCGATCGGGCACGTTCAGGTCGCGGGCGACTACGTCGAATCGTGGCAGCCGCAGGCGATGAGCCCCGCGGCGCTCGCGAAAGCGCGCGATGTCGCCGCAAAGGTGACGACCGCGCTCGGCGGACGGGGACTTTTCGGCGTCGAGCTGTTCGTGCGCGGCGACGACGTGTGGTTCTCGGAAGTGAGCCCGCGCCCGCACGACACCGGTCTCGTCACGCTCGCGACGCAGCGCTTCTCGGAATTCGAACTGCACGCGCGCGCCATCCTCGGCTTGCCCGTCGATACCTCGTTGCGCGAGCCGGGCGCGTCCGCCGTGATCTACGGCGGTCTGGACGAGGCGGGCATCGCGTTCGAGGGCGTGGCGGACGCGCTCGCCGTGCCGGGCGCGGATCTGCGGCTGTTCGGCAAACCGGAGAGCTTCGCGAAGCGCCGCATGGGCGTCGCGCTCGCGACGGGCGTCGGCACCGACGAAGCCCGCGAACGCGCCAAGCTCGCGGCGTCGAAAGTCAGGCCGGTAACGGCCAGGTAACCGGCGCGCGGGCGCCGGCGGGAGTAAGAACGTGAAATGGAAAGTGCTGGCCGTGCTCGTCGCGGCGTCCTTCTGCCTGTCGGGCTGCGGCCTCGCGGCGGCGCCATGCCGGATCGCGTCGGCGGGGCTGAAGATCGTGCCGGTCGTCGGCCACGTCGCGGCCGCGCCAACCGATGCATGCGCCGCCGTGATCGATCCGTGAACGGCGACGCTCGCACCGACATTTAACGATTCGAGAACAAGATGATGAAACGACTTCTCGCCGTTACGCTCGCGTCGCTCGGTGCGCAGGCCGCGCTGGCGATGCCCCTCACCGTGCCGCAGATCCAGACCGCGTCGACGCAAACCACGCGCTACGACTGCAAGGACGGCAAGAGCGTGTCCGTTCAGTACACGAACACGCGCAACCATCAGAGTTTCGCGGCGCTGACCGTCGACGGGCGCAAACTGCTGTTCGTGAACGTGGTCGCGGGATCGGGCGCCAGATACGTCGCCGATCAATACACGTGGTGGACCAAGGGCCCGCAGGCCAATCTCTACGACGAAATGGCCGCGAAGGATTCCCCGCCGCTGCTTGCGGATTGCGAGGCGCGCAAGAAGTAGGCGCGCCGCGTGCTGGCATCCGGTCCGGGACGCGCTTTCGCGCCGTGCGGGCGTCCCGGCGCTCGGTGCTACAATGTGCGGCTTTCCGGCAGTGAGCGTCACCGCCGGGCCGAATCGCGGATTTTTCCCGGCGTCGCCGTTCGATGCCGGCTTGAGCGGCGAACGGCATGCGGGACCTCGAGCGAGCCGCCGCTCGACCAGAACGAGCGATGCGTGCCATGAAGGCGTCATCGAAACCGTGTTCCATCGGCGCGCGGGCTCGCGAACCGAAGCGAGTCAAATGAGCGAGCCAGTGAGCGGGCGACCGAGGCTCGATGAACCGGCCGCCTGGTCCACGCGCATGTTGCGCCTGACCGATGCGCCGCGTGCGCCAACGCCTGACCGATGCGCCGCGTGCGCCAACGAAACCCATCCGTTCAAGCAAGCGATCGCGACGATCGACCGAACCACCCGACCGCCGCCCGATTTTTCACGCGCGCGCCGCAGCGCGGCACTTTAGCGAAAGCACATATAGTCACCATGTCTGATTCCGTCGCCATGAACACGTCCACCGCACAGGCCGCCGCGCCGACGTTCGACCAGTTCGGATTGTCCGCCGACATCCTGAAAGCGGTGAGCGAGTCCGGCTACACCATACCCACGCCGATCCAGGCGCAGGCGATCCCGGTCGTCCTCGCGGGCCGCGATGTCATGGGCGCCGCGCAGACCGGCACCGGCAAGACCGCGAGTTTCTCGCTGCCGATCATCCAGCGCCTGCTGCCGTCGGCGAACACGAGCGCGTCGCCGGCGCGCCATCCGGTGCGCGCGCTGATGCTCACGCCGACGCGCGAACTCGCCGATCAGGTCGCCGCCAACGTGCAGACCTACTCGAAGCACACGCCGCTGCGCAGCACGGTCGTGTTCGGCGGCGTCGACATGAATCCGCAGTCCGACGCGCTGCGCCGCGGCGTCGAAATCCTGATCGCGACGCCCGGGCGACTGCTCGATCACGTCCAGCAGAAGACGGTCAATCTCGGCCAGGTGCAGATGCTCGTGCTCGACGAAGCCGACCGCATGCTGGACATGGGCTTTCTTCCCGACCTGCAGCGCATCCTGAATCTGTTGCCGAAGGAACGTCAGACGCTGCTGTTCTCGGCAACTTTCTCGCCTGAAATCAAGAAGCTTGCGGCCACCTACCTGCGCGATCCGCAAACGATCGAAGTCGCGCGCAGCAATTCGACCGCCACCAACGTGCGCCAGATCGTCTTCGAGGTGCACGAGAGCGACAAGTCCGGCGCGGTCGCGCAACTGATTCGCGAGCGCGAACTGAAGCAGGTGATCGTGTTCTGCAACAGCAAGATCGGCGCGAGCCGGCTCGCGCGCGTGCTGGAGCGCGATGGCATCATCGCGACGGCGATTCACGGCGACCGCTCGCAGAGCGAACGTATGCAGGCGCTCGACGCGTTCAAGCGCGGCGAGGTCGAGGCGCTCGTCGCGACGGACGTGGCCGCGCGCGGTCTCGATATCGCGGAGTTGCCGGCGGTCATCAACTTCGATCTGCCGTTCAACGCGGAAGATTACGTCCACCGCATCGGCCGCACGGGGCGCGCGGGCGCCTCGGGCGATGCGCTGTCGCTGTGCAGCGCGAACGAGCGCAAGCAGCTTGCCGATATCGAAAAGCTCATCAAGCGTCCGCTCGAAGTCGAGCAACTCGTCGTCGCGACGCGGGTGCACCGCGACGGTTCGGCGCCGCCGCGCCGCGACGAGCGCTTCGGCCGCCCGGAGCGCGGCGAGCATCGCCATGCGCCGCGTGAGGAAGCGGGTTCGCGTCGCCGTGCGACGGGCTCGCACGACCGTCCGCGCGGCCGTCAGCAGCCCGTCGACGAATTTTTCCTGAAGCCTTACGAGCCATCGCCGTCGGCGATGAAGCGTCACGAGGAAACGGCCGAGCCGGAACGCAAGAGCGCGCCGAAGCAGCCGCTCGCGGCCTTGCTCGGCGGTTTGGGCATGCCGCGCAAATCGTCCTGATCTCCAAGGTGCCGAAGTGAAAAAGGCAGCCCGTGTGGCTGCCTTTTTTGTGTCTGGAAAAAGGATTCAGTGCCCGAAGCGCTTCGCCCATTCTGTCGTCGCGGCGCTGTAGAACGCTTCGATCGAATGCGCCGGCACATTGATATCCAGATGCCGCGCCGCCTCGGCGAGCGCATCGAGCGGCGCGTTGCGGTCGAGCGGCGCGGCACCCGTCTGCTTGCTGAGTTTTTCGCCGATGGAGTTGTTCACGACCGGCACGTGCAGATAAGCCGGCGTCGGTACGCCCAGGCACTGCTGGAGATAGATCTGCCGCGCGGTCGAATCGAGCAGATCGGCGCCGCGCACGACGTCCGTGATCGCGGCGTCGGCGTCATCGACGATCACGGCGAGTTGATAAGCCCACAGTCCGTCCGCGCGCTTCAGCGCGAAATCGCCGACTTCGGTCGCGAGATCCTGCGTCTGCGGCCCCTGCCAGCGATCGACGAAACCGATGCGCGCCGCGTCTTCCTCCGGCACGCGCAGACGCCATGCGCGCGCGGGCTTGCCGTGCAGGCCATCGCGGCACGTGCCCGGATACGCGAGCGTCGCATGACGCGCATGCGCGTGAACGAGCGAATCGGCGATTTCGCGCCGCGTGCAGCCGCACGGATAGATCAGGCCCGTCTGCTCGAGACGCTCGAACGCCGCCGCGTAGGCCGCGCCGCGCTCGCTTTGCCAGACTGGCGGCTCGTCCGAATGCATGCCGAAGTGCGCGAGCGTCGCGAGGATGTCATCGGCGGCGCCGGGCACGCTGCGCGGCGTATCGACGTCTTCGATCCGCACGATCCAGCGTCCGCCATGCGCGCGCGCATCGAGAAAACTCGCGAGCGCGCTGACGAGCGAGCCCGCGTGCAGCGGTCCGGTGGGCGAGGGCGCGAAGCGGCCGCGATAGGTCATCGAATACGGTTACGCCGCCTGACCGATGGCGTCCGGATGGCACGCCGGACACGTCTCGCCCGGCTTGTAGAACGGCGACTGCTGATCTTCCTCGCTGACCACCGCGCGGCAGCCGAAGCATTGGGCCGTCGCGGTCGGCTGCAGGTTCGGATCGAGCGCCGTGCGGTAATCGAACACGAAGCACTCGCCGTTGTAATGCGCGCCGCCCACTTCCTCGAAATACTTCAGGATGCCGCCTTCGAGCTGATAAACGTGCTCGATGCCCACTTCCTTCATGTGAATCGCGGCCTTTTCACAGCGAATACCGCCCGTGCAGAACGACACGACGGTCTTGCCTTCCATGTCCGCGCGATTCTGCTCGATCACCTGCGGAAACTCGCTGAATTTCGTGATGCGGTAATCGAGGGCATTGTCGAACGTGCCGACATCGACTTCGAACGCGTTGCGCGTGTCTAGCATGACGACCGGACGGCCTTCGTCGTCGTGGCCGCGGTCGAGCCAGCTCTTGAGCGTGGGGGCATCGACGGAAGGCGCGCGGCCGAGTTCCGGCTTGATCGCGGGCTTTTTCATCGTGATGATTTCGCGCTTCAGTTTGACCAGCATGCGGCGAAACGGCTGCTTCGCGGAGAGGCTTTCCTTGAATTGCAGATCCGCGAAGCGGCCGCCGAAAAGCGCGTCGGCATGAATGTAGTCGATGAATTCGCGGACTTCGGCAACCGGCCCGGCGATGAAAAGGTTGATGCCCTCCGGCGCCAGCAGAATCGTGCCCTTCAGCCCGAGCGCGTTGCAGCGTTCGGCGACGAGCGGCCGCCACGCGGGGCCGTCTTCGATGGTGACGAATTTGTAGGCGGAGAGGTTCAGAATGCTCATGATCGGACGATGCGCCTGACGGCTGTAACGGGTAAAAAGTGCGGATAAACATCCGGCACAAAACACGTATTATCCCGCAAACGGCACGCATCCTCGCCCGATTCGCGGCGGCGCGTCGCCGGCCCTTGCGCCTGCGCAATTTCCGCAGCGCGCGTGGGCCTTATCCGTTCGGCCAGCGCGCGCCGGAGCCGCCGTCTTCGCGAAAGCCCGCATGTACAATACCGCCATGTCAGATCCCCGCTTCGTTCATCTCCGCGTCCACTCCGAATTCTCGATCGCCGACGGCATCGTGCGACTGGACGACGTCGTCAAGGCTGCCGCAAAAGACGGGCAAGGCGCACTCGCGCTGACCGATCTCGGCAACGCATTCGGTCTGGTGCGCTTCTACAAGGAAGCACGCGGCAAGGGCGTGAAACCCATCGCCGGCTGCGACGTCTGGATCACCAATCCCGACGATCGCGACAAGCCTTCGCGCCTGCTCCTGCTCGTGCGCGACAAACAGGGCTATCTCAATCTGTGCGAACTGCTGAGCCGGGCGTGGCTGACGAATCAGTATCGCGGCCGCGCCGAGGTGATGGTCGAATGGCTCGAAGGCGGTCTGGCTGAAGGGCTGCTCGCGCTTTCGGGCGCGCAGACGGGCGATATCGGCATGGCGCTCGCGGCGGGCAATGCGGCCAGTGCGCAGCGCAATGCCGAACGCTGGGCCAGGCTCTTTCCGAACGCGTTCTATATCGAATTGCAGCGCGCGGGTCAGCCGGGCGAGCAGGGGTACATTCAGGAAGCCGTCGCGCTGGCCGCGAAACTGAAGCTTCCCGTTGTCGCCACGCATCCGCTGCAGTTCATGACGGCGGACGACTACACCGCGCACGAAGCGCGCGTGTGTATTTCCGAAGGCGATATCCTCGCGAATCCGCGCCGTCAGAAGCGCTTCACGACGGATCAGTACTTCCGCACCCAGGACGAAATGTGCGCGCTCTTCGCGGACATTCCGTCGGCGCTCGCGAACACTGTGGAGATCGCGAAGCGCTGCAATCTGACGCTCGAACTCGGCAAGCCGAAGCTGCCGCTTTTCCCCACGCCCGATGGCATGTCGCTCGACGACTATCTCATCCAGTTGTCGAAGGAAGGGCTCGAAGTTCGCCTGCAGCAGCTCTATCCCGATGAGACCGAACGCGCCGCGCAGCGCGAGACGTACTACGCGCGTCTGAACTTCGAGTGCGGCACCATCATCAAGATGGGCTTTCCGGGCTACTTCCTGATCGTCGCCGACTTCATCATGTGGGCGAAGAACAACGGCGTGCCGGTCGGTCCGGGCCGCGGTTCGGGCGCGGGCTCGCTCGTCGCTTACGCGCTCGGCATCACGGACCTCGACCCGCTGCGCTACAACCTGCTGTTCGAGCGCTTCCTGAATCCGGAACGCGTGTCGATGCCCGACTTCGACATCGACTTCTGTCAGGAAGGGCGCGATCGCGTCATCCAGTATGTGAAGGGCAAGTACGGCGCCGACGCCGTCTCGCAGATCGCGACCTTCGGCACGATGGCCGCGAAGGCCGCGGTACGCGACATCGGCCGCGTGCTCGATCTCGGCTATATGTTCACGGACGGCGTCGCGAAGCTGATTCCGTTCAAGCCGGGCAAGCACGTGACCATCGCGGACGCGATGAAGGAAGAGCCGACGCTGCAGGAGCGCTTCGATTCCGAAGACGAAGTGCATCAGCTGCTCGAACTCGCGCAACGCGTGGAAGGGCTGACGCGTAACGTCGGCATGCACGCGGGCGGCGTGTTGATCGCGCCGGGCAAGCTCACGGATTTCTGCCCGCTCTATACGCAGGGCGAAGACGGCGGCGTCGTCAGTCAGTACGACAAGGACGATGTCGAAGCCGTCGGCCTGGTGAAGTTCGACTTTCTGGGTCTGACCACGCTCACGATTCTCGACTGGGCCGAGCGCTATATCCGCCGTCTCGATCCGTCGAAGCAGGACTGGAATCTCGCGCAGGTGCCGCTCGACGATCCGGCCTCGTTCTCGATTCTGAAGAAAGCCAACACCGTCGCCGTGTTCCAGCTTGAAAGCCGCGGCATGCAGGGCATGCTGAAGGACGCTCAGCCGGACCGCTTCGAAGACATCATCGCGCTGGTGGCGCTGTATCGTCCGGGCCCGATGGATCTGATCCCGAGTTTCTGCGCGCGCAAGCACGGACGCGAGATCGTCGAGTATCCGGACCCGCGCGTCGAGCCCGTCCTGAAAGAGACCTACGGCATCATGGTCTATCAGGAGCAGGTGATGCAGATGGCGCAGATCATCGGCGGCTACTCGCTCGGCGGCGCGGACTTGCTGCGTCGCGCGATGGGCAAGAAGAAGCCCGAGGAAATGGCCGAGCATCGCGAGATCTTCGCGGAAGGCGCGGCCAGGAACGGCCTCACGCGCGCGAAGGCGGACGAGACCTTCGACCTGATGGAGAAGTTCGCGGGCTACGGCTTCAACAAGTCGCACGCGGCGGCGTATGCGTTGCTCGCCTATCACACGGCGTGGCTGAAGGCGCATCATCCGGCGGAATTCATGGCGGCCAACATGTCGCTCGCGATGGACGACACCGACAAGGTGAAGATCCTGTTCGAGGACTGCATCGGCAATGGCATGAAGGTGCTGCCGCCGGACATCAATCAGTCGGCATATCGTTTCGAGCCGGTCGCGCAGGCCGATGGCACGCGCTCGAAGACCATTCGCTATGGCCTCGGCGCGGTGAAGGGCAGCGGCCAGAACGCGATCGAGGAAATCCTGCGCGCGCGCGAGGACGGTCCGTTCGTCGATCTGTTCGACTTCTGCGAACGCATCGACCGACGTGTCGTGAATCGCCGCACGGTCGAGGCGCTGATCCGCTCGGGCGCGTTCGACACGCTGCATGCGAATCGCGCGCAGTTGCTGGCCTCGGTGCCGCTCGCGATGGAAGCCGCCGATCAGGCCGCCGCCAACGCGATGCAGGCCGGCCTCTTCGACATGGGCGACGCGCCGCTAGCAAAGCACGAGTACGTCGACGAAGCCGAGTGGTCGGACAAGAAGCGTCTGCAGGAAGAGAAGACCGCGCTCGGCTTCTATCTGTCCGGGCATCTGTTCGATGCCTACAAGGGCGAAGTGCGCCGCTTCGTGCGCCAGAAGATCGGCGAACTGAAGGAAGGACGCGACAAGCTGGTTGCCGGCGTGATATCGGCGATGCGCACGCAAATGACCCAGCGCGGCAAGATGCTGATCGTCAATCTCGACGACGGCAGCGGCCAGTGCGAAGTCACCGTGTTCAACGAACAGTTCGAAGCGAACAAGGCGCTCTTCAAGGAAGACGAGCTGCTCGTCGTGCAGGGGCAGGCGCGCAACGACGCGTTCACCGGCGGCATCCGCTTCACTGTCGATACGGCGATGGACCTCGAACGCGCGCGCAGCCGCTACGCGCAGTCCGTGAAGGTCGAGATGAACGGCAATGCAGACTCTGTGCGTCTGCGCCGTGTGCTCGAAGCGCATGCGGCGGGCGCGCAGGAAGCGCCGCCGCCGGCTCCGGCGCGCGAGAACGGCCGCTCGCGTCAAGCCGCGCCGATTCCGAACGGCCTGAACGTGAGCATCGTCTATCGCAGCGAGCATGCCGAAGGCGAAGTGCGCCTCGGCGACGCGTGGCGCGTCAAGCCCACCGACGACCTCATCACGGCGCTGCGCGGCGAATTCGCGGGCAGCGCGATCGAAATCGTCTACTGATGCGTATCGGCATCTCGGCGAATGCGCTGAAGCATTCGGGCGGCCTCGAGCGCTACGCGATGGACCTCGTGCGCGGCCTCGCCGCCGCGGGTTTCGACGGCAAGCAAAAGCCCGCGTTCTTCGCGCGCAAGATCGATCTCTCGCTGCCCGAAAGCAGGTTGATCGAACCGCATCGCATCAAGGTGTCGTTTCTGCCGGGCAAGCTGCGCGATGCGTATTTTTCGTGGGCGCTCAAGCGCGCGCGCAAACGCGCGAAGGTCGATGTGCTTATCGGCTGCAATCGCGTGGAAGGTTCGGAAATTGCCATTTGCGGCGGCACGCACATCGGCTTTCTGCGCGCGACCGGGCGGCGCGAGAAGCGCTCGGACACGCGCCAGATCGCGCTGGAGCGTCGTCAGTACGCTGGCGCGAAGGTGATCGTCGCGCATTCGGACATGATGAGCGACGAGCTGCGCGCGTTGTACGGCGTCGACGTCCGGAAAATCCGCGTGCTGTATCCGCCCGTCGACGGCGCGCGCTTCTCGCCGGTCGATGCCACCGCGCGCGCGCGTCTGCGCGAGCAGTTCGGCTTCAAGCCCGATGAAACCGTGCTGCTGTTTCCGTCGAGCAGTCATGTGCGCAAGGGCTTGCCGCTGATCGAGAAGGCGCTCGCCGGGATGAACGTGGTCGTCGCGGTGGCGGGGCGCGCGCCGGACAAGCCCGCGGCGAACGTGCGCTATGTCGGCTATGCGAAGAACATCGAAGACGCGTATCGCGCGGCGGATTTCACGATTCTCGCGTCGAGCTACGAGCCGTTCGGGCTGGTCGGCATAGAGTCGGTGATGTGCGGCACGCCGGTGATCTTTCCGGCGTGCATCGGCTGCTGCGATGCAATCGCCGATCACGCGAAGCACGTCTTCAGATCGGGCGACGCCGACGATCTGCGCCGCACGGTGCTCGACGCCATCGATACGCGCCGCGCCACGCCACGCGTATCGGGCGATGCCGTGCGCTATGACACGAGCGTCGATTCGCACGTTCGCGCATTGCTCGATCTCGCGGGCGACATCAATCAGAAACGCTGAGACGCCTCAGCGCACGTCGTTCAGATGCGCGAGCTTCAGGAAACGGTAATAGACCGTCTGCGCGTTGAACACCGCGATCATGAAGCCGGCCTTGCCGTCGAGGAACCCGCGCCGCAGCACATAGGTCCGCACGAACGCCCAGGCGCCGCGCGTGAGCGCGATGCCGAAGCTGCCGCGCTTGCCGGCCGCGTGCCGTTGCTGCGCGCCGGCGCTCGAATACGCGTCCAGCTTGCGCAGCACCGCTTCGAAATCCTCGTAGGAGTAGTGCATCAGCTTGCCGGACAGGCGCACGACGGGCTTGCCGGTCGACAGCACCAGCCGCTCGTGCACCAGATCAGGTGAGAAGCGCGCCGTGCCGCGCCGGAACAGGCGCGGAATCCAGTCCGGATACCAGCCGCTGTGCTTCACCCACACGCCGCAGAAACTCGACAGGCGATCGACCGCGTACACGTCCGCCTGCGGATCGGTGATCGCCGCGCGGATCGCAGCCGCCAGTTCCGGCGACACGATCTCGTCGGCATCGATGGAAAGCACCCAGTCGGTCGAGAGCGCATCGAGCGCGCGGTTTTTTTGCGGCCCGAAGCCCGGCCAGTCGCGCGCCTCGATCACGCGCGCGCGATGCGCCTCGGCGATGCCCACGGTCGCATCGGTGCTGCCGCCGTCGACGACGACGATTTCGTCGGCGAAAGACACGGCCTGCAGGCATTGCGCGAGCCGCGCGGCCGCGTTATGGGTGATAAGGGCGATGCCAAGAGTCGGAGCGTTCATGGAGCCTTTCGAGCGGCGCTGAAGCGTTGTTGTTCTGTCGGCGCGCTCATCCGCGCAGATGCCATTTCACGAAGAAGAATGGCGAGAGCAGCCACGGACACGTCGCATAGACGAACATCTTGACGCGAAAGCCGAAGTCCACGTCCTTCGATGTGAAAAGGAGCCCGACCTTGCGCCCAAGCGGGGCCTCGCCGAACACCTCGCTCACATACGTTTCACGGGCGGATTTGCGGGCGAGCAGGGCGCGCATCTGTCCGCCGACACCCACTTTCCCGGCATCGCTCACGAGCTGGCGCGTCTCGCCCGTGCCGTTGATGTTCGCGAGCTTGATGCGCGCGACGAAATCTTCCGGCGTGCGCCATTTCCGTTTTCTCGACAGGCCGCCGCGCCGGTACTGCACGAGCGGTTCGTGCAGCGTGTGGGCGCCCCGGGTCATGATCGCGCGAAACGTCATGATCTGATCTTCGCCGTAGATGCCGGGCGCGATCGGCCCGAATTCCTCGAAGAGACGGCGCGCCCAGGCGTGCGCCGCGCCGACCACGTGCGGCCGGTTGGCGGACCAGTCCTCGAAGCTGTGGTAGTCGTCGAGGTCGGTCACGCGCAACACGCCGTGCGCCTGGCCGTTGGAATCGATGTCCTGCAGGTCCGACGCGACGAGGTCGTAACGCTTGCCGCTCGCGATCCAGTCGCGCATCACGCGCTCGACGCGCTGCGGCGTGGAGATATCGTCGCCCGCCGCGATGAACAGCATCTCGCCCGACGCGCGCGCCGCGAGCGCGCTCAGGTGCGCGCTGATGCCGAGGTTCTGCTCGTTGCGATAGAGCCGCACGGTGTGCGGGCCGTGATAATCGCGCACGCAGCGTTCGGCGACGGCAAAGGTGTCGTCGGCGGAGGCATCGTCCGAAATCAGGATTTCGAGCGATGGCCAGGTCTGCGCCAGCGCGCCACGAACCGCGTCGGCGACGGTTTCGTGCTGGTTGAATGTGATGAGCATCAGGCTGGCGAGCGGTGCGTCCGGCCCTGTTTGATGTGTCGCTGGCATCTCGGATTCACAACGCATGGAAAGCCCGGCGCGCCTTCCCGGCCGCGGGTCGAGCGTTCCGTGAGCGAAGAGCGTGCCAGGCGGCAACGGCTATAATATCGCGGGTTTTCGGGGCGCGCGACCGGACCGGCCGGTCGAACCCATTCAGGTTCATCGATTTGGAAAAATTTTTGCGTTATTTGATCGCCAGCATGGTCTTGCTGGCGCCTGCGACCACACTCGTCGTACGGGGCGGAACCGGTTACTGCTTTTTCGTGTTGCTCGCCGTCGCGCTGTTCGCCGGATTCAGCAAGCCGTTCCGGCTCAAGGTCAGTCTGCTCGTCACCGCTTATCCCTGGTACACCGTGGGCATGATGTGCTTCATGGTGTATTTGCCGCTGCAACAGGCCATCGACGGTTATTATCTGCCGCGCGAGTTCGACGGCCTGTCGCGTCTCGCGCTGAGCCTGCCGATTTTTCTGCTGCTCGTGAATGTTCCGATCCGCCATCTGAAGGCGCTCGGCTGGGGCTGCGCGCTCGGTGCGATCGGTGCGGGCGCCTGGGCCGTGGACACCAATCTCCACACGACGATCAACGATCTCAACCGCCTCGGCAACGACTACACGAATCCGATTCCGTACGGCAACACCGCGCTCTTGCTCGGTTTTCTCTCCGTGATGACGATTCGCTGGGACGATTATCCCAACGCGCTCCTGAAGCGCCTCGGCATCGCGCTCAAGCTGCTGGGCCTCGCGGGCGGCGTCTATGCCTCGTATCTGTCGGGCACACGCGGCGGATGGCTCGCGATTCCGCTCTTTCTCGCGCTCTGCTCGCTGAATTTCGGCTGGATCAGGCAGCGCCGCCACTGGCTTGCCGCGTCGATCGTCGCGGTGCTGGCGATATCGGCCCTGCTCGCATCGCCGCTCGGCCGCGAGCGCGTGATGGCGACGCGCTCGGACATCGTGCGCCTGTCGGAAGGCTCGTCGGCGTACAGTTCCATCGGTGCGCGCCTGCAACTGTGGCGCGCGTCGATCCACCTGTTCGAGGCGCATCCGCTGACGGGCGTCGGCAAGGGGCATCTGGAGGCGTTTCTCAAGGATATGGCGAACAAGGGCGAGGCGCCGGCGTACATCGTCAATCAGCGCGCACACAGCGAGTTCTTTTCGACGATCTCTGAACTGGGCGCGGTGGGCGTCGTCTGTCTCGCGCTGGTCTATTTCGGGCCGCTCGTGTATTTCGTGCGCCATCGGAAATCGCCCCACCGCGATGTATCGACGGCCGCTTATTGCGGAATCGCGGTGTCGGGGTCGGTTATCATCTTCGGTTTGAGCATCGACGTGTTCACGGTGGTGATGAGCACCGCACTCATCGCGCTCCTCTGGGCCGTGTTGCTCGCGGTCATCACACATGACGCGCGCCCGCCGCAAGGCAAGCCGGGCCGCGCGTCGATCGGCTGATCGTCGAAACGGCCGTTCCGGCGGATGACAACAGCAACAAACGCCGCGCGACACATGAGTCAGGCGCCGGGCCAAGTGGAGATATGCTCTTGAACAACGAAGCAAGTTTGCGCAAACCGATCGGCGGCGTGGAAAGCAGCTCGCCGATGGCCGTCATGCGGCGGCTATGGCCGTATATCCGGCCGCTCATGGGCATGGTGCTGCTCGGCCTGTTGACGATGGGCATCGTCGCCGCGACCGAAGCGGGCATTCCGATGCTGCTCAAACCGCTGCTCGACCACGGCTTCGGCTCGAAGAGCAGCGATCACGCGAAATGGCTCGTGCCGGCCGCGGTCATCGGGCTCGCGCTTCTGCGCGGCTCGGCGCAGTACGCATCGGGCTATTTTCTTTCCTACGTGACGAACAAGATCCTGCTGCAACTGCGGCTCGAGATGTTCCATCGCATGATCCATACGAGCGCGGGCTTCTTCCAGCGCGAAACCGCGAGCACGATCATCAACGCGATCGTCTTCGAGGTGAATCAGATCCTGAGCGTGCTGCAGAGCGTCGTCGTCACGCTCGTGCGCGACTCGCTCACGGTCGTGTTTCTGCTCGGCTATCTGTTCATCCTCAACTGGCGCCTCACGCTGATCGTCGCGGTGATTCTTCCGGCTATCGGCTGGCTCGTCAGCAAGATCAACCGGCGGCTGCGGCGCCTGAACCGCGAGCATCAGACCCTGACCAACGAGCTGTCGTATATCGTCGAGGAGACGGTTGGCGGCTACAAGGTCGTGAAGGTGCATAACGGCGAGCCGTACGAGACCGGCCGCTTCACCGAGATGAGCCATCGCCTGCGCGGCTACGCGATGCGCATGCAGGTGTCGGGCGGCCTCGCGCAGCCGCTCACGCAGTTTCTCGCGTCGATCGCGCTCGCCATCGTCATCACGATCGCGGTCGTGCAGTCGGCGAACGACCAGACGACGGTCGGCGGCTTCGTCGCGTTCGTCACGTCGATGCTGCTCGTGATCTCGCCGCTCAAGCATCTGATCGACATCAACCAGCCCTTGCAGCGCGGCATGACGGCGGCGGAGCTGATCTTCGGCCTGATCGACGAGCCCGCGGAGCCCGAAGGCGGCGGGCGGCGTCTGCCGCGCGCGCGCGGCGAAGTCGAATTCCGCGATGTCACCTTCAGCTACGGCTCGATCGACCGGCCGACGCTCGATCGCGTGTCGTTCAAGGTCGCGCCGGGCGAGATGGTCGCGCTCGCGGGGCCGTCGGGCAGCGGCAAGACCACGCTCGTGAATCTGCTGCCGCGCTTCTTCGATCCGCGCGACGGTCAGGTGCTGGTCGACGGCGTGCCAATCACCGACTACAACCTGCACGACCTGCGCGGCCAGCTCGCGATGGTCAGCCAGGACGTCGTGCTCTTCAACGATACGATCGCGGCGAACGTCGCATACGGGCAGACGCCGGAACGCGAGCGCGTGATGTCGGCGCTCGCGGCGGCGAATCTGTCGGATATGGTGGCGACGTTGCCCGAAGGCATCGATACGCTGATCGGCGGCAATGGCATGCGGCTGTCGGGCGGTCAGCGTCAGCGTCTCGCGATCGCGCGCGCGATCTACAAGGACGCGCCGATCCTGATTCTCGACGAAGCGACCTCGGCGCTGGATTCAGAATCGGAGCGCCACGTGCAGGCTGCGCTCGAAACGCTGATGAAGGGGCGCACGACGCTCGTCATCGCGCATCGTCTGTCGACCATCGAACGCGCGGACCGCATCCTCGTGATGGAGACGGGGAAGATCGCGGAGCAGGGCAGCCACGCGGAGTTGTTGCGCAAAGGCGGCCTATATGCACATTTGCATCGGATTCAGTATCAGCAGCAGGCGGCGTGATCCTCCAGCCGCGCGATCCCGGTTGATTGTGAGATAGCAGCAATAGCCGGTCTGCAAGCTTCGCTATGATTCGCGTCCCCCATTCCGGGGGAGCAATCATTGGAAGAGTAAGCGAAGCATGATGCAGTTCGAAGTTGATGCAAAAAGCGGCCGGCGCATGATTTTCGGCGTGAAGCGCGCGGCCGTCCTTCTGGCCGTCTGTCTCGCGGCGTGCGGCGGCGGTTCGGATCATTCCATATCGGACGATGTGGATGTCGCGGCCAAGACGCCACCGGCCGCAGGCGCGTTCACGGCGATGTCGATCATGACCGATGGCGGTGCGCCGATCGTCGCGAAGGACACCTATATCGGCGCGGATCTGGGCATCACCGATGCCGATGGCACGGCGTCCCTGGCAAGCCGTACCACCATCAAAGGCCACGGCAACAGTACCTGGGATCAGCCCAAGAAGCCTTACCGGCTCAAGCTCGAGAGCAAGGCCAGTCTGCTCGGCATGCCGAAGGACAAGAACTGGATCCTGCTCGCCAACTACTTCGACAAGACGCTATTGCGCAACCGCGCCGCGTTCGAGCTCGGCAGGCGCTTCGGCATGGCATGGACGCCGCGCGCCGTGCCGCTCGAACTGACGCTCGATGGCGAGTACAAAGGCGTGTACGACCTGGTCGAGTCGGTGCGCGCCGACAAGAATCGCGTGAACATCGCCGATAGCGACGAGACTGTCGCGCCGGCGAAGACCGGATTCATCGTCGAGATCAATGCGCGGATGGACGAGGCGGTCTGCTGGACCACGACGCACGCGCTTCCGATGTGCATCGATACGCCCGATCCTGCTTCGGCGGTGCAGACTGCGTACATCAAGGAGTATGTTCAGAAGGCTGAAGATGCGTTGTTTTCGGATCACGCGACCGATGCCGCCACGGGCTACGAACAGTATTTCGATGTCGCTTCCCTGATCGACTGGTTTCTGGTCAACGAGATCTTCAAGAATCAGGACGCCAAAAGTTTCGCCAGCATCTATCTGTACAAGGACGCGGGCGGCAAGCTCAAGTTCGGGCCGTTGTGGGACTTCGATCTCGCCGCCGGTAATGTCAACTATTCGGACGCGCAATATCCCGAGGGCTGGTGGGTCGCCGACGGTCCGTGGATCGCGCGCATGAAGCAGATCGATCCGACCTTCGAAACGCGCGTGCGGGCGCGGTGGGACGCGTTGAAGGCGTCGCAGATCGACACGCTGGCGGCGTATATCGACGAAAGCGCTCAGGTGATCGAAGCGAGCGGCGCGGCGCAGCGCAACTTCCGTCGCTGGCCGGTTCTGGGGACGAAGCTTTGGCCGAATCCTGTGGTTAAGGGTTCGTATCGGGGAGAGGTCGATTATCTGAAGGGCTGGCTCACGCGGCGGATTGCGTGGCTGGATGCGAATATTTGATGTGAGGATCGCGGCGAAATGCTTCGCCGCGATCTTCACATCAACACGATGTCATACTGCTCCTGACTCAAATTACTCTCCACCTGCAACGAAACCGGCTTCCCGATGAAGTCCATCAGCATCGCCAGATGCTGCGACTCTTCCTCGAGAAAGAGATCGATCACCTCCTGCGAAGCCACCACACGAAACTCGCGCGGATTGAACTGCCGCGACTCGCGCATGATTTCACGCAGCACGTCATAGCACACCGTGCGCGGCGTCTTCACCTGCCCTTTGCCCTGACACGTCGGGCAAGGCTCGCACAGCACATGCGCAAGCGATTCGCGCGTGCGCTTTCTCGTCATCTCGACCAACCCGAGCTGCGAGAAGCCATTGACCGTCACGCGCGTGCGATCCTTCGACAACGCCTTCTTCAGTTCCCCCAGCACCTGATCGCGATGCTCGACATTCTCCATGTCGATGAAGTCGATGATGATGATCCCGCCCAGGTTCCTCAGGCGCAGTTGCCGCGCGATCGTATGGGCTGCTTCGAGATTCGTCTTGAAGATGGTGTCATCGAAATTGCGCGCGCCGACATAACCGCCCGTATTGACGTCGATGGTCGTCATCGCTTCGGTCTGGTCGATCATCAGATAACCGCCCGACTTGAGATCGACGCGCCGCGACAGCGCCCGCTGAATCTCCGCCTCGATGTTGTAGAGATCGAAGAGCGGCCGCTCGCCGGTGTAATGATGCAGGCGTGAAGCCACCGCCGGCGTGAACTCCGCCGCGAAATCCGCGAGCATCTGATACGTCTCGCGCGAATCCACCTGTATGCGCGTGGTTTCGTCGTTGACGAAATCACGCAGCACGCGTTGCGCGAGATTCAGGTCCTGATAAAGCAGCGTGGTGGGCGGCACGCGCTGCGCCTGCGTGACGATCGTCGCCCACGTCTTGCGCAGATACGCGACATCCGCCGCGAGCTCCTCGCTCGTCGCATCCTCGGCGATGGTACGCACGATATAGCCGCCTTTCTCGTCGGCGGGCAGCACGGCGGTCAGGCGCGCGCGCACGGCCTCGCGCTCCGCTTCGCTCTCGATCTTCTGCGAGATGCCGATATGCGGCTCCTGCGGCAGATAAACCAGCGTGCGCCCCGCGATGCTCACCTGCGTCGAGAGCCGCGCGCCCTTCGTGCCGATCGGGTCCTTCACGACCTGCACCATCAGCGACTGACCTTCGAAGACGATCTTCTCGATCGGCACATGCGGTGCCGACGAATGCGGCTCGCCCGCGATGCGCGGATGCCAGATATCGGCGACATGAAGAAACGCGGCGCGCTCGAGCCCGATGTCGATGAACGCGGACTGCATGCCCGGTAGCACACGGACCACCTTGCCGAGATACACGTTGCCGACGCGCCCGCGCGACAGCGTGCGCTCGACGTGAAGTTCCTGAACGGCGCCTTGCTGAACCAGTGCGACGCGGCTTTCCTGCGGTGTGACGTTGATCAGGATTTCTTCGTTCATGGCCTGTTTAGAATTCGACGCGCGCCACGCGCAAGAGGGCTGCGGTTTCGCAAAGGGGCAAACCCATGATACCCGAATAGGACCCGTCGATTCGCTCGATGAACTCGGCCGCGCGGCCTTGTATGCCGTACGCGCCCGCCTTGCCGAGCGGCTCGCCCGAAGCCGCGTAGCGCTGCAATGCAGCACGACCGGCCGATGCGAAGCGCACCGTCGAGCGCGAGAGCGCGGGTTCGAGCAGCGCGCCTTCGGCATCGACGACGGCGAGCGCCGTCAGCACTTCGTGCTCGCGCCCGGCGAGACGTTCGAGCATCGCGACGGCGTCTTCTTCGTGTTGCGGCTTGCCGAGAATCAGCCCGTCGATGGTCACGGTCGTATCGGCGACGAGAACCGGCGCAGGCGCATGACCGCCCGCAAGCAGCCGCGCGCGCGCCGCGTGCGCCTTCAACGCGCATACGCGCAGGACATACGCATCGGCGGCTTCGCCTGGCAGCTCGGCTTCGAGCGCTTCGGCGTCTTCATCGGGACGGGGAAGGAGGAGTTCGTACTGCACGCCGAGCTGACGGAGCAACTCCTGTCGGCGCGGGCTTTGCGAGGCGAGATAAATGAACGAATGAGTCGGCATCTTGAAGTCGGAGTCGAATGGCGCGCATGGCATTCGATCCAACATCGAAAACGCCTCACGCGCGATGATAGGGATGATTCTGCGTGATGCTCCACGCGCGGTAAAGCTGTTCGGCGAGCAGCACGCGCACCATGCCGTGCGGCAACGTGAGGCTCGATATGCGCAGCATCAGTTCGGCGCGCGACTTCACGGCCGGATCGAGCCCGTCCGCGCCGCCGATCACGAACGCGACATCGCGCCCATCCTGCTGCCAGGCGGGCAGGGCGTTCGCGAGTTGCATCGTGGTCCAGTCGCGGCCGCGTTCGTCGAGTGCGACGACGCGCGCGTTCTTCGGCAACGCGGCTTCGATGCGCTGCTTCTCAGCCGCCATCACGCTCTCGGCGTTGCGTCCCGACGAGCGCTGCTCGGGCTTGATCTCTTTCAGCTCGATGCGCAGTTCGGGCGGCATGCGCTTCGCGTATTCGTCGAAGCCATTCGTGATCCAGTCGGGCATCTTGTGTCCGACGGCGAGGATGACCAGCTTCATCGAACGAAGCGGCTTCAGTGCTTGCGCGTGGTCTTGCGCGCCGGACGTTTGACCGCGGGCGCGGCGTCTTCCTCGTCCTCGTCTTCATCCGCGGTGACGCTCGCGCCGCCGAACATGTTCGACTTCTGCAGCTTCACGCGCACGGGCTTGTCGCCCCAGACTTCCTCGAGGTTGTAGTACTGGCGCAGCGCCGGTTGCAGGATGTGCACGACCGCGTCGCCGCAATCGACCAGCACCCATTCGCCGATCTCTTCGCCTTCCGTCGAGATGATGTCGCCACCCGCTTCCTTGACCTTCTCGCGCACGCTGTTGGCGAGCGCCTTGGTCTGCCGGTTCGACGTGCCGCTCGCCACGACCACGCGGTCGAACAGCGACGTCAGGTGGGTTGTGTTGAATACCTTGATGTCTTGCGCCTTGACGTCTTCGAGACCGTCGATGATCGCGCGTTGAAGCTTCTGAAGTTCCATAGTTACCGTGTCTGGTACAAGTGATGTTGAACAATATAGTCCCATACAGCCGATGGGACCTGAGCGCGGGCATCGCGCTGGTCTGTCATCGTGCGCGCTTCCTCGCGGATCGCCGTGGCGGATACGTCGATGAGAAGCGTCTCGTCGATGAGCACGTGCCCGTGCGCGCTCGCCTGCAGTGTTTCGGGCGATGCGGCGCGCTTTGCGACTTCGGCTGCCACCGGCGCGGACAGCGTCGAGACATCGAAGCCCGGGCGCGTTTCCACACAGATGTGCGCGTAGTCGAAGAGCCGCATCCATTGATGCCACGAGTCGAGCTTGACGAACTGATCCGCGCCCATCAGCAACGAAATCGATGCGTCCGCGCCTTCGCGCTCGCGCCAGTGAGCAAGCGTGTCGACGGTATAGGTGTCGCCCTTGCGCTCGATTTCATCGGTGGCGACGGTGACCCGGACGCCGTCGAGTTCGAGCGATGCCGCCGCCGCGCGCGTCATCGCCAGCCGATGCTCCGGCGCCGATACGCCCGCCTTCTGCCACGGCTGACCGGCGGGCAGCAGCACGAGATCGGTCAATCGCAGCAAGTCGACGAAACGCCGCGCCAGCGCGAGATGCCCGTTGTGGATCGGATCGAAGGTGCCCCCGAATATTCCGACGCGCCTGGTGCAAGGTGCGGTCTGGTTCACAGCCATTCGCGCCGCACCAGGAAATCTTCATACAACCGCGCTTCCGGCGTGCCCGGCTCGGGCGTCCAGTCGTAGCGCCAGTTCGCGACGGGCGGCATCGACATCAGAATCGACTCGGTGCGTCCGCCGCTTTGCAGGCCGAAATGCGTGCCGCGGTCGAACACGAGATTGAACTCCACATAGCGCCCGCGCCGGTACGCCTGAAACTCGCGTTCGCGCTCGGCATACGGCGTGTCGCGGCGGCGCTCGATGACGGGCAGATACGCGTTCAGGAACGCATCGCCGACACTGCGCATCATCGCGAACGAGCGCTCGAAGCCGGGCTCCGAGAAATCGTCGAAGAAAATGCCGCCGATGCCGCGCTGCTCGTTGCGGTGCTTCAGATAGAAATACTCGTCGCACCAGGTCTTGAAGCGTGGATACAGCTCCGCACCGAACGGATCGAGCGCGTCGCGGCAGACCTGATGGAAATGCCGCGCGTCTTCCTCGTAGCCGTAGATCGGCGTGAGATCCATGCCGCCGCCGAACCAGAAGACCGGCGCTTCGCCTTCCTTCGTCGCGGTGAGCATACGCACGTTCATGTGCACGGTCGGGCAGTGCGGATTGCGCGGATGCATCACGAGCGACACGCCCAGCGCCTCGAAGCCGCGTCCGGCGAGTTGCGGACGCGCCGCGCTCGCGGAAGGCGGCAGCGCGTCGCCCTGCACGTCCGAAAAGCCGATGCCGCCGCGCTCGAAAAATCCGCCGCCTTCCAGGATGCGCGTCACGCCGCCGCCGCGCAGATGCGCGCCGGGCTCGCGGGTCCAGGCGTCGGTGGCGAAGGCGGTGCCGTCGAAGGCGCCGAGCGCATCGGCGATGCGCGTCTGCAGGCCCGTCAGATAGTCGCGGACGGCCCCGATATCGTGGGCTGCGTCGTGTCCTTTGCGTTGTTCCGCGCTGCGGTTCGGTTCACTCATCGATTGCTGCGTGCGCCCCGTGGGCGGCCAGAAAAGGGCGGGGGTAAACCCTCCGTCTCGAAACTCTCAAAAGCGCGCTGCCGGACACGAGGTCCGGCAGCGCGTGTACTCATGCGGCTCAGGCGCGGCTTCAGCCGTGCTTGTCGGCCGGTTTGTCGCCCGGCTTCTCGGCCGACTGCTTGCGATTCACCGCCCGATAGCCGATGTCCCGGCGATACTGCATGCCGTCGAACGAAATCTGGTTGACTGTATCGTAGACCACGGATTGCGCGCCGCGCACGGAATCCGCCAGACCGACGACGCACAGCACGCGCCCGCCCGAAGTCGACAGTTTTCCGTCGGTAAGCGTCGTGCCTGCGTGGAAAGTGACCGAATTCTCGGTTTCCGCCGGAATGCCGCTGATCCGGTCGCCCTTGCGCGGCGTCTCCGGATAGTTGTGCGCGGCGAGCACGACGCCGAGTGCCGTGCGGCGGTCCCAGTCGAGTTCGATGCTGTCGAGCTTGCCGTCGATCGCCATTTCCACGACCTTCGAGAAGTCACCCTTCAGGCGCGCCATGATCGGCTGCGTCTCGGGGTCGCCCATGCGGCAGTTGAATTCGAGCGTCTTCGGGTTGCCGTTCGCGTCGATCATCAGGCCGGCGTACAGGAAGCCGGTGAAGCGGATGCCTTCGTTTTCCATGCCGCGCACCGTCGGCAGGATGATCTCGCGCATCACGCGTGCGTGCAGTTGCGGCGTGACGATCGGCGCGGGCGAATACGCGCCCATGCCGCCCGTGTTCGGACCCTTGTCGCCGTCGAGCAGGCGCTTGTGGTCCTGGCTGGAGGCGAGCGGCAGCACGTGCTTGCCATCCACCATCACGATGAAACTGGCTTCCTCGCCCGCGAGGAATTCCTCGATCACGACGCGCGCGCCCGCATCGCCGAGCTTGTTGTCGGCGAGCATGGAATCGACGGCGGCGTGCGCTTCTTCCAGCGTCATCGCGACGACGACGCCCTTGCCGGCGGCCAGTCCGTCCGCCTTGATGACGATCGGCGCGCCTTTTGCGTCGATGTACGCGTGCGCGGCGGCGGTGTCGGAGAAGGTCTCGTACTCGGCGGTCGGGATGCTGTGGCGCTTCATGAACGCCTTGGCGAAGTCCTTCGAGCTTTCGAGCTGTGCGGCTTCCTTGCTCGGCCCGAAGATTTTCAGGCCGCGCGAGCGGAACAGATTGACGATGCCCGCGGCAAGCGGCTGTTCCGGTCCGACGAGCGTGAACGCGACATGCTCCTTCTCGACGAAATCGGCGAGTTCCGCCGCGTCCGTGATGTCGACGTTGCGCAGACGCTCGTCCTGCGCGGTGCCGCCGTTGCCCGGCGCCACATAGACGATCTGCACGCGCGGCGATTGCGCGAGCTTCCAGGCCAGCGCATGTTCGCGGCCGCCGGAACCGACGACGAGTAACTTCATTTGAATCCCCGAAATCCTGACAAAAAGCGGCTTGAGAAAAAGCGATGGGCGCATCGCGCCGAACGTATGACGGCCGTCATGGCGTCGGGAAGGCGGCTCGCGCTGACATCGGCTGCGTCACGCGCCTTCCTCGGGCGATGCCGCGCCGCATCGATGGCGCGGCGCTGCTCCGGCACACGAGCCGAAGCGAAAGACGTTCCATGCGAGGGCGGGGCGGCTGCTGTTTCCACCGCGCCCCCGGTGCCTGATTGCGTTACGAAACTCAGCGAAACTCAGTCTTCGTTGATCGCGGCGTTGGTATGGACTTCCTGCACGTCGTCGAGATTTTCCAGCGCATCGAGCAGTTTTTGCATTTTCACTGCGTCGTCGCCGGTGAACTCGACTTCGGTCTGCGGTTTCATCGTCACTTCGGCGAGTTCCGCCTTGAAGCCCGCGGCTTCGAGCGCGTCCTTCACCTTCTGGAAATCGTTCGGCGGGCAGATCACTTCGATGCTGCCGTCCTCGTTCGTCACGACGTCATCAGCGCCGGCTTCGAGCGCCGCGTCCATCAGCTTGTCTTCCGGCGTGCCGGGCGCGAACAGGAACTGGCCGACGTGATCGAACATGAACGACACCGAGCCGTCCGTGCCCATGTTGCCGCCGAACTTCGAGAATGCGTGGCGCACTTCCGCGACGGTGCGGGTGCGGTTGTCCGTCATCGTGTCGACGATGATCGCAGCGCCGCCGATGCCGTAGCCTTCGTAACGGATTTCTTCGTAGTTCGCGCCATCGACGCCGCCCACGCCGCGCTGGATCGCGCGGTTGACGTTGTCCTTCGGCATGTTGGCGTCGTACGCCTTGTCGACGGCCAGACGCAGGCGCGGGTTCGAATCGACCTCGCCGCCGCCCATGCGCGCCGCGACCTGAATTTCCTTGATGAGGCGCGTCCAGACCTTGCCCTTCTTCGCGTCGGCCGCGGCCTTCTTATGCTTGATGTTGGCCCATTTCGAATGACCCGCCATTACCTTTCTCCATCGCGCGCGGGCTTCGTGCCGTGCGCCTAGTGTGCTGTCGTGCTTGCTGTGCTGCTGAATGTGTCTGTCCGGCGCGCGCCCCGAGTGGCCGCCGGCCTCGCTCGCGGATCGTTCGATCCGGCGCAACGCGAATAGGAACAGACTCAAATTTTAGCATGGCGGCGCGCGCGCTCAGTACCGCTGCGCGCGCTCGGACGCGGGAAAATCGCTGTCAACCGGGCGCATTTCCGTCGAATCAGGACGAAATCGCGCAAAACGACGCCTGAATGCAAAACCGCCGCGCATCAGCGCGGCGGTCGGAGTCGATGCCGGGAATACAGCGAACGCTCAGTTTTTCGTGCCGAACAGGCGGTCGCCCGCGTCGCCGAGGCCCGGAACGATATACGCATGGTCGTTCAGATGCGAATCGAGCGATGCGACGTAGAGCTTCACGTCCGGATGCGCGTCCTGGAACACCTTCACGCCTTCCGGCGCGGCGACCAGCGCGACGAACACGATGTTGTCGGCGTGCACGTTGCGGCGCTTCATCACGTCGACGGCGTGCACCGCCGAGTAGCCCGTGGCGACCATCGGATCGCACAGGATGAAGACGCGCTCCTCGAGATCGGGCGGCAGGCGCACGAGATACTCGACCGGCCGATGATCCTCTGCCCGATACACGCCGATATGCCCGACCCGCGCCGACGGCACCAGATCCAGCAAGCCGTCCGACATGCCGATGCCCGCGCGCAGCACCGGCACGATCGCCAGCTTCTTGCCGGCGATCACGGGCGCGTCGATCTCGACGAGCGGCGTTTCCACGCGTTTGGTCGTGAGCGGCAGGTTGCGCGTGATTTCGTAGCCCATCAGCAGCGTGATTTCCCGCAGCAGCTCGCGAAACGTGCGCGTGGACGTGTCCTTGTCGCGCATGTGGGTGAGCTTGTGCTGGATCAGCGGGTGATCGGTGATGAAGAGATTGGGAAAGCGGCTGTCTTGTTTCATGGGTTTTGCGCGCGCTGCGCGTCCTGCTCGTGTGATGTTCTGCCTCTGACGCTCGGGGAGCGGACAGTGGCGACAGTTTACCCAAAAGCCCGCCCGCGCCTAAGAAGAATCGCGCGCGTCGATCCGAGTCGCCGCCGACGTTGCTGCCCCGATTCTTCTAGAATTGCGAAGACATCACGATCTGTGACAAACGACGAGGGAGGATGACGATGGATATGGGAATCGCAGGGCGCACGGCGCTCGTGTGCGCGGCGAGCAAGGGTCTCGGACGCGGTTGCGCCGAAGCGCTCGCCGCAGAAGGCGTGAATCTGGTCATCACCGCGCGCACGGCGGAAACGCTCGAAGCGACGGCCGCGCACATCCGCGCGCAATATGGCGTGACCGTGACGACCGTCGCGGGCGACATCACGACGCCCGAGGGCCACGCCGCCGCGCTCGCCGCGTGCCCGGCGCCGGACATTCTGGTCAACAACGCGGGTGGGCCGCCGCCGGGCGACTTCCGCACCTTCACGCACGACATGTGGATCAAGGCGCTGGAAGGCAACATGCTGACGCCGATCGAACTGATCAAGGCGACCATCGACGGCATGATCGAGCGCGGCTTCGGGCGCGTGGTGAACATCACGAGTTCGTCGGTGAAGGCGCCGATCGATGTGCTCGGCCTGTCCAACGGCGCGCGTTCCGGGCTCACGGGTTTCGTCGCGGGCGTCGCGCGCAAGGTCGCGGCGACCGGCGTCACCATCAACAACCTGCTGCCGGGCACCTTCGACACCGACCGCATCGCCGTGACGATGGAAGCGCAGGCGAAGGCGCAGAACATCTCGGTCGAGGACATGCGCGCGCGCCGTGCGCAAAGTCTGCCCGCCGGACGTTTCGGTACGTCCGAGGAGTTTGGCAAGGCTTGCGCGTTCCTATGCAGCGTGCATGCGGGCTACATCACCGGTCAGAACCTGCTGATCGACGGCGGCGCTTATCCCGGCACGTACTGATCAAGGCAAGGACCAAGGACACCCACATGACCACACGCGTCGCGCTGATCGCGCACGACATGAAGAAGGACGACATCGTCAGACTCGCGGGCGAGTTCGTCGATACGCTCGCGCAATGCAGTCTCGTCGCGACGGGCACGACCGGCGGGCGTATCGCGGCGGCGCACGGGCTGGAGGTCGAGCGCAAGCTTTCCGGCCCGCACGGCGGCGATTTGCAGATCGGCGCCGAACTGGCGGAAGGGCGCGTCGACATCGTGATTTTTCTGCGCGATCCGATGACCCCGCAGCCGCACGAACCCGACATCAACGCGCTCGTGCGCGCCTGCGACGTACACAACGTGCCGTGCGCGACCAACATCGCGACCGCGCGCATGATTCTCGACGACTTGCGCCTGCGTTTCGCGCGGGCCTGACGAACCGATGGAGACAATCAAGCGATGACCAAGGCAATCCGATTCGACAAGGCAGGCGGCCCCGAAGTCATGAAGTGGGTCGACGTGGACGTGGGCGCGCCGGGCAAGGGCGAAATTCGCGTGAAGCATCACGCGGTGGGGCTCAATTTCATCGACGTGTACTTCCGCACCGGCCTCTATCCGATGCCGCTGCCCGGCGGCCTCGGCATGGAAGCGGCGGGCGAGGTGACGGCGGTGGGCGAGGGCGTCACGCAGTTCAAGCCGGGAGATCGCGTCGCGTATGCGTCGCGTCCGCCGGGCGCGTATGCGCAGGAGCGGGTCATGTCGGCGGATTACGTCGTCAAGTTGCCCGATTCGATCGGCTATGAAGATGCCGCATCGATCATGCTGCAAGGCCTGACCGCTCAGTATCTGCTGCGCCGGACCTATCGCGTGAAAGCGGGCGATACGGTTTTGATCCACGCGGCGGCGGGCGGCGTCGGCCTTCTCGCGTGTCAGTGGGCGAAGGCGCTCGGCGCGACGGTGATCGGCACGGTCGGCTCGGACGAGAAAGCCGAGCTCGCAAAGGCGCACGGCTGCGATCATCCGATCGTCTACACGCGCGAGAACTTCACCCAGCGCGTGCGCGAAATCACCAACGGCGCGGGCGTGCCCGTCGTCTACGATTCGATCGGCAAGGACACCTATATCGCGTCGCTCGATTGCCTCGCGCCGCTCGGCTTGTTCGTGAGCTTCGGCAATTCGTCGGGGCCGCTGCCGCCGCTCGATTCGTCCGAACTCGCCGGACGCGGTTCGCTGTACTTCACGCGGCCGACGCTCTTCAGCTACATCGCCAAACGCAGCGATCTCGATGCGATGGCGGCGGAGCTTTTCGAAGTCGTGTCGTCAGGCAAGGTGAAGACGAACGTGCGCCAGCGTTATTCGCTGTCCGATGCCGCGCGCGCGCACGAAGAACTCGAAGCGCGCAAGACAACCGGCTCGACGATTTTCCTGCCTTGATGCTGCCTTAGGGCGGTTCGTACCATAACGACCACTAAAACCATGAGCGAGCCGTCCTTCACCGTCGTCCTGATCGAGGACGAGAAGCAGATTCGACGTTTCGTGCGCGTGTCGCTCGAAGCGCAGGGCATGACGGTCCACGAAGCGGAGACGGGCCAGCAAGGGCTAGTCGAAGCCGCGACGCGCAAGCCCGATCTCGTGATCGTCGATCTCGGCCTGCCCGATACCGACGGCATCGACGTGATCCGCGAGCTGCGCGGCTGGACCGAGTTGCCGATCATCGTGCTGTCCGCGCGCACGCAGGAAGAAGAGAAAGTGGCCGCGCTCGATGCCGGCGCCGACGATTACCTCACGAAGCCGTTCGGCGTCTCCGAACTGATGGCGCGGATTCGCGCGCATCTGCGGCGGCGCAATCAGGCGCAGGCGAGCGAGACGCCGGTGGTGGCCTTCGGCGATGTCACCGTCGATCTCGCGTTGCGCCGTGTCACGAAGCACGGCGAGAACGTGCATCTGACGCCGATCGAATATCGGCTGCTGTCGACGCTCGTGCGGCACGCGGGCCGCGTGCTCACGCACCGGCAATTGCTGCTCGAAGTGTGGGGGCCGTCGCACGTGGAGAGCCCGCATTACCTGCGCATCTACATGGCGCATCTGCGCCAGAAGCTCGAGCGCGATCCCGCGCAACCCGAGCATATCGTGACGGAAACGGGCGTGGGCTACAGGCTGGTCGGCGCGGCGTGACGGGCGGCGTGCACGGGTTCGAGCCTGAGCGAATCGAGCACGCTATCGATGGGCTCGTCGCCGCCGACGAACGCGAACATCCGGTTGCCGAGGCCGAGCGTCACGCATTGCACCGCAATGCGCGCGACATCCGCGCGTGAGACCTCGGGCTTGTGCTCGGTGAGTTCGTCGGCCAGCGCGATTGCGCCACGCGCCGCTTCGTCCGATAACGGTCCGGGCCGGAGAATCGCATATGGCACGCCGCGATGCGCGACGTATTCGTCGGCTTCGCGCTTCATCCGCGAATAGTGGCGCAGGGCAAATCCGCTGCGCGCCGGATAGAACGCCGACAGCGCGCTGATCACGACGAGTTGCTGTACGCGCCGGCGCTTTGCGTAGTCGGCGGTACGCATGAGGGCGTCGCGGTCGATTGCGCGTTGCTCGTGGATGCCTTCCGTTTGCGCCGATCCGGCGGCGTAGATTACGTGCGTGATGTCGTCGAAGGCGTGGCAGAAATCGTTGGTCAGATCGCCGAGCACGATTTCTGCGCCCATCGCGGTGAATTCGCTCTTGTGGGCGGATTTGCGCAGCATCGCGCGAAAGGCGATGGCTTCGTCGTGCAGACGCTGCGCGATCAATCGACCCGTGCGGCCGTGTGCGCCGATCAGCAGGACTTTCAGCGTTTTCATGCGGGACGCTCCTTTGCCGTGGGTCGCAGTGAGCTTCTACCCGACAAAGTAGGCGATTTTTGCGTGGCGTGCTGTGGGACGCGTTTGCGGGCGCAGCATTTTTTTGGCGAGTCTGGGGTTCGCTGGACGACGAAAACCGGCAGGTCATTCACTCCGCCGCATTCGCCGGCCGCGCACGGCCTTGACGACGCGCACGCCGCTCTTCCGCGCGAATCCGGAACCGGTCCATATAAAGATAGACAACCGGCGTCGTATAAAGCGTCAGCATCTGACTCACGATCAGTCCGCCAACGATGGCAATCCCCAGCGGCGCCCGCATCTCCGACCCTTCGCCGGTACCGAACGCGAGCGGCAGCGCGCCGAGCAAGGCGGCCGCAGTGGTCATCATGATCGGCCGAAAGCGCAACAGGCAAGCTTCGCGAATCGCATCCTGCGGCGTCTGCGCGCCATGACGCGTCGCCTCGATCGCGAAGTCGACCATCATGATCGCGTTCTTCTTCACGATGCCGATGAGCAGAATCACCGCAATCAGCGCGATGATGCTGAACTCCGTCTTGAACAGCAGCAACGCGAGCAGCGCGCCAATGCCCGCGGACGGCAGCGTCGAGAGAATCGTGATCGGATGGATATAGCTCTCGTACAGGATGCCGAGCACGATATAAACAGCCGCCAGCGCCGCGAGAATCAGGAGCGGCTGATCATTGAGCGATTGCTGGAACGCCTGCGCCGTGCCCTGAAAACTGCCGTGGATGGTCTGCGGCACGCCGATCTCGGCCATCGTCTCGTAGATCGCGGCGGTCGCATCCGACAGCGACTTGCCCGGCGGCAGGTTGAACGAGATCGTCGAGGCGACGAACTGACTCTGGTGATTCACCGACAGCGGCGTATTGCCCGGCCCGAACTTCGCGATGGCCGACAGCGGAACCATGGTCTCCTTCGTCGTCGACACCGCCGCGCCCGACGACGAACCGTTCTTGCCCGTTGCGGCGATCGCGTTGGTCGCAGAGTTCTTCACCGCGGCGAGCGCGAGGGCGGCGGTGGTGTCGGTGCCGGTCGCGGACGTCGACGTTGTTGTCGTCGTCGAAGCCGTCGATGCCGACGTGGTCGTCGATTGCGTCGATGCCGAGCCGCTCGCCGTTCCGCCCGACGTGCTGATGTAGATCTGCTTGAGCATCTCCGGGTCTTGCCAGTATTTCGGCGCAAGCTCCATCACGACGTGATACTGCGACAGCGGGTTATAGATGGTCGAAACCTGCCGCTGCCCGAACGCGTCGTACAGCGTGTTGTCGATTTGCGCGGGCTTGATGCCCAGGCGCGCGGCGGTCGCGCGGTCGAACGTGACCATCGCTTCCAGCCCGCCTTGCTGCTGGTCGGAGTTGACGTCGGTGAGTTCGGGGCGCTTTTGCAGCGCATCGGTGAGAAGCGGCCCCCACTTGTAGAGATCGGAGGTCGTGTCCGACAGCAGCGTGAACTGATACTGCGCGTTCGACTGCCGCCCGCCCACGCGAATATCCTGCACGGCCTGCAGGAACGTGCGCGCGCCGGCGACATCGGCGAGCGGCTTGCGCAAGCGGTTGATCACCTGATCCGCCGACACCTTGCGCACGCTCTTCGGCTTCAGCGAAATGAACATGAAGCCCGAATTCGTGGAGCGCCCGCCCGTGAAGCCCGCGACGCTGTCGACGGCCGGATCGGCCTCGACGATCTTCATCATTTCCGCGAACTTGACCTTCATCGCCTGAAACGAGGTGCTCTGGTCCGCCTGAATGCCGCCGACGATGCGCCCCGTATCCTGCTGCGGGAAAAATCCCTTCGGCACGATGACGTACAGATAAATGTTCAGCCCGATGGTCGCGAGCAGGACTATGAGGATCGTGCGCGGATGCGCGAGCGCCCAGCCGAGCGTGCGCGCGTAGCCGTGCTGCATGCGCTCGAACTGGCGCTCCAGCCAGCGCGCGACGCGGCCTTCCTCCTTGCGGTCCTGCGGCTCCTGCAGCAGGCGCGAGCACATCATCGGCGTGACGGTCAGCGACACGATCAGCGACACGCCGATCGCAAGCGACAGCGTCAGCGCGAACTCGCGGAACAGCCGCCCGACGATGCCGCCCATCAGCAGAATCGGCAGGAACACGGCGACGAGCGACAGGCTGATCGACAGCACCGTGAAGCCCACTTCGCGCGCACCCAGAATGGCAGCCTGCATGCGCGGCACGCCTTTCTCCACATGCCGCGTGATGTTCTCCAGCACGACGATCGCATCGTCGACGACGAAGCCGGTCGCGATGGTGAGCGCCATCAGCGAGAGATTGTCGAGCGAGAAGCCGAGCAGATACATCGCCGCGAAGGTGCCGATGATCGAGATCGGCACGGCGACGCTCGGTATCAGGGTCGCGCGCCAGTTGCGCAGAAACAGGAACACGACCATCACGACGAGCGCGACCGCGACCACGAGCGTCAGCTCGGTGTCGTGCAGCGATGCGCGGATGGTGGTGGAGCGGTCGGCGGTCGGCGTGATCTGCACATCGGCGGGCAGCGCCGCCTGCAATTGCGGCAGCATCGACTTCACGCGGTCGATCGTCTCGATGATGTTCGCGCCCGGCTGACGATACAGGATCACGAGCACCGCGCGCTTGTTGTTGATGAGACCGAGATTGCGCAAATCCTCGACCGAATCGACCACTTCGCCGACGTCCGAGAGCTTCACCGCCGAGCCGTTGCGGTACGCGACGACGAGATCCTTGTATTGCGACGCCTTGCTCGCCTGGTCGTTGGTGTAGAGCTGAACCCGCGTGCCCTTGAACTCGATCGCGCCTTTCGGGCTGTTCGCATTCGCGGAGGCGAGCGCGGCGCGCACGTCCTCCAGCCCGATGCCGTAGTGAAAGAGCGCACCCGGTTCCAGTTCGACGCGCACCGCCGGGTTCGCAGAGCCGCTCACATCGACTTCGCCGACGCCCGGCACGGTCGACAGCGTCTGTTGCAGGACGGTCGCGGCGGAATCGTAGAGCGAGCCTGCCGTGCGCGTGGGCGACGAGAGCGCGAGCACGAGAATCGGCGCGTCCGCGGGGTTGACCTTGTGATAGGTCGGGTTCTGGCGCAGCGAGGTCGGCAGGTCGGCGCGCGCGGCGTTGATCGCGGCCTGCACGTCGCGCGCGGCGCCGTCGATGTCGCGGTTCAGGCCGAACTGCAGCGTGATGCGTGTCGAGCCGACCGAGCTCATCGAGGTCATTTCGCTCACGTCGGCGATGGTGCCCAGATGCCGCTCCAGCGGGCTCGCGACGCTCGTCGCGACGGTCTCGGGGCTGGCGCCGGGCAGGGACGCCTGCACGGAGATCGTCGGGAAATCGACTTGCGGCAGCGGCGCGACGGGCAGCCGCGCGAACGCGAACATGCCCGCGAGCGCGATGCCGATCGCGAGCAAAGTCGTCGCGACTGGCCGGCCGATGAAAAAGCGCGACAGATTCATGGCTCAGCGTCCTTCACCGGCCGGCGCCGCGCCGGGCGTGCCGCGATGAAACCGCGCGCGCAGCTTGCGGCCGAGCGAATCGAAGCCGAGATAGATCACGGGCGTGGTGAACAGCGTGAGCAATTGCGACACGATCAGACCGCCGACGATCGCCACGCCGAGCGGCCGCCGCAGCTCCGAACCCGCGCCCCAGCCGAGCATCAGCGGCAACGCGCCGAGGAGCGCCGCCATGGTCGTCATGAGAATGGGGCGAAAGCGCAGCAGGCACGCCTGGAAGATCGCTTCGCGCGGCGGCTTGCCCTGGTCGCGTTCGGCTTCGAGCGCGAAGTCGATCATCATGATCGCGTTCTTCTTCACGATGCCGATCAAAAGCACGATGCCGATGATGCCGATGATGTCGAGATCGTGCCCGGTGATCATCAGCGAGAGCAGCGCGCCGACACCCGCCGAAGGCAGCGTCGAAAGAATGGTGATCGGATGGATGAAGCTCTCGTACAGCACGCCGAGCACGATGTACATCGTCACGATGGCCGCGAGAATCAGGAACAGCTCGTTCGACAGCGACGCCTGGAACGCGAGCGCCGCGCCCTGAAAGCGAATCTGGAACGACGCCGGCAAGCCGATGTCCTGCTTCGCCTGCTCGATCGCCTTCACCGCTTCGCCGAGCGACGCGCCCTTCGCGAGGTTGAAGGAGACGGTGGTCGCCGGGAACTGGCCGAGGTGCGTGACCAGCAAGGGCGCCGCGCGCTCATGGAACTTCGCGATGGCCGAAAGCGGCACCTGACCGTTGGTCGCGGTGGAAGAGGGCAGGTAGATGCCGTTGAGCGTGTCGCTGTAATGCGCGTCGGACGGCTCCGCTTCGAGAATCACGCGGTACTGGTTCGACTGTGTGAAGATCGTCGAGATGATGCGCTGGCCGAACGCGTCGTACAGCGCGTTGTCGACGGTCGCGGGCGTGATGCCGAAGCGCGCGGCCGTCGCCCGGTCGATCTCGATATACACCGACTGGCCGTTCTGCTGCAGATCCGTGGCGACATCGGTCAGGATCGACGTGTGTTGCAGGCGCTCGACGAGCTTCGGCACCCATTCGGCGAATTCGGTCGCGTTCGGGTCCGTCAGCATGAACTGATATTGCGTCGGACTGACAGTCGAATCGATCGTCAGATCCTGAACCGGCTGCATGTAGAGCTTGATACCGGGGATGTCGGCGACTTCGCTCTGGATCGTGCGGATGATGTCGCTCGACGTATTGTCGCGGTCGTCGCGCGGCTTCAGGTTGATGAGCATGCGCCCGCTATTGAGCGTGATGTTCGTGCCGTCCACGCCGACGAACGAGGTCAGGCTTTCCACGTCCTGGTTCTGCAGGATCTTTGCTGCGAGCGCCTGCTGCTGCTCGGCGACCGCCTTGTACGACGCCGCCTGCGGCGCCTGCGTGATCGCCTGGATCACGCCCGTGTCCTGAGTCGGGAAAAAGCCCTTCGGAATGTACACGTACAGCACGGCGGTGCAGATGAGCGTGAGCACGAACACGAACAGCGTCGCGCGTTGACGCTCCAACACCCAGTTCAGCGCGACCGCGTAACGCCCGATCACGTAATCGATGAACTGATGCGCGCGCGCCTCGAAACGCTTGCTTTCCTTCGGCGGCGTGTGGCGCAGGAGCTTGGCGCACATCATCGGCACGAGCGTGAGCGAGACGATCGCCGAAATGACGATGGTCACCGCGAGCGTGATCGCGAACTCATGGAACAGGCGGCCGACCACGTCGCCCATGAAGAGCAGCGGAATCAGCACGGCGATGAGCGAAACCGTCAGCGAGATGATGGTGAAGCCGATCTGCTTCGAGCCCTTCAACGCCGCTTCGAGCGGCGGGTCGCCTTCCTCGACGTAACGCGCGATGTTCTCGATCATCACGATGGCGTCGTCGACGACGAAACCGGTCGCGATGGTCAGCGCCATCAGCGAAAGGTTGTCGAGCGAGAAGCCGCACAGATACATGATCGCGAGCGTGCCGACCAATGAGAGCGGCACGGAAAGGCTCGGGATGATGGTCGCGTAGACGTTCGCGAGGAACAGATAAATGACCAGCACGACCAGCACGACGGACAGCGCGAGCTCGAACTGCACGTCGCGCACCGAGGCGCGGATGGTGGTGGTGCGGTCGGTGACGACGCGCACGTCGAGCGCCGCCGGCAGCGCCTGCTGCAATTGCGGCAGGATTTTCTTGATGCCGTCGACGACCGCGATCACGTTCGCGCCCGGCTGGCGCTGCACGTTCAGGATGATCGCGGGCGTCGAATCGACCCACGCGCCGAGCTTCGTGTTCTCCGGACCCTGCACGATGGTCGCGACGTCGGTCAGCATCACCGGCCGGCCGCTGCGATAGGCGACGACCGCGCTTTTGTATGCGTCGGCGTCGGTGAGCTGGTCGTTCGCGTTGATCGTGTAGGCGCGCGAAGGGCCGTCGAAGTTGCCTTTCGGCGTGTTGACGTTGAGGTTCGAGATGGTCGTGCGCAAGTCGTCGATGTTCAGGCCGTACGACGCCAGCGCGCGCGTATTCGCGCGGATACGCACGGCGGGGCGGTTGCCGCCGCTCACCGCCACGAGGCCCACCCCCGCGACCTGCGAGATCTTCTGTGCGAGACGCGTATCGGCGAGGTCCTGCACCTGCGTGAGCGGCAATGTCTTCGAGCTCACGGCGAGCGTCATGATCGGCGCGTCGGCAGGGTTCACCTTCGCGTAGATCGGCGGCGCGGGCAGGTCGGACGGCAGCAGGTTGCCCGCCGCGTTGATCGCCGCCTGCACTTCCTGCTCGGCGATATCGAGCGGCAAGTCGAGGCTGAACTGCAGCGTGATGACCGATGCCCCCGCCGAACTCTGCGACGACATCTGGTTCAGGCTCGCCATCTGGCCGAACTGCTTTTCGAGCGGCGCGGTGACGCTCGAGGTCATCACGTCGGGCGACGCGCCCGGATAGAACGTCTGGACCTGGATCGTCGGATAGTCGACGGCGGGCAGCGCGGAGAGCGGCAAAAAGCGCAGCGCGACGAGGCCGACCAGCATGATCGCCGCCATCAGGAGCGCCGTGCCGACCGGGCGCAGAATAAAAATGCGAGATGGGTTCATGCCGAATTGGTTACGTGATGCTCGGGATTACTGCTGCTGCGACTGTTGACGTCGATGCCCGCCATGCCGCGCGCCCGACGCCGCCGACGCGGGCGCCGCCGCCGACGCGCCCGAAGCGCCGGAAGCACCGGACGCGCCCGAAGCCGCCGCCGCCTTTTCAGCCGGGATCGTGATCTTCGCGCCTTCCTTCAGGCGGTCGGAACCGTCGATCACCACGCGCTCGCCCACTTGCAGCCCGGACTTGATGCTGGTGCGCTCGCCGTCGACTGGACCGGTCTTCACGTTGCGCACGGTAACGGTGTTGTCCGGCTTCACGACATAGACGAACGCGCCCGACGAGCCGTTCAGGACCGCGGACGTCGGCACGATGGTCGCGTTGCGGATCACGTCGACCAGCAGTTTCGTGTTCACGAACTGATTCGGAAACAGCATGCCGCCCTTGTTCTCGAAGGTGGCGCGCAGTTTCACGGTGCCGGTGGTCGTGTCGATCTGGTTGTCGACCGTTTCGAGGAAGCCCGCTTCGAGCGAGGTGGTGTTCGCGCGGTCGTACGCGGTGACCGACATTTTCGTGCCCGCGTGCAGCGGCTTGAGAATGGCGGCGAGATTGTCCTCGGACGTCGTGAAGATCACGCTGATCGGCTGCAATTGCGTGATGACGACGACGCCGTTGGTGTCGCCCGTCGTCACGTAATTGCCCGGGTCGACCTGACGCAAACCGACGCGCCCCGACACCGGCGCCGTGATGCGCGCGTAGGTGAGGTCGAGCTTGTAGGTATCGACGTTCGCCTGGTCGGATTTCACCGCCCCTTCGTACTGCTTGACGAGCGACGCTTGCGTGTCGACCTGCTGCCTGGCGATGGAATCCTGCGACAACAGCGTCTGATAGCGCTGCAGGTCGAGCCGCGCGGTCTGCAGCAACGCCTGATCCTTCGCGAGCGTGCCTTGCGCGTTGCGCAGCGAGATTTCATACGGGCGCGGGTCGATCTGCGCGAGCAAATCGCCCTTCTTCACCATCTGGCCTTCCTTGAAGGCGACGTCGACTAGCGTGCCGTTCAGTTGCGTCTTGACCGTGACGTTCGCGAGCGGCGTCACCGTGCCGAGCGAATTGATGACCACGGGCATTTCGCCCTGCGTGACGGACGCCACGTGCACCGGCTGCGGCTGGTTGGTCGCGTTCGCGCCGCGCCGTCCGCCCTGACGCGCTTCCTGCGGGCCGCTCGTGCCGCCGCTGTCGCCACGGTTCCACGGATGCCACCACACGATGGCGCCGGCGACGATCAGAATCGCGACGATGAGCGGCACGATCCGGCGGCGGCGCGCCGTGGGCTCGACGGCGGCGGGCGTTGCGGGCGTGGGAGGCGTCGGGCGCGGCTGCGAGGGGGGATTCTTTTGGTCGTCCATCGGTTCGGTGGCTGGGTCTTTCAAAACGGGTACGGTGCGCGCACGGACGGCGGTTCGCGGTTCGAGCGTGTGCAGGGCGGAGCGGCGCGCGCGTCGAACACGCAGCGAAGCGAACCGAAGCGGAAACCGCGCCGAATGACGAGGCCGCCGAAAGCAGCCGGAAAGCCTTCCCGCCGAGGCAGGTCGGACGTCGGCGCGGCCCCGGTGCGCGCGAAGCATGATGCTACGTGCCGCACCCGGCTCCGTCCACCGGTCATTCTTTCTGTTGATTACGACTGTTACACGCGCATCGACGCGAGCTTTCGATGCGCTTCGGCCGGCATATGCGGCAAGCGTCGTCGCGTAGTCTAACCGGCGGCGCGCGCGGCGTTCGTCGCGTGCGTGCCGCCGATCTCGCGCGTAATCTGCTCGACGCATTCGAGCAGCGAAGGCGCGACCTCGTCGACGAGGACTTCGCGCGAGCACTGATGCGAAGCGCCGCCGCAGTTGACCGAGTAACGCTCTTCGGACGGCCCGACGAAGCCGGCCGCGACGGCGTTCAGCCCGTGATGCCATTCGCCGAGCGAGATCGCGAAGCCGAGTTGCAAGGCGTCGTCGATGCCGCGCTGCAAACCGCCGGCGATTGCCGGCCAGTCGTCGCCCGAAGCCGTCTGCAGGCTGCCGATGAGCGCGCGCCGGTCCGCCTCCGACAGCACCGCGAGATACGCGCGGCCGACCGCGGTGCGGCTCAGATCCATCCGACCGCCGACTTCGAGCCGCGACACGAGCACCGCAGATCGCGGCCGAATGGCATCGATTACAACCATCTCAAGACGATCGCGCACGGCGAGGTGCACCGACAAACCGGTGCGCTCGGCGAGGCGGATGAGGAAAGGACGCGCCCGAGCACGGATATCGAAATTGCGTAAGAATCCGTTGCTCAGTTCGAGCACGGACGCAGTCAGCACGAAGCGCTCACTATCGGGCAGGCGAAGCAGCAGTCCCGCGCCGACGAGCGTCGCGGTAATGCGTGAAATCGTGGGCTTGGGAATGCCGGTCCAGTCGGTCAGCTCGCGATTGCTGACAGGCGCGTCCGCGGCGGCGATCCTGCGCAGCACGTCGAGTCCGCGGGCGAGTGCGGTGACTTCCTCGCCGTCTTTTTCCCGGGCGCGTTCCCGGCCTAGCGACCGATCATTTTGCATAGGCTTTTGTTTTGTGAAACATTGTTTTGTTTGATGACTGGGCGCAATTCTACAAGCGGGCATCCAAAAACTTGCAAACGATGCAAGCCTCGGCGATAAGGTGCATTCGCTGCGAATTTATTTCGTTCATCAGCACGGCTTGAACGAAACTTGGGCAGTTGCCCGGACCGTGAAATTTTGCTTGACTCGCGCAGCGATCCCGGAAAAAATGGAACCGAATTTCGAAACCAGACACGATGTGCGCGTGAGTGCTTCCCGTTCAGGACTCGAAAGACAGGCTCTCAGGTTCTAGCACGGCCCTCGGAATGGCTAGAACTTTTAAGGCGCTACGGCAACGTAGCGCCTTTTTTTTCGTCCAGGCGTTCGCTGATGCTTCGGCGCGAATATACCGCAAAGCACTGCAAGCACTCGGGATGCCGGAAGGCAGATTTGGAGTCGAAAATGCAAGCGGCCTTGTTTCTGAGCCGGCCGCTCGGAGGACGCGCAGCGATCGCGCGCGTCGAAGGAATCAATACATATTGCTGAATACGCGACGCTGTTTGAGCAAGCGCTTGCCTCGCACGATCCAGTAGACGCTCGCACACACGAGCAGCGCGGCGACCGCCAGCACCAGCAGCGGCGAGATGCGATCGGGCGCGGGCGGACTCGTCGCGATGAACAATGCCGCGAAGAATGCAGCGCCTGCCTGAAAGAACGCACGATGAGCGAGATTGCGTCGCATCCGGGGTGTGGTGACGCGGGAGACGGGCGCGCGGGTGAGCGGCTCGAACAGCATCAATCCTGCGACGAGGACGACGGTGACATTCATCAAAAGCATGGTGCGAGACTTCGTGGAGGCGGGACCGTGGCGAATATAGCCAACCGGATATCGCGCCATAACCAGAAGTCTCCTAAATGTAGAGGAAAAGTTCTATTTGCTGATTATTCGCGACGTCGCGCCTTTCGATAGGTTCTTGAAAGCATGTTCACGGATTTTGAGCGTCCACCAGTTCTCCTATGATGCAAGGTTCGGGCGACCGATTCGCGCTTCCGGTGCGCGAACTGGATCGTTCATCGCTTTGGAAGAGGCGCTGCCCCGACAGCGTATGATGTTCGCCAGTTTCGAGATGAGGTGGAAGGTAACGCCATGCAGATGAATTCCATGAACCGCATTGCCGTGGCGCTCGCGGCGCTCGGCGTGCTCGCCGCTTGCGAAAAGCACGACGCCACAGCGGGACAGGCCGCGAGCGCGTTCAACAACGTCGCGAGCCAGACCAGCCAGAAGTTCGATCAGGCGGCAAGCTACGTCGGCCAGAAGGTCGATGCGGCCAAGCAGTCCGCGCAGCAGAATTTCGACAACGCCGGCTCCATGCCCGACGTGTCCGCGAGCGGCGTCGCCGCGACGGCGCGAGCGAACTTCGATAACGCGGCGAGCGCCACCAACGCCGCGATCACCAACGCCGCGAGCGCAACTGGCGCCGGCCTGCAGTCGGCCGGGCGCAAACTGCAGCAATGGTCGGCCACGGACGGCGGCGCGTCGAATCCGCAGGCGAGCGCGCAAGGCTCGGTCGCGGGCCCGTCGTCCGATGCCGGCGGCACGCGCACCGAGATGGACAAATAGCGCGTGGCTATTTGTCTGAAAAATCAGCGCGTCGACACTTAACATTCGGTTACGTCCGCTTTGGGCGGGCTGCTGGTCCCAGCCGCTAAACTGGCGGTCTTTCAGAAATCGAGACCGTTATGAAGTCACGCAACCTCGCGCATGACCGCGCGTGGGCGTCTGTCGCGATATCCTGGATGGCGGCGCTCGTGCGCCAGCGCGCGCGCTGCGCTTCCGGCGCGTTCTCACTCGTCGCATTCGTCGCGGCTATCGTGCTCGCGGCGCCAGCCGCCCAGGCGGCGGGTCCCGCACTCACGCTGCCGTCCTTTCAGGAACTGATCACGCCGGCCGCGCCCGCATCCGCGCCGGACGCTGCGTCGGCGCCGGCGATGTCCGATGCGGAGATGGTGCGCTCGCTCGACAACATCATCGGCACGCTCGACAGCGACAAGCAGCGCGCCGCGCTCGTCTCGCAACTGAAGCACCTGCGCGATGCCAAGCGCGCCGCCGATGACGCGCTTCCGGCAGCAGGAGCGACAGCCGCTTCCGCAACGCCGGACGCCACGGCAAGCGGCACGCCCGCAGCGGGTGCAGCGGCGCCATCCGGCGCGACGGCATCGTCGGTCGTGGCGACGATCGCGCAGAACGCCGGCCTGCTCGGCGCGATCGCATCGGCGCTCACCAATATCGAAGCCGACGTGAAGCGCGGCAAGACGCCGATCGCCTATTGGAGCGGGCGTTTCAACGCCGCCGGCAACGAACTTTTCACGATCGTCACGAGCCAGAGCCGCGAGTCGTTCGGCCACACGCTCTTCAACTATTTCGCGACGCTCGCGGGCTGGGGCGCGTGCGCGTTCGTGCTGGTGTATCTGCAGCGGCGCATGCAGACGCGTTACGGCATCGACACCGGCCTGCATTCGAATCCGACGACGCGCGAGCTGCTGCTCTTCACGCTGCGCCGCGTCGCGCCGTACCTCTTCGCGTTCCTCGCGGCGCTGACCTTCACGCACTACATGCCGCTGTCGCTCGGCCGCACGCTCGCGATGGTCACCGCCTATGCGATGGTCGCGGGCGCGGTGTTTTCCGCGATCTGCCTCATCATGTTCTCGCTGTTCGGCTCGGCGCATCGGCGCGTCGCGGTGAACCTGCTGATCATTCGTGCGCGGCGGCTGCTGTTTCTGATCGGCACGCTCGGCGCGCTCGGCGACGCGGCCGCCAACTACGACGTCGCGCAGCAGCTCGGCACCAATCTGTCCGCGCTCATTTCGACGTGCGCGAACATGGGCGCGGCGGGCCTCACCGCGTATTTCGCGCTCGCGTTCCAGCGGCCCGTCGCGCATCTGATCAGAAGCCGCACCTACGAGCAGCGCAATACGCGCAAGGCGGCGACCGAAACCTTCGAGGTGGTCGCGTCGTTGTGGCAGTTGCCGCTGCTGTTGCTCGCGTCGGCGTCGGTGGTGGCGACGCTGATGGGGATCGGCACATCCGAGAATGTGTTGCAGATGGCGATCGCGACCGCGGGCCTGCTCGTCGTCGCGTTCTTTCTCTCCGCGATCGTCGTGCGAATCACGCGCCCGAAGTCGCGCAAGCCGCGCCGGCAATCGGCGTATGTGCGCAGACTCGTCAAGTTCGTCGGGACGATGATCGTGGTCGGCGTCTGGCTCGTGTTTCTCGAACTGTCGTCGCGTTTCTGGGGCTTCTCGCTCGCGCGCATGGCGGAGGAGAGCGTCGCGGCGCGCGGCATCACGCACGCGGTCGCGATGATCCTGCTGACGTTTTTCGTCGTGTGGCTGATCTGGATTCTGATCGATACGGGCATTCAGGAAGCGCTGCGGCCGGACGCCGCGCGGCGCGGCGGGCGCGGCCCGAGCATGCGCGCCCGCACGATGCTGCCGCTCGTGCGCAATGTCGTGTTCGTGTTCCTGCTGACAGCCGCGGCGATCGTCACCGCCGCGAATCTTGGTCTGAACGTGACGCCGCTGCTCGCGGGCGCGGGCGTGATCGGTCTCGCGGTCGGCTTCGGCGCGCAGTCGCTCGTCGCGGATCTGATCACGGGGCTTTTCATCATCATCGAGGACACGATCTCGGTCGGCGATTCGATCGAGGTCGAGGGCGGCCACGCGGGCATCGTCGAAAGCCTGACGATTCGCACCGTGCGCCTGCGCGACGGCCAGGGCGCGATCCACGCGATTCCGTTCTCGCAGATCAAGACGGTGAAAAACCTGTCGCGCGACTTCGCGTATGCGGTGTTCGAGGTGCGCGTGCCGTTCACGGCGGACGTCGACGAAGTCACGCAGATGATCCGCGAAGTCGGCGCCGAACTGATGGCCGATGTGCGCTATCGGCTCGAAATGCTCGGGCCGGTGGAAGTGTGGGGGCTGGACCGTTTCGATCCGAACTGGATGGTCGTGAAAGGGCAGATCAAGACGCGGCCGCTGCAGCAATGGAGCGTCGCGCGGGCGTTCAACCTGCGCATCAAGCGCAAGATGGACGAAGCCGGCATGGAGATTCCCGTGCCGCAGATGCATGTGCAGATGACGCGCGATGCGATGCTCGGCGCCGATGCCGCCGAAGGCCGCGAGCGCGCGCGCCGCATCTGGACGGGCGAGGCGCCGCCGGGCGCGCAGGAGGACGAAGCGGCGGTCGGCCCGGCACTCTCGCGCGATGTGTCGCACGAGCCGCAGCCGGCGCCGCCGCCGACCGATCAATCCGTGCCGATTCCGCCGCAGATTCCGACGGCCTCGGAACCGGGGAAGGGCTGAGCGTTCATCAGGCCGCCAGCAGATCGTTGACGTGCGTGGCGATCTGCTCGCCCGCGACGCCGTAGATATGCAGCGACACGGCGCGCGCGGCGGTATCGGCGGGATTGCCGAGCTGATGGATCGCGCCGCGCCCCGCATCCACGTAAGAAACCGCGCCTGGCGGGCGCGCGTGACGCCGCGTCTGCACCGCACGATTGCTGGCGGCATCCCATCGATACAGCGTTTCTTCGAGGCCGCCTTCGATCACCGCATAGCCACACCAGGTCCGATGACCATGCACCGGGCTCGCCTGTCCCGGCTCCCAGACGAGCGCGGCGATCGCGTAGCGGTTGAGCGGATCGGCGGCGAGCAGATGACGGCGATAACCCTGCGGATTGCTCACGCGCTGATCGGGGCGCAGCAGGCCCGGATCGGCGATCGCGCGTTGCAGCGCAAGGCGCACGCGCTCGCCGAACGATGCGCGCGGCCCGGTTTCGGCGGCGAACGCCGCGTCGATCTCGCGGCACAGTTGTTCGAGCGCCGGGCTTTGATGGGCGGGGGAATCCGAAGCCGGATGAGCCGGGGAGAAGGGCCGCGCCGGGCCGCTGACATGTTCGAGTCGCATAGTGGATGGAGCCGTCTGTTTGTCGTTATCGATCGGCTTATTTATACCGGCTTGCCTCAAGAATTAGTTTCCATATAATTCCGCTCGAACATCCAGAAATAGAATAATTTCCTATAAGGGGCGCAGCATGGGAATGGACCTCATCGACCGCAAGTTGCTCGAATTGCTGCAGAACGATGTGACGATGCCCATCGCGGAGCTCGCGCAACGGGTGAATCTGTCGCAGACGCCTTGCTGGAAGCGCGTGCAGCGCCTGAAGGAAACGGGCGTGATCCGCGCGCAGGTGGCGCTGTGCGATCCGAAGAAGCTCGGCGTCGGCACGACCGTTTTCGTCGCGGTGCGCACGAACCAGCACACGCAGACGTGGGCTGAAGATTTCACGCGCGCGGTGCGCGATATTCCGGAAGTGGTCGAGGTGTATCGGATGAGCGGCGAAACCGATTATCTGTTGCGCGTGGTGGTGTCCGATATCGACGACTACGATCGCGTGTACAAGCTGCTCATTCGCGCGGTGCCGCTTTATGACGTGAGTTCGAGCTTTGCGATGGAGCAGATCAAGTATTCGACGGCGTTGCCGGTCAGGCCGACGCTGGAGAGTTGAGGTTCGCTGTCGCAACGACCGCCTCGAACAAAAAGCCGCCCGGTGAGGGCGGCACAACGCGTCCGGTCACAAGGTATCCCGGTCTTGCCCCTTGCAGCCCTTGCCGGGATCGGACGCGCATGGAATCGTGAGTAGTATCGTCATCCGGCGCGCGTCGTTCAAGCGACAGGGTGCAGCACAGAATTTCGCGCGCGGCGTGCGCGTTCCGAAACGACGCGGACCAGCGCTGCGCGAACCGCCTCAGCCGCAATCCAACTGAAACCCAACCCGAGTACCATGTCGGGTCCTTTCCCACACCGCGTCACACACCATTTCATGACCCACGACCCCCGCGACTCCCGCCCCTCGGACGGCAAGCCCAAGAAAAATCCGACGCGCGCGGTCAGCGTGTTCATCGTCGTCGTGGTGTTGCTGGTGATCGGCACGGTCCTCTTCAACGCGATCCGTGAAAAGCGCGCGTTCGATCAGCAAAACGCGCAACCCTCCGCCGCGAGCGACGTGCGGCCAGCCGTGCCCGCGATCGGCGCGTCACAGTAACGCGGTAGCGCCCCGTCACACCGGAAGACGAATCTGCGCGGCATCCTTGCCAATGAGCGACGAGGCCGTCAGCATCTGCTTGCATTGATGCGCGAGCAGTTTCAGGTCGTGAAGCGCATCGGCGGGCAAGGATTGCGCGCGCTCGGCATCGACGACCATTTTGTCGAGATCGCGCCGAAGTTCCTTGAGCGCATCCGCTTGCGCGGGCGGCGCATCGGGCTTGGGCGCGGCGGGCAGTTCGCCCTCGGCGCCCGCGAGGTTGTCGCGCACCACGCCGAAGGTGCGCTGCACCGGCTCGAACGGCTGGCCGCCCGCTTCGTTGAGCGACTGCAGCAGCGGCGCGGCGGCGGTGATCTGCGAAGCCAGCACATGGCTTTGCACGAGCAGATCGTTCAGTTCGGCGACGTATCTTTGCTGCGGCTTCGGTTCCAGCATCATGCGCTGGAACGCCTGCGCCAGATTGGCGAACGCGATATGCACATTCTTGCGCGCAAGCCGATAGCGGAAGTCGCGGTCGAGCGCGGTGGCGGCGACCGTGGCTGCGGCGGATGCGCCCTTGCTCGCCGTCGCCGCCGTGCTTTCGCCGATGCTCACCGACGACAGACGCTGCGCCGTTGCGCTCGCGGCCTTCATCGCCGGGTCGGTGACCAGCGCGGGTTCGCTGGCGGCTTCGGCGTTGACTGCGACGGTTTGCGCCGCCGCTTCCGCAACCGCCGACGCCGCCACCGCCACCGCGTTCGCATCGGCGAATACGGCGCGCTCGACAGGCGTTTCCATCGTCGATGAAGCAGCCGCGCGGGCCTTCTCCGCGGGCGACGCCGGCTTCGCCCGCCACCACCAGCTCGCTTCCAGATAGCTGCGCGTCGCGGCGAGCAGATCCTTCACGAGCTTGCCCATCAGGCGATATTCCCAGTACGGAAAGAGATGGCTCGCCGCAATGGCGATCGCGCAGCCGACGACCGTATCGATCGCGCGCTCGCCGATCAGCCGCAAGCTGCCCGGCGCGAGCAGATGGAACATCAAGAGCACGTACGACGACGTGAACACGACGCTCGCCGCATAGTTGAAGAGCAGCAGGCTATAGCTCATCACCATCGACGCGAACATCACGACGAGCAGGATATGCGGCTCCTTCACGAAGAGAATCAGCGCGATGGTCACCGCGCAGCCGATCGCCGTGCCGATGATCCGCTGCGTGTTGCGCTGCTTGGTGAGCGAATAGCCGGGCTTCAGGATGATGACGGTCGTCATCACGATCCAGTACGCGTTCGTGAGCGGCAACAGACGTCCGAGCCAGAAGCCGATGCCCACCGCGATCGTCACGCGCAGCGCGTGCCGGAAGCTCGGAGAGGCCATCGTGAGGTTCGAGAAAATCTGCATGAACGGCACGCGCCGGCTCGAAATGAAGCGCGACAGCGCGTGATCGATCTGCACTTCGGTTTCGATCGTGCTCGCGTCGTCGCGCGTGCGGCGGCGCATCTTGTCGATGAGGCGCGTCGCACTCCACAGACGCCTGAACACGGCCGCCGCCGCCGTGTACGCTTCGGGATTCTTCTCGGGCAGGCCGTGCTTGCGCATCAGCTCCAGTTCGTACTCGATCGCGCGCAACTCGGCCTTCATGCTGATTTGCCTGCCCGCCGCATTGTTCTGCAACACCGCGAGGCCGATCTCTTCCAGATCCGCGCTCGCCTTTCTCATCAGGTCGCGATAGAAGACGAGCACATCCGAGCCCGCGAAGGTCTTTCTCACGAGCGGATAATCCGTGTGCGCGCCGACGAAGAACTCGTGCAGATCCACCACGTTGATGAACAGATTGAAGAGCCGCGCGCGCCGCGCATCGAGCTTGCCGCTTTTCACCTTCGGCAGATTGCGCAACACGATGTCGCGCGCCGCTTCCTGCCGTTCGACGGCCGCGATCTGCTTTTCGATGAGCATGCGATAACACTCGTCGAGATCGGCGTCGCCGTCGTAGAAATCGGCACGCGCGAGCAGATACTCGGCGCAACTGAAGATGCTCTCGGCGAGCGCCTGCTGTTCGATGCGATACACGAGCAGGCGGGAGACGAGCGTCGCCCAGTAGGTGTACCAGAGGCCGCCCAGGAGAATCCACGAAGCGTTGATGAGCGCCTGCATCGGCGTGAAATGCTCTTCGAGCGTGACGACCATCATGAAGAGCGTCGCGAAGCTGATCTGCGGCCAGCGGTTGCCATACACGACGATCAGCGACAGCATGAAGGTGAGCGGCACGATGGTCAGCCAGAGCGTCAGCGGATGCGCCGTCGCGATGCCCGTGGCGAGCGCCGCGCAGAAGCCGATCAGCGTGCACGCGAGCATCTCATTGTGCTTGTGGCGCAGCGGCCCGGGCATGTCGACGACGCACGCGCCGAGCGCGCCGGTTGCGATCGTGAAACCAAGCTCGCGATTGTGAAAAACGATGAGCATCAGGACGGCGGGCAGCGACACGCCCAAAGCGATGCGCAAGCCGCCGAAGAAATACTGGCTGTAAATGAACTTCCTGATTTCGAACGAATAGCGCATCGACTTCCTGTATTGACGCTCGTTAAGGTTCCAGGGCGAGGCGAGAAACGAGTCTAACTCAACTCACCAGGGGTTCGGACCTCGGCCATTCGGCCAGGTTCTCGGGGTCGCGCATGCTTTGCTATGCTGGCGCCTGAACTCTCACAAAGCTTTTCAAATCGCGCCTTTCGAGGCCGCTTTCCATGCTCGAACTCTTCTACTCGAACCGTCACGAGACACTCGCCGCCGCGCTCTTCGAAGACCTCGACGCCTTCGCGATGCGCGAGAGCGATCCCTTCGCGCGCGAAGCCGTCATCGTGCCGAGCGCCGCCGTGCGCCGGCGGCTCGAACTCGACATGGCCGAGCGCTTCGGCATCTGCGCGAATGTTGATTTTTGTTATCTCGCGCAATGGCTATGGGCGCAGATCGGGCGCGTGCTGCCCGTGCCCGCGCATTCGCCGTTCGCGCCGGACCGGCTCGCGTGGCGCTGCTACCGGCTGTTCGAAGATCCGTCGTTCGGCGATTCGGCGCGGCTGTCCACGTATCTGAGCGCCGCCGACGATTCGATGCGTTACGAACTCGCGCGGCGCATCGCGACGGTCTTCGACCACTATCTGACGTATCGCCCCGAATGGCTCACGCACTGGCAGGCGGGCGGCTCGATTCTGGCGGGCAGCGGCACGGAGATCGATGCGCGCGGCCCGCGCCTGGCGGGCGCGAACGATATCCAGCGCGAGGACGAACGCTGGCAGGCCGCGCTCTGGCGCGCCTTGCTCGCGGACCTCGCGCGCGACACAGACGCCGACGGCGAAGCGAAAGACCCGACGCCGCCCGCCTACCGCTTTCTCGCCGATGCCCCCGAACTCGATCTCGACGCCGTCATGCGCGCGCAATGGCCGCGCCGCATCAGCGTATTCGCGCTGCCGACGATGCCGCCGCTGCATATCGCGCTGTTGCGCGAGTTGTCGCGCTGGATCGACGTGCGTGTCTATGCGCAGAATCCTTGCCGCGAGTTCTGGTTCGACATCGTGAGCGAGGCGCGCGTCGAGCAACTGGAACTGAAGGGTGAAGCGGACTTTCAGGAAGTCGGTCATCCGCTGCTCGCGGAGTGGGGACGGCAGACGCAGGCGCAACTGCACATGCTGCACGAACTGACCGAGCGCGCGGCGTCGAGCGAGCGGCAGCTTTTCGAAGACAACGCCGCGCCTACATGGCTCGCGCGCGTGCAGAACGGAATCCTCGCGCTCGACGACGAGAACGCCGGACCGCAGCCTGAGGACATCGTCGAGACTGGCATCGAAGTGCACGTGTGTCACAGCCTGTCGCGCCAGCTCGAAGTGCTGCACGACCGCCTGCTCGACTGGTTCGACACGATCGAAGGCCTGGAACCCTCGGACGTGCTGGTCGCGTTTCCGGATCTCGCGGTGGCGGGGCCGCTCATCGACGGCATTTTCGGCACCGCGCCGGCGGGCGCGAGCAACGAGCGGCGGCGCATTCCGTATCGCATCACGGGCCTGCCGCCGTCGCAGGCGAATCCCGTCGCGCGCGCGCTCATCGACTGGCTCGCGCTCACCGAGCGCAGCGTCGGCGCGCCCGAACTCGTGGAATGGCTGCGCGTGGACGCGATCGCGGCACGTTACGGCATCGACGCCATCGCGCTCGAAACCGCGCAGGCGTGGCTTGCGGCAGCGGGCGCGCGGCGCGGCTTGCGCCCGGAAGACGTCACCGCCGCCGACGTGCCCGCCGCCCGTCACACCTTCTCCGATGCGCTGACGCGTCTCTATCTCGGCTACGCGTTGCCGGGCGGCGGCGCGCCGGTGGCCGAGTGGCTGCCGATAGAAGGCGCGAACGGCTCGGACGCCGAACTGCTCGGCCGCCTCACGCGCTTCGTCGACGACATCGACGCGTTCGCCGAACGCATCGCGACGCCGCGTACGGCCCGCGCCTGGGGCGATCTGCTGCGCGATGCGCTCGAACGCTTCTTCGACACGGGCGTCGCCTTCACCGATTCGGTCGGCGACGTGCGCCGCGCGATCGATTCGCTCATCGTCGCGATGGACGAAGGCGCGGGCGCAACCGAGGTATCCGCCGCCGTGATCCGCACGGCGCTCACCGATACGCTCGACGATCCCGCGCGCGGCGGCGTGCCGTGGGGCGGCGTCACTTTCTCGTCGCTGACGAGCCTGCGCGGGTTGCCGTATCGCGTGGTCTGCCTGCTCGGCATGGACGACGGCATGTTGCCGAGCCTCACGCGCGCCGACGAGTTCGACCTGATGGCGCGCTTCGGCAAGCTCGGCGACCGCCAGCGCCGCGACGACGAGCGCAACCTGTTTCTCGATCTGGTGCTCGCGGCGCGCGACCGGCTGATGATCGCGTACACGGGGCGCAGCATCCGCGGCAATGCCGTGCTGCCGCCCGCCGCGTTGATCGACGAACTGCTCGACTATCTGGCGCGCTCCGTCGCCGGCAAGCATGCGAGTCCGGACGAACTCGGGCAGGCGCGCGCGGGCTTCGTCTTCGAGCATCCGTTGCAGCCTTATGCGCCCGATTATTTCCATCAGGATGGCCGGCTCTTCACCTACGAACCCGAGCGTGCCGAGCTTGCCCACGCGCTGGAGTCGGGAAAGACGCAGCCTGTCGCGCGATTTTTCTCCACGCCCTTGCCGCAGGAAGACGACGTGCAGACAGTCGCCTTCGATGATTTCGTGCGCTTCTGGCGCCATCCTGCGCGCGCGCTTCTGCGTGACCGGCTCGGCATCGCGCTGGTGGACGCCGAGGCCGAACTCGACGCCAATGAGCCGTTCGAACTGGGCTTCGCGGGCCGCGACGCGCTTGCCGCGCGCGTGTTGCCCGCGCTGCTCGAAGCCGCCGAAGATGGCGACCGCGCCGCGCGCGAACGTGCGAGACGCGTCGCGCGCGCGAGTCCGGAAATGCCGGGCGGCGCGACAGGCGGCGTGTGGCAGGCGCGCGAGCTGCATGCGCTGGGTCTTCTGGCGGAGCGCGTGCGCGCGTCGACGGCGGCGGGCGTCGAGCGTCTGCCGTTCTCGCTCGATCTCGCGCCACGCTGGCCCGACACGGCCGGTGTCGCGCTGTTCGGTGCCTATGACGACGCGCTCGCCGACGTGCGGCTGATGACGCTCGTCGGCACGCTCAACGCGCTGACGCCGCAGGGCCAGGTGATCTATCGCTATGACGCGCCCCGCGCGCGCGATTACCTGTCCGCATGGCTCGCGCATCTCGCCTACTGCGCGGCGCTGCCCGAAGGCCCGCGCCGCACGATATGGCACGGACGCGGTGCGCAATCGGCGGATTTCGAGTTGACGCCCGTCACCGATCCGCTCGCGCATCTGGCGGCGCTCGCCGCGCTTTATCGCGCGGGACGGCGCATGCCGCTCAGATTCTTTCCGAAGAGCGCGTGGCTCAAGGTGAAGGAGGGCGATTCGAAAGCGCAGGCCGCGTGGGAATCCGAACGCACGCGCGCCGAATCCGATGACCCCGTATTTCGCATCGCGTTCCGAGGCACGGACCTCGCGCTCGACGATACCTTCGCCGCATTCGCGCGCATCGTGTACGACCCGCTCGTGCAACATCTGCGGAGCGGCGCATGACGACATCATTTGTGGACGACACCGTGCAGGAACTCGACGTCTTCGCTTGCGCGCTCGACGGCGTGAACCAGATCGAGGCTTCCGCCGGCACGGGCAAGACCTGGAACATCTGCGCGCTGTATGTGCGCCTGTTGCTGGAGAAGCGGCTCAGCGTCGAGCAGATACTCGTCGTCACCTTCACGAAGGCGGCGACCGCCGAGCTGCACGAGCGCATCCGTTCGCGGCTCGCGGGCGTCGCGCACGCGATCGAGAACGGCGATGCTGCCGGCGATCCGTTCATCGAGCGGCTCTTCGAAACGACGCTCGCCGACATCGACGCCGACGAGGCCGCCAAACGTCTGCGCATCGCCGTGGCCACGTTCGATCAGGCCGCGATCCACACGATTCACGCGTTCTGTCAGCGCGCGCTGCAGGAAGCGCCGTTCGCCGCCGCGATGCCGTTCGCGTTCGACATGGAAGCCGACGACAGTGCGCTGCGCTTCGAACTCGCGGCGGATTTCTGGCGCGAACGCGTCGAGCCGGTGGCGGCGCGCACGCCGTCGTTCGCGTCGTGGCTCGTCGCGAAGGGCGCAGGGCCCGCATCGCTCGATGCGCAGCTCGCACGGCGTCTGAAGAAGCCGCTCGCGGCACTGCGCTGGGGCGGCGCCGAGGCAACTCAGGCCGCTGACGTGCAGGCGCTGTTCGAAGAGGCCTGCGCGCTGTGGAACGCCGAGCGCGACACCATCGTCAAGCTGCTTGCGGACGCGCAGGGCGCGCTCAAGGGCAACAGCTACAGCGCGAAGATCGTCAGTGAAGCCATCGACGCCTGGACTTCGTATTTCGCCGAAGGCGACTGTCACGCGCCGCCGCCCGAGCGCGCGCTCAAGCTCACGGCGAGCGCGCTGGCGAAGGGAACCAAGCTCAGGAACACGCCGCCCGCGCACGCCTTTTTCGATCATGCCGATATGCTCGCCGCGTCCGCCGCCGCAGCCGAAGCATCGCAGCGCGCGATGTGGCTCGACGTCGTGCGCGAGTGGCTCGGTCACGCGCCGGCGGAGCTTGCCGCGAGAAAGCGCGCGCGCCGCGTCGTGTCGTTCGACGATCTGCTGTCGAACCTTCATCACGCGCTGGTCCGGCACGCGTGGCTCGCCGAAGCGCTGCGCACGCGCTATCCGGCCGCGCTCATCGACGAATTCCAGGACACGGACCCGCTGCAATACGCGATCTTCAACCGCGTGTTCGCGCCGCACGGCCCGCTCTTTCTCGTCGGCGATCCGAAGCAGGCGATCTACAGCTTCCGCGCCGCCGACCTGCACACCTATCTCGCCGCGCGCCACGGCGCGAGCGCGCGCTATACGCTCGCGGTCAATCAGCGCTCGACGCCGCCGATCATCGAGGCATGCAACCGCCTGTTCGAAGCGAATCCGGCTGCGTTCATTCTCGATGGCCTCGACTACCAGCCGGTGCGCGCGGGTACCCGCAAACGCGGCCCGTTCATCGACGAAACGCCCGCCGCCGCGTATTCGGACATCGCGGATTTCTGCGTGTGGATGCTGCCGCACGGCGAATCCGCGCTTCTGAAAACGAACGCGCAGCGCGATGCCGCCGAAGCCTGCGCCGCCGAGATCGCCCGGCTCTTGCGCGGGGCGCAGCGCGGCGAGGTGCGTATCGGCGCACGGCCGCTTTCGGCGGGCGATATCGCCGTGCTCGTGCAGACGCATCGGCAGGGCAGCCTCGTGAAGCGCGTGCTCGCGGCGTGGGGTATCGGCAGCGTGGAACTGGCGCAGGCGTCGGTATTCGGTTCGCTCGACGCTGAGCAGATCGAGCGCGTGCTCGCCGCCATCGACACGCCCGGTGATTTGCGCCGCCTGCGCGCCGCGCTTGCCACCGACTGGTTCGGTCTGGATGCCGCCGCGCTCTGGCGGCTCGAACACGCGGACGCGGCCGATCCGCACGGCGAGCCGATCGATTCGACGAGCTGGGTCGAGCGCTTTTCGCGCTATCGCACGATCTGGCACGAGCGCGGTTTCGCGGTGATGTGGCGCACGCTCGCGCGCGAGCTGTCGATCGCGACGCGTCTGGTCGCGCGCGCCGATGGCGAGCGCCGGCTCACGAACGTCAATCATCTCGCGGAGCTTTTGCAGGCGCGCTCGGCCGAGCAGCCCGGCATCGCGCCGACGCTGCGCTGGCTGGCCGCGCAACGCGAGCAGCAGGGCGGCGGCGAAGAAGCGCAACTGCGCCTCGAATCCGACCGCAATCTCGTGCAGATCGTGACCATTCACAAGTCGAAGGGGCTGGAGTACGCGGTCGTGTTCTGTCCGTTCCTGAACGATGGAACCGCGCGCGATGCGTCGAAAACAGGCTTGCCCGATGCGCGCGAGTATCACGACGACGCGGGCGTTGCGGTGCTGCATTACGGCATCGAGGCCGACGAGGACGAAAACGTGAGCGCGGCCATCGCGCGCGAGCAGGCGGCCGAACGCGCGCGCCTCGTGTATGTCGCGCTGACGCGCGCGGTGTTCCGCTGCTACGTCGTCGCAGGGGTCTATATGTCGAGCCGCTCGACGAAGGAATCGCGCCGCAGCGTGCTCAACTGGCTCGTCGCGGGCAAGGGGCGCGACTTCGATGCGTTCTGCCATGAACCGCCCGAGGAAGCGGATATCGCCGCCGCGTGGCACGCGCTCGCGGCGCAGGCGAACGGCGCGATCGGCGTCGCGCCGCTGCCGGTCATCGACATGCGCGAGCCGCTCGTCGCGGATACGTCGGGCGCACACGAGATCGCCGCGCGCACGAACAAGCGCATTCTGCGCGATCGCTGGCGCATGGCGAGCTTCAGTTCGCTGATCGCCGCCGGCGCGCGCGACGAGGCGAATCAGGCGCAGCCGGCCGAAGCGCGTCCCGATCACGACGAGCTTGCCGCGCTCAAGGACATCGTGCGGACCGAAGCGCCCGCACTCGCCGCCGACGACATTCTCGCGTTCCCGCGCGGCGCGGCGGCGGGCGAATGTCTGCACCGCATGTTCGAGCTGGCCGATTTCATGGCGCCTTCGGGCTGGGACAGCGCCGTCGAGCGCGCGTTGCACGAGCATCCGACGCCCGCGCCCGAGGCGCTCGCGCCGCGTCTGCGTCCGATGATGCTGCGCTTGCTCGCCGATACGCTCGCCACCGAAATCGCGCCCGGCCTGCAGCTTCAGCGCATCGCGATGACGCGTCGCATGAACGAGCTGGAGTTCCTGTTCTCAGCCGAGACGCTCGATTTCACTGCGCTGCGGCGTCTGCTCGCCGCGCACGGCTTTCCCGACGTCGCGCTCGAAAGCGGCGCGTTGCGCGGATTCATCAAGGGATTCATCGACATGATCGTCGAGCACGACGGGCGCTACTGGATCATCGACTGGAAGTCGAATCATCTGGGCGACGCCGTATCGGACTATGCCGCCGCGCCGCTTGCCGTCGCGATGAGCGAGCATGCCTATCATCTGCAGGCGCTCATCTACGTGGTCGCGCTGCATCGCTATCTGCGCGCGCGCCTGGCGGGTTATGCGTACGACACGCATATCGGCGGCTATCTGTATCTCTTCGTGCGCGGCGTACGCCCCGACTGGCGAGATGGCGAGTCGCCTGCCGGCGTGCATCGCGGCCGGCCCTCGCGGGAACTGGTGGAGGCGCTCGATCGCCTGATGTCCGGAGGCGCGGCATGAGCACGCCCGATGCCATCGAAACGGCGCGCGCCGCGCCCGCGCCCGCGGACGAGAACGCGGCGCTCGCGGAAGGCTTCGCGCGGCGCATGAGCGCGCTCGCGGCGCGGCTCGGCGCGGACGAACGCGGCGTGCTGTGGGCGGAACGCGCCGCGCTCGCGATCAGCCGCGCGACTGCGCAAGGCCATGTGTGCGTGCCGCTCGGCGCGCTTGCGCGTCGCCATGATGCACGCTTCGACGAGGCGCGCGACGGGCTGCTCGCAAGCGGAGTCGCGTGCCTCGTGCGCGGCGGTGCGCGCACGGATGCGGCCGATCTGCTGCCGCTCGTCATCGACGAGAACGGGCGGCTCTATCTCGCGCGCTATTTCGACTACGAGCGGCGGCTCGCCGAGGCGCTCGTCGAGCGCTCGCGCGCGGCGCGCGTGCAGATTTCGCAACAGGCCGTCTTGCGGCAGGCCGAGCGTATCGCGCGCTATTTCGGCCCGCGCGCCGACGACGAGATCGACTGGCAGCGCGTCGCCGCGTTCGTCGCGCTGGCGGGACGGCTGACGATCGTGAGCGGCGGGCCGGGCACCGGCAAGACGACGACGGTCGTCGGCGTGCTGGCGTGTCTGCTCGACGCCCATCCGGGCTTGCGCATCGCGCTCGCCGCGCCGACCGGCAAGGCCGCGCAGCGCATGCAGGAGGCGCTCATCGAACGCGCGGACAAGCTGCCGCCCGAACTCGCCGAGCGTTTGCCGCGCACCTCGTTCACCTTGCAGCGCCTGCTCGGCGTGCAGGCGGACGGGCGCTTCCGGCATCATCGCGACAATCCGTTGCCGTACGACGTGATCGTCGTCGACGAAGCCTCGATGATCGATGTCGCGCTCGCCGCGCATCTGCTCGAAGCCGTGGCTCCCGCGGCCCGTCTCGTGATGCTCGGCGACAAGGATCAGCTCGCGGCCGTGGAGGCGGGCGCGGTGTTCGCCGAACTGAGCGCGGCGCCGTCGTTCAGCGGCGCGGGCGTCGCGCGCATCGCGACGGCGCTGTCGGTCGATGCGAAGCGGCTGGAGGCGGCGCTGCCGCACGCCGAAGCGCGCGCCGTCGAGCCGCATCGGTCGAGTGAGCCGCAACTCGATTTGTTCGATTCCGCGCCCGTCGACGAGTCGGAAGGCTACGACGAACTATTCGATACGCTGCCCGAAGACTGGACCGGCAGCGGCGCGGAATCGGCGCCCGCGCTCACGGATTGCGTCGTCTGGTTGCAGAAGAACTATCGCTTCGGACTCGATTCGGACATCGGCCGTTTGTCGATCGCGATCCGCGACGGCGACGAAAAGGCCGCGCTCGACGCGCTCGATCCGTCCGGCGAGCGCGCGGCCGTGCTCTTCGACGATGGCGACGCGACGCTCGCCGAGCGCACGCTCGCGCGCCTTGCCAAAGGTTTCGCGCCCTATGCCGAGGCGCTGTCCGCCGTGCTCGATGACGAAGAGGACGATCACGCCCGGCTCTTCGACGCGCTCAACCGCTTCCGCGTGCTGTGCGCGACGCGCAAGGGTCCGCGCGGCGTCGACGAGGTGAACGCGCGCATCGCGGCGAAAGTGCGCGAGCAGGCGGGCATCGCGCTTGCGCTGGGTGCACAGTGGTTCGCCGGGCGGCCGGTCATCGTCACGCGCAACGACTATGCGCTCGGACTTTTCAACGGCGATATCGGCATTGCGCTGCCGGGCGCGGACGGCTTGTTGCGCGTGGCGTTTCGCATCGCCGATGGCTCGCTGCGCTATGTATCGCCCGCCGCGCTGCCGCCGCACGACACCGCCTTCGCCCTGACCGTGCACAAGTCGCAAGGCTCGGAGTTCGAGCACGCGGCGCTCGTGTTGCCGGGCACGTTCGTGCGTGTGCTGTCGCGCGAACTGGTTTATACCGCGATCACGCGGGCAAAGCGCAGGGTCGACGTGATCGGCTCGGCGGCGATCTTCGCGCAGGCCGTGAGAGAGCCGACGCGGCGCGATTCCGGGCTTGCTGCGAGAATGCGCCGTCTGGCATGAATGCTGGATAAAGGAGCGATCGATGACGATGACCGACAGCCTCGCCGTGCCGCCGAACGAAATCGAGCTGACGGCCGTGCGCGCGCAGGGCGCGGGCGGTCAGAACGTCAACAAGGTGTCGAGCGCGATCCATCTGCGCTTCGACATCCGCGCGTCGTCGCTGCCGGAGCACATCAAGGCGCGTCTGCTCGCGCTCAGCGACAGCCGCGTCACGCGGGAAGGCGTGATCGTCATCAAGGCGCAGGAGCATCGTACGCAGGATATGAACCGGGCAGCGGCGCTCGCGCGGCTCGACGAACTGATTCGAAGCGTCTCTGTTACGCGGCGCAAGCGCGTTGCGACCAAGCCGACGCGGGCTTCGCAATTGCGCCGCGTTGAAGGCAAGGTGAAGCGCGGGGCGATCAAGGCGGGGAGAGGGCCGGTGCGGGGGGATTAGAACGCGTTGCGAGCCTTGGTGGCCAGTTCATGGCGCGAGTTTGCGTCGTCCGATGAAGGGCACGCGCTTCACGACGCCCGTGGCGAGCGCGGTACCCGCGAGCACGATCGCGCACCCTGCCAGCATCACGGGCGAAACGTGCTCGCCCAGAAACAGCGCACCCCACAAAATCCCGAAGAGCGGGATGATGAAGGTCACGGTCATGGCGCGCGCGGGGCCCGCAACCGTGATCAGATGAAAATAGATGAAGTACGCGACACCCGTGCAGCCAATGCCGAGCGCGAGCACCGCACCCCACGCATGCGCAGAAATCGGCGCGGCGGGCCACGTGAGGAGCGCGATCGGCACAAGCGCGAGGGTCGCGCCGATCATGCTGCCGGCGGCATTGGTCATCGCGTCGACGTCCATCAGGTACTTCTTCGCGAAGTTGCCCGCCACACCGTAAAGCGCCGACGCCGCGAGTGCCGCCGCCGCCGCGAGCATGCCCTGAACGGGCAGCGGGGCATCGTGGCCCGCCTGTTCCGGGGCGATCTGATTCCACACCAGCACGAGCACGCCGGCGAAGCCGATGGCCATGCCGATCGTGCGCGCGGTAGTCAGGCGATCCCGAAGCCACACGTAGGCGACGAGCGCGCCGAAGAGCGGCGTCGTCGCGTTGATGACCGACGTGGCGCCGGCCGAGAGCGTCAGTTCGGCATAGGCGAAGAGGCAGAACGGCGCGGCCGAATTCAGCATGCCGACGACGAACAACTGCCGCCAGCGCGTGCGCAGTGTCGCGGCCGTGGCGGCGAGCGGACGGCGCGCCAGCAGCATCGCGACGAGAAACACGGCGCCGATGCCGACCCGCAAAGCCATCAGCGGCGCGACGCCGAACTCGGCCACGCCCACGCGAATAAAGAGAAACGACGCGCCCCACAGGGCGGCGAGGACGATCAGTTGCAGCAGATTGGCGGGTGACATGGCGGGGCGGACTTCGGTTTACGTATCGAAAGTCCGCGCATGTTAGCACCGCGCGCATACCAAAAATGGGTTCGCGCAACGAAAGCGCAAGAATCGGGAGAGCGGGAAATCAGTGCGGCGGGATCATCCACGTCAGCACGTTCTGTTGCAGCCACACGAGCACGCCGAGCAGCACGGTGAGCAAGATCGAATGCCAGAAAGTGCGCGCGAACACGAGGCCTTCCTTGCCTTTGAGTTCGGTCGTCGCGACGCCGGTCGAAATGTTTTGCGGCGAGATCATCTTGCCCATCACGCCGCCCGACGAGTTGGTCGCCGCCATCAGCACCGGATTGAGGTTGAGCTGGTTCGCCGCGACCACCTGCAGGTTCCCGAACAGCGCGTTGCCCGACGTGTCGCTGCCGGACAGGAACACGGCGACCCAGCCGAGGAATGCGGAGACGAGCGGGAAAAACGGCCCGACCGACGCCACGCCGAGACCCAGCGTGTAGTTCATGCCCGAGTAGTTCATCAGATACGCAAGGCCGACGATCGTCGCGACCGTCAGAATCGCGATGCGCGTCTGCACCCATGTATCGACGATCGCCGCGCCGTATTCGCGCGCGGGCAGTTTCACCAGGAGCGCGGTGATGATCGACGCAACCAGGATCGCGGTGCCGGTCGCGAGCGGCTGGAAGTCCCAGATCGCGCCGTAGGGCTGGTTGTACAGCGTGATATAGACGGCCTTGTCGAGGCCCGGCCACGCGACCTTGACGTCGCCGATCAGGAAGATCTTGAGCACCGTCCACACGATCACGACCACCGAGACGACGATCCACGGCAGCCAGCCCTGTCCGCCCGGAATCGTCGAGCGCGTGGTGCCGAGGCGCTCGACGTTCACCGCGAAGCGCTCGTCCGCGACGGGCTTCCATACGCGCAGGAACGCGATCGTCAGGATCAGCGAAACGAGCGAAGAGAGCACGTCGGTCAGTGCATAGCTGATGTAGTTCGACGTGACGAACTGCGTGAGCGCGAACGCGCCGCCCGACACCAGCAGCACCGGCCAGACGCGCGTCATGTTGCGAAAGCCCGCGTAGACGCCGATCACGTAGAACGGCAGGAAGAACGCGAAGAGCGGCAACTGGCGGCCGACCATCTTGGCGAGCGCGTCGGTCGGCAGATGCGTGACGGCGCCGAGCACGGTGATCGGCACGCCGAGCGCGCCGAACGCAACCGGCGCCGTGTTGAAGATCAGGGTGAAGGTGAGCGCTTCGAGCGTCGGGAAGCCGAGCAGGATCAGCAGCGAACTCGTGATCGCGATGGGCGTGCCGAAACCGGAGATGCCTTCGAGCAGCGCGCCGAACGAAAAACCGATCACGACGAGCACGATGCGCCGGTCGTTCGGCAGGTTATCGACCATCCACAGGCGAAACGCCTCGAAACGCCCCGAGCGCTGCGCGACGTTGTAGAGCAGGATCGCGGCGAAGACGATCCACATGACCGGCCAGAGCGCGAACACGGCGCCGGCCGCGACTGAATCGAGCGCGAGCCCGACCGGAAAATGCCAGCCGGCCACGGCGATGACGAGCGCGAGAGTCAGGCCCGCGAGCGACGCCTGCCACGCCGGGCGGCGCGCCCAGCCGAGCAGCACGAGCACGAGGATGATCGGCAGCGCGGCCACGATGAACGAAGTGAGCAGGGAATGGGCGATCGGGGTGAGTAGCTGATGGAACATCGGGGCTCCTTGCGGGCGTCATGAGCGAGAGCGCGTGACGTTCGATGTTCAGCAGCAGGCTGCGACCGGCTTAAGCATCCGCATAACGCGCACACTAAGAATAGGGCGCGAACGGCCTGCGTCAAGGCGCGAATGCCGATTCATTGCGTCACGCCCGGAGCGCCCGGGCGTGACGGGACGCGCCCGAGGCGCGCGATCAGCTTTTGGCGATGGCCTCGGGCGTGGGGCTATCGCGCTGGACGGCGGGCGTCTGTCTGAACACCCACACCGTCAACAAGCCGAGAGAAGCGAGCATCCACAACAGGAAAAACGCAAAGGCCATCATGTCCGATCCCCCGATACGGAAAGTCGCTCTCGCGACGTGGTAATTGGGGAACTAGATAGCCAGAACCGTGCCAATCGTCTGGCGAAATCCGCCGACGCCTTGTCGGATAAGGAAAGTGTCCGGCCGCACAATCGCGCGGTGACGGCTCAATCGCCGGTTCGATCAGAAAATGTTGCAGTGATGTTACGAGTCAATGCGCAAACTCGTCATTTGTCTCATCCGATGCAACATGCCGTGGCGCGCCTCAATGCCCGTGGCCGCCGCCTCCGCCGTGCCAGCCTCCACCTCCGCCTTGCCAGCTACTGCCGCCGCCGCCGTGCCATCCGCCGCCGCCGCCATGCCAGCCGCCACCATGCCAGCCGTGGCCGTGCCACCCGCCGCCCCAGCAGCAACCGCCGCCGCCCCAGTATCCGAAGCTGAGCGAAACCGCGGGATAACCGTAGCCATATCCGTAACCGTAGTAGGCCGGATAGGCGGCATAGGGCGGATAGTAGGGGTATGAATACGGAACCGTCTGGTAGTAGTCCGAATACGGCGACCCGACCGCATATTCGTATTGCGGCGGGAGCGTCGCGCTGCCTGTGAATGTTGCCGCCGTGCCGGACGCCCCCTGCGCGGGCACCACGAATTCCCGCTGCGTATACGCCGTATTGACGACGGGATAAGGCGGATAGGCCGGATAGCCGTAAGGGTAATAGCACCCGCTGACGATGAGCCCGGCGGCGAGCGCAACGGCCGCCTTTCCAGGTCCGATAATGCTGCGAGCGGAAATCATGGTACTGCTCCTTGCGATACGGCTTGCCGGACTCTTGAATCGGATGAGGGGAGAACGGGTCCGTTAAGAAGCAGCTTAGTCGAACGATGTCGTCAGTCGTTGCGCGTAGTGTGACAAAGCATTACCGGCGCACGTTTACGTATCAGAAATGAAACAACGAGGCGAAATCGCGGCGAAGCGAGCGTGCCTCGCCGCCCGAAACCCGGTCCCGCTACTTGCCGACCTGATTGCCGATCACCCCGCCGACCGCCGCGCCGCCGAGCGTCGACAGCGCGCTGCCGCCGATCACCGCGCCGCCTGCCGCGCCCACACCCGCGCCGATGGCCGTATCCCGTTGACGCGCGGTCATGTCGCCGCAAGCGGTCAGTCCTCCGAGAAACGCAACGACCATTGCGGCGGCGCCGATCTGTTTGATGGTTTTCATGTCGACTCTCCAATTCGATGATGAAGTGAATCGGCGGCGGTTCGTCACGACGTTTTCGCCGGTTCGCTCGTTGCTCAGCAGGAAAAGTGCCTGAATCGTCAGATGAACCACACAACGAGGCCCGACAAGGCTTTGCGCCCGACGCACATAAAAAAACGGCCTGCCGCACGCATCGTGCGACAGGCCGTTGTCAGCCATCCGGAAGCATCAAGTCGGCTGGTAGATCTCCGAGCCCTTCTTCACGAACTCGATCGCCTTCGTCTCCATGCCCTTGGCGAGCGCCTCGTTTTCGCTCAGGCCCTGCTTCGCCGCAAAATCGCGCACGTCTTGCGTGATCTTCATCGAGCAGAAGTGCGGGCCGCACATCGAGCAGAAGTGCGCGACCTTGGCAGAGTCCTTCGGCAGGGTTTCGTCGTGGAATTCGCGCGCCTTGTCCGGATCGAGACCGAGGTTGAACTGGTCCTCCCAGCGGAATTCGAAGCGCGCCTTCGAGAGCGCGTTGTCGCGCACCTGTGCGCCCGGATGGCCTTTCGCCAGATCGGCTGCGTGCGCCGCGAGCTTGTAGGTGATGATGCCTTCCTTCACGTCGTCCTTGTTCGGCAGGCCGAGGTGTTCCTTCGGCGTGACGTAGCAGAGCATCGCGGTGCCGAACCAGCCGATCATCGCCGCGCCGATGCCCGATGTGATGTGGTCGTAACCCGGCGCGATGTCCGTCGTGAGCGGTCCGAGCGTGTAGAAGGGCGCCTCGTCGCACCATTCCAGTTGCAGGTCCATGTTCTCCTTGATGAGCTGCATCGGCACGTGACCGGGGCCTTCGATCATCACCTGCACGTCGTGCTTCCACGCGACTTGCGTCAGTTCGCCGAGCGTCTTCAGCTCGCCGAGCTGCGCTTCGTCGTTGGCGTCGTAGATGGAGCCGGGGCGCAGGCCATCGCCGAGCGAGAACGAGACATCGTATTGCTTCATGATCTCGCAGATGTCTTCGAAGTGCTCGTAGATGAAGCTTTCCTTGTGATGCGCGAGGCACCACTTCGCCATGATCGAGCCGCCGCGCGACACGATGCCGGTCATCCGGTTGGCGGTCAGCGGCACGTATTGCAGGCGCACGCCGGCGTGGATCGTGAAGTAGTCGACGCCTTGCTCCGCCTGCTCGATGAGCGTGTCGCGGAACATTTCCCACGTCAGGTCTTCGGCTTTGCCGTTGACTTTTTCGAGCGCCTGATAGATCGGCACCGTGCCGATCGGCACCGGCGAATTGCGGATGATCCACTCGCGCGTCTCGTGGATATGCTTGCCGGTCGACAGGTCCATCACCGTGTCGCCGCCCCAGCGGATCGCCCAGGTCATCTTGTCGACTTCCTCGCCGATCGAGGAGGTCACCGCCGAATTGCCGATGTTCGCGTTGATCTTCACGAGGAAGTTGCGGCCGATGATCATCGGCTCGCTTTCCGGGTGATTGATGTTCGCGGGAATGATCGCGCGGCCGCGCGCCACTTCCTCGCGCACGAATTCGGGCGTGATTTCCTTTGCCGCGTCCTTGCCGAACGCCGCCGCGCCGAAGGCCTGACCCGGATGCTGGCGGCCCATCATCGCCGCAAGCTTTTCGCCGTTCGGGCCGCTCTGCCTCAGACTTTCGAGATATTCCGCGCGCCGCTGGTTCTCGCGGATCGCGATGTACTCCATCTCCGGCGTGATGATGCCTTGCCGCGCGTAGTGCATCTGCGAGACGTTCTTGCCGGGAATCGCGCGGCGCGGATGACGATGCAGATCCGGGAAGCGCAGTTCGGCCGTCTTCGGATCGGCGGCGCGCTCGCGACCGAATTCGCTCGACAGGCCGCTCAGTGCTTCCGTGTCGCCGCGCGCTTCGATCCACTTGCCGCGCAGCGCGGCCAGGCCGGAGCGGATGTCGATGTTCGCGTCCGGATCGGTGTACGGGCCGGACGTGTCGTACACATAGACGGGCGGATTTTTCTCGCCGCCGAAGCCGTCGGGGGTGTCGGATTGCGAGATTTCGCGCATCGGCACGCGAATGTCGGGCGTCGAACCTTCGACATAGACCTTGCGCGAGTTCGGCAGCGGCGCGATGGCGGCGGCATCGACGACGGCGTTCTCTGACAGGAACTTGGGGTTGGCATTCATGTGCTGTCTCTCCTGTGTGGGACGGTTTTATCCGGGCTCGACGCGGACGAACGCCGTCGAGCTCGGCTGATTCAGGAGCTAAACAGGGAGGAACGAGATGGAAAGGTACGGGTCCGGAAGAAGTGGCGTGGATGCTGAAGGCCTTGGAACCCGAACGCTTCCCTGCGCTGGCATTATCCAGATCAGGTTCAAAGGGTATTTCTCACCCACGCCGCACGAAGCGATTCAGACCGATGAAGCCGATTGAAGTCGCGATGTGCAACGCAGGACCCCCGCGTTAGCAGCCGACACGTTACACCGGGGCGTGGCGTCTTGGCAACCATTCGTAAAGTTGTGCGATCGCGTTGCGCGCTTACTGCATAATGTCGAGCGCCGCGGATTCCGGGTTTTCCCGGGGATCGTGCGGTCTCTCCTCGCGCACTCGCACTTCTTCGTTCCGCCATGCCGTTCAGTCTGGTCGTTGCCGCAGCGTCTTTCCCGGTCTCGTTTGCAGTCATCCGGCGCGCAGCCGTTGCGGAGTAATGCATGTCCGCTCTGCCGCCGCCGCGTCTGCCGTTCAGCTTTCCCGACCGTTTTCCGTTTCGTGCGCCGCGCTCCTTCAAGGGGCAGGTCGCGCTTGCGCTGGCCGTCGTCTATCTCGTGTGGGGCTCGACGTATCTTGGGATCCATCTGTCGCTCGAGTCGTTTCCGCCGCTCATGCTCGGCGGTTTGCGCAATCTGTGTGCGGGCGTCGGGCTGTTCGTGATAGCCGTGCATCGCAAGGCGGTGTGGCCGAGTGCGCGGGAAGTGCGCAATGCGGCGATCGTCGGGACCTTGCTGGAAGGTTTGTCGAGCGGGATGATGGCCTACGGCATGCGCACGGTGGGAACCGGCACGGCTGCGGTGATGGTCGCCACTGTGCCGCTTTTCGCGACGATCTTCACCGCGTTGAGCGGGCGCGGGGTTGCTAAGGGCGAATGGTTCGCGGTGGCGCTGGGGCTGATCGGCATCGTGCTGCTCAATCATGGCGATCCGTCGCCGAGTTCCACCGTCGGCACATTGGCGATTCTGTGCGCGGCGATCTTCTGGGCGGGCGGCGCGCATCTGGCGAGCCGTTTGCCGCAACCGTCCGATCTGTTGATGTCGACGGCCTTGCAGATCGGGCTGGGCGGTCTGATCGCGACGGGCATCGCGCTGGCGGCGGGCGAAAGGCTCACGCAGGTGAGCGTTGGCGCGGGGTTTTCGTTCGTGTATCTCGTGGTGATCGGTTCGATGGCGGCGTATGTCGCTTATAACTTTCTGATTCGGAATACGAGCACGATCGTCGCGACGAGTTGTCTTTATGTGAATCCGGTCGTCGCCGTCTTGCTGGGCGCGCTGCTGCTCGGCGAAATCATCACGCAGTGGACCGTTATCGCGACGGTCGTGATTCTGCTTTCGGTCGGGCTTTCGTTCTGGTTTGACTATCGGCGGCGCGGATTGGCCTGAGCCCGCCAGCCTTGTAAGAAACGCTTCCACCAAACGGCCGCCCGTATCGTGCGGAGCGGTCCGGCCGCGCTCGTTTTGCACCTCCCGAATAATTCCTCTAATGAATCGAGAAGCCTTGCCCAGCAAGGCTCGACCGGACGCGTGCCACGTCCGCGCACCGCATCGGGGCATGTCCATTGCTCAAGGCAGGCACTCGCATCGGCGGCGCTCTTGCGTCGTTCGATCGGGCAAGGAAGGGAAAAGAACCAGGGCCGGCGAACCAGACGCGAAATTCCGAGGACGTCCAGTCGCCCGGGCCCGGACAACAAGGTGTCGATCAAAACAAAGGAAGGTGGAACCATGAAGCTCATCCGCACCGCTGCCGCGCTTGCCGCCGTCGCCGCTTTGCTCTCCGCTTGCGGCGGAAGCTCCGACGATGTCGGCAAGGAAATCGGCGTCACCCCGGCGCAGGTCCATTTCATTCACGCGATCCCGAGCGGCCCGAACGTCGACTTCTACGACAACAGCAAGGTCCTGCAACCGAATCTCGCCTACAAGACGGTGACCAACTTCGCGAACATCGACACCGGCCAGCACAATTTCTCCTACGCGGCCGTGAACACGACGACGCAACTTGCCACCGACACGAGCATCTCGAACGCGGCGAAAGGGCATGAGTACACGGTGATCGCGCTGCCGGACGCGGGCTTCCTGCCGTCGATCGCGGTGATCGACGATCCGTTCGACAAGGGACTCCTGTCGAGCAGCGCACGCGTGCGCGCCTTCAACGCGTCGACGAACGCGCCGAACCTCGATATCTATCTGGTCGCGCCGGGGACGAGCATCGCGAGCGTCAGCCCGACGATGGCGGGCGTCGCCTACAAGAACGCCGTACCCGCGACGACGCAGGATTCCCTCTACGTCTCCGGCGGCGCGTATCAACTGATCGCGACCACGCCGGGCTCGAAGACGCCGGTCTACACATCGGCTTCGTTCGACCTCGCCAAGAACGCGGACTGGCTCGTGACGACGCTGCCGTCGGGCAACGCGCTCTCGCAACTGGTGCCGGAGAAGATTCGCGTGCTGGTCGCGCAGGGCGGCAACACGCAGCAGCCGGCGCTGGAATTGCCCGACACGCAATGACGCTTCACGCCTGAGAAAGCAAAACCCGGCGCGATCATCGGCCGGGTTTTTTATCGCCCGTCGCGCGCAATCACAACGCAAAAAATTCCCGCCACGCGAACGTGGCGGGAAGACAGGGAACTACATCAACGCTAAGGAACGCCTGAGCCTGAGTCGCCGCTTACTTGTGCTCCTCGGCGGAATTCGAAATGGCCTGACCGCCCTTCGAAATATCCTGGCCCGCACCCGAGACGGTGTTGCAGCCCGCGAGAGCCGCCGTGCCTGCAATCAGCAGTAGAGCGATGAGTCGAGACATGTTTATCCCCTTGGAGTTGAAATGCGTGACAGGAATCGGTTCGCGCATCGTGTCTGTGGTGACGGACGCCTTGTCGTCGCCCGCCTTACCGATGTGAACAATCATAAAAAAAGCGCATGGCCGCACGCTGTAGGCTCGCCTGCGATTTTCCTGTCGGCGGCGTCCGCATTTGGTGTCGGCATCGTCCTACGCGGTGGGCACGGCGAGCGGCGCATCGACGCTGCGCTCGCGCGGCATCGACACGCTGATCGCCGTGCCATGCGGCGACGCGCGCTCGATCTCGAAGCGCCCGCCGCGCGCCGACACACGCTGCCGCATGCCGACGAGCCCATGCGTCTGCGTGCGCTTCAGATCCTGCGGCCGGATGCCGATGCCGTCGTCGGTGATCGAAAGCGACACGTTCTCTTTATCGATATCGAGCGCAATCCGGATGCGGCTCGCACGCGCGTATTTCGCCGCATTCGTGAGCGTCTCCTGCGCAACGCGAAAGAGCGCGATCTCGATCGCCTCGCCGAGCTTCACGTCCTCGCCCGGCAGATCCGATTCCACATTCCAGCCGTTGCGTTGCGCGGCTTCATCGGCGAGTGAGCGTAGCGCCGTCACGAGGCCGAAGTTGGCGAGCACGGTCGGGCGCATGTCCTCGATGATGCGGCGCTTCAACGCAATGCCCTGATCGAGATTGCCGAGCGCGCGCGCGAGTTTTTCGGCCATCGCGGGTTCGGTGTCCTTCAGCTTGCCGCGCACCCACGCGACATCCATCTTGCTCGCCGTGAGGATCGAGCCGAGTTCGTCGTGCAGTTCGCGCGCGAGCTCGGTCTTCTCGTTCTCGCTGACCGATTGCAAATGCCACGCGAGTGCTTCGAGCTGGCGCGTGCGCGCGAACACGAGTTGATCGAGTTCTTCCTGCTGCGTGATGAGCGCCTTCTGCACGCGCGCCTGTTTGTCGAGCTGGATGCCGAGATTGCGGAACAGCAGGATGAACAACACGATATTGAGCGCGCACAACGCGCCGACACAGAGCGTGGAGATGCGCTGATCGGCGCGGCTCGCGTCGAGCGCGTGTTGCGCGCGCTGTTCCTCGTTCAGGCGCAACAGCGACAACGCCGCGTCGAGCGTCGCGCTGGTGTCGGGCGGCGGCAGCGCGAGCGGACGCGGGTGGGCGGCGGCGTCTTCCGGCGTATCTTCGAGGCGCACGGTGCCTTGCGCGATTTCATCGTCGGCGGCGGCGCGGATCTGCGCGAAGCTCGCGAGCGCGGTGTCGTCGCCGATGCGCCGGTAATACGCATCGAGCGACGCCAGCGTGCGCCGCACGCGTGCGGTTGTCTCCCGGAAGTGCGCCTGATACGCGCCGTCGGGCTTCAGCGCAAAGCCGCGTTCGTCGGCGGTGAGCGTGGCGATATCGGCGGCGAGCGCCGACAACTGCGCGGTCGCGCCCTTCGCGTCGAGCGCGGTTTCGTATTCCGACGCGATCCGCATGCGCCCCGATTCCAGAATGACGAGCCCGCCCACCGTGATGACGATCGCCACCGTCATCGCTACGGCCCAGCTATAGCGGCGCATCCACTCATTGAAACGCGCCGCGCGTCGCGCGATTCCGGCCGGCGCGGGCGGCGTGGGCGTTTTCTGCATGGCGGGTTCATTGGCCGCGAAGGACGGGGTTTCGTCGGGCAGGATCGTCGGTATCGCGGCGCGCGGTACGTGGCTCATGGTGTCGGGTAGCCGATTTGAAAGCGGGTGTCGGTGGATTCCCACAGCAAAAAAGGAGCCTGCCCGAATGCGCGCCGCCGGACGCGTCGCTAGGATGGTTCCGTCATCCATTCTTACGGGGAACGATCATGCTGAAGTGGGCATTGTTTTTCGCGATCGTGGCCGTGATCGCGGGCGTGCTGGGTTTCACGGGCGTCGCCGCCGGGGCTGCGGCCATCGCGAAATTCCTGTTCGTGCTGTTCCTGATCCTGTGCGCCGTGTTCCTGGTGCTCGGCTTCGTCGTCACGAAAAAAGCCATCGATTAGAGGAGGTCATATGCTTCATTACGCCGTTGTCTTCTTCGTCATCGCCATCATCGCGGCCGTGTTCGGCTTCACGGGCATCGCGGCCGGCGCGGCGGAAATCGCGAAGATCCTTTTCTATATTTTTCTCGTCGTATTCGTGGTCACTTTGCTGCTCGGCGTGTTCCGAACGTGATGCCCCCATTCGGGCGAAAGCCATGAGCCATCAAGCCGCGCGCGGGTTTTGCGACCGTCGCGCGGCTTTTTGAAGGGATCAGGCATGGCGCATGCATTGGAGTCTCTGATTGGATAGCGGGGTTCTATGCAGGTCCGCCTTGCACGGTCCTCGCGCCAGCGAACAGTCATGTCACACCCCATCACAGAGGAGCGAACCAAATGTCCAAATCGTCTGCTGTAAAAGCTGCGCCGAGCCAGTCCACGGACGCTTTTGTCCTCGATGTCGAAAAGATTCGCGCCGATGCGCGGCAGCACATGGATGAAGGCGCAGTGACGACGGGTTACGGCGCCGACCGTGAGACCGTGTTGAAGCTGCTCAACGACTCGCTCGCCACCGAAATCGTCTGCACGCTGCGCTACAAGCGTCACTACTTCATGGCGAAGGGCATCCATTCGGAAGCCGTCGCGCAGGAATTCCTGGAGCACGCGAACGAGGAACAGGAGCACGCCGATACGCTCGCCGAACGCATCGTGCAGCTTGGCGGCGAGCCGAATTTCGCGCCGGACGGCCTCTCGTCGCGCTCGCATTCGGAGTACAGCGAAGGCAAGGATCTGATCGACATGATCCGCGAGAATCTGATTGCCGAGCGCATCGCGATCGATACGTATCGCGAGATCATTCGCTATCTCGGCGACAAGGACGTCACGACGCGACGCATCTTCGAGGACATTCTCGCCGTCGAGGAAGAACACGCCGACGACATGGCGGACCTGCTGGAAGGCCGCAACGGATAAGGGCGATGACGCGGGGCGCGCAGTGCGTGCCCCGCGTCTGCATGACATGGCCGATCAACTACTACAAGAGCGTCCGGCCTTGCGGACGACGCGAATGATTCGAGTCCTGATAGCCGACGACCACGCGATCGTGCGCAGCGGTTTCCGCCAGTTCGTCGCGGACGAGCCCGACATGGAAGTCGCCGCCGAGGCCGCCACCGGCGACGAGGCAATTGCGCGCGTGCGCGAGCAGGCGTTCGACGTGGTATTGCTCGATATCGCCATGCCCGACAAGAACGGCGTCGACACCTTGCGCGTGATCAAGCAGATCCGGCCGGAGCAGGGCGTGCTGATGCTCTCGGGCTTTCCGGAGAGTCAGTACGCGATCAATCTGCTGAAGGCCGGCGCGAACGGTTATCTGAACAAGGATGCCGCGCCCGATGAAATTGTGCGCGCGATCCGCACGGTGGCGCGCGGGCACCGGTATCTGTCGGAATTCATCGCGGATGCGCTCGCCGACAAACTCGACAAACCCGCCGCCGAGCGGCCGCACGAAATGCTCTCGGAGCGCGAGTTTCAGATCTTCTGCAAGCTCGCGGGCGGCCAGATTCCGACGGAAATCGCGCAGGAACTGCATCTTTCGGTGAAGACGGTGAGCACCTATCGCGCGCGCGTGCTGGAAAAGATGCGGCTCGCCAACAACGCCGATCTCACGTATTACGCGATCAAGAACGGCCTGATCGAATAGCGGCGCGGCACACGGAGGGCGCCCGACGTGGGCAATCACATCGACACCGACGACCGGGCAGGACACGAGCGGACGCCGCGCGCACCGCTCGCGGTGCTGCTGATCGAGGATTCGCCGCTGATCCGTCGCAGCCTGACCGAGGCGATCGACGCGCTCGGACCGTGGCGCGTGACCGCTTTCGCCGATAACCCTGCCGACGCTATCGCGCTGCTCGCGGCGCAGGCTTTCGACGCGGTGATCGTCGATCTGCAACTGAAGCGCGGCTCGGGCATCGACGTGCTCGCGTGGCTCGAGGCGAGCGACGCGCCGCGAGCGCGTGGCGCGTTCGTCGCCGTGCTGACCAATCACGCGCTGCCGGCGTATCGCGAACGTTGCCTGCAATACGGCGTGCGCCACTTTTTCGACAAGTCGCTGGAATTCGACCGCGTGCTCGACGCGCTGCACGACTACGCGCGCGAGCGGGCTTGAGCGCGCGCGCGTCCGCGCCAGTGGCTGAAGCCGGCGAGCGCCGTCGCCGCGAGACCGGCGAGACACACGCCCGTCCAGCCCAGCGCATGCCACGCGAGCGACGCGAGCGCCGAACCCAATGATCCGCCGATGAAATACGCGACCATATAGACCGTGTTCACGCGGCTGCGCGCTTCCGGCTTGAGCGCGTAGATGCGCGACTGGTTGGAGATCTGCGCGGCCTGCACGCCGATATCGAGCACGATCACGCCGACGACCAGCCCGGCGATACTCCGCGCCGAAAACGCGAACACCACGAACGACACCGCCACGAGCCCGATGCACAGCGAGATGACCGCGCGCGGCCCGCGCTTGTCCGCGGATTTGCCCGCGAGCGGCGCCGCGAGCGCGCCCGCCGCGCCGACGATGCCGAACAGCCCAGCAGCCTGCGGCCCCATGTGAAACGGCTCGCCCGCGAGCAGCAGCGTGAGCACCGACCAGAAGATGCTGAACGCGGCGAACAGCGCGCCGCCGGTCAGCGATGCTTCGCGCAGCGCTGCGTTTTCCGCTGCGAGATGCCACAGCGAGGCGAGCAGCTTGCCGTAGGGAAGCGTCGAGGTCGGCCGGCTTTTCGGCAGCCGCGCGATCACGACGACCGCCAGCGCGATAGTCGCGAACACGGACGCGCCGAACACCGCGCGCCAGCCGAAATATTGCGCGACGAAGCCGGACACCGTGCGCGCGAGCAGAATGCCGAGCAAAAGCCCGCTCATCACGGTGCCGACGGCGTGACCGCGTTCGGCGGCGGGCGCGAGCTCGGCGGCGAAGGGCACGGCTTGCTGCGCGATCGTCGCCACGATGCCGATCGCGAGGCTCGCCGCGATCAGCACCGCGAGCGTCGGCGCGGCAGTCGCGACGACGAGCGATACGCCGAGCGCCGCCAGTTGCAGCAGGATCAAGAGACGCCGGTCGAAGCGGTCGCCGAGCGGCGCGAGCACGAGCATGCCGAGCGCGTAGCCGAGTTGCGTCGACGCCGGCACGGCGCCGATCAGCCATGCGCTGCCGGGAAAGCTCGCGCGGAAGTCGTCGAGCAGCGGCTGATTGAAATAGATGTTCGCCACCGAAACGCCCGCGATGGTCGCGAGCAGCCATAGCGTGGCGCGGGAATAGTGCGGATGACGTTCCGGCGGATTCGGTGGCGGCGCAGCGGACATGGGAAACGCAGACGTTGACGGTCAGCCGCCGATCATACTCAGAAAGGCTGCGGTCCGCCGCCCTGATCGACGCTCATGCAATGCGTGACGAGGCCGGAATTGGCGCGCCAAAGATGCAGCCCGAACGCGGGCGGCTCCATGACGAAGGCCTCCGGGCCGTCGGGCTTCAGCTGCAAGGCAACCTGATGCGCGGTCGACGGCGCGCACCACACGATCGTGCCGCCGAAGCGCACGCTGATCGCGCGATGCACATGACCGCACACGATGCGCTCGACGTTCGGATGGCGCCGCACCAGCGCATCGAGCGCGCGGCTATCGTCGGGTGCGAGGCGGATGTCGTCCATGAAGCCGATGCCGCACGCGACAGGCGGATGATGCATCGCGATCACGACGGGCCGCTCGCGGCTCGCGTCGAGTTGCGCTTCGAGCCAGGCGAGGCGGGTCGCGCACAGGCGGCCCGCGCCCGAACCGGGATCGAGCGTATCGAGCGCGATCACGCGGACGTCGGCCACATCGAATGCGTACTGGACGAAGGCGTCGCCGGTGGCGAGTTCCGGCCGGTCGTCGAAGACCGTGCGCAGATTCGCGCGATCGTCGTGATTGCCGACGAGCACGCGCCACGGCATCGCGAGCCGGTCGAGCAGCGTGCGCAAATGCCGGTATTCGTCGATGCCGCCCGCATCGACGAGATCGCCGGTGATGAGCGCGGCGTCGGGACGCGGGTCGAGCGCATTGAGTGCGTCGATCGCGCGGGCGAGGAAGGCGGCCGTATCGACGCGGCCGTAAGCGAGCGTGCCCGGCGGCGTGATGTGCAGATCGCTGATCTGGGCGAGCAGCATGTGCGTGGGTCTCCTCGTCGCGGGCGGGTTGTTCGGCTCAGTCGTCGGATGCGGCGGCCGGCGGCTTCGGCGCGAGCTTCGCGGGCACGAGCCACTGGAAGCCCGTCATCGATGTTTCGCTGAACGTGCATTCGGCGGCCGCGGAGACCAGCACCGGCTTGGTGGCGGGCGGCGTCGGCGCGTTCTGGATCGTGCCGTGCACGACCACCCGCGAACCATGATAACTCGCGCCGGAGCCGGTGATTTTCAAAGGCGCGCTGGCCGCGTCGGGATAATCGGCGCGGACCTTCTCCTTGCAGGCTTCGACATTCTTGTAATAAGACGTGCAGCCGGCGAGTGAGGCGAACGAAAGTGAGATCAGGACAGCCAGCAGAGGGTGGTTTCGATGTTTCATCGATGAATTCGGTCGATGCCCGATGCCGCGAGGCATATCGGAGCGTGATGAAGGTCGGGCGAAGCTTTATAACACGCGCGGCCGTGTATCACTGTAGTGCATCGAGGCGCAGCGGCGCCGCGCGCCGATGGCTTGTTTTGTCGCGCGATGCGGTAGCACAATCGGCACTGTCGAACGATCCGCGCGTTTTTGACCGATGGAGACGACCGTCATGCAGAAGGACATCGAAGTAGGCGATTACCTGCTTGCCATGCAGGCCGTGCCGCGGCAGATCGAAGCCGACGGCGACGAGGAGGCTTCCCCGTCCGAGGGATACGCGATCCGCGTGCGCGTGACGCGGCTCGATCAGAAGCCGGTGCACGGTTCCGCGCTCGCGAGCGATTCCGGCGAAATGACGGGCGACCACGGCCCGTTCGAGACCGTCGCCGAGGCGATCGCGCACGGCGAGGCTTGGGGACGGCACTACGTCGCGCGCGTGCTGGGGCATTCGGTGTAGCGGCGGGCCGCGAAAGAGGGGGGCGCTCCCCGCGTCAGACGGGTGCCGCGCGGCGATGCGCGTGGCTAGACTCTGGCTCATCGACCGGACCATCGCAGAGGCCGCCATGACGCCCGTTGCTCTTTACGTCACGCCCCATTTCATTGCTTCCGTGCGCAGGGGGAAGGTGCGCGACTGTTTTAGCGGGACGGTTCGGTTCATCGGCGTGGACGCGCTGCCGTTCGATGTCGAACACGTGTGCCTGCTGGATCGCGATACGGCGATCGAGGCGCTGTTCGATGCGGTGAGGGACGCGGAGAGGTTGTTGAATGCGGTGTGAGGGGGCGTCGCACGAAGCCCGCTTTGGTGCCGGGGACCGGGCTCGAACCGGCAAGCCGTGAGGCGGCGGATTTTAAGTCCGCTATGTTTACCAATTTCATCACCCCGGCAAGGGCGGACGCGATTCTACCATTGCGAGGCAGCGCGCCAAAACCGCGACAGCCGCCGATGCGCGCCCCGTTCGACACGATTTCACCCCGCCTGCATAATCATCGGCACCGGTTCAGCGCAAGGACACCCGATGATGCACATCGGCCTCATCTCCGACACGCACAACCTCGTGCGCCCCGAGGCGCTCGAGGCGTTGCGTGGCGTCTCGCACATCATCCACGCGGGCGACATCTGCAAACGCGACGTGCTCGATACCCTCGCGCCACTCGCGCCGCTCACGGTCGTGCGCGGCAACAACGACATCGGCGAGGGCGTCGCGCACTTGCCCGAACAGGCGCGCATCGAACTCGGCGGCGTGACGATCCACGTCGTCCACGATATCGCCGATGTGCCGAAGCAGCTCGACGGCATCGATGTCGTCGTGACCGGTCACTCGCACAAGCCGCTCATCGAACGACGCGGCAACGTGCTGTTCGTGAATCCCGGCAGCGCGGGGCCACGCCGCTTCAGATTGCCGGTCACGCTCGCGCTGCTCGACATCGAGGATGGAAAACCGCAAGCGCGCATCGTCGCGCTCGCGACATAAAAAAAGGCCGGCGCTCACGCACCGGCCTTTTGCCGTCAGACAGCCCGAACGCTTACGCGCGCACCGTGCCTTCCGGGAATGCGTCGTCCATTTCGGCGGCTTCGCGATGGCCGCGCAGGATCGCGTGCGCTTCCGATTTCGACGCCACAGCCGGCGGCGAACCCTTCAGCGGCTTCTTCGCCGTCTCGTGCAGCGCGAGCACCGAGACGATACCGATCAGCGACGCGCCCATCAGATAGTACGCGGGCATCATCAGGTTGCCGGTCGTGTCGACGAGCCATGCCGTGACGAGCGGCGTCGTGCCACCGAACAGCGACACCGACACGTTGAAGCCGATCGCGAGCGCGCCGTAGCGGATCTTCGTCGGGAAGAGGGCCGGCAGCGACGACGGCATCACGCCCGTGAACGTCGACAGCAGCGCGCCGAGAATCATCATGCCCGCGAAGATCGACGGAATCGTGCCCATGCGGATCAGCGAGAGCGCCGGAATCGACAGCACCAGCAGGCCGACACAACCCGCGAGCATCACAGGCTTGCGGCCGATCGTATCGGACAGACGGCCGGCGAACAGCGTCAGCGGCATCATCAGCACCATCACGACGAGCACAATGAACAGGCCGTGCGTCTCGTTGAACTTGAGCGTCGCCGACAGATAGCTCGGCAGATACGACAGCGCCATGTAGTCGGTCACGTTGAAGATCAGCACGAGGCCGACGCATTGCAGGAGCGGCTTCCATTGCTGGATGAGCGTCTCGCGGAATTGCTCCTTGGTCGTTTCATGCGACACCGCTTCCGCCTTCTCGGCTTCGCGCTGGAACGCAGGCGTTTCTTCGAGCTTCATCCGGATGTACAGACCGATCAGGCCGAGCGGACCCGCGACCATGAACGGAATGCGCCAGCCCCACGACAGCAGCGCGCTTTCCGAGAGCGTCGCGGTCAGCACCGCGACCACGCCCGCGCCGAGCACATAGCCGACGAGCGTGCCGAACTCGAGGAAGCTCGACATGAAGCCGCGCTTCTTGTCCGGCGAGAATTCGGCGATGAAGGTCGCCGCACCACCGTATTCGCCGCCCGTCGAGAAGCCCTGCACGAGACGCGCGACCAGCAGCAGCACCGGCGCCATCACGCCGATCGTTTCATAGCTCGGAATGATGCCGATACAGAACGTGCCGACGGCCATCATGATCATCGTCATCGCGAGCACGCGCTTGCGGCCGATGCGGTCGCCCAGCGGGCCGAACACCATGCCGCCGATCGGGCGCACGAGGAACGCGGCCGCGAACGTGCCGAACGTGGCCAGCAACTGCGCGGTGGGGCTGCTCGACGGGAAGAACACCTTGCCGAGCGTCACGGCGATGTAGCTGTACACGCCGAAGTCGAACCATTCCATCGCGTTACCGATGGCCATGGCGCCGACCGCGCGTTTGAGCAAGGACTGATCGACGATGGTGATGTCGTCGAGGGTGAGATCGGACTTCTGACTCGATGAATCCTGTGTGCGCCAAAGGCCCTCTTGAAGAGAAGACATAGTTCGAAAAACTCCGTATTCGATCCCGAGAACTCGCACGGAGCTTCGGGACAGTGCAGTTTCGCGACGGCGCCGCCTTGGTATCGAGACAGCGGAAAACGATCGCCAATGGCTCCGCGCGGCATCCTGTATGAAGCAGATGCCGAATAGAAAAGCAAACGCGGTGCCGGTGCTTCGCGGTGGGTCGCGAAATTGCACTCGGGATGAAACAAACGAATTTGACGTGCGGACGGCGAACTCAGCGGGAATCCGGAGTTGCCGCGGGTGGGCCGCGACGTCGGCGAAAAAACAACCTGAGACGAAAAAGGCCGGCGTTGCTGCTAATGAACCGACGCGCCTCTTTGTATGAAAACTGTCACTACCGCGCTGTGTTCGAATAAAAATGCTACGAACTCAATGCGTCAATGATGGTGAGTTGCTGTTGATAACAAGAAGATGATAACACGATGACAGACGATCTGCAAACCGACTGGTTAGGACAAGGCCGCACGAGTCGCGCGATCCCTTACCGGGCTTAGGATTGCGCCGAGTCTTCTCTCATTCGTCTGATGGTCCATTCGGAACATTTTGCCCGTGCGCGGACAACAAAAAACCGGCCGCGTGGGCCGGTTTCTCGGTGCGATCAAGCGCGGATTTCAGCTTTGCGGCGGCACGTAGCCCGAAGCGGTATCGGCGCCTTCACCGAAGAAGTACTTCTCGGTCTGCTTGATGAGGTACTGGCGCGCGCGCGGGTCGGCCATGTTCAGGCGGTTTTCGTTGATCAGCATCGTCTGCTGCTTGAGCCAGCCTTGCCAGGCTTCCTTCGAGATCGTCTCGTAGATGCGCTTGCCGAGTTCGCCCGGCAGCGGCGGAAAATCCAGTCCTTCGGCTTCCTTGCCGAGCTTCGCGCATTGAACCATTCGGGCCATCTTGAGTTTCTCCTGTATCGGGGTAGCTGAGCGCAAAGCTGCGCTTCGTTCATTCGTGTTCAAAGCTGTTTCATCAGGACGAGCGACTTGCGCTGCCAGTTGTACAAGCGCCGCCGATCCTCGGGCAGATCGTCCACGGTCACCTTCACGAAGCCGCGCTTGAGGAACCAGTGTTCGGTGCGCGTCGTCAGCACGAAGATGCGCGTGAGGCCGCGCGCGCGGGCGCGTTGCTCGATGCGCTTGAGCAGCCGCTCGCCGTCGCCCGAACCTTGCGCTTCCGGCGCGACCGTCAGGCACGCCATCTCGCCGATGCGCTCCTGCGTGTACGGATAGAGCGCCGCGCAGCCGAACAGCACGCCATCGTGCTCGATGACCGAAAAGTGATCGATATCGCGTTCGATCTGGTGACGCCCGCGCCGCACGAGCGTGCCGTCGGATTCGAGCGGCTCGATCAGCGTGAGAATGCCGCCGACGTCGTCCGGCGTCGCTTCGCGCAGGCTTTCGAGATTCTCGTAGGAGATCATCGTGCCGACGCCATCGTGCAGGAACAGTTCGAGCAGCACGCTGCCGTCGAGCCGGTACGGAATGATGTGGCCGCGCGCCACGCCGCCGCGGCACGCGCGCACCGTATGCTTCAGATAGAACGCCGTGTCGCCCTGCAGCTCGCCGCTTTCCTGCAGACGATAGGCGTCGTCGAGCGACAGTTCCCGGATGAGCTCGTCTTCCGAATCCACCAGTCCGGGAATTTCCGTGACGAAGATGATCTTGTCGGCGCGCAGCGCGATGGCCGCTGCGGAGGCGACATCTTCCATCGACAGATTGAATGCCTCGCCGGTCGGCGAAAAGCCGAGCGACGACAGCAGCACGAGCTTGTTCGATGCGAGCGACTGGCGGATGGAATCGCCGTCGATCTTGCGCACGACGCCCGTGTGCTGAAAATCGACGCCGTCGAGAATGCCGACCGGCCGCGCCGTCACGAAGTTGCCCGACACGACGCTGATGTGCGCGTGCGCCATCGGTGTGTTCGGCAAGCCCTGGCTGATCGCGGCCTCGATATCGAGGCGCACTTCGCCGGCGGCTTCCTTCGCGGATTCGAGCGCGCGGGCGTCGGTGATGCGCAGGCCGTGCGAGAACGACGATTCGACGCCGTGCAGGCTCAGTTGCTCGTCGAGTTGCGGGCGCGAGCCGTGCACGAGCACGACGTGGATGCCCATCGCGTGCAGCAGGCCGACGTCCTGCACGAGCGCATTCAGGCGTCCTTCCTGCACCAGCTCGCCGCCGAACGCGACCACGAAGGTCTTGTTGCGGAACGCGTGAATATAGGGCGCGACGGAGCGCATCCAGTCGACGAACTGGGCGTGGGGATTCGACGCTTCGGGCTCTGTCGCAGCGGGCTGCGACGCCGCCTGAGTGGCGATCGTGAGGTCGGTTTGGGAATTCATCCCGGGATTATAATGCGACGCTATGCCGAATGTTTCCCGACCCGCACGCCCCAACCAGCCGGGCAAGCCGCAATCCGCCGATCAAGCCCTCGACACGCGCGAGCAGTTGCAAAAGCTGCGCGAAAATCTGCTGCGCGACGCGCATGCGGGTGAGGGTGCGGGCGCCTCCGGCGAAACGGCGGGATTGAGCAAGAAGGAACTCGCCGCGCGCCGGTTTGCGGGCGGGAAGGCGGCGGCGCCTGCCCAGCCGAAGCAGACTCAACCTCGATCGCAACCGAGCGAGCCGCAGTCCGTTCAACGTTCGCCGAAACCGCGCGATGTGGCGCAGCCGCCGCCCGCGCAGCCTGCTGCGCTAACGCGCCCGAAACGCGATGAGGTCCGGCGCGAGCAGGGAAATCGTCCTCCGCGCATCGAGCGCGCACCGCAAAACCGTCCTGTCGAAGCCCGCAAGCCGGATACGGCGCGGCCACCTCGACCTGTCGTCGAACAGCGAAGCGAACGCCCGGCCGAACCACGCCAGCCGCGCGAACCACGTGAACCACGCCAGCCTCGCGCGCCACGCATCGTCACGCCGAATCCCGTTCCGCCGATCACCTTCCCCGAAGCGCTTCCGGTTTCCGGCCGTCGCGAGGAAATCGCGCGGGCGATCGCGGCGAACCAGGTCGTGATCGTCAGCGGCGAAACCGGCTCGGGCAAGACCACGCAGCTCCCGAAAATCTGCCTCGCGCTCGGACGCGGTCTCGGCGCGGGCGGCAGCGGGCTGATCGGTCACACGCAGCCGCGCCGTATCGCCGCTTCGGCCACGGGCCGGCGCATCGCGGAGGAGCTTGGCACGCCGTTCGGCGAAGTGGTCGGCTACAAGGTGCGCTTCACGGACAATCTCGCGCCGGGCGCGTCGGTCAAGCTGATGACCGACGGCATCCTGCTCGCGGAAACGCAGACCGATCCGCTGCTCAAGGCCTACGACACGATCATCATCGACGAGGCGCACGAACGCAGCCTCAACATCGACTTTCTGCTCGGCTATCTGAAGGAAATCCTGCCGAAGCGCCCGGATCTGAAGCTGATCGTCACGTCCGCGACCATCGACGCCGAGCGTTTCGCGCGCCATTTCGGCCGCGACGACAAACCCGCGCCGGTGATCGAGGTGAGCGGGCGGCTGTATCCGGTGGAAGTGCGCTATCAGCCGATCGAGGAAGAAAGCGAGGCGATCAAGAACGCGCAAGGCACCCTGCCGAGGCGCAACGACCGCAAGGCCGATCGCGATCTGATGGAAGCCATCGTCGATGCCGTCGACGATCTGTGCCGCGTCGGCCCCGGCGACGTGCTCGTGTTCCTGCCCGGCGAGCGCGAAATCCGCGATACCGCCGAGGCGCTTCGCAAGCATCACCCGCCGCATACGGAAATCCTGCCGCTCTTCGCGCGTCTCTCCGCGCAGGAGCAGGAGCGCGTGTTCAGGCCGTCGAACGCGCGGCGCATCGTGCTGGCGACCAATGTCGCGGAAACCTCGCTGACGGTGCCGGGCATCCGCTATGTCGTCGATACCGGCATGGCGCGCGTGAAGCGCTATTCGTATCGCAACAAGGTCGAGCAGTTGCAGATCGAGCCGGTGTCGCAGGCGGCGGCGAACCAGCGCGCCGGCCGCTGCGGGCGCGTCGCGGACGGCGTGTGCATCCGTCTCTACGACGAAGCGGATTTCCAGGCGCGGCCGCGCTTCACCGATCCGGAAATCCTGCGCTCGTCGCTCGCGTCCGTGATTCTGCGGATGAAATCGCTGCATCTGACGGAGATCGAAACCTTTCCGTTCATCGAGCCGCCGCCGGGACGCGCGATCGCGGACGGCTATCAACTGCTGAACGAACTCGGCGCGGTCGATGACGACAACGCACTCACGCCGCTCGGCCGCGAACTCGCGCGCCTGCCGCTCGATCCGCGCGTCGGCCGCATGATTCTCGCCGCGCGCGATCATCACGCGCTGAAGGAAGTGCTGATCATCGCCTCGGCGGTGTCGGTGCAGGACCCGCGCGACCGGCCGATCGAGGCGCAGGAGCAGGCGGATCAGGCGCATCGGCAGTTCGTCGACGAGCGCTCCGAATTCCTGCAATGGACGCGCATCTGGAAGTGGTTCGAGGACGCCGTCGCGCACAAGAAATCGAACAAGCAGCTCGCCGATGCCTGTCGCGCGAACTTCCTGTCGCATCTGCGGCTGCGCGAATGGCGCGATGTGCATTCGCAATTGCTGACAGTCGTGCGCGAACACGGCTGGCGTCTGAACGATTCCGATGCGACTTTCGAGCAAGTGCATCTGTCGCTTTTGACGGGTCTGCTCGGCAATGTCGGGCTGAAAGCCGACGACGAGCCGCATTATCTCGGCGCGCGCGGCATCAAGTTCCATCTGTGGCCGGGGTCCGCGCTGCTGAAGAAAGCGGGGCGCTGGGTGATGGCGGGCGAACTCGTCGAAACGAGCCGGCTGTACGCGCGCACGATCGCGAAGATCGAGCCGGAATGGCTCGAAACGGTCGGCGCGCATCTGCTGAAGAAATCGCTGTCCGACGCGCACTGGGAGAAAAAGGCCGCGCAGGTCGTCGCGTACGAGCGCGCGACGCTCTACGGGCTGACGGTCTACGCGCGCCGGCGCGTGAGCTACGGCCAGCAGGACGCGAAATATGCGCGCGAGCTGTTCATACGTGGCGCGCTCGTCGAAGGCGAATTCGACACGCGGCTGCCGTTTTTCGCGCACAACCGCAAGCTGGTCGCCGATATCGAGCAACTGGAGCACAAGTCGCGCCGCCAGGACGTGCTCGTCGACGATGAACTCATCTACGGTTACTACGATTCGCTGATTCCCGAAGGCATGTGGACGGGCGCGGCGTTCGAGCGCTGGTATCGCGATGAACAGAAGAAGGCGGGCAACGAGAAGCTGCTGTTCCTCTCGCGCGACGACCTGATGCGCCACGAGGCCGCCGGCGTCACGACCGATCTGTTCCCGAAGCGCATGACGATGTCGGGCATCGAGATGTCGCTGACCTATCACTTCGAGCCGGGTTCGCCGCGCGACGGCGTGACGCTCGCGGTGCCGCTGTACGGTCTCAATCAGGTCGATGCGCGCCGCGTCGAATGGCTCGTGCCGGGCATGATCAAGGAGAAGGCGCAACTGCTGCTGAAGTCGCTGCCGCAGAAACTGCGCCGGCACGTCGTGCCGTTGCCGGAATACGCGGCGGGTTTCGCCGAACGTCATGGCGGACCGAAGTTCGGCGCGGGCGCGCTGGTCGACTCGCTCATCGCCGATATTCGCGCACAGACGCAAGTCGCCGTGAAAGGCGCCGATTTCAAGCTGGAAACGCTTCCCGCGCACCTGTTCATGAACTTCAAGGTGATCGACGAACACGGCCGCCAGCTCGCGATGGGCCGCAATCTCGCGCAACTGCGCGCGGAACTCGGCGGTCAGGCGCAGCAGCAGTTCCAGAAGCTGACATCGGCGGCTGCGAGCGTCGCGCTCGATGCACTGTCCGGAGAAACGAGCGCGCCGCCAGCGCAGCCGTCCGGTGAAACGTCGTCCGGCACCGCGCTCTACGAAAATCTCACGACGTGGAACTTCGGCAAGCTGCCCGAACTGCTGGAAATTCGCCGACGCGGACAGACGCTGTTCGGCTATCCGGCGCTCGTCGATCGCGGCACGCATTGCGACGTCGAAGTGTTCGATTCGCCCGAGGAAGCGGCGCGCATCCATCGCGCGGGCCTGCGGCGGCTATTCGCGCTGCAACTGCGCGAGCCGATCCGCTATCTGGAGAAAAACCTGCCGGGCCTGCGCGAAATGTCGATGCAATACATGGCGCTCGGCACCGCCGACGAACTGCGCGATCAGATCGTCGACACGGCGCTCGATCGCGCGTGTCTGCAAGACCCGCTTCCCGACGACGACGCTACCTTCCACGCGCGCCGCGACGCCGCGAAAGGGCGTCTCACGCTGCTCGCGCAGGAAATCGCGCGGCTCGTCGGCACGATTCTGGCCGAATATGCGGCGCTCGGGAAAAAGGTGGCGCAGGCGAAATCGTTCACATCGGCCTATGCGGACTTGCAGGCGCAATTGAACGCGCTCATCGGCAAGCGCTTCGTCATCGACACGCCGTACGTGCAACTCGCGCACTTTCCGCGCTATCTGAAGGGAATCGCGCTGCGCATCGACAAGCTCAAGGCCGATCCGGCCCGCGACGCGCGCCTGCTCGCCGATCTGCAACCGCTCGCGCAGCATTATCAGCGCGCGATGTCGCAACGCGGGGGAGTCGCGGATGCGCGCCTGTCCGAGTATCGATGGTTGCTCGAAGAACTGCGCGTGTCGCTGTTCGCGCAGGAATTGCGCACGCCGATGCCGGTTTCGGTGAAACGCCTCTATAAGGTCTGGGAATCGATGCAGCGCTAGGTGGCGGCGCAAAGCGCGCCGTTTCTTGCGCCGATCCAGCGTTTTGCGCAAAAAGCCGCACCCGGTCAACGCGCCGCGCGAAGCAAACGTTCTACAATGACGCCTGCCTTCCGAAGCCTACTTTTCATGCGCAATATCTTCCGTTTCAACCGTGTCCGCGCAAGCGCGGCACGCGCCGCGCTCGCCACCGGCGCAGCGCTGATCGCCACTGCGGCGCTCGCCAATAACGTCGTCGTGCTTAATTCGGCTGAAGCCACGCTGAGCCTGATCGACGAAAACACCCATCAGGTCGTCGGCACCGTGCCGACCGGCAAGGAGCCGCACCATCTGATGCCCACACCGGACAATTCATCGCTGATCGTCGCGAATTCGGTGTCGAACAACCTGATGTTCGTCGATCCGAAAACCGGCGGCGTGCAGCGCTGGGTGCAGGACATCGAGGATCCGTACCAGATCGGCTTTTCGCCCGACAAGAAATGGTTCGTGTCGACAGGCCTGCGCCTCGACCGCCTCGATATCTATCATTTCGACGGCAAGAACCTGAGCATCGCGAAGCGCCTGCCGCTCGCGACGATGCCGAGTCATATCGCGTTCACCAACGACAGCACGACCGCCTTCATCTCGCTGCAGGTTTCGGGTGAAATCGCCGCGATCGACCTCGCGACGCAAACGGTGAAATGGAAGATGAAAGTGGGCAAGGTGCCCGCGGGCGTCTGGTTCACGCCGGGCGACAAATATCTGCTCGTCGGCATGACGGGCGCGGACTACGTGGCCGTGGTCGACTGGCGCAACCAGAAGGTCGTCAAGACCATCACCACGGGCAAGGGCGCGCACAACTTCCGTTCGATGGTCGATGGCAAGCACGTGCTGGTGTCGAACCGCGTCGCGAACACGATCAGCATCATCGACGAGGACTCGCTCACGAATGTCGGCGACATCACTGGTCTGCTGCCGGGGCCCGACGACATGGAACTTTCCGCCGACAAAAAGTATCTGTGGGTTACGTTCCGCTTCGCGAAGCATGTCGGCGTGATCGACCTGGCGAATCGTAAGCTGATCGAAACCATAAAGGTGGGCCGCTCGCCGCACGGCATTTACTTCTACAACCGCGCACCGGTGACGGCGCCCAACGGGGCGTAAGCGGGGTACAGGTATGGGCGCCCGCCGCGCCCTATACTACGATTGAGGAAAGGCCGGCGCACCGGACGGCCCCAGCACCACGGAGCACCATGTTTCATTCCATTCTTTCGTCGCTCGACGGGCTCGTTTCCTGGCTGCAGACGCTGCTCTATGTCGACGTGGTCCAGCCCACGCTGTTCAAGTTCGGCATGATGGACTACGACGAGGACACCTATGACGCGCTCTACTGGGTGATCGTCGGCGTGCTGGAAGTGCTGGCGATGTACGCGATCCTGCGTCCGCTCGAAGCGTTCCGCCCGGCGGAAACGTGGAAAGACCGCAAGGGCGTGCGCGTGGACGTGCTCTATACGTGGATCGTCAAGCTCGGCATTCTCAATCTGTTTTTTTTCTTCACGTTCCAGCCGCTTTTCGATTCGATGCAAAGCTGGCTGCGCATCCATGACGTGCCGAATCTCGAGATCGACAACCTGTGGCCGGGCGTGACGACGCAACCGCTCGTCACCTTCGTGATCTATCTGCTGATTCTCGATTTCGCCGGCTACTGGTATCACCGGCTGGAGCATCGCATCGGCATCTGGTGGGAATTGCACGCGGTGCACCACAGCCAGCAGAAGATGTCGCTCTGGACCGACGACCGCAATCATCTGCTCGACGACATCCTGCAGGCGAGCTTCTTCGCGTGCGTCGCGCTCGTGATCGGCGTGGAGCCGTCGCAGTTCGTCGTGCTCGTCGCCATCACCAATTTCATGCAGAGCCTGCAGCACGCGAACATTCGCCTGCACTACGGCTGGCTCGGCGAGCGGATCGTCGTGAGTCCGGCGTTCCATCGCCGCCATCACGCCATCGGCTTCGGCCACGAAGGCACTACCTACGGCTGCAACTTCGGCGTGCTGTTCTCGTTCTGGGACATCCTGTTCCGTTCGGCGTCGTTCGACCGCACCGTCGAGCCCACCGGCATCCGCGACCAGCTGGGCGCGCCGGGCGTGGTGGCGGTCCGTTACGGCGATGGCTTCATCGAGCAGCACTGGCTCGCGTTCAAGCGCATTGCCGCGCGCCTTTCCGCACGCCGCGCGGGCGCGTCCGCATCGGACAACTCGGCGGCCGTCTGAGCCTGTCTCCAAGACCAGCGCTCGCGTGTGGCGCTGGTTTATCCTGTCGGTTCTTCTTTCTTCTTCTACGAATCACGCATGAGTGACTTGCTGCGTTCGTTCGTGCGCGCGCTCGCGAACGTCTTTCATCCGCGCATGCTCTGGCTGACGCTGATGCCCTTCGGCGTCGCCACTGTTCTATGGGGCGCGCTCCTCTGGTTTTTCTGGCAGACGCTCACGGGCGCCGCGAATAGCTGGCTCGACGGCTGGTCCCTCACGACCGCGATGTACCGTCTCTTCGACGCGGTCGGATTTTCGGCGCTGCACGCGGTGATCGCGCCGTTTCTGGTCGTCATCATGACGGTGCCGCTGATCGTCGTTACCGTGCTGCTGCTGATCGCGACGATTTCGATGCCCGGCGTCATCAAGCTGCTCACGCGCCAGCCGAAGGGCCATTATTCGTCGCTCGAAGAACGGCGCGGCGGTTCGTGGTACGGCAGCCTCGGGCATTCGGTCGTGACCACGGTCGTGTGCCTCGTGCTGCTCGTCGTCACCTTGCCGCTGTGGCTGATTCCGCCGTTCTTTGCGCTGATTCCGCCGCTGCTGTGGGGCTGGCTGACCTATCGCGTGATGACCTACGACGCGCTCGCGCTGCACGCCAGCGTCGACGAGCGCCGCGCGATCGTGCGTGACGCGCGCTGGCCGCTTTTCAGCATCGGCATCGTGAGCGGCCTCCTGAGTTCCGTGCCGACGATGCTCTGGGCATGGTCGGTGTGGCTGCTGCCGCTTTTTCCCGTCGTCGCCGCCGTGACGATCTGGGCGTATGCGTTCATCCTCGTGTTTTCCGCGCTGTGGTTCGCGCATTACTGTCTGCACGCGCTCGAGCGCCTGCGCGCGAACGAGCCGCGCTATCCGGCGATCACGGTCGAATCCCGCGACGTTTCACTGTAAGGACCAGGGGGCTTTCATGGGCATTGGCGTCATCATCATCGGCGACGAGATCTTGTCCGGGCGCCGCACCGACAAGCATCTGCCGAAAATCATCGAACTGCTGAGCGCGCGCGGGCTGGCGCTCGACTGGGCCGAATATGTCGGCGACGATCCCGCGCGCATCACCGCGACGCTTGCGCGTACCTTCGCGTCGGGCGATATCGTGTTTTCGACCGGCGGCATCGGCGCCACACCGGACGATCACACACGCCAGTGCGCTGCGCAGGCGCTCGGCGTGCCGCTCGCGCTGCATCCCGAAGCGGCGGAGCTGATCCGCGCGCGCATCCGCGAAACGGCCGCGCAGGCCGGCAAGCCGGTCGAACTGGAGTCGCCGGAGAATCTGCATCGGCTGAACATGGGCACGTTTCCGCAGGGCGCGTCGATCATTCCGAACAGCTACAACCGGATTCCGGGCTTTTCTGTCGGCGATCATCACTTCGTACCGGGCTTTCCCGTGATGGCCTGGCCGATGATCGAATGGGTGCTTGACACGAAGTATGCGCATCTGCATCACGCGAGCCCGCATGTCGAGCGCTCGCTGCTCGTGTTCGGCCTGCCGGAGTCGCGCATCACGCCGCTGATGGTGGCGATCGAGCGCGATTTCGAAGGCGTGCGCGCGTTCAGCCTGCCGAGCGTCGGCGATGCGGCGCGTGGGACGCTGTACGCGCGCTCGCATATCGATCTCGGCGTGAAGGGCGATCCGGAACAAGCGAACGCGGCCTTCGAGATGTTGCGCGAGGGCGTGATCGCGCTGGGCGGCGAAGTCGTGGAAGTGCCGCCGGAGGAAACGAAGTGACCTTGCTGGAAGTCATCGCGACGACCGTTTCCGATGCGCGCGCGGCGCAACGCGGCGGCGCAGACCGGCTGGAACTCGTCACCGCGATGGGCGAGGGCGGGCTGACGGCGAGCATCGGGCTGATCGAAGCGGTGGTGGATGCGGTCGATATTCCGGTGAACGTCATCGTGCGCCCGCACAGCCGCTCGTTCGTCTACGATGCCGACGACTACGCGGTCATCCTCCGCGACGTGCGCGCGATCGCGAAAACGCGGGCGAACGCGATCGTCACAGGCATGCTGAGCGCGCAGGGCGATATCGACACGGAAGGCCTCACGCGCGTGATCGAAGCCGCGGATGGCTTGCAGTTCACTTTCCACCGCGCATTCGACGAAGCGCGCGATCTGTTCGCCGCGTTCGATACGCTGCTGCGATTCGATGCCGTGACGAACGTGCTGACGTCGGGCGGCAAGCCGTCGGTGCTGGATGCGCAGGGCACGATCGCGAAGCTCGTCGGTAAGGCGGCGGGAACACGCTGCACGGTGCTGGCGGGCGCGGGACTGACCGTCGATGCGGTCGCGCCGTTCGTCGCATCGACGGGCGTGCGCGCGGTGCATTTCGGCTCGGGCGTCAGAGTCGGCGGGAAAGGACTCGCGCCGGTCGACGAGGGGAGAGTCAGGCGCGTGCGCGGACTCTTGCCTAGTCCCAGGGGTTGAAGACCGTCAAACCGGCGGCCTCGAAAGGCGATGTGTCGCGAGTGGCGACGGCGAGACCTTTCGCCGCGGCGACTGCGGCGATGAGGCCATCCGCCAGAGCGATGCCGCGTCCTTCTGCGCGGGCCTTTGTCATGAGGTCGGCGTAGCTTTGAGCGCAGTCGATGTCAAACGGCAATACGCGTGTGGCTACCAGCGGCATCAAGCCTTCTTCGAGCTTCGCGTTCAGCGCATCGCGTCGCTTGCCCGCAGGGATTTGTGCGACGCCCCATCGCATTTCCGCCACGGTGATGGCGGACAGATAGAGCGTCTGCAGCGGTTGTGCATCGAGCCATTCGATGACCTTCATATCGGGGGTCAGACGAAACAGCTCGGACACCACGTTCGTATCCAGCAAAATCATTCGAAGCTCACGGGCTTGGCCGGGGTCCGGTCACGGATGTTTTCGAAAATGGCGAACTCGCGATCGCTCAAACCCGCTTCACGGCCAAATCCGGTCAGAAACGAGCCGAGTTTCACGCGTCCTTCCGGCTTGACCGCTGCTTCCAGTATGTCGCGTACCTCTGCCTCGGTGCTTCGGCCGTGTTCCGCCGCGCGCAACCGTAGCGCCCGGTGTACCTCGTCAGGCAAGTTCCGTACAGTCAACATTGCCATCTCAACCCCCACTTCGAATGCAATGCATTCATTGTACGGGAATTGCATGCATGTGCGATTTCAAAATCAAGCCCCGATCCACGGCAGCCCGCGAAAACACCATCCCGCCACGGTTTTGCGATGTCCCTGCCCATCCTTGTCGCCCTCGAAGCCTTCCAGCAGGTCATAAGCCTGCGCATAACCTTCCTTCTGGGCCGCGACTGCCGCCAGTTTCGAACGCGCGGCGCTGCGACACAAAAACACGACTGGCGTATCCGGGGTGGCGACCTGCCGCAATTGTTCGATAAACTCGGCGTTCGGCACCGAGCCGGGGTAGCGGATCCATTCGATATGCGCGTACTGCGCGCCATCGATCGCCGGACGGCCGACCCAGTCGAGCTCGGCGCGGGTCCGCACATCGATCAGGCGCACGCGCGGGTCGAGTTGCAGCAGTTCGAACGCCTCGGCGGGCGAGAGGGCGCCCGCGTAGGTCAGATTGCTGTCGGCGGCGCGTTTGCCGGCCTGGCTATACAGTTGTTCGAGCGTGCTCATGATGTGTCGGCCTCCGTTAAGCGCAAAGAATCATTCTAGCGTGGCGCGTCAGGCGATCGAATGGGCGTCCGCTCAGACGACAAATGCGCGTTACTGGTGCAACGCACTTTAATGGTGCTTTAGTAAGACTGCATAAACCGACGCGCACCATATGAGTGCGCCTCAGGCGGACGACAAACGATCGACCGCCCGGCAACGCGAAATGGTGTCACACAAAACGCGCGCTGCTTCAAGCGCTTAGCGCAAAGTTGGTGCGCTTGGCACGGAAGCTGCTTTTCGATCCTCGATTGAATCGATGTACAGGATTGGTCGGGGCGGCGAAGCGATTCGCCGACTTTTGTTAATCAGGAGATAGGTAATGAGTAAATCCGTGGCCGACGTCATGCAACTCGTCAAGGACGAGGACGTCAAGTTCGTCGACTTCCGCTTCACCGACACGCGCGGCAAAGAACAACACGTATCCGTGCCGGTCTCGGCATTCGACGAAGACAAATTTGAAAGCGGCCACGCTTTCGACGGTTCGTCCATCGCCGGCTGGAAGGGCATCGAAGCGTCGGACATGCTGCTCGTGCCGGATGCGGATACCGCGTTCATCGACCCGTTCTATGAAGAGTCGACGCTCGTCCTGACCTGCGACGTGGTCGAGCCCGCCGACGGCAAGGGCTACGAGCGCGACCCGCGTTCGCTCGCGCGCCGCGCGGAAGCCTATCTCAAGAGCTCGGGCCTGGGCGACACCGCCTTCTTCGGTCCGGAGCCGGAATTCTTCATTTTCGACTCGGTGCAGTGGAACACGGACCAGTCGGGCACGTTCGTGAAGATCGGCTCGGAAGAAGCGCCGTGGTCGTCGGCGAAGGAATTCGAAGGCGGCAACACGGGTCACCGTCCGGGCACGAAGGGCGGCTACTTCCCGGTAGCTCCTGTCGACACGTTCCAGGACATCCGCTCGGAAATGTGTCTGCTGCTCGAACAGATCGGCATTCCGGTCGAAGTGCACCACCACGAAGTGGCGGGCCAGGGCCAGAACGAAATCGGCACCAAGTTCTCGACGCTGGTGCAGCGCGCGGACTGGCTGCAGCAGATGAAGTACATCATCCATAACGTCGCGCACACGTACGGCAAGACGGCGACCTTCATGCCGAAGCCGATCGTCGGCGACAACGGCTCGGGCATGCACGTTCACCAGTCGATCTGGAAGGACGGTCAGAACCTGTTCGCGGGCAATGGCTACGCTGGCCTGTCGGAATTCGCGCTGTTCTACATCGGCGGGATCATCAAGCACGCGCGCGCGCTGAACGCGATCACGAACCCGGGTACGAACTCGTACAAGCGTCTCGTGCCGCACTTCGAAGCGCCCGTGAAGCTGGCTTACTCGGCTCGCAACCGTTCGGCATCGATCCGTATTCCGCACGTGAGCAACCCGAAGGGCCGCCGTATCGAAACGCGCTTCCCGGATCCGCTCGCGAATCCGTACCTGTGCTTCTCGGCACTGATGATGGCGGGTCTCGATGGCGTGCAGAACAAGATTCATCCGGGCGAAGCCGCGGACAAGAATCTGTACGACCTGCCGCCGGAAGAAGACAAGAAGATCCCGACCGTGTGCGCGGGCCTCGACCAGGCACTCGACGCGCTCGACGCGGATCGCGAGTTCCTGACGCGCGGCGGCGTGTTCACGGATTCGATGCTCGACGCCTACATCGAACTGAAGACGAACGAGCTGCAACGTTATCGTCAGGCGGTGCATCCGATCGAGTTCGAGATGTACTACTCGCTGTAAGCGGCATGATCGAAGCGCGTATCGTCGAAAGTAGTCCGATGAAGCGCGCGACGCATGCGATGCAGTGAAGAAAAGGGACGGCGCGCCGTCCCTTTTTTAATCGCCGCAATGTCATAGATCGACAAGAAGATCGGTGTCACGAACGACCTCAACCATTGCTCGATAGTGCTAAAGAACCTCATCAAGGCACGCAAAGGCCACGCCGACGCGCTCTCCGACGACTCGCACCTCTCGACGACCGGTCTGCTGCCGGGACTCGAAGCACTGCCCACGGTCGTCCTCGTGCTCGACATGCGCCACCTGAGGATTGCCTACGCGAACCCTTCGGCGGAATCGATGCTGGAGATGTCGCGCAAGCAATTGACGCAGATGAACTGGCCGGATCTGTTCGCCAACGCGGACGAGATGGCGACAACGATCGCATCGATCGCGGAGAACCGCTTCAACGCGACGCGCCTCGACGCGGTGCTCGAACGTCAGACGCGCGAACCGGTGCATGTGCATGCGATCGTCGGTTATCTGGAAGCGGCGCCCGACTATGTCCTGCTCGAACTGTTCGAGAACGAGCGCCATCTGCGCACCGATCGCGAAGAGCGCCTCCACGATCTCACCGCGGTCAACAAGCAACTGATCCGCAATCTCGCGCACGAAATCAAGAATCCGCTCGGCGGCATTCGCGGCGCGGCGCAACTGCTCGAATTCGAGCTGGGCGCGCGTGAACGCGACGAGTTGCGCGAGTACACGCAGGTCATCATCAAGGAATCGGACCGCCTGCAAACGCTCGTCGACAGATTGCTGGAGCCGCACCGGCATCCGCATATCGTCGGCGATGTGAACATCCACGAAGTGTGCGAACGCGTGCGCGCGGTGATCCTCGCGGAGTTTCCGCGCGGCCTCACGATCGAGCGCGACTACGACGTCAGCGTGCCCGATTTGCGCGGCGACAAGGAGCAGTTGATCCAGGCGTTGCTGAACATCGTGCGCAACGCGGCCGAAGCGCTGAAGGAACGCATTTCACAAGGCGATGCCAAGATCGAACTGCGCACGCGCATCGCGCGCAAGGTGACGATTGGCAAAAAGCTGCACAAACTGGCATTGGACTTGCATATCACTGACAACGGTCCTGGCATCCCCAGCGAGATCCGCGACCGGATCTTCTTTCCGCTCGTGTCGGGCCGGGAAGACGGCAGCGGTCTCGGTCTCACGCTCGCGCAATCGTTCGTGCATCAGCACGATGGACTGATCGAAGTGGAGAGCAAGCCGGGCTGCACCGAATTCGCCATTTTGTTGCCGTTTGAGAATTGATCACGATCGACCAGCGACGTCACGACAAGCATGTGACACATCGGGCTTCGAAGCCTGACCGTTTCGACGGGCTCACACCGAACCATACGAAGACTTCTCGCCGAACGATATGAAGCCGATCTGGATAGTAGACGACGACCAATCCATCCGCTGGGTGCTGGAAAAGGCGCTCGCACGAGAAAACTTCACCACGCGCAGCTTCTCCGGCGTGCGCGACGCGCTTGCCGCGCTCGAAGGCGAAAGCCCGCAAGTGCTCGTCTCCGATATCCGCATGCCGGGCGGCTCCGGGCTCGAACTGCTGCAGACCGTGCGCGACCGCCTGCCGGGCTTGCCCGTCATCATCATGACGGCGTTCTCGGATCTGGACAGCGCGGTCGCCGCGTTCCAGGGCGGCGCGTTCGAGTACCTCGCCAAGCCGTTCGACGTCGACAAGGCGGTCGAGCTGATCCGCCGCGCCGTCGACGAAAGCATGCGCGGCGAAGCGGCGGTCGACGAGCGCGTGACCGAGACGCCCGAGATGCTCGGGCAGGCGCCCGCGATGCAGGACATGTTCCGCGCGATCGGCCGCCTGTCGCATTCGGCTGCGACCGTGCTCATCACGGGCGAATCAGGCACCGGAAAGGAGCTTGTCGCGCGCGCCTTGCACCGACATAGCCCACGCGCGAACGGACCGTTCATCGCGCTGAACACGGCGGCGATTCCGAAGGATCTGCTGGAGTCCGAACTGTTCGGCCACGAGCGCGGCGCGTTCACCGGCGCGCAGGCGATGCGCCAGGGCCGCTTCGAGCAGGCCGAGAACGGCACGCTCTTTCTCGATGAAATCGGGGACATGCCGTTCGATTTGCAGACGCGCCTGCTGCGCGTGCTGTCGGACGGGCAGTTCTATCGCGTGGGCGGGCACAATCCGCTGAAGGCGAACGTGCGCGTGATTGCGGCGACGCATCAGAATCTCGAATCGCGCGTGCGGCAGGGGCTGTTCCGCGAGGACTTGTATCACCGCCTGAATGTGATTCGCCTGCGCTTGCCGGCGTTGCGCGAGCGTAGCGAAGATATCCCGCTGCTGACGCGTCATTTCCTGCAGAAGAGCGCGCGCGATCTGGGCGTCGAGCCCAAGCGCGTGTCCGACAGCGCGCTGGCGTATCTTGCGTCGCTGCCGTTTCCGGGCAATGTGCGTCAGCTGGAGAACCTGTGCAACTGGCTTACCGTGATGGCGCCCGCGCAGGTGATCGAGCAGAAGGACCTGCCGCCCGATCTCACGCCGCGCCAGGAATACGCGGCGGAGAGCATCGCGGTGTCGACCGATGGCTCGGTCGCGCCGACGCCAGCGGTCACCAACGGCGCCGCTGTTGCGCCGCTTGCAAGCTCGCCGGCGGGCGTGTGGGAAAACGGCTTGCGCACGGAAGTCGCGCGTCTGTTGCGCGAGAATTCGGCCGATGTGATGGACGAGCTCGCGCGCCGTTTCGAAGCGGCGGTGATTCGCGAGGCGCTCGACTTCACGCGCGGGCGCAAGGTGGAAGCGGCGGAGCGGCTGGGTATCGGCCGCAACACGATCACGCGCAAGATTCAGGAGCTGCATCTCGACGCGTGATCGTCGTTCGAATTGGGATCAGTCGATCGTCGCGATCACGGGTGCGTGGTCCGACGGTTGATCCCACTTGCGCGGCACCCTGTCGACTTCGCACGACGAGCAGCGCGCCGCCAGTTGCTCCGACAGCAGAATGTGATCGATGCGCAGCCCCGCGTTGCGGCGAAACGCCAGCATTCGATAGTCCCACCACGTAAAGAGCTTCTCGGGCTGTTCGAACTTGCGAAAGGCGTCGGTCAGGCCGAGTTCGACGAGTTGCGCGAAGTGCGCGCGCTCTTCGGGCGAGACGAGATTCTGTCCTTCCCAGGCCTTCGGATCGTGCACGTCACGGTCTTCCGGCGCGATGTTGTAATCGCCCAGCAGCGCGAGTTGCGGGTGACGCGCCATGTCCTCGCGCAGCCATTCGCGCAGCGCATCCAGCCAGCGCATCTTGTAGGCGAACTTCTCGGAGCCGGGCGCCTGTCCGTTCGGGAAGTAGGCGGAGATGATCCGCACGCCGTCGATCGTCGCGGCGATCACGCGTTGCTGCAGGTCCTCGAATCCGGGGATGTTGCGCACGACGCTGATTTCATCGACCTCGAAGCCGGCATCGGCGCGCACCAGAATGCCGACGCCGTTATACGTCTTCTGTCCGGCGAACCAGCTTTTGTAGCCGGCGGCTTCGAGTTCGGCGCGCGGGAATTTCTCGTCGGGGAGCTTGAGTTCCTGAAGACACAGCACGTCGATGCCCGAGAGCGCGAGCCAGTCGATGACGTGCTGCTGGCGGACTTTGAGGGAGTTGACGTTCCAGGTGGCGATTTTCATTGCTTGGACAAGGTGTTGGTTTGATGTCGGCGGCGGGCTGACGAGCGGCAGCTGCTTTTGACTTCGATCCAGCATGATACCTATAAGCGACGGTGCGCGATCCTGCGCATCGGTTGCCTTCGCAGGCCCGGCGCATCGAATTAAGATGTCGTCTCACGACAAACCCTGTCGACAACCAATGAGCCAGCCAACTCTGAAAGGCGAGCACGTAACGCTTCGCCCGCTGCAACGCGATGACCGCGCCGCCTTGCTCGACGCCGCCGCCGATGGCGAGCTCTGGAACCTCAGCGTGACGGTCGTCCCGAACGAAGACACCATCGACCGTTATATCGATACGGCGTTCGCCGGCTGCGATGCAGGCACGGTGATGCCGTTCGTGATCGTCCGATCCGGCGATGGTCGTGTCGTCGGAAGCACGCGCTACTGGAAGATCGATCGCGCGAACCGCAAGCTCGAAATCGGTCATACGTGGCTCGCTGCATCGACGCAGCGCACGGGCATCAACACGGAAGCGAAGGTTTTGCTCCTGACGCACGCGTTCGAAGCGATGCACTGCGTGCGCGTGCAATTCACCACCGACGAACTCAACGAGAAATCGCGCGCGGCAATCGTCGGCATCGGCGCGAAACAGGAGGGCATCGTGCGGCACGAGCGCATCATGCCCGATGGCCGCAAGCGCAATTCGGTACGCTTCTCGATCATCGACGACGAATGGCCCGGCGTGAAAGCGATGCTGCTCGCGAAGCTCAACCGTCGAGCGTAGCGCGCCTTCAGTTCCTTCACGCGCGCTTTCATGAACGCGACGAAGCGATGCGTCACGGTATCGTCGCGTTCGGCTTGCCACGCAAGCCCGACCCGCCATCGCGCGGCCTGATCGCGCAGGGTCAACACGCGCGCATCGCGCAGCAGATATTGCGCGCGCGATGGCAAAAACGCCGCGCCCACGCCGCCCGCCACCGACGCCAGCACGGACTGGATATCGTCCGCCTCCTGAATCACGCGCGGCACGAAGCCGTGCCCGGCGCACCAGCGGTCGATCTGCGCGGCGAGGCCCGGCCCGCGCGTGCGCGACAGCGCGATGAAACCCGGCTCGTTCAGTTCATCGAGATCGGCGGGCAAGCGCTTGTAGCGCGTATGCTCGGGCACGGCGAGCGCGAGCGTTTCATCGAGCACGGTGAAGCCCGCAAGCCCGGCGCCGGCGGGCATACGCATGAATCCTACGTCGAGCTTGTTGGCGAGGATGCGGCGTGTCTGCTCATGCGATGAAAGATCGTGCAGCGTGATGCTCACGCCCGGATTGAGCGCGCGGAACTCGGCGATCAGCTTCGGCACATGCGTGAGCGTCGACAGACACAGGCCGACCCGCAGAAATCCGCGCGTGCCGCTCGCGGCCTCGCGCGCGCGGGCAAGCACGGCGTCGGCGTCGCGCACGAGTGTTTGCGCATCGGCGAGGAAGCCCGCGCCGAACGTCGTCAGGTCCGCGCCGTGACGGCCGCGCTCGAACAAACGCGCGCCGAGGCTCGCTTCGAGCGCGGCGAGCTGCTTGCTGAGCGCGGGCTGACTCAGATGCAGCGCTTCGGAAGCGCGGCCGAAATGGCGCAGATCGGCGATCGTGAGGAAGGCGCGCAAAAGTCGGAGTTCCATCAGATATTCGATTCCATTTGGCGATCGAATCGATCGAAACATTCATTTTACTTATCGATGCGCGGGCGTTTCAATGAGGCTATCCCTCAGTTCTTGCCGGAGCCTCGCATGGATGCCAGTTCGTTTCGTATCGCCGTGATTGCGCCTGAATCGCAGTCTGATGACGTCGCGTGCAATCGCACACGCATCATCGGCAAGCTCGCCGAAGCGGCGCGAGAAGGCGTGCAACTGGCGTTGTTTCCGCAAGCGGGCATCGGTGCGCCGGAGGACGACGCCATCGCCGCCGCCGTCGAGCAGACCGGCGTTGCGGCGGGCGTCGGCTGGATCGGGCGCATGGACGACGGCCGCCGCTACGAGCGCTACGCGATCTGCTCGCCCGGCGGCGCGCGCGTGCACATTCTGATCGGCGAGGACAACGACGTGGTCGAGAGCGTACGGATGATGGCGCTCAAGGGTGCGACGCTGCTCGTGGCGCCGAAGCCCGGTGACCGTTCGCATCGCGCGCCGCTCGCGCCAACAACCGAACGCGCGATGCCACGCGGTTCGCTGCCGCTCAGTTTCGCGATCATCGGTCGCAATCGCGTGACCGGGTGAATCGAACGCCGCACGGCTTTTCTGTCCCGATACAATCGTACGAACACATCGAACGAACACATCGGACGGAGGCTTCGCACATGGATTTGATCATTCGCCGCGCGGCGCTTGCGGATGCGCGCGAGCTCGTCGATATCGGCATGGAAGCGGGGCGCATCGCCGCGATCGAACCGCAGCTCGCCGCCACCGCGCGCGAGGAAATCGACGCGAACGGCGCGCTCGTCACCGCGCCCTTCGTCGATGCGCACTTTCATATGGACGCGACGCTTTCCTACGGCCTGCCGCGCGTGAACGCATCGGGCACGCTGCTCGAAGGTATCGCGCTGTGGGGCGAGCTGAAGCCCGACCTCACGCAGGAAGCGCTCGTCGAGCGCGCGTTGCAGTATTGCGACTGGGCCGTCGCGCGCGGGCTGCTCGCGATCCGTTCGCACGTCGATGTCTGCGATCCGCGTCTGCTCGCCGTCGAGGCGCTCGTCGAAGTGAAGCGGCGCGTGAAGCCTTATCTCGATCTGCAACTCGTCGCCTTTCCGCAGGACGGCGTGTTGCGCAGCGCGGGCGCGTTCGACAACCTGAAGCGCGCGATCGCGATGGGCGTCGACGTCGTCGGCGGCATTCCGCACTTCGAGCGCACGATGGCCGACGGCGCGGCGTCGGTGAAACTGCTGTGCGAATACGCGGCGGAGCAGGGCCTGCGCGTGGACATGCACTGCGACGAATCCGACGACCCGATGTCGCGCCACATCGAAACGCTCGCCGCCGAAACGCATCGGCTCGGCCTGCACGGGCGCGTGACCGGCTCGCATCTCACGTCGATGCATTCGATGGACAATTACTACGTCAGCAAGCTCATTCCATTGATGCGCGAGGCGGGCGTCGCGGCGATCGCGAATCCGCTCATCAACATCACGCTGCAAGGCCGATCGGATACCTATCCGAAGCGACGAGGCATGACGCGCGTGCCGGAGCTGATGGCGGCGGGCATCACGGTCGCGTTCGGCCACGATTGCGTGATGGACCCGTGGTACAGCCTCGGTTCCGGCGACATGCTCGAAGTCGCGCACATGGGCCTGCACGTCGCGCAGATGACCGGCGTGGACGCGATGCGCGCCTGCTTCGACGCGGTGACGAAGAATCCCGCGCGCATTCTCGGACTGGATGGCTACGGCATCGAAGTGGGATGCAACGCGGATTGCGTCGTGCTCGACGCGCGCGATCCTGTCGAAGCGATCCGCCTGCGCGCGGCGCGCACGGCTGTGGTTCGGCGCGGCAAAGTCGTGAGCCGCAGTCCTGCGGTGCGAGCGACGCTGACGCTGGAAGGGCGGCCATCGGAAGTGGACTTCAGAATCGACAGGCGATAAAAAACCCCGGTCTTTTGCGGACCGGGGTTGTTCGTGCGAGCGGCTTATTGCAGCGCCGGCTCGGACATGCCGTTGTGACGCAACAGCGCGTCGATGTTCGGCTCGCGGCCACGGAACGCCTTGAACGAGTCCATCGCGGGGCGGCTGCCGCCGACCTCGAGAATCTCGCGGCGATAGCGCGTGCCCGTCGTCGCATCGAGCACCGAGCCGTTCGCGAGTTTCGCGGCTTCCTCGAACGCGGCGTACGCATCGGCGGAAAGGACTTCGGCCCACTTGTAGCTGTAGTAGCCCGCCGCGTAGCCGCCCGCGAAGATATGGCTGAACGTGTTCGGCCAGCGCGAGAACGGCGCCTGCGGAATCACATGGAACTTCTCGTTGATTTCGCGCGCGAGGTCGTTCACGGTTTTCGTCGCGTTGGCCGCGTCGTAGGACGTGTGCAGCACCATGTCGAACATCGAGAAGACGATCTGGCGCAGCGTGCCGAGACCGCTTTGGAAGTTCTTCGCGGCGAGCATCTTGTCGAACAGCTCGCGCGGCAGCGGCGCGCCAGTCTCGACGTGCGCGGACATGTCGGTGAGCACGTCCCACTCCCAGCAGAAGTTCTCCATGAACTGCGACGGCAGTTCGACCGCATCCCACTCGACGCCGTTGATGCCCGACACGCCCAGCTCGTCGATGCGCGTCAGCATGTGGTGCAGACCATGCCCGAACTCGTGGAACAGCGTGATGACCTCATCGTGCGTGAAGCACGCGGGTTTGCCGCCCACCGGCGCCGAAAAATTGCAGGTGAGATAAGCGACCGGCGTCTGCACGCCGCCTTGCGTGCGCTTGTGACGCGAGCGCGCGTCGTCCATCCACGCGCCGCCGCGCTTGCCTTCGCGCGTGTACAGATCCAGATAGAACTGCGCGACGAGCGTGCCGTCCTTGTTCTCGACGCGGAAGAAACGCACATCCGGATTCCATACGGCGGCTTCGTCGCGACGGATCGACACATTGAAGAGCGTTTCCGTGACCTTGAACAGGCCCTTCAGCACGGCTTCCTGCGGGAAGTATTGCTTCACTTCGTTCTCGGAGAACGAATAGCGCTTCTGACGCAGCTTTTCGGCCGCATACGCGATGTCCCACGGTTGCAGCTCGGGCATGCCGAGTTCGGTGGCGGCGAACGCGCGCAGTTCCATCCAGTCGTTTTCGGCGTAGGGGCGGGCGCGCTTGGCGAGGTCTTCGAGGAACGCGATCACTTGCGCGGGCGATTCGGCCATCTTCGGCGCGAGCGATACTTCCGCGAAGTTCTGATAGCCGAGCGTCTTCGCTTCCTCATCACGCAGCTTCAGGTTTTCGACGACATTCGCCGTGTTGTCCCATTCGGCCTTGCCGCCGCCGTACGTGCCGCCGAGTTCCGACGCACGCGTGGCGTACGCGCGATACATGGCCTCACGCATCGGCCGATGCGAGGCGTATTGCAGCACCGGGAAATACGACGGGAAATGCAGCGTGAATTTCCAGCCTTCCTTGGCGTCGCGTTGCGCGGCTTCGCGCGCCGCTTCGATCACGTCATCGGGCAGGCCGGCGAGGTCGCTTTCCTGCGTGACGAGGTACGCGTAGGCGTTCGTCGAATCGAGCACGTGATCGGAAAACGCTTTCGCGAGCGCGGCCTGTTCTTCCTGCAACTGCGCGAAACGCGGTTTGCGATCTTCGGGCAATTCAGCGCCCGACAAGCGGAAATCGCGCAGCGAATTCTCCAGAATCTTCTTGCGCTCTGCCGACAAACCGGCGAACTCGGTGCCGGCGGCGATCGCCTTGTACTTTTCGTAGAGCGCGAGATTCTGGCCGACGCTCGCGGAAAATTCGGTGACGCGCGGCAGGTTTTCGGCGTGCGCGGCGCGCAATTCGGGGGTATCGGCAACGGCGTTCAGATGGCCGATGACGCCCCACGCGCGTGACAGTTTTTCCGATTCCTGCTCGACCGCTTCGACGACGTCCTTCCAGGTCGCAGGGGTGTCGGGCGCGCTCGCGCGGTCGACGGCGGCTTTCGCGTCGGCGAGCAGCACGTCGAGCGCCGGGGTGACATGCGCGGGCTGAATCTCGCCGAAGCGCGGAAGATCGGAAAAATCGAGCAGCGGATTGGCCGCTGCCGGGGTGGACGTGGTTTCGCTCATGATTCTCCCGTGCTGGTGTTGGGTGAAGCGCGGGCGGGGCGTGTCGCACAACGGCGCCCCGCGCCGGCTCTCTCCGAGATTATTGGGGCGGGCGGGGCAAATTCCAACCGATTGTTTTTAAGGGGCCGATGAATGCCGCCCCGCGCCGATTGTCACGCCTGCGCCGCTCGCTCGGCTGCCTCGATCGTGTTGACGAGCAGCATCGTGATGGTCATCGGGCCGACGCCGCCCGGCACCGGCGTGATGTAGCCGGCCACTTCCTTGACGCCCGAGAAATCGACGTCGCCGCACAGCTTGCCTTCGTCGTTGCGGTTCATGCCGACGTCGATCACGGTCGCGCCGGGCTTCACCATGTCGGCGGTGACGATATTACGGCGGCCGACCGCCGCGACGATCACATCGGCGTCGCGCGTGTGCTTGCCGATATCGCGCGTCTTGCTGTGGCAGATCGTGACGGTCGCGCCCGCTTCGAGCAGGAGGAGCGCCATCGGCTTGCCGACGATGTTCGAACGCCCGATCACCACCGCGTTCGCGCCCTTCAGGTCGATATCGTGCGCCTCGAACATCTTCATCACGCCGTAGGGCGTGCACGGGCGAAAGAGCGGCTTGCCGGTCAGCAGCGCGCCCGCGTTGGCGATGTGAAAGCCGTCGACGTCCTTTTCCGGCGCGATCGCCTCGATCACCTTGTGGCTGTCGATGTGCGCGGGCAGCGGCAGTTGCACGAGAATGCCGTGGATCGAAGGATCGGCGTTGAGCTTCGCGATATGCGCGAGCAGCTCGTTTTCGGCGAGCGTCGCGGGAAAGCGGTCCATCACCGAGTGCAGGCCGTTGTCGTGGCAAGCCTTGACCTTGTTGCGCACGTAGACTTCGCTCGCGGGATTGTCGCCGACGAGCACGACGGCGAGTCCCGGCTTGTGTCCACGGGCGGTGAGCGCGGCGGCGCGTTGGGCGACATCGGCGCGAAGGGTCTTGGAAAGGGCGTTGCCGTCGATGAGTTGGGCAGTCATGGCGAATCGGATCGGATCGAGGATGGGCGAGGGCGCGCGAGGGCGTGAAGCCGACGCCGTGCCCGCCGCTCTGGGCGGCGGCGGTGCGCGGCGCTCGCGCATGGTGCTGGGCGCTTGCTCGGCAAATGCACCCTTGGGAAGGGCGAAATTATACCGCCGGGCGCTATCCCACGTTCCTTTGCGAGGTTCCCGGCGCGTCGCCGCGTCTCATTGCGGGACCGCCTGCCACGTCGAATCCGGGTTGAACGACTTGATCGCCGCGGCTGCGCGCGTGGTGGCGGGACCGAGATCCTTCTCGTAGATCTGTCCGTCCTGATTGACCATGAAGGTCATCACGCCGGTCTGGCCGTAGCGCGCGGGCGTCGCGATCATGGCGAAGCCTTGCGTCAACTGGCCGCCCTGCAGATAGTTCTTCGCGCCGCCTTGCGCGTGCGGACCTTGCGCCGTCAGGATGCGGTAGTGGTAGCCGTAGTAGCCGTCCTTGTCGGTCGGCTTGTTGGGCATCGTCGCGGCGAGCGGGCCGAGCGGGCTTTCCGGCTCGCCTTCCGCCGTGTTCCAGTAGAGGCCGTCGTGCTTGCCGGCCGTGCTCACGAAGCGGTCGGCGTAGCGGTTCATCGCCTTGTGATAGTCGTTTTGCGCGGCGACGATCGCGAGTGCGACCTGCATCGCCGAGCGCTCGTTGCGGCCGATACGCCGCGTCAGCACTTCGTCGCGCGCGGCGCGCATGTCGAAGCGCCATCCGTTCGCGACCTTGATGAGCGGAATCGGCAGCGTCCAGCCGCTCGTACCCGCTTCGATATGCGCGGCCGGACGACCATCGAGCGGCTGCGCATCCTCGACGATGCGATGCTGCTGCGCCCACGCGCCGAGGTACGCATAAATATCCTCCTCGCCGATGCTGCCCTCGGGCACGTAGCGGCCACGGTCCTTGCCGAGGATCTTGGTGAGCGCGGTGTCGTCGTTGCTCGCGATGGCGTCGGTGAGCGCCTGCGCCGCGGCTTCGGCGGTCGGATACACGGCCTGCGCGTGCGCGAACGAAGCGCCGAGCGCAAGCGACGCAGCGACGAGTGCGCAGAGGATTGGTTTCTTCAATGAGGCGAATGCTTGGGTAGGGGTCATCTCGGGCTCCTGAATCTGGCGTCCGCCGCTCGCGCGGCGCTTGGGCGTTGAAGTCGTATCGATCATCAACGGCGATGGAATCCGCCGCCGCCTCCGCCGCCGCGATGACCGCCACCGCCGCCACCTCCGCCGAAACCGCCCTGATGCTGAATTCCGCCGCCACCGCCGCCGAATCCGCCACCCCCACCCCCGCCACCTTGACGCTGCACGCCGCCGCCACCGCCGCCGACGCGCTCATGTGACTGATTGGCGAACGACTGCCGGCTCGCCTGTCCGCGCTGCATGTCCTGACGCGCGCCGTTGCCATCGCCCGCGCCGCGCAGCGCGTTATCGCGATTCACGTTTTGCGAGCGCTGACGCAGATCGCTGTTGTTGAGCGCTTTCTCGCCGCCGCCCTGACGAATGCCCTGCACGCGCTGGCTCGCCGACTCGTTGAGATTCTGTCCCGTGCGTTTTTGCAACGTCTGCGCGGCTTGCGCGCGCGCATCCTCACGGCCGCGAAACTGGTTGGCGTTGGCGCCGCGATTCGCGTTGTTGAGCGTGTTTTGCCGGTTCGCGACATTGGTCCGGTTGAACTGCGGATCGTTGCGATTCCAGCGCATGTTGTTCGTGTTCGAACTGATGCGGTTGTTCACGTTGACGTTGTTGTAGCGGTTCACGTTGACGTTCACGTCGCCGCGATTCCAGTCGCAACCGCCCCACAGCGAGTTTGCGACCGCGACGCCCGCGCCGAACGCGAGACCGCCGACGAACGCCGATGCCATCGCATAGCCCGGCGGCGGCGGCACGTAGACCGGCGGATAGGCCGGATACGGCCACGTGCCGTAGACGACCGTGGGGTTGTACGTCGGCACGTAGACCACTTGCGGGTTGGCCGGCTCGATCTGGATCACCGTGGTGCTCGCGGTCGTGCTGCCCGCCGGCGCCGGCGCGCTCGTGACCTTCTGCTGCTCGGTCGTCTTGAGGTTGCCCGCGCTTTGCGCCGCGCGCCGCAGACGCTGGACGGAGTCCATCACGTCGCTCGGTTGCGCGATGAAGGCATTGCCGAGCTGCGTCACCCAGTCGATCTTGGAGGCCATCGTCGCGAGCGCCTGCGGGAACGCGACGAGCGATTGCACGCTCGGGTCCCACGGTTCGGACTGCACGGCTTTCACCGCGTCGTCGCCCTTGATGTTCGGATTCGCCTTCGACCACTCGGCCGCCGCGGTGACGTCCGACGGATACGTCGTCGCCATCAGCACCTGGGCGAGCAGCGCGTCGGGATAGAGCGCGACGGGTGCGGTCAGCGCGTCGAGCTGCTGGTTGGTGAGCTTCGCGGCGCTCTGCGTTTGCGCCTGAGCCGGGGCGGGATGGAGCGCCGCGAACGGCATTGCAAGCGCCATGCTCATCGCGATGATGCGCAGCGTGCGCGAGCGATGCGCGAGGACGGAGTAGGGGGTTCGTTTCAAGATCGGATCCTCCGGTGCACGCCGCTCGACGCGGCGGGATGCGTCGGTTGTTTGCTGAGAGACGGCAAACTGATGCGCAGTGCTTGATGAATGCGAGGGGATCGGTAGGCAAGTGTCTTCGGCTTCGAAGGCCGGCACGCCAAACGTTTGACTGTCGAGCAAGGACGCAGCAGCCGTCTTGTCGCGCATGACCGTTATCCGGTAGTGAAGGTCACGCCAACTTACGGGCGGCCCTCTGGGTGTGTCAACGTGATTGAGGAAATATCACGTTTCACGTTCGCCGGCAACGGGGACTGGAAGAGGAAAACGACGCGCGCCCGGCATCGGGCGCGGCATGCAAGCGCGGCCGGCGTGTCGACGCCGGCCGCGTGGGGAGAGGGAAGCCGTTACTGCTGCGGCTTGTTCGACAGCGCGAGACGCAGCAGATCGGCGACGGTATTGACCGAGAGCTTCTCCATGATGTTCGCGCGATGCGCTTCCACCGTCTTGATGCTGATGCCGAGGTCGTCGGCGATCTGCTTGTTCAGGCGGCCCGCGATGATGCGCTCGAGCACCTGATGCTCGCGCGCGGTCAGCTTGCCCAGACGCTCGGCGGCGGCGCGCTGTTGCTGCACGCTGCTGCTCTCGCTGCGCGCCTTTTCCAGCATGCGTTCCACGAGCTTGCGCAGCTCGGCTTCGTCGAAGGGTTTCTCGATGAAGTCCATCGCGCCTTTTTTCATAGTCGAGACGGCCATCGGCACGTCGCCGTGACCGGTCACGAAGATGATCGGCAGCAGCGAATTCTCGGCGATGAGTTTCTCCTGCAATTCGAGCCCCGTCATGCCGGCCATGCGCACATCGAGAATCAGACAGGAGATCGCCCCGGAATGGGAGATCGGCAGATAGACGTCGAGGAACGATTCCGCGCTGGAGAAACACTGAACGCGATAGCCGTTTGCTTCGAGCAGCCAGCGCAAGGAATCACGCACGGCTTCGTCATCGTCGACGACGAAGACGGTTTCCTGAGTGGTGACTGTGCTCATAGTTCTCCCGTAACTGTTTGTTGTCTCGTATGTTCGTCCTGCGCATCCGTGCCGCCCGTGCCCGACGAACCTTCCACTTCGCCGATCGGCAGGCTGCAGTGGAAGGTCGCGCCGGTCACGTGGCCGTCCGCTTCGACGTTGTTGACCACCCAAAGGCGTCCGCGATGCGACTCGATGATCGAGCGGCAGATGTTCAGCCCCATGCCCATGCCATCGGACTTGGTGCTGTAGAACGGTTCGAAGAGGCGTTCGGCGGTCGCTTCGTCCACGCCCGGACCCTGATCGACCACGCTGATGCACACGACGCCGCCATCCATGCGCTGGACGACTACGCGTATCACCGGATCGACGGCGTTTGGTTTCGCATCATGCATCGCTTCGGCCGCGTTTTTCAACAGGTTGACCAACACTTGCTCGATCAAAACCGGGTCGACGTAAATCACGGGCATCCGCGAGCGGATTTCGGTGACGATGCGGATCTTGCGTTTGCGCGCCTCGATCTCGGCTAGACCGACCGCGTCCGCGACGATATCGGCGACGCGCGCGGCCTGGCGTTTCGGCTCGCTGCGCTTCACGAACTCGCGGATGCGCTTGATGATCATGCCCGCGCGCACGGCCTGTTGCGCGGTCTTTTCCAGCACGGGCAGCAGCGTTTCCTGCGTCATGCGCCCGGACTTCACCAGCGCGACGCAGCCCGAGCAGTAGTTGTTGATCGCGGCGAGCGGCTGATTCAGCTCGTGCGCGAGCGACGACGCCATCTCGCCCATCGTCATCAGGCGGCTCGTGAACTGCAGCTTCTCTTCCTGCTGATGCGCGAGTTCCTGCGCCTGCTTGCGCTGCGTGATGTCGGTCGCGATCTGCATCTGCGCGAGATGGCCGTCCACCCATTGGATGTACTGGCGGCGCACCTCGAACCACTTCTGGATGCCGTCGACGTAGACCTCCTGCGCGTCCGCCGAGCTTTCGGTGAGCGCGGTGGCGGGCAGGCCCGCGTAGGTATCGACCATGTCGATGGTGTCGGACGAGCTTTGCGAGCCGCCGTCGAACGCGGCGCCCGCGAGTTCCAGATGCCCGTCCGGACGGATGCCGAACAGATGCCGGTAATAGCGGTTCGCGAACAGCAGCTCGGCTTCGTCGGCGGCGAGCACGGAGACGGCCGCGTCGAGGCTTTCGAGCACGGTGGTGAAGCGCTCGTGCGCGGCGGCGAGTTCTTCGCGCGCGCGCTTGGGCTCGGTGATGTCCGTCATCGACGACATCCAGCCGGTCTGGCGGCCGGAGCTGTCGATCAGCGGCGAGACGTAGAGGCGCGCGTGGAAGAACGAGCCGTCCTTGCGGCGCACGCGCAATTCGAAACCGGACGAGGGCGCCTTGCCGCGCAGGGTCATGTCGAGCTGGCGCTGCATCTCCGGATACGCGTCGCGCGGCCAGTACGGGAACGGCGCATTCTTGCCGACGAGATCGCTTTCGTCCCAGCCGGTCATGCGGCAGAACGCCGGGTTCACGTGCGTGATGCGGCCGTGCATGTCGAGCACGCGCATGCCGATCAGCACCGAGTTTTCCATCGCGCGGCGAAAGAAGGCTTCGGCATAAAGCGCTTGCTGCGCCTCGAAGCGCTGGCGCGTGTGCTTCCACAGGCTCCACAGACTCCACAGCACGAAGCAGGACAAACCGGCGACGAGCCACACGAGCGTGTTGTTGGTGAAATTCGTGAGCTGCGGATACGAATATACGCGCACGGACAAACCTTGCCCCGGCGGATCGAGCGGCAGGTCGTAGAACATGTCGCGCGGCAGACGCGGACGGCTCGACGTGGTCGCGAGCTCGCGGTTGTTCAGATCCGTGATGGAAATCTTGTACTTCGCCGACAGTTCGCTGGGAATGTCGTGCTTCAGCACGCCTTCGATCGAAAACACCGCGGCGATCGAGCCGAGGAACTCGCGGTCCCGGAAAACCGGCGTCTGCAGCGTGATATAGCCATTGCCGAGATCATCGTAGAGCAACGGCGAGTAGACTTGGCGGCGGGACGTGCGCGCCTCGTCGAACGCAGCCTGCACGGCTTCGTCCATTTGCGTTTCGTTGGGCTTGGCGAGACGCGAACCGAGCACCGGCAGCGGTGTGTTGGGCCAGCGGGGCTTATGCTCGCTCGTGTACCAGTTCATGTAGAGGATCTCGGGATGCCCCTGCATGATGTCGGTGGACGAGTTCTGGAAGTTTTGCGGGTCGCCGTGGCCGGTCGCGATATCGCGGGCGAGCGCCTGAATCTGCTCCTGCGCGCCGGTCATCGACAGACGGATTTGCTGCTGTGCCCACGCCACATTGCGATAAAGCGTGTCTTCCTGCTGCTGTTGCTCGCGCCGGTTCAGACTCCAGAGAATCAGACTCATCACGACCAGAAATACGAGGATCGAAATGAGCGGCGTGAGTAAATAGGAGTTCGACCACCACGGTCCGTGGTGCCAGCGGGAGGGCGAGGCGTCTGTCGGCTTGCGCGCGAGCCTTGCCGAGCGTTTGATCAGCCGTTCGGTCAACATGGAAGCGATTGTAACGCAGCGCCTGATTGTTAATTGGCGTAAAAAGACGGTAAAGAAGCTTCGATGGCGGGAAAAGGAGGAGAAACATCTGAACAAAAAAGGCTTATCGGACGGTGCGTTGCAGCAATTTTTCGTATGGTGAGATGAACTCTCATGATTTGAAAAATTCCTTGCGTCATGGTCTGGACCCTCTTTAGAATTGCCGGCACGCGGCCAGTGCCCGCCTTCGATCGGGCGCGCGCCGGCGGTTCTCAGAGTGTTCCTCACATCAGGAGACGAGCATGTCCGCTGTACCCGACGAAGTTCTCAAATATGTCGCCAACGCAAAGGACGACGATCCTCAAGAAACCGCCGAGTGGCTGGACGCGCTCGATGGCGTGATTTCCGCGGTCGGTCCTGATCGCGCGCACTACCTGATCGAGAAACAGATCGAATTCGCTCGCGTGCATGGCGAGCACCTGCCGTTCTCGGCGAACACGCCGTACATCAACACGATCCCCGTCGCTGGCCAGGCGAAGATTCCGGGCGATCAGGACATCGAACACCGCATCCGCTCGTACACCCGCTGGAACGCCATCGCGATGGTGCTGCGCGCAGGCAAGGACACGAACGTCGGCGGCCACATTGCATCGTTCGCATCGGCCGCGACCCTCTATGACGTCGGCTTCAACCACTTCTGGCATGCGCCGTCGAAGGAACACGGCGGCGATCTCGTGTTCGTGCAGGGGCACTCGTCGCCGGGCGTGTACTCGCGCGCGTTCCTGCTGGGCCGCCTGACCGAAAAGCAACTGAACAACTTCCGCCAGGAAGTGGGCGGCGAGGGCATCTCGTCGTATCCGCACCCGTGGCTGATGCCGGATTTCTGGCAATTCCCGACCGTCTCGATGGGCCTCGGCCCGATCATGGCGATCTACCAGGCGCGCTTCATGAAGTACATGGCGGCGCGCGGCATGGCCAAGACCGAAGGCCGTAAGGTCTGGGCGTTCCTCGGCGACGGCGAGACGGACGAGCCGGAATCGCTCGGCGCGATCGGCATGGCCGGCCGCGAGCGTCTGGACAACCTCGTGTTCGTCATCAACTGCAATCTGCAGCGTCTTGACGGTCCGGTGCGCGGCAACGGCAAGATCATCCAGGAACTCGAAAGCGAATTCCGCGGCGCGGGCTGGAACGTCATCAAGGTCATCTGGGGCAGCCGCTGGGACGCGCTTTTCGCGCGCGACAAAACCGGCGCGCTGATGCGCCGCATGATGGAAGTCGTCGACGGCGAATACCAGACGTACAAGTCGGAGTCGGGCGCGTTCGTGCGCGAGCACTTCTTCAACACGCCGGAGCTCAAGGCGCTGGTTGCAGACTGGTCCGATGACGACATCTGGAATCTGAATCGCGGCGGCCATGATCCGCACAAGATCTACGCCGCGTTCGACGCAGCGACCAAGACGAAGGGCGCGCCGACCGTCATCCTCGCCAAGACCATCAAGGGTTATGGCATGGGCGAGCACGGCCAGGCGATGAACATCACGCACCAGCAGAAGAAGCTGCCGATCGACACGCTGAAGAAATTCCGCGATCAGTTCCGTCTGCCGCTCTCGGACGAGCAAATCGCCGACGTGCCGTACCTCACGTTCGAGGAAGGCTCGAAGGAACTCGAGTACATGCGTCAGAAGCGCATGGACCTGGGCGGCTATCTGCCGACGCGTCGCGAAAAGGCGGAGTCGCTGCCGGTGCCGGCGCTCGCCGCATTCGAGCCGCTGCTCAAGGGCACGGGCGAAGGCCGCGAGATCTCCACGACGATGGCGTTCGTGCGGATCCTGAACATCCTGCTGAAGGACAAGGCGCTCGGCAAGCGCATCGTGCCGATCGTGCCGGACGAGTCGCGTACCTTCGGCATGGAAGGCCTGTTCCGCCAGATCGGCATCTGGAATCAGGAAGGCCAGAAGTACATTCCGGAAGACTCCGACCAGCTGATGTTCTACAAGGAATCGACGACGGGTCAGATTCTGCAGGAAGGCATCAACGAAGCGGGTGGCATGTGTGACTGGATCGCGGCCGCGACGTCGTACTCGACGCACGGCGAGATCATGATCCCGTTCTACATCTTCTACTCGATGTTCGGCTTCCAGCGCATCGGCGATCTGGCATGGGCGGCGGGCGACATGCGCTCGCGCGGCTTCCTGCTGGGCGGCACCGCGGGCCGCACGACGCTCAACGGCGAAGGCCTGCAGCACGAAGACGGCCACTCGCTCTTGTGGGCGGCGTCGGTTCCGAACTGCGTGAGCTACGACCCGACCTTCGGTTACGAACTCGCTGTCATCATGCAGGACGGCCTGCGCCGCATGGTCGCGGAGCAGGAAGACGTGTACTACTACATCACGGTGATGAACGAGAACTACGAGCATCCGGCGATCCCGCAAGGCGATGCGGTGGCCTCGGACATCATCAAGGGCATGTACGCGTTCAAGAAGGCCGAGGCTCCGGCCAAGGCGCACGTCCAGCTGATGGGCGCGGGCACGATCTTCAACGAAGTGATCGCCGCCGCCGACCTGCTGAAGAACGACTGGGGCGTCAGCGCCGATCTCTGGAGCGTGCCGAGCTTCACCGAACTGGCCCGCGACGGTCAGGCGTGCGAGCGCTGGAACCTGCTGCATCCGACGGAAGAGAAGCGCGTGCCGCACGTGAGCGCGCTGCTCAAGGGCGCGAAGGGCCCGGTGATTGCATCGACGGACTACATCCGTGCGCTCGTCGACCAGATCCGCGGCCATGTGCCGAACAAGTTCGTGGTGCTCGGCACCGACGGTTACGGCCGCTCGGATACGCGCGAGGCGCTGCGCCACTTCTTCGAAGTCGACCGCTACTGGGTGACGCTGGCCGCGCTGAATGCGCTGGCCGACGAAGGCACGATCGAGCGCAAGGTCGTCGCTGAGGCGATCAAGAAGTACAACCTCGACCCGTCCAAACCCAACCCGATGACCGTCTAAAGGCATCGCCCCCGTGCGTTGTGACGCGGGCTCCTTCCGAAGCGGAAGGAGCCCGCGTGCAACCCAGGAGACACTAATAATGAGTCAAGCGATCGAAGTCAAAGTGCCGGACATCGGCGATTACAAGGACGTCCCCGTGATCGAGGTACTGGTCAAGGTGGGCGATACCGTGGAGCCCGAGCAGTCGCTCGTCACCCTCGAATCGGATAAAGCCACGATGGACGTGCCGAGCTCGGCAGCGGGCGTCGTGAAGGAAATCAAGGTCAAAGTGGGCGACAACGTGTCGGAAGGCACGCTGATCGTCGTGCTGGAAGGCGGCGCGTCCGCCGAAGCACCGAAGCAGGCCGCCGCGCCTGCTCCGGCAGCCGCTCCGGCTGCCGCTGCCGCGCCTGCGGCGAGCGGCGGCGGTTCCGTCGAAGTGAAGGTGCCGGACATCGGCGACTTCAAGGACATTCCGGTCATCGAGATCGGCGTGAAGGTCGGCGACAAGGTCGAGAAGGAGCAGTCGCTCGTCACGCTCGAATCCGACAAGGCGACGATGGACGTGCCGAGCCCCGCGTCGGGCACGGTGAAGGAACTGAAGGTCAAGGTCGGCGACACGGTGTCCGAAGGCACGCTGATCCTCGTGCTGGAAGGCGGCGATGGCGCGGCAGCGCCCGCGGCGGCTGCCGCGCCCGCGCCTGCCAAGCCGGTCGAAGTGCCGTCGGATGCGCCCGCGAAACCGGTGCCCGCGAAAGAGCCGCCGTCCGCGCTCGCGCAGGCGCCCGTGATCCCGGCCGGCGACGGCACGCGCACGTCCAGCCACGCGTCGCCTTCGGTGCGCAAGTTCGCGCGCGATCTGGGCGTCGATGTCTCGCGTGTGAGCGGCACGGGTCCGAAGGGCCGTATCACGCAGGAAGACATCACCGCGTTCGTGAAGGGCGTGATGACGGGGCAGGGCAAGGCGCCTGCCGCGGCGGCGCCGGCGGGCGGCGGCGGTGGCGAGCTGGGTCTCTTGCCGTGGCCGAAGATCGACTTCACCAAGTTCGGCCCGGTCGATCCGAAGCCGCTGTCGCGCATCAAGAAGATCTCGGGCGCGAACCTGCATCGCAACTGGGTGATGATCCCGCACGTCACGAACAACGACGAAGCGGACATCACCGAGCTCGAAGAACTGCGCGTGAAGCTGAACAAGGAACACGAAAAGGCCGGCGTGAAGTTCACGATGCTCGCGTTCGTCATCAAGGCCGTGGTCTCGGCGCTCAAGAAGTTCCCGGACTTCAACGCGAGCCTGGACGGCGACAACCTCGTGTTCAAGAAGTACTACCACGTCGGTTTCGCGGCCGATACGCCGAACGGCCTCGTCGTTCCGGTGATCCGCGACGCGGACAAGAAGGGCCTCGTCGATATCGCCAAGGAAATGGCGGAGCTGTCGAAGCTCGCGCGCGACGGCAAGCTCAAGCCCGATCAGATGCAGGGCGGCTGCTTCTCGATCTCGTCGCTGGGCGGCATCGGCGGAACGCACTTCACGCCGATCATCAACGCGCCCGAAGTCGCGATTCTCGGTCTGTCGCGCGGCTATCAGAAGCCCGTGTGGGACGGCAAGCAGTTCGTACCGCGCCTCACGCTGCCGATGTCGCTGTCGTACGACCATCGCGTCATCGACGGTGCGGCCGCTGCGCGCTTCAACGCTTATCTGTCGGCGATTCTGGGCGATTTCCGTCGCGTCATTCTCTGATCTTCTGATCTGGCCGACGGCGGAACCTCGGGGCTTTGCCCTGAGGTTCCATCCGCACATCTCTTAGGGGACAACATGAGTCTCGTCGAACTAAAAGTACCCGACATCGGCGACTTCTCCGATGTCGATGTCATCGAAGTCAATATCAAACCCGGCGACAGCATCGAAAAGGAACAGGGCGTCATCACGCTCGAAACCGACAAGGCCACGATGGAAGTGCCCGCCGATTTCGCGGGCACCGTCAAGGAAGTGAAGGTCAAGCAGGGCGACAAGGTCTCGCAGGGCTCGGTCATCGCGATGGTCGAAACGGAAGGCGCGGGTGCTGCGGCTGCGCCCGCTGCCGCGCCGGCTCCGGCCGCCGCGCCCGCGCAGGCTGCGGCCGGTGGCGGCGTGCAGGACGTGAAGGTGCCGGACATCGGCGACTTCAAGGACATTCCGGTCATCGAAGTGCACGTGAAACCGGGCGATACGGTCGAGAAGGAGCAGTCGCTCATCACGCTCGAATCCGACAAGGCCACGATGGACGTGCCTTCGCCTGCTGCGGGCACGGTGAAGGAAGTGAAGGTGAAGGTCGGCGACAACGTGTCGGAAGGCACGCTGGTTCTGACGCTCGAAGGCGGCGCGGCGGCTCCCGCGGCGGCGCCTCAAAAAGCGGCGCCGGCACCTGCCGCCGCACCCACGCCTGCACCTCAGGCCGGCAGCTATTCCGGTTCGGCGGATGTCGAGTGCGACATGCTCGTGCTCGGCGCGGGTCCCGGCGGCTATTCGGCGGCGTTCCGCTCCGCCGACCTCGGCATGAAGACGGTGCTGGTCGAGCGTTATTCGACGCTGGGCGGCGTGTGTCTGAACGTCGGCTGCATCCCGTCCAAGGCGTTGCTGCACACCGCGCTCGTCATCGACGAAGCGGCGGAACTCGCGGCGCACGGCATCAGCTTCGGCGAGCCGAAGGTCGATCTCGACAAGCTGCGTGGCTTCAAGGAAGGCGTCGTCAAGAAGCTGACCGGCGGTCTCGCGGGCATGGCGAAGGCGCGCAAGGTTCAGGTCGTGACGGGCGTCGGCAATTTCGTCGATCCGTATCACATGGAAGTGAACGGTCCGGACGGCAAGAAGGTCGTGAAGTTCAAGCAGGCGATCATCGCGGCCGGTTCGCAGGCGGTGAAGCTGCCGTTCTTCCCGGACGATCCGCGTGTCGTCGATTCGACCGGCGCGCTCGAACTGCGTCAGCTGCCGAAGCGCATGCTCGTGGTGGGCGGCGGCATCATCGGCCTGGAAATGGCGACGGTGTATTCGACGCTCGGCGCGGACATCGATGTCGTCGAAATGCTCGACGGCCTGATGGCCGGCGCGGACCGCGATCTCGTGAAAGTCTGGGAGAAGTTCAACGCCAAGCGCTTCACGAACCTGATGCTCAAGACCAAGACGACCAAGGCCGAGGCCAGGGAAGACGGCATCTACGTGACCTTCGAAGGCGAGAAGGCGCCGAGCGAACCGCAGCGTTACGACCTCGTGCTGCTCGCGGTCGGCCGCAGCCCGAACGGCGGCAAGATCGGCGCGGACAAGGCGGGCGTGGCGGTGACGGATCGCGGCTTCATCAACGTCGACAAGCAGATGCGTACCAACGTGCCGCACATCTTCGCGATCGGCGATCTCGTCGGCCAGCCGATGCTCGCGCACAAGGCCGTGCATGAAGGCCACGTCGCGGCGGAAGCGGCCCACGGCGAGAAGGCATATTTCGATGCGCTGCAGATTCCATCGGTGGCTTACACCGATCCGGAAGTGGCGTGGGCCGGCAAGACGGAAGAACAGTGCAAGGCCGAAGGCATCAAGTTCGGCAAGGCGGTGTTCCCGTGGGCCGCATCGGGCCGCGCGATCGCCAATGGCCGCGATGAAGGCTTCACCAAGCTCATCTTCGATGAAACGACGCATCGCGTGATCGGCGGCGGCATCGTCGGTCTGAATGCGGGCGATCTGATCAGCGAAGTGTGTCTCGCGATCGAGATGGGCGCGGATGCGACCGACATCGGCAAGACGATCCACCCGCACCCGACGCTCGGCGAATCGGTCGGTATGGCTGCCGAGTTGTACGAAGGCGTGTGCACGGACTTGCCGCCGCAGCGCAAGAAGTAAGCGCAGCGCTTCAAGAAAGTGCCAAGGCGCGCTCCTTCACGGGAGCGCGCCTTTTCTTTATGCGTAACGCAAAAGACGGACGAAAAAAAACCCGGCGCAAGGGCCGGGTTCTTCTCGATGCGTGCTGCGCTCAACCGGGCAGGGCCCGGCCGTCAAACTTACGCAACCGACTTCTTGGCGACGCGCGAAGCTTGTTCGGTCGCTTGCGTAGCAGCCTTCGTCGCAGCCGTGGCGGCGGCGTTGAAGTTGCTTTCAGCGATTTCGACAGCTTGCTTCGTTGCCTTGTGAACCGTTTCGTACGTCGTGTTGGCGGCGGTGATGGCCGACTTGATCACGGCGACAGCGGTTTCCGAGCCGGCCGGTGCGTTCTTCGCGACGTTGTCGACGAGCGTTTGCACCTTGCGGTTCTGTTCTTCGTACTGCGCTTCCGCGACGCGGGCGAATTCAGCTTGCGTGGCCGACGCGATTTCATACAGGTGACGGCCATACGACAGCACCTTTTCAGCGACCGGCTGCGTCAGGCTGGCTTGCAGCGCGAGCAGTTCTTGCGCGTCCTTCACCGACAGCGCGCGCTGTGCGTTTTCCTGGCTTTCGGCCAGCGTCGACTTCACGACTTGCAGGTTCAGTTCGACCAGCTTCTCGACGCCTTCGAACGCCTTGTTCGTCAGACCGAACAGCGTGTCGAAATTGGCTTTCTGTGCAGCGGCGATTTGCTCGGGGGTCAACAGCGTCATCTCAGGCTCCTGATGGCCGACCCATCAAACGCGGGTCGTGGTTTGGGTAGATCCGGCGCGATGAACCTGGCCGGCTAAGTGCAACTGCGATTGGTGCGTCGCAACATGAAGCTCATTTTAGAGATATTCCGATGGATGTCAAGCACTTTTTGTGCGCCGCACAAAAGGCGGAAAAGGCTTGTTAAACAAGAGCTTACTTGTCGATAATTCCTGCTGACAAGGGCTCCGTGAAAACCCTATGCACCTTGGCGGGGCAGGGCTCTCAGCGCGACGCGGCGAGTATGCGAGACCTCATAAGACCACGAGCGCGTGAAAGTTTGATGTTGCGTCCGCGCGCGTAAATCACGGTCTGACGCGGCGCAAAACAAGATGTTTCTGAAGTTCGTCCTATTTTTAGGATGTCGCCGTACACCAAATTGTTGAAGAAACGTTAACATTTCGGCTGTCCGATTTCCCGTGCGATGACCCGTGGCATCCGGGTGCTCACATCCCTCGATTCGAAAGTCTGCGTTTTGTCCGGCCTGCTTCACGCATTTGCCTAAAGTCGTGGAAAGTTTTGCCGATAGTGCGTTGGTCGTTGTGTAGAAAGCGCGCTTTGGGCAGCACTGTTTCCGCCGGCACGATCGTTTTTTCCGATCGAGGCGCGCTGTTGATCGGCAATATGCAATCGCGGCTTACAACTCGGATTAACGAGTGCCGATAAGTGCTTAATATTGCTTAAATTTAGTAGCTTCACTACACTTGGCGGTACTCTCCAGCCGCCCAACAGAACACCAATGAAAACCGAAATGTTTTCGTCGCTGAAGATGGTGCATGGCGTGGCAATGCGCTCGGCATTGTCCATCGCTGTCTCCATCGTCGTAGCGACGTCCTTCGCAGCGGCTCCGGCTGAAGCCCTCGCAAAGACCGCCACCGCAACCAAGACTGCAAAGAAACCCGCCGCCACAGCCGAAAAGCCGGCGCGCGTCGCGAAAACCTCCCTGAAGGCCCCCAAGCCGGCGAAGGCCGCGAAGGTTGCCGCTGCCGATGACGACGACGATGCGCCCCGTGCATCGCGCAAGCGCCGCGTCTCGTACCGCATGGAACCGCACGCGCGCCGCGGCGCGGTGCATGCGGTGGCGTATCAGCCGCGTGCGACGTCGGTCGGTCAGGCGTTCGGCCTGCACGACACGCCCGACAGTCTCGCGCTGCGCTCGAGCGTCGCCTATGTGGTGGACCAGAACACGTCTGAGACGCTCTTCGACAAGAACTCGCGCGCCGTCGTGCCGATCGCCTCGATCACCAAGCTGATGACCGCGATGGTCGTGCTCGACTCACACACGCCGCTCACCGAAGATCTGAGCGTCACGGACGAAGACCGCGACTACGAGAAGTTCACCGGTTCGCGCCTGGCCGTCGGCTCGGTGCTGAATCGCGAGGACATGCTGCATATCGCGCTGATGGCATCCGAGAATCGCGCGGCGGCGGCGTTGTCGCGTTATTACCCGGGTGGCCGTCCGGCGTTCATCGCCGCGATGAACGCGAAGGCCAAATCGCTCGGCATGACCGACACGCACTTCGAGAACTCGACGGGTCTGACGAGCCAGAACGTGTCGAGCGCGCGTGACCTCGTGAAGATGGTCAACGCGGCATATCAGTATCCGATGATCCGCAAGTTCTCGACCGACCGCAGTTACGACGTCTTCACCGGCAAGCGCAATCTCGCCTACAACAGCACGAATGCGCTGATCCGTAACGCGTCGTGGGATATCGGCTTGCAGAAGACCGGCTTCATCAACGAAGCGGGCGAATGTCTCGTGATGCAGGCGAACGTGAACGGCCGTCCGGTCGTGATGGTGCTGCTCGACTCCTACGGCAAGTACTCGCGTTTCGCCGATGCAGGCCGCCTGCGCTCGTTTCTCGATACGCTTGGCGAGCCGCACATCATGAGCGCGGACATGGGCAGCGGCGCCAATCCGTAAGCCGCGCTCGAGCGGTCGCTCAAAAGCAAACGGGATTCGTCGAAAGACGAATCCCGTTTTTCATTGGCGCGCGGTTTCAGCGATGCGCGTGGTGTGCCGGCGGCGTGTCGGGCACCGCCTGTTCCGGGTGATAGCCGAGCGATTGCGAGATTTCGAGCGCGGTGTGGCTCAGTTGCTTGAGCCACGCGTCCTGAAGGCGGTCGGCGGGCGCGGATAGCGACAGGCCGGCGACCAGTCGTCCGGTATCGTCGTAAATGCCCGCGGCGATGCAGCGCACGCCGAGTTCGAGTTCCTCGTTGTCGCGCGCGCAGGCTTGCTGGCGCACGAGGGACAACTCGCGCTCGAGCTTGGTGAGATCGGTGATGCTGTTTTGCGTGTGGCCGGAGAGGCCGGTACGCATCGCGTAGGCGCGCACGCGCGTGGCTTCGTCGGCGGCGAGAAAGAGCTTGCCGACCGAGGTCAGATGCAGAGGCGCACGGCCGCCGATCGCGCGTACGACCTGCATGCCGGAACGCTCCGAATACGCGCGCTCGATATAGACGATCTCATCGCCCTGGCGCACGGACAGATTCACGGTCTGGCCAGTCTGGCGATGCAGTTCTCGCATCGGCGGCATCGCGGCTTCGCGCACCGAAAGACGCGCTTTCACCAGGTTGCCGAGTTCCAGCAAACGCATGCCGAGCCGGTAGGTGCCAGGGTCCGAACGGTCGACGAGCCGGCACAACACCATGTCGTTGAGGATGCGGTGCGCCGTGGACGGGTGCAGATCGGTGCTCTGGGAGAGCTCTTTCAGGCTGACGGGATCAGTGTGACCGGCGAGTGCGTCGAGAAGACGCATCATGCGCTCGATCACTTGAATGGAAGTCTTGGATTCCGGGTTCGTATCGCTCATCGTGAAAAATCGGTTGATGCGTCAAACAGCGGAATGGCAATTGTATCTCATAATGTGAAAAAAAGAACGCTGCTAACGAACAGGGATCGCGCCGGTCTCGCGCGCGGGGGCTGCGAGCGCCGCCGGGCCTGACTTTTCGCGGATAATCGCCGTGCGTTCACATCACTTCTACAAAACAGGAAACGCCCCATGCGAGTCGGACTATTCGTCACGTGTCTCATCGACATGATGCGCCCCGAGATCGGCTTCTCGGTCATCAAGCTGATCGAGCGGGCAGGGTTCGAAGTCATCGTTCCGCCCTCGCAGACCTGTTGCGGCCAGCCTGCGTATAACTCGGGCGACCGGCCGCTCGCTCGCGATCTCGCCGAAAAGACGCTGGGCGAGTTCGAGCAGTTCGATTACGTGGTCGTGCCGTCGGGTTCCTGCGGCGGCATGATCCGCGCGCATTACGGCGATCTGTTTCGCGACGATCCGCAACTGATGAGCCGCTACGCGCGCCTGCAGCCGCGCGTATTCGAGCTGACCGATTTTCTCGTGACCGTCGCGAAGGCGCGCATGGAGCCGGGTGCGTTCGACGGCATGGTGACCTATCACGATTCCTGCTCGGGCCTGCGTGAGCTCGGCGTCAAGTCGCAGCCGCGCGAACTGCTCGCGCAGGCGGGCGTGCCGGTCACCGAGATGAGCGGCTGCGAGCACTGCTGCGGCTTCGGCGGCACGTTCGCGGTGAAGTATGGCGACATCTCGACTGCGATCGTCGATGAAAAATGCGCGAATATCCGCGCCAGCGGGGCGGATGCCGTCGTGCTCGGCGACCTCGGCTGCATGCTGAACATCGAAGGGCGCCTGCGCCGCACCGGCGATACGTCGACGCGCGTGCTGCACATCGCGCAGGTGCTCGCGGGCGACGCGCAAGGCCGCGCCTGAGCGCATCGAAAAGAGAGATCCCACATGCAAGTCCAGACGATGCACTTCAAGGCCCGCGCCGCCAGCAAGCTCGCAGATGAGCGCCTGCAGCAGAATCTCACGAAGCTCTCGACCAAGTTCGTCAGCGCGCGGGCGAGCGCGGTGCGCGAAATCGACTTCGAAGCGACGCGCGCCGCGCTGAAAGAGCGCCGCGACCGCGCGCTCGAGAATCTCGACGTGTGGCTTGAAACCTTCGAGCGCGAGGCGACCCGGCGCGGCGCCACGGTGCTGTACGCGGAAACGACGCAGGATGCGGCGAAGCTCGTCGCGGACATCGCCCGCAAGCACGACGTGAAGAAGGTCATCAAGACCAAGTCGATGGTCTCGGAAGAGATGCAGTTGAATCGCGTGCTCGGTGAGATGGGCGTGCAGTCGATCGAAACCGATCTCGGCGAATACATCCTGCAGATCAACGACAACGAACCGCCGAGTCACATCATCGCGCCGGTCGTTCACAAGGATAAGGAGCAGATCGCCGATCTCTTCGCGAAGACGCACAACAAGCCGCGTCTCACCGACATTCCCGAGATGACCCGGGAAGCGCGCGAGGTGCTGCGTCCGCATTTCATGTCGGCGGACATGGGGGTGACGGGCGGCAACTTTCTGATCGCGGAGACGGGGTCCGTAGCCGTCGTGACCAACGAGGGCAACGAAGGCATGTGCACGGTGATGCCGCGTGTGCATGTGGCGGTGACGGGGATCGAAAAGGTGCTGCCGACGCTCGAGGATCTCGCGACCGCGATGCGCCTGTTGCCGCGCTCGGCGACCGGCCAGACCATCTCGAACTACTTTTCGCTGTTGACCGGCCCGCGCGCGCCCGGCGAAACCGACGGCCCCGAGCATATGTATTTCGTGCTCGTCGATGGCGGGCGGACCGGGCTGATCGGCGGCGAGTTTCAGGAGATGCTGCGCTGTATCCGCTGCGGCGCGTGCATGAATCATTGCCCGGTGTATCAGAAGATCGGCGGGCATGCGTACGGCTGGGTGTATCCCGGGCCGATGGGCTCGGTACTCACGCCGGCGTACGTCGGTATCGACAAGGCGCTCGATCTGCCGCAAGCCGCGACGCTGTGCGGCGAGTGCAACAGCGTCTGTCCGGTGGGCATTCCGTTGTCGGATTTGCTGCGCAAGTTGCGCGAGAAGCAGATGGAGCGGCGGCTGCGGCCATGGAACGAACGCGCCGCGCTCGCGGCGTGGGGTTATCTTGCCAGGCGCCCGGCGGCGTACGCGCTATTCACCAAGCTCGCGGTGCGCGTGCTCGAACGCATGGGCGGCAGCCGGAAAGCAATCTCGCGATTGCCTTTCGCCGCCGGATGGACCGGCACACGCGACATGCCCGCGCCGGTCGGGCGTACGTTCCGCGAGCTTTATAAGGCGCAGCGGTCACATCTGGGATGAACGCAGCGTCGGGAAATTAAAACGGCGCCGGAACATGCGTTCCGGCGCCGTTTATTCGTCTTTCGACGTCCGGGCGATTGGCTCAGTTGCCGACCGGCCCGGTATGCCATTTGTTGTTCCCGCCGCCGTAACTGGGATTGCCGCTATTACCGCCGCGATTTCCGCCGCCCGAATTGGCCGGCGGTGGGGATGCGGGCCGCATCGGAGGACCGCCGACGGCCTTGGGCAACGGTTGCGCACCGCCGCCCGCCTGTGGCGGCGGACCACCGGGCGGACGTCCGCCGCCGGCCTGCGGCGGCGGGCCGCCGTGATCGCCATTGTGCGGCCGGTTGTTCCAGTTTCCCGGAGGAGGACGCCGCCAGCCGGGGCCGTCATCCCAATAGCGGCTCGGGCCGGGACCGCCATAGTAGCCACCCCCGTAATACCCGCCCCCGACGACGACACCCGGTTGCACGACCGGCGGACCGCCGTAGTACCCACCGCCATAACCATATCCCGGATCGTCGTAGACGCCCGGACCATAGGCGCCACCGTAGGCCGGCGCGCCTGGATAGGCTGCACAGCCGCCCAGAAGCGCGGCGGACGACGCAAGCAAGAGACCAGCGACTGCGAATTTCATGACTTTGAACGTACCTGTCGAACCATTACTGAATAAGACACCAGCAGCGCGCGGATGTCCCCGACAACTTTGTAAGCCTTTATGACGGCAAGGTGTCGGATTACCGCGATCGCCCACGCGCGTCGGCGAAAACGGCTTGTTGTCGCGCGCGCAACAATCCTTTGCTTTTCAACGTCTTTTTAAGATCGCGACGATTCCGTAAGATTCGAAGTGTCCGTCAGTGGATCTTTTTCCCTGCGGCATATAGACGAAAGGCAGTCCAATGAAAAAGACAATATCGACCTACTGGCCCGTTGCCATCCTGTTTCCGATCGCGCTCGCGTTCTGCATGCACGCGGGCGAAGGCGGCAATGCGGCCGTGCGCCACGAGCAGATCGCCGTGGCTGATGTGAGCGCTGAACTGGCGCGCGCGATTTCCCTCGGCTTTGTCGAGGACGACGACGCGACGCCCGCTGTCGCCCCCGCGCAAAAGACGCTCTGACGCACTCGCAAAGCCTGTTGGCTATGCCGAGAACAAAAAATGGCGCCCGCAAAGGGCGCCATTTTCGTTCCGAAAGCTGCCGGAGCGGCTTGCTGTGTTACTTCAGCACGGCTGCGACAGCAGTCGCGACGACATCGAGGTTGCGCGTGTTCAGCGCGGCCACGCAAATACGGCCGGTGCTCACGGCGTAGATGCCGAACTCTTCGCGCAGGCGATCGACTTGCGCGGCGCTCAGGCCCGAATACGAGAACATGCCGCGTTGCTTGTCGACGAACGAGAAGTCGCGATCGACGCCGTTCGCCTTCAGGCGCTCGACGAGACCGTTGCGCATCGCGCGGATGCGGTCGCGCATTTCGCCCAGTTCCTGCTCCCAGGTCGCGCGCAGTTCCGGCGACGCCAGCACGGCCGCGACGATCGAGCCGCCATGCGTCGGCGGGTTCGAGTAGTTGGTGCGGATCACGCGCTTGAGCTGCGACAGCACGCGCGTGGATTCCTCTTTGCCCGTCGTGATGATCGACAGCGCGCCGACGCGCTCGCCGTACAGCGAGAACGACTTCGAGAACGACGACGACACGAACACGTTCAGCTCGGCGGCCGCGAACAGGCGCACGGCGGCGGAATCGGCGTCGATGTTTTCCGCGAAGCCCTGATACGCCATGTCGAGGAACGGCACGAGATTGCGCGCCTTCACGACCTCGACGATCTGCTTCCACTGATCGTCCGACAGATCGACGCCGGTCGGGTTGTGGCAGCACGCGTGCAGCACGACGATCGTGCCCGGCGCGTAGCCGTTGAGCGCCGTGAGCATGGCGTCGAAGTTCACGCCGTGCGTGGCGGCTTCGTAGTACGGATAGTTCACCACTTCGAAACCGGCGCTTTCGAACAGCGCGCGGTGGTTTTCCCAGCTCGGATCGCTGATCGCGACGACGGCGTTCGGATTCAGACGCTTCAAAAAGTCCGCGCCGATCTTCAGCGCGCCCGTACCGCCGAGCGCCTGCGCCGTCACGACGCGGCCTGCGGCGATCAGCGGCGAGTCGTCGCCGAGCAGCAGCTTCTGCACGGCGGCGTCATACGCGGCGATGCCGTCGATCGGCAGATAGCCGCGCGGCAGCGCTGCATCGACGCGCGCTTTCTCGGCGTCGCGCACGGCGCGCAGCAGCGGAATCTTGCCTTCCTCGTTGGTGTACACACCGACGCCCAGATTGACTTTGGTCGTGCGCGTGTCGGCGTTGAAGGCTTCGTTGAGGCCCAGGATAGGGTCGCGGGGAGCGAGTTCGACAGCAGAGAAAAGAGACATGATCTATCGGCAGTGAAGGAAGGACGTGCAGCGGAATGCAAACGGATGATGCGGATGCGCCTCGAAAACATCGCGCAGAAAGACGCAGAGCGCGGCGCCAAACGGCTCGAAGCCGTCGAGCCCAGCCGCACATTGTAGCGAATCCGGGCGGGCTTTTTCGGCGCGGCCCCTCGAAGATGCGTGTTTTTCATGCAGGCGCCGGTTCGGGCGGTGCCGAGCGTGTTTTCCGCCAGCCGCTAGAATAAGTGTTTGCCCCGGCGAAGACTCAGGTTCTCATGTCCGATACTCTTATCGAAACGCCCGACGCACTGGACGAATCGAAATTCGTCACGTTCGACGGTTCGCCGTTCCAGCTCTATCAGCCGTATCCGCCCGCAGGCGATCAGCCCGACGCCATCGCCACGCTCGTCGAGGGCGTCGAGGACGGCCTGTCGTTCCAGACGCTCCTCGGCGTGACCGGCTCCGGCAAGACCTTCACGATGGCCAATGTCATCGCGCGCATGGACCGCCCGGCGATCGTCTTCGCGCCGAACAAGACGCTCGCCGCGCAGCTTTACTCCGAATTCCGCGAGTTCTTTCCGCGCAACGCGGTCGAGTACTTCGTCTCGTACTACGACTACTACCAGCCGGAAGCGTACGTGCCGCAGCGCGATCTGTTCATCGAGAAGGATTCGTCGATCAACGAGCACATCGAGCAGATGCGGCTCTCGGCCACCAAGAGCCTGCTCGAACGGCGCGACGTGGTGATCGTCGCGACGGTCTCGGCGATTTACGGTATCGGCAATCCGTCCGAGTACCACAGGATGATTCTCACGCTGCGCACCGGCGACAAGCTCGGCCAGCGCGACGTCATCGCGCGCCTGATCGCCATGCAGTACACGCGCAACGAAGCCGATTTCCAGCGCGGCTCGTTCCGCGTGCGCGGCGACACCATCGACATTTTTCCGGCGGAACACGCGGAAATGGCGGTGCGCGTCGAGCTTTTCGACGACGAAGTCGAATCGATGATGCTCTTCGATCCGCTCACCGGCCGCGTGCGCAACAAGATTCCGCGCTTCACCGTGTACCCGTCGTCGCACTACGTGACGCCGCGCGACACCGTCATGCGCGCGATCGAGACGATCAAGCTTGAACTGCGCGAGCGGCTCGAGTTTTTCCACAGCCAGGGCAAGCTCGTCGAAGCGCAACGGCTGGAGCAGCGCACGCGCTTCGATCTGGAAATGCTGCAGGAACTCGGTTTCTGCAAGGGCATCGAGAACTACTCGCGGCATTTCTCGGGCGCGGCGCCCGGCGAGCCGCCGCCGACACTCGTCGACTATCTGCCGCCCGACGCGCTGATGCTGCTGGACGAATCGCACGTGCTGATCGGCCAGTTGAACGGCATGTACAACGGCGACCGTGCGCGCAAGGAAAATCTCGTCGATTACGGTTTTCGCATGCCGTCCGCGCTCGATAACCGCCCGCTCAAGTTCAACGAGTTCGAGCGCAAGATGCGGCAGGCGATCTTCGTCTCCGCAACGCCCGCCGACTACGAAAAGCAGAAGGCGGGGCAGGTGGCCGAGCAGCTCGTGCGGCCGACCGGTCTCGTCGATCCGGACATCGAAGTGCGCCCCGCGCGTTCGCAGGTCGACGACGTGCTCTCGGAAATCAACGCGCGCGTCGCGGTTCACGAGCGCGTGCTCGTCACCGTGCTCACGAAGCGCATGGCGGAGCAACTCACCGAGTTTCTCGCCGACCACGGCGTGAAGGTGCGCTATCTGCACAGCGATATCGACACGGTCGAGCGCGTGGAAATCATCCGCGACCTGCGGCTCGGCACCTTCGACGTGCTGGTCGGCATCAACCTGCTGCGCGAGGGTCTCGATATTCCCGAAGTGTCGCTCGTCGCGATTCTCGACGCCGACAAGGAAGGTTTCCTGCGCGCGGAACGCTCGCTGATCCAGACCATCGGCCGCGCGGCGCGCAACGTGAACGGCAAGGCGATTCTCTACGCCGACAACATGACCGACTCGATGAAGCGCGCCATCGGCGAAACCGAACGGCGGCGCGCCAAGCAGATCGCGCACAACGAGAAGATGGGCATCACGCCGCGTGGCGTCGAGAAGCGCATCAAGGACATCATCGATGGCGTCTACAACGCCGACGAAGCCCGCGCCGAACTCAAGGAAGCGCAGACGCGCGCGAAGTTCGAGGACATGTCCGAGAAACAGATCTCGAAGGAACTCAAGCGGCTCGAAAAGCAGATGATGGACCACGCGAAGAATCTCGAATTCGAAAAGGCAGCTCAGACGCGCGACCAATTGGCGCTGTTGCGACAGCGCGTATTCGGGGCGAATGTGGGCGATCACGTGAGCGGTATCGGTGGCAAGTAAGCTATATGTAAGTGATTTTTAAGGCTTAATTTAAAAAACGCGGCGAATCGAAGGGTTCGCCGCGTTTTTTTGTCGCTATTCAAGGCGCGCCGATCGCGTGAAAAGCCTTGTTGCGCCTAGGTTTGTAAGCTTGCGCAAATTGTTCCGGGTGTCGAACGATGCTAAACTGATGAACATTGAGAATGGTTCGTATTAACGTTCACAGAGTTGTGCTAACGCCGCTCTGGCAACCGGTGGTCCGGCCATTCCAAGGGGAGGTGTTGCCCCGGCCGGCGCTTGCTTTCCGGGCGTCTGACGTGCCGGTCCGGTATTTCAGTGGCATAGGCTCGCGTGGCACGCGCGCCAATGGATAACAACAAGGAGTTTCTGATGGGTTCAACGTTGATGCGCGGCCTCGTCGCCGCCGCAGGTCTCACGGCGATGATGGCAGCCTCGGCCGCCGAATATCCGATCGGCAAGCAGCACATCGAGGGCGGCATGGAAACCGGCGCCGTATACCTCCAGCCGATCACGATGGCGCCGGAAGGCATGATGCGCAAGGCGTCGGATTCGGACATCCACCTCGAGGCGGATATCCACGCGGTCAAGAACAACCCGACCGGTTTCGCCGAAGGCGACTGGATGCCGTATCTGAACGTGACGTACGAGCTCACGAAGGTCGGCACGACGCAGAGCATCAAGGGCGACCTGATGCCGATGGTCGCGAGCGACGGCCCGCACTACGGCGACAACGTCAAGCTCTTCGGCCCGGGCAAGTATCACCTGAAGCTGCACATCTCGCCGCCTACGCAGGAAGGTCACATGGCGTTCGGCCGTCACACCGACAAGGAAACGGGCGTGGGTCCGTGGTTCAAGCCGTTCACGATCGAGTACGACTTCCCGTTCGCGGGCATCGGCAAGAAGGGCGGCTACTGATCGTCCCAGGCGCCTGGCATCCCGGACCGGGCGCGTTCTTTCTCAGGAAGTACGCATGAAACTGAAAAGCCAGATGGCCGCGATCGCGCTGTGCGGGTTCGCCTCCGGGATCGCACACGCCGCGGATCTGCCCACGTTCAAGCTCGAAATGAACGACGGCAAGCTCAACCCGACGCGCATCGAAGTGCCGGCGGGCCAGCGCATCAAGATCGAAGTGCACAACATCGGCAAGGGCGCGGCCGAGTTCGAAAGCGTGCAGCTGCGCAAGGAGAAGGTGCTCGCGCCGGGCGCCGATTCGTTCGTCGTGATCGCGCCGCTGGACCCGGGTGAATACAAGTTCTTCGACGACTTTCATCAGAGCGCGCAGGGTGTGATCGTCGCGAAGTAACGCAACGCGCCGCGCAGCGACATCACGCTCGCGCGGCCGATAGAAGTGGATATTGCTGGAGGTTTGGAATGGGGCAGGTACTTTTCATCGTGTGGCGTGAGAGCGTCGAGGCGTTGCTCGTCGTCGGCATTCTCTACGCGTGGCTGAAGAACGGCGATCATCAGGCGCGCCGCGGCCTGCCTTATTTGTGGGCTGGTGTCGTCATCGGTCTGCTCGCGGCGGTGGCGCTGGGCGCCGCGCTCATCGGTTTCACCGAAGTGCTGTCGGGCGACGCGCAGGACTACTTCCAGACTGCGATGGTGCTGGTCGCGTGCGTGCTGATTGTGCAGATGGTGCTGTGGATGAAGCGCCACGGCCGCACGCTCAAGCGCGACATGGAGTCGTCGCTGCAAAAGAACACGCAGGACGGGCACTGGTGGGGCATTACGTTGCTCGTCGCGGTGGCCATCGCGCGTGAAGGCAGCGAAACGGCCGTGTTCCTCTATGGCGTCGGCTTCGGACAATCGGGGCACGTCGACGTGTCGCAGTATGTCGCGATCATTCTCGGCTTCGGCCTCGCGCTGCTGACTTTCTACGTGCTGCAACTCGGCGGCAAGATCTTCTCGTGGCGCTCGTTCTTCCGCGTCACCGAAATCATGCTGCTGTTCCTCGCGGCGGGTCTCTTCGAAACGGGCGTCGACAAGCTGATCGACATGGAAGTGCTGCCGGTGATCGTCAATCAGGTGTGGAACACGTCGTGGCTGCTCGACGATTCGAGTACCTTCGGCTCGCTCGTTGCTACACTGACGGGCTATCGCGCGCATCCGGCAGGCATGAACCTGGTTGCGTACGCGGTGTACTGGGTCGTCATCTATCTCCTGATGCGCCATTCGAAAAACCAGATGGCGCAAAAACAAAAGGCGGCAAGCCGTCCAGCATGAGTTCCGTAATGCCTAGACCTGGCCGGCTTCAGCAAGCCGGCCACTGGATGCAGCGTCACGGCAGCGCGATCCGCTTGATTCAGTGGGTCGTGGTTGCCGTGTACGCGTTTCTGATCGTCGTTCCCGCTGTGATGCCGCTGCCCGATGGCTCCGCGCATCTATGGAACAATCTCACGCTCGCCGCGCAGTTCGTGTTCTGGGGCATCTGGTGGCCGTTCGTGCTGCTGTCGATGGTCATGCTCGGACGCGTATGGTGCGGCGTGCTGTGCCCTGAAGGCGCGCTGTCGGAGTTCGCGAGCAAGTTCGGCCGCGGCTGGGCGATTCCGCGCTGGATGCGCTGGGGCGGCTGGCCGTTCGTCGCGTTCGGGTTGACGACCATCTATGGCCAGATGGTCAGCGTCTATCAGTATCCGAAGGCCGTGCTGCTCGTGCTCGGTGGCTCGACCGTGGGCGCGATGATCATCGGCGTGCTGTACGGCCGCGAAAAGCGCGTGTGGTGCAAGTATCTGTGCCCGGTGAACGGCGTGTTCTCGCTGCTCGCGCGGCTTGCGCCGTTTCACTACAAGGTCAGCGAAGATGCGTGGCGCCGTTCGTACAAAGAGGGCGAGCACGGTCATCGTGTGATTCCGATCAACTGCGCGCCGCTCGTCCCGTTGCGCAACATGAAGGGCGCCGCCGACTGCCACATGTGCGGCCGCTGCAGCGGCCATCGCGATGCGATCGCGCTCACGTGGCGCTCGCCATCGGATGAAGTCGTCAAGCTCGGCGACAAGGCCGCGAACCCGTGGGACACCGCGCTCATCCTGTACGGCCTGCTCGGCATCGCGATCGGCGCGTTCCACTGGACCGTGAGCACGTGGTTCGTCGACCTGAAGCAATATCTCGCGGCCTGGCTGATCGATCACGACATTCTCTGGCCGCTCGACACCAACGCGCCGTGGTTCCTGTTCACGCATTATCCGGAACAGAACGACGTGTTCTCGTGGCTCGACGGCACGATGGTCATCGGCTACATCGTCGCGACGGGGCTCGTGTACGGCACCGCGCTGCTCGCGCTGCTCGCGGCGGGCGCACGCATGCTCGGCAAGTTCGAAACGACGCGTCTGCATCACCTGACGCTCGCGCTGGTTCCGCTCGCGGGCTGCGGCGTGTTCCTCGGACTTTCGGCGACGACGGTATCGCTGCTGCGCGCCGAGCACGTCCCGCTCTGGTGGGTGACGGACCTGCGCCTCGGTCTGCTCTTCATCGCGAATGCATGGAGTGCGTGGCTCGCGTGGCGCGTGACGAGCCGCTATGCGTCCACCCTTGTTCCGCGCGTGCTCACGATGGTATGGTTTGTCGCTGCGCTAGCCGTCGCGGACAGCGCGTGGTACCTGATGTTCTGGGGCTTCAGCCGATAAACCGTCCACGCCGTGTCGCACGGCAACGAGAGCGAGAAGTGAGAACCAAACCCGTATTGACCGACGAAGACGTCAAGGCCATGGCCGTCGCCGCCGAGGCGCATGCCAGAGAACACAACTGGAACGTGACGATTGCGATCGTCGACGATGGCGGGCATCTGCTGCATCTGCATCGTCTGGACGGAGCGGGCGCGAGCACTGCCGAAATGGCGGCGGGCAAGGCGCGCACCGCCGTGCTCGGCCGCCGCGAGACCAAGGTCTACGAAGACACCATCAAACAGGGCCGCACGGCGTTCCTGAGCGCGCCGATGACCGCGATGCTCGAAGGCGGCGTGCCGATCTTCGTGGGCACGGATATCGTGGGCGCGGTGGGCGTGTCGGGCGTGAAGTCGGATCAGGATGCGCAGATCGCGAAGGCAGGCATCGCGGCGCTGGGTATCGAGAACGTCTGATCGTCTGCCGGAAAACAAAAACGGCACGCCTTCCTGAGAAGCGCGTGCCGTTTGCTCGATCATCATTGCGTGGCCTGTCGGGCAGGGCACATCGCAAAAGCGCAGGAACCAAAAAAAGCGGCTTCGCTTGCTATCGACGACTGGCTGGTGTTTGCACGAAGGGGTCTAAATTCTCGCGTGCAAGTCGTCCTCGCTGGCTAAGGCCAAACACCTCTTGGCGAGGTGGTCCCCACAATACCCGGTACGTACTGCGTGTTCTTGCTCGCGCGTTACTTCGTCAGGATCAGCTTGCCCAGTCGCGTTGCGCGCAACTGATAGGTCTCCCCGTTATGCACGATGCTCACGTGGCTGCGTCCCTGCAGCAGCGCGTCGCTCTTGAGCGAGCGCTCGCCGTTGCTTTCCGCTGCGTGGGCGACGTGCACCGTGGTAACGGTGGTCGCCTTCGGGCGGGTGATCGCGGCGTCGCGGACAGCCGGGCGGCGCAGCCTGAGCGTGGAGGATCGCAGCGTGTCGGTCATGTCGGAAGTGTGCGTTCGTTGATTCGATGGGTCTATAGTAAATGATAACCATTCCTATTTGCAACTAGACTTTCCGATCGAAACGCAACTTTTGATAGCCAGCCTCGATGCGGCGGCGAAACATTCGCTACCGCATCGTCGAACGTTCAATGCAGCGGACTTTCGTCCTTGCGACCGTGCACGAACTGGCGAATCAGCCGCACGGTATCGATATCCGATTCGCGATACGCCGACTTCACGATCTCCTGCGTCTGACGCTCATCGGGTGTCGGATGATCGTTTTCCGGCAGCGTCGTGCTGTAGGTGAAGCGCAGGAAGAGCTGATGCTCGTCGGGCTGCTCGATCGCCATCGTGAGCGAGCCGCCGACGTACTCGGCGGTCGGCAGGATGTCGTAGCGCACGCTCGCGCCGGGTGAGAGCGTCACGCGATCGCGCACGGTGGCCTGGCCGTAATGCAGTTCGCGCTCCATCGTTTCGCCATCGCGCGAAAGGATGTCGCAGCTATCCAGCCCGAGTACGAACAATTGCGGCTGCTCGGCGCGCAGGACGAGTCCTTCCCATAGCTGGTCGCGCGTGAGCGAATCGACGAGCGGGTTGAGCGGATCGTTGATCTGGATCAGGTGTTCGAAATTCAAGACGACGTTTCCTTGGACGTTCGTGGTGCCCGCGGCATCACTGCGGCGTGAGTCCGGACTCGATGTGAATCGCGCCGGACAGGACCTTGTGCATCGGGCACGCGTTGGCAATTTGCAAGAGCCGTTCCCGCTGTTCGTCGGAGAGCGCGCCCGTGAGCGCGATGCGGCGATCGATGTTCGTACCTTGCGCGACGCTTTTCATCGACAGCTCGACATGCACCGATTCCAGCGGCCATTCCTTGCGCTTCGCGTACATCTTCAGCGTGATGGACGTGCATGCGCCGAGGCTCGCGAGCAGCAGCGACGCCGGTTCCGGTCCGGTGTCGCCGCCACCGAGGCTTGCCGGTTCGTCGGCGAGCCACGAATGCGTGCCGTCGCCGAGACGGACTTGAAAGTCGATGTCGCCGATCGTGGCGGTCACGGAAGGTCCGGCCATGCGTTGCTCCTTGTTCTGTTTGGACTGCAGGAATGACGAAAACGGTGCGGCAAGAACGGTCATTGTGACGCAATGTGTCCGTTCATGCCGCACCGTTTCGCCGATTCCGCTCCGGTGCGTGGGTGAGAGCGCTCAGTGCGCGATCGCGCCCATGCGACCCGCCTGATAGTCGACGACCGCCTGGCGGATCTCGTCCTCCGTGTTCATCACGAACGGACCGTAACGCACGACCGGCTCCTTCAGCGGCACGCCGCCGATCAGCAGAAGTTCGACGGGCTCGTCGCCGGCGGCGAGCGCGATCGTATCGCTGTCGTCGCGGAAGATCACCATCTGCTGCGCGCGCACCGGCTGGCTTTGCGGACCGTACAGCGCGGTGCCCGAAAGCGGATACGCGAAGACGCGATAATCACGCGGCACGGCCAGTTCGATCTTCGCGCCGGGTTGCAACGAAAAATGCTGATAGAGGATCGGCGTGCGCGTCTCGATCGCGGCCTTCACGCCGAGCGCCTCGCCCGCGATGACCTTCACGCGGACCTTGCCGTCCTCGCTCGTCGCAACCGGAATCTGCGCCGACGGGATTTCCTGATAATGCGGCGCGATCATCTTGTCGCGCTGCGGCAGGTTCACCCACAGTTGCAGACCGTGCACGCGGCCGCCATTGCGCGTGAATTCCTCCGCCGGCATTTCGCTGTGCACGACGCCCGCGCCGGCCGTCATCCACTGCACGTCGCCGGGGCGCAGCGTGCCGGAATGGCCCGCCGAGTCCTTATGGCCGAACTCGCCTTCGAGCATGTACGTAACGGTTTCGAAGCCGCGATGCGGGTGATCGGGTGCGCCCTTCGCCTCGCCGGGCGCGTAGTCGGCGGGACCCATCTCGTCGAGCAGAAGGAAGGGATCGAAATCCATCAGAAGACGAGTCGGAAACGGGCGATGCACGACGAAGCCGCCGCCTTCGACAGTGCGGGTCGCCGGAATGATGCGTTCGATACTGCGGCTGGTGGACATGGTGGCCTCGCGTCACTGATACGAAAATAAGGGAATAGCGATAAATCTGGAACACAGAGCTATTATATGGGCCGCATTTCGCTGTAAAAGACGCCCTGGCGCAATGGATTGTCCCACTGGGGATAACGAACCGCGTCGACCCGATTCCCGAGTCCCACCGAGCGACCATGAAAGCCGACTCGCATGACCTGAACGATCTGATGTATTTCTCGCACGTCGTCGAGCACGGCGGATTTTCGGCGGCGGAGCGCGTGCTCGGCATCTCGAAGTCCCGACTGTCGCGGCGCGTGTCGGAACTCGAGGCGTCGCTCGGCGTGCGCCTGTTGCAGCGCTCGACGCGCAAGCTCGCGCTGACCGAGGCGGGCCAGCTTTTCTACCAGCATTGCCAGGCGATGCTCGCCGAAGCGCAGGCCGCCGTGAACGTCGTGCAGAGCTTGCGCGATTCGCCGCGCGGCACGGTGCGCGTGAGCGTGCCGGTGACCATCGCGCAGACGTTTCTGTCGGCGGTGATGCCGGATTTCATGCATCGTTTTCCGGAAGTGCGCGTCGTGCTGCGGGTGACGAATCGCGTCGTCGATCTGTTCGAAGATGCGATCGATGTCGCGCTGCGCGTGCGCTCGGAGCCGCCTGCGAGCTCGAACGTGGTCGCGCGGCCGCTGTGGCGCACGGAGCAGATGCTGGTCGCGGCGCCGTCGCTGCTGAAGTCGAACGCGCCGCCGATGACGCCCGCCGAGCTTGCCCAGTACGACACACTGGATACGCCTTCCGCCGATGGCCGCCACGTCTATCGGCTGATCGCGCCGGATGGCACGCGTCACGAGTTCGAGCACGAGCCGAGGCTCGTCACGGCGGATCTATCGATGATCCGCGAGGCCGTCATGCGCGGCGTCGGTATCGCGGCGCTGCCCGAGATGATGTACGGCGCGCCGTTGCGAACCGGACAGCTATCGCCCGTGATGCCGGGCTGGACGTTTCCGTCGCCGCAACTCTATGCAGTCTTCCTGTCGCGGCAGGGCATGATTCCCGCTGTGCGCGCGTTTGTCGATTTTCTTGTCGAGTCGATCGGCAGCGGCCAGCGCTTCCCAGGAGAATGTCCTGTTCAGGAAAGCCCGGAACGCGAAACAGTTTGACCGCGCTGGCGTTTGTCATTGGTTTATGACATTGAAGCGCGCGTTTGCGATGGACAGATTCAATCGGGCGAGCCTTGAACCTCAAAAATGGCGGCGGTATATTGAAGTCTCTTTCGCTAAGGAGCTCCTATGCGAAAACTGACGGCTGCTCTGATAGTTAGCCTGATAGGGTTGATTGCACTGTCCGTGTCGACCACGGCTGCTGCATGTGACGGGACTTCTGGTTCTGGCTATACGAACCCAAAGTAACCGCCTCACCCGAATGCGCCGAGCGCGCACGAAAAAAGGCCTTCATCCGACGATGAAGGCCTTTTACTTTGTGCGCCCGCAAAAGGGCGCGTTATCGCGTTACTTGCCGCTTTTCGGCTCGGTGACGAAACCGATCTTCGTCAGCCCGCCCGATTGCGCCGCCGACATCAGATCGGCGACTTTCTCGTACGCCACCTGACGATCCGCGCGCAGATGAATCTCCGGTTGCGGCGTCTGCTGCGCGGCCTGCGTAATGCGCGCGTTGAGCGTCGCTTCGTCGACCGGCTGATCGTCCCACAGCGTCGTGCCGTCGGCCTTGATGGCGATGTTCACGTGCGCGGGTTTCTCGTCCTGCGGCTGGCTGCTCGCGTGCGGCAGATCGATCTTGACCGCGTGATGCATGGCCGGAATCGTGACGAGGAAGATGATCAGGAGAACCAGCATGACGTCGACGAGCGGCGTCATGTTGATTTCGCTCATCATGCCGTCGTCTTCGTCTCCGGCGAATGGGCTCATGGCCATTGCGAGTCTCCCGGCTTACGACGCGCGCGTCGCGAGACGCAGGCTGTCGGAAGAGGCGTTCGCCGCGCGCTTGGTCGACGAGAGCTTCGCGCCGGTGACGAAGAACGCGTGCAGGCCGTGCGCGAAGCGGTTCAGCTTTGTGACGATGCCCTTGTTCGCGCGGGTGAGGGCGTTGTAGCCGAGCACGGCCGGAATCGCGACGAACAGGCCGAACGCGGTCATGATGAGCGATTCGCCGACCGGCCCCGCGACCTGATCGATCGACGTCTGGCCGGTCGCGCCGATCGTCAGCAGCGCGTGATAGATCCCCCACACCGTGCCGAACAGACCGACGAACGGCGACGTGGAACCGATCGACGCGAGCACCGCGAGACCCGACTGCATGCGGCCGACGCCTTCGTCCATGACGTCCTTCAGGCAGCGCGTGATCCAGTCCGACACGTCCATGCGATCGTGCAGATGCGGCTGCGTCTGATGATGATGCTCGGACGCTTCCTGGCCGGCGAGCGCGAGTGCGAGGAACGGGTTGTCCGCCGGGCTCGACGACTGGCTGCCGAGCTTCTTGATGCCGTCGTTGAAATCGTCGGAGTGCCAGAACGCCTGTTCTGCGTTTCGGGTCAGGCGCTTCAGGCGCACGACGTTCCACGCCTTCACGACGATCACCGTCCACGAAAGCACCGACATGATGACGAGCGCGAGCGCGATGCCCCGCGTCACGAAGTCGCCTTGCGCCCAGACGTGCGCAATCCCGTAATTTTCCATTTCTCTTCTTCCTTGTATCTAAAAAAACCGATCAGTCGTTCAGACTGAAAACGAATGGCACCGTGGCGGTCGCGCGAATCGCTTCGCCATTTTCCTTGTACGGGCTGCACGCGCTGCCGCGCACCGCGTCGAGCGCCGCGTCATCGAGTCGCGACGAGCCACTGCTCTTTTGCAGCGTGACGTTTTCGATCTTGCCCGCGAGGCCCACCGTCAGACGGATGACGGCCGTGCCCGTTTCGCCGCGACGCTTGGCCATGGCCGGATAGTCTGGCTGCGCGATATTGCAGCTCAGATGCGCGACGTTCTTCGGCGCGGCCAGATCCATGGTCGGCTTGCCGATGGCGGGAGCTGCGGGAGCCACGGGCTGCGGCGGAGCAGGCGGCGTGGGTTCGGGCGCGGGCGCGGCGATCTGCGACGGCGCTTCGGTCACCGGCAGCGGCGTGGGCTTCGGCTCGATCTTCGGTTTGACCTTCGGCTTGGGTTGCGGCTTCGGAACGGGCTGCGGAACCGGTTTGGGCGGCGGCGGCGTTTCGACCGCGACCGGCTGCGGCGCGGGCTGCGGCGTTTCGCTGATCAGTTGCGCGGTAATCGACTTGGCTTCGATCGGACGCGGCAGCGGCTCGTTGCGCATCGTCAGCGCGACGCCCAGCAGCGCGGCGTGAATGACGACGACTGCGACGCACGCCGCGATGACGCGCGGATTGGCGTTTGCTGCCGGCGCCGTCTGGAAAGCGGCGGGAGTAATGGTCGGGGACTGCATTGTTATTGTCGGCTTGGGATGCTGCGTGAAGGCTCGTTGATAGCGCTGCTTTTCACCTTGAGGTCCAACGGCTGCGCAAGCTCGGTACGGATGAGACCAGACGACGTCATGTTCGGAAAATAAGCAGGGAGATAAACAGGGTGGCCACAAAACCGATCAGCAATTCCATCTTTCCCTCCAGGGGTAAAGGGTTGCGCGGCTGGCTTGAAGTGACCGGAAATACGAAGGTAACCTGGCTTGCTGGAGGCGATCAAAACGACCGAACGACGCAGCCGGCAACAGCGGATGCCGCCGGTTGGGCGCGGCACAGTGGCCGCGCGAGTGGCTTCAGGCAGCTTGACGCTCGTAAAAAGTGAGCGGTGCGACATGCTCGCGATGCTCGACTCCGCAGCGCGAAGCGCACACGCCACTTTGCGCCATCACATCGCGAACGCTTTCCTCACACTTGCCGCAGCACAGCGCCACGCCGAGCTCGAATTGCAATTCGTCGAAGGAATCCACTCCTTCGGCGATGGCGGTTCGGATCTTTCGGTCGGACACTGACTTGCAGACACAGACAATCATGATCGTTCGCAATAGTTAGCGTTAATGCGAATTATTATCATTCGGTATTGGCGCGTTTGCAAGCGGGGCTCGGTGTTTTTTGTAACAGAGCACGCAAGTTAGCGGGTTTATTGCTAGAGAGCCTTGCCTGACGGGCGAAAGCGCGCGGCGGGAGCGGCGGCGCGCGTGAGAAACCCTCAGACGATGTCGGGTTCAGCGAGGCGCGTGCGGCGCGAAGGGATGTCGACGTGTTCGACTTTCGCGTCGAGCTGAAGGAGGGCGGCGGCAAGCTGGCGCTGGGAATCGCCGTCGGCGGTGGAGCAGAAGCGCGGCAGGCTGTCAGGCGGCGCGGTGACGTTCTTCAGCGCATGGACGTCGAGCAGGCGATCGAGCTGCCGTGCGATCGCGACGCTGGTATCGACGATCTGCAGGCGCTCGCCCGCGATGTCGCGGATTGCGCGATCAAGAAACGGGTAGTGCGTGCAACCGAGCACGAGGGTATCGGCGCCGGCGTCCAGCATCGGCGCGAGATAGCCTTCGAGCAGCGCCATCAGCGCAGGCGACGAGGTGTCGCAGCGCTCGACCGCCTGCACCAGACCGTGCCCCGGCTGACAGATGAAGCGGCAATCGCCCGCGTAACGGTCGAGCAGAGACTGGAACCGAGCCGAGCGCAAGGTGACGGCGGTCGCCAGCACGCCGACCACGCGTGACTTCGACGCCGCCGCCGCCGGCTTCACGCCCGGCTCGACGCCGACGAGCGGAATCGGCAGACGTTCGCGCACCAGCGCGATCGATTGCGCGGTGGCCGTATTGCACGCGACGACCAGCGCTTTCGCGCCCTGCGCGACGAGCCATTCGCCGATCGCCATCGTGCGGTCGACGATGAAATCATCGTCGCGCTCGCCATAGGGCGCATGGAGCGAATCGGCGACATAAATCAGACGTTCATGCGGCAGAATCGCGCGCACGGCGCGCAGCACCGACAGACCGCCGAGACCGGAATCAAAAATGCCGACCGGCGCGCTCGCGTCTGACGCGGCACGCTCGTTCGGCTTCAGGGAAGCGACTACGCCCGACATCCGATTATTCGTGATCGCCCATCATGGTCTGCTGGTAGTTCTGGATGCCGACCTTGTCGATCAGATCCAGTTGCGTTTCCAGCCAGTCGATGTGCTCTTCGGTGTCGTGCAGGATCTTTTCGAAGATTTCGCGCGAGACGAAATCACGCACCGTCTCGCAATAGGCGATGGCTTCCTTGCAGGTCGACTGCGAGATCTGTTCGAGCTTCAGATCGCATTCGAGAATTTCCTTGGTTTCTTCGCCGATCAGCAGCTTGTGCAGATCCTGCAGATTCGGCAGGCCGTCGAGCATGAAGACGCGCTGGATGAGCCAGTCGGCGTGCTTCATCTCGCCGATCGATTCGTCATACTCATGCTTGTTGAGCTTCTCGAGGCCCCAGTGCTGGTACATCCGTGCATGCAGGAAGTATTGGTTGATCGCCGTCAGCTCATTTTTCAGCTGAGAGTTCAGATATTCGATGACTTTTGCGTCGCCTTGCATGATTGTTCCTTTTTTGTAGCGTGGGGCATTAAGCAAAGATAAACCGTGAGCGTGACAATGCCAAGGTTGAGAGAATATTTTTTGTTTCGGACAAAACTGAGAATGAAAATCTTTATCAGCTAGGGCGGCTCAAAGAAAAGAGCCGGGCGTTTTGCCCGGCTCTCGTGCCCTAACGGTATAAACCGTCTTTAATTCTGGTTCAAGCCGTAGCGACCGGGATCTTTCCGATTTTTGCCTGCCATTCAGCGGGGCCCGTCTTGTGGACCGACGTGCCGCTCGAATCGACCGCGACCGTCACCGGCATGTCCTGCACGTCGAACTCGTAGATCGCTTCCATGCCGAGGTCTTCGAACGCGAGCACCTTCGCTTCGCGGATCGCTTTCGACACGAGATACGCCGCGCCACCGACCGCCATCAGATACGCGGCCTTGTGGTTTTTGATCGCCTCGATGGCGACCGGGCCGCGCTCGGCCTTGCCGATCATCGAGATGAGGCCGGTTTGCGCGAGCATCATCTCGGTGAACTTGTCCATGCGCGTGGCCGTGGTCGGGCCCGCCGGGCCGACGGCTTCGTCGCGCACCGGATCGACCGGGCCGACGTAATAGATCACGCGGTTCGTGAAATCGACCGGCAGCTTTTCGCCCTTCGCGAGCATGTCCGCGATGCGCTTGTGCGCGGCGTCGCGGCCCGTCAGCATCTTGCCCGACAGCAGCAGCGTCTGGCCCGGCTTCCATGCGGCGACCTGCTCCGGCGTCAGCGTGTTCAGTTCGACGCGTTGGCTGGTCTCCGTGTTCGGCTCCCAGTTGACCTTCGGCCAGTCTTCGAGCGACGGCGCGTCGAGCTTCGCGACGCCCGAGCCGTCGAGTGTGAAGTGCGCGTGGCGCGTGGCCGCGCAGTTCGGGATGATCGCGACCGGCTTGCTCGCCGCGTGCGTCGGCGCGGCCATGATCTTCACGTCGAGCACGGTCGCGAGGCCGCCGAGACCCTGCGCGCCGATGCCGAGCGCGTTCACCTTCTCGTGCAGTTCGACACGCAGTTCTTCGATCCAGTCCTGCGGCCCGCGCGCGATGATGTCCTGAATGTCGATCGGGTCCATCAGCGATTCCTTTGCCATGACCATCGCCTTCTCGGCCGTGCCGCCGATGCCGATGCCGAGCATGCCGGGCGGGCACCAGCCGGCGCCCATCGTCGGCACGGTCTTGAGCACCCAGTCGACGATCGAATCCGACGGGTTCAGCATCGCGAACTTCGACTTGTTCTCCGAGCCGCCGCCCTTGGCTGCGACCTGCACATCGACCTTGTCGCCCGGCACGATCTCGTAGTGGATCACGGCCGGCGTGTTGTCCTTCGTGTTCTTGCGGCCGCCCTCGGGCGGGCTCACGATCGACGCGCGCAGCACGTTGTCCGGGTTCAGATAACCACGGCGCACGCCTTCGTTGATCATGTCGGTGACGCTCATCGTCGCACTGCCGTTTTCACTTCCCCAGCGCACGTCCATGCCCACCTTCACGAACACCGTGACGATGCCCGTGTCCTGGCAGATCGGGCGCTTGCCTTCGGCGCACATGCGGCTGTTGGTCAGAATCTGCGCAATCGCGTCTTTCGCGGCGGGGCTCTCTTCCAGCTCGTAGGCGCGGCCGAGCGCCTGGATGTAGTCGAGCGGATGGTAGTAGCTGATGTATTGCAGCGAATCAGCGATGCTCTGAATCAGATCTTCCTGCTTGATGACGGTCATGGCTTGAGCTCTGGGGACGGAATTTTGTGTGCGCGTTCTCTAGGACGCTTCAGTCGAGTGCGCTCCGGGGCGCGATGGTTTCGCTGTGAAAGTGCTTCGGATGCGTATGCGTGGTCAGCCGGTCGACCCACGCCATGATCAGCGCGGACAAGAGGAAGGCGACGTGGATGATCACCTGCCACAGCACCGTGTGGAACGTATGCTGATCCGGGTTGATGAAGGTTTTCAGCAGATGGATCGACGAGATGCTGATGAGCGCCATCGACAGCTTCACCTTCAGCACCCCCGCGTTGACGTGATCGAGCCATTCGGGCTCGTCGGGGTGGCCTTCCACGCCGAGCCGCGACACGAAAGTCTCATACCCGCCGACGATCACCATGATGAGCAGATTCGAGATCATCACCACGTCGATCAGGCCGAGCACGACGAGCATGATGTTGGTTTCGTCGAGCGTCATCGCGTGCGTGACGAGGTGCCACACTTCCTTCAGGAACAGCACGACGTAGACGGCTTGCGCGATGATCAGACCCAGATAGAGCGGCACTTGCAGCCAGCGGCTCATGAAGATGACTTTCGGCAGCACTTTCATCGAGCCGGGCTGCGAGGGCGAGGCGGGTGAATGCTTGGGAGCGGACATGGGCGGCTATTGAGTCGATGCGGATCGAACTGGAATGATGACTGGCGAATATGACGAACCAAAACGTGCGATGCGCCGGCGAATGCGCCAGGGCGCGTTCGCGGTGTCAGGAAGCCCGCTATTGTAGCGCGTCACCGCGCGGGCCTGCCGAAAGCTTTCAGAATGCGCCGATGGAATCGGCGATCGGTCGCTAAACGCTCGTTTCGCGCGACACGCGGCCTGCGGGGCGCGCGCCGAAACTCGCGATCGCGATGCCCGTGACCACGCACGCGAGCGCGACGCCGTGCGCGAGCGTCGGCCGTTCGTCGAGGAACGCGATGCCGTAGAGCGCCGCCGCAATCGGCAGGACGGCGCAGAATACGCCGGCGACACTGCCGTCGACGTGGCGAATGCCTTTCATCCACAGCCAGAACGAGAAGATGCTGGCCGAAAGGCCGTACCAGAGGACGAGCGCCCACGTGTCCCAGCCGACGCTCGTCCAGTCGAAGCGCGCGAGCGAGGCCGCGTCCGATCCCACGACGGGCAACATCAGCAGAAGCCCGATGGCGTGTGTGTACGCGCAGATGTCGATGGCGGGCAGCGTCTGCGTGAGACGGCGCGACAGGATCACGTAGAGCGATTCGCAGCACACCGCGCCGAGCACCATCAGATTGCCGCCGAACGAACTCATGCCCGTGTCGCCGGCCTGGGCGACGTTGATGACGAGCACGCCCGCGATCGCCAGCCCGATCGACGCGAACGCGCGTCCGCCCGGCTTCTCTTTCAGGAAGATCCACGCGAACAGCGCGACCACGGCCGGAATCGTGCTCGTGATGACGCCGGCCGCGACCGCGCTCGTGCGCGCGACGCCGCCGAGCATCAGCAAGGTAAAGCCGAACGTGCCGAAGAACGCCTGCAGGAAGAGATTGACCCATTCGCCGCGCGCGACGCGCTTCATCTTCGACCAGCGCAAGAGCGGCCAGAGCACCGCGAGCGCGATCACGAAGCGCAGCAGGGCGAAGAGCGGAACGGGAACGAAGGCGACGATCGACTTGCCGATGCCGACGTTGCTTCCGACGAGCAGCATCGCGCCAATGAGTAAGAGAGCGTAGCGATTCAAACTGGATACCGCGCTGTTAGTTCAGTTACGATTGTGGGGACGCATTGTAGAAGCCGCGCGGACTCCGTGTATACCCCGTGCCTGTCGGGCGGTTCACGTAAGTAGCGGGTAAGTTGGGCGGCTTATCTTGAAATGGAAGCAAGGGCTGCCGCGCTGCTCAGGCGCGCAACCTTGCATGCGACCGGCTTCCGGTCGCGACAACGGAGACAAGGTTCGGAGCGGGAACGCCACGCGTTTTCGGCTCTCGAACCTCACAACATGCGGCGCGCGCGGCCCATTCAGCGACGCGCGCGCCGCCGGATTTGGAAACACCATCAAAGGGGTTGTCGATGTCTGCGATCGAATCGGTTCTTCATGAAAAACGTGTGTTCCCGCCGTCCGCCAAGGCGACGACGGGTGCGGCAATCTCCGGAATGGACGCCTACAAGGCGCTCGTCGCCGAAGCAGAAAAGGATTACGAAGGCTTCTGGGCGCGACTTGCGCGCGAGACGCTCGCCTGGCACAAGCCGTTCACCAAGGTGCTGGACGAATCGAAGGCGCCGTTCTACACGTGGTTCGAGGACGGCGAGCTGAACGCGTCGTACAACTGTCTCGACCGTCACGTCGAAGCGGGCCGCGGCAACGATAACGCGATCATCTTCGAAGCCGACGACGGCACCGTCACCAATGTCACCTATCAGGATCTGCTCGATCGCGTCAGCCGCCTCGCCAACGCGCTCAGAAAGCGCGGCGTGAAAAAGGGCGATCGCGTCGTGATCTATCTGCCGATGTCGGTGGAAGGCGTCGTCGCGATGCAAGCCTGCGTGCGGATCGGTGCAACGCATTCGGTGGTGTTCGGCGGTTTCTCGTCGAAGTCGCTCAATGAACGTCTCGTCGATGTCGGCGCGGTCGCGCTCATCACCGCCGACGAGCAGATGCGCGGCGGCAAGGCATTGCCGCTGAAGAGCATCGCCGACGAAGCGCTCGCCGCGGGCGGCTGCGAGAAAGTGAAGGACGTCATCGTGTATCAGCGCACGGGCGGCAAGGTCGCTTGGACCGAAGGCCGCGACGTGTGGCTGCACGAGATCGTCGAGAACGAATCGACGCAATGCGAGCCGGAGTGGGTCGGCGCGGAGCATCCGCTGTTCATCCTCTACACGTCGGGCTCGACGGGCAAGCCGAAAGGCGTGCAGCACAGCACGGCGGGCGTGTTGCTGTGGGGCGCGCAGACGATGAAGTGGACCTTCGACATGAAGCCGGGCGACATCTTCTGGTGTACGGCGGATATCGGCTGGATCACGGGGCATAGCTATATCGCGTACGGACCGCTCGCGATCGGCGCGACGCAGGTGATGTTCGAAGGCGTGCCCACTTATCCGCACGCGGGCCGCTTCTGGGAAATGATCGATCGCCACAAGGTCACGATCTTCTACACCGCGCCCACGGCCATCCGCTCGCTGATCAAGGTATCGGAAGCGGACGCGAAGGTGCATCCGAAGAGCTACGACCTGTCGACGCTGCGCATTCTCGGCACGGTCGGCGAGCCGATCAATCCGGAAGCGTGGATGTGGTATCACGAGAACGTCGGACGCGGCCAGTGCCCGATCGTCGATACATGGTGGCAGACCGAAACCGGCGGCCACATGATCACGCCGCTGCCGGGCGCGACGCCGCTCGTGCCGGGTTCATGCACGCTGCCGCTGCCGGGCATCATGGCCGCGGTCGTCGATGAAACCGGTCAGGACGTGCCGAACGGGCAGGGCGGGATTCTGGTGGTGAAGCGCCCGTGGCCGTCGATGCTGCGCAACGTCTGGGGTGATCCGAAGCGTTACCAGACGAGCTACTTCCCGGAAGAGCTCGGCGGCAAGCTGTACCTCGCCGGCGACGGCGCGGTGCGCGACAAGGAGACCGGCTACTTCACGATCATGGGCCGCATCGATGACGTGCTGAACGTCTCCGGCCACCGTCTCGGCACGATGGAAATCGAATCGGCGCTGGTCGCCAATCCGATGGTCGCGGAAGCGGCGGTCGTCGGCCGTCCGGACGATACGACGGGTGAAGCCGTGGTCGCGTTCGTCGTGCTGAAGCGTTCGCGTCCGGAAGGTGACGAAGCGAAGCAGATCGCCACTGAACTGCGCAACTGGGTCGGCAAGGAGATCGGCCCGATCGCGAAGCCGAAGGACATCCGCTTCGGCGAGAACCTGCCGAAGACGCGCTCGGGCAAGATCATGCGGCGTCTCTTGCGCTCGCTTGCGAAGGGCGAGGAGATCACGCAGGACGTCTCCACGCTCGAAAATCCCGCGATTCTCGATCAGCTCGGCGAAGCGCGCTGATTGAGGTTCGGCCGCGGCCGCTTACCGGCGGCGGTCGATCCTTATTGCCGACGCCGTGCGGTTTTGGTAAATAACCGCATGGTCACGCCGCCTCCCGCCGATTCCTTCAGCTCCACGTCCGCCTCGCCGCCGCCCGTTTCGACGGCGATGGCGCGCGCGCATCAGCGCTACTGGCGCTTCAACGTCACGCTCATCGCCGTGCTGATGACGATCGGCTTCGTCGTCTCCTTTGGCTTGCCGCTGTTCGCGCCGCGCTTCGAGCACGTGCGCGTCGCGGGCTTTCCGTTGCCGTTCTACTTCGGCGCGCAAGGCGCGATTCTCGTCTATGTGGCGCTGATCCTCGTCTACATCGTGCTGATGCAGATCGCGGATGCGCGTCTGCTGCGCGCGGCCAGGACGGAACAGGGCGGCGCGGCATGAAGCTCACGAACCGGCTCATCGTCTATTACGCGCTCTACACGCTCGGCTTTCTGCTCTTCATCTTTCTGATGGAGCGTATCGAGCGCACGACGGGGCCGGGCACGTGGATCGGCTATGTGTTTCTGTTCGTGCCGATCGCGGTGTATGCGGTGATCGGCCTCTTGTCGCGCACGTCCGATCTCGTCGAATACTACGTGGCGGGGCGGCGCGTGCCCTCGGCATTCAACGGCATGGCGACCGCCGCCGACTGGCTCTCGGCCGCGTCGTTCATCGGTCTCGCCGGCTCGATCTACGCGAGCGGCTACGACGGCCTCGCCTACGTGATGGGATGGACGGGCGGCTACTGCCTCGTCGCGTTTCTGCTCGCGCCATACGTGCGCAAGCTCGCGCGCTACACGATTCCCGATTTTCTCGGCACGCGCTACTCCAGCAATCTCGTACGCGCGCTCGCGGCCATCGCGACGATTCTTTGTTCGTTCGTCTATCTCGTCGCGCAGATCCAGGGCATCGGGTTGATCGCGTCGCGCTTTATCGGTATCGAGTTTTCGATCGGCATCTTCTGCGGGCTCGCGGGCATTCTCGTGTGCTCGTTTCTCGGCGGCATGCGCGCGGTGACATGGACGCAGGTCGCGCAATACATCATCCTCATCAGCGCGATGCTGATTCCGGTGTCGATGATCGCGCATCGCGAGGGACTCGGCTGGTTCCCGCAATTCAACTACGGGCGCGTGATGGAGCGCGTCGAGTCGCTCGAGCGCGCGATCGCGGTGTCGCCCGACGAAGCGCGCGTGCGCGCCGACTATCAGCGCCAGGCCGCGCAGATTCAGCAGCGCATCGACGCGCTGCCGCAGTCGTTTCACGCCGAACATGCGCGGCTCGCCGCCGAGATCGCCGAGTTGCGGCGGCACAATGGACCGCTGCGCGAGATCAACGGGCGCGAGCGCGAACTCGCTGCTTTTCCACGCGATCCCGCCGATGCGCAAGCCAAGTGGTCGCGCGAACGCGACGCGATGATCGAGCGCGTCGCCGCGCCCGTGCCGATGACCGAGGCTTTCGCGCCCGGTTCGGCAGGCGATGAGAGCCCGCGCGTGCATCAGGTGAACTTTCTGTCGCTGCTCCTGTGTCTGTCGATCGGCACGGCGAGCCTGCCGCACATCCTCACGCGCTACAACACGACGACATCGGTGTCATCGGCGCGGCGCTCGGTGGGCTGGACGCTGTTCTTCGTCGCGCTCTTCTATCTGACGGTGCCGGTGCTGGCCGTGCTCATCAAGCACGAGATATTGACGGGGCTCGTCGGTCATCGCTTCGCCGATTTGCCGCAATGGGTGACGCAATGGCGGCGCGTGGAGCCGTATCTGATCCGTATCAGCGATGTGAACGGCGACGGCATCGTGCGCTGGGCCGGCATCCAGATGCAGCCGGACATGGTCGTGCTCGCCGCGCCCGAGATCGCGGGACTGCCGTATGTGATCTCAGGGCTGATCGCGGCGGGGGCGCTGGCGGCCGCGCTGTCGACGGCCGACGGGCTTCTGCTCACGATCGCCAACGCGCTGTCGCACGACGTCTACTACTGCATGGTCGATCGGCGCGCGACGAGTCAGCGGCGCGTGACCATCTCGAAGATTCTGCTGCTCGGCGTGGCTTTGCTTGCGTCGTACGTGGCGTCGCTCAATGCGGGCAACATCCTGTTTCTGGTCGGCGCGGCGTTCTCGCTCGCCGCGTCGAGCCTGTTTCCGGCGCTCGTGCTAGGTGTGTTCTGGAAGCGGACGACGCAGCGCGGCGTCGTCGCGGGGATGATCGCGGGGCTCGTCGTGTGCGTGTACTACATCGTGTCGACGTATCCGTTTTTCATGCAGCTGACGGGCTTCGCGGGGCCGCGCTGGTTCGGCATCGAGCCGATCAGTTCGGGCGTGTTCGGCGTGCCGGCCGGGTTCGCGGTGGCGATCGCGGTGAGTCTCTTCGATCGCAAACCGGACGCCTACACGCGCGCGCTCGTCGATTACATTCGTCATCCGTAGGGGCTGGCGCAGGCGCGGGAAGTTGGTATAATCGCGGTCTTCCGGAGAGATGGATGAGTGGTTTAAGTCGCACGCCTGGAAAGCGTGTATAGGGTAAAACCTATCGGGGGTTCGAATCCCCCTCTCTCCGCCAGAATCTCAAGCCCTTGATCTTCAAGGGCTTTTCTTTTTCCTGCTTCGGGAAATCGAGGCGGGTGTCCTGGGTGGCGCGTCGCGGAATCCCGCACAGCGCTGTCTCGACGATTCGCCAGGATCAGTTCGAACCCACGGCGATTTTCATCATTTTCCTAGCATGGTGGAGCAACCACGAGACGGCTCACATGACAGTCTGAAAGTTCGGATAACTACTGAATGGAGATCGTGACCGATGGCGACGGGCGCACACGGGAGTAGAGGAGCGATGGAAAATCAGGCGGGGGGATTGTCGTAAGAGTAGTGGGCGCCACGGTATGACTGCGCCTCTAATAATGCTCGATGAAATCTCGCACATGGCAGGGCCCAGCGGCCCATGCAACCCACCTCTTACGACATTCAAAAGGATAGTCGATACAGCCGGAAATGGAATCGGAATAGTCGCGTAGAAGGGTTCCATTCACCTTTCGACTGCGACAGCCTGAATTCAGCGACGAACTGTGTTGCCTTGCGAACGCGGCACGCGCGCGAATGCAGCGATCGGGTCGTCGTCGGTTGTCGTGGCTACCGCCGGAGTCCGCGCTTTATTTTCGTCCTTTTTGCTTTCCCGCGATGCAGCACCGCGTGACTCGGTACGCGCAAGTTCCGCACTCGACATCCAGTGTTCGGTGTATCTCGCCTTGGCGGGTACGGGGCTCGAGAGAAGCATGGCTGCGACCGACATCGATAGAACGCTCGATGTCCGCTTGGTTGGCATGGCTAAGTCTGAACGCCAGAGCGCCGAAAATGCAAAAACCCGTACAAGGCGCGGGGCGTTGCATGAATCGCGCTCGGTTCGTGACGCCGGGCGAGCGACTCGAGCGTTCACTGCGGGATCATCATGTATGCGGGCTGATTTTCGGCGTCATAGTGCAGCGCCGAGTTCGCGGCCTGCTCCTCGTGGAGCAGCACTTCGCGCGGAATGGAAATTTGCAGGTCCTTCACAGTCTTACGCCTCTCGTAAGAAGGGAAGGACCGAATTTAAGCGGCTCTGGCGGTAAAAACGCTCGGAGAAATCCTATTACCTTCGTGCGTGACGAACCTTTACACCGGCGTTCCGCCCGCCCAACGCGTCATTGCTTGATCGTCCCCGTCGATGGCGATGTCGGTGCCTGATTCGGCGACATGCCTTGTTCACGCTGCTGCATCAGCGTGCCGCTGCCAGACGTGCCGGACTGCACGCCGCCTTGCGACGAGTCACCCGCGCGCGGCGCGGGCATTGGCTCGCTCTTGCCCGGTTGCATCTGCTGCTGGCGCTGCATCAGCTGATCGCGCGACATTTCCTGCGAAAGCGCGGCAGTGCTGGCGAGCGCGAGGAGCGCGCCAGCGATTACGGTGGTGGTTCTCATGTCCGTCTCCTTGTGTCCGGCGCCATCGCGCCGCTTACAGCTTTGTTAGCATCGAACGTGCCGCGCCACATCGGCTTAGGACTGTCCTTATTTATGTCTCAAACGAGGCTAAACGGCCGATAAACGGATAGGATATTCACCAGGCGATCAAGGGTGCAGGTCTATTACAATTCGCGATCCAAACAATCTCGAACTGCCTGAATCCGGCTCAATAGGCTGTACGCCGCGGAGTCTCTCATGTCGATCACACTCAACGATTTACTGGAATGGCGCGATCGTTTGCCCGATCAGTCGGGCGAAGAAGCGCATATGGTGCGCGCATTGATTGCGCGCCGTGAAACGGAATTGCACACACGCGTCGCGGATCTGATCGCGCTCGTGAGTCAGCGCGAAAACTGGAAACTGCAACGCTGCGCGGCGGTCGCACGGCGCGCCGAGCAGATGTCTGCCGCGGACCTCGAATCGGCTTGCGAGTATTTTCGGGATCGCAGCGAAGGGCGGCAGCCTGCCGAAGCGCCCGCGCCTTTTTTGGACCTTTTTCCGGTCGAACAACTGGAAGCAGACACACCACGCGCAGCGTCTGCGCTCGCCACCATGATCGTCGATGCCGGGCCGCCTGCCCCCGTCGTCAATCTGCACGGCGTAATGGGTTCGCTGGAATCGCGCGTGGCGAGTACGCCCGGAGTTACGTGCGGCATTCAGGGCATCAGAATCATGCGGATGGTCGCGTTGATGTCGAAAGCGCGCTCGGCTCAGCTCGCGAAAATGAGAATGAGCGGCACGCAGGCGTTTTATCAACATTCGTGACATTCGATAGTTTCACGCGACGCAGATTGATTCGCGTCGCGTAATTTTTTGTATCAGATTCCCGTCAATTTGGCGTGGCGCGCGTCGTTTGAATCGTCGGACGTCTCGCCTATACTGGATTCAACAGCTTATTCGATTGAGAGCGGCGCGATGTCGTTCGTCATGCAGATTAATCGGGCTCTGCATTCAGGAAATTCGAATAGCGCGCATTGCGGTCCCGTTTTCCGCCAACATTACTGCAAGACGGCGGGTCCCGATATTGGACCGGCCAGGGAGCCGTCGTGAAAAGCCTGCTGAGCAGAAGAGGGAGCTTGCTCGACAATGCGCCATCGTTTCTCGTGCGTCAAAAGTCGAACGGTCCGGTCCGTTTTCCCGCGCCCGATATTCAAGCCGAAGACGTGCCCACGGACGAGGACATTCCCGCAGTCCCACCGCCTTCGACACGGGTAACGCCGCTGCGCCCGGCCACGGTTTCGTCACCGCAATCGTCCAGGCAGTCGTTGCAGGCCGCGCAACTCGCCGAAGTCGAATGGCTCGTTCAGCAAGGCGTGCTGTCGACATTCCGGACGTTTCAAAGTTTCGCCTACTCGGCGAGCCTGCTGTTCTATCCGCGCGAACTGGTCTACTACGCCGTGCTGTACCACGATGACGCCGTGTGGCGCGTGCTCAAAGCCGGCGATATCGATGCGGCGGAGCCGGCGTTTCGTCATTTCGTCGAGCAAGCCATGCGTCTCGCCGACGCAGAAATGCGGCGCGCACATCTCGAAGCGCAAAACGAACAATTTTCACGTCTTATTGCGGAATCCGAAGCGCAGATCGACCGCGTGCGCGTCGATTTGCAGCGCGGTGGCACGCAGGATCAGGAAGTCGCGCTGAAGCAACAGGAAGTCCGCAAGGAACTGGCGCAACTCGAAGGGCGGCGTGTCGCAGCCCAGGCGCAACTGAACAAACTTCAGCGCCAGCTTCATCAACTGAATACCACGGTCAACGAGAGCGTTCCGCATCTGCCATCCGTGCGCTGACCCGGCGCATTGATTCGTCCGAAGAAAACGTTGTGATCTCGCGTAAAATCCCGCTTCGGGCAGCTAGTCGATTTTTTCGGCATACTCCGCTCCGAACTTCGCGATATAGGTACTGAGCCCGCGTCCGGCGCGGGCAAGCTGCTTCATTTCCTCGACGCGCGTGCGACCGGGCACGCGATAGTCATACAAGTATGTCCCGCCATTGACGAAGCGCACCTTGATGCCGTCGCGCAGGATGTCGAATGCTTCGACGCCCGAATTGCCGGCGAGATTTCGATAGGGTTGCATGGGCTTTTGAACGCGAATGTGCGCAAACGATTGCGCGTCTGGAGCGGGCCTAAAGTTTCGTCGGCCGGGACCGTTAAGGGTGTCATGGATAACGATCAATTCCCGTCCCTCGACTCGGACGATCCGCACTTTCAGCACGCTCGCGCGCTGAGTCTCTCGGTCGGTGCGATTCGCCGTGCACAGGGCAAGTGCAATCCCAACGACTTCCCGGTCGGCTCGCTCGAATGGCACTTTGCCATCGAGGACTTCGCGGAGGACGTCCTGCGCGCGCTGATGGGCGAAACCGAAGGCGTCGACGTTCAGGTCGGAGAGCGTCCGCGCGACTAAGCGAGCGGACGCGTTCTGCCACCTGGTTCGTTCGTCACAGCTTCACGCCGCCTGCTTCGGGCGCATCTACGCCCTCCGGCGGAATCGCGCCGGTCCGGCCGATGTCGCTCGCGCGGTCGTTCGACCAGTATGGCTCGCGGCCGTAGTGCTGATGCACGGTGCTGGCCCATACACGATCCGCCATCGACGGCCATGCGTCCTTGTCGAATCCCGGTGAGTTGCGCACCTGTTCCCCAGTCGCGTCGAGCCGGAAGCAGCGATTGTCGGTATCGAGCGTGAGCGCGCTCCAAGGCACGGCGAGCAACTTGTCGCCGATGCCGAGAAAACCGCCGCTCGACAACACCGCATACGCAATACGCCCGCTCGACACATCGAGCATGATTTCCTTGAGCGAGCCGACGTCGTGACCGTCGCTGCTTATCACCGAATTGCCGTCGAGCGTGCTCGCGGCCATCACGTCGGGACCGGGGCCCGCCGCCGTCGCCGCGCCCTTGCCGACGATCTTCGCGCCGCCCGAAGACTGCTCCATCGATTGATTCATGATCCGCTCCTTGAAGGCGTTGCCATGTACGCTTGTTCTTCAGCAACAGGCGTACCCATGAGCCGTCATGGACGTCTGCTAAGCTCGGGCTTCGTCCAATCCGCTCGCCGTCCATGATCGCTTTCGAGGAATTGCTTGCCGTCGCGTACAGGAAGGAACGCCTGCAAAGCCGCCGGCTTGCCAGAGGCGCGGCGCTTTCCGAGCACGAGGCGCTCGTCAGGACACTCAAGAAGACGGCGGGTGAGCAAAGCTTGCGCGATCTCGTCGATGCGCGCCGCGCTGCGCAAACCCGCAACGCCGAGTCGCTGCGCTCGCGCGAGACGCGCCGCGCCGAGCGGGCGACCCAGGCGAAACAGCGCAGGACTCAGGACGAAACTGGCGGATGGCGCGGCTGGTTCGACGGCTCCGCGCTGCCGAATCCCGGACGGCTGGGCATCGGCGGCTTGCTGATCGGGCCGGCCGGCGAGACCTTCGAGATCAGCAAGGCGTCAGGCGCGGGGGACAGCAGCGCGGCGGAGTACCTCGCGCTCATCGCGGTGCTCGAGGCGGCGTTGCGCGCAGGCGCCGTGGACCTCGTGATCTACGGGGACAGCCGCGTGGTCATCGACGACGTCAATTCGCCCGATGGCGCGACCATCGCCTCGCTCGCGCATCACGCGGCGCGCGTCCATGCGCTCATCGCGCAGATCGGCGATGTGCGGCTGCAATGGATTCCGCGCGCGCGCAATCTCCGCGCGGATGCGCTTTCGCGCGATGCGCTCGGCTCGGCGCGCGCGACGGTTGCCGCCGCGTGAGAGGCGTCACGCGTGGCTTCCATGCTTACTTCAAATCGCGCACATCCACGGTTGGCATTTCGCCGAACGCATCGCTCAACAGATGTTCAATCACCTTGCGCGCCGACTCTTCCGGCGTCGAGAGTTGACCGTCACGCTTGAGCGCCTCGAAGCGTTCACGCATCGGAAAGCGTTCGGGGTCAGTGTCGCGGATTTCCGCCTGCATGTCGGTGTCGACGACGCCCGGCGCGACGCTCGCGATGCGCAGCGCGCGATGGCCGTCCAGCGCGACCGCGCGCGCGTGATGATCGAGCGCCGCCTTGGTCGCGCAGTAAACGCTCCATCCGGGATAGGCGCTGCGCGCCGCGCCGCTGGAAATATGAACGATGCGCGTGTCCGCCGCCTGCTGGCTCGCCTGGACGACGGCAGCGGCGAGCGTCATCGGCGCTGCCACGTTCAGGCTGACCGCGCGCGCGACGGTGCCCGGGTCCTGCGTTGCGAGACTGCCGACAGGCGCGAGCATGCCCGCGTTGTTGATCAGCAGCACGCGTTCAGCTCCGGCGACGAAGCGGGACAGGGCGTCGCCCGCCAGCCATTCGGTGAGCGTCGGCAGATCGGCGAGATCCAGCTCGATCTCGTGCAGTTTGCCGGGATGGCGCGCGGCGAGTTCGCCGTTGCGCTGTCGCGAGATCGCGAGCACGTCGATGCCCTGCGCGAGCAGAAGCTCGGCGAGAGCGGCGCCGAGTCCGCGCGTGTGGCCGGTGAGAATGGCGCGAGTCTGATGGGACATGGAGCGTAGTCGGGTTGGCTGAAGGCGTGTCGATTCTATCGGCAACTCCGGCGGCACGCCGGCTACGCTGAATTGCGCCGATCCTGCAAGATGAAAGCATGTGGCAAACGGTCGTTCGTTGGTTCCAGGACACAGATGCACGCGGGCGCGTTTTTTCGACTGACAAGCTCCTTCACAAAACTGACAATCCTTTTGGTCCTGAATCAACGGAGACTGCCATGCCGATTCGCCCGAAAACGCTTCGCGCTGCGTCAATGACCTCCGCGAACGGTCCTGGCGCCGCGCCCGACGCGCGCTGGCTGGCGTTTTCGATGGTTTGCGCGACGCTCGTCGGCACGCCGGCAGCGGCCTGGGCGCAGAGTTCCGTGCAGCTCTACGGCGAGCTCGACGCCGGTGTCGCGTACGTCAACAACGTGGGCGGCCATTCGCAATATCGACTGACGTCGGGCACCGTCGACGGCAGCTACTGGGGCTTGCAAGGCACCGAGGATCTGGGCGGCGGCGCGCGCGCGATCTTCCGGCTCGAGCGTGGCTTCTCCGTCGCGACGGGCGAGGGCCTCAACGATCATCCGATGTACGTCGGCATCGGCACCGAGACGCTCGGCACGATCACCTTCGGTCATCAGTACGATTCGATCCACGATTATTTCCAGGTCTTCACACTGACCGGCAACACGGGCGGCACCGCGTTCGCGCACGTCCTCGACAACGACAACGCCAACAATTCGTTCCTGGCCGCGAACTCCATCAAGTACACGAGCGCGACCTATGGCGGCTTCAGCTTCGGCGGCCTCTACGCGTTTTCCAATCAGGCGGGCGCGTTCTCGAACAACCGCGCATACAGCGTCGGGGCGAATTATTCGGCGGGCTCGTTCAATGCGGGTGCGGCCTACCTGCACAACAACGGGCGCGGCAACACGACGAGCGGCGCATACGACTCGCTCGCGCTGCCCGGCTCGTCGAACACCATCTTCAATGCGAACGTGCAGCAGCAGAACACGTTCGGCGTCGGCATGAGCTACGAGCTCGGCGAGTTCACCCTGAGCGGCGCGTTCTCCCGCGCGATCAACTCCGGTGTCACCGATGCCGACACCGGCGACCTGATGCCATCGCTCGCGCTCAACAACTACGAGATCAACGGCATCTACAAGCTGACGCCGGCCATCCAGCTGGCGGGCATGTACGTGTACACCAACGGCGGTGGCGCGCACTGGCATGAAGGCGCGTTGCAAGTGGACTATCTGCTGTCCAAGCGCACCGATGTCTATCTCGAGTCGATCTATCAGCGCGCTTCGTCGGGCGCGCCTGCGGTGATCAACACCAACGATCCGTCGAGCGGCCGCAATCAGCTGATGCTGAGCACGGGCATCCGTCACCGCTTCTGACGCTTTTGAGGACGCGGCGCGCGTGCTAACTTAGCGGCTTCGCTTCCGCTGGTTCGCAGGTGTGCCATGTCGCTTCAGACCTTCGCGATTTTTCTGCCCGCGTGTTTCGCCATCAACATGGCCTTCGGGCCGAATAACGTGCTGTCGCTGTCGAACGGCGCGCGCGAGGGCGTGCGCGCATCGGTGCTGGCGTCGTCCGGGCGCATCGTCGCGTTCGCGATCATGATCGCCATTGCGGGCCTCGGGCTCGGCGCATTGCTGCTTGCGTCGCAGACGCTTTTCACGGCGATCAAGCTGGCAGGCGCCGCCTATCTCGTCTGGATCGGCGTGAAGCTGATCCGCTCGGGGCCATCGCTCGTCGAAAGGGAGGAGGGCGTGGCGCGCGGCCCGGTGAGTCTCGCGCGGCTCACGAAGCAGGAATTCTGGGTCGCCGCGGGCAATCCGAAAGCGATACTCGTCTTCACGGCATTTTTCCCGCAATTCGTCGATCGCAGCGCGTATGCGGCGAGCTTCGCGATTCTCGGCGCGACGTTCCTGCTGCTCGAACTCGTGGCGATCGTCATCTATGCCGCACTGGGCGCGCGTCTGGGCACGCTTTCGCGCGGTGCGCGCGGCTTCACCTGGTTCAATCGCGTGAGCGGTGCGCTCATGATCGGCTTCGGCGTCATGCTCGCGTTCGTGCGCAGGCCGGCGACCTAGAACAGCTACATGTTGGTAGCATCTGCAGCCGTAAAACAGACGACTGGCAGTAATTTGCGATAATCCGGCCGGTTTTATCGCATGTGATCGGCGCCTCGATGGCGCCGGTCTGCTTATCGCTGTTTGAAGGATCTTCTCCGATGCTTACTCACTCGTCCGGCGCCTCGCAGACGCGCTCGTTCACGACCGTCTTTCTGATCGAAATGTGGGAGCGTTTCGGCTATTACGGCATGGCCGCGCTGCTCGTGCTGTTCATGGTCGACCAGATCGGCTTCACCGACGAGCACGCCAATCTGACCTGGGGCGCCTTCACCGCGCTGGTATTTTCCGCGCCGTCGATAGGCGGCTGGATCGGCGACAAGGTGCTCGGCGCGCGCCGCACCATGACCGCGGGCGCGATCGTGCTCGCGCTGGGCTACCTGATGCTCGCGCTGCCGATCGACACGCTCGGGTTCATGTACGCGTCGCTGGGCGTGATCGTCGTCGGCAACGGGCTTTTCAAGTCGAACGCGGCGAATCTCGTGCGCCGCATCTACGAAGGCGACGACGCGCGCATCGACAGCGCGTTCACGATCTACTACATGGCGGTGAATATCGGCTCGACCTTCTCGATGCTTGCGATGCCGTGGATCAAGGACCATTGGGGCTGGCATGCCGCGTTCGCCGTGTGCTGCGGCGGCATGGTGCTCGGCCTGCTCAATTTCGCGATTATGCGCGAGACGCTCGCGCGTGTCGGCTCCGCGCCGGACGACGCCCCGATCCGCTGGAAGCACGTGTTCGTGGTCGGGGCGGGCGGCGTGGCGCTGGCGGCATCGACGGTGTTCATCCTGCAGCACAAGGCGGTGGCCGTGGCGTGTGTCTATACGGCGGGCGTCGCGATCCTTGCGATCTTCGGCTACATGCTCACGAAGTGCGATCGCAGTGAGCGCGCGGGTCTCGTCGCCGCGCTGATCCTTACTCTTCAGGTCATTCTGTTCTTCGTGTTCTATCAGCAGATGTCGACGTCGCTGACGCTGTTCGCGCTGCGCAATGTCGATCCGATGTTCTCGGTCGGTGGTGTCGGGCTGTTCACGTGGAGCGCGGCGCAGTTTCAGGCGCTCAATCCGATCTGGATCATGCTGCTGAGCCCGCTCCTCGCGTTCGTCTATACGCGGCAGGCGCGGCGCGGACGCGATATTCCAGTGGCGATGAAATACGCGTTCGGCTTCGTGGTGGTGGCGGTCGGGTTCTTCGTGTTCGGTCTGAGCGGACGTTACGCGGTGGACGGACGCGTGTCGTCGTGGTTCATGGTGGCGGGCTACGGGCTCTATTCGCTCGGCGAGCTGCTGGTATCGGGCCTCGGCCTCGCGATGATCGCGCGTTACGTTCCCGCACGCATGAGCGGCTTCATGATGGGCGCGTATTTCGTCGCGACGGGTGTGTCGCAGTATCTCGGGAGCGTCGTTGCCAATTTCGCGCGCATGCCGTCCGGCAACCTCGAACCGATTCAATCGCTGCCGCTATACACCAAACTGTTCTTCGGACTCGGCTGGCTCGCGACGGGCGGGGCGGTCGTCGCCATCGTGCTGTTGCCGCTGCTGGGCAGGCTGTCGCGGGCGCATCAGCTCGCGGTGGAGGCGGCGGTCAATGCCGATGCCGCCGCGAAGGCGCGCGCGCAGCCGGCGGCGAACCCGTTGGGCGCAAAGAACGTTTGACTTCGTAGAACGATCTCGTCTATAATTTAATTCTTCAGACGCGGGGTGGAGCAGTCTGGCAGCTCGTCGGGCTCATAACCCGAAGGTCGTAGGTTCAAATCCTACCCCCGCAACCAAATCATCAAGCAAAGAGCCCGGTTCTACCGGGCTCTTTGCTTTTGTCCGCGCGTTTCCAACTAAACCGATTCCAGATCGGTTGCCCGACTGATGCTCCCCATAAGCACGAAAAGCCTGCATGAGCATTCACTCATGCAGGCTTCTGTGCGATCTTGCCAACCTTATCGAAACGGGCGCAACCAAAAGTGCGCTACTCCGCGAGCTTTCACGCGACCTGCGCGCGAATCCGCGACCCGATCGATCTCAGGTTGCAGTGCCGATCCTGTCCAGACAGACGAGGGCAGGGCGCCCCGCGTCGATCAATAGAACTTCTTCGGCAGTTGCGCGCGACGGATCTGCTTGCGCAGACGAGCAACAGCAGCAGCTTTCTTGCGCTTGCGCTCGGTGGTCGGCTTTTCATAGGCCATGCGCGACTTGAGCTCTTGAATCAGGCCCGTGCGTTCGACGGTACGGCGAAAACGACGCATGGCGACGTCGAAAGGCTCGTTCTCTTTCAACAGTACTTTAGTCATTGAAATCTCGGTTGATCTGGCCCTGCCAGAATTTAGGGCAAAACGCAATTGTACACTTTTTGAGCTATACCCTGCACGCACTTTGTACGAAACGCGCACATGCGGACTCGGGAATCAAATCGTAGGTCGTTGAATCGAGACGACAATCCCGAAAAACCCGCGCTCAGAAGCCGCGCGAGCGGACTGGCCGGGGATCGGGCGCGGCCTCGCGCGCGTCGGGTTGATCGATCGTCACGTCGGTTCGCGCCAGCGCGACGCACGGCAAAATCCAGCCCTCGGCTTTTTCCTCGGCGGTCAGTCCCGGCCACTCGACGCGATACGCGATCTCGCCGCCGACGATCCGGCACAGGCACGCGCGGCAGGTTCCGTTGCGACACGATCGCGGCAGCGACAGCCCCGCCCGCAGCGCCGCTTCGAGCAGCGTCTCGCCGTCTCGCACCGCGACGAAGTGCCCAGCCGGCTCGATGATCAACGCGAAGGCGCGCGCTTCGTCCGTCACGCTTCTACCTCGACAACCGCGCGGCCATTGGTGAGGTCGCGCAATTCGGCTGCGGCCGGCTCGCGCGCGACGGCGGCCATCCGCACGACGAGACGCACGGTCATCCCGTATTCGCTTTGCACGAGTTCGGCATCGTTCTGCTCGATCCAGCGGCGCACGCGCGCTTCGTCGGCATAGTCGACTTCGATGGCCATCGAGCCGCGCTCGATCCGCTCCACGCGTTCGGCCAGTTGCATCGCGCTCGCGATCGCATCGGTGTAGGCGCGCACGAGGCCGCCCGCGCCCAGCTTGATGCCGCCGTAGTAACGCACGACCGCGGCCAGAACGCCGTCGACTTCGTGATGCCGCAGCACTTCGAGAATCGGCCGGCCGGCGGTGCCGGACGGCTCGCCGTCATCGGACATGCCCGACTGGCCGCCCGCGAGCAGCGCCCAGCAGACGTGCGTCGCAGTGGGATGCGCCGCGCGCAGGCGTTCGAGTTCGCGCATCGCTTCGTTGCGATCCGCGACGGGAATCGCGAGCGCGATGAAACGGCTCTTGCGGATGTCGATTTCGGCGCTGACGGGCGCGGCGAGGGTGTAGGTCGGCAAGGCAAAAAACGCGCGGAAGCAAATGCCGAATCATAGCCGCTCGGCGCGACCGGTCATGCCGTGACGTCCTGAGCAGTATTCAGCGCGCGCTGCATCAGCACGGTATCGACCCATCGTCCATGCTTGAAGCCCACATCGCGCAGCACGCCGACATGCTCGAAGCCGAGCCGCGCATGCAGCGCGATTGATCCCGCGTTGCCGCTGTTGCCGATCACCGCGATCATCTGCCGCCACGGTCCGCGTTCGCATCGCTCGATGAGCGCGGTGAGCAGCGCGAGGCCGATGCCGCGGCCGCTGTTGCCATCGGCGACATAGACCGAATCCTCGATCGTATGGCGGTAAGCCGAACGCGGCCGGTACGTCGACGCATATGCGTAGCCGGCGAGTTGGCCATCGAGTTCGGCGACGAGATAGGGCAGCCCCGCCGACGTGATCGCCGCATGGCGCGCGCGTATTTCGTCGACGGAAGGCGGGATCTCCTCGAACGTCGCGAGCGCGTGCTCCACGTAGTGCGAGTAGATGCGCGCGATGGCGTCGAAGTCGGCGGGCGCGGCGGCGCGCACGAGCGGACGAGCGATGTCGTGTGAAGCCATGGCTGTCATTTCACGCAAGGAAAGCGCTGTTTCTGGTCTGGCCATTTTCGCACGGCGCGCGGTCGGCAAAAAAAGCATCCACAGGCCGTGCGGAAGCCCACCTAAAAGCGAAGGTTTGGGCAAAGAAAACGTTGAACCGCGCGATGCGCGGCCCCTAAACTAAGTCGTTTGTCCGAGACTCTCGCAAGAGCGGCGCAAGACCAGCCGACGTCGTCGAGCAGAAAACAAGAAAACGCGCGCGCGAACCCTTTGCGCCGCGGACCATAACATGCAATGAACAACATCCAACGTGGGGCGCTGGCGGCGCTTCTGATCGTCATCGTGGTGATTGCGGCGCTGGCGCCGGCGGGGATCGGCTTTTTGTTCGCTCAGCGCAGCCAGCAGCAGGAGCAGTCCGAACGCCTGAACACGGTCGCCAATGCCGCGCTTTATCGCGCCGAAGACCTGACGCGGCGTCTTTCGGGCGCGCTCGGCGAGATCGGCAAGGTGGCGGCGGCGCCATGCTCGCCGCCGTATCTGAAGGAACTGCGGCGCATCGCGCTCACGCACGAGCAAGTGCGCGATGCCGGCGCCTACGATCGCGACGGGCGCTGGCAATGTTCGTCTCTACTGGGCGCGGTGTCGGCCGGCGTGCTCGACGGCCTCACGCTGCCGCCGCCCGACTGGCGCTCGCGCGATGGCATGATGGCCTGGTACGGGCTGGCGCGTCTGCCGGGCGGCAAGGTTTCGCTCGTGATGGGTCGCGACGGCTTCTATATCGCCGCCGATCCTTCGCTCTACGTCGACACTCTCGACCCGAATGGCGATCGCTCCGGCGGCGTCGGGATCATCAATACCGATGTGAGCCGCGTGATCGCGACCACGCCGGCCACCGACGCCGCCGCGGTCCTCGCCGTGTATCGCGCCCCTCCGCCCGCGCGCGACGACGACTCGCCCTACATCGTGCGGCGCTCCGCGTCGATGCCGCTCGCGGTCGTCGTGAGCGCGCCGCATCAGTCGTTGCGCCAGCGCGTACGCACGCTGCCGTGGGGCTGGCTGCTCGGCGGCGTCGCGGCGGGACTCGCGTTCGCGGGCTGGGCGGCGTTCTTCATCGTGCGCCGGCTGTCGCCGCGCGGTCAGTTGAGCGATGCCGTGCGGCGGCACCAGTTCATCGTCGCGTATCAGCCGATCGTCGATCTCGCCACGCGACGCTGCGTCGGCGCTGAAGCGCTGGTCCGCTGGAAGTATCACGACCGCATCGTGCGGCCCGATCATTTCATCCCGCTCGCGGAGCATCGCGGACTGATCCAGGCGATCACCGATCAGGTCCTCGACACGATCCTGCTCGAACTCGGCGATTTTCTTAAGCGCTACCCGGAGTACTACGTTTCGGTGAACCTGTCCGCGCCGGATCTCACCACGCACCGTTTTCTCGAGGTGCTCGGCCCGGCGCTCGCGCGTCAGGGTGTGCGGCCCGCGCAGATCCGCATCGAGGCGACCGAGCGCAGCTTTCTCGACGCCGATGCCGCCAAGGAAGTCATCAGCGCCTTCCGGGACGCCGGCCACGCCGTCTATCTCGACGATTTCGGCACCGGCTATTCGAGCCTCTCGCATCTGCAGAACTTCCGCATCGACGGCCTGAAGATCGACAAGTCCTTCGTCGATACGATCGGGCAGGACGCGGCGTCGAGCAGTGTCGCGTCGCACATCATCGACATGGCTGCGACCCTCGACGTGCAGGTGATCGCCGAGGGCATCGAGCGCGAGGAGCAGGCCGCGTATCTGCATGCGCGCGGCGCGCGTTTCGGGCAAGGCTGGCTCTTTTCTGCGCCGCTTTCCGCCGCCGAATTCATTCGCTATGCGGGGAGAATGCGCGGTGCCTGATTGCGCTTGATCGGCATGGAATCGTCCTCACTTAGTGAGTTTCCGGACGAGGCACGACCATGAACGACCAGACAGCCACCGCTTTTCTGCGCGACGTGCGGCATCCGCTGCTCGCGCTTCATCGCAGCGTGCTCGCGCATCTGCGCACGCGGCACGAAGCCGAGTTCGGGCCGGTATCGCCGGGTGAATTCCTGCAGATCGTGATCAACGGCTCGGCGTATCGCTGGCTGACGCCGCTTTCGACACTGATCGCCGCCCTCGACGACGTCCTCGACGACGACGAAGCCACCGCCGACGCGCGCATCGCGCACGCGAAGGCGGTCGTCGACATGTTCAGCGCCGGCACGCGTGATCCGGTGTTCGCGGAGCAGTTTCTGCCCTTGCTGCAGGACAGCCCGGACGTCGCCGTGGCGAACGGGCAGGTCGCGCAACTCGTGCGCGGCGTCGCGCGCGCGTAAAAGGCATGCGCGCGGTCTATCGAAAATGCGACCTGAAAAATGCAAATTTCGTCGACCGCGCGTGTGCGGGTTTTCCTGTCTGTCGCACGCGGGCAGCGTTGCGCGGCGGGCGCATGACGGCGCCGTCGCGCGTTTCATCCTTATGCTGCATCGCAGCAAGCCGCCTTCATCCCATTTGAGCGATTGATTTTCGCTTGCGAGTATCGCCCCCAATCGCCGGAGTGCGCCTGACGACGCGCTCCGTCTCTTTCCGGTCAACTCGAAAGACGATGGAGGCACCTCTTGATCCTTTACGGCTACGGCCCGCTCCTCTGGGCGGGCGCCAAAGCGACGCTCGCGCTCGCGGTGCTGTCTCTCGCGGTATCGGTGCTGCTCGGTCTGATGGGCGCATCCGCGAGGCTTTCGCGTCACGCCGCCTTGCGCGGCATCGCGACCGCCTACACGACGCTGATCCGCTCGGTTCCCGATCTCGTGCTGATGCTGCTGCTGTTCTACAGCATCCAGATCGCGGTGAACAATCTCACCGATGCCATCGGCTGGGATCAGTTCGACATCGATCCTTTCACGGCTGGCGTGCTCACGCTCGGTTTCATCTACGGCGCGTATTTCACCGAGACGTTTCGCGGCGCGTTTCTCGCCGTGCCGCGCGGCCAGCTGGAGGCGGGCAGCGCTTACGGCATGAGCGGCATGCGCGTGTTCGCGCGCATTCTCTTTCCGCAGATGATGCGTTTCGCGCTGCCGGGCATCGGCAATAACTGGCAGGTGCTCGTGAAAGCGACGGCGCTCGTGTCGATCATCGGTCTCGCCGATGTCGTGAAGGCCGCGCAGGACGCGGGCAAGAGCACGTTCAACATGTTCTTCTTCATCCTGATCGCGGCGTTGATCTATCTCGTGATCACGAGCGCATCGAACCTCGTGCTGATGGCGCTCGAGCGCCGCTATTCGATCGGCGTGCGGCATGCCGAACTTTGATCCCTGTCAGCGAGACAAGCCATGATCCAGATCTTCGCCGAATACTGGCGCCCGTTTCTGTACTCCGACGGCATGCGCGCGTCGGGTCTCGTCGTCACCTTGTGGCTGCTCGCCGCTTCCATCGTGCTCGGCTTCTGCGCGGCGGTGCCGCTCGCCTGCGCGCGGGTATCGCGAAATCGCTGGCTCTCGACGCCCGTTCGCCTCTACACGTACGTGTTCCGCGGCACGCCGCTCTACGTGCAGTTGCTGTTGCTCTACACCGGCATGTACAGCCTCGAATTCGTGCGCACGCAATCCGTGCTGGAGGCGTTCTTCAAGAGCGGCTTCAACTGTGCGATTCTCGCTTTCGCGCTGAACACATGTGCCTACACGACCGAGATCTTCGCGGGCGCGATTCGCGGGATTTCGCACGGCGAAGTGGAAGCCGCACGCGCCTACGGCATGAGCACCTTCACGATGTATCGCCGCGTGATCCTGCCGTCCGCGTTGCGCCGCGCCTTGCCTTTGTACAGCAACGAAGTGATCCTGATGCTGCACGCGACGACCGTCGCCTTCACGGCCACGGTGCCGGATATCCTGAAGGTCGCGCGCGATGCGAATTCGGCAACTTATCAGTCGTTCGAATCGTTCGGCATCGCCGCGCTTCTGTATGTCGCAATCTCGTTCGCGCTCGTCGCGGCGTTCCGGCGCGCGGAGCGTCACTGGCTCGCTTATCTGCGCCCGGCAGGCACGGCGCGCGCGGTGCGGCGCGCCTGAGCGGTAGAATTCGAACCCATGCAGCAGTCCCTGTCATCACCCGAGGAGAAAGCGTTGGAGCCAACCGCCAAAGACGTCGCGACCAAGCTCGTCGCCGAGGACATTCACAAGCGCTACGGCGACAACGAAGTGCTGAAGGGCGTGTCGCTCTCGGCCAAAGCGGGCGACGTGATCAGCATCATCGGCGCGAGCGGCTCCGGCAAGAGCACGTTTCTGCGCTGCATCAACTTTCTCGAACGGCCTAACGCTGGGCAGATCATCGTCGACGGTGAAGCCGTGCGCACGAAGGCCGACCGTGCGGGCAATCTCGAAGTCGCGGATCACAAGCAGTTGCAGCGCGTGCGCACCAAGCTCGCGATGGTGTTCCAGCATTTCAATCTCTGGTCGCACATGACGGCCATCGAGAATGTGATGGAAGCGCCGATGCACGTGCTCGGCATCTCGAAGAAGGAAGCGGAAGATCGCGCGCGCACGTATCTGGAGAAAGTGGGCTTGCCGCCGCGCGTCGAGAAGCAGTATCCGTCGCATCTGTCGGGCGGCCAGCAGCAGCGTGTGGCGATCGCGCGCGCGCTCGCGATGCATCCCGACGTCATGCTGTTCGACGAACCCACGTCCGCGCTCGATCCCGAACTCGTCGGCGAAGTGCTGAAGGTCATGCAGAAGCTCGCGGAAGAAGGCCGCACGATGATTGTCGTCACGCACGAGATGGGCTTCGCGCGCAACGTGTCGAATCATGTGATGTTCCTGCATCAGGGACGCACGGAGGAAGAGGGCGCGCCCGCGGACGTGCTCACGACGCCGAAGAGCGAGCGCCTGCGCCAGTTCCTGTCGGGAAGTCTGAAATAACGTGACGCTGCAAGTTGCGATCGTCGCGCTGCCGCCGGTGTCGATGAGCGGCATCGCGCCGATCATCGACAGCCTTGCGCTCGCGAACGACATCGACGGGCATCGTCTCTACGAGTGGCGCATCTGTTCCTGGGACGGCCGGCCCGTGCCGCTTTCGGGCGGCGCGCAACTGCCCGCCGATTGCGCATTCAACGACGCCGTGCGCTGCGACTGGCTCATCGTGGTGTCGGAGCGCTATCAGCAGTTCGCGGACTACCGGCTCTTTCTCGCGAGCCTCGCGCGCGTGGCGCCCCGCACGCCGCTCGTCAGCGGCATCCATCACGGCGTGTGGTGGCTCGCGATGGCCGGACAACTCTCGCAATATCGCGTCGCGGTGAACTGGGAAACGTATCAGCAGTTCACCGAGCAATTCGAGCGCGCGATCGTCAGCCAGCAGATCTTCGAAATCGACCGCGACCGCGCCACCTGTTCCGGCGGACAGGCCAGCATCGACTTCATGCTCGCGATGATCGCGCGCGACAACGGACAGGATCTCGCGGAACGCATCGCCGATTCGCTCGGCGCGGGCGTGCTGCGCGCGGGCACGGAGCGCCAGCGCATTCCGTTCGTCACCGCGCCGGGCGAGCGTCATCCGCGCCTGAACGATGCGCTGCAACTGATGGAAGCGAATATCGAAGATCCGCTCGCGACCGATGAAATCGCGGGTCTCGTCGGCATTTCGCGGCGGCAGTTGGAGCGGCTGTTTCGGCAATATCTCGGCGCGATGCCGTCGAAGTACTACCTCAATCTGCGCCTGACGAAGGCGCGCACGCAGTTGCAGCGCACGAGCAAGTCGGTGGTGCAGATCAGCCTCGCATGCGGGTTTTCATCGGCGGCGCATTTTTCCAATGCGTATCGCGACCGCTTCGGCGTGACGCCGCGCGAGGAACGCCGCAACTGGATCGAAAAGCAGCGCGGCGCGATCGACGAGCCGCGCGGCGGGGCGCTGATCGAGCCGCCCGAGCCCGTCTGAAAGCTGCGAAAAAGCCTATCGAAGCATGTCGCGAACGCGCAAGACGGAACGCGCGGGATTGCCTAATATCGAACCTGACTGCACGAACCTTACGAGGAGTGGCTCATGACCGACATCAATGTGAATCGCGGTACGTTCGACGAAGTAATGGTTCCGGTATTCGCGCCGGCCAGTTTCGTGCCCGACCGGGGCCGCGGCTCGCGCGTATGGGACACCGAAGGCCGCGATTATGTCGATTTCGCCGGCGGCATCGCGGTGACGGCGCTGGGCCACGGCCATCCCGAACTGCTGAAAGTGCTGCACGAGCAGGGCGAGAAGCTCTGGCACATCGGCAACGGCTACACGAACGCGCCGGTGCTGCGCCTCGCGAAACGCCTGACGGATCTCACTTTCGCCGACCGCGCGTTCTTCGCGAACTCGGGCGCGGAAGCGAACGAAGCGGCGCTGAAGCTCGCGCGCCGCTATGCCATCGACAAGCACGGCAACGACAAGATCGAGATCATCTCGTTCACGCAGTCGTTTCATGGCCGCACGTTCTTCACGGTGAGCGTCGGCGGCCAGCCGAAGTACGCCGAAGGCTTCGGCCCGCAGCCGCAGGGCATCCGCCATCTGCCGTACAACGATCTGCCGAAGGCGCTCGAAGCCATCGGCCCGAAGACGTGCGCGGTGATCGTCGAGCCGGTGCAGGGCGAAGGCGGCGTGCTGCCCGCCGATCCGGCGTTCCTGAAGGGCCTGCGCGAAGCGTGCGACAAGCACGACGCACTGCTCATTTTCGACGAAGTGCAGACCGGCGTCGGCCGCACGGGCACGTTCTACGCGTACATGCAATACGGCGTGACGCCCGACATCCTCACGAGCGCAAAGGCGCTGGGCAACGGCTTCCCGATCGGCGTGATGCTGACGACCAACGAGATCGCCGCGCACTTCACCGTCGGCGTGCACGGCACGACTTACGGCGGCAATCCGCTGGGCGCGTCGATCGCGGAGAAGGTCGTCGAACTGATCAGCGATCCGAAACTGCTCGAAGGCGTGAACGAACGCAGCAAGGCGATCAAGGCGCATCTCGAGCGCATCAACGAACGCTTCGGCATGTTCAAGGAAATTCGCGGACGTGGTCTTCTGATCGGTGCGGAACTGAACGACGCCTACAAGGACCGCGCGAAGGACGTGCTCAATGCGGCGGCGGCGAACGGCGTCATCATGCTGATCGCCGGGCCGAACGTGCTGCGTTTCGCGCCGTCGCTCATCATGCCGATGGCCGATCTCGACGAAGGCTTCGCGCGCATCGGCCGGGCGATCGAGCAGGTCGTCGGCGCCGCGGCCGTCAAGTGACGAACAGGACCCGATGATGCTATTCGTCCGCCCCGCAGCACTCTCCGATCTCGACGAGCTCGAACGGATGGCGCGCGCAGCGCTTCCCGTGCTGCACTCGCTGCCGCGCGACCGCCGCGCACTCGAAACGCGCGTCGCGCTGTCGGAAGACTCGTTTCGCGCCGAAGTGGAATTTCCCGGCGAGGAGTTCTATCTCTTCGTGCTGGAAGATGCGCAGACGGGCCGGCTGCTCGGCACGTCGAGCATCGTCGCGTCGGCGGGCTATTCGGAGCCGTTCTACGCGTTTCGCAACGATGCGCTGATCCACGCGTCGCGCGAACTCAAGGTGAACCGCAAGATCCACGCGCTCACGATGTCGCACGAGCTGACGGGCAAGAGCCGTCTGACGGGTTTCTACATCGACCCGTCGCTGCGCGATGAAGCAAACGAAGCGGCCGCGCATCTGCTGTCGCGTGCGCGCATGATCTACATCGCCGCGAACCGCAAGCGGTTTTCCAGCGAAGTGTTTTCGCTGATGCTCGGCGTCACCGACGCCGCCGGCGCGTCGCCGTTCTGGGATGCGGTCGGGCGCAAGTTCTTCGGCCGCGACTTCGAGCAGGTGGAAGCGGAATCGGGCGGACGCAGCCGCACTTTCATCGCGGAAGTGATGCCGAGCTATCCGCTCTACGTGCCCTTGCTTCCGGGCGACGCGCAACGCGTGCTCGGCGAGCCGAACGAAACCACGCTGCTCGCCTACGACATCCATCTCGAAGAAGGCTTCGAGCCGGACCGTTTCGTCGATATCTTCGATGCGGGCCCCGTGCTCACGATCGCCATCGACAAGAGCGCGTCGGCGAGTTCGAGCGAATTGCGCGTGGTGCGCGAGGTCGCGTCCGAAAGCGGTGCGCCGTATCTGGTCGCAGCGGGCGGCGCGCATGAATTCCGCTGCGCGGTGGCCGGACTGGCGGGCACGCGCGCCGACGGCGCCGCGCTGAACGCGGCCACGCGCGCTGCGCTCGGCGTAGCGGACAAGGACACGGTGCGTTGCGTGCCGTTGCATCAGGCATCGGGAGAATTGCAATGATCGTCGTGCGTTGCACGCAGCCGGGCGATGTCGACGCGCTCGTCGCGCTCGCCCAGGAAACGGGTCCGGGTCTGACCACCTTCAAGCCGGATCACGGCGCGCTGACGGCCCGCGTCGAACGCGCGCGCCGCACGCTCACCGGCGATGCGCAAGCGTTCGAAGCAGGCTATCTCTTCGTGATGGAAGACACCGCGACCGGCGATGTCGCGGGCGTGTGCGGCATCGAAACGCAAGTCGGTCTGGAGCAGCCGTTCTACAACTATCGCGTGTCGACGGTCGTGCATGCGAGCAAGGACATGGGCGTATGGACGCGCATGTCGCTGCTCAACATCTCGCACGATCTGACCGGCTATGCCGAAGTGTGCTCGCTCTTTCTGAGCCCGCGTTATCGCACGGCGGGCGTGGGCGGCTTGCTGTCGCGTTCGCGCTTCATGTTCATCGCGCAGTTCACGGATCGCTTTCCGCAGCGTCTGTGCGCGGAACTGCGCGGCCATTTCGACGAGAACGGCGAGTCGCCGTTCTGGAACGCGGTCGGCTCGCATTTCTATCAGATCGATTTCAACGAAGCCGACTATCTGAGCTCGCATGGCAAGAAATCGTTCGTCGCCGAGCTGATGCCGCGCTATCCGGTGTATCTCGATCTGCTGCCCGATGCCGCGCAGCAGGCGGTCGGCGTCACGCACAAGGACACCGCGCCCGCGCGCAAGATGCTCGAAGCGGAAGGGCTGCGCTACGAAAATCACGTCGATATCTTCGATGCCGGTCCGGTGCTCGAATGCCACATCGCGGATCTGCGCACGGTGCGCGAGAGCGTGCTGGCGCGCGTGAAGATCGCGGAACAGCGCGCGCCCGGCGAAGCGAAAAGCCTCGTCTCGAACACGCTGCTCGAAGACTTCCGCTGCGGCGCGACGGTCGGCGCGGTCGAGAACGGCATGTTCCTGCTGACGGCGGATGAAGCCGCCGCATTGCGCGTGAAGGAAGGCGACGACGTGCGCGTGCTGACGTCCTGGCCGCGCGCCAAATAAACAGTTGAGACACGACATGGAAATCTCGAACCAGTTGTATATCGGCGGTGACTGGCAGGCAGGCTCGGGCGCGGCGTTCGCATCGCGCAATCCGGGCACCGATGAAACCGTGTGGCAAGGCAACAGCGCATCGGCGCAGGACGTGGACCGCGCGGTGTCGTCGGCGCGGCGCGCGTTCGCGTCGTGGTCGGCGCTTGCGTTCGATGAGCGGGTTGCCATCGCGAGATGTTTCGCCGCGCTGCTCAACGAGAACAAGGAAGCGCTCGCGAGCGCGATCGGCCGCGAAACCGGCAAGCCGCTGTGGGAAGCGCGCACCGAAGTGGCGTCGATGGCCGCGAAGGTCGATATCTCCGTGCAGGCGTATCACGAGCGCACCGGCGAGAAACGCGCGCCGATGGCCGATGGCGTCGCGGTGCTGCGGCATCGTCCGCATGGCGTCGTGGCCGTGTTCGGGCCGTACAACTTCCCGGGGCATCTGCCGAACGGGCATATCGTGCCGGCGCTGATCGCGGGCAACACGGTCGTGTTCAAGCCATCCGAACTCGCGCCGGGCGTCGCGGCGGCGACGCTCGCGCTGTGGATTCAGGCCGGCTTGCCCGCGGGCGTGCTCAATCTCGTGCAGGGCGAAAAGGACACGGGCATCGCGCTCGCGAATCATCGGCAGATCGACGGGCTGTTCTTCACTGGCAGCTCGGACACGGGCACGCTGCTGCACAAACAGTTCGGCGGGCGTCCGGAGATCGTGCTCGCGCTGGAGATGGGCGGCAACAATCCGCTCGTCGTCGCACCGGTCGACGATATCGACGCCGCCGTGCATCACACGATCCAGTCGGCGTTTCTGTCGGCGGGACAGCGCTGCACGTGCGCGCGCCGGCTGCTGGTTCCCGACGATGCCTTCGGCGAGCGCTTCATGCGGCGCTTCGCCGAGGTGAGCGCGAACATCCGCGTCGGCAAGTTCGACGAGGAACCGCAGCCGTACATGGGCGCCGTGATTTCCGCGCGCGCGGCGTCGCGTCTCGTCGATGCGCAGGCGCGTCTCATCGAAGCGGGCGCCGCGCCCGTGCTCGAAATGAGGCAGCGCGCGGCGAACCTCGGCTTCGTCTCGCCGGCGATCCTCGATGTCACGCGCGCCCGCGACATCCCCGACGAAGAGCACTTCGGCCCGATGGTGCAGGTCACGCGCTACAAGACTTTCGATGAAGCCATCGAGCGCGCGAACGATACCGCCTACGGCCTGTCCGCCGGTCTCCTCGCCGACGACGAAACCGCGTGGCGGCACTTCCAGCGCACCATCCGCGCGGGCATCGTCAACTGGAACCGGCCGACCAACGGCGCATCGTCGGCGGCGCCGTTCGGCGGTGTCGGGCGCTCGGGCAATCAGCGGCCGAGCGCGTACTACGCGGCGGACTACTGCTCGTACCCGATGGCGTCGGTGGAGAGCGAGCAATTGCAGATGCCCGCGAGCGTATCGCCGGGGCTCACGTTTTAAGACTCACGTTTTAAGCACCGGAATCGAACATGCAAGCATACGAGGCGAACTTCGACGGGCTGGTCGGCCCCACGCACAACTACGCGGGACTGTCGTTCGGCAATGTCGCGTCGCGCAGCAACGAGAAGTCGGTGGCGAATCCGAAGGCCGCCGCGAAGCAGGGCTTGCGCAAGATGAAGCGGCTTGCCGACCTAGGTTTTCAGCAAGGCGTGCTGCCGCCGCTCGAACGGCCGTCGATCCGGCTGTTGCGCGCTGTCGGCTTTTCCGGCGACGACGCCACCGTGATCTCCCGTGCCGCGCGTGAAGCGCCCGAGTTGCTCGCGGCGGCGAGTTCCGCGTCCGCGATGTGGACGGCGAACGCCGCGACCGTGAGTCCATCGGCGGATACGGAAGACGGCCGCGTGCATTTCACGCCGGCGAACCTCGCGGCCAAGCTGCATCGCGCGATCGAGCATGGCGAGACGCGCCGCTCGCTTGGCGCGATTTTCGCCGACGAAGCGCGCTTCCGTATTCATCACGCGCTGCCCGGCACGCCCGCGCTCGGCGATGAAGGCGCGGCGAACCATACGCGCTTCGCACGCGAGTACGGCGAAAAGGGCGTCGAGTTCTTCGTGTATGGCAAGAGCGAGTACGGCCAGGGTCCGCAGCCGCAGCGCTATCCGGCGCGCCAGACGCTCGAGGCGAGCCGCGCGGTCGCGCGCCTGCATGGTCTTGACGGCGATGCCACCGTGTTCGCGCAACAGTCACCCGACGTGATCGATGCGGGCGTGTTCCACAACGACGTGATCGCGGTCGGCAATCGCACGACGCTGTTCTGCCACGAGCGCGCTTTCGTCGATCAGCACAAGGTCTACGAGGAACTGCGCGCGAAGCTCGACGCGCAGGGCACGCCGTTCAGCGCGCTCGAAGTGCCGGCGAACGAAGTGAGCGTGGAGGACGCGGTTTCCTCGTATCTCTTCAACAGCCAGTTGCTGTCGAGCGCGGACGGGCGGCAACTGCTCGTCGTGCCGCAGGAATGTCGCGAGAACGCGCGCGTCGCGGCGTATCTCGATTCGCTTGGCGGCCGCGATACGCCCATCGACGAAGTGCTCGTCTTCGATCTGCGCGAGAGCATGAAGAACGGCGGCGGCCCGGCCTGTCTGCGCCTGCGCGTCGTGCTGAACGACGCCGAGCGCGCCGCCGTGAACGCGCGCGTGTGGATGAACGACGCGCTCTTCACGCAACTCGATGCGTGGATCGACACGCACTATCGCGACCGTCTCGCGCCCGCCGATCTCGCGGACCCGAGGCTGCTCGCCGAGTCGCGCGCCGCGCTCGACGAACTGACGACCATCCTCGGACTCGGTGCCGTCTATGACTTCCAGCGCTGATTCGTCATTGCTCGACGACTTTCTCGCGTTCACGCTGCAAGGCCGGCGGCCCGAGGCAAGCACCGGCACCGCGCCTTCAGGCGTGCGCTGGACGTGGCAAGGCGAGGGCGTGCTGTTGCTCGAACCCGCGAACGCGCCGACGCTCAGCGTGCTCGTATCGGCGGGCATTCATGGCGATGAAACCGCGCCCATCGAAATGCTGTCGCTGCTGATCGCGGATATCGCCAGTGGAAAGGCGTCGCTTGCGGCGAGCATGCTCGTGATCGTCGGCAATATCGGCGCGATGCGCTCGGGCGATCGTTATATCGACGACGATCTCAATCGCCTGTTCAGCGGCCGACACGCGAGCCTGCCCGAAAGCCGCGAGGCACGGCGCGCGGCCGAGCTGGAGGACGCCGCGCTGAAGTTCTTCGAGCGCGCTGCGCTGCCCAGGTGGCATATCGACATGCACACGGCGATCCGCGCGTCCGTGTTCGAGCAGTTCGCACTGTTGCCGCACACGGGCGCGCCGCTCGCCCGCGCGATGTTCGACTGGCTGCGCGATGCGCGGCTGCAGGCCGTGCTGCTGCATCGCGAGAAGGGCAACACGTTCACGCATTTCACGGCGCAGCACGCGGGCGCGCTCGCGTGCACGCTGGAACTCGGCAAGGTGCGGCCGTTCGGCCAGAACGACCTGACGCGTTTTGCCGCATCGGATGCGGCATTGCGCCGTCTGATCGCGGGCGAAGCCGCGGCGCAGCGCGCGCCGTTGCGCGTGTTCACCGTCGTCGCGCAGATCGACAAGCAGAGCGATCGCTTCGTGCTGAACGTCGCGAGCGATGTGCCGAACTTCACGCCATTCGCTGCGGGCACCGAGCTCGCGCGCGATGGCGACTATTGCTATCGCGTGTCGCACGATGAAGAGCGCATCGTGTTTCCGAACGCGAAGGTGAAGCCGGGCTTGCGCGCCGGCCTGATGGTCATCGACACCACCGACGCCACGCTCGACTCCCTCGATTGAACCGGTATTGCGCGCTCGCGCGCTACAATCGCGCCCCGGTGTTTCGGCGGCCGCGTCAGGCCGCATCATCACACCGGGTTCGAACCGCAATGGAAGGAGATAGAAGTTGAAGAAATCGCAATTGATCGGCCGCAAGCTTGCTGCGTTCGCGGTGTTGGGCGTGACCGTCGCCACGAGCGTAGCCACGTTCAACGCGCAAGCCGCCGATGACATGAAGACATTGCGCTTCGGCGTCGAAGCGTCGTATGCGCCGTTCGAGTCGAAGTCGCCGGGCGGCGAGCTGATGGGCTTCGATATCGACATCGGCAACGCGGTGTGCGCGAAGCTGAAGATGAAGTGCGTGTGGGTCGAGAATTCGTTCGACGGGCTGATTCCCGCGCTGCAGGCGCGCAAGTTCGACGGCATCAACTCGGACATGACGATCACCGACAAGCGCAAGCTCGCGATCGATTTCACCGATCCGATCTACACCATTCCCAATCAGTTGGTCGCGAAGAAGGGCAGCAGCATTCAGCCGACCGTCGATGGTCTGAAGGGCAAGCGCGTCGGCGTGTTGCAGGGCTCGATTCAGGAGACGTACGCGAAGGCGAAGTGGGCGCCTGCGGGCATCGATGTGGCGTCGTATCAGGCGCAGGATCAGATTTACGCGGATCTGGCGGCGGGCCGTCTGGATGCGGCGTTCCAGGATGCCGAGGCGGCGTCGAAGGGCTTTCTGAAGCAGCCGCAGGGCGCGGGGTTTGCGTTCGCGGGTCCGGCGGTGACGGATGACAAACTGCTCGGCGCGGGTGTGGGGTTCGGTGTGCGCAAGAACGACAAGGCGTTGAAGGAAGCGCTCAATCGCGCGCTGAAGGAACTGAAGGACGATGGGAGCATTGATCGCTTCGCAGCGAAGTATTTCGATGTGAGGGTGGTGTTGAAGTAGCTTCGGTGGCGTTTAGGGTTGGGTGCGGTTGGGTTGGTTGCCGGATCCCGTTTTCGTGTTGGTTTATTGGCGTTGCCCCTGTGCGGGGCGGCAGTCACTTTCTTTGCTGCTGCAAAGAAAGTAACCAAAGAAAGCAGCTCGATACGCCCGCGGTCATACGCAATTTGGGCATTCTTCTCCTCGCTCGTGGCCTCTGTAGCGAGTGCCCTCGTAGGCCTAACCGGGCTTGGACCGCGCACGGTCTGACAAGCTAGTCGTTTGAGCGCGCTGGTTCAGCACGAAACTGTTCCGGCTCAGCGCTGCGCGCTGCCGTCGGGTATGCAAGGGAAACCAACGAGAACAGAGAAACGCAGAAGCCCACGCAGCCCCGATGGACCCATCGGCTGCGAAGCGGGCCGGAGCCATTTCGTGCTGAACCAGTTTGTTTTGTGGCGCGATGTGGCAGACCGTGCGCGGTCCAAGCCCGGTCTGGCCTTTGAGGGCACTCGCTACTGCTGTGCCAAGACTGATCGCCTGTGCCGCGGCCGGCATGAAGCACTTTGGATGGGGAAAGCTGTTTCTTTGGTTACTTTCTTTGCAGCAGCAAAGAAAGTGACTGCCGCCCCGCACAGGGGCAACGCCAATATACCGACACGCCAACGGGATCCGGCGACAAACCCTCGCCTAGAAGAGGCCGAAGCCTCACTCAACTCGACGGCGCAATCACCACCGTACACGTCGTCCCCGCACTCAGCAGCACCCCCTCCGGCACCTGATCGATCTGCACCCGCACCGGCACGCGCTGCGCGAGCCGCACCCAGTTGAAAGTCGGGTTCACATCGGCGAGCAGTTCGCGGCTTTGCGGATTGTCGCGATCGTAAATACCGCGCGAAATGCTCTCCACATGCCCCTTCAACTCGCCGCCGCTCATCAGTCGAATCGACGCCTTGTCGCCGATACGCACATGCGGCAGCTTCGTTTCCTCGAAATAGCCGTAGACCCAGAACGAATGACTGTCGACGATCGCGAGCTTCGCCGCGCCGGTCGTCGCGTAGTCGCCGCGGAACACGTTCAGGTTCGTCACGTAGCCATCCACCGGCGAAAACACCTTCGTGCGCTCGAGATTGAGCTTCGCGGCGTCGAGCGCGGCCTGCGCCTGCTGCAACTGCGCCTCGGCGGTCGATGCGGTCTGCATCGCGTTCTCGCGCGCTTCCTTCGAGACGACCTGACTGTCCATATCGGCGCGACGCACGGCATCGGCGCGGCGCATGCGCAACTCGGCCGCGCGCGCCGCGACGTTCGCCTGCGCCTGTTCGACCGCGATCCGGTAGTGCGACGGATCGATCTCCATCAGCAGATCGCCTTTCTTGACGAACTGGTTGTCGCGAACCGGCAGTTGCACGACCGCGCCCGACACGTCCGGCGCGACGTTGACGACATCCGCGCGCACGCGGCCATCGCGCGTCCACGGCTCGTCCATGTAATGCACCCACAGCACGCGCCCGATGACGAGGGCAGCGGCGAAGATGGCAATCGTCAAAACCAGGCCGATGATTTTCCTGAGAATCATGTTGGAACTCTTTTTCAGCTTGTATGAAGGTGATGCGCTCATCGATACGCGATGAGCCCGAGCGTGCCGCAGATGCACACCAGCAGGCTCGCGCGAAAGAGCGCCGGATGCCAGACCACGCGATAGATTCCCGTCAGCGAAAGCACGCGGTCGACGACCCACGTGATCATCGCGCCGGCGATGAAGAGCAGGAGAATCGTCGGCACATAGGCTTCGAGGATCGCGACGTTACGCGGCAGCATGGGGCGCTCCTTCAGGCGAGTGTTGTTGCGTGGACGCCGAGGCTGCGAACTGCGCAAACGGCGATTCGTGATCGAGCAGCGCGGTACGGATGAAGTGCAGATGACTCGCGATGCGCTGCAGCCGATGTCTTTCCTCGCGCGGCGCATCGAACGTGGCGAGCACGGCTTGCGTATCAGCGATCGCGCGTTCGGTCGCGGCCAGGGCCGCGTCGAAGCGCGCTTGCTTCGGCCGGTCGAAGAGCCGCGCGACGGCATCGAGCGTCGCGTCGACCGAGCGGCGCCAAGGCATCGACGCGTCCGGCAGCGCCGCGATCTCGCGCCGCAGATCGATCACCGCGTTACCGAATTCGAGCACCGCGAAGAGCCACTGCAGTGCGTCGCGTTGCGAATCGGGACGGCCGGCCGGAAGCGCGTTGATCTGCGCGAGCAGGTCGCGCGTGCGGCTTTCGAAGTGCGTCGTGAGCGTGGTCAGACGTCCGCGGCGCGCGCTCACCACTTCGCGCCGCAAGTCGCCGAGCAGCAGATGACGCAGCCACGGCGCATCGGTCGGCAGCAGCACCGCGAAGGCGATCGCCGCGACGATCATCGACAGCACGAGCGCGAGCGCATCGTTCATGTAGCCGGTCGGATCGTAATGGACCAGATTGTCCGGGCCCGCGAGAAAGCAGAAGAAGATGCAATAGCCGATACCCACGCCCGCGAGCGCGCGCCGCGTGCTCAGATACGCGCCGAGCAGCAGCGCGGGCGCGAGCGCGGCGCACATCATCGTGAAGCCGTCGATATGCGGAAACACGCCGAACACGACGATCATGCCGACCACGCTCGCGAGCATCGTGCCGAGCGCCATTTGAGCGGACATGAGGGTCGGACGCGGCGACGACGACGCGAGCGCGCACACGGCCGCCGCGTTGAGCACCATCGTGCCGCCGCTCGGCCACGCGGTCTCGATCCAGAACGCGGAGAGGATGAACATCACGACCGCGCCGCGCAAGCCCGAGATGGCCGCCGCGAACATGTTGGTCTTCGGCACGTAGCGCGCGATCCAGCGCTCGCGTTCATGCGACGGCGAGGTCAGCGACGCGTACGTCTGCGCATACGCGAGCATGTCATCGACGAAACGGTAGAGCAGTTCCGCCGCGGTATCGAATTCGAGTTGCGCGAAGTCCGGATTCGCTTCGAGTGCGGCACGCGCCGCGCGCACGCGCTTCGGCAAGGCGGCCTTGTAGTCGTGCAATTGCGCGGCGGCGTGCGCGGCTTCGGCGGCGTTGCGCACCGGCTCGCCCGCTACTGAAAAGAGCGGCGGCACTTCGCGAAAGAACGGTTCGAGCGCCGCGATGGTCGTCGCCGATGCGTTCTCGCGCAGCCGGTTCATCAACTGATGCAGCGCGTGAAAGCGCGTCGACGCGCTCATGAATTCGCTGTTCAGACGCGCGAGGCGTCCGCCGCGCATGCGCGACTCGGGATTCTCGAACACGGCGACGCTGCGCGCGGCCTCGAAGCCGACGATATCCGACACGAACGCGAGATTGGTCCGCTCGATCTGCGCGCGCTCCATCTTGCCCGACAGCGCGCGGCACACATAATCGACGAACTGCGTGAAGCGGCGGCGCACCGTCGTCCTGATCTGTTCGCCCGCGTGCTGCGGAAAGATCAGCGCGCTCACCGCGCCGGAACACACGATGCCGAGCGTCACTTCGCCGACGCGCGTGAGCGCCGACAGATACGCGGCCTCCGGATGCTGCGCCGCCGGAATGCCGATCAGCGCGGCCGTGTAACCCGCGAGCACGAAGCCGTACGAGCGAAAGTTGCGGTTGCGCGCCGCGCCCGCCGTGCAGACGCCGACCCACAGCGCCGTCGCCGAAAGAAACAGCACCGGCTGCTGCGAAAACAGGCTGATGAAGACCATCATCACGACGAGGCCGACCATCGTCCCGCAGAAGCGATAGAAGCTCTTCGCGAGCACCATGCCGCTTTGCGGCTGCATCACGACGAACACGGTGGTCATCGCGGTGCGCGGCTGCTGCATGTCGAGGCGCATCGCGATCCACAGCGCCAGCAGCGCCGCGAGCACGGCCTTGAAAATGTAGATCCAGGCGAGGCCGTCGGTGCGCGCCCAGTCGAGCAAGGCCAGCTTGAGCGACGGACGTTCGATGAGTGTAGCGGGCGTCGACATGCTCAGTCCCGCGTCTTGCTGAACGGGCCGATGTGCTGCGACGGCGCGAGCGCGTTCTGTTCCGGGCCGTTGGCCGGATCGTCGATCCCGCCGCCGAGCGCCGACGTGAGCGTCGCATACGACGCGAGACGTTGCGCCCGCACGCGCGCCTGTCCGTCCTGCGCCTTCAGCAACTGCGTCTGCGCGATGAGCACGTTCAGGTAATCGGTCAGCCCGCGCTTGTAGCCCTGGTTCGCGAGGTCGTAGTTCTTGCGCGCGGCCGCGACCGAGCGGCCGGACGCTTCGAGCTGCGTATCGAGCGAATGCACGCGCACGACCTGATCGGCGATGTCCTTGAGCGCCGCGACGAGCGTCGCGTTGTAGTGATCGACGGCCTGATCGTATTGCGCCGATGCCGCGCCGAGTTGCGCGCGCAGGCGTCCGCCTTCGAAGATCGGCAGCGAGATCGCCGGGCCGAAGCTGTAGCCGGATGCGTCGCGCGTGAGGAAACTGAGCAGCGCGCCGCCCGCGAACGCCTGCGTGAGCGATGCCGCCAGATTGATGTTCGGATAGAAACCGGCTTTCGCCACATCGATGCCACGCGCCTGCGCCGCGACCATCCAGCGCGCCGCGACGATATCGGGCCGATGACCGACCAGTTCGGCCGGCAGCGCGGAGGGCAGGGGCAGCGGCGTCGCGAGCGACAGCGCCGGGCGCGTGAGCGCCTCGCCCGCGCCCGGACCGTCGCCCGCGAGCGCGGCGAGCTGATGGCGCGCGAGCTGGATCTCTTCCTCGTAGACATCGACCTGACGCTCGTATTCAGGCAACGGCGTTTCGGCCTGGCTGACTTCGAGCTGCGTGCCGAGGCCGCCGCGCAGACGCCGCCGCGCGAGGTCCGCGATGCGTTCCTGCTGCGCGAGCGTGTCCTCGGCGATATCGAGCAGCGCGAACGACTGCGAGAAACCGACGTACGCCCGCACGATGTTCGTCTCGAGTTCGAGCTGCGCGGCGCGCGCATCGGCGGCGCGCACGTGGGCGACATCGAGCGCGCGCTCGGCGGTGTTGTCGTCGCGATGCCAGAGGTCGAGGTTGTAGGACAGCGTGAGACCGGCGGTGTTGTCCCAGGTGGTCGTGTCGGCGTAGGGGCCGGGACCGTAGAAATCGTTATTGGGCCAGTTCTTGCGCGAGATGCTCATCGCGCCGTCGACGTGCGGCAGGAGCTCGGAACGGGCGACGCCCGCCTGTTGCTGCGCTTCGCGCACGCGCGCCGCCGCCATCGCCAGCGTTGGGCTGCCGTGGGTCGCGCGTGCGATCCAGGCGTCGAGCTGCGGGTCGCGATATTCGCGCCACCATTCCTGCGCGGGCCATTGGGCGTCGGCGTTGGCTGCGCGAATGGCGCTGCCGACATCGAGCGTCGATGCATCGTTGAGCGAATCCTGCGGCGCGATCTTGCCGGTGCTGGCGCACCCGGCAATTGTTAATATCGCTGTAAGAACCGCGGCACACGCAGCGCTTCTGGACACTCGCCCTCGCACGATTCACTCCCGAATTTGAATTAGATGTCAGGAGGTCATTATATTTTTGCAAGGATTGTCGAATAACCCGTAAGGATGCAAAGCATTTTTACGGAGGATGTGATAATCGTTGTTGCCGGATGTGCAACAATTCGGTCCACGAACAGTTCTTGAAGACGGAAAAGCGCCATGGACACGCTCCAGAACATGCGCGTATTTGTGCGGGTGGTTGAAGCGGGCAGCTTCACCGCGGCCGCGCAGCATCTCAATACGACGACGGCTTACGCGTCGCGCGCCGTGTCGGATCTCGAAGCGCATCTGCGCGCGCGCTTGCTCAATCGCACGACGCGGCGCATCGCGCTCACCGAAGCCGGCGAGCGGTATCTCCAACGCTGCGAGCAGATCCTCGCCTATGTCGATCAGGCGGAAGCGGAGGCCGGCGACGCGCACGCGCGTCCTTCCGGCAAGCTCAAGGTGCATTCGATGACGAGCTTCGGCCAGCACTACATCGTGCCGATGATCTCGCGCTATCAGCAGCGCCATTCGTCGGTGCAGGTCGATCTGACGCTCGCGCAGCGCGTGCCGGATCTGCTCGACGAAGGCTACGACGTGTCTGTCGTGCTCGCGTCCGAGCTGCCCGATTCCGGGCTCGTGTCGGCGCGTCTCGGCACGGTGTTCAGCATCGCGTGCGCGTCGCCTGCGTATATCGAGAAGCACGGCGCGCCGCATGTGCTGTCCGATCTCGTGCGCCACACCTGCCTGCATTTGATGACGCCGGTGTTCCCGCCCGACCGCTGGGTCTTCGACGGCCCGAACGGCCAGGAGACGGTGAGCCTCGGGCCGTCGACGTTCACGGTGAACGTCGCGGAGGCGATGGTGGTCGCGATCCGCGAGAGCATGGGCATCGGCGTGCTGCCGACTTCGTCCGCGCTGCCGGGCCTGCGCGCGGGCACGCTGGTGCGCGTGCTGCCGCAGTACACCATGCAGGAGCTGCACGTCTACGCGCTCTATCCGTCGCGGCAGTATCTCGATGCGAAAATCCGCACCTGGGTCGAGTTTCTGCGCGAGGCGCTGCCCGACACGCTCGCCGCGGATGCCGAATCGCTAAAGGAATTCGTCGTCGCCTGAAGCGCGCGGGTGCGCGTCCGGTTACGAAATAAAGCGCGGTGCAACACTTGCTTACTCACGGTTCGGCCGCAGCTTGATACCGTCTGGACTGGTTCGAACGCATCTTTTACCGGGATAAGTCACATGAGTACGCCACTTCTGATCGCCCTTGCCGCGCTTCTGGCGTTGATCGCCGTTCCGGCGTCTCGGGATTTCTTCAACGCCATGCGCGGCCTGTCGGAGCGCGACGCGAAGCCGCGTCTCGTGCCGATACGCATCGACGACGACCGCGACCCGCGCGTGCGCCGTCCGCGCGATCACTACGATCGCTGATTTTTCAGAGCGCCGTCGCCAGCGGCTCGATGAGGCGAGGCTCGTCGTTGGTCGCGCGATTCACATCGGTCGATACGCGATGCCAGACGAAGTGAGACGCCGGCACGCCGTCCGCCTTGACGAGCGCCGCGAGGTCTTCGGGCGACGCGTCCGGATCGAGCCAGCGCCGCGCGACGGCGGGTGAGAAGACCAGCGGGCGGCGGTCGTGCACGTCGACCAGGCCTTCGTCGGCGGCCGCCGTCACGATGACGAAGCCCGCGCCGGGCGCGGCGGCGTCTTCATCGCGCAGGATGCTGGTGAGCGCAGCGAGATACATCGGCTCGCCGTCCGCGCGCTGAATGAAGTACGGCTGCTTGAAGGGCTTCGCCGCGGGATCGCCGGGGCGCGGCTCGATGCGCCATTCGAACCAGCCGTCGGCCGGCACTAGAATGCGCGCCTTCTTCCACAAATGCTTGAAATACGCGCTGGTCGCCGCGGTCTCGACGCGCGCGTTGATCGTCTGCGGCAGCTTCTTCTGGATGGCCCACGGCGGGCAATAGCCCCAGTGCACCGCGCGGATGGTCTCGTCCGGATAGACGGCGAGCGGATGCGTGCCCGGCGACAGGTTATAGCCGGGACGCCGGTCGGCGGCATCCACGAGCACGAACGGATTCTTCAGATGCAGACGTTGCGCGTAATGCATCGGCAGTCGGTACTGGCTGATTCGGCCACACATGGCGTTCCTCCGCAAAGTCCAACACGGTTCGCTTCATATCTCGACGACCTTGTCCCACGCGAAATCGGGATTCTCCCACTGTTGCCTGCGCCGGTCGAAATAACCGCGCGGATTGCACACGACGCGCGTGCCCTCGACGACGTAATCAAACGACGTATGCGTATGCCCGTGTATCCATAGCGACGCGGGCGCGCGCGCGAGTTGCGGCAGATGATTGACGAAGCCTGCCGATACGAGATCTTCCGCGTAGCGCGGCGCGAGGCTCTGCCGCATCGGCGCATGATGCGTGACGACGATCGTCTGGCCCGCGAACGGCTTCGCGAGCTCGGCTTCGAGCCACGCACGCGCCTGTTGGTGCAAGGCGAGCGAATCGTCGGGGGCGAACTCGCGCGGTTCGCCGTCCGGCTCGGGCCATGACAGTTGAATGAGGCCCTTGTAGTCGAGCATGACCTTCGTGCACGCCTCTTTGGCGTTCTCGATTTTGTCGTCGCCCGCGCCGAACAGCGCAAAGTCGGTCCACAGCGTCGTGCCGAGCACGCGCCACGCGCCGCGTCGATCGACCAGCGACGCGTTGTTCAGATAGTGCACGTTGTCGACGCTGCGCGCGGCATCGTGCATCGCCGCTTCCATCGCGCCGAACTCGGCGTCGTAATACTCGTGATTGCCGGGGACGTAGATGACCGGCACCTCGGAGCCGAAGTTTTCCGCCGCCCAGCGCAAGCCCTCGGCGTGATTGTGGATGTCACCCGCCAGCACGACGAGATCGGCCTCGGCGTAGGGAATCGCCAGCGGCTCGTCGCATTCGAGATGCAGGTCCGACAGCACGCGAATCTTCATGCGATGTCCTCCGTGGGCGAAGCCGCGTTCCAGTGCACGACCTTGCCGGGATTCATCAGATTGTCCGGATCGAGCGCGGCCTTGATGGTCTGCATGAGGCGCACTTCGACCGGCGACTTGTAGTGCATGGCTTCATCCACCTTCAGTTGGCCGAGGCCGTGCTCGGCGCTGATGCTGCCGCGATGCGCGTGTACCTGGTCATACACGAGCGCGTTGATCGGCGCCTGATGCTCGTCCAGAAACCGTTTCTGATCGACGCCCTCGGGCGCCTGCACGTTGTAGTGCAGATTGCCGTCGCCGAGATGGCCGAACGTCACCATGCGCGCGCCGGGAACCGCCTTCGCGATGATCGCATCGGTTTCGTCGATGAAGCGGCCGATGCTCGAAATGGGCACGGCAATATCATGCTTGATGTTCAGGCCTTCTTCCGCCTGCGCGAGCGGAATATGTTCGCGCAAGTCCCAGAATGCCTGCGATTGCGCGAGATTTTCCGCGACGACGGCATCTTCCACGACGCCTTTTTCGAGCGCTTCTTCCATCAGTCGCTCGAAGAGGATGCGGGCGTGCTCTTCGCTTTCGCTGTCCGAGAGTTCGAGCAGCACGGTCTGCGCGTGCGGCTCGCCGAATGGATAGCGCAGTTGCGGAAAGTGCCGGCCGACCAGGCGCATCGAGAAATCGGACATCAGTTCGAAACCGGTCAGTAGCGCGCCCGCGTGATGCTGCGCCATCGAAAGGAAATCGAGCGTGGCGTGCGGCGACGCGAGCCCGGCGAGCGCCGTGACTTTCGCGACCGGCGCGGGATGCAGCTTCATGACGGCCGCCGTGATGATGCCGAGCGTGCCTTCCGCGCCGATGAACAAATCGCGCAGATCGTAGCCGGTGTTGTCCTTGCGCAGACCGCGCAGCCCGTCCCATATTTCACCTTGCGGCGTCACGACTTCGAGCCCGAGGCAAAGCTCGCGCGTGTTGCCGTAGCGCAGCACGCCGGTGCCGCCCGCGTTCGTCGACAAATTGCCGCCGATCGTGCAACTGCCTTCCGCCGCGAGACTGAGCGGAAAAAGACGCTGCGCGCTCTCGGCGCGCGCCTGAATCTCGGCGAGGATGACGCCGGCTTCGACGGTGATCGTGTTGTTGTGCGGATCGATGCCGCGAATCCGGTTGAGCCGCTTCAGGCTGATGACGGCCTGCGCGCCGCTCGGATCGGGCGTCGCGCCGCCGGCGAGCCCTGTATTGCCGCCCTGCGGCACGATCGCCACGCGATATTCACGCGCGAGACGCACGACGGCCGCGACCTGCGCGGTATCGGCGGGCAGCAGCACGGCGCACGCGTTGCCGCGATAGCGCTTGCGCCAGTCGACGAGATAGGGCTCCGTATCGTGGGTGTCGGTCAGGACGTGCGGCGCGCCGAGGACCTCGGTGCAGGCGGCGATGAAGGCTTGGGATGCGGTCATGGGCTGAAAAGCGGAGATTCCGGTAGGGCGTAGTCGACAGTATCGCGCAGGCATGCGGCGCGCGACCCTCGTCCGAATGGCATAGGCACGCGCGGCGCGCGCCAATCCGTGCTACAAAGCATCAAGACCTGGCGGCGCAGGCGTCAGAAAAGCGAATGGACTAGCTTTTTTTCGCACGGGCGTTCAACCGGGCCGTACGCTTGAACGGCGCGACGTAGGCGAGCGCGCAGACGAAGAACGCGAGGGCGAGCAGCGCTTCCAGCCAGGCGAGCGATGCGGAAAGGCCCGCATCGGTCATGCCGCGCACGACGCCCTCGGCCAGATAGAGCAGAACGAGCATCGACGCCCATTGCAGCGTATAGAGGCTCTTGCGTGCGACACCGGGCAGCGCGCACGCGAGCGGCAGCGCCTTCAGCGCGAGCGCCCACGCGCCGGGGCGCAGCGGCGCGAGCCAGAGCTCCCAGACGAGCGAAAGGACGATGAGCGCGGCGAGGCTGGCAAGCGCGCCGACTGCCAGCACGGCGTTGGGACGCGTCGTGGAGATCGGCGTGGTCATGCGGAGCGCGCGCCGCGCACGAGATTGAGCGCGGTGCGCGCGAGCCGCGCGCCGAGGGCGATGGCGAGCGCTTTCTCGTCGGCGGAAATGCCGTGGCGGCCGTTGTCGTCGCCGCCCGCGCGCGCATGATGCGATGCGCCGTAGGGCGTGCCGCCGCTTTGCGTCGAAGTGAGCCGCGATTCGGTGTACGGGATGCCGACGATCATCATGCCGTGATGCAGAAGCGGCAGCATCATCGAAAGCAGGGTGCTTTCCTGGCCCCCGTGCAGGCTGCCGGTCGAGGTGAAGACGCTGGCGGGCTTGCCCGCCAAAGCTCCAGAGAGCCACTGCGGCGTGGTGCCGTCGAGGAAGTATTTGAGCGGCGCCGCCATGTTGCCGAAGCGCGTGGGCGAGCCGAGCGCGAGACCGGCGCATTCCTCGAGGTCGCGCAGTTCGGCGTAGGGCGGGCCGTCGGCGGGAATGTCGGGCTGGGTGGCTTCGCAGACGGCCGAGACCGGCGGCACCGTGCGCACGCGCGCCTGCATGCCGGGCACGCTGTCGACGCCCTGGGCGATCGCGAGCGCAAGCTCGCGGGTCGCGCCGTGGCGGCTGTAGTAGAGCACGAGAATGTCGTTCATAAGGCTTTTTTAGTGAACGGCTATTATAGGTATTGAGCGATATTCGTGGCGTGGCACGCCTTCGCGTGCAGCGCATCGCCACGACGGGAGAATGCGTTTGCAGCACCTTTCCATCGATTTTGCGGCGGTCAAGCGTCTCGCCGGCTTCGTCGCGCGGCGCATCGGCGAGGACCGCGTCGCGCAAGTGGCGGGCAGCCTCACGTTCACGAGCGTGCTGTCGCTCGTGCCGCTTGCGACGGTCGCCTTCGCGCTCTTCACCGCGTTCCCGATCTTCGGCTCCTTTCAGGCGTCGCTGCAGGATTTTCTCGCGGTGCACCTGATGCCGCCGCAGATCAACGACCAGATTTTCAAGTACCTGAACCAGTTCGCGTCGAAGGCGAAGGGGCTCACCACCGTCGGCATGATCATCCTCTTCGTGACTTCCGTCATGACGATGATGACCGTCGAGTCCGCGTTCAACGTGATCTGGCGCGTGAGAAAGGCGCGCCCGATCGCGCAGCGCGTGCTCGTCTACTGGTCGATCATCACGCTCGGGCCGATCCTGTTCGGCTGCAGTCTCTCGATCTCCTCGTATGTGTTCGCGCATTCGATCGCGTTCGCGGGCTCGCACAACCTGATGCCGCCGATCGTCGAATGGGCGCTGACGGGCGTGTCGCTGCCGCTCACCGGGCTCGCGTTCACGTTCATCTACGTCTACATGCCGAACTGCAAGGTGGAGTGGCGCGATGCGATCGTCGGCGGGCTGATCGCGGCGGTCGCGTTCGAGCTCGGCAAGCGCGGCTTCGGATCTTACGTGCGCCGCATTCCCACTTACACCGCCGTGTACGGCGCGTTCGCCGCGCTGCCGGTCTTCCTGCTGTGGGTCTATCTGTGCTGGATGATCGCGCTCGTCGGCGCGATGGTCACGTCCGCGCTGCCCGCGATTCGCACCGGCCAGTATCATCGCCGCGATTTTCCCGGCAGCGATCTGCTCGATGCGCTCGAAATCCTGGCGCGGCTCGTCGAGGCGCGCGACGAGGGCAAGCCCGGCTACACGGCGCTGCAACTATCGAGCATGGCGCGCTGCGATCTGGATACCTCGACGCGGCTGATCGCGCGGCTCGATGCGCTCGGCTGGATCGGCCGGCTGGAGGATTCCGCCGCGCCGCGCTACGTGCTGATCGCCAATCCGAATCAGATCACGGTGACGATGCTCTCCGACCAGTTCGTGATCGACCGCGGCGAGCTGGAGTATCAGTTGAAGCTCGACGCGGCGCAGGTGGATTGCGCCGCGCTCATGACTGCGCTGGATAACGAGAAGCTGGAAATCACGCTGGGGTCGCTGATCGCCGCGCGGGCATCGGCGCTGACGAGCGCGCGGATGCGCGAAACACCGCGCCCGTCGATGCCGCAACAGCCCGCCTGAGAGCGGCGGGCGCGCTCATCAAAGCGAAATCTTGCCGATGCAGATGTCCTTGAACATCACCCAGTCGCCCATCAGGCTGTAGACCGGATGCCGGAAGGTCGCGGGGCGGTTCTTTTCGAAGAAAAAGTGGCCGATCCATGCGAAGCCGTAGCCGCAGACGACCGCCGCGGGCAGCCAGAGCCAGTCGCCGGTCGCGATCGCCATCGCGAAGCAGCCGATCACGCCGAGCGAGCCGATGAAATGCAGCCTGCGCGAGACCGCGTTGCGGTGTTCATCGAGGTAATAGGGATAGAACTCGGCGAAGTTCGCGAAATGTTCTCCGTGTGCGGTGTGCGACATGACGGCCTCCCTGATGATGCCTGCCTGACGATCTCGTCTTCACGTCAGCAAGATTCATTCTGCGACCGTCATGCGCGGCGTGCAAGCGGGAACGGCGGTGTGCCGCACGGTACGGTTCAGCCCGTCTTGGCGCATCCGAGCGCGAACGCGAACAGCGTGTCGAGCGTCGCGTCCGGCTGCTCGGACATCAGCGCGTGGCCCGCATCCAGTTCCACCGTTTGCACCGGAGCGCCGGCTTTCTTCAGCGCGTCGACGAGTGGGCGGGCGGCGCGCGGCGGCGTCATCATGTCGCGTTTGCCGCTCACGACGCACACCGGGCAACGCACGGCGGATGCGCGGTCGAGCGCGTCCGCATAGGTGTTGCAGGCGCTGAAATCGGTATGGAAAAGCTGCGCTTCGCCGCGCAGGCTCACGCGCTCCATCAGCCGCTGATTCACGCCTTGCAGCCAGAAGCCCGGCGCGGGGCTCGACGGTTTCGCGGCGATCGTCGAGTGCGACCACTGGTTCACCATCGCGATGGCTTCCGGCTCGTGCTCGCGGGCGGCGTCGAGCAGCGTGTCGGAGACGGCCATCGGCGCGGCGCTCGCGAGCAGCGCGAGGCCCATCGTGCGCGCGGGATAGCGGCCGGCGGTATCCAGTGCGATCAGCGAGCCCATGCTATGACCGATGAAGAGCGCTCGCTGCACGCCCGCCGCATCGAGCACGCCGATCACCCAGTCCGCGAGTGCGCCGATGGTGGAGCGCGCGGGCCCGACGCTGCGTCCATGCCCCGGAAGGTCGAGCGCCAGCACGCCGAAGCCGTGATGCGCGAAGTAACGCGTCTGCAGGGCCCAGACGCTGTGATCGTGTTCTGCGCCGTGAATGAACACGACGGCTGGCCGCGCGGCGTCGAAAGGCTTGCCGCCGGTGTAGGCGTACGCGTCGCGGCCCTGGAGATCGAAGATCATGCGCGGCTCCCGAGCGGCACGGCCGCGCCGGCGTCCGGTGCGCTTTCGCCGGCTTTCTGCGCGGCTTTCAGGCCGCGCTTCAGATCGTCGATGAGATCGTCCGGATCTTCCAGACCGATCGAAAGACGGATGCGCCCGGGCCCGATACCAGCAGCAGCGAGCGCGGCGGCATCCATGCGGAAATGCGTCGTCGATGCGGGATGGATCACGAGCGAGCGCGCATCGCCGACGTTCGCGAGATGCGAGAACAGCGTGAGCGTTTCGATGAATTTGCGCGCTGCCGGCACGCCGCCTTTCAGATCGAAGCTGAACACCGCGCCCGCGCCGCGCGGCAGCAGACGTTCGGCGAGCGCGCGATCGCGGTGCGTCGGCAGTTCGGGATAGGCCACCCCCTCGACCGCGGGCGAGCTCAGCAGGAATTCGATCACCTTGCGCGTATTCGCGACATGGCGATCCATGCGCAACGGCAAGGTTTCGATGCCTTGTAGCAACTGCCACGCGGCTTGCGGATGCAGACACGCGCCGAAATCGCGCAAGCCTTCGCGCCGGGCGCGCAACAGGAACGGCGCGACGGTGCTTTCCTCGGCGAAGACCATGCCGTGAAAACCGTCGTAAGGCTCGGTGAATTCGGGGAAGCGCCCGCTCTCGGTGAAATCGAAGGTGCCGCCGTCGACGAGCACGCCGCCGATCGTCGTCCCATGTCCGCCGAGAAACTTGGTCGCGGAGTGATAGACGAGGTCGGCGCCATGTTCGAACGGGCGCAGCAGATAGGGCGTCGTGAAGGTGGAATCCACGAGCAGCGGCGCGCCATGCTCGTGCGCGATCTCCGCGACGCCGGCGATATCGAGCACGTCGAGCCCGGGATTGCCGAGCGTTTCGCCGAAGAACAGCCGCGTGTCCGGCCGCGCGGCTGCGCGCCACGCGTCGAGATCGTGAGGCGGCACGAAGGTCGTCTCGATGCCGAAGCGCCGCAGCGTGTAGTGCAGCAGATTATGCGAGCCGCCGTAGAGCGCGCTCGATGCGACGATATGCGAGCCCGCGCCCATCAGCGTGGCGATCGCGAGATGCAGCGCGGCCTGGCCGCTTGCCGTGCCGATCGCGCCGACGCCGCCTTCGAGCGCCGCGACGCGTTCCTCGAACACCGCGACGGTCGGGTTCGAGATGCGCGAATACACGTGCCCCGAGCGTTCCATGTTGAAGAGCGCGGCGGCGTGATCGCTGTCGCGGAACGTGAACGAGGTGGTCTGATAAATCGGCGTCGCGCGGGCGCCGGTGGCGGGGTCGGGCGCGGCGCCCGCGTGCAGTGCGAGCGTGTCGAAACGGTTGGCTGGCATCATGGGCGGCCGGCGCGCGGGCGGCGCGGCGTGCGGCGAAAATGAGGGTCAATCATCCTAACATCGGATCCGGGCGGCCAGACCTAGGGCGAACGCGCGGCCGGCAATCGCGCAAAGCCTTGTCCATTCGGCTGATGCGGGCTGCGTTCGCTTTCCTTTTGCGGGCCTTTCCGATAGCATCGATCCATCGTTTCATTCATTTTTGAGCATCAGAACCAGGCATTTCGCGAGGAGACAGCCATGCGAGTCAGCGACATTCTTAAGGTGAAGGGCAACACGCTGTTCACCGTGACCCCCGATACGCCGCTCTCCGACGCAATCGATACCATGGCGGCGCACGACATCGGCTCGCTCGTCATCATGGAATACGGCGATCTGGTCGGCATGCTGACCTTCCGCGAGATCATCCTGACCTTGCACAACAACAGCGGCTCGGTCGGCGCGACCACCATCCGCAAGGTCATGGACGACCATCCGCTCACCTGCACGCCGGAAACTGACGTCAACGAAGTGCGCCGCATGATGCTGGAGCATCACGTGCGCTATCTGCCCGTCATGGACAAGCGCCAGTTGATGGGCGTGATCTCGTTCTACGACGTGGCCAAGGCCGTCGTGGAAGAGCAGGGCTTCGAGAATCGCATGCTGAAGGCGTATATCCGCGACTGGCCCGAGCAGCAGGAAGAAGCACGCTGAGCCCTCGTGTCGTGCCGCGAGGCGTCGCCCTTCGCGGCGACCGGCGAGCCGAACTTGCGCCAGATTCATCATCCGCAGCGCGCCACGATGGCGCGCTTTTTTTCATCCGGCCCAAAGACGAGCGCAACCCGCGGCCCGGTTTCCGTTCCATTCGGATTCGATCGCGGTCCACGCGCGATCAACGCCGGACTTCAATACTCCGCAAGTCATGAGTGACAAACCGCTGCGCGCCTCGTCGCGCACTTCCGCACGTTCGCACGCCGAAGGCGAAAGCCAGTTCAGCCTGTTGCGCGAGCGCCGCTTCGCGCCGTTTTTCTGGACCCAGTTCCTCGGCGCGATGAACGACAACGTCTTCAAGGTCGGCTTCACGTCGCTCGTGACGTTTCAGGCCGCGCGCTTTTCCGGCGTCGATCCGAAGACCGCCGCATTTCTCATTTCCGCGATTTTCATCGTGCCGTTCGTGCTGTTCTCGGCGACCTCCGGCCAGATCGCCGACAAGTACGACAAGGCGGTGCTCGCGCGTCTCGTGAAGAGCTTCGAGATCGTCGTGATGCTGATCGGCGGCGCGGGTTTCCTGCTGCATAGCGCGCCGCTGCTGTACGCGTGCACGTTCCTGATGGGCGTGCATTCCACCGTATTCGGGCCGGTGAAGTACGCCTACTTGCCGCAGCATCTCGATTCGCACGAACTGGTCGGCGGCAACGGGCTCGTCGAGATGGGCACGTTCGTCGCGATCCTGATCGGCACCATCATCGGCGGGGCGGCGGCGGGGGCGACCGAGCATGGCGCGATGATGCTCGCGCTCGCGTGCATCGCGTTCGCGATCATCGGGCGCGTGGCGTCGACGTTCGTGCCGAAGTCGGACGCGTCGCAGCCGGATCTGCGCATCAACTGGAATCCGTTTTCGGAGACGTGGCGCAATCTCCGGCTCGCGAAGTCCGACCGCACGGTGTTTCTGAGCCTGCTCGGCATTTCGTGGCTGTGGTTCGTCGGCGCGACCTTTCTCACTTCGTTCTTCAATTTCGCGAAAGACGTGCTGTCCGCCGATCCCGACGTCGTGACGATTCTGCTCGCGACGTTTTCCATCGGCATCGGCACCGGGTCGCTGCTGTGCGAGCGGCTCTCGAAGCGCCGCGTCGAAATCGGGCTCGTGCCGTTGGGCTCCATCGGCATCAGCGTGTTCGCGATCGATCTGTTCTTCGCGAGTCATCGCATCGCGCCGGCCGGGCATCTGCTCAACGTCGGCGAATTCCTGCTCGCGCTGCCGCACTGGCGCATTCTCGCGGACCTGTTCCTGCTCGCGATGTTCGGCGGTTTCTACAGCGTACCGCTCTACGCGCTGATTCAGGCGCGCAGCCAGCCGACGCACCGCGCGCGCATCATTGCGGCGAACAATATCCTCAACTCGTTCTTCATGATCGTCTCGGCGCTGATGGCGCTTGCGCTCACGTCGTTCGGCGTCGGCATTCCGGGGCTCTTTCTGACGACGGCGCTGCTCAATGTCGTGGTCGCCGTGTACATCTATTCGCTCGTGCCGGAGTTTCTGCTGCGTTTCATCGCGTGGATTCTGGTGCACACGTTCTATCGCATTCGTCTCGTCGACGCGCAGCGTATTCCGTCGCATGGCGCGGCGGTGCTCGTGTGCAATCACGTGAGTTTCGTCGATGCGGTCGTCATCATGGCGGAAAGCCCGCGGCCGATTCGCTTCGTGATGGATCATCGCATCTTCCGCACGCGCTTCGTCGGCTGGATGTTCAGGCATGTGAAGGCGATTCCGATCGCGCCCGCGCACGAGGACCCCGGCATGCTCGAACGTGCCTACGCGGCGTGCGCGAAGGCGCTGGACGAGGGCGATCTCGTCTGTATCTTTCCCGAGGGCAAGCTCACGCGGACCGGCGAACTCAATCCGTTTCGCGGCGGCATCTCCGAGATTCTGCGGCGTCATCCTGCGCCCGTCGTGCCGATGGCGCTGCGCGGTCTCTGGGGCAGCGTGTTTTCGCGCCACGAAGACGCGCAGTGGCCGCGCCCGATCCAGCGCGGTGCGATGACACGCCTCACGCTCGCGGTCGGCGAGCCGATCGCGCCCGCCGATGCGACGCCCCAGCATCTGCAGGAAGTCGTGTCGGCGCTGCGGGGCGCAAGGCGCTGAAAGCGATGGCGCTGGCATAATAGCGGTTTCCCCGACACTTTTTTTCAGGTCGACGCTCATGTCCGGCAATACCCTTGGCACGCTCTTCACCGTCACGAATTTCGGCGAGTCGCATGGTCCGGCGATCGGCTGCGTGATCGACGGTTGCCCGCCGGGCATGGCGCTCACGGAAGCCGATATCCAGATCGAACTCGATCGGCGCCGCCCGGGCACGTCGCGTCACGTCACGCAGCGTCAGGAAGCGGATCAGGTCGAGATCCTTTCCGGCGTGTTCGAAGGCGTGACGACGGGCACGCCCATCGCGCTCCTGATCCGCAACACCGATCAGCGCAGCAAGGACTACGGCAACATCGCGCAGACCTTCCGGCCCGGTCATGCCGATTACACGTACTGGCAAAAGTACGGCGTGCGCGACTATCGCGGCGGCGGGCGTTCGTCGGCGCGGCTGACCGCGCCGACCGTCGCGGCGGGCGCGGTCGCGAAGAAGTGGCTGCGAGAGAAGTTCGGTCTCGAAACACGCGGCTGCATGAGCGCGCTGGGCGAGATCGATATCCCGTTCGTCGACTGGCAGCACGTGAGCGAGAACCCGTTCTTCTCGCCGAATGCGCAGATCGTGCCGCAGCTCGAGGAATACATGGACAACCTGCGTCGTGACGGCGATTCGGTTGGCGCGCGTATCGAAATCGTCGCGAGCGGCGTGCCGGTCGGGCTGGGCGAGCCGCTGTACGACCGGCTCGACGCCGACATCGCCCACGCGATGATGGGCCTCAACGCGGTGAAGGCCGTGGAGATCGGCGCGGGGTTTGCGAGCGTCGCGCAACGCGGCTCGCAACACGGCGACGAGATGACGCCCGAAGGCTTTCTGAACAACAACGCGGGCGGCATTCTCGGCGGCATCTCGAGCGGTCAGGACATCACGGTGTCGATCGCGATCAAACCGACCTCGAGCATCCGCACGCCGCGCCAGTCGATCGACCGGTCCGGCGAGAGCGCGACCGTCGAGACGTTCGGGCGTCATGATCCGTGCGTCGGCATTCGCGCCACGCCGATCGCCGAAGCGCTGCTCGCGCTCGTGCTGATGGATCACGCGCTGCGGCATCGCGCGCAATGCGGCGACGTGGTCGTCGACACGCCGCGGATCGCGGCTCAGGCGCCCGCGAAGTAAGTCGCGCAGCATTGAAAAACGGGCGCCGGTCTTAACGACCGGCGCCCGTTTTCATTTGGCGAGGCAGCAATCACATGTTCGGATAGTTCGGCCCGCCGCCGCCCTCCGGCGTGACCCACACGATGTTTTGCGTCGGGTCCTTGATGTCGCAGGTCTTGCAGTGCACGCAGTTCTGCGCGTTGATCTGCAGGCGCTCGTTGCCGTCGTCGGACTTCACGAACTCGTACACCGCCGCCGGGCAGTAGCGGCTTTCCGGACCGGCATAGGTGCGCAGATTCACGTTGACCGGCACGCTCGGGTCCTTCAGCGTCAGATGCGCCGGCTGATTCTCTTCGTGGTTCGTGTTCGAGATGAACACCGACGAGAGACGATCGAACGTGAGCTTGCCATCCGGCTTCGGATAGACGATCGGCTTGCACTGCGAGGCCGGCCTCAGCATCTCGTGATCCCAATGCTGATGATGCAGCGTCCACGGCACGTTGCCGCCCATCACCTTCTGTTCGAGACCGACCATGAAGGTGCCGAGGTAGAGACCCTTGCTCATCCACTGCTTGAAGTTGCGCGCGCGATGCAGTTCGGTCTTGAGCCACGACGTGTCGAACGCTTCGGGGTATGCCGTGAGTTCGTCGTTCTGACGGCCCGCCTGCACGGCTTCGAACGCGGCTTCGGCGGCCATCTTGCCGGACTTGATCGCCGCGTGGCTGCCCTTGATGCGCGATGCGTTGAGGAAACCCGCGTCGTCGCCGGCTAGCGCGCCGCCCGGGAATGCGAGCTTCGGCAGCGACATCAGCCCGCCCGCGGTGATCGCGCGCGCGCCGTAGGAAATGCGCTTGCCGCCTTCGAGGAATGGCCGGATCGACGGATGCGTCTTGTAACGCTGGAATTCCTCGAACGGCGACAGATACGGATTCGAATACCCCAGCCCGACGACGAAGCCCACGACCACCTGATTGTTGTCCATGTGGTAGAGGAACGAGCCGCCGTAGGTATCGGGTTCGAGCGGCCAGCCGGCGGTGTGGATCACGAGGCCGGGCTTGTGCTTGACCGGATCGATTTCCCACAGCTCCTTGATGCCGATGCCGTACACCTGAGGGTCGGAATTCTGGTTGAGCTTGAATTTATCGATGAGCTGGCGGCCCAGATGCCCGCGCGCGCCTTCGCAGAAAAGCGTGTACTTCGCGTGCAGTTCCATGCCGAGCTGGAAATTCTCGGTCGGCTCGCCGTCCTTGCCGACGCCCATGTTGCCTGTGACGACGCCGCGCACGGAACCGTCCTCGGCGTAGAGCACTTCGGCGGCCGGAAAGCCCGGGAAAATCTCGACGCCCACCGCCTCCGCCTGCTGACCGAGCCAGCGCGTGACATTCGCCAGCGAAATGACGTAATTGCCGTGATTCTTGAAATTGTCGGGAAGCAGCCAGTTCGGCACTTGCTTCGCGTCGTTCTGCGACAGGAACAGGAACCGGTCCTCGGTTACTTCGACGTCGAGCGGCGCGCCTCTTTCCTTCCAGTCGGGGATGAGTTCGGACAGCCCGCGCGGGTCCATCACCGCGCCGGAGAGGATATGCGCGCCGATCTCGGAGCCTTTCTCCAGCACGCATACGCCGATCTCGACGCCTTTTTCCTCCGCCAGTTGCTTCAACCGGATGGCCGCCGACAAACCGGCTGGTCCGCCGCCGACGATGACGACGTCGTATTCCATCGATTCGCGGGGACCGTATTGCTCGATGAGGCTCGCCGGGGTCATCAATGCTCCTATGTACCGTTAGAATGCCCTTTCGGGATCGCGTATTTTCAGCGAAGGTTAAGCGGGCTGCAACCGAAGCTCGCCAATTTAGCACGATCGTACTAATATTCACGGCACCCGCGCCATCGGTGTCGACGCTGACAGCCCCGCATCGCGCCCCGCGCCAGCCAGGGCTGAGTTAACCACAGAACAAGGAAGCACAATGGGCCGTTCGATCAACCTGGAAGGCAAGGTCGCGCTGATCACCGGCGCGTCCAGCGGTTTGGGCAAGCGTTTCGCGCAGGTGCTGTCGCAGGCGGGCGCCAAGGTAGTGCTCGCGAGCCGCCGCACGGAGCGGCTCAAGGAGTTGCGCGCCGAAATCGAGTCGTCGGGCGGCGCCGCGCACGTCGTGTCGCTCGACGTGACCGACTACCAGAGCATCAAGGCGGCGGTCGCGCACGCGGAAACGGAAGCGGGTACCATCGACATCCTCGTCAATAACTCGGGCGTGTCGACCACGCAGAAGCTGACGGACGTGACCCCCGCGGACTTCGAGTTCGTGTTCGGCACGAACGTGCGCGGCGCGTTTTTCGTCGCGCAGGAGGTCGCCAAGCGCATGATCATGCGCGGTAACGGCGCGCCCAAGCCCGCTTACCGCATCATCAACGTGGCGTCCGTGGCGGGCTTGCGCGTGTTTCCGCAAATCGGCCTCTATGCGATGAGCAAGGCCGCCGTTGTGCAGATGACCAAGGCGATGGCGCTGGAGTGGGGCCGCCACGGCATCAACGTCAACGCGATCTGCCCGGGTTACATCGATACCGAAATCAATCACCATCACTGGAAAACCGAGCAGGGGCAGAAGCTCGTTTCGATGCTGCCGCGCCGCCGGGTGGGCTCGCCGAACGATCTCGACGGCCTGCTTCTGCTGCTCGCCGCCGACGAATCGCAGTTCATGAACGGCTCGGTGATCTCGGCGGACGATGGTTTTTCGCTTTGAACATCGCCTTTCTTCCGATAGCAAATGACCACGCATAACGACTTTCACACCGTCTTCAACCTGTCCATGCCGATCCGCTGGGGCGACATGGACGCGTTCGGCCACGTCAACAACACCGTGTATTTCCGCTACATGGAGCAGGCGCGCATCTCGTGGTTCGAGGAGATCGGCATTGCGGGCGGCAATGGCGAGGGGCAGGGGCCGGTGATCGTGAACGCGTCGATGGAGTTCCTGAAGCAGCTTCATTATCCCGGCGACGTGATCGGGCGGATGTCAGTGGGCCAGCCGGGACGCAGCAGCTTCGATACGCGCTTCGAGCTGTATCGCGCCGATGCGCCCGGCGTGCTGTACGCGCGCGGCGCGGCGAAAGTCGTGTGGATCGACTACGCCGCCGGCAAGTCCGTGCCGCTTCCGGATTATCTGCGGCAGGTCATCGAGACGCGATCGCCGGTCGCGCTCTGAGCGCGCATGTCACGTGCCGAGCAGCCGCTGTAGCAGTTCGGTGGCGTTGCCCGTGTCGTACTTCCTCATGAGCCGCGCGCGGTAGATATCCACTGTGCGCGGGCTGATTTCGAGCACGCGGCCGATCTGCTTGCTCGTCTTGCCCATCACGAGCTGCGCGGCGATTTCCCGCTCGCGCGGCGTCAGTTCGATCGCGACCCGCCGCGTCGCGCTCAGGTCCTCGAACGTCCACACGCCCGCCGCATGCGGCGCCCCCTGATCGAGCGCGCGCCCGGTCACGTGGCACCAGAACAATTCACCGTTGCGGCGCTTCATGATGCGGTCGTCGCTGTACGTGCCTTCCTTGCTGATGTGCGCGGCGATGCGCTCGCCGATGCGCGCGAACTCGTCCGGCGACGGATACAGCACCTCGAACGACTTGCCGATGAGCGCCTCGCGCACATACCCGAAGATCGCGCAAAGCTGCTCGTTGCAGTCCTCGATGGTGCGCTCGCGCGAGAGCACGAGCCCGACGGGCGCGAGATGGAACGCGGTTTGATAATCCAGTGCTTGCATGAGAGATGGGCGCGCGCTCGCTTTGCGTTCGCGGCCAAAATACGCCGGGAACCAAACATGCGCGGGCAATGACTTATGTATTTTTGCGTATTGTGCCGGATCGAGTGGGCAAAGTACTCTCTTGTCACGCCAAAAGGCCGCGTGAAGCGCGCGTAACAGCGCATCGGCGGCATCAAAAAGCCGATTTTCAGTTGGTTTCAACATGGAAGGGACACTCAGATGAACAAGGTCTATCCCAGCGCGAAAGCCGCGCTCGAGGACATCGTCAAGGACGGGCAGACGTTCGCCGTCGGCGGTTTCGGGCTGTGCGGCATTCCCGAAGCGCTCATCGCCGCGCTGCGCGACACCGGCGTGAAGGACATCACCTGCATCAGCAATAACGCGGGCGTCGATGGCTTCGGCCTCGGTCTGCTGCTCGAGACGCGCCAGATCAAGAAGATGATTTCGTCGTACGTCGGCGAAAACAAGGAGTTCGAGCGGCAATACCTCGCCGGCGAACTCGAACTCGAATTCACGCCGCAAGGCACGCTCGCCGAGAAACTGCGCGCGGGCGGCTCGGGCATTCCGGCGTTCTTCACCAACACCGGCTTCGGCACCGTGATCGCCGAAGGCAAGGAAACGCGCCAGTTCGGCGAGAACCACTACGTGCTCGAACATTCGCTGACGGCGGACGTGGGTATCGTGAAGGCATGGAAAGCCGACAAATCGGGCAATCTGATCTACCGCCGCACGGCGCGCAACTTCAACCCGATGTGCGCGATGGCCGGCAAGATCACCGTCGCCGAAGTGGAAGAGATCGTCGAGACGGGCGAACTCGATCCGGACATGATCCATACGCCCGGCATCTTCGTGCAGCGCCTCGTCCTGAATGCGCATCCGGAAAAGCGCATCGAACAACGTATCGTCCGCGCGAAAGGAGCGTAATCATGGCTTGGACTCGTGACCAGATGGCCGCGCGCGCGGCGAAGGAACTGCAGGACGGCTTCTACGTGAACCTCGGCATCGGCTTGCCGACGCTCGTCGCCAATCACGTGCCGGACGGCATGGAAGTGTGGCTGCAATCGGAAAACGGCCTGCTCGGCATCGGCCCGTCGCCGTATGAAGATGAAGTCGACGCCGACCTCATCAACGCCGGCAAGCAGACGGTGACCACATTGCCGGGCTCGTCGATCTTTTCGTCGGCGGATTCGTTCGCGATGATCCGCGGCGGCCACATCAACCTGGCGATCCTCGGCGCGATGCAGATCAGCAAGAAAGGCGATCTCGCGAACTGGATGATTCCCGGCAAGATGATCAAGGGCATGGGCGGCGCGATGGACCTCGTCGCGGGCGTCAAGAAGGTCGTCGTGCTGATGGAACATGTCGCGAAGGGCGACCAGCACAAGATTCTCGACGAATGCACGCTGCCGCTGACGGGCGTGGGCGTCGTGGATCGCATCATCACGGATCTCGGCGTGATCGACGTCACCGACAACGGCCTGAAGCTCGTCGAACTGGCGGATGGCGTGAGCGTCGAGGAAATTCAGAAGAAGACGGGCGCGCCGCTCGATGTTACGAGCGTGAAGTAAGCGCGATGTGACATGAACGCCGCGCGTGCGGCGTGAGCGCGAACCGGGGCGGGCGAAGCTGTTGAAGCTTCGCCCGCTTTGTTTTTTGCGCGCATGGCCGCATCTGCGTTGCGCGTGAGCGGGGTCGTCCGTTCGGCCAGGCTCCGCTCGAACAGGGCTGATGGGCTTTACAATAATTTGGACTCTTCCCATGAGGATCTCTCCATGACCGCATCCATCGTCGTCGAAGCAGTGCATTCCGATCTGAGCGAGCCGCGCCAGCGCTTCGTGCAATGTGCGAGCCCGGCGGGTCTGCATCGCATGGCCTATACGGAATGGGGCGATCCGGCGAATCCGCGCGTGCTGCTCTGCGTGCATGGTCTGACGCGCTCGGGCCGCGACTTCGACAAGGTCGCGCAGGCCTTCGCCCTCGACTATCGCGTGGTGTGTCCGGATGTGGTCGGGCGCGGTCTGTCCGACTGGCTGGCCGATCCGCGCTACTACGGCGTGGCGCAGTATGTCGCCGACATGGTCACGCTGGTCGCGCGCCTGAACGTGGAGACGGTGGACTGGTTCGGCACGTCGATGGGCGGGCTCATCGGCATGGCGCTCGGCGGGCTGCCGAACACGCCGATCAGGAAGATGCTGCTCAATGACGTCGGGCCGCACATCGAGCCCATCGCGTTACAGCGCATCGGCGATTATCTCGGCAAGCCGGCGCGCTTCGCTTCGCTCGATGAAGGCGTGCGCCACGCGGCGGCGCTCGCGTCGTCGTTCGGGCCACTGACCGACGAGGAGTGGGCCAGCATCAACACGCCGCTTTTGCACGAGCGCGATGGCGCGTGGGGCTTTCGCTACGACCCGGGCATCGCGACGCCTTTCACGGCGGCAACCGACGAGCAGAACGCCGCCGGCGAAGCGTTCCTGTGGCACTCGCTCGCGTCGATCAGGACGCCGGTGCTCGTCGTGCGCGGCGAGACGTCGGATTTGCTGTCGCGCGAGACGGTCGCGCAGATGGTCGAAAAAGGCCAGGCCGTGACGAGCGCGGAGATTCCCGGCGCGGGGCATGCGCCGGCCTTTCTTGTCGAAGATCAAATCGCCGTCGCCAAGGGGTTCTTTCTCGAACATGGCGGCAGCGGGGCATAATATCGGGCTGGGCGTACGTCGCTAGTGCCCGTTTTTCCATCATTCATCGATCAGGAACACACAATGGCAGTCATTCGTCATCACGTCGGCCCGCGCCTTTCCGAGATCGCGATCCACAACGGCACGGTGTATCTCGCCGGCCAGATCGCGGAAGACACGGAGCAGGACATCACCGGTCAGACGCGTGAAGTGCTCGGCCACATCGACCGCTTGCTCGAAGAGGCGAACAGCGACAAGTCGCATTTGCTGTCCGTGCAGATCTACATCTCGGACATGATCCATTTCCCCGGCATGAACGCGGTGTGGGATTCGTGGGTCGCGGAGGGCAACACGCCGCCGCGCGCCACGGTCGAATCGAAGCTGGCCAATCCCGCGTGCCTCGTCGAAATCGTCGTGATCGCGGCTCAACGCAGCTGATCGACCGCCTCGCCTGAAGTAGTCGCATTGCCCGCATGACCGAGACCGCCGTCCGCGCCGAAATGCTGCCCGAGCCGTCCATCGACGACGCGCTCGCGTTCGTGCGCGAGCGCGCCGGAGACGCGCGCGTCTCGACGGGCGAGTCGCTCGCCGATCACGCGGTCGGCACCGCGCGCATCATGCAGACGCTCAACGTCGATTCGCATGCCGTCGCCGCCGCGGCGCTGTTCGTGCTCGCACCGCATCTCGACGATCCGGAAAAAGTCATCGCCGAGCGTTTCGGTCCGGAAGTGCAGAGGCTCGTCGGCGATGTGCGCAAGCTCTTGCGGCTGGGCTCCGTGAGTTCGCGCGCGACGCTCGCGGAACTGCCCGAGAACACGCGCGATGCGCAGGCCGCGCGCCGCGCGCAAGTCGAGGCGCTGCGCAAGATGTTGCTGGCGTTCGCGCAGGACATCCGCGTCGTGCTCATCAGGCTTGCATCGCGCGTGCAGACCCTGCGTTATCACGCCGCGCACAAGACCGAACCGTCGCCGGACGTGCCGCGCGAGACGCTCGAAATCTACGCGCCGCTCGCCAACCGGCTCGGCATCTGGCAACTGAAGTGGGAACTCGAGGATCTCTCGTTCCGCTTCCAGGACCCGGTCACCTACAAGCGTATCGCCAAGCTGCTCGATGAAAAGCGCGTCGAGCGCGAGACCTATGTGACCGAGGCGATCGCGCGTCTGCAGAAGGAACTCGACACCGCGCACATCAAGGCTGATGTGAGCGGGCGGCCGAAGCACATCTACAGCATCTGGAAGAAGATGCGCGGCAAGCATCTCGACTTCTCCGAGCTGAACGACGTGCGTGCATTTCGCGTCATCGTCGGCGACATCAAGGACTGCTATACCGTGCTCGGCATCGTGCACAACCTGTGGCAGCCGGTCCCGCGCGAGTTCGACGACTACATCTCGCGACCCAAGCCGAACGGCTACATGTCGTTGCACACGGTCGTGATCGGCGACGACGGGCGCGCGTTCGAAGTGCAGATCCGCACGCAGGAAATGCATCAGTTCGCGGAATACGGCGTGGCTGCGCACTGGCGCTACAAGGAAGCGGGCACGCGCGGCTATGCGGGCCAGGTGACGGCGAACGAGAAATACGACGAGAAGATCGCGTGGCTGCGGCAGTTGCTCGCGTGGAAGGACGATGTCGAAGGCGAGCCGCCGGGCTGGCAGCATCTGCGCGACGCCACGCTCGACGACGACCATATCTACGTGCTGACGCCGCAAGCGCGCGTGATCGCGTTGCCGCAGGGCGCGACCGCCGTCGATTTTGCGTATCACCTGCACAGCGAGCTGGGACATCGCTGCCGCGGCGCGCGCGTCGACGGCGCGATGGTGCCGCTCAATACACCGCTGCAGAACGGCCAGACGGTCGAAATCGTCGCGGTGAAGGAGGGCGGCCCGTCGCGCGACTGGCTCAATCCGCAACTCGGCTATCTGCACAGCGCGCGTGCGCGGCAGAAGGTGCGTTCGTGGTTCCTCGCGGCGGACGCGGCGGAGAACATCGCGGCGGGCCGGACGATCGTCGAAAAGACCTTGCAGCGCGAAGGGAAGACCTCGGTCAGCCTCGACCAACTGGCGGCGAAGCTCGGCTTCAAGACGCCCGAGGATCTCTACGCGGTCGTCGCGAAGGAAGAGTTCAGTCTGCGCCACATCGAACAGGCGCTCTCTGATGCACCGCCGCCCGAGCCCGAACCCGAAGCGCCCGAGCAGTTCGAAAAGCGCAGCAGCGGGCAGAGCGTCGCGCATGGTGCATCGACGGGCGTGCTGGTCGTCGGCGTGGACGCGCTGCTCACGCAACTCGCGCGCTGCTGCCGTCCGGCGCCGCCCGATCCGATCGCGGGCTTCGTCACGCGCGGCAAGGGCATGTCGATTCACCGCACCGATTGCGCGACGTTCGAGCGCATGGCCCAGCGCTCGCCCGAGCGCGTGCTGCACACGACATGGTCCGTCGAAGTGATGAACGGGCGGGGATCGTCGGTGTATCCGGTGGATCTCGCGGTCGAGTCAGCGGACCGGCAGGGCTTGTTGCGCGACATCTCCGAAGTGTTCGCGCGCGAGAAGATCAACGTGATCGGCGTGAAAAGCCAGAGCCGCAGGAACATCGCGTATATGCAGTTCACCGTGGAAGTGTCGAACGCAGCGCAGATTCAGCGTGCGTGCACGTTGCTCGGCGAGATACAAGGTGTGATTCGCGCGTCGCGGCGTGCGTGATCGGCGGGATGTTGAACGGATCGGCGAATATTTTCCATTTTTCTGAAGATAAGCACTTGCCAAGATCCGAAACGCTCCATATAATCTCACTTCTTTCAGGCTCGTAGCTCAGCTGGTTAGAGCACCACCTTGACATGGTGGGGGTCGTTGGTTCGAGTCCAATCGAGCCTACCAACGAAACAGAAACTGCGGTTCACCGGAGTTTCGAACCGCAAGAAGCGCTCAGCGCAAAAGGCGAAAAGAAATGGCACGTCGAACGTTGACCGAAACACATTCGGAGCGACGCTAGTCGAGGACCTATTTCGCCTTCTGCCAATTGTTTCGCGGTATGTGTGAAAAGTGAATGCGGCCCCTCGATAGCGGGGCCGCATTTTTTTTGCCTTGCGATTTCTGAAATGAAGTCGCGCGGCAATGCTTAATCGAATCGCTCGGCATGCGCGGAGCGTCTTGGAGAACGATATGGTTTCGGTACGTTTGCCTGATGGGTCGGTCCGACAATACGACCACCCGGTGACCGTCGCGGAAGTCGCGGCATCGATCGGCGCGGGCCTCGCCAAGGCGGCGCTCGCCGGCAAGCTCAATGGCGAACTCGTCGACACCTCGTTTCTGATCGACAAGGATTCCTCGCTTGCCATCGTCACCGACAAAGACCCGGAAGGCGTCGATGTCGTGCGTCACTCTACCGCGCACCTGCTGGCGTATGCGGTGAAGGACCTGTTCCCCGAGGCGCAGGTGACCATCGGGCCGGTCATCGACAACGGGTTCTATTACGACTTCTCGTACAGCCGCCCCTTTACGCCCGAAGATCTCGAGAAGATCGAAAAGCGCATGCAGGAGCTCGCGAAGAAAGACGAGCCGGTGTCGCGCCGCGTCGTGTCGCGCAATGAGGCGGTCGAGTACTTCAAGAGCATCGGCGAGCAGTACAAGGCGCAGATCATCGAGTCGATCCCGGAAAGCGATGAGATCAGGCTTTATGGCCACGGCAATTTCATCGATCTGTGCCGCGGCCCGCACGTGCCGTCCACCGGCAAGCTGAAGGTCTTCAAGCTGATGAAGGTCGCGGGCGCCTACTGGCGCGGCGACTCGAAGAACGAGCAATTGCAGCGTATTTACGGCACCGCCTGGACCAAGAAGGAAGATCAGGATGCGTATCTGCACATGCTCGAAGAAGCCGAAAAGCGCGATCACCGCAAGCTCGGCAAGCAACTCGACCTGTTCCACCTGCAGGACGAAGCGCCGGGCATGGTGTTCTGGCATCCGAAGGGCTGGTCGCTGTGGCAGCAGGTCGAGCAGTACATGCGCCGTCGCGTGAACGACGCCGGCTATCTCGAGATCAAGACTCCGATGGTGATGGACCGCTCGCTCTGGGAAGCGTCGGGCCACTGGCAGAACTATCGTGAAAACATGTTCACGACCGAGTCGGAAAAGCGCGACTACGCCATCAAGCCGATGAACTGCCCGGGTCACGTTCAGGTGTTCAACCACGGCCTGCGTTCGTACCGCGATCTGCCGCTGCGTTACGCGGAATTCGGTTCGTGCCACCGCAACGAGCCGTCGGGCGCGCTGCACGGACTGATGCGCGTGCGCGGCTTCGTCCAGGACGACGCGCACATCTTCTGCACCGAGGATCAGTTCATCGCCGAATCGATCGCCTTCAACACCCTCGCGATGAGCGTGTACAAGGATTTCGGGTTCGATCACATCGACATCAAGTTGTCGCTGCGCCCCGAACAGCGCGCCGGCACCGATGAAACCTGGGATCGCGCCGAAGAGGGTTTGCGCGAAGCGCTGACCGCGTGCGGTTTGCAGTGGGAAGAGCTGGCCGGCGAAGGCGCGTTCTACGGTCCGAAGATCGAATACCACATCAAGGATGCGCTCGGCCGTTCGTGGCAATGCGGCACGCTGCAGCTCGACATGGTGCTGCCGGAACGGCTCGGCGCGGAGTATGTCGCGGAAGACAACAGCCGCCGCCGTCCGGTGATGCTCCACCGTGCAATCGTCGGCTCGATGGAGCGATTCCTCGGCATTCTGATCGAGCACCATGCCGGTGCAATGCCGCCGTGGCTCGCGCCGACCCAGGCCGTTGTGCTGAATATTGCTGAAAGTCAGGCGGAATATGCCGGAAATCTGACCCAATCGTTGCAAAAACAAGGGCTTAGAGTGGAGTCCGATTTGCGCAACGAGAAGATTAGCTATAAAATACGCGAGCACACGCTGCAAAAGGTTCCGTATTTGCTGGTCGTCGGGGACAAGGAGCGTGATGCGCAAACCGTGGCCGTGCGTGCTCGTGGCGGTGTCGATCTGGGCGTGATGCCGGTCGACGCATTCCTCGAACGTCTGCAGCAGGAAGTGCGGGCGTTCAAGTAAGTCACTCGCAGCGCGGCTTGTTTTTTCATTTTTAGAGGAAACGTAACATCGCTACTGATAAGTCGTCACATCGCATCAACGGTGAAATTACCGCGCCGGAAGTGCGCTTGGTCGGAGTGGACAACGAGCCGCTCGGAATCGTGAAGCTGGCCGAAGCGTTCCGTCAATCGGAACAGCTCGACGTGGATCTCGTCGAAATCGCGCCGCAGGCGTCGCCGCCTGTCTGCCGTTTGATGGATTACGGCAAGTTCAAGTATTCGGAAGCGAAGAAGCAGCACGAAGCGAAGTTGAAGCAGAAGATCGTGCAGGTGAAGGAAGTCAAATTCCGCCCCGGCACGGATGACGGTGACTACAACGTCAAGCTGCGCAACCTCACGCGCTTCCTCGAAGACGGCGACAAGACGAAAATCACGTTGCGTTTCCGCGGCCGTGAAATGGCGCACCAGGAAATCGGCATGCGTATGCTCGAACGTCTGAAGACGGATCTGGACGAATTCGGCCAGGTCGAGCAGATGCCGAAGATGGAAGGGCGTCAGATGATCATGGTGCTTGCCCCGAAGAAAAAGGGTAAGTAAGCACAGGTAGCAAGACAGTGGATCGCGCGCCGTCGCAAGGCGGCTGGCGCGGCATTGTCGGAAGTTTCAGGGCGTGGCCGCTTCGGCGGCGGCGCTCATGAAAGGCGGCGGTTCTTCACCGAACCGTTCGCGCATAAGTGGAGCGTGGGTTTCGAAGGGCGGGAAGGGATTCGTTGGCGGTATCGGCGGATCAGCCGCACACCCATGACCATCTAATAAACTGGAGTTGTTTCATGCCGAAGATGAAGACCAAGAAGAGTGCTGCAAAGCGCTTCGTGGTGCGTCCGGGCGGTACCGTCAAGCGCGGTCAAGCGTTCAAGCGCCACATTCTTACCAAGAAAACCACCAAGAACAAACGCCATCTGCGTGGCATCACCGGAGTTCATGAGTCTGATATGAACTCCGTCCGCGCAATGCTGCCGTTCGCGTAACCTCAACTTACACTCATAGGAGAGCAACATGCCTCGAGTAAAACGTGGGGTTACCGCACGGGCCCGTCACAAGAAGATCATCCGTCTGGCCAAGGGTTACCGCGGCCGTCGCAATAACGTCTATCGCATCGCCAAGCAGGCGGTCATGCGCGCAGGGCAGTACGCCTACCGCGATCGCCGCAACAAGAAGCGTGTGTTCCGCGCACTGTGGATCACGCGTATCAACGCGGCGGTGCGTCAGCACGACATGACCTACAGCGTGTTCATCAACGGTCTGAAGAAGGCTTCGATCGAACTCGACCGCAAGGTTCTGGCTGACATGGCTGTGTTCGACAAGGCTGCTTTTGCTGCGATCGTGAAGCAGGTGAAAGCCGCCGTTGCAGCCTAATTGCGAAATTAGTACTGCGTGGTTCGCCTCTTCGTCGCCGGGTTGTTGACGGCGGCGCAAAGGCAGAAAACGGGGCTCTCACCGAGCCCCGTTTTTGTTGGTCGGACGGTTTTGCACATCACATGCGCATCACGGGCGTGGATGAGCAAAACCGAACCTCAGTTTGAACTTCGACGTTAAAAGATGGGATCAATGGATCTGGACCAGATTGTCGCCGACGCGAAAAGCGCCTTTGAACACGCCACCGATACCACCACGCTCGAAAACGAGAAGGCCCGGTTTCTCGGCAAGTCCGGCGCGCTGACCGAATTGCTGAAGGGGCTGGGCAAGCTCGATCCGGAAGCGAAGAAGACCGCAGGCGCGCGCATCAATCAGGCGAAGCAGCAGGTCGAAGCCGGGCTCAATACGCGCCGTCAGGCGCTCGCCGACGCGCTGCTGAACCAGCGTCTCGCGGCGGAAGCCATCGACGTCACGCTGCCGGGACGCGGCGCGGGCGCGGGCACGCTGCATCCGGTGATGCGAACGTGGGAGCGCGTGGAGCAGGTGTTCCGCACCATCGGCTTCGACGTGGCCGACGGCCCCGAGATCGAAACCGACTGGTACAACTTCACCGCGCTGAACAGCCCGGAGAACCATCCGGCGCGCTCGATGCAGGACACGTTCTACGTCGACAGCAACGACGCCGACGGCCGGCCGCTGCTGCTTCGCACGCACACGAGCCCGATGCAGGTGCGCTACGCGCGCATGAACAAGCCGCCGATCAAGGTGATCGTGCCGGGCCGCACGTACCGCGTCGACAGCGACGCCACGCACTCGCCGATGTTCAACCAGGTCGAAGGCCTGTGGATCGAAGAGAACATCAGCTTCGCCGATCTGAAGGGCGTGTACACCGATTTCCTCAAGAAGTTTTTCGAGCGCGACGACATTCTCGTGCGCTTCCGTCCGTCGTATTTTCCGTTCACGGAGCCGTCCGCCGAGATCGACATGATGTTCGAGCATGGCAAGAACGCGGGCAAATGGCTGGAAATCTCCGGCTCGGGTCAGGTGCATCCAACCGTCATCCGCAACATGGGCCTCGACCCGGAGCGCTACATCGGCTTCGCGTTCGGCAGCGGCCTCGAGCGTCTGACAATGCTGCGCTACGGCGTGCAGGACCTGCGTCTGTTCTTCGAGAACGATCTGCGTTTCCTGCGCCAGTTCGCATAACGCGACCGCATTGCCCGCGACGTCCGGCGCCCACGTGAGTTGAGCTGCCGGACGAGAGACTCCAAACATTTCGAACGTAGACACACATGCAATTCCCAGAATCCTGGCTCCGCAGTTTCGTCGATCCCAAGCTCTCCACGGACGAACTCGCGCACGCGCTGACGATGGCCGGTCTCGAAGTCGAAGACCTGCGTCCGGTCGCGCCGCCGACCACGAAGATCGTCGTCGGGCAGGTGCTCGAAGTGGCGAAGCATCCGAACGCCGACAAGCTCAATGTCTGTCAGGTCGATGCCGGCACGGGCATGCAACTGAACATCGTGTGCGGCGCGCCGAATGTGTCGCCGGGCATCAAGGTGCCGGTCGCGCTGATCGGCGCGGTCTTGCCGCCGGCCGAAGCGGGCGGCGAGCCGTTCGCGATCAAGCCCACGAAGCTGCGCGGCGTCGATAGCGAGGGCATGCTGTGCTCGGCGCGCGAACTGAAGCTGTCGGAAGACCACAGCGGTCTGCTGATCCTGCCGGCCGATGCGAAGGTCGGTCAGGATATCCGCGAGACGCTCAATCTCGACGACACCGTGTTCGAGATCAAGCTCACGCCGAACAAGGCGGATTGCCTGTCGGTGTTCGGCGTCGCGCGCGAGACCGCCGCGATCACCGGCGCGCCGCTGAAGGCGCTCGATATCGCCGCGGTCGAAACGAAGCTCGACGAAAAGCTGCCCGTGAAGATCATGGCGCCCGATCTGTGCGGCCGCTTTTCCGGCCGCGTGATTCGCGGCGTGAACGCGCATGCGAAGTCGCCGCAATGGATGGTCGAGCGTCTCGAACGCGCGGGCCAGCGCAGCATTTCCGCGCTCGTCGACATCTCGAACTACGTGATGCTCGAACTCGGCCGCCCGTCCCACGTGTTCGATCTCGACAAGATCCACGGCGCGATGGAAGTGCGCTGGGGCAAGAAGGGCGAGTCGCTCAAGCTGCTGAACGGCAACACCATCGAGGTCGATGAAACCGTCGGCGTGATCGCGGACGATCACCATCTCGAGAGTCTCGCGGGCATCATGGGGGGCGACAGCACCGCCGTGACGCTCGACACGACCAACATCTATCTCGAAGCCGCGTTCTGGTGGCCGGATTCGATCCGCGGTCGCGCGCGCAAGTACAACTTCTCGACCGATGCGGCGCATCGCTTCGAGCGCGGCGTCGATTACTCGACGACCGTCGAGCACATCGAGCGCATCTCGCGCCTGATCCTCGATATCTGCGGCGGCGAGGCCGGCCCGGTCGACGATCAGATCGTCAACGTGCCCGAGCGCAATCCGGTGTCGATGCGCGTGTCGCGCGCGCATCGCATCATCGGCATCGAGATCGGCGCGGAAGAGATCGCGCAGATTTTCACGCGCCTGAACCTCGCGTTCGAGCGCGACGGCGACACCTTCAAGGTTACGCCGCCGCCGTATCGCTTCGACATCGAGATCGAGGAAGACCTGATCGAGGAAGTCGCGCGCATCTACGGCTTCGAGAAGATTCCGGCGCGTCCGCCGGTCGCGCGCAGCGAGATGCGGATCACGGACGAGACGAAGCGCTCGATCCACACGCTGCGCCATGAAGTGGCCGCGCGCGATTACTCGGAGACGGTGAACTTCAGTTTCGTCGACGCCGAGTGGGAGAGCGACTTCACCGGCAACGACAACCCGATCAAGCTGCTGAACCCGATCGCGAGCCAGCTCTCGGTGATGCGTACGACGACCTTCGGCAGCCTGATCGAAGTGCTGCGCCATAACCTGAACCGTCGCGCGGAGCGCATTCGCGTGTTCGAAGCGGGTCGAGTGTTCCATCGCGATGCAGCGGTGAAGGCGGGCGAACTGGCGGTCGAAGGCTTCGCGCAGCCGAAGATGATCGGCGGCCTTGCCTATGGTCCGGTGATCGAGGAGCAGTGGGGCGCGGCCTCGCGCAACGTCGACTTCTTCGACGTGAAGGGCGATGTCGAAGCGCTCTTCGCGCCCGTCGTGCCGCGCTTCGTGAAGGCCGAGCATCCGGCGCTGCATCCGGGACGCAGCGCGCGCATCGAAGTGGCGGGGCGCGCGGTCGGCTGGATCGGCGAACTGCATCCGCGCTGGCTGCAAAAGTACGATCTGCCGAACGCGCCGATCCTGTTCGAAATCGAGGCCGACGCGCTGATGGATCGCGCGCTGCCGACGCCGTCCGAAGTGTCGAAATTTCCGCCCGTACGGCGTGATATCGCGATTGTCGTGGATCAACACGTGCCGGTTCAGGCGCTTCTCGACGAGCTCGAAAACGCCCGCTCGGAGACCGCTTGCAGGCACGTCACGAGGGTTGCGCTTTTCGATGAATTTCGTCCAAAATCAAATACTTCCGGCGGCTTGGGAGCACATGAGAAAAGTCTTGCCTTCCGTGTAACGTTGCAAGATACTGGCGGCACGCTTCAGGACGAAACGGTCGATACGGCCATCAAAACACTGGTGGATCGCCTGGCTCGAGTACACGGCGCGCGGTTGCGCGGATAGCCTGCAGATGGCCCGTCCGTTTCAGCCGCCAGGTCTCAACATGGCAAGCGCCGTTTTACCGATATGAACCAAATGAACTCGAGTGATTTCGAAGCCCTTCTTTCGGCGCAGCGTAGCGCCATGACCCGAGATACCCAGACCTCGAGCGCGAACGGCGACACGCCGACGCTCACCAAAGCCGAACTCGCGGAGATGCTGTTCGACCACGTTGGTTTGAACAAGCGCGAAGCCAAGGACATGGTCGAAGCTTTCTTCGAAGTCATCCGCGATGCGCTGGAGAGCGGAGAGAGCGTCAAGCTGTCCGGCTTCGGCAATTTTCAGTTGCGCGACAAGCCTCAACGTCCGGGCCGCAATCCGAAGACGGGCGAGGCCATTCCTATCGCCGCGCGGCGGGTCGTCACGTTTCATGCAAGTCAGAAGCTGAAGGCGCTGGTCGAAACGGGAGCGGAGTCCGATCTCACTCGCTGAAGTCCCGGCGGCACGCTAAAGACCGGTGTGCCGCATCGCTTGCCACCGCGCTTCAATCGACATCACTTATAAGATGGTTGATCGACGATGGAAAAAGTCGTCTTGCCTCCGATCCCCGCCAAGCGTTACTTCACGATCGGGGAAGTCAGTGAGTTGTGCGGCGTCAAGCCGCACGTGCTGCGCTATTGGGAACAGGAGTTCACGCAGCTGAGGCCGGTCAAGCGGCGCGGCAATCGCCGCTATTATCAGCATCACGAAGTCTTGCTGATTCGCCGGATCCGCGAGTTGCTGTACGAGCAGGGCTTCACCATCAACGGGGCGCGCAACCGGCTCGATTCACAGGGGCGCGCCATCAGCGATGAAGCCGAGATGGATGCCGAAGCGCAAGCGTCGGGCCAAGCGCAACCGGGCGTCGATGTCGATCAACTGCGCAAGGATATTCTTCAGGTGATCGACCTCCTCGGTGGATGAGCGTCTCTTCGATCCACGCAAGCCATGCCGCGATTCGTCGCGGCATTTTTTTCGTCCGGACGACGCGCTGCACGCGTGCCGAGACGGCAGTAGCATAGTTCCTCGTTGCCGCGCCGGGCGCGCCCGCCGCGGCCTTTCATGTCGATTCAGGAGGGCTTATGCGAGTGCTGCTCATTGGCGCAACCGGCATGCTGGGCACGGAGATCAAACGGATTCTCGACCCCGAGCATGATGTCATCACCGCGAGCCGCAAAGGCTCCGACATCGCAGTCGATTTGTCGGACAAGGCGAGCATCGTCGCGATGTATGACAAGGTCGGGAAGGTCGGCGCGGTCGTGAGTGTCGGCGGTGCGGCGAAGTTCGCGCCGCTCGACTCGCTCGGCGACGATGACTATGCGTTCAGCATCACGAACAAGCTGATGGGGCAGGTGAATCTGGTGCGCTGCGCGATCGGTCATGTGAACGATGGCGGGTCCGTCACGCTGACGAGCGGCACGCTCGCGCAGCAACCGATGGTCGGCAGCGCGGCCGTGAGTATCGTCAATGCAGGCGTGGAAGGTTTCGTGCGCGTGGCCGCGCTCGAACTGCAGGGCAAGCTGCGCGTGAATGTCGTGAGTCCGGGCTGGGTTGCGGAGACGCTGGCTTCGATGGGCAAGGATGCATCGCAAGGCATCGAGGCCGCCGATGTGGCGAAGGTGTACAAGCGCGCCGTCGATGAAACGATGACGGGCCAGACGCTGCTTGCAGCTAAGGCTTGATCCCGACGCGGAAGCGCTTCTTTGGACCGGCCGCCTGCGACGCCGGCAGCTTCGCCTTGACCGACCAGTAGACGATGCTCGGCCCGACGCCCCACGGTGGATAGATGCGCCAGTCGCCGGCGCCGTGATGAAAGAAGTACAGCGCGAAGAAGCCGCCGGGTTTGGGCGCGCTCACGCATACGTAGCGGCTTCCGCCAGGATAGATACGCCCGAAACGGGTGACGCGCGCGCGGCTCGCCGGAACGAACCATCTCGAGACTTCCTTGCGCAAGGCAGAGGAAGTTCGGTCGGTTCGGGTGCGCCGCGCTTGCGCGGGCGCTGAGACAGACGAAGGCATTGGGCGCCGTTCCTTATGTGTCACGTTAAGATTAGAGCTTAACTGACTGACGCACAAGTGTTTTTTCGCGTTCTAACGTCTGAATAAAGGACTTCAACGAAAAGATCGCGCTTGATACTCTGGCCGGCGAAAAAGAAAAAGGCTCTCCGGCCAGAAGCCGGAGAGCCTTTCAATTCTGGTCGGGGCGAGAGGATTTGAACCTCCGACCACCTGCACCCCATGCAGGTACGCTACCAGGCTGCGCTACGCCCCGAAAGAGCAAAAGTATATCAGACCGAAACGAATAGTAGAACTGCTTCGAACAATTTTGCCGTTGCTCACGGCAAATTCACTCGCGATGGGTCAAAGCCGATGCGTCAAAGCGTCAGCTCCGACTGCGAATAAGGCGACGTCTGAATCTGCACCGACCCTTCACGATCCGACTTGTTCACGCCACCCGCAAGCTCGCGCGCGAAACGCTGTCGTCTGCGGAACCGCAGTGCCAGCAGCAGCGATATCGCGCAGGGAATCAGATACGTCAGAATGCGCTCACTCCACGCAATCCGCGATCCGAAGCTGTCGTACGTGGTGCGCGCATTGAAGCCCGCGGTCGCGAAGATCATCGTCAGCGTGAAGTCGAGCAGCATCGCCGAGAGACACAGGACCAGAAACAGCAGCGCGCCGTTCCACGTCAAGCTGCCTCGACTGGCATTCAACGTGCGGCAAATGAACAGCGCCAGCCCCAGCAAAGTCAGATTGAATGCCAGGGGAAGCCAGGGAAAATCCATATCGCGCGAGCCTCGCGTGCGGGTAACGGGAACGATCCCGGTGGCGCGCGAGATGAAATTTTTTGTCGCGTCTCGAGCGCCCGATCCGGAAGCGGACGCGATGATCACACGCAGAACACGGCTCTAGAATAAGAGTAATCCTAATCACATCGGCCGATCGGCGAGCGACTCGGACAGGAAGTCGATGAAGGTCCGCACCTTCGTCGTCATATATTTTCGGCTCGTGTACACGGCGTACACGGACGGCGCGAATGCCGTGTAGTTTGGCAGCACGCGCACGAGCGCGCCCGACGCCAGTTCGGGCTCGACGATCCACGCGGGAAAGTACGCGAGCCCGAGTCCGGCGCGCACGAGTTGCAGCGCCATGGACGTATCGTTGGTCTTGAGCACGGCCTGATTTTTGACGATGAACGCGCCGTCCGGGCCGGTCAGGGTCACCGAGTCGATGTTCGTGTAGGTCGGCAACACGAAGCGATGCCGCGCGACATCGTCGGGATGGCGCAGCTTGCCGTGCTGCTCCAGATACGCGCGCGAGCCCGCGAGCACGAAGGGCATCTTGCACAGGGGCCGCACGATAAGCGAAGGCGAAGGCTCGGAGGTCGCGCGGATCGCCATGTCGTAGCCTTCTTCGACGAGATCGACGAAGCGGTTCTCCAGCCGCAGGTCGACGAGCACGCCGGGATAGCGCGCCTGATACGCGACGAGCAGATCCGCGAAGGTCCGATTGGCGAACCAGCCAGGTGCGGTCACCTTGAGCACGCCCTGCGGCTGCGCGGTCTGCACGCCGACGGCGGCTTCGGCGGCTTGCAGAATATCGAGCGCCTCGCTGCATTGCTCGTAGTAGACGTTGCCGGCTTCCGTGAGGCTGAGGTGGCGCGTGGTGCGGTTGAGCAGGCGCACGCCCAGCTGGCGTTCCAGATTGGCGACATGCTTGCTCGTCATCGCAGTGGAGATGTCGAGGCGCTCGGCGGCCTTGACGAAGCTGCCTGCTTCGACGACTTCGCGGAATACGCGCAAGCTGGTCAGTGCGTCCATCGATAATTTCCTGGCTGGAAATAAAGCGCCAATATTAACCGGATTTATCGACCGTCCATGTCTGCATAGACTGGCGGCAATCCACCTTTACGGGAGTCTTGCCATGTCTGCCCAAGACCGCTTTGCTTCGCTAGCGAGCTACGCTCACGCTCTGTTGCGCATCGTTGCGTCGTATCTGTTGCTCACGCACGCGAGCGCGAAGCTCTTTCACGTTCCCCACATCGCGATGTTCGATGGCCTGCCGCTCTTCTCGCTGCTCGGCGCGGCGGGAATCATCGAGCTGGTCGGCGGGGTGCTGGTCCTGATCGGTTTCTTCACGCGCGCGGCCGCGTTCGTGCTGTCGGGCGAACTGGCGTTTGCGTATTTCATCGGACACGCGCCGAGCGGGCATTTCTTCCTGCCACTGCTGAACCAGGGCGAGCCGGCTGTGCTGCTCTCGTTCATCTATCTGTTCATCGCGGCGGCGGGGCCGGGCGCGTGGAGCATCGACAATCGCCGTTGACACTCACTTGGGCCACTCATCGAGCTCGTCGTTGAACAGCGACGCAACAATGCCCCGCAGCCACACCGTACGCGCGTCGTTGTGAAACTTGCGATGCCAGTGCTGCTTCAGATCGAAGCGCGGCAACGGGAGCGGCGGCTCGGCCAGCGTGATCGACGCATGCTCGGCCACATACGCGAAGCCGATCGCATGCGGCACGGTCGCGATCAGATCGGTGCGCGACAGGATGAACGGCAGGCTCATGAAATGCGGCGTTTCCAGCACCGCACGACGCCGCACGCGCTCCTTGTCGAGAAAATTCTCGAGGATTTCCTGACTGCGGCCCTCGGCGCGCACGACCGCGTGGCCGCATTCCATGAAGCGCTCCAGCGTGAGCGGCTCGTTCGCGAACGGATGATTGCGCCGCATCAGGCAGATGAAGCGGTGCGAGAAGAGCCGCTGCTGAAAGAAATTGTTGCCGCGCAAGTCCGGAAAATAGCCAACGGCGAGATCGATTTCACCGGCTTCGAGCCCGCGCTCGACATCCCCGTGCGACACCGACACCGAGCGCAAGTTCGCATTCGGCGCTTCTCTCGCGAACGCTTGCAGAAGCCTCGGCAGGAACACGATTTCGCCGACATCGGATAGCGCGATCGAGAACGTCTCCGTGCTCATCGACGGATCGAAGTGCTGCCGGTCGAGCAGGCCGCGCTCGATGCGCGCCAACGCCTCACGCGCCGCCGGCACGAGCGCGAGGGTGCGCGGCGTCGGCTCCATGCCGCGCGAAGTCCGCACGAACAGCGGATCGTTGAAGTACTCGCGCAGGCGCGCAAGCGCGGTCGACACGCGCGGCTGGCTCACGCCGAGCCGTTCGGCGGCGCGGCTGACGTTGCGCGTCTCCTCGATCGCGACGAGGTACGGAATCAGATTCAGATCGAGGTCGTTCATGGCGTGATGCGCCGTCATCCGCGCCGCGCGACCATGTCGGACACGCGCTGCGCCGCGTCCTGAAGCGGCTCCAGAAACGCCTTCACCATCTGCTTCGCGTTCTTGCGCTGCGCATTGCCGCTGATGTTCAGCGCCGCGATCACGCGGCCTTGCCGGTCGCGGATCGGCGCGGACATCGAAATCAGTCCTTCCTCCAGTTCCTGATCGACGATCGCCCAGCCCTGACGTCGCACGGCGGCTATCGCGTCCTTGAGCGCGTCCTTGTCGACGATGGTGCGCGGCGTGCGCGCGACGAGCGAACTCGAATCGAGCGCTTCGTCGAGGCGCGCTTCGTCGAGCGCGGCGAGCAGCACGCGGCCCATCGACGTGCAGAACGCGGGCAGGCGGCTGCCGATCGACAGATTCTGCGTGATGATCTTGTGCGTCGGCACGCGCAGCACATAGACGATTTCCGCGCCGTTCAGCACGGCCGCCGAGCAACTTTCGTGGACCTGCTCGACGAGGTCTTCCATCACCGGCTCGGCGAGATTCCAGAAGGGCATCGAAGTCAGATATGCGAAACCCAGATCGAGGATCTTCGGCGTCAGTTGAAAGAGCCGTCCGTCAGCTTCGACGTAACCGAGCGCCTGCAGCGTCAGAAGAATGCGGCGCGCGCCCGCGCGCGTGAGACCCGTCGCGCCGGCGACATCCGTCAGTGTCTGCGCGGGGCGGTTCGTATCGAACGAGCGGATCACCGCGAGTCCGCGCGCGAATGACTGAACATAGGCATCGCCGGGACGCGACGGCGCGTCCTGAGACTCGGCTTCCTGATTGAGCGTGGCTGAATTCTTCATAAGGCGGATGATGAACGCATGAACCGGTGGCGACTCCGTGAAAACCCGAGGTTTGCAGAAGCTTCGTTGACACGACAACGAATGCAGGACTACCATGCCGATGTTCGCTAAACGAATCCATGTTCGCATATCGAACATTTCGATGCAAGTCTGATTACGAGCAGGTAAACCCCGAGTTCGGGACGGGCGCGCGAAGCCAAAGCGGCGCTCAGACTGGAGAAGAACGGCAATGATCAACAAGATTTTCGATTCGCTCGCCTCGGCCGTCGCCGACGTCAACGACGGAGCGACCATCATGATCGGCGGTTTCGGCACGGCGGGCATGCCGTCCGAGCTGATCGACGCGCTCATCGAGCAGGGCGCGCGCGAGCTTACGATCGTCAACAACAACGCCGGCAACGGTGATACGGGTCTCGCCGCCTTGCTCAAGGCGAAGCGCGTGCGCAAGATCATCTGCTCGTTCCCGCGTCAGACGGATTCATATGTATTCGACGCGCTCTATCGCGCCGGCGAAATCGAACTGGAACTCGTGCCGCAGGGCAATCTGGCCGAGCGCATCCGCGCGGCGGGCGCGGGCATCGGCGGTTTCTTCACGCCCACCGGCTACGGCACGCGGCTCGCGGAAGGCAAGGAAACGCGCGTGATCGACGGCAAGCATTACGTGCTGGAAGCGCCGTTGCACGCGGATTTCGCGCTCGTGAAGGCATACAAGGGCGACCGCTGGGGCAATCTGGTCTATCGTAAGACCGCGCGCAACTTCGGACCGATCATGGCGAGCGCCGCGAAAACGGCGATCGTGCAGGTGTCGAAGGTCGTGCCGCTCGGCGAGCTGGACCCCGAAAACATCGTGACGCCGGGCATCTTCGTGCAGCGCGTCGTGGAAGTGCCGCAAGCCGTGCATCAAGCCGAACTCGCTGCTTAAAGGAAGGACGAAAAGCCATGAAGAAACTCACTCGTGACGAAATGGCCCGGCGCGTGGCCGCGGACATTCCCGAAGGCGCGTATGTGAACCTCGGCATCGGCGTGCCGACGCTCGTCGCCAATCACCTCGCGGCGGATCGCGAAATCTTCCTGCACAGCGAAAACGGCCTGCTCGGCATGGGCCCGGCGCCCGCAAAGGGCGAGGAAGACGACGAACTCATCAACGCCGGCAAACAGCACGTGACGCTGTTGACCGGCGGCGCGTATTTCCATCACGCGGATTCGTTCGCGATGATGCGCGGCGGCCATCTCGACTTCTGCGTGCTCGGCGCGTTCCAGGTATCGGCGACGGGCGATCTCGCGAACTGGCACACCGGCGCGCCCGACGCGATTCCGGCAGTCGGCGGCGCGATGGACCTCGCGATCGGCGCGAAGCAGGTCTACGTGATGATGGAACTGCTCACGAAGCAGGGCGAGAGCAAGCTGGTTGCGGAGTGTTCGTATCCGGTGACGGGCGTGCAGTGCGTGAACCGCGTGTACACCGACCTCGCCGTGTTCGATGTGACGCCGGAAGGACTGGTCGTGCGCGAGATCGTGGAAGGTCTGTCGTTCGACGAATTGCAGAAGCTGGCGCAGGTGCCGCTGCAATACGCGCCGCTTACCGAAGCTGTCTGAGACCTGAGAGATAAAAGAGAACTGGAGCAACTGATGAAAGAAGCTTTCGTATGTGATGCGATCCGCACGCCGATCGGCCGTTACGGCGGTTCGCTCTCCTCGGTGCGCGCCGACGACCTCGGCGCCGTGCCGCTGCGCGCGCTCATCGAGCGCAACAAGGAAGTGGACTGGGAAGCCGTCGAGGAAGTGATCTACGGCAACGCGAATCAGGCGGGCGAAGACAATCGCAACGTCGCGCGCATGTCGGCGCTGCTGGCGGGCCTGCCGGTCGGCACGCCGGGCACGACGGTGAACCGCCTGTGCGGTTCGGGCATGGACGCGATCGGCGTCGCGGCGCGCGCGATCAAGGCGGGCGAGACGAGCCTGATGATCGCGGGCGGCGTCGAAAGCATGAGCCGCGCCCCATTCGTGATGGGCAAGGCGACCAGCGCGTTCTCGCGTCAGGCCGAGATCCACGATACGACCATCGGCTGGCGTTTCATCAATCCGCTGATGAAGAAGCAGTACGGCGTCGACTCGATGCCAGAGACCGCCGAAAACGTCGCGGACGACTACAAGATCAGCCGCGCCGACCAGGACGCGTTCGCATTGCACTCGCAACAGAAAGCGGCGCGCGCGCAGAAAGACGGCACGCTGGCGCAGGAAATCGTAGCGGTGACGATTCCGCAGAAGAAGGGCGACGCGCTCATCGTCGATAAGGACGAGCATCCGCGTGAAACGAGCCTCGAAGCGCTCGCGAAGCTCAAGGGCGTCGTGCGTCCGGACGGTTCGGTGACGGCGGGCAACGCATCGGGCGTCAACGACGGCGCGGTCGCCATGCTGATCGCCGACGAGGACAGCGCGAAGCGCAACGGCCTCACGCCGCGCGCGCGCATTCTCGGCATCGCGACCGCAGGCGTGCCGCCGCGCGTGATGGGCATCGGGCCGGGCCCGGCGTCGCAGAAGCTGCTCGCGCGTCTTGGCATGACCATCGACCAGATGGATGTGATCGAGCTGAACGAAGCGTTCGCGTCGCAAGGTCTCGCCACGCTGCGCATGCTCGGCGTCGCCGACGACGATCCCCGCGTCAACCCGAACGGCGGCGCGATCGCGCTCGGCCATCCGCTCGGCGCGTCGGGCGCGCGGCTCGTGACGACCGCGAGCTACCAGCTTCATCGCACCGGCGGCCGCTTCGCGCTCTGCACGATGTGCATCGGCGTGGGCCAGGGCATCGCGATGATCATCGAGCGCGTCTGAGCTCATGTTCGCATCCACGGGACGTCTCACCGATCTCGTTTGCGGCAACGCCGCCGCGAACGAGATCTGGTCGCCGCGCGCGACCGTGCAGGCGATGCTCGACGTCGAAGCCGCGCTCGCGCGTGCGTCGGCGCTGCATGGCGTGATTCCGTCGGGCGCGGTCGAGGCGATCGTCGCCGCGTGCCAGGCCGACAACATCGACGCCGACGCGTTGATGGCCGGCGCACAGGCCGGCGGCAATCTCGCGATTCCGCTCGTCAAGCAACTGACGGCCGTCGTGAAGGCGCGCGACGCCGAAGCGGCGAAGTACGTGCACTGGGGCGCGACGAGTCAGGACATCATCGATACGGGCGTCGTGCTGCAATTGCGCGCGGCGCTCGATCTGCTCGATGCCGATTTACGCGCACTTTCCGATGCGCTCGTCACGCAGGCTCAAACGCACGAAAAGACGCCGATGATCGGCCGAACCTGGCTACAGCAGGCGCTGCCGATCACGCTCGGCCTGAAGTTCGCGCAATGGCTCGATGCGGTGACGCGTCATCGTGAGCGCCTCGACGCGTTGCGCTCACGCGCGCTGGTGCTGCAATTCGGCGGCGCAGCGGGCACGCTCGCGAGTCTGCGCGACCAGGCGTTGCCGGTTGCGGCATCGCTCGCGCAGGATCTGAAGCTGACGCTGCCCGCGCTGCCGTGGCACACGCAGCGCGACCGCATCGCGGAGGCCGCGTCGTTCCTCGGCATGCTGACGGGCACGCTAGGCAAAATCGCACGGGACATCTCGCTGATGATGCAGACCGAAGTCGGTGAAGTCGCCGAACCGGCCGCGGCAGGCAAGGGCGGTTCATCGACGATGCCGCACAAGCGCAATCCGGTCGGCTGCGCGGCGGTGCTGACGGCCGCGACGCGCGCGCCCAATCTCGTCGCGACGATCTTCGCGGGCATGGTGCAGGAACACGAGCGCGCGCTCGGCGGCTGGCAGGCCGAATGGGAAGCGCTGCCCGACCTCGCGCGTCTGACAGCGGGCGCGCTCGCGAACATCAAGGGCATCGTCCCGACGATGGAAGTCAACGTCGAACGCCTCGCGCAGAATCTGAACGTGACCAATGGCCTCGTGCTTGGCGAAGCGGTGATGCTCGCGCTCGGCGACGCCATCGGCCGGCTCGATGCACACAAGCTGGTCGAGGGCGCATCGAAGGCGTCGGTCGCGAACGGCACCTCGCTGTTCGACGAACTCGCCGCGAACGAAACCGTCACGCGTCATCTGTCGCACGATCAACTGAAGCAATTGCTCGATCCGGCGAACTACGTCGGTCAGGCGCAGGCGTTCGTCGCCGCCGCCATCGCAAACGCCAACTCGAAAAAACAGGAGCAGTAAAAACATGCCTCTTGCCGAAGTGAACGGAACGCGGATTCACTACCGCATCGATGTCACGGCGGGCGACGACGCCCCGTGGCTCGTGCTGTCGAATTCGCTCGGCGCGGATGTCTCGATGTGGACGCCGAACATCGAAGCGTTCGCGCAGCATTACCGCGTGGTGCGCTACGACACGCGCGGCCACGGCCATTCGGACGTGCCGCCGGGACCGTACACGATCGATCAGCTGATCGGCGACGTGATCGGCCTCATGGATCACCTCAAGATCGAGCGCGCAAACTACTGCGGCCTGTCGATGGGCGGGCTGACCGGCATAGGACTTGCCGCGCGTCATCCGGAGCGCTTCTCGCGCGTCGTGCTGTCGAACACCGCCGCGCTGATCGGCTCGGACGCGGTGTGGACGCCGCGCGCGGCGAAGGCGCGCGAGCCGGGCGGCATGCCCGCGCTGACCGACGCCGTGATCGCGCGCTGGTTCACCGCGCCGTTCATCGAGCGCGAGCAGCTCGAACTCACGAATATCCGCGATGTGTTCCGCCACACTTCGGGCGACGGCTACGCATCGAACTGCGAGGCGATCCGCGACGCCGATCTGCGCGGCGAAGCGAAAACCATCCGGTTACCGGTGCTCGTGATCGCCGGTACGCACGATCTGTCGACGACCGCCGAGCAGGGCCGGGAGCTTGCGGGTTACATCGAGGGCTCGCGCTACGTCGAACTCGATGCGGCGCATCTGTCGAACATCGAAAAGCGCGACGACTACACGCGCGCGGTCCTCGAATTCCTCGGAGAACAGCAATGACCGACGACGAACGCTACGAAGCCGGAATGAAGGTGCGCCGCGCGGTGCTGTCCGACGCGCACGTCGACCGGTCGCTCACGAACCGCACGGAACTGACGACCGAATTCCAGAACTTCATCACGCGCTATGCGTGGGGCGAAATCTGGACGCGCGACGGCCTGCCGCGCCACACGCGCAGCCTTCTTACCATCGCGATGATGGTCGCGCTGAACCGCAGCGAAGAACTCGCGCTGCACTTGCGCGCCGCGAAGAACAACGGCGTGACGCAGGACGAGATCAAGGAAGTGCTGTTGCAGACGGCGGTGTATTGCGGCGTGCCGGCGGCGAACTCGGCCTTTCACCTCGCGCAGAAGATTTTCGACGAGGAAAGCAAGGCGTAGTCGCGCAACGAGTTCGACAGGAAACCGTCTCCGGGACACCGGAGACGGTTTTTTTGCGTTTGGACTCAGAACGCGTAATACGGTCCCGGGCCCGCGGGCGTCGGGCGTCCGGCGAGCGCCGTGAATACGCGGCGTCCATAGAAGAACGGCAGGCCCCAGTCGAAGAAGCCGCTGGCGGAGCCGGCGAGGTTGTCGAAGGCAAAGTTGCCTGTGCCGAACAACGCCGTCGACTGCGCGATCGTGAAGCTCACCGCGCTTTGCGCCCCGGTCGACGAGCGGAGCGTGGCGGCGATCGTCTGCGGCGTGGTCGGGCAATACCATGCGCCGCAACGGGCGAGCGTCGTCGACGGGAAGAAGACGCCGTTCGATCCGCTGTCGATGAAGCTCGATCCGTACTGACTGCCGCCGAAGTCCGTCGTCACGTAGCCGGTGAGCGAGCTCGACTTGAGCACGGTCGCGGCGCCGAGCAGGTTGTTCGACTGCGAGCCGATGCCGAAGGTCATCGTGCCGGTCACCGTGGCCGCGCCGCTGTCCGGTATGTCGGGCAACTCGATCAGCACGCCGTTGTTGTCGGAGGCGAAGTTCGCGACCGGATTCGTCACCTGCTGGGCGACGGGCAACGTGCTCGCGACACAATTGCCCGAGATGCAGCTGTAGTACCAGCGCGGCATGGCCGACGTCGCGCAGCCCGCGCCGCAATCGGCGGTGAAGGGGCCGACGCCGAGTATCCCGTTGCCGCGCAGCGACGACGCGGAGAGCATCGGCAGGCCGGACTGGCTGCAATCCTGCGCGGTGCTGGGCGCGGCGCTGTCGGCGATCAGTTGCACGGAGGTCGAATCCGCGACTTGGCCGGCGAGCCGGACATCGGCCTGGCGCACCGCGCCCCATGTATAGCCCGAACCGAACACCGCGCATTCCGCGACGATCGCGTTCTCGCCGCCTCCCGCGACGAGCGGCAGCGCGATCGACGGATCGAGCGCGGACGCCAGCACGCGCAGGCCGTGCGAACCGGTATCGACCTGAACGTTGTCGATGGTCTGGCAGGTGCTCGTGCCGGGCACGCAGATCGTCACGCTGGTTTGCAGCATGTTGCGCGTGTTGGTGGGCGTGCTGGCGACGCGGATGACCTGGACGTTGGGCGTCGTCGATTGCGGCACGGTGGTGTTCGCAGCCGGCGCCGATGGCGCGCTCGCGGGCGTGGCGGCGCTGGCCGTTTGCGGCGCGCTGGCCTGCGGGACCGGCGCGGCGGAACCGCTGCTGGAGCCGGCGGTGGGGGCGCCGCTGGAACCGCCGCCACCACCACAGGCTTGAAGGAGTGCACACAGTGCGAGCGCGGGAATCGCGAGAAGGGCGCGGGTGTTCATCGTCGTCCTCCTACTGGATATCCGTGGTGTTCACGCCTGGCGGCAGGTCGCCTGCGAGCCACGCGCGGCCGCTGAACTCGCGCAGCCGCACGCGATTTTCGACGACGAGATCGCCCTGCGCGACGCGCGCCGTGTGCAGACCCGCTTCACCGACCGACGCGTTCGCGCCTTGCCGGAAGGTCTCGAAGTACGTGCCGAGGAGCGTCTGCACGTCGGGCATCGCGGGGCCGCGCCAGGACACGGCGTACACATCGCCGCTCGAATCGATGTATTCACGCACGACGATGCCGTGCGCGTCGGTCGTCTCGTGATATCGCACGAGGCCGCTCTGAGCCCGATGCATGACATCGCTCCGCGACGCGCTGGCGGCGCGCCCGGACGCGCCGAGTTGAGCGTGAACGGACGTCGTCGTGCCGATCGCGAGGATTGCCAGGGCCGCCGCCGTATAGTGAGGAATTCTGATTTTTGTCATCGCTTTCTCTCAGGTAATTAGGATTCTTCTTATTGTTGCGATGGAATTTTAAGATGAAGGCGCGACAAATTGATACGACGCGCCGAGCGGGCGGGATGCGGCCAGATTCCGGCGAGGCGCGCAAAAAACATCGACTAATCAACATGTTAAGAATCGAGAAAAATCGAATTGCTGCTTTTCGTGATTGTCATAAATTGTCAATTCGATGTGGGGCGACTTAAATACAAATTTCAGATGGGTTGATTCATGACCGCAGTCCGCTGTCTGCGTCGTTAGGCAGGAAACATGTCGTAAAGGGTGGCCCACGGCCGCCCGGCGCTCTTTTTTTCACGGCTACGCGCCGGACCGGTAAAATAGCGGGTTGATCCACGGAAGAACGGCCGTGGCGTAGCGGAAGGATTTTCCAAATGACAGATTTTCGTGTAACCAGGCGCATGGCTGCGCTTTTCGCGGTGGCCGGAATCGTGGCGGGATGCGGCACATCCAATCCCAACGCGTTCAACTACAAGAGCGATCAGCGTTCGAAACAGGTGTCTCTCGCCGTTCCGCCGAATCTGCTCGACGAAGCGGCCGACCAGCGTTCGCTGCCGCCGCAGGGCGGGCAGGCAACGCTCTCCGATCTGCAGCAGATTCAGAAAGTCGCACCGAACGCGCCCACCGTGGCGCCGCCCGTGTCGGGCATGCGCGTTCAGCGCGACGGCACCGAGCGCTGGCTCGTCATCGACGGCAAGACGCCCGATCAGGTGTGGCCGCAGGTTCGTCGCTTCTGGCAGGAGCAGGGCTTTCTGCTGGTCGTCGATCAGCGCGACAAGGGCGTGATGGAAACGGACTGGAACGAAACCCATCCGCAAATTTCCGACGGCCTGATCCGCGACACGCTCTCCAAGGCAACCGGCAACTCGTATGTCACCGCTGAGCGCAACAAGTACCGCACGCGCCTCGAAGCGGCGCCCAGCGGCGGCACCTACGTGTTCATCAGCCAGAAGGGCATGCGCGAAGCGCTGACCGGCGTGAACAACGATTCGAGCCAGTGGCAGGCGCGCCCGAACGATCCGGCGCTCGAAAACGAATACCTGAAGCGCCTGTTGTCCTCGCTGGCGATGGCGGATCAGCGCACCGCTCCGGGCGGCGCGACGCCGCTCGATGTGCCGGCAGCGGGCGCAGCGGGTGCCCAGGCTGCGAAGGGCGGCGATTCGAAGGCGGCATCGGTCGCCGCGCAGAACGTCACGAATGCGGGCAATTCGCCGATCAGAAACGAGGCGGTGCCCGAGGCCACGACCTCCGAGCTGACCTTGCCGGAAGCGTATGACCGCGCGTGGCTGCGCGTGGGCACGGCGCTCGATCGCGCCAACTTCACGGTGGACGATCGCGACCGTGCGAAGGGCGTCTACTACGTGCGCTACGTCGATCCGACCGACAAGTCATCGGCCGAGCAGGGCTTCTGGAGCCAGGTGTTCCACGGCCGCAAGGAAATGAAGGCGAAGCAATATCAGGTCAACGTGCGCGCGGTGACCGAGCAGCAAACGCGCATCGCGGTCGTCGATGACAAGGGCAACCTGGATTCGTCGCCGCAAGCGCGGCAGATCATGGCTCTCCTCGCGGACCAGATCAGCTGATCGTTTCGCGGCAGCCGCATCACGAAAAACCGCCTCCTTTTCGAGGCGGTTTTTTTGCGCCTTCACTGTCGCGCCGGGCGCGCAAACGATTCTCTTCAGCGTGCACAGAAATGCGAGACTGACCGGCGAATTGCGCAGACAATTCTTTCTATCGCGGAATGTGCGCAAAAGCTTATAGAAATGACCGCGCGAACAGTACATTGCATCAATGGCGCAAAACGCGGTTTCTGCGACCTCAAGACGCGGTTGTACCCACGCTTCGCACGACATCAAAAGACGATTGGTTCGCTACGCGCGAACCCCGATGGCCCCGTCGCCTATCCTCGTAGGGCGACGGTTTTTGCCCGCGTTTCGCTTGGAACGCGGGCTTTTTCTTTGGCTGTCCGAGCCGATCGTTTCGGCGGCGTGCGACGCGCGCGGTTATGCTCGTGCTTTCATCGATTCATGAAAACAGGAGAACGCATATGTCGGAAGTTGCCGTCGTCGCGATTTTTGTCGCCAAGCCGGGCAAGGAAGAGGAATTGAGGCTCGTGCTCGAAGCCAATGTCGAGCCGACGCGGAAGGAACCGGGTGCGCTGCAGTACGATTTGCACCGCGACATCAAGGAGCCGCGGCGCTTTATCTTCGTCGAGCGCTGGGAAAGCGAGGCCGCGCTCGCGAAGCACGGCGAATCGGCGCATATTCAGACGTTTCGCGCCAAAGCGCCGGATCTATACGAGCACGGCGAAGTCCGTGTCGCAAGCAAGATTCTCTGACGGAACCGCGGACCTTCTTCAGTGCGTTTCGTGCGGCACGTCGAGGATCAGGATGATGGTCCAGTCGGCGTCGCCGTCGTGATGATACTGGCGCTCCGCGACGATGAACGGCTGCTGCTTGCCGGACGGCCCGAGGAACAGCACGTCGCCTTCCATCGGCAGACATTCGACGGGCGGCAGCGCCAGATACGAGTCCTTGTTCACGTTGCGCGGCATCAGTTTTTCGATCTTGCGCGATGCCGCTTCGGTCCATTCGATATCGAGCTGGATATTGCTCATGCTGTCGTTCGCACGGTCAGTGCGCTCCACGGTTGAATCATTGAAAAGACGATGCGCAATGTAGCACACGCCGTGCTCGATCCATGAGGCGCGCCAGACGAAAAAACGGCCCGAGGGCCGTTTTTTCGTCGTGCGTCAAAACCCTCGAAACGCTCAGATTTCCTCGTACAGCGGCAGCGTCAGAAACTCGGTGAAGTGCGCCGACGTCGACATCTCCTCGAAGATCTTCGCCGCGCGTTCGTAGGGCTTCGTGTCGGCGCCCGACGCGCTGACGGCCTGCTTCACCTTCTCCAGTTCGTCGATCGTGATCTCGCGCACCATCGCGGCGGTGACCTTGCGGCCATCGTCGAGCTTGCCCTTCGGCGAGCGAATCCACTGCCACACCTGCGAGCGCGAGATTTCGGCGGTCGCGGCGTCTTCCATCAGATTGTGGATCGGCACGCAGCCGTTGCCCGCGAGCCACGAACCGAGATAGTGGACGCCGACGTTCACGTTGTTGCGCAGGCCCGCTTCGGTGATCGGCTCTTCCGGGCGGAAGTCGAGCAGGTCGTGCGCGGTCACCTGCACATCGGTGCGTTGCTTGCCGATCTGGTTCGGCTGGTCGCCGAGCACCTTCACGAACTCTTCCATCGCGATCGGCACGAGGCCCGGATGCGCGACCCAGCCGCCGTCGTAGCCGTCGCTCGCATCGCGCGCCTTGTCGGAGCGCACGCCGCCCATCGCCTTGTCGTTCGCGGCGGCGTCGTTCTTGATCGGAATCAGCGCGGACATGCCGCCGATCGCCGGCGCGTTGCGCTTGTGGCACGTCTTCAGCAGTTCGAGCGCGTAGGCGCGCATGAAGGGCGAGGTCATCGTGATCTTGGCGCGGTCGGCGAGGCAGAAATTGGTGTCGTTCTTGAACTTCTTGATCGCCGAGAAGATGTAGTCCCAACGGCCCGCGTTCAGCCCCGAGCTATGCTCGCGCAATTCGTACAGGATCTCGTCCATCTCGAAGGCGGCGAGAATCGTTTCGACCAGCACCGTCGCGCGGATCGTGCCGCGCGCAATGCCCACGCCTTCCTGCGCCGCGACGAAGATGTCGTTCCACAGACGCGCTTCGAGATGGCTTTCCATCTTCGGCAGATAGAAGTAGGGGCCGCTGCCGCGCGCGATCAGTTCCTTCGCGTTGTGGAAGAGGAAGAGCGCGAAATCGAAGATGCCGCCCGACACGCGCTGTCCATCGACGCTCACGTGCTTTTCATCCAGATGCCAGCCGCGCGGACGCACGATCAGCGTCGCGATCTTGTCGTTGAGCCTGTACGACTTGCCGTTCTGTTCGAGCGTGATCGTGCGGCGCACCGCTTCCTTCAGGTTGATCTGGCCGACGATCTGGTTGTCCCAGTTCGGCGCGTTCGAATCCTCGAAGTCGCTCATGTACGAATCCGCGCCGGAGTTGAGCGCGTTGATGATCATCTTGCGCTCGACCGGGCCGGTGATTTCGACGCGCCGGCATTGCAGGTCCTGCGGCAACGGCGCGACTTTCCAGTCGCCTTCGCGGATCGATTTCGTGTCTTCGAGGAAGTTGGGACGCTCGCCCGCATCGAGACGCTTGGTGCGCTCGACGCGCGCAGCGAGCAGTTGCTGGCGGCGCGGCTCGAACTGGCGATGCAGCGACGCGACGAACGCGAGCGCTTCGGGCGTCAGGATGGTCTCGTAGCCGGGCTTGATATCGGCCGAGATTTCCATGCCTTTCGGAAGCGAAAGCGGATTCGATGGATGCGTCATGGTTTTCTCCTTGGTCGGTCAGACGGTTTTGCTGGTGGTTCGCTTGCAGCGATAAAACTGCGATAAAAAAGTGATGACATCAGACGCCGGGCGGACGACGCCCGCCGCCCGTGCGACGGCTTGCGAGCGGAATGTCCTGCCGCGCGCAGCCGCTCTCGAGGAACGCGATGAGTTCGGCCATGCCGCGCCCGCTGCCGTGCGGCGCGACGCCGAGTTCTTCGACCGGCAGCGCCGCGCGATTGATCCAGAAAGTCGTGTAGCCGAACCACGTCGCGCCGGCGACATCCCAGCCGTTCGACGACACGAACACGATGTCGCGCGCCGCCGCGCCGAACGCGCGCGTGCCGAGCGCATACGCGGCGGCGGCGGGTTTATAGGCGCGCACGGCATCGACGGACAGCACGTGATCGAAGAGTCCGGTCATTCCGGCGCTTTTCACGGCGATGTCGAGCATCGGCGGATTGCCGTTCGAAAGGATCGCGAGCGGCATATCGAAGCGCTCGCGCAACTGGCGCAGCGCGGGCACCGTGTCGGGGAACGCGGACAGGCACGCGTATTCGTCCATCAGCCGCTTTTCGGCGGGCTGGGTCAGCGCATCGGCGAGATCGAGTCGCGCGGCGGCATGGCGCAGCGCATCGATCGTCATGTTCCAGAACGCCTCGTAATGCGCGCCAGCCGGATCGGCGAGGGTGCGCAACTGCGTGTATTCGATCTGCTTTTGACGCCAGAGCTGCGAGAGCGCTTCGCCGTGGCCGGGGAAGAGCTGCTCGGCGGCCGCGACGACCGAATGCACGTCGAAGAGCGTGCCGTAAGCGTCGAAGATGACTGCGCGGGGAGCGTTGAGGAATCGGGACGATGCGTGTGTCGTTATGGCCGACATAGCCGTGCGCTCCATTTAGAGGTCGGAATCGATTGTATTCGTGATCTGAGTGATGGAAAAAGACTCGTCGAATCACTTGATCTTTTACTTTTACTTACCTAATCTGTGCGCAAGCCGGAACATTGAAGACGAACACGCATGGATCGATTCAAGCAGATCGAAACCTTCGCCTCGGTCGCAGCGAAAGGCAGCCTGTCGGCGGCAGCGCAGGCGGAGGGCATCGCGCCGGCGGTCATCGGACGCCGGCTGGACGCGCTCGAAGAGCGGCTCGGCGTGAAGCTGCTGGTTCGCACGACGCGCAAGATCACGCTCACCTTCGAAGGCTCCGCGTTTCTCGAGGACTGTCAGCGCATCATCAACGACATGCAGAACGCGGAGGCGAGCGTGTCGGCCGGCGGCGTGAAGGCGAGCGGGCATCTGCGCGTGTCGGCGCCGGCGGGTTTCGGGCGACGCCACGTCGCGCCGCTCGTGCCGAAGTTCACGACGCTGCATCCGGATGTGTCGGTGAGTCTCGATCTGACCGATCGCATGGTGGATCTCGTCAACGAAGGTTTCGATTGCGCGATACGGCTCGGCGAGCTGCCGGATTCGTCGCTCGTTTCGCTGAAGCTCGGGGAAAACCGGCGTGTGTGCGTCGCGTCGCCGGACTATCTCGCGCGGCGCGGCAAACCCGCCGATCTCGCGGCGCTCGCGCATCACAATTGTCTGGCGCTCGGCGCGTCGGCCAATCAGCAGCGCGGCTGGGTGTTCGGGCAGGACGGCAAGGTCGTGACGATCAAGGTTTCCGGCACGATGGAATGCTCCGACGGCGCGGTGCTGCACGAATGGTGTCTCGAAGGCCGCGGCCTCGCCTGGCGCTCGTGGTGGGAAGTCGGCGAGGATATCGGCGCGGGGCGCCTGGTGAGCGTGCTCGATGGGTTCGCCGCGCCGCCCATCGGTATTCATGCGGTGTTTCCGCAACGAAGACACTTGCCGTTGCGCGTGCGATTGTTTCTCGATCTGCTCAAGCATACGTATAACGCGACAGGGTATTGGGGATAGACGTTTCGGATTCCTAGCGACACATCGTCACGCGCAGGCATCGAAACTTTTCTTCGCCTGCGTGCCCGTTACTACAATGGAACCACGCACCTACACGTATTGCGGAGGACGCCATGTTCAAACACATCCTCGTGCCGACCGACGGCTCCGAGCTTTCGCAAAAAGCCATCGACGGCGCGATCGATCTCGCGCAATCCGTCGGCGCGCGCATCACGGCCTATGCGTGCCTGCCTCAATACCCGTACTCGCCATTCGCCGATGTCGCCGTCGAGCCGCCCGACGATTTCCACGCGCGCGCCGAGAACGAAGCGCGCGAGCATCTGCGCGCGGTCGAGCGTGCCGCTGAAAGCGCCGGCGTGCCGTGCGCGAGCGTGACGAGCATCGATGCCGCGCCGTACATCGGCATCATCGAAGCGGCGGAGCAAAACGGTTGCGACGTGATTCTGATGGCGTCGCACGGACGCCGTGGTCTCGGAAGCCTGCTTATCGGCAGCGAAACGCAGCGCGTACTGACGCACACGAAGATTCCGGTCATCGTTTACCGCTGAAACCTCAAACGGAAGCGCACGCGATGCGCTTTCGTTTGAGCGGCGGCGCGGGCGCATTGCTGCATGCGCCCGGCCGCCGCTTCTTTTCACCACTCTCCCTGATTCAGCCTGCCTGCTGCGGTATTACGCCACCTTCTTGTCGAAGAACTGCTCGTCTTCGGTCGAGCCGTGCAGCGCGGTCGTCGACGACTCTTTCTCGACCGTCTGCGTCACTGCGTCGAAGTAACCCGTGCCCACTTCGCGCTGATGCTTCACCGCCGTGAAGCCCTTGTCGGCGGCGGCGAACTCGGCCTGCTGCAACTCGACGAACGCGCTCATCTGCGAACGGGCGTAGCCGTGCGCGAGGTTGAACATCGAGTAGTTCAGCGCGTGGAAGCCGGCCAGCGTGATGAACTGGAACTTGTAGCCCATCGCGCCCAGTTCGCGCTGGAATTTGGCGATGGTCGCGTCGTCCAGATTCTTCTTCCAGTTGAACGACGGCGAGCAGTTGTAGGACAGCATCTTGTCCGGGAACTGCTTGTGGATCGCCTCGGCGAACTTCTTCGCGTATTCCAGATCCGGCTTGCCGGTTTCACACCACACGAGATCGGCATACGGCGCGTAGGCGAGCCCGCGCGAAACTGCCTGCGCGAGCCCCGGCTTCGTGCGGAAGAAGCCTTCCACGGTGCGCTCGCCGGTGAGGAACGGCTGGTCGTTGTCGTCGACGTCGGAGGTGACGAGATCGGCGGCTTCGGCGTCCGTGCGGGCGATGAGCAGCGTCGGCACGCCGCACACGTCCGCCGCCAGCCGCGCGGCCGACAGCTTCGCGACGTTCTCGCGCGTCGGCACGAGCACCTTGCCGCCCATGTGGCCGCACTTCTTGACCGACGCCAGTTGATCCTCGAAGTGCACGCCCGCGGCGCCGGCTTCGATCATCGCCTTCATCAGTTCGAATGCGTTGAGCACGCCGCCGAAACCCGCTTCGGCATCGGCCACGATCGGCGCGAAATAGTCGATGTAGCCTTCATCGCCCGGATTCCTGCCTTCCGACCATTGAATCTGATCGGCGCGCGTGAGCGTGTTGTTGATACGCTTCACGACGAGCGGCACCGAGTTCGCCGGATACAGCGACTGGTCCGGATACATTTCGCCCGCGACATTGGCGTCGCCGGCCACCTGCCAGCCCGACAGATAAATCGCCTTGAGGCCGGCCTTCACCTGCTGCATCGCCTGATTGCCGGTCAGCGCGCCGAGCGCGTTGACGAACGGCTCCTCCTGAATCGACGCCCACAGGCGCTCGGCGCCACGGCGCGCGAGCGTGTGTTCCGGCTGCACCGAGCCACGCAGACGCACGACATCATCCGCCGAGTAGCCGCGCTTGATGCCTTTCCAGCGCGGATCGGTTTCCCATTGCTGCTGGAGTTGCTGAGCTTGTTGTTGACGTGAGGTCATGGCGCTTCTCCTTGAGACTGGAACGACGAATAGGTGAGTCGATAACTCTTATATAAGAGTCTAGGCAAACACACCTTGCCGAAACACCCCTCGTATGGAGTTTTTATGATAAATTTAATCGATATAAATCAGTGAGATACGCGCTTCATATCGTATTGCGGAATGTCTTTTTCTATCTCGCAACGCACCGGTTTGTGCCGCGCAGCACATCTTTTGCGACGCAAGAGGGCATTGCACATCGTGAAATATGGAGACGGGACGAAAAAAAACCGATGCACGAGGCATCGGTTTTTTTCGTCGCGTAGAGAAACGGCGCGGGCGCCGCTTCCTGATCGCGCTTAGCTGCTGCGGCGCGGGGCGCGCGGACCGTCGTTGCGGCGCGCGCTGTAGCCGTCGCGCTGGCCGAAGCCGCCTTCACGATTGCCGCCGCGATAGCCGCCTTCGCTGTTGCCGCCGCGATAGCCGCCTTCGCTATTGCCGCTACGATAGCCGCCGCCTTCGCGCGCACCGGCGTTCGACTTGTTGCCGTAGCCGCCGGCGTTGCCCGGACCGTAGCCACGGCCGCTGCCGCTGTTGCCGCCACTACCGCTGCCAAAGCGCCGGCCACCACCGTTACCGCCGCCCGGACGGCCACGGCCGCCGCCGCCGCCGAAACCGCCCTTGGGGGGCGCCCTGCGCGGCTCGAAGCCCGCAATGACGTTCACCGGCAGCGGGTTACGCACGAAACGCTCGATGCGCTTCAGCGCGCCCATTTCGGCGTAATGCACGAGGCTGACCGCCGTACCGCTGCGACCCGCACGACCCGTACGGCCGATACGGTGCACGTAGTCTTCCGCGAACTTCGGCAGGTCGTAATTGAAGACGTGCGTGATCCCCGGAATGTCGATGCCGCGCGCGGCGACGTCGGTTGCCACCAGCACGCGCACACGGCGCTCGCGCAGCGCGCGGATCGTGCGGTTGCGCGCGCCTTGCGGCAGGTCGCCGTGCAGCGCGGCCGATTCGAAGCCCGCGTCCGCGAGACGATTGGCGATGAGGTCGGCGTCGCTCTTGGTCGCCGTGAAGACGATCGCCTGATCGAGGCCCTCGCCGCGCAGCAGATGATCGAGCAGACGATCCTTGTGATCGCGGTCATCGACGTAATGCACGGTCTGCGCGATGTTGCCGCTCGCTTCGAGCTTCTGCACGATCTCGATGCGCTCCGGATCCTTCAGGAGACGCCCGGTCAGCGACGTGATCTTGCTGTCGATGGTCGCGGAGAAGAGCAGCGTCTGGCGCGAAGCCGGCGTCGCGTCGACGATGCGCTCGATGTCTTCGATGAAGCCCATGTCGAGCATGCGGTCGGCTTCGTCGAGCACGAGCATGTTCAGGTTCGACAGGTCGATGCGGCCGCGTTCGAGGTGATCGATCAGACGGCCCGGCGTCGCGACCAGGATCTCGGGGTTCTTCGCAAGCAGCATCAGCTGCTGGCCGTAGGCGACGCCGCCGAGAATGCTGACGGTGCGCAGGCGGCGCAGGTGCTTGCCGTACGTGGTCGCGGCGGTGGACACCTGCATCGCGAGTTCGCGCGTCGGCGTCAGCACGAGCAGGCGCGGACGGGCGACCGGCTGCGGACGGCGGCCGCGGGCGTTCGCATCACGCGGCTCGCGCGGCTGTTGCGCTTCCTGCTTTTGCAGTTGCGAGAATTTTTCGATGGCCGGCAGCATGAACGCCGCCGTCTTGCCCGAACCGGTCGGGCTGGAGACGAGCAGATCGCGTCCGGCGAGCGCAGCGGGAATCGCGCGCTGCTGCACGGGCGTCGGGTTCTGGTAGCCCGCGCCGGTCAGCGCGGACACGATTTCGGCGCACAGGCCGAGGGATTCGAAACTGGGGCCGGTGGGCTTGTCGGCGGGCGCTTCGGTCGCCGGGGTATCGGCCGGGGAGGGAATGCCAATGGTTGCTGCGAGATTGTCCAACGGGCTAGCGGTAAAGCTCGAAGTCATGTCGATCCTTGAAACGGGAAATAAGGCGTCGGCGCCAATCGGCATACCCAAGTCGTTGGATTCAGCGAGCGAAGAAACAGCGAGCAAATCGAAAAACGGGGGCTACTCGCGCGAACGTGCGGCGAGCATCTTTGTTAGAAGCTGTATCGGATTCGACAGGCTCGATCGTTCGAACAGAACGACGGGCGCTGGCGTCAGCCTGATGCATGACGGGCCGGGAAAACTGCGCGCAAGACAACCGCGCAACGGCCTAGCAGGGAGGGGACAGTTTCTAAACTGGATTGGAGCAAAACGCTACGAAGCGCCTTGCTGCGTGAGGCTTTGCCAGAAAGCAGCCGACTCACAGTGAAGCGCTGGCCGCTAGTATATCCGAATTTGCTGCACTGCGCCACATTTTGACGCGTACGCGCGCCATCCCTGGGCACGGGACGGCGCGGCGGGAAACGCGCAGGCGTCAGGCTGCTTCGCCGCGTTTGAGCGATTCGACGAGTTCGACGTAGCGTGCCTTGGCGTCATCGGCGGGCGTGCCCTGCAGCGCGGACCATGCTTCGTACTTGTACTTGCCGGCGATATCCGTGAAGCCCGGCTTCTCACCCTGCACGTCGCCGCTGCTCGCCTGCTTGAAGAGCGCGTAGAGGCGCAGCAGCGTGAGGTTGCCCGGCCGTTCGGGCAGTTGGGTGACGTCGGTCTGGGCCTGCGCGAATTGCTGGTCGATGTCGGTCATGCGTTCTCCGTTCTTCTCGAAATAGGACCGCACGATCTTAGCAAGCCGCACTCGCGCGGCCTGTCGAGGCTTTCCTCCAACCGAGCGCGTCCTCCAGCTGCGGTTCGGATCGATCCGCGTGCGTGCTTCGCGCGAATGCGGCGCATGTCCCGCATTACAATACCGGCTATGACACGCACCGTTCTGCTCGCCCTCGACACCTCGACGGAGTTTTGCTCCGTTGCGCTCCTGCTCGCCGACTCCGCTCCCGACTCCACCCATTCCGCCGCCGCGCCGCAGTACGCGAGCGGCGACACGCGCGTGTGGATCCGGCACGAAGCGACCGGAGCGGTCTCGAGTACGCGTCTCTTGCCCGCCGTGCGCGAACTGTTCGACGAAGCGGGCCTCGCGCTCGCCGATTGCGCGGCCATCGCGTTCGGCGCCGGACCGGGCTCGTTCACCGGCCTGCGCACGGCGACAGGCGTCGCGCAAGGACTGGCGTTCGGGCTGGGCGTGCCGGTGGTGCCGGTCAGCACGCTGCTCGCCTGCGCGGAAGGCGCGCGGCTGAACGATCCGTCGATTCCGCCGCGCGTGCTCGCGGCGCTCGATGCCCGCATGGACGAGGTGTACTGGGCCGACTTCGAATTCGATTCCGCCGCCGCCGAATGGCGCACGCTGCATCCGGCCGCGCTCGATGCGCCCGGCGCGTTGCCGCTGCCGGACGCGCCGTTCGCACTCGCCGGCAACGCCGCCGCCGCGTTCGGCGACCGCCTGCCGGCGCTGGCCGCAGCCGCGCGCGTCGATCGCGAAGCGCTGCCGCATGCGCTGCCGGTCGCGCTCGTCGGTCTGCGTGCTTTTCGGGCGGGCCGCGCGGTCGCGCCAGAGCTCGCCGCGCCGGAATATGTGCGCGACAAGGTCGCCCAGACCACGGCCGAACGCATGCAAGCCCGCGAGGAGGCGCTTCGGTGAGCGGGGTATTGCTGGCGGACCGCTATCTCACGTCGATGACCGAAGCCGACCTCGACGAAGTCGCCGCGGTCGAAAAGCTCGCCTACGAGTTTCCGTGGAGTCGCGGCAATTTCCAGGATTCGCTGCGCAACGGCTACTACGGCGTGTGTCTGCGCCACGTGACCGGCACGCTGATCGGCTACTGCGTGCTGATGCCGGTCGTCGACGAGATGCATCTGCTCAATCTGTGCGTCGCGCCGGCGGCGCAGCGCGCGGGCGCGGGACTCACGCTGCTGCGCGAAGCGGTGCGTATCACGCGCGCCGAGAAACTCGAAGGCGTGCTGCTCGAAGTGCGGCCGTCCAATCCGCGTGCGATCCAGCTTTACGAGCGCTTTGGCTTCACCGCCATCGGACGTCGCAAGAACTATTACCCCGCGCGGCATCGCTCGCGCGAGGACGCCATCGTCATGCGTCTGGCGTTTTTGAAGGAGGGCGCGCATGGCGCTGGATGAATCGCTGATCGAGGAACTGGGAATCGGGCCCGTCTGGGTCCGGCGCGGCGTCGTGGCCGCGTCGCCGCGCGTGGAAGAACCGCCGAGCGTCGAACCGGTCGCGCAAGCGGTCGAAGCGCCGAAGTCCGCTGAACCGCCGCCGCCCGTTGTGCAGACAGACCCCGACACACCGCCGCTCGACGCCTACGACGATCTCCCCTGGACCGACGACGCTCCCGTTCATTCGGAGCCCGTCGCCCTCGCCGAAGCCCCTGAGGACGTCCACACGCTCGACTGGGATGCGCTTGCCGAGCGTGTCGCGAACTGCGAGCGCTGCCGGCTGTGCGAGCGCCGCACCAACACGGTGTTCGGCGTCGGCGACCGCGAAGCCGACTGGATGCTGATCGGCGAGGCGCCGGGCGAGAACGAGGACAAGCAGGGCGAACCGTTCGTCGGCCAGGCGGGCAAGCTGCTCGACAACATGCTGCGCGCGCTCGATTACTCGCGGCAATCGAACGTCTATATCGCGAACGTGATCAAGTGCCGGCCGCCCGGCAACCGCAATCCCGAACTCGATGAAGTCGCGCGCTGCGAGCCGTATCTGCAGCGGCAAGTCGAACTCGTGAAGCCGAAGGTGATCGTCGCGATGGGCCGTTTCGCCGCGCAAAGTCTCCTGAAGAACGAAGCCAGCATCGCGTCGATGCGCGGTCGCGTGCACGCGTATCGCGGCGTGCCGGTCATCGTCACGTATCACCCGGCTTATCTGTTGCGCAGCCTGCAGGACAAGTCGAAGGCGTGGGCCGATCTCTGCCTCGCGCGCAACACGTATCGCGAAGCGCTCGCCGCGCTCGGCGTCGAGCAAGGAGCGCAGAAGGACGGCATCTGATGGCCGCCGGGGCGAGCGAACTCACGCGTCTCGTCGATCGTTTCGACGACGTCGCCGTGCGCGATCTCGTCTGGCTGCTGTTCGCCCCCGATCTGCTGCGCGAAGGCGATGCGCCGCTGGCGCATCCATTCGACTCGCCGCAGGAGCGCGATGCGACGCTCGCATGGCTGAACGCGCTCGACGCCTCACCGCAATCACTGCAATCGCTGCACGAACACACGCGCAATCCCAGATTCACGCGCCTCGGCATTTATGCCGAAAGCCTGCTTGGATACTTTCTCGCGCACGGACCGGCGGCGCGTCTGATCGCGGCGAACGTGCCGCTGCGGCTTCAGCGGCGCACGATCGGCGAATGCGATTTCCTGCTGGAGACGGCGAACGACGTGCGCCTGCATTGGGAACTCGCGGTGAAGTTCTATCTGCATATCGGCAATGGCGACGCGTCACGCGCCGCGCGTCTGTCGGACTATGTCGGTCCGAATCTGCAGGATCGCTTCGATCTGAAACACGCGCGGCTCGTCACGCATCAGCTCGCGCTGACTTCGCGCACGGAATTCGCCACGCTCGGCTTCGAAGGGCCGTGGCGCGCGCAGTTGTTCATCAAGGGACGGCTTTTCTATCACGGCCTCGCCGGCGAGCGTATCGATCCCGCGCCCGAAATCGGCGCGTGTCATTTACGCGGATGGTGGCTGACGGCGTCTGAATGGCGCGATGCGCGGGCGCGCGCGTCCGCCGCTTCGGGCGATGAGCGCGCCTGGGTCGTTCAGCCGCGCCTGGCGTGGCTCGCGTCGCGGCGGCTCGATGCGAGCGACGCCGAATCGCTCATCGCGGAATCGGATGCGATTCGCACGCGTCTGGAAACGACTGTCGCGCCGACGATGATCGCCGCCTACCTGCGCGACGAAGCCGGGAAGTGGACCGAGGAATCGCGCGGGTTCATCGTGCCGGACGACTGGCCGGAGCGTGCGCGCGCATTCGCCGCTTCGGCGCCCTGATCACCACCAGCGATAGAAGTGATGTACCGGCCCGACGCCGTGACCGACGTCGAGCCGCACGCTTGCTTCGATCGCGCCGGTCAGATAGCGCTTGGCTTCGGCGGTGGCGCTCGCCAGATCGTCGGTTTGCGGGATCAGCGCCGCGATCGCCGACGACAACGTGCAGCCCGTGCCGTGCGTGTTCTTGAGCGGCACGCGCGCGCCGCCGAGCCGCAGCGAACCGTTCGCCTCGATGAGCCAGTCGGGACTATCGGAGGAGGCGAGATGGCCGCCTTTCATCAGCACGGCTCGCGCGCCGAGCGCACGCAGCGCTTCGCCTTGCTGCACCATCGCGTCTTCGTCGACGGCGCTTTCGACGTTAAGCAGTGCCGCCGCCTCGGGCAGATTCGGCGTGACGAGCGTCGCGAGCGGCAGCAGTTCGTCGCGCAGCGCGGCGACCGCTTCCGGCGCGAGCAGCGCGTGATTGCTCTTGGAGATCATCACGGTATCGAGCACGACATGCTTCGGCCGATGGCGCTTGAGCGCAGCGGCGACCGCGCGCACGATGTCCGCGTTCGCCAGCATGCCGATCTTCACCGCGTCGATGCGAATGTCGTCGAACACGGCGTCAAGCTGCGCGGTGATGAACGCGGGCTCCGGCGCGTGCACGGCCGTCACGCCGCGCGTGTTCTGCGCGGTGAGCGCCGTGATGACGCTCGCGCCGTACGCGCCGAGCGCGGAGAAGGCTTTGAGGTCTGCCTGAATGCCCGCGCCGCCGCCCGAGTCGGAGCCGGCGATGGTGAGGACGTTGGGAATGGTTTTCGTGGCGGGCATGGAAAGATCAGGTTCGGGCGCGCGCGATGGTCGCGCGCAATGCCGCGGCCGCTTCGCGCGGATCGGCGGCCTTGCAGATCGCGGAAACGACCGCGAGACCGGCGGGCTTCGCGCGCATCACGTCGGCGGCGTTGTGCGCCTGGATGCCGCCGATCGCGACAGTCGGAAAGCGCGCGGCGGCGCGGATTTCAGCGAGGCCGTCGATGCCGCATGGCGCGGCGGCGTCGGACTTGGTCGGCGTCGCGTACACCGGACCCGCGCCCAGATAGTCGACGACGCCGGCGAGCTTTTGCGCGTCGGCGGTTTCGTCGAGGTTCGACACCGACAGGCCGATCAGCGCGCGCGGCCCGAGCAGTTGCCGCGCGATATCGGCGGGCAGATCGCGCTGGCCGATATGCACGCCATCGGCGCCCACGGCGAGCGCGACATCGACATGATCGTTGATGACGAACGGCACGCCGCGCGCGCGCGTGAGCGGCAGCAGCTCGCGCGCGAGGTCGAACCACGCGCGCTTGTGCCATTCGGGCGCGCGCAGTTGCACGATGGTCGCGCCGCCTTCCAGCGCGGCCCGCGCGACGGCAAGCGCCGCGTCGTGCCCGCCGCATTGCACCGGATCGAGCACGAGATAGAGCGAGAGATCGAACGAAGCGCGCATGATCAGCCGGACACGATATCGCGCTGCACGAGCGTCTTCTCGAACGCGGCTTCATCGAGCGATGCCAGGCGGTCGAGATACGTGACGGCAAAGCTGCCGGGCAGGGCGGCATCGCGCGCGGCCAGTTCGCCCGCGATGGTCGAATACGCGATGGCGGCGACCGTCGCGCTCCAGAACGCGTTGCGATCCGGCGCGGCGCCGACGAACGCCGCGACCGTCGCCGACAGCGCGCAGCCGACGCCCGTCACGCGCGTCATCAGTGGCGAGCCGTTGGACAGCGCGATCACGCGCCTGCCATCGGTTACGTAGTCGGTCTGGCCCGTCACCGCGACGACGGCCTGGGCCTTCAGCGCGAGAATCTGCGCGGCGTCGAGCGCGGCGTCGGTGGCGGCGGTGCTGTCGACGCCGCGCGCGCTCGACGCGCCGCCTGACAGACTGATGATCTCCGACGCGTTGCCGCGAATCACCGCGGGTTTCGCATCGAGCAGATCGAACGCGAATTCCGTGCGAAACGCGAGCGGGCCGACCGCGACCGGATCGAGCACCCACGGCTTGCCGGCGTCGTTGGCGGCGTCCACGGCGACGCGGATCGCGCGGCTTTGCGGCACGTCGAGCGTGCCGAGATTGACCGACAGCGCATTGGCGAGCGGTGCGAATTCGCCGACTTCCTCACGCGCGACGACCATCGCGGGCGCCGCGCCGATCGCGAGCAGCACGTTCGCGGTGAAGTTGGTGACGACGAGGTTCGTCAGGCAATGGACGAGCGGCGCGCGCTCCCGCACGCGGGTGACGAACGAAAAGAGGTCGGCGGCGAGCATGATGAAAGTCGAATGGAGCGTGCGCGACGCGTCAGTGCCGCGCTTCGCCGATCAGCGCGACCGAATCGAATGCGCGCTGATTGGCCTGATGCCGCCGCATCACGAAGTACATCATGAGACAGACGAACGAGCCGAACAGCACGATGACGAACTGGATCGGCACGTCGAGCCACACGAGCACCGCGTAGAGGCACAGCATGATGAGCACCGAAAGGTTCTCGTTGAAGTTCTGCACGGCGATCGAATGGCCCGCGGAGAGCAGCACGTGACCGCGATGCTGGAGCAGCGCGTTCATCGGCACCACGAAGAAGCCCGACAGCCCGCCGACGATCATCAGGAACAGATACGCGACCAGCAGGTAGCCTGGGAAGTGCATCTTGCCGAAGTAGATGCCCCAGTGCGCGGGAAAGAGATGGCGCGTGTAGAAGGCCATCAGCATGACGGCGAGACCCATGATGATGCCGACCGGCAGCACGCTGAGCGAGCGCTTGAGCGGCACGCGCGCCGCCGCGAGCACCGCGCCCACCGCGACGCCGACCGCGATCACCGCCTGCAGGATCGCGGCCTGCGAAAGCGTCATGCCGAGCGACACTTCGGCCCACTTCAGCACGATGAACTGCAGCGTCGCGCCCGCGCCCCAGAAGAGCGTCGTGACGGCGAGCGAGATCTGGCCGAGCTTGTCGCGCCACAGCGTGAGGAAGCAGTCGGCGAAATCGGTGATGAGCTTGATCGGCCGCGTCTCCTGCTTCGGATAGCGGGCGCCTGTGTCGGGGATGCGCAGGTTGAACATCGCGGCTATCACGTATATCAGCATGATGACGAGCATCGCTGCTTCGGCGGGCGTGTGAATGCGTGGAATGTTAAGCGACAGCAGATGACTCGCGATATGCGGGCTGATGAGCGCGCCGCCCATCACGGTGCCGAGAATGATCGAGCCGACGGTCGTGCCTTCGATCCAGCCGTTCGCGGCGACGAGCCGGTCCGGTGGCAGGAGTTCGGTGAGAATGCCGTATTTCGCCGGCGAGTAAGCAGCGGCGCCGAAGCCAACGATGCCGTACGCGAGCAGTGGATGCGCGCCGAAGAGCATCGTCACGCAGCCGACCACCTTGATCGAGTTGGTCACGAACATCACCTTGCCCTTGGGCCGGGAGTCCGCGAAAGCGCCGACGAAGGCCGCGAGAATCACGTACGACAGGACGAAGAACAGCTTGAGCAGCGGCGTCATCCAGTTCGGCGCGTGAAGGTCCTTCAGCAGAGCGATGGCAGCGATCAGTAAAGCGTTATCGGCCAGCGATGAGAAAAACTGCGCGGCCATGATGGTGTAAAAACCTTTTTTCATCTGATCCGAAGCTTTCCTCACTGCGGGTGATCCGCCCCGGGCGCCTGTTATGCGTCCGGGCTTATGCCTTTCGAAATGGGTTGTGCGCACGGCTTTATAACACGAAAATAGGCGCATTCTGACTAGCACTCATCCCGATCGCGTGCGAAATGACACGTCCGTGCGGGGGATTCCTCATAAGATACTGATTCACAAGGCGTCCCGATCGGGGCAGCAGGACGCGTCCCGCTGACGTATGCTGGTCGTTTCGATCGCACTTACCGCACTTCCTCCAAACGCTCATGCCGCGCCCCCTCTCTGCAACCATTCACACCCCCGCGCTCGCCAACAACCTCGCCATTGCGCGCAAGTACGCGCCGAAGTCCAAGATCTGGGCCGTCGTCAAGGCCAATGCGTATGGCCACGGACTCGCCCGGGCGTTCCCCGGACTGCGCGCGACGGACGGCTTTGGCCTTCTCGACCTCGAAGAAGCCGCGAAGTTGCGTGAATTGGGCTGGGCGGGGCCGATTCTTTTGCTCGAGGGCTTTTTCCGGCCCACCGATATCGACGTGATCGACCGCTACAGCCTGACCACGGCCGTGCATTGCGACGAGCAGTTGCGCATGCTGGAAATGGCGCGCCTCTCGAAGCCGATCAACATCCAGTTGAAGATGAACAGCGGCATGAACCGCCTCGGCTACACGCCCGAGAAGTACCGCGCTGCGTGGGAGCGCGCGCGCGCCGTGCAGGGCGTCGGTCAGATCACGCTCATGACCCATTTTTCCGATGCCGACGGCCCGCGCGGCATCGCCCATCAGCTCGATGCGTTCGAACGCGGCGCGGAAGGCATTGCGGGTGCGCGCAGCCTCGCGAATTCGGCGGCGGTGCTGTGGCATCCGGACGCGCACGTCGACTGGGTGCGGCCCGGCATCATGCTGTATGGCGCGTCGCCGTCGGGCGTGACCGCCGACATCGCCGGCACCGGCCTCAAGCCCGCGATGACGCTCCAGTCCGAGCTGATCGCCGTGCAGACGGTCAGCGCGGGAAGCAGCATCGGCTATGGCTCGACCTTCACCGCGGGCACCTCGATGCGGATCGGCGTGGTCGCGTGCGGCTACGCGGACGGCTATCCGCGCGTGGCGCCGGAAGGCACCCCCGTCATCGTCGATGGCGTGAGGACCAAGCTCGTCGGCCGCGTGTCGATGGACATGCTGACCGTCGACCTGACGCCGTGCCCGAATGCGGGCATCGGCTCGCGCGTCGAGCTATGGGGCGCAAATCTGCCGATCGACGATGTGGCGAGCGCGGCCGGCACGGTCGGCTACGAACTCATGTGCGCGATCGCGCAGCGCGTGCCGGTGCGCGCGGAATAACTCTCAACGAAAACTCAAAGCAAGGCAGTGTGTGGCAAAAGCAGCGAAGGCAAAGACGCTCTATACGTGTAGCGAATGCGGCGGACAATCGCCGAAATGGACCGGCCAGTGCGCCGCGTGCGGAGCGTGGAACACGTTGGTGGAAGGCGTGGAGCAGGCGCCCTCCACGCATCGCTTCCAGGCGCTCGCGAAGAGCTCGGCGGTGCGCAAGCTCGCCGATATCGAGGCGTCGGACGTGCCGCGCTTCACGACCGGCGTCGGCGAGTTCGACCGCGTGCTGGGCGGCGGCCTCGTGCCCGGCGGCGTGGTGCTGATCGGCGGTGATCCGGGCATCGGCAAATCGACTTTGCTGTTGCAATCGCTCGCGGAGATCGCGCGCGAGCGCCCCGCGCTCTATGTGAGCGGCGAGGAATCCGGCGCGCAGATCGCGTTGCGCGCGCAACGGCTCGGCCTGATCGGGGAAAGCGCGGCGGGCGACCTCGCGCTGCTCGCGGAAATCCAGCTCGAAAAGATTCAGGCGACCATCGACGAGCAACGTCCTGAAGTCGCCGTGATCGACTCCATCCAGACCATTTATTCCGAAGCGCTGACTTCCGCGCCCGGTTCGGTCGCGCAGGTGCGCGAGTGCGCGGCGCAACTGACGCGCATCGCGAAGCAGACGGGCACGTCGATCATCATGGTCGGCCACGTCACCAAGGAGGGCAGTCTCGCGGGGCCGCGCGTGCTGGAACATATCGTCGATACCGTGCTGTATTTCGAGGGCGATACGCATTCGTCGTTCAGACTCGTGCGCGCGTTCAAGAACCGGTTCGGCGCGGTCAACGAACTCGGCGTCTTCGCGATGACGGAAAAGGGCTTGCGCGGTGTCGCGAATCCGTCGGCGCTGTTTCTGTCGCAGCACGAGCAAAGCGTGCCGGGTTCGTGCGTGCTCGTGACGCAGGAAGGCTCGCGGCCGCTGCTCGTCGAGGTGCAGGCGCTGGTCGACACGGCGCATGTGCCCAATCCGCGCCGGCTCGCGGTGGGGCTGGAGCAAAACCGGCTCGCGCTGTTGCTGGCCGTTCTGCATCGGCATGCCGGCATCGCGTGTTTCGATCAGGATGTGTTTCTCAACGCGGTCGGTGGCGTGAAGATCACCGAACCGGCGGCGGATCTGGCCGTGCTGCTCGCGATTCATTCGTCGATGCGCAACAAGCCATTGCCCAAGGGCCTCATCACGTTCGGCGAAGTCGGGCTGGCGGGCGAAATCCGGCCGTCGCCGCGCGGACAGGACCGCCTGAAGGAGGCGGCCAAGCTCGGCTTTTCGGTCGCGCTGATTCCGAAGGCGAACGCGCCGAAGCAGGCGATCGACGGCCTGAAGGTGATCGCGGTGGATCGAATCGAGGAAGCGATCGACCGGGTTCGGGATCTCGATTGAACCCGTGGTCGGACCCTTGGTAATGCGGCGTAAAAATCTCGTTGCGCAATGTAACCTACGCGGCGCGCGGTTTTCTTATCCTTTCAATGCTACGGACCCGGCCAACTTCGCTATGGACAGTTCAAGAAGCGAAGTGACTGGAAGGATCGAGAGGACCACGCATTGAAACACTCAAAATCAACCCGGCCGAAGCCCGCGTTCCATCTGCGCGGATGCCGCGTCTCCGCGCCGCTGCAACAGCCCTGGGGAAGCGGCTGCCGGATCGTCGAATGGATCGACGAGCAAGGCCAGATATCGCGCCGCGTCGTCGCGGCCGATGTCACCGAGGATGAAGTCGTCGCGACCATCCGCGAACACGTGACGGGCCGCAAGCACGTGCTCGTCGATGATGAGCGCCCGCCGCGCCAGGTCTTGCCGCGGCGCTAGGCGTCGCGGAACAGCGGATGCATTGCCGCTTCGGCGGGCGTGAGCACCGGCGCGACGCAGCAATCGAGCGGCTCCAGCAGCGTCATCCATTCATCGCGCGTGCGTTCGCGAAAGCGCGCGGCCAGTTGCACCGACAATTCCGCCGCGTCCGTTCCGCCGATCGCCTGGCCGAGGCTCCAGTGCCGCGTCGCCCAGTCGGGACGGCCGAGTGCCTCGCACAAGGTTTGCCAGAACTTCAGCTCCAGTGCGCCGACCGCGACGAAGCGGTCATCGCGCGTGCGATAGACGTCGTAGCACGGCGCGCCGCCGTTCAGCAAGCCCGCGCCAGCGCGCGTTCCGGCTTCGTCGGCATTGGTCAGCGCGATATGCGCCATCACGTTGTGCGCGTGAATCGCGTGCGTCATCGACACATTCAGGCAGCGTCCTTCGCCGCCACGCGCGACGTGCCACGCCGCCGCGAGTATCTCCATCACGGCCGACAGCGCGCCGCCGAGCAGGTCCGCGAGCTGAAAATTCGGTGCGACGGGCGTGCCGTCGCGCGCGGCAAGCTGATCGAGCACGCCCGCGTAGGCGATGTAGTTCAGATCGTGCCCCGCCTTCTGCGCGAACGGCCCGTCGCCGCCGAAGCCCGTAATCGCGCAATAGACGAGCTTCGGATTCGCCTCGCGCAGCACGTCATAGCCGACACCCAGCCGCGCCATCACCGAAGGGCGAAAGCTTTCGACGAGCACGTCGGCGTCGCGCGCGAGTTCGATCAGTTTCGCGCGGCCTGCGCTGGTCTTGAGGTCGAGCGTGAGTTGCCGCTTGCCGCGATTGACGATGCGATAGAACGCGCTCGGCGCGCCGCTCTGCCGGTCCGCTTCGCTTTGCATCATCGTGCGCGCGTAGTCGCCTTCGCCCGGCGGCTCGATCTTGAGCACGTCGGCGCCGAGTTCCGCGAGCCGCAACGTGGCGATCGGTCCGGGAAGAAGCCGCGTCAGATCCAGCACGCGCAGGCCGGTGAGGGATGGCGTCAAGTCGTCGATCTCCGGTTATGAGCCAATTTGCTCCAGTTCCTCGTGCGCTTCGAGCCACTCCATTTCGAGCGTTTCGAGACGCGCATTGACTTCGCCCTGCCGGCGGATCGTCTCGGTGAGCTTCGCCTTCATCGCGGCTTCGTAGCTCGCAGGATCCGCGACGAACGCTTCGAGCGTCGACTTCTCGGCGTTGAGCTTCTCCATCTCTTTCTCGATCTTCGCGATGCGCGACTGCAGCGGCTTCCTGAGATGCGCGAACTTTTGCCGCTCCTGCGCTTCCTGGCGGCGCTGTTCCTTGCGATTCGGCCCGCTGTCCTGCGCGTCGGCCGATGCAGCGCCGCTCGCTTCCTTCGCCGCCGCGCGTACTTCGGCGGCGTGCTGCAGCAGCCAGTCGCGATAGTCGTCGAGATCGCCGTCGAACGGACTCAGGCGATGCTTTGCGACGAGCATGAAGGTATCGGTCGTCGCTCGCAGCAGGTGCCGGTCATGCGACACGAGAATCAGCGTGCCCTCGAACTGCGCGAGCGCCATCGTCAGGGCGTGGCGCGTTTCGAGGTCGAGGTGGTTGGTCGGTTCGTCGAGCAGCAGCAGATTCGGTTTCTGCCAGATGACGAGCGCCAGCGCGAGCCGCGCTTTTTCGCCGCCGGAGAAGGGCGCGATCTTCGCGGTCGCCATCTCGCCGGAGAAGTTGAAACTGCCGAGATAGTCGCGCAACTCCTGCTCGCGCGTATCGGGCGCGAGGCGCGCGAGATGCTGGAGCGCGGAGTCGTCCGAGCGCAGCGTTTCGAGCTGATGCTGCGCGAAATAGCCGATCTGCAAGCCCTTGCCCTGGCGGACGCCGCCGGAGAGCGGTTCGAGCGTCTGCGCGAGCGTCTTGATGAGCGTCGACTTGCCTTGTCCGTTCGCGCCGAGCAGGCCGATGCGCTGGCCGTTCTGGATCGACAGCGTCACTGCATCGACGATCGGAATCTCGCCGCCTGCGTCGTCGTGATAGCCGCAGCGCACGCTTTCCATGACCATCATCGGATTGGGCGCGGCATCGGGCTCGCGGAATTCGAAGGTGAACGGCGAGCTCGCATGCGCGGGCGCGATCAGCTCCATTTTCTCCAGCGCCTTCACGCGGCTCTGCGCCTGCTTCGCCTTGGTGGCCTTGGCCTTGAAACGGTCGATGAAGCTCTGCAGATGCGCGACCGTCCGCTGCTGCTTCTCGAACGCGCTCTGCTGCAGCGCGAGCTGCTGCGCGCGCAGCACTTCGAACTGGCTGTAATTGCCGCCGTAGCGCTTCACCTGACGATTTTCCAGATGCAGCGTGACGTTGCAGACCGAATCGAGAAACTCGCGATCGTGCGAAATGACGACGAGCGTGCCCGCATAGCGCCCGAGCCAGTCTTCGAGCCAGACGATGGCGTCGAGGTCCAGGTGGTTGGTCGGTTCGTCGAGCAGCAGCAGATCGGACGGACACATCAGCGCCTGCGCGAGATTCAGGCGCATGCGCCAGCCGCCCGAAAAGCTCGACACCGGCTCGCGCGTCTGTTCGAGCGTGAAGCCGAGGCCGAGCAGCAGCGTTTCGGCGCGCGCGGGCGCGGTGTAGCCGTCGGCGTCGGCGAAGGCGGCATGCGCTTCTGCTTCAGCGGCGCCGTCGTGCGCGGCGGAGGCCGACGCGATGCGCGCCTCGATCGCGCGCAGATGGGTGTCGCCGTCGAGCGTGTAATCGAGCGCGCTGCGGTCCACCGCGGGGGTTTCCTGCGCGACGTGCGCGATGCGCCACGACGGGGGCATCGAGAAATCGCCGCCGTCCGCGTGCAGCTCGCCGCGCAGCACGGAAAATAGCGTGGACTTGCCCGCGCCGTTCGCGCCGACGAGACCGGCTTTCTCGCCCGGATTGAGCGTGAAGCTCGTCTCTTCGAAAAGCGGCTTGGTGCCGCGGGACAGGCTGAACTGATTGAAACGGATCACGTCGAATTGGCGGCGAAAGGGCGCGGCTTGGAAGGAAAGCGCTATTTTAGACCGGACCGGTTGCCGCGCAGGGGTAGGCCGTTCGGCCAATGGCACAGGAACGCGCGCCGGGTTAGCATCGCCTGTCATTCATCGAATTCATTAGCGGAGCGTGCCATGAGCGCAGCCAGTGACGGCATCTACGGCTTTTCGGCCGAAACACTCGACGGCGCGACCGTCGGTCTCGACACCTATCGCGGCAAGGTGTTGCTGATCGTGAACACGGCCAGCGAGTGCGGTTTCACGCCTCAATACAACGGCTTGCAGCACATTTACCAGCTGCTTGCCGCGCGCGGCTTCGAGGTGCTCGGTTTCCCATGCAACCAGTTCGGCAAGCAGGAACCGGGCGATGCCGAGCAGATCGGCAGCTTCTGCGAGAAAAACTACGGCGTCACGTTCCCGATGTTCGGCAAGATCGAGGTGAACGGCGCGAACGCGCATCCGCTCTACAAGTATCTGAAGGACAAGGAGCCGGGATTGCTCGGCATCGAGGCGATCAAGTGGAACTTCACGAAGTTTCTCGTCGACCGTCAGGGCAACGTGGTGAAGCGCTATGCGCCGCAGACAAAGCCCGAGTCGATCGTGGAGGACATCGAGAAGCTGCTCTGAAGCTTCGGCGCGCTCAGAGAATCGGCGAGAAAAGCCGCGCGACGTGCATCGCCATGCGTCGCCAGAACGCCTTGCCGCGGTAGTCGTTGCCGTCGATCTCGAAGGCGAGCGCGAAGTCCGCGCGCAGCATCGCTTCCACCTCGTTGGCGAACGCGCGATCGACCGTCAGCACGGTGATCTCGAAGTTCAGGCGAAACGAGCGGTTGTCGAGATTCGCGCTGCCGATCGCCGCGGCGATATCGTCGACGAGCACGACTTTCTGATGCAGGAAGCCCGGTTCGTAACGGAAGATGCGTACGCCGGCCTGCCACAGATCGTACGCATAGAGCCGGGACGCTGCGAACACCACGCGATGATCGCGCCGGCTCGGAATCAGGATGCGTACGTCAACGCCGCGCATCACCGCGAGCCTGAGCGCCGAGAACACGGCTTCGTCGGGAATCAGATAAGGCGAGGTGATCCAGATGCGCTCGCGCGCCGCGTTGATCGCCTCGACGAAAAAGAGCGAGCAGGTTTCCTGTTTGTCGGCGGGGCCGCTCGACAGCACCATGCAATGCATGTTGCCGTCGGAGGGCGGCGCGGGACCGAGTTCGGGCAGGCGCTGGGTCGCCCAGTACCAGTCTTCCGTGAAGACGAACTGGATGCTCGCGACCGCCGGTCCGCGCACTTCCACATGGGTGTCGCGCCAGGGCGAGAGGCGCGGATTGCCGCCGAGATACTCGACGCCCACGTTGTGCCCGCCGATGAACGCGCATTTGCCGTCCACCACGACGATCTTCCGATGATTGCGGAAGTTGATCTGGAAGCGGTGCACGAACTTGCGCGTGGCCGCGAACGGATGCGCCTCGACGCCGCCCGCGCGCAGCGCGTTGACGTAGCGATGCGGCAGATCGAAGCTGCCGATGCTGTCGTAGAGAAAATAGACGCGCACGCCGGCCTGGGCCTTGCGGATCAGCGCGTCCTTGAGCATGTCGCCGAGCGCGTCGGCGCGCACGATGAAGAACTGCACGACCACGTAGCGTTCGGCCGCGGCGATGGCATCGAGGATCGCGGCGAAGGTGGCGTCGCCGTTGATGAGCACGCGCGCCGAGTTGCCGCGCAGGAACGGCATGCCGGAGAGGCGCTGCAGCGTGCGGATGGTCGGATTGCCAAGATAGGCGGCCGGTCCCGGCGCAATCTCTCCGCGCGCGCCCGAGGAATCGATGAGCGGGGCGCTCTCGGGCGCATCGCTGCGCGCGCCCGAGTCCCATTCGGCGGGCTTCGAACGGTTGCGCAGGATTTCGATCTCCAGCCGCCGCTCGTCGATATACCCCGCGAACTTGCTGCGGCCGAGGAACAGATAGGGAATCAGCGTGAAATAGGGCATCGCGACGAGCGACACCGCCCACGCCACCGCGCCTTGCGACGTGCGTGTGTTGATGACGGCATGGATCGCGGCGATCACGCCGAGCACATGCGCGGCCATCACGAGCGTGCCGAGGTGTAGCCAGTCGGATGCTTGCATAAGCGCGAGAGGGAGCCTGATGGCGATTTGCCATCTTACCCAACCCTTTCGCGCGAAGTGTTAGCGATCGTTGCAGCGCGTGTCGCCGCAACGATCGCCAGGGTGCAGGCTTCAGGAGGGAAGGTCGGCGGCCTGGATCAGGAACACGTTGTCGTCGCCGGCGCTGGTCGAGAGCCACACGAGATCGAGACCGCCCAGCGCTGCCTCGACGTTCGGCCGCTCGTTGCCGATTTCGACGACGAGCACGCCGTCCTCGGTGAGCCAGTTGCGCGCGTCGCGCACGATGCGCCGCACCACGTCCATGCCGTCCGCACCGCCCGCGAGCGCGAGTTCGGGCTCGTGCCGGTACTCCTCCGGCAGCGCCTGCATCGCGTGGGCGTTGACGTACGGCGGATTCGTGATGATCACCTCGTAGCGCTCGGCCGACAGCGGCGCGTACAGATCGCCTTCGTGGAGGCGCACGCGTTCGTTCAGACCATATTCGTCGACGTTGCGGCGCGCGACCGCGAGCGCATCGGCGGAGATATCGACGGCATCGACATCCGCGTTCTCGAAGGCCTGCGCCGCGAGAATCGCGAGACAGCCCGAGCCGGTGCACAGTTCGAGCACGCGCGTGACCTGATCGGGATCGGCCACATACGGTTGCAGACCGTCCTGCAGCAGCTCGCCGATGAACGAACGCGGCACGATCACGCGCTCGTCGACGTAAAAGCGGCGGCCGTGCATCCACGCTTCCTGCGTGATGTACGCGGCGGGAATGCGCTCTTTCGCGCGGCGCTCGATCACTTTCATGACGGCGTCGATTTCGTTGTCGAGCAGGCGCGCGTCGAGGAACGGTTCGAGCGTGTCGAGCGGCAGATGCAGCGTGTGCAGGATCAGGTACGCGGCTTCGTCGTAGGCATTGGTCGAGCCGTGGCCGAACGACAGGCCCGCTTCGGTGAAGCGCGAGACGCCGAAGCGCAGCAGGTCGCGCACGGTGGTGAAGGGCAGCGCCATCGAAGGCTCCTTTTTATTGTGTGAGATTGAATTCAGGCGATCAGCTGTTCGAGCACACGGCGGTACACGTTCTTCAACGGCTCGATGAAGCGCACTTCGACATGCTCGTCGATCTTGTGGATCGTGCCGTTGGGCGGGCCGAACTCGACCACCTGATCGCAGATTTGCGCGATGAAGCGTCCATCGGAGGTGCCGCCCGTGGTAGACAGTTCGGTGCGCACGCCGGTTTCATCGGCGATGGCCTTTTCGAGCGCATCCGAAAGCTCGCCGCGCGGCGTGAGAAACGGCAGGCCGCTCACGATCCACTTCAGATCGTAGTCGAGACCGTGCTTGTCGAGAATCGCGCGCACGCGGCTTTGCAGGCCTTCCACCGTGCTCGCGGTCGAGAAGCGGAAGTTGAACATCAGATCGGCGTGGCCGGGAATGATGTTGGTCGCGCCCGTGCCGGAATGCAGGTTGGAAACCTGCCAGGTCGTCGGCGGAAAATACTCGTTGCCGTCGTCCCAGCGCTCGGCGACCAGCTCGGCCAGCGCGGGCGCGAGCAGATGCACCGGGTTCTTCGCGAGATGCGGATACGCGATATGCCCCTGCACACCCTTGACGACGAGCTTGCCGGTCATCGAGCCGCGCCGGCCGTTCTTGACCATGTCGCCGAGCGTGGCGTTCGAGGTCGGCTCGCCGACGATGCAGTAATCGAGCCGCGTGCCGCGCGCTTTCAGCGCTTCGACGACCTTGATCGTGCCGTCGGTGGCGGGGCCTTCTTCATCGCTCGTGATGAGAAACGCGAGCGTGCCGCGGTGCTCCGGATGCTTTGCGACGAACTCCTCGCTCGACACGACGAACGCCGCGAGCGACGCCTTCATGTCCGCCGCGCCGCGCCCGTAGAGTTTGCCGTCGCGGTGAGTGGGCGTGAAGGGCGGCGAGGTCCATTGTTCGAGCGGACCGGTCGGCACGACATCCGTATGGCCGGCGAACGCGAGCAGTCGGGCCGAAGCGTCCGTGCCGCGCTTCACGGCCCACAGGTTGGTGACGCCGCCCGATTCAATCGTTTCGCATTCGAAGCCGATCGCTGCGAGCCGCTCGATCATGAGCGCCTGACAAGCCTGATCGTCGGGCGTGACGGATGCGCGTTCGATCAGCGCTTCGGTGAGGGAGAGGGTGCCGGACATGGTCGATTCACGTGAGTGCGATAAAAAATGCCGGCGCGCGGGCCGGCACTCGTAGCGATTTTGCGATGACCGTCGAGTTCACAGTCATCGCTCTGGCTCAGACGAAGAGCGTTTCGAACTGCTCGGCGGAAAACCCGAGCGTTTTCACGCGCCCGTTCACCACGACGACGGGCCGCTTGATGATCGACGGCTTGTGGATCATCAGCGCGATCGCGCCGGAGGTGGTGTCGGCTTCGGCCTTGTGCACGTCGGACAGGCCGCGCCAGGTGGTGCCGCGCTTGTTGATGAGCTGCTCGAGCGGCACGTCCTTGAGCCAGTCCTGAATCAGCGCGTTCGACACGCCGGCCTTCTTGAAGTCGTGAAACTCGAACGGCACGCCGTGCTCTTCCAGCCACACGCGCGCTTTCTTCACGGTGTCGCAATTCGGAATGCCGTAGACGACCGTGGTCGGAGTGGAACCGCGCGCCACGATCAGTCGCCTCGCAGCAGTTCGTTCAGGCCGACCTTCGCGCGCGTCTTGGCGTCGACCTTCTTGACGATCACCGCGCAGTACAGGCTGTGCGAACCGTCCTTCGACGGCAGATTGCCCGCGACGACCACCGAGCCCGCCGGAATGCGGCCGTAGCTGACTTCGCCGGTTTCGCGGTCGTAGATCTTGGTCGACTGGCCGAGATACACGCCCATCGAGATGACCGAGTTCTCTTCGACGATCACGCCTTCCACCACTTCCGAACGCGCGCCGATGAAGCAGTTGTCCTCGATGATGACCGGGTTCGCCTGCAACGGCTCCAGCACGCCGCCGATGCCCACGCCGCCCGACAGATGCACGTTCTTGCCGATCTGCGCGCACGAGCCGACGGTGGCCCAGGTGTCGACCATCGAGCCTTCGTCGACATACGCGCCGATGTTGGTGTACGACGGCATCAGCACGACGTTCTTCGCGATGAACGAGCCGCGGCGCGCGATGGCCGGCGGCACCACGCGAAAGCCGCCCGCCGCGAAGTCTTCCGCCGTGTAATTGGCGAATTTCGAAGGCACCTTGTCGTAGAACTGCGAGTAGCCGCCGGCGGGCATCGGCGCATTGTCTTCCAGGCGGAACGACAGCAGCACGGCCTTCTTGAGCCACTGATTCACGATCCATTCGCCGTCGCGCTTTTCGGCGACGCGCATCTGACCTTTGTCGAGCTGTTCGATCGCGTGCGCGACGGCTTCGCGGACTTCGGCGGGCGCGGCCTTGGGCGACAGCTCGGCGCGGTTTTCCCAGGCGGTATCGATGATGCTCTGAAGTTGTTGCGACATAGTGGTATCAAGGATGGAGGATTGGGCCGGTCAAGCTCATGACTTGAGCGAGCGGCAGAATTCGACGATGCGGCGGGCTCCTTCGACACATTCTTCGTTCCCGGCCACGAGCGCGATGCGTACGAAGCCCTCGCCGGGATTCGTGCCGTGCGCGCTGCGAGCGAGAAAAGAGCCCGGCAGAACCGTCACATTATAGTCGGCGTACAGGCGCGCCGCGAACTCGGTATCCGTGAGTCCGGTGCCCGCGACGTTCGCCCAGAGGTAGAACGCGGCGTCGGGCAGACGCACGTCGAGCACGTCGGCGAGCATCGGCGTGACCGTCTGGAATTTTTTCAGATACTTGGCGCGGTTGTCGCGCACGTGCGTTTCATCCTGCCACGCGGCGATGCTCGCGCGCTGAAATACCGTCGACAGCGCCGCGCCGTGATACGTGCGGTAGAGCAGGAAATCCTTCAGGACGGACGCGTCGCCCGCGACGAAGCCCGAGCGCATGCCCGGCACGTTCGAGCGCTTCGACAGGCTCGACAGCATCACGAGGCGCTCGAACCCGCGCTTGAGCAGGCGCGCCGCCTCGAGGCCGCCGAGCGGCGGATTGGTTTCGTCGAAATAGATTTCCGAGTAGCACTCGTCCGACGCGATCACGAAACCGTGCCTGTCCGACAGCGCGAAGAGCTCGCGCCAGTTCTCGAGCGTGAGCACCGCGCCGGTCGGGTTGCCCGGCGAGCAGACGTAGAGCAGTTGCGTGCGCGCCCAGATGTGATCGGGCACCGCGGCGTAATCGCACGCGAAGTTGCGCGCCGGGTCGCTGTTGACGAAGTACGGCTCGGCGCCCGCGAGCAGGGCCGCGCCTTCGTAGATTTGATAGAACGGGTTCGGACAGAGTACGATGGGCGGTTCGGCGGCATTCGTCGTCCGGCTGTCGATCACGGTCTGCGCGAGCGCGAACAGCGCCTCCCGCGAGCCGGACACGGGCAGCACTTCAGTGGCCGGATCGACCGATTCGAGGCCGTAGCGCTGCATGACCCATGCCGCGATCGCCGCGCGCAGCGGCTCGCTGCCGAGCGTCGCCGGATAAGAGGCGAGGCCGTCGAGCGCATTGATCACCGCATCGCGGATCAGCGCGGGCGTCGGATGCTTCGGCTCGCCGATGCCGAAGCTGATCGGCGTGAATCCGGCGCGCGGCTCGACGCCCTTGAAGAGCACGCGAAGCTTTTCGAACGGATAAGGCTGAAGTTTCTTGAGAAGTGGATTCACGGCGTGACCGGTAAGCAGTGAGCGATGCGCGCGAGGCGAAAAGCGCCTGCGAGGGCGGCATCGGAAGACGTCGAACGGACGCGAAACAAGCTCACGATTATAGCGCGCGGCCCCGGCTCGCAAGCGGGCAGCGGCGCGCGGCACGAAGGACAAAGCACAGAATGACGGCAACAAAAAAAGGATGGGGCGCATGGCCAACGCTCGCGATCATGATCGGCGCGTCGGTATGGGGCCTCGTCTGGTATCCCATGCGTATGCTCGCCGCGATGGGCCTCTCCGGCACCGCCGCCAGCGCGACCACGAGCGCCGCCGCATGCGTCTTCGTGCTGCTCGCGAAGCGCCGCTCGCTCAGCACGCTGTCCTGGCACTGGCTGCTCGTCGCGCTCGGCGTGGCGGCGGGCGTGACCAATATCGGCTTCGTGTGGGGCGCGATCCACGGTCAGGTGATGCGCGTGCTGCTGCTTTTCTATCTGACGCCCGCGTGGACCGCGATCTTCGCGCACTTCATCCTGAAAGAACGGCTGACGCGCGCCGACGCCGCGCTGTCGCTGCTGTCGCTGGCGGGCGCCGTGACCATGCTCTGGTCGCCCGAACTCGGCATGCCGCTGCCCGCCGATCTTGCCGAATGGGCCGGTCTCATGGGCGGCATGGGTTTCGCGATGAGCAACGTGCTCGTCGTCAAGGTCACGCGCACGCTGCCCGCGATGAAACCCGAGATGCGCACCGCGGTGATCTTCGGCGGCGCGGCGCTCGTCGCCTGCGTCATCACGCTGTTCGAGCCGATGCCCACGCCGCCCGCCGCCGCGCTGCTGCCCACGGTGGCGTTCATCGTGATCGGCTTGGGCGTCGTGCTCGCGGTGAACAACATGATCGTGCAGGTGGGCCTCGCACGCGTGCCGGCCAATCGCGCGTCCATCATCATGCTGTTCGAGCTCGTCGTCACCGCGCTGTCCGCGTGGCTCTTCGCGGACGAAGTGCCCGGTCCGCGCGAGTGGGCGGGCGGCGCGTGCATCGTCGTGGCGTGCGTGCTGTCGGCGTGGGTGCATCGGCAGGGTGCGCAGCGTTCGCCTCCCGCGCCCGAGGCGCTCGACATCGCCGGACACGCGCCGGAAAGCAAAAAGAAATCGACTCGCGCGATGGTATGATGGTGTCCGCTTCGCCGGGACACGCATGAGTCTTCGCGTGGCGTGACCGAATGCGATCGACGGGCCGCGACGCTCGTCTGCCATCTATCCTCCGTCATCAATTCAAAACAGCGATATCGCCGTGCGTCTGACCTCGATAAAACTCGCTGGCTTCAAGTCCTTCGTCGATCCCACGCATTTTCAGGTCCCCGGCCAGTTGGTCGGCGTGGTGGGACCGAATGGCTGTGGCAAGTCCAACATCATCGATGCCGTGCGCTGGGTGCTCGGCGAATCGCGCGCCTCCGAATTGCGCGGCGAATCGATGCAGGACGTGATCTTCAACGGCTCGACGGCGCGCAAGCCCGGCAGCCGGGCAAGCGTCGAACTCATTTTCGATAACGCCGACGGCCGCGCCGCCGGTCAGTGGAGCAGCTACGGCGAAATCGCCGTGAAGCGCGTGCTGACGCGCGATGGCACCTCCAGCTACTACATCAACAATCTGCCCGCGCGCCGCCGCGACATTCAGGACATCTTCCTCGGCACGGGTCTCGGCCCGCGCGCCTACGCGATCATCGGGCAGGGCATGATCGCGCGCATCATCGAGGCGAAGCCGGAAGAGCTGCGCGTGTTTCTCGAAGAAGCCGCGGGCGTGTCGAAGTACAAGGAGCGCCGTCGCGAGACCGAGAACCGTCTGCATGACACGCGCGAGAACCTGACGCGCGTCGAGGACATCGTCCGCGAGCTGTCGAACAATCTCGAGAAGCTCGAAGCGCAGGCGGTCGTCGCGACGAAGTACAAGGAATTGCAGGCCGAAGGCGAAGAGAAGCAGCGTCTTCTGTGGCTCTTGCGCAAGAAGGAAGCGGGCAACGAGGCCGAGCGCCAGCAGCGCGCGATCCGCGAGGCGCAGGTCGAACTCGAAGCGCAGACCGCGCGTCTGCGCGAAGTCGAGGCGCAACTCGAAACGCTGCGCGTCGCGCATTACAGCGCGAGCGACGCGATGCAGGGCGCGCAAGGCTCGCTGTACGAAGCCAACGCCGAAGTGAGCCGGCTCGAAGCGGAGATCCGCTTCATCGTCGAATCGCGCAATCGCGTGCAGGCGCAGATCGCCGCGCTCACCGCGCAGCGCGAGCAGTGGCAGGTGCAGGCGCAGAAGGCGCGCGATGAAATCGATACCGCCACCGATGCCCTCGCCGAAGGCGAAGAGAAGGCCGCGATCGCCCAGGAAAACGCGGCCGCGAAGCACGACGCGCTGCCCGCGCTCGAAGCCCGCTGGCGCGACGCGCAGGCGCAGCTCAACGATGAGCGCGCGGGCATCGCGCGCGCGGAGCAGGCGCTGAAGCTCGAAGCGGCGCATCAGCGCAACGCGGATCAACAGCTTCAGCAACTGCAGCAGCGCCAGGAGCGGCTCAAGAGCGAAGCGAAAGGGCTGGACGCACCCGACGAAGCGCATCTCGAAGAGCTGCGCATGCAGCTCGCCGAAAACGAAGAGATTCTCGGCGAAGCGCAAGCGCGCCTCGCCGATGCGCAGGAAACGGTGCCGCGTCTGGACGCCGGGCGCCGTGAAGCGCAGGAGCGCGTGCAAAAGGAAAGCGCACAGATCCACCAACTCGAAGCGCGCCTCGCTGCTCTGAAGCAGCTTCAGGAAAGCGTGCAGACCGAAGGCAAGATTCAGCCGTGGCTCGACAAGCACGAGCTCGGCGCGCTGCCGCGCCTCTGGAAGAAGCTGCACGTCGAGACCGGCTGGGAAGCGGCGCTCGAATCGGTGCTGCGCGAGCGTCTCGCCGCGCTGGAAGTATCGAATCTGGACTGGGTCAAGGCCTTCGCCACCGATGCGCCGCCCGCCAAGCTCGCGTTCTATTCGCCGCCCGTCGCGGGCAAGCCGGTCGAGACGGCGCAAGGCCTGCGCTCGCTGCTGTCGCTCGTGCGTATCGACGATCCGGGTCTGCGCGCCGTGCTCAACGAATGGCTCGCCACGACCTTCGTCGCCGACGACATCGGAGCCGCGCTGGCATCGCGCAATCAGTTGCCGGAGGGCGCCGCGTTCGTCGTGAAGGCGGGACATATCGTAACGCGCGTGGGCGTGCAGCTCTACGCGGCGGATTCCGAGCAGGCTGGCATGCTCGCGCGGGCGCAGGAAATCGAGAACCTCACGAAGCAGGTGCGCGCGCAGGCATTGTTGTCCGACGAAGCTAAAGCCAGCGCCGTGCGCGCCGATGCCGCGCACACGCAAGCCTCGCAGACGCTCGCGGAGGCACGCGCCGCCGCCGAGCGCGCGACGCAGCGTGTCCACGCATTGCAGCTCGACGTGCTCAAGCTCGCTCAGGCGCACGAGCGCTACACGCAGCGCAATACGCAGATCGGCGAGGAACTCGAAGAGATCGCCGCGCAGATCGAAGAGCAGCGCGCGTTGCGCGCCGAATCGGAAGCCGCGTTCGAGCGTCACGATGGCGAGATCGCGCAGTTGCAGGCGCGTTTCGAGGACAACCAGCTTGCGTTCGAATCACTCGATGAAGCGTTGACCAGCGCGCGTCATGAATTGCGCGAGTTGGAGCGCGCGGCGAGCGATGCGAGTTTCGCGGTGCGCGGCCTGTCCGCGAAGATCGACGAATACAAACGCAACATCGAGACGGCGCACGACCAGAGCGAACGCATTGCGGGCGCGCTGGAAGATGCGCGCGCCGAGCTCGAAACCATCAACGAGCAGACGGCGCAGACCGGCCTGCATGACGCGCTCGAAGTGCGCGCGGCGCGTGAGGAATCGCTGCACGCGGCGCGCGTCGAACTGGACGATCTCACTGCGCGGCTGCGTCAGTCCGACGAGCAGCGTCTCATGGCCGAACGCTCGCTGCAGCCGTTGCGCGACAGGATCAACGAACTGCAGTTGAAGGAGCAGGCGGCGCGCATCAGCGGCGAGCAGTTCGTCGAGCAGTTGCAGGCGGCGGGCGTCGACGAAGCCGAACTCGCCGCGAAGCTCACGCCGGACATGAAGCCGTCGTATCTGCAAGGCGAGGTCACGCGCCTGAACAACGCGATCCTCGCGCTCGGGCCGGTCAACATGGCCGCGCTCGAAGAGCTCTCGGCGGCGACCGAGCGCAAGCATTTCCTCGATGCGCAATCGGCCGATCTGAACAACGCCATCGGCACGCTGGAAGACGCGATCCAGAAGATCGACCAGGAAACGCGCGCGCTGCTGCAAGGTACGTTCGACGAGGTGAACCGTCACTTCGGCGAGCTGTTCCCGCGTCTGTTCGGCGGCGGCCAGGCGAAGCTCATCATGACCGGCGACGAAATCCTCGACGCCGGCGTGCAGGTGATGGCGCAGCCGCCCGGCAAGAAGAATTCGACCATTCACCTGCTTTCGGGCGGTGAAAAGGCACTGACCGCCACCGCGCTCGTGTTCGCGATGTTCCAGCTGAATCCCGCGCCGTTCTGTCTGCTCGACGAAGTGGACGCGCCGCTCGACGACGCCAATACGGAACGTTTCGCGAACCTCGTGCGCGCGATGTCGGCGAAGACGCAGTTCCTGTTCATCTCGCACAACAAGATCGCGATGGAAATGGCGCAGCAACTGATCGGTGTGACGATGCAGGAGCAGGGCGTATCGCGCATCGTCGCGGTGGATATGGAAGCCGCGTCGGGTTTCGCGCAGAACGGCTGAAGCCTCGCGTTGCGCAACAGTTTTGATTGAGTGAAGGGCCGGACGATGATCCGGCGGCGTGCGCCAGACGCGGAGTGGCGCGCATCGGCCAGGCGGCGGCGAGAAGCCGGAACGCGGCGCGATGCGTGCGACAGATCGCGCGGTGCTTCGTAACTTGAAAAAGAATAGTGGAGCCTGCATGGACGAGTTGACTCTCGGTTTGATTGGAGCCGGAGCCGTGGTGGTGGGCGGCGTGGTCGTGTACAACGCGTGGCAGAGCGCGAAGGTGCGCCGCAAGATGCCGCGTCCGATGCCCGACGAAGCGGCGGACGCACTTGCCCGCCAGGAAGCGGACGACGAGCAGCCGTTCATCGAGCCCGTGCGTCAGTCGCGCCGCGAGCCGGTCGCGGGCGACGATGCCGCCGCCGATCAGCCGCGCGACGCGCGCATGGAGCCGAGCTTCGGCAGCGCGAATCCGGCGCCGTCGGTTGCGCCGGCCGATACAGCCGTCGATCTCCAGGCCGAGGCGACCTCCGCCAATGGCGCGGCGCAAGAAGCCGAAAGCGACACGGAAGACGAACGTGCCGAACCCGTGATGCCCGCCGCAACGACGATTTCATCGGCGCCGCCGGCGGTGGTGGATCGCCGTATCGATTGCGTCGTGCCGATTCGTCTCGCCGCGCCGGTCGCGGGCGATCGCGTGATTCCGCTCGCGCAGCGCCTGCGTCGCGCGGGCACGAAGCCCGTGACGATCGAAGGCAAGAGCGAGGGCGAGAGCGCATGGGAGTTGCCGCGCAACGGCGTGCGCTATGACGAACTGCGCGCGGCCGCGCAACTGGCGAACCGCAGCGGGCCCCTGAACGAACTCGAATTCTCCGAGTTCGTGACCGGCGTGCAGCGCTTAGCCGACGCAATCGACGGCGCGCCCGAATTCCCCGACATGATGGAAACCGTCGGCATGGCGCGCGAGCTCGACGCGTTCGCCGCGCAATGCGACGCGCAACTCTCGATCAACATTCTCTCCGACGGCGCGCCGTGGTCCGCGAACTACGTGCAGGCGGTGGCGTCGCAGGACGGTCTCCTGCTGTCGCGCGACGGCACGCGGTTCGTGAAGCTCGACGCGAAGCAGAACCCGGTCTTCATGCTCCAGTTCGGCGACACCAACTTCCTGCGCGACGACCTGACCTACAAGGGCGGCCAGATGATCACGCTGGTGCTCGACGTGCCCGTCGCCGATGAAGACATCCTGCCGTTCAGGCTGATGTGCGATTACGCGAAGTCGCTGTCGGAGCGCATCGGCGCGCGCGTCGTCGACGATCAGCGCCGGCCGCTGCCCGAATCGGCGCTGCTCGCCATCGAAAAGCAGTTGATGACGCTGTATGCGAAGCTGGAGCAGGCGGGCATTCCGGCCGGCTCGCCCGCGACGCGGCGTCTTTTCAGCCAATAGTGCCGCGCCGCGCGCGTTCGAAGAACCGCGCTCGCGTCAGAGAATCGCGCCCCAGCCGGGGCGTTTTTCTTTGCGTGCGCGCCGCCGCACCGACGCCCGCAGATAGGCCGTTCGGCCGATGCCACCATTTACCGATCTTCTGAGACAATCGAACGGTCGGTTGACGAACTTACCCACTTTCTCAAGCCGCATGTCCGCAAAAACAAAAGCCGAATCCGCCGCTGCCGCCAGGTCGGAAGCCGCCGTGCCGAGCGCCGATCGTCCGGCCGAACGCGCGGCGTGGTTGCGCTCCGAGCTGGAGCGCGCGAACTACGCGTATTACGTGCTGGATCAGCCGGATCTGCCCGACGCCGAATACGACACGCTGTTCAAGGAGCTTCAGGGCATCGAGGTCGAACATCCGGACCTGATCACGCCTGATTCTCCGACGCAGCGCGTAGGCGGTGAAGTCGCCGAAGGTTTCACGCCGGTCGTCCACGACGTGCCGATGCTTTCGCTCAACAACGGCTTCGCGGACGAGGACATCGCCGCATTCGACAAGCGCGTGTCCGACGCGCTGGGTCACGTGCCCGTCGAGTACGCGTGCGAGCTGAAGTTCGATGGACTCGCGATTTCCCTGCGCTACGAGGACGGCCATTTCGTGCAGGCCGCGACGCGCGGCGACGGCGCGACCGGCGAAGACGTCACGGCGAACGTGCGCACCATTCGCTCGATTCCGCTCACGCTGAAGGGCAAGAACGTGCCGAAGCGGCTCGACGTGCGCGGCGAAGTGCTGATGTTCAAGCGCGACTTCGAGCGCCTGAACGCACGCCAGCGCGACGCCGGGCAGCGTGAATTCGCCAATCCGCGCAACGCGGCGGCGGGCGGTTTGCGCCAGCTCGACCCGAAGATGACCGCGCAACGCTCGCTGTCGTTCTTCGCGTACGGCATCGGCGTGCTGGAAGGCGCCGAGATGCCGGCCACGCATGCGGCGCTGCTCGACTGGTACAAGGAAATGGGCTTGCCGGTGAATGCGGAGCGCGCGGTCGTGCAGGGCGCGGATGGCTTGCTCGCCTTTTTCGGCAAGGTCGGCGAGAAGCGCGAAAAGCTGCCGTATGACATCGACGGCGTCGTCTACAAGGTCGATCGGCGCGATGAGCAGGACAAGCTCGGTTTTGTATCGCGTGCGCCGCGCTTTGCGCTCGCGCACAAGTTTCCCGCGCAGGAAGCGTTGACGGAGTTGCTCGCGATCGACGTGCAGGTGGGCCGCACCGGCGCGATCACGCCGGTCGCGCGGCTCGCGCCGGTGTTCGTCGGCGGCGCGACGGTCACCAACGCGACGCTGCACAACGAGGACGAGGTGCGCCGCAAGGACATCCGCATCGGCGATACGGTCATCGTGCGGCGCGCGGGCGACGTGATTCCCGAAGTCGTCGGCGCGCTGCTCGAGCGCCGTCCCGCCGACGCGGGCGAGTTCGTCATGCCGACGCAATGCCCGGTCTGCGGCTCGAAGATCGAGCGTCTGCCGGACGAGGCGATCGCGCGCTGCACGGGCGGGCTGTTCTGTCCGGCGCAGCGCAAGCAGGCGCTGTGGCATTTCGCGCAACGCCGCGCGCTCGACATCGACGGGCTCGGCGAGAAGATCATCGATCAGCTGGTCGAGCAGAATCTGGTGCGTACGCCCGCCGATCTCTTCAATCTGGGTTTCTCGACGCTCGCGGCGCTCGACCGTTTCGCCGACAAGTCCGCACAGAACCTGATCGATTCGCTGGAAAAGGCGAGCAAGACGACACTCCCGCGCTTCATCTATGCGCTGGGCATCCGGCACGTGGGCGAATCGACGGCGAAGGATCTGGCCAAGCATTTCGGCTCGCTCGATCCAATCATGGCGGCGTCCGTGGAAGAGTTGCTCGAAGTCAATGATGTCGGTCCGATCGTTGCTGAGGCCATTCACAACTTCTTCGGCGAAGCGCACAACCAGCATGTGATCGAGCAGTTGCGCGCGAAGGTGTCATGGCCGGAAGGACCGCCCGCGCCCAAGGCGCCGCAGGGCGTGCTGGCGGGCAAGACCGTTGTGCTGACGGGCACGCTGCCCACGCTGTCGCGCGAGCAGGCGAAGGAAATGCTTGAGGCGGCCGGCGCCAAGGTGGCCGGCTCGGTATCGAAGAAGACCGACTACGTCGTGGCGGGCGCCGATGCGGGCAGCAAACTCGCGAAGGCCGAGGAACTCGGGGTCCCGGTTCTCGACGAAGACGGCATGCACAAGCTTTTGGAAGGAGTCACTCCATGATTCGCGAAATCCTGAAGATGGGCGATCCGCGCCTTTTGCGCATCGCGCAGCCGGTCGAGCATTTCGACACGCCCGAACTGCACGCGCTCGTGCAGGACATGTTCGACACCATGCGCGACGCCAACGGCGCGGGCCTCGCCGCGCCGCAGATCGGCGTCGACCTGCAGGTCGTGATCTTCGGCTTCGGGCACAACGAGCGTTATCCCGACGCGCCGTCGGTGCCGGAGACGGTGCTCATCAACCCGATCATCACGCCGAACGGCCATGACATGGAGGAGGGCTGGGAAGGTTGCCTCTCCGTGCCTGGCTTGCGCGGCGCGGTGCAGCGTTTCTCGATGATCCGCTATCAGGGCTTCGACCAGTACGGCAGCGCGATCGAGCGGCTGGCCGAGGGCTTTCACGCGCGCGTCGTGCAGCACGAGTGCGACCATCTGATCGGCAAGCTCTATCCGATGCGGATCACCGACTTCTCGAAATTCGGCTTCACGGAAGTGCTCTTTCCGGGGCTCGATCCGGTGCGCGACGAGTAACGCCGCGCGTTTCGGGCCGCAACGAAATCGAGTGGAAGGCCGCTTCGCGAGGAGCGGCCTTTTCTTTACGCCAGCGTCTTGGTACTGCCGCTTAAATCGGGTTGACGGAACAGGGCGACATGCTCCGGATTCGCCGACGCTTGCAGACGTCCGTCGGGCAGGCGCGCGACGACCATCTCACCGACGCCGGGGCTCATCACGACGACTTCGTCGCGCAGGGCGAGCAGGGCTTCGAGCCGTCGTCGGCCGCTTACGATCTCCAGACCGGTTCCTGTCTCACGAACGATGATCTCAACTGACATGGCGATTCTCCCTCAATGCCGTTCAACGATGCTGATCCTGCCGTCTTCCACCTGACCCGGCGCGCATCCGCCTGACAGGTGTATCGGATCGATGATTCATTTTCTTTAATCAGAAAGCGGCAGGAAACAAAAAGGCACGATCGGGACTGCATCGTGCCTGTTTTTTCGCTGAAATGTCGCATTTTTGCGACGCAGCATGAGTCTGCACGTACGTTCGGTCGACGTACGTGCGGACGTTTCGGTTTGCTTAGAAACTCTCGTTCGGTGCGAGATAGCGCCATTGACCCGGCGGCAGAGCGCCGAGTGCGACGTGGCCCATGCGGACGCGTTTCAGGCCTACGACTTCCAGCCCGACCAGCTCGCACATGCGGCGAATCTGGCGCTTCTTGCCTTCACGCAGCACGAAGCGAAGCTGTTCGCCGTTCTGCCAGCTTACCTGCGCCGTTTTGAGCGGCACGCCGTCGAGTTCGAGACCGTGGCGCAGCAACGCAAGCTGCTCGGCGGGCAGATGCTGATCGACATCGACCGTATGCTCGCCGAGGCGCACGCGCACGAGATATTCCTTGTCGACTTCCGAATGACCGCCGATCAGCTGCTTCGCGATGCGGCCGTCCTGCGTGAGCACGAGGAGGCCCGTCGAATCGATGTCGAGGCGGCCTGCGGGCGCGAGCGTGCGCAGATGTCCCGGCGTGAAGCGGATGCCCGAACGGTCCTCGTTCCAGTGATTGGCCGGGTTGATGAGCGTCACGGCCGGTTCGTAGCCGTCTTCCGCCTGACCCGACACGTAGCCGACCGGCTTGTGCAGCAGGATCGTGACGAGTTGCGATTGCGCGGAGCGCGCGGCGGGCAGCACCTCGATGTTCTGGGTCGGACGGATGCGCGAGCCGAGCGTGTCGATGACTTCGCCATCGACGAGCACCCAGCCCTTTTCGATCCATTCGTCGGCTTCGCGGCGTGAGCAGAGGCCGAGTTCCGACATCACCTTGGACAGGCGGACGAGGCCATCGTGATGGTCGCGATGCTTCGGCGCGGATTCCGCGGCGGGTGTTGCTGGTTTAGCTTCGGACTTCGGCGAAGGCTTGCGCGTGTCGCTGCGATCGTCGCGTTTGGCAAACGCGCGATCGCCATCGTCGCGGCGCGGCGGGCGGGTTCCGGGCGCGCGGTCCTCGCGAGGTTTGAACGGGCGGTCTTCGGGCGATCTGCGCGTGCCGCGCTCGCCGAACGCCGGGCGCGAATCGTCGCCGCGTGGTTTGAACGGGCGACGTTCTTCGCCTGCTGGCGGCCGGCCTTCGAACGACTTGCGTGGCCCGCGCTCGCCGAGCGGCGGGCGCGAATCATCGCCACGCGGTTTGAATGGGCGACGTTCATCGCCTGCCTGCGGACGGCCTTCGAACGACTTGCGCGGCCCGCGCTCGCCGGACGCCGGGCGCGAGTCGTCGCCACGCGGTTTGAATGGGCGACGTTCTTCGCCTGACTGCGGACGGCCTTCGAACGACTTGCGCGGCCCGCGCTCGCCGAACGCCGGACGCGAGTCATCGCCACGCGGTTTGAACGGGCGGCGTTCATCGCCTGACTGCGGACGGCCTTCGAACGACTTGCGCGGCCCGCGTTCGCCGGACGCCGGACGCGAGTCATCGCCACGCGGTTTGAATGGGCGACGTTCATCGCCTGCCTGCGGACGGCCTTCGAACGACTTGCGCGGTCCGCGCTCGCCGAACGCCGGACGCGAATCATCGCCACGCGGTTTGAATGGGCGACGGTCATCGCCTGCCGACGGGCGGCCTTCGAACGACTTGCGCGGCCCGCGCTCGCCTGACGCCGGACGCGAATCATCGCCACGGGGTTTGAACGGGCGACGTTCATCGCTTGCCTGCGGCCGGCCTTCGAACGACTTGCGCGGTCCGCGCTCGCCGAATGCCGGGCGCGAATCATCGCCACGCGGTTTGAACGGGCGACGTTCATCGCTTGCCTGCGGCCGGCCTTCGAACGACTTGCGCGGTCCGCGCTCGCCAAATGCCGGACGCGAATCATCCCCACGCGGTTTGAACGAACGACGTTCATCGCCACCCGAAGCACGCTCGCTCGACTTGCGCGGTCCACGCTCCCCAAACGCCGGACGCGAATCATCGCCACGCGGCTTGAACGAGCGCGGTTCGCGCTTGCCCTCCGCCGGCTGGCCCGCGCGCTTCGGACGCGCTTCCTCCGGCGCGCTCGCGCGAGCAGGCTTGCGCCCGGTGGTCGTGCCGGCACGAACCGGGGAGCGCGTCGCCGATGTGGGACGCGGATGTTTGGCTGTCAGTTTGACGCGCATAAAGTCTCAGGCTGCGATCGCGCGCAGCAGTTCGGTTTCCACCTGGATCTGGGTGCGGTTGTTCGACAGGCTCTTGCCGTCGATCAGGAATACGTCCTCGACGCGTTCGCCGAGGGTGTTGATCCGTGCCGCCTGCACGCCGATCCGGTGTTGCGCCAGCACGCGCGCGATCGAATAAAGAAGGCCCTGCCGGTCGTTGGCCGACACGGACAGGATGTAGTACTGGCCGCGATCGTCGGGACGCAGGTCCACGCGCGGCGTAATCGGAAACGTGCGGACGAGCCGCGACAAGCGACCCTTCGACGGTTCCGGCAGAATGCGTTCGTCCGCGAGCAGCGCGGCCAGTTGCTGTTCGACGAGATTGGCGATGTCCCGATAACTCCCGTCGTGATCCGGATGCGCGACGAGGAAGTTGTCGAGCGCGTAGCCGTGGCGCGTCGTCGTCACGCGCGCATCGAGCACGGACAGGCCGTTTTTGTCGAAATATCCGCAGATGCCGGCGAACAGATCCGGCCGGTCCTTCACGTAGACGAGCACCTGCAGCGCCGCGCCGATGGGCGAGGGCCGCGCGCGCACGATCGGCTCATCGCTCTCGACGTGACGGTAGAGCACGCGCGTCTGCCACGCGATATCGGCCGGATCGTGACGCAGAAAATAGCCGACATCGAGTTGATCCCACAAGCGCTTTTGCGCGTGCTCCGGCACGGTTTCGAGCCGAAGGAGCGCGAGCGCGGCTTCCTGACGCGACTTGAGTTCCGAGTGCGTGTCCGGCTGCGCGCCGCCCAGCACCGCGTGCGTCGCGCGGAAAAGATCTTCCAGAAGCTTGCCCTTCCAGTTGTTCCAGACCTTCGGACTCGTGCCGCGGATGTCGGCGACGGTCAGCAGATACAGCGCCGTGAGCCGCCGCTCCGTCTTCACGACCGAAGCGAATTGCTTGATGACTTCCGGATCGCTCGTGTCCTGTTTCTGCGCGACCTGGCTCATGGTCAGATGCTGCTGCACGAGCCACACGACGAGTTCCGTATCCTCGGCGCCGATGTCATGCTCGCGACAGAAGCGCCGGGCGTCGGCCATGCCGAGCGTCGAATGGTCGCCGCCGCGGCCCTTGGCGATATCGTGGAACAGCGCGGCCACGTACAGCACCCACGGGCGCTCGAAGTTGCCCATCAACTGGCTGCAGAACGGATACTCGTGCGCGTGTTCGGCAATCGCGAAGCGCCGCAGATTGCGCAGCACCATCAGGATGTGCTGGTCGACGGTGTAGACGTGATAGAGATCGTGCTGCATCTGCCCGACGATGCGCCGGAAATTCAGCAGATAGCGCCCGAGCACGCTCGTCTGGTTCATCAGGCGGAACGCGTGCGTGATGCCTTCGGGCTGCTTCAGGATTTCCATGAAGAGCCGGCGGTTTTCGGGATCGCGCCGCCAGTCGCGGTCCATCAGATCACGGGCGTTGTAGATCGCCCGCAACGTGCGCGCGGAAAAGCCCTTGATGCCGCGCGTCTGCTCGTAGAGCAGGAACGCTTCGAGAATCGCGTGCGGCTCGCGCTCGAAGACATCGTCGCGGGCGATTTCCAGCATCCCTTGCTTCTCGACGAAGCGACCGGAAATGACGCGGGTGATGCCGCTCGTCGACGGGAAAAGCTGCGCTTCGACGTTCTGGATCAGGATCGTCGCGAGCTGCGTCACGGCTTTGGCGGCCCAGTAGTAGCGGCGCATCAACTGCTCGCTCGCGCGCTTGGCGGCGGTCGCCTCGAAGCCGAAGCTCTCCGCGAGCGGCGTCTGCAGGTCGAAGACGAGAATGTCCTGGCGGCGCTTCGCGATCACGTGCAGCCGCGCGCGCAGCGCCTTCAGGAAGCCTTCGTTGCGGCGCAGTTCACGCGCTTCGCGCTCGGTGATGAGCCCGCGCAAGTCGAGTTCGCGCCAGCTGCTGCCGAAGCCGGCCGCGCGCGCGATCCACAGAATCAGTTGCAGATCGCGTAGCCCGCCCGGACTTTCCTTGATGTTCGGTTCGAGGCTGTACGGCGTGTCCTGGAATTTCGCGTGCCGCTGGCGCATTTCCAGCACTTTCGCCTGAAAGAACGCGCGCGGGTCGAGTGTTTCGCGATAGCGCGCCGAGAAGCGCTGGAACAGCTGCGTATCGCCGCAGATGCGCCGCGCTTCCAGCAGCGACGTCTGCACCGTGATGTCGTTGCCCGCCTCGGCGATGCATTGCTCGACCGAGCGCACGCTGCTGCCGATGTCGAGCCCCAGATCCCACGCCATGCCGATGAAACGTTCGACGCGGCCGTTCAGTTCGGCATCGTTCGTGTGCGGCGAAGCCTCCGGGAGGAGCACGAGGATGTCGACGTCGGAATAGGGCGCGAGCTCGCCGCGCCCATAGCCGCCGACCGCGACGAGCGCGGCGCCATCGGGCATGTCGCAGGCGGCCCAGGCGCCCTTGAGGGCGTCGTCGGTGGCGCGGGCGAGGGCGTGCATCAGCGGCTCGACGTTCGAGGTCGCCTCGAAGCGTACGATCAGCGCCGCCTTCGCCGCCTTGTAGGCGGCGCGCAACGTTTCACAGGGCGTGGCGACGGCGGCAGTGACGCTCATGGATGGACCGGACGGTGGCGAGGAACGGCGAAGGGATGCGCCCGCGTGCAGCGATGGCGGGCGCCGGAAGACGCGGAATCAGGCGGTGGCCGCGATCAGTTGCGACGGCGCCTGCGTGTCCGCCGAGACGGTCAGCACTTCGTAGCCAGTCGGCGTGACGAGCACGGTGTGCTCCCACTGCGCCGAAAGGCTGCGGTCGCGCGTCTTGACGGTCCACTGGTCGGGCATCGTGCGGATTTCACGGCGGCCGGCGTTGATCATCGGCTCGACGGTGAAAATCATGCCCGCCTGCAATTCGATGCCCGTGCCCGGACGGCCGTAGTGCAGCACTTGCGGCTCCTCGTGGAACACCTGCCCGATGCCGTGGCCGCAGTATTCGCGCACGACGCTGTAACCCTGCGCTTCGGCGTGCTTCTGGATCGCCGCGCCGATATCGCCGAGATGCGCGCCGGGGCGCACCTGATCGATGCCGAGCCACATGCAGTCGAAGGTCGTCTGCACCAGGCGTTTCGCCAGAATCGAGCCCTCGCCGACGATGAACATGCGGCTCGTATCGCCGAAATAGCCGTTCTTGATGACGGTGATGTCGATATTGAGCGCGTCGCCGTTCTTCAGCACCTTCTCGCCGGGGATGCCGTGACAGATCACGTCGTTCACGGAGATGCAGGTGGCTTTCGGGTACGGCGGATAGCCGGGCGGCTGATAATTGAGCGGTGCGGGAACGGTGCCCTGTTCCTTCACCATGTATTCGTGGCAGAGGCGATCGAGTTCCTCGGTCGTCACGCCGGGCGTGATATGCGGCGTGATGAAATCGAGCACTTCGCTGGCGAGCCGGCAGGCGACGCGCATCTGCGCGATATCGTGGTCGTTTTTCAGCGTAATGGACATGACTTGGCTCAGAAATGCTTGTATGCGGCAGTGAGCCGCGAAAGCGGCATTATCGCACCTTAAGAAATGCGCCGCACCCGGATAGTTTGGGGCCGCAAGCGCGGTGGCAAGGTGCCGGCGGGGTGCACGCGGGAAATCCGGTCCGGTCGTGCGGCTTGAGCCGACCAATCCTCACATGCTATACTCGCAGGCTAAGTCGTAATCCATCTTGCCGTCACGATCTTCCGGGACAATCGGATCATCTGAACGCAGTCACGGATCACGGCTTGGAATGTAGTTTCAAGTCGATTAGCAAGCCGGCGCACCCAGGGTGTCCGGCGTCCGGAAAGCGAAAAAACCGGGCGCGGGATGCGGCAGCCGGCTTAAGACCCAACCCTCGCGGAGAATTTCCATGGCAGTCACGATGCGTCAAATGCTGGAAGCGGGTGTCCACTTCGGTCACCAAACGCGCTTCTGGAACCCCAAGATGGCCCCGTACATCTTCGGTCATCGCAACAAGATTCACATCATCAACCTCGAAAAGACCCTGCCGCTCTACAACGACGCGCTGAAGTACGTGCGCCAGTTGGCAGCGAACCGCGGCACGATTCTTTTCGTCGGCACGAAGCGCCAGTCGCGCGACACCATCGCGCAGGAAGCAGCGCGCGCCGGTATGCCGTTCGTCAACGCTCGCTGGCTCGGCGGCATGATGACCAACTTCAAGACGCTGAAGGTTTCGATCAAGCGCCTGAAGGACATGGAAGCAGCGCTGGAATCGGGTGAAACCGAGCGCATGAGCAAGAAGGAAGCGCTTCTGTTCGAACGCGAAATGGCCAAGCTGCAAAAGTCCATCGGCGGCGTGAAGGACATGGGCGGCATTCCTGACGCAATGTTCGTCATCGACGTCGGCTACCACAAGATCGCTGTTACCGAAGCGAAGAAGCTCGGCATTCCGGTCATCGCCGTGGTCGACACGAACCACTCGCCGGAAGGCATCGACTACGTGATCCCGGGTAACGACGACGCGTCGAAGGCCGTGGCACTGTACGCCGAAGGCGTCGCTGACGCGATCCTCGAAGGCCGCGCGAACGCGGTGAACGACGTGGTCCAGGCCGTGCGCAACGGCGAAGGCGACGAGTTCGTCGAGGTCAACGCAGAGGCGTAAGCGCGCCCTGCGGCCGACAAAAAAGGGGGCTTTGCGAAAGGCCCCTTTTTTTTAGTCGAAGCGATAGAAATGCCTGATCAGGCGATAGAAAATGCCAATTTTCCTGCCGTGGGCGAGTAGTGAAGGCCGGCGGCACGTATCAAACAGACTCAAGGAGCGAATGATGGCGGCAATTACCGCAAGCATGGTGGCAGAACTGCGCGCGAAGACCGATGCGCCGATGATGGAATGCAAGAAGGCGCTGACGGAAGCCGACGGCGACATGGCGCGCGCGGAAGAGCTGCTGCGCGTGAAGCTCGGCAACAAGGCGAGCAAGGCGGCATCGCGCGTGACGGCTGAAGGCATCGTGACGGCGCATGTCGAAGGCGGCGTGGGCGCGCTCGTCGAGCTGAACTGCGAAACCGACTTCGTCGCGAAGAACGACGATTTCCTGGCCTTCGGCAAGACGATCGCCGAATTGGTCGCGAAGAACAACCCGGCCGATGTGGCTGCGCTGTCGGCGCTGCCGCTGGAAAGCTCGACGGTCGACGCCGTGCGTCTGGCGCTCGTCGGCAAGATCGGTGAGAACCTGTCGATCCGTCGTTTCGTGCGTTTCGAGTCGGCCAACAAGGTCGCGTCGTACCTGCACGGCACGCGTATCGGCGTGCTGGTCGAGTTCACGGGCGCTGACGACCAGGTCGGCAAGGATGTCGCGATGCACGTCGCCGCGATGAAGCCGGTTTCGCTGTCGTCGGACGAAGTGCCGGCCGATCTGATCGCCAAGGAGCGCAGCATCGCCGAGCAGAAGGCCGCCGAGTCGGGCAAGCCGGCCGAGATCGTCGCGAAGATGGTCGACGGCTCGGTCCAGAAGTACCTCAAGGAAGTGTCGCTGCTGAACCAGCCGTTCGTGAAGAACGACAAGCAGACGATCGAACAAATGCTCAAGGCTGGCAACGCGTCGGTGCAGAAGTTCGCGCTGTTCGTGGTCGGCGAGGGCATCGAGAAGCGTCAGGACGACTTCGCAGCCGAAGTGGCGGCGCAAGTCGCGGCGGCCAAGCAGTCCTAAGGCTCGCTTAAGGCGCGTGTGCTGTCATAACGCGGCCGCGCGCCGGCCCGGCATGACCCGCGGCGGAACGTCCCGCCGCCAGCATTCAGCGATCCGGTTCGCACCTGAGCGGGCGCGGTGAAATAGGGGTAAACCCTGATTCACCGCGCCCGCCGCCCGATCCGGCCCGCTTGCAGTAAGCAATGTTTCACCCCTACAGTTCTACGTTGTTGCAACCCTCCTCGGCGCGATCGGAACCTCATATGCCCACAGCCTACAAACGCGTACTCCTCAAACTCTCCGGCGAAGCCCTGATGGGCGACGATGCTTTCGGCATCAATCGCGCAACGATCGAAAGGATGGTGGCGGATGTCGCGGAGGTGGTGCGGATCGGCACGCAACTGGCCGTCGTGATCGGCGGCGGCAACATCTTTCGCGGCGTGGCGGGCGGCGCGGCCGGCATGGACCGCGCAACCGCCGACTACATGGGCATGCTCGCCACGATGATGAACGCCCTCGCGCTGCAGGACGCGATGCGTCACGCGGGCATCGAGGCGCGCGTGCAGTCGGCGCTGCGCATGGACCAGGTGGTGGAGCCGTATATCCGCCCGCGCGCGATCCGTCAGCTGGAAGAAGGCAAGGTCGTGATCTTCGCGGCCGGCACCGGCAACCCGTTCTTCACGACGGACACGGCAGCCGCGCTGCGCGGCTCGGAAATCGGCGCCGAAGTGGTGTTGAAAGCGACGAAGGTCGATGGCGTATACTCCGCCGACCCGAAGAAGGATCCGCACGCGACGCGCTACAGCACGATCAGCTTCGACGAAGCGATCGGCCGCAATCTGCAGGTGATGGACGCCACGGCGTTCGCGCTGTGCCGCGACCAGAAGCTGCCGATCCGCGTGTTCTCGATCACAAAGCCGGGCGCATTGAAGCGCATCGTGCAGGGCGACGACGAAGGGACGCTCGTCCACGTGTAAACTCACGCGATATCAGGCGCCGCGCGGCATGGCAAACGCCGCGCGCGAAAATGCGCCGCTTTTCGCCAGTAAAACCCAGGTTTGGAGGTTCAAATGAGTGTGGCTGACATTAAAAAGGGCGTCGACCAGAAGATGCAGCGGTCGATCGAAGCGTTCAAGGCCGATCTCGCCAAGATTCGCACAGGGCGTGCTCACACGGGCCTGCTCGACCACATCCAGGTCGATTACTACGGCTCGAATGTGCCCATCTCGCAAGTCGCGAACATGACGCTCGTCGATGCGCGCACGATCGGCGTGCAGCCGTGGGAAAAGAAGATGGTCCCGGTGGTCGAGAAGGCGATCCGCGAATCGGATCTCGGTCTGAACCCGGCAACCCAGGGCGACCTCATCCGCGTGCCGATGCCCGCGCTGACCGAAGAGCGTCGCCGCGAACTCACGAAAGTCGTGAAGAGCGAAGGCGAAACCGCGAAGATCGCCGTGCGCAATCTGCGCCGCGACGCGAACGAGCAACTGAAAAAGCTCGTGAAGGACAAGGAGATTTCGGAAGACGATGAGCGCCGCGCAAGCGACGACGTGCAGAAGCTCACCGACAAGTTCGTCACCGAGATCGACAAGCTCGTTCAGACCAAAGAAGCCGAAATCATGACGGTGTGAGGCCGTAGAAACGGTTCTGCCAGCCTCGCGCGCGCATGCTGCGAGGTTGGCTCTCACTCCTTCCGATTCCCAGATTCAGCGGCCATGACCTATACCAGCTCTACCGTTACCGTGCCCGATGTCGCGGCTGTCCCGCGTCACGTCGCGATCATCATGGACGGCAATGGCCGTTGGGCGACCGAGCGGCGCCTGCCGCGCGTCGCCGGTCATACGCGCGGCGTCGACGCGGTTCGCGCAACCGTCGAGAGCTGCGCGCGGCGCGGTGTCGAATTCGTCACGCTGTTCGCGTTCAGCTCCGAAAACTGGCGTCGTCCGACCGACGAAGTGTCCTTCCTGATGCGCCTGTTCGTCACCGCGCTCGAGCGCGAAATCGGCAAGCTGCACGCGAACGGCATCCGCCTGCGCGTCGTCGGCGACATCGCCATGTTCGACGACCGGATCCGCGCGCTCATTCAGCGCGCCGAGACCAAGACGGCCCGCAATACCCGCCTCACGCTCACTATCGCCGCCAACTACGGCGGGCGCTGGGACATCATGCAGGCCACCAAGAAGCTGATCGCGCAATCGCTCGAAACCGGCGTGCCTGCGCGCGTGGACGACGAATCGTTCGCCGAGCATCTCGCGATGGCTTACGCGCCGGAGCCGGATCTCTTCATCCGCACGGGCGGCGAGCAGCGCATCAGCAACTTCCTGCTGTGGCAGCTCGCGTACACCGAGCTTTATTTTACCGATACCTACTGGCCCGACTTCGACGCCGACGCGCTCGATCGCGCGATCGCGTCCTACGGCGACCGTGAGCGCCGCTTCGGGCGCACGAGCGCACAGCTCGCTTCCCAATCGCAGAAGGCCGACACCCTTTCATGCTAAGGACCCGTGTCATCACGGCAATCGTCCTGCTCGCGGTACTCGTGCCGGTCACGCTGTTCGCGCCGGTGGGCGCGTTCGGAGCCCTGATCGGTTTCGTCGTAGTGTTCGCGGCATGGGAATGGGGGCGTCTGCTCAAGCTGAACGGGGCGGGGCCGGTGGCCTACGCGCTGGTCGCGGGCGTCGCGCTGATTTTCAGCGCCTTTCTGGGCGTCGCGCCCAGGCCGCTCTTTCAGATGGCGGCGATTTTCTGGGTCCTCGCGGGTCCTTTTGCACTCATACGAAAGCCTCAACTCGCAAGCGGCGCGTGGCGCGCGTTCCTGCTTTTCGCCGGAATCGTCGTGTTCGTCGCGTGCTGGCACGCGGTCGTCGCGGCCCGCACTGTGGGCGTGGCGTTCGTGCTATCGCTTCTGCTAGTAGTCTGGCTGGCTGACATAGGCGCATACTTCGCCGGAAAAGCGCTCGGCCGCCACAAACTCGCCCCGTCGATCAGCCCGGGCAAGACCTGGGAGGGCGCCCTCGGCGGGTGGCTCGCCGTTGTCATCATCGGCGCGCTCGCCGCGGCCACCGGCTTTTATGCACCCACCGTGTTCACGGCTTTCGTCGAGCATCTCGGCTGGGATCGCTCGTTCGTCGCGCTTTCCGTGCTGGTCGCGTTCAGCGTGGTCGGCGACCTGTTCGAGTCGCTGCTCAAGCGCCAGGCCGGCGTCAAGGATTCGAGCGGGCTCCTGCCGGGTCATGGCGGCGTCCTCGACCGCATCGACGCCTTGTTGCCCGTATTGCCGATCGCAATGCTGATGCTTGGCTAATCGGCTAGAGAAGAATTTATGCAAAAACGTCTCACATTGCTCGGCTCCACGGGCTCGATCGGCGACAGCACGCTCGATGTCGTGGCGCGGCACCCGGACCGTTTCTCGGTGTACGCGCTGAGCGCTCACCGCAACGGCGACAAACTCGTTGCCCAGTGCCTGAAATTCCAGCCCGAAGTGGCGGTCGTCGGCGATGCCGAAACCGCCGTGCGCGTCGCCACGGCGTTGCGTGCTCAGGGCTGCAAGACGGAAGTGACGCACGGACCGGAAGCGCTCGTCGAGGTCGCCCGCGCGGCGGCGTGCGATACAGTCGTCGCGGCGATCGTCGGCGCGGCGGGCCTCGCGCCCACGCTGGCCGCCGCGCGCGCCGGCAAGCGCATCCTGCTCGCGAACAAGGAAGCGCTCGTGATGTCCGGCCAGATCTTCATGGACGCGGTGCGCGACAACGGCGCGATCCTGCTGCCGGTCGACAGCGAACACAACGCCGTGTTCCAGTGCCTGCCGCCTTGCGCGGACAAGGAAGCGAAGCTTCACGGCGGCGTGTCGAAGATCATTCTGACGGCATCCGGCGGGCCGTTCCGCACCCGCGAACCCGCGACGCTCGTGAACGTCACGCCCGAAGAGGCCGTTAAGCATCCGAACTGGGCGATGGGCCGCAAGATCTCCGTCGATTCCGCGACGATGATGAATAAGGGCCTCGAAGTGATCGAGGCGCACTGGCTGTTCGATTTGCCCGGCTCGCGCATCGAAGTGCTGATCCATCCGCAAAGCGTGATCCATTCGATGGTGTCCTACGCCGACGGCTCGGTGCTCGCGCAACTCGGCAATCCCGACATGCGGACGCCGATCGCGCACGCGCTGGCGTATCCTGACCGGGTGGACTCGGGCGTGGCGCCGCTCGATCTCGCGCAGATCGCCTCGCTTACGTTCGAAAAACCCGATTTCGCGCGCTTCCCTTGCCTCGCGCTGGCCATCCAGGCGCTGGAAGCGGGCGGCATCGCGAGCGCCGCGCTGAATGCGGCGAACGAAATCGCCGTGGAAGCGTTCCTCGAGCGCCGCATCGGCTTCATGGCGATCGGCGGCGTGGTGGAGCGCGTGCTGAACACGCTGCCGAACACGAGCGCCGCCACACTGTCCGACGTCCTCGCCGCCGATGCGAACGCACGCCGTCTCGCATCCCGTTTCGTCGCTGAGCTCACCGCGAGCGCGCCGGGCGCCGAACCCATCGCCCATTGAGGCCGTCATGAACTTTCTGACCGAAATCGTCGCCTTCGTCGTTGCGATAGGCGTACTCGTCGTCGTCCACGAATTCGGTCACTACAGCGTCGCGCGACTGTGCGGCGTGAAAGTGCTGCGCTTCTCGGTCGGCTTTGGCAAGCCGCTCGTGCAGTGGGTCAGCAAGAAGACGGGCGTCGAATGGACCATCGCCGCGCTGCCGCTCGGCGGCTACGTGAAGATGCTCGACGAGCGCGAGATCGACCCCGACAGCGGCACGAAGATTCCCGCCGAGGACTTGCCGCGCGCCTTCAACCGGCAGAGCGTGGCCAAACGCATCGCGATCGTCGCGGCGGGGCCCATCGCCAACTTCCTGCTCGCGATCGCACTGTTTTCCGCCGTGTTCGCGGGCGGCGTGACCGAGCCCGCGGCGATCGTCTCGCAGCCCGCGCCGGACACGGCGGCGGCGCACGCGGGCTTCGAAGGCGGCGAGAAGGTTCTTTCGATGCGCGACGCGCAAGGCGGCGAGGCGCATCCGATCCGCTCGTGGTCCGACCTGCGCTGGAAGCTGCTCGATGCGTCGTTCGATCATCGCCGCATCGTGCTGACGGCGAAGACGCACGACGGCACCTTCGATTTCCCGATGAGCGTCGCCGGCATCACCGATGCCGACGCCGATCAGGACTTCATGGACAAGCTCGGCTTCACGCCGGGCGGCGGCACGCTGACGGTCGCGGGCGTGGAAGCGGGCAGCGCCGCGCAGAAGGGCGGCCTGAAGGCCGGCGACACGCTGCGCGCGATCGACGGCCGCAATGTCGACAACGCGACGAGTTTCATCGACTACGTGAAGGCGCACGGCGCGAAGCCCGTGACGCTCGTGATCGAGCGCAACGGCCAGCGGGAATCCGTGCAGATCGTGCCGGACCTGAAGCGCGATGCGTCGACGGGCAAGGATATCGGCCGCATCGGCGCCGCGCTCGCGAATCAGCTGCCGACCGTGGACGTGCGCTATGGTCCGCTCGAAAGCGTGCGCCTCGGCGTGAACCGCACGTGGGACATCAGCGTGTATTCGCTGCGTATGTTCGGGCGGATGATCATCGGCGAGGCGTCGCTCAAGAATCTTTCCGGGCCGGTCACGATTGCCGACTATGCGGGAAAGAGCGCGAGACTCGGCGTAACCGCCTTTATTTCATTTCTTGCGCTCGTCAGCATCAGCCTCGGAGTGTTGAACTTGTTACCGATTCCGGTATTGGACGGTGGGCATCTGTTATATTATTTGGTTGAGGCTGTTACCGGCAAAGCCGTATCCGACCGCTGGCAGCTGGTTCTGCAAAGGGCGGGCCTGGTCTGCATCGTCGCGCTTTCGATGATCGCACTGTTCAATGACCTCGCTCGTCTGATTCGTTTTTGATCCACTTTGACAATTTCTGGCGGCGTCTCTCGAGCGACCGCCGGAACGAATGCAGCTTTAAATACTGGGGAAGCACGTTGTTCAAACCTCATCGCTTTGTTCCTAAGACGGCTGTGGCCGCGGCGCTCGCCGCAACGGGCATGGCGGCGCACGCCACCACGCCGTTCGTCGTGCAGGATATTCGGATCGACGGTCTCCAACGGATCGAACCGGGCTCCGTCTTCGCTTATCTGCCGATCAAGCAAGGCGACACCTTCACCGACGACAAGGCCTCCGAAGCGATTCGCGCGCTCTACGCGACGGGCTTCTTCAACGACGTTCAGATCGCTACCGAAGGCAACGTGGTGATCGTGCAGGTGCAGGAGCGCCCGGCCATCTCGGCCATCGACTTCGCGGGCCTGCACGAGTTCGACAAGGACAATCTCACGAAGGCGCTGCGCTCGGTCGGCCTCTCGCAAGGCCGCTCGTACGACAAGGCGCTGGTCGACAAGGCGGAGCAGGAGCTCAAGCGCCAGTACCTGACGCGCGGCTACTACGCGGCGGAAGTCACCACGACGGTGACGCCGGTGGACCGCAACCGCGTCGCGATCCTGTTCTCGGTGGCCGAAGGCCCGAGCGCGAAGATCCGCCAGATCAATTTCGTCGGCAACAAAGCGGTGAGTTCGGGCACGCTGCTGAGCGAAATGCAGCTCTCCACGCCGAACTGGTTCTCCTGGTACACGAAGAGCGATCTCTACGCGAAGGAAAAGCTGACGGGCGACCTCGAGAACGTGCGCTCGTACTACCTGAACCGCGGCTACCTCGAGTTCAGCATCGATTCCACGCAGGTGTCGATCTCGCCGGACAAGAAGGACATGTATCTGACGATCGCCGTGCATGAAGGCGAGCCGTACAAGATCAGCAGCATCAAGCTGTCGGGCAACCTGCTCGATCGCGAGGCGGAGCTCAACAAGCTCATCAAGATCAAACCGGGCGAGCGCTTCTCGGCCGAGAAGCTGCAGGCGACGACCAAGGCGATCGTCGACAAGCTCGGCGAATACGGCTACGCGTTCGCGCAGGTCAACGCGCAGCCGGCCATCGATCAGGCGGACCACACTGTGGCGCTGACGTTGCAGGTCGATCCGAGCCGCCGCGTGTATGTGCGGCGCGTGAACATCGTCGGCAATACGCGCACGCGCGACGAAGTGGTGCGCCGCGAAATGCGCCAGCTCGAAAGCTCGTGGTTCGATTCGAGCCGCCTCGGGCTGTCGAAGGACCGGATCAACCGTCTGGGCTACTTCACCGACGTCGACGTCACCACGACGCCGGTCGAAGGCACGAACGACCAGGTCGACGTCGACGTGAAGGTTGCCGAAAAGCCGACCGGCGCGATTACGCTGGGCGCGGGCTTCTCGTCGACGGACAAGGTGGTGCTCTCCGCGGGCGTGTCGCAGGACAACGTGTTCGGTTCCGGCACGAGTCTCGCGGTCAACGTGAACACGGCGAAGACGTACCGCACGCTGACGGTGACGCAGGTCGATCCGTACTTCACGATCGACGGCATCAAGCGCATCACCGACGCGTACTACCGCACGTACCAGCCGCTGTACTACTCGACCGATTCGAGCTTCAAGATCATCACGATGGGTGCGGACACCAAGTTCGGCATCCCGTTCTCCGAGCAGGACACGGTGTTCTTCGGCGTCGGCGCCGAGCAGAACACGATGGATCTGGACTCGGCCACGCCGCAGTCCTACCAGAACTACGTGAACGAGTTCGGCCGCGTGGTGAACAACTATCCGCTGACGGTCGGCTGGTCGCGCGACAATCGCGACAGCGCGCTGGTTCCGAGCCGCGGTTATTACGTCCAGTCGAACGCGGAATACGGCACGCCGCTCGGCAACACGACCTACGCGAAGTTCGACGCGCAGTTCCAGTATTACTATTCGTTCGCGCGCGGTTTCGTGCTCGGCTTCAACCTGCAGGGCGGCTACGGCAAGGGCCTGCAAGGCCAGACGTACCCGATCTTCAAGAACTACTACGCGGGTGGTATCGGTTCGGTGCGCGGCTACTCGCCGAGCTCGCTGGGTCCGCGCGACTCGAAGACGAACGATCCGATCGGCGGCTCGCGCATGGCGGTCGGCAATATCGAACTGACGTTCCCGCTGCCGGGCACGGGTTATGACCGCACGCTGCGCGTCTTCACCTTCCTCGATGCCGGTAACGTCTGGGGCGACCCGAACCAGGGCGGCACGAGCTCCGGCGCGAACGGCCTGCGCTACGGCTACGGTGTGGGTCTCGCGTGGATCTCGCCGATCGGCCCGCTCAAGCTGAGCCTGGGCTTCCCGCTGCAGAAGCACGAAGGCGACCAGTATCAGAAGTTCCAGTTCCAGATCGGTACGGCTTTCTAAACGGCATGCCGACGAACGCGAACTTCATTCAATCAGACGTAACGTGAGGAACACTTTGGGAACCGGTAAGCATTCGAAACATATGGCGCTGGCGCTTGCGTTGTCGATGGTTCTCGGCCTGGGCACGGCGATGTCCGCCAGTGCTCAGGAAGCGCGCATCGCTGCGGTCAATTCGGACCGCATCCTGCGCGAATCGGCTGCGGCGAAGGCTGCGCAGTCGAAGCTCGAGCAGGAGTTCTCCAAGCGTGACAAGGCGCTGCAGGACATGGCGCAGCGCCTGAAGTCGATGTCGGACAATATCGACAAGAGCGGCGCCTCGCTGGCGCCGACCGATCGCGCCGCGCGTCAGCGCGACCTCGCGCAGCTCGACGCCGATTTCCAGCGCAAGCAGCGCGAATTCCGCGAAGACCTGAATCAGCGCCGCAACGAGGAACTCGCGGCGGTGCTGGACCGGGCGAACAAGGTGATCAAGCAGATCGCGGAACAGCAGCACTACGACCTGATCGTGCAGGAAGCGGTGTACGTGAGCCCGCGCATCGACATTACGGATCAGGTGCTGAAGGCGCTGGCCGCGAGTTCGGCTGGCACGGGTTCGAGCTCGAACTGACGAGGACTGAGACGAGATGGCATCAGGCATGACGATCACGCTCGACGAGCTGGTGAAGCGCTTCGGTGGCGAGGTGGTCGGCGAGGGCGCGCACGCAGTCGGAAGTCTCGCGCCGCTCGACAAGGCCGGCCCCGGGCAGCTCGCGTTTCTCGCGAATCAGAAGTATCTGCCGCAGGTGGAAACGACGCGCGCCGGCGCGGTATTGATCTCTCCCGCCGATCTCGAGAAGGTGACGAATCGCGCGGGCAGCAACTTCATCGTCACGCCGAATCCTTACGCGTATTTCGCGCGCGTGGCGCAGGCGTTCATCGATCTGGCAACGCCCAAAGCCACGCCGGGCGTGCATCCGAGCGCGACGATCGATCCCGACGCAAAGGTCGCGGCGAGTGCCGTGATCGGCCCTCATGTGACGGTCGAGGCGGGCGCGGTGATCGGCGAGCGCGTGAAGCTGGACGCGGGCGTGGTCATCGGCCGCGGCGTAAAGCTCGGCGACGACGTGCATCTGTATCCCAATGTCACCGTCTATCACGGCTGCAAGCTCGGCGTGCGCGTGATCGTGCACGCGGGCGCGGTGATCGGCGCGGATGGCTTCGGCTTCGCGCCGGATTTCGTCGGCGAAGGCGACGCGCGCACCGGAAGCTGGGTGAAGATTCCGCAGGTCGGCGCAGTCGATATCGCCGCTGACGTCGAAATCGGTGCGAACACGACGATCGATCGCGGCGCGATGGCGGACACCGTCATCGAAGAATGCGTGAAGATCGACAATCTGGTGCAGATCGGCCATAACTGCCGCATCGGCGCGTACACGGTGATCGCCGGTTGCGCGGGCATCGCGGGCAGCACGAGCATCGGCAAGCATTGCATGATCGGCGGCGCGGTGGGCATCGCGGGCCATGTGACGCTCGCGGACTACGTGATCGTGACGGCGCAGTCAGGCGTCTCGAAGTCGCTGCTGAAGCCCGGCATGTACACGAGCGCGTTTCCGGCCGTGCCGCATGGCGACTGGAACAAAAGCGCGGCGATCATGCGCAATCTGGACAAGATGCGCGAGCGCATCAAGGCGCTGGAATCAGCGCTGACGGACGCAGGCAAAGGCGGCGCATAAGCCAGGCGCGTCGGTCAGACGAAGCGCCGAAGCAGAATCAGGCGTGGGCCGGTCGGAACCGCCCAAGAGACAAGCAATCCCGGGCGGGCGTCGCAGACGGCCCGCCATCCAATTTCCGCGCCCGACACGCGCGTGAGCAGAACGACCATGAGCACAGAAAAAATCAATCTCGATATCCACAAGATCCTCACGCTGCTGCCGCATCGCTATCCGATCCTGCTCGTGGATCGCGTGCTCGAACTCGAGCCGCACAAGAGCATCAAAGCGTTGAAGAACGTGACGATCAACGAGCCGTATTTTCAGGGCCACTTCCCGACACGGCCGGTCATGCCGGGCGTGCTGATCCTGGAAGCGCTCGCGCAGACGGCCGCGTTGCTGACCTTCGCGGAAGAGCCGCACGATCCGGGCAATACGCTCTACTACTTCGTCGGCATCGACGGTGCGCGCTTCAAGCGCGTGGTGGAGCCGGGCGATCAGCTGATCCTCAACGTTCACTTCGAGCGGTACATGCGGGGCATCTGGAAGTTCAAGGCGCGCGCCGAAGTCGACGGCGCGACGGCCGCCGAAGCCGAGCTCATGTGTACCGTCAAGACCACGGACGCCTGAGCGCGCATTTGCGTCCGCTCCGCGTCCATCCGCGTTCATCGAAACAAGCAGCACGAACAGCATAGGCGAAAAGCGCATGAGCAAGATTCACCCAACCGCGATCGTCGAGCCGGGCGCTCAGCTCGACGAGTCCGTCGAAATCGGACCGTACGCGATCGTCGGTTCGCACGTCGTGATCGGCGCGGGCACGACTGTCGGCTCGCACAGCGTGATCGAAGGCCACACGACGATCGGCCAGGACAACCGCATCGGCCACTACGCGTCGATCGGCGGCCGTCCGCAGGATATGAAGTACAAGGGCGAGCCGACGCGTCTCGAAATCGGCGACCGCAACACCATCCGCGAATTCACGACGCTGCACACGGGCACGGCGCAGGATCAGGGCCTGACCTCCATCGGCAGCGACTGCTGGATCATGGCGTACGTGCACGTCGGTCATGACTGCCGTCTCGGCGACAACGTCATCATGTCGAGCAACGCGCAACTGGCCGGGCACGTGATCGTCGGCGATCACGCGATCGTCGGCGGGATGTCGGGCGTGCATCAGTTCGTACGCATCGGCGCGCATTCGATGCTGGGCGGCGCCTCGGCGCTCGTGCAGGACGTGCCGCCGTTCGTCATCGCGGCCGGCAACAAGGCGGAGCCGCACGGCATCAATGTCGAAGGTCTGCGCCGCCGCGGCTTCACGCCCGACGCCATTTCGGCGTTGCGCTCGGCGTATCGGATCGTCTACAAGAGCGGGCTTTCGCTCGAAGAAGCGAAAGTGCAACTGAAGGAACTGAGCACGGCAGGCGGCGAGGGCGATGCGCCCGTCAAGGCTTTCTCCGACTTCATCGCGGCGTCGCAGCGCGGCATCATTCGCTAGCCCCGCCGCCTGATGACCCTGATCACCAACCCGCCACGCATCGCGATGGTCGCGGGCGAGCCTTCCGGCGACCTGCTCGCGGCTTCGCTGCTCAAGGGCCTGAGAAATACGCTGCCGGAAGGCACGCGCTATAGCGGCATCGGCGGCCCGCGCATGAAAGCTGAAGGCTTCGAAGCGCACTGGCCGATGGACAAGCTGACCGTGCGCGGCTATGTCGAAGCGCTGAAGCATATCCCCGAGATTCTCGGCATCCGCAACGAGATCAAGCGGCAGTTGCTTGCCGAGCCGCCGTCGGTGTTCATCGGCGTGGACGCGCCCGATTTCAATTTCGGCCTCGAGCAGCCGCTGCGCGAAGCGGGCATTCCGACCGTGCATTTCGTGTGTCCGTCGATCTGGGCCTGGCGCGGCGGACGCATCAAGAAGATCGTGAAAGCGGTCGATCACATGCTGTGCGTGTTTCCGTTCGAGATCGCGCTGATGGAGAAGTCGGGCGTGGCGGCGAGTTACGTCGGGCATCCGCTCGCCGACGAAATCCCGCTCGAACCCGACGTCATGGGCGCGCGCCGCGAACTCGGTATCGCGGAAGGCGGACCGGTGATCGCCGTGCTGCCGGGCAGCCGCCGCTCGGAAATTTCGCTGATCGGCCCGACCTTCTTCGACGCGATGGAGCTGATGCAGCTTCGCGAGCCCGGCGTTCGCTTCCTGATGCCTGCGGCAAACCCGGCATTGCGCGAACTGTTGCAGCCGCTCGTGGACGCGCATCCGCAGCTGTCGCTCACGATTACCGACGGCCGCGCGCAGACCGCGATGACCGCCGCCGACGCGATTCTCGTGAAAAGCGGCACGGTGACACTCGAAGCCGCGCTGCTCAAGAAGCCGATGGTCATCTCGTACAAGGTGCCTTGGCTGACGGGACAGATCATGAAGCGGCAGGGTTATCTGCCGTATGTCGGCTTGCCGAACATTCTGGCGGGCCGTTTCGTCGTGCCGGAAATCCTTCAGCACTTCGCGACGCCCGAAGCGCTCGCCGACGCAACGCTGAAACAGTTGAACGACGAAGCCAACCGCCGTACCCTGACGGAAATCTTCACCGACATGCACATCGCGTTGCGCCAGAACACGTCGCACAAGGCGGCGGAGGCGGTCGCGCGGGTGCTCGACACGCGGAGGCCGCGATAATGGCGGCAAGACGATCGGCTCAGGCGGGACTCGATTTCAGCTCGCCGTTCGACATCATTTGCGGCGTGGATGAGGCCGGGCGCGGTCCGCTGGCCGGTCCGGTCGTCGCCGCGGCCGTGATCTTCGATCCCGACAGGCCGCGCATCAACGGCCTCGACGATTCGAAGGCGCTGAGCGCGAAGAGGCGGGAAGAGCTCTACGAGAAGATCGTCGATCGTGCGCTCGCGTATTGCGTCGCGTCGGCGAGCGTCGAGGAAATCGACACCATCAACATCCTGCACGCGTCCATGCTCGCGATGAAGCGCGCGGTGGAAGGGCTTTCGGTTGCGCCGACGCTCGTCAAGGTCGATGGCAACCGCTGTCCGGTGCTGTCGATCCGCGCGGAAGCCATCATCGGCGGCGACGCGCTCGTCAAACAGATTTCGGCGGCGTCGATACTCGCGAAAGTCACGCGCGATCGCATGCTGGTCGAGCTTCACGAAACGTTTCCGGTGTACGGCTTCGACGCGCATTCCGGCTACGGCACGCCGCAGCATCTGAAGGCGCTGCGCGAGCATGGGCCGTGCGAGCATCATCGGCGTTCGTTCGCGCCGGTGCGCGAGGCGCACATGCTGTTCGGCTCGGTGTTGCCCGAGATCGCGCCTGAAGTGCTTCAGGCCGCTTCGACATTCGCGGACGACCCGGACGCGCGCGCTTTCTAAAGCGGCACTCAATTCAACGTGAAATCCATCACTTCGCGGGACAACCCGCTCTACAAGCGCATCAAGGCGCTTGCCGGCTCGACCGCGCAGCAGCGCCGCAGCGGCCACGCGCTGCTCGAAGGCCTGCATCTCGCGTCCGCTTATCTCGACGCGGCCGGACAGCCCGAGACGTGCGTTGTGACCGAGGGCGCGCTGATACATGCAGAAGCGCGCGATATCGTCGCGCGTATCGAGGAAAGACGCGTTGTGGTGTTGCCCGATGCGCTCTTCGGACAGCTTTCGAGCGTCGTGCACGGCGTGGGAATGTTGCTGCTCGTCGAAAAGCTCGATGCGGAGCTGCCCGCGCGCATTGCCGAAACCTGCGTGATTCTCGACGGCGTTCAAGACGCGGGCAATGTCGGCTCGATCCTGCGCAGTGCGGCAGCGGCGGGCATCACGCGTGTGTTCTGCGCGCCGGGCACGGCGTACGCGTGGTCATCGAAAGTGCTGCGCTCGGGCATGGGCGCGCACTTCCTGCTGGATATTTTCGAAGACGTGGACTGCGCGGATCTGATCGCGCGGCTGGATGCGCCCGTGACGATCACCGATTCGCACGGCGCGGTCGCGCTCTACGATTGCAATCTGTCGGGCGCGCTTGCGTGGGTGTTCGGCAACGAAGGCGCGGGCGTGTCGCAGATCTGGCGCGATGCCGTGACGCATCGCGTGACCATTCCGCAGCCGGGCGGGATGGAGTCGCTGAACGTGGCGGCCGCGGCGGCGATCTGTCTTTTCGAGCAGTGCCGCCAGCAGCGCTGACGCGAATCAATAGTAGGAAGGCCGTTCCGGCTTGATTTCCTGCAGGATCGTCGTGGCGATTTCCTCGATCGACTTGTGCGTCGACGAGAGCCACTTGACGCCCTCGCGCTTCATCATCATTTCCGCTTCGTTGATCTCGTAGCGGCAATTCTCCAGCGCCGCATACTTGCTGCCCGGGCGGCGCTCGTTGCGGATCTCGGCAAGCCGCTGCGGATCGATCGACAGACCGAACATCTTCGCGCGGTGCTCGAGCAGCGGCGTGGGCAGCTTGCCGCGTTCGAAATCCTCGGGAATCAACGGATAGTTCGCGGCCTTCACGCCGTATTGCATTGCGAGGTAAAGGCTCGTCGGCGTCTTGCCGCTGCGCGACACGCCGACCAGAATGACGTCGGCATCGGCGAGATTGCGGTTGGACTGGCCGTCGTCGTGGGCGAGCGAAAAGTTGATCGCCTCGATGCGATTCTTGTATTCCTCGGTGTCCGCGTTCTGGTGGACGCGGCCCATCGCGTGCGTCGACTTCATCTCGAATTCGTGTTCGAGCGGCTCGATGAAGGTCTGGAACATGTCGAGCACGAGCGCATTGCAGCCCTTGACGACTTCGTTCGACGCGCTGTCGACGAGCGTCGTGAACACGATGGGGCGCCGCCCGTCGAGCGTGACGACCTCGTTGATCTTCTCGACGGTCGCGAGCGCCTTGTCGATCGAATCGACGAACGGCACGCGCACGAGCCGGAATTTTTGATCGAACTGGGCGAGGATCGAATGCGCGAAGGTTTCGGCAGTGATCCCGGTCCCGTCGGAAACGATGAATACGGAAGGCGGCATTGGCGAAAAGACCAAATGGGGAACGAGTTGGGGCGGGTACGCTCAAACGGTATCACGCGCGGACAGCGCCATGGAAAAGCGAGGCACGGCGGACCCGAGCGCCTGTGTTACATTGGTTGCCCTGCGGTGTGCGCCGGCGAACCGGGCGGCGCGAAAGACCTCGATTTTGCCGTGGAATTACTGTCTCTGCCGAACCAAAATTGAGAATCGGCACGGTAGAATAGCGGCAACCTGTTCGATAAGCAATTGCGGACAAATTGATTCGGATTTTCGTCAAATCGCGGTCGGTTCGTCGGTTTTGGCAGCAAAAACCCACGGTTTCGAGCAGATTTCAGACGTCCCGCCTCTTTTTGCAACGCGCGCCGGCTCCGGCGATGCACCCCCCGATGGTTTATCAAACAGGTTGTACGAGATGCGCCGGCGCTTCCAATGAGCGCCGCCGCATATGAGCCCACTCGTGCGATCGTGAATTCCATCCACCTTAGGGGCTTGTATGACTAACGCAGTCAATGTTGCGAAAGACGTCGCAAAGGATCAGGCGTATGTAGTTCCATTCGAGCAGTTGCGAATGACCGACGTGGAAATCGTCGGTGGCAAGAATGCGTCGCTCGGCGAGATGATCAGCCAGCTTTCCGAAGCCGGCGTTCGCGTGCCGACGGGCTTCGCCACGACCGCGCTCGCCTTTCGCGACTTCCTCCAGCACAACGAACTGACCGAGCGCATCGCCAAGCGTCTCGAAACGCTCGACGTCGACGACGTCAAGTCGCTCGCCGAAGCCGGCAAGGAAATCCGTCAGTGGATCATCGACGCGCCGATGCAGCCGCGCCTCGAAGACGAAATCCGCCGCGGCTTCGAAGTGCTCCAGAACAGCTCGCCCGAAGAGCTATCGTTCGCCGTGCGTTCGTCCGCGACCGCAGAGGACTTGCCGGACGCGTCGTTCGCGGGTCAGCAGGAAAGCTATCTGAACGTGGTCGGCATCGAGGACGTCCTCGATCGCATGAAGCACGTGTTCGCGTCGCTCTACAACGATCGCGCCATCTCGTATCGTGTCCACAAGGGCTTCACGCATGCCGAAGTCGCGTTGTCGGCGGGCGTGCAGCGCATGGTGCGCTCGGACGTGGGCGCGGCGGGCGTGATGTTCACCATCGACACGGAATCGGGCTTCAAGGAAACCGTGTTCATCACGTCGAGCTACGGTCTCGGCGAAACCGTCGTGCAGGGCGCGGTGAATCCGGACGAGTTCCACGTCTTCAAGACCACGCTCGAACAGGGCAAGTACCCGATCATCCGCCGCTCGATCGGCTCGAAGCTCGTCAAGATGGAGTTCACGAAGCCGGGCGAGCCGGGCCGCGTGAAGACCGTCGACGTGCCGCACGAGCAGCGCAACCGCTTCTCGATCACCGACGACGACGTGATCGAGCTGGCGAAATACGCGGTGATCATCGAGAAACACTACGAGCGTCCGATGGACATCGAGTGGGGCAAGGACGGCCGCGACGGCAAGATCTTCATTCTTCAGGCGCGTCCCGAAACGGTGAAGAGCCAGGCGGCCGGCAAGGCCGAGATGCGCTTCAAGCTCAAGGGTCAGTCGAACGTGCTGGCGACCGGCCGCGCGATCGGCCAGAAGATCGGCGCGGGTCCCGTGCGCGTGATTCACGATCCGTCGGAAATGGAGCGCGTGCAGCCGGGCGACGTGCTCGTCGCCGACATGACCGACCCGAACTGGGAACCGGTGATGAAGCGCGCATCGGCCATCGTGACGAATCGCGGCGGGCGCACCTGCCACGCGGCGATCATCGCGCGTGAGCTGGGCGTGCCAGCGGTGGTCGGCTGCGGCGACGCCACCGACATCCTGAAGGAAGGCGCGCTCGTCACGGTGTCGTGCGCGGAAGGCGACGAAGGCAAGATCTACGACGGCCTGCTCGAAACCGAAGTGACCGAAGTGCAGCGCGGCGAGCTGCCTAAGATTCCGGTCAAGATCATGATGAACGTCGGCAATCCGCAACTCGCGTTCGACTTCGCGCAGTTGCCGAACGAGGGCGTGGGTCTGGCGCGGCTGGAATTCATCATCAACAACAACATCGGCGTGCATCCGAAGGCGATTCTGGAGTACCCGAACATCGACGCCGATCTGAAGAAGGCGGTCGAGAGCGTCGCGCGCGGTCATGCGTCGCCGCGTGCCTTCTATGTCGACAAGCTGACCGAAGGCATCGCCACGATCGCGGCGGCGTTTTATCCGAAGCCCGTGATCGTGCGTCTGTCGGACTTCAAGTCGAACGAGTACAAGAAGCTGATCGGCGGTTCGCGTTACGAGCCGGACGAAGAGAATCCGATGCTCGGTTTCCGCGGCGCGTCGCGCTATATCGCGGAAGACTTCGCCGAGGCGTTCCACATGGAATGCATCGCGCTGAAGAAGGTGCGCGAGGAAATGGGTCTGGACAACGTGCAGATCATGGTGCCGTTCGTGCGTACGCTGAAGCAGGCGGATCGCGTCGTCGAGCTGCTGAAGAAGTTCGGCCTCGAGCGCGGCAAGAACGATCTCAAGCTCGTGATGATGTGCGAGGTGCCGTCCAACGCGATTCTCGCCGAGCAGTTCCTGGAGCGCTTCGACGGCTTCTCGATCGGCTCGAACGATCTGACGCAATTGACGCTCGGCCTCGACCGCGACTCGGGCATGGAACTGCTCGCGGCGGACTTCGACGAGCGCGACGAAGCGGTGAAGTTCATGCTGGAGCGCGCGATCGAAGCGTGTCTCAGGTTGAACAAGTACGTTGGTATTTGCGGTCAAGGGCCGTCGGATCATCCGGATCTGGCCGAGTGGCTCGCGAAGAAGGGCATCGAATCGATGTCGCTGAATCCGGACACGATCATCGACACTTGGCAGCAACTGGCGAAGACGTTGTCAAAATAAGTCGACAGAGCCTTTCCGGATGCTTTCGGAAAGGCGCGAGCGTGCTATAAAAACACCCCGGACTTCTCCGGGGTGTTTTCGTTTGGAGACCGGCGATGTTGACGAGTGGATTGATTTGGTGGGTCGCGGCGGGCGCGCTGATCGTCGCGGAGCTGTTCACCGGCACGTTCTATCTGCTCATGATCGCGCTGGGCATGATCGCGGGCGGCATCGCTAATGTGTTCGGCGCGTTGCCGCATGTGCAGATGGGCGCGGCGGCGGTCTTCGCGCTGATCGCCGTGGCCGCGCTGCGCCGCTCGCGCTTCGGCAGCTGGAAGCGGCGCGACGCCTCGCGCGATGCAGCCGTGAATCTCGATATCGGCGCTACGCTGGAAGTGGATCAATGGCGCGATGGCCACGCGCGCGCAATGTATCGCGGCGCGCAGTGGGACGTCGAGCTCGCGCCGGGCGAAACCGAAGGCGCGCGGTTTTACCGCATCACTGCGCTTGACGGCAACCGGCTGATCGTCGCGGCCAAGCGCTAGCAAGCTCGCCCAATAAAAAGGAGTTACACAATGTATTTCGCGCTCATCGTGCTCATCATCGCCATCGTGATCGTGGTGAACACGGTCAAGATCGTTCCTCAGCAGCATGCCTGGGTGCTGGAACGCTTCGGCCGCTATCACGCGACGCTCACGCCGGGCCTCAACATCGTGCTGCCGTTCATCGATCGCATCGCGTACAAGCACATGCTGAAGGAAATTCCGCTCGAAGTGCCGAGCCAGGTCTGCATCACGCGTGACAACACGCAGTTGCAGGTCGATGGCGTGCTGTACTTCCAGGTCACCGACGCGATGAAGGCGTCATACGGTTCGAGCAACTTCGTGTTCGCGATCACCCAGTTGTCGCAGACCACGCTGCGTTCGGTCATCGGCAAGCTGGAGCTCGACAAGACTTTCGAGGAGCGCGACTACATCAACCAGAGCATCGTCAATGCGCTCGACGAAGCCGCGTCGAACTGGGGCGTGAAGGTGTTGCGCTACGAGATCAAGGACCTGACGCCGCCGAAGGAAATCCTGCACGCGATGCAGGCGCAGATCACCGCCGAGCGCGAAAAGCGCGCGCTGATCGCCGCGTCGGAAGGGCGCAAGCAGGAGCAGATCAATCTCGCCGTCGGCGCGCGCGAGGCCGCGATCCAGAAGTCCGAAGGCGAACGGCAGGCGGCCATCAATCAGGCGCAGGGCGAGGCGTCGGCGATTCTCGCGGTGGCCGAGGCGAATGCGCAGGCGATCCAGAAAATCGGCACGGCGATCCAGACCGCGGGTGGCATGGAAGCGGTGAACCTGAAGATCGCGGAGCAGTATGTCGGCGCATTCGGCAACATCGCGAAGACGGGCAACACGCTGATCGTACCGGGCAACCTGTCGGATATGAGTTCGATGATCGCGTCGGCGTTGACCATCGTGAGAGGCGAGGGCGGCGGCGTCATCAAGAAGGGCTGACGCAAGCAAGAAAGAAAGCAATCGGGGCGCTCAATGGCGCCCCGTTTCATTTAACGCGTGCTCGTTCGCATCAGGCGAGCGCGTTCACGTTCCCAGTCGCGTTGCTTCTCGGTCTCGCGCTTGTCGTGCAGCTTCTTGCCCTTCGCCAGGCCGATCTCGCACTTCACGCGGCCTTCCTTGTAGTGGAAGTTGAGCGGCACGAGCGTATGCCCGCGCTGCTCGACCTTGCCGATGAGCTTGTCGATCTGCTCGCGATGCAGCAGCAGCTTGCGCGTTCGCACCGGATCGAGATTGGCGAATTTCGACGCTTCGGGCAGCGGGCTGATATGCGTGCCGATCAGAAACAGTTCGCCTTGCTTGATGACGACGTAACCTTCCTTGATCTGTCCACGGCCCGCGCGCAGCGCCTTGACTTCCCAGCCCTCGAGCACGAGACCCGCTTCGTAGCGTTCTTCGATGAAGTAATCGAAGAAGGCTTTTCTGTTGTCGATGATGCTCATGAATGGAAAGTGCCCAACTCGTTTAAAATCACGATTTTAGCAGCGCGCCGCGCGGCAAACGAACTCCTGCCGCGTTCTCTTGCGCATTGCCGCCCAATCCAGCCACCGCTGCGCCCTATATGGCAGACGTCCAGAAAACCGTGTTGATCCGCCATTCAGCGGAAGAAATGTTCGACCTCGTCACCGATGTCGCCGACTACCCCAATTTTTTGCCCTGGTGTGGCGGCGTCGAAATCGGCCGCCAGGACGAAAACGGCATGGAAGCGAAGATCGACATCAGCTTCAAGGGCATCAAGCAGCACTTCGCGACGCGCAACACGCAGAAGCGTCCGACCAACATCGATATGGAGTTCCTGAGCGGTCCGTTCAAGAAGTTCACCGGCTACTGGCGCTTCACGCCGCTGCGCGCGGACGCGTGCAAGATCGAGTTCGCGCTGCACTACGAGTTCTCCAACGTGATTCTGGAAAAGCTCATCGGGCCGGTGTTCAGCCATATCGCCAACACGTTCGTCGATTCCTTCGTGAAGCGCGCGGACCAGCGCTACGGGAAGCCATGATGCATATCGATGTCTGCTACGGCCTGCCCGATGGCGCGTTTCTGAAGCGTGTCGAATTGCGCGACGGCGCGACGGTGCTCGATGCGATCGAGGCGAGCGGCGTTTTACGCGCGCATCGGGACATCGATCTGACGACGCAGAAGGTCGGCGTGTTCGGCAAGGTCAAGCCGCTCGACGCGGCGCTCGCGGAGTTCGATCGCGTGGAGATCTATCGTCCGCTGAAAGTGGACCCGAAGGCCGCGCGCCAGCGCCGCGTCGACAAGGCGCGCAAGGCCGGTTCGATCGAAGGGCGCAAGTGGCAGTCGAAGGATTCGCGCTGAACTGAATCAGTGCGCGGGCGCTTCCTTCGCGGCGGCGGGTGCGGCTTCGAGCGAATGTTGCCGGACCGACCACATCACGCCGACCAGCAACAGCACGATTGCGAGTACTTCGGGCGTGCGCGGCCAGCGGCCGTCGTAGACGAACGCGTAGAGCAGCGCGAACAGCGTTTCGAATACGATCATCTGCCCTGAGAGCGTGAGCGGCAGGCGCTTCGACGCCGCGTTCCACAGCATGTTGCCGAGCCACGAACCGCCGGTCGCCAGGGCGAACGACACGATCCAGAAGAGTTGCCAGCGCGCGGCCGGCACGCTCGCCTGCACGGTTCCAGCGGGCAGCATCCACACGATCGCGCCGAGCAGGACGCCGAGCAGACCGGTCACGATGCCCCACAGCACCGACCACTCGTTGCCGTCGAAATGGCGGTTCGCCTGCAGATAACGCGCGTTGACGACCGCGTACCAGGTCCACGACGCGAGCGCGCCGAGCGCGCAGGCGAGGCCCGTCAGGCGCGTGAACACGCTCGTCGCATGTTCGCTGCCGCCCGTCGATGAAAATACGTCGCTGAACACATCGAGATTGATGCACGCGATGCCCGCCAGCACCAGCAGCAGAGGCCCGACGAGCCGCCTGAGGTCGACGGCGCCGTGATCGCGCCGTCCGGCGAGCGTCACGGTCACGGGCAGAATCCCGACGATCAGCGACGAAGGCGCGACGCCCACCAGCTGCACCGCGCTCGCGAGCAGCATGTAGTAGAGCAGGTTGCCGACGAGCGCGAGCTTCACCAGCGCGATGAAATCGGCACGCGTGAGCTTGGACAGGAGGCGCCGGGCGAATGGCAGCGCGACCGCGACCGACACCGCGCCGTACATCAGATAGCGGCCGATCGAGAGCGTCAGCGGCGAAAAATCCGGCAGGAGCCGGGGCGCGAGAAAGATGAAACCCCAGATCGCGCCCGCCGTCATTCCATACATCACACCGCGCTGCATTGCCCGACTCCCGCCGTTATTTCACTTGACGGCGCGAAGCGTAGCACGCGACCCCGGGAGGCCGTCTTGTCGAAAACTGCAACCGCCCCGGTGTGCCGCGCACGGCGCGGATTTTGCGGTCGAATGGCCTAAGCTGCTGTTCGGGCAGTGAAAATCCGGGGAACTATCGGTATAATCTGCTTTTGCGCCCATAGGATTTGCCATGCGTCTGATCCAGAAAGCACTCACGTTCGATGACGTGCTCCTCGTTCCCGCGTTCTCCAGCGTTCTTCCGCGCGACACCAGCCTGAAATCGCAGCTGACTCGCAACATTTCCCTGAACATGCCCCTCGTGTCCGCCGCCATGGACACGGTCACCGAAGGCCGGCTCGCCATCGCGATGGCGCAGATGGGCGGCATCGGCATCGTCCACAAGAATCTCACCGCCAAGGAACAGGCCCGCGAAGTCGCGAAAGTCAAGCGCTTCGAGTCGGGCGTCGTGCGCGATCCGATCACCGTGCCGCCGCAGATGCGCGTGCGCGACGTCATCGCGCTGACGCAACAGCACGGCATTTCGGGCTTTCCGGTGGTCGAGGGCGCGCAGCTGATCGGCATCGTCACCAACCGCGACCTGCGTTTCGAAGAACGTCTCGATGAGCCGGTGCGCAACATCATGACGCCGCGCGAGCGTCTCGTGACGGTCAAGGAAGGCACGTCGCTGGCCGAGGCGAAGGCGCTGATGCACGGCCATCGCCTGGAGCGCGTGCTGGTGGTGAACGACGCGTTCGAACTGCGCGGCCTGATGACGGTGAAGGACATCACCAAGCAGACCGAGAACCCGGACGCCTGCAAGGACCAGGACGGCAAGCTGCGCGTGGGCGCGGCGGTGGGCGTCGGCGCGGACAATGAAGAGCGCGTCGATCTGCTCGCGCAGGCGGGCGTCGACGTGATCGTCGTCGATACCGCGCACGGACACAGCCAGGGCGTGCTCGAGCGCGTGCGCTGGGTCAAACAGAACTATCCGCACGTGCAGGTCATCGGCGGCAATATCGCGACGGCGGCGGCGGCGAAGTCGCTCGTCGAGTACGGCGCGGACGCGGTGAAGGTCGGCATCGGCCCGGGCTCGATCTGCACAACGCGTATCGTCGCGGGCGTCGGCGTGCCGCAGATCACGGCGATCGCCAACGTCTCGGAAGCGCTGCGCGGCACCGGCGTGCCGGTCGTCGCGGACGGCGGCGTGCGTTTCTCGGGCGACGTCTCCAAGGCGCTCGCGGCGGGCGCGAACGTGGTCATGATGGGCAGCATGCTCGCGGGCACGGAGGAGTCGCCGGGCGACGTGTTCCTGTATCAGGGCCGCCAGTACAAGTCGTACCGTGGCATGGGCTCGGTCGGCGCGATGAAGGACGGCGCGGCGGACCGCTACTTCCAGGACAACTCGGCGAACATCGACAAGCTCGTGCCGGAAGGCATCGAAGGCCGTGTGGCCTACAAGGGCTCGGTCAACGCCATCCTGTTCCAGATCGTCGGCGGCGTACGCGCGAGCATGGGCTATTGCGGCTGCCGCACCATCGCTGAAATGCACGAGAAGGCGGAGTTCGTGCAGATCACGGCGGCGGGCATGCGAGAGTCGCATGTGCATGACGTGCAGATCACGAAGGAAGCGCCCAACTATCACGTCGACTGATCAAGCGGAGCGATCATGAAACCGTTGCTGCGGGTCGTGCTCGTCATCAATGCCCTGATTTTTCTGGCGTTTGGTTTGCTGTTTCTGCTGACGCCGTGGGCAGGCCTGTACGGCGCGCTGCAACTGGATGCGATCCGCGTGCAACCGGCGCTCGCCGGACAATTGCTCGGCATCGCGCTCATGGGCCTTTCGTGGCTCGCGTTTCATGCGGCGGTCGATGGCGCGTTGACCGCGCGCGCCGCCCGGGTATCGGGCCACGTGCAGTGGCTTTCGGGCGTCGTGGTACTGGTCTGGCTGCTCGGATTGCACACGCCGCAGGTCGATGGCTTCGGGCAGATCAGCGCGGCGGTGGTCGGCGCCGTGCTGCTGGTGCTCGGTCTGGGCAGCGTGAGGCTGTCGTCGGCGGTGCGTCGGCGCGAGCGCGCGGCGCTGGCCGGCGCGGCATCGGCGCAGCGCGCGGAAAAGAAGGCGGCGCAAAAGCGCGACGACATTCGCGCGACCACGGCGACATCTGTGGATACCGCCGTGCGACCCGCAGCCCGCGCGCCCGAAGCGACGGCCATCGATCCGGTTTCGGGGCGCGTAATCGATGCGTCGGGACGTCCGCTCGATCCCGCTTCGCCGATCGCACCGGCTGCCATCCGCGCGCATCCGGACGGCGCGGTCGATCCCGTCACGGGCGGTACGCTCGACCCGGTCACGGGCCGCGCGATCGATCCGGTCACCGGGAAGCGCATCGAGCCCGTGATCAGCGGCGAGATCGATCCGGCGACGGGTCGAAGAGTCGATCCGCTCGCGCCCGACGCGGGCCGCGTACCACGTTGAGGACGCGAAGCGCATGCCGCACGCCACGCGAGCGCAGCAGCGGAAGCACGCAAGACACGTACGGTCGGCCTTTGTGCCGGCCGTCGATTTATTGGCCGGCGGGCCGCGCAAGATCGCGCCCCGGCCGTACCGACATCATTCGTTCACTTAGCCTTTGGCCGCAGCCATGCACGACAAAATTCTGATTCTCGATTTCGGCTCCCAAGTCACTCAACTGATCGCCCGCCGCATCCGCGAGTCGCACGTCTACTCGGAAATCCATCCGTACGATGTCGACGAAAGCTTCATCCGCGAATTCGCGCCGAAGGGCATCATCCTGTCGGGCGGTCCGAACTCGGTCACCGAGGCGAAGTCGCCGCGCGCTCCGCAGATCGTCTTCGATCTCGGCGTGCCGGTGCTCGGCATCTGTTACGGCATGCAGACGATGGCCGACCAGCTCGGCGGCAAGGTCGAACTGGGCAACGTGCGCGAATTCGGCTATGCGGAAGTGCAGGCGCTGAATCACACGGGCTTTCTGGAAGGCATCGAGGACTTCACGAACGAGAAGTCGGAATCGATGCTCAAGGTGTGGATGAGCCACGGCGACAAGGTCGTCGATCTGCCCACGGGTTTCAAGCTGATGGCTTCGACGCCCTCGTGCCCGATCGCCGCGATGGCCGACGACGACCGCCGTTTCTACGGCCTGCAATGGCATCCGGAAGTCACGCACACCGTGCAGGGCCGCGCGATGCTCGATCGTTTCGTGCTGGAACTGTGCGGCGCGCGGGCGGATTGGGAGATGGGCCATTACATCGACGAGGCCGTGGAGAAGATCCGCGCGCAGGTCGGCAGCGAGCACGTGATTCTCGGTCTCTCGGGCGGCGTGGATTCGTCGGTGGCGGCGGCGCTGTTGCATCGCGCGATCGGCGATCAATTGACGTGCGTGTTCGTCGATCATGGTCTGCTGCGTCAGAACGAGGCGGAACAGGTGATGTCGACCTTCGCGGATCACCTGGGCGTGAAGGTGATTCACGTCGATGCGAGCGAGGAGTTTCTTCAGAAGCTCGCGGGCGTGACCGATCCGGAAGCGAAGCGCAAGATCATCGGCGCGGAGTTCGTCGAGGTATTCCACAAGGAATCGGACAAGCTCACCGATGCCAAATGGCTGGCGCAAGGCACGATCTATCCGGACGTGATCGAATCGGCGGGCAAGGGCAAGAAGGGCGCGCATACGATCAAGAGCCACCATAACGTCGGCGGCTTGCCGGAAACGCTCAATCTCAAGCTGCTCGAACCGCTGCGCGAACTGTTCAAGGACGAAGTGCGCGAACTCGGCGTGAAGCTCGGTTTGCCGCCTGGAATGGTGTATCGCCATCCGTTCCCGGGGCCGGGACTGGGCGTGCGGATTCTCGGTGAGGTGAAGCGCGAGTTCGCGGATCTGCTGCGCCGCGCGGATGCGATTTTCATCGAGACGCTGCGCAATACCATCGACAAGGAGACGGGCAAGTCGTGGTACGACCTGACGAGTCAGGCGTTCGCGGTGTTCTTGCCGGTGAAGAGCGTCGGCGTGATGGGGGATGGGCGCACGTATGAATACGTCGTCGCGCTGCGCGCCGTGCAGACGCTCGACTTCATGACGGCACATTGGGCGCATCTGCCGCATGAGTTGCTTGGACATGTTTCCAATCGCATCATCAATGAGGTGCGCGGGATCAATCGGGTGGTGTATGACATCTCGGGCAAGCCGCCTGCGACGATCGAGTGGGAGTGATGGCCGTCGCTTCACATTGAGCGCGAGCCGGGCGCATGGCTGACGTTGCGTCCGGACGCGAGCCGAGCGGGCGCATCACCGACTCGCTCTTCTTCGCGCTGTACCCCGACGATCCCGCCGCCACGCGCATCGCCGAACTGGCCGCGCGGCTACGCATCGAGCATAAGCTGAAGGCGAAGCCGATTCCCATCGACCGCCTTCACGTCACCCTCCATTACCTCGGCGCCTTCGCGGGCCTCCCCGCCGACGTGCTCACGCAAGCGCGTGCCGCCGCCTCCCGAATCGCGCTGTCACCCGTCGAAGTGACGCTCGACCGGATCGAAACCTTCTCCGGCCGTCGCTCAAAGCGTCCGCTGGTTCTCTCGGGCGATGTCACCGGGCCACTCGCCGCACTCCAGCAAGCGCTCGACGCCGCACAACGCCATCCGCGCTTCACGCCCCACGTGACCTTGCTCTACGACGAGCAGCGCATCGCGCGCGAACCCGTCGCGCCCGTCACATGGACCGCGCGCGAGTTTGCGCTCGTGCGCAGCGTGCTAGGCAAATCGCATTACGACGTCCTCGCGCGCTGGCCGCTCGGGCTTTGATTGCCGAAACGATCCGACAAAGGGTTTCGCGAAATTTTCTAACGCGTTAAGGTTCGTCTATCGAAATCGAAGCCGCATGCAACCCATGACGCGATCCCGCCTGCTGCACATCACGCCCGAAACCCACGATGTCCAGATCGACCTCGTCTACGCGACCGATCGCAACTTCACCGGCAAACCGATCTACAAGGCCCAGCACTGTCTCTTGCTGGAACCCGCCGAAGCGGCATTACGAAAAGCCGTCGATATCGCGCGCAGCATCGGCACGACGCTGAGGATCTTCGACGCCTATCGCCCGCCGCAAGCGCAAAAGGTGCTATGGGACTTCCTGCCTGACCCGACCTTCATCGCCGAACTCGGCCGCGGTTCGAACCATAGCCGCGGCACGGCAGTCGATCTCACGCTGGTCGATCGCGACGGCAACGAACTCGACATGGGCACCGGATTCGACGCGATGGTCGTCGAATCCGAGCATTTCCACTTCGGCCTGCCGGAGCATGTGCAGCGCAACCGCACGCTGTTGCTCGGCGTGATGCACGGCGCCGGCTTCACGCACATCAAGAGCGAGTGGTGGCATTACGAATTGCCAGGCTCGCGCGAACTTGCTCTGATCGACAACGAAGAAAGCGGCCCGTTGCGGCTGCTGTGAACCCGACGACAACAGGACGACCACCCATGAAAAAGGCATTGGCAGCGGTCATGCTCGCATCGGCGCTGACGGCATTCACGGGCTTGCACAGCGCGCAGGCCGCCACGCCGAAGGACATGTTCGTCATGGCGACGCTGCTCGACGAGTTCACCTCGCTCGACCCCGGCGAAATCTACGAGCTCGTGCCGGAAGAATATGTCGCGAACACGTACGACCGGCTGGTGCGCGTCGATCTGAAAGACCCGTCGAAATTCAATGGCGATGTCGCCGAATCCTGGAGCGTCAGTCAGGACGGTCTCACGTTCACGTTCAAGATCCGCCCGGGCCTCAAGTTCCACTCGGGCAATCCGCTCACGGCCGACGACGTCGCGTGGTCGATCCAGCGTACCGCATTGCTCGACAAGGGCGCGGCGGCGGTGCTCGCGGGCATCGGTCTCACCAAGGCGAACGCGTTGCAGAACGTGAAGAAGATCGACGACACGACCGTCGCGATCACCACCGATCGGCGTTACGCGCCGACCTTCGTGCTGAATGTGCTCGGTTCGTGGCCGGCGTCGGTGGTGGATCGCAAGCTCGCCGAATCGCACGCGAAGGGCAACGACTATGGCAACGAGTGGCTCAAGACCAACGAGGCCGGTTCGGGCGCGTACAAGCTCGTGAAGTGGACCGCCAACGACAGCATCGTGCTGCAGCGCTTCGAGGGCTACCGCATCCCGCTCGCGATGAAGCGCATCGTGCTGCGTCACGTGACCGAGGCGGCGAGCCAGCGCCTGATGATCCAGAACGGCGATATCGACGTCGCGCGCGATCTGAGCCCGGACGATCTCGACACGCTTTCGAAGAACGGCGTCATCAAGGCGAGCGCCGTCCCGCAAGCCACGTTGATGTATCTCGGCCTCAACAACAAGAACCCGAATCTCGCGAAGCCGGAAGTCTGGGAAGCGATGAAGTGGCTGATCGACTATCAGGGCATCCAGAAGAACGTGATCCGCACGACCTACAAGGTCCACGAAACGTTTCTGCCCGAAGGCTTTCTCGGCGCGCTGAACGAAAACCCGTATCACCAGGATGTCGCGAAGGCGAAGGCGCTGCTTGCGAAGGCCGGGCTCGCCAACGGATTCACGGTGAAGATGGACGTGCGCAACGACTATCCGTACAGCGAGATCGCGCAGGCGGTGCAGGCGAATCTCGCGCTCGCGAACATCAAGGTGCAGCTCATGCCGAGCGACAACAAGCAGACGCTCGGACGCTATCGCGCGCGGGCGCATGACATCTATATCGGCGAATGGTCGGCGGATTACATCGATCCGCACAGCAACGCGCAGGGCTTCGTATGGAACCCGGACAACTCGGATGCGTCGAGCTACAAGATGCTCGCGTGGCGCAACGACTGGGACATTCCGCAACTGACCAGGGAAACCGATGCCGCGCTTGCCGAAAGCGACACGAAGAAGCGCGCGCAGCTCTACGAGAAGATGCAGCGCGAAGTGCTCGCGAAGTCGCCATTCGTGATCATGTTCCAGAAGGTGTCGCAGGTGGCGGCGCGTCCCGGCGTGACCGGTCTGGAAGTCGGGCCGATCAACGATCTCGTGTCGTACCGCAATATCAGGAAGCAGTGAGCACGGTCACGCTGATCGAGCGCATGCGCGCCGCGAGTTCGCGGCGCGGCGGCGTACGCATCGCGCTTGCGCTCGCGCGCTGGATCGCGATGCTCGCCATCACGTTCACGGGCCTGCTCGCGATCACGTTCTTCATCGGCCGCAAGATACCGATCGATCCCGTGCTCGCGATTCTCGGCGACCGCGCATCCGCGAGCGCGTATGCGGCCGCGCGCCTGCGGCTCGGGCTCGACAAGCCACTCATCGATCAATTCCTGATCTACGCGCGCGACGTGTTGCACGGCAACCTCGGCATCTCGCTGCTGACGGCCAACCCGGTCATCGACGATATCAAACGCGTCTTTCCCGCGACGCTCGAACTCGCGACGCTGTCGACCTTCATCGGCGTCGCGATCGGCGTGCCGCTTGGCGTGGCGGCGGCGGTGAAGCACAACCGCATCGTCGATCACGTGGCGCGCGTGATCGGGCTCGCGGGCAGTTCGGTGCCGGTGTTCTGGCTCGCGCTGATGGGCCTCTTGCTCTTCTATGCGCGGCTGCACTGGGTGTCGGGACCGGGACGCATCGATCCGGTCTACGACGGCATGGTCGATACACGCACGGGCAGCCTGCTCATCGATTCGATCATGGCCGGCGAATGGGATGTGTTCAAAAACGCGTTCTCGCATATCGCGCTGCCGGCGGGCGTGCTCGCGTTCTATTCGATCGCGTATCTGTCGCGCATGACGCGCTCGTTCATGCTCGAACAACTGAGCCAGGAATACGTGACGACCGCGCGCGCGAAAGGCCTGCCCGAGCGGCGCGTGATCTGGCGGCACGCGTTCGGCAACATCGCGGTGCCGCTCCTGACGGTGATCGCGCTCGCCTACAGCTATCTGCTCGAAGGCTCGGTGCTCACCGAGATCGTGTTCGCGTGGCCGGGCATCGGCTCGTATCTGACGGGCGCGCTGCTCAACGCCGACATGAACGCCGTGCTCGGCAGCACACTCGTGATCGGCGCGACGTTCATCGCGCTCAATCTGCTGACCGATGCGCTTTATCGCGTGTTCGATCCACGCTCGCGCTGACATGGAGGACTTTGCGCAGATGAAACCGGCGCGAACGGGCTTGCGCACGTGGCTTCTCACCGAGACGCCCGCGTCGCCGCGTCAGGCCGCGCTCGGCCGCGCGTATCGGCGCTGGCGGCGGTTCTCGTCGAATCCGCTGAGCATGGTCGGGCTCGCGATCCTGCTGCTGCTCATCGTGGTCGCGGCCGTCGGGCCGCTGCTCGTCACGCAGGATCCATTGCAGCAAGTGCTCGCCGAACGTCTCACGCCGCCCGGCGCGGCGCACTGGTTCGGCACCGATCAACTCGGCCGCGACATCCTCTCGCGGCTCGTGCACGGCTCGCGCCTCACACTGGCGATCGCGATGCTCGTCGTCGTGCTCGTCGTGCCGGTCGGGCTTCTGATCGGCACGGTGGCGGGCTATTGCGGCGGCATCGTCGATACGGTGCTGATGCGGCTCACCGATGTCGCGCTGGCGTTCCCGAAGATCGTGCTCGCGCTCGCGTTCGCGGCGGCGCTCGGGCCGGGCGTGCTCAATGCGGTGATCGCGCTGTCGATCACCGCGTGGCCGCCGTATGCCCGGCTTGCGCGCGCGGAATCGCTGCGGCTCGCGCAGTCGGACTACATTCACGCGGCGCGTCTGCAAGGCGCGTCGCATCCACGCATCCTGCTGCGCTATATCGTGCCGCTGTGCTCGTCGTCGGTGATCGTGCGCGCGACGCTCGACATGGCGGGCATCATTCTCGCCGTCGCCGGCCTCGGTTTTCTCGGGCTGGGCGCGCAGCCGCCGAGCCCGGAATGGGGCTACATGGTCGCGGCGGGCCGCAACGTGCTGCTCGATGCCTGGTGGGTCGCGACAATCCCCGGCCTCGCGATCCTCGCGGTGAGCCTCGCGTTCAACCTGCTCGGCGACGGTCTGCGCGACGTCTTCGATCCGCGTCACGGAGGCTGACATGTCGACGCCGCTCGCGCAGATCGAAGGTCTGGAAGTATCGTTCGCCGGCCACGACGGCACGCTCATGCCCGCCGTGCGCGGCGTGTCGCTGACGGTGCGGCGCGGCGAACGGCTCGGCATCGTCGGCGAATCGGGATCGGGCAAATCGCTCACGGGGCGCGCGCTGCTCGGACTGCTGCCGCCCGAGGCGAACTGGTCGGCGCAGGCGTTGCGCTTCGAAGGACAGGACCTGCTCGCGATGCGCCCGAAGGAGCGCCGGCGCCTGTGCGGCACGCGCATGAGCATGATCCTGCAGGACCCGAAATTCTCTCTCAACCCGGTGATGACGGTCGCGCAGCAGATGCGCGAAACCTTCGTGCGGCAGGGCGTGAAAGAGAGCAGGCGGGCGCTGCGCGAGCGCATCGTCGCGGCGCTGGAAGCGGTGCATATCCGCGATCCGCAGCGCGTCGCGGATGCGTATCCGCATGAACTGTCGGGCGGCATGGGCCAGCGCGTGATGATCGCGATGATGGTCTCCGCTGGTCCGCGCCTCCTGATCGCCGACGAACCCACGAGCGCGCTCGACGTCCTCGTGTCGATGCAGGTGCTTGCCGTGCTCGACGAGATGATCGAGCGCCACGACACCGGGCTCGTCTTCATCAGCCACGATCTGCCGCTCGTGATGTCGTTCTGCGACCGCGTCGCGGTGATGTACGGCGGGCGCGTCGTGGAGACGTGCGCCGCGCGCGATCTCGTTCACGCGACGCATCCCTACACGCGCGGCCTGCTCGAAGCGAATCCGCCGCTCGACAATCCGCCCGACGAATTGCCGACGCTGCGCCGCGATCCGGCATGGCTCGATGAAAGGACCGCGCGATGATCGACATCGAGCGCGCGCTGATTCGCTTCAAGACGAAGACCGGCCACGTCGACGCCGTGCGCGACGTTTCCCTGCGCGTGGAGGAGGGCGAGGTGTTCGGGCTCGTCGGCGAATCGGGCAGCGGCAAGTCGACGCTTCTGCGCGCGCTCGCCGGGCTGACGCCGCTTGCGGGCGGCAGCATACGCATCGGTTCTCAACCTGCGAGGCGCGATGTGCAGATGGTGTTTCAGGACCCGTATGGCGCGCTGCATCCGCGCTTCACCGTCGACAAGACCTTGCGCGAACCGCTTGCGATCAACGGCATCGGCGACGAAGACGCGCGTATCCTCGATGCGCTCGCCGAAGTCGGGCTCGGGCCGGCGTTCCGCTTTCGCTATCCGCATCAGTTGTCGGGCGGGCAGCGGCAGCGCGTGTCGATCGCGCGGGCGCTGATCGTCGGGCCGCGCGTGCTGCTGCTCGATGAACCGACTTCCGCGCTCGATGTCTCGGTGCAGGCCGAGATTCTGAATCTGCTGCGCCGTTTGCATCGCGAGCGCAAGCTGACGATGATCCTCGTGAGTCATAACCTCGCGGTGATCGGCTTTTTGTGTCAGCGCGTCGCGGTGATGCGCAATGGCGAGATCGTCGAGGAACTGGGTGTGGACGCGGTGCGCTCGCGCGACGTTTCCCATGAGTACACGCGGCGGCTTTTGCTTGCGACCGAAGGCTATACGCGCGGCGGCGGGGCGTTGGAGCGCATGCCGGGCGGTTAGACATCGTACAAGCACAGTTGCTGCGACGCCGTCAACGAATGTTGCGCAAACGACGCATAAGAACAGCAATAAGCCCGGTATACGGCCTCACGCCGTGAACACGCGCGCCCCCGACGAAAACCTCTAGGCAGCCGCTGATAGAATAGACACTGGATTGTCGAGACGTGCCGAACAACGCGCAAGCGTGGTCTTCCGGTTGCCTTCCGACTTCGAGCTAACCAACGGAAATCGTGACAGACCGTGCCCGTTCGCGGGTGAAAGCCGGTCGTAATCCCCGATGAAATTGCTAGATGCTTTGGTCGAACAGCGGATCAACGAAGCCGCTACGCGTGGCGAGTTCAACAACCTGCCGGGCGCGGGCGCACCGCTCAACTTCGACGACGACGTCCTCGTGCCCGAGGAAGTGCGTGTCGCCAATCGAATCCTCAAGAACGCGGGCTTCGTCCCGCCTGCCGTCGAACAGCTTCGCGCGCTGCGCGGGCTTCAGGAAGAGTTCGACAAGGTGACGGACCCCGCCGCCCGTTGCCAGTTGCAAGCGCGGATGCTCGCGCTCGACATGGCGCTCGAATCGCTGCGTGGCGGCGGCTGCGTGCCGCATGAGTATCGCCGGCGCATCGCCGAACGGCTCTCCGAACGCGCGCAGTCGCGCGTGGCGCTGGAAGCCGAAGCCAAGTGACCGGGATGCCGGACGCGCCCGATCCCGCGCCCATCGCCTCCATCGACGATCATTCGAACGAACGCGATCGCCGCTTCATGGCGCTCGCGCAACGCGCCGCCGACGAAGCTCGTCGCGCGGGCGAAGTGCCCGTGGGCGCGGTGATCGTGCTCGGCGATGATGTCATCGCCACCGGTTTCAATCATCCGATTCGCGGACACGATCCGTCCGCGCATGCCGAAATGGCCGCGCTGCGCGCCGCCGCCCAGAAGCTGGAAAACTATCGACTGCCGGGCTGCGAACTCTATGTCACGCTGGAGCCGTGCCTGATGTGCGCGGGCGCGATCATGCACGCGCGCATCTCGCGCGTCGTCTACGGCGCGACGGACCCGAAGACGGGCGCGTGCGGCAGTGTCGTCGACATGTTCGCGAATACGCAGCTCAATCATCACACCACTGTGACAGGCGGCGTGCTCGCGGACGAATGCGGGCACGCGCTCAAGAATTTCTTCGCGGAACGCCGCCGCCTGGCGCGCGAAGAGCGCGATGCGCGCCGCGCGCGAGAAGCCCGATAACGAATCCAACGACAACAACATCGTGAAATCACGCACCATCGATCTCGTCGCGCCTTCGGGCTATCCGCACGATCCGGCGGCAGTGGAACGCGGCATCGGGCGATTGCGCAGGGAAGGGCATCGGCTCGAAAACGTCGAAGCGACGCGCCGGCGCTTTCAGCGCTTCGGCGGCACCGATGCCGAGCGCGCAGCCGATCTCAATCGCCTCGCCGATCCGTTGCGCCGGTTGCCTGACATCGTACTGGCGGTGCGCGGCGGTTACGGCGCGTCGCGCATTCTGCACGGGCTCGATTATGTCGGTTTGCGCAGGCTTTCCGATCAGCCGGTGGCGATCGTCGGGCACAGCGATTTCACGGCGATCCAGTGCGCGCTGTTCGCGCATGCCGGCGTGAAAAGCTTCGGCGGACCGATGTTCGCGGGTGATTTCGGCGCTGAACAGGTGAGCGCGTTCACGATGCAGCATTTCTGGAACGCGATCTCCCATTCGAGCTTCACGGTGACGAGCAACACGCCGCAGCGCCAGACCGTGAACGCGACCGGCATGCTGTGGGGCGGCAACCTCGCGATCCTGGCGTCGCTCGTCGGCACGCCGTATCTGCCCCCGGTCGAAGGCGGAATTCTTTACCTCGAAGATGTGAACGAGCATCCGTTTCGCATCGAGCGAATGATCTATCAGTTGCATCAGTCCGGCGTGCTCGGCCGTCAGCAGGCGATCGTGATGGGCGAGTTTTCCGGCGGCAGGCTCTCTGAGTACGACAACGGCTACTCGCTCGACGCGATGATCGAGCAGGTCAGAGCCGTGACCGGCATTCCGGTGGTGACCGGGTTGCAGTTCGGGCACATCGAAAATCTTCTTACGTTGCCTTTCGGTGCAACGGCGCATCTGGTCGCGACGGAGCGGGGTTTTACGCTGAAACTCTCCGACTACCCGCATCTGGCTTGATTCGACGATCAGGAGGCGCTTATTGAGCGCCTCGTTTTTTGACTTAACTCGCAACTAACGGTCTTAATTTGCACCATCCGGACTTCAACCGCGCACCAACCTCACCCTTTAGATTGTCGACAAAAAAGTGGCGGCAATGCTGACAAAAACTTGATAAATTGGCTGAGAGGACCGTCCGTATTGAGATGAAGGCTAGCCGAGCCAACGAAACACGGCCGAAAGTCAACGATTTCTCAAATGAATTGTTGACAATCTTTATGTCGATTCTAAGATGCTTAACATGCAAGCGAGCACATCATGTCCGACACCACGCGTAGTGCTGCCCCGAATGCCGCAGTTGCCGCTTCGAACGGAGCAAATGCCGAGTCGATCGCCGAGAACATCCGCGCCGCGATCCTCGAGCATCGGCTCGCACCGGGCGCGAAGCTGACCGAAGCGCAGTTATGCGAGGTGTTCGCCGTCAAGCGCGGCACCGTCCGTCAGGCGCTCGCGCAACTGTCGAACGAACGGCTCGTCGATCTGGAGCCGAATCGCGGCGCGTTTGTCGCGAGTCCGTCGCTGCAGGAAGTGCACGAGGTGTTCGAGATGCGCCGCATCATCGAACTGGCGGTGGTGGAGCGGATCGCGCAGGGACACGGCACGCGCCGGCTGAAGTCGATTAGCGCGACCATCGGCAAGGAGCGCCGCGCGTTCGAAAGCCACGATTTTTCTTCGTGGATCCGGCTTTCCGGCGAGTTTCACACCGAGCTCGCGGCGCTCACCGGCAACACGGTGCTGTGCGAATGCCTGTCGGGACTCGTCGCGCGTTCGACGCTGATTTCGGCGCTATATGAATCGCTCGGCAAGAGCTCATGCTCGTTCGAGGATCACGAAGAGATACTCGCCGCGCTCGATACCGGCGATGCAACGAAAGCCGCCGGTCTGATGGCGCAGCATCTGCGCGATGTCGAACTGAAGATGCTGGAGCGGCCCGCGCGCGGTGCGGTCGATCTGAAGGAAGTATTCGCAAGACCCTCCGAGCGCGAACAGACGCTCGACACGTAGCAGCGGAACACGGCAGGTCGGAGTATCTGCCATCGGCTGAATGAAGCAGGACTAACTAATTGGAGACCGTGCCCCGCGCATCCGCACCGGGCGCGCGGAGAGTCGCACGCGCAAGAATCCGCAACGTGCGATGCATCGGACAGGACGCTCAAGTGAGCGTGAAATGAAAGCCGCCGCCGGGCGGGCGTGTGGGGCAGGTGCCTCGCGCGCTCTTGGTTTCAGGCCCGGAAGCGATAACGCAAATCCAAAGAATGCCGCGCCGATGCGAGACCTCGGCGAAGGCATCCGATCGAAGCTTGTCACTCGAGCATTTGCTTTTTTTCATTACGCAAGCAGCCAATGAAGGAGACGTCATGGCCCAGTTCAGTGCATCCGGCAATTCAGCCTTGCCGCAATACGAAGAGCAGACAGCGGACCACGATCCGAATCTGCCCGCCGGTTACAGCGACCGCCTTTACAACGAGGATCTCGCCCCCCTCAAGAACCAGACCTGGGGCGCGTACAACATCTTCGCCTTCTGGATGTCGGACGTGCACAGCGTCGGCGGATACGTGTTCGCGGGCAGCCTGTTCGCACTCGGTCTGACGAGCTGGCAAGTGCTGGTGTCGTTGTTGATCGGCATCGGTCTTGTGAACGTGCTGTGCAACATGATCGCGAAGCCGAGCCAGGTTGCCGGTGTGCCGTATCCCGTCGCGTGCCGCGCCACCTTCGGCGTGCTCGGCGCGAACATTCCCGCCGTGATTCGCGGGCTCATCGCGGTTGCGTGGTACGGCATTCAGACGTATCTGGCGTCGAGCGCGCTCGTCATCGTCGTGCTGAAGTTCGTGCCCTCGCTGATGCCGTATGCCGACGTGCACAAGTACGGCTTCGTCGGCCTCTCGGCGCTCGGCTGGGCGGGCTTCATGCTGCTCTGGGTGTTGCAGGCCGTCGTGTTCTGGCGCGGCATGGAGATGATCAAGAAGTTCATCGACTTCGCCGGTCCCGCCGTGTATGTCGTGATGTTCATTCTCGCCGGCTACATGGTGTGGCGCGCGGGCATCGGCAACATCGGCCTGAATCTGGGCGGCGTGAAGTATCACGGCATGGAAGTGATTCCCGTGATGATCACCGCGATCTCGCTCGTCGTGTCGTACTTCTCCGGCCCGATGCTGAACTTCGGCGACTTCTCGCGCTATGGCAAGAGCTTCCGCAGCGTCAAGCGTGGCAACTTCTGGGGCCTGCCGGTCAACTTCCTGGCCTTCTCGCTGGTGACCGTCATCACGACTGCGGCGACGCTGCCGGTGTTCGGCCAGTTGATCACCGATCCGGTCGAGACGGTAGGCCGCATCGATCATCCGTCCGCCGTGATTCTCGGCGCGCTGACTTTCACGATCGCGACCATCGGCATCAATATCGTGGCGAACTTCGTGTCGCCGGCCTTCGACTTCTCGAACGTCGCGCCGAAGCTCATCAGCTGGCGCATGGGCGGCATGATGGCGGCGGTCGCGTCGATCTTCATCACGCCGTGGAACCTGTTCAACAACCCGGCCGTGATCCACTACACGCTCGATATTCTGGGCAGCTTCATCGGACCGTTGTATGGCGTGCTGATCCTCGACTTCTATCTGGTGAAGCGCGGCAAGCTGGTGGTCGACGATCTCTACACGGTGTCCGAGGAAGGCAAGTACTGGTACACGAAGGGCGTGAACCGCCGCGCGGTGATGGCGCTCCTGCCGGCAGCAGTAATCGCGACGCTCTGCGTGGTGGTGCCGTCGCTGGAAGGCGCCGCGAACTTCTCGTGGTTCATCGGCGCGGGCCTGGGCGCGGTGTTCTATTACTTCCTCGCCGCTCGTAATCGCGAAGTCTGAATCACCGCCTATAACAAACGATAGAACCTGAGAGAACAATCGAACGCAGTCTGGAGAAAGCAATGCGTATCAAACTGATCAACCCGAACACGACGCAGCGCATGACCGACTCGATGGGCCGCTGCGCCCGCGAGGTCGCCGCGCCCGGCACGGAGATCGTCGCCGTGAGCCCGACGATGGGCCCGGCGTCCATCGAAGGCTATTACGACGAAGCGATCGCGTCGCTCGGGCTGCTAGACGAAATCGAGGCCGGCGAAAAGCAGGGTTTCGACGGTTACGTGATTGCCTGCTTCGGTGATCCGGCCCTTTACGCGGCTCGCGAATTGGCGCGCGGCCCGGTGATCGGCATCGCGGAGGCGGCGATGCACGCGGCGAGCGTCATCGCGCCGGGATTTTCGGTCGTCACCACGCTGCAGCGCACCGTCGGCATGGCCTGGCATCTGGCGGAGCGCTACGGCATGACGCGCTTCTGCAAGAACGTCCGTGCGACCGACGTTCCCGTGCTCGAGCTCGACGTGCCGGGCTCGCCCGCGCGTCAGACGATCATCGACGAATGCCGGCGCGCGCTCGATGAGGACGGCTCGGACGCCATCGTGCTCGGCTGCGCGGGCATGGCGGAGTTCTGCCGCGAGGTGGAGGACGCGATCGGCGCGCCGGTGGTGGAGGGCGTGACGGCGGCGGTGAAATGGACGGAGGCGCTCGTCGCGCTGAAGCTTCACACGGCGAAACGTGGCGACTATGCGCGGCCGCTGGCGAAACGGTACGACGGCGTGCTGTCGGATTTCAGCCCGCGCTGATGGCGGAAAAGCCGGGTCACATACAGATGACGTGACCCGGATTATCTGCCCTGATGTATGGGCGCGTGCGGGTCTTTTAGCTACACTGAATCGTCAACAATCCCGTTTTTTCAACGCTTGAGCTCAACGCCAGCCATGTCACTCGATCCGAACTATCCACGCGACCTGATCGGCTACGGCCGTCATCCGGTGCAGGCGAACTGGCCGGGACGCGCCCGCGTCGCCGTGCAATTCGTGCTCAATTACGAAGAAGGCGGCGAGAACTGCGTGCTGCACGGCGACCCGGGCTCGGAGCAGTTCCTGTCGGAAATCGTGGGCGCGGCGGCGTATCCGTCGCGTCACATGAGCATGGAATCGATCTACGAATACGGTTCGCGCGCGGGCGTGTGGCGCATTCTGCGCGAGTTCGAGAAGCGCGGCATGCCGCTCACGATCTTCGGCGTCGGCATGGCGATCGAGCGGCATCCGGAACTGGCGAAGGCGTTTGTCGAACTGGGGCATGAGATCGCGTGTCACGGGTATCGCTGGATTCACTATCAGGACATGTCGCCGGAGCGCGAGGCGGAGCACATGCGCCTCGGCATGGAAGCGATCGAGCGCGTGACGGGCGTGCGCCCGCTCGGCTGGTACACCGGGCGCGACAGTCCGAATACGCATCGGCTGGTCGCGGAGCACGGCGGTTTCCTCTACGACTCGGACAACTATGGCGACGACCTGCCGTTCTGGACCGAAGTCGAAGTGACGGGCGGCGAGAAGAAGCCGCATCTGATCGTGCCGTACACGCTCGACACCAACGACATGCGCTTCGCGACGCCGCAGGGCTTCAACACCGGCGAGCACTTCTTCACGTATCTGAAGGACGCGTTCGACGTGCTCTACGAAGAGGGCGACGAAGCGCCCAAGATGCTTTCCATCGGCATGCATTGCCGCCTGCTCGGACGTCCCGGGCGTTTCCGCGGCCTGCAGAAATTCCTCGATCACATCGAGAAGCACGATCGCGTGTGGGTCACGCGGCGTGTGGACATCGCGCGTCACTGGCGCGAGCAACATCCTTTCGAAAAAGCTAACAACGGGACGGCGGCATGAAGGCGATGCAATACACACTCGACCAACTCAACACCATGCCCGCCGACACGTTCGTGACGGTGCTCGCGGGAATTTTCGAGCACTCGCCGTGGGTGCCGGAAGCCGCGGCGCAACAGCGCCCCTTCAAGGACATCGACGCGCTGCATGCGTCGATGTCGCATATCGTCGAAACCGCCGGCGATGACAAACAGCTCGCGCTCATCAACGCCCACCCGGAACTCGCGGGCAAGGCGGCGGTGCGCGGCGAACTGACGGCCGAATCGACGCGCGAGCAGAGCGGCGCGGGCCTCGATCTGTGCACGCAGGACGAGTTCGACAGGCTGCAATCGCTCAACCAGCAATATCGCGACAAGTTCGGCTTTCCCTTCATTCTCGCCGTGCGTGGCTACGACCGGCACGGCATCATCGCGAACTTCGAAAAACGCGTGAATCACGACCGCGCCGAGGAGCTTCGCACGAGTCTCGATCAGATTTACCGGATCGCGCGCTTCAGGTTGAATGACCTGATCCAGGCCTGATCCGCTTTCACCGCAACCGAAACCCCAAGGACGAAGACAATGGCAATTCCGACACTCGATCCCAACGCGCCTGAATTCACGCGCCGCTATGTGAACCTCGCGGACCCGCGTCTGGGCGCGCAGGCACTCGAGGCGAGCGACGATTTCTTCGCGCCGAAGGAACGCATGCTGAACCCCGAGCCGGCCGTGTTCATCCCCGGCAAGTTCGACGATCACGGCAAGTGGATGGACGGCTGGGAAACCCGCCGCAAGCGCACGACGGGCTATGACTGGTGCGTCGTCAAGCTGGCGCGTCCGGGCGTGATCAAGGGCATCGATGTCGACACGAGCCACTTCACCGGCAACTTCCCGCCGGCGGCGTCGATCGAAGGCGCGCATGTCGTCGATGGCGCGCCGAACCAGTCGACGCAGTGGACGGAAATCGTCCCGTCGACGACGCTTCAAGGCAACAGCCACCACTATCTCGAAGTCGGCGCCGCGCAGCCGTTCACGCACCTGCGCGTGAATGTCTATCCGGATGGCGGCATCGCGCGTCTGCGTGTGTATGGCCAGCCGCAACTCGACTGGACCAACGCGGACCGCAACCAGCTCGTCGATCTCGGCGCGATGGAAAACGGCGCCTATCTGGTCGGCACGAACAACCAGCACTTCGGACTCGCCTCGACGCTTCTGATGCCGGGCCGCGGCGTGAACATGGGCGATGGCTGGGAAACGCGCCGCCGTCGCGAGCCGGGCAACGACTGGTGTATCGTCGCGCTGGCGCAGCCGGGCATCATCAAGAAGGTCGAAGTGGATACCGCGCACTTCAAGGGCAACTATCCGGACCGCTGCTCGCTGCAGGCGGCGTACGTGAAGGGCGGCACCGACAGCTCGCTCGTCACGCAGGCGATGTTCTGGCCCGTGCTGCTCGGCGAACAGAAGCTGCAGATGGACAAGCAGCATTTCTTCGAATCGGAACTGGCCGCGCTCGGTCCCGTGACGCACGTGCGCTTCAACATCTATCCTGACGGCGGCGTGTCGCGTCTTCGTCTCTTCGGAACCCTCGCATAATGAAAAAGCTCGCTATCGAACCGTTGACGCGCGCTGCGTTCAAGTCTTATGGCGATGTCATCGAACTCGATGGCGCGAAGCAGATCCCGATCAACCTCGGCACCACGATCCGCTTTCACGATCTGTGCAACGTCGATGTTGAAGAGCAGGGCGGTCACGCGATCGTCAATCTCTTTCGCGGACAGCCGCGCACGCTGCCGTTCGAATGCAAGATGATGGAGCGTCATCCGCTCGGCAGCCAGGCGTTCATTCCGCTCGACGACCGTCCGTATCTCGTGGTCGTCGCGCCCGCGGGCGATCTCGACGAGTCGAAGATTCGCGCGTTCGTCACGAGCGGCTGGCAGGGCGTCAACTATGCGAAAGGGGTGTGGCATCATCCGCTGCTCGCGCTGGGCAAGGTGACCGATTTCATCGTCGTCGATCGTGGCGGCGGTGAAGGGCACAACCTCAACGAGCAGGATCTGAAGGAATCGTTGTGGCTGACTGACGAAGCCTTGCGCTGAGTCGGGCTGCGCCAGCTCCAGGTTTGATCGAGGACCGGAAGTCATTCCGGTCCTCTTTGTTTTTGCGCGTCCGATTCGTTCCCGCATCTCCCCCCCGATATTCCCCGCGTCCCACCCGAATCGTGCGTTGAGCCTTCCTTTGCCTCGCCTTACCCTCGACGGACCGCTCGCAATGGCGTCTCGTCACCGACGATTCGCTCCGGGCCAGAGCAGGCGAAACAAGGGAGACGACATCACCATGACGGCGAATCATGAGATCGGAAGCAATGCGGGCGAGGAATACGACTTCATCGTGATCGGAGCGGGTTCAGCGGGATGTGCGGTGGCGGGCCGGCTCGCGGAGGAGCGCGGCGTCACGGTCGCGCTGCTCGAACCGGGACCGGACGATCATCACTTCACGGTCTGGACGCCGATCGGCGTGGGCAAGCTCGCCGTCAGGCCCGGACCGCGCAACTACGGCTACATGACGACGCCGCAGGCGGCGCTGAACCATCGCAAATCGTTTCAGCCACGCGGGCGTGGGCTGGGCGGCAGTTCCTCGATCAACGGCATGGTCTATATCCGCGGGCATCGCAGCGACTATGACCGCTGGGCGCAACTCGGCTGCCGCGGATGGAGCAGCGAAGATCTCCTGCCGTACTTTCGGCGCGCCGAAGCGAACGTCCGGCTCCCGGACGGCCGCGACGATGCCTGGCACGGGGCGAAAGGTCCGCTGCATGTGAGCGACCTGCGCACACCCAATCCTTTCAGCCGGCGTTTCATCGAAGCCGCCGTGCAGGCGGGCATTCCGCTCAACGACGATTTCAACGGCCACGAGCAGGACGGCGTCGGCCTGTATCAGGTCACGCAGCACAACGGCGAGCGCTGGAACAGCGCGCGCGCCTATCTGCATCGCGGGAATGCAGCCGATATCTCGCTCAACAACGGGCGCGGCAACCTGTTCGTGATGACCGGCACGCTTGCCCTGCGCATCGTGTTCGAAGGACGGCGGGCGATTGGCGTGCGCGTCGTGCGCGATGGCGTCGAGCGCACGTTGCGGGCGCGGCGCGAAGTGATCCTGAGCGCGGGCGCGTTCAACTCGCCGCAATTGCTGATGGCGTCGGGCATCGGGCCGGGCGCGCATCTGCAGGCAGCCGGCGTGCCGGTCGTCTGCGATCTGTCGGGCGTCGGCGAGAACCTTCAGGATCACATCGACGTGACGATCAAGAAGGAAGTGCCGACGACCGAACTGTTCGGCTATACCTGGCGCAACATCCTGCACATGATTCCCGAGCTCTTGCGCTACCGGCGCGAGCGCACCGGCATGTTCTCCTCGAATATCGCCGAAGCGGGCGGTTTCACGCGCAGCCGGCCCGGGCTCGACAAACCGGATATTCAATTCGCCTTCATCGTCGCGCTGCTGACCGCGCGCGGCGAGAACATCGGCAAGAAGGGGCCACCGGGATATAGCTGTCACGCCACCAATCTGCGCCCCGCGAGCCGTGGCGTCGTGCGGCTCGGGTCCGCCGACGTGCGCGAGGCCCCGATCATCGATCCGCGCTACCTGAGCGTCGAGTCGGACATGGACACGCTCGTCGCCGGCCTGCGCATCATCCGCAAGATATTCGCGCAACCGGCGCTCGCCGAAGCGGGCGGGCGCGAACTCAACACCGAGCGCTTCGGGCCGGGCGAGGGCGACGAACGCATGCTGCGCGAATATATCCGTGAGCATGCCGACACGCTGTTTCATCCGGTCGGCACCTGCAAGATGGGCGTGGATGACAAGGCCGTCGTCGATCCGAGCTTGCGCGTGCGAGGCATCGAAGGCCTGCGCGTCGCCGATGCCTCGATCATGCCGACGCTCATCGGCGGCAACACGAACGCGCCCACGATCATGATCGGCGAAAAGGCCGCGGACCTCATTCGCGGACGTCACATCGAAGGCCATGCGCTGGACGCCGAAGCGCGCTATTCGCTCGATGCATCGAACAAGTGACAGGACGCGACGCGCGTAAAGGACACCGTTATGCCGAATCAGGAACACATCGAACACACACAGCCATTTTCATCGCTGCCGCCGACTCAGGCAACGATGGCGGCGCAGCAACGCGCCTTGCACGACCTTCCACCGGATGATCCCGACGAAGAGGCCGACGCGCGGCGCGGCTTCATCGGCACGATTCCCGATGCGGAAGTGCGCGGCGCTTACGATCAGGTGATCTGGAGTCTCGCCGATTACGGATTCCTCGACGACGCGCCCGCGCCCGCGTCCGCGCATCCGGCGCTGTGGCGGCATGCGCGCATCAATACGCTGCACGGCCTGTTCCGGGTGACCGAGCGCATCTTTCAGGTCCGCGGTTTCGATGTCTCGAATGTGACCTTCATCGAGGGCGAGCGCGGGCTCATCGTCATCGATCCGCTGACCTGCAAGGAAACGGCGGCGGCCGCGCTGGAGCTCTACTTCACGCATCGTCCGAAGCGGCCGGTGGTCGCTGTTATCTACAGCCACAGCCATGCGGATCACTTCGGCGGCGTGCGCGGCGTCACCTGCGATGCCGACGTGCACGCAGGGCGCACGAAGATCATCGCGCCCGCCGGCTTCATGGAAGAGGCGGTGTCGGAGAATGTCATGGCAGGCCCGGCGATGGCGCGCCGCGCGCAGTTCCAGTTCGGTCATACGCTCGCGCGCAACGCGTGCTGCCAGATCGACGCCGGCATGGGCAAGACCATCCCGCGCGGCACGATCACGCTGATTCCGCCGACGCAACTCATCAGCGAAACGCTGGAGACGCACATCATCGATGGCGTCGAGATTGTGTTTCAGCTGACGCCCGAAAGCGAAGCGCCTGCGGAAATGCATTTCTATTTCCCGCAGGAGCGCGCGCTCAATCTCGCCGAGAACGGCACGCGCTCGCTGCACAATCTCTGTCCGTTGCGAGGCGCGAACGTGCGCAATGCGCAGCGATGGGCGCGATATCTCGGAGAATCGCTGGAGCGCTTCGGGCGCGACGCCGACGTCGTCTTCGCGCAACACAACTGGCCGACCTGGGGTAGCGAGCGCATCGTCAGCTATCTCGAAGCGCAACGTGATCTCTACAAGTTCCTGCACGATCAGACCGTGCGGATGATGAACCGTGGCCTGAATGCCGCCGAGATCGCGGAAGTCATGCAACTGCCGGACTCGCTGCGCGCGCTGTGGCATACGCGCGGTTACTACGGCACCGTCTCGCACAATGTGAAGGCGATCTATCAGCAGTATCTGAGCTGGTACGACGGCAATCCGTCGAATCTGCATGCCTTGCCGCCCGAGATGGCGGCAACGCGCTATGTCGAATACATGGGGGGCGCGGACGAGATTCTCGATCGTGCGCGCCGGGACTACGAAAAAGGCGAATACCGCTGGGTCGCGCAGGTGATGAATCACCTGGTGTTCGCTCAGCCGCAATTGCGCGAAGCGCGCGAACTGGGCGCGGCGGCGCTCGAACAAATGGGTTATCAGGCGGAATCGGCGACGTGGCGCAACGCGTTCATGCTCGGCGCGCGCGAGCTGCGCGAAGGACGCCGCTCGGTGACCGGGTTCGCCGGACGCAGCCGCGACATGGTGTGCGCGATCACCGAGGAAATGTTCTTCGACTATCTCGCGGTTCGCGTCGATGGCTTGCGGGCGCAGCACCTGCACGCGCGCATCGACTGGCAGTTCACCGATACGGCCAGGCGCTTCAGGCTGAATCTGCAGCACGGCACGCTGACGTGGTCGTCGATGTTGTCATCGCAGCCACCGCATGTTGTGGTCGCGATGACGCGCGACTTGCTGAATCGCATCCTGTGCGGCGAGACCGGTTTCGTCGACGCATTGCGCGACGGAAACATTCTGCTCGAAGGCGACGGCGGCGTGTTCAAGGCCTTGCTCGGCACGCTCGACACCTTCGACGGCGAGTTCAACGTCGTGGAGCCGTGACGGTTCGGGCGCGGGGCGGCCGGATCGATCGGCGGGATGTACCATAGCGCTTCTCGAAGCGCACGCACAAGGGCACAACGCATGATCGATCTACGCAGCGATACCGTCACCCGTCCCAGCAAGCCGATGCTCGCCGCGATGTCCGCAGCCGCAGTCGGCGACGATGTCTGGGGCGACGATCCCACCGTCATCGAGCTTCAGGCCGCGCTCGCCGAACGCACCGGCAAGGAAGCGGGCCTGTTCTTCCCGAGCGGCACGCAGAGCAACCTCGCGGCCTTGATGGCGCATTGCGCGCGCGGCGACGAGTACATCGTCGGGCAGGTCGCGCACACGTACAAGTACGAAGGCGGCGGCGCGGCCGTACTCGGCAGCATTCAGCCGCAGCCGATCGAAAACGCGCCCGACGGCTCCTTGCCGCTCGAGAAGATCGCAGCGGCGATCAAGCCGATCGACAATCACTTCGCGCGCACGCGGCTGCTCGCGCTCGAAAACACGATCGGCGGCAAGGTGCTGCCGGCCGGTTACGTCGCGCAGGCGACGAAGCTCGCGCGCGATCGCGGGCTGTCGACGCATCTCGACGGTGCGCGCGTGTTCAACGCGGCGGTGGCATCGGACAAGCCGGTCAGCGATCTGTGCGCGCCGTTCGACTCCGTGTCGGTCTGTTTTTCAAAGGGATTGGGCGCGCCGGTTGGCTCGGTGCTGGTCGGCTCGAAAGCATTGATCGAGGTCGCAAGCCGCTGGCGCAAGGTGCTGGGCGGCGGCATGCGGCAGTCGGGCCTGCTCGCCGCCGCGTGTCTCTACGCGCTGGAGCATCACGTCGATGACCTCGCGCGGGATCACGACAACGCCGCGCGTCTCGCCGCCGGTCTGGGCCAGATCGACGCAATTACTGTGCTGTCGCACGCAACCAACATGGTCTTCGCGCAGATTCCCGAGGCGCATTGCGCGCCGCTCGAAGCGTTCCTGAAGGAGCGCGGCATTCTGATGCAAATGCTCTATGCATCGCGATTCGTTACGCATCGCGATGTTTCGCGCGCGGATATCGACACGGTCATTCACGCGGTCAAAGACTATTTCGCGCGTTGAATGAAAAATGCCCCGCTCTGAATGCAAGCGGGGCATTTCTCGATTCTGAACGGCAAGCTTAGTCCACTGCGCCGCCTGCAAACCAGGCCGCCACTTTCTGACGCTCGGCGTCGGTCATCTGCGTCACGTTGCCGAGCGGCATCGCCTTCAACGTCACCGCCTGCTGATGCACGCGCTGCGCGTTCTGCTTGATCTCGGCAGGCGTATCGAGCAAGACGCCGGCGGGCGCGCTGCCCATCATCGTCGGATGCGCGGAGTGGCACGTCGCGCAGCGCTGCTGGATGATCGGCTGGATGTCGGAGACCTTGATGGTCGGGGCACCCGCGGCTTGCGCGACCGGCACCGACGGCGCAGGCATGGTCCACGCGAACGCGCCGAGCACCAGCGCGAGACCCGCGACCGGCATGTACCACAGCACCTGGCCGCGATGGCGCATCACGAAGAACTGGCGAATCAGCGCGCCCGCCAGCATGATCAGCACGAGAATCAGCCAGTTGTACTTGTGCGTGTAGGTCATCGCGTAGTGATTCGACAGCATCGCGAACACGACCGGCAGCGTGAAGTACGTGTTGTGCACGGAGCGCTGCTTGCCTCGCTTGCCGTAGATCGCGTTCGGCGTCTCGCCCTTGAGCATCGCGGCGACCATCTTGCGCTGGCCCGGAATGATGACGAAGAACACGTTGGCCGACATGATCGTCGCGATCATCGCACCGGTGATCAGATACGCGGCGCGGCCCGCGAACACGTGGCACGCGATGAACGCCGCGATGAGGACGTAGATGCCGACGCAGATGCCGAGCAGCTTGTCGTTGGTGCCGAGCACGCGGCACAGCGTGTCATACACGATCCAGCCGGCCATCAGGAAGCCGAGCGCGGCCGACACGGCGACGACCGGGCCCATGTCGAGCACGCTCTTGTCGATGAGATAGGTGCTCGGCGCCATCAGATACAGCACGAAGAAGAGGCCGAAGCCCGACATCCACGTGGTGTACGACGGCCAGAATGACCAGTGCAGGCTCTCCGGCATGTCCTGCGGCGCGACGGAGTATTTCTGCATGTGATAGAAACCGCCGCCGTGAACGTGCCAGAAATCGCCGAACACGCCGCGACGGCGCGCGTTCGGGTCGGTGGGCGGTTTCAAACTGTTGTCCAGCGCGACGAAATAGAACGATTCGCCGATCCAGGCGATCGCGACGATGACGTGCAGACAGCGCAATACGAGATTGAGCCAGTCGGTGACAAAGCCTTCCATGTACTCCTCCACTACCGATTCGTTATGCGCGGGGACGGCGCGATATAGGTATGTTTTAGCTGCCGCTCAGCTTCCGCGATACGTGCTGTAGGCCCATGGCGAAACGAGCAGCGGCACGTGATAGTGCGCGCCGGAATCCGCGATGCCGAAGCGCAGTACGACGCGATCGACGAAGCGCGGCTCGGGCACTTTCACGCCGAACGCGGCGAAATAATCGCCGGCATGGAACACCAGTTCGTATTCGCCGGGTACGAGATCGGCGCCTTCGAGCAGCGGCGCATCGGCGCGGCCGTCGTCGTTGGTGTGGATGGTCTTGATCGCGCGGCGGCTGTCGCCGTCGAGCGCGAACAGTTCGACCTTGATGCTGGCGCCCGGGCGGCCGTGCGCGGTGTCGAGGACGTGGGTAGTGAGCTTGCCCATTTCGCAGTTTCCTTGAGTTATGCGAGATCCGGCTTTGCGCATCGATCCGAAATTCGGCACCCCAGCGTTGAGGTGCTTCTGCGGCGGATCGAGGCTCCACGTCAGTGGCTACATACCCGTCGGCGTTTCAGATGCGCGCCGTGTACAGCATTGTAGGAATTTGAGACGCGCTGTGCGCCCGCGATAGGAAAGATAATGCCCAACGCATGACAGCGGCGCGTAAGCCTTGCCGCAACGGGTTCGGGGACGTTTCCGGCGGCTTCCGGACGGCTCTTCCGCCGATGCTACCCGCGCCAAAATTCACGAATATATTGCCTGCCTGAGGACGACTATGACGGCAGTCTGATTGCGTCCGATTTTTTGGCTACGGACAGTGGCGATGCGCGCAAAGTCTATGGATACTTGCCGCGTCCCGAAGACGGCGGCAGACGCTGGGTAACCGGGGCTTTTACTGGTTCCCCTGAACGTCTCTGGAGAGAAAGCCGATGCCACGCAGTCTATTGGTCAAGAATGCTCACATGCTCGTCACGATGGACGAAGCGCGCCGTGAAATTGCCGACGGCGGTTTGTATATCGAAGACAACCGCATCGTCCAGGTCGGACCGACGAGCGAACTCCCGCCCACCGCCGACGACGTGCTCGACATGCGCGGCCATCTCGTCGTTCCGGGCCTCGTCAACACGCACCATCACATGTATCAGAGCCTGACGCGCGCGATTCCCGCCGCGCAGAATGCCGAACTGTTCGGCTGGCTCACGAACCTCTACAAGATCTGGGCGCATCTGACGCCCGAGATGATCAACGTATCGACCAAGACGGCGATGGCCGAATTGCTGCTGTCGGGCTGCACGACGTCGAGCGACCATTTGTATATCTACCCGAACGGCAGCCGGCTGGATGACAGCATCGCGGCGGCGCGCGAGATCGGCATGCGTTTTCACGCGGCGCGCGGCAGCATGAGCGTCGGGCAGCGCGATGGCGGGCTGCCGCCGGATTCGGTCGTCGAGAAGGAAGACGCGATCCTGAAGGACTCGCAGCGGCTCATCGAGACGTATCACGACGAAGGCCGTTACGCGATGCTGCGCGTGGTCGTCGCGCCGTGCTCGCCGTTTTCGGTAAGCCGCGAATTGATGCGCGACGCGGCGCTGCTTGCGCGCGAATACGGCGTGTCGCTGCATACGCATCTGGCCGAGAACGTGAACGATGTCGCGTACAGCCGCGAGAAATTCGGCATGACACCCGCCGAATATGCCGAGGATCTCGGCTGGGTGGGCCACGACGTGTGGCATGCACACTGCGTGCAGCTCGACAAACCGGGCATCGAACTGTTCGCGCGCACGGGCACGGGCGTCGCGCATTGTCCGTGCTCGAACATGCGGCTCGCGTCCGGCATCGCGCCGATCCGCGCGATGCGCGACGCGGGCGTGCCGGTAGGCATCGGCGTGGACGGGTCGGCATCGAACGACGGTGCGCAGATGGTCGCAGAGGTGCGTCAGGCGTTGCTGTTGCAGCGCGTCGGCTTCGGCCCGGACGCGATGACCGCGCGGGAAGCGCTCGAGATTGCAACGCTCGGCGGAGCGAAGGTGCTCAATCGCGATGATATCGGCGCGCTTGCGCCCGGCATGGCGGCGGATTTCGTGTCGTTCGACCTGTCGCAGACGGCGTTCGCGGGCGCGCTGCACGATCCGGTGGCGGCGCTGGTGTTCTGCGCGCCGTCACAGGTATCGACGAGTGTGATCGACGGCAAGGTCGTCGTGAAGGAAGGGCGCCTGACGACGCTGGATCTGGGGGCCGTGGTGGAACGGCACAACCGGCTGGCGGGTGAACTGGCGAACCGGGCGTAAATGAAGCGGGGCGCCCGAAGGCGCCCCGTCCGAAGCATCACGGCTGATCGATCAACGACCGCGTCGCTTCGCCGACGAGCCCGCGCAGCCAGCGGACTTCATCGGAGTAATGACAGCGCTCGTGCCAGAGCTGGTAATACTGCATCGGCGGGAAATCGAGCGGCGCGGGCACGACCGCGAGCGGCAGAAACCGCGCGTAGTGATCGGCGAAGAGCCGCGTCGTCGTGAAGACCAGATCCGACTTGATCAGCACGTAAGGCGCGAGATTGAAGTACGGCAGCGTAACGACGACATGACGCTTCAGACGCTCGCGCGCCAGATGCACGTCGATCGCGCCGCGCTGGCCGACGGAATAGGGCGTTGGCGCGAGATGCGGCGCGTTCAGGTACTGATCGAGCGTGAGCCCGCCGCGCTTGGCGAACGGATGCTGATTGCTGACGAGACACACGATCTTGTCGACGAACAGGTTCGAGAGGTGCAACTGCTCGGGCGGCTCCGGCCAGTTGCCGACGACGATATCGAGCTTGCCATCCTCGAGCGCGAGTTCGTAGTCGAACGCAGGCCCAAGCGAATGAAACTCGAGCGTCGCATTCGGCGCGGCCAGACGAAAGCGTTCGACGACGGTCGGCACGAACAGCACGTTCAGATAGTCGGGACAGCCGATGCGATAGCACCGCACGGAAGTCGAAGGATCGAAGTTGTGCTGCTGGACCTTGATGCGTTCGATCTCGCGCAGCGCGTTCTGCGTGGGCTCGAGCAGGCGCAGTCCGTATTCGGTCGGCACCATGCCGGACTTGCCGCGCACGAGGAGCGGGTCGCCGGTGATGTCGCGCAGCCGGCGTAACGCTGCGCTGATGGCGGGTTGGGACTGATTGAGTTTGACGGCCGCGCGGGTCACGCTGCGTTCCATCAAGAGGGTATGCAAGACGCGCAATAAATACGTATCGATCGCCTCGCGTTGCTGACTCATGTTATCTCCACTATATGTTCTGGCTGATCGATGCGGGGGTGCCACATATCATTTTTAATATGTCGTGAAAATTTCGTCAAGGTGTGGCTTACCCGCAAATAATGGCTCGGCGGGGCGCAACATCTAATTTTGAGTTATCGACTTAGCGTTCCGAATTCTGTAAATTCTGCCCGCGATATGAGTTCGTGCGACATGACGGTGTGTCTCACGCTCGTGAGCGGTAACTTTTCCAGCCCGGCCTGCTCGGTGGCCGGGCGCATTTCTGGATCTTCATGGGCGACGCCATTTCCAAGTCGACCACGCCACCGCGCCTGGCGTTGTCGGGTATCAGCAAGCAATATCCGTCCGTCAAGGCCAATGACGGCGTGAATCTCGTCGTCATGCCGGGCGAAATCCACGCGGTGCTCGGCGAGAACGGGGCGGGCAAGTCCACGCTGATGAAGATCATCTACGGCGCGGTGCGCCCGGATGAAGGCGAGATCCGCTGGCAGGGCGAGGCGGTGGAGATCGGCAGCCCGGCCGCCGCGCGCAAGCTCGGCATCGGCATGGTGTTCCAGCACTTTTCCCTCTTCGAGACGCTGACGGTCGCCGAGAACATCGCGCTCGCGCTCGACGAGAAGTTCGACATGAAAGCCTTGGGCAAGCGCATCCGCGAAGTGTCGAAGGACTATGGCCTCGATGTCGATCCGCAGCGTCATGTGCACAGTCTGACCGTGGGCGAGCGGCAGCGCGTGGAAATCGTGCGCTGTCTGCTGCAGAATCCGCGTCTGCTCATCATGGACGAACCGACTTCGGTGCTCACGCCGCAAGCGGTCCAGAAACTCTTCAAGGTGCTGCGCCGGCTCGCGTCCGAAGGCTGCAGCATTCTCTACATCAGCCACAAGCTCGACGAAATCCAGTCGCTCTGCGAAAACGCCACCGTGATGCGCGGCGGCCGCGTGACCGGCAACGTCGATCCGCGCAAGGAAACGCAGGCGTCGCTCGCGCAACTGATGGTCGGCCATTCGCTGCCCGATTACACGCGGCGCGAGCACAATCCGGGCGACGTGCGGCTCGCGGTGAAGAATCTGTCCGTGGTGAGTCCGGATCCGTTCGGCACGTCGCTGGAGAACGTGTCGTTCGCGGTGCACGCGGGCGAGATCTTCGGCATCGCGGGCGTTTCGGGGAACGGGCAGGCCGAACTGCTCGCGGCGCTGTCGGGCGAGATTCGCGACCGGCACGTTGCGACGGATGCCGTATCGATCTGCGGCAAGCCTGCCGCGCGACTGACGGCGGGCGGACGGCGCCGGCTCGGTTTCGCGTTCGTGCCTGAAGAACGCCTCGGGCGCGGCGCGGTTCCCGCGATGTCGCTCGCCGACAACGGCCTGCTCACCGCGCATCGCGAGAACATGGTGCGCGGCGGCTGGATCAAGGCGGGCACGGTGAAGGCGTTCGCCCAGCGCTGCATCGAATCGTTCGACGTGCGCTGCGGCGGCAGCGACGCGCTCGCGCAAAGCCTCTCGGGCGGCAATCTGCAGAAGTTCATCGTCGGGCGCGAGATTCTTCAGGAGCCGAAAGTGCTCGTGGTCGCGCAGCCGACCTGGGGCGTCGATGTCGGCGCGGCGGGCTTCATCCGCCAGCAACTGCTCGATCTGTCGGCGCGCGGCGTCGCGATCCTCGTGATTTCCGAAGAGCTGGAAGAACTGTTCGATATCTGCGACCGGCTCGCCGTGATCGCGCGCGGCAAGCTCTCGCCGGTGCGCAAGACGAGTGAAACCAACGCGGAGGAAGTCGGCCTCTTCATGGCCGGCCTTTTCGAAGGCAAGCCTGCGACCGCTGCCGAACCCGACTCTCTCTTGAAGCACTAAGCAGATGATCTTTCCCTATCGACTCGAAGCGCGCCCGACGCCCTCGCGCGTCATGCAGCTCGCGGTGCCGGTGGTCGCCGCCGTCGCGACGCTCATCATCGGCTTTCTGATTTTCAGCCTCGTCGGGCAGGACCCGCTGCGCGCGATGCACGCGTTCTTCATCGAGCCGCTTGCAAGCGTCAACGGCTGGTCAGAACTCGTGCTCAAAGCGTCGCCGCTGTGCCTGATCGGGCTTGGGCTCGCGGTCGGCTATCGCGCGAACGTGTGGAACATCGGCGCGGAAGGGCAGATGCTGCTCGGCGGCATCGTCGCGGGCGGCATCGCGATTCATGCCGGCGATGCGTCCGGCTGGTGGACGCTGCCGTTGATGATGCTCGGCGGCATCGTGGGCGGCATGCTGTGGGCGGCGATTCCCGCGCTGCTCAAGAGCCGCTTCAACACCAACGAAATCCTCACGAGCCTGATGCTCACCTACGTCGCGACGCAGTTGCTCATCTACCTCGTGAGCGGCCCGTGGCGCGACCCCGAAGGCATGAACTTCCCGATCTCGGCGATGTTCGGCGACGACGCGCTGTTCCCGCGCCTTTACGGCGACTGGCACTGGACCTGGCTCAAGGGCACGCGTATCAACGCGTCGGTGTTTCTGACGGCGATCGCGATTCCCTGCGTGTGGCTCTTCATGCGCAAGAGCTTCGCTGGCTTCCGGATGAACGTCGGCGGTCTCGCGCCGCTCGCCGCGCGCTACGCCGGCTTCTCCGACAAGAAGACGATCTGGACCTCGCTGCTGCTCTCCGGCGGCCTCGCGGGGCTGGCCGGCATGGGCGAAGTGGCCGGTCCCATCGGACAGTTGCAGGCGGGCTGGTCGCCGGGCTACGGCTTCACCGCGATCATCGTCGTGTTCGTGGGGCGGCTGCATCCGGTGGGCATCGTGCTCGCCAGTCTGCTGATGGCGCTGCTGTATCTCGGCGGCGAAGCGGTGCAGACCTCGCTGCAACTGCCGCAGGCGCTCGCGGGCGTGTTTCAGGGCTTGCTGCTCTTCTGCCTGCTCGGCTGCGATCTCTTCGTGAATTACCGCATCAAGCGCAGGACGCCCGCGCATCACGCCGCATAAGAGGCACGACAACATGGACATCAATCAAGCCGGCAACCTCGCTTCGAGCGCCGTGATCGCCGCGATCCCGCTGATGTACGCTGGCGCGGGCGAACTCGTCGCCGAAAAATCGGGCGTACTGAATCTCGGCGTCGAAGGGATGATGCTGATGGGCGCGGTCGCGGGCTACGCCGTCACCGCAATCACGGGCAATCCGTGGCTGGGCATCGTCGCGTCCGTGTTCGCCGGGCTCGCGATGGCGCTTCTGTTTGGCTTTCTCACCATCACGATGCTTGCCAATCAGGTCGCGACCGGCCTCTCGCTGACGATCTTCGGCATCGGCTTTTCGGCGTATATCGGCAAGCCGTACACGTCGGCGGCGGTGCGTGCGAGCATCGAGGTCATGCCGATTCCCGGCCTCGCGAACATTCCCGTGCTCGGTCCCGCGATCTTCTCGCTCACGCCGCTCGGCTATCTCGCGTTCATCATGTTCGCGGTGATCGGCTGGTTCCTCTACAAGACGCGCGCGGGGCTCGTGCTGCGCTCGGTGGGCGAATCGCCGTCGGTGGCACATTCGGTGGGTTTTCCGGTCGTCGGCGTGCGTTACGGCGCGACGCTCTTCGGCGGCGCGATGGCGGGCATCGCGGGCGGCTATTACTCGATCGTCTATCTGCACGTATGGCAGGAACAACTGACGTCGGGGCGCGGCTGGATCGCGCTCGCGCTCGTCGTGTTCGCGACGTGGCGGCCGGGGCGCCTCCTGATCGGCGCGTTGCTGTTCGGCGCGGTGATGGCGCTGCAGTTCTACGCGCAGGCGATCGGCGTGCCCGTGCCGACGCAGTTCCTCGCGATGCTGCCGTATATCGCGACCATCGTCGTGCTGGTGCTCATTTCGCGTAACGCGAACACGATCAAGCTCAACGCGCCCGCATCGCTCGGCAAGCCGTTCTTCGCGGCGAGCTGATGCTGTTGTTCTCGCGCAGCGTCGTGGTTTCGCTCTCATTTTTGACCGACCAAACTGATGCGGGCCTGCAATGCCGTTTCACACACAACATCGACCAGGAGAATCACAATGAATAAACCATGGCTGAAGGCGATCACCGCGACGGTCGCACTGTCCGCCACCGTCGCCGCGCTGAGCGCGCGCGCGGCGGACGCGCCGGGCGTCGCGTTCGTCTATCTCGGCAATCCGGGCGATGCGGGCTGGACCTTCGCGCACGACGCCGGCAGCAAGGAAGCCGAAGCAAAGTTTGGCAGCAAGATCAAGATCACGCGCGTGGAGAACGTGCCGGAGTCCGCGGACTCGGAGCGCGTGTTCCGCGATCTCGCGAACAAGGGCAACAAGGTCATCTTCGCGACGAGCTTCGGCTATCAGGATTTCGCGTTGAAGGTGGCGAAGGATTTTCCCGACACCATCTTCCTGACGGCGACCGGCTTCAAGAAAGCCAAGAACTTCGGCACCTATGACGTACGCATGTATCAGGGCGCGTATCTGGCCGGCGTCGCCGCGGGCTATGTGACGAAGACGAACACGCTCGGCTTCGTGGCGTCGGTGCCGATTCCGGAAGTCGTGCGCAACATCAACGCGTACACGATGGGCGCGCGCTCGGTGAATCCGAAGGTCCACACGAAGGTCATCTGGATCAATAGCTGGTTCGATCCGGGCAAGGAAAAGCAGGCGGCCGAAACGCTGATTGGCCAGGGCGCGGACGTGCTCCTGCAGAACACCGATTCCAACGCGACGCTCAACACCGCCGCCGAGAAGAAGGTCTATGCCTTCGGCTGGGACTCGAACATGAAGAAGTTCGGTCCGAGCGCGCATCTGGGCTCGGTGGTCGCGCACTGGGGCGTGTACTACAACGAGGTCATTCCCAAGGTCCTCGACGGCACGTGGAAGAACGATCCGGTATGGCTCGGCATTCCGCAAAAAGCCGTGGATCTCGAAGACCTGAACAACGGCGTGATTCCCGCGAAGGCGCTGCAGGCGGTCGCTGCGAAGCGCGACGAACTGCACACCGGCAAGTGGGATGTGTTCAGTGGTCCGATCAAGGATCAGTCTGGCGCCGAGAAGGTGCCGGCGGGCAAGACGCTCACGGATCCGGAATTGCAGCGGATCAACTGGTACGTCGAAGGCGTCGACGGCTCGTTGCCGAAGTAAGCGCGCGCGTTCGGTCCGCGCAAAGACAAACCGCGCTTCGTTGCGAAACGAAGCGCGGTTTTTTCATGCGACGCAGCCACGCATCAATCGATACGCAGTCCCACCTTGATCGTCACCTGCCAGTGCAGGATCTTGCCATCCTCGATGTGTCCGCGCGTCTCCACCACTTCGAACCAGTGCATATTGCGCAGCGTCTTCGATGCCTTGTCGAGCGCGACGCGCACGGCATCGTCGCTCGACGTCGGCGAGGAGCCAGTGAGTTCGATCTGCTTGTAGACGTGTTCCGACATGGTGTTCTCCTTGTAGTGACCCGTTGTGTCGCGAGAAGCTCGCAGTACTGGTGCAGCAACGCACGCGCCACGCTTTCGCGCGTGGCTTCCATTAAAGGACAGGAAAGCGCGCACGAGTAGTGGGGGTTTGCGCGAAGCGCGCCAGCGCGCGCGACAATGCGCGGGCCTCGTGGATGAGACCCGCACACATCGGTGCAGAACGGGGAAGATCAGGAAAAGATCAGCGCAGCGGCCGCGAGGCGGCGTCGCCCGCGTCCTGGCGGCGCGTGCCGCGACGTCTGCGCGCGGAAACCGTCGCGCCGAATTCGCTCAGAATCTGCGCGCGGGCGCGGCTCGCGAATACGAGGAAACCGAAACCGTTCGCCTCGTACCAGTAACCGCCGTTCTCCAGACCATCGAGCGGCTGCTCGAGCGCATTGGTGATCGATTCGACACAGCGCCTGTGCAGCTCGTCGATGGCCGGATACGGCGGCTGTGCGCCGCGCACGCTGCACAGCAGGACATCGAGCCCCGGCAGAACGTGCGCGTACAGAACCGGCTCATCCTGAGCGCGAGCACGGGCAATCTTCGTGTCTAACTGACCGAATGGCTTGAAATGCCGCAGCACGGCGAGAAAAGACTCGTCGCCATCGGCCTTCACGCGTTTACGCTTTTTCGGGAAGGACATAAAAACTCGCCTGAAAAAGAATTGCAAGAAACGCAGCGTCCTCATGCGGCCACTCCCGTCTTGCGCGCCGCACGTCGATCTTTTATAGCGCATCGATGTGATTAGGTCACGGTGAATCGGACGATTCGATGGTTGACCGGCAAAAGTGCCAGCGCACATCCATGGCGCACGATTCATGCCGATGACCGTTTGGCGGCCCGCTTGGCATCTCTCAGAGCATCTGTCTCAATAATAGTCCTGCTCTTCCCCGCGCGAGCAGCTTTCGTAAAGAAAAATGCGGGTGGGGGCACCAACGGTGTGGGGTGCTACAGGGCAGACCTACCCAACACCGCGCGGGTTCCACGGCCCGCGCGGGGGTTTGCCCGGCTAGACGCGCGGGGACTTCTTGAGTTCGTCGCGAATCTCGCGCAGCAGCAGCACGTCTTCCGGGGTCGCGGGGGGTGCGGCTTCGGCCGGCTTGCGCAGATTGTTGATGAACTTGACCATCAGAAAGATGATGAACGCAAGGATGATGAAGTTGATCAGCACGGTGATGAACGAGCCGTAGCCGAACACCGCCACGCCCGCGGTCTGCAAATCCTTGTAGGAATCGGGATTGCCTTTGAAGGTTGGCGGTATCTGCCCGAGTTTTACGAACAGATTCGAAAAATCGAGACCGCCCGTCGCGAGCCCGACCACCGGCATGATCAAATCCTTGACGATGGAGTTCACGATCGTCGAAAAAGCGCCGCCGATGATGACACCGACCGCGAGGTCCATGACGTTGCCCTTGAGGGCGAAGTTCTTGAATTCCTCAATCATGCTCATGCGCGGCTTCCTCCAGTTTGAGTTAGACGGTTGTGCGGGCTACAGCGGCAGCAAGGGATATGCCATTGAAGCGCCCGCGAAACGTGCAGCACGGCGCGTTTCATCGGCGGGCGCCCCGACAATGATAGTCAATTCGACCGCGTGACGCCCGCGCGCCTAAAAAACGGCATCACGTTGCGGGCACGCGGCCCACGGTGATCGCGGCACAGAAGGCGGCGTGGTCCGCGACCGTCTGCGCGCCGTAGCGCTCGGCCCACATCGCGAAGGCCGCGTCGAGCCGGTCCGAATTGCCGCAGTAGCCCGCGATGAGCGCGGCGTCGCCCGTGCGCGCGTGGGCGCGGGCGAGCAGCAGGCCGAGGCACCACGCGTAGAAATCAAAGGTGGCGCCATGCAGCCAGTCGACGGGAATCGAGCCGCGAATCTGTTTCATCTGGCGTACGTAGAAATCGCGTCCGGAGATGGTCGTCCAGCCGAGCAGCGCGTCCGATGAATTCTGCATGAGCCGTTGCCCATGCACGACGCGCCGTCCCTGATGCCGATACGGCTCCGGTAGCGCCGGCACGAAGGGCGCGGCGGCGGGCACGATGCCTTCCTTCACCTGCATGAAAAGCGGGTCGCCGAGCGCGCGGCCGAGCATCAGCACGAGATACGCGCGCGTGCCGACGCTCCCCACGCCGACCACGCGATGCGCGACATCCACGACGTCGTACCGTTCGAGCATCATGCGCCATTCGCCCGCGATGGTCTGCAGATACGCTTTCAGTCCATCGATTACATGATTTTTCTCGGCGCCGTCGAGCTTCGTGAGAATCGGCGGATCGACCTTGAAGCGATAGCTCTTGCCCGCCGGCTCCGCGACTTTAGCGAGCATGGTCGCGTGCGAACGTTTCATCGCACGCTCGACCGTTTTCTCGATGGTCGCCTTTTCGTCGGCGTCGAGCGGGGTGGGCGCGTCCATGTGCAGCGCGCTCGCGTAGGAGCGCATCTGCCACAGATCGTAGGGGCTCACTTGCCACAGGCTGGCCATCGTCGTGCGATACGCGGCGCACGCCGAGCGCACCGCGCGCTCGCGCCCGGCCGAGTCGACGCCGTTTTCGCGCGCCGCGACGTTGATGCTCGCGGTCAGGCGCTTGAGGTCCCATTCCCACGGGCCGACCAGCGTTTCGTCGAAATCGTTCAGGTCGAACACGACGTCCTGGCGCGGCGTGCGAAACAGGCCGAAGTTATTGATGTGCGCGTCGCCGTCGATGATCACGTTGTGCCCCATCGACGGCGACTTCGCCAGATCCCACGCCATCACGGTCGCGGAGCCGCGCAGGAACGCGAACGGCGACTCGGCCATGCGCTGCATGCGCAACGGGATCAGCCGCTCCTGCCGGCCCGCGTTGCCGGCGAGCACGCGCTCGACGGGATCGGGGCGATCGGGCTCGGGCGCCCACGCGCCGTGTGCGTCGAACGGAACGGCGTCGCGCAGCGCGCGGCCAGCGGCGCGGCTCTCTTCGGCCGTGCCGTTGATCTGTGTATTCGTCGAGGCGGAATCGGGGCGGGTGGACAAGGCGTGCTCTCCTTCGGGATGGGGCGTCGGTCGTTCCCCGAGCATTCGGCGCTCCCGACAGGAACGTTTTACACGCAGCACGCGGCGGCGAGAAGCGACCGCGCGTCGGACGGCCCGAAGACAGGCCGCGCGCCGATACGGCAAACGGGCACACGAAATGCTTCTTACGATCCGCCTGAAGCCCCGCAATGCCACCGCACGATCCCGACGCCGCGCGCGTCAACCATTCGAATACATCATCTCATGGCGAACGAACTCCGCATTGCTGAAGGCTCACCGTTTCCGCTCGGCGCGACCTGGGACGGAAACGGCGTCAATTTCGCGCTGTTTTCCGCGAACGCCACCAAAGTCGAGCTGTGTCTGTTCGACGAGAAGGGCGAGAAGGAAACGCAGCGCATCGAACTGCCCGAATTCACCGATGAAGTCTGGCACGTCTACGTGCACGGGCTCGCACCCGGCACGGTCTACGGCTACCGCGTGCACGGTCCTTACGAGCCCGAAGCCGGACATCGCTTCAATCCGAACAAGCTGCTGCTCGACCCGTATGCGAAGGCGCACGTCGGCACGCCGGACTGGGACCCGGCCTTGTTCGGCTACACGCTCGACGCCGAGGGCGAAGATCTCACCTTCGACGAACGCGACAGTGCGCCCTTCATGCAGAAGTGCCAGGTCGTCGATCAGACTTTCAGCTGGACCCACGCGACGCGCGTGCGCGTGCCATGGGAGCACACGATCTTCTACGAAACGCACGTGCGCGGCTATACGAAGCTGCATCCGGCGATCCCCGAGCACATGCGCGGCACGTTCGAAGGGCTCGGGCAGAAGGAAGTCGTCGAGTACATCAAGAGCCTCGGCGTGACGTCGGTCGAACTGCTGCCGATCCACACCTTCGTCAACGACAGCTATCTGCTCGACAAGGGTCTCACGAACTACTGGGGCTACAACACGATCGGCTTTTTCGCCGCCGATCCGCGCTACTTCGCGCGCGGCGCGGGCGCCATCGCCGAATTCAAGGAGATGGTCGACCGGCTGCACGAGGCCGGCCTCGAAGTGATTCTCGACGTCGTCTACAACCACACCGCCGAAGGCAACGAGCGCGGGCCGACGCTGTCGTTTCGCGGCATCGACAACGCGTCGTACTATCGGCTTATGCCGGAAGAGTCGCGCTATTACATCAACGATACCGGCACCGGCAACACGCTCAATCTCTCGCATCCGCGCGTGCTGCAGATGGTCACCGACAGCTTGCGCTACTGGGTGACGGAGATGAACGTCGACGGCTTCCGCTTCGATCTCGCGACGATTCTCGGCCGCGAGCCCTACGGCTTCGACGAAGGCGGCGGTTTTCTCGACAGTTGCCGGCAGGACCCGATTCTCTCGAGCGTGAAGCTCATCGCAGAGCCGTGGGATTGCGGGCCGGGCGGCTATCAGGTCGGCGGCTTCCCGCCGGGCTGGGCGGAATGGAACGATCGCTATCGCGATACCGTGCGGGAGTTCTGGAAGGGCGACGAAGGCGTCGCGCCGGAACTCGGCACGCGCATCACCGCATCGGGCGACAAGTTCAACAAGCGCGGACGCAGACCGTGGGCGAGCGTGAACTTCATCACCGCGCACGACGGCTTCACGCTCAACGATCTCGTCTCGTACAACGAAAAGCACAACGAGGCGAACGGCGAGGACAACAACGACGGTCACTCGGACAACAAGTCGTGGAACTGCGGCGCCGAAGGTCCGACCGACGACCCCGAGATCCGTGCACTGCGCGAGCGCCAGAAGCGCAACCTGCTCGCCACGCTGCTGTTCTCGCAAGGCACGCCGATGCTGCTCGCGGGCGACGAGTTCGGCCGCACGCAGAAGGGCAACAACAACGCCTACTGCCAGGACGACGACATCAGCTGGGTCAACTGGGACATCGACGACGATGGCCGCGCGCTCACCGAGTTCGTGCGCAAGCTGACGACGCTGCGGCACACGCTGCCGGTGCTGCGACGCCAGCGCTTCCTCACGGGCGAGTACAACGAAGACCTGCAGGTCGCCGATGTCCGATGGCTCGGCACGACCGGCGACGAACTCACGCAGGAGCAATGGGACGATCCGAACATGCGGTGCTTCGGCCTCGTCTTCGATGGCCGCGCGCAAGCGACGGGCATCCGCAAGCCGGCCTCGGACGCGACGCTGTTGCTGATCGTGAACGCCTATCACGACGTGGTGGATTTCACGCTGCCGGACATTCCGGGTCCGGACGAATGGATCTGCCTGATCGACACGAATGCGCCGATTCGCGAGGAGTTGCCCGAGTTCGGCTCCGACGATGTGTATCAGGTCACGGGCCGCTCGCTGCTGCTGTTCGCGTTGCAGCCGCGCGGCGCGACGAAGCGTATTTTCAAGCGGCTGGAAGAGGCGCTCACGGACGAAGTGCCGCCCGAAAGCGAAGAGAAGAAAGCGGGATGATTTTCGCGTTGACGGGCCGCTTCGCACGACCGGGTATCATGCGACTTTTGCGATAGCGACAGGAGGCGGCGCGAGCCGCCTTCTTTTTTTCGATGATGGCTGTTTCACTCACGCATGAACGCGCGCCTGTCGAGGGCCGCGCCGCCCCGACAGCATGATCCTGCATGCCGTCCTGCACGTCGCGAGCTGGGATCAGCTCGAACGCATCTGGGAATTCGTCGTCGGCTTCTTCAAGTTTTTGTGGGGCCTGCTGCGCTTTCTCGGCGGAGGCTGAAGCGCTGATTTCTCACGCCGATACGAAAAAGCCCCGCGTCAGCGGGGCTTTCGATCGTGCGTGTGCGGCGAGATCAGGAATCGCGCCAGCCATCGTCGTTGCTGCCGAGGTCGAGGCCGCCGCCACCTCCGCCGCCATCGTTCCAGTCGTTCGAGCCATTGCCGAGGTCCAGTCCGCCGCCATTGTTGCCGAAGTCGAGACCGCCATTGTCGTTCTGCGCCGGGCGGTCGACGGGCACATCGCGCTCGATCACGCGATCGCGTCCATGTGACAGCGCCTGACCGAGCAGCACGCCCGTCAGCAGCCCGCCCATGCCGCCGCCGAATCCGCCGCCGCCTTGCTGGATGATGACGGGCGGTTGCTGGCCCTGCTGCGGCGGATAGGGCGGATAAGGCCCTTGCTGCGGATACTGCTGCGGGCCGCGCCCGAAACGCTCGGCTTCCTGCGCGTACGGCGAGGCGTTCGGCGCACCCGCTTGAGCGTTGCTGGCCGCGTTCGGATCGGGGCGGCCTTCGGCGCGCGCTTTCAGGCTCGCGACCTGATTCTCCAGATCCTCGATCGCATACGGCGGCACCGGATTCTTCGAATTCGACAGCGATTCGACCATTTCGCGCAACTGCGTTTCCGCGCCTTCCACGTCTTTCAGCAGCGCCTCGTGGCCCGGCGCGGTGGACAGGCGCACGTCGAGCTTGAGCGTGCGTACGTCGTTGAGCAGTTCGGTCGCGCGTTTTATCTGCGTGCGGCGATCGTTTTCGGCCTGGCCGTCGTCGCGCGCGCGAGCGCGGCGCAAACCCCAGCGCAGCACGAGCGCGATTGCCGCGATCAGCACCGCGAAGCCGATCCACGCGCCCGCACCGAGCCCGTGGCTCTGCGGCGCGGCGGCCGCCTGATCCTGACTGAAGGGGTTCTGCGCGCTCGATGTGTTCGCGCCGTTGTTCGAGCGCGGCGCGAGGTTCGCGCGTGTCGCATCGCCCTGAATGCGCGCTTGCGTAGCCGCGAAGCGGGAAGGGTCAGTGAAGCTCAGCGAAGGATCGAGCGATTTCGCCTGCTGCAGATGCGAAAGGGCGTCGCTGTAGCGGCCCTCGCGGTCGAGCACCTGCGCGTAGAGATAATGCGCGTGCGCGTTTTTCGGATGCGCGTCGAGCACTTCGCTCAACTGCGCGTCGGCCTGTTTCCAGTTGCCCTGCGTCATCGACTGCTCGACCTGCTGCGCGGTAGGCACGGCGAACGCGAGCGGGGAAGCGAGCGACAGCGACAACGCCACAGCCGTCAAAAACTTTTTCATGATGCGGGCCGGACGCGATGAACGTCCGTCTCCTGTCGAAGCTGCAATCGGGTCGTGCAAAGGTGATGCTCAAGGTAACGCATATTCGTGCGACGCGCCGCGCGCCCGAGAGTTCGCCGCGCGTGCACGTATTTCAGATGCCGATCCTTACTGCGCCGGCGTATTCAACTGCTTCTTCAGCGCGGCGAGCCGATCCTCGACCGACGGTCCGCGATTGAGATCGGCGAGTTTGTCGTCGAGGGCCTTGCCGGACTTCTGGTCCGCCGAATTCAGACGCGCGTCAGAGCGGGCGTTGGCGAGCTGAACCTTGTCTTCGAGCTTTTGAAAGTCTTCCGACAGATTCTTTCCGCCGATGCCGCCGAGCGCCGTCGCCGCGGTGTCCTTCGCCTGCGCGATCTGCTGCTTCGCCTGGAGGATGTTCGAGCGCGCGTTGAGATCGTTGCGGCGCTGGCGCATGTCGGTGATCTGTTTCTTCAGATGCTCGACCGAGGGCTCCAGCGTCTGGAGTTCCGCCGCGAGCGCGTCGCGTTCGGTCTCGGCGTTCGCCTGCGCCGCGAGCGCCTCGCGCGCGAGCGATTCATCGCCGGCTGTCAGCGCGCGCTTCGCGCCGTCTTCGTACTTCTTCGCCTTGTCGGCGGCGGCGTCGCGTTTGCTTTGCTGCGTGGCGACCTGCGCTTCGATCTCGATGAGCGAGTTCTCCGCCTTCGCGATGCTGTCGTCGAGCTCGCGCACGATCTGGCGCGCGTCGCGCGAAGGGTCCTGCATGGTGTCGGCGGCGTCGTTCAAGAGGCCTCTGACCGTGCGCGTGATGGAATCGAAAAGCGACATGTATTTCTCCTGGATGAAGACGGCGGCCTGTGCGCTCACCTGCTGGCCACGCGGCTCGAATGTGAGGCGCAATGCGCAGGATTGCAAGCGCAATGAGCCTTGCATCCACGCCGGGCTTACCCGTTCATTAGATCATGCCGTGACTTAATCGGGACTTAACGGAACGTTAAGGAGTGTAACGACGCGCGCGGCCGGAGAAGCGAAGCAGGGCGCGCCGGAATCGTCAGCGTTCGGAACGCGTGTCGTCCGTGAGCGAGGCGTCGTCGCCCTGATCCGTGTCGTGCTCGATTTCGTCTTCGGGTTCGGCGGGCGCGGCGTGCGTGTGCGGCACGCTGCGCGCCTGCGCGGCGCGTTTGGTCGCGCTTGCCGCCGCCTCGCGGGCCTCTCTCGCCGCTGCTTTCGCGGCGACGCTTTTCAGCGCGGCGTTGAGCGCATCGGGCGCCTTGGGCGCGCGCAAGCGGTCGACGATGCCCGCGACCTTGATCTGCTCGCTCGTCGCGTTGAAGTTCAGCACCGCGCGCCGCATGAGCTCGCTGACGCTGATGCCGAGCGTGTCCGCTGTCTTGCTGATGGCCAGCTTCTGCGCGGGAGTCACGAAAACAACGATGCGTTCGCTGGGTTTGGTCGTCATGAGCGGCTCGCAAACAGTAAGGCGATCGTAACGTGACGATCGCAACTTCGGTTCATCAAACGGCACGACAGCGCTATGGAAGGCGCCCGCGCCATGTCCGGGGAACCTGCCATGCGTTTATCCATCATATCGGTTTGCGCGCGGCCGTGCGTGTGGCTCACCCCGCATCGCACGTGATGAGCATTGCGCAAAACAGGCGCGCGATCAACGACTTGGCTATTTTCTCATACGGTTGTCCACAAGGCTCTCAACACTTTCTGTGGGTAACCCCACTTTTGGCGCTCATTCACCCGGTGGGCGGCATTTACTTACAAAAAAATCCCGCTTGTTTTGTGGGGGCGCGCGCGAATTCTTTAAAATGCGCTGTTACCCTCGGTCGACGCCGGGCCCGCATATTCGCCTCTCGCCTTTGCAGTAGCGCCGATGCCGGCGCATCGCAGCGCAGCAGCGCGCGCGCTTCACGGCGCGCCGAACGAACCCAGTCATGCCTATCATCAAACGACCCGACTCATCGAATGCCTCGCGATACGATCGCGAACCCCGCTGGAACGACTCACGCAAGGATTCGGGCGGCCGCGACGGCGGTGGACGCGACGGCGGCGGCGGGCGTAACGGCCGCGATGGCCGCAACGATCGCAATGAACGCGGCGGCTCAGGCCGTTCTCCTTTCGCGCGCATCGCCCTCTGGTTCGCGGGACTCGCGGCCATCGGCGTGGTGGTGGGCGCGCTGATCGTCGGTTATGCGCTCGTCGTCATGGGGCCGAATCTGCCATCGCTCAATGCGCTGATCGATTACCGGCCGAAGGTGCCGCTGCGGGTCTATACGGCCGACCACGTGCTGATCGGCGAATTCGGCGAGGAACGCCGCAGCCTCGTGCGCTTCCAGGACATCCCCGACCAGATGAAGAAGGCCGTTCTCGCGATCGAGGACTACCGCTTCTACGATCACGGCGGCGTCGACTTCCTCGGCATCTTGCGAGCGGGTGTCACCGACCTGATGCACGGCGGCGCGTCGCAGGGCGCGAGCACGATCACGATGCAGGTCGCGCGCAACTTCTTTCTGTCGAGCGAGAAGACCTACACGCGCAAGATCTACGAGATGCTGCTCGCGTACAAGATCGAGCGCGCGCTGACGAAGGACCAGATTCTCGAGCTGTACATGAACCAGATCTATCTCGGCGAGCGCGCGTACGGTTTTTCCGCCGCGGCGCGCGTGTATTTCGGCAAGGATCTGAAGGACATCTCGCTTGCCGAAGCGGCGATGCTCGCGGGCCTTCCGAAGGCGCCGTCCGCGTATAACCCGGTCGTCAATCCGAAGCGCGCGAAGGTGCGTCAGCAGTACATCCTGAAGCGCATGCTGGACCTGAATTTCATTACGCGCCAACAGTACGACCAGGCCGCGGCCGAGGAAATCCACACGAAATCCGCCGGCACGGAGTACGGCGTGCATGCCGAGTACGTCGCGGAAATGGTGCGGCAGATGATGTACGCGCAGTACAAGGAAGAGACCTACACGCGCGGCCTCACGGTCACGACGACGATCGATTCCGCCGATCAGGACGCCGCGTACAAGGCCGTGCGTAAGGGCGTGATGGATTACGAGCGCCGCCACGGTTATCGCGGGCCGGAGGGCAACATCAATCTGCCGTCGAACGCGGATGATCGCGCCGAGGCGATCGAAGACGCGCTCGTCGATCATCCGGACAACGGCGAGCTCGTCGCGGCGGTCGTGACGGCGGCGAGCCCGAAGCAGGTGACGGCGCAGTTCGTCGGCGGCGATACCGCGACGATCGCGGGCGATGGTCTGCGCTTCGCGGCAGCCGGTCTGCGCAACAACGCGACCAAGGCGCTCGCCGTCAAGCCGGGCGCGATCGTGCGCCTGACGAAGGATGACAAGGGCAACTGGCAGATCACGCAGTTGCCGCAGGTCGAAGGCGCGCTCGTCTCGATGACGCCGCAGGACGGCGCGATCCGCGCGCTCGTCGGCGGTTTCGACTTCAACAAGAACAAGTTCAATCACGTCACGCAGGCATGGCGTCAGCCGGGTTCGAGCTTCAAGCCGTTCATCTATTCGGCGGCGCTCGACAAGGGGCTCGGGCCGGCGACCATCATCAACGACGCGCCACTGTACTTCCCGGCAGCGGGCGGCGGCGACGCCTGGGAGCCGAAGGACGACGACCAGCCCGATGGCCCGATGTCGATGCGCACCGGCCTGCAGAAGTCGAAGAACCTCGTGTCGATCCGCATCCTGTCGTATATCGGCACGGGCTACGCGCAGGACTTCGTCACGCAGAAGTTCGGCTTCGACAAGGACAAGACGCCGCCTTATCTGCCGCTCGCGCTCGGCGCGGGGCTTGTCACGCCGTTGCAGTTGAGCGGCGCGTATTCCGTGTTCGCGAACGGCGGCTATCGCATCAATCCGTATCTGATCGCCGATGTCGCCGATGCGCGCGGCACCGTGATCTCGCGCGCCAATCCGCTTACGGCCGGCAGCAACGCGCCGCAGACGCTCGAACCGCGCAACGCGTACATCATGAACAGCCTGCTGCACACGGTCGCGACGCAGGGTACGGGGTCGGGCACCAACGTGCTGAAGCGCAACGACCTGCAAGGGAAGACCGGCACGACCAACGATGCCAAGGACGGCTGGTTCGCGGGCTATCAGAAGCAACTGGTCGCGGTCGCGTGGATGGGCTATGACCAGCCGAAGACGCTCGGCAGCCGCGAGTTCGGCGCACAGCTCGCGTTGCCGATCTGGATCGAGTACATGGGACGCGCGCTGCGCGGCATTCCGCAGGAGCAGATGGCGAAGCCGGACGGCATCACCACGGTCGACGGCGAATTGTTCTATGCGGACCGCACGCCGGGCGCGGGCTTCGTCGCCAGCATCGGGCTGGACAACACCAATCCGATGGCGGGCGACGCCACCACGATGGGCGGTGTCGGTCCGGCTGGCATGCAGGCGCCGCCGGCGCCGCCGGTCACGACCGACGAACGCAAGCAGATCATGGACATGTTCAGCAGGCCCTGATGTAATCCTGTGTGGTCGATAAAAAAGCGCGCCGGACTCGAAACCCGGCGCGCTTTGTTTTTGCGGACAGCGTGATCAGTGCCCGACCGTCGCCGCCGATTTCACTTCGCAGTTCACGTTGAGCGTGGACTTGTCGGCGAACGAAAGGGTGAGGGGAATCGTCGAGCCGATCTTGAGCGGCTTGGCCGGCTGTTCGAGCATCAGGTGATAGCCCTTCGGCGCGAAGCTCAAGGTGCCGTGCGCGGGCACATCGACGGACTCCACATGCGACATCGTCGCTGTGCCGTTCTTGCTTTCCGACTTGTGCATCATCGCCATGCCGAACGCGGGCATGTCGGCGGCTGTGATCGTTGCGGGCTTGTCGCCGTTGTTCGCGACGGTGAAGTAGCCCGACGAAGGCAGGTTCGGCGGCATCGCGCGGACCCAGCAATCGCGCGCTTCGAGCGTGGCGGCCTGGGCGGTGGAAGCGCAGGCGAGCGCGCCCACGAGTACAGCGATCTTTTTCATTGTGTTCTCACTTGACGGTGAAGTTGTAATGGCCTTGCGTGCGATGCCCGTCCGCCGCGACCGCGGTCCACTGCACCTTGTAGACGCCCGGCGCGAGATCGGGAAGCGCGACGCTCATGTGCTTCTTGTCGTTGGCGTCGACGGCGGACTTCGCGGTGTTGACCTGCGTGCCCTTGGCATCGGTGACGATGAGCTTGCTGAAGGTGGGCTCCAGCGCTTCACCGAAGTCGATCGCGACTTCATGCGGCGCGTCGACGGTCGCGCCGGGGCCGGGTTGTTGCAGCTTCGGCAAGGCGTGCGCGAATGCGAGCTGCGCGGAGCCGATGAATGCGAGCGCGAGCACGCCGCGCATGAGCGAAGATGAAAGCATGATATGTCCTTGCGTGCCCGCAGCGGATCCTGGTCGGGCAATAGATGCAATAGCGATGTGAAGACCTGTGCGTAAGAACGCGATTCAGGCGAAGGCGGGCGGGGCGCGCGGCTGTGCGGCGCCGGGCAGGGCGCGGCGAGGCGCATCGATGGGCGGGGCTGCGGCGAACACGTCGCGCGGCGGAAACGCGAAGGAGTCTCGATGAAGCGATGTCGGCGGCGTGGGCGCGTGCGCGATGAGATCGCAATAAGCACACGCCTGCAGATGATCGGCGATGCCGTGCTGCGCGTGATGCGAGTTCTGCGCGTTCTGCGGACCCTGGCCATCGGATGCGCAGACGGCAGCGAGCAGCGACTCGATGCGCGCATGTTCGAGCGTTTGCGATGCGACGGGCGCAAGCGAGAGCAGCAGGATCGCGCATATCGCCGCGAAGCCGCCGATCTTCCCGATGATGCTCCGACGCAAGTCATGCATGCCGCGCTCGATCCGATACGTTGTCGATATGAAGACGATGATGAGCGAACGATTATGCCATGTGTGTTTCCATGCTCTGCGCTTGCGGACGAGGCGCTTCGACGCAGCGTGCCTTGTTCGATTCTTCTCGATTCAGCGATTGAAGCACACAAGGCATTGCGCCAAAGTAAGCGATGACATATAATCTTTTCTTCGACGGACGCGGGGTGGAGCAGTCTGGCAGCTCGTCGGGCTCATAACCCGAAGGTCGTAGGTTCAAATCCTACCCCCGCAACCAACCCGTCCAGCATCACGCACAAAAGCCCGGTCAAGCCGGGCTTTTTGCATTTGCGCGCACGCATCGTCGATAGCTTCGATGCACGGTCTCACGAAGTCGCAATTGCACCGGTTCATGACCGACTCGTACATCGCGGCATCGCAGGCGCATGTCAAAATCGCAAGTCCGCACACGCCACACAGGAGTCGCTCGCTCATGGACATTCCACACGTTCTCCAGGCCATCGCGCATCAGGAACACACGCTCGTGTTCCCGCAGTTTCATACCGAACACGCGTGGCAGATCGGCACGCAGTTGCGCGAGATGGCGCTCGCGCGCGATGCGGCCGTCGTCATCGATGTACGCACCTTCGGACGCAAGCTCTTCTACGCCGCGCTCGAAGGCACCACGCCCGACAACGCGCGCTGGGTCGAGCGCAAGTCGCGCACTGTCGAGCATTTCCATCGCAGCTCGTACGCGCTCGGTCTCTCGCTGCAGCAGGCGGGCACGACGCTCGCCGAGAAGTACGGTCTGAATCTCGCCGAGTTCGCCACGCACGGTGGCGCGTTTCCCTTGCGTGTGTTGGGCGCGGGCGTGATCGGCTCGGTCGCGGTGTCGGGGCTTCCACAACGCGACGATCATCAGATGGTCGTCGAAGCGCTATGCGCCGTGCTCGGCCAGGACTTCGGCAAATTTTCGCTCGGACGCGACTGACGCGATGCGCTCAACCGCTTATGTGCTGCTCGCCGTCGCGATCGTCGCGGAAGTCATCGCGACCTCCGCCCTGCGCGCCTCCGATGGCTTCACGCGCGCGCTGCCCGCGGCCATCGTCGTGGTCGGATACGGGCTGTCGTTCTATCTGCTGTCGCTGACGCTGCGCACCTTGCCCGTCGGTATCGTGTATGCGGTGTGGTCGGGCGCGGGCATCGTGCTCATCACGCTGGTCGCCGCGCTGCTCTTCAAGCAGACGCCCGATTTGCCCGCCATGTTCGGGATGGGCCTCATCGTCGCGGGCGTCGTGGTGCTCAATGCGTTCTCGAAGATGAGCGCGCACTGACGCACGCGCGGTCAGCTTATTTGCAGCGCACGATCATCGAGCGGTTCTTGACGTTCGCCGAAACCACATTGCTGATGCCGCCGCCAGTCGGTCCGCCTTCCTCGTTGTCCTTCGAAACGATGTCGTAACCCGTCGCGCCGCATTTCTGGCCGGCGAGCACGTAGCAGCTCGCCCAGCTCGATCCGGCATCCGCGCCGCTGCAATTGACGGCGTAGCCGGTCTGTCCGTCGGGCAGGTTGATGAGCGACGCTTCATTCGACGATGCGCAAGCGCCGAGGCTCGCGAGTGCGACGGTTGCCGCGCCGAGCGTGGCCGCGCGCAGCCATGAAAAGCGCGAAACGGCGCCGTCATGCGCGGCGCGTGCGGAAATACGGCGCAAGCGCCGACCGGGTTCCTTCATCTTTACCTCGTGTGAGCGAATTGCGATTCGCGCCCTTCGGCCCATGCGCAAAGGCGAGGGCGCGTTTATCGGACCAGGGCGTTTTTTTGAGATGTGCATTGTCCCATACGCGGCTTACGCGACACGTAAGCGGTTGTTAGCGGCCTGACACGCGACGCGCGCGGGCGCGATGATTGCGAACGAAAAAAAATGCGGGCAGCGCCGTCCGCGTTCGATGAACTATTTTCCGGCTCGCGCGCCTTATCCATTCGGAATGTCGGTTGGAATTGCCTGTTGTTGGGCATCGAAGCGGGACGGCATGCAGCACGAACAAAAGGGAGGAAATGACATGGCGGAAAGAGTCACGGGGCCATATCGAGGGTATTACATCAGCGCGTCGGCACGGCTGGTGCAGACACACGGCGAGACCGATGACAACGCGCCGATCTACGTCGGCTCGGTGAGTCTCGCGCGCGGCGGCCCGGACGACGTGCATCGCTTCGAGGCGCTCGTCGATCTCGGACCCGAGCGGCGCTTTGTGACCGAAGGCGAGGCGCTCGCGCATGTGGAGCAAGCCGCACGCGAGTATATCGACCGCTTGCTGCACTCGACGTGATGCGCCCCGTCCATCTTCGACACACCGTGCTGTACGACGTCGCGAATTGCCTGATCGACCTTTTTCCGAGCGGCGCGGATGTCGCGGAAATCGGTCTGGAGGCGTCACCTGCGCTGTTCGTCAGCTGGCGCACGGGCGGCGTGGCGAATCATCCCGGCAACATCGCGTGGGGTGTGCACTATCGCTTCGACGCGCTGGTGCTGCGCGATTATCCGCATCTGTCCGAGCGAGCTCGCCAGCGCGTATGCGAGCGCGTGCGCGAGATGAGCCGGCTGCTCGACTTCAACTACGCCGATCCACGGGCGAGTTCGCTGCTCGTCGTGGATGTCGATGAAACCGTGCTCGCCGCCTGAACGCGGCGCTGGACCACGCGGCGCGAGCGCGAGTACCATAATCGCCGAATCGATTCGTGCGATCGTTTGCATGGCAGCAAGCGGCTCGCATCGAATGGAGCGATGGAGCGCTTGAACGTCTTCGCGTCGGTCCCGGCTGGATGCTTCATGCATCGGCCGCCACGCCCCAGCAACGAGACAATCATGAATATTCGATTCCTCCCGGACGCGCCCGATTACCGCGATGCCAACCTGACCGTCGAGTTTGCCGCGATCGTCGATGGCCGGCGCGTACCGTGTGCCATATCGGTCGAAGCGCTGGAAGATCACTTCGGCGCGCAAAGCTATGACAGCGCCGGCTGGATCGACGCGTTCGATGCGGGACGCCCGCGCATCGAGGAAGTCGCGCGCGAGCATCTGCGCGTGACCAACGGCATGCCGGTGCTTCTGAAAAGCGGACACTTTCCGCCGGGGCGCGTCACCGCCTGACGCAGCCTTCGCTCTTACATGGCGCGATGTAAGACCTGCATCGCGCCATCGCTTTTATCGGCGCGAGATGCGTTGCGCCTCCTTCCGCGCGACCCTGCAACGGAGTACCATCGCTCTATGCCGCACGCGATGCGATTCGCTCGGCACACTACTTGCTCAACGGCTTGCGCTGGCTGAGCAACCAAATATAAAAATCGCGCGGGGTCGTCATGCTTCATTCCTTTCTTCACTCACTAGTCGAGTCCAATGCGCTATGGCTCATCTGGGCAGCCGTTGGTGTGCTGATTCTTGCGTTGTGCATCGTGTTCGCTTCGGTCGTGCTGCGAGACTCGGACGAGCCGCTGTATCGCGCGGCATCGCGTCGGGACGACGACGGCAAGATGATCGTCTGAGCGGGCGCGCCCGCGCCGCGAATTGACTTCGAAAGAGGCGGTGCCGACAATGCCTCGGACGGGACCGCAAGCGCGGCGCACCGAGCAAAGACGCGAGCAGCGTCAGGCGCTGCGCGAGCGCATACTCGAGGTATCGCGTGAAATCGTGAAGCGCGAAGGGTTCGCATCGCTCTCGATGAGAAAGCTCGCCGAGGCGATCGACTATTCTCCCGCCGCGCTCTATCTTCATTTCAGGAGCCGTGGTGAGATCGCCCGGGCGTTGCGCACGGAAGGGCACGCGCGTTTGCGCGAAGCGTTCCTCGCGCACACGACAATCGTCGACCCGGCCGCGCGACTGAACGCAATGGCGCGCGCGTATGTCGAATTCGGGCTGGCCGAGCCCGAGACGTATCGGCTGATGTTCATGATGTTCATGGAGCCCGCAGGTTTCGCCGACGCAGGCACCGATGCCACGGCGAGCGGCCAGGCGGCGCAGTCCGGTGCGGCGGCGCTTTCGCTGATCGCGGATGCGTACGTCGAGTTGCGCGCGGCCGACCGGCTGCCGCCTCGCGCCGCGCCGCTCGCGTGTGCGGAAGGGCTGTGGGCGAATCTGCATGGCATCGTCGCGCTGAAACTGAACGGCGCGTCCTTGCCCGAGACGCCGGTCGCGACGCTCGTCGAGTTGTCGCTCGATGCGTGGTTCGCGCCGGTCAACGGAACCGAATCCCGATTCACTTGTGCGAATCGACCCGACACTTCAACACGATGACCACCGAAGACATCCGTATCGACACCGCCAACGGCATCGGCTTCATTGCGCTCGATCGTCCGAAGGCACTCAACGCGTTGACCGCGCCGATGCTGCGCGCGATCAGCGAGGCATTGCGCGCGTGGCGCCACGATCAGGCGATCCGCGCGGTCGTCGTCTATAGCCCGCACGTGCGGGCGTTCTGCGCGGGCGGGGACATCCGCTTCCTGTACGAGTCCGCGAAAGCCGGCGAACGCGAGGCGATCGACGCGTTTTTCACCGATGAATACAAGCTCAACCACGCGATCTTCACGTTCCCGAAGCCTTACGTCGCAGTCGTGAATGGCGTCGTGATGGGCGGCGGCATGGGCATTTCGCAGGGCGCGCATCATACGGGCGGGCTGCGCATCGTCACGCAGACGACCAGGATGGCGATGCCCGAGACGCGCATCGGACTATTTCCCGATGTCGGCGTGAGCTGGTTTCTTGCGCGCACGCCGGGCGCGATCGGCCGCTATCTCGCGGCGACCGGCGCGAGTCTCGCCGCCGCCGACGCGCTCTATGCGCGCATGGCCGACGCTTATCTCGACGATGGCGCGCTGCCGGGGCTCGTCGAGTCGCTGAGGCACCAGCGCTTTCTGGATGGCGTGGAGATCATCCGCTTCGTGCAGAACGAAACCACGAAGTACAAGGTCGCGCCGATTCCCGAGAGGAGCGAACTCGCCGATGCGCGCACGATGATCGACAAGCACTTCGCGGCGGGCAACGGCGCGTCGATTCTGGCATCGCTGGAGCGCGAGGCGGACACCGGCAACGACTGGGCGAAGCGCACGGCCGCCGAACTGCGTGAACGCTCGCCGCTTTCCGTCGATGTGGCGCTGCAGCAGGTCGATCGCGCGAAGTTCTCGACGATGGCCGAGACGCTGCGCCGCGATCTCGACCTCACGCGCACGATGTTCGCGCGCGGCGACGTGCTGGAAGGCATCCGCGCGCGCATCGTCGACAAGGACAACGAGCCGCAATGGAAGATCGCGCGCGTCGAAGACGTGAACGCTGCCGATGTGGATCGCATGTTCGAGAGCGCGTGGACGCCCGCGTCGCATCCGCTACGGCTGTTGAAGGACTGAAGCTGTGAGAGAAGCGGCGCGCGCGGGCCGCTTTTCATTTGTGCGCCGGCTCAGCGCGTTTCGCTGCCCGCCATGAACGCGCGCATGAAAACGAGCGCGCCCCAGCCCCAGATCGCGTTGGCGATGAAGTTCGGCGCGAGGCGCGGCAGCATGTTGCCGCTCGGCCAGATGCCGCGCGCCGGATCGATCACGAACACGCCCACGGCCGTCAGCACGATGCCGCCGAACACGAGTGCGCCGATCCACGGCGCGCTGCGATCGGGCGCAATGCGCAGCAGCCAGGCCATCAGCACGCCGAAGATCGAACTCCATAGCGCATTGGCGATGAATTCGGGAATGCCGAGCGGCAGGAACGGCGCGGTGGAATAGCCGGCCGGATCGACAAGACCCGCAGCGTGCAGCAGCGCGAGAGTGGATTCGCGAAAGAAGAGCGCGGCAAGAAAACCGGAAACGAACGGCAGAATGACTTTTTGCATTGGCTAGACCGCCTGGAGCCTTGAGGCGCGGTTCTCTCCGATTATCGTGAAGAGCGCCATTATAGTGGCGTCGCGCGCGCTTCCAAGCCGGTTCCGGGCGATTGCGGACTATTTTGCGATTGCGTCGCTCGCGGGGCTGTGATGCAGCATGCGATCGCTGTTCGGCGGCGGGTTGGGACGCTTCACAGGCATGTTGTCGGGGTTGTCGGGACGCGTGGCGCTCGCCGACGGCGCGCCGGGTGCGCCCGGCGGTTTGACCATCGATGCGTTGTCGTCGGGGCGCGCGGTCTGGGCTTGAGTTGCGAACGACGCGACGAGAAGGAGGATGGCTATCGCGAGGGGAGGTCGGGTCATGATCGGTCTTTCGCGAAGAGGAGACCTTCGATGTGCATGACGCGTGCCCGAGGCGGGTCCGGGAAAGCAAAAAGCCCAGTCGGATGACTGGGCTTTCGCATGAATTCTCTGTGGGGTGGCTGATGGGACTCGAACCCACGACGACAGGAATCACAATCCTGGACTCTACCAACTGAGCTACAGCCACCACTGTTACTTCGACCTTGACTGCTTCAGACCTGCCGTAGCAATCAAGAAGCGAGATTATACGAACAAAGATTGCGCTTGCCTAGTCCCTTTGAGCATCTTTTTCCGCCACACGCGCCTCAGGATTCGATCGCTTCCGCGGCTTCGCAGAGATGAGCGCGCGCCTCGTCGAAAATCGTCAGATCGCCCTTTGCGAGACGGCGACTATCGGACAACACGCGACGCCATCCACGCGCGCCCGCGACCCCGCGATAAAGCCCGAGCGCATGCCGCGTTACCGCGCCGAGATACGTGCCGCGCGCAAGCTCATTGCGCGCGTAGCCGATCAATTCCGCCTCGATCTCCTCGCGCGAAAGCGCCGGCGTGTCCGCGCCATAGAAGCGCGTGTCGACGCCCGCGAGCACATACGGATTGTGATAAGCCTCGCGTCCCAGCATCACGCCGTCGACATGCTTCAGATGCTCCTCGACTTCATCCAGCGTCTTGATGCCACCGTTGATCGAAATCTCCAGATGCGGGAAGTCGCGCTTCAGGCGGTACGCGTACTCGTACTTGAGCGGCGGAATCTCGCGGTTCTCCTTCGGGCTCAGGCCTTTGAGGATCGCGTTGCGCGCATGCACGATGAACACCTCGCAGCCGGCATCGGCGATGGTGCCAACGAAATCGCGCACGAACTCGTAGTCCTCGACCGTATCGACGCCGATGCGATGCTTGACCGTCACCGGAATCGACACGGCATCGCGCATCGCCTTCACGCAGTCCGCGACGAGCTGCGGCTCCTTCATCAGGCACGCGCCGAATGCGCCGCGCTGCACGCGCTCGGACGGGCATCCGCAATTCAGGTTGATTTCGTCGTAGCCCCATTGCTCGCCGAGCTTCGCGCTTTTCGCAAGATCGGCCGGCTCGCTGCCGCCGAGTTGCAGCGCGACGGGCGCTTCGGCGGGCGTGAACGCGAGATGGCGCGCGACGTCGCCGTACAGCAGCGCGCCGGTCGTCACCATTTCCGTGTAGAGCCACGCATGACGCGACACGAGGCGATGCAGGGACCGGCAATGGCGGTCGGTCCAATCCATCATCGGTGCGACGGATACGCGGCGAGGGCTGATCTTCGATACGGCTGTCATGGGCGACAGCGGCCGCGCTTTCGGGCGAACCGCATTGAAACTGAAGGGGAATCCGCGATTTTACCGCAGCGCGGCAGTTCGGTTGTGCCGTTCGCTCGCGCGGGGCGTCGCAAACGTTCACCCCTGTCGCGTCACCATGCTAGGATTTCCAAACCACCCCCAACGACGGCATCGGAGGCAGACATGGCTACTTTGGCGATCGACGGTGTGCGCTGGGTCAACGACCGCGTGACCAGCGTGCGCTGGGGCAGTTTCGATCCAGCCACGAACGACTGGGCCGCGCCCACCACCATCGTGGATGTCCAGCAGGTCGTGGACGCCATCAAGAGCGGCAAGGAAGTCCGCACGCTCTTCATACTCGGCGGCCGTGCCTTTCTCGGCCCGAAAGTCATCGCGATGCCGTTTGCGAACGGCCATATCGGCATCGAGGCGCGCGTGCAGGACGGTCAGATCGAGAAGTCGCTCGAAGACCTGCCGCCCGTCTGAACCCGTCGCAAACCAAGGGCGCTCGCGGAGATCAGCGTTGAATCGGCAACAGGCGCACCGGTTCGAAATCGAGTTCATGCCGCGCATCGTCGAGCGCGTGACGCGCGTCGTCGGTCATGGCGTGCGCGTCGAAGTCCTGCCCTACGAAAGTCCGCTCGTGCCGACGCGCCTGCATGTCAGCGCCGGGCGCGCACCACACGAAGGCGACGACCAACGGCGCGGCTATGCATATCCAATGAATGTATTTCTGACCTGGGACGACGAGGAAATCGAACGCCTGCTGGGCGCTGGCGGCGAGGCCCGTTTCGTGCGATACCTCGATGCGATCGGCGCCAAGCTCGATGCCTGGCAGGGCGCGCGCGACGTCGATCTCACGACGCGCTCGCAGGCGGAGCGGTCGGTGCTCTTCGGCCGTCTCGACTTCGAGGCCTGATCACGGCGGCCGGCTGCCGCCCGCTCGCGCCCGTTCAGCCGACGCATCGCAACGCCCGTCGCCGCGCAGCGCGCGGCACGGCAGGGCGCATCAACATGAACGAGGAGGTCGGTATGGCATCGTCGAATGAAGGCAACCTGCGCGCTTTCGTGCAGACCGCGGAACAGGCGGGCGGCTTCATCTGGGTCATCACGCTCGTCGATTTCGCGGCGCGCGACGTCAAGCGCGCCATCGTCTCCGAAGAAAATTTCTCCACTTCAGATGCGGCTCGCGATGCGGGCAACGACCGCCTGAAAGGCATGTCGAACGACCACTGACGAAGCGTCACGGCGCGCGGCACGCGACGGTTCATTTCGTCGCGATCACCATCGAATCCGGTCCGACCAGCGGCTCGACGCGCGCCGACGCGAACCCCGCTTCCTTCATCCACGCGCAGCACTGCGCGCCGGTGTAGTCGAAGCCGCCCGGCGTCTCGATCAGCATGTTGAGGCTCATCAACAGCCCGAATGCGTTCTGACGACGCTCGTCGTCGATGATCGCGTCGTACACGATGAGGCAGCCGCCCGGTGGCAGCGCCGCGTGACATTTCGCGAGCAGTTCGAGCTTCTGCGCCAGATTCCAGTCGTGCAGGATGTGACCCATCACGAGCACATCGGCGGATGGGCACGGCTCCTTGAAGAAATCGCCCGGATAAAAGCGCAGCCGGTCCTGCAGGCCGTTCGCGGCGACGTATTCGTCGAAGATCGGACCGACGACCGGCAGATCGAAGCCGCCGCCCGTCAGATGCGGATGCGCGAGCGCGACCTGCACCGGCAGCGCGCCCTGCGCCGCGCCGATATCGATGAACGTGCGGTACTCGCGCCACGGAAACTGCCGCGCAATCGCCCGCGCCGCGCCCATGCTCACGCCGCTCATCGCGTGCAGAAAACCCCGCAGGCGCGCCGGGTCGCTGTAGAGCGTGTCGAAGAGATTGCCGCCGTGCTTCGATTCGTTCTGCGGCAGCCCGCTGCGCAGCGCCTCGGTGAGCGACCCCCAGAACGGGTAGAGCCGCGCGTTCGCCATCTCCAGCAGTCCGCCGACATACGTCGGCTTGTTGCGATCGAGAAAGATGTCGGCGTCGCCTGCGTTCGCGTAGCGGTCGCCATCGCGCGTGAGCAGACCGAGCGCGACGAGCGTGTCGAGAAAATCGAGCGCGGCGCGCGGATGCAGTCCGAGCGCCCGCGTGAGATCCTCTGCCGGTTGCGGACCGGTCGCCAGTTGCGTGAATACGCCAAGCTCGACGGCCGAAAGCATCGCTTTCGACGCCCAGAACGCCATGCCCATTTGCAGCAGCCGTTCCGGATTCGGCTGACCGTCGATATTGCCTCGCGCGTCTTGCATGGTGCGCCTCCTGTCGAAAGTACGACGAAATGGAGCAGGTGTAAGCGAGTGGGAAGGACGGCGTAACTTTAGGCGTCGCGCGCGCACGGTTCAAGGAGATGTGTGGGACACATAACGCACGATCACGCAGACGAAAACATGTTCGAGGATATCGAACGAGTGCGCCAAAAGCATCGTACGGCAGCGCGTCAAACGCCGTCCATAATGGCTTCACACTGATCAACGTTCACACAAGGAGAACGCCATGAATCGCTTCGAAGGCAAGACAGTTCTGGTCACCGGCGGCAACAGCGGCATTGGTCTCGCGGCGGCGCAGGCATTCGTCGCGGAAGGCGCGCGGGTCGTCATCACGGGCCGCGACGAAAGCGCGCTCGCAACCGCACGCGCCACGCTCGGCGAGAACGCCATCGCGATCCGCAATGTGGCGGGTACCGTCGCCGCGGCGCGCGAACTCGCGCAACGTCTCGCCGATGCGAACATCCGCCTCGATGCGGTGTTCGTGAATGCGGGCGTCGGCACGTTCGCGCCGTTCACCGACATCGACGAAAAGGCGTGGGACGAAACCTTCGCGGTCAACGTCAAGGGTCCGTATTTCCAGATCCAGTCGCTCGTGCCGCTGCTGAACCAGGACGCATCCATCGTGCTGAACGGTTCGATCAACGCGCATATCGGCATGCCGAATTCGTCGGTGTATGCGGCGAGCAAGGCGGCGCTCGTGTCGCTCGCGAAGACGCTGTCGGCTGAACTGCTGCCGCGCGGCGCGCGCGTGAATGTCGTGAGCCCCGGTCCGGTCGCGACGCCGCTGCACGGCAAGCTCGGCCTCGTCGATGAAGCCGCCGCGCAACTGCAAAGCCAGATTCCACTCGGTCGCTTCGGCAAGTCGAGCGAAGTCGCGGCGACGGTGCTGCATCTCGCATCGACGGAATCGGGTTTCATCGTCGGCACGGAGATCATCATCGACGGCGGCATGAGCCAGCTTTGAGCGGCGCGCGGGCCGCGCATCGTGAACGCAATTCGCATGGAGCAGGCGCACAATCGCCGAAGGCCACGACATACGGGTCATCGGAATGAGTGAAAGCGAAGAACGAAACGATGCACATGCGGCCCGCGAAGCGCGCTATCGTCGTTACGAAGCGGTGGGAGAAACATCGATTCGCGCGGACCTTGACGAGTCCGCCGACACCGATCCCGAAGCGCCATTCAAGCGCGCGTGGCTGCGTCGCAAGGAGGCGTCACGTCAGGACGAGCAGTTTCGCGCGATGTTCGCGTCGGTGACATCGGCGAACGATGCTGCGCAACTCGCCCGCGATTCCGCGCAGGCGTCGCGCCGCTCCGCTTTCTGGACCATGATCGCCGCGCTCGCGGCGACGCTGGGCGTGATCGTCAACGCGGCTATCGCGCTCGGCTGGCTCGACTGGCTGAGGCGTTAGCGCATCGTCGGCTGCAGTTCACCCCAACTGACGAGGATCTGCTGGATGCTGCGCGCGTAGGCATCGCGATGTTTCGGCGATTCCGAGTGATACGCGCCGACCGCGCGCCACGTATTGCCGTATTTCACCATCTTCTGCTTCAGCAGCCACGCGGCGACGAACACGTTGACACACGGATCGGTGAGCGCGCGATGCGGTATGCCATGGCGCGCCAGATCCGGGAAATGAATCGAGTTGATCTGCAACTGGCCGACATCCATCGAGCCGTTGAGATTGCGGTTGATCGCGGCGGCATCGCCTTTCGATTCGCGCCACGCGACGGCGCGCAGCACGAGCGGATTGACGCCCTGATAGGCGGCGGCCTGCTCGAAGCAATCGTCGGCGAGAGCGGGGCTCGCCGCGAGCGACGCGACGAGCAGCGCGCAGGCGGCGCGCGCGACATGAGTGAAACGGAACATGAAGCGTGGCTCCTTCGGGAAATGAACGAGGGGCGGCTTACTGCGCGAGCGCGGTGTCGATACGGCGTTCGACGTCCTTCAGATACGTGCGCGATTCGTCGGACACCACGAGGCGCGGCTCCGGGCCATTGCATTTGCAATCGGCGACACGGCGCGGCTTCTTGCCTTTCTTGCTCGCGGTCCTGACGGGCGCATCGTCGTCATCGCTTGCTGGCGGCAGCATCGCCAGCGTGGGCAGCGGCGGATAAACCTTCTGCACAGCGGGGCCGAGCGCGGCGAGCGTCTGCGCGGACGCGGGCGCACTCACGTCGAGCGGACCGGCAAAGGCGCTCGACATGACGAGCATGCCGGCGCAAAGAATGAGCATCGGGCGCATGGCGTCAGCCTCCCTGAGTCGGCTTGATGGCGACGCTGTAGGGCTGTCGCGCGCCGGCGGTGAGGTTTTCCAGGCTGAGCCTGACCGTGTGGCGGGCCGGCACGCCTTTCCAGATCGCCTGATTGAGATAGGGGAAGTCTTGCGCGAGCGCCGTGACGAGAATGGTCGTCGGCTGCTTTTGCGCGGCCGCGAGCGCGCCGGCTTTCGCGAGGATCGCGGTGAGTTGCGGATCGCGCGCGCCGAGCGCGTCGGCGGGAATCTCGAAACGGACGATCTCGGCGGGCGCCGCCGGCTTATCGATCTGGGCCGTGCTGGCCGCGGGCATCGGCGCGCAGCCGGTCACGGCAACTGCGACGACGATGGCAAAAAGTGACGCTACCCACTTCACTGGCATCTCCTGATTGAGTCATGGCTATATGCGAGTTGTCGGCGCGCGTGAGCGCGACTTGATGGCCGCGCGCAAACGTTTCGCCAAATAGCAAAACTTGACTCAGAAGATGTCGATTCGGGAAACCGGATTACGCGGATCGTTGTAATCGATACGGCGGCGTTACCGATGTGACGGTGAGATGACGCGCCGGATTCGTCAGATGGGCCACCACGCGCCGATGCTCGGCTCGGCGTCGAGCGCTCGCAGGAAGTCGTCGGCGAAGGCGTCGGCGACGCGCTGGCGGTCGGGTGAACCTTCCGGGAAATCGTGCGGATTCTTGAGACCACGCGCGTGGCGGATGGCGGCGACCGTTTCGGTCAAGGCGGACAGGGCGTCGAGGGTGTGGGAGTTCATACGGGGGATTACGGCAGGCGAGGCGAAGGCTTGAGCCTTTGCGTCATGAAATCGTCACGCCTTCCGCTTCCCATGCCCCGAAACCAGCGCCCCCGCGTCCTTCGCGAGCCCGAACAGATCCACCACGCCGACCAGCCCCACCAACGCGACGATCAGAAACGCGACGCTGAAATCCTCCGGCCCGATCGAATGCGCATCGTGCCCGTGGAACCACTCGCCGATGCGCAGCGCGATCGCCCCGATTGCAACGCCGATGCCCATCGTCATCTGAAAGAGCGTGCTGGACAGCGCCGACGCGCCGCTCATCTGCGTTTTCGGCACGTCGGCGAAGCTCAGCGTGTTCAGCGCCGTGAACTGCAACGAACGCGACAGACCGCTCAAAAACAGCACGACGACGATCAGGAGTTTGGGCGTCGTCGGCGTGAGCAGGCTCATCGCGGCGAGCGACAAGGCGGCGAGCACGCCGTTCACGATCAGCACCGACCGGAAGCCGAACCGGCGCATCACGGGCGTGGTGACGAGCTTCATCGACAGATTGCCGGCGAACACGGCAAGCGTGAGCAAGCCGGATTCGAACGCGTTCATGCCGAAGCCGACCTGGAACATCAGCGGCAACAGGAACGGCGCCGCACTGATCGCGATGCGAAAGAGCGACCCGCCGGTCATCGATACGGCGAACGTCTTCACCTTCAGCGCCGACAGATCGACGACCGGCTGCGCCGCGCGCCGCAGATGCCAGTACGACGCGATACCCGCCACCCCGCCCACCGCGACCAGCACGCCGACCAGGGTCCAGTCGGCGTCGCTGCGGCCGATCAGTTCCATCGCGTAGAGCAGCGTCGTGCATGCGATGCCGCACAGCGCGAACCCCGGCAGATCGAAGCGGCGCGTCGCATCCTCGCGCTCGTTGCCGATGTAGCGCAGCGTCAGCAGCAGGCCGATCAGACCGAGCGGGACGTTCAGATAGAAGATCCAGCGCCACGACGAGTAGGTCGTGATGAAGCCGCCGAGCGGCGGGCCGATCACCGGAGCGACGAGGCCCGGCCAGGTGATGATCGCGATCGCGCGCATCAGCCCTTCCTTGGGCGTCGCGCGCAGCACGGCCAAGCGTCCGACCGGCACCATCATCGCGCCGCCGATGCCTTGCAGCACGCGCGCCGCGGCGAACGCGGGCAGAGTCGAAGTCGTCGCGCACAGCACGGACGCCGCCGTGAACACCGCGATCGCGCTCGCGAACACGGTACGCAGCCCGAAGCGGTCGGCGGCCCAGCCGGAAATCGGAATGAAGACCGCGAGCGTGAGCAGATAGGCCGTGATGCCGAGGCTCATGTCGGCGGGATGCACGTTGAACGAGCGCGCCATCTGCGGCAAGGCGGTGGCGATGATCGTGCCGTCGAGGTTCTCCATGAAGAAGGTCGCCGCGACCAGCATGATGATGAGCGACGAGCCTTTGTTCTCGCTGACACTTGCAGACGGCATCGGTGACGCGCTCCTGCCTGACGTATTGGAAGCCTGCCATTCTAGCTGCGGGAGCAGACCTTTCGCGGCTATGGTAGTTTTTGCGATTGCCGGAAAACCAGCCAAGCAGCATTTCCGACAATGCGCCGACAGCGCGCAAACACTACGCCAACAAGAGGACTGAGCAATGAAGTTTCGGAAACTGGGTGATTCGGGTGTCGATGTGAGTCTGATCGGGCTCGGCACCATGACCTGGGGCGAGCAGAACACTGAAAGCGACGCACACGAGCAGATCGAATACGCGCTCGCTCAGGGCGTGAATCTGATCGATGCCGCCGAAATGTACCCGGTGCCGCCGCGCCCCGAAACGCAGGGCCGCACGGAGGAATATATCGGTACGTGGCTCGCGAAGAACGCTGCGAAGCGCGCGGACATCGTGCTGGCGACGAAGATCGCCGGGCCCGCGCGTCAGCCGCACAATCCGCGGCACATTCGCGGCGCGGGCAACCAGTTCGATCGCAAAAACCTGAACGAGGCCATCGACGGCAGTCTGAAGCGCCTGCAAACCGATTACGTCGATCTGTATCAGCTGCACTGGCCCGACCGCAGCACGATGACCTTCGGACGACCGAACTATCCGTATCTGGAAGACGAGTACACGGTGCCGATCGAGGAAACGCTCGCCGCGCTTGCCGAGATCGTGAAGGCGGGCAAGATCCGCTATGTGGGCGTGTCGAACGAAACGCCGTGGGGCGTCGCCCAGTTCCTGCGCGCGGCAGAGAAAGTGGGCCTGCCGAAGATCGTCAGCATTCAGAATCCGTACAGTCTCGTGAACCGCACGTATGAAGTCGGACTGTCGGAGTTCACGCACCATGAAAGCGTCGGGCTGCTCGCGTATTCGCCGCTCGCGTTCGGCTGGCTGTCGGGCAAGTACGAAGGCGGCGCACGTCCGGCCGGCGCGCGCATCACGCTGTACGAACGTTTCCAGCGCTACAGCAAGCCGCAAGCGGTCGCGGCAATCTCGTCGTATGTCGAACTGGCGAAGCGTCACGGCCTGACGCCCACGCAACTCGCGCTCGCGTTCGTCAACACGCGGCCATTCACGACGAGCACGCTGATCGGCGCGACGTCGATGCCGCAGTTGAAGGAGAACATCGAGAGCGTGAACGTGGAACTGTCGGACGAAATTCTGGCCGAAATCGAAGCATTGCACGAACGCCAGCCGAATCCGGCGCCCTGAATTCCCTGTCCGGTCAACGATTTGTCGAAGAATCGGATGGGCTGGCCGCGAATGTGTCAGCATTGACGTTCGTGCGGCGTTTAGCCCATTTTCTTAAACCGCATCCGTTTGCCGTGCCGCAGTGATGCGGCACGGCGCGCCTCTCGCAATACTCGCCGTGCGGTGCCGGCTGCAAGGCACTACACTTGCTCGATGGTCCTGGTTGCCCGCTGCGGCGCCTTTCGCCACAGCGCGCTCTTTGCAAAGGAGTCGTCGCTCATGTCTCAAGCAACACCGCAGGCCAAAGATCTCGATCGCCTGACGATCGACACCATCCGTACCCTTTCGATGGACGCCGTGCAAAAGGCCAATTCCGGCCACCCCGGCACCCCGATGGCGCTTGCGCCCGTCGCCTTCCATCTCTGGCAGAACCATCTGCGCTACGATCCCGACGCGCCGCTCTGGCCGAATCGCGACCGCTTCGTGCTGTCGGTCGGTCACGCGTCGATGCTGCTGTATTCGCTGCTGCATCTGGCGGGCGTGAAGGAATTCGACCAGGACGGCAAGCCGACCGGCAAGGCCGCGGTCTCGCTCGACGACATCGAGCATTTCCGGCAACTCGACAGCAAGACGCCGGGCCACCCGGAATACCGCATGACGACCGGCGTCGAAACGACGACCGGCCCGCTCGGGCAGGGTCTCGGCAACAGCGTCGGCATGGCGATGGCCGCGCGCTGGAAGGAAGCTCACTTCAACAAGGGCAATGACACGATCTTCGATTACCGCGTCTACGCGCTGTGCGGCGACGGCGACATGATGGAAGGCGTGTCGCACGAAGCGGCGTCGCTCGCGGGGCATCTGCGGCTGTCGAACCTCATCTGGATCTACGACAGCAACCGCATCACGATCGAAGGTCACACGGACCTCGCGTATAGCGACGATGTCGAAGCGCGCTTTCACGGCTACAACTGGCATACGCTGCACGTAGACGACGCCAACGACGCCAGCGCGCTCGAAGACGCGATCAACAAGGCGAAGTCCCACACCGACAAGCCGACGCTGATCGTCGTGAAGAGCATCATCGGCTGGGGCGCGCCGCACAAGCAGGACACGTCCGGCGCGCACGGCGAGCCGCTCGGCGAGGAAGAAATCAAGCTCGCGAAGAAGTTCTACGGCTGGCCCGAGGACAAGCAGTTTTACGTGCCCGACGGCGTCATGCAGCATTTCGCCGACGGCATGGGCGCGCGCGGCAAGAAGCTGCACGCCGAGTGGAAGCAGCGCTTCGACGCCTACGAGAAGTCGAATCCGGAACTTGCGAAAGAAGCGTGGCAGATGCTCCAGAACAGGCTGCCTGAAGGCTGGGACGCCGATATTCCCACCTTCGAGCCGGACGAAAAGGGCATCGCGACGCGCGATTCGTCGGGCAAGGTGCTCAACGCGATCGCGCCGCGCCTGCCCTGGTTGATCGGCGGCTCGGCGGATCTGTCGCCTTCGACCAAGACGAACCTCAAGTTCGAGGGCGCGGGCAGTTTCGAACACGACAGCTACGACGGGCGCAACCTGCACTTCGGCATTCGCGAGCACGGCATGGGCGCGGTCTGCAATGGCCTCGCGCTATCCGGATTGCGGCCGTATGGATCGACGTTCCTGATCTTCAGCGACTACATGAAGCCGCCGATCCGCCTCTCCGCGATCATGGAAGTGCCGGTGATCTACGTGTTCACGCACGATTCGATCGGCGTCGGCGAAGATGGACCGACGCATCAGCCGATCGAGCAACTGGCTTCCTTGCGCGGCGTGCCGGGCCTCTCGACGCTGCGTCCCGCCGATGCGAACGAAGTGGCCGAAGTGTGGCGCGTCGCGCTGTCGCATCCGAAGGAGCCGTCGTGCATCGTGCTGACGCGCCAGGCGCTGCCGACTTTCGATCGCAAGAAATACGCATCGGCCGATGGCGTGAAGCGCGGCGCGTACGTGCTCGCCGATACCGAAGGCGGCAAGAAGCCCGAAGTGCTGCTGCTCGCGACGGGCAGCGAAGTGTCGCTGTGCGTCGAGGCGTACGAGAAGCTGAAGGCCGAGGGCATCGCGGCGCGCGTCGTGTCGATGCCGTCATGGGACATCTTCGAGAAGCAGGATCAGGCGTACAAGGACTCGGTGCTGCCGCCGGACGTGAATGCGCGCGTGTGCGTCGAGCAGGCCGCGACGCTCGGCTGGGATCGCTACGTCGGCCGCCTGGGATCGCAGATCGTGATGCACACGTTCGGCGCGTCGGCGCCATTGAAGGCGCTCAAGACGAAATTCGGCTTCACGCCGGAGCGCGTCTACGAAGAAGCGAAGAAGCAGATCGCGCGCGTGAAATCCAACGGCAAGGAGTGAATCATCATGCAGATCGGCATCGTGGGACTGGGACGCATGGGCGGCAACATCGGGAGGCGTCTGATGCGCAGCGGGCACACGTGCGTCGTGTACGACCACAACCCGCAGGCGACCGAGGCGCTCGCCAGTGAAGGCGCGACGGGCGCGAAGGATCTGGGCGATCTCGTCGCGAAGCTGGCCGCGCCGCGCGTCGTCTGGCTGATGCTGCCCGCGGGCAAGATCACCGAGGACACGCTGAATGATCTGCACAAGATCCTCGGCGCAGACGACGTGATCATCGACGGCGGCAACAGCTTCTACAAGGACGATATCCGGCGCGCCGCGCAGTTGCGCGAGCAGGGCATCCATTACGTCGATGTCGGCACTTCGGGCGGCATCTGGGGACTGGAGCGCGGCTACTGCATGATGATCGGCGGCGACGAAGCGGTCGTGCGCCGGCTCGATCCGATTCTCGCGACGCTTGCGCCCGGACGCGGCGATATTCCCGCCACGCCGGGACGCGAAGGACGCGATGCGCGCGTCGAGAACGGCTATATGCATTGCGGACCGGTCGGCTCGGGCCACTTCGTGAAGATGGTGCACAACGGCATCGAGTACGGTTTGATGCAGGCGTATGCCGAGGGCTTTCACATCCTCAGGCACAAGGAATCGAAGGATCTGGCGGAAGGCGAACGCTATACGCTCGATCTCGCGGATATCGCCGAAGTATGGCGGCGCGGCAGCGTGGTGTCGTCATGGCTGCTCGATCTGACCGCCGGCGCGCTCGCCACCGATGGCACGCTCGAACGCTTCTCGACGGAAGTCGCGGACAGCGGCGAGGGGCGCTGGACCATCGAGGCGGCGATCGAGGAAGCGGTGCCGGCGCAGGTCTTGTCGGCGGCGCTTTACACGCGCTTCCGCTCGCGCGATGCCGAATCGTTCCCCGAGCGCATGCTCTCCGCGATGCGCTTCGGCTTCGGCGGGCACCACGAGTTTCCGGCGAAGTAGCGCTGTTTCGTCGACGATGCGAAAACGGCGATGGGCTTCGCAGTCCATCGCCGTTTGTCATTTGTCACTTCATCATGCGCCGCCTGAAGAGCCACGCGCAGAGAAAGAACGGCACGACCGCATACGCGATCAGCACGAGCACGTGCACGGCCAGGCCGTCGAACGGGCGGCCGAGCATCGCGGGACGAATCAGTTCGACCGCGTGAAAGAGCGGCAGCACCTGCGTGACGTGCTGCGCGAGCGCGGGCAGTTGCGCGATCGGAAAGAACACGCCGGAGAGCAGAAGCATCGGCGTGAGCGCGAGCGTCTGATAGAACATGAAGAAGTCGTAGCTCGGCGCGAGCGCGGTGATGACCATCGCGGTGCTGGCAAACGCGAGTCCCGTGAGCACGATGACGGGCAGCGCGATCAGCATCGACGGAAAGCTCGCATAGCCGAGCGCGCCCGCGACGACCATGATCGCCACGCCCGACAGCACCGATTTGCTCGCGGCCCAGACGATCTCGCCCAGCACGATATCGCCGAGCGTGAGCGGCGTGTGCATGATCGCTTCCCATGTGCGCTGCACGTGCATGCGCGAGAAGCCCGAGTACATCGCTTCGAAGCTCGCGGACATCATCACGCTCGACGCCGCCGTGCCCGCCGCGAGAAACGCGATATACGACACGCCGTCGACGTGTCCGACCATCAGGCCGAGACCCAGCCCGAGGCCGAAGAGATAGATCATCGGATCGGCGAGATTGCCGATCATCGAGGCGATCGCGAGCTTTCTCCAGACGAGATAGTTGCGCAGCCATACCGACATCCAGTGCGTGCCGTTGGCGGGCAGCGCGCTGGACAGCGGCGTGAAGCTTTCCGCGTGCGCCTGCGGCCTGTGCGCGCGCTTTTTGTCGACGCGGGATTGATCGAGCGTATCCATTGATTCAGTCCACCATCTCGCGTCCGGTGAGACGCAAAAACACATCTTCGAGATTTGCCGGGCGATGCAGATAGCGCACGTCCGCGCGGCCCTTCACGCGCGCATGCACGGGCTGCGGGTCGTCGACGTAGCAGAACAGCGTTTCACCGCTGACTTCCATGCGCGCGACCAACGGCGCGAGCTCGGCGGCGAGGGCTTGCGGATCGGGGCCGTAGATCTCGATCACGTCCGAGCCGATCACCGATCCGATGAGATCGCGCGGCCGTCCCTCGGCGATCTTGCGGCCTTCCTCGATCACGCACAGCCGGTCGCAGAGGCGTTCGGCTTCTTCCATGAAGTGCGTCGTCAGGAGGATCGTCTTGCCGCGCGCGAGCAGCGAGCGCAGGCGCTCCCAGATCAGATGCCGCGCCTGCGGATCGAGGCCGGTGGTCGGCTCGTCCATGACGAGGACGTCGGGATCGTTGACGAGCGCACGCGCGAGCGTGAGACGCCGTTTCATGCCGCCCGACAGTTCGCCGACGCGCGCATCGGCCTTGCTCTCCAGCCGCGCGAATTCGAGCAGCGACGGCACGAGCGCGTCCATGCGCGCGCCCGTCAGGCCGAAGTAGCGGCCGAACACGGTCAGGTTCTCGCGCACCGTGAAATCGGGATCGAGATTGTCGAACTGCGGCACGACGCCCACGCGCTCGCGCGCGAAACGGGCGCGAGCGGGCACCGGCTCGCCGACGAGCCGGATCGCGCCGCTGTCGGGCGAGGTGATGCCGAGCAGCATCTTGAGTGTCGTCGTCTTGCCCGCGCCGTTCGGGCCGAGCAGTCCGAAGCATTCGCCGGGGCGCACATCGAACGAGAGACCGTCGACGACAGTGCGATCGCCGTAGTGTTTCCTTACTTCGTTGAACTCGATGGCGGGTGGCGCGCCGCTTTCATCGGACTCGCGTGATGTTTGATCAGTCATGCATTCGTGCCGCAGGAAAATCGCGTAAGGGAAATCCAGCGGGCTAGTGTAATCCATTGCACCAAGGCAGCGCGTCGCTTGCAACCGCATGCGGCGAACGCGAGTCAAAGCTGTGCGGGAAGGTGTCGAACCGGTTCCGGCCGAAAGTGCCAGAGGCTTGTCCGCCGGTGCGCCCGGGGTTCTGGCACGGTGCGAGCTAGCACGTTCGCGGCGGTTAGCGTTTTCCAGCGTTGCCACGTATGGGGCGACACACCATGATGAAGAAACGCCGCAGGTAAATCGCGCTACGCTTCGCATCGAACGGAGCGCGACGGGCAAGTTGGCCAGGGAGGTCACGATGGATAGCTATCGAAAAATCCTGCTGTGCTATGACGGCTCCAGAGAGGGTCGCAAGGCATTGCGGCAAGGCGCGAATCTCGCGCTGGATCTGAATGCCGAGACGCACGTCCTCGCGGTGGTCGACATGCGCTCCAGCATCGCGCAGAGCGCCGGACTGCTAACCGATATGGCCTGCGGACGCTTCGAAGAGGCCGCGCGCGACATCCTGCAGGAAGGCGTGGAATGGCTGCGCGAACGCGGTCTTCAGGCGCAGGGGCATTTCGCGTTCGGCCATCCGATCGACGAAATCGCGGCGCTCGCGGAAAGCCTGCAGGTCGATCTCGTCGTGGTCGGGCATCGGTGCCGCAGCGGACTTGCGCGCTGGTGGATGGGCGCAGGCAACACGCCGCTGCTCGATCGCGTGAAATGCAGCATTCTCGTTGCCGTGTGTCAGGCGGGTGAATCGGCGGAAGCCGAAGACGAAGCGGCTTACGCGGCGAAACCGGTCAAGGCCGAAGCCGGCGCCTGAGCGTGGGCGCTCGACGGATCAGCCGTTGAGATCGACCGCGACGAGCTTCCACGACACGAGTCCGTCGCGGCGGAAAATCGCCGAGTAACGCGCATCGCCGGCGCCGTGCTGATACGTGACGACGAACGTGTTCAGGCTTCGGTAGCCCGCCGTGGTCTGCGGCGGCGCTTTCGGCGCTGGCTGCGCGGCCGTGACAGCGGATGCGGGCGCGTCCGCGGCACTTGCCGATGCGCCGCCATTGCCCGCCTGTGGCGGACGTTCTCCCGGATCGCCGCGCGGTGGAATGCCGTTCAGAATGGCCGCGACGCCGTCCGGGGTTGCGTAAGAATCGACCAGCGGACCGACGAGCGCCGCGCCGATCATCGCTCCGATGATCGCGAGCGGATTGCCGCTTTTCTGGATATCGACACGCCGCGTCAGCAGCGCGGCGACCTGTTCCTTGAGACTCGCGCGCAACGCGGGAAAATCGACGTATTGATTGACTGTCTGCGCGTCGCGCGCATCGGCCGCGCGCTTCACGCGGTCCAGTGCGATGTAAGGTGACGCATAGATGAAACCGAGCGCCGCGACGAGTATCAGGACGACGAGCGCGGCAACGACAGAACGGGTAGTGCGGGACATGCGACGGCGAAGCCTCGTTTGCGGAACGTGAATCCGGGATTGACAGCGCGCAGGCGGTTTATATCCCGGAAATTCACGTTCGGCGTGCGGTTCGCCGCAATATCAGGCGAGGATGCCTCCCGTCAGCCCCGCGTCTTCCTCGGCGATACAGCGGTCGATCATGCGCGACACTTCGTCGATCTTGCCGACCAGAATCACCCTCGATTGTCCGCGATACACCCGCACCGGCGCGCGCTGTTCGGGTTCCGCATGCACCGTGCTGCTCAGCGACACGCGCGCAAAAGCCGGCTGGCGCGACGGCAACGCGGGCATTTCGTCGAAGAGATCGGGCGCGGATTCGGCGCGCGGCGTGCCGCACGTGATCAGCGCGCGCAGATGACGCAAGCGGCCGAACTGACGGAAGGGCAGCAGACGGGCAAAACGTTCCATGATGACTCTCCAGACGATAGGATGCACCGCGGCGCACCGGAACGATGGCCGTCATGCTTGTTGTGTTTGGGACGCCCTGGACGGACGTTGAAGCGGTTGGTGAGGCTATCTTGATATTTGAACGGGACATTTTCCGTCCCGTTGCGAAAATCTCGTGCAATCTGTCTTCGACTTTCGCGCCTCGCCGCCCGCGCGGCGCGCCGTCAGAACTCGCCCGAGCGGATCAGTCCGACGGCGATGCCTTCGAGCGCGAAATCGCTGTTGCCGGAGCGCACGAAAATGTTTTCGTAATCCGGGTTCTCGGCGATCAGTTCGACGCCGTCGGGACGGCGCTTCCAGCGTTTCACCGTGACGTCGTCGCCCAGACGCGCGACGACGATCTGTCCGTCCTTCGCTTCGTTGCGCTTCTGCACGGCGAGCAGGTCGCCATCGAGGATGCCCGCGTCGCGCATCGACAGCCCGCGCACTTTCAACAGATAGTCGGGCTTGTCAGAGAACAGCGCGGGATCGCACGAGTAGTGCTGCGAGATGTGCTCCTGCGCGAGGATCGGGCTACCTGCCGCGACCCGCCCGACGAGCGGCAGCGACAGTTGCATGATGCTCTGATGCGGCAGCGTGAACTGGTGCGGCAACTCCTCGGAGCGGTCGATGCGCGATGCATCGCCGAGCAGCCGGATGCCGCGCGACGAACCCGCCGCCAGCTCGATCACGCCCTTGCGCGCCAGCGCCCGAAGGTGTTCCTCGGCGGAATTCGCCGAGCTGAAACCCAGCTCGGCCGCAATCTCGGCGCGCGTAGGCGGGAAGCCGGTGCGGTCGATCGCACGCTGGATGAGCTCGAACACCTGCTGTTGCCGCGCGGTAAGTTTGGATGTCTTGGTCACTGGCTCAGGTCCCGGATGCACTGTATGAATGGACAGGTGACTGTATTTTTATACAGTATTTCGCGCTTTTCAAGCTTTACTTTAAGTTCGTGCCCGCCAGCCTGCGAAACAGTCGGTTGCCGGGCGCGCGCCCTTTTTCCATCCAGGAATATGCTTCTTAGCAGTTTTTCGTATAAAAAAGTGAATAACGATTATTTTCATTCATATAGACGCCTCGTTAGACTGATTCCGTCAATTCGATAAGACGGAGAACGGGGAATGCAAAGCATCACACTGGGATTAGGCAAGGGCGCGCGGCGTCTGTTCGCGGCAGCGGCGCTGACGGCCGCGAGCTTCGGCATGGTCGCGTCCGCGCACGCGCAGACGTCGTTTCTGAATGTCTCCTACGACCCGACCCGCGAGTTGTATCAGGACTTCAATCAGGCGTTCGCGAAGAAGTGGAAGGCCGATACGGGCGAGACGGTGACCTTCAAGCAGTCGCACGGCGGCTCGGGCGGACAGGCGCGCGCGGTGCTCGACGGCCTGCAGGCGGACGTCGTGACGCTCGCGCTCGCCTATGACATCGATGCGCTCGCTTCCAAGGGCCTCGTCAACGCGGACTGGCAGAAGCGCCTGCCGGACAACGCATCGCCGTACACGTCGACGATCGTGTTTCTCGTGCGCAAGGGCAATCCGAAGCACATCAAGGACTGGGACGATCTGGCCAAGCCGGGCGTGTCGATCGTCACGCCGAACCCGAAGACCTCGGGCGGCGCGCGCTGGAACTATCTGGCTGCGTGGGCCTACGCGCAGCACAAGCCGGGCGGCAACGAGCAGACCGCCAAGGATTTCGTGACCAAGCTCTACAAGAACGCCGGCGTGCTCGATTCCGGCGCGCGCGGCGCCACGACGAGCTTCGTGCAGCGCGGCCAGGGCGACGTACTGATCGCGTGGGAAAACGAGGCGTTTCTCTCGGTGAAGGAGTTCGGCACGGACAAGTTCGAGATCGTGGTGCCGACGGTGAGCATTCTGGCCGAGCCGCCGGTCGCGGTAGTCGACAAGGTCGTCGACAAGCACGGCACGCGCAAGCTCGCCGAAGCCTATCTCAAGTATCTGTATAGCGACGAAGGACAGACCATCGCCGCGCGCAACTTCTATCGGCCGCGTTCGGACAAGGTGCCCGCCGAACTCACGAAGCAGTTTCCGAAGCTGAAGCTCTACACCATCGACGACACGTTCGGCGGCTGGACCAAGGCGCAAAAGACGCACTTCGCCGACGGCGGCGTGTTCGATTCGATCTATCAACCGCAATAAGCAGAAGAAGCGCAAGAAGTGGGCGCAGCGGCGCGTCAATGACGCCGCGCGCCCGAAGCAGCAACGCGTGCCCGACCCCGGCGCGCAACCAAGGATCAATCAAGGATGACGACCCTCACATTCAAGAAGCCGAGCGCGCTTCCCGGGTTCGGCCTGACGCTCGGCATCACGGTGGCGTACTTAAGCCTCGTGGTGCTGATTCCGCTTGCCGCCACCTTCGCGAAGACCGCGACGCTCGACTGGGCGCAGTTCGTGCGCGCGGTGACTTCGCCGCGCGTGCTGGCGTCTTACCGGCTGACGTTCAGCGCGGCGCTCGGCGGCGCGCTCATCAACGCGGTGTTCGGTTTTCTGGTCGCGTGGGTGCTCGTGCGCTACACGTTTCCGTTCAAGCGCATCGTCGACGCGATCGTCGATTTGCCGTTTGCGCTGCCGACCTCGGTCGCCGGCATCTCGCTCGCGGCGGTCTATGCGGGTAACGGCTGGATCGGGCAGTTTCTCGCGCCGCTCGGCATCAAGGTCGCGTTCACGCCGCTCGGTGTGCTCGTCGCGCTGACGTTCATCGGCTTGCCGTTCGTCGTGCGTACTGTCCAGCCAGTGCTCGAAGACTTCGAGCGCGAACAGGAAGAAGCCGCCGCGTGCCTCGGCGCGACGCGCTGGCTCACGTTTCGCCGCGTCGTGCTGCCTTCGCTCTTTCCCGCGCTTTTGACCGGCTTCGCGCTCGCGTTCGCGCGCGCGCTCGGCGAGTACGGCTCGGTCATCTTCATCGCAGGCAATGTGCCGATGAAATCGGAGATCACGTCGCTGCTCATCATCACGAAGCTCGAACAGTACGACTACGCCGGCGCAACCGCGCTCGCCGTGGTGATGCTGTGCGTGTCGTTCCTGATGCTGCTGCTCATCAATACGCTGCAATGGTTCCTGCAGCGGCGCACCAGCAAGACGGGCGCGGCGCCTGCCGTCGCGGTCGGCCCCTCGCTGCATGTCGGACATCAGGGCGGAGGTCGCGCATGAGCACGCCAAACAGCAAGGCGTTGCCGGTGAACGCCGCCGCGCGCATGCACGAGAACAGCCTCAATCCGGTCACCGAGCCGCGCGCAGTGCGCTGGCTGCTGACGGGCATCGCGCTCGTGTTCCTGGCGCTCTTTCTCGTCGTGCCGCTCGTCGCCGTGTTCGTGCAGGCGTTCGCGAAAGGCATCGACTATTATTTCGAGTCGCTGAAGGACCCGGATGCGTGGTCGGCCATCAAGCTGACGCTCATGACCGCCGCGATTGCCGTGCCGCTGAATGTGGTGTTCGGGCTGGCGGCGTCGTGGGCCATCGCGAAGTTCGAGTTTCGCGGCAAGGCGCTCCTGACCACGCTGATCGATCTGCCGTTCTCCGTGTCGCCGGTGATCTCGGGTCTCATCTACGTGCTGATGTTCGGCGCGCAGGGCTGGTTCGGCCCGTGGCTCGCCGCGCACGACGTGCAGATCATCTTCGCGGTGCCGGGCATCGTGCTCGCGACGATCTTCGTGACGTTCCCGTTCGTCGCGCGCGAGCTGATTCCGCTGATGCAGGCGCAGGGCAACGACGAAGAGGAAGCGGCCCATGTGCTCGGCGCGTCGGGCTGGCAGATTTTCCGGCGCGTGACGCTGCCCAACGTGAAGTGGGGCCTGCTCTACGGCGTGATTCTCTGCAACGCGCGCGCGATGGGCGAGTTCGGCGCGGTATCGGTGGTCTCGGGCCACATCCGCGGCCAGACCGACACGATGCCGCTGCACGTCGAAATTCTCTACAACGAATACAACTTCTCGGCCGCGTTCGCGGTGGCGTCGTTGCTCGCGCTGCTCGCGCTCGTGACGCTCGGGCTGAAGCTCCTCGCGGAGCGGCGCATGACGCAAGCCATCACCGAAGCCAAGACAACCGCACCGAGTTAAGAGGCCGTCATCATGAGCATCATCGTTCGCAATCTGCAAAAACGCTTCGGCGATTTCACCGCGCTCGACAACGTCACGCTCGATTTTCCGGCGGGCGAACTGGTCGCGCTGCTCGGACCTTCGGGCTGTGGCAAGACCACGCTGCTGCGCGTGATCGCGGGCCTCGAATTCGCCGATGCGGGACAGGTCGTGCTGCACGGCGAGGACGTCGCGGAAGTCGGCGCGCGTGAACGTCAGGTCGGTTTCGTGTTCCAGCATTACGCGCTGTTCCGGCATATGACCGTGTTCGAAAACGTCGCGTTCGGTCTGCGCGTGAAACCGCGCCGCGAACGTCCGAGCGAAGCCGTGATCCGCGAGAAGGTGCACGAACTTTTGAAGCTCGTGCAGCTCGACTGGCTCGCGGAGCGCTTTCCGTCGGAACTGTCCGGCGGGCAGCGGCAGCGTATCGCGCTCGCGCGGGCGCTTGCCGTCGAGCCGAAAGTGCTGCTGCTCGACGAACCGTTCGGCGCGCTCGACGCAAAGGTGCGCAAGGAACTGCGCAGCTGGCTGCGCCGTCTGCACGACGATCTGCATATCTCGACGCTCTTCGTCACGCACGATCAGGAGGAGGCGCTCGAAGTGGCGGACCGCATCGTGGTGATGAATCACGGGCATGTGGAGCAGGTGGGCAGCCCGCAAGACGTGTACGATCATCCGCAGACGTCGTTCGTCTACGAGTTCCTCGGCGCGGCGAACCGGCTGCAAGGCAACGTCGATGCCAACGGCTTCGTCGTCGATGGCGCCGCGAGCCCGATCGCCGCCCAAGCGCATTTCAGCGGCCGCGCGCTCGCCTATGTGCGTCCGCACGATCTCGCGCTGTATCCCGCCGACGGCACGCATCGCGATGGCATCGTGGTCGGCGTGCGGCGCGTCGTGACGCTTGGCGGCTCGGTGCGCGTCGAGCTCGAAGGCAACGCGGGCAGTGTGATCGAGGCGGAGCTGGATCGCGAGGCCTGGCGCGCGCTCAAGCTCGATATCGGCGATGGCGTGACGGCCGTGCCGCGCGCGCTGCGCGTATTTCCGGCCCCGTCGCCGGCGCAATGACATAACGACATAAAAGCATCAAGAGAGGCTGACATGAACTTCCAGCAATTGCGCTTCGTGCGCGAGGCCGTGCGTCAGAACATGAATCTGACGGAGGTCGCCAACGTGCTCTATACGTCTCAGTCGGGCGTATCGAAACAGATCAAGGATCTCGAGGACGAACTCGGCGTCGATATCTTCATTCGCCGCGGCAAGCGTCTGACCGGTCTCACCGAGCCGGGCAAGGAGGTGCATCAACTGATCGAGCGCATGCTGCTCGACGCCGAAAACCTGCGGCGCGTCGCGCGCCAGTTCGCGGATCAGGACAACGGCCATCTGGTTGTCGCGACCACGCACACGCAGGCGCGTTACGCGCTGCCGAAGGTGATTCGCCAGTTCACCGAGGTGTTCCCGAAGGTGCATCTCGCGCTGCGCCAGGGCAGCCCGCAGCAGATCGCGCAGATGATCATCAACGGCGAGGCGGATATCGGCATCTCGACCGAGGCGCTCGACCGCTATCCGGACATCGTCACGTTCCCGTGCTATTCGTGGCATCACACGGTCGTGGTGCCGAAGGATCATCCGCTCGTCGGACGCGAGAACATCACGCTCGAGCAAATCGCCGAGTATCCGATCGTCACCTACGATCAGGACTTTACCGGCCGCTCGCACGTCGACCAGGCGTTCGCGAGCGCGGGCGCGCTGCCCGATATCGTGCTCACCGCGATCGACGCCGACGTCATCAAGACGTATGTGGAACTGGGCATGGGCATCGGCATTGTCGCGGCGATGGCGTATGACGCGAAGCGCGACACCGAACTCGTCGCGCTCGACACGCAGCATCTGTTCGAGGCCAGCACGACGCGCGTCGGCTTGCGCAAGGGCGCGTTCCTGCGCGCGTACGCGTATCGGCTGATCGAAATGTTCGCGCCGCAACTCGATGAGGCGCAGATCGCGGCCCAGCTTCGCGAAGCAGCGTGATTCCAGCGTGAACCGCAGGCCGGCTGATTTACAATCGCCGGCATGAATACTTCCTCTCTCCCTCGCATCGCCGTGCTGGCAACGGGCGGCACCATCGCCGGACAGGCTGGTGATGCCTCGAAGACGGCGGGCTACAAGGCGGGCGTCGTCGGCGTCGACAAATTGCTCGATGCCGTGCCCGCGCTCGGATCCGTCGCGCGCATCCACGCCGAGCAGATTGCGAGCATCGACAGCAAGGACATGAGCGCCGCGTTGTGGACGACTCTGAGCCGCCGCGTGACCGCGTTGCTTGCGCAGGACGATATCGATGGCATCGTCATCACGCACGGCACCGATACGCTCGAAGAAACCGCGTACCTGCTGCATCTGACGGTGAAGAGCGCGAAGCCCGTCGTGCTGACGGCCGCGATGCGCCCATCGACCGCGCTGTCCGCCGATGGTCCGTTGAATCTGCTCAATGCGGTGACGGTGGCGGCTTCGAAGGATGCGGCGGGGCAGGGCGTGCTGGTCGCGTTCAATAACCAGATTCACAGCGCGCGCGATGTCACCAAGACGAGCACTTACGCCGTCGATGCGTTTCGTTCGCCCGAAACTGGCGCGCTCGGGTTCGTGCAGGATGGGCGCGTCGAGTTTCAACGCACGGTCGTGCGGCCGCATACCGTTGCAAGTGAATTCGATGTCCCCGCCGGGCAGTGGCCGATGGTCGAGATCGTCGCGAGTTATGCGGATGTGTCGCGGGTGGTGGTCGATGCGCTTGCTGCTGCGGGCGTGAAGGGCATCGTCGTGGCGGGCACCGGCAACGGCTCGATGCATGCGACGCTTACCCAGGCGCTGATCGATGCTGCGAAGCAGGGCGTTGCAGTGGTGCGCGCGTCGCGCGTGGGGGCGGGGCATGTGATGCGCAACGGCGCGGCGAATGACGATGCGCTCGGGAGCATCAGTGCGGGGACGCTCAACCCTTATAAGGCGCGGGTGCTGTTGATGCTTGCTTTGGCTTCGGGGGTGGAAGACCTGCAGCGTGTTTTTGACATGTACTGAAAAAAAAAGCGGACCGAAGTCCGCGTTCGAATAGTCGCAAACACTAAAAATTCAGTTCGCCGCCGGAATCCGCAGCACCTGGCCGGGATAAATCTTGTCCGGACTCTTCAGCATCGGCTTGTTCGCCTCGAAGATCACATCGTTCTTCGAGCCATTGCCATAATATTTCTCGGCAATCTTCCAGAGATTGTCACCTGACACGACAGTGTGATACTGCGACTCGGGTTCGGTGTTCGGCACGGTCAGTTGATCGTCCACCTTGTCGACGTGCTGGACGTTACCCGCAGCCACAAGGATCTTCTCCTTCGTAGCCTGATCCGGCGCCTGACCCGAAACCGTCACAGTATGCGACGCGCCGTCATATTTCACATCGAGATTGTCAGCGTTGAGGCCTTGCGAACGGATGTACGTCGCGATGGCTTCGCCCGCTTTCTGGTTCAGCGCAGCGACATCGACAGGCGCTGGAGCCGCCTGTGCGCTCGGCGTGGCTGCGCCGAAAAGTTTTTCGCCTGCTTCCTTGATAAAGCTGAGGATTCCCATTGTTCAACTCCTTTGATTAACGGTAGTGACACGGCCCGCGAAGTCTAGGCAGATTAGTCGCAATCACCACCAGATAGTTCTGAGTTTCAACAAAAGGATTTGTAGCACCGCTCATGCGTGAGCGGTAGGACGCAAATTGCAACAATCCGACGCGGACACCCGACGACAAACCGTCTGACCGACCAAGGCTTACCCGGCGCACCGCCGGGTGCCGCTCTCGGACCCCACTATTGCCGCCCTCAGCCCAGAGCGACAGTTGTCCCGCGTGCCCATACGCGGGACGCCCCACGGTTCAGATGACGATGCGAATCACGCAGCAGCCTTGGCTTGCTGCGGCTCATCGGCCACCTGGAAGTTCGACATGATCTCGAGCGCACGCACGAGCGCCGAGTGGTCCCACGCCTTGCCGCCGTTCGCGGCGCACACGCTGAACAATTGCTGCGCGCTCGCCGTGTGGGGCAGGGCGAGGCCCATCTTGCGCGCGCCGTCGAGCGCGAGGTTCAGGTCTTTCTGATGCAGTTCGATACGGAAGCCCGGATTGAACGTGCGTTTCGTCATGCGCTCGCCATGCACTTCGAGAATGCGCGACGATGCGAAGCCGCCCATCAGCGCTTTACGCACGCGCTCCGGATCGGCGCCCGAGCGTGCCGCGAACAGCAGCGCTTCAGCGACCGCCTCGATGTTCAGCGCGACGATGATCTGGTTCGCGACCTTGCAGGTCTGGCCCGCGCCGTTGTCGCCGATGAGTGAAATGTTCTTGCCCATCAGATCGAAAAGCGGCTTCGCGATGTTGAACGACTTCTCCGGACCGCCGACCATGATCGTGAGCGTCGCTTCACGCGCGCCGACTTCGCCGCCGGAAACCGGCGCGTCGAGATAGTCGCAGCCGAGCGCGTTGATCTTCTTCGCGAACTCCTGCGTCTCGAGCGGGGCGATCGAGCTCATGTCGATGACGAGCTTGCCCTTCGAGAGACCATTCGCGACGCCGTCGTCGGCGAACAGCACATTGGCGACATCGGGCGTGTCGGGCACCATCGTGATGACGATCTCGCTTGCTTGCGCAACCGCGCTCGAATCCGCGACGACTTGCGTCTGCGCGCGGATGTCGTCGGGCACGGGGAACTTGCCGTTCACGACGAGCGAGTGGCCGCCCTTGATGAGGTTGCGCGCCATGTGCGCGCCCATGATGCCGAGGCCGATGAAACCGATCGTTGCCATACTTCGAGCTCCTCCTGTGTGTCAGATTTAAGCGGCAGCCGTGGCTTTCACGCCGCCGATGCTTTGCAGCCAGCCGAGGCCCGCTTCCGTGCCGTCGAGCGGCTTGTACTCGCAGCCGATCCAGCCTTGATAGCCGATCTCGTCGAGCAGCCCGAACAGGAACGCGTAATTGATCTCGCCCGTGCCCGGTTCGTTGCGGCCGGGGTTGTCGGCGAGCTGGATGTGCGCGATCTGCGGCAGGTTCTTTTTGATCGTCGCGGCGAGCTCGCCTTCCATGCGCTGCATGTGATAGATGTCGTACTGCAGAAACAGGTTGTCGGAGCCGACCGCGCGGATCACGTCCAGTCCTTCCTTCGAGCGGTTCAGCGCGAAGCCCGGAATGTCGTATCCGTTGCACGGCTCGACCAGCAACCTGATGCCTTCTTTCTTGAGTGCTTCAGCGGCAAAGCGCAGATTCTCGATGATCGTCGCGCGCGCCTGTTCCGCCGATACACCCGCCGTCGGAATGCCGACGAGGCAGTTCAGTTGCGGCACGTTCAGCGCCTTCGCATATTCGATCGCGCGCGGCACGCCTTCGCGGAATTCCGCGACGCGATCCGGCAGGCAGGCGATGCCGCGCTCGCCCGCTTCCCAGTTGCCCGCAGGCAGGTTGTGCAGCACGATCTGCAGGTCGTTGTCCTTCAGACGCGTCTGGATATCGCTGATCGAGAACGCGTACGGGAACAGGAACTCGACCGCCTTGAAACCCGCGTTCGCCGCCGCCGCGAAGCGGTCGAGGAACGGGACTTCGTTGAACAGCATGGTCAAATTCGCGGCAAATTTCGGCATTGTTCTTTCCTGATGGTCGGTCAGTGGATATACCCCGCGCGTTCCTTGCGGGAACGCGCGGCGGCATTGCTCAGTCGAGCGGCGTGACGGCGGTCGGTGCATCCGCCTTCGTTTCGGCGAGTTCCTCGAACTCGTTGATCGCGTCGATCTCGGTGCCCATTGCGATGTTGGTCACGCGCTCGAGAATCATCTCGACGACCACCGGCACCTGATGTTCGGCGGCCAGTGCCTGCGCCTGCTTCAGCGCCGGAGCGATGTCTTCCGGCTTGTGCACGCGCAGCGCCTTGCAGCCCAGGCCTTCGGCCACCGCGACGTGGTCCACGCCATAGCCTTCGAGTTCAGGCGCGTTGATGTTGTCGAACGCGAGCTGCACGCAGTAGTCCATGTCGAAGCCGCGCTGCGCCTGACGGATCAGGCCGAGATACGAGTTGTTCACGACCACATGCACGTACGGCAGCTTGAATTGCGCGCCGACCGCGAGCTCTTCGATCATGAACTGGAAGTCGTAGTCGCCCGAAAGCGCGACGATCTTGCGTTGCGGATCGGCCGCACGCACGCCGAGCGCGGCGGGGATCGTCCAGCCGAGCGGGCCGGCCTGGCCGCAGTTGATCCAGTTGCGCGCCTTGAACACGTGCAGGAACTGCGCGCCCGCGATCTGCGAAAGACCGATCGTCGTGACGAAGCAGGTGTCGCGGTCGAACGCGAGGTTCATCTCTTCGTACACGCGCTGCGGCTTCATCGGCACGTTGTCGAAGTGCGTCTTGCGCAGCATGGTGCGCTTGCGCTGCTGGCAGTCCGCGACCCATGCGCCACGATCCTTCAGCTTGCCGGCGGCCTTCCATTCCTTCGCCACTTCGACGAACAGTTCGAGCGCGGCCTTCGCATCCGACACGATGCCGAGGTCCGGTCCGAACACGCGGCCGATCTGCGTCGGCTCGATATCCACGTGCACGAACTTACGGCCCTTGGTGTAGACCTCGACGCTGCCGGTATGGCGGTTCGCCCAGCGGTTGCCGATGCCGAGCACGAAGTCGGAGGCGAGCATCGTCGCGTTGCCGTAGCGGTGCGACGTCTGCAAGCCGACCATGCCGGCCATCAGCGGGTGATCGTCGGGGATCGCGCCCCACGACATCAGCGTCGGAATCACGGGCACGCCGAGCGTTTCCGCGAACTGCACGAGCAGATCTTCCGCCGCTGCGTTCAACACGCCGCCGCCGGAAACGATCAACGGCTTTTCGGCGTCGTTCAACATCGTCAGCGCCTTTTCGATCTGCGCGCGCGTCGCTTTCGGCTTGTAGACCGGCAGCGGTTCGTACGTGTCGATGTCGAATTCGATTTCGGCAAGCTGCACGTCGATCGGCAAGTCGACCAGCACCGGACCCGGACGGCCCGAGCGCATCAGATGGAATGCCTGCTGGAACACGCGCGGCACGAGCGCCGGTTCGCGCACGGTGACGGCCCACTTCGTGACCGGCTTGGCGATCGATTCGATATCGACGGCCTGGAAGTCTTCCTTGTACAGACGCGCGCGCGGCGCCTGGCCGGTGATCGCGAGAATCGGAATCGAATCTGCCTGGGCCGAGTAGAGGCCGGTGATCATGTCCGTGCCCGCCGGGCCCGACGTGCCGATGCAAACGCCGATGTTGCCGGGCGCGGCGCGGGTATAACCTTCGGCCATGTGCGATGCGCCTTCGACGTGGCGCGCCAGCACGTGGCTGATGCCGCCCGACTTTTTCATCGCCGAGTAGAACGGGTTGATGGCCGCGCCCGGCACGCCGAACGCGGTATCGATTCCTTCTTTTTCCAGCACGAGGACGGCTGCGTCGACGGCTCTCATCTTGGGCATGGTTGTCTCCTTCCTGGGGTCTTGATCCGAAATGGCTGTCTGCATTCAAGCAGGGTTCCGTTGCACTTTAAGTCTGTGAAAAAGGTTTGATAAGATCAGCCGAAGTCGCTTTTTCCCAAACAAAAAGTATGGAATGCCCGTTCCGCGCGGTCTGGCGGCTGGAGACGAGAGATGGACCGCTTCAAGCAGATAGAGACTTTCGTGCGCGTGGCCGAGGCGGGGAGCCTCGCCGCGGCGGCGCTGGAGGAGGGCGTGTCGCCGGTGATACTCGGGCGGCGCATCGACGCGCTCGAAAAACGCCTGGGGGTGAAACTGATGTATCGCTCGACGCGGCGGCTCGTCGTGAGCGAAGAGGGCGCGGCGTTTCTCGACCGCTGCCGGAATCTGCTGTCGGAATGGGATCAGGCGGAAAACGAACTCGCGGCGGGACGGCGCGCGGTGGGCGGGCATCTGATCGTGTCGGCGCCGGCGGCGTTCGGGCGCATGCACGTCGCGCCGCATGCACCCGCGTTCCTCGCAGACAAGCCCGAACTGCAGATGTCGTTCAATCTGACCGACCGCGTCGTCGATCTGGTGCGCGAGGGTTACGATCTGTCGATTCGCATCGGCGGGGCGGTCGATCCGAACTTCGTCGCGGTGAAGCTGGCCGGCAACCGGCGCGTCGTGTGCGGCACGCCCGCCTATTTCAAAAAGCACGGCCGGCCCAAAGCGCTCGAAGACCTGCCGAATCACAACTGCCTCGCGTTCAACCTGCAGGGCGGCCAGAATCGCGGCTGGTACTTCCGGCGCAACGGCAAGGTGGTGACGGTGCGCGTCACCGGCAATCTCGATTGCAACGACGGCGAATTGCTGCACCGCTGGGCGTCGGAGGGACTGGGACTCGGCTGGCGCTCGACGTGGGAGATCCAGCGGCAACTGGAATCGGGCGAGCTGGAAACCGTGCTCGACGAGTTCGAACTTCCCGATTACGACATCGTTGCGGTGTATCCACAGCAACGCTACGTGCCGGCGCGCGTGCGCTACTTCATTGATTATCTTAAGGAAATCTATGCGCAGCCGGGTTACTGGAGCCGTCGTCTGACGCTACCTGGCGAACCGCAGCCAGAGTACGCGCACGGGCGCTAACTGCTTGAAAACGCGATCGAAATTGCATTTGCGTGAGCGTCTGTAAAAAGCTATAATCTTTGGCTTCTCACTTGCCGCACCGGTCCGACGCCCGGGTGGCTTATATCCACAAGGAGTGAATATGCGTCATTACGAAATCGTATTTATCGTGCACCCCGATCAGAGCGAGCAAGTGCCCGCGATGATCGAGCGCTACAAGGGCACGATCACGTCGCACGGTGGCCAGATCCACCGCATCGAGGACTGGGGCCGTCGCCAACTGGCCTACATGATCGAGAAACTCGCGAAGGCTCACTACGTCTGCATGAACATCGAATGCGACCAGACCACGCTCGAAGAACTCGAGCACGCGTTCAAGTTCAACGACGCCGTTCTGCGTCACCTCATCGTCAAGATGAAGAAGGCCGAATCCGGCCCGTCGCCGATGATGAAGGAAGTGCAGCGCGAAGAAGCCAAGAAGGCGGCCAGCCAGCCGTCCGAAGCGCAGGCTTAAGGACAGTTTCGAACTGTCAAGCCATCAGGGAACAACGTTAATCTCGTGAACCGGCTGCAACTGACAGCAAGCGTCGTGGAACGCGAACCGGTGCGGTACACGCCGGCCGGCATTCCGATCGCAAGCTGCACGTTGCAACACGCGGCAGAAGTCGTCGAAGCGGGCATCGCCCGAAAGATCGAACTGACACTGCAGGCGGTCGCGGCCGGAGAAGCGAGCGGCAGGCTGGAAAGCTGTCCGATGGGCGTCGAAACACGCTTCACCGGCTTTCTGGCGAAGAAAAGCCGCAACGCGCGAACCCTGGTGTTTCACATCACAGAATTGCAGGACATTGGAAAGGACTAATCATGCCCCGCCCGACTGGTAAGAAATTCGACAAGCGTCGTCAGCAACAAAACCCGCTCTTCAAGCGCAAGAAGTTCTGCCGTTTCACGGCAGCCGGTGTCGAGTACATCGACTACAAGGACACGGAAACGCTGAAGGACTTCATCGGCGAAAACGGCAAGATCACGCCGGCTCGTCTGACTGGCACGAAGGCGCACTATCAGCGCCAGCTCGACACGGCAATCAAGCGCGCGCGTTTCCTCGCGCTCCTGCCGTACACCGACCTGCACAAGGCCTAATCAGACGACGCACTAAGGAAAGCCAAAAATGCAAATCATTCTTTTGGAAAAGGTCGTCAACCTGGGCAACCTCGGCGATATCGTCAAGGTCAAGGACGGCTACGCACGCAACTTCCTGATCCCCGGCAAGAAGGCTCGCCGCGCCACGAAGGACGCAATCGCTGAATTCGAAGTTCGCCGCGCCGAACTCGAAAAGGTCGCCGCTGAAAAGCTGGCAGCCGCGCAGGCTCAAGGCGAAAAGCTGAGCGGTTTTACCGTTCAGATCTCGCAGAAGGCTGGCGTCGACGGCCGTCTGTTCGGTTCGGTCACGAACGCGGACATCGCTGAAGCGCTGAAGTCGCAAGGTTTCGCGGAAGTGGAAAAGGCGCAAGTGCGTCTGCCGCAAGGCCCGCTGAAGATCGTCGGCGACCACGCAGTTCAAGTCGCGCTGCACACCGACGTCCTCGTCGACGTCACGGTGTCGGTGCTCGGCGAGCACGCGTAAGTTTCAGGCGAGGCCTCGCGCCTCGCGAGCAGGAAAGAAGGGCAGGAACCAAGGGTAAAAACCCGCCGGTTCCTGCCTTTTTTGTTTGTCTGAACATAACAACGACCGCGTCATTTCGTTGATAATTCCACCCCATGAACGCTCCGTCCAAAGACCCGCAACTCGACGCGCTGAAGGTCCCGCCGCATTCGATCGAAGCCGAGCAATCCGTGATCGGCGGCTTGCTGCTGGACAACGCCGCATGGGACCGTATCGCCGATGTCATGCATCAGAGCGATTTCTATCGCTATGACCATCGCATCATCTATGAGCACATCGGCAAGCTGATCGCGGCGACGCGCCCGGCGGACGTGATCACCGTCCACGAAGCGCTCACGATGGCCGGCAAGGCCGAGGAAGTGGGCGGGCTCGCCTATCTGAACGCGCTCGCACAGAACACGCCCAGCGCAGCGAATATCCGCCGCTATGCGGAGATCGTGCGCGATCGCGCCGTGCTGCGCCGTCTCGTCTCGGTCGCGGATGAAATCTCCGCCGACGCCTTCAATCCGCAAGGCAAGGAAGTCCGTCAGATTCTCGACGAAGCCGAAGCGCGCGTGTTCTCCATCGCCGAAGACGGCGCACGCGGAACGCAGGGCTTTCTGGAAATCGGGCCGCTGCTCACGCAGGTCGTCGAGCGCATCGACACGCTGTATCACACGGCCAATCCGAGCGATGTGACCGGCACGCCCACGGGCTTCGTCGATCTCGATCGCATGACCTCGGGCATGCACGGCGGCGAACTGATCATCGTCGCGGGCCGCCCGTCGATGGGTAAAACCGCGTTCTCGATGAACGTCGGCGAATATGTCGCGGTGGAGTACGGCTTGCCCGTCGCGGTGTTCTCGATGGAAATGCCGGGCACCCAGCTGACGATGCGTATGCTCGGCTCGGTCGGCCGGCTCGATCAGCACCGCATGCGTACGGGCCGTCTCACGGACGAAGATTGGCCGAAGCTCACGCACGCCGTGCAGAAAATGAGCGAGGCGCAACTTTTCATCGACGAAACCGGCGGCCTGAATCCGATGGAGCTGCGCTCGCGCGCGCGCCGTCTGTCGCGGCAATGCGGCAAGCTCGGCCTGATCATCGTCGATTACCTGCAGCTCATGTCGGGCTCGGGCGGCGGCGAAAACCGCGCAACCGAAATCTCCGAAATCTCGCGCTCGCTCAAAGGCCTCGCGAAGGAACTCGACGTGCCGGTGATCGCGCTGTCGCAGTTGAATCGCGGTCTCGAACAGCGGCCGAACAAACGTCCGATCATGTCGGATTTGCGCGAATCGGGCGCTATCGAGCAGGACGCGGACGTGATCCTCTTCATCTACCGCGACGAAGTCTACAATCCCGACAGCCCCGACAAGGGCACCGCCGAAATCATCATCGGCAAGCAGCGTAACGGTCCGATCGGGCCAGTGCGCCTGACTTTCCACGGTCAATACACGAAGTTCGACAACTTCGCCGGCGCACAGAACTTTTACGGCGGCGAGTAAAAGCCGTCTACCGCATCCGCTGTCAAGTCCTCGCATTGTCACAAGCCGCGCGTCAGGCACGCGCGGTGCGGCGGCTGATGTGCGCAGGTACAATATGACGGTTTGATGTATGTCTCAAAATTGACCCACTTAGCGGGAATTTCATGTTCGGTCGTTTCATGCCCACCGAGGGCAAATTCTTCGAGATCTTCAACGCGCACGCGAAATGCATGGTCGATGCAAGCCACGAGCTCGAACTGCTGATCGATAACCTCGACGACGCCGAGGTTCACAAGCAGAACGTGCAGGCGAACGAAAAGCGCGCCGACAAGCTCACGCACGAAACCATCGATTTGCTGCACAAGACGTTCATCACGCCGCTCGACCGCGACGAAATCCACAAGCTCATCACGACGATGGACGACATCCTCGATCTGATGGAGGACGTCGCGACGGCCATTTCGCTGTATGACGTGCGCTCGGTGACGTCCGAGGCGAGCCAGCTCGCGCATATCTGCACGGGCACCGTCACGCGCGTGCAGAAGGCCGTCGAATTGCTGGCGGACATGAAGCGCGCAAGCGAGATTCTGAAGATCTGCGAAGAAATCGACCGTCTGGAGTCGGATGCCGACCGCGTGCTGCGTTCCGCAATGTCGAAGCTCTTCCGCGAGGAAGACGACGTGAAGACGCTCATCAAGCTGAAGGCAATCTACGAGCTTCTCGAGACGATTACCGACAAGTGTGAAGACGTGGCGAACATCATCGAAGGCATCGTGCTGGAAAACGCCTGATCAAGCCGTCCGAGCCCCCGGCGCGCGGCAGGCCCGCGCGCGGCGGGGCACCAAAAAACCGGGACGACAAACCGGCAGCGCAATACGAGACCGGTCAAAACAACACCAACCGATGCATTCGATTCAACTCGCCATCTGGGCAGTCGCCTTGCTCGTCATAGTCGCACTCGCGTTCGACTTCATGAACGGCTTTCACGACGCCGCCAATTCCATCGCGACGGTCGTTTCGACCGGCGTGCTCAAGCCACAGCAGGCGGTCGCGTTCGCTGCGGCGTTCAACGTCATCGCGTATTTCATCTTCCACCTGAAAGTCGCCGCGACTGTCGGCAAGGGCACGATCGATCCGCAAATCGTCGATCACTACGTGATTTTCGGCGCGCTCGTCGGCGCGATCGGCTGGAATATCGTCACCTGGCATTACGGTATTCCGTCGAGTTCGTCGCACGCGCTGATCGGCGGTCTGGTCGGCGCGGCGCTCGCCAAGTCGGGCTGGGCGTCGCTCAACTGGGACGGGCTGCTCAAGACGGTCGCGTTCATCTTCATCTCGCCGCTGCTCGGCTTCGTGCTCGGCTCGTTCTTCATGCTGTTGGTGTCGTGGCTGTACTTCCGCACGCCACCCTCGAAGGTCGACCGGCGTTTTCGCCGCATGCAGCTCGTCTCGGCCGGTCTCTATTCGCTCGGCCACGGCGGCAACGACGCGCAAAAGACCATCGGCATCATCTGGATGCTGCTGATCGCGAGCGGTTATGCCTCGGCAACCGCCGATGCGCCGCCGGTCTGGGTCATCGGCCTGTGCTATCTGTCGATGGGCCTCGGCACGCTCTTCGGCGGCTGGCGCATCGTGCGGACGATGGGACAGAAGATCACCAAGCTGAAACCGGTCGGCGGTTTCTGCGCGGAGACGGGCGGGGCGATCACGCTGTTCGTCGCGTCCTTCCTCGGCATTCCCGTTTCTACGACGCACACGATCACCGGCGCGATCGTCGGCGTCGGCGCGACGCAGAAGTTCAGCGCGGTGCGCTGGGGCGTCGCGGGCAATATCGTGTGGGCGTGGATTCTGACGATTCCCGCCTCCGCCGCGCTCGCGGCGGCCGGCTGGTGGGTCGGCCACCAGTTCCTGTAAGCATCGAACCTTGCCTCCGGCCCCGCATCGCGTCGGGGCTGAAGCGCATCAGATGATCGGCGACGACACTCCGTCCATCGGAATGATCGCGCCCGATACGTAACTCGCACGGCGGCTCGCCAGAAAGAGCGCCACGTCGGCGATTTCCTCAGGCTTCGCGTAACGTCCGAGCGGCACTTTGGCCTGGCTCTCGGCGAGCACCTGATCGCGCGTGACGCCCTGACGCTTCGCTTCCAGTTCGAGCGCTTCCTCGACGCGCTCGGTGAGCGTCGCGCCCGGATTGATCGCGTTGATGCGAATGCCGAGCTTCGCGTAGTGATGCGCGAGACCGACGGTATTGAGCATCAGCGCCGCATTGGCCGCGCCACCCGCGATATGGATGTCCGTCGCGATCTTCCCGCCCATCCCCACGATATTCACGATGGCGCCCGGCTCGGCCTTCGGATCGTTGCGCAGCCGCTCGGCCATACGCTTCAGCACGACCTGCTGAGGATAGACATAAGAGAAGTATTTCGCATCCATGGCCGCCTTGTAGGCGGCGGCGTCGAGCGTGTCGGGATCGTAGCGTCTGGCCGCGCCGGCGCTGTTGATGAGAATGTCGATCGCTCCCAGCGCGGCGCTCGCTTCCTCGACGACATCTTCGGCGCTGTGCGCTTCATGCAAATCAGCGCGCGCGAGATGAATATGATGTCCGACGCTGGCCAGTTGTTCGCGGGCGCGGGCGAGATTCGCGGCATCGCGCGAGACGATCGCGACTTTCGCACCCTCGCTCGCGAACGCTTTCGCACATGCAAATCCGATTCCCTTGCTGCCGCCCGTGATCAGGACGACCTTGCCCGCGAGTCCCAGGTCCATGGTGTTGCGCTCCGTCGACGAATGATCGGAACACGATAGCAGAGACGCGCGGCGCGCGTCAGTTCGTGCCGGTCGCGAAGCGGGCGATGGGATCGTCGGTCGGAGCCGGGCGCGGCGCGGCGAGCGAGCCGGTGGAGGCGCGCATCACGCGCACGGGCGGTTCAGTTGGATCGGCTGTGGCTTGTGCGGTGCGCGCCTGCTGGCGTGCCGCGTTCGATGACGGAGGTGGCGGCTCGAAGGCATCGGCGGCGGCCTGAATCGGATCTGGCGCGGCGCTGGTGGCGACGGCCGCTTGAGGCGCGGTCGCGCCTGCGGCTTGCGACTGGCGTTGCGCGGCCGTGAGCGTGGAGGGCGGTGGTTCGAACGCGTCGGCGTTTGCCGGCGTTGGCGTTGGCGTTGGCGCGGGAACAGGCGATGCCAGATAAACCGGCGCATCGAACGGCGCGGGCGCAGGCGCGGACTTCGGCGGAGCGACGCGGCGGATGCCGTCGAACCGTTTTGCCCAATAGGGATTGGTCAGATAGTCGAGCCGCACGGTGCCGCCCGTCGACGGCGCATTCACGAAGCGCAGCTTGCCCACATAAATGCCGACATGCGAATGCGGCCGTCCGGTCGTGTTGAAAAAGATCAGATCGCCCGGTGCGACGCCGTCCGGTTCGATCGATTCGCCACGCGAACTCATTTCGGCCGTCGTGCGCGGCAGATTGACCGACGCCGCGCGATCGACGACGTATCGCACGAGCCCGCTGCAATCGAAACCGGCTTCGGGCGTATTGCCGCCCCAGCGATACGGCACGCCGACGAGCGACATCGCCTGGATGGAGATTTCCTCGCGCCCGACGCTGTGATCGACGAAGGTGGGGAAACCGGCCGGCGGCTTGTAAGTGCGATTCGCGTTCGCACCGGCGGCAGGCTGACGTGCCACCTGCTGCGGCGCGCTGCCACACGCGGCGAGCAAAACGGTAACGAGAAGCGGCAGCCAGATTCGACGCATTGCAGATAGCGAGCAAAAAGTCGCCAGGAAGGGCAGTGTGCCGATACTAGCCCGCCGAACGGGCGTGCGGCAAGATGTCCTGAGGTTTTACATGAAGTTTGTGCCGTAAGTGTTGCAAGCGGGAAACGTCGGACGAAAAGAAAACGGCCCGGTGGATCGCTCCACCGGGCCGTCTGACCCGCAATAAATGCCGGGCGCTTACAGAATGTCGGACGCGTAATCGGCCAGACGCGAGCGCTCGCCGCGCGCGAGCGTCACGTGACCGCTATGCGTCCAGCCCTTGAAGCGATCGACCACGTACGTGAGCCCCGAACTGCCTTCGGTCAGATAAGGCGTGTCGATCTGCGCGATGTTGCCGAGGCACACGATCTTCGTGCCCGGACCCGCGCGCGTGACGAGCGTCTTCATCTGCTTCGGCGTCAGGTTCTGCGCCTCGTCGATGATCACGTACTTGTCGACGAACGTGCGCCCGCGCATGAAGTTCATGCTCTTCACCTTCAGGCGCGAGCGGATCAGCTCCTGCGTCGCGGCGCGCCCCCATTCGCCGGCGGCATCGTCGGTTTTCTGCAGCACTTCGAGGTTGTCGTCGAAGGCGCCCATCCACGGCTGCATCTTCTCTTCCTCGGTGCCCGGCAGAAAGCCGATGTCCTCGCCGACCGGCACCGTCGCGCGCGTCACGATGATCTCGTTGTAGCGCTTGTCGTCGAGCACTTGCGCGAGGCCGGCGGCGAGCGCCATCAGCGTCTTGCCGGTGCCCGCCTGACCGAGCAGCGTGACGAAATCGACTTCCGGGTTCATCAACAGGTTCAGCGCGAAGTTCTGCTCACGGTTGCGCGCCGTGATGCCCCACACGTTGTTCTTGTGATGGCCGTAGTCGCGCAGCGTCTGCAACAGCGCGGTCTTGCCGTTCAGCTCGCGCACCACCGCGTGAAACGACGGCTCGCCGTTCTGCGGCTCCAGATACACGAACTCGTTCACGAGCATCGACGGACACAGCGGCCCGGTCACGCGGTAATACGTCGTGCCGGTCTTGGTGTCCTGCCAGCTCTCCATGCCCTTCGCGTGCCGGGTCCAGAAGTCCTGCGGCAGCGCGCGCACGCCGGAGTAGAGCAGGTCCTTGTCTTCCAGAACCTGATCGTTGAAATAGTCTTCCGCCGGCAGCCCGAGCGCATGCGCCTTGATCCGCATGTTGATGTCTTTCGACACCAGCACGACCTGACGATCCGGACGCTCCTTCTGCAACGCGCGCACGACGCCGAGAATCTGATTGTCCGCCTTGCCGACGGGCAAGCCTTCCACCGGTTCGATGTCCGTGAGCGTCGTCTGGAAGTACAGGCGGCCGAGCGCGTCCCGGTTGCCTTGCGCGGCCAGCGGAATGCCTTCCGTCATCTTGCCCGCGTTGGCGACGAGCGCATCGAGCGTGCGGCTCACCTGACGCGCATTGCGCGCCACTTCCGACATGCCTTTCTTGTGATTGTCGAGTTCTTCCAACGTCATCATCGGCAGATAGACGTCGTGCTCCTCGAAGCGGAACAGCGAGCTCGGGTCGTGCATCAGCACGTTGGTGTCGAGCACGAAAAGCTTGCGCAATTCGGCTTCGGCCGTCGTGCTCTTGCGGCGTTTGTTCTGCGCGCGCGTGTCTTTCGCGGCGGACGGAGCCGCTGCCTCGGGCGCGACCGGCGTTTCGGCGCGCTCCGTGCGCGCTTCGACGGGTTCCGGCGCGGTGCGCGCGGCCGGCACCGGCTGCAGCAGCGCCGCGGTCTGTTTCGATTTTCGGCCGCGGGCGGGCGCAGGCGACGGTGCGGCCGCTTCCACATGCGGTTCGGCCGGAATCTGGGTCAGCACGTCGCTCGCGATCGAGCGCAGCGTGTGCGCGGCGTTCGTGGCGGGACGCTCCGCGGCGACGGTTTCGACCGCGCCGTACGCGTCGTCATCGCTCGCCGCGGCTTGTTTCTTCGACTGTTTCGAAGGCCGGGCTTTGGCCTTGTATTCTTCAGCCGGAAGGAGATGGCCGAGCTTGGCCGGGGCGGTAGGCAAAGGCATGGTGTTCCCTCGAAGGAATCGGGTCGTATATCGTGCGCCGCCTGTCGCATCCTGCCCGTACGCCCTCGCAGCGCAACGGTTCCCGCAGTTTGCGCCCGGCGGCGCGCTTCATTGTCGAAATCGCCGGTTCGCCTAAGTTTCGATCTGCTCCTTGGGGTTGCGTCCACTGGTCATCGCGCGCCAGCGTTCAAGACGTGGTTTTTGTGCGACGCCAATAAAAAAGCCGCCGTTCCGACTACCGGAACCAGCGGCTGACTTCTGCTTCGGAGCACCTGCGCCGTGCCGTCTCCACGTAGCCCGGATCCATGCCGACCGTGCCGGCAGGCACACGGCGGCTCGCGCTACAAAGAATGGGTTGGACTGGACAGGCGCTCATTGCGAACCAATATAGCGTGCCTCAAATTGCTTGTACAGCCTCGACAATAGCCTCTACGTGGCCCGGCACCTTGACACCGCGGAACTCGCGGCGAAGCACGCCTTTCGCGTCGATGAGGAAAGTCGAGCGCTCGACGCCGCGCACTTCCTTGCCATACATTTTCTTCATTTTGATGACATCGAAGAGCGAGCAGATGGCTTCGTCGCCGTCCGAAACCAGCGTGTAAGGCAGTTCCAGCTTCGCCTTGAAGTTGTCGTGCGACTTCACGCTGTCGCGCGAGATGCCGACGATTTCCGCGCCCGCCGCCTTGAACTGGTCGTAGTGGTCGCGAAATTGCAGGCTTTCGGTCGTGCAGCCCGGCGTGTTGTCCTTCGGGTAAAAGAAGAGCACGACCTTACTGCCGCGCAGGTTCGAAAGCGTGAACTCGCCACCCGTCGCGGGTGCGGTGAAGTCGGGAACGGGCTGGTCGACTGCGACTGACACGAAAGTTTCTCCGGTTGTTCTGGTTTGTTGGTGAGAAAAAACGCCGAGACCCGACGATGAGCCACGCAAGCGCCACGCGCCGATTCAACCGGGCTGGACGATCAGTTCGCCCGCGCGGCCCGGAATTTCGCCCCACGTCACAGGGTACGTGGGCAGCGTCGCGCGGTCCAGCGTCGCATGGTAGTCGCCCATGGTGGCGAAGGTGTGTCCCTGCGCGCGCCAGCCAGCGAGCAACTGTTCGAACACCGGCGCGAGCTTCTGGCCTTCGAGCTCGGCGTGCAGCGTGAACACCTGATCGTGCGGGTTGTTAGCCGTGTGCCGCAAGAGACGCGCCGCGACACTGCTTTCGTCGACGCCGTCCACGCCCAGGATTTCGTCGAGCGTCGGCAGCGTGGTGGGCATCTGGACGTGATCGAGCGTGCGGCCGTCGAGCACGGGAATGTACGGCGTGTGCCCGCGCCCGTCGGATGCATAGCGCATGCCCCACGCATCGATCTGCTCGAACGCGTAGCCGTTCATCTGCCAGCCAGCCGCGCCGTGCGTGACGGGCGGCCCGCCGAATATCTCGATGAAGCGCGCATGGCTCTGCTGCATCTGCGCGACTGTCCACGCGCGGTCGCGCGCGCGCACGTTGTCCTGCCAGTAGACGTGATCCCAAGTGTGGATGCCGCATTCGAAGCCGGCTTCGTGGATCGCGCGCATCTCGGACACGGCTTCACGGCCGATATCCGGTCCCGGCAGCAGCACGCCGTACATGAGCGTCTTCACGCCGTAGTGCTCGACTACAGACGTGCGCGACACTTTCTTCAGAAAGCCCGGCCGGAACACGCGCCGTAGCGCCCAGCCGGTGTGATCGGGGCCGAGGCTGAAGAGGAACGTCGCGCGGGCGCTGTACTTGTCGAGCAGGCGCCCGAGGTTGGGTACGCCTTCGCGCGTGCCGCGCAGCGTATCGACGTCGATCTTGAGAACGATGCGGGCCACGCCTGGTTCCCTTGCTTACGACTGCTCGACGAGCTTGCGGGCTTCGCCCACATGGCCGCGATACGCTTCGAAGATCTTGCGCAGCGCGTCGTCCATGGACGCTTGCGGCGCCCAGCCGAGCTCCTGCATCGTGTTGTCGATCTTCGGCACGCGGTTCTGCACGTCCTGATAGCCGTTGCCGTAGTACGCGCCCGACGAGGTCTCGACGAGCTGCACCTTCTTCGCGGTGTCCGTGTACTCGGGGAACTCGTTGGCGAGCGCGAGCATCTTGTTCGCGAGTTCGCGCACCGAGAAGTTGTTGGTCGGATTGCCGATGTTGTAGATCTTGCCCGACGCCACGCCGTTCTTGTTCTCGATGATCTTCATCAGCGCGCCGATGCCGTCGTCGATATCGGTGAACGCGCGCTTCTGCGCGCCGCCGTCGACGAGGCTGATGTTCTCGCCCCGCACGATATGGCCGAGGAACTGCGTGACCACGCGCGACGAACCTTCCTTCGGCGTGTAGATGGAGTCGAGGCCCGGGCCGATCCAGTTGAACGGGCGGAACAGGGTGAAGTTCAGCCCTTCCATGCCGTAGCCCCAGATCACGCGGTCCATGAGCTGCTTCGAGCACGCGTAGATCCAGCGCGGCTTGTTGATCGGGCCATAGGACAGGACGGAGTTTTCCGGATCGAACTGCTCGTCCGTGCACATGCCGTACACCTCGGAGGTCGACGGAAACACCAGATGCTTGCCGTACTTCACCGCCGAACGCACGATCGGCAGATTCGCTTCGAAGTCGAGTTCGAACACGCGCAACGGCTGCTTCACGTAGGTCGCGGGCGTGGCGATCGCGACGAGCGGCAGGATCACGTCGCACTTCTTCACGTGATACTCGACCCACTCCTTGTTGATCGTGATGTCGCCTTCGAAGAAATGCATCCGCTCGTGATTCGCGAGGTCGCCCAGGCGATCGGTTTGCATGTCCATCCCGAACACTTCCCAGTCGGTGGTTTCGAGGATGCGCTTGGACAGGTGGTGGCCGATGAAGCCATTGACGCCCAGGATGAGAACTTTTTTCATGAATGACGAGAGGATTGAATGATGCGGCCGAATTCGGCGGGTTCGACGAGGCGCTCTTCGTCCACGGATTGCGAATCGGCGTCGAGCCTCCGATGACGCAACTCGTGGATGGCGATGACGCGGCCATCGCCGCAGACGCCAAACAGCGCATTATCCGCCACCCGCAGGCCCGGGGGCAAACCCCGCAGCTCACCGAGTCTTCCGGGCGAGACGCCTGGCGCGCCCGTTTCAGGCACGAGCCGCGCCCGCGCGACGATGAATCGGTTCGCGCCGATATCCGTGAACGCGCCCGGATAAGGCGGCGCGACCGCGCGAATCAGGTTGTAGACGCGCTGTGCCGGCTGCGCCCAGTCGATGCGTCCGTCTTCGGGCTTGCGCCCGCCATAGTAGCTGCCGGACGCGAGATCGTTCGGCAGATGCGGCGCTTCACCGGCGAGCAGCGCGGGCAGCACACGCCAGAGCGTCTGCTCGGCGGCGACGACGGTCTTGTCGAAGACGAGCGCCGCGGTGTCGTCGGGGAGAATGGGCACGGGCGTCTGCGCGAGGATCGCGCCGGCGTCGGGCTTCTCCGCCATCTCGTGCAGCGTCGCGCCGCTTTCGGTTTCGCCGTTGAGCACGGCCCAGTTGGTCGGCACGCGGCCGCGATATTTCGGCAGCAGCGAGCCGTGCATGTTGTACGCGCCGCGCCTCGCGAGCCCGAGCAGCGAGACCGGCAGCATGTGCCGGTAATAGAACGAGAAGATGAAGTCCGGCGCGAGTGTTTCGATCGCGTCATAGAGCCCGGGCGATTTCGGGTCGGCGGGCGTGATCGTCTCGATGCCATGTTCCGCCGCGACCTGCGCGACGCTGCCGAACCAGATATTCTCGCTTGCGCTGTCCTCGTGCGTGACCACGAGCGCGACGTCGACGCCGCGCGCGAGCAGCACTTGCAGACAGCGTACGCCGACGTTGTGATAGGCGAATACGACTGCGCGCGGCTTCATCGGCCGTCTTCCTCGCGGCCGACGACGGCCACGCGCTGCACCGGTTCCTGCAGCGGCTTGGTGGCGGAAGGCAGGCCGTCGCGCTGTTCGAGGATCGTCTGAACGAGATAGCGCGGCCGCGCGCGCACCTGCTGATAGATGCGGCCGATATATTCGCCGAGCAGCCCGAGCGCGAAGATGATCACGCCGAGCATGAAGAACGTGATGGCGAAGAGGGTGAACACACCCTGGACTTCCGCGCCGAACATGAAGCGGCGAATCACCAGCAACAGGAACAGACCCGCCGAGCCGACCGACAGAATCACGCCGATGAACGACAGCCATTGCAGCGGCACGACCGAAAAGCCGGTGACGAGATCGAAGTTCAGGCGGATCAGGCTGTAGAGCGAGTACTTCGATTCGCCCGCGAAGCGCTCCTCGTGCGCCACGTCGACTTCGATCGGGTTCTGCGCGAAGGTGTACGCGAGCGCGGGGATGAACGTGTTGATCTCGCCGCAACGGTTGATCGTATCGATGATATGCCGGCTGTACGCACGCAGCATGCAGCCCTGATCGGTCATCTTGATCTTGGTGATGCGCTCGCGCAGGCGGTTCATCGCGCGCGACGCCTTCTTGCGCCACAGACTGTCCTGACGCTGCTGACGGATCGTGCCGACGTAGTCGTAGCCCTCGCGCATCTTCTCGACGAGCTTGGCGATTTCCTCGGGCGGATTCTGCAAGTCGGCGTCGAGCGTGACGACGATCTCGCCGCGCGACTGCTCGAAGCCCGCAAGAATCGCCATGTGCTGGCCGTAATTCCCGTTGAGCAGAATGACGCGCGTGGTGTCGGGCCGCACGTGAAACTGCTGCGCCAGCAATGCAGCCGATTTGTCGCGGCTGCCGTCGTTGATGAAGATCACCTCGTACGACGTATTCAGCGCGTCCAGCGCCGGATACAGACGCTGGAAGAGGGCGGCGAGGCCGTCCTCCTCGTTGTACACCGGGATGATCACTGAAAGCTCGGGGGAAGTTGCCGGAAAATCAATATGACTCATGTTGCGCCGCTTGTCCCTGGGTTACCCGTTGCGCTTCGAATCGCCTGCGAACTGTTCGCAGATCTCGTCGATCGTTTTCACGACGTGTGTGACATCGTCCGTGCTCATCAGCGTGAAGAGCGGCAATGTCACCGTCGACGCGCCATAGCGCTCCGCATGCGGGAACATGCCTTCCGTGAAGCCGCGCGCGCGATACAGCGTGAAAAGATGCAGCGCCGGATAGTGAATGCCCGTGCCGACGCCGCGCTCCTTCATCTCGCCCATGAATTCCGCACGCGTGAGCGTCAGCTTCTCGAGCGGCAGCGCGATCTGGAACATGTGCCAGTTGCTGTCGGTGAAATTGCGCGGCGGCAGGCCGACGCCGAGCTTCACGGCGGCGCCGCCTTCGAACGCGTCGAAGTAGGCGCGCGCGAGTTCGCGGCGCTTTTCGGTGAAACGTTCGATGCTGCGCAACTGGCCGAGCCCGACGCGCGCCGCCACGTCCGTCAGGTTGTACTTGCCGCCGAGCACGTCGCAGTCCATGCCGTCGAAGCCCGTGCGCGTGATGCCCTGCAGCCGGTATTTGCGCGCGAGTTCCGCTTCGTCCTCGTTGTTGAGCACGAGCGCGCCACCTTCGATCGACGTCACGTTCTTGTTGGCGTGGAAGCTGAACGACACGATGTCGCCGAGCGCGCCGATGCGCTCGCCCTTCCAGGTCGAGCCGAACGCCTGCGCGGCGTCCTCGATCACGCGCAGCTTGTGGGCGCGCGCGATCTCGTAGAGCCGGTCCATGTCCACCGGCAAACCCGCCAGATAGACCGGCATGATGGCCTTCGTGCGCGGCGTGATCGCGCGTTCGAGCAGGTTCAGGTCGATGTTGCGCGTGACCGGATCGATATCGACGAACACCGGCGTCGCGCCCACTTCGAGAATCACGTTCGCCGTCGACACCCAGGTCATCGGCGTGGTGATCACTTCGTCGCCCGACCCGACGCCCGCGATGCGCAGGCCGATTTCCATCGTGCAGGTGCCCGAGTTAAACGCGCGCACCGGGCGGCCGCCTACATAGGCCGACAATTCGGCTTCGAACTGCTGATTCTGCGGGCCGGTCGTGATCCAGCCCGAGCGCAGCACGTCGACGACACCCTGAATGGTCTCTTCATCGATCTCGGGCTTGACGAAAGGCAGAAACGGCCGCGTTGTTTGAGTCATGGACTATGCGCTTAAAAAATGAATTGATCCGGTTGACGCTTCGGGTTGACGTTTCGGTTCGGTGAATCAGCCGCGGGCGAGCACCACTACGCCGATCAGAATGATGCCGATGCCGACGAGCCGCTGCATCGACAGCACCTCGCCGAACAGATACCACGCCGCGAACGCATTGACGACGTAGCCGAGCGAGAGCATCGGATAGGCGATCGACACATCCACCCGCGACAACCCGACGATCCACACGACGACGCTCAGCACGTAGCATGCGAGCCCGCCGATGATGGGCAACTGGGTCGCGATCCTGAAGCCGACCGGGACGATATTGGCGGCCGTCAGGTCGAAATGGCCCACCGCGTTCACGCCGGCTTTGAGCAGGAGCTGGGCGCACGCGTTCAACAATACGCCGATGATGATGCAAGTGAAGGAAATCGGGTTCATCGCGCCTTTTTCAAATGCGGAACAAGGATACTCGGTTCGTCGCGAAATGCCGAACGATCGTGCGGCGCAACATCGTCGCTGGGAAGGATCAGAAGGCTCACGGCTGCGGCTTCTCCACGATCACGCGGCGCTCGTCGCGCGCGATCACCTGCATCGGCACGTGACGCGCCACGAAATCGTCGTAGCGGGACGGCGGCATCAGTGCGAGCGCGTAACGCTTCGAATCCCACAACTTGATCCATTCGTCGATGCTCGGCACCCATTTCTGCGGTTCGGTCTGTACGCCAAACGTAAGCTCGTCGGCTTCCTGGACCATGATCATCGTGTGATCGAGGTAGAAGGGCATCGTGTGATCGAGCTTCGCAATCGAATAGAACGGCGTGTCGGGCGGCAGCTTCGCCATCGCGGCCTTCACGGCCGGCACGAGGTTCACGCCCGAGCTCTGCGTGCCGAACACGTCGTGGCCGGAGCCGGCGATCGTGCCGAGCAGCAGCCACGCCGCGCCCAGCCCGGCGGCGCCCGCGAGCACGCTGCGCCGGTTCAGCCAGATCGCGAATACGGTCACGACGAACGCGACCGCGAGGCCCGCGTACACCCAGATCTGGAATTCGCGATAGAGCGCATTCGGCGTGTTTGCGCTGCCCGCGCGGCCGAGGAAGATCGCGCCGAACGCCGCGGCGATCAGAAACACCGCGTAGCCGATCAGATGCATGCGGTAGCGCGTCTTCGTCAGCGACGGCAAATAAAGCCCGATCACGAGCGCGATCGCCGGCGCGATCGGCAGCATGTAGGACAGGAGCTTCGAGTGCGACGCGCTGAAGAACAGGAAGATGAACGCCGACCAGACGAGCAGCATCGTCACGGGCGCGAAGCCGTTGGGCTGACGCGGCGTCTTCAGGCCGTGACGCACGCTCTGAAAGGTGATCGACAGCCACGGCAGAAATCCGACGATCAGCACCGGCACGAAGTAATAGAACGCGCCGGGGCGGTTCTGCTCGGGCGTCAGATAGCGCTTGAACTGCTGAACGATGAAAAAGAAATTGAAGAACTCGGGGTTCTTCATCTGCACGAGCGCGAACCACGGACCCGTCACGATCAGGAACACGATCAGCCCGCTGCCGATATAGAGCCGCTTCCACAGCGCCCAGTCGCGCGCGACGAGCGAATAGAGAATGAGCGTCGCGCCGGGCAGGATCAGCCCGATCAGCCCCTTCGACAGCACCGCCGCGCCCATGCCGGCCCAGCAGAGCCACATCCACAGACGGACTTCGCGCGTCGGCAGGCCGGGGCGTTGGGCGAGCAGCAGCGCGCAGAGCGTCAGCTCCATCCAGAACGACAGGGCCATGTCGAGCGTGTTGAAGTGACCCATCAGGTTCCAGTACGGGCAGGTCGCGAGAATGACCGCGGCCGCGAAGCCCGTCAGCGCGTTGAATACCCGCGCGCCCGTGTAGCCGACGAGCAGCACGCCCGCGAAACCCGTGAGCGCCGTATAGAAGCGCGCCTGCCATTCGCCGATGCCGAACCAGGCGAACGTGAGCGCGTTCGCCCAGGTTTGCAGCGGCGGCTTCTCGAAATACTTGTAGCCGTTATAGCGCGGCGTGATCCAGTCGCCTGTAACGAACATCTCGCGTGCCATTTCGGCATAGCGGCCTTCGTCGCTCGGCACGAGATGGCGATAGCCCAACGGCGCGAACCAGATGATCGCGAGCGCGAGAACGAGAAGAATGAGCGAAAGACGTGTGAGCGGTAGCCGCGAAGGCGTATCGTTCATGAAGTCAACCTGTCCGATGCCGCGATGCGCGGCGCTAGTGAAACGAAATGGGCGATGGGCGCGCGCATACTCAGGCACGCATTTTCGATGCGAGTTCGCATTGATCGGCCACGCCGCGCGATTTGCACCGACGCCCCGAATCCATCCCGGCGAATGCCCGCCGCATCCCGGAAAGGCGGACGCCGGGCGGGAGTGTAGCGCACGCCCGGCCTGCCATCGTCAAAATTGACGCATGGCGGTCCAGGGCGCGCCGGGATCGGACGGGCGGCGCAAGTCTGCCAGCGCTTCCTTAACGAATACTTAGCGGCCTGCTCAGGTTTCGATCAGCAGCGCAGCGGCCACGCGCCGGCCTTCGGACATCAGAATGTTGTAGGTGCGGCAGGCCGCGCCAAAATCCATCGTCTCGACGCCGATCCGGTGCTTCGCCAGTTGCGCCGTCAGGCGCGGATGCGGAAAGCGCAGCCGCGACCCGCTGCCGAAAATGACGACCTCGGGCGCGGCCTCGACGAGCGCGTCGAAATGCTCGGGCGCAAGCGCCTCGAACGACGACACCGGCCATGTCGCGACGGGCATCTCGGGCATGACGATCACGCTGCCTTCGTGCCGAGCGAGATTGATCGCCACGAAACCGTCTCCGTAGCTCGTGATGGTGTTGAGCGCGTTGTTGGAATCCTGGTGCAGTTTCAAAACAGTGATCCGGCAAGGGAAAGGGTGACGACCCAGCGTTCGCCGCGACGGCGGGAGCAGCCTGCACACCTTCTGGCGCGTCGACTTCGGGCCGCGCAGACGCGTTCCTTTGGTGCATTGCGGAACTGAGTCATAATCAGTAAATTATAACTTTCCGGCCGCCGGGCTTGCTCGTGCGCCGTCCGTTGCCCCCGCGCGCCGCCACAAGCCGCCGCCGGCGCGCAATCCGGTCCGCATCGCCCATGCCTTACCTGGCGCGGCGTCTAAAATGCATCGTTCGGCGCTCGGGAACGAGCGAGTCGTCCGGGCGAGCCGCCTTCAGGCTTCAAACTCGGTTTTCATCGAACGCCCGTTCGCCGTCCGCGCACGAGGCTGGCTGTCCGGAACGCCGAGCCGCACCTGATCGACATCAGAAAAACCAGTCCGCATCAACACCCAGACCCAGAGCGCCAGCCGTGAAACCGATTCTCAAATCCAACAAGCTGCAAAACGTCTGCTACGACATTCGCGGGCCCGTGCTCGAACACGCGAAGCGCCTCGAAGAGGAAGGGCATCGCATCATCAAGCTCAATATCGGCAATCTGGCGCCGTTTGGCTTCGAAGCGCCGGACGAGATCATCCAGGACATGATCCGCAACCTGCCGGGGTCGTCGGGCTATTCGGATTCGAAGGGCGTGTTCGCCGCGCGCAAGGCGATCATGCATTACACGCAGCAAAAGGGCGTGGCGGGCGTCGAACTGGACGATATCTACATCGGCAATGGTGCGTCCGAGCTCATCGTGATGGCGATGCAGGCGCTCCTGAACGACGGCGACGAAGTGCTGCTTCCCGCGCCGGACTATCCGCTCTGGACGGCTGCAGTGAGCCTGTCGTCGGGCACGCCGCGCCACTATATGTGCGACGAGAGCAACGGCTGGATGCCCGATCTCGACGACATCCGCGCGAAAATCACGCCCAACACCAAGGCGCTCGTCGTCATCAATCCGAACAACCCGACCGGTGCGCTGTATTCGGACGAACTGCTGCGCGACCTGATCGCGATCGCGCGCGAGCACGGCCTGATCATTTTCGCGGACGAGGTCTACGACAAGATCGTCTACGACGGCAAGACGCATACGTCGATGGGCGCGCTGTCCGAAGATGTGATCACGGTCACGTTCAACAGTTTGTCGAAGAGCTACCGGTCGTGCGGTTATCGCGCGGGCTGGATGGCGATTTCCGGGCTGATCGAAGAGAACCGCCGCCGCGCGAAGGATTATCTGGAAGGTCTCGGCATTCTCGCGTCGATGCGCCTGTGCCCGAACGTGCCGGGCCAGTACGCGATCCAGACCGCGCTCGGCGGCTATCAGAGCATCAACGACCTGATCGTGCCGGGCGGACGTCTCTACAAGCAGCGCGAGCTCGCCTACGACATGCTCACGGCCATTCCCGGCGTGACCTGCGTGAAGCCGCAAGCCGCGCTCTACATGTTTCCGAAGCTCGATCCGAAGATGTACCCGATCCAAGACGATCAGCAGTTCATCACGGACCTGCTGCTCGAGGAGCGTGTGCTGCTGGTGCAGGGCACGGGCTTCAACTGGCCGACACCGGATCACTTCCGCGTGGTCTTTCTGCCGAACGTCGACGATCTCGCGGATTCAGTCAACCGCATCGCGCGCTTCCTCGACGGCTATCGCAAACGACATTCCGCTTAATCTCTCTTTTAAAGACTCGCGCTGCATGGAACCGATCAAAGTAGGACTCTTGGGCTTCGGCACGGTCGGCAGCGGCACCTTCACGGTGCTGCGCCGTAACCGGGAAGAAATCAAACGACGCGCCGGGCGCGGCATCGAAATCGCGCGCGTCGCGGTGCGAACGCCGGCGAAGGCCGAAGCCGCGAAGCAGGAAGGCATCGCGGTGACGGACGACTTCAACGCTGTCGTCGATGATCCTTCCATCGATATCGTGTGCGAAATGATCGGCGGCACGGGCTTCGCGCGCGAGCTGGTGCTGCGCGCGATCGCCAACGGCAAGCATGTCGTGACGGCCAACAAGGCGCTGCTCGCGGTGCACGGCACGGAGATTTTCGAAGCCGCGCGCGCGAAGGGCGTGATGGTCGCCTTCGAAGCGGCGGTGGCGGGCGGCATTCCGATCATCAAGGCGCTGCGCGAAGGGCTGACGGCGAACCGCATCGAATACATCGCGGGCATCATCAACGGCACGACGAACTACATTCTCTCGGAGATGCGCGACCGCGGACTCGACTTCGCGACCGCGCTGAAGGCCGCGCAAGAGCTGGGCTATGCCGAAGCCGATCCGACCTTCGACATCGAAGGCGTCGACGCCGCGCACAAGGTCACGATCATGAGCGCGATCGCGTTCGGCGTGCCCGTGCAGTTCGATCGCGCGTATGTGGAAGGCATCAGCAAGCTCGCGGCCATCGACATTCGCTATGCCGAAGACCTTGGCTACCGTATCAAGCTGCTCGGCATCGCACGGCGAACGGAGAAGGGCATCGAGCTGCGCACGCATCCGACGCTGATTCCGGCCAAGCGCCTGCTCGCGAACGTTGAAGGCGCGATGAACGCGGTCGTCGTGCACGGCGATGCAGTCGGCACCACGCTCTACTACGGCAAGGGCGCGGGCGCGGAGCCTACCGCTTCCGCCGTGGTCGCCGATCTCGTCGACGTGACGCGCCTGCACACGGCCGATCCGGAGCATCGCGTGCCGCATCTGGCGTTCCAGCCGGAAAGCCTGTCGAATACGCCGATCCTGCCGATCGACGAAGTGACGAGCGGCTATTACCTGCGCCTGCGCGTCGCGGACGTGACGGGCGTGCTCGCCAACATCACGCGCATTCTCGCGGACAAGGGCATTTCCATCGATGCGTTGCTGCAGAAGGAGTCGGAAGAAGTCGACGGCGCGAACAAGGGCGAAACCGACATCATCCTGATCACCCACGAGACGCTGGAAAAGAACGTGAACGCGGCGATCGCCCAGATCGAGGCGCTGTCCACGGTGGTCTCGAAGGTGACGAAGCTGCGCATGGAAGCGCTCAATTAAGGGCAAGGACGCACGATGAACTACATTTCGACGCGCGGCGCCGGCAGCAACGAGCGCCACACGTTTTCCGACATCCTTCTCGGCGGGCTCGCGAAAGACGGCGGCCTGTATCTGCCGGCGGACTATCCGCGCGTATCGGCCGATGAACTCGCGCGCTGGCGCACGCTCTCGTATGCGGATCTCGCATTCGAAGTGCTGTCGAAGTTCAGCGACGACATTCCCGCCGATGACCTGCGCTCGCTCACGCGCAAGACCTACACGGCGCAGGTGTACAGCAACGTGCGCCACGAAGAGAGCGCGGCGCAAATCACGCCGCTCAAGACGCTCGGCGTGGAAAACGGCGCGACGCTCTCGCTGCTGGAACTGTCGAACGGTCCGACGCTCGCCTTCAAGGACATGGCGATGCAACTGCTCGGCAATCTGTTCGAGTACGCGCTGGAGAAGCACGGCGAGACGCTGAACATCCTCGGCGCGACCTCGGGCGACACCGGCAGCGCCGCCGAGTACGCAATGCGCGGCAAGGCCGGCGTGCGCGTCTTCATGCTGTCGCCGCACAAGAAGATGAGCGCGTTCCAGACCGCGCAGATGTTTTCGCTGCAGGACCCGAACATCTTCAATCTGGCCGTCGAAGGCAACTTCGACAACTGCCAGGACATCGTGAAAGCCGTATCGAACGATCACGCGTACAAGGCGAAGCACAAGATCGGCACGGTCAACTCGATCAACTGGGCGCGCGTCGTCGCGCAGGTCGTGTACTACTTCAAGGGCTATTTCGCCGCCACTACGAGCAACGACGAGCGCGTGTCGTTCACGGTGCCGTCGGGCAATTTCGGCAATGTGTGCGCGGGGCATATCGCGCGCATGATGGGCCTGCCGATCGATCAGCTCGTCGTCGCGACCAACGAAAACGACGTGCTCGACGAATTCTTCAAGACGGGCGTGTATCGCGTGCGCGGCGCGGCCGAGACGTATCACACCACGTCGCCGAGCATGGATATCTCGAAGGCGTCGAACTTCGAGCGCTTCGTGTATGACCTGCTCGGCCGCGATCCGGCGCGCGTGCTGCAACTGTTCCGCGATGTCGAGGAGAAGGGCGGCTTCGATCTCGCGGCGAGCGGCGATTACGCGCGCGTGCAGGAATTCGGCTTCGTGTCGGGCAAGAGCGATCACGACGACCGCGTGAAGACCATCCGCGACGTGTTCGAACGCTATCACACGATGATCGACACCCACACCGCCGACGGCGTGAAGGTTGCGCGCGAGAACCTGAAGCCCGGCGTGCCGATGATCGTGCTTGAAACCGCGCAGCCGATCAAATTCGGCGAGACGATCCGCGAGGCGCTCAATCGCGAGCCGGAACGGCCCGCCGCGTTCGCCGGACTTGAAAAACTGCCACAAAGGTTCGATATCGTTCCTGCGGACGCGGGCGTGGTGAAGGCGTTCATCGCCGAGCGCACGTAAAGGGACATCCGCCTGGCGCGGATCAACGTCGAAAGCGCGCGGGGCGCGGCTCGAATGGCCGCGCCCCGTTGCTTTTGGCCGTCCCGAAAAGCCGCCATCCGGCTCAAAAGCCCGCAAATTCTGCTAAAATCTCAGGTTTTTCGTCGTACCCCATTCAAAAGGACGCGCCGTGCTGTCTACCGCCAATATCACCATGCAATTCGGGCCCAAGCCCCTCTTCGAGAACATCTCGGTCAAGTTCGGCGAAGGAAACCGCTATGGCTTGATCGGCGCCAACGGCTGCGGCAAGTCGACCTTCATGAAGATTCTGGGCAGCGATCTGGAACCGAGTTCCGGCAACGTCATGCTGGAGCCGAACGTCCGTCTCGGTAAATTGCGCCAGGATCAGTTCGCGTACGAAGACATGCGCGTGCTCGACGTCGTCATGATGGGTCACACGGAAATGTGGGCCGCGATGACCGAACGCGACGCGATCTACGCCAACCCCGACGCGACCGACGACGACTACATGCGCGCCGCCGACCTCGAAGCCAAATTCGCCGAGTACGACGGCTACACGGCCGAGGCGCGCGCGGGCGAGTTGCTGCTCGGCATCGGCATCGCCATCACCGATCACAATGGCCCGATGAGCAACGTCGCGCCGGGCTGGAAGCTGCGCGTGCTGCTCGCGCAGGCGCTGTTCTCGAAGCCCGACGTGCTGCTGCTCGACGAGCCGACCAACAACCTCGACATCAACTCGATCCGTTGGCTGGAAGACGTGCTCAACCAGTACAACTCGACGATGATCATCATCTCGCACGATCGACACTTTCTGAACCAGGTCTGTACGCACATGGCGGACATGGATTTCGGCACGCTGAAAATCTGGCCGGGCAACTACGACGACTACATGCTGGCTTCCACGCAAGCGCGCGAGCGTCAGCAGAACGCCAACCAGAAGGCGAAGGAGCGCGTGGCCGACCTGCAGGACTTCGTGCGCCGCTTCTCGGCCAACAAGTCGAAGGCGCGTCAGGCAACCAGCCGTCTGAAGATGATCGACAAGATCAAGATCGAGGAATTCAAGCCGTCGTCGCGTCAGAATCCGTTCATCCGCTTCGAATTCGAGAAGAAGCTGCATAACATCGCGGTCGTGGCCGAGGATCTGACCAAGAAGTACGACCGCACGATCTTCCAGAACTTCTCCATCAGCGTGCAGCCGGGCGAGCGCATCGCGATCATCGGCGAGAACGGCGCGGGCAAGACGACGCTGCTCAAGTCGCTCAAGGGCGCGCTCGACCTCGATCACGGCACCGTGAAGTGGGCGGAGAACGCGAACGTCGGCTATATGCCGCAGGACACCTACGAAGAGTTTCCGAAGGAAGAGACGCTGACCGACTGGATCGACCAGTACCGCAAGGAAGGCGACGACGAGCAGATGGTGCGCGGCACGCTCGGCCGGTTGCTGTTCAACGCGGACGACATCAAGAAGAACGTGAAGGTGCTGTCGGGCGGCGAAAAGGGCCGCATGATCTGGGGCAAGCTGATGCTGGGCCGCCACAACGTGCTGCTGATGGACGAGCCGACCAACCACATGGACATGGAGTCGATCGAGTCGCTGCAGATCGCGCTGGACAAGTTCGATGGCACGCTGATCTTCGTTTCGCACGATCGCGAGTTCGTGAGCGGGCTGGCGAACCGGATCATCGAAGTGAGAACCGATGGCACGCTGCGCGATTTCGGCGGGAATTACGAGGATTTTCTGTCGAGTCAGGGCATTCAGTAAGACCCGGCTTCCCGCACTGTTTGAAAAACGGCCCGTTTCGAAAGAGCGGGCCGTTTTTTCATGGGCTTACAGGTGGTCGTTGCGAAACCGCATCGCCGTGCCCTCGCGCGTGATGCGCGCCCAGATCGCGCGTTTTTCGTCGTCGGTGAGGAACACCCAGTTCGACACCTCGACGGCCGTGCGGCCGCAGCCTTTGCAGACTTCGTCGAAGAGCGTGGAACACACGCCGATGCAGGGGCTATCAGGAAGGTCGTGAAGATTCGAAGACATTGGCGGTCAAAAACGTAAAAAAGCTCAGCGCGCGATACTGTAGCCTATTCGCGCGATCCAGTGATGTCGCTGGTTGTAATCGAGGATGTCCTCGCCGTAGCCATTGAAGTAGCTCAAGAACAGATAGCCGCCCCACGCGCTGCCGACCAGTTTGGCGAGCGGGTAGGTGAGCTGCGAGTCGACGCTGCCGTACCAATGCTTCGTGCCCTTGCGCAGCGTGGTCGCGAGCTGCCAGCCGTCCGGACTGCCGTACTTCACGAGAAAATCGACATAGCCGCGATAGTCCGCGATGTCCTCGTTGCCCGACTTCGACAGGTAGTAATAGAACTTCGGCGAGAGCGTCAGATGATTGCCGTTCAGGTCGCCGAAATCCCAGGTCGGGCGCACGAACGCGATGTTGATCGAGCGCGACTCGTCCCCGCTCTTGCCGTTCGATTCATGCCCGAAGCCCGCCGACACGCCCATGCGCGTGAAAAGCGGACTCTTCCATCCCGTGTCCTCCACGTAATAGAACAACTGCGGCTGAAAGCTGATGTCGCGAAACGGCACGGACTCGGCGGAGAGATTCCAGATTGCCGTCTGCGTGTAGCCGAAGTAGAGATTGTCCAGCAGGCCGCGTGAGCGCGGATCGTCGGGCAGATGCAGCCGGTACTTGAAGCTGAACTGGAATTTCGCGAGGTTGTCGCCGTTCTTGCCGTCGGCGAAATAGATCGGCTCGAAGGTCGAGAAGCGGCCGGAGAGCATCGTGTCCTGCGACGCCGTCGGCACGACGGCGGTGTTCGCGGCGGCGCTCGCGCTCGCAAGCTGCGCGGGCGTCGTCGCCTGCGTTTCGCGTCGCTCGGCCGCGGCGACCTGCGTCTGCGTATCGCTGCGATTGATCGTGACGAGCATCGGCGAGGCATCGAAGCCGACCGGGTCGATCTTCACCGTGCCGCGCGCCGAATCAGGCCACGGCGCCGAAAAGCGCACGCGACGATACTGCCCCGGCGCAAGACGCAGGCGGTCGGGCACGGCGGGATCGCGTGCGAGCGTGAGCGGCGCGGGCGGCAGATCGCCGTTGGTCAGGTTGACGGTCAGTTGCTTCGGCACGTCGACGGTGAGCGGTTTGGCGTCGTCGTCGGTGTAGAGGAGCGTCAGTTCCAGCGGCTGCGTGGCAGCGGCTTCGCGCGCGGGTTGCAGCACGGAGACGGTCGCGTGGGCCGCGCCGCCTGCACCGAGCAGAATGATGAAGAGCGTGAACGTGCGTGCGCGGTCGGTGAAAGCCATCTAATTCGGGTCCTGATTCGGGCGGGAAAGAGCGCGGTCATCGCGCGCCAGAAGACTCCGGTAGCACAACCCGCGCCACGCCCCCGAAACCGACACGAAATTCGCAGTTTCAGCCCGAAAATACCGCCTGCCACAGCATCGCGCCGTTCAACGCGACGATCACGCCAGCACACGCCCACGCCAGCGCGAGCGGCACGCGCGCGACGCGCCAGCGGCCCATCAGACCGGCATCGGAGGCGAAACGCACGAGCGGAATGACGGCGAGCGGCAATTGCAGGCTCAGGACGACCTGCGTCGCGACCAGCAGCGCGTTCGAGCCGTGCTGGCCGAAGCTCGCGACCGCGACGAGCGCAGGACCGATCGCGAGGCCGCGTGTCAAGAGCGCGCGGGCCCAGCGCGCCATTTTCAGACGCAGAAAGCCTTCCATCACCGCCTGACCCGCGAGCGTGCCGGTGACCGTCGCGTTCAGGCCGCAGGCGAGCAGGGCTACGGCGAACACGACACCCGCCCAATGGCTGCCGACGAGCGGCGCGATGAGCCGGTGAGCATCGGCGAGATCGTCGACGTTCGTATGGCCGCTTGCGTGGAACACCGCCGCCGCGACCAGCAACAGCGACGCATTGACCACGAACGCGAGCGCCAGCGAGCCGAACGTGTCGATGTTCACGCCGTATAGCGCGCGACCGATGGCGGCGTCGTCGCGGCCGCTCGCGTGCTCCTTGACGAGCGCCGAATGCAGATAGAGGTTGTGCGGCATGACCGTCGCGCCGAGAATGCCCGCCGCGAGCCAGAGCATGCCGGCATCGCGCACGAGCTGGCTCGACGGCGCAAGCCCGCGCAGCGCATCGCCCCAGACCGGATGCGCGAGCGCGAGTTCGATCACGAAGCAGAAGCTGACGAAGAAGATCAGCGCGGTCACGACGCGCTGCAACGGCCGCTTGCCGCGGCTTTGCAGCGCAAGCATCGCGAAGGTGCCGACCGCCGAGATCAGCACGCCGGCGGTGAGCGAGAGGCCGAACAGCATCTGCAGCGCCACCGCGCTGCCGACGACCTCCGCGACATCGCAGGCAATGATCGCGATTTCACACGCGATCCAGAGTATGAGCGTGGTGCGGCGGCTGTAGCGCTCGCGGCACAGTTGCGCGAGATCGCGCCCGGTGACGACGCCCACGCGCGAGGCGACCCATTGCAGCAGCATGCCCATCAGGCTCGCGAGCAGCACGACGAAAAGCAGCGAGTAGCCGTAGCGCGCGCCGCCCGCGAGCGCCGTCGCCCAGTTGCCGGGGTCCATGTAGCCGACCGCGACTAGCGCGCCCGCCCCGGCGAACGAATACCAGCGTCCGTGCGGGCGCGGCGCCCGCCGGCGCTCCTCGCGGCTCGCCGCGGGCGACTGCACGTCGGATTGCGCGGCGGATAGCTGGGCGAGTGCGGACGGATTGGTATTCATGCGTTAAGCGGCCTCGAATAGCGGGACAACGGCGGCGTCATGTCAGTCGTATACGCGTGCGTTGCGGTTCTGGACGCACCGCGTGTTCGCGGCGCACGTCGAATTGGCTCGCAACAACTGTTCCGCTGGCTATTCGTCAGGCTCGGCATCCGGTTCCGGGCGTGCGTCGTCGCGGGACCCGGGAAGCCGATCACGAATAATGACATTGCATCGGGCTTACACGCGTGCGTGCCACTTTGGCGAGTGTGGTTTTATCAGGTGCCGCCGGGCTCGATTAGGGGCTAAAATGCGCGCTCTTTCCGGCTGCCCGCGAGCGGAGCGAAGCCGTGGAAAGGCCCGCGTGGCAAGACTGTGGCCGCACGATGCAAGGGCGTGTACATTTTGCGCGACACGCGGCGCATTATTTTTTGTCGCCCCTGCGTTTAATGGTAGTTTTCGGGGTTTTGAGGGAGTCGTGGACCAGATCGGACGACGGGACGTGCGCCGGGTCCGCGCGGCACGACGCCGTGACAAGTCGGAACAAGGGAGAATCGAGATGAACGAGAAACTGGCGAGCCGCATGGCGAAGCTGGCGGGCGCCCTGACATGCGCCGCGATGTTGACCCCGCTCGCAGCGATGGCGAAGGACACGCAGTTGAACGTGTACAACTGGTCGGACTATATCGCCAAGGACACGATTCCCAACTTCACCAAGCAGACCGGCATCAAGGTGAAGTACGACAACTACGACAGCGACGACACCCTGCAGGCCAAGCTGCTCACCGGGCGCTCCGGCTATGACATCGTGGTGCCGACGAGCAACTACGCGGGCAAGCAGATCGCCGCGAATATCTTCGCGCCGCTCGACAAGTCGAAGCTGCCGAACCTCAAGTATCTCGACCCCGACCTGATGAAGCTCGTCGAGGGCGCCGATCCCGGCAACAAGTACACGGTGCCCTGGGCGTACGGCACGACCGGCCTCGGCTACAACGTCGACAAGGCGAAGCAGATTCTCGGCCCCAACGCCGAACTCAATAGCTGGGACATTCTCTTCAAGCCCGAGAACATCTCGAAGCTGAAGGCGTGCGGCGTCTCCGTGCTCGACGCGCCGGATCAGATGTTCGCCGCCGCGCTGCATTACATCGGCAAGGATCCGATGAGCACGAATCCGGCCGACTATCGCGAAGCGCTCGCGATGATGAAGAAGATCCGCCCGTACATCACGCAGTTCAACTCGTCGGGCTATATCAACGACATGGTCGGCGGCGACATCTGCTTCACCTACGGCTGGTCGGGCGATGTCGTGATCGCGAAGCATCGCGCGGTCGACGCGAAGAAGTCGTTCAAGATCGAGTACTACATTCCGAAGGGCGGCGCGCCCGTGTGGTTCGACGTGATGGCGATCCCGAAGGACGCGAAGAACAAGGACGCGGCGCACGAGTGGATCAACTACATCGAGACGCCGCAGGTTCACGCCGCGATCACGAACGCGGTGTACTACCCGAGCGCAAATCTGGAAGCACGCAAGTACGTGGACAAGGACGTCGCGAACGATCCGGCCGTGTATCCGCCGCAGGAGGTCATCAAGACGCTGTTCCTGCTGAAGCCGCTGCCGCCGGAAATCCAGCGCCTTCAGACGCGGCTCTGGACGGAATTCAAGTCCGGCCGATGAATCGCAAAAGCCGGTTATTCTTTTGAATCGACGAAGCCCCTGGACCTCCGGGGGCTTTGTTCGTGGTCGCATCGCACATCGGTGCGGGCCGCGAAAGTCACATGGAAGCAAGGAGTCGGACAGGCAATCATGAGTGAGCAGTCGAGCGCGTTGAAGGCAGCGCCTAATTCCGGCCGGCGCGAGCCGGGCAGTTCTCCATCGGCCCCGGGCACGGACGACAACTTCGTGCAGATCGTCGACGTCGTGAAGAAATTCGACGAAACGACGGCCGTGCGGGGCGTCAACCTGTCGGTGAAGAAGGGCGAACTCTTCGCGCTGCTCGGCAGTTCGGGCTGCGGTAAATCGACCCTGTTGCGCATGCTCGCAGGTCTCGAGTCCGTGACCGAAGGGCAGATCCTGATCGACGGCGAAGATCTCGCGAAGATGCCGCCGTATCAGCGCCCCGTGAACATGATGTTCCAGTCCTACGCGCTCTTTCCGCACATGAGCGTGGAATCGAACGTCGCGTTCGGGTTGAAGCAGGAAGGCGTGAAAGGCGGCGAGCTGAAGGACCGCGTGCACAACGCGCTCGCGCTCGTGCAGATGGCGCAGTACGCGAAGCGCAAGCCGCATCAGCTGTCGGGCGGCCAGCAGCAGCGCGTCGCGCTCGCGCGCAGCCTCGTCAAGCGCCCGAAGCTTCTCCTGCTCGACGAACCGATGTCCGCGCTCGACAAGCAGATCCGCCAGCGCACGCAGATCGAGCTCGTCAACATTCTCGATCAGGTCGGCGTGACGTGCATCATGGTGACGCACGATCAGGAAGAGGCCATGACAATGGCCAATCGCATCGCCGTGATGAGCGAAGGTCAGATCGTGCAGCTCGGCACGCCGCACGAGGTCTACGAATACCCGAATACCCGTTTCTCGGCGCAGTTCATCGGCTCGACGAATCTGTTCGACGGCAATGTCGTGGAAGACGAGCCGGATCACGTGTTCGTCGAATCGCAGGACCTGCCCGTGCGCCTCTATGTGAGCCACGGCATCACCGGGCCGCTCGGCATGCCGGTCACGATCTCCGTGCGTCCGGAGCGCATCGCGCTCACGCGCAAGCCGCCTGAAGGCACGTACAACTGGGGCCGCGGCAAGGTGTCGAACATCGCGTACATGGGCGGCTATACGCTCTATCACGTGACGCTCGATTCGGGCAAGGTCGTGGTCGCGAACCTGTCGAGCCTCGCGATCGGCGAGATCGATTCGCCGACCTTCGGCGACGAAGTCTATGTGCGCTGGAGCGCGTCGGCCGGCGTGGTGCTGACGTCATGATGATGAATCTGCTCAGGCGCATGGGCATTTCGGGGCGCTCGCTCGTCATCGGCGGGCCGTACCTGTGGCTGCTGCTGCTGTTCTTCGTGCCGTTCCTGCTGGTCGTGAAGATCAGCTTCGCCGACAGCCAGCTCGGCATTCCGCCGTACACGGATCTGGTGTCGATGGAACAGGGCGTGATGCACATCGCGCTTGACTTCGCGCACTACGCGTTCCTTGTGCAGGACAGCCTGTACTTCGCGACCTATATGAACTCGCTGCTGGTCGCGGCGGTGTCGACAGTACTGTGCCTGCTGATCGGCTATCCGATGGCGTATTACATCGCGCGCTCGAATCCGGCCACGCGCAACATCCTGATGATGGCCGTGATGCTGCCGTTCTGGACATCGTTCCTGATTCGCGTATATGCGTGGATCGGCATTCTCAAGAACAACGGCCTGCTCAACAACTTCCTGATGTCGGTCGGCCTGCTGCATTCGCCGATCGAGCTGTATCACACGAATATCGCGGTGTATATCGGCATGGTGTATTCGTATCTGCCGTTTCTCGTGATGCCGCTCTACGCGCATCTCGTGAAGATGGACCTGACCTTGCTCGAAGCGGCTTACGATCTCGGCGCCAAGCCGTGGAAGGCGTTCGTGCAGATCACGCTGCCGCTGTCGAAGAACGGCATCATCGCGGGGTGTCTGCTTGTGTTCATTCCGGCCGTGGGCGAGTACGTGATTCCTGAACTGCTCGGCGGCGCGGATACCCTGATGATCGGCCGCGTCATGTGGAACGAGTTCTTCAACAACGCCGACTGGCCGATGGCCTCCGCCGTCACCTGCGCGATGGTCCTGTTGCTGCTCGTACCGATGGCGCTCTTCCAGCACTTCCAGGCGAAGCAACTGGAGGAAAAGCGATGATCAAGCCTTGCCGTCCGTTGCAAATCACCGCGCTGGGCCTCGGGTTCGCTTTTCTGTATATCCCGATCCTGAGTCTCATCGTCTATTCGTTCAACGATTCGCCGCTCGTCACCGTCTGGACCGAGCCGTCGCTCAAGTGGTATCGCGCGCTCGTCACCGACGACGAGCTGATCAACGCCGCGTGGCTGTCGTTGCGTATCGCGTTCCTGACGGCGTGCGCGTCGGTCGTGATCGGCACGTGGGCGGGCTTCGTGCTCGCGCGCATGGGCCGCTTCAGGGGCTTCACGCTCTACACGGGCATGATCAACGCGCCGCTCGTGATTCCCGAAGTGATTCAGGGCATCTCGCTGCTCTTGCTGTTCGTGGAAATGGCGAAGCTGATCGGATGGCCTGAGCGCGGCATCTTCACGATCTGGATCGGGCACGTGATGCTGTGCATTTCGTACGTCGCGATCATCGTGGAGTCGCGCGTGCGGGAGCTGAATCCGTCGTTGGAGGAAGCCGCGCTCGATCTCGGCGCGACGCCCTTGCGCGTGTTCTTCACGATCACGCTGCCGCTGATCTCTCAGGCGCTCGTCGCGGGATGGCTGCTGTCGTTCACGCTGTCGATCGATGACCTCGTGCTGTCGGCGTTCCTGTCCGGCCCGGGCTCGACGACGCTGCCGCTCGTCGTGTTCTCGCGCGTGCGTCTGGGCCTGAATCCGGAGATGAACGCGCTGGCGACGTTATTCATCGCGCTGGTGACGATCGGCGTGGTCGCGGCGAATTACTTCATGCAGCGCAGCGAGCGGCGCAAGCTGGCCGCGGTGCTCTGAGGTAACGCGCCACGCAAGCGGTAGATGAACATGCGGCCCCTGACGGGGCCGCTTGCACGTCATGCGTTCGCCAGATGCTTCGCGAACGTCGCCGGATCAGTATTGGTTCCACACAGCAGCACGCCCACGCGCTTGCCTTGCAGACGCTCGCGCAGCGGGCCGAGCAGGGCGGCGGTCGCGGCGGCGCAAGCCGGCTCGACCGCGAGCTTGAGTTCGCTGAAAAGCTGCAGCATGCCGTGACGCAGCGCATCGTCCGACACGGTCACGATCTCGTCGATATGGCGCCGGCACAGCTCGTAGCTGTACTGCTCGGTATGCGGCGCCATCAGCGAATCGGCGATGCCGTGCATCGCGCCCATCTTGATCGTGTGATTCGCCTCGAAGCTGCGCTTCATCGCGTCCGATCCTTCGGGTTCGACGCCATAGACATGCAACGACGGATTGGCGAGCCGCATGGCCGTCGACACCCCCGCCGCGAGCCCGCCGCCGCCGATCGGCAGGATCACCGCGTCGAGATCGGGCGCCTGCGAGGTCCATTCGTAGCCGAGCGTCGCGGTGCCGAGCACCGTGCGATAACCGTTGAACGGATGGATGAAGACGCGTCCTTCTTCCGCTTCGACGCGCCGCACGACATCGAACGCTTCGGCGACGTTCTCCGCGAACACGACTTCCGCGCCGAAGCGCCGGCACAGCGCGACGCGCGCCGGACTCGCGCTCTTGATGATGACGACCTTCGCGCCCACGTCCATGCGCTGCGCGGCGTAGGCGACCGCCACCGCGTGATTGCCCGCTGATACACACGTGACGCCCGCCGAGCGTTCGCTGTCGGAGAGCGCGAGGATGTTGGAGAACGCGCCGCGCGCCTTGAATGTGCCGCTCGCCTGCAGCAGTTCGAACTTGAATGTGACGGGCGTGCCTTCGAGCGTCGGGAAATCGTGGCGCTCGAAGGTTGGCGTGCGTGCGACCCAGGGCGTGAGCGCCATGTGCTGCTCGGCGATTTCGTCGAGCGTCGGAATCGGCGTGCCGTCGATCGTGTTGTCGGAATGCTGGGTGGCGGTGGACATGGCGCTTGTTGCTCTGAAAGGGTCAGCGGGCCTGTGCTTCGACGGACATGCTGTGAATGAACTTGCCGAGGAACGCCTCGCACTGCGCGAGTTGTTCGAGCGACACGTACTCGTTCGCCTTGTGCGCCTGCTCGATGTTGCCCGGCCCGCACACGATGCTCGGCACGCCCGCGTTGGCGAACAGGCCCGCTTCGGTGCCGTAGGCGACCTTGCGCTTGTCCTGGTTTTCGGTGAGCGCGCGCACGAGTTGCGTGATCGCGGCCTGCTCGGTGGCGTCGAGACCGGGCGCGGAAGCGAGCTTGGTGAATTCGATGGCGCCGTTGCCGTGTTCCTTCAGCATCTTCGGCAGCAGCGTGTCATGCGCGTACGATTCGATGCGCTGGAAAATCTGCTCGGGGTCCATCGTCGGCAGATTGCGGAATTCGAATTCGAAGTTGCATTCGGCGGGCACGGTGTTGATCGCGTTGCCGCCCTTGATCGTGCTCGTCTGGCTGGTGGTGAAGGGCACGTCGTAGAGTTCGTCGAACGGGCCTTTGGCGCGGAATTCGTCGGCGATATCGCGGATGTGGCAGATGAGCCGCGCCGCGTATTCGATGGCGTTCAGGCCTTTCGGCGTCAGCGACGAATGCGCCGCGAAGCCGCGCACGCAGCAGTGATACGTATTGATGCCCTTGTGCGCGATGACCGGGCGCATCGAGGTCGGTTCACCGACGATGCAGCCGTCCGGCTTCACACCGCGCTTGAGCAGGTCCGCGATCATCAGCGGCGCGCCGGCGCAGCCGACTTCTTCGTCGTACGAAAGCGCGAAGTGGATGGGTTTGGCGAGCTTCGTCGCCTGCATTTTCGGCAGCATGGCGAGCGCCGCGCCGATGAAGCCCTTCATGTCGCACGAGCCGCGGCCATAGAGCAGGCCGTCGCGTACTTCGGGCTTGAACGGGTCGCTTTGCCAGTCTTGTCCGTCGACCGGCACGACGTCGGTGTGACCCGAGAGCACGATGCCGCCGTTGGTCTCGCCGTCGTGCGCCGGAATCGTGGCGAAGAGATTGGCCCATTGGCCGCGCGGATCGCTCGTGATGGTCGCTTCGATGCCGGCGTGGCGCAGTTCATCGCGGACGGATTCGATCAGGCCGAGGTTCGGATTGCGGCTGACAGTGTCGAAAGAAACGAGGCGCTCGATCCACGGCAGGGAGAGCGGCGATGTTGTCGAGGCTGCTTCTGGATGCGCCGGGTCGGCGATCTGTGACATGTTTTTACTCCTGCGGGTAGGGTTTGATCATAGCCGAAAAGGGGATTCGGGCGGGGTGGTTCGCTTGGGCCTCGATGGATGACCTGATTTCGCGTCGGTCTATTAGCACTGCCCCTGTGCGGGGCGGCAGTCACTTTCTTTGCTGCTGCAAAGAAAGTAACCAAAGAAAGCAGCTTTCCCCATCCAAAGTACTTCATGCCGGCCCCGGCACAGGCGAACAGTCTTGGCACAGCAGTAGCGAGTGCCCTCAAAGGCCAGACCGGGCTTGGACCGCACACGGTCTGACACATCGCACCGCTCGCGTGGCTGGTTCAGCACGAAATGGCTCCGGCCCGCTTCGCGGCCGATGGGTCAATCGGGACTGCGTGTGCTTCTGCGTTTCTATTTTCTCGTCGGTTTCCCTTGCATATCCAACGGCAGCGCGTAGCGCTGTGCCGAAGCTATTTCGTGCTGAACCAGCGCGCTCAAACGACTAGCTAGTCAGACCGTGCGCGGTCCAAGCCCGGTTAGGCCTACGAGGGCACTCGCTACAGAGGCCACGAGCAACGAGAAGAACACTCAAATTGCGTGTGACCGCGGGCGTGTCGAGCTGCTTTCTTTGGTTACTTTCTTTGCAGCAGCAAAGAAAGTGACTGCCGCCCCGCACAGGGGCAACGCCAATAAACCGACACGAAATCAGGCCATCGACAGAAGCCCAAAAAATCACCGAACAGCAGAAGCCGGCTGCCTAACCGGCCCGCCCAACGCCCGCAACGTCTCCTTGACCGTGGAAATCCGCACCGCAAGATCCGGACTCCGCGACTCGATGCGCAACTTGTCCTGCCCCGCCAGCTTGATGTGCTTGTGCTTCTGCACCATCTCGATGATCTTCATCGCATCCACCGGAGGATTCGGCACGAACTGCAGCGAGATGGATTGCTCCGCCGCATCGATCTTGGAGATGCCAAGCGGCTTCGCAGCCAGCCTCAACCGATGCGTCTCCACCAGCGCATGCGCCTGCGGCGGCAGCTTGCCAAAGCGGTCGACGAGCTCTTCGAGAATCCCATCGATCGCATCGCTGGATTCGCAGTTCGCGAGCCGCTTGTACAGCGACAAACGCTCCTGCACGTCGCCGCAATATTCGGCCGGAAGAATGGCCGGCGCATGCAGATTGATCTCGGTCGTGGCAGCCAGCGGCGCATTCAGATCCGGCTCGCGGCCTTCCTTCAGCGCGCGCACCGCGTCGTTCAGCATGTCGGTGTAAAGCTGAAAGCCGATCTCCTGAATCTCGCCCGATTGCTTGTCGCCGAGCACTTCGCCGGTGCCGCGAATTTCCAGATCGTGCATCGCGAGATAGAAGCCCGAACCGAGTTCCTCCATCTGCTGGATCGCCTCCAGCCGGCGCTGCGCCTGCTTCGTCAGCGACTGCGGATCGTGCACGAGCAGATACGCATACGCCTGGTGATGCGAACGCCCCACGCGCCCGCGCAACTGATGCAGCTGCGCAAGCCCGAACTTATCCGCGCGATGCATGAGGATCGTGTTCGCGCTCGGCACGTCGATGCCGGTCTCGATGATCGTCGTGCACAACAGCACGTTCGCGCGCTGGCCGACGAAATCGCGCATCACGCGTTCGAGTTCGCGCTCATGCATCTGACCATGCGCCACCGCGATGCGCGCTTCGGGCACCAGCGCTTCGAGCATCGTGCGCCGATTCTCGATCGTCTCGACTTCGTTGTGCAGGAAGTACACCTGACCGCCGCGCTTGAGTTCGCGCAGCATCGCTTCGCGGATCACGCCGTCTTCCTCGCGCCGCACGAAGGTCTTGATCGCGAGGCGCTTTTGCGGCGCGGTCGCGATCACGGAGAAATCGCGCAGTCCTTCGAGCGCCATGCCGAGCGTGCGCGGAATCGGCGTCGCGGTGAGCGTGAGCACATCGACTTCGGCGCGCAGCGCCTTCAAGGCTTCCTTCTGGCGCACGCCGAAACGATGTTCCTCGTCGATGATCACGAGCCCGAGCCGCTTGAACTTCACATCGCCCGACAGAAGCTTGTGCGTGCCGATGACGATATCGACACTGCCATCGTTGATCTGCTGAATTGCCGTCGATACCTCCTTGCCGGTCTTGAAACGCGACAGCTCCGCTATGCGCACGGGCCAGTCCGCGAAGCGATCGGTGAAGGTCTGCGTGTGCTGCTCGGCGAGCAGGGTGGTCGGCGAGAGAATCGCCACCTGCTTGCCGCCCATCACCGCGATGAACGCGGCGCGCAGCGCCACTTCCGTCTTGCCGAAGCCGACGTCGCCGCACACGAGGCGGTCCATCGGCTTGCCGCTCGTCATGTCGCCGATCACCGCGGCGATTGCCGCCGCCTGATCGGGCGTTTCCTCGAAGCCGAAGCTCTCCGCGAACTTGACGTAGTCGCGCGGTTCCAGCGCGAACGCATAGCCCTCGCGAGCCGCGCGGCGCGCATACAGGTTGAGGAGTTCGGCGGCGGTGTCGCGGATCTGCTGCGCGGCCTTGCGCTTCGCCTTTTCCCACTGGCCCGAGCCAAGCTGATGCAAAGGCGCGCTGTCCGGGTCCGCGCCGCTATAGCGCGAGATCACGTGCAACTGCGCGACCGGCACATACAGCTTCGATTCGTTCTGGTACTCGAGATGCAGAAACTCGGTTTCGCCTTCGCCGAGATCCATCGACACGAGACCCATATAGCGGCCGATGCCGTGTTGCGCATGCACGACCGGATCGCCGATTTTCAGCTCGGCGAGATCGCGCACCATCGAATCGACGTTGCTCGCCTGTTCCTGCCGGCGTCGGCCGGCGCGCCGCGCGAGCGGTCCATACAGCTCCGTCTCGGTGACGATCGAAAGCTTCTCCGACGGCAACACGAAACCGTTCGCCAGCGGTGCAATGCCGAGCGTGAACTTGCCGTCGCTCGCGAGCCATTCCTGGAACGTGTCGCGCAACTCGCCGCGCAGGCCGTTGTCTGCGAGCAGTTGCTGGATGGTCTCGCGCCGCCCCGCCGATTCCGCGACCAGCATCACGCGGTTATCCGTCTGGTCAAGATAATGGCGCAGCGCGAGCAGGGGCTCGTCGGCATGGCGGTCGATCGCGAGTCCCGGCAACGGCACGGCCCAGCCGCCTTCGGGCGTCGACGGGAACTTCAGTTGGGCGAACGGCTTGGCGAAGGTGAAGAAATCGTCGTCGGTCAGAAACAGACGGCGCGGTTCGAGCAAAGGCCGCTCGCGGTCGTGCGAGAGAAAGTCGAAGCGTTGCTTGGTGTCGTTCGTGAAGCGCTTGATCGCCGCGTCCATGTCGCCGACGAACGCGAGCTGCGCGCCTTCGGGCAAATAGTGGAAAAGCGTCGCGGTTTCGTCGAAGAAGAGCGGCAGATAGTATTCGATCCCCGCCGACGGCACGCCGATGCCGATGTCCTTGTAGATCTGCGAACGGCTCGGATCGCCTTCGAACACCTCGCGCCAGCGGCTGCGAAAGGCGGTGCGCGCGGCTTCGTCGAACGGAAACTCGCGGCCCGGCAGCAGGCGCACGTCGCGCACAGGATAAAGGCTGCGCTGCGTGTCGGGATCGAATGCGCGGATGGAGTCCACCTGATCGTCGAACAGGTCGAGGCGATACGGCAGCGCCGAACCCATCGGATACAGGTCGATCAGCGAGCCGCGCACGCAGTATTCGCCCGGGCGCACGACCTGGCTCACGTGCTCGTAGCCCGCGAGCGTCAACTGTGCCTTCAGCTTCGCCTCGTCGAGGCGCTCGCCCTGCGTGAACGAGAACGTGTAGGCCGCGAGAAACGACGCGGGCGGCATGCGATACAGCGCCGTCGTCGCGGGCACGATGAGAATGTCGCAGCGTCCTTCGCCGAGATCGTGCAGCGTCGCGAGCCGCTCGGACACGAGATCCTGGTGCGGCGAGAACGTGTCGTACGGCAGCGTTTCCCAGTCGGGCAAAAGGCGCACGCGCGCATCCGGCGCGAAATAGGGGATTTCGGCGGCGAGGCGCTGCGCATCGACCGCGCCCGCGGTCACGACCGTCAGCAGCGGCACACTCTCGCGATACGCGCTGTAATAGCGCGCGATGGCAAGCGCATCGGACGAGCCGGTCGCGCCGTCGAAAGCGAAACGCTGGCCTGGCTTTACGAGCGCGATAGGAGAACTGGACTGCGCTTTGACGGCTTTGGAAGACATAAGGTGTGCATGGAACGGCCCGGCAAACGCGGGTTCGAGGAGTCGAACCCGCGTGCGCGGGACGTGGTCGCGAAAGACCTATTATAAAATCCGGGCTTCAACTTTGACTTGCCCACAATAATTGCCCGTGACTTCGCGCCTGTTTTCCCTGATTCCCTGCGCCGGGACCGGCAGCCGCGCCGGTGCGCCGATGCCGAAGCAATACCAGACGGTCGCGGGCCGCCCGATGCTCGCGTACACGCTCGCGGCGTTCGACGCGTGCTCCGAATTCTCGCAGACGCTGGTCGTGCTCGCACCGGACGACCATCATTTCGACGCGCGCCGCTTCGCCGGGCTGCGCTTCGCGGTAGAGCGCTGCGGCGGCGCCTCGCGGCAGGCGTCGGTGTACAACGGCCTGATCGCGCTCGCGAGATTCGGCGCGCGTGACGACGACTGGGTCCTCGTGCACGACGCCGCGCGCCCCGGCATCACGCCGGAACTGATTCGCAAGCTTGTCGCGGAACTGCGCGATGATGCCATCGGCGGGATTCTCGCGCTGCCGGTCGCGGATACGCTGAAGCGCGTCGCACCGAACATGCCCGATGCGCCTTTGTCCGCGGGGCCCGCGCAGACGCGCATCGCCCGCACGGAGTCGCGCGACGGCCTGTGGCAGGCGCAGACGCCGCAGATGTTCCGGCTCGGCATGCTGCGCGAGGCGATCGAGCGTGCGCGTCACGACGGCCACGACCTGACGGACGAAGCGAGCGCCATCGAATGGCTCGGGCACTCGCCGAAGCTGGTTCAGGGCAGTTTGCGCAACTTCAAGGTGACCTATCCGGAAGATTTCGCGCTCGCGGGCGCGATCCTTTCGGCGCACGCCTGACTCACACTCAAAAAGGTTTGGATCGATGGATTTCAGAATCGGACAAGGATACGACGTCCACCAGCTCGTCGAGGGCCGCCCGCTCATCATCGGCGGCGTGACGATTCCCTATGAACGCGGCCTGCTCGGGCATTCCGATGCCGACGTGCTGCTGCACGCGATCACCGACGCACTGTTCGGCGCGGCCTCGCTCGGCGATATCGGACGGCACTTTCCCGACACGGCGACCGAATTCGCCGGCGCCGACAGCCGCGTGCTGCTGCGCGAGGCGTTCAAGCGCGTGTCGGAGGCGGGCTTCGCGATCGGCAATATCGACAGCACGATCATCGCGCAGGCGCCGAAGCTTAGCCCCCATATCGACGCGATGCGCGCGAACATCGCGGCCGACCTCGATCTCTCGATCGACCGCGTGAACGTGAAGGCCAAGACCAACGAGAAGCTCGGTTATCTCGGCCGCAAGGAGGGCATCGAGGCGCAGGCCGCGGTGCTGCTGCGCCGGACCTCGATCGACGGCTGAACCGACGACGTTACCCTTGCGCTTCGATCGTCAGCGCGACGGCGTTGATCACCGCCGCGATGCGGCCGACGTCGCGCAGTTGCGTCGTCGACATGCCTTCGGCCACGAGATTCTCGTAGTGCGACTTCACGCAGAAGTGGCACTTGCCGATGATCGACGCCGCCAGCGCATACATCTCGAAGCGCCGCTTGTCCACGCCGCCGTGCGATGCGTACGCGTTCATGCGCAGGTTGGCGGGCTGCGTCTTGAGATCGGCGTTGTCGGCCATCTCCTGATACGGATACCAGACGTTGTTCATGCCCATCAGCGCGGCGGCGGTGAGCACGGCGTTGGTTTCTTCCGGCGACAGCACGCCTGCGTTGCGAATGATGTTCACCAGCTTCGTCGCTTTCGCGGCAAACGCGGCGGCCAGCGCGACACCGACCGCATCGTTGCCGTCGAGCGATGAGCGGGCGATCGTGCCGTCGACGTTCAGGCGAATATCCTTCGCGTAGTCGGGCACGAGTTCCTTGATCGCGGACAGGAATTCCATTGTTTTCTCCTTGTTCGTGGCATGAGCGTGGCGTTAAAAAACCCGCCAGCGCCGAACACGTTCGGCCAATGGCGGGTTTCGCGGCATCCGGGAACGCTTACAGCGTCGAGCCGCCGACAGCGCGGTTGCACGGGCACAGTTCGTCCGTCTGCAAACCGTCGAGAATACGCAGGACTTCTTCCGGGCTGCGGCCCACGTTCAGGTTGTTGACCGACACGTGCTGAATGACGTTGTCCGGATCGACGATGAAGGTCGCGCGCAGCGCCACGCCGGCTTCCTTGTCGCGCACGCCGAGCTGATCGATCAGTTCGCCCTTCACGTCGCCGAACGCGTAGTGGTTCAGCTTGTTCAGGTCTTTATGCTCGCGGCGCCATGCGAGCTTGACGAACTCGTTGTCGACGCTGCCGCCGAGCAGAACGGCGTCGCGGTCCTCGAAATCCTTCGCGAGCTTCGCGAACTCGACGATTTCCGTCGGACAGACGAACGTGAAGTCTTTCGGATAGAAGTAGATGATCTTCCACTTGCCCGGGAAGGACTGTTCGGTGATTTCCTCGAACGCGGACTGCCCGTGCTCTTCGTGATGGTTGAAACCCGGCTTCGCAGCGGTGACGGTGAATGCTTCGACTTTATCGCCAACGGTCTTCATGCAGTAACTCCTGTGAAATCGTTGAAAGGACACACTCCAAGCAAACTACGGGATCGCCGTAACGCGCGCGTGACACTTTCAATGCCAGCCATGCCGCGCGTTAACCCGATTCACCTTAACCCTATACAAATAATCGTTCCAATAGTTTTTAACTAACTAAGTGGAGGGGCAGCGCGTTCAGCCTTCGAAACGCGCGCCACCTTTGATCGGCGGGAAGTCGATGGTCACTTCGAAGCCCGGCAGCGGCGTGCGGTTGCGCAGTCGCAGCGTGCCGCGCTGGCGCGTGACGAGCCGCTGCACGATCGCCATGCCGAGGCCCGTGCCGTTCGCCTGCGTGCGCGCCGTATCGACGCGATAGAACGGGCGCGTGATGAGCGCGACCTGATCGTCGGGAATGCCGCGGCCTTCGTCCATCACCGAGAGTTCGACCTTGCCATGCGCGACGCGCGTCTGCAGCGTGATGCGGGCGATGTCGTCGTGCTCGCTGCGTCCGTACTTGCGCGCGTTCTCCAGCAGGTTGCCGACCACGCGGCGCGCATCCGTCGGGTCGCCTTCGATGACTGCGCCTTGCGCGAGATCGGTGTGCATCACGACGCCGTCGTCGGCCTGGAAGCGCGCGGCGAGCTCGCCCGCGATCATCGACAGATCGACCGCCTCGGGCATGCGCTGCATCGGCCGTGCGTAATCGAGGAAGCGGCCGATGATCATGTCCATCTGCTCGATGTCGTCGATCATCGCGAGCTTGGTCGCTTCGTCCGACGGACTCATTTCGGTTTCGAGACGCAGACGCGCGAGCGGCGTGCGCAGATCGTGCGAGATGCCCGCGAGCATCAGCGCGCGATCCGCTTCGAGCTGTTCGAGGTTCTGCACCATCTGGTTGAAGCTTCGGTTGGTTTCCGCCGCCACGCCCATGCCGCGCTCGGGCAAGGGTTCGGGCGATTGTCCCGAGCCGACCCTGCGCGCTGCGAGCGCGAGGCGCGCGAACGGCCGGTTCACGAGACTCGTGATGAACGCCGCGCCGAACAGCGACAGTGCGAGCGCGAACACGCCCCAGCCGGCCCATTGCAGGCCGGTGACGGTGTCGAGCTGATCGCGGTCGAGTGCGACCCAGTAGTCGTCGTCGTCGATCTTGAAGCTGATCCAGACGCCGGGAATGTCGTTCACCGATTGCGCGATGATCGTCTCGTTGCCGAGCCGGCCGCGCACGTCGCGCTCGATCAGCCGGTTGAGCGATTCATCGGGCTGGAGCTTGTACTTGTCGGTGGTTTCGCGCGGATACACGCGCACGCCTTCGTTGCTCTCCAGATCCTGAAGCAGCGCGCGGCGCAGATCGGGATCGGAGTAAAGCAGGGCGGTGCGCGTGAGCTTGACCACGGCGACGAGCTGCAGCGCCACGCGCTGCGCGCGCGGCTCGCGTTCGATCACGCGAAAGCTCTGGAACCACGCCGTCAGACTGACGGCGATGAGCAACGCGATCAGCGCAAAGGTTCGCCAGAACAGGCCGCCGAACGCGAGCGCCAGTAGCCGCCTGTCGATTCGCATGGGTCTGTCGGGTTCAGCTCGATGAAGGGGAGAAAGCGTGACGAAACTCGCTCAACGATCGATCAGGCTGCGCCGTCGGGAATGAAGACGTAGCCGAGGCCCCACACGGTCTGAATGAAGCGCGGACTGCTGGGATCGGGCTCGATCAGCTTGCGCAGACGCGAGATCTGCACGTCGAGACTGCGGTCGAACACTTCGTATTCACGGCCGCGTGCGAGCTCCATCAGCTTTTCGCGTGAGAGCGGCTGACGCGGATGACGCGCGAACACTTTAAGGACCGAAAACTCGCCGGTAGTCAGCGGAATTTCCTGGCCGTTCTTCGTGAGCGTGCGCGTCGCGAGGTTTAGCGCGAACTCGCCGAACTCGAATACTTCGGTGGTTTCGGACGGCGCGCCCGGCAATTCGGAAGGCGTCTGACGACGCAGCACCGCATGAATACGCGCGACGAGTTCACGCGGATTGAACGGCTTCGGCAGATAGTCGTCCGCGCCCATTTCGAGGCCGACGATACGATCGACGTCTTCACCCTTCGCGGTGAGCATGATGATCGGCGTACGATCGTTGCTGCCGCGCAGACGCCGGCAGATGGAAAGACCGTCTTCGCCGGGCAGCATCAGATCGAGCACGAGCAGATCGAAACGCTCGCGCACCCAGAGCTTGTTCATCGACGGCGCGTTCTCCGCAACGTAGACGTTGAAGCCCTGCTCACCGAGGTAGCGTCGCAGCAGATCGCGCAGGCGCGGATCGTCGTCGACGACGAGAATTTTTGAAGGGTTCTTGGTTTCCATGGAGGCATCTTAGCGCGTTTGATCAAACGCCGAGTTTGTAACAAAAGCGAGTGTAACAGTTGGTTACAAAATTTACGGAGGCTGTGGCACGGCCTAAGGGTTTGGTGCGTACACTGCTTTACCTAAGCCCGCCATTCGGTAGATACTCCATTAGACCAGCGCGTCATGCGGCCCGACCAAGCCACTGCGAGACGCGCGCGAAAAGAATGAGGCTGTCCGGTTGTCGAGCAACGAAGGGAAAAACATGAAGGGAGCGCGGCAGCGCGGACCCGTGCGCGCTGAGCGCATCTTCAGACAGACACTTCTTGCCAGTGCGCTTTACGCAGTACTGAGCACGCCTCACGCCTATGCGCAATCGACGGGCTTCGATCGCGGCTTCAGCAACTCCCCGAATCGCTTCGATGGCCGCATGATTCGCGCGCAGCAGCGCGCGACGCCTTCGAGCCGCGATCGCGCCTCCGGCTCGCCCTCCATGCAACCCGTACAGCAGGCCGATCAGACGCCGCCCGCGCGCCCGCCGCGTCACACGGTGATGACCGCTGACGAGCGCCGTCTCTTGCGCCAGCACATCGAAGAAGCGGTGCGCGATCTCTATAAGCGGTGAGCCGCGCGGACCGCGATGAACCGACGTCAATTTCTCTCGATTGCCGGCGCGTTCGCAGGATGGTCGGGCAGCGTTGGTAACGCGTTCGCCTTCAGTCGATTCGATCCTTCATCTTCCATTCGCACGCTGGTGCTCGTCGATCTCGACGGCGGCAACGATTCCCTCAACACCGTCATTCCGATCGCCGATCCGCGCTATCGCGCGCTCAGGCCGACTCTCGCGATATCGAAGGATCAGGCGTTGATGCTCGATGAACGTACGGCGCTCCATCCATCGCTCGTGCCGTTGATGAGTGCGTGGCGCGCGAACGATATGGCGATCGTGCAGGGCGTCGGCTACCACGCGCCCAATCGCTCGCACTTCCGCTCGCGTCAGATCTGGGACACCGCGTCGCATGCCGATGAATATCGCGCCGATGACTGGCTCGATCGCGTGCACGGCGTGAACGTGATCCGCTTCACATTGCATGGCTTCGACACGCACGAGAATCAGGCGCATCGTCATGCGGCGCTGCTGGCTCGACTGGCTGAAGGACTCGCATCGTTGCGTGCATCGCTGATCGCGTCGGGCGACTGGAACCGCACGCTCGTGATGACGCGTTCCGAGTTCGGACGCGCCGCGCGTGAAAATGCCGCAGGCGGCACGGAGCACGGCGCGGCCGCGGCGCATTTCATGATGGGTGGCAACGTGCGCGGTGGACTCTTCGGCATGCCGCCGCGACTCGATCGACTCGATGCGGACGGCGGCTTGCCTGTCGGCATCGATTTGAGAAGGCTGTATGCGACGGCCCTTCGCGCGTGCTGGAAACTCGATGCCGCCGCGATCCTCGGGCAGCGCGTCGAGTCGCTACCGCTCCTGCGCGTCTAGCGCGTGCGCCACGTGATCCACAGCTTGCGGATCGGCGTGAGCGCGATGCGCTGATGCAGCACCTTGAAATTCTCCCGCTCGATCTCGTCGAACAGCGCGAGCGACAGCGCCGCCTGTGCGCGCAGCACACGTTGCGTTGCGCGCTCGGAAGCGGGGATGGCCGCGAGCGCTTCGATAAGTGTCTGTCGCGCGCGCCCGGTCTGAAAGCGCATGAGATCCGTGAATGCATCGCTGTACTTGCGATTGATGATGTCCGCGGCTGTCACGTTGAAGCGCTGCAACTCGTCGATGGGAATATAGATGCGGCCGTGGCGCGCATCGTCGCCGATGCTCTGAACGCGTTCGGCGAGTAACAGCGCCGAGCCGAGCGGCGCGGCCCACGCGGCGGCTTGCTCCGGAGCGCGTGCACTCGCGCGTGCGATGGCCGTCGCGAATGCGCCGCCCGTCTGCTCCAGATAGCGCCTGAGGCCAGGCCAGTCGAGATAGCGCGCCTGATCGAGATCCATGCCGAAGCCATCGACGACCGCGGCAAGCGACGCGCGCCCGGTATCGTCGAGAACGGGATGCGCGGCGTCGCCCGCATGCGCCCGCAATGCCTTCGTGACGGGATGCGTCGGTTCGCCGCCATCGAGCCGGCCGAGCTCGCCTTGCCACCACGCGTGCTTGGTGCGGCCGATGGTCGAATCGCTGGTTTCCCTGACGGTCTCTTCGAGCTCGCGATAGAGCGCGTAGAGCGCGGTCAGAAGCGGCTGGCTCGACATCGGCGCGCGGCGCAGCGCGTAGTACGTGCCGGAGCCATCGGGGGCGGCCTTTTGCTGGCAATAATCGTCGAAATTCACGGACGGGGCTTGTGGGGGAGGTTTTGTCTTGTGGCTTCGCCAGGCGCTGGCCGACGCACGGGCGCTCATTTTATCCGGCGAAGCGCGGCTTCGCTGCCGACGTGCTCGCGCCATTGGATTGTGTGCCGAACCACCGACGTGTATCGTCGCGCGCGCAACACTGTCGCCATCGACTCTGGAGGGCGCTCATGGCCTTGAGCAAATCCGAGAACAGGCAATTCAGCAACACGTGCCTGCCTTATCTCGTGAAGAGCGTGGCGACGGATTTCGGCTTCGACTTTCGCGTGTGTCCGCGTCAGATGCACGTCTCGCCGACGGTGGGCCTGCACATCACCGCCCAGCGCCGCGGCGACGCCCGGCTCACCTATCCGCTCAACATTTTCGTGTTCTGGCAGCCGGCATGCGTGCGGCGGTTTCTTTCGCATGTCGACCGGCCGATCGCCGCTGCGCGCGCAAGCGAGCAGATACCGGAGGAGATCAGGCGCGTAATGGACCGTGCGGGCATCGACTTCGCCGGACGATCGCAGGATAGAGGCGAGGTGCTGATGGTCGAAGTGGGCGAGTTGAACGTTTAGTCCGCAACTTCCGGGCGGGAGAAAACCGGTCCCGCAAACGAAAAACCCCTTTGCCGATGAAAGGGGTTTCGTGTGGTGCGAGGAGCGGGACTCGAACCCGCACACCCTTGCGGGCGTCAGGACCTAAACCTGGTGCGTCTACCAATTTCGCCATCCTCGCAGCACGGCAGGCGCGCTGGGCGCCCGGCGTTGCCGCCGTGTCGGCACCGGTCCACTGTGCCAAGCCCGAGATTCTAACCGATTCATCTGGTGATGTCTGCGAAAATGCGTCAACGCTTCCGACGCCGCACATGCGCCATGACGCGCGGATGACGTGCGATTCCGGAGATACGCACTGCAAGATTGCGGCTTGCCGAACGCCTGCCTACAATCTCGTTCAATCTTCCGCACGGCCACACAAACTTCCCTCATGAACCGCAACGCGCGCAATCGCTTCGTCGCATGGCTCGGCATCGCCGCCATGTGGCTTGCCATTGTCGCGCCGGTCATCAGCCAGACGCTCGCGGCGCGCAATGCGGCGAACGACACGGAAGCCATCCTGTGCGCCGTCGACGCGCCGGAAGCGCGCGCGCACGAAGGCCATCACGCCGTCGCCGAAGAGGACGCCGGGCACGCCGGCCATCACGACGCCGCGAGCCATTTCGACGCCTGCTCGTATTGCGGACTCCTCGCGCACAATCTGCCGATCGCCACGGGCGTCGCGCATGACGTCGTGCGCGTCGAGCGCGTCACGCGCGTTTCGACCTTCGCGGTCATCGACACTGTCTCGTCGAAGTCCTTCAACGCCGCGAGTCCGCGCGCGCCACCCGTCCTGTCCTGAAACCGTCCTTCGTCCGATCGCCTCGACGTACATCGCGCACATGAGCGCGATGTACGCGCGCGATCGCTCGTCAGCCTCTTCAGGAATTCACGATGTTCACGCTCACCACGCGAGCGCGACGGCGTTCGCGCCGCCGTGCCGCGGCGCACGCACGCGCCTGGCTGCCGCTATCGCTGATGGCGCACGCGGCCTTGTCCGCAGCCGCTTCTCCCGCACCGGATGCCCCGGTCACGACCGCGCAGGCCGATAGCGCCGCGCCCACCAGTTCGAACGACGCCACGCTGGCGCCGGTCGTCGTCACGGCGCAGGCGGGCTCGCGCGCGTCGCCGCTCGATCCCAATTTGCCCGCGAGCGTCAATACCGTCACCGCCGACCAGTTTCAGTACTGGAACGTGACGACGCCCGAAGACGTGCTCAAGTACGCGCCGAACATGGCCGTGCGCAAACGCTTCATCGGCGATCCCAATGCGACCATCGCCGTGCGCGGCACGAGCAACTCGCAGACGGCGCGCGGCCTCGTCTACGCCGACGGCCTCCTGCTCAGCAATTTCCTCGGCAACACCTTTACGTTCGCGCCGCGCTGGTCGATGGTCTTCGCCGACGACATCGAGCGCACCGATGTCATCTACGGCCCGTACTCGGCGCTGTATCCCGGCAACTCGATCGGCGCGACCGTCGCGATCACCACGCGCATGCCGACGCAATTCGAAGCCGACGCGAAAGTGCAAGGCTTCACGCAGCACTTCGATCTCTTCGGCGTGAACCGGAACTTTAACGGCACCAACACGACGGCGACGGTCGGCGACCGCATCGGCAAGCTGTCGTTCCTGATCGGCGTCGATCATCTGGAGAACACGGGGCAGCCGCTGCAGTTCGCGACGCTCGCGCAATCGAAAACGCCCGCCACGGCCGCCGACACGCCGGTCACGGGCGCGACCTTCTACAACGACCAGTTCAACGCGCGCACCGCGGTGCTCGGCACGTCGAGCGAAGGCATCACGCGCACGTTTCAGGATCAGGTGCGCGTGAAGCTCGCCTACGATCTCACGAACACGTTGCAGGCGGGCTTCACGCTCGGCTACTGGCATCAGAAGTACAACAGCGACACGCAGACCTTTCTGCGCGATGCCGCCGGCAATCCGGTGTACAGCGGCCGCGTGAACATCGGCGGTTTCGAGTACGTCATTCCGGCCGCGACGTTCGCGCCGAGCATGGGGTCGAGCGAGAACTTCCTCTACGGCGTGTCCTTGCGCACGCACAACGACACGGGCTGGAACGCCGAGGCGATCGCATCGTACTTCGACATCACGCAGAGCATCGCGCGCACAGCGAGTTCCGGCGTGCCCGGCGACGGCCCCGGCACGCTCACCGACGGCAGCGGCTCGGGCTGGAAATCGCTCGATCTGCGCACGAGCTGGACGCCCACCGCGCGCTCGGGTCTCGCCGCGCACGCGTTGTCGTTCGGCTATCACTACGACAACTATTTTCTCGACAACGTCACGTCGAACACGAGCGCGTGGCGCGAGGGCGCGGGCGTGTCGTTCGCCAATTCGTTCGGCGGACGCACGCGCACGCAGGCGCTCTACGCGCAGGACGCGTGGCGCTTTCTGGCGCGCTGGGCATTCACCTACGGCGTGCGCTACGAGAACTGGAACGCGTATGACGGCACGCGCGCAGTCGGCTCGACCGCGCTCGGGTATGCGGACGCGAGCGAGAGCCATTGGTCGCCGAAGGCGTCGCTGTCGTTCGACGTCACGCAGGACCTGACATTGCGCGCTTCAGTCGGACGCGCGTACCGGTTTCCGACCGTCGGCGAGTTGTTTCAAGGGCAGATCAACGGCATCTCGATCGTCAACAACAATCCGAACCTGCAGCCCGAAGACGATTTGTCCAAGGAACTGACGGCCGAATGGGTGCGCGGCAACGGGCTGTATCGCTTCACGCTCTTTCAGGACGACGTGAAGAACACGATCTTCAGCCAGACCAACACGACCGTCATTCCCAACGTCACGAACTTCCAGAATATCGACAAGGTGCGTTCGCGCGGCGTCGAGTTCGCCTACGAAGGACAGGACGTGCTCATGCGCGGGCTCGATCTCATCGCGAACGCCGCGTACACGCAGTCGAAGATTCTCGCGAACAGCGGCAATCCGGCATCGGTGGGCAAGTACTTCTATCGCATTCCGCTGTGGCGCGCGAACGTGGCGGCGACGTATCACACGCCCGGGAATACGGCGACGACGCTCGCGGTACGTTACTCGGGGCGGCAATACAACACGCTCACGAACACCGACGTCAATCCGAACACCTACGGCGGCACGAGCACGTACGCGGTCGTCGACGCGAAGTTCACGTGGAAGCCGACCAAGCGCACGGAGCTGGGCGCCGGCGTCGACAACCTGTTCGACAAGCGCTACTACGTATTCCATCCGTATGCGGGGCGCACGTTCTATCTCGAAGGACGCATCGGCATCTGATGGCCTTCAACTGACAACGCACCTATTCAACGAGAATCGTCATGCTTGCACCCAACTTGAACGCGGCAGAGGCAACGTCGAACGCGCAGGTCATCGCGCATCGCCGCACGCTCTGGCGCTGGCATTTCTACGCGGGCCTCTTCGTGATGCCGCTGCTCATCGTGCTCGCGATCACCGGCACGATCTACTGCTTCCAGCCGCAGATCGAACCGCTGCTGTATCGCGACAGGATGGTCGTCACCGATACCCACGGCCCGCAGCTTTCACGCGAGATTCTGCTCGCGAAGGCCGCGGCGAACGAGCCGCGCGGCGCCGTGCCGACGCTCGCGCAGATCGAAGCCGATCGCACGCGCAGCGCGGAGTTCGTCTTTCGTCTGCCTTCGGGCGAAAGCGAAAGCGTCTATGTGAATCCCTACGATGGCGCCGTGCTCGGCACGCTTTCGGTCGAACATCGGCTGATGAAGCAGGTGCGCAATCTGCATCGCGGGCTGATGCTCGGCAAGACCGGCGAGCTCGTGATGGAGCTGGCGGGCTGCTGGACGCTCGTGATGATCGGCACGGGCATCGCGTTGTGGTGGCCCAGCCGGTCGAATGCCCCGAACGTTACGAGAGGCGGCGTGTGGCTGCCGCGTCTGTCGCTGCAGGGCCGCGCGTGGTGGCGCGATCTGCATGCGGTCGGCGGCGTGTGGCTTGCCATCGGCGCGCTGTTCTTCGTGCTGTCGGGATTGCCGTGGTCGGGATCGTGGGGCAAGCAGTTCAAGGCGCTCGCGACCTCGGCGTCGCTCGGTTATCCGAAGGGCGCGTGGGGCGAGGCGCATGTGCATTCGACCGCGCCCGGCGCAGCGGCGAAGCCAGGCGACGAACACGCGATGCACGGCATGCAGATGAAGATGGACGATCTGCCGTTGCCGCAAACGCCGTGGGCCGTCGGTGCGACGGCCGTGCCGGACAGCGCGCATGCGCCGGCGCCGGCCGCGCGCGTGTCGATCGACGACGTGGTCGCGCTCGCCGCGAAAAACGGCGTCACCGACGACTACGGCATTGCGCTGCCGGCCAAACCGACCGGCGTCTACACGGTGTCGTATTTCCCCGCCGATCCGCGTGACGAGCGCACGCTGCACATCGATCAATACAGCGGACGCGTGCTGTCCGATATCGACTACGCGAGCTATGGAGGCGTCGCGCAGTGGATTTCGTACGGCACGTCGCTGCACATGGGGCGCTACTTCGGGCTCGCGAACCAGATCGTCTGCTCGGCGATCTCGCTCGGGCTCGCCGCGCTCGCGGTGACCGGCTTCATCATGTGGATGAAGCGCCGGCCCACGCGCGAACTGGGCGCGCCGGCGCGGCCGGTCAAGCGTGCGCCCATGCGCGCATGGCGCGGCGGCCTGACCGTGCTCGGCATGATCTTCCCGCTGATGGGCGCGACGATGCTCGCCGTCTGGTGCCTGGACCGGCTCGCGTTCGGCGCGAAACGCGCGGTGGCCTGAGGCGCGCGCGCGTCGTCCGGACTCAGACCGAACCGAACCTCAACCGCGTGAGCTGCTCGGCTTCGTTGGCGAGCAGGCGCGCGGCGTCGCGGATCGCCGTGTCGAGCGTGATCGGCCCCGGCGCGGGCGAGAAGCAGCCGCTGAAGAATTCGGACAGACGCGGCAGCGCGGCCGAATCGACGGCGCCCGACAGCAGCGTCGCCGGCACGCCCTGGTCGCGCGCGTGCTTGCAGGCGATGAACGGCGCCTTGCCGTGCAGTGTCTGCACGTCGGAGCGGCCTTCGCCGGTGATCAGCCAGTTCGCGCCCTCGAGCGCGGCATCCAGCCCGATTTCGCGCGCGACCACTTCGGCGCCCGTCTCGAAGCGCGCGCCAAGCATGTGCAACGCGAAGCCGAGCCCGCCCGCCGCGCCCGCGCCGGGTTCGTTGCGCTTCGCGACGCCCATCGCGGGTTCGAGCAGATCGGCGAAATGGGCGAGGGCGGCGTCGATCGTCGCCACCTGTTCCGGCGTCACGCCTTTTTGCGGACCGAAGATCGCGGTCGCGCCGTGATCGCCGTTGAGCGGATTGTCGACGTCCGACATGCCGACGAACTGCGCGTCCTTCACGCGCGGATCGAGCCCCGACGCGTCGATGCGCGCGATCTGCGCGAGCGCCGACGGCACCGGCGCCAGTTCCTTGCCGGCCGCGTCGAAAAGCTTCAGCCCGAGGCCGACGAGCAGGCCCGCGCCGCCGTCGTTCGTGCTGCTGCCGCCGAGCGCGACGTAGAACGTGCGCGCGCCGGAATCGAGCAGCGCGCGAATGGCCTCGCCCATGCCGAGCGTGCTGCGTTCGGTGACGGGAACCGCCATCCCGTCCGGGTCCGTGATGCCGACGACTTCCGCCGTCTCGACGATCGCGCCGCCGTCGGCGAGCAGGCCCGTGGCGGCATCGCGGCGCGCGGCGGCCGCGCCGCGCACGTTCAGCATGCGGCGCTCGCCGCCCGCCGAGAGCATCGCGTCGAGCGTGCCTTCGCCGCCGTCGGCCATCGGGCGGATCCGGATGTCGGCGTCCGGCCGCGCGCGCCTGATGCCTTCCGCGATGGCGTTCGCGACCCCTTCCGCGGACAGCGAGCCCTTGAAAGAATCGGGAGCGATGACAACTACAGGAGCAGCAGACGTGGCGTTAGGCATGGTGTCTCGAATGTTCTGGTGTTGAAGGAGCGATCGGAAGCCGCGGCGAGGTCCGATTCATGCACTTGTTGCATGCTTCTCATGCCTTGCGGCAATGGATTGCGCGCCGCGCGGCCTGATCGCGTGAATCATGCGCCGGCAAGCTTATCAGCGCGGCGCGCGACGCAAAATAGCGGCGCGCCGATAGCGGGAATTGTGCGCGCGCGAGCGCGTCGGGAAAACGCGGATTTACGCCAGAATCCATCCCAAAAACGTGCGCTTTTTCGGTCAAATTCAGCCGAAACGGCAGGTTCGCGGCTTCGTTGTCCGGCCCCTCGCCATTTGTTTGCTAAAATGCTTGGCTCTGTTGACTGACACCGTGTCGGGCGACGGCCCGGCATCGCCGCGAGGCGCGCATTGCGTGCGCTTCGGGCGCCAGGCGTCGATTTCGGCCGGCTCACGCAGAGTCCGCACCCGGACCCGCGCCTTTAGAACCGCGGAAGAACCGAACACCGAATTTACGATTTACTCTAGGACGATTTCAGCCATGGCTAACGTAGTTGAGAACCTCGGCAAGCTCGAACGCCGCGTGACCATTTCCCTGCCGAAGGACACCGTGCAGAAGGAAGTGGATTCGCGCATCCGCCAGTTGGCCAAGAACGTGCGCATGCCGGGTTTCCGCCCGGGCAAGGTGCCGCTCAAGATGGTGACGCAGCAGTATGCCGGTCAGGTCGAGGCCGAAGTGCTGAGCGACAAGGTCGGCAAGGAGTTCTTCGACGTCACGCGCGCCGAGAACCTGCGCGTCGCGGGCCAGCCGAGCTTCGCGCCGAAGTCGGAAGCCGCCGCCGACGCCTACGCGTTCGACGCGACCTTCGAGGTCTATCCCGAAGTGAATCTCGGCGACGTGGCCACCGCTGAAATCGAACGCACGGTCACGACCATCTCCGAAGCCGAAGTCGACCGCACGCTGGACATCCTGCGCAAGCAGCGCGTGCACTTCCACGCACGCGGCGAAGCCGGCGAGCACGGTGACGGCGGCCCGAGCACGGCAGCAGCCGACGGCGATCGCGTGACGCTCGACTTCGTCGGCAAGATCGACGGCGTCGCGTTCGAAGGCGGCAGCGCGGAAGACTTCGCGTTCGTGCTGGGCGAAGGCCGCATGCTGCCTGAATTCGAGCAAGCCGCAACGGGCCTGAAGGCCGGCGAATCGCGCGAATTCGACCTCAAGTTCCCCGAGGACTATCACGGCAAGGACGTGGCGGGCAAGACGGCGCAGTTCACGATCACGCTCAAGAAGATCGAATGGCCGCATCTGCCGGAAATCAACGCGGAATTCGCGAAGTCGCTCGGCATCGAAGACGGCGATCTCACGAAGATGCGTACCGAGATCAAGGACAACCTGGAGCGTGAAGCGAAGCGCCGCACGCAGCAGATCGTGAAGAACCAGGTCATGGACGCGCTGCTCAAGATCTCCGAGCTGGACGTGCCGAAGGCGCTGATCGAGCAGGATCAGCAGCGCCTCGTCGAAATGGCCCGCCAGGACCTGCAGCAGCGCGGCGTGCCGAACGCCGCCGACGCGCCGATCCCGGCTGAAATGTTCGCTGAACAGGCCGAGCGCCGCGTGAAGCTGGGCCTCGTGCTGGCCGAACTCGTGAAGGCCAACGAACTGCAGGCGAAGCCCGAGCAGATCCGCGCTGAAGTGGACGAATTCGCCAAGAGCTACGAAGACCCGAAGGAAGTCGTCCGCTGGTATTATTCGAACCAGCAGCGCCTCGCCGAGATGGAAGCGTACGTCGTGGAAAGCAACGTCGTCGATTTCGTCCTGGGCAAGGCCAAAGTGACCGACAAGGAAGTCAGCTTCGAGGAACTGGCCAGCGCAACGGCGCAAGCCTGACGCGATAGGCAGGGGGCGTGCGGAGTCGTCGGACTGACGGCCCGCACGCCTTTTTTGCATTAAAGTTTGGGCGTTTGCATGCCGTTCTACTGGATGTTCCTTTGTCGTTCAGTATCCCTATTCCGAACAAGGAAATTGCATGACCTTTCGCGCTGAATTGCTCGATACGTTGGCGTCCCACGCAACGCGGGACTTCGAAGCCCAGGCGCTCGGCCTCGTTCCGATGGTCGTGGAAACGAGCGGCCGCGGCGAGCGAGCCTATGACATTTACTCGCGCCTCCTGAAGGAGCGCGTGGTGTTTCTCGTCGGCGAGGTGAACGACCAGTCGGCGAACCTCGTCGTCGCGCAGCTGCTGTTCCTCGAAAGCGAGAACCCGGACAAGGACATCAGCCTGTACATCAACAGCCCGGGCGGCTCGGTCTCGGCCGGCATGGCGATCTACGACACCATGCAGTTCGTGAAGCCGGACGTGTCGACGCTGTGCATGGGACTTGCCGCGAGCATGGGCGCGTTCCTGCTGGCGGCGGGCGCGAAGGGCAAGCGCGTCGCGCTGCCGAACGCGCGCGTGATGATCCACCAGCCGCTCGGCGGCGCACGCGGTCAGGCATCGGACATCGAAATCCAGGCGCGGGAAATCCTGTACCTGAAGGAACGTCTGAATCAGTTGCTGTCGCATCACACGGGTCAGCCGGTCGAGCGCATCGCGCGCGACACCGATCGCGACAACTTCATGTCGGGCGACGACGCGCAAGCTTACGGCCTCGTCGACCAGGTGCTTCACAAGCGTCCCTGACGGCGTCCGGAGCGGCGCCGCGCCGGCGCCCGGAGACGGTGCCGGCCCAGTAGCGAAGTCGCGCATGCGGCGCAACGCCAGAACGCGCTTCGTTCGGTATCGCAAGGTGTGAATCTGCGAGGGCGAATCGAAGGGCGTATCATGTAACAAGAGTGTCCGGAGGCTTACACATTTATGGCGGACAAAAAAGGTTCCAGTAGCGAAAAGCTGCTGTATTGCTCGTTCTGCGGCAAAAGCCAGCATGAGGTGAAAAAACTCATCGCTGGGCCGTCGGTGTTCATCTGCGATGAATGTATCGACCTGTGCAACGAGATCATTCGCGACGAGGCGGCTGGCGCGGCGGATGAGGCCGGGCTGACCAAGTCAGACCTGCCGAGCCCGCAGGAAATCAGCGATATCCTCAATCAGTACGTGATCGGCCAGGAACGCGCGAAGAAAATTCTCGCGGTGGCCGTGTACAACCACTACAAGCGTCTCAAGCACCTCGACAAGAAAGACGAAATCGAGCTGTCGAAGAGCAACATCCTCTTGATCGGACCGACCGGTTCGGGCAAGACGCTGCTCGCGCAGACGCTTGCGCGCATGCTGAACGTGCCGTTCGTGATCGCGGACGCAACGACGCTGACCGAAGCCGGTTACGTCGGCGAGGACGTCGAGAACATCATTCAAAAGTTGCTGCAGAACTGCAACTACGAAGTCGACAAGGCGCAGCGCGGAATCGTTTACATCGACGAAATCGACAAGATCAGCCGCAAGTCGGACAACCCGTCCATCACGCGCGACGTGTCGGGCGAGGGCGTGCAACAGGCGCTGCTCAAGCTGATCGAGGGCACGATGGCGTCGGTGCCGCCGCAAGGCGGACGCAAGCACCCGAATCAGGATTTCATCCAGGTCGATACGACCAACATCCTGTTCGTGTGCGGCGGCGCGTTCGACGGCCTGGAAAAGGTCATCACCGATCGCACGGAGAAGACTGGTATCGGTTTCGGCGCGAGCGTGAAGAGCAAGCAGGACCGCGACGCCGGCGAGGTGCTGCGTGACGTCGAGCCGGAAGATCTGATCAAGTTCGGCCTGATTCCCGAGCTGATCGGCCGTCTGCCCGTCGTGGCGACGCTCGGCAAGCTCGACGAAGCCGCGCTGGTGAAGATTCTGATCGAGCCGAAAAACGCGCTCGTGAAGCAGTATCACAAGCTCTTCGCAATGGAACGCGTGGAACTGGAGATCCGTCCGGCGGCGCTGCAGGCCATCGCGCAGAAGGCGATTCGCCGCAAGACCGGCGCGCGCGGCCTGCGTTCGATTCTGGAACAGGCGTTGCTCGACGTGATGTACGAACTGCCGACCATGAAGGGCGTTTCGAAGGTGATCGTCGACGACAACACGATCGACGGCGACGGCAAGCCGCTGCTCATCTACGAAGATGCACCCAAGGTAGCTGGATCGAACTGAAGCAGGCTGTGTGTCGGCGAAAGGCCGTTCATGGCGACGTGAACGGCCTTTTATTTTTTTCGGTTTATCTTGTGGACGTTACTGACGCGATCTTTGACTACCGACTTTTCCCTTCCGATAAAGGCTTGCAATAGCTCTGAACGGCCTTACTTACGACTGAACTGATTCCATTAATGGGGAAATGAAATGTCAGGAACCCAACTCCTCCCGCAGGAACGCATTACGCTGCCGCTGCTCCCGCTGCGCGACGTAGTCGTTTTCCCGCATATGGTGATTCCGCTCTTCGTCGGGCGGCCCAAGTCGATCAAGGCCCTCGAAGCCGCGATGGAAGGCGGCAAGCACATCATGCTCGTCGCCCAGAAGACGGCGGCGAAAGATGAACCGACCGAAAAGGACATGTACGAAGTGGGATGTGTCGCCAACATCCTGCAAATGCTGAAGCTGCCCGACGGCACGGTGAAGGTGCTCGTCGAAGGTTTGCAACGCGCCAAAACGCTCTCGATCGAAGAGCAGGAAACGCAGTTCTCGAGCGACGTGATGCCGCTCGAGCCGGATCACGCCGACAGCGCTGAAACCGAAGCGCTGCGCCGCGCGATCGTTTCGCAATTCGATCAGTACGTGAAGCTCAACAAGAAGATTCCGCCGGAGATCCTGACCTCGCTGTCCGGCATCGACGAAGCAGGTCGTCTTGCCGACACCATCGCTGCGCATCTGCCGCTCAAGCTCGATCAGAAACAGCACATCCTCGAGATGTTCCCTGTGATCGAACGGCTGGAGCATTTGCTTGCCCAGCTCGAAGCCGAAATCGACATTCTTCAGGTCGAAAAGCGCATCCGTGGCCGCGTAAAGCGCCAGATGGAAAAGAGTCAGCGCGAGTACTACCTGAACGAACAGGTCAAGGCCATCCAGAAGGAACTGGGCGAAGGCGAAGAGGGCGCGGATCTCGAGGAACTGGAGAAGCGCATCACCGCCGCGCGCATGCCGAAGGAAGCCAAGAAGAAGGCCGATGCCGAGCTCAAGAAGCTCAAGCTCATGTCGCCGATGTCCGCGGAAGCGACCGTCGTGCGCAATTACATCGACACGCTGATCGGCCTGCCGTGGCGCAAGAAGAGCAAGGTCAACAACGACCTCTCGAACGCCGAACGCGTGCTCGACGAAGACCACTTCGGTCTCGAGAAGGTGAAGGAACGCATTCTCGAGTATCTCGCGGTTCAGCAACGCGTCGAGAAGGTGAAGGCGCCGATTCTGTGCCTCGTCGGGCCTCCGGGCGTCGGCAAGACCTCGCTCGGGCAGTCGATCGCCCGCGCGACGAATCGCAAGTTCGTACGCATGGCGCTGGGCGGCGTGCATGACGAATCGGAGATTCGCGGTCACCGCCGTACGTATATCGGCTCGATGCCCGGCAAGATTCTGCAGAGCCTGTCCAAGGTCGCGGTGCGCAATCCGCTCTTCCTGCTCGACGAAGTCGACAAGATGGGCATGGATTTCCGCGGCGACCCGGCCTCCGCGCTGCTCGAAGTGCTCGACCCGGAACAGAACCACACGTTCGCGGACCACTACATCGAAGTGGACTTCGACCTTTCGGACGTGATGTTCGTGGCGACGTCGAACTCGCTGAACATTCCGCCGCCGCTGCTCGACCGGATGGAAGTCATCCGCCTGTCGGGTTACACGGAAGACGAGAAGGTCAGCATCGCGACGCGTTACCTGTTGCCGAAGCAGAAGCGCAACAACGGCCTGAAGGACGGTGAGATCGACGTCACGGAGCAAGCCATCCGCGACATCATTCGCTACTACACGCGGGAAGCGGGCGTGCGTTCGCTCGAACGTGAAATATCGAAGATCTGCCGCAAGGTCGTGAAGATGCTGCTGTTGAAGAAGGCCGAAGGTGCGGTGAAGGTCGACGGTTCGAACCTCGACACCTTCCTCGGCGTGCGCAAGTACGACTTCGGTCTGGCCGCGAAGGAAAACCAGATCGGTCAGGTGACGGGTCTCGCGTGGACGGAAGTCGGCGGCGATCTGCTGACGATCGAAGCAGCGGTGATGCCCGGCAAGGGCGGCGTGATCCGCACCGGCTCGCTCGGCGACGTGATGAAGGAATCCGTCGAAGCGGCGCGCTCGGTGGTGCGTTCGCGTTCGCGGCGCCTGGGCATCACGGATGAATCCTTCGAGAAGAAGGATATCCACATCCACGTGCCGGAAGGCGCGACGCCGAAGGACGGTCCGTCCGCCGGTATCGCGATGACCACGGCGCTGGTGTCGGTGCTGACGGGCATTCCGGTTCGCGCGGATGTCGCGATGACGGGCGAAATCACGCTGCGCGGCGAAGTGCTGCCGATCGGCGGGTTGAAGGAGAAGCTGCTGGCGGCGCATCGCGGCGGCATCAAGCTCGTGCTGATCCCAGAGGAAAACACGAAGGATCTGGCCGACATTCCCGACAACGTGAAGAACGCCATCGAGATCGTGCCGGTTCGCTGGATCGACCGCGTGCTGGAACTGGCGCTCGAACGCGCACCGGAATCCTTGCCTGAAGAAGAGGCGAAGGCGACGCCGGTCGCAGCCGAGCAGCAAAAGGACGCGGCTGCATCGGGCGAGTTCGTGAAGCACTGACGCGCATCGGGCGGCACGGCTCTATCGCCGTGTTGCGTGATCGACGCTAAAACCCGCGGGCTCATGCTCGCGGGTTTTTCTTTTTGCGCGCGGCTTTTCGAAGATATCTTCTAAAGCACCGCAAACCCGCGCCGAATAAGGCTCAACCCCCGTTGACACGGTTCTTTCGGCTAAGTTAAATGAGCGCCGCATCCAAACTTATCGAGATGCGATTCGCATCGATGCGGGACCAGATCGATTACAACGTGCCAATACTGATTCGGGGATCACAATGAACAAGACGGAACTGATCGACCATATCGCGCAGCATGCCGATATTTCCAAGGCCGCTGCCGGCCGCGCACTCGAAGCGGTGATCGGCGGCGTGCGCGCGACGCTGAAGAAGGGCGGCACGGTGACGCTCGTCGGCTTCGGCACGTTTGCCGTAGGCAAGCGCACCGCGCGCACGGGCCGCAATCCGCGCACCGGCGATGCGATCAAGATCAAGGCCGCGAAGGTCCCGAAATTTCGCCCTGGCAAAGCGCTGAAGGATGCGCTAAACTAGCGGACTCGCTGGATACGGGCTTTGCAAAACGAAGTTCTGAATTCAGCGCTGCGCAAACCGGATGAATTGCGGACCGGGTGCTTAGCTCAGTTGGTAGAGCGGCGCCCTTACAAGGCGTAGGTCGGGAGTTCGAGCCTCTCAGCACCCACCAGGTTTCAATTCATTGCGCGCTACCCAGGAGCGGTAGTTCAGTTGGTTAGAATACCGGCCTGTCACGCCGGGGGTCGCGGGTTCGAGTCCCGTCCGCTCCGCCAGAATCGAACATGAAGTCCCGCAAGCTGCGAAGCGTGCGGGACTTTTTGCTTTTCGCCACGCAGTTGCCGTGCGTTTGCCGCTCGATCAAGAGTGCTAATCATCGCAGCGCCGCGATTGCGCAATTTGACCCAATCGCGGGTTAAATGCCTGATAGATAAAACAATTCACATCATTTCGAGGGTACGACTCCGCGCAGGTCGTCTGTCCGATGGCTCATTCGCGCACCGCCTTTCGCCTTTTCCTCTGCCACTGTTGTAATATCGAGCGTTTTGTTCTGACAACGCAGCGCTACGCATGCTCGACTTCTTCCGTAATCACCAGCGCCTGATGATGGCTCTGCTGATCCTGATCATCGTGCCCGGTCTGGGCATGGTCGGGATCCAGGGATTCAGCAACTATTTCGACGAAAGTTCTTACGTGGCCAGCGTGAACGGTCACAAGATCACGCGCGCCGAATTCGACAGCGCTTTCCGCCAGCAAGTGGACCGCGCCCGCTCGATGCTCGGTTCGCAGTTCGACGCCAAGATGTTCGATTCGCCCGAAACGCGCGCCGCGATGGTCGACAGCCTCGTGCAGCAGCGCGCCATGGCCGACGAAACCCAACGCCTGCATCTGACCGCGTCGGATGACGCCGTGCGTCGCGCGCTGCTCTCCGATCCCGTGATCTCGTCGCTGAAGAATCCTGACGGCACGATCGACCTCGAACGCTACAAGCAACTGCTCGCGATGCAGGGCATGACGCCCGCGCAATACGACGAGCGCATGCGTTATCAGATCGCGACCGACCAGATTCCGGGCAGCATCCAGGCGACATCTTTCACGTCGAAAGCGCTCGCGCAGAGCCTGACGGAACTTGCCGAGCAGAAGCGTTCGGTGCAGGGCCTGTCGCTGCGCGCGGCTGACTACGCCGCGAAAATCCAGCCGACGGACGCGCAACTCACGGCCTACTACGAAGCGCATCGCAACGACTTCGCAACGCCGGAGACAGCCACGATTCAGTACCTCGTGCTGTCGCCGTCGTCGATCGCGGCAGCGTCGAAGGCGACCGACGCCGATCTCAAGAAGTATTACGACGACAACATCCAGCGCTATCGCACGGAAGCGGAAGTGCGCGCGAGCCACATTCTCGTGAACGCACCGAAGGACGCAAGCGCGGCCGACAAGGCGAAGGCAAAACAGAAAGCCGAAGAACTGCTGGCGCAGGTCAAGGCGCATCCGGACCAGTTCGCGCAGATCGCGCAGAAGAGTTCGGACGATCCGGGCTCCGCGAGCAAGGGCGGCGATCTCGGCTACTTCGCGCGCGGGCAGATCGCCGGCGGCAAGGCCTTCGACGACGCCGCCTTCGGTCTCAAGAAGGGCGAAGTGAGCAATGTCGTCGAGTCGGACTTCGGCTATCACATCATCCAGGCGACCGACGTGAAGCCCGCCGTCACGAAGCCGTTCGATGAGGTGAAGGACGCGATCGCGAAGGACTACGCGGCTCAGCAAGGCACCAAGGGTTTCGCTGACAACGCGCAAGGCTTCACCGATCTCGTCTATGAGAAGGCGAAGACGCTGCAACCCGCGGCCGACAAATACAAGCTGACGATCCAGACCGCGACGGTCGGCCCGAAGCCGAATCCGCAACTGCCTCAGGACAATCCGCTCAACAATCCGAAGTTCCTCGCGGCCGTCTTCGCGCCGGACTCGGTGAAGGACCGCAACAACACACAGGCGATGGATGTCGGCAACAGCACGCTGATCGCCGCGCGCGTGACCGACTACAAGGCATCGAGCGTTCCCGCGTTCGACGTGGTGAAGGACGACGTGCGCAAGAAGGTCATCGCGGAAATGGCCGCCGCCATGGCGAAGAAGGAAGGCGAGGCGAAGCTCGCGGACCTGCAGAAGTCGAAGTCCACGGAGGGCTTCACATCGCCGATCACGGTATCGCGTAACGACGCGCAGGGCTTGCCGCCCGCCGCGCTGAGCGCGATCTTCAAGGCGGATGCGTCGAAGCTGCCGTCCTATGTCGGCGTGGACCTCGGCGCGGACGGTTACGCGATCTATCGCGTGAACGGCATCGAGAAGGCGGCGCCGGTCGCGGCCGATCGTCTCGCGGGCGCGCAACAGCAGGTGGCGCAGGTGTATGCACAGGCCGAGATGGAAGCGTATCTCAAGTCGTTGAAAGAGCGCTCGAAGGTCAAGCTGAGCCAGGCGCCGCCGCCGTCATCGAACTGATTGATCTGTGTTGATCATGAAAAAGCCCCGCTTCTGAAAAGATGCGGGGCTTTTGTTTGGCCTATGCCGCCCTGAAAGCGCGGCAAGCGCAAAACCGAGCGTTACTTACAGGCAAGCCTGAATGTCGCCGGTTGCCTGACTGCCGGCCGCACCCGAGGCGCGGAAACCGACCCACGAGCCCGGACCGGACCAAGCCGGATGAATGATGGCCGCCGCGCCATTCGGCGGCTGCTGGCCGGGAACGTACACATCGACGGCCTTGTCGTTCGCGAGCGTATCTTGCGACACGACCTGCTGCTGCGACTTGTCGGCCCACTTCTGGGCGACGCATTGCGCGATGACCTTCGGCTCTTTCTGGCTCGTGCCGACTTGCTGCACGCCGGCGGGCGGTTGCGCGGCGCAGGCCGAGATCGCAACGGTCAGGGCGAGAAGAGGGGCAAGTTTCACGTGACCTCCTTGTAGAGTCGCTCATATGACGAGCGGGGTTATAAGAGTGACGCGAAAGTCTCAGATGTCTGAATCGTGGCCGTGTTTCCGCGTTGTTGAAAAAAGCTGTCGCGGCCGGCGCGTCGTCTTCAATGCGCGGCGCTTGCGCCCAGCAAGGGTTTCAAGATTGGCCAGACGTTATCCAATAGCAATGGCTGGGCCTGCACTGTCGGATGGATCTGATCGGCCTGAAACATGGCGGGTTTGTCAGCAATGCCGGCAAGCAGGAAGGGCACGAGCGGCACTTTCTTTTCCTTCGCGATACGCTCGTAGACCGCGTGGAACTTTTGCGAGTAGTCGGGGCCGTAATTGGGTGGAACGTACATGCCGATGAGTAAAACCTTCGCATGTGCCGCCTGCGACGCATCGACGATACCGCGCAGATTCGTTTCCGTCGTGGCAAGCGGGACGCCGCGCAGCGCATCGTTCGCGCCGAGTTCGACTATCACGATGTCCGGCTTGATGCGTGACAGCACGGCAGTCAGGCGCGCGCGGCCGCCGCTGGTGGTGTCGCCGCTGATGCTCGAATTGGCGACGCTATAATCGAGGCGCTCCTTCGCCAGACGCTCGCGCAAGAGATTCACCCAGCCGGTGTCGCGCGGCAGGCCATATTCGGCCGACAGGCTATCGCCCAGCACGACGATCGCGGGTTTGGGTTGCGTTGCTGCCTGTGCATCGGCGGCATGCGCGGTCCCCGACCATGCCGCCATCAACGCGATTGCGGGAACGAAGCCGCGCAAGTTCTTTTTCAGAGTGTCCATGCAAAACAATATCGAGCCGGTCATCGAAGTACGGGGTTTAAGCAAGCGGGTGAAGGACGCAACGGGCGAGCTCACGATTCTCGATCAGATCGATCTGTCGATCGCGAAGGGCAGCAGTGTGGCGATCGTCGGCGCATCGGGCTCGGGCAAGTCGACACTGCTCGGCCTGCTCGCCGGGTTGGACAGCGCGAGCGAGGGCTCGGTTCGTCTGCTCGGCAAGGAACTGTCCACGTTGAACGAAGACGAGCGCGCCGCGCTGCGCAGCGGCGCCGTCGGTTTCGTGTTCCAGTCGTTCCAGTTGATGCCGCATCTGACCGCGCTCGAAAACGTGATGCTGCCGCTCGAATTGCGCGCGGAGATACCGCACGGCGAGATCGCGGCGCGCGCACGGTCGCTGCTCGAGCAAGTTGGACTGTCCCAGCGCACCGCGCATTATCCGAAGCTGCTTTCCGGCGGCGAACAGCAGCGCGTCGCGCTCGCGCGTGCCTTCGTCACGCATCCTGCCGTGCTTTTTGCCGACGAACCCACCGGCAGCCTCGACGCCACCACCGGCTACGCGATCATCGACCTGATGTTCGAGATGAACCGCCGCAACGGCGCGACGCTCGTGCTCGTCACGCATGATGCCGAGCTGGCCGAGCGTTGCGACGCCACGGTGACGATCGAAGCGGGGCGGCTCGTGAACGGCTTGAGCGTATAAAAAAGCCCGCAACGCCGAAGCACTGCGGGCCACGATCCTATCTACAGCGAGCCTTAACGCTTCAACGCCGCGCGCGCACGCGCGATCAGCGTGGACGTCGACGAGTCATGCTTGGCCGGATCGGCGCTCGCGGCGGTGATATCGGCCTCGACGACCTTGCCGAGAATCTTGCCGAGCTCCACGCCCCATTGATCGAACGAGTTGATGTCCCACACCGTGCCCTGCACGAGCACCTTGTGCTCGTAGAGCGCGATGAGCGCGCCGAGCGTTTGCGGCGTGAGCGCGTCGAGCATGATCGTCGTGGTCGGCCGGTTGCCCGGGAAGCTCAGATGCGTCGCGAGTTCTTCCTTGCCCGGACCCGCCACTTTCTTCGCTTCTTCCAGCGTGCGGCCGAGCATCAGCGCCTCGCTCTGCGCGAAGCAGTTGGCGAGCAGCTTCGCGTGATGATCGACGAGCGGATGTTCCGGCGTCAGCACCGCGATGAAGTCGATCGGAATGATCGTCGGGCCCTGATGCAGCATCTGGAAGAAAGCGTGCTGGCCGTTCGTGCCCGGCTCGCCCCAGATCACGGCGGCGGTCGGATAGTCGACCATCTTGCCGTCGAGCCGCGCGGACTTGCCGTTGCTTTCCATCTCCAGTTGCTGGAGATACGAAGGCAGATAGTGCAGCGCCTGTGAATACGGCGCGACCAGATCGCTTTGCGAGCCGAAGAAGTTGCGATACCAGATGCCGATCATGCCCATCAGCACGGGCAGGTTCTTGTCGAGCGGCGCGGTTCGGAAGTGCTCGTCCATTGCCGCCGCGCCCTGCAGGAGCGCGTCGAAATTCTGCGGACCGACCGACAGCATGATCGAAAGACCGACCGCCGACCACAGCGAGTAACGGCCGCCGACCCAGTCCCACATCTCGAAGACGTTTTCCTTGGCGATGCCGAACTTCACGACCTCGGCCGGATTCGCCGATACCCCGACGAAATGCTTCGACAGTTGATCTTCGGGACAGCCGGATTTCAGGAACCAGTCACGCATCGAGTGCGCATTGGTCATCGTTTCGAGCGTCGTGAAGGTCTTGGAGACGACGATCGCGAGCGTCTCTTCCGCGTCGACTTGCTGAAGGACGTTCCAGAGATCGGCGCCGTCGACGTTCGAGACGAAGTGCGTGTCGAGATCCTTCGATGCGAGATGATGCAGCGCGTGCACGACCATCTTCGGCCCGAGGTCCGAGCCGCCGATGCCGATGTTCACCACGTGCCGGATGCGCTTGCCGGAATAGCCTTTCCAGGAGCCGTCGCGCACGCGATCGGAGAAGGCGGCCATTTTGGCCTTTTCCTTCTGCACCTGTTCGTAAAAGGGCGCGTCGGGCGATTGCGCGCGCAGCGCGGTGTGGAGCACCGCGCGCTGCTCCGTGATGTTGACGATATCGCCACGGAACATCGCGTCGCGGCGTTCGGTGACCTTGGCCTGTTGCGCGACCTCGACGAGCAGCTTCAGCGTTTCGTCCTTGACGCGGTTCTTGGAGAAGTCGATTGCGAGGCCGCCGCCCTGGAAGGTGAGGCGCTCGGCGCGCGTCGGCGCGGTGTCGTTCTGCGGCGCAAACCAGTCGCGCAGGCGCTCGCCGGAAATGGCATCGTAATGCGACTGGAGCGCGGACCAGGCAGGAAGCGAGTTCAGCATCGAGTTTTGGGTCATGAGCGGTCCGTTAGTCTGAGGGTGACAGAGGAATACGTTCGTGCGATTGCGGCTCGGCGCGCCTGTGCGTGTCGTGTATGGTGAACGCAAGTGAACGCGACTAAACGGCCGCGGTTGCCCGAATCAAAAAGAGTATAGCGACGATGCATGAACGGATGCTTGCAGAGCGTCACATCGTCTTCGCAGGTCGTCAGCTTCGCGCGTGTTCGGCGTAAAAACGCCGGTTGATGAGCTTGCGTACCGCCGGCGCCAGTTCACCCGCCGTCAGCCCCGCCGGGCCGATGCCGTCATCCGTGAGCGTCTGCGCGGCGAGACCGTGGAGATACACGCCCGCGAGCGCGGCTTCGTAGGCAGGCAGTCTTTGCGCGAGCAATGCGCCGATCAAACCGCCGAGGACGTCGCCGGTGCCGCCGGTCGCGAGTCCGGCGTTGCCGGTCGGATTCACCGCGACGCGGCCATCGGGCGAGGCGATCACCGTGCCCGAACCCTTCAGCACCGCGATCGCCCCATAGCGCGCGGCCAGCTGACGCGCGGCGGCGATGCGATCGGCCTGAACCGCTTTTGCGTCGGTTTGCAGCAGACGCGCCGCTTCGAGCGGATGCGGCGTCAGGATGCACGGATCGCCCTGTGCGCCGCGCGCCGCGACGGCGGACGCGAGCGCGTCGTCTTTCGCGATGAGATTGAGCGCGTCGGCATCGAGGAGCTTGGGCACGTCGAGCGCCAGCGCGTGTGCGAGGATCTGTTTCGCGCGCTCGCCCGCGCCCATGCCGCAACCGATCGCGAGCGCGTCCATCTTGTCGAGCGCGAAGCCGTCGGCGCGATGCAGCATCAGTTCCGGATGCGGCGGGTCGTAGGGCGGAAAGCCTTCGCCCACGAACGCGACATGCACCTTGCCCGCGCCGCCGTACAGCGCCATGCGCGCCGCGAGAACCGCCGCGCCGCACATGCCTGTGTCGCCGCCGATCACCGCGAGCGAGCCGAATGTGCCCTTGTTGGTCGCGTTGTCGCGCTGCGGCATGCATACGCCGAAAAGCGCGGGCGCATTCAGCACGATCGACGGCGCGGCGCTCGCCTCGACATCCAGCGTCGATACGAAAAGACGTCCCGTCAGATCGCGGCCTTGCGACGTGAAATGCCCCGGCTTCGCGCCGATGAACGTGATGGTGTCCGTCGCGCGGACAGCTTCGCCGCCGTTCACGGGCGCGCCGGTGTCGCTGTTCAGGCCGCTCGGAACGTCGAGCGCGAGCACGCGGCCCGCTGAGCGCGCACGCCGCGTGAGACGCGCGGCCACGTCGGCGAACACGCCTTCGAGCGGGCGACTCAGGCCGATGCCGAACATGCCGTCGACGAGCCAGCCGAAACCGTCGAACGTCGCGGGCGGCTGGGCGTCGATCGGCACGCCCGCCGCGCGCGCCGATTCGAGTGCCCAGCGCGCGTCGTCCGGCTTCACTTCGACCGGCATGCACACGCGCACGGAGACGCCCGCGCGATGCAGGCGCTCGGCCATCACGAGCGCGTCGCCGCCGTTGTTGCCGGGGCCCGCCACGAGCCACACCGACAGCGCGCGGGCGTCCGGAGCATGTTCGGATGCATCGATCAGGTATTGGGCGGCGGCCGCGCCCGCGCGCGCCATCAGCGTGTGAGGCGGCAGCGCGGCGGCAGCGCGCGCTTCGAGGTTGCGCAGCTCCGCGAGCGTCAGGAGCGCGAGCGGTTCGTCGCGCGGAGAGAACCAGGGTGAGCGGGCAGCGGTCATGGCGGCGGGCGGAAGGGCGTTTCGAGATTCGAGTCGTCGGAGCCCCGCGCGCGCAGCAACCGTGCCTGTCCGCTAGAAGCGTTCGACGCTCAGCGCGGCAAGTGTATCGGCGGGGAGATCGGGCGTGACGCCGGAAACGAGGTCCGCGACCACTTTAGCAGACCCGCACGCGAGGCCCCAGCCCGCCGGACCGTGCGCGGCGTTGACGAACAGGCGCGGATGCCGCGTCGCGCCGACGATCGGCAGCCCGTCGGCGGAAATCAGGCGCAGCCCTTCCCACGCGCGCGCGGCGGAAACACGCGCCGCGCCCGGAATCCAGTCGTGCGTGCCTTGACCGAGGATGTCGAGCGCACGGCGCGATAGCGTGGCGTCGAGCGGTTTATCGGCCTTGGATGCGCTCTGGAACACACCCGCGCCCGCGACGCGCAGCCGCTGACTTACGCGCGTCATCGTGATGCGCTTGATCGAATCGACGACTGTCAGATGCGGCGCGCGCTCCTCGTACGCGACGGGCGCGGTGAGCGTGTGCACGCGCAGCGCAAAGAGCGACGACACCGACTTGATGCCGCCGATGAGCCCCGGCGTGCCGACGCCCGCCGCGACGACGATCGCATCGGCCGTGATCAGCTCGACCTCGGCGTGGCGCTTCCTGCCTTCGTTCGGATCGGCGAGTTCGACCGCGGCGCGCGCGCCCTCGAGACGCACCGACGCCACCGCGCGCTGCATGCGGAACTGCACGCCGTCGTCCTCGAGCACCTGCTTCAGTTGCTTGGTGAAGAGCGGACAGTTGGCGGTGCGCTCCTCCGGCAGCAGCACGCCGCCCGCGAATTCGGGGTAATCGGGCACGGAAGGCTCGACCGCGACGCATTCCTCGGGCGTCAATACCCGATACGGCACGCCGCAGCCTTTCAGCAGGTCGATGGCCGTTTGCGCCTCCTCGAGCTCGCGCGGCTGGCGGAACACATGCAGCATGCCGCGGCGCTGTTCGAAATCGAGCTCCAGACGGCTTTCGATGGACGCGAGCACGCGCCGCGATTCGTCGACGAGCGGCTGCAGATGCGCGTACTGCGCGGCGAACGTTTCGGGATCGCGCAGTGTCGCGAGTTGCTTGAGAAAATCGCGCGCGGCCGCGTCGAAGCCGGTCTTGACCGCCATGCCGCTTTGCTTCGAGCGGCTCGACGCCATGAAGGTCGGCCCGAACCAGACATCGAGCGGCGAGGGCAGGAGCGCGCCGCCCTGACCATAGGTGGCGCCTTGCGCGACGGTCGCGTGGCGCTCGATCACGCAGACGCGGTGTCCGGCCGCATGCAGCTGATACGCGGTGGCGATGCCGGCGATTCCTCCGCCGATGACGATGACATCCATGACTTTTTGTGCCCGAAGGCGCGAGATTGCAGTGGTGCGCGGCGTGACGCGCGGGCGGAAGCGCCCGATGCCGCGCGCCTTGACGATGAAACCACGGGTCCGGCGGCGCGACCCGGCGCGCCCCGTACCCGAAGAAAGCGCGCCATGATAGCGCCAAAATCGTTTGCCAGGGACGGGCAAACAGCCCACACATGCGGCCTGCGGGCAGTTGCGTCGCGCACGGCCATGCGGGCGCAGGTCGATTTCGGGATGCGCGGCGCGGCGCCCGGCGTTGCCGGGCCGCTGCCGCGCGGCGCTCGGACGGACCGCCCGGGCCGATTTCGAGACGCATCCGGGGTATAATCGCGGTCTTCCTTTCGCCTCACGCCGTATCGCGTGCTCGAATCCGAATTTGCGAATTTCTGAATTTGCAAACAGCGAGCGTCGCGCGAGCGGCACACAGACGTCATCGACGCACCGTCACAATGGCCCACTTCTCGTGTTTCCCCGGCGCTTCGGCCCTCTCCGATTTCCGTCAGACCCGCCTCCTCGAAACGCTCGCCCGCATCGACGCGAATATCGTCGGCGTGCGCGGCCAGTTCCTGCATTTCGTCAACGCGTCCGAGCCGCTCACGGACGATGACAACAGCCGCATCGAGGCGCTGATGCACTACGGCGCGCCGTTCGAGGAATCGAAGGAACGCGGCCACGTCGAGAGCTTCATGGTGGTGCCGCGCTTCGGCACGGTTTCGCCGTGGGCGAGCAAGGCGACCGACATCGCGCATCATTGCGGGCTCGACAAGGTGCGGCGCATCGAGCGCGGCGTCGAGTACTCGGTCATCATGAAAAGCGGCTTTCTCGGCGGCAAGAAGGCGCTGTCCGACGAAGCCCGCGCGGCCGTCGCGGATGCGCTGCATGACCGCATGACGGAAAGCGTCGCGGCATCGCGCGAACAGGCGCTGCATCTGTTCGACGAACTGCCCGCCAGGCCGCTGCAGACAGTCGATATCATCGGCGCGGGACACAAGGCGCTCGAGGCTGCGAACGCGGAACTCGGCCTCGCGCTCGCCGACGACGAAATCGACTATCTGGTGAACGCGTTCGAAGGCCTGAAGCGCAATCCGACCGACGTCGAGCTGATGATGTTCGCGCAAGCGAACAGCGAGCATTGCCGCCACAAGATCTTCAACGGCGAATGGACCATCGATGGCGACAAGCAGGACATGTCGCTGTTCCAGATGATCCGCAATACGGAAAAGCTGAATCACGAAGGCACGATCGTCGCGTATTCGGACAATTCGGCGATCATGCGTGGCGGCGTCGCCGAGCGCTGGTTCCCGCGCGGCACGGACGAGCAGTATCGGCGTCACGTCGAACTGACGCATACGCTGATGAAGGTCGAGACGCACAATCACCCGACCGCGATTTCCCCGTTCGCGGGCGCGGCGACGGGTTCCGGCGGCGAAATCCGCGACGAAGGCGCGACGGGCCGTGGCGCGCGTCCGAAGGCCGGTCTCGCGGGCTTCACCGTGTCGAACCTCGATCTGCCCGACGCGCGCGAAAAATGGGAGAACGCGCGCGACTCCGCCGTGCCGCTCGCGTCGCGCAATCCGGCCGACCAGCACGAGCCGTATGGCAAGCCCGAGCGCATCGCGTCGCCGTTGCAGATCATGATTGACGGGCCGATCGGCGCCGCCGCGTTCAACAACGAATTCGGCCGGCCGAATCTGGGCGGCTATTTCCGCACCTACGAGCAGAACGTCGCAGGCCGCGTGCGCGGCTATCACAAGCCGATCATGATCGCGGGCGGCATCGGCAATATTTCGGATCAGCACACGCACAAGAACGATCTGCCGGCGGGCACGCTGCTGATCCAGATCGGCGGGCCGGGCATGCGTATCGGCATGGGCGGCGGCGCGGCATCGTCGATGGCGACCGGCGCGAACACCGCCGAACTCGACTTCGACTCGGTCCAGCGCGGCAACCCGGAAATCCAGCGCCGCGCGCAGGAAGTCATCAACACCTGCTGGCAGATGGGCGAGGGCAATCCGATCCTGTCGATCCACGACGTCGGCGCGGGCGGCATCTCGAACGCGTTCCCGGAGCTCGTCGATGGCGCGGGCAAGGGCGCGCGCTTCGATCTGCGCAAGGTGCAACTGGAAGAAAGCGGTCTGTCGCCGCGTGAAATCTGGTCGAACGAAGCGCAGGAGCGCTACGTGCTGGCCATTTCGCCCGCCGATCTGCCCGCGTTCCAGGCCATCTGCGAGCGCGAACGCTGCCCGGTGGCCGTCGTCGGCGTGGCGACGGAAGAGCGTCAACTGAAACTGATCGACGAGGCCAACGACGGCCAGGAACCCGTCGACATGCCGATGGACGTGCTGCTCGGCAAGCCGCCCAAGATGCACCGCGACGTGAAGCGCGAGAGCGCGCAATTCACGCCCGTCGACGTGACGGGGCTGCCGCTGTCCGAAGTCGCCGTCGACGTGCTGAAGCATCCGACGGTCGCGAGCAAGTCGTTTCTCATCACCATCGGCGACCGCTCGGTCGGCGGCACGACCGCGCGCGACCAGTTCGTCGGCCCGTGGCAGGTGCCCGTCGCCGATTGCGCCGTGACGACGATGGATTACGCGGGCTACCGCGGCGAAGCGATGACGATGGCCGAGCGCACGCCGCTCGCCGTCATCGACGCGCCCGCATCGGGCCGCATGGCGGTGGGCGAGGCGGTGACGAACATCGCGTCGGCGCCGATCGAGTCGTTGAACAAGCTGAAGCTGTCGGCGAACTGGATGGCCGCGTGCGGCAGCGAGGGCGAAGATGCCGCGCTTTACGACACCGTGAAGGCCATCGGCATGGAGCTGTGTCCGGCGCTCGGCATCAGCATTCCGGTCGGCAAGGATTCGCTGTCGATGCGCACGAAGTGGCAGGACGCGCGCGGCGGTGCGCGCGAGGTCGTGTCGCCGGTGTCGCTGATCATTTCGGCGTTCGCGCCGGTGGAAGACGTGCGCCGTCATCTGACGCCCCAGCTCGTCAACGACACCAGCACGGTGCTGATCGCGATCGATCTGGGACGCGGCCGCAACCGCATGGGCGGCAGCATTCTCGCGCAAGTGACGCAGCAGGTCGGCGACACGGTGCCCGATGTCGACGATCCCGAAGACCTCAAGCGCTTCTTCACCGCGATCCAGGCGCTCAACGCCGATGGCAAACTGCTCGCCTACCACGACCGCTCCGACGGCGGCCTGTGGGCGACCGTTTGCGAGATGGCGTTCGCGGGTCACGTGGGTGTGTCGCTGAACATCGACATGCTGACGCTCGACGCCGAACACGAATCCGACTACGGCGACGCGAAGGACTGGGCCAAGCAGACCAGCGGCCGCCGCGAAGACCGTACGATCCGCGCGCTGTTCTCCGAAGAACTCGGCGCGGTGGTGCAGGTGCGCGCATCGGAGCGTGACGCGGTGCTGGCCGCGTTGCGCGAACACGGTCTGTCGGCGTGCTCGCATGTGATCGGCAAGCCGAACGAGAGCGGCGCGATCGAGATTTATCGCGATGCGAAGAAGATTTTCGATGCACCGCGTGTCGAGTTGCATCGCGCGTGGAGCGAGGTGAGCTGGCGCATCGCGCGTCTGCGCGACAACCCGGCCTGCGCCGATGCCGAATACGACGCGCTGCTCGATGCGGCCGATCCCGGCATCGCGCCGGTGCTGACCTTCGATCTGGCCGAAGACGTCGCCGCGCCCTTCGTTTCGACGCAGGCGCGGCCACGCGTCGCGATTCTGCGCGAGCAGGGCGTGAACTCGCATCTGGAGACGGCCTATGCATTCGACCGCGCCGGCTTCGACGCGCACGATGTCCACATGAGCGACCTGCTCGAAGGCCGCGCGACGCTCGCCGATTTCGCGGGCGCGGTTGCGTGCGGCGGCTTCTCTTACGGCGATGTGCTGGGCGCGGGCGAGGGCTGGGCCAAGACGATCCGTTTCAACCCGCGTCTTGCCGACATGTTCGCTGCGTTCTTCGGTCGCGCGGACACCTTCGCGCTCGGCATCTGCAACGGCTGCCAGATGATGTCGAGCCTGGCGTCGATCATCCCCGGCGCGGAGAACTGGCCGAAGTTCACGCGCAACAAGTCGGAGCAGTTCGAGGCGCGTTTCTCGCTCGTCGAAGTGCAGAGCTCGCCGTCGATGTTCTTCGCGGGTATGGAAGGTTCGCGCATTCCGGTCGCGGTCGCGCATGGCGAAGGCTTTGCTGACTTCTCGCAGCAGGGTGATCAGGCGAAGGCGCTCGTCGCGATGCGGTACGTCGATCATCGCGGCAATGCGACGGAGCAGTATCCGTTCAACCCGAACGGCTCGCCGCAGGGCATCACCTCGGTGACGACGCCCGATGGGCGCTTTACGGTGCTGATGCCGCATATGGAGCGTGTGCATCGTAATGTGCAGATGAGCTGGACGCCCGATGACTGGACCACTGACGGAAGCCCGTGGTTGCGGGTGTTTCAGAACGCGCGGCGGTTCCTCGGTTGAGGGGGTCGGACTTCGGCGGACCTTGCCGGATTTCGCCGGATCCCGTGATCGTGTCGGTCTATTAGCGTTGCCCCTGTGCGGGGCGGCACCTACTTTCTTTGCAGCAGCAAAGAAAGTAGGCAAAGAAAGCAGCCCGATACGCTCGCGGTCACACGCAATTTGGGTATCCTTCTCCTCGCTCGTGGCCTCTGTAGCGAGTGCCCTCATAGGCCACCTCGGGCTTGGACCGCGCACGGTCTGACACATCGCACCGCTCGCGTGGCTGGTTCAGCACGAAATGGCTCCGGCCCGCTTCGCGGCCAATGGGACCATCGGGTCCGCGTGTGCTTCTGCGTTTCTCGTTGGTTTCCCTTGCATACCCATCGGCAGCGCGTAGCGCTGTGCCGGACCTCTTTCGTGCTGAACCAGCGCACTAGAAAAACTAGCTTGTCAGACCGTGCGCGGTCCGAGCCCGGTTAGGCCTACGAGGGCACTCGCTACAGAGGTCACGAACGATGAGAAGAACACCCAAATTGCGTATGACCGCGGGCGTCTCGAGCTGCTTTCTTTGGTTACTTTCTTTGCAGCAGCAAAGAAAGTGACTGCCGCCCCGCACAGGGGCAGTGCCAATAGACCAACACGCCAACGGGATCCGGCGACAAACCTAGAACTTGCTATGCACTCCGAATCTCAAACCTCGAGTATCCCTCTTCGACATTCCAACTATTGCCTTCCAGCAGTTTTCTCAAAATTACCGACCTGTAAGTTGCGGGTATAGTGCTTCGGCGCGTCGTCATCAGACGCGTTGGACCACGGAGGAGAAATGAGGCAATTTCGAATAAAACGTTCAGGTATGCAAATTTTAATGTCCGCCGCGCTAATTACAACAGCGTGTCTGATGACGACAGCCTGCGGCGACAGCTCTGACTCAAGCGCAACAAATCTGTCACCAACGGCCCGCGCAGCCGCCCTCGGCGAGAACCTGATGGTACGCGTCGAGATCGACGCCAACGATGCCGCAAAATCCGGCACGAACTGCGCCGACCTCGGCGCCGACTGGGCGAGCTGCGCACGCGGCAAGCTGATTCTCGAAAACACCGGCGGTCGCAGCCTCGCGTCAGGCGGCTGGACCCTATACGTACACAGCATCCGCCGCATCCTGATGGTCGAGCATCCCGGATTCGCGTGGAAACACATCACCGGCGACCTCTACGCGCTCACGCCACGCGCAGGCGCGTTCACACTCGGCGCGGGCGAGCGCATCGAGGTGCCGTTCGTCGGCGAATACTGGTATCAGCGCTACAGCGACCTGTTGCCGCGCGCATACGTCGTCGCTGACGGCAATGCGACGCCCGCCATCCTCAAGCACAACGATACCGATGACGAAACGCAGTACGTCGACCGCATCCCGCCGAGCGCGGACGACGCTGCCGGCCTCGCCGCGACGCCCGCGCAAGTGCAGCGCGCCCGCGCGGAAGCCGCGCCGCCCTCTGCGCAGCAAAGCGCCGAGCGCGCCGTGCCCTCCGTGCTGCGCGAAACGGTGGGCGAGGGCGCGGCGCAGGTCGGCGGGATCGATCTGTCGGTATCGGGATTGACGTCGTCGCAAACGGCGGCGCTCAAATCGCGCGTGACGACGCTCGGCCTGAACGGCGCGGCCGTGCGTGTGAACGGGCAGATCGTCGGTGGCGCGCTGCCCGCCGACATCGCACGCTCGGGCGGCTATCGCCTGACGATCGCGCCAGGCGGCGTGAACGTCGATGCATTCGACGCCTCCGGGCTCTTCTACGGCGTGCAGACGCTGCTGTCGCTCACGCCCGCGGGCGGCGGCAGCGTGCCGGCGATGACGATCGAAGACGCGCCGCGCTATGCCTGGCGCGGCATGCACGTGGACGTCGCGCGCAACTTTCGCCAGCCCGCCACGCTGCGCCGCCTGATCGACCAGATGGGCGCGTACAAGCTCAACCGGCTGCATCTGCATCTGTCGGACGACGAAGGCTGGCGCATCGAGATTCCAGGTCTGCCCGAACTCACCGACATCGGCGCGAAGCGTTGCCACGACCTCACCGAAACGAAGTGCCTGTTGCCGCAACTCGGCTCGGGACCGGATAACCGTTCGGGCGGCGGCTATCTGAGCCGCGCCGACTATGTCGCGCTGGTGCGCTACGCGGCGGACCGTTTCGTCGAGATCATTCCCGAGATCGACATGCCCGGGCACTCGCGCGCCGCGGTCGTATCGATGGAAGCGCGATATCAGCGTCTGAGCGCGCTGGGCGACACGGGAAGCGCGAGCGCGTACAGGCTGCTCGATCCGGCGGACACGTCGAACGCGACGACCGTCCAGTTCTACGATCGCCGCAGTTTCATCAATCCGTGCTCGGCCGGCGCGCAGCGTTTCGCGTCGAAGGTGATCGGCGAAATCGCGTCGATGCATCGCGAGGCCGGCGCGCCGCTTTCCGTGTGGCACTTCGGCGGCGACGAGGCGAAGAACATCCTGCTCGGCGCGGGCTTTCAGCCGCTCGACGGCACCGATCCCGGCAAGGGGCACGTGAATCTCGCGGTGCAGGACAAACCGTGGGGACGCTCGCCGCAGTGCGCAGCGCTGATCGCGTCAGGCAAGGTGGCATCCGTTGACGAATTGCCGTCGATGTTCGCGCGCCAGGTGAGCCAGATCGTGCACGCGAACGGTATCGGCACGATGGCCGCGTGGCAGGACGGCATCAAGCATGCGAACGGTCCGCAGGATTTCGCGACGTCGAGCACCATGGTGACGATGTGGGACACGATCTTCTGGGGCGCGTCCGACACCGTGCAGACGCTCAGCAGTCAGGGCTACAAGACGGTGCTCGCGCTGCCGGACTATCTGTACTTCGACTTCCCGTACGCGTTCGATCAGCACGAGCGCGGCTACTACTGGGGGTCGCACGGCACGGACGGCTTCAAGACGTTCTCGCTCGCGCCGGACAATCTGCCGCAGAACGCGGAGATCATGGCCGATCGCGACGGCAATCCGTTCGAGGTGACGAGCGCGGGACCGGCGCCGCGCATCGAAGGCATTCAGGGACAAGCCTGGGCCGAGGTGATGCGTACGGACCAGCAGTTCGAGTACATGGTGTATCCGCGTCTGCTCGCGCTGGCGGAGCGCGCATGGCATCGGGCGGCGTGGGAGCGGCCATACGCGCAGGGCGAGCGCTACAAGCTCGGCGAGACCGATAAGGTCGACAAGGCCGCGCTCGCGCAGGATTGGGCGAGCTTCCTGAGCGTGGTGCAGAACCGCGAGTTGCCGAAGCTGTCGCGCTCGGGTGCTGTCACGAGGGCGAAGCTGGGCGGTTGATGGCGCTGGAAAAGACAAAGCCGCCCGAGGGCGGCTTTGTCGTTGAATCGCATCGCGAAAGATCGCGAAAGGCGAGGGCGCTTACTTCACCACCGCCTTGTTCCGCAGACCTTCTTCGAACGTCTGCAGCTTCTCCTGCTGAATCTGCTGCGCGATCTGCGCCTTCACCTGCTCGAGCGGCGGCGGGGCGACTTCACGCGAATCATCCAGGCGGATGACGTGCCAGCCGAACTGCGTCTTCACCGGCTGCGGCGTCACTTCACCCTTTTTCAGTTTCTCCGCTGCCGCACCGAACTCGGGCACGTAAGCCGAAGGCGACGACCAGTCCAGATCGCCGCCGTTCTTGCCCGATCCCGGGTCCTTCGAATACTGCTTCGCGAGATCCTCGAAGCTTGCGCCGCCCTTGATCTTCGCGATCAGATCCTTCGCCTGCGCTTCGTCCTCGACGAGGATGTGATGCAGATGCAGTTCCTTGCCGCCGCCGTTCTGCTTGACGAGCTGGTCATAGCGCGCCTTGATCTCGGCGTCGGTCGGCGTGTTCTTCTTCACGAAATCTTCGATCAGCGCGCGCAGCACCACGGTCTGCTGCGCGACGGCGATTTGCGCCTTCACATCGGGGCGCGACGCGATGCCTTCGCGCGCCGCTTCCTGCATCAGGATTTCGCGGTTGATGAGTTCCTCGCGCACTGCCTGCTGAAGTTGCGGCGAATCCTGTTGACCCTGCGCCACGAGCTGTTTCACGAGCGCATCGGCGCGCGACGTGGGAATCGGCGTGCCGTTCACGACGGCGATGTTTTGCGCAAACGCGGGAGCGGCCGCGAATACAGCGAGCAACACCCAGACGCGGGTTTTTTTCAAAGTCATCGAAGGTTCCTAACTGAGCAGACTGACGCCTTCAAGGGCGAGATTTAAAGAGGCAAGGCTTGAGGGTGAACCGCGCGTGTGTCTATTGGAATTGTTCGGCGAACTCCTGCGGCGTGTAAGCCCGGATCGCGAGCGCGTGCACGCCGCGCCGCATTTCCTCGGCCAGCGCATCATACACCAGTCGATGTCGCGCCACGCGCGCCCGGCCGGCAAAGCATTCCGCGACGATCGTCACCGTGTAATGGCTGCCCGCTGCAGCACCGGCATGACCCGCGTGCGCGGCGCTGTCGTCGTCGATGTGCACCGAATGCGGTTGCAGTGCGGCGTTCAGGCGCGCTTCGAGATGCGCGATCTTGTCCGCCGCCGATGCGTTGGTGAAATCGAACGAAGCGCTCATTGACCGTCCTCCTTCATGTATTTCGCGAGCCAGAAGCTTTGCGCGACGATGAATACGACGAGACACCCAGTCGCGCCGAAGAGCTTGAAGTTCACCCACTGATCGGTGGTGAAGTTATACGCGACGAACAGGTTCACGATGCCGAGCAACGCAAAGAACACCGCCCACGCGACATTCAACTGTCCCCACACCCGATGCGGCAACACGATCTGCTTGCCCATCATCGCTTCGATCAGATTCTTTCTGAAGCCGATCTGCGCGACGATCAGCGCGAACGCGAAGAGCCAGTACAACGCGGTCGGCTTCCATTTGATGAAGGTATCGTTGTGCAGCACGAGTGTCGCGCCGCCGAACACGACGACGACGCCGAGACTGACCCACAGCATCGCATCGACCTTGCGATGCCGGAACGCAACCCAGGCGATCTGCACGAGCGTCGCGGCAATCGCGACCGCCGTCGCGGTATAGATGCCCCATACCTTGAATGCGACGAAAAAGAGGATGATCGGAAACAGATCGAACAGAAATTTCATTGGCGGCCGGAGATGATGGGCACCGGATGCGGTGCGGGGCGCGCGAGTGGCGAGCGCCCGACCGGAAAAGGTGCGGGCGTCGATGCGACGGAATGCGGAGCGCTACCGGGCGCCCCGTGCCGGACTCGCGCTTACTTGGGTTCGAATTGTAGCGCAGCCGAGTTGATGCAATACCGCAAACCGGTCGGCGCGGGGCCGTCCTCGAATACGTGGCCGAGATGCGCGCCGCAATTCTTGCACAGCACTTCGATGCGCAGCATGCCGTGCGTGCGGTCCGTTTTCTCCTGAATCACTTCGCCGTTGATCGGCTTGAAGTAGCTCGGCCAGCCGCAGCCGGCGTCGAATTTCGTGGCGGACTCGAACAGCGGCGTGCCGCAGCACACGCAGTCATAGACGCCGCGCTCGTCGTGATCCCAGTATTTGCCGGTGAACGGCCGCTCGGTCACCGCGTGGCGCGTGACCTGATACTGCATGTCGTCGAGTTCGCGGCGATAAGTGGCGTCGTCCTTTTGCAGCGGATAGCTCGTCGGGGTGTCTTCTCTGCTCATCTGTCGTTCCTTTGATGTGGCCGCAAGGCCCTGTATATGAGGGCGATCCTAAGAAGAACAACTGACTTCGAGATCGCCCGCCCAGTCCGGCGGCAGGCCGGCATAGGCCTCGTACTGGGGCTGTTCGTCGTACGGATGGCGCAGCACGTCCAAGAGGCGCGCGACTTCCGAAAAGTCCTTCTCGTTCGCCTGACGGATCGCCTGTTCCGCCAGATGATTGCGCAGCACGTATTTCGGATTCACGCGATTCATCGCCTCGGCGCGCGCGGCGTCGTCGCGCGGCTCGTGCGAGAGCCGTTCGCGATACTGCGCGGCCCACGCATCGAACGCGGCGCGGTCGAGGAACAGGTCGCGCACGGGCGCATCGTGACTCGCGTCGGATTTCGAGAGCTTCGACAAGTTCCGGAACGTGAGCGTGAAGTCTGCGCGATTCGCGTGCATGATTTCGAAGAGCCCGTTGGCGAGCTTGTCGTCGCCTTCGCGCTCGATATCGAGGCCGAGCTTCGCGCGCATTTTCGCGACGAGCGCGGGCGCGAAACGTTCCTTGTAGCGCTCCATCACCTTCTGCGCCTCTTCGACCACGCGCTCGGCGCGGCCTTCTTCCGGCAGGTTTTCACCGAAGAGCGGCACGAGCGCCTGCGCGAGACAAAAGAGGTTCCAGTACGCGACCTGCGGCTGGCGGCCATACGCATAGCGTCCCTGCGTATCCGAATGATTGCAGATGTGATGCGCGTTGAACGCGTCCATGAAGCCGAACGGGCCATAGTCGATCGTGAGGCCGAGGATCGACATGTTGTCGGTGTTCATCACGCCGTGGCAGAAGCCTACGCCTTGCCATTGCGGCATCAGATCGGCCGTGGAGCGCACGGCTTCATCGAGCAGCGCGAGGTAGGGATCGTCCTGCTCCCTGCAATGCGGATAGAAACGGTCGATGACGTGATCGGCGAGCTTGCGCAGATCGTCGATGCGATCGTTCGCGTAGAAATGCTCGAAGTGGCCGAAGCGCACGAAGCTCGGCGATACGCGCGTGACGATCGCCGCCGTTTCGATGGTCTCGCGGCGCACCGGCAGATCCGAGCCGATGACGGCAAGCGCGCGCGTCGTCGGGATGCCGAGATGATGCATCGCTTCCGAACACAGGAACTCGCGGATCGACGAGCGCAGCACCGCGCGGCCATCGCCCATGCGCGAATAGGGCGTGCGGCCCGCGCCCTTCAGTTGCACTTCGACGCGCGCGCCGTCGTGCTGGACTTCGCCGAGCGTGAGCGCGCGGCCATCGCCCAACTGGCCGGCCCACACGCCGAACTGATGCCCCGAATAGACGGCGGCATAAGGCAACACATCGGGCAGCGCGTCGCTCGCCCAGTCGCGCGTCGGATTGCCGGCGAAGTACGTTGCGAATTCATCCTTTTCAGGACCGGTGGCGATATCCGGATCGAAACCGAGCGATTCGGCCATCTCCCGCGACAGGCCGATGAGGTAAGGATCGGGCACTGGCGCGGCGGGAAGGCGCGTGAGAAAAGCGCTGCCGAGCGCGGCGAACGAGCCCGGCAAACCGGCCTCGACCGCGCTCGCAATTTCGCGCATGGAACGCGCGGAGCGCGCATCGGCGGGCGTCTCGTCGCGCGCCGCGCGCACGGCATTGCTTGGGGAAAACGACATATTGAGCGCCTCTGAGTTAAACGATATTGTAATTCCGCGTCCGCGGGCCTGCAGGAGCGCGGCCGCCAACCCATCGAGGACATTGCCTATGACGTCGCCGCTCTACGGCCAGATGATGGAAGTACCGTTGCTCGCGTCGTCCCTGCTGTCTTATGCCTCGCGCCACTTTGGCGACAACGAGATCGTGTCGCGCCGCATCGAAGGCGATATCCACCGTTATACCTATCGCGATTGCGAAAAGCGCGCGAAGCAGCTCGCGCAGGCGCTGATCGCGCTCGGCGTCGAACAGGGCGAGCGCATCGGCACGCTCGCGTGGAACGGCTACCGGCATCTGGAGTGCTATTACGGCGTGAGCGGCATGGGCGCGGTCTGCCACACGATCAATCCGCGTCTCTTTCCCGATCAGATCGCGTTCATCATCGATCACGCGGACGATTCGTACGTCTGTTTCGACATGACCTTCGGCCCGCTCGTCGAGCTGATCGCGCCGCAGTGCCCGAACGTGAAAGGCTGGATCGCGCTCGGCGACGCCGCGTGCATCGGCGAGCATCTGTCGAACATGAGCGTGCCGGTGATGAGCTACGAGAGCCTCATCGGCGAGCAGGACGGCGACTACGAATGGCCGGTGCTCGATGAACGGCAGGCTTCGTTTCTCTGCTACACGTCGGGCACGACGGGCAATCCGAAGGGCGCGCTGTATTCGCATCGATCGACGGTGCTGCACGCCTACGGCGCGGCGCTGCCCGACGCGATGGGCGCATCGGCGAGCGATGCGATTCTTCCCGTCGTGCCGATGTTCCATGTCAACGCATGGGGCATTCCGCACGCTGGACCGCTCGTCGGCGCGAAGCTCGTGTTTCCCGGCAAGGACCTCGACGGCAAGTCGCTCTATGAATTGATGGAAGCGGAGGGCGTCACGTATTCGGCCGGCGTGCCGACAGTCTGGATGGGCCTGCTCGCCCACATGAAACAGCAGAACGTGCGCTTCTCGACGCTCAGGCGCACGGTGATCGGCGGCTCGGCGTGCCCGCCCGCGATGCTGCGCACCTTCGAGGAAGACTACGGCGTGCAGGTGATCCACGCGTGGGGCATGACGGAAATGTCGCCGCTCGGCACGCTCTCGCGCCTGAGTTTCAAGCAGAAGCAGCGCCCACTCGAAGCGCAGCGCCAGTCGCTGGAAAAGCAGGGCCACGCGATCTGCGGCGTCGACATGAAAGTGGTCGGCGACGACGGCCGCGAACTCCCGTGGGACGGCCAGTCCTTCGGCGATCTGCATGTGCGCGGACCGTGGGTCATCGACCGCTATTTCCGTCGCGACGACTCGCCGCTCATCGATGGCTGGTTCCCGACCGGCGATGTCGCCACCATTGATCAGGATGGCTTCATGCACATCACCGACCGCAGCAAGGACGTGATCAAGTCCGGCGGCGAATGGATCAGCTCGATCGATCTGGAGAACGTCGCGGTGTCGCATCCGCAGGTGGCGGAAGCGGCGTGCATCGCGTGCTCGCATCCGAAGTGGACGGAGCGGCCGCTGATCGTCGCGGTACTGAAGCCGGGCGCGACCGTGACGCGCGAGGAACTGCTCGCGCATTTCGAGGGCAAGGTCGCGAAGTGGTGGATTCCGGACGATGTCGTGTTCGCGCAGGAATTGCCGCATACCGCAACTGGCAAGCTGCAAAAAGTGCGGCTGCGCGAGCAGTTTCGCGATTACGTGCTGCCGGGCGCGGCAGAGAATCCCGTTTAACGCCAATAGCCTTTTCAACGCCCCGGTCCGCGCGAGCGGAGCCGGGGCTTTCTGCTATTCCAGCACCCACGACGAGCGCGAATTCTTCAATTGAACGATCGTGCTTTTTTGTGTATTCTGCGGCCATCACCGACAATTGAATCTGTATCCAGCCGACAAGGAGACACCTTCATGGCAGTGGATTACGCGATACGCGGCGATGTCGCCGTTCTTACGCTCGACAATCCGCCCGTCAACGGGCTCGGGCATTCGACGCGCCTTGGCATCGTCGAAGGCATCGGGCGCGCAAACGATGATGAGCAGGTGCGCGCCATCGTCATCATCGGCGCGGGCAAGGCGTTTTCGGGCGGTGCGGACATCACCGAATTCAATACGCCGAAAGCCACGCAGGAACCGACGCTCATGACCGTGATCAAGGCGCTCGAAGCGAGCACCAAGCCCGTGATCGCGGCGATCCACGCGGTCGCGATGGGCGGCGGCCTCGAACTCGCGCTCGGCGCGCATTACCGCATCGCCGCGCCCGGCGCGCAGATCGCGCTGCCGGAAGTGAAGCTCGGCTTGCTGCCCGGCGCGGGCGGAACGCAGCGCCTGCCGCGCGTCGTCGGACTGGAAACGGCGCTGAACATGATCGTGTCCGGCACGCCGGTGCTGTCCGAGAAGCTCGCGCAAACCGCGCTCTTCGACGAACTCGCCGAAGGCGATCTGCTGGAGCACGCGCTGTCGTTCGCAAAGCGCGTCGCCGATCGCGGCGGTCCTCATCCGAAGGTGCGTGATCGCAAGATCGAACATCCGAATGCCGAAGGCTTCATCCAGTTCGCGAGGAACGGCGTCGCGGCGGTCGCGAAGCATTTCCCGGCGCCGCACAAGTGCATCGACGCCGTCGAAAAGGGCGTGAAGGAAGGCTTCGAGCGCGGCCTCGCATTCGAGCGCGAGTGCTTTCTCGCGCTCGTGCAGACGCCCGAAAGCCGCGCGCTGCGGCATGCGTTCTTCGGCGAGCGCGCGGCGGCCAAGATCGCCGATGTGCCGTCGAATACGCCCGTCAGGAAGATCGAACGCATCGGCGTGATCGGCGCGGGCACGATGGGCGGCGGCATCGCGATGAACTTCCTCAACGCGGGGCTGCCCGTCACGCTGCTAGAAACGAAGCAGGACGCGCTCGATCGCGGCATCGCCACGATTCGCCGCAACTACGAAGCGCAAGTGAAGAAAGGCAAGCTCACGCAGGAGCAGGTCGAAACGCGCATCGCGCTGATTCAGCCGACGCTTGCCTATGCCGACCTCGCGCACGCGGACCTCATCATCGAAGCCGTGTTCGAAGAACTGAGCGTGAAGGAACAGGTGTTCCGCCAGCTCGATGACGTCGCGAAGCCGGGCGCGATCCTCGCATCGAATACGTCGACGCTCGATCTGAACCGCATCGCTGCCTTCACGAAGCGCCCCGGCGATGTGATCGGCATGCACTTCTTCAGCCCCGCGAACGTGATGAAGCTGCTCGAAGTCGTGCGCGGCGCGAAGACCGAGAAGGACGTGCTCGCGACCGTCATGCAGCTCGCAAAGAAAATCAAAAAGACGGCGGTGGTGTCGGGCGTGTGCGATGGCTTCATCGGCAATCGCATGATCGAGCAGTACATCCGGCAGGCGCTCTTCATGCTCGAAGAGGGCGCGTTGCCCGCGCAGATCGATCGCGCGATCGAAACCTTCGGCTTCGCGATGGGCCCGTTTCGCATGAGCGATCTCGCGGGCAACGACATCGGCTGGGCGATCCGGAAGCGCCGCTATCGCGAGCAGCCGGATCTGCATTACTCGCGCGTCGCGGATCGTCTCTGCGAAACGGGCCGCTTCGGACAGAAGACCGGCGCGGGCTGGTACGACTATCAGCCGGGCAAGCGCGATGCGGCGCCGTCGAAACACGTCGATGAAATGATCGTCGCGTATTCGAAGGAGCAGGGCATCGAGCGGCGCAGGATCGGCGATGAAGAGATCGTCGAGCGTCTCGTGCTCGCGCTCGTCAACGAAGGCGCGAAGATTCTCGACGAAGGTATCGCCGGCAAGGCGTCGGATATCGACATGGTCTATCTGACGGGCTATGGCTTTCCGCTCTGGCGCGGCGGTCCGATGCTCTACGCGGACACCATCGGCCTCTACAACGTGGAGCGCGCGATGCGCAAGTACGCGAAGCAGGCCAACGGCGAAGCGTGGCAGCCTGCCGCGCGCGTGATCGAACTCGCGCAATCGAATGGACGCTTCAATGACTGAGACGAAACCCGTTGAAGATGTATTCCTCGTCGTCGATGTGCAATACGACTTCATGCCGGGCGGCGCGCTCGCCGTCGCACGCGGCGATGAAGTCGTGCCGGTCGTCAACCGGCTCGCGCGCGCGTTCTCGCACGTCGTGCTGACGCAGGACTGGCATCCGCGCTCGCACGTCTCGTTCGCCGCGAATCACGCGGGCCGCCAGCCGTTCGAGATGATGACGCTGCCCTACGGCGAACAGGTCTTGTGGCCGGTGCATTGCGTGCAGGACACGCAAGGCGCGACGCTGCATCGCGATCTGCATGTGCCCCACGCGCGCCTCGTGATTCGCAAGGGACATCACGAGCACGTCGACAGCTACTCGGCGTTCATCGAAGCGGATCGCGCGACGCCGACGGGCCTCGAAGGCTATCTGCGCGATGTCGGTGCGAAGCGCGTGTGGCTCGCGGGACTCGCGACCGACTATTGCGTCGCGTGGTCCGCGCTCGATGCGCGCGCGGCGGGCTTCGAGGTCATCGTGATCGAGGACGCGTGCCGCGCCATCGACCTCAACGGCTCGCTCGACCAGGCGTGGCGCGACATGCGCGCTGCCGGCGTGCAACGCGTGAATTCGGACGACGTATTGAAAGCAAGGGAGACGACATGACCGATGCAGTCATCGTAGCGACGGCGCGCACCGCGCTCGCCAAATCGTGGCGCGGCGCGCTCAACATGACCCACGGCGCGACGCTCGGCGGCCATGTGACGAAGGCCGTCGTCGAGCGCGCGGGCATCGATCCGGCGCGCGTCGAGGACGTCATCATGGGCTGCGCGAATCCCGAAGGCGCGACGGGCATGAACATCGCGCGGCAGATCGCGTTGCGCGCGGGCTTGCCGGTTTCCGTGCCGGGCATGACGGTGAACCGCTTCTGCTCGTCGGGCCTGCAGACGATCGCGCTCGCCGCGCAGCGCGTGATGGCGGGCGAGGGCGATGTGTACGTCGCGGGCGGCGTCGAATCGATCTCGTGCGTGCAGAACGAGATGAACCGCCACATGCTGACCGATGGCTGGCTGAACCAGCACAAGCCCGAAATCTACTGGTCGATGCTGCAGACCGCCGAGAACGTCGCGAAGCGCTACGAGATATCGAAAGCGCGGCAGGACGAATACGGCGTGCGTTCGCAACAGCGCGCGGCGGCGGCGCAGGCGGCGGGCAGATTCGCCGATGAAATCGTGCCGATCACCGTGCTCGCCGGCATCGCGGACAAAGCGACGGGGCGCATGTTCACGAAGGAAGTGACGCTCGCCGCCGACGAAGGCATCCGCGCCGACACGACGCTCGAAGGCGTATCGAACATCCGCACCGCGCTGCCGGGCGGCGTCGTCACGGCGGGCAACGCGAGCCAGTTCTCCGATGGTGCATCGGCGTGCGTCGTGATGAGCGCGGCGCTCGCCGAGAAAGAAGGGCTTGCTCCGCTCGGCATCTTCCGCGGCTTCGCGGTCGCGGGCTGCGAGCCGGACGAAATGGGCATCGGTCCGGTGTTCGCGGTGCCGAAGCTGTTGCAGCGTGCGGGCCTGTCCGTCGACGATATCGGCCTGTGGGAATTGAACGAAGCCTTCGCCGTGCAGGTGCTCCACTGCCGCGACACGCTGGGCATTCCCGACGAGCGCCTGAACGTGAACGGCGGCGCGATCGCGGTCGGGCATCCGTATGGCGTGTCGGGCGCGCGTTTGACGGGGCATGCGCTCATCGAAGGCAAGCGGCGCGGCGCGAAGTTCGTCGTGGTCACGATGTGCATCGGCGGCGGCCAGGGCGCAGCGGGCTTGTTCGAAATCGTGTGACGGTTGCGCGTTCCTCGGCGCACGGCGATTTTTGCTACGCTTCAGTTCTCGTTCGAAAACAGGAGTCGCCGTGCTACGTCACATCGTCATGTGGAAGCTGAAGGAAAACGCCGAGGGCGCGAGCCGCGCCGAGAATGCTCAAAAGCTGAAGGCGAAACTCGAAACCTGCCGCAGCATCGTGAAGGGGCAAGGGCATTTCGAAGTCGGTACCGCGCAGCCGGGTTTCGATTGCACGTATGACGTCGTGCTCGTGTCCGACTTCGACGACAAAGCCGCGCTCGAAGCCTATCAGGTTCATCCGAAGCATCTGGCGCTGAAGGAATTCGTCGCGACGGTGCGCGAAGAGCGTCAATGCGTCGACTACGAAGTGTGAGCGCGATGTCTTCCTCCGATAACCCGGCGAGCAACGTCTCCATCGAAAGTCCGTTCATCGACGCGCTCGGCGTGCAACTCGTCAAGGCCACCGACGGCGAAAGCGAAGTACGCATGCCGCTTCAGGAAACGCACCTGAACACATGGGGCATCGCGCATGGCGGCGTCACGATGACGATGCTCGACGCCGCGCTCGCGCTCGCCGCGCGCAGCGTCGCGGGCGATGGCATCGGCGTCGTCACCGTCGAGATGAAAGTCAACTTCATGCAGCCGGGGCGCGGCGAACTGCGTGGCTACGGCCGCGTGCTGCATCGCTCGACCACGATGGCCTATTGCGAAGGCGAGATCCGCGACAGCGAAGGGCATTTCGTCGCGAAGGCGCTTGGCACGTTCAAGTATATGAAGCGGCTCGCGGTCGGGCGCGACATCGTCCGGCAGAAGATGCGTTCCGATCCGAAGGCGACGCCGGGACCGAGCGACGCCTGAACCTCACGCGAAGGAGAATTCGCATGGCAGATGCACAGATCAATCGCCAGATATGGCTCGTGTCGCGCCCGCAAGGCGAGGCGTCGGTGTCGAACTTCAGGCTGGTCGAAACGCCGCTCGCGCCGCTTCAGGACGGCGAAGTGCGCGTGCGCAATCACTATCTTTCGCTCGATCCGTACATGCGCGGCCGCATGGACGATGCAAAATCGTACGCCGCGCCGCAACCGCTCAACGAGGTGATGATCGGCGGCACGGTGGGCGTCGTGACCGAATCGCGCAATCCGGCGTTCAAGACGGGCGATAGCGTCGTCGGCGTGCTCGGCTGGCAGGAATACGGCACCTCGGATGGCAAGGGGCTGAACAAGGTCGATACGTCGCAAGTGCCGCTGTCCGCGTATCTCGGCGCGCTCGGCATGCCGGGCGTCACGGCGTGGTACGGCCTGAACGGCATCATCGAGCCGAAGGCGGGCGAGACGGTCGTCGTGTCGGCGGCGAGCGGCGCGGTGGGCAGCGTCGTCGGGCAACTGGCGAAGGCGGCGGGCTGCCGCGCGGTGGGCATCGCGGGCGGGGCGGACAAGTGCCGCTATGTCGTCGAGACGCTCGGTTTCGATGCGTGCGTGGACTACAAGGCGGGCAAGCTGTACGAGGATCTGAAGGCCGCGACGCCCCATGGCGTCGATGGCTACTTCGAGAATGTCGGCGGCGAAGTGCTCAATGCGGTGCTCGCCCGCATGAACGCGTTCGGACGCGTCGCGGTGTGCGGCATGATCTCGGGCTACGACGGCAAACCGCTGCCGATGGACGCGCCCCGGCTCATTCTCACGCAGCGGCTCAAGCTGCAGGGCTTCATCGTCTACGAGCATCTGGATATCTGGCCGCAGGCGCTGAAGGAACTAAGCGAGCGCGTCGTCTCGAAGAAGCTGCATTTTCGCGAGAGCATCGCCGAAGGGCTCGAGAATGCGCCCGAGGCGTTCCTCGGCCTCTTGCGCGGGAAGAACTTCGGCAAGCAACTGGTGAAGCTCGTCTGATAACGAAGGAACGCCACGTGGATCGCTTCGAAGGCAAGGTTGCCGTCATCACCGGCGCGGGCAGCGGATTCGGTCGCGAGTTCGCGAAGAAAGGCGCGGCGCTCGGCATGAAACTCGTGCTCGCCGATCTCGACACCGCCGGACTCTCCGCGACCGTCGAAGCGGTGCGCGCGCAGGGCGGCGATGCGATCGGCGTCACCACCGACGTGTCGGACGCCGCGCAGGTCGAAGCGCTCGCGCAAGCATCGCTCGATACCTACGGCGGCGCGCATCTGCTCTTCAACAACGCGGGCGTCGGCGCGGGCGGCTTCGTCTGGGAAAACAGCGCGAACGACTGGCAGTGGGTCTTCGGCGTGAACGTGATGGGCGTCGCCAACGGCTTGCGCGCGTTCGTGCCGATCATGCTGAAACAGAACGAGCCGGCCCATATCGTCAACACGGCGTCGGTGGCGGGCCTGCTCGCCGCGCCCGCGATGGGCGTGTACAACGCGTCGAAGCACGCCGTCGTCGCGTTGACGGAGACGCTGCATCACGACTTGCGGCTCGCGGGCGCTTCGCTGGTCGGCGTGTCGCTGCTATGTCCCGCGTTCGTGCCGACCGGCATCGCGGATGCCGAACGCTCGCGGCCCGAAGCACTCGCCAACGCGGCGCCCCATACCGCGTCGCAAAAGGTCGCGGCGCGGCAACTGACCCGAGCGGTGGAGGGCGGCAGGCTCTCGGCGCGCGATATCGCCGAACTGACCTTCGACGCAGTGCGCGAACGGCGCTTCTATGTCATCACGCATCCGAACATCATGCCGTCAGTGCAATTGCGGCTCGACGATATCGCGCAACTGCGCAATCCGACCGATCCGATGTCGCTGAAGCAGCCGCGCTAGGCGGCCGTGCTTCATGGCATGATCGTGTCCCTTTGACGCTTTTTCCGCCGATGCCGCTCAATCCGAAGATCGCGCAAATCCTGGAGATGGTCGCGCGCGCCAATCGACCGCCGTATCACACGCTCACACCGCAACAGGCGCGCGCAGCCTACGCGATGAGCGCGCAGATTCTCGATATTGCGCCGCTGCCGATGCATAACATCGAAGACCTGCGTGTGCCGACGCGCGATGGCGCGAGCATCGGCGTGCGCGTGTATCAGCCGGTCGAACCGAGCTGGGCCGAGCCTTCAGCGGCGCTGCTGTATCTGCATGGCGGCGGCTTCACGGTCGGCAGCGTGGCGACGCATGACGCGCTGTGCCGCAAGCTCGCGCACGACGCGGGCTGCGCGGTGGTATCGGTGGACTATCGGCTGGCGCCCGAGCACCGGTTTCCCGTCGCGGCGAACGACGCATTCGACGCGCTGCAATGGCTCGCGCGCGAAGCGCCGACGCTCGGCATCGATCCGGCGCGGCTCGCGATCGGCGGCGACAGCGCGGGCGGCACGCTTGCGATCGTGTGCGCGGTGCTCGCGCGCGACGCGGGCATCGACTTGCGGCTGCAACTGCTGATCTATCCGGGCACGAGCGCGTGGCAGAAGAGCGCATCGCATGCGCGGCTCGCGGAAGGATATTTGCTGTCGGGCGAAACGATCCAGTGGTTCTTCGCGCAATATCTGCGCGATGACCGCGACCGCGACGACTGGCGCTTCGCACCGCTCGACGCGGCGGGCGGCGTGCCCGAGTTCAAGGGCGTCGCGCCAGCGTGGATCGCGGCGGCGGATCACGATCCGCTCTATGACGAGGACATCGCGTTCGCCGCCCGGCTGGAAGAAGCGGGCGTGCCGGTCACGCTCGTGCGCTACGAAGGCATGATTCACGAGTTCTTCAAGATGGGCGGCTTCGTGCCGGAAGTCGCCGAGGCGCATGCGGATGCGGTGAGGGCGTTGCGGGCGGCGTTCGACCGGGTGTAGTTGCCGGAAGGCAGACGAAAATCCGAACTCTCCCCTGCACAGAATCCGCGCTGGATCGTTAAATGGCGGCCCTTGCCATTCGATCCGGTTTTCCTGTGCATATCAGAACGTTGCGCTGTTCGATTTACGCCGCCTTGCTCGTGATCGCGGCGCTCGTCGGCGCATTCAACCTGCTCAACCTGAACGAAGCGTACGGCGACGGGCCGCCGTATTACGCGCGCACGACGAACATGGACAAATGGACCGATCCGCTACCCGTGCTCGCGGCGGTCGATGCTTTCGCGCTGCTGGTCATCTTCGCGTCCTTGTGCCTGGCGCTACGAAAACGCTGATCACGCAATCCCGAACGCAAACGCCCGCTCGAACGCTCCCGGCCGCACGATGCGATGCGAACCGTCATCGTCGCTGCGCTCCTTGATGTCCAGCGACAACCCTCGCGCCGACGGACTCACGCGCAGCGCGGTCGTGCTGCGCGTCCCATACTCCGGCGTTTCGATGAACGCCGCCGACAGCACGCGCTCACGCTCGATCGAAATCCCTGTCGACGGCAGATGCTCGTCGTTCGCGATGCGCGGATCGCGCAAGGTCTCGATGAGCACATCGAGCGACGGACGCTCATCGGCATGAATCAGATCGCACAACGCTTCGCGCTGCGCGACGAGCTTCGGCCACGGCGTGTTCAAGAGACTGTTGGATAGACCGTGCACGCCTGCGTCCAGCAGCGCGGGCGGCGCGTCGGCGCGATTGCCGTACCAGCCGAGTTCGCGGCGCGTGAAGTCTCCGCAAAGCAGATTGAAGCCGTTATAGCGATGTCCTTCTTGCGCCACGCCGCGCAGATAGTCGAGCGGCGCGATGCGCTCGCCCGCGAGAAACGCGCTCACGAGCGTGCCGCGCGTCGGTGCGTTCGGCTTCACGTCATCCGGCGCGCGATAGTTCGTCAGCGCGGCGAAGCGGCCATCGCGCGAGACGCCGAGCCAGGTTCCGCCGCCCGTCAGATCGCGGCCGGCGAGCACGCCGGGGGCATCCGTCCACCAGTGCATCGGCTCGGCATCGCGGCGAAAGAATTCGTCGCGGTTGGCCGAGAGCGTGAGCAAGGCGCGGCCATCGTCGTGCGAAGCCGTGGGCTGCCAGTCGAAGACGATCAGACACATGCGCGCGCGGCCTCAGGCATCGACGGGAAACGCGTAGGGCAGCGGCACGAAGGTGAGCGCCGGGCCCTCGGCGGAACCGATGTGCACCGAGCCGTTGTCGAGCGCGGCGAGCTTGATCTCGACCAGACAGTCGACGCCGCCGTTCTCCGCGGGCGCCACGTTGACGACGAGTCCGCACGGCTGGCCGGGATCGTCGGAATGAAAGAGCTCGGCGCCGGGCACGGCTGTATCGATGTGATTGCCGACGTGTGCGAGCGCCGTGCGCCGCTTGATCGTGCCGCGATACTGACTGCGCGCGACGATCTCCTGTCCCGGATAGCAGCCCTTCCTGAAGTTCACCGCGCCGAGCACGTCGAAGTTCACCATCTGCGGGACGAACTGCTCGACCGTCGCGTGCGTGATGCGCGGCTCGCCCGCGTGGATATCGAGCCAGTCCCACATCGTTTCGGGCGCGCGTTGCAGTTTTTCATCGAGTTTCGCGAGTTGCGCCTCGACGTCGGCTTTCGGGCCGACCCACAGAAAGCGCGGACGATGCGCCGCGTCCGGCACGCGGATCAACGAGCCATGCGGGCCTTCCACCTTGACGTGCACGCCGTCGGGAAGCGCATCGAAGATGCCGGAAAGCGCTGCGCGCACATCGCCGGCGAAGCCGACCGCCGCCACTTCGGGCGTCGCGTCGGTGAGTTTCGCCTTCGAGCGCAGCACGAACATCGACAGGCGTTTCTGCACGGCGGCCTGCACATCCCGCGCGATCAAGAGGCGCACCGCGTCCGCCGTGCGCCACATCAGGAACGAGCCGAGCAGGCGGCCCTTCGGCGAGCAGTAGCCCGCGAGGCGCGCGGTGGAGGCATCGAGATGCTGGACATCGTTCGTGACCTGGTTATGCAGGAAAGAGGCGGCGTCCTCGCCCCTGACGTCGATCACGCCGAACTGTGTAAGCGGCATGTAGGCGCCGGCGGTCTTGACGGATTCGTAATCGGAGGCGGCGAGAGCTGTGGTGTGGGAATTCATGAGGTGGTCGGCTGTCAATCCTATCGTTTGGGCTCGGGTCGGCGAAAGCGACTCTGACGCAGGCGGCAAGTTATTATATTGGTCTTATCTCAAGCGTGTTTCGCATGTCCTTTCTGAAGAAATGCGTCGTGGCGGCGGTGCTCGCCGCGATGCTCGCGGCGGCCGTCGCGGGCGGCGTGTACTGGTGGGCGAACCGGCCCATGGAATTGTCGACGCCCGAACTCGACGTCACCATCAAGCCCCACAGCAGCCTGCGCAGCGTGAGCGCCCAGTTGAACCGCGGCGGCGTGCCGGTCGAACCGGAGCTGTTCGTGCTGATGACGCGCGTGCTCGGCCTGTCCTCACAGTTGAAGTCCGGCAATTACGCTTTCAAGAGCGGCATCACGCCCTATGAGGTGCTGGAGAAGATCGCACGCGGCGACGTCAACGAATATGTCGCGACCGTCATCGAAGGCTGGACGCTGCAGAAAATGCGCGGCGAACTCGACGGCAATCCGGCGCTCAAACACGACACGGCGGGCATGACCGACACCGACCTGCTGCGGGCGATCGGCGCGGCCGAGGTCGACAAGGCGTCGGCCGAAGGGCTGTTCTTCCCGGATACCTATCTCTTCGACAAAGACACGAGCGATCTCGCCATCTATAAGCGCGCATACCGGCTGATGCAGTCGCGCCTCACCGAAGCGTGGAACACGCGCGCGCAGAATCTGCCTTACAAGACGCCTTACGAGGCGCTCATCATGGCGTCGATCGTCGAGAAGGAGACGGGGCGCGCGCAGGACCGGCCGCTCGTCGCGGCGGTGTTCGCGAACCGGCTGCGCATCGGCATGCCGCTGCAGACCGATCCGACCGTGATCTACGGCCTCGGTCCGGCCTACGGCGGCAAACTGAAGAAAAAGGATCTGCAGACGGACACTCCGTACAATACCTACACGCGCATGGGCCTGCCGCCGACGCCTATCGCGCTGCCCGGCGTGGCCGCATTGAACGCCACGCTCAATCCCGCCGCGAGCGGCGCGCTGTATTTCGTGTCGCGCGGCGACGGCAGCAGCATCTTTTCCGACAATCTGGGCGACCACAACAAGGCCGTCGACAAATACATCCGGGGTCAATGAATGGCGCGCGGCAAGTTCATCACGTTCGAAGGTATCGACGGCGCGGGCAAGACCACGCATCTCGACTGGTTCCGCCAGCAACTCGCCGCGAAGCTCGAAAAGAGCGGACATCAGGTCGTGATGACACGCGAACCGGGCGGCACGCCGCTCGGCGAAACGCTGCGCGGCATCCTGCTCAATCAGCCGATGGATCTGGAAACCGAAGCGCTGCTGATGTTCGCCGCACGCCGCGAGCATCTGGCGCAGGTGATCGAACCGGCACTTTCGCATGGCGACTGGGTGCTGTCCGACCGTTTCACGGACGCGACCTTCGCGTATCAGGGCGGCGGGCGCGGCCTGCCGCGCGACAAGCTGGAAGCGCTGGAGCGCTGGGTGCAGGGCGGTTTCCAGCCCGATCTGACCGTACTCTTCGACGTGCCGACCGACACCGCGAGCGAGCGCCGCTCCGCGGCCCGCGCGCCGGACAAGTTCGAGAGCGAGTCGGACGCCTTTTTTGAGCGCACGCGCAGCGAGTATCTGCGCCGTGCGGCGGAATCGCCGCAGCGCTTTGTCATCGTCGATTCGACCCGTGCGATCGGCGATATTCGCAAAAGACTTGAAGAAGTAGTCTCAAGCCTCTGATTTTACTTGAGAATATCGATGATTTACCCTTGGCAGACCGATGACTGGCAACGTCTCCAGCACTTGCGCGCGCACTGGCCGCATGCGCTGTTGCTGCACGGAGAGGCCGGCATCGGCAAGCTTCAGTTCGCGCAGCATCTGGCGAAGGGACTTCTTTGCGAAGCGCCCACGACGAACCACGAGCCGTGCGGCGCGTGTCCGGCATGCCTGTGGTTTTCGCAGGGCAACCATCCCGACTACCGTTCCGTGCTGCCTGAAGCGCTCGCCGGGCTCGCGGCCGGAGGCGCCGACGCCACCGACTCAGCCGAGAAAGCCGACGGCGACGAGGGCAAGAAAACCCGCACGCCCAGCAAGGAAATCAAGATCGAGCAGGTGCGCGCGCTGCTGGATTTCTGCGGCGTCGGCTCGCATCGGGGCGGCCTGCGGGTCGTGCTGCTGTATCCGGCCGAGGCGCTCAATGTCGCGGCGGCCAATGCGCTCCTGAAGACGCTCGAGGAACCGCCTTCGGGCGTGGTGTTCCTGCTGGTGTCGGCGCGCGTCGACCGGCTGTTGCCGACCATCATCAGCCGCTGCCGGCAGTGGCCGATGAGCGTGCCGCCGCAGACGGAAGCGAGCGCGTGGCTCGCATCGCAGGGCGTCGACGATCCGGCGGGGCTGCTCGCGCAGGCAGGCGGCGCGCCGCTTGCCGCGCTTGCGCTGGCGAACGACGAGCACCGCGCCTTGCGCGACTTCACGCTCGCGCAACTGGCCGCCGGACCGAATTGCGACGCCTTCGCGTGCGGGGAGAATCTGCAGAAAGTGCCCGTGCCGCTCGTGCTCGGCTGGCTGCAGCGCTGGCTTTACGACTTGCTTGCGGAGCGCACGGCGGGCCGGCCGCGCTATTTTCCCGGCGCCGCGAAAGCGCTCGCCCGCTGCGCGCACAGCGCCGATTCCGCCGCGCTCGCACGTTACATGAAGACCGTCACGCGTCAGCGCGCGGTCGAGAACCATCCGCTCAACGCGCGCCTCGTGTTCGAGGAACTGTTCATCGGGTATCGCGGGATTTATACGGCCTGACGCGTTCGCGCCGCGCCGTAGCGAAAGAATTGCATCAAGGAGCACCGGATGTTCGTCGATTCACACTGTCATATCAACTTCGAAGGGCTCGCCGACCGTCTGCCCGACGTGCTCGACAAGATGCGCGCGCACTCGGTCACGCATGCGCTCTGCGTGTCGGTCGATCTGGAAACGCTGCCTTCGGTGCTCGACATCGCCGAACGGTACGAGAACGTGTATGCCTCCGTCGGCGTGCATCCGGATCACGAGGACGCGAAGGAGCCGAGCGTCGCCGAGCTGGTCGAACTGGCTGCGCACCCGAAGGTATGCGCGATCGGCGAGACGGGGCTCGATTACTATCGGCTGGAAGGGCGCAGCATCGACGAGATGGAATGGCAGCGCGAACGCTTTCGCACGCACATTCGTGCCGCACACCAGACTGGCAAGCCGCTCATCGTCCATACGCGTTCGTCGTCCGAAGACACGCTGCGCATCATGGCCGAAGAGCGCGCCGACGTGCCCGGCGGCGTCATGCATTGTTTCACCGAGCCGTGGGACGTCGCCGAAAAGGCGCTCGCGCAGAACTTCCATGTCTCGCTGTCGGGCATCGTCACGTTCAAGAACGCGAAGGATGTGCAGGAGGTCGCGCGGCGCGTGCCGATCGAGCGGCTGCTGATCGAAACCGACTCGCCGTATCTCGCGCCGGTGCCGTATCGGGGCAAGCCGAATGAACCTGCGTATGTGAGTTATGTCGGACGTTTCATCGCGCAGTTGCGCGAGCAGCCGGAAGAGGCCGTCGCGCAAGCCACCACCGCCAACTTCTTCCGGCTCTTCAAGATCGCGCAGCCAGCCTGAGGGCGGCCGGACCGCGCGCAAAAAAACTGTTTTAAGGCAATCCGAAGGTCACTTATGAACAATTCCCCGATGGTTTCCATCCTGTCCGCGTCGAGCGCGCCTGACGTTTCCCGCGCACGCGCTGCGCGCCGTGCCGTGCGCGGTCTGGTCGCCGGCACGCTGCTCGCGGCGTGCGCGATCGCGCAGCCGGTCTGGGCCGCGTCCGTGGACTCGCTCATCAAGGCGGTCAAGTTCGACGACATCTCGGCCGTCAAGAAACAGCTCGCGCAGGGCGCGGACCCGAATACGGTCGACAACACCGGCACGCCGATCATCGTGATCGCGGCGCGCGAGAAGTCCGACAAGGTCGGCCAGTTGCTCGCCGACAATCCGAAGACCGATCTGGAAAAAACCGACCCCGCCGGCGAAAACGCGATGATGCTCGCCGCGCTCAACGGCGACGCCACCTTCGTGAATCTGCTGATCGCGAAGGATGCCGAAGTGAACAAGAAGGGCTGGACGCCGCTGCACTACGCGGCAACCAACGGTCACGACGACATCGTGAAGATTTTGGTCGATCATTCGGCGTACATCGACGCGGGCTCGCCGAACGGCACGACGCCGCTGATGATGGCGGCGCGCGGCAATCATCTTTCGACCTGCAAGCTGCTGCTCGACGAAGGCGCGGATCTGCGCGTGAAGAACCAGCTCGGCATGACGGCGGTGGACTTCGCGCGCAAGTACGAGGCGCGGGACGTCGCAGAAGGTCTGCAGGCACGCCTGGATTCGATGCCTCAAGGCGCAGGCGGTGGCGGCGGCGCTCCGCAAAGCGGCTCAAACGGTGCAAAATAGCGCAGCGCGAAATTCGAACGGGGCGAGGGCGGTCAGGCGCGGCCGCCGATCGTCCCAATCGCCCCGATTGCCCCGAACCCGTCGCCCCAACACGAGCCGCCGCTCAACATAAAAGGAAGATCATGCTGCGGGAATTCGTCATCGCCTGTGCTCTCGCGACGCCCGTGTGCGCGTTCGCGTTTACCGGCAACGATCTGAACAAGCTCTGCACCAAAACGGATCCCAATTCGCGAACCGCCTGCGCGGCCTACATCGAAGGCGCGGCGGACGGCATCTACAACACGATCGAGGCGATCGGCGGAACCTCCGGGCCGCAGATCGGCCAGTATTTCTGCCTGCCGGCGGACGTGAAGCCGCAGCAGCTCACGGACGCGGTGCGCAAGTACATCGCCAATAATCCCGACAAGGCCGATTTCAACGCGACGACGATGGTCTCGCTCGGTCTGGGCAAGGCGTTTCCCTGCAAGGCGGAACGCTGATCGTCTTTTGACGCCGGGGCGCCATGGGCGTCCTGGCGTCGCGCTGCATTGCGCGGCGATCCGCATCCGTGCGATGCGGCCTTCGTATTCACTTCGCCGCCTCCACTTTCACGAAGCTGATCTTCGCGACGCTCATGCTCCCACTCGATCACTTCCTGAATCTCGCCGAACGGCCGCTCGGCACCTGGCCCGGCGCGCTGGTCGTCGCCGTCATCGCCGTGGCCGTCGCGGTGGGCGTGCATCGTATCGGCGCGCGCATCCTGACGCGCATCGCGCGGCCTTATCCGCTGATGAGCGTCGTGTTGCGCTACATCGACACGCCCGCGCTCATCCTGCTCATCATCCTCGGCATCGGCTTCGTGATCTTCGAGGCGCCCGATGCGCTGCCTTTCATCGGCGTGCTGCGCGATATCGAAACGGTCGCGCTGATCGCCGCGCTCACGTTCCTCGCCGCGCGTTCGGCCAGCGCGGTGGGCGAGGCGATCGTGCAGGCGCATCCGCTCGACACCGACGACAATCTCAACGCGCGCCGCATCCACACGCAGGCGCGCGTGCTCGCGCGCTCGGTGATGGTGGTGATCGTGATCATCGGCTTCGGCGCGGCGCTGATGGCGTTTCCGAGCGTCAGGCAGATCGGCGCGAGCCTGCTGGCTTCGGCGGGCGTCGCGGGGCTCGTCGCCGGGATCGCGGCGCGGCCCGTGCTCGGCAATCTGATCGCGGGCTTGCAGATCGCGCTGTCGCAGCCGATCCGCCTCGACGATGTCGTCGTGATTCAGGGCGAGTGGGGGCGCGTCGAGGAGATCACGGGCACGTATGTTTCGATCCGCATCTGGGACCAGCGGCGGCTCATCGTGCCGTTGCAGTGGTTCATCGAAAATCCGTTCACGAACTGGACGCGCAACAGCTCGCAGATCATCGGCACGGTGTTTCTGTATGTCGATTACCGCATGCCGATCGCGCCGCTGCGCGAAGAACTGGAGCGCATACTCGCGCACGCGCCGGAATGGGACGGACGCGTGCAGGTGCTGCAAGTCACCGACGCCACCGATCGCGCCATGCAGCTGCGCGTGCTCGTCAGTTCCTTCGATTCGGCGCTCAACTGGGATTTGCGCTGCCGCGTGCGCGAAGGGCTCGTGAACTTCGTGCAGGCGGCGTATCCGCAGTATCTGCCGCGTGCGCGCGCGGATCTGTCGACGGACAAGGACCGCCACGTCGATTTCGCGCCGCCGCTGGAGCGCCCGGGCACGGCGCAGGCGGCCAGCACGGCGAACACACCCGCCGATCCGGTCGCGAGCCGCGGCGAGCCGAGTGGACCGGACCCGCGCGCACATTCGATGGCATCAACCGGGAAGACCTGAACCGGCACAGCATTCTCCAGTCGAAAATTTCGGGTTTATCCTGAAAAATAACGTTCGAAGAGGAAAAGGAAAGCATATGAGCCGTCTCGTCGTCGTATCCAACCGGGTCGCCACACCGACCGAAACCAAGGGCTCCGCGGGCGGGCTCGCCGTCGGCGTCTTCGGCGCGCTGAAGGACAGCGGCGGCGTCTGGTTCGGCTGGAGCGGCGATGTGGTGAGCGAAACCGTCGCGAACCAGGGGCCAAAGCTCGAACAGGACGGCGCGGTGACGTTCGCGACCGTCGGCCTGCCGAAGAAGGACTACGACCAGTATTACCGCGGCTTTTCCAACGCGATGCTGTGGCCGGTCTTCCACTATCGCAACGATCTCGCCGTCTATGAGCGCGACGAATACACCGGCTACCGGCGCGTGAACGCGTGGCTCGCGCACAAGCTCATCAAGCTGCTCGAACCCGGCGACATCATCTGGGTTCACGACTATCACCTGATCCCCTTCGCCGAGGCGCTGCGCTCGGCGGGCATCGCCAATCGCATCGGGTTCTTTCTGCACATTCCGTTTCCGTCGCCGCAGATTCTCCTGAACATCCCGCCGCATGAGGAGCTCGTGAAATCGCTGTGCTGCTATGACGTCGTCGGCTTTCAGACCGAGCGCGACCGCATCGCGTTTCATGATTACATCGTGCGGCACGCGCACGGCACCGCGACGCCCGACGGACACGTGGAAGCGTTCGGCAGGAAGCTCAGGACGAACGTCTATCGCATCGGTGTGTTTCCGGACGAGATCGCCGAGCAGGCCGAGCGCGGCGAAGCGCGTCAGGACGTGATGGACCTGAAGCAGAGTCTCGAAGGCCGCAAGCTCATCATGAGCGTGGACCGGCTCGATTACTCGAAGGGGCTCGTCGAGCGCTTTCGCGCGTTCGAGCATTTCCTGGAGAAGTCGCCGGAGTGGCGCGGCAACGTCACGCTCGTGCAGATCGCGCCGCCGACGCGCTCGGACGTCGAAACCTATCAGCAGATCCGCCAGAACCTGGAATATGAAGCGGGGCGCATCAACGGCCGTTACTCCGGGCTCGACTACACGCCGATCCGCTATCTCAACCAGCGCTACGACCGCTGGAAGCTGATGTCGCTGTTTCGCGAATCGCAGATCGGGCTCGTCACGCCGCTGCGCGACGGCATGAACCTCGTCGCGAAGGAATACGTCGCCGCGCAGAATCCCGATGATCCCGGCGTGCTCGTGCTGTCGCAATTCGCGGGCGCGGCCGATGAAATGACCGGCGCGGTGATGGTCAATCCGCACGATATCGTCGGCACCAGCGAGGCGATCGGGCGCGCGCTCGCGATGCCGCTCGTCGAGCGCAAGCAACGCTACGAAACCAACATGACGGCGCTGCGCAAGCACGATCTCGGTGTGTGGCGCGACGACTTTCTCGCGGATCTGCGCGGCGCGCCGAAAGCGTAACCGCCGCGCGAAACGAGTGTTTCGCCCCTGTAACAGAGCGATGAAAATGCAAGAATCGCCCGCGATGTGCACATCGGCCGCCGATAATGCGTTCAACACGACACTCATCGACGGACAGCGCGAGACGGAATAACGCGTAAGGGCAAACCTCGTTGCCCCGCCTTACGGCCCGCTGTCATACTCGATGCGCGTCGCGGCCGGCTCGCGAAACCTGCCGCCGCACGTCGATATCCGCATGGAGACGAGAACGATGAGAATTGCCCAGATTGCTCCGCTGACCGAATCGGTGCCGCCGAAGCTTTATGGCGGGACCGAGCGCGTCGTGTCGTACCTCACCGAGGCGCTCGTCGAGCTCGGGCACGAGGTGACGCTCTTCGCAACCGGCGATTCGCAAACCAGCGCCAACCTGGAAGCCGTGTGGCCGCGCGCGTTGCGGCTCGATCCGGCGATCCGCGACCGCATCGCGCCTCACATGCTGTTGATGGAACTGGTGCGCCGGCGCGCCGAGGAGTTCGACGTCCTGCACTTCCATATGGACTATTACTCTTTTTCGCTCTTCAAGCGTCAGGAGACGCCGTTTCTCACGACCATGCACGGCCGCCTCGATCTGCCCGAGCAGCAGCCGGTATTCGATACCTTCAACACGGCGCCCGTCGTCTCCATTTCAGATTCGCAACGGCATCCGCTGCCGCAGGCGAAGTGGATCACCACGGTCTATCACGGTTTGCCTGAAATGCTCTACACGCCGCAGCCGGTGGAGCAGAAGTATCTCGCGTTCCTCGGGCGCATTTCGCCGGAAAAGCGTGTCGATACCGCGATCCGCATCGCGGGCCGTTGCGGCCTGCCGATCAAAATCGCCGCCAAGGTCGATGCCGCCGATCACGAGTACTTCGAGCGCGAGATCGCGCCGTTGCTGGAGTTGCCGTACGTCGACTACGTCGGCGAGATCAACGACAGCCAGAAGGCCGAATTCCTGTCGGGCGCGCATGCGCTGCTGTTCCCGATCGACTGGCCGGAGCCCTTCGGGCTCGTGATGATCGAAGCGATGGCGTGCGGTACGCCGGTCATCGCGTTCAATCGCGGCTCGGTGCCGGAAGTGCTGGATGAGGGCGTCTCGGGCTTTATCGTCGAGGATGAAATCGGCGCGGTGGCCGCGGTGAACCGGCTGCACACGTTGCCGCGTGAGCGCGTGCGCGCGCGCTTCGAGGAACGTTTCACGTCGCATCGCATGGCGCGGCAATATATCGACGCCTACCAGGCGGTCGTGCGCGCGCAAAAGCGTGCGCGCTTCAAGCTGATCGATCGCGCGACAACGTCCTGACCGGTCGAAAAAAAGCAGAAAAAAACCGCCGTGTGCCGCGACCCGAAGGTCGCGTCACACGGCGGTTTTGCATTCGCCGCGAAACGGCGCGCGCTCAGTACTTGATGCGCGACACCTTCGTGCCTTGCAGCGAGACATCGGCCATCAGACCGGCGTTGGTCAGCACGATGGCTTCGACCGGCTTCGTGGCCGTGGTCGTGTCGATCACGCCGTTCGCGCCCATCTTCACGAGCGCCACGGAGGCATCCGCACCCGCCGACCAGCCGTCGGAATTGCGGAATTTGTCGAGGGCGTCCTGCGTCATGAACAGGAAGATCAGCGCCTTCGATTGCGCACCCGCCTGCAGACCGAACGAGCCGGACGTCGTGCTGTAATAGCCGACGGTGCCGCCGCCCACGCGCAACGCGCCCTTGCCGTACTGCGCGCCGACGATGAAACCCGCCTGCAGCACCGATGGGAACACCAGCACGCCGCGCGCCTTCGCGACCAGTTCGCGCGAGCCGCCTACGGTGGAGTAGAGACGCTGCATGGTGCTGTCGACATCGGCGTCGATGGCACGGCGGTCATCGGAGGCGCCCGCGGCCGCTTCGGCGCCGGTATTCTTATTGGCCGTGCAGCCGGCAAGCGCGAGGCCTCCCAGTGCCAGAACGGCGGTCGACTTGAGCATGAAGTTTCGTCTTTGCATCATTGTTCTCCATCGTGGAATTTAGGAAACCCCATAAGAGCGGGAGGGTGAGGCACGCAAAGTTATAGCACAGCAAAGTGAAACACGAGCCTCGTCCCATGCGCCCACAGCCTTGTCACGCTTGGGTTGTCAGGTTTCGCAACATTTCGGGCTCGATCAATCGAACTTGAAGCTTACTCCGAACCCGGCCTTTAACCGCTGGCCGGGACGGTAAATTACATAAAACTTTCGATTGTTTGATCCGTCTCATATCAGGGTAGACGAAGCTTCGACTAAACCGAAGAGAAACGGCGTTTTCGCCCGAACGCGCCACCTCGAGGCAGGCATAATTTTCGTGCGCCTTGCCCTTTGGCATTGCGAAAACCGCAAAGGCAAGTAGCAACGACCGTACCCGGCCATCGTTCAGGGATGAGTCGTCGTTTTTACTTCGGCGTGCGAGGGGGACGGCGCATGCTGCGGACGCCGCAGCGCGCGCCTGATTCCGCCGATCAACATGCCGAGCACGAGCAGAAACGCGGCGGGCACGACCCAGTAGCCGACAAACGCGTGCCAGAGGTAATCCGCGAGCGTCGCCTTGCGATGCGCGAACTCGTCGAGCGCCTCCTGATGTCTGACCGCGTTGGCCGTGAGGATATCGGCGGGGCAGCCGGCAGCGCGTGCCTCGTCGGGCGAGCCGTGGCAACGCCCGGCAGTGCCGGCGGCGCGCTGCGCGTCGGTCAGCTCCCAGGTCGAAAGCGACTTCTGGAGATCGACGTTGTTGTACGCCATCTCCTCGCGCACTTCATTGACCGCGACGATCAGCACCGGCACGAACCAGAACGTGATCACCACGAGCCACCGCCTGAACCAGCGGTTCTTGTGTCTCCATGCCATCCAATGCCTCCATGCGCGGCGTGTCGCCTCGCTCGAAACGGCGGCGGCCGATGGCGTGTTTCTTGTATTGGTGAGGGGGCCGCCTCCGCACCATCTTATGAGAAAAAGACGACGGTGCGAATCAATTGCTTGGGTGCAGTGCAATAACGGCGGCAAAAACGGGTGAATACGAAAGACGCCGCGCGCGAACGGCGCGGCGGTAAGGCAGTCGCCGCCAGCGATCAGCCCTTGTTGCTGAGGCAGCTCTTCATGAACGCCTTGCGGTCGTCGCCTTTCTTGTCTGCCGCCTGGCTGTTGCATGCGGTCATCTTCTGCTGTTGCGTCATCGGCGCGGAGGCGGCGGCCGGCGCTGCCGACAGACAGCTCTTCATGAACGCCTTGCGGTCGTCGCCTTTTTTGTCGCCCGCCTGTTTGTTGCAGTCCGACATCTTGTTTTGCTGGCTGTTGGCGGCCAAGGCTGCATTCGCACCGAGCGTCAGGCTCAGCACGGCGATGAGGGCGGTGGCTCGAATGGTCATGTGACGCTCCCTGATTTGATAGACGGTTATTTTTCGAGGCGGGTGTCCGTAGCGGCATGCCGCCCGAGGCATTATGGCAAACCCAATATGAACGGTGTGCGGCATAGGGTGAAATCGGGAGGGCGGGAATGAGGCTTGCAGGAAGCTTTCATGATCGGCATCAACGATGCTCTCCCGTGCATCGCAGCCGATCCGCACGAAGCAGGCTGCCGACGTATGATCGTGCGACGCATGTCCAACGCTCAAGGAGACGGTTCATGTCCACGCCGCTGTCCGACCATTACAAAGGCTTCGAAATCAAGGTGCAGGCATTGCGGCGCGCGAAGGAGCGCGACGAACCGGATGACGGTCCGCGTCACTTCGATATCGTCGTGACGATCGCGAGAAGCGCGCACGGCGACAGCGGCCGCTCGGTCATGTTCGGCGTGCCCGAACAGGAACCCTTCGACAGTCCGATCGATGCAACGCGCGCGGGCATCGACTACGCGCGCGACATCATCGACAACAAGGTGGAAGGGCAGTCGGTCGAAGATCTTTGAACGTCTCAAAGGTCTACACGTTAGCCCGATTGACCTCACGCGCCTCTCCAACGAGAATCGACGGCGAGCAAACGTTGAAACCACGCCCACAGGGCGACCGAAGGCAAGCGAAGTGTAATGGAGCGCGCGCGACAGGGCGCGCGCTGATCGCTTGCCCTGGCCGTCCGCGCGGCTCGACGCACGGCTCACGTTCGCTGCATCTCGCATGACCAACAAACCAGAACAAAGCACTGGAGATCCGCATGAACCGAACCATTCGCCGGCGCGTCGTCAAGGCCGCCGTCGCGCTCGCCGCGTGCGCGGCGCTGCCGCTCGCCTCGTCATCCGTTTTCGCGCAAACGCCGGCCAAGCCGAAGGTCGCGCTCGTCATGAAGTCGCTCGCCAACGAGTTCTTCCTGACGATGGAAAACGGCGCGAAGGACTATCAGGCGCACAACGCCAGCCAGTTCGACCTGATCACCAACGGCATCAAGGACGAAACCGACACGGCCGCGCAGATTCGCATCGTCGAGCAGATGATCGTCTCGAAAGTCGACGCGCTCATCATTGCGCCGGCCGATTCGAAGGCGCTCGTGCCGGTGATCAAGAAGGCGGCGGACGCGGGCATCATCGTGGTGAACATCGACAACCGGCTCGATCCGGACGTGCTCAAGTCCAAGGATCTGAACGTGCCGTTCGTCGGCCCGGACAACAAGAAGGGCGCGCGCAAGGTCGGCGACTATCTCGCGCCCAAACTCAAGAAGGGCGATGAAGTCGCGATCATCGAAGGCGTGACCACCACCACCAACTCGCAGGCGCGCAGCGCGGGCTTCAAGGAAGCGATGGACGCGGCCGGCATGAAGGTCGTGGCGCTCCAGTCGGGCGAATGGGAGATCGACAAGGGCAACGCGGTCGCCTCGCAGATCCTGAACGCCAACCCGAACGTGAAGGCGCTCCTGTGCGACAACGACAACATGGCGATCGGCGCGGTGTCGGCGATTCGCGCGGCGGGCAAGGCGGGCAAGGTGCAGGTCGTCGGCTTCGACAACATCGGCGCGATCAAGCCGATGCTCAAGGACGGCCGCGTGCTCGCGACCGCCGACCAGTACGCGGCGAAGCAGGCGGTGTTCGGCATCGACGTGGCGCTGAAGGCGATCGCCGGCCACAAGAAGCAGTCGGAGCTGTCGCAGGTCGTGGAAACGCCTGTCGATCTCATCACCAAGTGAGCCGGCGCGAAAGCCTCAAGTTCGCGGCCATCGTGCCGATAACATGCTGACGTGCCCGTGAACCCAGCGAGGATGCACAGCGAGCCTTGAAGCGCCCCATGACCGGATCGAACGATGCGAACGTGCTGACGGTGACAGGCATCGGCAAGACTTACGTCGAGCCGGTGCTGGCGGACGTGTCGCTCGAACTCGTGCCTGGCGAAGTGCTCGCGCTGACCGGCGAGAACGGCGCGGGCAAGAGCACGCTGTCGAAGATCATCGGCGGGCTCACGGACCCGACCACCGGCACGATGACGCTCGCGGGCCAGCCGTACGCGCCGAAGACCCGCTCGGACGCCGAGGCGCTCGGCGTTCGTATGGTGATGCAGGAGCTGAATCTGCTGCCAACCTTGTCGGTGGCGGAGAACCTGTTCCTGAACCGCCTGCCGCGCCGGGGCGCGCTGGGCCGACTCGGCTGGATCGACCGCAAACGGCTTGCCGAAGACGCGCGCCACGCGATGGCGCAGGTCGGGCTCGACGCGATCGACCCGGACACGCTCGTCGGCAGCCTCGGCATCGGGCATCAGCAGATGGTGGAAATCGCGCGCAATCTGATCGGCGATTGCCGCGTGCTGATTCTCGACGAGCCGACCGCGATGCTCACCGCGCGCGAAGTCGATCTGTTGTTCGAGCAGGTCGAGCGGCTGAAGGCGCGCGGCGTCGCGCTCGTGTACATCTCGCACCGGCTGGAGGAATTGCGGCGCATCGCCGAGCGCGCGGCCGTGCTGCGCGACGGACGCCTCGTGCACCTCGGCCCGATGGACGAACTCACGAGCGATCGCCTCGTCACGCTGATGGTCGGGCGCGAGATCGGCGAGCGCATCGATCTGGGCGAGCGCCGCATCGGCGGCGTTGCATTGAAAGTGGAAGGCATGACGCGCGGCGCCGTGGTCCGCGACGTCTCGTTCGACGTGCGCGCCGGCGAGATTTTCGGCGTGAGCGGGCTGATCGGCGCGGGCCGCACCGAGCTGATGCGGCTCATTTACGGCGCGGATCGCGCGGACGCGGGCACGGTGTCGATCGCGCGCCACGGCGAGGCGCTGCGGCGCGTGTCGGTGCAATCGCCTTCGGATGCGGTCGAGGAAGGCATCGCGCTGATCACGGAGGACCGCAAGGGCGAGGGGCTGTTGCTCAGCCTGCCCATCGCCGCGAACGTTTCACTGGGCAACCTGGGCGCGGTGGCGCGGCGCGGGGTCGTCGACACGCGCCGGGAAGCGGCGCTCGCGCAACGCCAGATCGACGCGATGCGGATCCGCACGTCGGGCCCGGCGCAGGCGGTGTCGGAGCTGTCGGGCGGCAACCAGCAGAAGGTCGTGATCGGCCGCTGGCTCGCGCGCGATTGCTCGGTGTTGCTGTTCGACGAGCCGACGCGCGGGATCGACGTCGGCGCCAAGTTCGATATTTACGGGCTGATGGGCGCGCTGGCCCGCGAAGGGCGCGCGCTCGTCGTGGTGTCGAGCGATCTGCGCGAGCTGATGCTGATCTGCGACCGGATCGGCGTGATGTCCGCCGGACGCATGACAGGCGTGTTCGAGCGCGCGAACTGGACACAGGACGCGCTGCTCGCGGCGGCGTTCTCGGGCTACGCGAAGCGCGAGGCGATCCTGCACGAGCCTATCGCGCCCGACGCGAAAGCGCCCGAAGACAACGTGGAGCATTGAATGAGCGAAGCGAACCTGCCCGCCGACGCGCCGAAGAGCACGAAAGGCGTCGGCACGCGTCTGGGCATTTCGAATTACCTCGGTCTCGCGGGCGCGCTCGCCGCGATGATCGCGCTGTTTTCGGTGCTGAGCCCGCACTTTCTGACGTACGACACGTTCAGCACGATCGCGAACCAGATTCCGGATCTGGTCGTGATGTCGGTGGGCATGACGTTCGTGCTGATCATCGCGAGCATCGATCTGTCGGTGGGTTCGGTGCTCGCGCTGGGCGCGTCGGTGGTGAGCGTGGCCGCGCTCAAGTGGCACTGGCCGGCGTTTCCCGCCGCGCTGATCGGGCTGGCGGCCGCCGCGCTGACGGGCGCGGTGACCGGCCTCGTGACGGTGGCGTGGCGGATTCCGTCGTTCATCGTGTCGCTGGGCGTGCTGGAAGGCGCGCGCGGGCTCGCGTATCAGATGACGAACTCGCGCACGGCGTACATTGGAGATGCGTTCGATTTTCTGTCGAATCCGATCGCGTTCGGCATCTCGCCCGCGTTCCTGATCGCGGTCGCGGTGATGATAGTTGCGCATCTGGTCTTGACCCGGACGGTTTTTGGCCGATATCTCGTAGGGATCGGCACGAACGAGGAAGCGGTGCGGCTCGCGGGCGTCAATCCGCGCCCGTACAAGGTGATCGTGTTCGCGTTGATGGGCGCGCTGTCGGGGCTCGCGGCGCTGTTTCAGATCTCGCGGCTGGAGGCCGCCGATCCGAACGCCGGCGCCGGCGTGGAGCTGCAGGTGATCGCGGCGGTCGTGATCGGCGGCACGAGCCTGATGGGCGGGCGCGGCTCGGTCATCAGCACGTTTTTCGGCGTGTTGATCATCTCCGTGCTGGCGGCGGGGCTCGCGCAGATCGGCGCGAACGAGCCGACCAAGCGCATCATTACCGGCGCGGTGATCGTGGTGGCGGTGGTGCTGGACACATACCGCAGCAGACGCAAACGTGTGTAATTAGCGACTGAGCGGTAACTGAGCGATGACTGGTTGAGGGACGGCGACGGCGCGCGCTCCGCACGGGGTGGAGAAGCGGCCGGCGACGGTAGTGAGCATGAAGCAGGCAGGGCGCGGGGAAAGCAACGCGGCGCACGGAAACTTCGGGCGCCGCACGCCTTACGACCAATAAGAGAGCAGCAGGACCTAAGAAGCGAAGGACGATGTATGGCGACGATCAAAGACGTGGCAGCCATTGCCGGGGTGTCGTTTACGACGGTATCCCACGTAGTGAACAATTCGCGGCCGGTGTCGGCCGACGTGCGGGCGAAAGTCGAGCGGGCGATCCGTGAGCTCGACTACGTGCCGTCGGCGGTCGCGCGCTCGCTGAAGGCGCGTTCGACGGCGACCATCGGCCTTTTGGTGCCGAACGCGACGAATCCGTATTTCGCCGAGCTTGCGCGCGGCGTCGAGGACGGCTGCGCGAAGAACGGCTATTGCGTGTTCTTCTGCAACTCCGACGACGATCCCGCGAAGCAGCGCAGCTATCTGCGCGTGCTGCAGGAAAAGCGCATCGACGGGCTGGTGATCGCGTCGGCGGGCGAGGACGCGGTGCTCGCGCAATGTCTCGCGGGGGCGCGCGAGCCGCTCGTGATCGTCGATCGCAATATCGAGGGGCTGCAATCGGACCTCGTGCAGATCGATCACGAAAAGGGCGCGTATCTCGCCACGCGGCACTTGCTGCAACTCGGGCATTCGCAGATCGGCTGCATCACCGGACCGGTCGCGACGGCCGTCTCCGCGATGCGCCTGCACGGCTTCATCCGCGCGATGGCGGAACGCGGCATCGAGATCGCGCCGAACGCGATCGTGCAGAGCGACTTCTCCGCGACAGGCGGTTACGCCGCGGCCTCGCAATTGCTGGACAACATGAAGCCGACGGCGATCTTCGCGTGCAACGACATGATGGGCATCGGCGCGCTGCGTGCGGCGGCCGAGCGCCACATCAACGTGCCGACGGATTGCTCGATCATCGGCTTCGACGATGTCGAGCTGTCGCGCTACACCTATCCGGCCTTGTCGACGGTCGGACAGTCGGTGCGTGCGCTCGGCGAAATGGCCGCGCAGACGCTGATCGACCGTATCACTGGCAAGCTGACCGGAACGACGCGCCGGCGCGTGGTGCCGCCGCGCCTCGTGCGCCGCGAATCGACCGCGGTGGTGCCGGAAGCGCGGCGCGCCGCGAATGGATAACGAACGCTGTTAAAAGGAAACGAGATGGGCGATGCAGGCAGGACCGGCCGCGTGACCGTGGTCGGCAGTCTCAACATGGATCTCGTCGCGCGCGCGCCGCGGCTGCCGCGGCCGGGCGAGACGCTCGCCGGGCACGCGTTCGCGCAGGTGCCGGGCGGCAAGGGCGGCAATCAGGCGGTCGCGGCGGCACGGCTGGGCGCCCAGGTCACGATGATCGGCTGCGTCGGTAACGACTCGAACGGCGCGACGCTCAAGGCCAGCCTGGAAGCGGAGGGCATCGACTGCACCGCGCTCGCGACCAGCGCACACGCGCCGACGGGCGTCGCGCTCATCGTCGTCGATGACGCGAGCCAGAACGCCATCGTCATCGTCGCGGGCAGCAATGCCGAGGTATCGCCCACGCGCATCGAGGCGCACGAAGCGCTGCTCGCGCAAGCCGACGTCGTCGTCTGTCAGCTCGAAACGCCGCTGGAAACCGTGCGCGCCGCGCTCGCCACCGGCCGGCGGCTCAAACGCGTGACCGTGCTCAATCCCGCGCCCGCCGCGCGCAAGCTGCCGCCGGACTGGTTTCCGCTCATCGACTATCTGATTCCGAACGAACTGGAAGCGGCGACGCTGTCGGGCGTCGCCATCGACACGCCGGACGACGCGCGCCGCGCCGCGCAGGCGCTCAAGGCGAAGGGCGCGCGCAACGTGATCGTGACGCTCGGCGCGCAAGGCGTGCTCGCGCTGCTCGACGGCGCGGGCGATGACGGCGTGCATCTGCCCTCGCCGCAAGTCGACGCCGTCGATACGACCGCCGCCGGCGATACTTTCATCGGGGGCTTCGCGGCGGAACTCGCGCGCGGCGCGGCCGCGATGGATGCGATCGGCTTCGGCCAGCGCGCCGCCGCCATCGCGGTCACACGCGAAGGGGCGCAACCGTCGATTCCGCACCGCAGCGAAATTTCCGCATAACTTTTCAATGTACGTTGAAAAACGGCGCGCCTGACGCGCCGTTTTCTTTTCATACGAAACAATTCCCTCAAGTGCCCAGGCTTTCGCGCCGTTTACGTCGATAGCGGACGCGCGATCCTCGCGCGCACGCCCCATCGACGGAAAGGACGGCGCGCATCGGCCGCGCGGACGTCAGCCGGCGCGTTTTCGGGCAATGTCCCGCGCGCCGGCCGTCAAATCGGCCGGGAGACCCGCTCGCAAGCGGCATCAGGGAAAACTCAATGAAAAAGGCTTTGACGATCAAGGCGCGCCTCGGCATCTCGATGGCGTTTCTGGGTGCGCTGCTCATCGCGATCGGCGCGCTGGGGCTCACCGGCATGAGCCATTCGAACGGCGCGTTCCTCAACACCTACGCCGTGCAGATGCCCGCCGCGATCGCGGTCGGCAACGCGGAAATGTACGCGGCGCGCGAGCGGCTCGTGTTCGACCGCGCGGCGCTGCTCGCCGGCACGCCCGAAGTGGCCGCGACCGTCGAGCGCGCGCGCATGATGCGCGAGCGCGCCGACGGCTTCTGGAAGGAATACACGTCGCTGCCGCAGTCGCCGGAGGAAAGGCGTCTCGCCGAGACGGCGCAGGACCGGCGTCTCGCGCTGCAAGGCGTCGTCGACAAGGGCATCGCGGCGGTGCTGGCGAACGATCACGACGGCATCATCGCGAACGCCAAGTCGATGCAGTCCACCTATAACGAACTCGCCAACGCGAACGACGCGCTGCGCAAGTTTCTGACCGAAGCGTCGAAGAAGAGCTACGAGGAGACGCAAAGCCGCTTCCTGTGGTTCCGCGCGCTGAGCCTTGCCGCCGTCGCGCTCGGCATGGCGGCGGCCGCGTTCGCGTGGGTGTCGCTGCGGCGCGCGATCGCGCGGCCGCTCGAAGCCGCGCTCGGCCACTTCGAGGCGATCGCCGCAGGCGATCTGCGCCGCGAGGTCGTCGTCACGTCGCGCGACGAAATGGGGCAGTTGCTCGAAGGCCTCGCCAGGATGCGCACGAGCCTGCTGACGACGGTGCGCACCGTGCGCTCGGGCAGCGAATCGATCGCTTCGGCGACGCAGCAGATCGCCGCAGGCAATACCGATCTGTCGTCGCGCACCGAAGAACAGGCGTCGGCGCTGCAGGAAACCGCGTCGAGCATGGAAGAGCTGACCGGCACCGTCCGCCAGAACGCCGACAACGCGCGGCAGGCGAGCGCGCTGGCGGCGAACGCGTCGGAGATCGCGGGCAAGGGCAGCGCGGTGGTCACGCAGGTCGTCGATACCATGCGGGAGATCAACGGCAGCTCGTCGAAGATCGCGGACATCATCACGATCATCGAGGGCATCGCGTTCCAGACCAACATTCTCGCGCTCAATGCGGCGGTCGAGGCGGCGCGCGCGGGCGAGGAAGGGCGTGGCTTCGCGGTGGTCGCGGGCGAGGTGCGCAGCCTGGCGCAGCGCTCGTCGGCGGCGGCGAAGGAAATCAAGGAACTGATCGACACCTCGGTGGCGCGCGTGCGGACCGGCACGACGCTCGTCGACGAAGCGGGCCGCACGATGAGCGAGATCATCGGCGCCGTGCAGCGCGTGACCGACATCATGGGCGAAATCGCGGCGGCGTCGGAGGAGCAGTCGAGCGGCATCGATCAGGTGTCGCGCGCCGTCACGCAGATGGACGAAGTGACGCAGCAGAACGCGGCGCTCGTCGAGGAGGCGGCCGCCGCCGCGCAGTCGCTCGAAGATCAGGCCGCGCGGCTGCGGCAGGCAGTGGCGGTGTTCCAGGTCGCGGACAGCGTCACGCCCGCCGTGACGAAATCCGCGCCGGCAGTGAACATTGCATCGCCTGCAACGGTGGCCGCGCGCGTCGTGCGAAAGCCCGTCGCGGCGGCGCCGGCGAAGCGCGCCGCGCCCGTGCCGGCGGGCGCGCCCCGGACGGCGGCGACGGCGGACGCAGGCGGCGACTGGGAGACCTTCTGAGCGGCGCATGATGCGAATGCGCGCGAATCCACACGCGCGCGACCAATGCCGATCCGGTAACCCGTACACTGACGGGTGTGCGTCACCGTTCACTCGAGGATATGAACATGACCGGATCGACACTCGCCGCGAAACTCGCGGACGCCCGCCGCCGGCATCAACTGATCGACGTGCTGGAGCCCGCCGACCTTCCGGCCGACACGCCCACCGCCTACGCGATCCAGCACGAGATGCTGAGAGAGTCGGATGGGCGCATCGGCGCGTGGAAGATCGGCGCCCGCGCGCCCGACGCGCTCGCCACGGGCGCGCCGATCGACGCCGCGCTGGTCCATGTTTCACCGGCGCGGCTGCCCTTCGAATCGTTCTTTCGCGTGCTGGTGGAACTCGAGATTGCGTTTCGCTTCGCGTATGCGCTGCCCGCGCGGCACGACCCTTACACGCGCGACGAAGTGTTCGATGCGATCGGCGGCATCGCGGTCGCGCTCGAAGTGGTCGACAGCCGTTTCGCGCAGTGGCCCAATCTCGACCCGCTCGCCCAGCTCGCGGATTCGCAGAACAACGGCGCGCTCGTCGTATCTGGTATGGAGCCTTATGACGTGATCGCGCCGGGCTTCGACTTCCTCACGCCGCGCCTGGAATTCACGCTCGATGGCGTATCGATCGCGCCGGCCGCGCTCGGCAATCCGGCAGGCGACCCGCGCGAATTGCTGCCGTGGCTCGTCAACCATTGTTCCCGCATGGGTTTGACCGTCGAACCCTTCTGGACGATCACCACAGGCTCCTACACCGGCGCGGTTCGCGTCGACGGACCGGCGATGCTGCATGGCGCGATCGATCGCATCGGCGAACTGGAACTGGTGCTCGCATGAGGACGGAAACACCATACATCGGGAACGGTTATTGATGACCGCGCGCCAGCGTGAGCAAGGTCGCATTGGCGGACAAGACCAGTGGATATGTAGCGGGGAGCGCGCGGCAACGAACAGGCAGGAACGATGTCGAGCAAGAGGATAGAGTCATTGGGATGAGGATTGTAGGTGAACGAAAATAACTCACCAAGCTAGGAATTCTTCGAAGCAAATGAACAACGCAAGTGCGTGAAAAAAAATTCGAAAGGGTTTAGGATGATTTCAAGCGATGTCGTTTCGATTACGCGCGTTGCGCACGGCATAGCTTTCTGACTTCGGCGAGGAGGTAGCATGGATATCTACAGCAGTTTCGCGACCCGCTTCGAAAAAACCCGCGAGGAGGAATTCTCGCTCGAAGAGTATCTCGCGCTCTGCAAAGAAGATCCGGCCACATACGCAACAGCGGGCGAACGCATGTTGACGGCCATCGGGGAACCGGAGATGGTCGACACTCGCCTCGACCCGCGTTTATCGCGTGTGTTTGCAAACAAGAACATCAAGGTGTACCCCGCGTTCCGCGAGTTCTACGGCATGGAGGACGTGATCGAGAACGTGGTGTCGTACTTCCGGCACGCGTCGCAGGGTCTCGAAGAAAAGAAGCAGATTCTTTATCTGCTGGGTCCGGTGGGCGGCGGCAAGTCGTCGATCGCCGAACGGCTGAAGCAGCTCATGGAGCGCGTGCCGTTCTATTCGCTCAAGGGCTCGCCCGTCAACGAATCGCCGCTCGGCCTCTTCGATTACGACGAGGACGGCCCGGTGCTCGAAGAGCAGTACGGCATTCCGCGCCGCTATCTCAAGAGCATCCTCTCGCCGTGGGCCGTGAAGCGCCTGCACGAGTACAACGGCGACATCCGCAAGTTCCGCGTGGTGCGCCGCTATCCGTCGATCCTTCGCCAGATCGGCATTGCCAAGACGGAACCGGGTGACGAGAACAATCAGGACATCTCGTCGCTCGTCGGCAAGGTGGACATCCGCAAGCTCGAAACCTATTCGCAGGACGACGCGGACGCATACAGCTATTCCGGCGGCCTGTGCCTCGCCAACCAGGGCCTGCTCGAATTCGTCGAAATGTTCAAGGCGCCGATCAAGGTGCTGCACCCGCTGCTCACCGCGACCCAGGAAGGCAACTTCAAGGGCACGGAAGGCTTCGGCGCGATTCCGTTCGACGGCGTCATCCTCGCGCACTCGAACGAGTCGGAGTGGAAGGCGTTCCGCAACAACAAGAACAACGAAGCACTGCTCGACCGTATCTTCGTGGTGAAGGTGCCGTACTGCCTGCGCTACGGCGAAGAGATCAAGATCTACGAGAAGCTGCTGCGCAATTCGTCCCTCGCCGAGGCGGTTTGCGCACCGGGCACGCTCAAGATGATGGCGCAGATGGCCGTGCTCACGCGACTGCACGAACCGGAGAACTCGAGCCTGTTTTCGAAGATGCAGGTCTACGATGGCGAGAACCTGAAGGACACGGACCCGAAGGCGAAGTCGTATCAGGAGTATCGCGATTACGCGGGTGTCGACGAAGGCATGACGGGCGTCTCCACGCGCTTCGCGTTCAAGATCCTGTCGCGCGTCTTCAACTTCGATTCGAGCGAGGTCGCCGCGAACCCGGTGCATCTGATGTACGTGCTCGAACAGCAGATCGAGCGCGAGCAGTTCCCGCCGGAAACGGAGCAGAAGTATCTGTCGTTCATCAAGGACGTGCTGGCTTCGCGCTATGCCGAGTTCATCGGCAAGGAGATTCAGACCGCTTATCTGGAGTCGTATTCGGAGTATGGACAAAACATCTTCGACCGCTATGTGACGTACGCCGACTTCTGGATTCAGGATCAGGAGTTCCGCGATCACGACACCGGCGAGAGCTTCGACCGCGCGGCATTGAACGCCGAACTGGAGAAGATCGAGAAGCCCGCAGGCATCAGCAACCCGAAGGATTTCCGCAACGAAATCGTGAACTTCGTGTTGCGCGCACGCGCGGCCAACGGCGGCAAAAACCCCGCGTGGATCAGCTACGAGAAGCTGCGCGTGGTGATCGAGAAGAAGATGTTCTCCAATACGGAAGAACTTCTGCCGGTGATTTCGTTCAACGCAAAGGGATCGGCCGAAGAGCAACGCAAGCACGAGGACTTCGTCAATCGCATGGTCGCGAAGGGCTACACGCCGAAGCAGGTGCGCCTGCTGTGCGACTGGTATCTGCGCGTGCGCAAGTCGTCGTGATGTAGAGTAGGGAATGACGGGAGTGGGCGCGCTTGGCGCTCGGCTCCCGTCCCGCGCAAAAGCGATAGTTAGAATGTCCATACCGCTCAGGCGTGCGGATTGCGTCCAGGCGGTCCAATGGACACTTTGCGAGACGAAAGACGCCGCGCACCGCCGTTGGATCGCGCAGCGCCTCTCAACCTCGCCCATAACGCGGGAGACTGGATGTGCTGCACCAAATCATCGACCGCAGGTTAGCCGGCAAGAACAAGAGCATCGCCAACCGCGAACGCTTCCTGCGACGCGTCAAGAGTTACATTCGCCGCGCGGTTTCCGACGCGGTGCGTGATCGCAGCATCAAAGACATTCAAAGCACGCAAAGCATCACGATCCCCAAGAAGGACATCTCCGAACCGTCGTTCCGTCACGGACCGGGCGGCAAGCGTGAGTTCGTCCATCCGGGCAACGCCGATTACATTCGCGGCGACAAGATTCCGCGTCCGCCGGGCGGTGCGGGAGGCGGCGGCAAGAGCGCCAGCAACGAGGGCGAAGGGCAGGATGATTTCGTCTTTGAACTGTCGCGCGAAGAATTCATGCAGTATTTCTTCGACGATCTCGAACTGCCACGCCTCGTGAAGACCCAGTTGCTGGCCGTGCCGACGTGGAAGAACGTGCGCGCGGGCTGGGCGGCGGAAGGCACGCCGAACAATATCGATGTGGTGAGATCGTTGCGCAGCGCGCTCGGGCGTCGCATCGCGCTGGGCTGGCCGCTCGCGTCGCAGTTGCGCGAGATGGAACGCCAGCTCGAACAGTTGAAGGAAGAGGGCGCCGAGCCGGAAGAGATCGCGCGGCTCGAAGCGGACATCGTCATCATGCAGGGCCGCATCACGCGCATTCCGTTCATCGATCCGTTCGATCTGCGCTATATCAACCGCGTGAAGCAGCCCACGCCATCGAGCAAGGCGGTGATGTTCTGCCTGATGGACGTTTCGGGCTCGATGGACGAGCAGCGCAAGGACTTGTCCAAGCGCTTCTTCATCCTCTTGTATCTGTTCCTGCAACGCAACTACGAGAAGATCGAAGTCGTGTTCATCCGGCACCATACGCGCGCCGAGGAAGTGGACGAGGAGACGTTCTTCCATTCGACGGAAAGCGGCGGCACGGTTGTGTCGAGCGCGCTCGAACTCATGAAGAAGATCATGGACGAGCGTTACTCGCCGACTGAATGGAACATTTACGGCGCGCAGGCATCCGACGGCGACAACTGGACGGACGATTCCCCGAAGTGCCGCAAGCTGCTGGCGGAAGACATCCTGCCGAAGGTCCGGTATTTTGCCTATATTCAAGTAGCGCCGGAAGAGCAGAATCTCTGGCTGGAGTATGCTCAGCTGGCCATGGGCGCGCCCGAACTGGCGATGAAAAAAGTCGATTCGGCCGCGGACATCTACCCGGTGTTCCGCGAGCTGTTCGAAAAGCAGCAGGCGGCCGCATGACGAGCGGGCATTTGCAAAACGAAACGCGGGGGTATCAGCTGGAAAGCACGGACGATCGTCTTGCTTCCCGGCTCGGTCCCGAAGCGGGACAACGCAAGGCGTCCGCAGACATGGAAGAGGCGCACGAGGAAGGCAGAATGAATGTTGCAGAGAAGCGGCGGCCATTGCCGTGCCCGTCGGACTGGACGGTCGAGCTGATCGAGGAATACGACGCCGAAATTTCCCGCGTCGCGAATCGCTATGGTCTCGACACCTATCCCATCCAGCTCGAGATCATCAGCTCCGAGCAGATGATGGATGCCTATGCTTCCGTCGGCATGCCGGTGAATTATCGGCACTGGTCGTTCGGCAAGCACTTTCTTGCGACGGAGAAAGGCTATCGGCGCGGGCAGATGGGCCTCGCGTACGAAATCGTGATCAACTCGAATCCCTGCATCGCGTATCTCATGGAAGAGAACACCATGACGATGCAGGCGCTCGTGATCGCCCACGCGGCGTACGGGCACAACTCGTTTTTCAAGGGCAACTATCTGTTCCGTCTGTGGACGGACGCGCACGCGATCATCGATTACCTCGTCTATGCGAAGAATTACATCGCCGAGTGCGAGGAGCGGTATGGTCTGGATCGCGTGGAGGAACTGCTCGACTCGTGTCACGCGCTGATGAACTACGGCGTCGATCGCTACAAGCGGCCGCAAAAGCTGTCGCTGGCGAAGGAAGCCGCGATGCGGCGCGAGCGTGAAGCGTATCTGCAATCGCAGGTCAACGAACTGTGGCGCACCTTGCCGAAGGGCAAGGAGCCGACCGCGGAAGAAACCGAAAGCCGCTATCCGCCGGAGCCGCAGGAGAATCTGTTGTACTTCGCGGAGAAGAACGCGCCGTTGCTGGAGCCGTGGGAGCGCGAAGTCATTCGCATCGTGCGCAAGATCGGCCAGTATTTTTATCCGCAGCGGCAGACGCAGGTCATGAACGAAGGCTGGGCGACGTTCTGGCATTACACGCTGCTGAATACGCTCTACAACGAAGGCCGTCTCGAAGACAGCTTCATGATGGAGTTTCTGCATTCGCACTCGAACGTCGTGTATCAGCCGCCGGTGACGAAACCGTATTACAGCGGCATCAATCCGTACGCGCTCGGCTTTTCGATGATGAGCGATATCCGCCGCATCTGCGAAAACCCGACGGACGAAGACCGCGAATGGTTCCCGGAGCTCGCGGGCAGCGACTGGCTGGAGTCCCTGCATTACGCGATGCGTAATTTCAAGGATGAGAGTTTCATCGCGCAGTATCTGTCTCCGCACCTGATTCGCGAGATGCGTCTATTCTCGATTCTCGACGACGACATGCGCGACGCGCTGGAAGTGTCGGCGATTCATGACGGCAGCGGGTATCGGTATGTGCGCCAGGCGTTGTCGCGACAGTATGATATTCATCATCGCGAGCCGAATATTCAGGTGTATTCGGTGAATACGCGCGGTGATCGGAGTCTGACGCTGCGTCACTTCATGACCGATAATCGCCATCTCGCGAACGATAGCGACGAAGTGCTCAAGCACATGGCGCGCTTGTGGCAGTTCGATGTTTATCTGGAAAGCGTCGATGAGAATGGCACGGTGAGGAAGCGGTTCGATTGCCGGTATGTGGCGCCGAATGTGCGGTAGGGTTTGTTTCGTTGAAGGCAAGTTGAACCGGCTCCTTGTGGGCCGGTTTTTTAATGGCGTCTGCACTGCATCACGCGCGTCGAGCGCGCCGAACACCCGCTACAAATTCGCCTGATCCTGCGAAAACAGATCCCAGCTCGCCATGAACAGCGCCGCCACCAGCGGCCCGATCACAAACCCGTTGATCCCGAACAGCGCCATCCCGCCGAGCGTCGAAATAAGCACGACCCAATCAGGCATCTTCGTATCCTTGCCGACGAGAATCGGCCGCAGCACGTTATCGACGAGCCCGATCACCACCACGCAGAACACGACGAGAATCAGCCCCTTGAAAATCGCTCCCGTCATGAAGAAATAGAGCGCCGCGGGCACCCAGATGATCGCCGCGCCGACTGCGGGCAGCAGCGAAAGAAACGCCATCAGCACGCCCCACAGCAGCGACCCGCCGATGCCCAGAATCCAGAAAATCATCCCGCCGAGAAACCCCTGCACCGCCGCGACCGCGATATTGCCCTTGACCGTCGCGCGCACCACCGTGGTGAACTTCACGATCAGATGTTGCTTGGGCTCCGCGTCCAGCGGGATCGCGCGCCGGATGCGCCGGCCGATCTCGCCGCCATCGCGCAGCAAGAAGAACACGAGATACAGCATCACGCCGAAACTGACGACGAACTGAAACGTGTTCTGTCCGATCGACAGCGCCTGCGTCGCCGCAAACTGGCTGATCTGCGAAGCGCCTTCCATCAGCTTGCGCTGTATGCCGGGGATGTCGTCGAGCCCGAAACGCCCGAGCAGTTGCTGAACCGATACCGGCAGCGCATGCAGGACATGCTGAAAGTAAAGCCCGAAATTCAGCTCGCCGCTCTTGATGCGCGCATAGACGAGGGCGATTTCCTGCACCAGCGTCACCGCGACCACAGCAAGCGGAATGATGACGATGAGAATCGCGGCGGCCAGCGTCGTCAGCGCGGCGAGATTGCGGCGCTTGCCGAAACGCGCGGCGAGATAGCGCTGCATCGGCTGAAACAGGATCGCGAGAATCGCACCCCAGAAGATCGCGCCGAAAAACGGCAGCAACACCCACGCAAGCGCGAGCGTCACGACGAACAACAGGATGTGAAAGAAATTCTGATGTACGGTGTGGTTATCCATTATCGACCGGTAAGGCGGGCAGAAGGGCGAGAAGCGTTCGCGCGAGGCGAGCCATGCTATCACGGGCCCTCGAACGGTTTTCGCGCTCCGGGTTCGAGCAAGAATCTCTCCCAAGGTTCGCGCGCCGCTGGAGCCTGACCCCGCGCGTCGACTAAAATCCGGCTTCCATTCCTTGCGGATCGCTTTCCGGCTAGCCGGGAGGCCATGTCCGCTCTACGCATCGAACAATGAATCCAGGCGTCGTCTACGCATTCGCGGCTTTTGCCATCTGGGGCCTTTTCCCGATCTACTTCAAGGCCCTGCATTCGATCGGCGCGGTGGAGATGCTCGCGCATCGCATGGCATGGTCGATGGCCTTCCTGCTGATCGTGCTGACCGTGCGTCATCAGTGGAAGTGGCTAGGGCCGGTTCTGCGCGACCGGCGCCTGCTCGCGCGCTTTGCGGCGAGCGCCGTGCTGCTGTCGGCGAACTGGGGCATCTATATCTGGGCGGTGAACGACGGGCGAATCGTCGAGGCGAGTCTCGGCTACTTCATCAATCCGCTCATCAACGTGCTGTTCGGAATGGCGTTCCTGCACGAGCGGCTGCGGCCGCTGCAATGGATCGCAGTGACGATCGCCGCGCTCGGCGTCCTGTGGCTGACATGGGTGAACGGCGCGCCGCCGTGGATCAGCCTCGCGCTCGCGCTGACCTTCGGCGGCTATGGCCTCTTGCGCAAGACCGCGTCGCTCGGCGCGTTGGAAGGGCTCACGCTCGAAACCATGCTGCTGTGTCCCGTCGCGCTGCTTTATCTGTTCTTTCTGAACTCGCACGGCGGCAGCGGCTTCGCGCACGCATCGCTCGGCGTGAAACTGTTGCTCGCGGCAGCCGGGCCCGTGACCGCCGTGCCCTTGCTGCTGTTCGCGGCCGGCGCGCGTCGCATTCCGCTATCGATGCTCGGTCTCATCCAGTACATCACGCCGACGCTGCAACTGCTGATCGGCGTCGTGATCTATCAGGAGTTCTTCGGCCACGATCAACTGATCGGCTACGGCGCGATCTGGACCGCGCTCGCGATCTACTCGCTCGAAGGCTTCTTTCGGGCGCGCGCGGCCCGCCTCTGACGCAAGGATCAGCGCAAGGCGTCGCCGAAACGATATTCGACCGTCGCCTCGTCGAGCTTCGCCTTGATTTCCGGATCGATCGGCTGATCGACGGCCGCGAGCGTCTCGTTCAACTGATCCGGCCGGCTCGCGCCGATGATCGCCGAGGTCACCGCCGGATTCGCCAGCACCCACGCGAGCGCCGTGCTTGCGAGCGAACGTCCCGTCGGCGCGACGATCTTGTTGATCTGCTCGATGGTGTGAAACTCGCGTTCGTGCCAGTAGCGCTCCGTGTACGTCACGCCCGCCTTGCCGACCGCGCCGGTGAAGCGGCCTTCGCTCGGGCCCGCATCGTATTTGTGCTTGCCTGTCAGCAATCCGCCCGCGAGCGGGTTGTACGGAATCACGGCGAGATTTTCCTCGGTCGCGAGCGGCAGCAGTTCGCGTTCGATCTGCCGGAACAGCAGGTTGTAACGCGGCTGCACCGAAACGAAACGCGCGGCGCGCAACACGTCCGAGCGCCCGAGCGCGCGCGCGAGCCGATACGCCAGAAAGTTCGACACGCCGATATAACGCGCCTTGCCCTGCCGCACGATGATATCGAGCGCTTCGAGGGTTTCGTCGAGCGGCGTGTCGCGGTCGTCGGTGTGGAGCTGGTACAGATCGACGTAATCGGTGTCGAGGCGCTTGAGCGAAGCATCGATCGCGTCGAGCAGATGTTTTCTCGATGCGCCCTTGTGCCACGCGAGCGGCCCCATTTCGTGCACGGCCTTGGTCGCGAGGATGTAATCGTCGCGACGCCCCTTGAGCCAGCGCCCGACGATTTCCTCGGTGCGGCCCGCGAGATCGTGCCCGCTGCCGAGCGGATACACGTTTGCCGTATCGATGAAATTGACGCCCGCGTCGGCCGCGCGGTCCATGATGCTGCGCGACACGTCTTCCTCGGTCTGGAGGCCGAACGTCATCGTGCCGAGCGTGAGACGCGAAACGGTGAGACCGGTATTGCCGAATTTGCGGTATTGCACGGTTGCGCTCCAGAAGAAAACGACTTCGTTGGGACCGACAGAATAGCCGCAAGCGTCAGGACGTGCCGACGCGAGCCGGCGCGGCGCTGCGCGGCGCGTCATCGAGATAGCGGAACACGACGCCCGACAGCAGAGTCACCACGCCCATGCACACGAAGCTGAGCCGGAAGCCGGTCGAGGTCGAGAATGGACCCTGAAACACTTGCACGAGCGAGCCGCCGATCGATACTCCGAGGCCGATCGCGAGCATCTGCACCATCGAAAAGAGGCTGTTGCCGCTGCCCGCGTCCTTGATCGAGAGGCCTTTCAGTGTGACGCTGTTCATCGCGGCGAACTGCATCGAATTGCACGCGCCGAACACAACGAGAATCGCGATCTCGACGGCGAGCGGCAATGTGGGCGAGAACAGCGCAAACGCGACGATCGACGCGCCCACGAGCGCCGTGTTCACGAGCAGGAACGTGTCGTAGCCGTACCGCTTCACGAGTTGCGCGATCCAGCGCTTGCTGAGGGTGCCGGCGATGGCGATCGGCAGCATCATCAGCCCCGAATGCAGCGGGCTGTAGCCGAGTTCGAGCTGCATCAGCAGCGGCAAGAGGAACGGCACCGCGCTCGAACCGATGCGGCACAGCAGATTGCCGATCAGCCCGACGCTGAAGTTCGGCTCGTGAAAGAGCGCGAGATGAAAGAGCGGATTGCGCTTGCGCCGCGCATACGGCACATACGCGAACGCCGACACCGCCGCGAGCGCGAAGAGCGCGGCCGACACCGCGCCGCGATGCGTCTCGACCGGCGAATCCAGTGCGAGCGAGAACGACACCATGCACATCGACAGCAATCCGCAGCCGACGAAATCGAACGGCGGCGCGTCGTGCAGCGTGTCGTTCGGCAGGAACCGCTGCACCGCATAGAGTCCGACCGCGCCGATCGGCACGTTGATCAGGAAGATCCAGTGCCACGAAAACGACTCGACGAACCAGCCGCCGAGCGTCGGGCCGAGAATCGGGCCGACCTGGCCGGCGACGGAAATCATCGCGAGCGCGGAGACGTAGGCTTCGCCGGAGACGGCGCGCAACACGGCGAGACGTCCGATCGGCAGCAGCATCGAACCGCCGATACCTTGCAGCACGCGCGCGAGCACGAGCTGGTTGAGCGAATGCGCGTTCGCGCAGGCGAGCGAGCCGAACACGAACAGCGAAATCGAGACCAGATAGACGCGGCGCGTGCCGAAGCGGTCGGCGAGCCAGCCGGACGCGGGCGTGAAGAGCGCCATCGTCAGCGTGTAGGCGACGACGATCGACTGCATCGCGAGCGGCGCGGCGTTCAGACTGCGCGCGATGGACGGCAGCGCCGTGTTGACGATCGTCGTGTCGAGCGCCTGCATGAAAAAACCCACGGCGACGATCCAAAGGAGCGCCGTGTGCGAGGTCTGTCTGGTCATGTGATGGGGCAACGTGCTTGAGGCGCGGATATTGGAAGTCACCGAAAGCCGTTTGAAACCGGTTTCCGCCGCGCATTGTGAAATCTTAGTGTCTTGGCAGGTCATCGGGAAGCCCGCTGGCCACATTGACTGTCATCGTCTTTACCGTTCACAATGGCGCATGCTCAATCCAGTCTGGTTGCACACTTTCGCGACGGTGGCCGCGTCGCACAGCTTCACGGACGCGGGCCGCCAGCTCGGGCTTCGGCAATCGAGCGTGTCCGAGCATATCCGGCGTCTGGAAGAGAGCGTCGGGCGGCGGCTTTTCGTGCGCGACACGCATTCGCTCGCGCTTACCGCCGACGGCGAAGCCATGCTGGTCCACGCCCGCGTGATCCTCGAAGCGATGGCGCACGCGCAATCGCAGTTCAGCTCGCCGCGTCTGCGCGGGCGCGTGCGGCTCGGTTCATCGGACGATATCGCGCTCGGGCCGCTGCCGAGCGTGCTCGCGGCGTTTCGCGACACCCATCCGGACGTCGAACTGGAAATCACCATCGGCATGACGGGGCGTCTGTATCAGATGGTCGATGCCGGAGAACTCGATCTCGCGGTCGGCAAGCGGCGTCTGGGCGACGCGCGTGGCATGCGGCTTTTTTCCGGGCGGCTCGAATGGCTTGCCAAGCCCGGCACCATCGTCGATACGAGCGGGCCGCTGCCGCTCATTCTCGTCTCGGAGCCGAGCGTCACGCGAGGCGTCGTGCTCGATTCGCTGGCGATGTCCGGCGCGAGCTGGCAGATGGTCTGCACCAGCAGCAGCCACGCGGGCTGCATCGCCGCGGCGCGCGGCGGGCTCGGACTGACCGTGCGTTCGCATTTTCTGGCCGCGCGCGGACTGGCGCCGCCCGTGAATCGCGCGGAACTGCCGGAATTGCCCGAAGTGGAATTCATCGCGTTCGGCGCGAAACATCTGAGCCGTCCGGCCGAAACCTTGCTTCAGCTTCTCGAAAACAGCGACCTGCGTGGCGAATGGGACGGGGAATGATGCCCGGAACGCGCGCCCGCGAGGGCAGGGAAGCCGGTTGTGCCGCTGCAACGACCGGTAGACCCGAATGGCTATCGCCAATCTGTTCTTATATATTGTGCGGCGTTTGAAGTAGCCACTTCCACGACGTGTTCCGCTTCTTGTCCCTTTCCTTTTCCGGTCGGTTTCGCTGCGCGGCGTTCTTCGTCGTGATGGCGCTCGCGCCGTTTTCGGGCGCCCACGCGGCCGCCTACGTGACGAAGCACTGCGACGACCTCGAAGGCAAAATCGTGCCTGCGTCGATCATCGGGCTGCCGACGCGCGGCGCGACGATCGTCTCCGCCTGGGTCGTGAAGGCGGCCGCGCCCGGCAACCGCAACGGCGAGTATTGCCGCATCACGGGGTTCATCAAGGCGCTGCAGGATTCGACGCCCGACATCCGCTTCGAAGTGAACCTGCCGAGCCGCTGGAACGGCCGCGCGTTGCAGATGGGCGGTGGCGGTTACAACGGCACGATCGTCTCCGGCACCGACCCGATGCCTTTCGCGCCGGACTCGACGCCGCTCGCGCGCGGCTACGCGACGTTCGGCTCGGATTCGGGCCACGTCGGCAGCGCGGGGCGAGCGGACTTCGCGGGCAACGACGAAGCCATCGTCAATTTCGGCTTCGGGCATCTCAAGAAAACGCGCGATGTCGCGCTTGCGCTGATCCAGATGGGCTACGGGCGCACGCCCGAAAAAACCTACTTCGCCGGCGGCTCGACGGGCGGGCGCGAGGGTTTCACCGTGATCGAGCGCTTTCCGAACGACTACGACGGCGTGATCGCCAACGCGCCCGCGATCAATTTCTCCGGCGTGCGGCTGATGGGCGTGAAGGTCGGGCAGGCGTCGTATGCGAAACCGGGCGGCTTCGTCGGCGTCGCGCAGCAGCGGCGCGTGTTCGAGACCGTCGTGCACGAATGCGACCGGCTCGACGGCGCGGCGGACGGCATCGTCAGCAACGTGGAGGCGTGCAGGAAGCTGGAACCGCAGATCATCGCGTCGCTGCGTTGCGCGAACGGGCAGCGGCCGTCCTTGCGCGACAGTTGTCTGTCGGACGCGCAGATCGACACGCTTCAGACCTTGCGCGACGGCGTCGCGCTGCCGTATCCGCTCGCGTACGGCGTCGATAGCTATCCGGGCTACAACGTCTTTCAGGGCGTCGACTTCTCGGGAACGCTCGGACTCGGCGACTCGCCGGTACTGCTAACTCCGCCGACCTTCGCCGCGAACGGCTATCTGTTCGCGCAAGGCGACGCGTATATCCGCCACTTCGTCACGCGCGATCTCGGCTTCAGCGCGCTCACCTTCGACCTCGACAATCCCGGCCGCTTCAAACAGCGCCTCATCACGCTCGCGTATACCGTCGGCGCGATGAACCCGGATTTCTCCGCGTTCATCGCGCACGGCGGCAAGCTCATCGCGATGCACGGCCTCGCCGACGAAGTCATCAGCCCGAATCAGACGATCGCGTTCTATCGCGGACTCATCGACCGGTACGGCCAGGACACCGTCGACTCGTTCATGCGGCTCTACATGGTGCCGGGCTTCCAGCATGGCAACGGCGTGTTCATTCCCGCATGGGACGAACTCGGCGCGCTCGACGAATGGGTGAGCAACGGCGTCGGACCCGAGACGCTTATCGGCAGCGACATCGCGCCCGCCACCAACGGACGCACGCGGCCGATATGCCGTTATCCGAACTATCCGCGCTACATGGGCAAAGGCAGCATCAGTCTCGCGGCGAGCTTCCGTTGCGTGGAGCCGTGAGCGGCTGCATCGTCAGAGCGCGTTCGCATGCCGGCCCGCGATGCGTGGCCAGTACCGCGCGAGCCAGCGCAGCAGCAAGCCGCGCGGCGCGGTGCGATACGACGTGAGCGACACTTCGATCGCCGCATCGCTCGCGGACGACAGCCACACGCGCTCGCCGCGCGACAGTCTCACGACATCGCCGGGCTTCATCCAGTAGTCGTACGGGTCGCGATGACGCGTGAGCCAGAGCGAACACCCGCGCGCATCGGCCACGCGCAGTTCGGCGTCGCGCGTGAGCCGCCAGGACACCATCTGATGCGGATGCACTTCGACATAGACCACGACGCGCGCGCCCGATGCGCCCGCTGTGCTCAGGCGCCCCGACGCCACGCCGTGGCCGGCGCCATGACCCGCGCAAACTTGCGATACCTCTTCCATCTCTGCTCTCCATGATGTGAGCCGAAGACGGAAACCTTGCACGCAAAAACAAGAAGGCCCCGTCTTGCGGCGGGGCCTTCGGAATCTGTCTGCTTGCCTGTTTCGCTAGCGCACACGCTGTCCCGATGACCCGCCACACATGGCGTTCATACGGTTTTTAATCGCGGCGATGGAGAAAAGGATGGCTGCGTGCATGTGTCGCAGTATCGTGTGGCGCGCTGGCGCTTGTCAATATCGAGATAGAGACGCGATGCAAAAAGGCAGGCAGGGCGGCTCTTGCCGATGCGCCCGCGACGGTTTAACTTGGACGCCATCGATAACTTTCGGAGGCTCGTCGTGGCTTATTTGCTACTCGTCGTGGAACCGGTCGAACAGCGCGGCCAGCGCACGCAGGAAGAGGGACGCGAGGCGTATCGCCAGATGGGCGAGTTCGCCGAAGGACTGAAGGCGCGCGGCGTGTTGCGCGCGGTCGAATCGCTGACCTCGCAAAAGGACGCGGCGCGCGTCACGAACGTCGATGGCGATGCGCGCGTCATCGACGGCCCTTTCGCCGAAGCGAAGGAGATGATCGGCGGCTTCTTTCTGCTCGATTGCGAAACGCATGCGCAAGCCGTCGCGATCGCGGCGCAATGCCCGGCGGCGAAGTGGTGCACCATCGAAGTCCGCAAGGTCGGGCCGTGTTATTTGTGAGGTATTCGCGAAGTTCGTGTCGATTTTCACGCGCGCGGATCGTCGTGCATGTAACGGCTGCGATGCCGCTCAACGATCCAACCCGGAGACCTCCGCCATGCACAAACAGATCTTCCTGAACCTGCCGGTTCGCGACCTCAAGCGTTCGATGACCTTCTTCAAGGCACTGGGCCTGAGCTTCAACCCGAACTTCACGAACGACGACGCCGCGTGCCTCGTCATCGGCGAAAACATTTACACGATGCTGCTCGTCGAAAAGTTTTTCCAGACCTTCACGGAGAAGCCGATCGCCGATGCCCACGCGAGCACCGAGACGCTCGTGTGCCTGTCGTGCGAGAGCAGGGCGGAAGTCGACGATCTGGTCGCGAAGGCCGTCGCCGCGGGCGGACGCGCGCCGCGCGAGCCGCAGGATCACGGCTTCATGTACGGCCACGGCTTCGAGGATCCCGACGGTCATATCTGGGAACTCGTGCACATGAATCCGGAAGCGGCGTGAGCGGGCGCGGGCAGCGGAACGACACGGCGGACGACGCCGCGCGGCGCGCGATCGACGCGGTATGGCGCATCGAGTCCGCGAAGGTGATCGCGAGCGTGGCGCGCGTCGTGCGCGATGTCGCGCTCGCCGAGGAACTGGCGCAGGACGCGTTCGTCGCCGCACTGGAACACTGGAGCCAACCGGGTGTGGGCGTGCCCGAGAAGCCGGGAGCGTGGCTCATGACGACAGCGAAAAACAAGGCGCTCGACCGTCTGCGGCAGCACGCGCTGCACGCGCGCAAGCACGAGGAATACGGCCGCGACCTCGACGCGCAGGAAGCGCACATCACGCCCGATTTCGTCGATGCGCTCGACGCTGCGCGCGAGGACGACATCGGCGACGATCTGCTGCGGCTCATTTTCACGGCGTGCCATCCGGTGCTGTCCGTCGATGCGCGCGCCGCGCTGACGCTGCGCCTGATCGGCGGACTCACGACCGACGAGATCGCGCGCGCGTTTCTCGTGCCGGAGCCTACCATCGCGCAGCGCATCGTGCGGGCGAAGCGCACGCTGTCGGCGGCCCGCGTGCCGTTCGAGGTGCCGAAAGCCGACGCGCGCGCGGCGCGGCTCGGATCGGTGCTCGAAGTCATCTATCTGATCTTCAACGAAGGCTATTCGGCGACGGCCGGCGACGACTGGATGCGTCCGGGCTTGTGTGAAGACGCGTTGCGGCTCGGGCGCATCCTCGCCGAACTGACGCCGGACGAGAGCGAGGTTCACGGGCTCGTCGCGCTGATGGAAATTCAGGCGTCGCGCATGAAAGCGCGCGTCGACCGGGAAGGCCGGCCGGTGCTGCTGCCGGACCAGGACCGCAGCCGCTGGGACCCGCTGCTGATCCGTCGCGGGCTCGCGGCGCTGACACGCTCGGAAGCGCTGGGCGGTGCGCGCGGCGTGTACGCGTTGCAGGCGGCGCTCGCGGCGTGCCATGCGCGCGCGCCGAGCGCCGGCGACACCGACTGGCCGATGATCGTCGCGCTCTACGACGCGCTGATGCAGACCGCGCCGACGCCGGTGGTCGAACTGAATCGCGCGGTCGCGGTGAGCATGGCGTACGGGCCGGAGACTGCGCTGCCGATCGTCGATGCGTTGTCGGATGCGCCCGCGCTCAGGAACTATCACTGGCTGCCGAGCGTGCGAGCTGATCTGCTGGCCAAGCTCGGCCGCAGGCGTGAGGCGCGCGCGGAGTTCGAACGCGCGGCATCGCTGACGAAGAATGCGCGGGAGCGGGCGTTTCTGTTGGATCGGGCTGGGGAGATGGGGTGAATGAGGCTGGGCGCTCGACCTCGGTTCAGCCGTATCTATAATTTTACATAAGATAAATTATCGATGTTTTGGCCGTGACATTGACTATCATCGAAGTTCATACCTCCAACGCCAGCATCGGAACACCGACCTCGGACCACAAAGACGCTGCCACCTATAATCAAACGAGGTCATGCGCGATTATTTCAAAAATTGTCGATTTTTTAAAACATCAATCAACAATTCGAAATTTTTGTGGGAAGTACATGTCGCCGGTCCACCCGTAGCAAAGCCCACGCAATAATGCCGCTCACAGAATAATCGACGCCCATCTCCATGAACACCGACGACTACCAGCAACTTGCCCCGAGACTCTACGCTGGCGAGATTGAAGCGTGTTTCCGGTTTCTCGATGAGCGCATGGCAGCGGATGGACACCTCGCCGATTACTGGCATTGGCGCGCAGTCGCCCACATGCGCGCGGGTGAATTTTCGCGCGCGCTCGACATCTGCTGCCAGATCACTCGTCAGTCGGACGTATTCGGGTTCCAGCTCCACAGCCTGTGCGATGCGTGCGCGTATCTCGGACTGAAAGAACTCGCGCTCGCCATGATCGACTTCGTGGGATTGAAGCCCGATACCGCGCCGATCGCTCACTTCCTGTGGCGCGTCTACGGCTGGCACTACCTCGGCGAGGACCAGCGCGTTCTGGACATGAACGCGGACGGCGTCGACCCGCATTCGGCGTACGTGCTCGGGCATCATCAGGGACGCAGCGCGATGCGACTCAACGGCATCGCAAGTGGCGTCGATCTGATGCATCGCTACTGGTCGTCGCACGATGCGCGGCGCGTACTGTTTCCCCATGTCGACGTCGGGCACTACTGGTGCGGACAGCGCGTCCTGCCGGCGCATATGACGCTGACGTCGATCGCGTCGGGTCACGGCGATCAGGTCAACTGGGTGCGCTACGCCGGCGCGCTTCAGGGACTCGGCGTACAGCTGGCGATCGCCGACGGTTCAGACAAAAACTATCGGCTCTCGATGTCCGAGTCGCAACAGGCCGAAGATGCCGAACGCCTGCGCGCGGCAGGTTTCACCGTCGCGCCCGACGGCGCACTGTGGACCGAGCCCTTCGCGGTCTTCACCTCGCTCTTTCCCGCGCTCGGCTACGCGCCCTCGGCACGCTACCTCGAACCGGCCGATCCCTCCGCCGCCGATGCGATCGTCGATGACATCCGGCAACGCGCGCGCGGCAAACGCTGCGTGGGCATCTTCTGGTCTTCGTGCGAGTCGGCGAACAACTTCGCCAACCGCAGCCTGACCCTGCCCCATCTCAGGCCGCTTCTGGACGGCACGAGCGACATCCACTGGGTGATCATGCAGCGCGGCTTCGAGCGCAAACGCTGGCTGGACGACCCGCGCGCACACGACCCCGAGCGCTTCACGACGCTCCCGCTCGACGTGACGCTCGCGCAAAGCATCGGCATCATCGACCGGCTCGATGCGTTCGTTGGCAACGACGGCGCCCTGTCCCATCTCGCGGGCGCACTCGGCAAGCGCTGCTACCTGTTCCTCAATCAGCTCGCCGAATGGCGTTACGAGCGCGAGCCGCATCACACCCCGTGGTATCCGACGATGCGCCTCGTGCGCGCGCAGCGGCTGGGCGACTGGGACGACGTCGTGCGCCAGCTGGGACAATGCCTCGCAAACGACGCGCCCTGAACCCGCCTACGCAAACCGCGCCGCGAGCGTCTGCGGAATCGGGCTGCGCTTCGTGAGCGCGCAGGTCGGCGTGTCGGCACGCGGGCCGCGCACGTAGCTTTCTAGCTGGTCGATGGCGAACTGCTGCTCGTCGATGACATGCCGCACCAGATCGCCGATCGAAATCATGCCGGCGAGCATGCCGCCCTCGATCACCGGCAGATGACGGATGCGGTGCTGCGTCATCAGCGTCATGCATTCGTCGGCGCTCGTTCTGAGGCTCACGGACATCACGGGCGCGGTCATGATCTCGCATACCGTCGTCGTGCGCGAAGCCTTGTCCCGCAGGATCACCTTGCGCGCGTAGTCGCGCTCCGTGACGATGCCGCACACCGTATCGCCGACCATGACGACCAGCGCGCCCACTTCCGCCCGCGACATCAGCGCGACGGCTTCGTGAACGCTCGCCTCCGCATCGATGGTGTGAACCGTCATGTCGCCCTTAGCCCTCAGGACTTGCTTCACCGTTGCCATTTGCCGTTCTCCCGTTATCCGCGCGTGCGGTGTGCTGCCGTGTTTCAACAAACTCAACAAACTCGTCGATGAGATCAGTGCTCCCTTGTTCGCTCAGTCGAAGTCGAACAGATCGCCGAGAAACGATTTCTTGCGACGCCCGTGCTCATGCTTGCCGCGCGAGTCGCCGTAGTGATACCCCTCCTGGCGATGCGGACGGCGCTCGCGATCGTGATCGCGCTCTTGCCAGTCGTCACGGCGCGCGGCCTGAGCCTCGGCGAGCGAATCCTGCGTGGCGCGGCGGATCATCTGATCGAGCTCGCCGCGATCGAGCCACACGCCGCGGCATTGCGGGCAATAGTCGATTTCGATGCCCTCGCGGATGGTCATCAGCAGGTCTGTCGCGGGACACACGGGGCATTTCATAACGTTTCCTTTCTGTTTGCTTTCAATGAAGACAATCTAGCGGAAGGAATCGTTCCAAAAAATGTGCAATTTCGAGCGCATCAGTTCGGAAAACCCGAAATTAGACGGTTAGTTGCATATGACGAATACCTGTTCCGGCGCAGAGTTCAGCAGCCGACTTGCGATCCATCCCAAAATTCCGCAAGCTTTCGGTTTGACGCGGCGCGCAGCGCGCGAGCCGCCACGCACAAAAAGGCGACGACCATGTCCGACAAATCCACCATGAGCGAAGAACGCGACGGCGCCGAGACGGGCGACCTCCTCTACCTGCTGCAAGGCGCAGACGATTTCAGCCGCTTCGTCTTCCCCGATAGCGAAGCGCTCTTCAAGAGCCTCGCGCGCCAGCAGGCGCCGCACACGCTTTTCATCACCTGCGCGGATTCCCGCGTGTCGCCGGAAATGATCACGCAGACGCGCCCCGGCGAGCTTTTCGTATGCCGCAACATCGGCAATATCGTGCCGGCTTACGGCGAAATGCTCGGCGGCGTGTCGGCGGTCGTCGAGTACGCGGTGCTCGCGCTCAACGTGCGGCAGATCGTGATCTGCGGGCACTCGGACTGCGGCGCGATGAAAGGCCTCGCGTCCGGCGCGACCATCGCCGATGAAATGCCGACCGTCCACGCCTGGCTGCGCAATGCGGAAGCGGCGCGCAGCGTCGTGATGGCGCGCAAGCTGGAACAGGAACGTATCGTCGCCGCGATGGTCGAGGAGAACATCCGGCTGCAGTTGACGCACCTGCGCACGCATCCGGCGGTCGCGGGACGGCTCGCGCTCGGCAAGCTGCAGGTGCAAGGCTGGGTGTACGACATCGGGCGCGGCAAAGTCTCGGTGTACGACGAAGCCGACAGCAAGTTCCAGTCGCTCGAAGAAGCGCGTCTGCGCATGTTGCGCAAGGACGCGTCCTGATTTCGCGGCCAGCGAGCCTACTTTCTCCGAGTTAAAACGTCATGCCTTTCTACGATTACGAATGCGCGACGTGCGGCGCATTCGAAGCCGCCCGCCGCATCGCCGAGCGCGACGAACCGGCGGCATGCCCGCAATGCAGCGCCACGGCCGCGCGCGTAACGATCGGCGCGCCGAGCGTGGGCGGCGCAAGCGCGTCCGGCGCCGGTGCGGAGGATGCCGGCAGCTACGGCATGCAGCATCGCGGCGGATGCCTCTGCTGCCGTTAGCGCTCGGGCACGGCCATTGCAAAGTCACCGTGGCGCCCGCCTCGTGCATGGCGGGCGTATCATGCAAGAGGACCGTGCGTGGCGCGCCAGGCCGCGCGCAGTCTCGCCATCGCGGGGCCGGCGGCTGTTGCCGTTCCTGCGATGATCGCGCTTAGCGTGTTCCGAACGAATAACAGGAGGTGATAAGGATGACGATAGAGTTCAGCGGGCGGCGTCATGTCGTGGCGGCAGCGCGTGTCGCTTTCGAAGCAAAGGTGGACGGGCGCGAAGTCTGGTGCAGCGTCTCCCTCGATGCGCTCAACGATCACTTCGGCAACAGCGGGACGTCGTCGCACGATCTCCTCTCCGCTTTCGAAGGCGGACGCGTGCAAATCGAGGAGGTTGCCCGGCGCACGCTCGAGCGCAACCACGGCCAGTCGGTCGAACTGGAAACCAGCGACTTCAAGGCTTCCCGGGCAGTCTAGAACTTCATGGCGGGCGGCTGCGCGGCCGCCCTCACCCGGCGTAGAAACACTTCAAAAGATCGAACATCCACCAGACCGGACACGGCGTTCTGCAAAAGCCGTCGTAACCTGCGTCGAAGAGCGTATCGCGCGGATCGCGGGCGGCATCGGCGGCGAGCGCGATCATCAGCTGGAGTTCGCCCTCCTTCTGATCGCGAGCCAGCGCAACCCGCAATGCGCGCGCAAGCGCATGATCGTGCGGATCGCCGATGAGCGTATCGACGAACAGCGCCTGCGGCCGCCAGTTGCCGACGAACTGCAGGGCGCTCGTCGCATCGCCCATCTGCACGGCCTCGAAGCCGCGCATCGCGAGCAGGAGCGCGAACGAGTCGCCCACATTCGATTCCGAATGCACGAACAGCACGCGCCGCGGGCCGGTGAACGTCGCGTATAGCGGATTCCAGACTTCGAACCGCTCGGTGCACAGATCGTACGATCGTTCTTCCATGTCGGCCCGATACGGCGATGAGCACCGCACCGGTACCATTGTTACAGCAAGGTTGAGGCCCGCCTTCGTTCAGTCCGGCCGACGCTGTCTTTTTTTAGCGCGCCGCCAGCAAACCGACGATCAATCCGCCGACCGCCGCAAGCGCGATCGATTTCCATGGGTTGTCGTGCACGTAGTCGTCGGTACCCTCCTTCGCCTGACGATAACGCGTCGAAACGGCATTCTGCGCGCCCGCCAGCATGTCACGCGCGCGGCGCGGCGCCGGCGGCGACGGATGGAACTGGCTGCCCTGCCGCTCGGCTCTCGCGGCGGCGGGTTGCGCGAGCACCGACGGACTGTCGCCGCCTTCGAGCACGCTGCCGTGCACGTGATATGGCGCGTACATCGCGGGCTGGTGCGCCGCGCCCGGCGCGAGCGGCGTCACGCTCGCGTTCTGCGCCTGCGTCTTGCCTGGCGCGAGCGCCGCTTCCATCGCGCTCGCTACCGTGCGGCGCGCGAGCGGCGGCTCGTCCGAGGTCATCGTCTGGATCGTGGATGCGCTGCCGTTTGCACTGTCCATGGCTATCTCCAGTTGACTGCGTCCATCGCACTGCAAAAACCCATCATCCGCCTGTCCATCCGCAAGAGTCGCACCGAATACGCGCGCGGGCAAGCCACCCGGCGCTTGGCAATTTTTCTCACATAACGGTGAGAATTGCTCGTTTGCCGCCGACCCCGCGCGCGCCTACGATGCGGGGCATAAAGCGAAGCCGGGCCAGTGTCCCGAAAGAATCGCGAAGCACGCGCCGCGCCGACCGCGCTGCATCTTTCGTTTCACGCCGGACCGAAACGTCGGCCTCGTGCGCGCCGCTACGATGGCTTCGTTACCCGACTCCCCTTGCGAAGCCCGCCATGACCCCTGTCAATCTCGCTCAATTGTTCGTCCTCGCCGCGCTATGGGGCGGCTCGTTCCTGTTCATCCGCGTCGGCGTGACCGATCTCGGCGTAGCGCCGCTGATGGCGTTGCGCGTCGGCATCGGCGCGGCTTTTCTGCTTCTGATGCTCGCGCTGCGCGGCAACGCGCGACAGGCGCTTTCGACGATGCGCGAGCGCGCCTGGCCGCTGCTGGTCGTCGGCATCCTCAACTCGGCCGCGCCGTTCTGTCTATTTGCGTATGCCGAGCTGACGCTGTCGGCGGGCGTCACGTCCGTCATGAATGCGACGACACCGCTCTGGGGCGCGCTCGTCGCTTTCCTGTGGCTCAACGACCGGCTGACGCGCCTGCGCGTCGCGGGCCTCGCGATCGGCTTTGCGGGCGTGCTCGCGCTGGTCTGGGATCAGATGTTCGTGCACGACGCGTCCGCCGTTCCCGTCGCGCCGATGGCGACCGCGCTGGCTGCATTAGCCGCGCTCGCCGCGTCGGCCAGTTACGGCGTCGCGGCGAGCTATACGAAGAAGCACCTGATGGGCGTCGATTCGCTGACGGTCGCGGCCGGCACGATGAGCGCGGCGACCATCGTTTTGCTACCTTTCGCGCTGTTTTTCTGGCCCGCGGGCACGGTGTCGCTCCATGCGTGGGGCGCGGTGCTCGCGCTAGGCGTCGCGTGCACGGGCGTCGCCTACATGATGTTCTTCCATCTCATCGCGGTGGCAGGGCCTGCGCGCGCGATCACCGTCACCTTCCTGATTCCGATCTTCGGCATCCTGTGGGGCGCGCTCTTTCTCGCCGAGCGCGTGTCGGTGGGGATGGGCATCGCGTGCGCGATCGTGCTGGTCGGCACCGCGCTCGCGACGGGCGTCGTCAAGCGTGTGCCGCTAGTCGGCACGCGCCGCACGCAGAAAGCCTGACAATGCTTTCGATCAATGCCACTCGCGTGTCAGCGGCCCGTCTTCACCCGCGACGGGATCGCTGCGCGGAAACGGCAATGCTTCCATCGCGATGCGCTCCGCCTCGCTGAGCGCTGCACGGCGGATATCCCACTGCTGACCCGGCGGATACGCGCCGACCACCTGAAAGCGGCGCCCGCACGTCAGCAGACAATGACCGGTGCCCGCGGGCAGGACGAGCGCATCGCCGGCGCGGACCGAAATCACGCGGCCATGCGGGCCGCCGAGGATCAGTTCCGCGTCGCCCGATGCGATACCGAGCGCCTCGTGCGCAGTCGAATGAAAGTGGTGATAGTCGAAGACGCCATTGCGCCATTGCGGCGGCCAGCCGTTGTGCGCGAACAGGGTTTCGAAACTGGCGGCGGGGTCGGGTGATTTTGGATCGATCGCGCGGTGCCACAGGAGCACCGGCAGGCGGGTGTTGTTCGGCACCCAGCCGTTGGGCGGCAGCATGAAGTGCTCGCAGCGAGCGTCATGCGCCAGCAAGCTTACGGTTTGCTCAGCCATCGTGCGCTTTCTCCGGAAGAGTCGGAGAAAGCGCAGCAACGGGCGTTCCAGTTGCTCATGAGCACATGATCAGTGGCCGTGCCAGTGTCCTCCGCCGCTGCTGAAGCCGACGCCGAGCGACACCGACGGCACCGCGTAATACCCCGGCCCGTACCCGTAGCCATAAGCAGGCGCGTAACCGTAAGCCGGCGCGGGCGCGTAACCATAAGGCGGCGCATAGACACAGCCGCCGAGCCCCACCGCCGCCACCACGAGCGCGACGGGAACGATCAGCGAGCGCGCGAATCGCGCCGTGGTTCGAGTTCGAGAGAATAGGTTCATGATGATGCTCCGCTTCCGGATGCGCTCCGCTTACCAGTGTCGATAGCCGTAGTAGCCGCCATGATGTGCATACCAGTCGCGGCGTCCCCAGTAGCGATAGCCGTCCCAGTAACGGTCGCCATGCCAGCCGACGACGATCGCGGGCGCAGGCGCGACGACGACCGGCGCCGGCTGATAGACCACCTGCGGCGGCGGTGGCGGTGGCGGAGGCGGCGCCATATAGACGGGCGCGGGTTCGGCATACACCGGCGGCGGCGCGGCGTAGACGGGCGCCACCGGCGCCACCGGAATCCCGAGATTGATGCCGACGCTCACGCCCGCCATCGCGGCTTCACAGGCGAGCCCCGCCGACAGCGCGATACCCACTCCGACCATGCCCTTGACGTTCATGTCTTCCTCTTCTGAGAAGGCCGTCACGCAGACCGCGATGCGATCATGAATTCATATGCAGCCATGAATCCATGTTAGCCGCGAGCTTCGGGCGCTGAGTTACAAGCCGTGTAACAGATGTGAATCCTGAAACGAACGTACGGAGGCGTCCGGTTGCATGCCATCGGGCCGCCGTGGGATAGTTCCGGCTTCGTCAAACGGATGGCTGGACGATGGACTTATTGCGGAGCATGAGGATCTTTGCGCGGGTCGCCGAGGCGGCGAGCTTCACGACCGCGGCGCAGCAAATGGATATCACGACGGCGCAGGCATCGCGCGCCGTCACCGAACTCGAAACGCATCTGCGCACGCGTCTGCTCAATCGCACGACGCGCCGTGTCGCGCTCACCGACGCGGGCAACCGCTATCTCACGCGCTGCAAGGAAGTGCTCGAACTCGTCGATCTGTCCGAGGCCGAAGCGAGCAACGCGCAGCTTTCTCCGAGCGGCGTGCTGCGCATGCACGCGCCGATCACGTTCGGCCAGCATTACGTGGTGCCCGCGCTCACGCGATATCTGGAAGAACAACCGCAGGTGCGCGTCGAGCTGACGCTGTCGCAGCACGTCCCCGACATGCTCGACGAAGGTTTCGACGTCTTCCTGCAGGTGACGACATCCACCCTGCCCGACTCCGCGCTCGTCTCCACGAAAATCTGTTCGATGCCGAGCGTGCTCTGCGCGTCGCCCGCGTATCTGAAGCGCGCGGGCGTGCCGCAAGACATCGAAGACCTGACGAAGCACGCGTGCCTTCAACTCGTGACGACCTTCTTCCCGGTCGACCGATGGGTGTTCGAAGGCCCGCGCGGACAGGTCGAAGTGGATCTCGAACCCGGCCGGCTGCGTGTCAATTCCGCCGACGCGCTCGCCGTCGCCCTGTCCAATGGTCTCGGCATCGCGCCGTTGCCGATGCTCGCGGCGCTCCCATGGCTGCAAAGCGGCGCGCTCGTGCGCGTGCTGCCCGAGTGGGAATTGCAGACCATGACCATCTACGCGATGTATGCGTCCCGTCAGTATCTCGACGCGAAGATCCGCACATGGATTACGTTCCTGCGCGATTTCGTCGAAGGAACACTCGCGAACGAGCCGCCGGAAGCGTCTTTCGAGACCTCGCATTCCCAAGACGAATGAAGTAGTCAGTTGCGTCACCGAACGCACACACGCAGCGTGGACGCGCATTCTCTAAACGCGTAGTTGCAAGCATGGTTCGGAACACTAAACTGCTTGATGGTGCGCCTGCATCGCTTCATGACGATGCACCGCAACAGAAAGGAGTCGGCCGACATGATCAGGACTCTGCGCACAAGCAACGCGTCCCCCGCGCTGCGGCTTGGCGCCGCCACGCTTTTGAGCGCGGTCTTCGCGCATGCTTACGCGGAGCCGACTGGCGCGCGCGTCGTCGCGGGCTCCGGTGCGGTCACGAGCGCGGGCGCGAACACCACGATTCAACAGAATAGCGGCCGCCTGGCCATCGACTGGAATTCGTTCAGCACGCGCCCCGGTGAATCGATCACGTTCAATCAGCCGGGCGCGAATGCGATCGCGCTCAATCGCGTGGTGGGTCCGCGCCCGTCCGCGCTGTTCGGCCGGCTCGACGCGAACGGGCAGGTTTTCATCGTCAATCCTAATGGTGTGATCTTCGGGCCGAATGCGCAGGTCAACGTCGGCGGTTTGCTCGCGTCGACGCTCAATCTGTCGACGAATGATTTCATGAGCGGTCACTACACGTTCGCGGGCAGCGGGCGTCGCTGGCACTGGCATGACCGCGACGACGGCGCGCCCGTCGTCAATCTCGGCACGATCAAAAGCGCGCCCGGCGGCTATGTCGCGCTGATCGGCGCGCGCGCGATCAACGCCGGCACGATCGATTCGCCCGGCGGATTCGCCGCGCTCGCGGCGGGCGAACGCATCGCGGTCACGCTCGGCGATCACAGCATGATCGGCTTGTCGGTGGAAAGCGGCGCGCTGCATGCGCTCGCCGCCAATCACGGGCTGATTCAGGCCGATGGCGGTCAGGCATGGCTCGCCGCGAACGCAGAAGGCGCGCTCTTCGCCAACGTCGTGAACAACACGGGCATCATTCGCGCGCGCAGCGCCGTGAACCAGAACGGCGTGATCCGGCTCGTCGCCGACAGCGGCGTCGTGCAAGTCGGCGGCACGCTCGACGCGTCCGCGCCCGGTGGCGGCAACGGCGGCGCGATCGAGACCGCGGGCACGCAGGTGCGCGTCGCGCCCGACGCGCAGATCACGACGGCTGCGGCGTCGGGGCAAACCGGCACGTGGCGCATCGCGAGCGACTTCGCCGCGCTCGTCGGCTCGGACGATCCCTTCGGACAGCGCTTCGGCACGATCCAGAGCGCGACGCTCTCGCGCGTGCTCGAAACGACCAACGTGTCGATCAGCGCCGCAGCGCCAGCGGGCTTCGAGCCGTTCGGTTTCGTGCTGATCGACGGCCCGGTCGCGTGGCGCGGCGTCAATACGCTGTCGCTCGCGGCGCAAAGCGGCATCCGGCTCGACGCGCCCATCAGCGCGCCACGCGGCACGCTGTCGATTTCCATGTCGAGCACAGGCACGGCCACGCAGCGCGCGCCCGTCGAAGCGGCCAATGTCGCGCTGCGAGGCGGCACGTATCGGCTGACGAATGCGGCCAATCGCATCGGCACGCTCGCCGCCGATGCTACGTCGGTCGCGCTCGTCGATGGCGCGCCATTGATCGTCGGAAACGTCGCGGGACTGAGCGGCGTCTCGGCGAGCGGCGCGGTGACGCTCACCGCGCCGTCGCTCACACTTGCCGCGCCCGTCGCGAGCCGCGCGAGCGGCACGGCCATCACGCTCGCCGCCGCGACTTTCGCCAACCACGCCGGCGCGCAGGCGCTCGCCGCGCCCAATGGCCGCTGGCTGGTCTACACCGATTCGCCCGACACCGACGCCTTCGGCGGCCTGCAAAGCGGCAATCTCGCGCTCTGGGGCGACGCTTACACGGGCGGCGTCGATGCGCGCGCCGCGTCGGTCTCGGGCAACCGTTTCGCGTTCAATGCGCGCCAGCAAGTCACCTTGACGGCGATCAACATCGACGTGCCGCTGGACACGCCGCGCACGCTCGGACCGAACGACGTCACGATCGCGCTGCGCTACAACGGCGCGAATTACGGCAACGCGTTCGCCGACAGCCCGACGGTCCACGAGCCTTTCGTCTTCACGGTGACGAGCACGGGCGCGGCGCCGGGCGCGGCGGCCGGCGCCTACGCGATCACCGTCACGGCGACGGGTGGCCCGACCGGCTACACGATCACGACGCAAGGCGGCACGCTGCGCATCGCCGGCACGCCGACGCCGCCCCCGCCACAACCGCCCGCGCCGCCCGCGCAACCCGTGACGCCGGAAGCGCCGGGAACCGTGATCACGACCGCGGCGACGCTGCCCGGCGTTCTCGATTCCGTACGCACCGACGCCGCCAATCCCGCGCATGTCTTCGACGCGACGCCGGGCCTGCAGCCGGAAACCGCGCCGCTCGTGCAGCAGCGCACCGATTCGTCGAGTGACGGCAGCCGCCTGCCGGATGACGCATGGCCCGGCCACGTATGCCGCATGTGAAGCCCAGGCGCGTGCGACGCTTCGGCCCACACGCCCGGCGCAGCCTCGCTTCGACGCGGCTCGCGGTGCTGCTCGCGACGCTCGTCGCGGCGAGCGCGCGCGATATGCGCGATGCGCGCGCGCAGGCGCTGCCGAACGCGGGCAGCATTCTGCGCGAACAGCAGCAGCAATCGCCCGCGCCGCCGCCGCCCTCCGACCTGCGCCTGAACGTGACGCCCGCGCCCGCGCCGCCGGGCGCAACGGGCGCGCCCGGCGGCATCCGCTTCGAGGTGAAGGGTTTCACGTTCACCGGCAACACGCGCTTTGCGGCGGCGCAACTGCTCGACGCCGTGCGCCCGGTCATCGGCCCGGATCGTTCGCTCGACGATCTCGAAAGCGCCGCCGATCGCGTGAGCGCGTTTTATCGCCAGCACGGCTATCTGGTCGCGCGGGCCTACGTGCCGCCGCAGGAGATCGACGGCGGCATCGTACGTATCGCGGTGAGCGAGGGGCGCTATGGGCGCATCGATATCGACAATCAGTCGCGCACGCGCGATGCGGTCATGGCGCGCTTTCTCGGCGCGCTCAAAACCGGCGACGTGATCGACGAACACGCCCTCACCCGCGCGACGCTGCTTGCGCAGGACGCCGCCGGCACGACGGGCGCGAACGCGACGATCGCGCCGGGCGCGCTGCCGGGCACCTCGGACATGACGCTGCTGGTGCCGAAGGCTCGGCCGCTGTCGGGCAGCGTGCAGGCCGACAACTACGGCCAGACGACGACCGGCGCGGCGCGGCTGATCGGCGCGCTGCAATGGAACAATCCGCTCGGCATCGGCGATCAGCTGGGTGCGCGGCTGCTCGGTTCGATCACCGGGCAGTTCTACGGCAACATCGGCTATACGGTGCCGGTGGGCGGCAGCGGGCTCGCGTGGGGCATCGGCTACACGCGCTCGACGTATTCGGTCGGCGGCCAGTTCGACGAACTCGACGCCTACGGCAGCGCCAACGTGTTCTCCACCTTCCTCAGCTATGCGCTGCTGCGCTCGCCGTCCGCGAACGTGTACACGACGCTCGGCTACGATCACAAGCTGCTGTCGGATCATCTCGGCGCGTTCGATTCCGTCAGCGACAAGAGCAGCGATGTCGCGCGTCTGGGCCTGTCGGGCAATCTGACGCTGCAGAAAAGCATCACGACCTTCGATACCAGCATCCAGCAAGGGAACCTGCGCTTCAGGACGCCGCAACCGGAACAGCTCGAGGCGCAGATCGCTGGCTCGTTCACGAAGTTCGTGCTCGCGATGACGCATACGCAGGTGATCGGCGATCAGGCCAACGGCACGCAGTTCTACTTCGCGCTGACGGGCCAGGCGAGCTCGCGCAATCTCGATTCGTCCGAGCAGATCTCGCTCGGCGGCCCGTACGCGGTGCGCGCCTACGCCACCGGCGATGCGCCCGTCGACGAAGCGTACATCGCGACTTTCGAAGTGCGGCAGACGATCCGGCAATCGCTCGTGCCGGTGCTCGTCACGCTGGCGGGCTTCATCGATACCGCCGACGGCAAGATCGTCGCGCATCCGGTCGTGCCGGGCGTCAATCACGTGCGGCTGTCGGGCGTCGGCGTCGGTGCGACGCTCGCCGCGCCGCACGACTTCGTACTGTCGATGTCCTACGCGCACACCCTCGGCTACGTTCCGTCGACCCTCGGCACCGGCCACGCGAACCGCTTCTGGGTCGCGCTCACGAAGTCCTTCTGAGACCCGTCATGATGCGCGCCCGACACGTTCTTCTGCTCCTGCTCGTGCTTCTCGCGATGACCGCGCGCGCCGCCTCGGCCGAGCCGGTCGCGACGATCACCGCGCTCGTCGGCAACGTCGCGATCCAGTCGGCGGGCGGCGCGCAGCGCGTCGCGGCGGTCGGCGGCGGCATCGACAACGGCGACACCGTGCAGACCGGCGTCGCGTCCGAGATCGTGATGATCTTCACCGACAAGCAGCGCGTCTATCTGAAGCCAGGCTCGGTGTTTCGCGTCGACGATTTTCATTACGCCGCGAATGCGCCGCAGGAGGACCGCAGTTTTCTGTCGCTCGTGAAAGGCGGATTGCGCGCGGTGGACGGTCTCGTCGCGAAGGAAGGCAAGCCGGATAACTATCGCGTGAAGACGCCGACCTCGACCATCGGCATACGCGGCACGGAATACTCCGTCACCGATTGCGCCAACCTCGAACCGGGCGGCAACGCGGATTGCAAGGGCGATCAGATCGTCGTCTATGACGGGCAGATCGTCGTGATCAATCAGGTCGACCGGCAGATCGTGCGCGCGGGCGAAGGTGCGATCGTCATCAGCGCGCGGCTGCCGTTCGGCGTGCTGCCGGCGTCGCGGGTGACGCCGGTGGTGCCGTCGGCGGCGTGCCGCTAGCGAGCACCGCGATGAGCGAGAACGCGAGCCACGGCACGGAAATCATGCGCGCATCGCAGTTGAACGCGGCGCTTGCGTCCTTCGCCATCGACACGCTCGCGGGCGTGCTCACGGCGCTGCTCGCGCTCGCGTATGCCGCGGGCTACGGCGCGATGATCTTCTCCGCCGGTCTCACGCCGTGGCTTCCCGCCGGCATGCCGACCGCGCTCCTGAGCTGCGTGATCGTCTCGCTCGTGATCGCGTTGACGAGTTCGGTGCCCTTCATGATCGCCGGCCCCGATTCGAACGCGACGGCGCTGCTCGCCGGACTGGCCGCGTCCGTCGCGCTGTCGGTGCACGCCGCGGGCGGCGACGACAGCGCCGTGCTCTCCACCGTGCTGATGCTGATCGCGGTGTCGTCGCTGACGACCGGCGCGCTGCTGTTCGCGCTCGCGCACTGGAAACGCGGCAACGCGATCCAGTACATCCCGTTTCCGGTGATCGGCGGCTTTCTCGCGGGCACCGGCCTGCTGCTGCTCGAAGGTGCGCTCCGCGTGCTCACCGATGCGCCCGTCGGCGCCGCCACGTTTGGCATCTTCATGGCGCTGCCGTGGCTCGCGAGCGTGCCGGCGCTCGTCGTGGGCATCGGGCTGCTGGTGCTCACGCGCATCACGCCGCTGTCGCGCTATGTGATCGTATTGCCGTCGATGATCGCGCTAGGCATCGCGATCTTCTATGGCGGGCTGCACGGCTCGGGCAAGAGCCTGGAAGACGCACGCCACATGGGCCTGCTCTTTCACTACGAGCCGGTCACCGGCATGCGGCTGCCGTTCCTGCTGCTGCACGACGCGTGGCTGCCGACACTCTTCTCGCGCGCCCCCGAGATTCTCGCCGTCGCGGCCGTCTCGGCAATGACCGTGCTGCTCAACACGACGAGCATCGGCGTGACGGCCTCGCGCGATGTCGACTTCAATCGCGAGATGCGCGCGGCCGGCATCGCGAACGTGCTGACCGGACTGGCGGGCGGGCTCGTCGGCGCGCAATCGATGACGCGCACGATGACCAACTGGCGACTCGGCGTGAGAGGCCGGCGCGCGGGTGTGCTCGCGGCGCTCTTCTGCTTCGTCGTGATCGCGCGCTTTCCGAGCCTGATGGCGCTGTTGCCGAAGCCGGTGCTGGTCGGGCTGCAGATCTTCATCGGCGCGGCGATGCTGATCGAATGGCTCGTCAACGCGTTCCGGCGTCTGCCGTGGCACGACTATCTGCTGATTCCGGCGATCATGGTGATCATCGCGGCGTACGGGATCGTGGCGGGCGTGCTGCTCGGCGTGATCGCCGCGTGTCTGCTGTTCGTGGTGCGCTATGGGCGCGTGAACTGCTTTCGCCTCGAATTCGACGGGCGCGGCCGGCGTTCCAACGTCGAGCGCACCGTCGACGAAAACCGCGTGCTCGATGCCGAGGCGCGCGCGCTCTACGGTGTCGCGCTGCAGGGCTTTCTGTTCTTCGGCACCGCGTATTCGATTCTCACGCATATCCGCGCGCGCATCGAAGGGCCCGACGATACCGTGCGCTACGTGCTCGTCGATTTTGCGCGCGTGCATGGCGTCGATGCGTCGAGCACCGCGAGCTTCGTGCGGCTGCGCCAGGCGTGCGCGCGCGCGAACGCGCAGCTCGTGCTGACCGGGCTGTCGCCGATCCTGAAAGCGTGGTTCGCCAAGGGCATCACCGATACGAGAGGCGCGAGCGGACCGCATGAATTCGCCGATCTCGACGGCGGCCTCGAATGGATCGAAACGCAGATGCTGCGCGCGGCGAAACCGTCGCGCGATGCACGCAAGGGCGCGTTCGCGTCGACGCCGCCCGATACGCTCGACATGCTGCGTCCGCATCTCGACACGCTCACGCTCGCGCCCGGCGAATACGTGTTCCGGCAGGCCGATCCGGGCGATTCGATCTACTTCGTCGAAACGGGACGCGTGACGGTCGCGCTGTCGGTCGGCGACGGACGCACCTTGAGACTGCGCAGTTTCGGCGCGGGCACGATCGTCGGCGAGATGGCCGTGTACACCGGCGCGCGGCGCAGCGCGGACGTCGTCGCCGATGAACCGACGGTCGTGCTGCGCCTCGCCCTCTCGACCCTGCAACGCCTCGAAAACGACGATCCCGCGCTCGCCGCGCGCATGCACAAGTTCGTCGCGCGCGTGCTGGCGGCGCGGCTCGTCGTTGCGAACGAGCAGATCCGGGCCGCGCAATGAGCACGCGCGAGCCGCTCGCGTTCGTGCTGCGACGCTCGGGCGCGCGCTGGGCGCTGGGGCTCGCGATCGTCGTCGCGCTCGCGGGACACGCACTCGGGCGTTACGACATCCGCTTCGTCGATTCACTCGACGCGATGATCTACGACGCCAAAGTGCACCTCTTCATGCCGCGCACGACGGACCCGCGCATCGCGATCCTCGACATCGACGAGAAGAGCCTCGCGGAACTCGGCCGCTGGCCGTGGGATCGCGCGCGCATGGCGGAACTGGTGAGTGCGCTGTTCTCGCGCGAGCGCATCGCCGTGCTCGGCTTCGACATGGTGTTCGCCGAACCCGATGCGAGTTCGGGACTCGCCGTGCTCGACGGCCTCGCGCGCGGCGCGCTCGCGGATAACGCCGCTTACCGTCAGGCGCTCGAACAACTCGCGCCACGCCTCGACTACGACCAGCGCTTCGCCGATGCGCTCGCGGGCCATCCTGTCGTGCTCGGCTATTACTTCTCGAATCAGGATGTGTCGAGCGGCGCGATTCCCGCGCCGCTGTTGCGCGAGGGCGCGTTCGGCGCGCATCCCTTCACGCTGTTCGACTGGACCAGCTACGGCGGCAATCTGCCCGCGCTGCAACAGGCCGCGAAACGCGCGGGCTACTTCAATCCGGTGATCGATTTCGACGGCTCCGTGCGGCGCGTGCCGCTCATCACCGCGCATCAAGATGGCGTCTACGGCGCGCTCTCGCTCGAAGTGATCCGCGCGCTGTTCGGCGACGCGTCCGTCACCCCGCTGTTCGGCAACCCGACCGATCCGGCCGCGCCGCTCGAAGGCCTCGCGCTCGCGACGCCGCGCGGCACGCGCGTCATTCCCGTCGATGAGAACGGCGCCGCACTGGTGCCGTATCGCGGCATCGCCGGCAGCTTCCCCTACTATTCGATCGCCGATGTGCTCGCCCGGCGCATCCCGGCGCGCGCGCTCGCGGGCAAGATCGTGCTCATCGGCACGACGGCACCCGGCCTGATGGATCAGCGCACGACGCCCGTGGGCGAGGTCTATCCGGGCGTCGAAGTGAACGCGAACCTGATCGGCGGCATGCTCGACGGCACGATCCGTTTCGTGCCGCCGTTCGCCGCGAGGTTGCAGGCGCTCGCGCTCGCCGTCGCCGGCGTCGCGATGATTTTTCTGTGGCCGTGGCGCGCGCCCGCTCGCGCGACGCTGTTGGTCGCAATCCTGTTCGGCGCGATCGTCGCGGCGGATCTCTTCGCGTTCGGGCGGCTCGGCTGGTCGCAGCCGTCAGCCTCGCTGCTGCTCGCCGTGCTCGCGCTCTACGTGCTCAACATGTCGTACGGCTATTTCGTCGAGGCGCGCGCGAAGCGTCACTTCGCCGCGCTGTTCGGGCAATACGTGCCGCCCGAACTCGTCGAGGAAATGAGCCGCCATCCCGAGGACTACAGCATGGCGGGCCGCCGCGCGGAACTGACCGTGCTCTTCTGCGACGTGCTAGGCTTCACCGCGATTGCCGAAACGCTCGAACCCGAAGCGCTCGCGCGCCTGATGAACGAGTATCTCGGCACGATGACCGAAGTGATCCGCGCGCATCGCGGCACGCTCGACAAATACATCGGCGATGCGATCATGGGCTTCTGGGGCGCGCCCGTCGACGATCCGGACCATGCGCGCCATGCGGTCGCGGCGGCGCTCGGCATGCGCGCGGCGCTCGTCGAGCTGAACCGCACGCTCACGGCGCGCGGCTGGCCGACCCTGTCGATCGGCATCGGCATCAATACGGGGCCGATGACGGTCGGCGACATGGGCTCGTCGGTGCGCAAGGCCTACACGGTGATGGGCGATGCGGTCAACGTCGCGGCGCGGCTCGAAGGACTCACGCGGCGCTTCGATATCGACATCATCGTCGGCGAGGCGACCCGCGAGCAGGCGCCGGAGATCGTGTTTCGCGAGATCGATCGCGTGCGCGTGAAGGGCCGCGTCGCACCGATCGCGGTGTTCGAGCCGCAACCGCAGCACGAACATGCCGATGCGCTCGCGCGCTGGCATGCGGCGCTCGCCCACTATCGCGCGCGCGAGTGGGACGAGGCGGAAACGCTACTCGCGACGCTCGCCGCGCAGTATCCTGAGCGACAGGTGTATGCGATCTATCGCAGGCGCATCGATGCGCTGCGCGGCGTCGCGTTGCCCGAGGACTGGGATTGCGTAAGCGCATTCGATACGAAATGAACTCACAGGCGGACGCATCATGAAGGTTCGGGTACTCGGCTGTAGCGGCGCGATCGGCAGCGGCGCGGACGCCGCCCATGACCCTGGCGGCACGACGGCGCTGCTCGTCGATGACGACATCATGATCGATGCCGGCACGGGCGTCGCCGTTTTGAGCGATGACGAACTCGCGCGTATCGATCATGTGTTCCTCACGCATTCGCATCTGGATCACATCGCGTATCTGCCGCTCATGATCGACGCCGTGGGCGATGCGCGCGATGCGCCGCTGACCGTCCACACGAGCCGCGCGACGCTCGATATTCTGCGCGCGCATATCTTCAACAATCTGATCTGGCCGGACTTCACGCGCATTCCATCGCCCGATTCGCCAGGGGTGAGGTTCGAAGCGCTGGAAGTCGGCGAGTGTTGGGCGCTGAATGGGCGCGTCGTGACGGCATTGCCTGCGCGGCATACGGTGCCGTCGATGGGCTTTGCGGTTTCGAGCGGACAGGCGTGCCTCGCGTTCAGCGGCGATACGACGACGAATCCCGAGTTCTGGGCGACGGTGTCGGCGTTGCCGGGATTGCGTCATGTGATCGTCGAGACTGCGTTTCCGGATGCGCAGATTGCGTTGGCGCATGCGGCGCAGCACTATTGCCCGAGGCTTATCGCGGATGATGTGAGAGGCGTCGGGATGAAGGCGGAGTTGCTGATTTCGCATCTGAAACCGCCGCACGGCGCGCAGATTCTCGATGAGTTGCGCGCCGCGTTGCCGGGGGTTGAGCTACGGGCCTTGCAGGCGGGAGAAGTGCTGACGTTGTGATGTCGCCAGCCCGTTCAGCGCGAGCCCGCCGCTCCCCGGCGTTCGATGGAGCGAACGTTATCGCTGATCGGCGTGACATTCGACGCCGCAGCCGGCAGCAGATCGCCCTTCACGATCGCCCGCACCGTCCCGACGATCAAGGCTCCGATAAGCACGTTGGCAGCAACGAACGCCACCGGCGCAATCCACACCATCGGCCCGGTTGCGCCGCGCTCGAGCATTCTGATCGCCATCGTAGGCAGCGCGGCCGCCCCGAAGCTGAACGCCCAGTACGAAGGCGTGAACGCGCGTTGACGAATCCACGGCACGAGCCGCGTCAGCATCAACGCCTGATAGAGACCATAGCCGAGCATCATGTAAGCGAACATGTCCGGCACGCCGTGCGTGATCGCGAGATACGACACGCCTCCCACGACCGGCGGCGCAAGCTGAATGCCGAGGGTCGGGCGCAGCGCATCGGGCAGCGCTTCATGCACGGCCGCGCGATGCAGCACGATCGATTCGATCGCGAGCCACGAAAACACGCCCGCGCCGAAGAACAACATGCCGATTTGCGTGAATCCCAGACCCGCCGCTGCCGTTCCCGCGACGAAGCTCGGCGCGACCGTCGGCAGATAGACGGCCGGCGTGGTCAGCTCGGGCTTGCGGCCGCCCTGCCAGAAACGTCCATGCAGATAGGCACCGAGCGCAAGCGAACTCACCGCGCCGAGCGCGAACAGCGCAATGGCCAACTCACGCGAATAGGTCTGCACCGCTTGCGCGGCGAGCATCGTCGATACCGGCACGAGCGCCGCGAAGGAAGACTGCACCGGATGACGCATCTCCGCGATGGCCGCATCCCGCTCGACGAGCCACTTGCGTCCATAGCCGACCAGCATCGCGAGCCACACGACGAGCACCGCCACCGTCAGAAACACGGGCAACGCATCGGGAACCGCCCATACGCGAGCCGCCGCCCGCCACGCCCCCGCGAGCGCGAGAAAACCTACTGGAATGCCGAAGAACGCTACGGGCATCGGTGCGCGATTGTTCGTACCATTGGTGCCATTCATTGCCCTTCTCCCTGGATTTGCGTGGAAAGCGCGGGGCGCGCTCTCATTGCGTCGATGGAGAAAGGTTAATTGCGGCGGCCTTGCGCGCGAATGTCGCAGCGTCTCGTTCGGCTGCTCGAGCGTCTCAAATCATTCGCCGCCGCGCAGTTTCACCGCGATGTCGTGCCAGTCCCGCACCGCGTGCTTCAACTCGCGGCACAGTCGCGGATCGAGTGCGTTCAGACGTGACCACAAGTCGTCGAGCTTCTTGTCGCGCGCCTCGAACACGGCCACGGCCGCAAGCCTGCTCGCGCCCGAAAGCCGCGCCTCGGCGTCGACGCACTCCATGTAGAGTTGCGCGAGATGTGAATCGGCCAGTTCGACCGCGCGCAGATGAACGTCGGTAAAGCGTGACTTCATGATGGTATCCCCGGCACTCTTCTAGTTATCGACGTGAGTGCTTTCGCATCACGATTGCGGGACAGTATGAAGGTCCGCTGAAAGCCAGCACAAGCGGGAACATGCGCGCTGCGTGCGCCAGGAATCAGCAAACGTTGTCGTATCGGCTCATCGATCACTTCGATACGAACGCGTCGATGTGCCGCGCGAGTTCGATCGGATACTGGAACATCAGGGCGTGCCCCGCGTCCGCGACCACGTCGAGCCTTGCGCGCGGAATCATCTGTTCGAGACGGCGCGCGTTGGCGTCCGCGAGGACCTCGTCGTTCGCGCCCGCGATGATCAGTGTGCGCGTCGGCAAGCGGCGCAAGGCAATGGCCGCGGCGGAATCGACGAACCAGCGCGTCATCGCCTGATTCTGCTGGGTGGCGACTGCATCGGGCACGGGCCTGCCCTTGTAGTCGCGCGGCGCGAACATGTCGCCGACGAAGCACTTCGACGCATCCGCGACGGCATCGGCGGGAAACAGCACGCCCATGATCTTGCCGAAGGCATCGGCGCCCGAGCTCGACAGTACTTGCTGCACCTCGGGCGTCAGCGGCACCGCCTGCGGCCCCGGCGGCGCAGTGGCGATCAGCGTCAGCGATGCGACTTTCTCGCGCGCGTCGAGCGCGAGTTGCTGCGCGATCATGCCGCCCATCGACCAGCCGACCACGTCGGCACGTTGCAGCTTCAGGCCCGCGATGACATCGGCGGCGTCGGCGGCCATGTCGCGGATGCCGTAGTCGGGACCGAAGCGCCCTTCCACTGTGGCCGAGCGTCCGACACCGCGATTGTCGAATACGATGACCTCATGATGCTTCGCGAGTTCGCCCAGAAAATACGCGTTCCATTCGCCGAGCGTCGCGCGATAGCCTGTGATGAGCAGAAGCGGCGTTCCGTGCCCGAAACGCGCGTAGCCGATCGGCCCGTTTCTGCCTTGCACGGTTTTCACCTGCACGGCGGCGTTGTGGTCGGGTCGAGCGGTCTGCAAGCCGCAGAGTTGATCCTGGCCGAAGGAGACGTCATCGGCGAATGCGGCCGAAGCGAGCGCCAATGTGACAACAGCGAAGCACGACGACACGACACGGGCGAGCGGTATGGGCTTCATCCAATGCTCCGGGCAGAACAAAAAAATGCGGCGCGCGCAATGACAGCGGGGAATAATAGGCGGCGAATCACGCGCCTTCAACAAGAGCTCAAGAAAAAGGAGTGCAAGCAAATGAATCGATTTTTCCGCTCGTGTCTGGTTTCCGTTGCCGCGCTCGCGCTCGCCGCGTGCAGCACGCCCGTCGAGTTCTCGGCCAGCGCGAATCCGCCTTCATGGAACGACGCTGACGCCAACGCCGATTTCAGCGGAATGGACAACTCGATGTCCGCTTGCAAGGCCACCGCGAAGCAGGCGGGCGTTGGCCGCTGTACACAGGTGCGGGCCTATGAGGCATGTATGAAGGACAAGGGCTATATCACCGTGCTCGGACCGGAAAATCCGCCGAATTGCGGCCAGCCGGAATGGGAGCAGGATGTGCGTAAGTGGCTGAAGTGACGAGGTTTTGGGCCGGGTCGGCGGATTCGTTTGAGGAATGCTTTTGCCGGATCCCGTGATCGCGGGGGTCGATTAGCGTTGCCCCTGTGCGGGGCGGCAGTCACTTTCTTTGCTGCTGCAAAGAAAGTAACCAAAGAAAGCAGCTCGAGACGCCCGCGGTCACACGCAATTTAGGTGTTCTTCTCGTTGTTCGTGGCCTCTGTAGCGAGTGCCTTCGTAGGCCTAACCCGGCTTGGACCGCGCACGGTCTGACAAGCTAGTACCCAAGGGACGCTGGTTCAGCACGAAATAGCATCGGCACAGCGCTACGCGCTGCCGTAGGGTATGCAAGGGAAACCATTGGTATGGATAACTTGGTATGGAAGCACGCGCGCACCCGATAAACCCGTCGGCCGCGAAGCGGGCCGGAGCCGTTTCGTGCTGAACCAGCCACGCGGGCAGCGCGATGTGTCAGACCGTGCGCGGTCCAAGCCCGGCCTGGCCTACGAGGGCACTCGCTAATGCTGCGCCAAGACCGATCGCCTGTGCCGCGGCCGGCATGAAGTACTTTGGATGGGGAAAGCTGCTTTCTTTGGTTACTTTCTTTGCAGCAGCAAAGAAAGTGACTGCCGCCCCGCACAGGGGCAACGCCAATGAACCGACGCGAAAACGGGATCCGGCGAAAACCTACCTTCGATTCGCTATGCGCATAAACAGCACATAAAGCAACGCCCCCACCACCGCTCCAATCAACCAGCCGAGATTATTCGGCGGCAACAGCTTGAGCATCTGCGTAGACAGCTCCCAACCGACCGAAATCACGCCTGACACCAGCAACGCCGCGAGCCCCACCTTGTTCCAGCCGCCGTCGTAGTAAAAGCGCCCGCCCGGCTGCATCGTATAGAGATCGGCGGTCCGCACCTGCTGTCGCTTCACGAGGTAGTAATCGGACATCATCACGCCATACATCGGCGCCAGCACGGCCCCGAACACCGAGACGAAAATCGTGATCGCCTTCGGGCTGTCGACGAAGATCCACGGGCACACGATCACCGCGAGTATCGACGCAATGAGTCCGCCCTTCTTGAAGTCCACATGCTTCGGAAACAGATTGGCGATGTCATACGCCGGCGACACGAAGTTGGCGACGATATTGATGCCCATCGTCGCGATGATGAACGTGATGCTGCCGATCGCCACCCACACCTTGTTCTCGATGCGCGACACGATCTCGACCGGGTCCATGATCATGGTGCCGAACACCTTCTCGCTACCCGCCGTGACGATCACCGTGATGATTGCGAACGCAACGAAATTGAACGGCAGCCCGAGAAAATTGCCGATCTTCATCTGCCGCTCGCTCTTCGCGAAGCGCGAGAAGTCGCCAAAATTCAAAAGCAGCGCCGCGAAGTAGCTCACCACGAGCAGGATCGCGTTGATCATCGCGTGCAGTTGCTCGTCGCCGGACAACACCTTGCCCGAAAGCGTGAGGTTCAGGCTGCCAAGCCCCGCGCGATACAGAATCCAGCCCATCAGCACGAACATCACCACATACACCGCCGGCCCGCAAAAATCGATGAACTTGCGGATGATCTCCATGCCGCGCTGAAAGATGATGAGCTGCAGGAGCCACATGAAGAGAAAGCTCACCCAGCCGAGCATGTCGAGGCGCATGAAGCTCGTATCGCGCCACGCGATGACGGACGGCACGAACAGGAGCAGCAGGGTCGCTACGGCCTTCGACGCGAAATACGTCTGCACGCCGTACCACACGATCCCGACCACACCGCGAATCAGCGCGGCGAGATTCGCGCCCATCACGCCCATCGAGACGCGCGCCATCACCGGAAACGGAATGCCGTGCCTGAGGCTCGGCTTGCCGACCCAGTTCATCAGCACATAGACGACGAGAATGCCGATGGTGAGCGCAAGCAACACCTGCCAGCCCGAGATGCCGAGCAGAAAGAGGCTCGCAGCAAAGGTATAACCGCCGACGCTATGCACATCCGACATCCACATCGCGAAGATGCTGTAGCCGTTCCAGGTGCGTTTCGCGCGCGGCACGGGCGCGAGGTCGTGGTTGTAGAGACGTTCGTCGGCGTCGACGATTTCAGCGTCGGCGCCGAGCGCGGCGGCGTCGGCGGCGGAGGTTGCGTGGGATGCGGCCATGGTGTCCTCCAGTGCCTTCGACGGGCTCGTGTTATGTACTTAGAGTAATCCATCAAATGCCGAAGGTGAAACGGCGTCGCCGCTTATTAAAGTCCAATCGTGCGCCTGCCGTTATGCGGAGCATGAGAAAAAAACGCCTGAACTCCCGCGATATGAACGACGCCTTCGCCGCCGCAGCCGAGGCGCTCGCGCTCTTCTGCCGATTGCGCAACGTCGACGCGGCCGATCTGCCCGCGCCCGAGGTGGACATCATGCTCGACCTCGCGTTCGAGGAAGCCGCGCAGCAGGCCGCAGCGCGCAGTGAGGCGCGCAGGCCGGGCTGACGTGCGCTCGGCCCTCCGCGGGCATGGGTGCGAAACTTGCTGATCCGCACAGGATGGGCAGCGTTCGCGCCGCGGAGGTCCCATGTCGAAGATTCTCGGCCCCGTGCTGGGTCCACAGGTAAGAAGCGTCGCCCGAAATCCGTTCGGCTTCGTGTTACGAACGCTGAAGGCTTTTCGCGCGAACCAGGGTTTGCTGCTGGCGGGCGCGGTGGCGTATTACGCGTTGCTGTCGATCGTGCCGATGCTGATCCTGATCGTCATCGTGCTGTCGAAGTTCGTCGGACAGCAAGCCTTGCTCGATACGCTCGCGCATCTGCTCGAATGGCTCGTGCCGGGACAGGCGCGCGCGATCGTGCGCGAACTCGCCAATTTTCTCGCCCATCGCGCCGTGCTCGGCTGGGTGCTGCTGGTCACGATGGTCTTCTTCAGCTCGCTCGCCTTCACCGTGCTGGAGAACGCGATGTCCGTGATCTTCGTGCATCGCGTCGCGATCCGCCGCCGGCATTTTCTGCTCTCCGCGCTCCTGCCCTACTGCTACATCCTGTTTCTCGGCGTCGGCATGCTGATCGTCACGCTCGTGTCGAACGGCCTGCAGGCGATGGGCACCAACAGCGTCGATCTGCTCGGGGTCGAGGTGTCGCTCAAAGGCGTGTCGCGGCTGTTGCTCTATCTGCTCGGCGTCGCGGGCGAGATTTTCGTGCTCACGTCGATCTATCTCGTGATGCCGGTCGGCCGGCCGTCCGTGCGGCTCGCGCTGCTCGGCAGCATCACGGCGGCCGTGCTCTGGGAAATCACGCGGCATGTGCTCGTCTGGTATTTCGCGACGCTTTCACAAGTGAGCGTCGTGTATGGCTCGCTGACCACGTCGATCGTCGTGCTGTTCAGCCTCGAAGCGCTCGCCACGCTGCTGCTCTTCGGCGCGCAGGTGATCTCCGAATTCGAGCGCTTCGGCATGGAAGGCAATGCGCCGCCGCGGCCCTTCACCACGGACTGAGGCGGCGCAGCATGTCTTTACGGCTGGCACGCGATACAGTGAGCACGCTCCCCTCCGCGCTCAGCCGATGCCCAATCACAGGTCCGACGCCGTCTCCTCCGCGCCTTCGTCCCACGGCGCGCGCATCGCGCTGTTGACCGTCGTCGCGATGCTCGCCTTCGCCGGCAATTCACTGCTGTGCCGGCTCGCGCTCAAAGGCACGCAGATCGACGCGGCGAGTTTCACGCTCGTACGCATCGCGTCGGCGACGCTCGTGCTGGGAGTCATTCTGCTCGCGCGCGGCGGCGATCGACCTAGCGCGCGCCGCGCCGGAAGCTGGCGCTCGGCGCTCGCGCTGATCGTCTACGCGATGGCGTTTTCCTTTGCCTACGTGCGGCTCGCGGCAGGCGCGGGCGCGCTGCTGCTGTTCGGCGCGGTGCAGGCGACGATGATCGGCTACGGCATCGCGACCGGCGAGCGGCTCGCCGTCGTTCAATGGCTCGGCCTGCTGCTGGCGCTCGCCGGGCTCGTCTGGCTCGTGCTGCCGGGGCTCGCCGCGCCCGAGCCGCTGTCATCGGCGCTGATGATCGTGGCGGGCGTCGGCTGGGGCGTGTATTCGCTGCGCGGACGCGGCCAGTCCGATCCGGTCGCGGCGACGGCGGGCAACTTCCTGCGCGCGCTGCCGTTCGCGGTGGCCGTTTCCGCGCTGGCGTTCACGACTGCACGTTTCGATCGCGACGGTTTTGTCTACGCTGCCGCATCGGGCGCGTTGACCTCGGGCCTCGGTTATGTCGTCTGGTACGCGGCACTGAAAGGATTGAAACCCGCCGTGGCCGCCACGGTGCAACTGAGCGTGCCCGTCATCACGGCGGCGGGCGGTGTCCTGCTGCTCGGCGAGGCGCTCACGGCGCGGCTCGCCGCGAGTTCCGTCGCGATACTCGGCGGCATCGCGCTCGTCGTGTTGTCGAAACGCCACTGAGCCAGCGCGCACCGATGCGCGCGGTCACGCCTCGCCATCACCCGTATGTGCGCAAGCTCACATACGCGGGACGACTTCCTCTGAAGAATGATGCATGGCCGATCCATCAAAAAAAGGGGTGGAACGAAGGATGCTAGGGTAGTGGTTCGAACATGCTCCCCGTCGCGAGTGCGTCGGGCGTCGCATGACAGTCGCATCGGCGGTTCGCTGCCGCATCGCTAAGCCGGATTGTCGTGCTGTGTGGTGCGAGTTACATTGTTTAGCAAAATTCAGCCGGTAGGCGCGAGCCGAACCGGCAACGGCTGTTATATCCGACAAAGCCGCATCGCGTTCATCGATTCATATGATGGAATGCGCTGTATTTCGCGCCATTCGCGCTGTACCGGGCCCTGCGCGTGCATCCGACGCCGCGGTCCGATGAATCCGTACTGGGAGAGCGCTGTCATGCCTCACCACGCAAAGCTGCCCGAAGAGACTGTCGCGGACCACGCGAGTCCCGCGAACGATCCCACTGTCATCAACCTGCCCGAGCCTGCAATCGATTACGACGACGACCGTGGACCCGTTCGCGCGCCGCTGCGCTTCGGGCGTCTGGCCCTGTGGATGGCGTCGGCGACGGCGCTCGGCATTGGCGTGCTCGGCACAGTCGCGTACAGCATGTGGTTCAACCACGACCAGCGCGTCTACGCCGAAGCGATGGCAAGCGCACGCAGCACGCTTGGCATCGACCAGCCGGCCATCGCCGCCGCGCAGACGCAGTCGTCGGGCATGGTGGAAGCGCCTGGTACGGCTGCCATCCCCGGCTATACGAGCACGTACGCGACGAACGACGGACCGGCGCCCGTCGATACCGCATCGCTCGCCGACAACGTACCCGCCGACGATAACCCGCCGCTCGCCGATGCGTCGGACAGCGCGGGCGCGGCCGGCGCCGCAGCGCTCGCGACAGTCGCCGCCGCAACCTCCGCGCAGACGCAATCTCAACAGCAGAGCGCCGCCGCGCAGCGCCGTGGCAACCCGTCGGCGACCCAGCAGGCCGCGGCGAACCGCGCGAGTCAGTCCAGCCAGTCCGCACAGGCGCGCAAGCGTCAGGCGCACGCGAAGCCCGAAGGCGGGCTGTTCGCGCGCGTGGGCGCATTCTTTCATCGAGTGAGCTATCGAAACAATGTCCCGAACCGTCAGCGAGAGGAGTATTCCCGCCCCTGAGGGGACACTGGCAACGCGGGTGCGGCGCGCGTTCGAACGCGCGCGCATGCCGGGCCCCGCGCCGCTCGCGGGCGCGGCGTTGCTGTGCCTTCTGATCGGCCTGCTGTTCCTGGCGTTGCAGGTCCGTGCGATCTTTTCCGCGCAGTTGCAGCAGGAATACGTCGGGCTGGTGCTCGAAGCCGTCGAGCGCGCCGACGCCGCCCGCGCCGCTGCACTTTCGCTGCAGAGCGTGCCCGCCGGCGATCCGCAGCATCAGGCCGCATATCGCGACGCGCGCATGGAACTGGCCGCACGGCTCGCCGCGCTGCATGCGCTCGTTTCATCGAGCCCGATGCCGGCGCCGTCCGTGCCTTCGGCCGTGCTCTCGCCAGCCACCGCGCTCGGCGAAGCGAGTTCCGCGCTCGATTCCACCTATGCCTGGTGGCGCACCGCGCGCGATCGTACGAGCGAGGACGTGCGCGAGCGCATCCTGAGCGTGTCGCATACGCTGATCGCGCTGTCGGCGATCGTCTTCGGCGTGCTCATCACCGCGCTCGGCATGTATGCCAAGCGCAACCGGCAGCTTCTCGGCATCTCCAACGAATTCGAGCAGGCGTCGCTGCATGATCCGATGACGGGCCTGCCCAACCGCCGCAAGCTCTTCGCGGCGCTGGAGGAAGCGGCCAACGCGCTCGCGGATAACGCGCGCGGCGCGGCGCGCATCGCCGTGCTGTATATCGATCTCGATGGCTTCAAGCGCGTCAACGATACGCACGGCCACCGCATCGGCGACGAGTTTCTGATCGCGGTGTCGCGCCGTTTTCGCCAGACGGTGCGCGGCGGCGATCTGGTCGCGCGCATCGGCGGCGACGAATTCGCGCTGCTCGTGCGCGAGTTTTCGAGCGATGGCGAGCTCGCAGCGATCGCGCAACGGATCATCGCCTGCGTCGGCGAGACCGACGCGCAGATGGGGCTGTCGATCGTGCGCGCGAGTATCGGCATCGCGAGCTTTCCGGATCGCGTCAACGATTACTGGCGGCTCGTGGCCGCCGCCGACGAGACCATGTACACCGTCAAGCGCAATGGCAAGAACGGCTACGCGTTCGCGTCGGCGCCCGCTGCCTGATACCTGTTTCTACGCGGCGGCGCGCAGATCCTCTTCGCCGCCCAGCGCGTCCGTCAGCGCCGACAGCATGCGCGCAAGCTCGCCCGTCATCAGGATGAAATCGGATTCGAAACGCTCGTCGTCGTTGGTCGCGGTGGGATCGGCGGCTTCCTTGATGACGTCGAGTGCGCTTACGCGCTTCAACGTCAGCGACGGCGTGAGCACGTAGGACACGCGGTCGTTCCATGTCATCGCAAGACGCATGCACTGCTTGCCCGCTTCGATATGGCGGCGCATGTCCTCCGTTTCGAGCGCGTGGCCGACGTAGCGCACCGTGGCGTTGCCCTCGCCGGTCGAGCGCAGTTCGGTATCGCGGTCGAGCGTGAAGCCTGCGGGCGCGTCGCCGGAGAGCAGCCACTCGGTCATCGCGGATACCGGCGCGCGCGCGGTGCGTACGCTCGCGAGCGGCAGATCGGTGACGGATTTCACGAGCATACCGATGATGTCGTCGCACAGCGTCGCCGATGCCGAATCGATCGCCAGCCAGCCGTTCACCGGATCGATCCACACCCGCGTGTCGCGGCGAATGCTGAAGGCGCGCGGCAGGAGTTCATCGGTGACTTGCTCTTTCAGCTCGCGCAACTGTTTTCGGCCGGGTTTTAAGCCCTGCTGCTCCTCGAGCTCGGCCGCGCGCTCCTTCACGAATTGCGTGACGACCGACGCGGGCAACAGCTTTTTCTCCGCCCGATAAGTGATGAGCATCTGACGGTTCGCCGTGTAGACGAGCGCATCGTCGCCGCGCGGGGAGACCCAGCCGCGACGCTCGTTCTCGATGCTCGACGCGGCGCTGAAGGCAAGCGGCGCGAGCCATTGCTGCATTTGATTCGGCGTGACGGACCAGTGTGCGGGAAGACGGTGAAGCTGGAGATTCTTGAACCACATGGCGGGATTTCGATGTAGTCGGAAAGGGGCGCCATTCTATACGAGTGAGCGATTCGCGATGAGTCGGCCTGAAAGTGCGCGGTGTGCGGGGTTTTCGGTACATACGGCAATGCCGTATAATCGATACGATGTACACGATCATCGAAACCGCGGTTTTCCAGCGCTACGCCGACGAAATCTGGCAAGACCCGGAGCGCGAGGCGTTCATCGTATGGCTTGCGAATAATCCGCTGGCGGGCGCCGTGATACCCGGCACGGGAGGATTACGCAAGGTTCGCTGGACCACGCCCGGCAAAGGAAAGCGCGGCGGCGCGCGCGTCATCTACTACAACCTCCTGGACGACGGCGAGATCTGGCTCTTGATCGCATACTCGAAGGCGAAATTCGACAATCTGCCAGCAGCTCTCCTCAACCAGCTTCGTGAGGCAATTCAACATGGATATGGAACTCGAGAAATTTCAGGCCGACCTCCTTCAATCGGTTCGCGATATGAAGAAGGGGCGCGCAGCACGCACGACCCGCGTCGAACCGACCGTTGCAGCGTTGGCGCGCGCGAAGGTCGGCGTGTCTCAGTCGGAGTTCGCCGCATTGCTCGGTGTTTCCATCCGCACGTTTCAGGACTGGGAACAAGGCCGCCGCAATCCGACGGGCGCGGCTCAAACACTCTTGCGCGTTGCCGTGGCGCATCCCGAAGCACTGCGCGATCTTCCGCACGCCGCATAGTGAACGGAGGGATTACCGGGGCGTACGTCCCGGCACGATCCGCCACTGCAGATTCACCCCCGCCGCCGCGAGCAGAATGAGCACGGCGCCAGCCACTTGCAGCCATGCGAGCCTTTGCCCGAACGCGAGCCAGTCGACCACGATCGCGACCACCGGATAGATGAACGACAGCGCGCCCGTCGTCGCGGTCGGCAGCTTCTGGATCGCGCCGTAGAGCAGCACGTACATGAGTCCCGTGTTGACGACGCCGAGCACGACGAGATCCGACCATCCGCCCAGCGACGCGGGCATCTGATCGAAGCGCGCGAACGGCGCGAGCATGACGATGCCGAACAGCACATGCAGCATCGCGATCAGATGCGGCGGCGTGCCCTTCAGACGCTTCGTGACGATCGACGAGATCGCGTAAAGAAAAGCCGCGCCGAGCGCATACGCGATGCCTTCGAGATACTGTCCCGGCATCGCCAGCACGGCGGGCTCGACGCGCACCACCATCACGAGTCCGATGAACGCGATGCCGAGCCACGCGAGTGTCGACGCCGACACGCGCTCGCGCAGCACCAATGCGCCCAGCGCGACGAGCATGAACGGCTGCGTGTTGTAGACAGTGGTCGCCATCGAGATCGACGCGCGCGAGTACGCGGCGAACAGCAACAGCCAGTTGCCGACGATCGCCACACTGCCGAGCGCGACGAGCCCGATCATGCGCCACGAGAAATAACGTTTCTTCAGAAAGCCAAGCGCCGCGCATACGGCGATGAGCGTCGCCCCGCCGAACACGCAGCGAAAAAACACCACGTTCCACGGCGTCTGTCCCGAGGACACGACCAGCCAGCCGATCGTGCCCGACATCAGCATCGCGAGCGACATCTCGATCGCGCCGCGGCGCAGCTCATTTGCGTTCGTTGCGCCGGTAAAGCGCGCATTGATTCTGTCGGTGTTCATTCTGGTTCTGCCATGCAGGTTTCGATGCCTTCAAGTCTATCGATGCGCTTTGCCCAAAACCATGCCTAAAATGAGGCACGCACATCTTTCGACCTTTGAATCGAAGGCCATCATGGGAAAGAACCTAAGCAGCCCGCTACCGACGGGTATCGACGCCATCGATCGCGAACTCATCGGCGTGCTCGCGAGCGACGGACGTATCGCGATCAGCGAGCTTGCGAAGCGCGTTGGCCTGTCGGCGCCGAGCACCGCCGAGCGCGTTCGGCGGCTCGAAACGCAAGGCGTGATACGCGGCTTCACCGTCGATATCGATCCGCGTGCGCTCGGCTACACGCTGCAGGCGATCGTGCGCGTGCAGCCGCTGCCCGGACAACTGCATCTCGTCGAAGAAGCGATCCGGCGTATCCCCGAATTCGTCGAATGCGACAAGGTGACCGGCGACGACTGCTTCGTTTGCCGCCTCTATCTGCGCTCGATCGAACATCTCGACGACATTCTCTCGCGCGTCACCGAGCGCGCCGCGACGAGCACGGCCATCGTGAAGGCGACGCCGATCGAAAGACGCCTGCCTCCGCTCGGCTGACTGGCGCGTTTTTACCTGCAGACGAACGGCGTTACACTAGGGTCATGCGCGACAGGAGCGAACATGAGTGACTTCGACGCCAACCGCACCTTCCGCGGGCTTCCGCTGACTGCTGAGCAGGATGCCGAAGTGCGGCACTACATCAAGAAAAAGAAGCAGCGCGGCGAACCGTGGGATACGCCGGAGCTGGAGGCGATGCTGCACGACATGCTGGAGCCGCCCGCCGACGAGGACGGCATCATCGACGACGACGCCGAAGAGGAAACGCGCTCGGTGGCGGAGCGCGCGTCGGCGTCCATCGACGAGGGCATGGACCCGATCGAAAACAGCGAGGAATGGAACGCCGCGCGGGAAGCCGAGGCGATGAAAGGGCCAAGGCGCTGAAATGTCTTCTCGCGCCGCAACAAAGACAAGGCGCCGGTCCGTGCCGGCGCCTCATTCGGCTACTTCAGGTTGCACTACCTTCAATGCCTGTGCCGCCAGTCGCGCGGTGGATGCGAATCCAGCCAGCGTGCCTTCGGGGTCTGGATATGCGGGTGTCGGTGATGCATCACGAGAACCACCGCGATGCATAGCACCAGGACGATTCCCGCCAACAGGCTGATCATCGGCTCGGCCATCGCGTCCTCCTCTATAGGTCTTGGAGCGATGCCTCTATTGTAGGCGCAGATCGTCGCGCCGGAGTCAGCGTCAGCGTGCCGCCTCCTTGTGTCCTATAGTGCTTCTGCACGTCTGCTTCGCAGTCAAGCAAATCCACTGGGAGACGCACATGGCAACATGGAAACCGGACCCGAGCTTCTATCCTTCCCCGCGCCTCGCGGCCAAGGCGCCGCGTGAAACACTCGCCTACGTGGCGACGTTCGATCCCGAGCGCAAGACGCCGGACAGAATCGCCGTCGTCGATGTCGATCCCGATTCGCCCGACTATACGAAGATCGTCGGCGAACTCGCGATGCCCGATACCGGCGACGAACTGCATCACTTCGGCTGGAACGCGTGCTCGTCCTGTCTGTGCCCGAACGCGCCGCATCCGCACATGGAGCGGCGCTATCTCGTCGTGCCGGGGCTGCGCTCGTCGCGCATCCATATCCTCGACACGAAGCCCGATCCGAAGAAGCCCGTCATCGTGAAGACGATCGAGCCTGAAGAACTCGCGGAAAAAACCGGCTATACGCGCCCGCACACCGTGCACTGCGGACCGGGCGGCATCTACGTCACGGCGCTCGGCAACGCCGAAGGCAAGGCGCCGGGCGGCGTGCTGATCCTCGATCAGCAGAGCTTCGATCCGCTCGGCCGCTGGGAGGTGGATCGCGGCCCGCAGCAACTCGCGTACGACGGCTGGTGGCATCTCGGCTACGACACGATGGTCACGAGCGAATGGGGCACGCCCGACACCTTCGAGGACGGCCTCGTCCCCGAAATACTGCTCGGCGCGAAGTACGGGCGCAAGCTGCATTTCTGGGACTTCACGAAGCGCAAGCACATTCAGGAAATCGACTTCGGCGACGAATATCAGCTCGTGTTCGAGCTGCGTCCCGCGCACGATCCGACCAAGGCATATGGCTTCGTCAACTGCGTGATCAGCCTGAAGGATCTGTCGTCGTCGATCTGGACCTGGTATCGCGACAAGGACAAATGGGCGGTGAAGAAGATCATCGACATACCCGCCGAGCCCGCCGACGCCGATGCGCTGCCGCCGCTGCTCAAGGGCTTCGGCGCGGTGCCGCCGCTCGTCTCGGACATCGATCTGTCGATGGACGACCGCTTTCTCTACGTGTCGTGCTGGGGCACCGGCGACATGCTGCAGTACGACGTCTCCGATCCGTTCGCGCCGAAGCTGACGGGCAAGGTTCGCATAGGCGGCGTGGTCGCGCGCGCAACGCATCCGGGCGCGGCGAACGGTGCGTTGAACGGCGGCCCGCAAATGGTCGAAGTGAGTCGCGACGGCCGCCGTGTCTACTTCACGAATTCGCTGTACGGCGCGGTGGATGCGCAGTTCTATCCCGATGGCATCGAAGGCTGGATGGTGAAGCTCGACGCCGATCCGAACGGCGGCCTCGCCGTCGACGAGAAGTTTTTCATCGACTGGCCGAAAGGACAGCGGCCGCATCAGATCCGGCTGCAGGGCGGCGATTGCTCGTCGGATTCCTACTGTTACCCCTGACACGCCACGAGCCGCCTCGCATGGACGCCGCCTCGCCCGCGCTCCTCTTCACCGCCGCGGGCCTCGGCGCGTTTCACGGTCTCAATCCCGCGATGGGATGGCTCTTCGCCGTCGCGCTCGGGCTCTATGCGCGCAGCCGCCGAGTCGCGCTCGTGTCGCTCGTGCCGATCGCGCTGGGTCACGCGGTGTCGGTCGCGCTCGTGCTGGCGGGCGCGTTGACGCTCGGCGCGTTCATCGGCCACGACATGCTCGCGCGCGCGTGCGGGGCGCTTCTGATCGGCTGGGGCGTGTGGAGCGTGTGGCGCGGGCATCGCGGACGCCCGACCGTCGGCATGCGCACCGGGCTCGCCGGGCTCGCGCTGTGGTCGTTCGTGATGTCGAGCGCGCACGGCGCGGGGCTGATGCTCGTGCCGGCGCTCCTGCCGCTTTGCACGGGCAAGGTAACCGGGCAGGCGTTCGAGGCCAGCGCGCTCGCGCTGACGGTGCATACCGGCGCGATGCTGGCGGTGATCGCCGCGATCTCCATGTTCGCGATGTCGGTACAGGAGCGCGGCGGGCTCGGCTTTCTACGCAGCGGCTGGATCAACATCGACTGGTTGTGGAGCGCCGCGCTGATCGGATGCGGCGTGTTTCTGCTCGCTTAGCCGATCGAATTTTGCATACATCATGCGCGATGGCATTTTGCATGCGTCGTGCGACATTCAATCCCGCCTCGACACCTCTTCCGGTCCCGGCAACGCAGCGGTGGTCCATCCACCGCCCAGCGCCTTCACGAGTGCGACGCTCGCCGCCATGCGCCGCCGCTCGATGCGCAGCGCCGTGCGCTGATCAGACAGCACGATGGCCTGCGTCACGACCACGCTCAGGTACGTGATCGCGCCGTTTTCGTAGCGGTTGCTCACCTTGCCCAGCGCGCGCTGGGCGGCATCGACCGCATCGCGTTGTGCTTCGCCCTCGCGGCGCAACACCTCCAGCGCGTTCAAGTTGTCTTCGACCTGCCCGAATGCCGTCAGCACGGTCTGCCGGTAGTCGGCGACGCTCTCGTCGTAGGCCGCGCGCGCCGCATCGCGGGCCGCCGCCCGGCCGCCGAAATCGAGCACTGTGAACGCGAGTTGCGGCCCGAGCGACCAGAAACGGCTCGGCGCTTCGAGCCACGAACTCAGGCGCGTCGCTTCGAGGCCGCCCGTCGCGGCAAGCAGCAGGTTCGGGAAGAACGCCGCCGTCGCCACGCCGACGCGCGCATTCGCCTCCGCGACGCGCCGCTCCGCCGCGGCGATATCAGGCCGCCGTTCGAGCAACGCGGACGGCACGCTGAGCGGCAGCGCGGCGAGCGCCGCCGACGGGCGCGGAGAATGCGCTTCGTTGAGCGGCGCGACATCGAGCGCGAAACCCGATGGCGACTCGCCGACGAGAATCGCGATCGCATTGACGAGGCTCGTGCGCGTGGTCTCCAGATCGATCAGTTGCGCCTGCGTCGCGCGCAATTGCTCTTCCGCCTGCGCGACATCCGATTCCGCCGCGACGCCGCCCGCGAAACGATCGCGCGTGAGCGCGAGCGCCTTGTCATAGGCTTGCAGCGTCGCCTGCAGCAGCCGCTCCTCTTCGACGACGCCGCGCAGATCGAAGTAATTCGTGGCGAGCTCCGCCTGCATCGAGAGAATCGCGCTTTGCAGATCCGCCGCGCTTGCCTGCGCCTCCGCTCGGCCGCCTTCGACGGCGCGCGCGATGCGCCCCCACAGGTCCGGCTCCCAGGAGATTTGCGCATCGATCAGATAGTCAGGCACGGTGACGCCCGCACTCGATTTGTACAGCACATTCGACGACACGCGCGATTGATTGAACGCCGCGTTCGCGGTAACCGTCGGGAAATAAGCTGAACGCGCCTGCGCGGCCGCCGCGCGCGCCCCGCGAAAACGTGCGGCCGCCGCGGCCACGGTCTGATTCGCCGTCGCGACGCGTTCTTCGAGCGCGTTCAGTTGCGGGTCGCCATAGACTTCCCACCACGGGGCGCGGCGCGTCGTGTCGGCGGGTTGCGCGGGTTTCCAGTCTTGCGACGCCGTCGCGTCAAGCGGTATAGGCGACTTGTACGCGGCCGGCGCGGCCACCTCGGGCCGAACGTAGTCCGGCCCCGCCACGCAGCCGGCCAGTACGGAAATAGTTAGGAATGCAACGAGTCGGATCGGTGCGCGCGTCATCACGATTCGCTTCCGTCCGCCTTCGCTGCGCCGCCGTGCGCGCCTTCGCTCGCGCCCGCGCCGTTATCCGCGTGACCGACGCGCACCGTCGCGCCATCGATGATGGAATCGGGCGGATTCACGATCACGCGTTCATCGCCATTCAATCCCGAGACGATCGACACACGCGTGCCGTAGTCCGTGCCGAGCGTGATCGGCAGCAGCTTCACGCGATTGTTCGCATCGACGCTCGCCGCATGCACGCCGTCGGGACGGAACAGCAGCGCGTTGCCCGGCAGCGTGTAAGACGGGTTCGCGCTCGTGAGACGAAAGCGCACTTGCGCATACGCGCCCGCGAGCAATTCGCCGGTCGGATTCTTCACGTCGACCTCGACGCGCATCGTGCGCGCGACCGGGTCTACTGCGCCCGCCGTGCGTACCGTCACGCCCTCGAACTTGCGGTTGCGATCCTCGTTGAGCAGCAGTTCGGCGGGCAGTCCCACCGCGATCATCCGCGCGTAAGCCTGAGGCACATCGACGAACACCCGCAAGGTGGAAGGATCCTGAATGTGAAAGAGCTCGCGGCCGGCCGCGCCGCTGCCCGCATCGATCAACTGGCCGACATCGGTATTGCGCGCCGTCACGACGCCATCGAAAGGCGCATAGATCTTCTGAAACGATACGAGCTGTTCGAGCCGCGATACGTTCGCCTGAGCGGCATTCAGCGCCGCTTCCTTCGCGAGCATGTCGCCGTTCTTCTCGTCCGTTTCCTGACGCGACACCGAGTTGTTCTTCAGCATCAGCGCCCAGCGTTCGGCCGTGGTCTTCGCGAGCAGATAGTTCGCGCGCGCGGTCTGCGCATCGGCGCGCGCCTGGCGAAGCTGATCGTTGATTTCGGGCGCATCGATTTCCGCGAGCAACTGGCCTTTCTTCACCTTCGTGCCGATATCCACAGTCCAGCGCTTCAGATAACCGTTGGTGCGCGCGAAGATCGGCGCATCGGAGTACGCGCGGATATCGCCCGCGAGCACGAGATCCTGCGACGCCTTCATGCGCGCCGGCTTGATGACCTCGACCGTCTGCGCGCCATGCTCGTTCGCATCGCGTTCGAGTTCCGCATGCGCCGCGCGCCGCGAAAAAATCCCCTGCGCGATGAGCACGACGACCACCACGAGCGCGATCGCGAGCCATAAGCGCCCTCGCCGTCCGTTGCCCGATCGTTGCGACCCCTGCTCTTCCATTCTTGCTCCACCTGCTATTCGATTGTTTTATGCGCCGCTTCGCTGGCCCGCGCGCCCGGGCCCTTGCCGCGCGCTTCCATGTGCCGATAGATGACCGAGAACACTACCGGCACGAAGAACAACGTCGCGATGGTGCCGAACATCAGCCCGCCGATCACGGCGCGTCCGAGCGGCGCGTTCTGCTCGCCGCCTTCGCCGAGGCCGATCGCCATCGGCACCATGCCGATCATCATCGCGGCGGCGGTCATCAACACGGGGCGAAAGCGCGTATAGCCTGCTTCGAGCGCGGAACGCATCGCATCGCCGTGCTCGGCGAGCGCCGTGCGCGCGAAGCTCACCACCAGAATGCTGTTCGCCGTCGCGATGCCGATACACATGATCGCGCCCGTCAATGCGGGAATCGACAGCGTCGTATGCGTGAGAAAGAGCGTCCACACGATGCCCGCGAGCGCGCCCGGCAAAGCCGTGATGATGATGAACGGATCGAGCCACGACTGGAAATTCACGACAATCAGCAAGTACACGAGCACAACCGCGAGAATGAGGCCGAACGCAAGTCCGGAGAACGAACCATTCATCGTCTCGACCTGGCCGCGCATGTCGATGGTCGAGCCTTTGGGCAGTTCGCCGCGCGCTTCGTCGAGGATGCGCTGCACGTCGTCGGAGACCGCGCCGAGATCGCGCCGCTCGGTGGTCGCATAGAGATTGATGGTGGTCTGCGCGTTATAGTGATAGACGACCGCATCGCGCGCGCCGCGCGACAGCGACGCGAGCGCGCCCAGAATATTGGTCTTGCCGCTCGACGACGTGACCGGAATGTTCGCGACCGATTGCAGCGAATTCATGTCGTATTGCGGCGCGGTCGTGATGACGTTGTAGCTCACGCCATTCACGGGATTGAGCCAGAACGTGGGCGTCGTCTGCTGGCTGCCCGACAGCGTGATGAGCAGATTGTTCGCGACATCGCGCTGCGTGAAGCCTGCTTGCAGCGCCTTGGTGCGATCCACTTCGACATTGATCGAAGGCAGATCCGACGGCTGCTGGATGCGCGCATCGACGAGGCCCGGCACACGGCGAATCTTTTCGAGCAGGCGATTCGCGAGCGCACGATTGCCGCGCACGTCACGCCCGGTGATCGCGATATCGATCGGCGCAGGCACGCCGAAGTTGAGGATCTGGCTCACGATATCCGCCGGCAGGAACGAGAACGTCACGCCGGGAAACTCTTGCGGCAGCCGCTTTCTCAGCTCGCGGATATAGCCCTCGGTAGGCGCGTGATCTTCGTTCAGGCTGATGAGCACGTCGGCATCGGCGGAACTGACCGTGCCCGTATTGTTGTACGAGAGATTGATGCCCGATACCGGCAGACCCATGTTATCGATGATCGAGCGAATCTCGCCGCGCGGAATCAGTTGCCTGATGCGTGCGTCGACGCGATCGGTGAGCGCCGCCGTTTCCTCGATGCGCGTGCCGGTTTTTGCGCGCATGTGCAACGCGATCACGCCCGAATCGATCGACGGAAAAAAGTCCCGGCCAAGGAACGGAGCCAGGCCGAGCGACAACAGGCAGCACACCAGGAACAGCGATGCGAAGCGTCCGGGCTTCGCGAGCTGTGCCTCGAGAAAACGCCGATAACGATGACGCACCGACTCGAAATGACGCTCGAACGCGAGATGGATACGCACGAACGGATTGCGCGAGCCCTTCATCGATTCGATGTCGCCGCCCATGTGCTCGTGATGCCGCAACAGATACTTCGCGAGCGTCGGGATCAGCGTGCGCGAGAAGAAGTACGAAGCGAGCATCGCGAACACGACGGCCTCGGCCATCGGCACGAACAGATAGTGCGCGACGCCCGTCAGCAGGAACATCGGAATGAACACGATGCAGATGGAGAGCGTCGATACGAGCGTCGGCACGGCGATCTGCTGCGCGCCATCGAGAATCGCCTGCTCCAGCTCCTTGCCCTGCTCCAGGTTCTGGCTGATATTTTCGATTGCAACTGTCGCATCGTCGACGAGAATACCGACCGCGAGCGCCAGGCCGCCGAGCGTCATGATGTTGATCGTCTGGCCGATCGCCGAGAGCGCGACGATCGATGTCAGCATCGAAAGCGGGATCGAGATCGCGATGATGAGCGTAGCGCGCCAGCTGCCGAGAAAGAGCAGCACCATGAGCGCGGTCAGGCCCGCCGCGATCACCGCTTCACGCAATACGCCCGACACCGATGCGCGCACGAACAGCGATTGATCCGCCACGGGATCGATCTTCAGCGACTCGGGCACCATGCCGCGCAAGGTCGGCAGCAGGTTCTTCACGCGCGCGACGATATCGAGCGTCGAGGCGTTGCCGCTCTTGTTGATCGTCAGTAACGAAGCACGCGTGCCGTCGACACGAACGATGTTGGTCTGCGGCTGAAAGCCGTCGCGCACGTGCGCCACGTCCTTGATGTAGATCGTGCCGCCGGGACCGGTGCGGATCGGGATGTCGTTGAGTCCTTCGATCGAACCGGGGCTCGCGTTCAGACCCACCGAGTATTCGGTCGAACCGATCTTGGCTGTGCCCGTTGGCAGAATGAGGTTCTGCGCGCTGATCGCATTGACGACATCGGTGGGCGCGAGGTTCTTCGCCTGCAGCTTGCGCGAGTCGATATCGACCATGATCTGCCGCTGCTTGCCGCCATACGGCAGCGGGACCGACGCACCCTGCACCGTCGCGAGCTGCGTCTTCAGGAAGCTGTTGCCGAAGTCGTAGAGCTGTTGCTCGGTAAGCTCGGCCGATGACAGCGCGAGCCGCAGAATCGGCACGGTCGACGCATTGAAGCGCAGGATGTTCGGCGGCGTGATGCCCGGCGGCAGCGAACGCAATTGTGTCTGCGAGAGCGCGGTGATCTCGGCGATCGCTTCATCGACATTCGCATTCGGCTGGAAATAGATGCGAATCACCGCGATGCCCGGCAGCGATTCCGACTCGATATGTTCGATGTCGTTCACCGCCACCGAAAGACCGCGCTCGTAATTGAGCGTGATGCGGCGCTCCATCTGGTCCGGCGGCAAGCCGGTGTACGACCAGATGACGCTGACGACCGGAATGTCGATGTTGGGAAAGATATCGGTCGGCGTGCGCAGAATGACGAGCGGACCGATGATCAGCAAAAGCAGCGACAGGACGATGAACGTGTACGGGCGCTTGAGCGCGAGTCTGACGATCCACATCTAAGTTCCGCCTGCCCCGTCTGGTGTTCGTTGTTCGAATGCTGTTCGATTGTCGTGGGTTTCCCGAGCGAAAACCCCCGCTACGATGACACATTTGAAGCTTACAAAACAATTTGCGCAAACGGTTGCGAGGGTTTATGCGGAAGAATTTCTGCAGAAGAATGCGAGACCGCACCGAAAATGGAACGAGCGCTCCAATTGGTGGGAAAGACGTTGCGCCCCGCGGAACGCGAGGCGCTTGACTCGATGAGGCTTAGACGGTTGCGGGTCGCAGGTCGAGCACGCGTTTTGCCTTGCCGGTCGCGGTCGTCGGCAGTTCGCCGGAATCGAGCACGCGCACCTGCGTGGAAACGCCGACTATCGTCTTGACGCGCTGCTGAAGCTCGCGCGAAAGACCGGCGCGATCGCTGTCGTTCAGGCTCGCGCAGATCTCGGCGCGTGCTTCCACCGAAACCGACAGCGAATCCATGTGACCCTCGCGCGACACGCACAGTTGGTACTGACCCGAGAGGCGCGGAATCGCGAGAATCAGTTCCTCGATCTGGCTCGGGAACACGTTCACGCCACGAATGATGAGCATGTCGTCGGAGCGGCCCGTGATCTTCGCGAGGCGGCGCATCGAGCGCGCGCTCGGCGGCAGCAGCGAGGTGAGATCGCGCGTGCGGTAACGGATCATCGGCATCGCTTCCTTCGTGAGCGACGTGAAGACGAGTTCGCCCGTGCTGCCTTCGGGAAGCACTTCGCCCGTTACGGGATCGATGATCTCCGGATAGAAATGGTCTTCCCAGATCGTCGGACCGTCCTTCGTTTCGATGCATTCGCACGCAACGCCCGGACCCATGATTTCCGAGAGCCCGTAAATGTCGAGTGCCTGAATGCCTGCGCGCGTTTCGATCTCGCTGCGCAAACCCTGGCTCCACGGCTCCGCGCCGAAGATGCCGATCTTGAGCGACGTATTCGCCGGGTCCATGCCCTGACGCGCCATCTCGTCGAGCAGATTCAACATGTACGAAGGCGTCACGAGAATGATCTTCGGCTCGAAGTCGCGGATCAGCTGCACCTGCTTCTCGGTCTGGCCGCCCGACATCGGCACGACCATGCAGCCCAGACGTTCCGCGCCGTAGTGAATGCCGAGACCGCCCGTGAAGAGGCCATAGCCGAATGCGTTGTGCAGCGTGTCGCCCTTGCGGCCACCCGCGGCGCGGATCGAGCGCGCGGTCACGTTGGCCCAAGTGTCGATGTCTCTCGCCGTGTAGCCGACCACCGTCGGCTTGCCCGTCGTGCCGCTCGAAGCATGCACGCGCACGACCTGATCGCGCGGCACCGCGAACAACCCGAACGGATAGTTGTCACGCAAGTCGGTTTTCGTCGTGGTCGGAAAACGCGCGAGATCGGAGAGTTCGCGCAGGTCGTCGGGATGCACGCCTGCCGCATCGAAGGCGCGGCGATAGTGCGGCACGTTCTCGTACGCATGACGCAAAGACCATTTGAGGCGCTCGAGTTGCAGCGCCTGAAGCTCGTCCCGGCTCGCGCGCTCGATCGGCTCCAGTTCGTTTTGCTGTGCAATGGATTGGACCACGGTTGTCTCCTGCATGAAGGCTCGATGAATGAATGTTCGGGATTCGCTTCAGTGGAAGCGTTGGCCCGCGTAACGCAAGGCCGAAATGAGTGGCGACGCGCGATAACGGTCTTCGCCGTAGTGCGCAGCGAGATGAAGCAGCACATCGTGAATCTGCCCGATGCCGATACGCTCGCCCCACGCAAGCGGACCGAGCGGATAGTTCACGCCCTTTTCCATCGCGAGGTCGAGATCAGCGCTCGTGCAGACGCCTTGATTCACCGCGTCCGCCGCTTCGTTGACGAGCATGGCGACGGTACGCATCACGGCCATGCCGGCGATATCGTTCAGCGGCACCACGGCATAGCCTGCGTTCGTCAGCGCGCCGGCGACGGCGGCGTAGGCGTCATCGGCGCACTGGCGTGCGCGCGTGAGCGCGACGCTTCGTGCATTCGCGTAGTCGAGCGCGAGATCGATCAGCACGATGTTGTCGATGCCGGTCGCATGCGCGCGTTCAGTCGCGGTGCGTCCATCGGTGAGGAACAGATACGCATCGTCGATCTGCGCGATTAGGCCTGGAAGATCATCGCGGCACAGACTGGTCTCGCCGATACGTGCTTGCAGTTGCGCGTACAACGGTGCGCTTTCACCACGCACGATCTTCGAAGGCGTGCGCGTGTTCGTCTCGATGCGCGCGGCAGGCTTCACGGCATCGGCGGCGTAATCATAGAAACCGCGGCCCGTCTTGCGGCCGAGAAAGCCCGCGTTCACCAGTTCCTGCTGGATCAGCGAAGGCGTGAAGCGCGGATCGTTGAAGTACGCGTTGAACACCGATTGCGTCACGGCGAAGTTCACGTCGTGGCCGATCAGGTCCATCAGTTCGAACGGGCCCATTCTGAAGCCGCCCGAATCGCGCATGATGGTGTCGATGGAAGCCGCGTCCGCAGCCTGTTCGTTCAGAATGCGCAGGCCCTCGGCATAGAACGGCCGCGCCACGCGATTGACGATGAAGCCCGGCGTCGATTTCGTATGGACCGGCTTCTTGCCCCACACGGCCGCCGTGGCGTACACGGTGCGCGCGACCTCATCCGATGTGGCGAGACCGCGCACGACCTCGACGAGCGCCATCAACGGCGCCGGATTGAAGAAGTGCATGCCTACGACGCGCGATGGATGCTGCAACGGCGCGGCGATCGCCGTGATCGAAATGGACGACGTGTTGGTCGCGAGAATGCAGTCCTGCGTCACGATGCTTTCGAGCTCGCCGAAGAGCGCGCGCTTGACGTCCAGACGCTCGGCGACGGCTTCGATGACAAGCGATGCCGTGCGCAAATCCGCGAGATTCGCAACGACGCGCAGGCGGTCGATGGCTTCCTGCCCCGCTGCCTGATCGAGCTTCTTCTTGTCGATCAAACGCTGCACGTTCGTTGCGATGCCGGCATGCGCCTTGTCGAGCGCTTTCGCATCGAGGTCGTAAAGCAGCACGGTGTGTCCGGCGAGCGCCGCGACTTGCGCGATGCCCGCGCCCATCGCGCCTGCGCCGATCACACCGATGATCGCCGATGCCTGAATCGCCTGTGTCATGGTCGTGGCCCTCAGACGCGTTCGATCGCGATCGCGATGCCCTGCCCCACGCCGATGCACATCGTGCACAGCGCATAGCGGCCATTGCGGCGTTCGAGTTCGTACAGCGCCGTCGTGACGAGACGCGCGCCCGAAGCGCCGAGCGGATGGCCGAGCGCAATGGCGCCGCCGTTCGGATTCACACGCGGATCGTCTTCCGCGAGTCCCAGTTGACGCAGCACCGCGATGCCTTGCGAAGCAAAGGCTTCGTTCAGCTCGATCACGTCGAACTGGTCGAGCGTGAGGCCCGTGCGCGCGAGAAGCTTTTTCGTCGCGGGTGCGGGGCCGATGCCCATGATGCGCGGCTCGACGCCAGCAGTCGCCATGCCGATGATGCGCGCGCGCGGCGCGAGTCCATGACGCTTCGCCGCCTCTTCGTTCGCGATGATGAGCGCGCATGCGCCGTCGTTCACGCCCGACGCGTTGCCCGCCGTCACGCTGCCATCGGGACGCACGACGCCTTTCAGCTTCGCGAGCGTTTCGAGCGAGGTTTCGCGCGGATGCTCGTCGCGATCGACCGCAATCGATTCACCCTTCTTTTGCGGGACATTCACAGCGACGATCTCCTGGGCGAACGTGCCGTCTGCCTGAGCGCGCGCCGCGCGTTGCTGACTGCGCAGCGCGAAGCGGTCTTGCGCATCGCGCGAGATGCCGAAATCGACAGCAACGTTTTCCGCTGTCTCGGGCATCGAATCGACGCCGTAACGCTCGCGCATCGCGCGATTGATGAAGCGCCAGCCGATGGTCGTATCGAAGATGTCGGCGGAACGCGAGAATGCGCTCGATGCCTTGCCCATCACGAACGGCGCACGCGTCATGCTTTCGACGCCGCCCGCGAGATAGAGCGAGCCATCGCCTGCCTTGATCGCGCGCGCGGCGCTGCCGACCGCGTCCATGCCGGAACCGCACAGACGGTTGATCGTCGAACCAGGCACATCGATGGGCAAGCCCGCGAGCAGACCCGACATGCGCGCGACGTTGCGGTTGTCCTCGCCTGCCTGATTCGCGCAGCCGTAGATCACGTCGTCGACCTGCGTCCAGTCCACGGACGCATTGCGCTTCATGAGCGCGGTGATGGGCACGGCGCCGAGATCGTCGGCGCGCACGTCCTTGAAAACGCCGCCGTAGCGGCCGATGGGCGTACGGATCGCGTCGCAGATGAAAGCTTCTGTCATGACAAGTCTCGGATGTAGTGGATGATCGATCACGACGAAGCCGCGCGATGGTTGCATCGCCAACGGCTTCGGCTTGTATGGGTCTGGGAATGCGTCGGCTTCACGCGCATCATTGCGACGCGCGTATTCACACGGATCAGGACGGCGCTTAGCGCTCGTCGAAACTCACGACCACGCGCTCGCTCACCGGATGACACTGGCAAGTCAGCACGAAACCATCATCGATTTCATGTTGTTCGAGCGTGAAGTTCTTTTCCATCTTCACTTCGCCTTCGAGCACTTTCGCGCGGCACGTGCAGCACACACCGCCCTTGCACGCGTACGGCAGCGCGAGGCCCGCTTTCAACCCCACATCGAGCACGCTCACGCCTTCGTACGGCAGTCGCAGCTTGCGCTTCTTGCCGTCGATGATCAGTTCCAGATCCGCCGCAGGCGTATTCTCCGTGATCTCGATGGCCGGCACCCCCGCTTGCGGCAACGGCGTGCCGAAGCGCTCGACGTGAATCTGCTTGGGCGCAACGCCCGAGCCCTTCAATGCCGCTTCGGCCGCATCCATCATCGGACCGGGGCCGCAGATGAACGCTTCGTCGATTTCTTCAGGCGAGAGCAGGCTTTCCAGAAACGCCTTGCACTTCGCTTCATCCAGCACGCCGTTGAAGAGCTCAACATCCTGCAGATCATCCGACAGCACGTGATACAGCGAGAAGCGATCCATATAGCGATTCTTCAGATCTTCGAGCTCCTCGGCGAACATGATCGCGTCCACGCTGCGATTGCCGTACACCAGCGTGAAGCGGCTCGTCGGCTCCGTATCGAGGGTCGTCTTGATGATCGCCAGCACCGGCGTGATGCCCGAGCCGCCCGAGAACGCCACGTAATGCTTCGCGTGATCCGCGTTCAGGTGCGTGAAGAAGCGGCCATCGGGCGTCATCACTTCGATCTCGTGGCCGGGCTTCAGGGTATCGAACGCGAAGTTCGAGAAGCGCCCGCCTCGCACGCGCTTGATGCCGATGCGCAATTCGCCATCGCGATCGTAGTCGGTCAAGCCCACGCAGATCGAATACGAACGACGCGTTTCTTCGCCGTCGATATGCGTCTTGAGCGTCACGAACTGGCCCTGCGTGAAGCGAAACGCATCGCGCAGCGCGGGCGGCACCTCGAACGAAACAGTGACCGCATCGGCGGTTTCGGGTCGCACGTCACGGATGCGCAGCGGGTGGAATTGCGGAGTCGCCATGTTTTTCGGCTCGCTTCAGTTGATTCGGTTGATTCAGTGATTCGGTTCAGTACGGCTTGAAGTAATCGAACGGCTCGCGGCAATCGATGCAGCGATACAGCGCCTTGCACGCCGTCGAGCCGAACTGCGCCAGCTTCTCCGTGTGCGTCGAGCCGCAGCGCGGACAGGCGATCACCTCGGGCTTGCGCGGCACGAAACGGATCGGCTTCACGTTCGATACGGGCGCGCTGCCGCATTGACCTGTCGGCGGCGCGATGCCGTAGCGGCGCAGCTTCTCGCGCGCTTCATCGGTGATCCAGTCGGTCGTCCACGCCGGCGCCAGCACCGTCTCCACGCGATGCGCGCCAAGCTCGGCCTGATCGATCGCCTGCGCGATGTCCTCGGCAATCTGCGACATCGCAGGACACCCCGAGTACGTCGGCGTGATCACCACTTCGAGCACGCCATCGTCGCCGTGGCGCACATCGCGCAGAATGCCCAGCTCGCGAATCGATACCACCGGAATCTCCGGATCAGGCACCGCTTCGAGCACGTGCCACGCGCGTTCGATGGTTGCGTCGGCCGTATTCATTTACCAGCTCGCGCCCGGATGCTGACGCGCCAGACTCTGCATTTCCGCCAGCAGATAACCCATGTGCTCCGAGTGCTCGCCGTGCTTGCCCGTCGTGATGTGCTGCACTTCGGCGGGCGCTTTGAGCGTGGCTTCTTCGAGCGCCGATGCAACCTGCTCACGCCATGCCGCTTCGAACGCGCTCGCCAGCGGCGCGATGCCCGCATCGGCGACTGCCTGCTCGATCGCGTCGGTAGCGAAGAACTCGCGCGTGTACGGCATCAGATAATCGAGCGCGGCCTGCGCACGGCGATGCGACTCGTCCGTGCCATCGCCGAAGCGCACCAGCCAGTCGCGCGCATGATGCAGGTGATAGCTCGTCTCCTTGATCGACTTCGCCGCGATCGCCGCGAGTTGCGCATCGCTCGATGTCTGCAACGCGCTCCACACTTCGATCATCAGCGCCGAGTACAGGAAGTTGCGCACGATCGTCACCGCGTAATCGCGCTCGGCGCGTGTCGTGCCCGCCAGCGGACCGACGTGCGGCAACTCCGCGATCGTGTAGTTGGCGAACTCACGCTCGGTGCGGAAGTACGCGTAATCGTCTTCGGTTTTTTTCACACCGTTCAGCGATGCTTCGAGCGTCGCCGCGTGCGTATAAAGAAGCCGCGACTGACCGATCAGATCCAGACTGATGTTCGCCAGCGCGATGTCTTCTTCCAGCGCCGGGCCGTGACTGCACCATTCGGCGTTGCGCTGGCCGAGGATCAGCGCGTTGTCCGCCAGCCGCAGCACGTAGGCGAGATGTTGTTCCTGACTCATGACGCTCCCGCCCTTACATGTGATTGATTTCGTCGGGCAGCACGAAGAACGTCGGATGCCGATAGATCTTGTCGGCCGCAGGCTCGAACAATTCACCCTTGTCCGCCGGGTCCGATGCTGTGATCGCCGCCGACGGCACCACCCAGATGCTCACGCCTTCCTGACGGCGCGTGTACACGTCGCGCGCCATGCGCAAGGCCGCGCCCGCGTCCGGCGCGTGCAGACTGCCGCAATGCTTGTGATCCAGTCCCTGCTTGCTGCGCACGAACACTTCCCAGATCGGCCATTCCTTGTTCATCTTCATCGTCTCCATGCTCATGCAGCTTGTTGGTGGGCGCGGACCTTCTGTTTCTCCGCGTAGGCAAGGGCCGCTTCGCGCACCCACGCGCCCTCGTCGTGCGCCTTCACGCGCGTGGCGAGGCGCTCCTTGTTGCACGGGCCGTCGCCGTTGACCACGCGCCAGAACTCTTCCCAGTCGATCTCGCCGTAATCGTGCGCGTTGCGTTGCGCATTCCACCTCAGATCGGCATCGGGCAGCGTGACGCCCAGAATCTTCGCCTGCTCGACGGTCGCGTCGACGAACTTCTGACGCAGATCATCGTTCGAGATGCGCTTGATGCCCCATGCGAAGGACTGGCCGCTGTGGATCGAATCCTTGTCGCTCGGGCCGAACATCATCAGCACCGGCCACCACCAGCGGTTCACCGACTGCTGCACGAGGTCCTTTTGCGCCTGCGTGCCTTTCATCATCGAGAGCAGCGCATCGAAGCCCTGGCGTTGATGGAACGACTCTTCCTTGCAGATGCGGATCATCGCGCGGGCGTACGGGCCGTAGGTGCAGCGGCACAGCGGGATCTGGTTCATGATCGCCGCGCCATCGACCAGCCAGCCGATCACGCCGACATCGGCCCAGGTGGGCGTCGGGTAGTTGAAGATGCTCGAATACTTGGCCTTGCCCGCGTGCAGCGCGGCGACCAGTTGATCGCGCGAGACGCCGAGCGTCTCGGCTGCGCTGTAGAGATACAGGCCGTGGCCGCCTTCGTCCTGCACTTTGGCGAGCAGAATCGCCTTGCGCTTCAGACTCGGCGCGCGGCTGATCCAGTTGCCCTCGGGCTGCATGCCGATGATCTCCGAATGCGCATGCTGCGAGATCTGACGCACCAGCGTCTTGCGATATGCCTCGGGCATCCAGTCCTGCGGCTCGATCTTGCCGTCGGCTTGCATAATCGCGTCGAAACGGGTCTGGTCCGGCGAAGCGGCCGATGAGGCTGCGTCGCTTGACTGCGTGGGGCTCGGGAGGTCGAGGGATTGGGTGTACATGCGGGGCTCCGCCGTCTTTTTTGAGATGCGATGGAGCGAGTATAACTATTAACCGACCGTCCGGTTGATTAATTTTATTTGCAATCGTTTCGGGTTAAATAGCATCGCGTTAACCCGATAAATGCTCTTCCTTCGTTCCAGAAAACGAACGCAAAAAAGCCCAGCCGTTGCGGACTGGGCAAAACCACCGGTAATCCGGCGGCGGAGGTTGCTTCAACATTCGCGCACACCGCGTCTGGCGTGCATTTCGAGTTTTGTATGCAATCGACCAGTACGCGTCACATCACGCGGCCCGGCTCCGGCATCGCTCTGAACCGATTCACTGACCGAAGAACACGCCCTGCGGATCGACGCGCTTGCTCGCGCGGCCCGATTGCGACGCCGCGCCTGTCGACGCTCCGTATCCTTCGGCCTGCGCCTGAGCGAGGCGCACGTCATCGACGCGCGCTTCAGCCGCCTGCAGTTTCGCCGGGTACGACGCGTCTTCTGCGGCCGGCGAGTAACCGGCCTTCTCGAGTTGAATGAGTTCGGCGCGAACTTCGGCACGGCTCACCGGTGCGCTCGATTGCGCAAACGACGCAAGCGGCGAGGACACGACAGCGGCTGCGATGACTGCATTAACCCACGATTTCATGATGGACCTCCCTGTTTTCGATAGCGCCCGACTCGCTTCACGAATTCAGGCACGTCGAGCGGACGATCGAAGTCTAAGTGCACCGCAGCAAATGATCATTCGCCACAATCAGGAAGCATCTTTACGAAATCGGTAAAAGAATGGCGCGTATGCCGGCACTTGAGAACGCTGCGCAGCATGCCGGAGTCCTACCACCGCGATCTAGGCTTCCTCACGCCTCGCATCGCAACAAAACACAGTTCCGATTATTTCCATCTCAACAATGGTCATTCAACGGAAACGAGAATGATCTTCGGAGGGCTCGTCTTTACACTCCGTTCACAAGCTGCTTAACACGAAACCCGCAGCACGAACAGACATCCGAATCGGAGGTAACACCATGAAGACGCTCATTTCCGCAGTCGCCGTAGCCGCTGCTCTCGCCGTTCCCGCCCTCTCGTTCGCGCAACAATCCGACGCGCCGCTCACACGCGCCCAGGTTCGCGCCGAACTGGTTCAGCTCGAAAAGGCTGGCTACAACCCGAACATCAGCGACCCGTCCTATCCGTCGAACATTCAGGCGGCGCAAGCTCGTGTGAGCGCGCAAACGCTCGCGCAAGCGCCGGTGCAATCGAGCGACTATGGTTCGGTCGCCAATGGCTCGTCGCAATCGGGCCGCACGACCGGTGTTCAACCGCGTGCGCTCGGCGCCTACTTCGGTCAGTAAGCGATCGACGTCGGCTGAGTAGCGAAGGGGCGACATCGCAAGATGTCGCCCCTTCGCGTTTTGCATGCACCATGCACGATGGCATTTTGCATTCCGCATGCTTGATTCCGGTCAGCCGCCGCGGTCCCGGCCTCCAAACCAGCTCCGCCACCCGACCTAATTCGCCGGAATCGTGACGACCGGCGACTTCGACGTATCCGTGACTTCCGCAAGCGCCATCAGATTCTGCACGACCGTGAACGCGTACTTCGAATCGAAATCGCTGCGAGCGATCCAGTAGTTCGCCTTGTCGTACAACACGCTCACGTAGGCATCCTGAGGGGGCTTCTCGCCCACCTTCACGATAATCGTCGGCCGCGTCTCTCCGCCGATCAACCCGATGCCCGGCTTGGTCGCGCCGCTGCCCACCTGTTCGTCCGGCACGGCGATCTGCGCGCCCAGATCGGTGAGGATGCCGAGCACCGAGCGCGTGACCATCGGAATGCGATCCTGATTCGACGATTGCCCGTAGACGATCTCGTAGGTTTTCATCTTCGGCGAGAGATGCAAAAGCTTTCTCACGAGCGCGAGATCGTCGACGACTTCCTTGTTGTTGCCGCTGCGCGTCGCGCCGAGCGTGATGAAGACGCCGCCCTTGTCGGCGCTGTTGCCACCGCTGCCCTTGTCCTTCTTGCCGGCCTTGTCGTCATCGGTATTACGTGACTCGATATTCAGTTCGCCCGCCAGTTGCAGTCTGCGCAGCGCCCGCAGCAGCAGGAAGAACTCGGGCGAACCCGATGCGTTCGGTCCACCGAGTGCATTGCCGTTCTGCAAGCCGCTGACCGATTGCGCGGTGATGCGTAAAAGCAAGTCGATCGGAATGCCGCTTTCCGCGAGCGGCATCACGAGCGTCGGCGAAAGCGGCCGGATATAGGCGCTCGCGTACGCGTCGCCGGTGGTCGGCGTGAACGTGAAGGTCGGATGATTCGAGTAGGAGACGCTGCCCGTCGCCTGCGCGTAGTTCGGCTGTGCGCCGGAGCCGGCGTTCAGCACGACGCCGCCGGTGGTATCGAACGTATAGGCGGCGATGATGCTGCTCACGGTGAGAAACGAAGGCGCGTCCGCGAAACGCAATCCGACGATCGCGGCAAGAATTTCACGCTTCTTCGCATCGCCGAGGGCGCGGGCGTAGTCCACCTGATCGGCTTTCAGGCGGCTCGGGCCGATGCCCACGCAACCCGCTGCGAGAATAGAGACGGAGAGAATGGCGAGCGATAAGGCTTTCCTTGTCATGAGCGTTTGATCGAGGGTGAAAAGGAGGATCGTCGGCGCGCGGCCGCGGAGCACCCGGGCGACGGTCGCAAATTTCATACCTTTGGGTGCAAACGATCTCATCCGGCGCGTTGCGCGCCGGTTTTAGAAGGCTTCGCGACTCAACGTGTTGCGTCAGGCCGCGAGCGAAGTCCGATCACGAAGTGCCGTGCTGCGCGTCCGATTGCGCCTGCTTCTCGCGCGAAGGTGCCTCGGCGATATTGCGTGCTGCTTCCTTGTGTTGGGCAACCAGCGCATCGAGACGGTCCTGCGCGAAGCGCGGGCCCTCGTCGCGAGCGAAAGCTGGTGCGGCGAGCGTCGCTGCCGTGAGGACGATGATCGTGGCGATAGGCGTTCTTTTCATGATTCACCCCGCGATATTGGATGCGGCAACCCCCAGTGCGGCCGCCCGACTAGGATCGCACATCGGCACCGAGGCTGCGCGACGCGCGCTCGCGTCTGCGCTACTCGCATCCCTCGTCTTTCCGCCAAAATCCAGCGTGCCCGCGCATGCGCCACGTTTTGCTCCGTTGGCGTGCTTGCGCATTGTTCGCGGATTACCTATTCCTTACTTCGGGGCATCTTTTGTCATACCGGCGCCGACAAGACCGGAACACCTCGGAGACCGTGCTCATGAATCTCGCCATCTTCTTCGACGGCACGTGGAACGAGCCCAACGATCGCACCAATGCGTATCTGCTCTACAAACTCGCGCCCGAGACGGACCAGCAGGAAACCTTCTATGTGGCGGGCGTCGGCACGCAAGGCAATGGATTGTTTTCGCTCGCCAACAAATTTCTCGGCGGCGCATTCGGCGACGGCCTGAGCGAGAACATCAAGAGCGGCTATGCATGGCTGTGTCAGCGCTACAAGCCGGACGCGAAGATCTACATCTTCGGCTTCAGCCGCGGCGCGTATTCCGCGCGCAGCCTGGCCGGACTGATCCGCAAGTGCGGACTCGCGAACGACTGGAGTCCGCCTTCGATCGATCAGGCGTACGGCATCTATCGCGACAAGGACGTGGGGCCTTCGGATCAGACGGTCGTCGACTTCCGCAAGCAGTTCACGCGCGAAGTCGATGTCGAATTCATCGGCGTGTGGGATACGGTCGGCGATCTCGGCATCCCGCTCGATGGCCTGCCCGTTCCGGGCTTTTCGAGCTACTACAAGTTCCACGACACGACGCTCTCGAACCGCACGAAGGCGGCTTATCACGCGATCGCGGCGAACGAGTTCCGCTCGCTCTACAAACCGACGCTGTGGACACCCGGCACCGAAACGCGCGGCGGCGATCTGCCGCTCGAACAGCGCTGGTTCGCGGGCGCGCATGCGAACGTGGGCGGCGGCTATGTCACGCCGCCGCGCACGCCCGAGGATCTGCTGCCGCTCATTCCCGCCGAATGGCTGCGCCAGAAGGCAGCGGACAAGGGTCTCGAGATCGACGGTCCGATCAAGATTCCTCAGCAAGCGTTCCAGTCACAGCCGATCGATTCGTATGCCGAATTCACCGCGCATCATCCGTTTCTGCAAGTGGTTTGCAAGAAGCAGGCGCGCGTAGCCGGCAATGCGCTTAACGAAACGATCGACCCGAGCCTGCTCGCGCGCCTCGCGACGCCGGGTTTCATCGACATGTATCCGGCGCTCGTCGCTCAGTTGAAGGCATTGCCAGTTGGAACATAAATTCAGGAATCCGCATCGTGTGATGATGTTGTGTGCGCATGCACGCACACGTCGTTGCAAAACGATGCCTAAAATTCCTCTACCAAACGTTTGCGCTGCAAACGATCGCGGATAGTTGCAGATGAAATCATCTGCGCGACGCGCACGATCCAGACCGATGTCCGCCCGCAGCCCATGCTTCGCCCGGACTTGAAGGGAGACCGGCATGAGCACACCTTCCACGACGGACTTCGTCGAACACGGCGCAGCGGGCGTCATCGACAACGACAACGACGCCGATGGCGACTTCAGCGACGGACAGCCCGGCCCGCGCGCGGAGGCGGACATAGTCAAGTGCGAGGCGCTCATCTCGCACGCGGCCGAAACCGGCACGCTTCTCGACAAGGCCGATGTCGACGCGGTGCGCGGCGCGCGCGCCGCCTTCGACCAGGGCATCTGGAGCCGCGCGATCGGCAGCGCGTTCTATGGCGCGATGAGCCGCATCGCGGCGTCGGTGCAATATCCGGGGCGGCGCATCGTCGACGATCTCGATCACTGCCGCGACATGGTTTCGTACGGCGCGCAGAACGGCAGGCTGCTCGATGAGCAAGATATCGAAGCCATGTCGAAAGCGCGCGCCGCGCAGCAGGACCACACGTGGAGTCCCGAGATCGAGAGCGCGTTCTACGCGGCGATGAGCCGTATCGCGCATGCGGTGACGCCGGTCGTCGCGGAAACGGCGGGCACCGAGGCTAGACAAGGCGCGCGGCGCGCGATCCGCATCTACACGCATTCGGCGATCGCGCTGACGTTGCTGGTCGTATCGCTGTCGTGCCTGCTGTTCGTCGCGAATCAGGTATCGACCGATATCTCGACTGTCGTCAAGCAGAACGACGCGGCCGCGCTCACGCTGCACAACCAGTTGCAGGCGCACGCGGTCGCAATCGCCGAAGCCGCCGCGAAAAAGGATGCGGTCGCCTTGATCGCGCTGCAAAACTCCCAGCCTGCGCTGCAGATCAAGGAAGAGTTGCAGAGCTTCGCGACCAATAACCGGCAGCTTTTCGCGGATGTATCGCGCATCAGCGCGTTCACGACGAGCCTCGGTCTCGGCGCGATCCGTAGCCCGTACAAGGCGCCCTGCGACGCCGAGGAGAACGTGCTCAATTTTCAGGGCGCGTATCGCACGTCGCACTCGCCGAAGTACTACGGCGGCAAGGTGGCGAGCGGCGACTGGCAATGCAATCCGGATGTCGCGCGCAAGGTGCTGGAAATCACGCTGCCGCTGCTCGCGAAGCCCAACGCCGAGCCGGGCGACACCAATCCGCCGACCGATCTCGATGCGGTCGCGCAAGGCTTTCAGAAGATCGCGGTGTATCAGGACATTCGCGCGATGGCGCTGTATGCGAACGACATCATCCTGTCGATCGTGGGCGCGGTGACGGGCTTCCTGCTGCCGGTGCTGTATGCGTGGCTCGGCGCGTGCGCCGCGATTCTGCGGCAACTATCCGCCGATTCAGCGGCCAATACCTTCCACCCCGAGCACTCGAAGGTGGCGAACCGCGCGCACGTGACGAGCGCGATCATCGTCGGCATTTCGATCGGTCTCTTCAGCAAGCTGCTCGAAGGCGGCAAGGACGTGTCGCCGCTCGCGATCGCGTTCGTTGCGGGTTATGCGTCGGACAAGTTCTTCTATTTCGTCGACCGGCTCGTCGGCGCGATGTTTCCGCCCCGCAGCGATGCGCCGGCGCGCGCCACGCGCAACGCACCCGCGCGACCGCCTTCACGACCCTGATTCGTCGAGTTCGAATTCGATGCTCGGATAGTCCTGCAGCCGGCCGCTCACTTCGGCCTCGCGCCCGCTCGTGAAAAGGCCGTCGAGATAGTCGAACGACAACTCGCCCGCGAGCGCCTTCAGCGCCAGTTCCGCGCTGCGCTTCGGTTCGGTTTTGATATCGCCCGAATCCATGCAGGCGCAGAATTCCCCGTTCTTCGAATCGATCCCGCCGATGTCGATCACCTTGCCGTCGACATTCTGGGCGAGCACGCGCTGCTCCACCGCGAATAGCCTGAACGGGCGTTCCCTGCTCTCACGATTGGCCATGGTGCGATTCTCCGGTGAATGGACCGATCAAAACGATGGAGCAAGGGCCGCGCCCGTCGCGTGTGCGTCGCAGCATCGACTCGCCTTCCTGAGCGCGCTGCGCCGTCCTACAGTGAACCATCGGTAACGCAACGACAGGAGCAGTCACCGTGAACGGAACCATGAGCGGCAAAGTCGCCGTGATCACCGGCGCGAGCCGCGGACTCGGACGCAACGCCGCATTGAAGCTCGCGCTCCAGGGCGCCGGCGTGATCGGCACTTACAACCGCAACGAGGCGGCCGCGCAGTCGCTCGTCGATGAAATCGCGCACGCCGGCGGCAAGGCGGCCATGCTCGCGCTCGATGTCGCGCGCTGCGATACCTTCGCCGCCTTTGGCGACGCGCTCTGCAAGACGCTCGAAGACACCTTCGAGCGCGAGAATTTCGACTTTCTGGTGAACAACGCGGGCATCGGCATTCATGCGCTTTTCGCGGAAACGACGCCCGAGCAGTTCGACGAGCTCGTCAATATTCAGTTGAAGGGGCCGTTCTTTCTGACGCAGACGCTGTTGCCCTATCTCCACGAGGAAGGCGCGATCCTCAACGTGTCGAGCGGGCTTACGCGCTTCGCGCTGCCGGGCTTTGCGGCGTATGCCGTGATGAAAGGCGGAATCGAGGTGTTCACACGCTATCTCGCGAAGGAGCTCGGGCCGCACGGCATCACCGTGAACACCATCGCGCCGGGCGCGATCGAGACGGACTTCGGCGGCGGCGTCGTGCGCGACGATCACGATACGAACCGGTTCATCGCGGATAACACGGCGCTCGGGCGCGCGGGCGTGCCGGACGATATCGGCGGCGCGATCGTGGCGATCCTCTCGGAGGGCAATCGCTGGATGACGGCGCAGCGCGTCGAGGTATCGGGCGGGATGTTCATCTGACGCAGTGCTTCGTTACGATTGCGCGCCGCCCGTGGGCGAAAAAAAACCGGACGCCAGGGCGTCCGGTTTTCGTGCTGCGGTACTGCGAAGCGTCGCTTAGAAGCGGTGGATGATGCCCACGCCCGCCGCGAACATGCTGCGCGATGCCGACGGCGCGCTCTGGAAGCCATCGCCGATCGTCGCGTTGGCCGCCGTCTGACGGTTCGACGTCGTGCCCGACGGAACTGCCAGCGTGTTGCCGTTCGCGCGCTGGAACGCTTCGAGCGCGTACAGGCCCGTGCGCTTCGAGAGCGAGTAGTACTGCGAGAGGTTGAACTGGTGGTACGAAGCCGCATCGTTGATGCCGTTCGCCTTGCTGGCCCACGTGTAGCTGTAGCCCGCCGCGAAGTCCCATGCCGGCGTCGCCTTCCAGTGCAGCACCGTGCCGGCCGTGTTGAACACGGCTTCGTCGGTGAACAGCGAGTTCGTGCCCGGGATGTACTGAACGTTCGTGTACGTGACCGAGATGTCCCACGCGCTGTTGAACTGGTAGCCGCCCGCAACGGCGAAGCGCTGCTGAGCCTGCGCGCGCTGATAACCGGCGGTGACCGCCGACACGCCCGGCTGACCGGCGCCGGTCGTGCTCGTCGTATCGTTGATGGTGGTCGACTGACCGCTGTAGATGCCGCCGCCGTTGGCCGCGTTGTTGATGCGCGAGAACGCCACCGCGCCGCCGATCGGGCCTTGCTGATACTGGATCGCCGCCGACCAGGTCGAGCCCTGGTACACGCTGTCGGGCACGCCAGCGAGCGAGTACGAGCCGCTCACCGTGAAGCCGTAGAGCTTCGGCGACGTGTAGACGATCGAATTGTTCGCGCGGTAGATCGTGTCGAGGCCGTCCAGATCGCCCGGGTGCGCGCCGAAGTAGCCGGTCAGCCAGTTCGTCGGGCTATACGGCGAAAGCAGCGTGTAGTACGAGGTGTACTGGCGGCCCAAGGTCAGCGTACCGTAGCCCGGGTTCGTCAGACCGACCCATGCCTGGCGGCCGAACATCGCGTTGGTGAATTGCTGGCCGCCGCTGTTGATGTCGAAGCCCGATTCCAGCTGGAAGATCGCCTTGTTGCCGCCGCCGAGATCTTCAGCGCCCTTCAGGCCGAAGCGGCTGCCCGCCCAGATGCCCGAGGCCATCTTGACGTTCGAGCGGCCCGGGTTCGTCTTGGCCAGATTGGTCTGGCTGCTTTGATAGACGATCGAATCGTCGACGATACCGTACAGCGTGACGCTGCTTTGCGCGAAGGCCGGCGCAGCGGCTGCGAACGCCGTGGCTGCGACGATTGCGCACTTGGTCATCGTGAAACCCTTCATTTTTTCTCCTCAAGCGTTGGGCAGATACTTCCGTGCGAGTCTGGAACCGGTGCCGCCGTAACGGCTTTGATATGTTTCAACTCGTAACTTTTATCGGAGGCAAGTGTATGGCTTACAGACAGAATGCGAAAGAAAGACGCGCTTTTGTGTCGTTTTTTTTCACTGTCTGGTTAACCAGTATTTTCCGGCACGCAGATATTGGGCAATCGGGCACGAAACTGACAGGAGGCTGACGAAAGCATGGCGTCGACTCAGCGCCTTCAGGGCTTCCCGAACGACATCCCAAACGCGCCAATCCGCCGTCCGGCCCGCTGTGCAAGGCCGTGACGGGACTCTGCGTTGCAAGACGCTCAGATGTTTATTGGGGTTCGAAAAGAAACCGGTCCGAACGGACCGGAGACGTGGTGTCGATGAAGCTCGACCGCCAGAAAGACGGCCGGCGTCGCCGGCGCGTCGAAAGAATTTTGCAAGCTACCCTGCAATACGCCCGTGCGAATCCTTCAGTGCTCGATCTTCCCCCGCAGCTCGCGCGCGGTTTCGAGCAGACCTTCGTAGCCCGAGCGCGCATGTGAAGGCAGATCCGGATCGCCGACGAGCGTGCCGAGCGTTTCGATGATGCTGTAGAGGATGCCCTTGGCCGCGCTCGCCGCCATCTTGCCTGCCGCGTAGGATTCGTCGACGTGCGAAATGGCCGCATCGAACTGTTCGACTTCGGGATGCGCTTCTCCGATCTCCGGGGCGTCGTCGCGCGGCTTGGTCGGATCGCTGTTCATGATGATGGTCCTCCGTAGTGGTCTGCTTTCTGTATAGCGCCACCGCGCGAAGCATGCAATCGGCGCATCGCCGCACGCATCAGGAAGCGGGCAGATCCTGCACTTGCTGGATGAAATGAATCCGCCGCGTGTCGCCCGAATTCCTGCCGGCGCCATGGGGCACGCCGCGTTCCATCAGGAGCGCGCGCAAATCGTTGATGACCGGAAAGACCTCGTGATTGTGATCCGCGCCCTGCCGGTCATGCGCTTCCTGCTCGCGCTCGACGATCCAGCGATCCTCCTTGAAGATGCGCTCGGTAAACCACACGAGCAGCGGCCATGCGGCGTCGAGCAGGACCGGCACCTTCGGACGGCGGATCGACAACAGCCCGAAGGTGCGGTTCGTGCGCTGCTCGGCGTCGAGCGGCACGTAGGCGATCCACAGGTCCATGACCATGGTGTCGTCCTTGGTGCGGATCTTCAGTGTCTGATACGGATATTCGGTGCGAACCGTCATCACGTCCTTCTGGCCGTCGGCGGGCTTCGCGCCGCGCTTCTGACCGAACACGAGCGCCTCGCCGATCGGCTGTTTGCCCGCCTCGCGCGCGAAGGTGTAGTCGACTTCGATCCAGTCCTCGCCGCGCCGTCTGCCGAGCGAACGCGCGCGCATGCTGCCCATCTGCCGGCGATGCAGGAACTGATGGTTCATGTCCATCAGGTTTTCGTGCATGAAGGAATAGTGGCAATTCACCGCGCGTCCGAAGCGGCGCGTCTTGTACGCACGATCGGTGGCCGAGACGAGGTCGGGGAATTTCGCGCCTTCGGCGAGCGCCGGGTCGCCCGGGAACACGAATACCAGACCGCCCGCCTCGCGGCACGGATACGCCCGCACGCCGTTGGGCAGACGCTCGCGGCCGAGATAGGGAACGTCGGTGCAGCGGCCGGTGCAGTCGTAGGTCCAGCCGTGGTAGCAGCAGCGGATCGATTCACCGTCGACGACACCCGCCGACAACGGCACCTGCCGATGCGCGCAGCGGTCCTCGAGCGCGAACACCTTGCCCGATGCGGTACGCACGAGCACGATCGGGTCGCCTGCGAAACGCACGCCGTGCGCGCGGCCGGCCTTCACTTCGCGTGACCACGCGAGCGGATACCAGTGATCGGGATGGATATCGATACGGCGCAGATCGCGCGGCGGGCGTGATGGTGCATCGATGGAACCGGCTTCCTGCTCGCCTTGGGGCAACGCTGCGTGCATGTACAACGCCTCCGGTGAAAAGGAGATCGGATGGAGCGCCGCGGTCACATGCGGAGCAATGAACGACCATTCGCAGTCTACACGGCGCCGGTGGTTTCGGCGCGTGCGGGCATTACAACGGTTCGCCGAGATGCGCGTGCAGATAGTCGATCAGCGCGCGCACCTTCGGCGGCAGAAAGCGGTTGGGCGGATACAGCAGCCAGACCGGCCCCTGATACGCGCGCGCCTGCATTTCCCAATCGGTGAGCACGGTTTGCACCCGGCCCGCGGCGAGCGCGTCGCGGGCGGCGAATTCCGGCAGCGCCGCGATGCCGAGGCCGGCTTCGGCGGCCTCCAGCCGCGCGCCCGCGTGATTGGCGATATAGCGCCCGCGCACTGCGACGGTCACCGTCTCGCCGTTGTTTGTGAAGCGCCAGCGATTGTCGTCGGCAGTTTCGCCCAGATGGATGCAATCGTGACCGGCAAGCTCGCGCGGATGCGCCGGCGCGCCGCGCTCGCGCACATAACCCGCCGATGTGCACAGCACCCAGCGCACGCGCCCCAGTTGCCGCGCCGCGAGCCCTTGCGGCGGATGACTCGTCGCGCGGATCACGAGATCGATGTCGCTCGCGAGCGGGTCGATGTCGTGGTCGGCGAAGACGAGTTGCAGGTCGACGTCCGGCCAGGCGGCGAGAAACGCCGGCACGAGGGGATGAATGACGGATTTCGCATAAGCCGTGGGCGCCGACAGCGCGACGCGCCCCTGCGGCTTGCCCGACAGCTGGCCCGCGGCATCGACCGCGCCGGACGCGGCCGCCGCCATGTCGCGGCAATGCCGGTAGACGTGATAGCCCGATTCGGTCACGCGCACCTTGCGCGTCGAACGTTCGAGCAGGCGCGTGGCGAGCGCCTCCTCGAGGCGCTTGATCTGACGGCTGACGGTCGATGGCGTGATGCCCAGTTGCCGCGCCGCAACCGAGAAATTGCCCGCGTCGACGACGCGCGCGAACACGGCCATGTCGGGCATCAGATCGAAGAGATCGGCTGGATTCATTTGTGCATTCGCGACAATAAAGCTGTGCATCGGAACCCGATTATCACCTCGACTGCATGATTGGACAATGATCGCTCCCTTCATCGGAGTCGCCGCATGATCATCGATCCACCCGCCCGACGCCTGCTTCCGCTATCCGATCTGCTGCTGTTCGCCGTCGCGATGGTGTGGGGCAGCAGTTACGGCATCGTCAAGAGCGCGCTCGTGTTCTATCCCGTGCTGGCGCTGCTCGCGCTGCGCTTCGGGATCACGTTCTGTCTGCTTGCCGTGCACTTGCGGCATCTGCGGCACGCGAGCGCGGCGACCCTGCGCGGCGTGCTCGTCCTCGGCCTTCTGCTGCTGTCGATCTTTCTCGCCGAGACCTTCGGCGTGCTGCACACGCGCGCCGCGAACGCCGCGTTTCTGATCAGCCTGTGCGTCGTGTTGACGCCGCTCGTCGAGTGGGCGCTGCTTCGGCGGCGTCCCGGCGCGGCGGAGTGGCTCGCGGTCGGCGTATCGTTCGCGGGCGCGTGGCTGCTCGCGGGCGACGGCGCGTTGTCCTTCGACTTCAATCCCGGCGATTGGCTGATCCTCGCCGCCGCCGTGCTGCGCGCGCTGGCAGTTTGCGTGACCAAGCGCGTGCTGCGCGCGGCGCCCTTGCCCGCGCTCACCGTGACGGCCGTGCAGGCGGGCGTCGTCGCTTCGGGAAGCGCGGCGATCGCCTTGCTCTTCGCGCCGTCGCAATGGCAGGCGTTGCCCGCGCTCGCCGGTCACGGCATGTTCTGGGGCTCGGTGCTGTATCTCGTGTGCGCGTGCACGCTGTTCGCATTCTTCGCGCAGAACTACGCGATCGGCCGCAGCAGTCCGACGCGCGTCTCTCTGTTGATGGGCAGCGAGCCCGCGTTCGGCGCGCTCTTCGCGAGCGTGTGGCTCGGCGAGCATGTGTCGATGGCGGGCTGGATCGGCGGCGGGATGATCGTCGCGGCCTCGCTGATGGCGACGGTGCCCTGGCGCGGGATGTTCGCGGCGCGTCCGAGCGAAGCTTAGCTATGCGCGCTTCTCGAACACTACGCTGAAGTTATTGGCCGGCATCGCGACTGTCTCCACCAGCGTGAAGCCGGCCTTTTCGCCCAGTTTCTCGACTGCCTCCATGTCGCGCACGCCCCAGCGCGGATCGTTCGCGCGCAACTGCTCATCGAAGGCTTCGTTGCTCGGCGCGGTGTGGGCGCCGTTGCGCCGGTAAGGCCCATACAGGTAAAGTACGCCCCCCGCGCTCAGGCGCGCGCGCGCGCCGCGAAACAGTGCCTCGGCAGCTTCCCAGGGCGCGATGTGAATCATGTTGATGCACACGATGGCCGCCGCGTTCGCGATGCCCCAGTCGTCATCGAGCACATCCAGCGCGAGCGGCGCGTTCAGGTTCGCGAGAGCCGAGTGAGCGCGCCATGCGGCAATGGAAGCGCGCGCGTTCGCGTCGGGATCGCTCGGCTGCCAAACGATGCCCGGCAGCGCCGCGGCACAATGTGCGGCGTGCTGCCCGGTGCCGCTCGCGATCTCCAGCACGACGCCGCTTGACGGTAAAACGCGCGCGAGGACCGATAGAATCGCATCGCGATTGCGCTCGGCGGCGGGTGCGCGGCGGCGCACGGAAGGGTCGGGATGCTGGGTGTCGCCGGAGCCGGATGAAGCGGAAGTCATATGCGTTCGATGCGCGTGCGCGCCAAGGGAGCGAAAGTCGCATCGAGCCTAATGGTCCACGCGACGAAGCGTCAAGCTCCACGTTCGCCCGAATGCGAAAGCTCGCCGGGTTGGCGCGTTTCGTGCTGCATCGCCGCGCGGAAAGCGCGTTCCGCGAGCAAACCTGTGTATGCTCCCGGTTGATCCCGCGTCTGCGTTTGCATTTTGCATGCATGTGCATTTCATACCGAATGCCAGTTTGAATGCATTGGAAACGCATGCAAAATGCCAGCGCGACATGACGCCGAGCGCGCCGAATCCATCCCGACGAACCGAGAACCGCGCACGCGGCGCGATCGACATGGAGTGAATCATGCAGCACGACCCGAAACGCAGCCCCACGCCGCATTCGAACGATGGCCCCGACGACGACATGATCGCGTTCGCGAGCGAAGTGTTCGATGTCGCGCGCCGTGGCGATGCCGCGATGCTCGATGCGCTCCTGAGCAAGGGCGTGCCGCCCAACCTGCGCAACGACAAGGGCGACAGCCTCGTGATGCTCGCGAGCTATCACGGCCACGCCGAAGCCGTGCGCGTGCTGCTCGGGCACAAGGCGGACCCGAATCTGCGCAACGACAACGGTCAGACGCCGATCGCGGGCGCCGCGTTCAAGGGCTTCGCCGACGTGATCGAAACGCTGCTGGATCATGGCGCGGATGTCGAAGGCGCATCGCCCGACGGCCGCACCGCGCTGATGATCGCGGCGATGTTCAATCGCGTGGAGATCGTCGACTTGCTGATCGCGCGCGGCGCGAATGCCGATGCGCGCGACGCCGGCGGTTTTTCCGCGCGTGACGCCGCCGAGAAGATGGGCGCACCCGACACGGCCGCGCGACTTTCGAAGGCATGAAGCCGTCCGCTCGACGCGATGTTCTTTGCATGCATGATGCAATCCGCTGAACGAACGACGCCCCATCTGCGTCGAAGCGTTCTGACCAGCACCGATCCAATAACGAACCAGACAAGCAGGTGACCCGGAACCATGGAGCTTTTGCGATGACAGGCGGTTTCTCGCATCGGGGTGACGTCGTCGATGCCGCCGCACGCCTGATTCTGCGTACGGCGGCACTGATCATCGCGATCGGACGCGGGTTGCGCGCGCTGCGTCCGACCACGAGCCTGTCGATCGCCGCCGCGTTGGCGCTCTCCGCTTGCGGCCTGATGCCTCAGCAGACGCCCGCGCCGATCGTCGAGCATTCCTATATCCCGGCGCCCGAAGAGACTGGCTCCGGCGAGCCCGAAGAGCCCTTGCCCGCCGTGCAGGCCCCGGAACCGGCTTCCGCCGTGAAGCCCGCGCCCGCGCCGAAGCCGAAGCGCCGTGTCGTCAGGCCGAAACCGCCGGAGCCTGCTGTCGCCCCGCCGCCCGAGCCGCCGGAACCGCCGCCTCCGCCGCAGATCATCTCCACGCGCATCATGCAGCACGAGCAACTGCACGGCCTGCTCGACGCCGAGGTGCAGCGCGCCGACGGCAAGGTCGTCGGCCGCGCGGTGGACATGTACGTCGATGCCGGCGCAAAGCCGAAGCTCATGATGGTGAATCTGTCGGGCTTCCTCGGCGTCGGCGACCGCAAGGTGAACTTCCCGTGGTCGGCCTTCCGCTTCACGCCGAATTCGAAGACCGCGCCGATCACCTTCGTGCCGCCCGCGCCGGCCGCCAAGGGCAAGCCGGCGGAACCGGCGCCGAAGCCTCAACCGGTCGCCGAGGCGCCGGCGAGCCTGCTGCAACTCGTCGATTCGACGGTGACGCAAAAGAGCGGCGCGCGTATCGGGCGCGTGGTGGACGTGCTCGTCGACTCGCAGGCTCAGCCGCAGGCGCTCGTGCTCGATCTGTCCAGCTCGCTCGCGGGCGACAAGCGGCATGTGGCCGCGAACTGGGGCGACCTGCACGTGCTCTCGCGCAACAAACAATGGCAACTGCAGATGGATTTCAACGACGCGCAACTCAAGGCCGCGCCGACCTACGCGCCCGAGCAGCCGATCAAGATCGTGTCGCCGATCGTGCCCGCCCCCGCGCCGGCTTCGACCGCGAGCGCCGCATCGGCGCCGGCAGCTTCGGCAGTGTCGGCAACGTCCGGCTCCGTGTCGGCGCAGGCGCCGGCTTCGGGTGCGCGCCCGGCCAGATAACGGATAACGAGATCGAGAACCGATTCACAACATGGTAATTGCACGCAGTCTGCGCGCGCTCGACTGGCTGAATTTCTTTGTCGCCAACGTGCAGACCGGCTTCGGCCCTTTCATTGCTTCGTACCTCGCGGCCAACAAGTGGACGCAGGGCGAGATCGGCCTGATGCTTTCCGTCGGCACGATCAGCGCGATGGCGAGCCAGTTGCCGGCAGGCGCGCTCGTCGACGCGATGCGCAACAAGAAGTTCGCCGCGCTCTCCGCGATCATCGCGATCATCGTGAGCGCGCTCCTGCTCGCCGCGAGCCCGACGTTCGTCCCGGTGTTCGCCGCCGAAGTGCTGCATGGCTTCGCGAGCTGCATGCTCGTCCCTGCGATGGCGGCCATCTCGCTCGCCCTCGTCTCACGCGCGGATCTCGGCGACCGGCTCGGCCGCAATGCGCGCTGGGCGTCGATCGGCAGCGCTTTGACGGCGGCGTTGATGGGTGCGTTCGGCGAGTATCTGTCGCTGCGCTCGGTGTTCTTTCTGACGGCCGCGCTTGCGTTGCCGGCGATCGTCGCGCTGCGCATGATTCATTACGATCTGGCGCCCGTGGTGCCGCGCGCGCCGCCGGGCAAGCCGAAGTTGACGCCCGAAGGTGAAGAGCGCGAATCCTTGCGCGAGTTGCTGAAGGACAGACGGCTTCTGATCTTTGCGGCGTGCGTGGTGCTCTTTCATCTCTCGAATGCGGCGATGCTCAATCTCGCCGCGGGCGAAGTCACTGCGCACATGGGCGACAACGTTCAACTCGTGATTGCGGCGTGCATCATCGTGCCGCAGTTCATCGTTGCGGCGATGTCGCCGTGGGTCGGACGGCAGGCGCAGAAATGGGGGCGCAGGCCGGTGCTGATCCTCGGCTTTTGTGCGCTGCCGGTACGGGCGATTCTTTTTGCGGGCGTGAGCAGCCCTTACCTGCTCGTGCCGGTTCAGATGCTCGATGGCATCAGCGCGGCGGTGTTCGGTGTGATGCTGCCGCTCATCGCGGCGGATGTCGCGGGCGGCCGTGGGCATTACAACCTGACGATCGGATTTTTTGGACTTGCTGCGGGGGTGGGGGCTACGCTTTCCACAGCGGCGGCTGGGTTTGCCGCGGATCGCTTTGGCACTGCGATGAGCTTTTTCGGCCTCGCCGGGGCGGGGGCACTTGCGGTGTTGATGGTGTGGCTAGCGATGCCGGAGACGCGGGGGGCGCATGGGGTGAAGGAGGAACCGGCTAAGCCGCCGGTGGAGGCTTGATGTTTTTTGTGTTGGGATTTTGGGTTGATTAGGTTTACGTAGAATCCTGATTTCGTGTCGGTTTATTAGCACTGCCCCTGTGCGGGGCGGCAGTCACTTTCTTTGCTGCTGCAAAGAAAGTAACCAAAGAAAGCAGCCCGACACGCCCGCGGTCACACGCAATTTGGGTATCCTTCTCCTCGCTCGTGGCCTTTGTAGCGAGTGCCCTCACAGGCCACCTCGGGCTTGGACCGCGCACGGTCTGTCACATCGCACCACGTGCGTGGCTGGTTCAGCACGAATTGGCTCCGGCCCGCTTCGCGGCCGATGGGTCAATCGGGTCTGCGTGTGCTTCTGCGTTTCTACTTTCTCGTTGGTTTCCCTTGCATACCCCACGGCAGCGCGCAGCGCTGTGCCGGAACTCTTTCGTGCTGAACCAAAGCGCTAAAAGTCCTAGCTCGTCAGACCGTGCGCGGTCCAAGCCCGATGTGGCCTACGAGGGCACTCGCTACAGAGGCCACGAACAACGAGAAGAACACCCAAATTGCGTGTGACCGCGGGCGTGTCGAGCTGCTTTCTTTGGTTACTTTCTTTGCAGCAGCAAAGAAAGTGACTGCCGCCCCGCACAGGGGCAGTGCTAATACACCGACACGATCACGGGATCCGGCGACAACAACAAACCAACAACAACAAACTCACCTCAACGGCCTCAATCCCTCAAGCAAGGTCGGAATCAACTCACTCACCGTAGGATGAATATGCATAGCCCGCTGCAGCGTAGAAAACGGCGCATCCGCATTCATGATATCGATGAAAGTATGAATCACCTCATCCCCTTCGATGCCATAAATCGCCGCACCTAAAAACCGCTTCGATTGCGCATCGACGAGCGCCTTCATGAACCCATCCGTCTCCCCGCGCTCCCGCGCGCGCCCCACGCGGGTCATCGGCATCGTTGCGATGAGCGCATCGCGTCCATCCTTGCGCACCTCCTCCTCGCTCATGCCCACCCGCGCAAACGGCGGATCGACAAACACCGCATAAGCCATGATGCGCGTATCGGCGCTGCGCGATTCCCCATCGAGCAGATTCGAAGCGATGATCTCGTAATCGTTCCACGACGTATGCGTAAACGCCCCGCGCCCGTTGACATCGCCGAGCGCATAGACGCCTTCGACGCGAGTGCGCAACTGCCCGTCCACATCGATCATGCCGTGCCGGTTCACCGCGATGCCCGCACGCTCCAGCCCCAGATCGTCGGTGTTCGGCGTGCGGCCCGTCGCGAACAGCAGATGCGATGCGTCGATCGTGTCATCGCCGCTCGATATGCGTACGCCTCCCGCCGACGGCTCCACGCGTTCGATCCGCGCCCCGAAGCGAAACTCGATGCCCTCGCGCACGAAGACATCCTGCATCGCGCGCGCGACGTCCTCGTCCTCACGCGCCAGAATGCGATCGCCCCGCACGAGCAAGGTCACGCGACTGCCGAAGCGGCGGAACATCTGCCCGAATTCGAGCGCGATATAACTCGCCCCGACAATCACGAGATGCTCCGGCACCTCGGTCAGTTCCAGGATCGTCGAATTGGTCAGATACGGCACGCGCCCGAGCCCGTCGACCTCCGGCACCACCGCGCGCGTGCCCGTGTTGATGAACACGAGATCGGCGTCGATGTCCTGCGTCGAGCCATCGCTCGCTTCGATCGATAGCGCATGCGGCCCCGTGAAGCGTCCGTGCCCCTTGAACACGGTGAGGTTCTCCGTGCCGCGCAGCCACTTCTCGATACCCGTGCGCGAGCCGCCGATCACCTCGTCCTTGCGCGCCTTCACGCGCGCCATGTCGATGGTGATATCGCCGCCGATCATCACGCCGTATTGCGCCGCCGTGCGCGCGACATGCGCAGCCCGCGCGCTCGCGACATAGGTCTTGGTCGGCGTGCAGCCGACGTTCACGCAGGTGCCGCCAAACAGATGCCGCTCGATCACCGCCGTGCGCCTGCCGCTTTGCGCGAGCCGCACGGCAAGCGGCGAGCCGCCCTGCCCCGTGCCGATGACCACCGCATCGAAATGCTGTGACATGCTGGTTCTCCCCCGGCCGTATGCGCCGCCGACGCAACCGACCGTGCGAATGAAGCGGATGACGAATGAAGATGCCGCAACCGAATTGCATCTTACGCGCATGCAGATGAGCGGTCAGACGCCCTGCCCGACGCACGTCCAGCGGGCACGGGCATGGCTCGTGCTGTCGATGAACGGTACACGAAACAAAGGCATTCATGATCGAGACGATCTGGTTTCTCGTCGTCGGCGGCCTGCTCATTTTGATGGGCCTCGCCAGTTCGACCTTCAAGCGCCTGCCGATCAGCACGGCGATGTGCTATCTCGCGATCGGCGTCGCGATGGGCCCCGGCGCGGCCAATCTGCTGAAGCTCGATCTCACGACCGATGCGACCGTCCTGCGCCGCATCACCGAAGTCGCGATGCTGGTGTCGCTGTTCGCGATCGGCCTGAGACTGCGCGTGCCGCCCACCGACCGCCTCTGGTTTCTGCCAGTCCGCCTCGGCCTCGTCGCGATGGTGCTGACCGTCGCCGCGCTCACGCTCTTCGCCGCCTACGCGCTCGGGCTCAGTTGGGGCCCGGCGCTGCTGCTCGCCGCGATGCTCGCCCCGACCGACCCCGTCCTCGCGCACGACGTGCAGGTGGAAACGCCCGGCGACATCGACATGCTGCGCTTTTCGCTGACGGGCGAAGGCGGCCTGAACGACGGCATCGCGCTGCCCTTCGCGCTGCTGGGCATCGCGGTATGCCGGTTCGAGATGACGCCGGGCGAGGCGCTGCACTGGGACTTCGCGTTGCAGGCCGTGTGGGGTATCGCGGGCGCGCTGGCGATCGGCTGGCTGCTCGGCGCGGTGTCGGTGCGGCTCGTCGCGTATCTGCGCACGCGCCACGGTCAAGCGCTCGGGCCGGAGGGTTTCTATGCGCTCGGGCTGATCGCGTTGTCTTATGGCGTCGCGGAGTTGCTGCACACGTACGCGTTTCTTGCGGTGTTCGCGGCCGGCCTGTCGATGCGTCGTGTCGAGCAGAAGACCAGCGGCGGCAAGTCCGCGCGCGAGGCGGTCGGCAAGATCGATGCGGACGATGTCGGCGCCGCCGCGGCCGATCCCGAGCGCGCGCACGCCTTCATGGCCGAGCGCGTGCACGGTTTCACGATCGAGCTGGAGCGCATCGCCGAAGTCGCGATCATGCTGATCGTCGGCGCCGTGCTCGCGACGATGTGGCGCGATCTCTTCACCTGGCAGGCCGGCGCGCTGATCGTCGCGCTGTTCTTCGTGCTGCGGCCCGCGGCGGTGGAGGCATCGCTCGTCGGTTCGCGCGCGGCGGGGCCGCAAAGGCGGCTGATGAGCTGGTTCGGCATACGCGGCGTCGGCTCGTTCTACTATCTGCTGTACGCGCTGGAACATGCGCCGCATGACGTGGCCGCGCCGCTCGCGCCGCTCGTCGTCGCGACGATCGCGGCTTCGGTCATCGTGCACGGCATCACCGCGACGCCGCTCATGAACCGCTATCAGCGCGCACGCAAAGACGCATGATCTTTTATCGAGGTCCATCAGGCGTGAAGCATCTGATCTTCTTCTGCGGCCATGCGGGCACCGGCAAGACGACGCTCGCCAAACAGCTGTTCGCACCGCTCATTCAGGCGACCGGCGAGCCTTTCTGCTTACTCGACAAGGACACGCTCTACGGCGCGTATAGCGCGGCGGCAATTGGCGCGCTCACGGGCGACCCGCACGACCGCGACAGTCCGCTCTTCATCGCGCATTTCCGCGATCCGGAATACCGTTGTCTCATCGATACCGCCGCGGAAAATCTTGCGCTCGGCGTGAGCGTCGCCGTGGTCGCGCCGCTGACGCGTGAAGTGCGCGCCTCACGCCTGTTCGATCGCGCATGGCTCGGCATCGGCGATGATGTGGCCGTTCGCGTCGTCTGGGTGCACGGGGATGAGGATGTGGCGCGCGAGCGCATCGTCGCGCGCGGCGATCCGAACGATGCGTACAAGCTCGCGCACTGGGAGGAATATCGTCAGCGGCTTTTCGTGCCGGACGCGGCGCTCGCGCAGACGCTCGTCATGTTCGACAACACCGAAGCCGACGATGACGCGCGCGAGGCACTGCTCGCGCGCCTGATCCGTTAAGCAGCCGCCAGTTGCCGCGCCGTCGCCACCGCGTTCGCGCCTTCGTACAGCTTGCCGAAACGGTTGTTGAGGAACGCTTCGAGCGGCACCTGCTCCTGACGCACGAAGCCGCTTTGCGGCAGCACGCCTTCGCGGAACAGATCGAGCTCGGCGCAGATCGCGCCGGCGGTCGTGATCTGGATCGCGCTCATCGGCACGCCGCACACGTCCTTCGCGAAAATCTTGCGCGTGAATACGTCCTGCACGAGCTGCCCGCGGCGCATGCCCGTCACCGTGACGAAGATCAATACGACGTCCTGCGCCGTCGATGGCACTGCGCGCTTGAGCATCGACTTGAGGCCGTCGCGATCGGTGGACATGCGCAGATCGTCTAGCAGGAACTTCATCAGGTCGCGATGGCCGGGATAGCGCACCGACTTGTAATCGAGCGTCTCGACCTTGCCCGCGAGTGTTTCGCACAAGGTGCCGAGGCCGCCGGACGTGTTGAACGCTTCATACTCGATGCCGTCGAGCGAAAAATGCTCGACGCCTTCGAGCGGCTGCACCCACTGCGTGCGGCCTTCGCGGATCGCCTCGCACGGCTGGCAATACTCGTTGATGAGGCCGTCGATGCTCCACGTCAGGTTGTACTTCAGCGCGTTGGTCGGAAACTCGGGCAGCGCGCCGACGCGCATCTTCACCTCGCGCACGTCGTCGAGGCGCTTCGCCAGATCGTGCGCGACGATGCCGATGAAGCCCGGCGCAAGACCGCATTGCGGCATGAACGCGAGCTCGGAATCGTCAGCGATGGCGCGGATCGCGTGCGTCGCGCGCACGTCTTCGGTCAAATCGAAATAGTGGACGCCCGCCGCTTTCGCCGCCGACGCGACGTTGATCGCGAGGTAATACGGCAGCGCGTTGACGAGCGCATCGAAGCCGATCAGCGCCTGGCGCAACGCGGGCGTATCGGCGGAATCGACGCGGCGCGTCGGGATGCCTTGCGCATCGAGCAGCGCGAGCGCGTGCTCGTCGCGATCGAACGCGACGACTTCGAAATCCCCCGTTTCACGCAGCAAATGGGCAATGCTCTGACCGATCAGTCCGGCGCCGACGAGGGCCACTTTCATATTCATCTCCTTGTTGTGTGAGTTTGGCGAGTTTGGCCAATGGGCTTCTTCACACAGTTTAGGAGCGCGTGAATATTGATCACAGACGCAAAATGATGCGCTTCGACGAGGTTTTTCGTCATTTTGACGATAATATGCGACGATTCGTATCGTTCGCCTCAGCCGACGCGGTCGATCTTGCGCGCGAGGATGATCGACGTCGTAGTCCGCTCGACGCCTTCCAGCGCGCCGATCTCGTCGAGCAGATCGTTCAGGCGGTCGGGGGAATCGGCGCGCAGCCAGGCGACGTAATCGAACTCGCCGCTCACCGCGCAGAGCAACTGAATCTCAGGCATGCGCGCGAAGCGCTTTTGCAGATCGCGGCCGTACTTCGGCGTGAGCTTGATGCCGACATACGCCTGTATGCTCGCATCGAGCACGTCCTGGCCGAGCCGCACGCCGTAGCCCGCGATCACGTTGTTCTTTTCCAGCCGGGCGATGCGCGCGATCACCGTCGTGCGCGCAACGCCCAATTGCCGCGCGAGGTTCGCGACGCTCTCCCGCGCGTCCATCTGCAGGAGCGCGACCAGATTGCGATCGATGTCGTCGAGCTGATCCAGGCGCGGCGGTCTCATGTAAGCGTCGTCCTTGGCATTTTGTGTTTTGCGTTATGCGTTTTGAATGCCATCGGGCATCCGGTGTTTTGTGTTTTGCATTATGGCCGAGACACCATCACACGCCGAGCTTCGCCACCATGAAATCGACGAAGCTCGCGAGCTTGGGTGTCGCGCGCGTGTCGCGCGGATAGACGAGATGCACCGGCGAAGGCTTCGGCAGGAAGTCCTGCAGCACGGCGACGAGCGCGCCGCTCTTCAGTTCATCCTCGACGAGCGCATGCGGCTGAAGCACGAGACCGAAACCCGCGAGCGCGGCCTTTCTGAGCGCCTGACCGTTGTTCGTGCGAAAGCGCGACGACTGCGTGCGGTGCGCGTGCATCGCCTCATCCTCGCCTTCGAGCCGCCAGCCCGCCTCGCGGCCCCGGTGCACGAAGCCGAGGCACTCGTGGCGCGCGAGATCGGCGGGCGTCGCGGGCGTGCCCACGCGCGCGAGATACGCGGGCGCTCCGCACACGGTCATCGCATACGGTTTGAGCGGGCGCGCGACGAAGCTCGAATCGGCGAGCGTGCCGATACGCACGGCCGCATCGAAGCCTTCTTCGACGATATCGACCATGCGATTCGTGAGATCGAGTTCGACCGTGATCTGCGCGAACGCCGCCAGAAACTCGGTCACGGCGGGTGTGACGAACTGCACGCCGTACGTGAGCGGCACCGTCACGCGCAATACGCCACGCGGCGTCGCGCTCATGGATTCGGCGAGCGAATCGGCCGCATCGACCTCCGCGAGAATGCGGCGGCAGCGCGCGTAATATTCGCGGCCGATCTCGGTCAGGCTCTGACGGCGCGTCGTGCGTACGATGAGGCGCGCATCGAGCCGCGCCTCCAGCGCCTGCAGATGCTTGCCGGCCATCGGCGCGGAGATGGAGAAGCGCTCGGCGGCGGCGCTCAGGCTGCCCGCCTCCACGATGGCGACGAAGACCCGCATGCTCAACAAGGTATCCACTGCGTAATTTTCCAGAGACGTATCGAATGTAAGCAGTTGTGGCAATGCGGCCGAATCCGCATGCAATCGTGATACTAATATCCGCCGGTGGTGTGCCATCGCGCTGCCTTTTCATGCAGCTTACGAAGCACGCCGCTTTCCATATCGATCGAAGGTAACCCGAATGAAAAGAACACTCGTTGCATTGGCCGCATTCTGCGCATTGAGCCCGGTATTCGCGCAATCGTCGGCGCCCGCGGCGGCATCGGCGCCGGCCATGCAGGCCACGGCATCCGCGCCGGCCGCCAGCAAGCGCGAGGCGCGCGTCGAGGAGCGTATCGCGGAACTGCATTCGAGCCTCAAGATCACGCCGCAGCAGGAAGACCAGTGGTCGAAGTTCGCCGACGTGATGCGCGACAACGGCCGCACGATGGCCGATCTGTATCGCCAGCGCATCGCGCAGCGCAAGACCATGTCCGCGCTCGACGACATGAAGCAATACGAGCAGATCACGCAAGCCAACGCCGATGGCACGAAGCGTCTCGTCGAAGCGTTCGAGCCGCTTTACGCGAGCCTTTCGCCTGAGCAGAAGAAGCTGGCCGATACGAGCTTCCGCGACGAGCATGGCAAGTCGCGCCAGAATCGCGCGCATCGCCACTCGCATGCCGCAGCGGCGGATGCCGCTTCGGCGACGAAGCCCTGAACGAGCGCAGGGCCGAACAGCCCGCATCGCACGATGCGGGCTTTTTTTCGTCCGCCGGGTGCAAAATGGCGCGAATGCCGTTACGATCCCGCACCGTCACTGCCATACCGAATCGCACCATGCTCCCTCTGTCCCAACTCGATCTGTCCGCTGATCCCGCCGCGCGCCGCGTCGTGAAGGACGAAGCCGTCGCCGTCGAATTCACCGCCGTCGCGGGCGAGTTGATGAGCCTCGAAGGGCCGAACCGCTACGCGAGCGGCGATGCGATCGTCACCGGCAGCGGCGGCGAGCGCTGGGTCGTGTCGCGCGAGCGCTTCGATGCGAAGTACGTGCCCGAAGGCGGCATCGCGCACGGCGAAGCGGGCACCTATCGCAACCGGCCGAGCGTCGTGCTCGCGAAGGAGATGCACGCGCCCTTCTCGATCGCGCGATCCGCGGCAGGCGACATTCTCACCGGCGACGCGGGCGACTGGGTCATGCAATACGCGCCGGGCGACTACGGCGTCGTGAAGGCCGCGCGCTTCGCGAAGGTCTACCGCATCATCTGAAAAAACATCAGGCGAAGTCCTCGCCCATCTCGATGTCCACTTCGCGCGGCACGGTCTCGCCGTTCGCGTACGTCTCTTCGAGCGAGCCTAGCGTCGCTTCCACATACGCGCGCAGCACCGCGTAGCTGCGCGCGTGCAGGCGCGGCGGCAGCGCACGATAACGCGCGAGCGCGGCAGGTTCGAAGCGCACGTCGATGGTGATGCGCCGCGCGGTCGAACCGAAGCGCATCGCCACGTAGTGAATCGCTAGCGACGTGCGGCCCGCGTCGTCCCGCCGCTCGGCGAACTGCGTCTGTTCGGGAAAGAGATCGCTGATCACGCGCGCGAGCATCTCGATGTCCGCGCTCGGGCAGTCGTATTGATAGTCGTCCATTCGATGTCGATATTCGATTGATGCGCTTCACGCGCCCTGCGCAGCGGCACGCCGATAGTAGCGCACGAGCGCCACCGCGACGATCACGCCGAGCACGAGGTACACGGCGTCCGCGACGATGAGCGGCACGAGCCCCGCCTGGAAGAGCGCGGCGGGCAAGCCGACGAGCGCATGCGCGGCGACGAGAAATGCGAGCGCATGACGCGAACGCTCGCGCAGCATCTGCCACATCAGCGCGGAAAAACCGATCTGAAGCACGAACGCGCTCGCGCGCTCGACGAGAAAGATGCCGGCCGACACGGGCGACAAAGTCATCAGCACCAGATGAATGCGCGCGAGCGCTTCGAGCGGCGCGCTTTCGAAGTGCGTGTCGAGCGTGCCGCGATTCGCGAGCACCGCATAGACGATCCATTGCACCTGCACGAGCACGCCGACGATCCACGCTTCCGCCCCGCCGTGCCCGATGCCGTAGCCGAGCCCAGGACCATGACGATCGAGCGCGCCCGGCTCACGCGAGATGAGCCATTTCATCGCAAGAAAACGTCCGACCTCTTCGCACAAGCCGGCCGCGATCGCACCATAGACGACGAACACCGCGGGATACCTGAGCCACACCGACGTAGCGGGATTGCTCAGCATGAAGCCGTGCAGCGCGCGTTCGATGACCATCGCGAAGAGCGCGAATACGGCGATACCGAGAATCGCCTCGCGCGGCATGATGGAAAAACGCGGGCGCAGCTTCTTGTACAGCACGATGGGCATCGCTGCAATGATGAGCGTCGCGAGCGCAAGGCTCAGCAACGTCGAAACACTGACCATTCAGATTCCTTGTGATGCGGGTTGAGTCGCGCGTGTCGTGGATGCGCGCACGACGAGTTCGCCCGGCAGCAGGCATTCGCGCGCGGCCATCGCGGCGCCGCCGAGCCGTTCGTGGAGAAATTCGACCGCGCGCCGGCCGATATCGTAGGTCGGCTGACGCACCGTCGTCATGCCGGCGAGCTGCGCCCATTCCGAATCGTCGATCGACATCAATGCGACGCTCGCCTGCCAGTCCACACCGTGGCGTTCCTTCAGATGCACCGCGACGCGCAGCGCAACCGGCCCGTTCGCCGCGAAAAGCGCGACGCGCCTGCCCTTCGCTCTTGCCGCCGCGACGCGCGTGTCGAGTTCGGCGAGTGCGGCGGCTGCATCGGCGAGATCGATCACGAGCGTCGAGCCGCTGGCGTCGAGCGCCGCGACGGTCTCGCGAAACGCGGCCTCGCGCAAGCGCCGCGAACTGATATGCGTGACGGGCTGAACGATGAAAAGCAGCTCGTCGAAGCCTTCAGCGACGAGATGACGCGTGGCGAGTTGCACGGCGGCGGGGTTATCGAGCCCGACCATATCGGTGATGAAGCCTTCGACCGAACGATCCACCAGCACGACCGGAATGCCGCCTTGCGCGAAGCCCTGCAGCAGTTCTTCCTTCACACCGAGCGCGTTGACGATCACGCCTTCGACGCGATAGGTCGTAAGCAGTTGAAGATAGCGCCGTTCCATGTCGATCTCGTTGGCCGCGTGGCAGATGAGCGGCATATAGCCGAGCGCGTGGCACGCGGCTTCGACGCCTTGCAGCACTTCGACGGAATACGGATTCGTGAGATCGGCGAGCAGCATGCCGATCAGGCGGTTGCGGCCGCGCTTGAGGCCGCGCGCCATCTGATTCGGCCGATAGTCGAGCTTGGCGATGGCCGCTTCGATGCGTTCGCGCAGGTCGGGCGACAGCACGCTCATCTCGCCGTTCAGATAGCGCGAGATGCTCGTCTTGCCGGTGCCGGCTTCGCGGGCGACATCGGTGATCGTCGCGCGGCGCGCGCCGAATGTGGCCGGGCGGTTCGTCAGTGTGGGATCGTCGGACATAGTGGTCGTGGGCCCGCGCCTCGCTCTCGAGCGCTGCGCGATGCTGTCATTATCGTTCTCCTCGCATCGCGCATGTTAGCGCATGCCCGCGCGACCACGCGTTTTCAGCGCTTCAGGACTTCGCGATTGACGATGTTTGTCGTGAGCGTGCCGTCCAGTGCCCCGACGAGGTTTTCCGCGGCGTTGCGCGCCATCGCGTGACGCGTTTCGTGCGTGGCCGAGCCGATGTGCGGTAGTGCGACGACGTTGTTCATCGCGAGCAGCGGCGAATCGGCGGGCAGCGGTTCCTGTTCGAACACGTCGAGGCCGGCGCCGCGAATCGTGCCGTTCTTCAGCGCTTCGATGAGCGCGGGTTCATCGACGGTCGGTCCGCGCGATGCGTTGATCAGGATCGCGCTTCGCTTCATCTTCTTCAGTTCATTTGCGCCGATGAGTCCGCGCGTGTCGGCCGTCAGCGGCACTTGCAGGCACACGAAGTCGGATTGCGCGAGGAGTTCATCGAGTTCGACGCGTTTCGCGCCGTATTCCTTTTCTGCCTGCTCGTTCGCGCTGCGGTTCGTGTAGAGCACGTTCATGCGAAAGCCGAGCGCCGCACGGCGCGCGACCGCCCCGCCGATGCGTCCGAGCCCGACGATGCCGAGCGTCTTGCCTTGCACATCGACACCGAATTGCGCCTCGCCGATGCTCGCCTTCCAGTTGCCTTGCTTCACCCATTCGGCAAGTTCGACGACGCGGCGTGCGCTGGCCAGGATCAGCGAGAAGACGGTGTCGGCGGTGGATTCGGTTAGGACGTCGGGAGTGTGGGTGAGGATGATGCCGCGGCGCGTCAGGTCCTCTACGTCGAACTGGTCGAAGCCTACTGAGATCGTCGACAGCGCTTTCAGGTCTTTTGCGCCTTCGATCATGGCGGGGGTGATCTTTATGCTCGCGCCGATGGCTCCGTTGGCTTGCTTCAACGCTTTGATGAAGGCGGCTTCGTCTCTGGGATCGACGTTCTCTACTTCTGCATGGTCGCGTAGGTAGGCTTCCACGTCGGAAGGTAGGGTTTTGTAGGCTACGATTTTGTGGGTCATTTTTGGATTGCTTCGGGTTGCTTAGGCTTTCGTGGAATCCAGATTTCGTGTCGGTCGGTTAGCACTGCCCCTGTGCGGGGCGGCAGTCACTTTCTTTGCTGCTGCAAAGAAAGTAACCAAAGAAAGCAGCTCGAGACGCCCGCGGTCACACGCAATTTGGGTATCCTTCTCCTCGCTCGTGGCGTCTGTAGCGAGTGCCCTCACAGGCCACATCCGGCTTGGACCGCGCACGGTCTGCCACATCGCGCCGCGTGCGTGCCTGGTTCAGCACCAAATAGCTCCGGCCCGCTTCGCGGCCGACCGGTCAATCGGGTCTGCTCGTGCTTCTGTGCTAACACCTCCATCTCGCTGCATCGGCGCTTCGTCGGTTTCCCTTGCGTACCCAACGGCAGCGCGTAGCGCTGTGCCGGAACTCTTTCGTGCTGGACCAGCACGCTATACGTTCTAGCTCGTCAGACCGTGCGCGGTCCAAGCCCGGTTAGGCCTACGAGGGCACTCGCTACTGAGTCCACGAACAACGAGAATAGTGGCCAAATTGCGTGTGACCGCGGGCGGCTCGAGCTGCTTTCTTTGGTTACTTTCTTTGCAGCAGCAAAGAAAGTGACTGCCGCCCCGCACAGGGGCAACGCTAATACACCGACACGATTACGGGATCCGGCGAAGAAACAAAAAATCAAGACCGCACAACCACCCCAGCCCCCACCGCACCCTGCGGCCTAACCGCCAAAGTAAGCCACACAGCCAGCAACAACGCCACACTCATGAACACGTAAGAGGCAGCCGGCGACCCCGTCGCCCCGTTCAGATAGCCAACAAAATACGACCCGACGAACGACCCCAACGCCCCCATGCTATTGATGAGCGCCATCGCCCCACCCGCGACATTCTTCGGCAAAAGCTCCGGCACGATCGCGAAGAACGGCCCATACGGCGCATACATCGCCGCCCCCGCAATGACGAGCAGCGTATAGGAAGCCCAGAAGTTCGTCGAGCCGAGCAGATACGATCCCGCGAACGCGATCGCGCCGATCAGCAGGAACGGCCATACGAATGCCTTGCGCGCCTGCAGCTTGTCCGACGCCCACGACGCCAGCAGCATCGCGATGGTCGCGGCAAGATACGGCACCGCCGACAACCAGCCCGTCTCGACCATCCCGAGCGTCGAGCCGTTCTTCAGAATCGACGGCAGCCACAGCACGAAACCATACACGCCGATGCTCCAGCAGAAATACTGCGCGCACAGCTTGATCACCGCCGGCGACTTGAATGCCTCGCGATAGTTCTTTACCGGCTTGATCGCGGCCTGTTCGGCGCGCAGGGTCGCATCGAGATCGTTCTTCTCCTGGTCCGTCAGCCACGTCACCTGCGCGGGCTTGTCCTTAACGATGAACCACCAGATCACCGCCCACACGACCGCCGGCAAACCTTCCGCGATGAACATGTGACGCCAGCCGAACGAATTCACCAGATAACCCGAAACGACCGACATCCACAGCACCGTCACCGGATTGCCGAGAATCAGGAACGTATTGGCACGCGATCGCTCGGATTTGGTGAACCAGTTCGCGATGAAGACGAGCATCGCCGGCATCACCGCGGCCTCGACGACGCCGAGCACGAAGCGGATCGCCATCAACGACGGAATGTTGCTCACCATGCCCGTGAGCGTCGCGCACCCGCCCCACAGAATCAGGCTCCAGAACACGAGCTTCTTCACGCTGCGGCGCTCGGCATAGATCGCGCCGGGAATCTGGAAGAAGAAGTAACCGAGGAAGAACAGCGCGCCGATCAGCGACGACAAGCCCTTGCTGATGCCGAGATCGTGATTGATGCCCGCGGCTGCGGCGAAGCCGTAGTTGGCGCGGTCGAGATACGCGAGGCTGTACGTGATGAAAACGATCGGCATGATCGCCCACCAGCGGCGCGCCGCAAGCTTGGGAGTCGTGGATTGCATGGTTGTCTCCGAACGCAATTCGGTTGAGTCTTTCGGTTGCTGGCTTCAGGCCAGATCGAACGCGGCTTTGGCCGTCTTGTCGTTGGAATCCTGTGCTTCGAGCAGGTCGAGCGCGGCGCGCGTCGGCAGTCCTTCGCTGTCGCCGATCACCTGAATCGCAAGCGCGCCGATGCGGTTGCCGCGCGCGATCGCATGACGCACGTCGCGCCCTTCGAGCAGCGCGCTGACGACGCCGACTGCGAAGCCATCGCCCGCGCCGACCGTATCGACGACATCGACGACCGGCACGCCCGGCACGATGCCCGCATCGCCATCCGCCGTGCGGAAGTACGCGCCGTGCGCGCCCAGCTTCACGACGACGCCCTTCGCGCCCCGGTCGAGATAGAACGCGGCGATGTCTTCCGGCTTCGCGTAGCCCGTCAACGTCAGACCCTCGGCCACGCCCGGCAACACCCAGTCGGCGAGCGCGGCGAGCGCGTTGAGCGACTCGGCCATCGCCTCGCGCGACGGCCAGAGCGTCGGGCGCAGGTTCGGATCAAACGAGATGGTCTTGCCAGCCGCACGCATTTCGCGGGCCATGTGAAACGCGAGTTCGCGCGAAGTCGCGGAAATGGCGGGCGCGACACCCGTCAGATGCAGATGACGCGCGCCGAGCACGTAGTCGGCGGCGTAATCGTCGAGTGAAAGGTGACTCGCGGCCGAACCCTTGCGGAAGTATTCGACGGCCGGATCGCTGCCGTCGTCGCACTTGCCCTTGAGCTGGAAGCCAGTCGGAAAACGCTCGTCGATCGTGACGCGGCGTGCGTCGATGCCCTCGGCCGCGAGCACGTCGAGCACGTAGCGCCCGAACGAGTCGTTGCCCACACGGCTCATCCAGCCCACCTTGAAGCCGAGCCGCGACAGGCCGATCGCGACGTTCAGGTCCGCGCCCGCGACGCGCTTGGTGAACTGACCGGCCTTCGCGAGATCGCCGGTGACGGCCGCGACGAACATCGTCATGGCTTCGCCGTAGGTGACGACGTCGAGAGCTTCAGGCTTGGCTTGCATGTCGGGTCCTTTGCAGATGAATGCTGAATGCAAAATGCTTAATTCAAAATGCCGCTCAAAATGCCGAGATGCGCGCGACCTGGCGTGCGGCGTCGGCGTCGAGCGAGACATCGGCGGCGGGAATGAACGGATATTCGATGCCGCGCGGCACGTCGCCCGGCAAGTGCGCGAGGAGCGTCGCGAAACGCGCGTCGCCGTTCGCAGGCGCGGCGGCGAAGCGGCGCGCGCCCTCGCCCATCACCGCCTTGCAATGCACATAGGCGACATGCGGCGCGAGGCGCGTGGCGGCGTCGAGCGGGTCCTGTCCGGCCCAGTGCCAGTTGCCGGTGTCGAAGGTCATCGCGAGTCCGCTTCCGGCCGGCAGCGCGGCGAAGAGCGCGTCGAACGCACCGATGGTGCCACCCGCCTTCAGTTGCCCGTTTTCCACGACGACGCGCGCTTTCGACGCGACGATTGCCGTCATCAGGCGATCGAGCGTGGCCGGATCGGTCGCGACGCCGCTTTCGGCGCCACCCAGTTGCAACTTCACGATGCGCGCGCCGAGCGCCGCGGCTTCGTCGATGGCGAGGGCAAGCGCGTCGATATCGAGCGCGCCGTCGTCGCGGAACAGCGTGGCGGGCGTCGAGTACACGGCCCACAAGCCCTGCGCGCGGATGCGCTCGCCCAGTTGCGCAAGCGCTTCGGCCTCTGCATCGGCATCGTTTGCGAACAATTCGCGACGCACCTCGAAGCCCTCCGCGCCCGCGCGCGCCGCAGCGGCAGCCCATACGGCGTGGCCATCGCGCCGGATCGCGTCCGCGCCGAAGGCGCTTGCGACGATCACGACTTCGGTGCGCTTCTGATCGATATCGGACATTGAGTCTGCTTGCATCGGGTAGCGGTTTCGGCCCCAAAACAGCTTTGGAACCGGTTCCATAAACATTTTTCAAAAAGGACGCCGCGGCGCCCCTGTTGAGAACGAATGGTGCGTCAGACCATCATCGACGCGCCATAGTGGAATTCCCTAGCCGAGCAGACCCGGCTCCTCGCACAACTCCAGGAAACGCGCCGCGACGCGCGAAGGCGTCGCCGCGTGCGGCAGCAGGATCGAGAACCGTCGCGTGAGGGGCTGCGGCGCGATACGCATGCGCTGCAGCGCGCTGTCCTCGTGCCGGATCGACATCGCCGAGACGAAGCCGATGCCCATGCCCGCGCGCACCGCTTCCTTCACGCCCTCCACGCCCGCGATTTCGATCGCGACGCGCATGGGCGCGTCGCTCTCCGCGAACGCGCGCTCGATGACCTGCCGCACGCCCGAGCCCGGCTCGCGCAGCACGAGGGGATGCTTGCCCAGCGCCTCGAGCGTGACCGAATCGCCGCCGCCCGCGAGCGGGTGGCCGTTCGGCAGGATCGCGACGATCTCGTCCTCGCGCCATGACGTGACCGTGGTGCCGAGCGGCAGATCGCTTCCGGGCGAACCTTCGACCAGCGCGATATCCAGCGAGCCGAGCGCCGCGACGATGTCGGCCGTATTTCCGTCTATGGTCGTCACGACGACCTCAGGAAAGCGCTTGTGAAACGCCGCTATCAAATACGGCAGCAGATAGCTCGCGGGCGTCGTGCTCGCGCCGATGCGCAGCGTGCCGCGCTCCAGCCCGCGTAACGCGTCGCGCAGCGCATGCGCCGCGCGGAAAGTTTCGCGCAGGCGCTCCGCATGGCCGAGCAACTGCTCGCCGGCGGCGGTCAGACGCACGCCGCGACCGTCGCGCTGGTAGAGCGGCTCGCCGAACTCATCCTGCAGCAGCCGCAACTGGCCCGACACGGCCGGCTGCGACAGATGCAGCGCCACCGCAGCGCGGCTGATGTTGCCGTGCTCCGCGACTGTTGCGAAAGTTATCAGTTGTTCCGGGGTCATCTATCTTAAATATCACCTAAGCCGATATATGTCATTCTAAATCACGATTTTTCATATTCATATATCGAGAATAGGATTAGCCCATCGACGTATCCAACTTACCAACGGGTTCCCTCATGTCCACGCTTCAATCCGCCCGCCCTCTCGCACCAGCCGCGTCCTCCACACGCGGACAGCTCAACGGGATTCTTTTCGTTGCGTTGTTCGCGGCAGCGGTCACGCGCCTCGCCTCCCTGCCCGCCATCGCCGGGCTCGGGATCAGCCCGCTGATCGTCGGCATCGTCGCGGGTGCGATCTATGGCAACGCGCTGCGCCACGGCATGCCCGATAGCTGGGCCGCCGGCGTCAACTTCTCCGCGCGCAAGCTCCTGCGCATCGCGGTCGCGTTCTTCGGGCTGCGCGTGAGTCTGCAGGAAATCGCGCAGGTCGGCGTGTCGGGCTTCACGGTGTCGGTGCTGGTCGTCGTCAGCACGCTCGTGATCGGCACGTGGGCCGGCATGAAGCTGATGAAGCTCGATCGCGACACGGCGCTCCTCACGGCGGCCGGCAGCGCGATCTGCGGCGCGGCCGCGGTGCTCGCGTTCGAATCGACCCTGCAATCGAAGCCGCACAAGAGCGCGATGGCCGTCGGCAGCGTCGTGCTGTTCGGCACGCTCTCGATGTTCCTCTACCCGCTCGCGCTCAACGCCGGCTGGCTGCATCTTGATACGCTCGGCGCCGGCCTGTTCTTCGGCGGCACCATCCACGAAGTGGCGCAGGTCGTCGGCGCGGCGAGCAACGTCAGCCCCGAGGCGACGCACATCGCGACCATCGTCAAGATGACGCGCGTGATGCTGCTGGTTCCGGTGCTGCTTGTGATCGGCTTCTGGATCAACCGTTCGCGTGCCGGTGATTCGTCGCAAGGCAAAGGCAAGATCGCGGTGCCCTGGTTCGCGCTCGGCTTTCTCGCACTCGTCATCGTGAATTCGCTGCACGTGCTGCCCGATACCGCGACGAGCACCATCAACATGCTCGACACCTTCGCCCTCACGATGGCCATGACCGCGCTCGGCATGGAAACGCGCATCGCGCAGATTCGTGAAGCCGGCCCGCGTGCTCTCGCCACTGGCGCGATCCTGTATGTGTGGCTGATCGGCGGCGGTCTCGCGATCACACTGGGCGTCGAAAAGCTGTTCGGCTGATCGATGCCTTGAAGTAGCAGCAATCGCGCGAGACGTCCCCTCTCGCGCGAAATCGCTTTTGAAGGAGCACTCATGGAACACGGCGCTCGCACCCAGAACGAGAAGCTCGATGTCAAGACCACGACGTGCTACATGTGCGCGTGCCGCTGCGGCATCCGCGTGCATCTGCGCGACGGCGAAGTCCGCTACATCGACGGCAATCCGAACCATCCGCTCAATCAAGGCGTGATCTGCGCGAAAGGCGCCTCGGGCATCATGAAGCAGTATTCGCCCGCGCGTCTCACGCAGCCGCTGATGCGAAAACCCGGCGCACTACGCGGCGAAGCGCAGTTCGAGCCCGTCTCCTGGGAGGTCGCGCTCGACACGCTCGAAAAACGTCTCGCGCATCTGCGCGCCACCGATCCGAAGAAATTCGCGCTGTTCACGGGCCGCGACCAGATGCAGGCGCTCACCGGTCTCTTCGCGAAAAATTTCGGCACGCCCAACTACGCGGCGCACGGCGGCTTCTGCTCGGCCAACATGGCGGCCGGCATGATCTACACGATCGGCGGGTCGTTCTGGGAATTCGGCGGCCCCGATCTCGATCGCGCGAAGCTCTTCTTCATGATCGGCACCGCGGAAGATCATCATTCGAATCCGCTCAAGATCGCCATTTCGAAGTTCAAGCGCGCGGGTGGCCGCTTCATCGCGATCAATCCGGTACGCACGGGCTATGCGGCCATCGCCGACGAATGGGTGCCGATCCGCCCCGGCACCGATGGCGCGCTGTTCATGGCGCTCATCCACGAATTGATCGCCGCCGATGCCTGGGATCACGAGTTCGTCACGCGCTACACGAACGCCGCCGAATTGCTCGACATGAACGAAACGAGCGACACGTTCGGGCTTTTCGTGAAGAACGGCGACGCGCCCGAGTCCAACGCGCTGTTTCCGCAGAATCATTTGTGGTGGGATGCGAAGACCAATCGCGCGGTCCCGCATCATGCCGATGACGCCGAACCCGCGCTCGACGGCCGCTACACGCTCGAAGACGGCACGCCGGTCACGCCCTCCTTCGCGCTGCTGCGCGAGCAAGTGGCATCGTGCACGCCCGACTGGGCCGCCGACATCACCGGCATTCCCGCCGCGACGATCAGACGTCTCGCCGCCGAGATGATCCAGGTGGGCCGCGATCACAAGATCACGCTGCCGATCGAATGGACCGACTGCTGGGGCAGAAAGCACGACACCGTGACCGGCAATCCCATCGCCTTCCACGCGATGCGCGGGCTCGCCGCCCACTCGAACGGATTCCAGTCGATCCGCGCGCTCGCGGTGCTGATGTCGCTGCTCGGCACGATCGACCGCCCGGGCGGCTTCCGTCACAAGTCGCCGTTTCCGCGCGCCGTGCCGCCATCGGCAAAACCGCCGAATCATCCCGATCAGGTCAAACCGAACACGCCGCTCGCGAGCGGCCCGCTCGGCTGGCCCGCCGCGCCCGAAGACCTGTTCATTCACGACGACGGCACGCCCGTTCGCATCGACAAGGCGTTCTCGTGGGAATATCCGCTCGCGGTGCACGGCGTGATGCACAGCGTCATCACGAACGCGTGGCGCGGCGATCCTTACCCCATCGACACGTTGATGATCTTCATGGCCAACATGGCCTGGAACTCGTCGATGAACACGATGGAAGTGCGCAAGATGCTCGCCGACAAGAACGACAACGGCGAGTACAGGATTCCGTTCATCGTCGTGTGCGACGCGTTCCAGTCGGAGATGACCGCGTTCGCCGATCTCATCCTGCCCGACACGACCTACCTCGAACGTCACGATGCGATGTCGATGCTCGATCGCCCGATCTCCGAGTTCGACGGTCCCGTCGATTCGGTGCGCGTGCCGGTCGTTCCGCGCACGGGCGAATGCCGGCCGTTTCAGGAAGTGCTGGTCGAACTCGGCGGCCGGCTCAAGCTGCCCGCCTTCACGACGCCCGAAGGCACGCGCAAGTATCGCGACTATCCGGACTTCATCGTCAATCATCAGACCGCGCCGGGATCGGGCGTCGGCTTTCTGATGGGCTGGCGCGGCAAGGACGGCAAGGATGCGCTCGTCGGCGAGCCGAATCCGAACCAGTGGGAAGAGTACGCGAAGCACGATTGCGTGTATCACTACACGCTGCCCGAGTCGCTGCAATACATGCGCAACTGCAACGGGCCGTATCTGCAATTCGCCGTCGACAAGGGGTTTCGCAAGTTCGGCGAGCCGATCCTGATCCAGCTCTACTCCGACGTGATGCAGAAGTTCCGCCTCGCCGCGCAGGGACGCACGCAAGGCAGGCAGCCGCCCGATCATCTGCGCGCGCGCATCGAGCAGTATTTCGATCCGCTGCCGTTCTGGTACGCGCCGCTCGAACTCGAGACGACGAATCTCGATCAATACCCGCTCGCGGCGGTCACGCAGCGCCCGATGGCGATGTATCACTCGTGGGATTCGCAGAACGCATGGCTGCGGCAGATCCACGGCGAGAACATGCTGTTCATGAACCCGCGCATGGCGAAGGCGAACGGCATCGAGGATGGCGGCTGGATCTACGTCGAATCGCAATGGGGCAAGGTGCGCTGCATGGCGCGTTATAGCGAAGCGGTCGAGCCGGGCACGGTGTGGACGTGGAACGCGATCGGCAAGGCGTCGGGCGCGTGGAGCCTCGGCCCCGACGCCAACGAATCGCAACGCGGCTTCCTGCTCAATCACCTCATCACGGACGAGCTTCCGGCGTCCGAACGCGAAGGCATGCGCTTCTCCAACTCGGACCCGATCACGGGCCAGGCGGCGTGGTACGACGTGCGCGTGCGCGTCTATCCCGCCGAGGCCGATGCGCGCCACACGCTGCCGCAATTCGCACCGATGCAGGCAGCGCCCGGCATGACCGGTTCGGTTCAACGCGTCGTGCAGACCTATTTCGCCGGACGCGGCGAGTTCGCGGCGCGCTTGCGCAACGTCCTCAAGCGAAACACGACCAACCAGAACTGAAAGGAGACCATCATGACTCAAATGGCCCTGGTGATCGATTTGAACGTGTGCGTCGGATGCCACGCGTGCGTGACGAGTTGCAAGGAGTGGAACACGTCCGGTGAAGCGGGCAGTCTCGCCGATCAGCGCCCTTACGACGCCGATCCCTCCGGCACGTTCTTCAATCGCGTGCAGACGTATGAAGCGGGCGAGTTTCCGCTCGCCGACACGATCCATTTCCCCAAGTCGTGCCTGCACTGCGAGGACCCGCCATGCGTGCCCGTCTGTCCGACCGGCGCGAGCTACAAGCGCAAGGAAGACGGACTCGTGCTCGTGGACTTCGACAAATGCATCGGCTGCAAGTACTGCGCGTGGGCGTGTCCCTACGGCGCGCGCGAACTCGACGAAGAGCGCAAGGAGATGACGAAGTGCACGCTGTGCGCGGATCGCATCTACAACGAGGCGTTGCCCGAACGCGACCGCAAACCGGCGTGCGTGCTCGCGTGTCCCACATCGGCGCGGCTGTTCGGCGATATCCACGATCCCGAATCGGTCGTGTCGAAGGCGATCGAGGAACGCGGCGGCTATCAGTTGATGCCCGAATGGGAGACGAAGCCTGCGAACCACTATTTGCCACGGCGCCCGGTGAACTCGTGCAGCAGCGGCGGCTCGTGCGGTTGCCAAAGCCAGGAAAGCACCGAAGCCCTCGAAGCGCACGGCGATCTGAACCTCGCGTCGATGGCCGTGCGCGTCTGATCTTTCATCGGAGCCAAACATGAAACCCGCGTTTTCCGTCGTGTTCCTCACGACCTTGAGCGGCGCCGCGCAAGGCTTGCTGATCGCGCTCGTCGGCGTCGAAGTGTTCGCGAAGCTCGGTTTGACCGGAGCGCCCGCGCAGCTGTTCTTCGTCGTCGGCGCGGCCTTGTCGGTCGTGCTCGGCGTGCTTGGGCTGATCGCTTCGTTCTTTCACCTCGGGCATCCCGAGCGCGCGTGGCGTGCCATCGCGATGTGGCGCACGTCGTGGCTGTCGCGCGAATGTCTGTGTCTGCCCGCCTTCCTCGGATGCAGCGCGCTGTATGGCATCGCGCACTGGCTGAGCGCGCCGTGGTCGCTTGCGATCGGCGTGATCGGCGTGATTGCGTCGGCGGCGCTGTTCGTCTGCACGGCGATGATCTACGCGTGCCTGCGCTTCCTGCAGGAATGGGCGACGCCGCTCACGATGGTCAACTTCGTGCTGCTCGGCTGCGCGTCAGGATTCACGCTCGCGACGGCATGCGCCGCGTGGCTCGCACCGTCGCTCGCAGCGGGTCTTGCGGCTTGCGCATGTACGTTGACGCTCGCGGGCTGCGCGACGCGCGTCGCTGCATTGAAGCGCAACGCGCGTCTGCGGCCGAAGTCGACCGTGCAGAGCGCGACGGGCATCAAGGGGCCGAACGTCGTGCAGAAATCGCGCGGCTTCACGGCGGGCGCGTTCAATCTGCGCGAGTTCTTTCATGGACGGTCGCCCGAAGCGATCGCGCGCATCAAGTGGACGTTTCTGGTCGGTGCGTTCGGCGTGCCGTTCGTGCTGATGCTGCTCGGCATCAGCACGCAGTCCGTCGCGCTGTTCTGCCTCGCGTCGGTCACGCAGTATCTGGGACTTGTCGCCGAGCGATGGTTCTTCTTCGCCGAAGCGCGGCATCCGCAAAATATTTACTATGCGCGCGCTTCGTGAGGCTTACACCGCGCGCTTGAGCGCCTGATCGAAATCGGCGATGAGATCGTCGGTATCCTCGATGCCCGCCGACAGCCGCAACATGCCGTCCGAAATGCCCATCGACTTGCGCACTTCGGGGCCGGCTTCGAAGAAGATCGTCGGCGCGACGGGGATGATCAGCGTGCGCGTATCGCCGAGGCCGGTCGCCTTGACCGGCAATTGCAGCGCATTGACCACTTCGATCATGCGCTCGGCATTGCGCAACTCGAACGACAGCAGCCACGACGCGCCCTTGAACAGCGTCTGCGCGATCTCATACTGCGGATGACTCTTCAGCCCCGGATAGAACACGCGCCCGATGGCCTCGTGCCGTTCCAGAAACTGCGCGAGGGCGAGCGCGTTCTCGCTGCACTTCGCGACGCGCAGCGCGAGCGTTTCCGCGCCCATCGCGATCGAATGCGCCTGCTCCGACGACAGCGACGCGCCCATGTCGCGCAGGCCTTTCTTGCGAATCTGCAGAAGCCCTTGCTCCTTCGACGGCGAGCGCCGGTATTCATCGGCGATGTTTGGGTACGCGCTCCAGTCGAACAGGCCCGTGTCGGTCACCGCGCCGCCGAGCGCCGCGCCATGCCCGGCGATGGTCTTCGTGAGCGAATTGACGACGAGACTCGCGCTGACCGCTTTCGGCCTGAACAGCGCAGGCGACGTGATCGTGTTGTCGACGACATACGCGAGCCCGCGCTCGCCGCACAGCTCGCCGATGCCCTTCAGATCGGGAATCTGCGTGCCCGGATTCGCGATGGTTTCGACGAACACCATGCGCGTGTTCGGCTTGATCGCGTTCGCGACATTTTCGGCGGAGGTGGCATCGACCATCGTCACTTCGATGCCGAGCGTTCGCAGCGTGCCGAAAAGGCTGTTGGTGTTGCCGAACACGTAGCGGCTCGACACGAGATGATCGCCCGCGCGCAGCAGCGTGAGGAACACGGCGGTCAGCCCCGCCATGCCGGTGCTGAAGCAGATCGATCCGACGCCCTCTTCGAGACTCGTGATCTTGCGTTCGAGCGCGGCCGTAGTGGGCGTGCCCTGACGCGCGTAGTTGAAGCCGCCCTTCTTCGTGCCCTGGAACACGCCGATCAGATCCTCCACGCGCTCGAATCCGTACTGGACCGATGTGTGGATCGCCTGGCGCACGCCGCCGTGCTCGACGCCGACGATTCTGTCGCCGTGAACGATGCCTGTGGTGAAGCCTTGCTTGTCCATCCCTTCTCCGCTACGTCGAAAACGCAAAACATCGATTTTGCACGATCTGCGCCCGTTCATGGCGTTATCGCGCGACGGGAACGTGTGTTGCTCGCCGCTTCATCGAAAAAGCGCACACTCACATGTCGCCGCGAACGCGGCATGCCCCAACCAGGAGCCCTTTCTCATGGCTTACGAACTTCATTACTGGGACGGATTGCAGGGCCGCGGCGAATTCGTGCGGCTCGCGCTGGAAGATGCCGGGGCGCAGTACATCGATGTCGCGCGCGCATCGAACGGCACGAACGCGATGATGAAAGTCCTGAACAGCAAGACCGAGCCGCATATCCCGTTCGCGCCGCCGTTCCTGAAGGACGGCGAGCTGATCGTGGCGCACGTCGCCAACATCCTTCTCTATCTCGGGCCGAAGCTCGGACTCGCGCCGAAGGACGAAGGCCTGCGCTACGTCGCGCATGGCGTGCAACTGACGATCGCCGATTTCGTGACCGAAGTGCACGACACGCATCATCCGCTCGCCACCGATCTCTACTACGAAGATCAGAAGGACGCCGCGAAAATCCGCACGCGGAGTTTTCTCGACAAGCGCGTGCCCAAGTTCATGAACTATTTCGAGCGCGTGCTGAAGCAGAATCCGCACGGCGACACGCAGATGATCGGCGATACCACGACTTACGTGGATCTTTCGGTCTTTCAGATCGTCGATGGGCTGCATTACGCGTTCCCGCGCGCGATGAAAAAGTTCGGCACGCAGTATCCGCGCGTCGCGGCGATTCACGACGCGGTGCTGCAAAGACCGAATATCGCGGCGTATGTCGATTCGGAACGGCGCATCCCCTTCAACGAATCGGGCATTTTCAGGCACTATCCCGAACTCGATCAGGACGCGTGAAATCCCCACGCAAACTCAGGAGCCAGCATGGTAGAAACGATTCCTTCCTTCGGTCTCGGCACGTTTCGCGTCGACGCCGCGAAGACCACGAACGCTGTGAAAAGCGCGTTGCAGATCGGCTATCGGCATATCGACACCGCGCAGTACTACAACAACGAAGCCGCCGTCGGCCAGGGCGTGCGCGAGTCGGACGTGCCGCGCGACGACATCTGGGTCACGACGAAAGTCTGGTGGGAGCGGCTTTCGCGCGATGCGCTCGTCGCGAGCCTGCAGGACAGTCACGCGAAGCTCGATATCGGCACGATCGATCTCGCGCTCGTGCACTGGCCGTCGCCCGACGGCGCGGTGCCGATCGCCGAAACGCTGGCGGCGATGCAGGAAGCGCAGAAGCTCGGGTTGATCCGTCATTACGGCGTGTCGAACTTCACCGCGCCGCTGCTCGAAGAAGCGCTGAAGGCGCCGGGCGGCAAGGACATCGTCACGAACCAGTTCGAAGTGAGCCCGTTTCTCGCGAACCGCAAGCTCGTCGATGCGACGCAGCAGCTCGGCGTGAAGGTGACCGCGTACATGCCGCTCGGCGAAGGCCGCGCGCATACGGACGCGACGCTCAAGGCCATTGCGGACAAACACGGCGCGACGCCCGCGCAGGTCACGTTCGCGTGGCTGCTGTCGCGCGATATCGTGGTGCTGTCGGCATCGACGAATCCGGCACATCAGCAGGCCAACTGGGACGCGCAAAAGCTCAGGCTGGACGCCGACGACATCGCGAAAATCGATGCGCTCGACGAAGGCAAACGCCACGCGAATCCGCCGTTCGCGCCGAAGTGGTGACGTCCGACGCAACGAACGCAGCCCGGCCGAGCGCGCCGGGCTTTTTTGCGCCCGCCGCACGCGGGCCGCAGCGAGACGGCGCAATGCTATCCTTGCGACTCCCTTATTCCGTTTCCTTCTAAGCTTTCCACGATTTAGCAAAAGTGCTCTCATTCCTGCTCAAGCTCCGTACACGCGCCCAACGGCTCTTCCGTCTGTCGGACTCGCATACGATGCTCGTCTGGGCGGTCGTCGTCGGCGTGGCCGGGGCTTTCGCGACGTCCGTCTTCCGCGAAGGCATTGAGTTGCTGCAGCGTCTTCTGGGCAATCATTCGGAAGGTCTCGTCGCGCTCGCCCGCAGCCTGCCGTGGCCCGTGCGTATCGTGCTGCCGGCGGCGGGCGGGCTCATCGCGGGCTTCTGCCTGCTGATCGCCCGCAAGCGCGCCAGCAAGAACGCCACCACGGACTACATGGAAGCCGTCACCATCGGCGATGGCGTGGTGCCCGTGTGGCAGAGCCTGTGGCGCAGCCTGTCTTCGCTCATTACGATTTCGAGCGGCGGCTCCATCGGTCGCGAAGGCTCGATGGTCCAGCTCGCCGCGCTCGTCTCATCGCTGATCGGCCGCTGGGTTCACTTCGATCCGCCGCGCCTGCGGCTGCTCGTTGCGTGCGGCGCCGCGGCCGGTATCACGTCGGCGTACAACGCGCCTATCGCGGGCGCGTTCTTCGTCACCGAACTCGTGCTCGGCTCGATGGCCATGGAAAGCTTCGGGCCGATCGTCGTGTCGTCGGTCGTCGCCAATATCACGATGCGCGAATTCGCCGGCTATCACCCGCCGTACGAGATGCCGGTCTTTCCGGCCATCACGGGCGTCGAAGTGCTGCTGTTCGTCGTGCTCGGGCTGCTGTGCGGCGTGCTCGCGCCGCATTTCCTGCGGTTGCTTGCGGCATCGAGAAAACGCTTCTCGACGCTTCCCTTGCCCTTGCCCGTGCGCCTCGCGCTGGGCGGACTGATCGTCGGCGTGATCTCGATCTGGTGGCCCGAAGTCTGGGGCAACGGTTACGAAGTGGTGAACTCGCTGCTGCACGAGCCGTGGACTTGGGGCGCGCTCCTGACCGTGCTGGTCTTCAAGCTCATCGCGACGGCAGCCACGGCGGGCTCGGGCGCGGTGGGCGGTATTTTCACGCCGACGCTCTTCGTCGGCGCGGTACTCGGCTGCCTGTACGGCATCGGCGTGCACGCGATCTGGCCGGATCACACGTCCGCGCCCTTCGCCTACGCGATGGTCGGCATGGGGGCGTTTCTCGCCGCCGCGACGCACGCGCCGCTCATGGCGATCCTGATGATTTTCGAGATGACGCTCTCGTATCAGGTGATGCTGCCGCTGATGCTCTCGTGCGTGATCGCGTACTTCATCGCGCGCACGTCGGAGCAGACCTCCATGTACGAGGTCACGCTGCGCCGCAATCGTGAGGAGAAAGAGCGTCTGCGGCTGGCCGCGACGCAGATGCGCGAACTGGTCAAGCCCGCCGATACCGTCGTGCCGCTCACCGCGAATATCAAGGACATGACGCGCGTGTTCCTCGAATATCCTGTGAAGTATCTCTACGTGGTCGATGAAGGCGAGCGCTTTCGCGGCGTGGTCGCACTGAAGGACATCACGTCCGACTTGCTCGACGAGCACGACACCAAAACCAAAACCGCCGCGGACTATCTCCAGCCGCAATTCGACGTGCTCACGCCCGACATGTCGCTCGGCGAGGCGCTGCAACACTTCCTCGCGTTTCAGGGCGAGCGGTTGCCGGTGATCGAGAAAAAGACCCAGCCGCTCCTGCTCGGCGTCGTGTACAAAACCTCGCTTCTGGACGCATACTTCCGTTTGAACCCGACTTCGCGCTGAAACTGCGCAGCCGTGCAATTTCGCGGCGCGCAACGACGCGTGCGCGCGTCTCGCGCGCGAGTCGGATCAACTTCATATTTCACTCGAAATACGTCCGCGCGACGCCCACTCGTCGCGCCCGTGCGCGCATCGTCCGAACGGAAACGCGCGCACGGCGAGCAGCTTGACGATGCATCGGCATAGGCTTTGCTTGGTGCTTCTCGCTGCTTCCGTGAGGAGGGGTTGCCCGATGAAGACCTCAACGTTGTTGTCGATGGCCCTGGTTTCGGTCTCGTGCTATGCGGCGCCGCTGCACACGAGTTCGACGGATGACGCCACGGCCACCGCTGCCGCGACGCGCGCCGCGTTGCGTGTGAATGCCGCGCCTGTCTCGCCGCCCGCGCCGGAAGTCGCGGCGCAGGATCTCGATCATGCGCGCTGGCGTCACGTGCCGCTGCCGAAGTCGCGCACGCCGAGCCACGGCATGGCGAGCCAGCCGATCCAGGTGCAGACCTGACGCGGCCTCCTTTCACTTTCCGGACCTCGCAATGACCGACACGCATGCAAAACACGCCTTGAACGACGAGCCGATCGACGATGAGATCGCTCAGGTGCTGCGCCTCGTGAAATATCCCGCGAACAAGGACGCGATCGTCGATGCGGCGCGCGAAGCGGGCGTGTCGAACGACGTGATCACGCTGTTCGATGGCTTGCCGGAACAGGATTACAAGGACGCGGATTCGGTCGAGCAACTGTTGGGCAGCAATGGGGGACCGGGGATTTCGATTTAGCGTGCGCGGTTGTGTTGCGCGGATTCGCGCAGGTCTGACAAATCGTTATTCACCAATCACTTAGCGTGACTACGCGAGGCTTTTCAACATTGCTGTCCACAGAAATTGTGGATAAGTCAGGCACGCGCCGTGGTCTAGGGTTCATCGCCTTGGACCACGGCACTGTCACGGCTGGCAAGCGATTTCGTTACCCGTCGTAAAGACCGTTGTAAGAAATCTGGCCGAACATAAGGCCGAATCCTATGCTATCAATCAAGCCAACGCTCTTCCCTTGCAAAAGAACTAACGGAGCCGGACTTGTAAAAAGATAGTCGCCAAAAATGGCGGGCGCAAACATGAATGGGACAATAATTTCCTTTCGCATTCCGGTCATGAAAATAGAGCCAGCCTCCGCAGCAATCACCCCAGCACCCCCATCCAAATATAAGGTGAATCCCGCAAAATCTTCCGGATTTGGTTCGTGCCCACCTGAATAATATACACTGCCGCCCCCATCAAAATTTGTTGTCGAGCCGCCGCCAGCAACACTCCCCCCTTTCATCACGGTTTTAGGCAAGGGTATCTGAGGCAATCGAAAACCTTTGGGTAGCAATGCGTGTTCAAAGCCAGTTCCAAATCCTTTATAGGAAAACCGATGTGGCACTTCTTGCGGATCGTTCAATACAAACATGCCACCAGACATGAGCAACCTGCCTAGCCCCACGCCTGCACTGGCAGCAGTGTTATAGGTCCATTTACTCGAATGCAACATGTTTAATCTTTCTTCTCTGTTTTATTCGGGAACAAACCTTTCCAGATAAAAAATAGACCGATACTCGCGAAAGTAATAAATGGCCCCCAGACGCTCATCACACCATTAATCCTCGCTATGCGAGGCGACTCGGGACTGTAACGCATCACCACTTGTTCTCCCACTACGACCGAATGAAAATAGCTGCTTGCCGGAACTGAGATTCGTTCGCCATTATTCGCTGTGAATTCAACTTGGGGCTTTCTGCTCCCCGAATTCAGTTTCACCACCACACCCGTTGTCAGGGTCGACTGTCTGTACCAGTCGATTGTCGGAATCAGCATTGGAATTTGAATGACGAGAAGAGCGCTGCCCGCCAATAGTGAAGCAAGATCAAGCTTCCCTTTCTTCATGATTGCTGGTTGTCAGGCCGACAGACATATTGAGCGATAGCCGTCCCACAAGGTATTCCCGCCTTCATCTTTACGGATTCGAATCGAACCTCATCGAAAGATAAAGTCACTTGCTCAAAATGCCCCACTGCAGAACCACGCGGCGAAATTTTCATAATGAGCACGTTCTTCATAATTATTTTCGTGGCGTCCTTTGGTGGGATGACCTTGCCTATTCCTCCAGGAATGGCCTGAGCGAAGGGACTGCGCAACGACAGAACAGCTTCCTTCGCTACCTTGTTCATAGTCATACAGCTAATCAAACTCGGTGTTACAGCATCCATGTCACGAACGATTGACAGATGATGAACCGTAGTCGCCTTGCCTACTGCATTCCGACTGCTCTTTGTAAGCCCCCACCACCAACTCAACACTTCAATTTCGCCCTCATGTCCGAGGTCTGTTGCCAGCCCTTCGATACCATCGATCTTTAACCAAATATTCGACATTTCCGTGCCTTTTCGCTGCTTGTTAACAAAGATATTCAGTGATGCTTATTTAGTTTCGACAAATATCGCGACTGCGAAAGAGGAAGCACGAAATTTGACAGGGTGTTGCGTTCATTCGGGCAACGCGATGTCGAGCCTGTGGATAAGGTAAGACGCCCATTCAACGCACCGAGCGCGAACAAAAAACCCGGCGCGATCCGCGTCACGCCGGGTTTTCTGAGCCAAATCAAGAAACTAGGTGAGTCGCCAAGCGGTTTTCCACAACCCTGTCCCCTTGCACTGGGGATAAGTCATGCAAGCAATGGCGCGTCTTGAAGCGCCGGCAACTTTCCCTTCCGCGTCACGCACTTAGCCAACTTCCCGGCACGTTTTCAACAGGGTGCTCCCCAATTGCTGGGGACAAGTATCTCAACTCCCCCGATACTGCGAAGCACTCGCCGGCGCGGGCGCGGCAGGCTTCTTCGCCGCGTCCTTGGCCGCCGCCGCACCCGACGACATATAAGCCGGCGCCGCCTTCGCCTTTTCCTTCTGCCCCGCCGGCGGCGCGCTCGGCGCTTTGCCTATATCGGCGAGCATCTGCTGGCAAGGCAGCGGCTTGTTGTTGCTCGGCGCGATCAGCGGAATCAGCGCCGCGAACGGATTGATGAGCCCCAGACCGACCATCGCGCCACCGCGCACCGCGAGCGCCCCGACGCTCACGCCGACCTTCGGATCCTTGAGCGTGCCCTTCACATACAGCGGCGAGCGCAGCGAAAACACGCGAAAGCCCTTCGTATGCGGATGGATGCCCAAATCCATATCCTCGGTCTTCATGTTGATGGTGCCGTCGACGTTGATGACCGCGTCGTCGGTATCCAGCGCGAAGACGCGCGAATCGAGCACGCCATCGGTCACGACGAAGTCCGCCGCCGCGCAGTTGATGTTCACGTCGCGCTTGCCGAAGAGCTTTTCGTACACGACATTCGCCACGTTCAACCCGGCGGCCTCCATGTACAGCCGGCTCACGGTGCCCTCCGTGATCAGCGCCTTCACCTCGCCATTCGATGACGCCGCGAGCGCCGCAGGCGAATTGCCGGTCGCCGAAAGCGCGGCATCGCCATTGATCTCGCCGAGCGCCGATTGCATCGTCTTCACGGTCGGGAATAGCTGCTTCAGCTTGAGATGCCGCGCCTGTGCCGACACGCGGCCTTTCAGCGGCGCGGCGCTGCCATCGAGATGAATGTTGGTTGCAATCGACCCGCCCGCCACGCCGAACTTGAGCGGCTCGAACGACAGCACGCCGTCGGTCATCAGGACGTGCGTGTACAGGTCCGTGATCGGCAGGTCCGGGTCCTTGATGATGCGCTGGCCGGTGAACTTCACATCGGCGTCGATAGACTTCCAGCGATCGGTCTTGAATTCCTCGGTGGGCAGCGCCTTCGACGACGGCTGCTTCTCCTTCTCGCCGCGCTTGGCCTTGCTCGCGTTCGAATCGGCGCCGATGATCGGCGCGAGATCCTTGAACTGCAACAGATGCGACACCAGTTCGCCCTTGAGCAACGGACGCGGCTTCCTGCCCGCATAGACGAGCGAACCATTGATGTCACTGCCGCCCACGCGTCCCGTGAAGTTCTCGTAGTGGAACACGTTGCCGTCCTCGCGGAACTGGCCGGTGAGACGCCCTTCGGTCGCGAACGGCGGTGTTTCGGGCAGCGTCACGCCGGTGAACGGATACAGATGCGCCATGCTGACGGCCTGAATCCACAGCCGCAGATCGAGCGCGGCGAGATGCGCGGGATCGGTCACGGTGCCGACGAACGCGATATGCGTGTCGCCGAGGCGCACGTCGGCCTGCACAGGGAACGGCCGCGTCGCGTCCTGCACGGCGAGCACGCCGCCCAGCTTGCCGTCGCCCGAGACCTTGCCGCCGTTGTACGTGCCCTTCACCGTCCAGCCGAATGCGTACGGCGGAATGGGCGGCTTGGGCCCTTCCTTGGTCGTGATGCTGGCGTTCGCCGACACGCTCGCCGGATTCGGCGCCGATGCATTCGCCGCCGCCGCAGCCGACGCCGCCGATGCCGCCGACGCTTCGGATGCCGCGGCCGCGTCGGCCTGTTTGTTGAGCTTTGCCGCGCCGCTCTTGCCGACCATCTCCGCCGATGATTTCGCCGACGCCGCCTCTTGTTGCTTCATCACGTCGCCGATCGGCACGGGCTGGCCGAGCGTATCGACGACGACCTTCATCTCCGCCTTCGTCACCTGATCGGAAATGCTGATCGTGCCTTTCGCGAGCGAGATGTCGCCGAGCTTCAGATTCCACGTCGACGGCTCGGTCGACTGCTTGAACTTGAAAGTCCAGTTGTTGCGGTTGTCCTTGAGCCGCTCGATGTCGACCGACGGATTCACGAGGTTGATCGTCGGGATCACGATGTCATGCGCGAGCAGCGGCAGCACGGCTACCTGGAAGTCGATTTCATCGAGCGTCGCGAAGAATTTTTCGCGCGTCCAGTCCGGATTCGCGATGGTGATCTTTTCGGCGGAGAAGCGCGGCCACGGCACCCAGCGCTTCCAACCCGTCTCGTTCGGCGGACGATGCCAGCCGACTTTCAGATCGCCGGTAATTTCGAAGCGCCGTCCGATCGCCTCCGATACCTTGTCATCCACCCACGGCCTCAGCCGGTTCCAGTCGAAGGTCAGGAATATGACCACCAGTATTGCGATCAGAACCGCCAGAACGGCAAAAAACCATGCGACGATCCTTCCGATTTTTCCGGTCGTGCGGGCCTGCACCATGACGGCTCCATCCGTTTTTTCTGATTATGTGTGCGGCAGCACATAGTGTGCCCGCCGAACGCCGAATGTCCGTAAGATGTCCGCTTATAAAAACGAGCCCCGCGAAAACGATGCCCGACGCGACATCGCCCACTTACACGCCTTCGATCGAACTGGTCGCGGCGCACGGCATCGTGCGCCGTGACGCCGTGCGCGCCACGACGCTTCTGCAGCCGACGGACTTCGCGCTCTACGCGGGCCAGCGCGCGTCGATCACCGGGCCGTCCGGCTCGGGCAAGAGCGTCTTGCTGCGCACGCTCGCGCTGCTCGATGCGAGCGATGCCGGGTACGTCACGTGGCGCGGCGAGCGCATCGCGCGGGCACGGATACCGGCCTATCGGCGGCGGGTCGCGTATATCGCGCAGCGGCCTGCGATGCTCGACGGCACCGTCGAGGACAATCTGCGCTATCCATTCACGCTCAAGACCTATTGCGACGCACACTTCGATCGCGACACCGCGATGCGCCTCGCGCAAGCCGCCGGACGCAGCGCCGATTTTCTCGACAAGCTCGCCAGCGATCTTTCGGGCGGCGAGGCGCAGATCGCCGCGCTCGTGCGCGTGCTGCAGCTCGCACCCGACGTATTGCTGCTCGATGAACCGACCGCATCGCTCGATCCGGCTTCGGCGCGCGCGATCGAAGCACTCGTCTGCGCATGGTTCGACGCCGATGCCGAACGCGCCTGCATCTGGGTATCGCACGATCCGGCGCAGGCGGGGCGCGTCGCCACGCGTCATCTGACGATGAACGCCGGCGTGCTCGGCGAGGACACACGATGAACGGCTATCAGAACCTCGGTCTCGTCGACATCGGACTGGCAGCGGCGCTGATCGTCGTGAACGGCGCGCTGTCGGTCGCGCTCAATCTCGGGCTCGAACGCAAGTTGCTGGTGGCCGCAATCAGGACCGTCGTGCAATTGCTTTTGATCGGCTATGTGCTCGGCTGGGTGTTCGCGTTCGATCGCTGGTATGTCGTGCTGCCGCTGATGGCGTTGATGACCGTCATCGCCGGCTTTGCGGCATCGGGTCGTGGTCGGCGCACCTACGCAGGACAGCGCGCGGACAGCATCGTCTCGATCTGGGTCAGTTCGTGGCTGATCGGCGCGTTCGGGCTGTTCGTCGTAATCCGGATCCATCCGTGGTACGAACCGCAATATGCAATTCCGATTCTCGGCATGATCCTCGGTAACACGCTGACGGGAGTGTCGCTCGGCATCGAGCGCATGACGGAGGAACTGACCGCGGGGCGCGCGGCGGTGGAGATGTCGCTCGCGCTCGGCGCGTCGCGCTGGGAAGCGGCGCAGGGACCCGCGCGCCAGGCGGTGCGCGCGGGCATGATTCCTACCTTGAACCAGATGGCCGTGGTCGGCCTCGTCAGCCTGCCGGGCATGATGACCGGCCAGGTGCTCGCCGGGCAGTCGCCCTTGCAGGCGGTGCGCTATCAGATCGTCATCATGTTTCTGATCGCGGCGGCGTCGGGGCTCGGCGTGGTCGGGGCCGTCGTGATGACGTATCGGCGGCTCTTTTCGCGCGATCACCGGTTCATGGCGGCGAAGCTCGTGGAGCGCAAACCCCGCAAGCGCGCCGCCTGACGCGTCCGCATCACGCGCCGTTGTACGCCCGGTCCAGCTCCGCGATATCCAGCTTGATCATCTGCCGCATCGCGTGCATCGTGCGATCGGCCTTTGCCGGGTCGGGGTCCTGCAGCATCGCGAGCAGACGCCTTGGCGCGATCTGCCACGTCACGCCGTAGCGGTCCGTGAGCCAGCCGCACGCCAGCGACTGGCCGCCGTCCAGCAGCTTGTCCCAGTAATGGTCGATTTCTTCCTGCGTTTCGCATTTGATGAACATCGACAACGCCGGCGAGAATTTGAAATCGGAGTTGCCGTTCAGCGCCAGGAACGCCTCGCCTTCCAGTTCGAACAGAATGGCGAGCACGCTGCCGACCGGGCCGGGGCTCGATTCGGTATGGCGCATGATCTCCGTGATGCGCGCGCTCCTGAATATGCCGACATAGTAGTTCACAGCCTCCTCGGCGTTGGCGTCGGCGAACCATAGACAAGGGGAAATCTTGTTCATGTGCGGGTCTCCGTTCGTGGAATCGTGGAATCGTGCGTCATGCGCACGGCTGTTGTCCCATCGCCTGCTTCATTTCTTCCGGCGCGACGTCGCGCACGTGCGTCGCGACCGACCATTGATGGCCGAACGGGTCTTCCAGGCGCCCGTATCGATCGCCCCAGAACATGTCGGCGACGGGCATCGTCACTTTCGCGCCGGCGCTTTCGGCCTGCTTCACGGTGGCGTCGACGTCTTCGACATACAGGTGGATCGTGACCGGCGATCCCTTCAGTTCCTTCGGACCGACCGAGCCAAATTGCGGAAATTCATCGACGAGCATCAGGGTCGAATCGCCGATCTTCACCATCGCGTGCATGAGCTTGCCGTCTGGTCCGGGCAGGCGGCCCAGTTCGACGGCGCCGAACGCGCGTTTGTAGAACTCGATCGCATCGGCAGCGCCCGCGCAGACGAGGTGCGGGGTCAGCGTATGCATGCCTTCGGGAATCGGCTTGACGGCGGAAGTGGACATATCGGCTCCGTGTAGAAAATGAGGCACGCCGGTCTGGCGCGGCTCTCTACCCTACAACGAACGGCCGTGCCGTCAATCGACATATACGCGCGCGCAACGTCAAATTTTTTCACGCCGGTACGCGCGATAGCTTATTTCGAAGGCTGCTCCGCGAGCGATCGAATCAGCGCTTCGAGCCGCGAGAAATTCACGGGCTTGGTCAGATGGTCGCGAAATCCCGCTTCGCGGCAACGGCGGATGTCCTCGTCCATGCCATAGCCCGTGATCGCCACCGAAGGCTTGTCGGGCTGCAAGGTCTGCCACGCCCGCGCGATGTCGAGCCCGCTGCCATCCGGCAAGCCGATATCGCTCACCAGCAAATCGAACGGCCCGCCCTTCGCGCGCTCCAGCGCGTCCCCGACGGTCACGGCGACCGTCACTTCGTGGCCGAGCATTTCGAGCACTTCGGCCATCGCCGACGAAGTCTGCTCGTTGTCCTCCACCAGCAGCACTCTCAGCGCGCATCCCTGCTCAGCGCGCGCAGCCTCGACGAGCGGCTCATCCTCGTGCGCGGGCTGCAGTTTCGCGAGCGGCAGCGTGAGCGTGAAGCGCGCGCCCGTATCGCGGCCCTCGCTATGCGCCGAGAGCGTGCCGCCATGTTTCTGCGCCAGCGTGCTGGCGATCGCGAGGCCGAGGCCCAGGCCGCCGAACGAGCGCGTGATGGAATCGTCGGCCTGTTCGAACGCCGAGAAAATGCGCGGCAGCGCTTCCGCACTGATGCCGATGCCGCTGTCCGTCACCGACACCGCGATCGTCATCGGGTCCGGGTTCCACGTCCGCACGTCGATGCGCCCGCCAGCCGGCGTGAACTTCACCGCGTTCTTCATCAGGTTCCAGACGATCTGCTGCAGGCGCGCGGCATCGCCGAGCACGACGAACTGCGCCGCGTCGAAACGCGTGTCGAGCGTCAGGCCCTTCGCGCGCAGATCGGCCTCGGACATGTCGAGTGCGCTCGTCAGCAAGGTATCGAGCGCGACGCTCGCGAAATTGAGCGACAGCTTGCCGCGCGCGATGCTCGTGAGGTCGAGCAGATCGTCGATCAACCGCGCTTCGAGTTCGACGTTGCGGCGGATGAGATCCAGCGTTGGATGCGCCTCGCGCGGCAGCGAGTGCTTCATCTCCAGCAAACGCACGGCCGCGAGAATGGGCGTGAGCGGCGTGCGCAACTCATGCGACAGCACCGCCAGAAAATGGTCCTTGGCGCGGTTCGCCGATTCCGCCTGGTCCTTCGCGAGGCGCAGCGCGTCGGCGGCCATGTGGGCATCGGTCGCGTCGCGCACGATCTTCGAAAAGCCGATCAGCTCGTCGTGCTCGCTGCGGATCGCGGTGGTCACGCCCGACGCGAAGAACGAATGGCCGTCCTTGCGCCAGAGCCAGCGGTCGTCGCTCGCGCTGCCTTCGCGCCGCGCCGTCGCGAGCTCGGCCTCGAACACGCCCGCTTCGCGGTCTTCCTGCGCATAGAAGATGCTCGCGGACTGGCCCAGCACGTCCTGCGCCGGAAAGCCGAGAATGCGCTCGGACGCCGCGTTCCACGTGCGGATGCGTCCTTCCGGGTCGAGCGTGATGACGGCGTAGTCCTTCAGCGCGTCGATGAGCAGGCGGAAGTGCGTCTCCGTCTCGCGCAACGCCCGCTCGACCGCGATGCGTTGCGCGCGCTCCGCGCTCTCGCGCATCGCGCGGCGCACGACGGCGGGCAGGCGTTGCAGACGCTGCTTCAGCACGTAGTCGGTCGCGCCGCGCTTGAGCATGTCGACGGCATGCTCTTCGCCGAGCAGGCCCGACACGAAGATGAACGGCGTGTCCGGTGCGCGCTCGCTCGCGATCGTGAGCGCCTCGATGCCCGAAAACGTGGGCATCACGAAGTCGGCGAGGATCACGTCGAAACGCTTTTTCTCCAGTTCGGCGATGAAGGTCGCGGCGTCGTACACGATCGCGGCATCGACCGCGTAATCCGCGCGCTCAAGTTGGGCGATGGTCAGCTCCGCATCGAGTGCGTTGTCTTCGACGAGAAGCAGATGCAGGGGCTGCATGATCTAGGCGTCCTCTTCAAAGGACGCTTGGGCGGGCATCGGACTGGGCGAGTTCGCGAACATGAGCGCAGCGGTCATTGCGCGGGCGGGCGGCGAAAACGCGTCGAGCCCGGCGGCGGTTCGTTGAGCACGGCCCAGAACACGCCGAGATCGCTGATCGCCTCGACGAACTCCGCGAATTCCACCGGCTTCACCACGTAGGCATTGACGCCGAGTTCATAGCTGCGCACGAGATCCTGTTCTTCGCGCGATGACGTGAGCATGACCACCGGAACGCTCTTCAACGACGCATTCGAGCGGATCATGTCGAGCACTTCGAGACCGTCGATCTTCGGCAATTTCAGGTCGAGCAGGATCACCGCCGGATTGCCGGGCGCGCGCTCCTTCCATTCGCCTTCGCAAGTGAGATAGTCGATGGCTTCCTGACCGTCGCGCGCCACGATCACTTCGTTCGCGAGCTGGCTCTTCCCGAGCGCGACGAGCGTGAGTTCGAGGTCATTTGGATTGTCTTCGACGAGCAATATCGGTTTAAGCATGGTCTTTTTTTGGCTTTGTGACTGACGCCCCCGGCGTGACGCTGGCGCTGCGGAACACGACCGGCAGGGAAAAATAGAATACCGCGCCCTCTCCCAGCCGCCCTTCTGCCCACGTGCGTCCATCGTGACGCTCGACGATGCGCCGCACGTTGGCGAGTCCGATGCCAGTGCCTTCGAACTCTTCCGCGCGGTGCAGCCGTTGAAACACGCCGAACAGCTTCGCACCGTATTTCATGTCGAAGCCGACGCCGTTGTCGCGCACGCCGATCACGTATTCATCGGCGCTTCGGGTAGCGAATATCTCGATTTTCGCCGATTCCCGCGTTCTCGTATATTTCACCGCATTCGAAACGAGGTTGCGCAGCGCGAGTTGCAGGAAAGTGGCGTCGCCGGTCACGCGCGGCAGTTCGCCGATCACCCAGTCGATGTGCCGCTCCGAGCCTTCCGCCTCGAACTCCTGCACCACGCCGCGCACGAGCTGGCCGAGATCGACCGGCGCGGGCCTGAGTGCCGCGCGGCCCATCTGCGAGAAGGTCAGCAGGTCGTCGACGAGCGTCCCCGCGAAGCGCGCCGAATCCAGCATGTTGTTCAGAAAGCGCCGGCTCTTGTCCGACATGCGCTCGCCTTCCTGCTCGCGCAGCAGGTCGCCATACCCCGCGATATGGCGCAGCGGCGCGCGCAGATCGTGCGACACCGAATACGAGAACGCCTCCAGCTCCTTGTTCGCGCGCGTGAGTTCGGTCGCGAGTTCGGCGCGTTCTTCGGCACGGCGCAACACGATGTTGAGCAACGCGCCGCGCAATTCGCTGGCGATTTCGAGTTCGCCCTGACGCCACATCGCGGAATGTCCGCGCACCGTTTCGAGCCACGGCGAAAAATTCGTGCGCGGCGCGCTCGCGCCATCGGCGTCTTCGATCTTGACCGGCTCGCCCGCCCATTTGATCGTCTGCATCAGCTCGGGCCTGAACCAGAGCAGGTAGTTTCGAAAGATCTGCGAGACCGGCAGCGCGAGCACGCCGCAAGCCTTGTCCTGGTGCGCCTGCGCGGGCGGCCATTCGCGCGCGAGCGAATCCGTCGCCCACACGCCGGAGGTGTGATCCGCGAGCCAGTGCGTGAGCGCGCGCACGGTGTCCTCGTCGGGCGTCGAGCCGAGCAGCGTGATCTGATCGTCGAAAACGATCGCCGCGCCCGCCGAGCGCGCGAAGCTCAGCACGTCCTTCGGCACCGACTGCAAGCCGCCGACGAAGTTGTCGTGCTCGCCCATCGCGGAGATCAGGCGTCCCATCGTGCGGCGCAGCGCGGCCAGATACTCGCCTTCCTCGCGCTCTTCCTTCGCCTCGATCTGCAAGGACAGCATGTGCCCGAGATGCTCGACCGCCACGCGCGTGCTGAACGGCACGATGCGCGCGTCGTGATCGTGGCAGGACACGAGTCCCCACAGCTTGCCGCGGACGACGATCGACACGGACATCGACGCATGCGTGCCCATGTTGCGCATGTATTCCAGATGCACGGGCGAGAAGCTGCGCAGCGTCGCGTAAGTGAGATCGGTCGGCCGGTTCGTGACGGGGTTCACGTTCGGCACGAGGCGCGCGGGCCGGTAGTTCACATCGGCGACGAGACGGATGCGGTTCTTCAGATACAGCGCGCGCGCCTGGCGCGGAATGTCCGACGCGGGAAAGAACTGATGCAGGAACGACGCGTAACCTTCATCGCGGTCTTCCGCGAGCACATGACTGCGCCCTTCTTCGTCGAAGCTGTAGAGCATCACGCGGCCGAAGCCCGTGATCGCGCGCACTTCGCGCACCGCGAGTTCCGCGAGCGCCTGCACGCTCGCCGCGTCCTGAAGCCCGCGCGCGAACGTGCGCACGAGCGGATACATCGATGCGAACGCGTCGCCCGTCGCCGCCGCGGCTTCCATCTCGACGATCAGCATGCCGTCGTGACGATGCAGCGTGATGTCGAAGCGCGTCGCCGGCGCGACCTCGACCGCACCGATATAAAGCGGCGCGTCGTCGAGCGCGGAGGTGGCCGCCGCCTGCGCGATGCGTTGCGCGCCCGCTTCGCCCAGCACGGCATCGAGCGGTGCGCCGAGCAATGCTTCGACGCTCGCGCCGGTCAGCGAAGCCAGGTTTTCGCTCGCCTGCACGATGCGCAACTCACCGTCGAGCACGAGCAGAAAGCCATGCGGCTGGATGCCGCCGGGAATGTGGATCGGCTCGGCGTCGCAGTCCTTGCTCGCGACGCCCGAACTGAGCGTGCGCCGGCGCGCTTCGGCATCGGGCGGACCTTGCGATGCTTCGTGCAATGCCCGCGCGCCGATGGGTGGCTGGCTCGCGGATTCGCTCATGAAGCCGCTCCCTGCCCCGGTTGCGATGGCGCGAGATCAGCGGCTTCGGGGCACAGCCACGCGTGCAGGCTTTCGAACGTCGCGATGGCTGCTTTCACTGCATCGTCGTGATGAAGCGCCGGCACCGATGCCGCCGCGATCTCGCGAAACGCGTTCCACATGCTGCCCGTGCGCGGGCCATAACCATCGAAATAGGCATTGCCGATACCGGGCGTCAGAGCGAGACGCTGCGCCACGTGCGGCGCGATGAAGCGGCCACCAAGCGTGCTGCCTTCCATCACGTACATCGACCCGAACGCTTCTGCTACGTTATGCATGTGCGGCAGGTCGTTGCGCGGATCGGCCTGCGGTACGCAATCGCCCGTGCGCTGTTTGCCCGTCAGCGCGGCGAGATCGGCGGCGAGGAGCGGCGCCTTGCGGCGCGCATCGAAAAAGTCTTTCAGCGATGCGGGCATGCATGCGCCCGCGGCGTCTTCCCAGGGCGCGACGTAGCCTTGAAAGCGTTCGAGCAGCGCGACGTACTCGTCGCGCTGCAGATCGTCGCGCATCAGGTCGAGCGCATTCTCCAGCCGCGCATGGCACGCGGCGGTTTCATTCTTCAAACGCGACAGAAGGTCGAGTGGCATGTTCCGTTGTATTGGCTTCGGGCCGCGAGGCGGGCAAAGGATGCGGGCATCGGAAGGGCTTACCGGTTCGCGCGTATCGTGCAGCGCGTGCATCGGTAGAAAAAACGCGGCAAACGTTGATCCCCGGACCGCTCTTGAATTAACGACTCATTCTACGCAAGCGGCCCGCGCACTGCTATTTGCCGAGGCTTTTCACCGTTCGGTTCATCGCTTCACCGGTTCACCGGTTCAGCGTCGTCGCCTTCGCCTTGCCCCGGAGGAAACCCTCGCAACGGCTTGTCCGTATCCACGAGACCGCGTTCGATATCCTCATGCGCCTGCTTGCCGACATCGCGCGCTTCATGTTCCCGCTGCGATTCAACGTTCTGATCCGCCTCGTGAGGCAGCGGCGCGTTCGAGGCATCGTCGTGCTGCTTTCCCGCGCGCTCGGGCGCGCTCTTCGGACTGGTGCTGGCCTGCTTCATGATCGTCTCCCTCTGTGACTTGCGTGACCTGTGTGACCGCTCACTTGCGCGAGCCGTTCATGCCGAGCCGCTTCTTCATCGCCGCCGTGAGCCGTTGACGCGCCTTGTCATAGCCCGTCCACGGATCGCGCTTCAATGCGTCGAGCCGCTCGCGCACGTTGCCGATATGCCATTGATCGCCGCTTTTCACGTCGTCGAGTTCGTCCCACGAGATCGGCATCGATGCGCCGAGCCCCGGACGCGCACGCAGCGAAAACGCCGCAACCGTGCTCGACCCGCGGTTGTTGCGCAGATAGTCGATGAAGATCTTGCCCTTGCGGTTTTGCATGCCCATCTTCGCGGAGAAGAGCTTGGGCAGCGTGCTCGCCATGTGCTGCGCGACCGCCTGCGAGAAGTCCTTCATGTCGTCCCAGCTCGCCTGCTTCGCGAGCGGCACGACCACATGAAAGCCCTTGCCGCCGCTCGTTTTGCAGAATGATGTAAGGCCCAGTTCGGCGAGCAGTTCCTTCGTGAGCTTCGCGGCCTCGAGCATGCGTTCCCAGCCGACGCCTTCGCCCGGATCGAGATCGAACACCATGCGATCCGGCTTCTCGATGTTCGACGCCACCGCGTTCCACGTATGCAATTCGATCGTGCCCATCTGCGCGGTGCCGACGAGCGCCTGTGCCGATTCGATCGTCAGCAGCGCGGGATGTCCCGGATCGATATCGGGATGCTGCTTGATGTGCGGAATCGCGAGCTTCGCGCTGTGCTTCTGAAAGAACAGCTCGCCGCCGATATCTTCCGGCGCGCGCACGAGCGACACCGGCCGGTCCTTCAGATGCGGCAGCATCCAGTCGGCGACCGACGCGTAATACTCGACGACATCGAGTTTGGAGCAGCCCGACGATTTGTCGATCACACGCTCAGGATGACTGATCTTCACGCCTTCGACTTCCGCCGAAGTGGCCTTGGCCTTCGCAGCCGCCTTCTTCGCCGTCGTCTTCGACGCCACCTTCTTCGCCGATGCCGGCACTTCCTTCACGATCTGACGCGCGGGTTTATCGTCGCGCAGACTGACGAACGAGGCTTGTCGCACGATGCGCTCCTTGGTCCATTCCGCGAAATTGCACTCGGCCACGAGATCGGGCCTGACCCAATGCACAGGCGTGCGGCTGCGTTCCTGCGGTTCGCTCGCAAACGGCATGCGTTGCGTCTCGCGGCGGTCGAGTTCGTTCTTCACCGCGACGAGCGTCGCGTGGTCGAAACCGCTGCCCACGCGTCCCGCGTATTGCAGCTTGCCGTGCGCGTCGTAGACGCCGAGCAGCAGCGCGCCAAATTGCGCGCGGCTGCCCGCCGGCTCCGAATAGCCGCCGATCACGAACTCCTGGCGGCGCCTGCACTTGAGCTTAATCCACGCCTTGCTGCGCCCCGACACATAGGTACTGTCGATACGCTTGCCGATGATCCCTTCCAGCGCCATGTCGCAGGCGCTCTTGAGCAACGCCTCGGCGTGAAAGGCGAAGTCCTGTGAATAGCGCAGCACGGGTTCGTCGACGGGTTCGATGAGCGCCTTCAAGATTGCGCGACGCTGCACGAGCGGCACATGGCGCAGGTCGTAGCCGTTCAGATACGGCGCGTCGAAGAAATACACGACGATGTCCTGCGGCCGTCCCGCGTCGAAGGCGTTCTGCAGCGCCTGGAAATCGGGCAGACCGCGATGGTCGAGCACCACGGCTTCGCCGTCGAGCCAGCCGCTTTCGATGTCGAGCCGCTCCAGCGCCTTCACCTGCTTCGAAAACTTCGCGGTCCAGTCGTTGCCGTTGCGCGTATGAATGCGAATCTCGCGCCTGCCCTTGATCGTTTCGATCCGCACCAGCACGCGATAGCCGTCGAACTTGATTTCGTAGGCCCAGTCGTCGCCGGGCGGGGCGGCATCGACGAGCGTCGCGAGCTGCGGCTCGAACGTCGCGGGCAGCTTAGCCTTGCGCGCGCCTTCGATCGCCGGTTCATGCGACAAGGTGCGCAGCGACTCGGCGCTCCGATTCGCGACGATGTCCGGATGCGCGTGTCCATTGCCTTTCGTGCTGACCGTCTTGCGCGCCGGCGCTTTTTTCGCGCTGGCTTTGCGCTCGGTCCGCCCGCGCACGGCACCGCTCTTGTCGCGCGCGCCAAGTGATGTCGACAGCACGCTGCCGGGCTTCTTCAAGAGGATGTCGTATTCGGTCTCGGGCCGCGCGTCGTCGTCGCGTTCCTTGATGAGCAGCCACTGCTCCTTGTCGCCGCTGCCGCGCATGTGGCTCTTCACGAGCGTCCAGCCGCCATGCAGCTTCTCGCCGTCGAGCGTGAACTTGAGCTTTCCTTTCTCGTACTCGCGTGCAGCTTCATCGACGCTGCCCGACTGCGGCGCCCACGTTCCGCGATCCCACACGATGACGCTGCCCGCGCCGTAGTTGCCCTCGGGAATCTCGCCTTCGAACGAACCATAATCCAGCGGATGATCCTCGACATGAACCGCAAGCCGCTTCACCGATGGATCGAGGCTCGGGCCTTTCGGCACCGCCCACGACTTGAGCGTGCCATCGAGTTCGAGACGGAAATCGTAATGCAGACGACGCGCATCGTGTTCCTGGATCACGAACGACAACGCGCGCTTCGCCGATTTCTTCGCGCGCGCGCTGCGCTTCGCGGCAGCGCCGGACGGTTCCGGCGTCTTGTCGAAGCTGCGTTTGCGCTGATAGGTTGCGAGTTTCTCAGCCATCGTCGTCTAGCCGTGATGTCAGACGCTCATGCGCGCTTGCGGCGAGCCGCCGTCTTGCGCGCCGGGCGCGAGGGCGCTTCGTCCTCTTCCTTCGACTGCGCGGCCTTGCCCGCGCGCTTCGCCGTGCCGCCCGTCTTCAGACTGCGCTTGAGCAGTTCCGAAAGATCGAGAATCTCGGCGGACGGCTTCTGCTCGCCGCCTTCGTCGATCTTCGTCACTTCGGCGACCTTGCCATCCTTCACCTTCTTCTCGACGAGCGCCATGATGTCGTCCCGGAAGGTGTCGTGATACTTGGCGGGGTCCCAACTGTCGCTCATGTCTTCGATAAGACGCTTCGCCATTCCCAGTTCTTTCGGCGTGACGCCGGCCTTCTTCGTGTCCTCGTCGGGAAACTTGAATTCGCTGAAGTCGCGCACTTCGTCGCCCCAGCGCAAGGTGTTGAGCGCGAGCGCGGGACCGACGGGAATCAGCGCCGCCAGATGCTGCTTGTTGTGCAACACGACGCTCGCGATGCCGACCTTGCCCGTATCCTTCAGCGCGTCGCGCAGGAGCGCATAGACTTTCTCGCCCTTGCGATCCGGCGCAAGGTAATAAGGCGTGTCGAGCGACAGGAACGAGATTTCGGGCGCCTCGACGAAAGCGAGAATGTCGACCGTCTGCGTCGATTCGGGATTGGCCGCGCGAATCTCGGCGTCGGACATCACCACGTACTTGCCCTTCTCGTACTCGAAGCCGCGCACGATGTTCTCGCGCGTGACTTCCTTTCCCGTGCTCTTGTTGATCTGCTTGTAGCCGATCGGATCCATCGAGCGCTTGTCGAGCAGGTTGAAGCCGACCTTCTCCGACTGCGTCGCCGGATAGAGTTGCACGGGCACGTGGACCAGCCCGAAGCTGATCGCGCCTTTCCAGATCATGTGCGGCATCGCGGCACCTTCGAAGCGTTGTTGACGCGCGTGCGATTGCGGCGCGGTATCGGAGGGAATCGCACGAAGCGTGCCAAGCGTGATTGCGCGTAGCGATGCGCGCCGCGCCTGAAGCCATGCGCGAATGCGTGGCAAGGCATGGCCACGCATCTGTAAGCTTTACTGACGAGGCATGGCGCGCCGCCGCCTTAAAGGCGTTCGAGAGAAAGGACGGTTAGTTGCGAACGAAACTTAGAAAAAACGCGCCGGTGCAAACCGGCGCGCATGTGACAACACTTACTTTCGGCTCGCCGTGACGGTCAGTTGTGTACCGTCGTCGAGCGTGATGGTTTTCTTCGAACCGGTCGCGGTCGGCATCGTGAAGCGGACGATCTGACTGAGGCGGTTATCGACCGGACACTGGAGTGTCTTGCCGCCTACAGTCACCTTGCTGGTGCCCTTCGGCGCATAGGCGCGAAAGCTGATCTGGACATTCGCCGATCCGTTGTCGCCGACCATCGGCGCGAAGCGGATCTGCACCTGCCGCACCGCCTGTCCGTCCGCGCTCTTGGGCACAGACGCCGCCTGCGGACAGCCATCCGGCACCGGCTGCGCGCCGCTCGCGGCGGTGCCCTGCCAGGTGAAGTCGTCGGTCTGGCCCGAGCGAATGGTGCGGGTCTCCTGCTCGTTGCCGAAATTCTTCGACGCCATCTTGACCGTGTATTTGATGGGGCCGTCATTGGGCGCTTCGGAGAGAACCTTGATGCCTGGCGTCGCCTGGGCGGTCGCGGCGAACATCGCGAGCGCGGCGACGGAAACGATGCGACGAACGATCAAACGACGATTCATGCCGCCACCTCCGTATCGAGCGCTTTTAGGAAAGGCCGGCGCGGCGAAGCGCCAGCGTACTGCAGGGCCGATCCAGTCTAGCGCTCCGCATGCCGGGTCATCCTAGTGGAAAACCCGCGTGCGGCGCGATCCCGATGACGTTCGTCAACGCGCGATCAGAAGCCGGTCAGCACCAGCTTGCCGACCGTGCGCCCTTCTTCCAGCAGGCGATGCGCCTCGCGCAGATTCGCCGCATCGATCTTGCCGAGATTCTTGCCGAGCGTCGTGCGGATCGTGCCTGCGTCGATCAGCCGCGCCACTTCGGAAAGCAGCTTGTGCTGCTCGATCATGTCGGGCGTCTTGAACATCGCGCGCGTGAACATGAACTCCCAGTGAAACGCCGCGCTCTTCGATTTCAGCAATTCGACCGGCACCGGCTTCGCATTCTCGACGATCGTCGCGATGCCGCCTTGCGGCTTGACGACTTCGGCGGCGGCGGGGAAATGCCTGTCGGTGTCGTTGAAGATCAGCACGTAATCGACCTGTGCAAATCCGATCTCCTTCATCTGCTTCGGAATGTCTTCGAAGTGATTGACGATGTGATCCGCACCGAGGTCCTCGGCCCATTGCGCCGATTCTGGCCGCGACGCCGTGGCGATCACCTGGAGCTTCGCGACGCGCTTGGCGAGTTGAATGCCGATGGAACCCACGCCGCCCGCCCCGCCGATGATCAGCACCGACTTGCCCGCGTCCTTGCCTTCCGCCGACACGCGCAGCCGGTCGAATAACGCTTCCCACGCGGTGATGGTGGTGAGCGGCAGCGCCGCCGCGCAGGTGAAATCGAGCGTTTTCGGCTTCGCGCCGACGATGCGCTCGTCGATCAGATGGAACTCGCTGTTCGCGCCCTGCCGCGTGATGTCGCCCGCGTAGTAGACCGGATCGCCGACCTTGAAGAGCGACGCCTCGGGCCCGACTGCCGCCACGACGCCCGCCGCGTCCCAGCCGAGCACGCGCGGGGTTTCCTCGATTTTGTCCTTCGGTGCGCGCACTTTCGTATCGACGGGATTGACGGCGATCGCCTCGATTTTCACGAGCAGGTCGCGGCCGGTGGGCGTGGGTCTGTCGAGTTCGATGTCGATGAGCGATTCGGGATGGGAAATCGGCAGGTAGCGCGTCAGACCGATGGCTTTCATGTTTCTGCTCCGTCGAAGGTGGATTTGCTTCGATCTTAATGCGCGTCCGGCATCTCGAAAACAGTCATAATCGCTGAAACATTTTTCGGGAAATCCATCGAATGGCGAGCGATCTTTCAGCGGAAAGCGCACCGCGCGAGCGGCTCGATCTGCTCGATGTCGGACTGTTCATGCGCGCGGCGGCGCTGGCGAATCTGTCGTCGGCGGCGCGCGAGTTCGGCTTGTCGCCGGCGGTGGCGAGCGCGCGCATCGCGGCGCTGGAGCGCATGCTCGGCACGCGGCTTCTGCATCGCACGACGCGGCGCGTCTCGGTCACGCAGGAAGGCGAGATTTTCGCGGCGCACGCGCGCGAACTGCTCGATGCCGCCGACGCCGCGCGTGCGTCGGTCGGGCGTGCGCGCGAACATCCGCATGGCCGCCTGCGCGTGACGATGCCCTCGTCACTCGGCCGCCAGCACATTTCACCGCTGATTCCCGCGTTTTTGCGCGCGTATCCCGGCGTGAGCGTGGAGTTGCGCATGACCGATCAGATCGTCGATCTCGTCGATGAAGGCATCGACCTCGCGATCCGCATCGGCGCGCTCAAGGATTCGACGCTCATCGCCCGGAAACTCGCGAGCAACCGGCGTGTGCTGTGCGCGTCGCCTGAGTATCTCGCCGCGCACGGCACGCCGCGACATCCCGCCGATCTCGTCGAGCACGAATGCGTGATCCTCGCCGATCAGCGCGACTGGAGTTTCGAGACGCCGACCGGCGTGATCGAGGTGCGCGTGTCGGGGCGGCTCGTCACGGACAATGGCGAAGTGATCCGCGATGCGCTCGCGGCAGGCATCGGCATCGGGCTGAAATCGACGTGGAGCGTCGCACCGCTGCTGGCGAGCGGCGAACTCGTCACCGTGCTCGACGATTACCCGCTCGCGCAGACCGTGGCGATCTGGGCCGTGTATCCGAGCCGCGCGTTCGTGCCCCCGAAAACGCTCGCGTTCATCGACTTTCTGAGCGAGCGCTTCGGGGAGCCGCCTTACTGGGACCTCGATCCGGCGCGCGTGCAGCGCTGAAGGTTCTTTACAATGGCGGTTTCGCCTTCACGCGCTTCCACCTTCGATGAACCTCGTCATCCAAAGTCTCGCCCCGATTTCCGATTCGCATCTTCGGCCGCTGGCTGCGCTCGCCCGCTCGCACGAGACCCGGCGCGCCGACGACACGCTCCTGCGCCTGATAGACGCCGATCCACTCCAGCGCCCCGATATCGACGCATATTGCGGCGCGCATGCGCTCGATTACGCCTACATCGCACCGGACGCGAAACTCGCCGATTTCGGCCTCGTCGCGATGGACATGGACTCGACGCTCATCACGATCGAATGCATCGACGAGATCGCGGACTTTTGCGGACTGAAGGCCGAGGTTGCGGCGATCACGGAAGCATCGATGCGCGGCGAGATCAAGGACTTCAACGAGAGCCTCACGCGCCGGGTCGCGCTGCTGAAGGGTCTAGACGCGAGCGCGCTGGAACGCGTCTACGAGGAGCGCCTCAGGCTTTCGCCGGGTGCGGAACGCATGCTCGAAGGCGCGCGCGCCGCGGGACTGAAGACGCTGCTCGTGTCGGGCGGGTTTACGTTCTTCACCGAGCGTCTGAAGGCGCGCCTCGGGCTCGACTACACGCGCGCGAACACGCTCGAAATCGTCGATGGGAAGCTGACCGGGAAGGTCGTCGGGGATATCGTCAACGCGGAGGAGAAAGCGCGTACGCTGGTCGAGACATGCGCGAAGATCGGCATCCATCCGAAACGCGCCATCGCCATGGGCGACGGCTCGAACGACCTGAAGATGATGGCCGAAGCGGGTTTGTCGGTGGCGTTTCGCGCGAAGCCGGTCGTGAGGCAATCGGCGAGTGTCGCGTTCAACTTCGTCGGGCTCGACGGGTTGTTGCGGCTGTTTTGATCGATGCTGGAACGGCGCCTTCGCGGCGCCGTTCGCAATTCAGCCGAGCGCCTTGACGAGCGCGGCTTCCAGATCTCCCCGCAAATCCGCCTCCGCTTCCAGCCCGATATAAAAGCGCACCAGCACACCTTCGTGCGGCCATTGCGAAGCCGTCCGCATCGAGCGAATGTTGTACGGCATCGCGAGGCTGTGCGCGCCGCCCCAGCTCCAGCCGATCGCAAACAACTCGAGCGCTTCGACGAAAGCATCGACCTGTGCGGACGTGTAACGGCCGTCGAACACGATCGAGAACAGGCCACCCGCGCCACCCTTGAAATCGCGCTCGTAAAACGCGTGGCCCGGACAATCCTCCAGCGCGGGATGCAGCACCGCCGCGACTTCCGGACGCGCCTTCAGCCACTGCGCGAGCGCGAACGCGGTGCGAGCGTGGGCTTCGTAGCGCGTCTTCATCGACGGCAGGCTGCGCAGCACGAGCGACGCGTCGTCCGCCGATACGCCGGTACCCATTCTCATGCGCGCCCGCTTCAGCTTCTTGTGCAACTCGACATCGCGCGTGATGGTCGCGCCCATCAACAGGTCGCTGCCGCCCGACTGATATTTCGTCAGCGCCTGCACGGAGATATCGACGCCGTGCTCGAACGGCTTGAACGCGAGGCCCGCCGAAAACGTGTTGTCGATCGCGGTGACGATGCCCTTCGCGCGCGCCACGGCGACGATCGCGGGCACGTCCTGTACTTCCATCGTCACCGAGCCGGGCGCTTCTAGCCAGATGAGCTTCGTGTTCGGACGGATCGAATCGGCGATGCCCGCGCCTGTCATCGGGTCGTAGTAGGTCACTTCGAGCCCGAAATCGGCGGCGAGCCAGTCGGCGTGGTCGCGGTTCGGTGAATACGCGTTGTCGGGCACGAGCACGTGATCGCCCGCCTTCACCAGCGCGAAGTAGACGTTGGAGATCGCCGCGAGCCCCGACGGCTGCAGCAACGCATGCTCGCCGCCTTCGATCGCGGCGAGGCGCTGCGCGAGCGCGATGGTCGTCGGCGTGCCGTGCAGGCCATAGCGCCATTTGGAATCGTCGCTCCAGACGAGCGAGCGCATCGTGGCGAGATCGGGGAACACCACGGTCGAGGCGCGCGCGACCGGCACCGAGAACGACTCGAAGCCGGGCGTGATGCGATCCTCGGGCTGCACGATACGGGTTTGCAGATCGCGTGCGTTGTTGCTGGAATCAGTCATGGCTTGAATGCAAAACGGAAAACGAAGCGGAAAACGAAGAGACCGCCGCCGGAAACCGCCCGGCGGCGCGAAGAAGGCGCGTCATTCGCCGATGATGACGTTGCTCGTGCCGCCCACGGCATTCTTCGGCGGCGCAGGCGGCGCGGGTTCCAGCGATGGCGCGGCCGGCGTCCTGGCCGCGCCCGTCGGCGGCAAGGTTTTGCCGGCGACGGCCGGACGCAGGTCGAACGGCTGCGCGTTCGAATCGTCCGGGTCCATGCGCTCGCCCGACACGCTGCCGTCCGCCGCGAACTTGCCGACCCAGTTGCCCGTGATATGCGTGCCGTCGTTCGATTCCTCGATCTCGAGCGTGTCGCCGTCGCGATCGCCCGCGACGAGAATCACGGCCGGGCTGCCGGCGAACGTGTACTCGCCGTGCACGCCGGACGGCTCGTCGGTTTTCGCGCCGAGCTTCATCTCGATCTGCCGGTTGCCGAGCGTGCCGACGTAACGCGGAAACCGCGCGTACTCCGGATTCGGCGTAAGCGGCTTTTGCGGCGGCAGCGCAAGCTCCTTGATGGCGGCCTGCGCGCCGTGCACGTCGGCGCCCGCGGGCTCGCGCTGATCGCGCGGCAGCACGCCGGTCGAACCCGAAGGCATCGGCGAACTGCAGCCCACGAGCGCGCACAGCGCGATCGAGATCGTCGAGGCCGCGACAAGACGCGGCCCTTTCAAGCTTTGCATCATCCCTCAGTCCTTCAAATGCGCTCGAAAATCGCCGCGATGCCCTGTCCGCCGCCGATGCACATCGTCACGAGCGCGTAACGCCCGCCGATGCGCTGCAGCTCGTACAGCGCCTTCACGGTGATGAGCGCGCCAGTCGCGCCGATCGGATGGCCGAGCGAAATGCCCGAGCCGTTCGGGTTGACCTTCGCGGGATCGAGCTTCAGTTCCTGCGACACCGCGCACGCCTGCGCGGCGAACGCCTCGTTCGCTTCGATCACGTCGATATCGGCGACGGTCAGGCCCGCGCGCTCCAGCACCTTCTGCGTCGCGGGAACCGGGCCGATGCCCATGATCTTCGGATCGACGCCCGCATGCGCGTAGGCGACCAGGCGCGCGAGCGGTTTCGCGCCGCGCTTTTCCGCGACGGACCGCTCCATGAGCACGACCGCCGCCGCCGCGTCGTTGATGCCCGACGCATTGCCCGCCGTCACCGTGCCGTTTTCCTTCACGAAGACGGGTTTGAGCTTGGAGAAGTCTTCGGCGGTCGCGTTCATACGCACGTGCTCGTCGCGTTCGAACACGGTGTCGCCCTTCTTCGAGGCGAGCGTGATCGGCAGGATCTGCTCCTTGAAGTAGCCGGCTTCGATCGCCTTCGCCGCGCGCCGGTGCGATTCGAGCGCGAGCGCGTCCTGCATCTCGCGCGTGATGCCGAACTTCTGCGCGACGTTTTCGGCCGTCACGCCCATGTGGATCTTGTCGAACGGATCGTTCAGCGCGCCGACCATCATGTCGACGATGCGCGTGTCGCCCATGCGCTGGCCGAAGCGCGCGGCGGGCATGATGTACGCCGCGCGGCTCATGTTCTCCGCGCCGCCGCCGATGGCGACGTCGGCATCGCCGAGCAGAATCGATTGCGACGCCGAGACGATCGCCTGAAGGCCCGATCCGCACAGGCGATTCACGGTGAGCGCGGGCGCGTGCTGCGACACGCCGCCCTCGATCGCCGCGACGCGCGCGAGATACATGTCGCGCGGCTCGGTATGCACGACGCTGCCGAACACGACATGGCCGACTTCGTCGCCCGCGACGTTCGCGCGCGAAAGCGCTTCGCGCACGACACGCGCGCCGAGATCGGTCGGGCTGAAGTCTTTCAGCGCGCCGCCGAAATCGCCGATTGCCGTACGCACGCCGCTCACCACCACCACTTCACGTTGCATGTTGTCGTCTCCGTCAGTTGTATTCGTCAGATCATGGATGGGTTATTCGGCGAGCGCGCGCTCGACGGTGGCCTGGTCCGGAATCGGCGCGACGGCGCCGAATCCCTGCGTCGACAGGGCCGCCGCGACATTCGCATAACGCGCCGCCGCGAAAGGATCGTCGCCCGCGACGATGCGCGCGATGAACGCGCCGCCGAAGCAGTCGCCCGCGCCGGTCGCATCGACCGCCTGCACGACGCGACCCGGCACGACGCGCCGCTCGTCGGGCGTCGCGATGTACGCGCCTTCGCGGCCGAGCTTGAGTGCGACGACCTTCGGGCCGAGACTCAAGAGTGCATCGACGATCGCGTCCTTGTCTTCGTGGCCCGTGAGCAGCGTCACGTCGTCCCAGCTCGGCAGGCAGATATCCGTCGAGCGGATGGCTTCGAGCATCACCGCGCGGGCGCGCGCGAGCGGCCACAGCTTCAGGCGCAGGTTCGTATCGAAGCTGACCTTCACGCCGTGCGTGCGCGCGTGATCGATCGCGGCGAACGCGGCATCGCACGCCGACACGCCGATCGCGAGGCTGATGCCCGACAGATGCACGACGCTCGCCGCCGCGATCGCATCGAGCGGCAGATGGGACGGCGCATAACGGCTCGCCGCCGAACCCGCGCGCAGATAGTCGAAGCGATGCCCGTTCTCGCCGTGCGACACGAAATAGACGCCCGTGGGCGCATCGTGATCCACGCGTACCGTGGCGGTATCGACGTTTTCCGTGCGCCACAGATCGAGCAGCAACTGCCCGAAATGATCGTTGCCGACCGCGCACACGAAGCCCGTCGACGCGCCCTGTCGCGACGCCGCGATCAGGAAGTTGGAAACGTCACCGCCGAAACCTTGCAGATAGTTCGGCTGATCGCGCGTCGACTGGTTGAACTCGACCATCGCCTCGCCGAGCGCGAGCACTTGCGGAGTCTGCGGCATGCGTTAGACCTCGCCCCAGAGATCGTGGCCATCGGCGCCGGTGATTTTCACCGAGACGAAGTCGCCGGCCTTGTAGCGCTTCGATGCCTTGGTTGCCGGCGCGATGTAGACCACGCCGTCGATTTCCGGCGCATCCGCCGCCGTGCGGCCGATGCCGCCCTCCGAGCTCACTTCATCGACGAGCACCTTGAGCGTCTTGCCGACCTTTTTCTTCATGCGCTTGGCCGACAGCGCTTCCGCGAGTTCCATGAAGCGCGCGCGGCGATCCTCGCGCACTTCATCGGGCAATGCGCCGTCGAGCTCGTTCGCGGTGGCGCCTTCGACCGGCGAATACGCGAAGCAGCCGACGCGGTCCAGATCCGCTTCCTCGATGAAATCGAGCAGCGTCTGGAACTGCTCTTCCGTCTCGCCCGGAAAGCCCGCGATGAACGTGCTGCGGATGGTCAGGTCCGGACAGATCTCGCGCCAGATCTTCACGCGCTCGAGCACCTTTTCGGCGTTGGCCGGGCGCTTCATGCGCTTGAGGACTTCCGGATGCGCGTGCTGGAACGGCACATCGAGATACGGCAGCACGTGGCCGCGCAGCGGGCCTTCGGCCATCATCGGGATGACTTCGTCGACGCTCGGATACGGATACACGTAATGCAGGCGCACCCACGCGCCGTATTGCGCGGCGAGTTCGCCGAGCGCGCCGACGAGGTCGGTCATGCGCGTCTTGAGCGGCTTGCCGTTCCAGAAGCCGGTGCGGTACTTCACGTCGACGCCGTAGGCGCTCGTGTCCTGCGAGATCACGAGCAGTTCCTTCACGCCGGACTTGAAGAGATTTTCGGCTTCGAGCATCACCTCGGCGACGGGGCGCGAGACGAGATCGCCGCGCATCGACGGAATGATGCAGAACGTGCAACGATGGTTGCAGCCTTCGGAAATTTTGAGATACGCGTAGTGGCGCGGCGTGAGCTTGATGCCGGCGGGCGGCACCAGATCGACGAACGGATCGTGCGGCTTGGGCAGATGCGCGTGCACCGCGTTCATCACTTCGTTGGTCGCGTGCGGGCCGGTCACGGCGAGCACCTTCGGATGCACTTCCTCGATGAGGCCCGTGCCGCTCGCGCTCTTTTTCGCGCCGAGGCAGCCCGTGACGATGACCTTGCCGTTTTCGCTCAACGCCTCGCCGATCGCGTCGAGGCTTTCCTGCACGGCTTCGTCGATGAAGCCGCAGGTGTTGACGACGACGAGATCCGCGCCGTCATAGGTGCCGGAGATTTCGTAACCTTCGGCGCGCAACTGGGTGATGATCTGCTCGGAATCGACGAGCGCTTTCGGGCAACCGAGCGACACCATGCCGATTTTCGGTGCGGGAGTCGTCCGGGCGGTTGAATCTAAAGAATTTTTCACGGGGGAGATGTTTTTGCGGGGCGCGATGGGCCAATCCGACATTTTACCCCGGAGCGTTGGCGCGGACTCACTACACGGCTTAACCGATCCCGATGAGGACTTCGGACACTTCTTCACAATCGCGGGCGAGTCGAGAGCTACCATCGCGCTTCCCTCATGCAATGTCACCGCCCGATGCTCGACTTCTCTGCCCTTCGCGACTTCAACCCGCTTTTCATCACCCCATGCTATTCCGGCCAAGTGACTTCCGGCTACGCCACCAGCATGCTCACGCTGACCAACGAACTCTGTCGTCTCGGCCTGCAAGGCTCGATGCGTATCCGCTCCGGCGAAAGCCTCATCACCCGCGCGCGCAATGAGGCCGTCGCGCATTTCCTCGCGCAGGAGCAGCATACGCATCTCTTCTGGATCGATGCCGACATCGGCTTCACGCCCGACCAGGCGCTGCGTCTGCTGCTGGCGGACCGCGATGTCGTCGCGGGCGTCTATCCTTTGAAGCGCATCGACTGGACGGGTGACATTCCCGCCGGCCTCACGCAAGAGCAGTTTCTGACGCGCGCGCTGCGTTATCCGGTGAATTCGCACAAGCGTGCGCGCGTTGCGATCGACAGCGACGGCTTCATGGAAGTGGACGAAGCGCCGACGGGCTTCATGTGCATCCGCCGCTCGGTGCTCGAAACGATGATCGCGCGCATGCCCGAGCTGCAATACGTTCCCGACGCGCCGCCTGATTCCCCGTTGCATGGCTACTGCCATCGCTTCTTCGACGTGATGATCGAGCACGAGACCGGACGCTATCTTTCCGAGGATTACGCGTTTTGCCGCCGCTGGCGCGACCTGGGCGGAAAGGTTTTTGTCGATGCGCGTTCGAAGCTCGCGCATCATGGGTCGTACACGTATCGCGGGGATTTCAGCGCGGCGTGGGCGCAGGACCCGGAGCGCGCCGTGGGCGGGCTATGAGGGGACGACGCGCCGCGTCGTGCTCATTGACGCCTGAAGACGCTCACCGGCGAACCATAGCGCCCCGGTATCGGTGCCGTGGTATGTACCAGCACGTAGTGCTGTCCCGTCAGTTGTTCAAGCAGCGCCTCGGACATCGCAAAATTCTTCATTCCCTCGATGACCGACAGCTGCTCCTGCATCGCGACGACGACGTCGGGCGGCGTGCTGAGCGTCCGCGCAAGCATCTGCATGCGCGTCGATTCTGACAGCGCAACCGCTATGTACGGCCAGCACATGTTGAGCGGATAAGCGCTCGGCGCTTCGTGGGCCAGCAGAACATGCGGCAGGCAGCTCCAGGAAAACACCTTGTCCTGCGGCTTGATGTACTGCATCACCTCGCGAGTGGACTGGTTGATCGGTGCCCGCTGGCTTTTGAGTTCGTTCTCGGCCCTCATCCCCGAATAGGTGAACACGAGGCCTGCCGCGAGAATGATCGAGACGGCGGAGCCGGACAGTGAGACGTGCGGGGACGAACTGGCGAGCAACAGTCCCATCGTGAACGCCACTGGAGCCAGGCACGCGAGGAAATAGTGCGGAAAGAAAGTCAGCGCCAGTACCGCCTGCAACCACGCGCCGACCATCCACGCGACGCCGAGCGTCAAGGCAATCCGACGTCTCGTCCAACCTTGCTCACGGGTGCGGAACAGCCACGAGAACGCCCACGGAACCATCGCGATCATCGCAATTGCGGTCCATACGCGGTGTGCGCTCAGGAACTGGGCCAGATTCAATTTCCACAATGGAATCAGGAAGGACCGTTGCGCATTCGTTAGAAAATCCGTCACCAGGCTCGTCGAGAGGCCCGCACGGTAGTACATCGTGCTGAACAAATAATTGTGCAGGGTCCCGGTGAGCATCAGATGGAGCGCGAAGCCGCCGAGGCAAAGCGCGGCCGCGCAACCGGCCCCCAGCGCCCATGGCAGCAGCGAGCGGCGCCGCACGATCGCCATCCAGCAGACGATCAGGAGCGCTGCGGGAAGAATCGAGGTTTGCTTGACGAACCACGCGAGAAACACAAGCATCCCGATCAGCAGACCATGGGCGAACCAATGTCGCTCCGGCATGCGCGTCAATGCGGCCAGCAGCGCCAGTTCAGGCAACGCCTGATACAGCGCGATATTGAGTCCATCGTCCGTTGCGCGTACATCGGAAGCCAGAACGACATAAAGCGAAGCCGCCGCGAAACCCGCCAGAACGAATGAACGCGATCGCGCGCCTGCGCTGATTTTCTCCGCGCGATCGCGCGACACGCTCACGATGACGCCGAACAGGAGCAAGCCTGTAGCGCCGATCCATAGTGCCTCGGCCACGCGTGCCGCCCCCGCCAGCCCGAGCTTGTGGGCCAGCAGCAGCAGAATCGGGCTCCAATAGATCTCGACGAGCGGATTCTTCGTTTCGAACGACGCCCAGTAAGGCGCCTGACCATGCGCGATGTTGTTCGCCATGAAAACGAAGTGCGCGCCATCGCGTTGGACGGGTGCGGGAAGATTGGCGTACGCGTAAAGCGCGACGAGCGCCGCGATGATTACGGATGCCAGCAGCACCCAGCGGACGACGCCATGGGCCGCCCGCGCTTCTGCGTGTATCGGATTCGGCGCGCCGCGAGAACGGACCACGTCATGATCGACTGCCAACTGCTTCTCTCCTTCTTCACGTGCGCTCGACGACTAGCCCGAGACGCGCCTCGTCGCATCGAACGTCCAGTAGCGATTGACGATGAAATTGCACACCGGGACGACTGCGATCACATAAAGCTGCGCGTTGAAATAGTTGCAATGCAGATATTCGACGAGGCTGTAGACCATCGCCGTATTCAGCCCAAGACCGCCCAGCGACACGATGACATAGCGCCAGAGCCCCGCCAAATGCGATCGCTGCGACTGAAACGTCCATCGGTAATTGAGCGCGAAGGAAATGAGCAAGGCAGCGCTGAAACCCGCTGCGGCCCCCGCCGCAGGACGCCAGCCGAACCATTCGACACAACACGCGAGGATCGCGAGATGGGCGAGCGTGCCGAGCCCGCCTGCCACCAGATAGCGGATGAATTGCCTGGTTATCATTCGGCGTTCCACTGCGCGATGACATAGCGCGGTCTTCGCTTCACCTCCTCGTAGATGCGCGCGACATACACACCGATCAGGCCCATGCCGAGCATCAGCGCGCAGCCGAGGATCAGTAACAGAAGGATGATGGTCGTGAAGCCATCGACGGCCGTCCCCGACAGTTTGCGAAGCAGCGTCTGAGCGCCGAGTATCACAGCGAAGGCCGCGAAGCCAAGGCCGGTGCCGATCAACAGATAAAGCGGCGCGGAAGAAAACGAAGCGACAGCCGTGACGGCGAGACGCATGAGTTGCATGGTCGACCAGCCGCTCTCGCCGCCTGCCCGCTCGTCCACGTCGTAGCGAATCTGCGCGCGCTCGAAACCGAGCCACGCGTTCATGCCGCGGAAGAACAGGTTGCGTTCGTCCATCGCCCGCCACGCCTCGACGACCCGGCGATCCATCAGCTTGAAGTCGGAAGCGCCGCGCAAGTCGAAGCCAGTCAGTCTGGAGAAAACCGCGTAAAACGCCCGGCTATTGATGCGGGTAAAAATGCTTTCCTTCGCGCGCGCCCGTTTGACGGCCTCGACGACATCGGCGCCTTCACGCCAGCACGCGACCATTTCGGGGATCAGCGTCGGCGGATGCTGAAGATCGCCGTCCATCACGATTACGGCATCGCCGCGCGCATGTTCGAGGCCCGCCGCGAGCGCGGCTTCCTTGCCGAAGTTGCGGCTGAGTCGCGCGGCCTTTACTTCGGCGAACAGAGCGCATTGCTGCTCGATCACTTCCCAGGTGTTATCGGGAGAGCCGTCGTCGATCAGCACGAGTTCGTAGCGAATCGGAATGTTTTTGAGAACCGCGATGATTTCCTGCAACGATTCGGCGAAATGGCTGGCTTCGCGATAAAGCGGAATCACCAGCGACAGCAAGGCTTTCTCGGACCGGTCAGACACGATGCACACCCATGCAGGCAACCGTCGTGGCGGGCAGCCACATGTTGTAGCGGTTCAGCGCCTGAGGCACCGTGAGGCCGAACTTCGCGGCGATCAGCGGCAAGGGGAAAGCGTGCGGATACGGCACCTCTTCGACCACGTCGAGCCCGCGTTCCTTCATCAGGCGCGACAGCGTGCGTTCGTCGAAATACAGCACATGCTCAGGATATTTGAACGATGGCCATCGGCTACCCATGAGCCGCCGCCAGAAACTGCCGAAGTCCGGAGCCGCGAGCAGCAGCGTGCCGCCCGGCTTGAGCCTGCCGATCAGCGCATCGAGAAATTCCTTCGGATGGTAGGTATGCTCGATGACGTGCGTCGCGATCACACAGTCGAAGCGCTCGCCTTCGGGAACGGCGTCCGCACCGCCGAGCCAGACCTGATCCGCAAACCGGCGGGCGCTCTCGACCGCGTTGCGCGAGAAATCCGTCCCGGACCGACGCTCGAAGAATGGGCGCGCTTCGTCGAGCAGATAGCCGAATCCGCAGCCGACTTCCAGCAATGAACCGCCCGTTTTGCCCCGGCTTTTCAGAAACGACAGCAGTCGCCGGAACGTTCGGCGCAGAGCCTCTTCCTGATCGGAGTAGCTTTCGTATCCCTCGCCGTCTTCGCCGCCAAAATAATTGTCGTCCTGATAGAGGGCGAGCACTTGCTGCTCTGTCGCGCGCGGCGCAAGGTAAGCCATGCCGCATTGCGCACATGCGCAAACTGCATAGGGATTGCCGGTTTCCCCGCCATACAGCCGAGCGCGCTGCGAGCTGCCGCAAAGCGGGCAATCCGGAATCTCGTATTGCAGTGCAGACATAAATTAGACGCGAGACGCGGTCCGAACCGTGGCTCGAGGCTGGCCGCAGTGACCCGCTTGCTGAAGGATCAAACGCGCATTATATGTGATCGAGAACAGCAATCTCGGGTATATGGATGACTAAAAGCAGTCAAAGCGCGGTATATCGGTGAAACGCGAAAGATCGCGTGCGAAGCTGTGCGATTTGGAATTGAACAACCTGAGCCGCGCGTGCGGACCGACGCGGATAGTCAGAGCGACGGGCGGCGCTCACGCCCGCGTCGCCCACAGAGCGGGCATTCGAACCCGCCCATCACGCGATTACTTCTTCTCCGTCGACGGCGGCGGGGGCGTCGGGAACGGGAACGTGTTGAACATCGATTTCGCCTGCGACTGCATCTGCTCCTGCATCTGCACGAACATGTTCTTCGACTGCTCAATGTAGCTCGTCATCATGCCCTGCATCATCGGCGCCTGCATGTTCATGAATTGCGACCAGACTTCCGGATTGAGCGCGTTGCCGTCATAGATGCCCTTGCTCTGCTCCGTCAGCTTCTGCTGGATGTCGATGAACGCCTGGATGTTCTTTTCCAGGTATGTGCCCATCATGCCCTGCATCGCGTGGCCGTAGAAGCGGATGATCTGCGAGAGCATCACCGACGAGAACATCGGCAGGCCGCCGCTCTCTTCTTCCAGAATGATCTGCAGAAGGATGCTGCGCGTCAGGTCGTCGTTGGACTTCGCGTCCAGCACCTTGAACTCTTCCTGATCGAGCACGAGTTGCTTCACATCCGACAACGTGATGTACGTGCTCGTCTCCGTGTCATACAGCCGACGGTTTGGATATTTTTTGATGAGTCGTTCGGCGGCTTTCTTTGTAGTAGTAGTGGTGGTCATTTAACGCCTTTAAACGCAAAACTTTACTGCGATCGCAGCAAGCAGGTCTTGCGTTGTCGCAAAAAAGCGCTGCTGCATGTTCGCCGCATCGTTGATAAATCCGGCGAGTGGCGGCTTCCCGCGACGCTGAACAGCGCGCGGGAAGCCGCCGCCCGTCAGCCCATATGCAAGCCGCCGTTCAGCGAGAAGTCGGCGCCGGTCGAGAAGCCGGACTCATCGGACGCCAGCCACGCGCAGATCGAGCCGATCTCGTCGGGCGTGCCCAGACGCCGCACCGGAATCGTCGCGACGATCTTCTCCAGCACTTCCGGACGAATCGCCTTCACCATGTCCGTGCCGATATAGCCCGGCGACACCGTGTTGACGGTCACGCCCTTGGTCGCCACTTCCTGCGCGAGCGCCATCGTGAAGCCGTGAATGCCGGCCTTCGCGGTCGAATAATTCGTCTGGCCGAACTGGCCCTTCTGCCCGTTCACCGACGAAATATTGATGATGCGACCGAAGCCGCGCTCGACCATGCCGTCGATGACCTGCTTCGTGACGTTGAAGAGGCTCGTCAGGTTGGTGTCGATGACCGCGGTCCAGTCTTCGTGCGTCATCTTGCGGAACACGACGTCGCGCGTGATGCCCGCGTTGTTCACGAGAATATCGACCTCGCCGACTTCGGCCTTGACCTTGTCGAACGCGTTCTTGGTCGATTCCCAGTCGCCGACATTGCCTTCCGAGGCGATGAATTCGAAGCCGAGCGCCTTCTGGTCTTCGAGCCATTTCACCCGGCGCGGCGAGTTCGGGCCACAGCCCACGACGACCGTGAAGCCGTCCTTGAGCAGGCGCTGGCTGATACTCGTGCCGATGCCGCCCATCCCGCCGGTTACATACGCTATGCGCTTCGCCATTCCTCACTCCATTTTCGTTATGCGGACGACGATCTCCGTGCCGTCCGCTGGCCCTTCCCAATCCTGCCAGTGACTTACAGACGTTCTACCGCCAGCGCGACACCCATGCCGCCGCCGATGCACAGCGACGCCAGACCCTTCTTCGCATCGCGCTTCTGCATTTCGTGCAGCAGCGTGACGAGAATCCGGCAGCCCGATGCGCCGATCGGGTGACCGATCGCAATCGCGCCGCCGTTCACGTTGATCTTCGACTGATCCCAGCCCATCTGCTTGTGTACCGCCAACGCCTGCGCCGCGAACGCCTCGTTGATTTCCATCAGATCGAGATCGTTCACCGACCAGCCCGCGCGCTCCAGACAGCGCTTCGATGCCGGCACCGGGCCCATGCCCATGATCTTCGGATCGACGCCCGCGTTCGCGTACGCCTTGATGCGCGCGAGCGGCGTCAGACCCAGCGCTTCCGCCTTCTTCGCCGACATCACGACGACCGCCGCCGCGCCATCGTTGAGGCCCGATGCGTTCGCCGCCGTCACCGTGCCTTCCTTCGAGAACGCCGGCTTCAGGCCCGCGAGCGCTTCGGCGGTCACGCCGTGACGCACGAATTCGTCCGTGTTGAACTGCAGCGGCTCGCCCTTGCGTTGCGGAATCGAGACCGGCACGATTTCATCGTTGAAGCGGCCCGACTTCTGTGCGGCCTCGGCCTTGTTCTGCGACAGCGCCGCGAACGCGTCCTGCTGCTCGCGCGTGATGCCGAATTCCTTCGCGACGTTTTCCGCCGTCGTGCCCATGTGGTAGTTGTTATAAACGTCCCACAGGCCATCGACGATCATCGTGTCGATCAGCTTCGCGTCGCCCATGCGGAAACCGTCGCGCGAGCCCGGCAGCACGTGCGGCGCCGCGCTCATGTTTTCCTGACCGCCGGCGATCACGATTTCCGCATCGCCCGCGATGATCGCGTTCGCCGCGAGCATCACTGCCTTGAGACCCGAGCCGCAGACCTTGTTGATCGTCATGCCGGGGACCATGTCGGGCAAGCCGGCCTTGATCAGCGACTGGCGCGCCGGGTTCTGACCCGAGCCCGCTGCGAGCACCTGACCCAGAATCACTTCGCTCACCTGGTCCGGCTTCACGCCGGCGCGCTCCAGCACGGCCTTGATCACCGTTGCGCCCAGTTCCGGGGCGGCGATCTTCGCGAGCGAACCGCCGAACTTGCCTACCGCCGTACGCGCGGCCGATACGATCACTACGTCAGTCATTTCAGTTTCCTTTGGCATCGAATGTTAATGCGGTTCCGAACGGTTCAATGCGCTCTCGCGCACAGTCACACGCGCCGTTCAGGAGTCGCGTTCCAATACGTAACGGCCAGGTGCGGCCTCGATCACCGGATAGGTCTTCGACCCCTGCGCGCCCGGTTTGACCTGCTCGCCCGCCTGCGCGGCGAGCCACTTCGACCAGGTGGGCCACCAGCTTCCAGGATGCTCCGCCGCAGCCTCGAACCACGCATCGGGGTCCTCGGGCAGATGCTCGTCGTTGCTGTCGATCATCCAGAAACTGCGCTTGTTCTTCGACGGCGGATTGATCACGCCCGCGATATGCCCCGACGCGCCGAGCACGAACGTTTGCGGACCGTTCAGCACCGGAGCGGACGCATACGCCGATTTCCACGGCACGATATGGTCTTCGCGCGAACCGTAGATGAAGGTCGGCAGCGTGAGGCGCGACAGGTCGACCTTCTCGCCGCATACCGTCAGCGCATTCGGATTCTTCAGCTTGTTCTCGAGATACGTATTGCGCAGATACCAGACGCACATCGGGCCCGGCAGGTTCGTCGAATCGCTGTTCCAGAAGAGCAGATCGAACGCCTGCGGCGTGCGGCCCTTCAGGTAATTGTCGACGACGTAGTTCCACACCAGATCGTTCGGGCGCAGATACGAGAACGTGTTCGCGAACTCGACGCCGCGCATGAGACCGGCAGGCGCGCCGTTCTTGCCGCCGATCGACTGCTCGCGCATCTGCACGTGCGCTTCGTCGACGAACACGTCGAGCACGCCGGTGTCCGAGAAGTCGAGCATCGACGTGAGCAGCGTCATCGATGCCGCCGGCTCCTCGCCACGCGCCGCCGCCACGGCGAGCGCGGTCGCGAGAATCGTTCCGCCGATGCAGAAGCCGAGCGTGTTGATCTGATCCTCGCCGGTGATCTCCCGCACGACGCCGATGCTCTCGAGCACGCCCTCTTCGACGTAGTCGTCCCACGTCTTGTGCGCGATCGACTGATTCGCATTGCGCCACGACAGGATGAACACCTGATGCCCTTCTTCGAGCGCATAGCGCACGAGCGAGCTTTCCGGCGAAAGATCGAGGATGTAGAACTTGTTGATGCAGGGCGGCACGATCAAGAGCGGCCGCGCGTACACCTTCGGCGCGAGCGGCTTGTACTGGATCAGTTGCAGCAACTCGTTCTCGTACACGACCGAGCCTTCCGTCGACGCGATGTTCTTGCCGACCAGAAAACGCGATTCGTCCGACTGGGAGATCTTGCCGCGCTGCATGTCGTTCAGCAGGTTCAGCATGCCCTGCCGCAAGCTTTCGCCCTTGCTCTCGATCAGCGTCTTCTGCGCATCGGGATTGAGCGCGAGGAAATTGCTCGGCGCGGCGGCGGCCGCCCATTGCTGAATGGTGAAGCGGATGCGCTCGCGCGTTTTCGGATCGCTCTGCACTGCGTCCGCGAGTTCCTGCAGATAGCGCGCGTTCAGCAGATACCACGCGGCGGTGAACGCGTACGCGGGCGTCGATTGCCATGAGACGTCGGTGAAGCGGCGGTCCTTCAGCGCAGTCGGATCGATGCTCTGCGCGCCCGCCTGCTTGAGCAGTTCACCCGCATCGCGCGAATAGTTGCTCTGCAGTTCGTGAAGACGCTCGGGCGGAATCGCGGCAGTCGGAATCTTCGGCAGCGTGGGCAAACCCTGCATCGCCGCGCCGAAGCCCGGCATGCTGCTCGCCAGCTTCGCGAATTCCGCGATGCCGTTCATCTTCGTGAAGTCGGGCATTTGCGGCATCGCGCCCAGTGTCGGAAACGCATTCGGGAACGCGGACGGGAAACCGTTCGGAAAACCGTTGGCGAATGCGCTGAGCGCGGCAAATGGATTTGCAGCCGCGCCGGCCGCATCGCTCGCGGCATTCGTCTGTGGAGTGAATTTGGACCATTGCGCGGGATCGGCGACGGAGCGCCACGCATTGAGCCATTGATCGAACGCTTGCTGTACGCCAGTCGTATCGGCCGGTGATGCCTCGGCCGAAGTGTCGGCGGTACGGGAGCGGGAAGATGAGGAAGTAGATTTGGAAGCCATACCCGCTATTGACCTGTGAGTCTCGCAAGACTTGGATTGCTAACGCAGGCATCGCCGGGCTTTCCTCGACCAGCGCGCAAGTGTTGGTGCGCCTTATGCGCGTGGCAAGTATGTGCCTTGCTACGCCGTGCCCGATTGAATGAATTCCAGGAACATTCTTGCTCCAGGATGTCAGGCATGTCAATGCTTCGTCCCGATTTTGCCGCAGTGCGATATTTTTTTAATTATCGTTTTCCCCCATGCGAAATATTACGCTCATACGGGGCTTCGTCACGGGAAGGAAACGGTTGTCAGGCAGACTGCGACTGCCGACTCCGGTCAATCCGCGAGCCAGATCATCGCCGCCATGCGGCCAGTCACGCGGTCGCGCCGATACGAATAAAAGCGCTCCTGTTCCGTGACCGTGCAATGCGTGCCGCCATGAACGCGCGCGGCGTCCACGCCCAGATCGGCGAGACGCAGGCGCGCGAGTGCGTAGATATCGGCGAAATATTTGGCAGGCGCGCCGCCCGCAGGCCTGAACGCGGCTTTCGTCACATCACGACGATCCGGCCGCGCGGCCGCGACGAACGCATCGAGGACGTCCTCGCCGACTTCGAACGCGACCGGACCGATCGCCGGGCCGAGAAACGCGTTGAGCGCCGATGCCGGCACGCCCGCGAGCGTCGCCACGCGCTCGCCCGTCTTCTCGATGATGCCGCCCGCGAGACCCCGCCAGCCAGCGTGCGCGGCGCCGACCGCGCGGCCGTCGTCGTCGCAGAAGAGCACCGGAAGGCAGTCGGCCGTCATCACGACGCAAACCACATCCGCGCGATCGGTCACGCTGGCGTCGGCGCGCGTGCGCTCGCCGTGCGCGAGGCGTTCGACGACCGCTTGCGCGTCCTCGACCTGCGTGCCGTGGATCTGTTCGAGCCACGCAGCCGGGCGCGTACCCGTCGATGCGAGTACGCGGCGGCGATTCTCCTTCACCGCCTCCGGCGCATCGCCCGACGAAAAACCGAGATTGAGTCCGCCCGCTCCGGGCGTGCCGCCGCCGTAGGGCGCCTCGCTCACGCCGCCCGCGCGCGTCGTCACGAATGCGCGCACGCGCGGCGAAACGCGCCATTGCGGCCACAGACAGTCATTCGGTTGCAGTTCGGCTGCGTCGCGCGTCATGCTTCGTCGTCCTCGTCATCTTCGTCGTCCCAGTCGTCTTCGTCCGCGCCCATTTCATAGGCTTCGGCGAAGTCGTCGTCCTCATCGAATTCGACGTTCTCGTCCTGCCCGAAGCCGAGTTCGGCCGCGAGCGCCGCGAGGTCCTCGGGCACATCCGCGCGCCAGTGCACCTCCTTGCCCGTCGCCGGATGAATCAGGCCGAGCCGCCAGGCGTGCAGCGCCTGACGCGCGAAATCGTTGGGCAGCGGCTTGACGGAGCGTTTGCCGCGCGCGTGCCCGTACACCGGATCGCCCAGCAACGGATGCTGGATATGCGCGCAATGCACACGAATCTGATGCGTGCGGCCGGTTTCCAGGTCGCAGTGGATCGCGCTGACCGGTTGTCCGTGCCACGTGGTGCGGTCGATGGTCCGAAAATGCGTGCGCGCGGGCTTTCCCGATGCGGTCTTCACCACCGCCATGCGCGTGCGCTCGCGCGGATCGCGGCCGATGGGCGCGTCGATCGTGCCGTCCTCGGGCATCGTGCCCCAGACGAACGCGACATAGCGGCGCTTCACCGTGCGCGCCTGCAACTGGCGCACGAGGTCGGTCTGCGCCTCGAGCGTGCGCGCGACGACCATCAGTCCGGACGTTTCCTTGTCCAGCCGATGCACGATGCCCGCGCGCGGCAGCCCGGCGGCTGCATCGCCGTAACGATGCAGCAGGCCGTTGAGCAGCGTGCCGCTCCAGTTGCCCGCGGCCGGATGCACGACCATGCCCGCCGGCTTGTTGACGACGACGAGCGTGTCGTCCTCATACACGATATGCAGCGGCACCGGTTCGGGCGCGAACGCGAGCTGCTCCGGCAGGAGGTCCGGCACGAGCGTGATCGTCGCGCCGAGCGGCACGGGCTGGCGCACTTTCGCGCCCGCGCCGTCGACGAGCACGCGCCCTTCCTCGATCCAGCCCTGCAGGCGGCTGCGCGAGAACTCCGGAAAAAGTTTCGCGAGCACCTTGTCGAGCCGGTCGCCCGCAAGTGCGTCGGGCACGCGCGCCTTGCGCGGCGCCTCGCGGCCCGCGCCGCCGGTCGAATCGGCGGGTGCTGAGTCGGCGCGGGTGGCGCATGGGCTATAATCTTCAGGTTGGTCTTTGGTACTACGAGTACTTGAGCGGGTCATTTGAACGAGATTCGGCGGCATGATTTGAATGCCGCGCCGGAAATACAGCTAGAACAGCGAGAATCAGCCAGGAATAGCAAGCACTGATGCGAGCCTTCAACACCATTCATCTCTCGATGCGTCAATCGATCAAGTATCTGGCACTGGCCGCGAGCGTCGCCATCGTAACGGCCTGTCATGGCCTGCCCGAGAAGACCGACGAAACGGCAACGTGGAATAACAACAAATTATATACGGAGGCTCAGGACGCGCTATCCGGCAGCGACTGGGGCAAGTGCGCCAAGTATTTCGAAGCGCTCGAAGGCCGCGACCCGTTCGGCCATTTCGCGCAGCAGGCGCAGATCAACGTCGCGTACTGCAACTGGAAGGATAGCGAAACCGCCAACGCCGACCAGGCCATCGACCGTTTCATCAAGTTGCACCCGGATCACCCCGAGATCGCCTATGCGTACTATCTCAAGGGCATGATCCACTTCAACGACGACCTCGGCCTCTTCGGCCGCTTCTCGGGTCAGGACATGAGCGAGCGCGATCCCAAGTCGCTGCGCGAGTCCTATGACGCGTTCAAGGTCGTCGTCGACAAATATCCGCAAAGCAAGTACGCGCCCGACGCCGCGCAGCGCATGCGCTATATCGTGAACGCGCTCGCATCGCACGAAGTCCATGCGGCCGATTATTACTATCGCCGTGGCGCGTATGTGGCCGCGATCAATCGCGCGCAACTCGCGATCCGCGAGTACAAGAACGCGCCGGCGACGGAAGACGCGCTGCATATCATGATGCTTTCGTATGAGAAGCTCGATCAGCCGCAACTCGCCGACGACACCAAGCGCGTGCTCGCCGCCACGTTCCCGGACAGCCCGTATGTCACGGGCAAGCGCCGCGCGAACGCCGACAAGCCCTGGTATCAGATCTGGTAACGCGCTTCCAGACAGAAACGGCCGGTTGAATCAACCGGCCGTTTTTTTGCATCGAAGAAAACTTAGGATGCCGATCGTTATTCGGCCAGCTCCGTCTTCCATTTCGCTGCATCGCTGAAGAATTCGCGCACGACGTCCAGTTCGCGCGTGCGCTTGAACGGCGGCAGGCTTTGCCAGATGCGTCGCCCGTAGGGCTTGTCGACGAGCCGCGTGTCGCAGATCATCAGCACACCGCGATCCGTCTCCGCGCGAATCAGACGCCCCGCGCCCTGCTTGAGCGTGATGACCGCCTGCGGCAACTGGTGCACCGCGAACGGGCTCAGGCCTTTCTTCGTCAGCGCGTCGAGACGCGCCGCGAGCACCGGATCGTCGGGCGGCGCGAACGGCAGCTTGTCGATGACGACGAGCGACAGCGCATCGCCGCGCACGTCGACGCCTTCCCAGAAGCTCTGGCTGCCCACGAGAATCGCGTTGCCGTACGCCCGGAATCGATCGAGCAGCTCGGTGCGGCTCGCGTCGCCCTGCACGAGCAGCGGATTGTCCCAGCCGCGCCGCTCGATCACATCGCGCAGGCGCGTGGCGATCCGGTCTACCGCGCGCAGCGTCGTGCACAGCACGAACACGCCGCCACCCGCCGACTCGATCACGGGCAGCGCGGCTTCGAACACGGCATCGGTGAATTGCGGCGAGGAAGGCTGCGGCAGATTGCGCGGCACGTACAGCAAGCCTTGCGACGGGTAATCGAAGGGGCTCGGCAAGGTCATCGAACGGCGCGCGTTGAGGCCCATCTGCGCCGCGTAATGCGTGAAGTCGCCGCGCACCGAAAGCGTCGCCGACGTGAAGATCCACGCGCGCGGCACGCCCGCGCGCTGTTTCGCGAAGATCGGCGCCACCGACAGCGGCGTCTCGTGCAATTGAACCGTGTGCGAGAACACTTCGATCCAGCGCACCATTTCGTTCGGCTCTTCCTTCGCGGCTTGCCTGGCGGTCTCTTCGTCGCCAACGACAGCGCGTTCGAGCGACGTGGGCGGCGTGGTCCATCCGGCGAGCAGGTCCTGCAGCTCGCGCGCGCGACGAACCAGCGCCTGCAGCGACTCCGCCCGCTCCGCATGCACGGACACCGCGGACGTGAGCGCCGACAGATGCGTCTCCAGCGTGTCGAGCGCATCGAAGAGCGGATGGCCGTCCGGCAACTGCCCGAGCGACAGGCGCACCGAATCTTCTTTGAACACGAGCCGCAGATCGCGCGCCGCGCGCTCCAGCGCCGCGCCGAGCTTGGTCCAGTCCGCCGCGTCGCGCGCGTGAGAAAGACCTTCGGCGACCGTATCGCGCGCGAGTTCGAGCAACTGCGTGGTCGAGAGCGTCTCGCCGAAAAAGAGCGTCGCCGTCTCGGGCAACTGATGCGCCTCGTCGAAGATGATCGTGTTCGCCGTCGGCAGCAATTCAGCCATGCCGGTGTCGCGCAACATCACATCGGCGAAAAACAGGTGATGATTCACCACGACGATGTCCGCCTGCTGCGCTTCCTTGCGCGCCTGCATCACGAAGCATTCCTTGTAGTGCGGGCATTCCTGGCCGAGACAGTTGTCGCGCGTGGACGTGACCATCGGCCAGACCGGTGAATTTTCCGGCACGCTCGCAAGCTCGGCCTTGTCGCCGGTGCGGGTGATCTTCGCGAAACGGATGATTTCCTGCAGATGCGACGTGTCCTGGCGCGACGGCAGGCGGCCGTTGTCTGCGGTGCGTTCCAGGTAGTAGTGACACAGATAGTTGGCGCGGCCCTTCAGCATCGCGATGGATACCGGCACCGCGAGCGCGTCGCGCACGGTCGGGATATCGCGCTGAAAGAGCTGATCCTGCAGATGCTTGGTGCCGGTCGACACGATGACCTTGCCGCCCCACAGCATGGCCGGGACGAGATACGCGTAGGTCTTGCCCGTGCCCGTGCCCGCCTCGACGATGAGCGTGTTCTCGCCGCCGTCGATGGCCGCCTTCGCAGTCGCGATGCCGATGTCGTCGGCCGGCTGCTCGTCGGGCGCGTACGGCTTGTCCGACGGCCCGAGCTTGCGCGCGGGGCGGCGCTGCGCCTCGAACATCGCGGGCTCGGGCATCGCGCGGCCCGACGCTTCCATCGCGGCCGCGACCGAGCGCGCCATTTCGATCTGCGAGGCGCGCGGCCGGTAACCGTCGATCGCGCGCGCGAGCAGTCCTTGCGCGGCGAAGATGGCGTCGAGTTCGACGCTGCGCTTGCCGGTCAGCGCGAGCGGCGCGGTCGCATCGTCAGTGTTTTGTGTGGGTGAGTTCAAGGCGTGCTAGATCCTGCGAGATTCGGCGCGGCCACGTACGCGAGGCGCCGGCGCCAGCACGAGCCCGCGGCCGGCGCGCGGCGTTCAGTGCGCGTCCGAGTCCAGCTGCAATTGCAGCAGGAGAATGGTGTCCTTGACCTTGAGCTTGCGCTTTTTCAGGCGTCTCAGCTCCAGGTCGTCGATGCCGGATAGCTTGTCGATCAGCGTGTCCAGGCTATGGTGCTCTTCCTGCAATTGCGCGATGCGATCGCGAAGCACGGCGGCATCCATGGCGGGTTGTCGGGGTGCGTGCGGGGATTCACTCAAGCGCTGCTGCATGCTCGCCTCCTTTCATCCACTTTGCTCGGGCCTGCCCGCGCTCGCGCGGCGAGTCCGACTGTCCTACTTGGCTTGCTGTTGCTGTTGTTGCTGCTGCAGTTTCAGTTGTTGCTGGCGCTCCTGTTCCTGCTGCTGCGCCTTTTCCTGCGCCTTCCTGGCGGCTTCCTTCTGACGCGCTTCGACTTCCGCGCGATGCTGCGCGGCTTCCTGCTGCTTCTGGTCGAAGCGCTGAGCCTTTTGCTCGCGCTCCTGCGCATCCTGCACGCCGCGCGCGCGCGCTTCGTCCAGCTTCTTCTGATAGTCCGCCTGCTTTTGATCGTACGCCGCCTGATTGGCCGCGCGCTGCGGCGCTTCGGCATTGCGCTCGGCGGCGGCGAGCGCGTTCTGGCGCTGCCTGTCCTCGAAAGCCTTCTGGCTCGCCTGCTCGTTCGCCGCGCGCTGTGGCGCTTCCGCCTCATATTGCGCCCGCTTGAGCGCCGTCTGCTGGTCGCGTTGCTTCGCGCGTTCGGCGCGCTGCTCGTCGTCGAGTGCGAGTTGTTGCTGGCGGATCTGCTGACGCGTTTCGCGCATTTCGTTGCGCGCGTTGTCGAGACAGTGGTTCACGAAGAACTTGCTGTAGCAATCGTGTTGCTTCACGCCGTAGCGGTAATTGTTTTCCTCGGTGCGCTGATCCAGCGCCTTCTGACGCTGGGCGAACTCGCCCTTCAGCGCGTCATCGGCGCTTTGTTCGGCCGACGGCGCGCCATCGAGCGGACGCGCGCTCACGGACGTACCGGAATCGATCGGCCTGGCGGATTGGGCGAGCGCGACGTGCGGCGCGAGTGCGCCCGACGCGCACAGCAGCGCCAGAGTCGCGGCGGCAGGCACATTTGAAAGGCGAAAGTTGTGCAAATGGATGAACGGCAACGTGATAGAGAATCAGGTGCAGAAAGGTATGCAATAGGCCTGTGCGATGTCCAAATTCTATCACCGCGCGCCGGAGCGCTCCGCCATTTATGGCAAAATGCCCCGCTCAGTATCCCGGTCCGAACCCCGCTCGCCATGCGGCCGCCCGCCCGCAGCGCCTCGCCTACGCGAATCGGCGCACCCGGAGCGGACTCGCCGCCGCCGAGCCGCAGACAGCGCAGAATCATGACGGAAACCGTAGCACTCAAGATCGTACAGCGCATTGCCACCGAACTCACCGTGCAGCCGCGCCAGGTCGCCGCCGCCGTGCAGCTTCTGGACGAAGGCTCGACTGTCCCGTTCATCGCCCGGTATCGCAAGGAAGTCACCGGCAATCTCGACGACACCCAGTTGCGCACGCTCGAAGAGCGCCTGCTCTATCTGCGCGAACTCGAAGACCGCCGTGCGACGATCCTGCAAAGCATCGACGAGCAAGGCAAGCTCTCCGACGAACTGCGCGGCGCCATCGAAGGCGCGGACAGCAAGCAGGTGCTCGAAGATCTCTACCTGCCGTACAAGCCGAAGCGCCGCACGCGCGCGCAGATCGCCCGCGAAGCCGGCCTCGAGCCGCTCGCCCAGGCGCTGCTCGCCGATCCCACACTCGATCCGCAAGCCGAAGCCGCGAAGTTCGTCGATGCGGAGAAAGGCGTCACCGATACCAAAGCCGCGCTCGACGGCGCGCGCGACATCCTCTCCGAGCAGTTCGGCGAAACGGCGGAAGTCCTCGGCAAGCTGCGCGAGCATCTGTTCGGTCAGGGCCTCGTCATGTCGAGCGTGGTGGACGGCAAGCAAGGCGAGGAAGGCGAGAAGTTCCGCGACTACTACGACTACAGCGAGACGATCCGCACCGTGCCGTCGCATCGCGCGCTGGCGCTCTTTCGCGGCCGCAATGCGGGCGTCCTGAGCGTCAAGCTCGGTCTCGGCGAGGAACTCGACGCGCAAATTCCGCATCCGTGCGAAGCGATGATCGCGCAGAAGGTCGGCATCGCCAATCGTGGCCGCGCCGCCGACAAGTGGCTCTCCGACGTGTGCCGCTGGTGCTGGCGCGTGAAGGTGCAGCCGCATCTCGAAACGGAACTGCTCACGCAGTTGCGCGAACAAGCCGAGCATGAAGCGATTCACGTGTTCGCGCGCAATCTGAAGGACTTGCTGCTCGCGGCTCCCGCCGGCCCGAAGGCCGTGATCGGTCTCGATCCCGGTCTGCGCACGGGCGTGAAGGTCGCGGTCGTCGATCGCACCGGCAAGCTGCTCGCCACCGACACCATCTACCCGCACGAGCCGCGCCGCGACTGGGACGGCTCGCTCGCGAAACTCGCCCGTATCGCGCAGGCGACGCAGGCCGAACTCGTCTCCATCGGCAACGGCACCGCGTCGCGGGAAACCGACAAGCTCGCAAGCGAGCTCATCGCGAAGCATCCGGAGCTGAAGCTGCAGAAAATCGTCGTGTCCGAAGCGGGCGCGTCGGTGTATTCGGCCTCCGAGCTTGCCGCAAAGGAGTTTCCGGAACTCGACGTTTCGTTGCGCGGCGCGGTATCGATCGCGCGGCGTCTGCAGGACCCGCTCGCGGAACTCGTGAAAATCGAGCCGAAGGCGATCGGCGTCGGCCAGTATCAGCACGACGTGAATCAGCGCGAACTGGCGCGCTCGCTCGATGCAACCGTCGAGGATTGCGTGAACGCCGTGGGCGTCGATGCGAACACCGCGTCCGTCGCGCTGCTCGCGCGCGTGTCGGGCTTGAACGCGACGCTCGCGCGCAATATCGTCGAGTATCGCGATGCCAACGGGCCGTTCCCGTCGCGCGAGCATCTGAAGAAGGTGCCGCGCCTCGGCGACAAGACCTTCGAGCAGGCCGCGGGCTTCCTGCGCATCAACAACGGCGAAAATCCGCTCGATCGTTCGTCGGTGCACCCGGAGGCGTATCCGGTCGTCGAGCGCATTCTCGCGAAGATCAAGAAGCATATCGGCGATGTGCTCGGAAAGCGCGAAGCGTTGACGGGACTTTCGCCGACCGAATTCGTCGACGAACGTTTCGGCCTGCCGACCGTGCGCGACATTCTCACCGAACTGGAAAAACCCGGCCGCGATCCGCGCCCCGAGTTCAAGACGGCGACCTTCAAGGAAGGCATCGAGAAGATTTCGGACCTCGTGCCGGGCATGATCCTCGAAGGCGTCGTGACGAACGTTGCGGCGTTCGGCGCGTTCGTCGATATCGGCGTGCATCAGGACGGGCTCGTGCACGTCTCGGCGTTGTCGACGAAATTTATCAAGGACCCGCACGAAGTGGTGAAGGCGGGTCAGGTCGTCAAGGTGAAAGTGCTGGAGACCGATGTGAAGCGCCAGCGCATCTCGCTGACGATGCGCCTCGACGACGACCTCGCGCCTGCGACACCGGGCAATGCGGGCGCGCCATCGCGTGGCGGGCAGGATCGCCGTGCGGGCGGCGGACGTGATACCCGCCCGAACCAGCGTCGCGAGCCCGAAGCGGCCGGCGCGATGGCAGCGGCGTTCGCGAAACTGAAACGCTGACGCGCGAAGCTGCCAAACAAAAACCCCACGTTTTGCGACGTGGGGTTTTCTTTTTTACGCTGTCGAAAAACGAAGCGTCAGATCTCGATCTTCGTGCCCAGTTCCACCACGCGATTCGCGGGAATACTGAAGAAATCCGTCGGCTTGGCCGCGTTCTGGTGCATCCAAGCGAACACGCGCTCACGCCATACCGACATGCCCGGCAATTCCGTCGGTACGACGGTTTCGCGCGCCATGAAGAACGACGTGTCCATCAGTTCGAAAGTCATCGCGTGCGTGCGCGTGATCTGCTCCAGCACGGCCTTCACATCGGGCGTCTCGTTGAAGCCGTAGGCCGCCTTCGTGAGGAACAGCCCGCCGCCGATGTCCTTCACTTCGAGACGATGCGCATCGTCGACATAGGGAATGTCGCGCGTCGTGAAGTTCATGAAGATGGTGCGTTCGTGCAGCACCTTGTTGTGCTTCAGGTTGTGCAGCAGACTCACGGGCACGAGCGAATCGCTGCCGGTGAGATAGATCGCCGTACCCGACACGCGATGCGGCGGATGCGCAAGCAAGCCCTGCAGGAACGGCATCAGCGGGATACCGTCGGCGGCCGTGCGATCCTTCACGATCATGCGGCCCTTGTACCACGTCATCAGCAGGAAGAAGAGCGCCCCGCCGATACACAACGGCAGCCAGCCGCCCTGCTCGATCTTCAGCAGGCTCGCGCCGAAAAAGCCGATGTCGATCATCAGGAACACGGCGATCATCCCGCCGACGAGCCAGCGGTTCCAGCCCCACAGATTCACCATCACGACCGACACGAGGATGGTGGTCGTGAGCATCGTCGCGGTGACGGCGAGGCCGTACGCGGCGGCGAGATTCTCTGAACTCTTGAAGCCGATGACGATGCACAGGATGATGAAAAGCAGCATCCAGTTGACGAGCGGAATATAGATCTGGCCGATCGCCAGTTCCGACGTGTGCAGAATCTTCATGCGCGGCACGTAGCCGAGCTGGATCGCCTGGCTCGTCAGCGAATACGCGCCGGAAATGACCGCCTGCGATGCGATCACCGTCGCGACCGTCGACAGAATCACGAGCGGCAGCAACGCCCAGTCGGGCGCGAGCAGGAAGAATGGATTCTCGATGGCCTGCGGCGAGTGCATCAGCAACGCGCCCTGCCCGAAATAGTTCAGCAACAGCGACGGCATCACGAAGCCATACCAGCCGTAGCGGATCGGCTTCACACCGAAGTGGCCCATGTCCGCGTACAGCGCTTCCGCCCCGGTCAGCACGAGCACGACCGAGCCGAGCACGATATACGCCTGCACGACGTGCTGCGCCATGAAGGAAAAGGCGTAATACGGATTGAGCGCGGCGATGATGCGCGGCTCCATCACGATATGCATGGCGCCGAGCACCGCGAGCGTCGCGAACCACACGACCATGATCGGCCCGAACAGCCTGCCGACCACCGCCGTGCCGTGGCGCTGAATCCAGAACAGCGCAATGAGGATCACGATCGTGATCGGCAGCACGTACGGCGTGAGCTTGGGCGCGGCGATCTCGAGGCCTTCGACCGCCGACAGCACCGACATCGCCGGCGTGATGACCGCATCGCCATAGAACATGCACGCGCCGAAGATGCCGAGCATCATCAGCACGCCCGAGACCTTGCCCCCGCCTCCCACGCTGCGCAGCGCGAGCGTGGTCATCGCGAACACGCCGCCTTCGCCGTTGTTGTCGGCGCGCATGACGAACAGCACGTACTTGACGGCGACCACCATGACGATCGCCCAGAAAAGCAGCGAAATGACGCCGAGGATCGACGCCTCGGACAAGCCGATGCCATGCGATGGGCTAAAGGCTTCCTTCAATGAGTAGAGAGGACTCGTGCCGATGTCGCCGAAGACGACGCCGATGGCCGCGAGCGCAAGCGAGGACATGGGTTGTTTATGCTCGTGCGCGTGAGTCGTGTTAGTCATATGAGCGGAATATCCGTCCAGGGCGGAAAAAAAACGAACGCCATTCTATCCAACGTCGCACGATACGACGCCTGCTCGGGTGTTGCTGCAACGCCACGAGAGACGCGAGTGAGAGTTTAGCATCGTGCCCCGCGTGCGTCGGCGGGCTTGCGCGTCACCATTTGTAGCTACTTCGTCGAGTGCTGCAAAAGCAAAACGCCGTTGCGCCCGGCTGTGTGCCAGGCGAACGGCGTCGATCCTGCGTGGCGTTCAGCCCTCGTGAATCATCCGCGTCCGTTTTGCGTGCCTCGCTTGATCCACGCGCCGAGGTTGTGCGGGCGCACCGTGTCCCATTCCTCGAACGGCTGATGAATCCACGGGTTCGTTTCAAGATGCTGAACGTGATAGTCGGGCTTGACCTTGGAGCACGCCTTGTACCAGAGCACCGCCGAGCGCACCGCCGTGATCGCCGGATAACGTTCCTTCAGATGCTCCTGCACGCGCGCGAGCGTCACACCCGAATCGACCAGATCGTCGACCAGCAGCACGTTGCCGGAGAGATCGCCGCGCGTCATCGTGATGTACTGCGCGATGTCGAGATCGCCCTGCTCCGTGCCCGCCGCTTCGCGGTACGAACTCGTCGCCAGAATGGCGAGCGGCAGGTCATAGATGCGCGAGAGCTGATCGCCTACGCGCAGGCCGCCGCGCGCGAGACACAGGATCTTGTCGAACTTCCAGCCCGACTCGTGCACCTTCAGCGCGAGGAGTTCGATCAGCCGGTGGTATTCATCCCAGCCGACCCAGAGGTTCTTGTCGTCGTTGCGCGGGTCCGTCATCGCGATCATGGTGAGGCTCTTTCAAATGCTTAGGTTATATACGAAATGTGGCCGCAGGGAGGCGGCCACATTCTTTACAGCGTCCGAATCAGATTGAGGCTCTTGGGCGCTCAGACCTTGAACGGATGGCGCAGCAGGATGGTTTCGTCACGATCCGGACCGGTCGACACCATGTCGATCGGCACGCCCGCGACTTCCTGCACGCGCGACAGATACTTGCGCGCGTTTTCCGGCAGGCTGTCCCATTGCGTGATGCCGATGGTGCTTTCCTTCCAGCCGCCGAAGGTTTCGTACACCGGCTCGCAACGCGCCACTTCCGACGCGCCGCGCGGCAGGATGTCGACCAGCTTGCCGTCGAGCGTGTAGCCCGTGCAGAGCTTCACTTCGTCGAGGCCGTCGAGCACGTCGAGCTTGGTCATGCACAGGCCCGAGATGCCGTTGATCTGGATCGAGCGGCGCAGCGCGGCGGCGTCGAGCCAGCCGGTGCGGCGCGGACGGCCGGTGACCGAGCCGAATTCCTTGCCGACGGTCGCGAGGTTCAGGCCGATCTGATCCTGACGCTCGGCGTTGTCGGCGTCGTACAGCTCGCTCGGGAACGGGCCCGAACCGACGCGCGTGCAATACGCCTTGGTGATGCCGAGAATGTAGTTCAGACGCTGCGGTCCGATGCCCGCGCCCGCCGTCGCCGCGCCCGCGACGCAATTGCTCGACGTGACGTACGGATACGTGCCGTGGTCGATATCGAGCAGCGTGCCTTGCGCGCCTTCGAACAGCAGGTTGCGGCCGGCGTGGTTTTCGTCGTAGAGGCGACGGGAGACATCCGTGACCATCGGCGCGAGACGGTCGGCGTAGCCGAGCATCGTCTCGAGTGTTTCCTGAAAGTCGACGGCCTTCGCGCCGAGATACTGCGTCAGCACGAAGTTATGGAATTCGAGCGTCTCGCGCAGGCGTTCCTCGAACACCGCACGGTCGAACAGATCCTGCACGCGCAAACCGCGACGAGCCACCTTGTCTTCGTACGCCGGGCCGATGCCGCGGCCGGTCGTGCCGATCTTGCCCGCGCCGCGCTTGGCTTCGCGCGCCTGGTCGATGGCGACGTGATACGGAAGAACGAGCGTGGCGGCTTCGGAAATGAACAGACGCTTGCAGACGTCGACGCCAGCCGCTTCCAGTTCGTCGATTTCCTTGAAGAGCGCTTCCGGCGACAACACGACGCCATTGCCGATGTAACAGGCCGTGCCCGCGCGCATGATGCCCGAAGGAATGAGGCGCAGAATGGTTTTCTTGCCGCCGATGATGAGCGTATGGCCGGCATTGTGACCGCCCTGGAAGCGCACGACGCCCTGGGCGTGGTCCGTCAGCCAGTCGACGATCTTGCCCTTGCCCTCATCACCCCACTGGGTGCCCACCACGACGACATTGCGCCCGGGGTTCACATTCACTGCACTGGCAGACATGTTGATTCGTTAGCTGGTTAAAAACGTATTTTACCTATGTTCGCGAAAGGTTCCGAGTTTTTCGGGCCTGCTTCGCGATTTCGTCACGCTTGTGTGATTGGCATGGACTAAGAAAAAGTCCTTGCCGATCAAGCGATTGTATTCGTCGCGCTCAGGCGCGCGCCTCGACCGTCCACTTGCCGTCGCGCTCGACGAGCACGCGGTCGAACGCGAATTCGTCCAGAACGTGATCGTGGCCGGGCAGCGCCTGAATCACCACTTCGCCGGCGTCGCGCAGCGCGAGAATCGCCGCGAGCAAGGGCTCGTCGTGCTTCCACGGCGCGAGGATCGCGCTCCCGCGCGCATCGACCGGTGAAATGCGCGCCACTTCGCGCAGGTCGAGCGAAAAGCCCGTCGCGGGCCGCGCACGTCCGTACGCGAGACCGACGTCGTCGTAACGGCCGCCGCGCGCGACCGCGTTCGGCACGCCGTCGACGTAAGCGGAAAACATGACGCCGCTGTGATACGCATACCCGCGCAGGTCCGCGAGATCGATCATCAGCTCCGCGCCTTCGACCCGGCCGGCGAGGAACGCGAGATCGTCGAGCGCGCGCGCGATGACCGGCAGATTCGGCAGACGCCCGCGCGCGATCTGCAGCACCGAAGCATCGCCATACAGCGACGGCAGCGCGCGCAGCGCCTCGCGTGGCACCTGCCCGAGATGCGCGGTGAGTTCGTTCAGACGCGGTACGTCCTTGCTCGCGAGCGCGTCGTACAGCGCTTCGCCCAGCGTGGCCGCAGCGGGCTCCAGTTCCAGCAGCGCGGCAAGCACGCCCGCGTGGCACAGATCGAGACGCACTTTCCTGAGACCTGCCAGATGCAGCGAATCGAGCATCAGTTGCTGAATCTCGAGATCCGCTTCGAGGCCGGCATGGCCGTAGATTTCGGCGCCGATCTGAATCTGCTCGCGCGTCGCATGCAGCCCGCGCGGACGTGTGTGCAGCACGACGCCCGCGTAGCACAGGCGCGTCACGCCCTGCCGGTTCAGCAGGTGCGCGTCGATGCGCGATACCTGCGGCGTGATGTCCGCGCGCAGGCCGAGCGTGCGCCCGGACAGCTGATCGACGAGCTTGAAGGTGCGCAGATTGAGATCGCTTCCGCCGCTCGTCAGCAACGATTCGAGATACTCGAGCATCGGCGGCATCACGAGTTCGTAGCCGTACGAACGGAAACGGTCGAGCAGACGGCGGCGCAGTTCTTCGATCTTGCGGGCTTCCGACGGCAAGACGTCGGCGATATTCTCGGGCAATAACCAGGTGGACATCGATACGTTTCCTACGGGACGCGAGGCTCGGCGCATTTCACGCGGCGCTCGCGGACTTCAACGGTCAGGGACGAAGGGATAAGGACAAGATAGGCGAAATGGCGGCATGCTGCCGGCGGCGCCGGTTCACGTCGCGATCAGCAGCAGAATCAGGCCGAGCACCATCGCGATCAGCCCGCCGATGCGGATATGGTGCAACGGCCGCTCCGCGATGCGGCGAAAGGTATCGCGCCAGGCGGTCGGAAAAACGAAGGGAAACATGCCTTCGATAATCAGCATCAACGCAAGAGCGAGCAGTAACGTCTCGGCCATGTCCGGGGAAGTTGAAGCGCCGCGCGACGAACACAGTCCATTGCGCGGCGCGGGCGATGATCAGCGCTTCGCCGTGGCGGGGGCCGACGCATCCGGCGCGCCGCCCGTCGGGCTCTTCATGAAGCGGAAGAAGTCGCTGCTCGGATCGACGACGATCACGTCGCCCGGCTTGAACGTCTTCTTGTACGCTTCGAGGCTCTGATAGAACTGGTAGAACTGCGGATCGCGACCGTACGCGTCGGCTGCGATGGCCGCCGACTTGCTGTCGCCTTCGCCCTTGATCGACTGCGCCTGGCTGTAGGCGTCCGCGAGAATCGCCTGTTGCGTGCGTTCGGCGTCGGCCTTGATCTTGTCCGCTTCTGCCGTGCCCTTCGCGCGCTCGTTCGCCGCCGCCTGCTGGCGCGCCGCGATCATGCGCTTGTAGACAGAATCGGCCACCGCCGACGGAAAGTCGATGCGCGTCATCTGCAAATCGACGAGTTGCACGCCGAACGCCGCGGCCGCGGCCTCCACGCTCTTCTGCGACTCGCTGGCGAGCGCCTGTTGATTGCCGAGCGCGTCGGTCAGCGAACGCTTCGCGAAGCCGCTCGCGAGCGAGGCGCGCGCGAGCGCGACGATGCGCTCCTCAGCCGTCTGCGTGTTCTTCTCGTTGCTTTCGAAAAGCTTCAGCGGATCGGCGACGCGGTACTTGATCACCGTGTTCACCAGCACTTCGTTCTTGTCCGCGGTCGAGAAGCGATCGGCGCCGGATTCGTCGATGGTGAGCGTGCGCGTGTCGATAAGCGTGAGCGTCTGGAACGGCGGCGGCAGCTTGAAGTGCAGGCCGGGGCCTTCCTGTCGCGGATTGCCTTCGCCGTGTGCGGCGACGATGGCGGCATGTCTTTCGTCGACGGTGAAGATCATCGACGAACCGATGAACAGCACGATGACGACGGCGACGACGAGCGCAATGATTCGATTCATGTTCGCGCTCCTTATTGCAGGTCTTCCGACCGGCTGCGGGAGCGGAACGCGTCGCGCGAGCGCAGCGGATCGCCGGCATTCGCGCTCGCCCCACTGGCGGCGCTGGCAGCGCTCGCCGCGCTGGCGGGTGCGGCCGCAGCCGGCGCCGATGCGCTCGCAGGACCCTGCGCGCGCGCCTGCGGACCTTCGGCCGTAGCCGGAGCACTCGATACGGCCCCGCCGCTCGTGCCTTCCGTGGATTCCTTCGCCTGCTGACGATTGGCTTCGATGAGCTTGTCGAGCGGCAGATAGACCACGTTATTGCCGGCCTTGCTGTCGACGAACACCTTGGTAGTGCGCGAGTAGATCTGCTGCATCGTGTCCAGGTACATGCGTTGACGAATGACCGCGGGCGCCTTCGAATACTCCGCGTACACCTCCTTGAAGCGTTCCGCGTCGCCCTGCGCCTGCGTGACTTCGCGATTGCTGTACGCCCTCGCCTCGTCGATCAGCTTGCCCGCGTCCGCCTTCGCGCGCGGCAGCAACTGATCTGCGTAGGCTTGCGCGGTGTCGCGCGCGCGTTCGTTGTCCTGGCGCACGCGCGCCGCTTCCTCGAACGCGGACTGCACCTGTTGCGGCACCTGCACGCTCTGCACCGCGACGCCCGTGACCTGCAGACCGGTGCGATACGTGTCGAGCGAACGCTGGATCGCTTCGATCAGGCGCGCGCGCAGCGCCTCGCGATCCTTGTAGAGCATGTCGTCCGTCTTGAGTCCGCCCGCGATCTCGCGAATCGCCGCCTGCGCGGCCTGCGTGACGCTGTCATCCGCGTTGACGCTGCGGAACAGAAAATCGGTGGGTGACTTGATCTGATACTGCACGGCGAAGCGCACGTCGACGATGTCGGCGTCGTTCGTCAGCAGCGATGCGTCGCGCACGTTGCCTTGCGACAGCGCGGTGCCGCGCCCCACTTCGACAGAACGAATCTGCGACGTATCGACGATGTCGTTCGACTGGAACGGATACGGCAGGCGCCAGTGAATGCCTTGCGCGACCGTCTGACGATACTTGCCGAACTGCGAGACGACGCCGACATGTCCGTCCTGAACGACGAACACGCCGCTGCCGAGATAGATGGCGATCAGCACGCCGATGACGATGCCGACACCGATCTTCGTGCCGCGCCCGTTGTCGCGCGGCGCGCCGCCGTTGCCGTTGCCGGGCTTGCGTCCGAACACACCCGCGAGGCGACGATTGAACTCGCGCCACATCTCGTCGAGATCGGGCGGACCTTCGTCCTTGCCGTTCGGGCGCTTGCCGTCTTGCGGACGCTTCGTGTCGTTCTTCACGCCATTGCCTTCGCCCCGACCCCAGCGCGGATCGTCGATCGAAAAGACGGCATGCTCAGCTTGCCGGTTAGTCCGCTCTTTGTAGTCGTTCACTCGGTGATTCACCATTAGACAGCCGGTCGGCCGGGTCGATGCCGGGGCGATGCGATTCCGAAGCAGCTCAATGTCCGTGCTCGGGAACCTTTCGATCGTCACGCTCAACGGGTGGCCGATGGTCGTCCGGCTGCGCGTTGGTGTCGTGTATGGCGTTTGACCCGGACTGCGTGGATTGCGTTGCTTCGGACGCCTCGTGCGACTCCGGAAATTCGGCGAGCACGCTGGGCAGTCCCGCGTCGGGTTCGTCGGATTCCGCCGTGGCGATTTCGGCGATGGCAGCGCGCAGCGCATCGAGCCCCTGACCCGTGCGTGCACTCAAGAAAACGCGCGAAATATTACCATACTCGTCCCTTTCAACCGCCTCGCCGCGGGCCGCGAGTTCGGGCACGGCATCGATCTTGTTGAAGACGAGAATCTGGCGGATATTGTCCGCGCCGATGCCGCGCAACACCTCGTTCACCTGATCGATCTGATCGAGGCGCACCGCGCTCGATGCATCGACGACGTGCAGCAGCACGTCCGCGTGAATGGTTTCCTCCAGCGTCGCGCGGAAAGCCGCGACGAGCTGGTGCGGCAATTCGCGGATGAAACCAACCGTGTCCGACACGACCACATGCCCCGCTTCCTCGCCGAGGAACACGCGACGCGAAGTCGTATCGAGCGTGGCGAAGAGCTGGTCGGCGGCGTACGCCTGCGCCTTCGTGAGGGCGTTGAAGAGCGTCGATTTGCCCGCATTCGTATAGCCGACGAGCGACACCGACATCGTGCGATTGCGCACCCGCTGACGCCGCTGCGTACCGTGCTGGCGGCGCAGTTTTTCGAGCCGCGACTTGAGCGCTTTGATGCGCTCGCCGATCAGACGGCGGTCGGTTTCGAGCTGCGTTTCGCCCGGTCCGCGCAGGCCGATGCCGCCCTTCTGGCGTTCCAGGTGAGTCCACGCGCGAATCAGGCGCGTCGACAGATATTGCAGCTGCGCGAGTTCGACCTGCAGCTTGCCTTCGTGGCTGCGGGCGCGTTGCGCGAAGATATCGAGAATGAGGCTGGTGCGATCGACCACGCGGCGATTCAGCGCGACCTCAAGATTGCGCTGCTGCGCGGGCGCGAGCGCGTGATTGAAGATGACGAGTTCGACGTCGTTCGCTTCGCACTGCAGGCGCAGTTCCTCGACCTTGCCGCTGCCGATGAACATTTTGGCATCGGGGCTCGAACGGCGGCCGGTGAGCGTGACGGCGGGATGGGCGCCCGCACTTTGTGCGAGCAAGCTGAGTTCTTCCAGACTGGCTTCGAAATCGATCTTGCCGAAGTCGATGCCGACGAGCGCTGCGTTGATCAAATTGATGTGTTCAGGTTTTTTGAAGCGACCGGCGAGTTGCTTAATGTTCGCTTTAGAAATGGCAAATTTGCGCCGGCCGCAACGATGTTTAGGACGGTTCAGCGTCCGGGTGGAAATTCACCGGACGGGCCGGCACGACCGTGGAAATGGCGTGCTTGTAGACCATCTGGGTGACCGTATTTCGGAGCAACACGACGTACTGGTCGAACGATTCGATGTTCCCTTGAAGCTTGATGCCGTTGACCAAATAGATCGACACCGGCACGTGCTCTTTACGCAGTGCGTTCAAAAACGGGTCTTGTAACAATTGCCCTTTGTTGCTCATAGCAAACTCCGTGTTTTTTTGCAGGTTGGAAGTATTGTGGACGAAGAAAAAGAGATCCGCCGACAATCGCTACACTATAGCCGATTTTCGCTGTTTTACGTTTTCGGCCCCCGTCGGCCAAATGGCCAGCGAACGCCGTAACGCAAGGCTTCACGCGGTTCTCACTCCTTGTCCGCGTAAGGATTCCGGCTCGACCGGAACTCTATGCGAAGTGGAGTGCCGGCGAGCCCAAAAGTTTCGCGAAAACGCCCTTCCAGATAACGCTTGTAGGTATCCGTGATCGCATCGAGCGCGTTGCCGTGCACGACGATGATCGGCGGATTCTGCCCGCCCTGGTGCGCGTAACGCAGCTTCGGCCGCACCGGGCCGCGGCGGCGCGGTTGCTGGAATTCCACCGCGTCGATCAGCGCGCGCGTGAGCTTCGGCGTCGGCAGTTTGGCCATCGCGGCGGCGTAGGCATCGTCGACCGATTTCATCAATGCACCGATACCCGTCTTCTCCAGCGCGGAAACGTAGTGGAATTTAGCAAAGTCCAAAAACTTGAGCTTGCGCGTGAGGTCCGCCTTCGTGCGCTCACGCACATGCGAATCCAGCCCGTCCCACTTGTTCACGCCCACGACCAGCGCGCGCCCCTGTTCGACCACGAAACCCGCGATGTGCGCGTCCTGTTCCGAAATGTCCTGCTGCGCATCGAGCAGCAGGATCACGACATTGGCGTCCGAGATCGACTGCAGCGTCTTCACGACCGAGAACTTTTCGATCGCTTCGAATACCTTGCCGCGGCGACGCAGGCCGGCCGTGTCGATCAAGGTGTATTTGCGGCCTTGCCGCTCGAAATCAACATAGATCGAATCGCGCGTGGTGCCGGGCATATCGAACGCGATCACGCGCTCCTCGCCGATCAGCGTGTTCACGAGCGTCGACTTGCCGACGTTCGGACGCCCGACGATCGCGATCTTCACGCCGTGTTGCGCCTTCTCTTCTTCCGATTCTTCCGGCTGATCCTTGTACGCGAGATCGAGCGCGTCGTTGATCATCTCGAGGACGCCATCGCCGTGCGCGGCCGAGATCGCGCGCGGGTCGCCGAGGCCGAGTTCATAGAAGTCCGACGCGACCGCCGTGTACTTCATGCCCTCCGCCTTGTTCACGACCAGAAAGAGCGGCCGGCCGGTCTTGCGCAGATAGTCGGCGATCGCCTTGTCCTGCGGCGCGAGGCCGTTGCGCCCGTCGACGATGAACACGACGACGTCGGCTTCTTCGACCGCCTGGCGCGTCTGGCGCGCCATCTCGTGCAGGATGCCGTCCTTCGCCACCGGCTCGAAGCCGCCCGTGTCCACCACGAGATACGGCCGCTCGCCGCCCAGACGGCCTTCGCCGTAATGACGGTCGCGGGTCAGGCCGGGCAAGTCCGCGACGAGCGCGTCGCGCGAACGCGTGAGCCGGTTGAAAAGGGTCGATTTCCCCACATTGGGGCGCCCGACGAGGGCAATCACGGGTTTCATCTGATTTTGTTCAAGGTTGAACGCAAGGCGAACGCGGAACGGGCGGTAGAAACATCTCGTTGCGTTCCGCTACGCCGCGCAATGGCTGCGCTTATCGAAAATTAGCATGGATTCGGCTTGCCGCACGCGAGGCGCGTCGGCCGACCAGACTTGACGGCGGTCATTCGCCGGTTTGCCTCTTGGGAGGCTCATCTTGCGCGACGCTCACGCGCGCCGCGCTTCATTCTTGCGACCCTGCTCTTGCATGCGGGTTTTGTCGCGATGCGCGCGGCGCACCGCTTCTTTCTCGTGCGGCTCGTCGTGGCGAGCCTGCCGCACCGCCATGAAACGACGGCGCGCTTCTCTGCCGGCAACCGCGAGCGCGCGTCACTCACGCTCGCGGCCGCCGCATTTCGGATCAGTTGCCGGGCCTGAAGCCGTAGAGATCACCGTCATGCGTCTGCACGACGAGCGTGTTGCCCGCGAGCACCGGCGCCGCGGTGATCGCACTGCCGTCGGTCGGCGCGCGGCCGACGAGCTCGCCGTTCTCCACGTTGAGGAAGTGCAGGAAGCCCTTGTAATCACCCACCACGACAGCGCGGCCGAGAATATACGGCACGCTGACACTGCGGTTCTTCAGCGTATCCGTTTTCCAGATCTGCGAGCCATCCGACGCGCGGAACGCGTTGACGACCGACCAGTCGTCGCCAGCCGCGACGATCTGTTCGTCCTGCGCGAGGCCGCTGTCGCTCGAGAAATTCTTTTCCCACACCGGACGGCCCGAGTTCGCATCGAAGCAGCCGATGCGGCCCTGGAACGTCACCGCGCAGGTCTGCGCGCCGACGAGGCCCGGCGCGCCGGTCACGTCGTTGATGCGCTCGACTTCGGTCACGCCCTTCGGATACGACACCGGCGCCTGCCAGTAGGCATCGCCCGTCTGCAGGTTGATCGCCGCGAACGTGCCGCCGGGGAAGCCCGCGAGCACGGCCTGATTGCCGGCGAAGGTCATGCCAGCCGCGACACGCAGGTTCAGCGGTACGGCGCGCAACTGGAAGACCCACTTCTGTTCGCCGGTCTGCGCGTTGAACGCGATGACCTTGCCGTCGATCGTGCGTACGATCACGAGATCGTTGCCGACGAGCGGCGGCGAGACGATCTCGCCCGGCGCCGTGGCGGTCCACAGCAGCTTGCCGTCGGAGCCGAGCACATCGACCTGGCCCTTCAGGCCGCCCACGGCCGTCAGATTGCCGTCGCTGCCGACGCCGGCGGAGAGATCGTCCTTGAGCTTGGTGCGCCAGACGTCCTGGCCGGTCTTCGAATCGATCTTGGCGACGGTGCCGTTCGTGCCGGCGGCGAAGACGTAATCGCCCACTGCCACGGGCGAGAACAGATAACGGCCGGCCTTGCCGACGCTCGCCTTCCACGCCTGGTTGACATTCAACACCGGCTTGAACTCCGCGAGCGGTACCGGCGTGCGGCGCTCATCCTTGGTCGACGAGCAAGCGGCCAACAAGACGGTCATCGCGCAAGCGAGCGGCACAGCGTAGCGTTTCAAAAAAGTCATCGGTGGACGCAACATGAATGGGTGAATTGGGTTGACCGGCGCTCTGCGCCGCGTCGCTTCATGCGACGCTTCGGCGCGGCGGCTCGATTGAGCGATGGTTGACGATACGAAAACGCAGCGGATCAACCGCCGAGCGCATCGAGCTTGAACTGGATCAGCTGACGCGCGGACGTGTCGTTCTCGGGCAGCGCGGCGAGCGCGACCTGGTAAGCCGAGCGCGCATCGTCGCGTTTGCCTTGGGCGGCGAGCAGGTCGCCACGGCGATCCGCGATCACGCCCTTGAACGCATCGAGAGGCTGATCCGCGAGCAGCTTCAGGCCTGCGTCGTAGTTCTTCTCGTCGAGCAGAACGAGCGCGAGACGCAGCTTCGCGATCTGCTTGTACTCGTTGTCCTTCGCGTGATCGATGGCCCATTGCAACTGAGCCTTCGCACCCGCCGTGTTGCCCGCCATGTAGAGCGATTTGGCGGCCGCGAGCGCGGACATCTGCGCGTAACCCGTGCCGCCGAACTTGTCTTCCATGTCCGTCGCCACACGTGTGACCAGCGCCTGATCGTTGCCGTTCACCGCCTGCTGCAGGTGGTCGTACAGCACCGATGCCTCGGCTGCCTGATGGCGCTGCCAGTAGTTCCAGCCGTTGTAGCCGGCCGAAATGATGAGCGCCACGAGCACGATCCAGGTCGTGGCGTTGCCCCATTTGGCCCACCAGGCCTTTACGCTTTCAAGTGATTCTTGTTCGTCGTGATAGCTCATCGTCCAGCTATTCCTTCCTGCGTTTCAAATTCCTCAAACGAGTGGCGCGCTTTTCAGGCACCCTCGTCATCGGCGGTTGCAACCATCGCATTGATTAGGTATTCGGTCAAGTCTTCCGCCGGAACGTTGACCTGCTCGTTCTTTTGCCCGTCGGACATTTCGTTGCCCGAACGGCGCAGCGGTTTGACGCCGATCATGCCTTGCGCGAGTTCGTCCTCACCGAGCACGATCGCGAAGGCCGCGCCGCTCGCGTCGGCCTTCTTCATCTGCGACTTGAAGCTCGAGGACGCACCGTCCGGGCTGCAATGCAGGATGACATCGAGACCGGTATCGCGCAGACGCTCGGCGACGATGAACGCCTGCTCCGCCGCCTGTTCGCCCTGATGCACGACGTACACGTCCGTGCCTTCCGCTTCCGGCACGAGTTGCTCTTCCTTCAGCAATTCGAGGATGCGCTCGACGCCCATCGCCCAGCCGCACGCGGCCGTCGGCTTGCCGCCGAGCTGCTCGATCAGCGGGTCATAGCGACCGCCGCCCGCGACCGTGCCTTGCGCGCCGAGCTTGTCGGTGACCCACTCGAACACGGTGAGGTTGTAGTAGTCGAGACCGCGCACGAGACGCGGATTGATCTTGAACGGAATGTTGTTGGCCTTGAGCAGCCGTTGCACGCCTTCGAAATGCTTGCGCGACGCATCGCCCAGAAAATCGACCAGCTTCGGCGCGTTCTGCGCGATCTCCTGCATGGCAGGATTCTTCGTGTCGAGCACGCGCAGCGGGTTCGTGTAGAGCCGGCGCTTTGCTTCCTCGTCGAGCGAATCGACATGCTTCTCCAGATACGCGATCAGTTCCTTGCGATGCGCGGCGCGCTCCTCGGCCTGCCCCAGCGAATTCAGTTCGAGGCGAATGCCGGTGAGCCCGAGATCGTCCCAGAGACGCTGGCACATCATGATGATTTCGGCGTCGGTATCCGGGCCCGCGAAGCCGAGCGCTTCCACGCCGACCTGATGAAACTGCCGGTAACGCCCGCGCTGTGGACGCTCGTGACGGAACATCGGGCCGACGTACCACAGGCGCTTCGGGCCGTCGTACAGCAGGTTGTGCTCGATGGTCGCTCGCACTACGGCAGCGGTGTTCTCCGGGCGCATCGTCAGATGCTCGCCGTTCAGAGAATCCGTGAAGCTGTACATCTCTTTCTCGACGATATCGGTCACTTCGCCGATACCGCGCGTGAACAACTGCGTATGTTCGACGATCGGCGTGCGGATGTTCTGATATCCGTAAGCGCGCAGCATCGACTTGACGGTGGTTTCGAAGAAGTCCCACAACGCGGCATCCTGCGGGAGGATGTCGTTCATGCCCTTCACGCCGCTCAGTTTTTCGAGCCGTTTCTTCTGTTCAGTCATCTGTCTTCAAAGGGTTGCGGTAGATGTCTCTTCACGCTTGCCTGCTTCCTGCCCGTAGGTGCGCTCGACATAGTCGCTGACGATTTGCTGGAATTCCTCGGCGATGCGCTCGCCGCGCAGCGTCTTTACCTTGACGCCGTCGATGAACACGGGCGCCGCCGGATTCTCGCCCGAACCCGGCAAGCTGATGCCGATGTTCGCGTGCTTCGATTCGCCCGGCCCGTTGACGATGCAGCCCATCACTGCGACATGCATTTTCTCGACGCCGGGGAAACGGTCGCGCCACGTGGGCATCGAGTTGCGCAGATACGACTGGATTTGCGAGGCGAGTTCCTGGAACAGCGTGCTGGTCGTACGGCCGCAGCCGGGGCACGCGATGACCATCGGCGTGAAGGAACGCAGGCCCATCGTCTGGAGGATTTCCTGGCCGACGACCACTTCACCCGTGCGCGCGCCGCCCGGCTCGGGCGTGAGCGAGATGCGGATCGTGTCGCCGATGCCTTCCTGCAGCAACACCGACAGCGCCGCCGTCGACGCGACGATGCCCTTCGAACCCATGCCCGCCTCGGTCAATCCGAGGTGCAGCGCGAAGCTGCAACGCTTCGCGAGTTCACGGTAGACGGCGATGAGGTCCTGCACGCCGCTGACCTTGCACGACAGGATGATCTTGTCGCGCCCGAGGCCCAGTTCGACCGCGCGCTCCGCCGAGCCGATCGCCGACTGGATCAGCGCTTCGTACATCACGCTTTGCAGTTCCCACGGCGTCGAGCGCGCGGCGTTTTCGTCCATCATGCGCGCGAGGAGGTCCTGATCGAGACTGCCCCAGTTCACCCCGATGCGCACCGGCTTGTCATATTTGATCGCGGCTTCGATCATCTGCGCGAACTGCGTGTCGCGCTTCGCGCCCTGCCCCACGTTGCCCGGATTGATGCGGTACTTCGAGAGCGTCTCGGCGCACGCGGGATAGTCGCGCAGCAGCAAATGGCCGTTGTAATGAAAGTCGCCGACGAGCGGCACCGTGACGCCCATGCGATCGAGCTGCTCGCGCACATGCGGCACGGCGGCCGCCGCTTCCGGCGTGTTCACGGTGATGCGGACGAGTTCGGAACCTGCCTGCGCGAGTTCCTTGATCTGGATCGCGGTGCCGATCGCGTCGGCGGTGTCGGTGTTGGTCATCGACTGCACGCGCACCGGCGCGTCGCCGCCGATCGTGACGAGCTGGCCGCCCCAGCGCACGTCGACCGCATGCGAAGCGCGACGCGCCAATGACCCGCCGAAGACCGGTTCGGTCGAACAAATCTTGCTGCTAATCAGAGATTGAGCTTCGGATTGCATCGAAAAACCCTTTGGCAACCGTCGCGCCGAAGAGGCGGCGAGTTGCGTGTGTTTAATCTCAAACGGGCGTCACGGCCTGCACCGTGACGCCCCTGACTGATCGGTCGCGCTGATCGGTCATGCCTTGCTCAGACGACCTCGCGCGCTCAGGGCAGCGAAAGGCGCGCGACGTTTCCGCGTGCGGATGAATAGCGCTTGGCGTCGACCGGTTCGTCGTCGACGGACAGGGATTCGACACCCTTCACGTTGCCGACGGTCACCTTGAACGGCGCCTCGCCTTCCACGCGCTGCGTGTTGCCGGCGCGCACGAGGCCGGAAAACAGCTCCTTGCCGTCCTTGCCGCGCACGCTGAACCAGCTATCTTCCTTCACTTTCAATTCGACTGCGCCGGAGCCGCTGCCTGCGACCGTCGGAGCGGACGCCGCAGCCGGTGCCACCTTCGCCGCCGATGCAGCCGCCGGCGCGCTCGCGCCCTGCACCGCCGACAGCGTAGACGACGAGGCCGGCAGCGCGTTCGTGCCGAGCGGACGCGGCATCGGCTGCTCGCCGGGCGCGGCGGCCACTTCGGGCAGCGACGCTTCGCCCGTGTTCGCAGCGGCCGCCTCGTCGGGTGTCGGCGCGGACGACGTGGCGGCCGGCTCGTTCGACGTCGAACTCGGCGTCGACGAAAGGCCAACGCCCGTGCTCGCCTTCAGGCGCGCGAGCCAGTTGCTCGAATCGCCGCCGGTGTGCCACATCACGAGCACCGCCAGCACGACGATGATCGCGAGGACGCCCCACATCCACGAACGCCGGCGACCCGACGATTTGCCGAGCGGCACCGACACGCGTCCGCGCGGCAGACCCGCGCCCGCCGATGCCGGCACCTTCAGATTCTGCTCGAGGTCGCCGCCAGTGCGCCGGAACGCCAGCGTGAAGGGCGCCGGATCGGCACCGAGGATTTTCGCGTAGCTGCGCACGATGCCCGCGGCAAACGTGCGATCGGGCAGATGACTGATATCGCCGGACTCGAGCGCGAGCAGCTTCGACGGCGACACCTTGAGGCGCGCCGAAACGTCGTCGATCGACCATGCTTTCGCCTGACGGAGCTGCGCGAGACGCGCGCCGACCGCCTGTATCGAGTCCAGCGGCACCGCCTGACTCGGATTCGACGCCGCCCCTTCCGCACCGGTCTGACCGTCGTGCTGACCGCCGGGCCGGTTACCGGTTTGACCGCCGAAAGGCGTCGGGTGCTGCGGCTCACTCATGCCAAATTCCTCGCATCGATTCTTCTATATAGCGCTATTGCTACGTTCGGTTCGAAAAAACCATGTGAACGATACAACCCCGGCGCCATTGCAGACCGCTTTATAACAAAATGTTCGGCTTCTCGTGCCACGTGCTGGCGTTTGCCACGCTTTTCGCTGCGGCCGTTTCACCTTGAACTGCCGTCAGACCGCGCGCACCTCGATCGTCTTGCCGCCCGTCCGGCTCATGCGCTCCGCGAGACGCGTGCGATCCTGCACCGCGCCGGCAAGCTGGCCACAGGCGGCGTCGATGTCGTCGCCGCGCGTCTTGCGCACCGTGGTGACGACGCCCGCATCCATCAAAACCTGCGCGAAACGCTTGATCTGCTCGTTCTTCGAACGCGTCAGGCCCGATTCCGGGAACGGATTGAACGGGATGAGGTTGAACTTGCACGGCACGTCGCGCGTGACGGCGAGCAATTCGCGCGCGTGCGCTTCGCTGTCGTTCACGCCGTCGAGCATGCAATATTCGAACGTGATGAAGTCGCGCGGCGCAACCTTCAGGTAACGCTGGCACGCGGCCATCAATTCGCGCAACGGGTACTTCTTGTTGAGCGGCACCAGCATGTCGCGCAGCGGATCGTTCGGCGCGTGCAGCGACACCGCGAGCGCGACGGGCAAGTCCGCAGCCAGACGGTCCATCATCGGCACGACGCCGGACGTGGACAGCGTCACGCGCCGGCGCGACAGGCCGTAGGCGTTGTCGTCGAGCATCAGGCGCATGGCCGGCACGACCGCGTCGTAATTGAGCATTGGTTCGCCCATGCCCATCATCACGACGTTCGTGACGACGCGTTCGCCCTTGCCCGGGCCGCCGACCTCACGCCCGAGCGACCTGCGCAGCGCGAACTCCGCCATGCGCAACTGACCGATGATCTCGCCCGTGGTCAGGTTGCGGGAAAAGCCCTGCTTGCCGGTGGAACAGAACCGGCAGTTCACCGCACACCCCGCCTGCGACGACACGCACAGCGTGCCACGCGTTTCTTCGGGGATGAACACGGTTTCGACCGCGTTGCCGTTACCGACGTCGATCAGCCACTTGCGCGTGCCGTCAGTGGAAACGTGGTCCTGAATGATGTCGGGCATCGCCATATTGGCGCGGCCCTTGAGTTTTTCGCGCAGCGATTTCGCGAGGTCCGTCATGCCGTCGAAGTCGTCGGCACCGTATTGATGGATCCAGCGCTGCAATTGCTTGGCGCGAAACGGCTTTTCGCCCAGGCTCGCGCAATACGCGGTGAGCCCGGCGGCGTCGAGATCGAGAAGATTGACGGTGGTGCTGCTCGTCATGTCGAATTCTGCCATTTCAGATTTGCGAAGCCCGGAAGATGCCTTCCGGGACCGTTCGCGCCATTTCCTGCTTCTGTTCGTACCGCTTTTTCTTGCGTCGAGGCGCGATGCGCGCGACGGTCATGCGGACCGCCGCGCCGTACAACGCGGAAATTAACGCGAGTAGACGTTGACTTCCGGGAAGAAGAAAGCAACTTCCTGCTTTGCGGTTTCCGGAGCGTCCGAGCCGTGCACGGCGTTGGCGTCGATGCTGTCGGCGAAGTCGGCGCGGATCGTGCCCTTGTCCGCCTTCTTCGGATCGGTCGCGCCCATCAGGTCGCGGTGCTTGGCGATCGCGTTTTCACCTTCCAGCACCTGAATCACGACCGGGCCGGAAATCATGAATTCCACGAGATCCTTGAAGAACGGGCGTGCAGCGTGCACCGCGTAGAACTTTTCTGCGTCGCCGCGCGACAGATGAACCATGCGCGACGCGATGATCTTGAGACCTGCGTTCTCGAAACGGCTGTAGATCTGGCCGATAACGTTCTTTGCCACTGCGTCCGGCTTGATAATCGACAGGGTGCGCTCGATCGCCATGAAAAACTCCAAATAATGAACGGTTTACGGATTAAAACGAATCGACAATTGTAGCACGAAGCAAGGTATCATTGCGATTGAAACCTTACGGTACCGTAAGGATCAAACACAGCGAAGACTACGCGCCGGAACGCCGAATCAACCTTTCGAACTATTGAATTCGGCGCGCGCCGGGGTCATATTGGAGCCGTACGCTGCGTTGCAACCTGGCGCACCATGCCGCGGATGCACCAAAACGGTCCTAATACTGGTTTAAGTCCGGCACCTTATCATTCGCGTGTGACGGGCGTAGCGGGAAGACCAAACCACAGACAATTGGAGCAAGGAGAAACCATGAACGAATCACCCTACGGCTTTGGCCGGAATGGCAGCGTCACCTCGGTCGAGGTGCGCAACCGCGTGCTGCGCAACACCTACTGGCTGCTCGCGCTCTCGATGGTGCCGACGGTGCTCGGCGCGTGGGTCGGCGTCGCGACGGGCTTCTCGCTGTTCGCCGCCACCAGCCCGGCGATGAGCTTCATCGCGTTTCTCGCCATCGCGTTCGGCTTCATGTTCGCGATCGAGAAGACCAAGGACAGCGGCATGGGCGTCGTGGTCCTGCTCGGCTTCACGTTCTTCATGGGCCTGATGCTGTCGCGCCTGCTGAGCTTCATCCTCGGCTTCTCGAACGGTCCGCAGCTCATCATGATGGCTTTCGGCGGCACGGGCGTGATCTTCGCCGCGATGGCGACCATCGCCACGGTCAGCAAGCGCGATTTTTCGGGACTCGGCAAGTTCCTGTTCATGGGCGTGATCGTGATTCTGCTCGCCGCGTTCGCGAACATCTTCCTGCAGTTGCCGGCCCTGATGATGACGATCTCCGTGCTCGCCATCGTGATCTTCTCGGCGTACATGTTGTTCGACGTGCAGCGCGTGGTGAACGGCGGTGAAACGAACTACATCAGCGCGACGCTCGCGATCTACCTCGATCTGTACAACGTGTTCACGAACCTGCTGGCGCTGCTGGGCATTTTCGGCGGCAACCGCAACTGATCGGAGGATCGTTTCCCGAAACGAAAAACCGGCCTTCGGGCCGGTTTTTTTGTGCCTGCGGTCTTCTTACTAAGCGCGTCGATCAGTCCCGCTCGAACAGCGCGATCGACTCGACGTGCGACGTGTGCGGAAACATGTTCACCACCCCCGCGCCCTTCATCCGATAACCGGCTTCGTGCACCAGCAGGCCCGCGTCGCGCGCAAGCGTCGCCGGGTTGCACGACACGTAGACGATGCGCTTCGGCAACGGACCGTCGCCGCTCTGCGCGATGTCCGCGAGCGCCTTCGCTACCGCAAGCGCGCCTTCACGCGGCGGATCGACCAGAAACTTGTCGAACGCGCCGAGCGCGCGAAGGTCGTCGGCGGTGACTTCGAACAGGTTGCGGCATGCGAACGACGTATGCCCGTCGACGCCATTGGCCTTCGCGTTCTCCAGCGCACGCGCGGTCAGCGCCTCGCTGCCCTCGATGCCCACCACTTCGCGCGACACCCGCGCGAGCGGCAGCGTGAAATTGCCGATGCCGCAGAACAGATCGAGCACGCGGTCGGACTTTTCCGGCGCGAGCAGGCTGAGCGCCCGGCTCACCAGCACGCGATTGATCTGGTGATTCACCTGCGTGAAATCGGTCGGCTTGAACGGCATGCGGATATCGAATTCCGGCAGCGTGTAAGCCAGTTCCTGATCGAGCGGATAGAACGGATAGACCGTATCCGGGCCCTTCGGCTGCAGCCAGAACTGCACGCCGTGTTCGTCGGCAAAGGTGCGGATCAACGCTTCGTCCGCTTCGGTCAGCGGCTCCAGAATGCGCAGCACGAGCGCGGTGACGTCGGTACCGAGCGCGAGTTCGATCTGCGGCATGCGATCGCGGATCGAGAGCCCAGCCACCAGATGGCGCAGCGGCACGAGCATCGCGGAAACGTGCGGCGGCAGCACTTCGCAGCTCGTCATGTCGGCGACATAGCTGCTCTTGCGCTCATGAAAGCCCACCAGCACGCCGCCCTTCTTTTCGACATACCTCACAGTGAGGCGCGCGCGATAGCGATATCCCCACGACGGACCGTGAATCGGCCGGAACATGGTTTCCGCGCGCAGCTTCGACAGATGCTGCAGGTTGTCCTCGAGCACGCGCTGCTTCACCGCGATCTGCGCGCGCACATCGAGATGCTGCATCGAGCAGCCGCCGCAGGTGCCGAAAAACCGGCACTTCGGCCTGGTCCGCAACACGCTCTCGCGCAGCACGTTCACCACTTGCGCCTGCTCGAAACTCGGCTTCTTGCGAAAACTCGAATAGCTGACGCGTTCGCCCGGCAGCGCGCCTTCGACGAAGATGACCTTGCCCGGCTCGCCGTCCTCGTTGACCAGACGGCCGACGCCGCGCGCTTCCATATCGAGCGACTCGATTTCGATTTCCGGGGCGACGAAGTTCGGATCGGGCGTGACGGACTTCGCCGGCGCGGCGCGGCGGCGATGGGGAGTTTTTCGGGCGGCTTCAGACACCTGCGTACTTCCTGGCTAACGAATGGCAAAGGCGAGATTGTAGACGAACGTCACCGCATCAACGTCCGAACGCGGCCAGATACTCGGCCCAGTGCGGCGACGATTCCTGCGCGAGCGCGTTCTTCACGACATTGATTTCATCGGCGTATTCGTCGGGCGTGAAGCCGCCGCGCATCATCTGAAACCGGCAGTACATGAGGTACGTATTCACGACATCGGTTTCGCAATAATTGCGAATGTCGTCGATCTGGCCGTCGCAATAAGCTTCCCACACCTTACTGCCGTCCATGCCGAGCTTGCCGGGAAAGCCGCACAGCTTCGCGAGCGCATCGAGCGGCGCGCTGGCGCGCGCCTGATACATCGCGAGCACGTCCATCAGGTCGATGTGACGCATGTGATAGCGGCTGATGTAGTTGTTGAACTTGAATTCGCGGTCGTCCTGGCCGAGGTCCCAGTAGCGCGGCGCGGCGATGCCGTGCACCAGCGCGCGGTAATGCAGCACGGGCAGATCGAAGCCGCCGCCGTTCCACGAGACGAGTTGCGGCGTGTACTTCTCGATCACGCGATAGAACGACTGGATGAGCGCCGCTTCGCCGTCGGTGGTGGTGCCGAGCGAGCGCACGCGAAAACCGCTGTTGTCGCGAAATACGCAGGAAATCGCCGCGACGCGTTGCAGATGAAGCGGCAGAAAGTCATTACCGACGCGCTCGCGGCGTGCTTCGAACGCATGTTCGGCCACCTCGCGATCGGAGAGATCGTCGGGCAAATCTTCGAGACGGCGAATGCCGTCGACATCGGGGATGGTCTCGATGTCGAAAACGAGAATCGGTGTCATTGAATCCTGAAACGCGACGCCCCGTTTTTGAAGGGCGTCGCCAAAGCGTTAGAGCACGGCGTCCTTGCGAACGCCGTTGGAGGCGAAAAAGCGCTTGAGCCGCACGAGCGCCTCTTGCTGGATCTGGCGCACGCGTTCGCGCGTGAGGCCCATTTCATCGGCGAGTTCTTCGAGCGTGGCGGGCTCGATATGGTTCAGCCCGAAGCGCCGTTCGATCACGTGCCGGTGTTTATCGGACAGGCGCGACAGCCACAGACGCGTGAGCGATTCCAGTTCGCGATGCTGCACTTCCGCGTCCGGCGACTGGCTCTGATCGTCCGAAAGCAGATCGAGCAGGCTGCTGCCCGGATCGAGATCGAGCGGCGCGTCGAGCGAAGCCGTGTGCTCGTTGAGCGCGAGGATATCGGTGACTTCCTCGGGCGTCTTGCCGGTGAGATACGCGATGTCGTCGATGCTCGCGTCGCGGCGCTCGGGCGCGACGCTGTCGGCCGAATTGGCGGAATTTTTTTCCAGATGGCGCTTCGCGCGCAACACCTGATTAAGCTCGCGAATCACATGCACCGGCAGGCGCACGGTGCGCGCCTGATTCATGATCGCGCGCTCGATGCTCTGGCGGATCCACCAGGTGGCATACGTCGAAAAACGAAAGCCGCGCGTCGGGTCGAATTTCTCGATGGCGTGCATGAGGCCGAGGTTGCCTTCCTCGATCAGATCGAGCAAAGGCACGCCGCGATTGAGATACCCCTTCGCGATACTGACGACGAGCCGCAGATTGCGCTCGATCATCACCTGCCGCGCCTCGAATTCGCCCGCCTTCGCGAGCCGCGAATAGCGCTGCTCTTCCTCGACCGTCAACAGCGGCTTCACGCTGATGCGGTTCAGGTAGTGCTGAATGGTGTCGGCCGTGAGTTCGGCCTGCAGGAGCGAACGGAAATCGTCGGCGTCCGGCTGGGGCTCGTTCGCGTTTTCACTCGCGTCGTCGCTGCCCTTGCCGCGGCTTCCGCCCTCTTCCTCGGAGTCGACATCGACATCGACGTTATCGATGTCGTCGTCATGAGTCGAAGCACCGTCTTCCACCGACACTTGCAAAGGTCGGCTGATCGTCTCAGTCTCGGCTTGCGGCAGGCGGCGCTTCGTTTTTGGCATGATGGTTTCGCTTTATTGCGGCGGCAAATACTTAAGTGGGTCAACAGGTTTTCCCTGCCGGCGAACTTCGAAATGCAACATCACGCGGTCCGAATCGCTGTTCCCCATCTCAGCGATCTTCTGCCCTTTTGTCACCGCGTCTCCCTCTTTTACCATCAAAGCGCGGTTATGTGCGTACGCGGTGAGAAAAGTCGCATCATGTTTGATAATAATGAGATTGCCGTAGCCGCGCAGCCCATTTCCGGAATAAACCACCCGGCCATCCGCCGACGCGTTGACCGCGTCTCCCGCCGCACCGCCAATATTCAAACCCTTGTTCTTCGCGTCGTCGAACGTGCCGAGAATCGGCCCGCGCGCCGGCCAGATGAACGCCGGCTGGCCCGTGGGCGCCGCCGCGTTCGCGTCCGCGCCAGGCGCACCCGGTACGCCCGGCGTCGATGCCGCGCCCGGAGTTCCGGGCGCCGCGCCCATGCCCGAATTCGGACCGTAGTACGGCGGCTGCGCGGCCGTGCCCGCTGGCGGCGTGGCGTATGCGTTCGCGCCGTTGAGCGGCTGCGTCTGCACGCCGCCGCCGACGATCGGCGCCGTCGCCACACCGGGCGTCGCCGCGGCGAGGTTCGCGCCCGGAGGCGCCACCCGCATCAACTGCCCGACTTCGATCTGGTTCGGGTTGGTCAGGTTGTTCCACGTTGCTATGTCGTGATAATTCTGACCGTTTTCCAGTGCGATCCGATATAGGGTATCGCCCGGTTTTACACGGTAATAGCCTGGCGGCGGCGGACCGTTGTCCGGCGTCTGGGCCGCAGTCGTGCCGATGGGCGCGCCCGTTCTGTCGACGACCGGCGCCATGTCCATGCGCGTCGAACACGCCGCCAGCGCGGACAACGCCAGCACGCACACGCCGCGCTGCGCCGCGCTCAGGCGTTGGTCCGCACTTCCTTCTCGCAAAGCACGCAGGATACTCATCGGGTCAAATCACTCCGGATTTTAAGGGTACAAAAAAGACGCGATCGAGCTGCTCTTCCCGCCACTGTGCCGCCGACACGCGCGTGACGAGCGTCAGCACCTGCGACTGCGCGGCTTGCGATCCGACCGGCGCGACGAGCTTGCCGCCCACCGCCAGTTGGTCGAGCAAGGCCTGCGGCACGTCGAGGCCCGCGCAGGCGATCACGATTGCGTCGAACGGCGCGGCCGCGGGCAAACCCAGGCGGCCATCGCCGTAATGCAGCCTGATGTTCGGCACGCGCAGCGGCCGAAGGTTGAGCTTGGCGCGCTCCGACAGCGGACGCACGCGCTCGATCGAATAAACCTCAGTGGCGACCTGAGACAGCACGGCTGCCTGATAGCCGCAGCCCGTGCCGATCTCCAGCACCTTGTTCAATGCGCGCCCCGTCGCGACGAGCTCGATCATGCGCGCGACGACGGACGGCTTCGAGATGGTCTGGTGATGACCGATCGGCAGCGCGGCGTCTTCATAAGCCTGCGCGGCGAGCCCCGGATCGACGAACATGTGGCGCGGCACGACCGACATCGCGTTCAGCACGCGCGGATCGGTGATGCCGTTCGAGCGCAGCCGTTCGACCATGCGCTCGCGCACCCGTTCCGAGGTGAGCGTCTGCGTGCTCGCGAGCGCGACGTTGGGCGCACCTTTTCGGGTCGCGGTCGTGGCGGCAGCCGGGTCGCGCTCGGCGGGCCGCGTCGTTGCGCGCAACGCGCTCGCGCGCGGCGCGTGAGACGCATGACTCTTGCTCGCGGACGAAAACGGTTTCGTCGCGCCAATTGCCGCCTTCGAATCGGCACGCGCTGGAAAAACAGAGGTGGCCGGCTTCGCGGACGCCGCCGCCGTGGCGGGATTCTTCATCGGCGCGCGCGTCGCAGACGCAGACGGCTTGGCCTGTTGCGTCGGCGCTGACTTGAGCGCTGAAACGGCAGCCGGTTTGCCGCGCGCGTCCTGTGCGCGCGTCGCGGGCTTGCGTGGCTCGCGAACCAGATCCGCGAGCGCCAGCGGAAAGCGCTTGGCGCGCTCCTCGCTCATGTGCGGCCGCTCCCGGCACGGGCCCATTCGCGCGTCTCGGCCATGAGCTTCGTATGCGTCAGGTCGAGTTGCAGCGGCGTGATCGAGACGAAACCGTTCGCGACCGCGTGGAAATCGGTGCCTTCGCTGGCATCGAGCGCGTCGCCGGACGGGCCGATCCAGTAGATCGGATTGCCGCGCGGATCGCTCTGGCGGATCACCGGCTGCGAAGGATGACGCTTGCCGAGGCGCGTCACTTTCCATTCGCGCAGTTGATCGTAAGGCAGGCTCGGGATATTCACGTTCAGCAACGGATGGCCCGGCATCGGATGTTCGAGGAAATGCGCGACGATCTCCGCGGCGACGCGCGCCGCGTCTTCGAGATGGAGCCAGTCGCGGCCGACGAGCGAGAACGCGATCGCCGGAATGCCGAACATGAAGCCTTCGGTGGCCGCCGCGACCGTGCCCGAGTACAGCGTGTCCTCGCCGACGTTCTGCCCGTTGTTGATGCCCGACACGACGAGATCCGGCTGCTGCTCGAGCATGCCGGTCAGTGCGATATGCACGGAATCGGTCGGCGTACCGTTCACGAAATTGAAACCGTTCGGCGCCTGATGCACGCTCAGGGGCCGCGACAGCGTGAGCGAGTTGGACGAGCCGCTGCAGTTCTGCTCCGGCGCCATCACGGTCACTTCGCCGAGCGGCTGCAGGACCTCGTGCAGCACATTGATGCCGCGCGCCAGATAACCGTCGTCGTTGCTGAGTAGGATTCGCATCCGATGATTGTAACCGAGGAACATGGCGCGACGACCACTCGCAGGCTCGCGCGCGACGTCGTCCCTGCCCTACACTGAGGCCACTTTTCCATGAGGAGACGCCATGCGCGCCGTACGCTGCAACGAACACGGATTGCCCGACACGCTTTGCATCGAAACCCTGCCCGACCTGCATCCGGAAGCAGGCGAAGTCGTCATCGACGTGAAAGCGGCGAGCGTCAATTTCCCCGACGTGCTGATCATCCAGAACAAGTACCAGTTCAAGCCGCCGCTGCCGTTCACGCCTGGCGCGGAGTTCGCTGGCATCGTGCGCGAAGTGGGCGCGGGCGTCACGCGCCTGTCGCCGGGCATGCGCGTGGCCGCCTACACCGCGCAGGGCGCGTTCGCCGAACAGGCGCGCGCGCGGGAAGCGGATTGCATCGTGTTGCCCGATGACGTCGATCTCGCCGACGCCGCCGCGTTCACCCTCGCATACGGCACGTCGTACCACGCGCTGGTCGATCGCGGTCAGCTCAAGGCCGGCGACACGCTGCTCGTGCTGGGCGCGGCGGGCGGCGTCGGCATCGCGGCGATCCAGATCGGCAAGATCGTCGGGGCGCGCGTGATCGCGGCGGCATCGAGCGCGGAGAAGCTCGCGTTCTGCCGCGAGCATGGCGCCGACGAGGTCATCGACTACGCCAGGGAAGATCTGCGCGAACGCATCAAGGCGCTGACCGGCGGCGACGGGCCGGATGTCATTTTCGATCCCGTGGGCGGCGCGTATGCGGAGCCCGCGTTTCGCAGCATCGGCTGGCGCGGGCGGTATCTGGTCGTCGGCTTCGCGAACGGCGAAATCCCGAAGCTGCCGCTCAACCTCGCGCTATTGAAAGGCGCGAGTATCGTCGGCGTGTTCTGGGGCGGTCACATGCAGCGCGAGCACGGACTCGCCGATCAGGAGTTCGCGACGATGGTCGACTGGATCAAGGCCGGCAAGCTGCGTCCGGTCGTCACGAAACGCTATTCGCTCGACCAGACACCGCAGGCCCTCGACGACATGATGCAGCGCCGCGTGACAGGCAAGATCGTGATCGAGCCGTGACATGCGGCCTGCTATCATCGCGCGCTTTCGAAAGCGTTCCATTGAAACATGACGAGCACCCGACCCGACGTCAGCGTCATCGTGCCGGTCTACAACTGCGCGGCGTGGCTCGAAGCCCAACTCTGCTCCGTGCTGGATCAGGAAGGCGTCGACCTCGAAGTCATCGCGATCTGTGACGGCGCGACAGACAACAGTCTCGCCGTGCTCGAATCGATGGCGGCGCGCGATGCGCGCATCCGCGTGGTCACGCAGGAAAATCGTGGTGTATCGGCGGCACGCAATGCCGGGCTCACGCTCGCGCGCGGCGAATGGATCGCGTTCGCCGATGGCGACGACTGGATGAAACCCGGCGCGTTGCGCAGCTGGATCGGCTACGGCCGCCAGCATGATCTCGACGTCGTCATTGGAAATGGCTTCAGCTTCGATGCGCTGCCGCCTCCCGCCGGCCCGCAGCCGATGTACGCACGCCAGCCGTGGGACGAAATCTGCAGCGGAACGTCGTGGCTCGAGCGAACCGTGCCGAGCGATGACTGGGTCGTCTGCGTATGGCTGCAGTGCGTGAGGCGCGATTTCGTCGAACAGCACGGCCTGCGTTTCGAACCAGGCGTCGTGCACGAGGACATCATCTGGTCGCTGCAACTGGCGCTGCGCGCACAGCGTGTCGGTTTCGTGCGCGAACCGTTCTACGGATATCGACGCAATCCGCTATCCATCACGAACTCGCCGTCGCAGGCCGCCGTTGCGCGCCGCGCCGCAGGTTATCTGCGCGTGATCGACGCGCTCGTGGCAGCCGCGCTCGATGTGCGGACCGATCGGCATCTGAGCCGCATCCTGTTGCGCCAGGCCAACCGCGAGGGCGGCCATCTTCTGCATGTGCTCAGAAAGCGCCTGCACGACGACGCGATGCGCAAGCCTGTCGCGCGTCAATTCCTGCAATCCGGCCATGTCCGCGCCATGTTGAAAGGCGCGACCAACGCGAGCGAACTGTGGCGTGCGCTTCGCTGCTGGCGCATCTACGCCCGCTTCGCAACGTAAGCGAGACGACTAGAAACGCCGCGATTGCGCGCCGGGCACCATGCCGACGCGCGTGGTCTGTGCTGCGTTCGCGTCGCCGAAACCAGCGGCCGCGTATCGATGGCCCGTGCGTGCATGCGTGCCACGCAGCGTCTGGAAGGCCGCCGTCACACGTCGCACCGACAGCAGGCGCTGCCACAGCCGCTCCTTGAGCCCACCGAAGGGCAACACGGAAGGCGGCAGCACGATCGCACCCGGACCCCAACCCGGACGCCAGGAGCGTGCGAGGCCCCGGCGCATGAAAAGCGAGAGCGTGGGCACGCCGATACACGACGCGAGATGCCCGAGCCCCGAATCGTTGCCGATGAACCAGGACGACTCGGCGATCCACGTCGCGACTTCGCCAAGACGCGGCAGCGCGTGGACTTCGCAGCCTTGCTCGGCGATATCGCCCCAGACGCCGAATTCGTCGGGCGCCACGAGAAAGCTCGGCTGCAACTGCCGACGCGTCAGCACGCGCGACAGCGCGAGAAATTTTTTGCGGCCCCACATCTTCTCGGGATGACTGCCGGTCGGATGAATGACGACCCGATCGACGAAGCGCCCTTGCATGACGCCCGCCGGCACGACGAGCCCGTTTGCGCGCGTCACGTCGCGCAGGCCCAGCACTTTCGTCGTGATCTCGACGATACGGTCCACCATGTGTTTCGAGCCGCCATATTCCGGCAGCTTCGCGAGGCAGAGCGTCGTGCCCGAGCGGCTCAGCGTGGACGCATAGTCGGTGGGCAGCAGTTCGATCACGGTGTCGAACGCGCCGCGCCATGCATCGGGTTGCCCGACGGCCATATGCGGAAACCAGTCGGCGAGTTGCTCCGCCACCCAGCCGAACACGACGGGCCTGTAACCGTTGCGGATGAGATTGTTGACGAGGACGAGCCCGATAAGGCTGTCACCGATCGGCGATGGCAACACCACCGCTATCGAAGTGTCAGTGCTCAGTTTCATTCTTGTTCTCGCGGGATCGCGCGGATGAACGCCGCGCCGATCCCGCGCATGGGCGCCCAAATACGGAGTGTGGCCTGGTATGCGTTACAGCTTTATGTGCGTGCGCCGTTGATTCACCCCAAAGCACGGGCGGGTCCGCCTCGACCCGATGTGCAGCGCACGGATACCGCAGCATGATAGCGATACCCGCCTCGTGTGACCATAACCGATCTGCCGGGACAGGTTTGGCATGTTTTGTCACGCACGCCTGGGTCCGAGAAGGCAACGCAGCCCGTCAGAGCTTCTCCGTTTCTCCGCTCTTCGGCTGCCACTTCATGAGCCGCCGCTCGACCAGCGCGACCAGCCCGTCGAGCACGAGCGCGAACGCCGTCAGCACGAGAATCCCGGCGAACACCGTGTTGATATCGAAGGTGCCTTCGGCTTGCAGGATCAGATAGCCGACGCCGCGCGCCGAGCCGAGATATTCACCGACCACCGAGCCCACGAACGCTAGCCCGACCGACGTATGCAGGCTGGAAAACACCCAGCTCGTCGCGCTCGGCAGATAGACGTGCCGCAACAGTTGCCGGCGATTCGCGCCGAGCATGCGCGCGTTGGCCAGCACGACCGGGCTCACTTCCTTCACGCCCTGATAGACGTTGAAGAACACGATGAAAAACACGAGCGTCACGCCGAGCGCGACCTTCGACCAGATGCCGAGTCCGAACCACACCGCGAAGATCGGCGCGAGGATCACGCGCGGCATCGAGTTGGCGGCCTTGATGTACGGATCGAGCAGCGCGCTCATCGTCGGCGCGAGGGCGAGCCAGAGACCGACCGCCAGTCCGAACACGGTGCCGATCACGAACGCCAGCACTGTTTCGATCAGCGTCACCCACAGATGGATATAGATCTCGCCGCTGGTGAACCACTCCCAGATTCGCACGAGCACCTTCTGCGGCTCGCCGAAGAAGAAGGCGGCCTTGTTGGCGTCGTCGAAATAGAAAGGCGGCAGGAGCGTCGGGCTCGTCAGCGCGTACCACAGCGCGAAACACACGAGCAGCAACAGCCATTGCCACACGATGAGATTCGCCCGATTCGGGCGCAGCTTGTTCCACATGGTCGGTCTTGTCTCAGTCGGCGGCGGGCTTCAGTTGCTGCTGATAGCCCTTCAATACTTCCTCGCGCAGCACGCCCCAGATCTGCGCGTGCAGTTCGACGAAGCGCGGATGCGAGCGGATTTCGGCGACATCGCGCGGGCGCGGCAGATCGATCACGAACTCGCCGATCGGATGCGTGCCCGGCCCCGCCGACAGCACGATCACGCGATCGGACATCGAGATCGCTTCGTCGAGGTCGTGCGTGATGAAGAGCACGGCCTTGCGCTTCGCCGCCCAGAGATCGAGCAGTTCGTTCTCCATCAGCTGACGTGTCTGGATGTCGAGCGCGGAGAACGGCTCGTCCATCAGGATGATGTCGGGATCGAGGATGAGCGTCTGCGCCATCGCGACGCGCTTTCGCATGCCGCCCGAAAGCTGATGCGGATAACGGTCGCCAAAGCCGCCGAGTCCCACGCGCTTGAGCCATTCCTCGCCGCGCGCGTCGGCTTCGGCCTTCGGCACGCCGCGAAACGCGAGGCCGGCGCTCACGTTGTCGAGCGCGGAGCGCCACGGCATCAGGCCATCGGCCTGGAACATGTAACCCGCGCGCCGGTTGATGCCAAGAAGCGGCTCGCCGAAGACGCTCACCGTGCCCGACGAAGGCTCGAGCAGCCCCGCCGAAACGTTGAGCAGCGTGGACTTGCCGCAGCCCGTCGGCCCGACCACGGAAACGAATTCGCCGGGCGCGATCGCGAGACTCGTATCGCGCACCGCGGTGTAGCGATCGCTGCGACGCTCACGCGAGGCGAACGTGCAGGTGACGTCTTCCAGCGCGAGCGCGGGTATCGAAGGCGCGCTCATCGGTCAGACCTTGACGGTGGCAAGCGCCTTCTTCACGAAGTCGTTGGTCCAGGTCTTCGACAGGTCGATCGGCTTGCCCTTCACGGTTTCGTCGAAGGCCTGCAAGGTCTTGAGCGAGGTCGTGGGACCATCGGCGGGCATCAGGCCGTCCGGCGACAGCGCTTCCTTCACGTGCTGCCACGAATCGAGATAGAGCGCGCGGTCGCCGAGCAGATAGCCTTCCGGCACCGTCGAAATCAAGTCCTTGCCCGATGCCGTTTGCAGCCACTTGAGCGCGCGCACCATCGCGTTGGTGAGCGCCTGCGTCGTGTTGGGATTCTTCGTGATGAAGCTTTGCGATGCATACAGGCAACCGGCCGGCATATTGCCGCCGAACACCTTGACGGTATCCGCGAGCGTGCGCGTGTCGGAGACGATACGGATATCGCCCGCGCGATCGAGCTTGGTCATCACCGGATCGAGATTGGCGATCGCGTCGATCTGGCCGGACTGCAGCGCGGCGATCGCGCCCGCACCCGCGCCCACGCCGATGAACGACACATCGCTTGCCTTAAGCCCCGCCTGCGCGAGCACGAAGCTCGCCATGATCGACGTCGACGAACCCGGCGCCGTCACGCCGATCTTCTTGCCCTTCAGGTCCGCGACCGACTTGTAGTTCGGCATGGCCTTCTTCGACACCGCGAGCACGATCTGCGGCGCGCGCCCCTGCAGCACGAACTCGCGGAAGTACTGGTTCTTCGCCTGCAGCAACAGCGTGTGCTCGAACGCGCCGGACACCACGTCCGCGCTGCCGCCGACCGCCGCCTGCAAGGCCTTCGCGCCGCCCGCGAAATCGGCGATCTCGATTTCGAGCCCTTCGTCCTTGAAATAACTGCGACGCTCCGCGATCGTGAGCGGCAGATAGTAGAAGAGATTCTTGCCGCCGACCGCGATCGATACCTTCGTCTGCTCGGGCTTGCCCTGCGCGAATGCGAGCGGCATCGCCGACCAGGCACTGCCCGCGAGCACGGCGCCGCTCGCGATGAACGTTCTGCGTTTCATCGTCTCTTGTCTCCTGTTTTCATCGTTATCAACGCTGTCCGGCCGAAGGTTCAGATCACCTTCGCCGCCCGCAGCCGCGCAATGTCGTCGGCATCATACCCGAGCGTTTGAAGTACTTCATCCGTGTGTTCACCGAGTTGCGGGCCGAGCCAGCGCGTTTCACCGGGCGTTTCGGACAGCTTCGGCGTGACGTTCGGCAGCGTGATTTCGCGGCCGTCCTGCCAGGGAAAGCGTTGCAGCATCTGGCGCGCGATGTATTGCGGATCGGTGAACATGTCCGCGACGCTGTAGATGCGCCCGGCCGGCACGTCGGCGGCATTGAGCACCGCGAGCGCTTCATCGATGCTGCGCGTCGCAAGCCACGCGGCGATGGCGTCGTCGATTTCCTGCGTGCGCGGCACGCGGCCGTCGTTCGACGCGAGCGCAGGATCGTCCGCGAGGTCCGCGCGGTCGATCGCGTTCATCAGGCGCCTGAAGATGGGATCGCTGTTGCCGCCGATCACGATGCTGCCGTCGCGGCACGGATACGTGTTCGACGGCACGATGCCCGGCAGCGACGCGCCGGTGCGTTCGCGCACCGTGCCGTACACGCCGTATTCCGGCACGACGCTCTCCATCATGTTGAAGACGGCTTCGTACAGCGCGACATCGACCACTTGTCCCTTGCCGCCGTTCACCTGCCGGTGATGCAGCGCCATCAGCGCGCCGATCACGCCGTGCAGCGCGGCGATCGAATCGCCGATCGAAATGCCGATGCGCGGCGGCGGCAGATCGGGATAGCCGGTGATATGCCGCAGCCCGCCCATCGACTCCGCGATCGCGCCGAAGCCGGGGCGATCGCGATAAGGACCGGTCTGTCCGTAGCCCGACAGACGCACCATCACGAGGCCGGGATTGTCGGCGGACAGCACTTCATAGCCGAGCCCGAGTTTTTCGAGCAGCCCGGGCCGGAAATTCTCGACGACGATATCGGCTTCCTTTGCGAGCCGCCGCACGATCTCCTTGCCCTCGTCGGCCTTGAGATTCACCGTCACCGATTTCTTGTTGCGCGCCTGCACTGCCCACCACAGCGACGTGCCGCCCACTTCGGGATACAGCTTGCGCCACTTGCGCAACGGGTCGCCGCCGTTGGGGTCTTCGATCTTGATGACGTCGGCGCCGAATTCGCCCATGAAGCGCGCGGCGAACGGCCCCGCGATGAGCGTGCCGAGCTCCAGCACTTTTACGCCGGCGAGCGGTCCAGTCGATGCGCTCATGATTTCGTCTCCCTTATTTTTGTATGGACTTCAAAGCGGGATGTCGAGCGGCCTGAAACGCGGCGTGCCGTCGGCGAGTGTCTCGTTGAACATCGCGGCCGGGCGAACCCACAAGCCGCGTTCGTGCGGCCACAGATGCTCGTAGACGATCATCGCTTCCTCGGTTTCCGAGTGACGCGCGACGCCGATCACGCGATACAGGCCACCCTTGTAATGACGATGCGTCGCGAGCGCGAGAGCTTCGGTTTCTGTCATCGATTCGATTCCTTCAGACGGAGCGGCGATCGAGCATGGCGCGCGCGATCGTGCCCGCATCGACATATTCCAGCTCGCCGCCGACAGGCACGCCGCGCGCGAGCCGCGTGACCTTCAGCCCTTTCGACTTGAGCGTCTGCGCGAGATAGTGCGCGGTCGCCTCGCCTTCGTTGGTGAAGTTGGTGGCGAGCACCACTTCCTGCACGATGCCGTCGAGCGCGCGGCCGATGAGCCGCTCGAAGTGGATTTCCTTCGGACCGATGCCGTCGAGCGGGCTGAGCCGCCCCATCAGCACGAAATAGAGCCCGCGATACGTGAGCGTCTGCTCGAGCATGATCTGATCAGCGGGCGTTTCGACGACGCACAGCAAGGCCGGATCGCGTTCCTCGTCGCTGCAGACTTCGCAGATGTCCGCTTCGGTGAAGGTGTTGCACTTCTGGCAGTGCTTCAGATGCTCGGTCGCGAACAGGAGCGTGGTCCCGAGTTTTTCGGCGCCCGCGCGATCGTGCTGCATCAGGTGATAGGCCATGCGCTGCGCCGACTTCGGTCCGACGCCGGGCAGCGCGCGCAGCGCCTCGACCAGCGCCGACAGGGCGGAAGGTTGTTTCATGTGTCCTCATGACGCGCCGAATTCGGTTCGGCGCGCGCGATTAGAACGGCAGCTTGAAACCCGGCGGCATCGGCATGCCGGCGGTCATGCCGCTCATTTTCTCTTGCGTGGTGGCCTCGGCCTTGCGCACGGCGTCGTTGAACGCGGCGGCGACGAGATCCTCCAGCATGTCCTTGTCGTCGGCGAGCAGGCTCGGGTCGATCTGCACGCGACGCACGTCGTTCTTGCAGGTCATCGTCACCTTCACGAGACCGGCGCCGGACTGGCCCTCGACCTCGATCTGCGCGAGTTGCTCCTGCGCCTTCTTCATGTTTTCCTGCATCTGCTGAGCCTGTTTCATCAGCCCGGCGAGTTGGTTCTTCATCATGGTTCGGCTCCTTGCTCGAAAACGTGTGGCCCAGGCGCGCGACGGGTGCGCGCCCGATATTCAATGCGGATGCGCGGCGTCGGACAACGCGCCGCGCGCTTCAGTTCATGACAGGTTCGCGCCCGGCGACGCGGCAATCGGCTTGATCGAACCTTGCACGATGCTCGCGCCGAAATCGCGGATCAGCGATTGCACGAACGGATCCTGCTTGATCTCCTGCTCGGCTTCCTGTTGACGTCGCGCGCGATCGGCGGCGTCGAGCGCGGCGGCGGTGCGGCGCACCGGCGCGACATTGACGCTGACTTCGATCGCGCGGCCGAGTTTCTCGGTGAGCGCGGCCTTGAGCTTCGCGACGTGCGAGGCATCGGTGTACATCTGCACCGCGACCGCGAGCGTGACGGAATTCGCGTCGCAGGCGCTCAGTTCGCTGTTGAACGCGAGCTGATAGGCGACGCCCTTCAGCGGCAGATCGACGGCGAGCGCCGGCCATTCGATGCTCACGCCGAGCGCGTCGAGCGGCACGGCGGGCGGCAGCGGCGTCGTGTCGATGACGGGCGCGGGCTGCGTCGCGGGCTGCTTCGCCGGTTCCGCGCCGAAACGCATGTCGTCGGGGCCGCTGTCGAAGGCGGGCACGAAGCCGTCGTCAGGCGGCATGAAGTATTCGTCTTCCGATCCCGCCGGCGAATAGTCGTCGGGCGGCATGTCTTCCCACGGCGGGACGACTTTCGATTGACCCGCATTGCCGGCTGCGGGCTTCGGCTCGGACGCGGCCGGCGTCGTCGGTACGCGGCGTGGCGTCGGCGCCCGAACCTGGACGGCAGGTTGCGCGGCAGGCTTCGGCGCAGCCGGCGCGCCGCGCGCGCTGCGATCGGACGAAAGGCGCATGCCCGCGCTGCGCAGCACTTCGAGCGCCGCGCTTGCGCCACTGGCCGCGCGCGACGCAGCGGACTCGGATTCCGCGACACGCGAAGCAACGGGCGCGGCTTCTTCGGCGGCCTGACGCGCGGCGCTGGGCACCGGCGCGGGTTTCGCGGGAACCGGCTCGCTCGCTTCGATGGTCGGTGCAGGCTTCGCGCTTTCGACCACGGTTTCGACCGGCGGCGTCTCCTTCGCCTTGACGACGACAGCTTCCACAGCAGGCGTTGGGGCCTTTGCCAGCGGCGCGGGTGCGACCGCGCGCTCGGCCAGTGCGCCTGCGAGCGCCGCGCTGCGCGCAGGCTTCGCACCCGACGGCGCGTTCACGGCCACGCCGCCGCCCGACCCGCTTGCCGGTTCGAACGCGAGCATGCGCAGCAGCGTCATCGTGAAGCCGGCGTATTCGTCGGGCGCGAGACCGAGTTCGCTGCGCCCGACCGTGGCGATCTGATAGAAAAGCTGAACCTGCTCGACGGAAAGCGTCTCGCCGAAGCGGCGGATATCCGCGGCTTCCGGCCACTCGTCCAGCACCGACGACGGCGCGAACTGCCCCCACGCGATGCGATGCAGCAGACTCGCGAGATCCTGCAGCGCCGTCGAGAACGAAAGACTGCGCAGCGCCATTTCGTCGGCGATCGCGAGCACGAGCGCGCCATCACCGGCGGCGAGTGCATCGACGAGGCGAATCAGATAGCTTTGATCGAGCGCGCCGAGCATGCCGCGCACGGCGTCCTCGGTGACCTGGTTGGCCGAATAGGCGATGGCCTGATCGGTGAGCGAGAGTGCGTCGCGCATGCTGCCGTCCGCCGCGCGCGACAGAAGACGCAGCGCCTGCAACTCGAACGCGATGCTCTCTTGCTGAAGAATGCTTTCCAGATGCGACACGATGTGTCCCGCCGGCATCTGCTTCAGGTTGAACTGCAGGCAGCGCGAGAGCACGGTGACCGGAATCTTCTGCGGATCGGTCGTCGCGAGGATGAACTTCACATGCGGCGGCGGCTCTTCGAGCGTCTTCAACATCGCGTTGAAGGCGTGGTTCGTGAGCATATGCACTTCGTCGATCATATAGACCTTGAAGCGCGCATCGACGGGCGCATACACCGCGCGTTCGAGCAGCGCCGCCATTTCATCGACACCGCGATTGCTCGCCGCATCCATTTCGACGTAATCGACGAAACGGCCTTCATCGATTTCCCGGCACGCACGGCACACGCCGCACGGCTTCGAAGTGACGCCGGTTTCGCAATTGAGCGCCTTCGCGAAGATGCGCGAGAGCGTGGTCTTGCCGACGCCACGCGTGCCCGTGAACAGATAGGCATGGTGCAGGCGGCCGCCGTCGAGCGCGTGCGTGAGCGCACGGACGACGTGCTCCTGGCCGACGAGCGACTCGAAAGATTTCGGCCGCCATTTGCGTGCGAGAACTTGATAGGTCATGCGCGAAATTGTATCAGCAACGCCCTCGCGCAAACGCCGCGCCGGAAGGCACAGGGCGCGCTGCGCGACGGCTCGGGAGCGCACGAAACCAGCGCGATTCGAGGGCGCGGGAATGACCGGATGACTTTGGAGAAACGAGGGAGGAACAGCAGAAGAAAAGCGGAAGGTGACGAGCCCGACCCTCGGCACTGGTGGAAAACGGCTGTGGCTGCTTCGTTCCCGACCTGACCAGGTTGACCGCGCCACCATGCGAGGAGGCCCGTCACGTCGAATCATACCACGGGGGCACACGCGGCCGGAAGGCGTCGGCGAATTACGCGCGCCGCCATAGCCCGCTCCTGGCCCTCTTGTGCTTGGTGTTTTCGCCCTCAGATCGTCCCTATCAGCAACCGGCAACGGATAGCAAAGTAGGCTAAGATGGCAAATGAATTGTGCGGAAGCGGTGCATCATGCCCTTTCGCGGATCATTCGCCGCCGCTTGCGAGTCGTTTCGGCGCACGGCGTGCGGGCCGAATCCTGCCCGTTGGCGACGAAAATTTTTTCAGTTTTGGTGTATCGTGGCGAGCATTCAAACGCGGGCCTCGAATCAATAGAGGTATTCAGACAATGAGCGAATCAATCAAGCACATCAGCGACGCTTCTTTCGAGCAGGATGTCGTCAAGTCGGATAAACCTGTCCTGCTCGATTTCTGGGCGGAATGGTGCGGCCCCTGCAAGATGATTGCCCCGATCCTCGACGAAGTCGCCAAGGATTACGGCGATCGCCTGCAGATCGCGAAGATCAACGTCGACGAACATCAGTCGACTCCGGTGAAGTTCGGCGTGCGCGGCATTCCCACGCTGATTCTTTTCAAGAACGGCGCCGTGGCCGCGCAAAAGGTTGGCGCATTGTCCAAGTCGCAACTCACCGCGTTCCTCGACAGCAACCTGTAACAGCAGCATCGGCGGGCGCCGGCACGACCCGGGCACTCGCCTCTCGCATTCGAAGCGCCGCCCCGGCACGACCGGCCAGGCGCATCAGATATGCAGCCGATGTTGTCACGCGACAACATCGGCCTAAACGCCCCGCCCAAAGCCCACCCGAGGCTCCTGTGGCGTGTGCTATGCTAGAATCACAAGAGTTCAAGAAGTATTAAGTCTCGAGCGGTTCCGCTCACCTCTTCTCCCAAATCTTTCTGTCGTACCTCTCTCCCCGGCGGGAAACCCGTATGCATTTATCCGAGCTCAAGTCTCAGCACGTGTCTGCACTGATCGAGATGGCCAATGGCCTCGAGATCGAAAATGCGAACCGCCTGCGCAAGCAGGAACTCATGTTCGCAATTCTTAAAAAGCGCGCCAAAGCGGGCGACACGATTTTCGGCGACGGCACCCTCGAAGTGCTGCCCGATGGCTTTGGCTTCCTGCGTTCGCCCGAGACCTCGTATCTCGCGAGTACGGACGACATTTACATCAGCCCGTCGCAAATCCGCCGCTTCAATCTGCACACCGGCGACACGATCGAAGGCGAAGTGCGTACGCCGAAGGACGGCGAGCGTTATTTCGCGCTCGTGAAGGTGGACAAAGTCAACGGGCAGCCGCCCGAGGCCTCGAAACACAAGATCATGTTCGAGAACCTCACGCCGCTGCACCCGAACAAGCCGCTGCCGCTCGAACGCGAAATGCGCGGCGAGGAAAACGTCACGGGCCGGATCATCGACATGATCTCGCCGATCGGCAAGGGTCAGCGCGGCCTGCTCGTCGCGTCGCCGAAGTCGGGTAAAACCGTGATGCTTCAGCACATCGCGCATGCGGTGAAGGCGAATCATCCGGACGTCATCCTGTTCGTGCTGCTCATCGACGAGCGCCCGGAAGAAGTGACGGAAATGCAGCGTTCGGTGCGCGGCGAAGTCATCGCGTCGACCTTCGACGAACCCGCCGCGCGTCACGTGCAGGTCGCCGAAATGGTCATCGAGAAGGCGAAGCGTCTGGTCGAAATGAAGCACGACGTCGTGATCCTGCTCGACTCCATCACGCGTCTCGCGCGCGCCTACAACACGGTCGTGCCGGCATCGGGCAAGGTGCTGACGGGTGGTGTCGACGCCAACGCGCTGCAACGTCCGAAGCGCTTCTTCGGCGCTGCGCGCAATATCGAGGAAGGCGGTTCGCTCACGATCATCGGCACGGCGCTCATCGAAACGGGCAGCCGCATGGACGACGTGATCTACGAAGAGTTCAAGGGCACCGGCAACATGGAAGTGCACCTCGAACGCCGTCTGGCCGAAAAGCGCGTGTATCCGTCGATCAACCTGAACAAGTCGGGCACGCGCCGCGAAGAACTGCTCATCAAGCCGGACCTGCTGCAAAAGGTCTGGGTGCTGCGCAAGTTCATTCACGACATGGACGAAGTCGAAGCGATGGAATTCCTGCTCGACAAGATCCGTCAGACGAAGAACAACGCCGAGTTCTTCGACATGATGCGTCGCGGCGGAGGCTGATTCCGCTTCGCTGCTTCAGCGCAAAAAACCGCCTGCTTGGTCAGGCGGTTTTTTTTCGTCTGGCGAGCGCCCGCTCCGTACAATCCGGTCTATCGAAGTCACCTGAACGACCGATGGCCAACCTCTTCACCCGCTGGTTCGGCGCGCAACGCCGCGAACGCGCGCTGCGCAAATACGCAATCGACGACACCCTCTGGCAACGCACGCTCGCCGCGTATCCGTGCTTCGGCCATCTGGACGCGAACGACCTCGGGCGTCTGCGCGAGACCGCGAGCCTGTTCATCGCGCAGAAGGAATTCTCGACCGCGCACGATCTCGAACTGACCGATCAGATGATCGTCTCCATCGCCGCGCAGGCCTGCCTGCCCGTGCTCAATCTCGACCTCGATCTGTATGACGGCTGGGTTGGCGTGATCGTCTATCCGGGCGAGTTCATCATCAGGAAGACCGTGGAGGACGAGGACGGCGTCGTACACGAAGTCGAACACGATGCGAGCGGCGAAGCATGGGAAGGCGGCCCCGTCGTGCTCTCCTGGGAAGACGCGCAAATGGCCGATGGCTCGGAAGCCTACAACGTCGTGATCCACGAGTTCGCGCACAAGATCGACATGGTGACGGGCGTCGCCGACGGTCATCCGCCGCTCTTTCGCCGCTGGCACGCACCGCTCGATTCCAGCGCCTGGGCCGATATCTTCGACAACGCCTACGACCAGTTCTGCGCGCGCGTGGACGCCGTGCCGGAGCGCCGCTGGAGCCGCTTCGAGCGCGAATCGCTCATCGACCCCTACGCGGCCGATCATCCCTCGGAATTTTTCGCGGTGTGCAGCGAGGCGCTGTTCGTCACGCCGCAGGCGTTCGAGACCGAGTATCCCGAGCTTTACCGGCTGCTCGCGCGCTATTATCGGCAGGACCCGGCGGGCGTCGGCGCGCTCGTCTCGTAAGCTGCGCCCGAGCCCCAAAAAAGATGTCAAGCGACTGATTTTCTGGCATAATCGCCGTTTTTCGACCCTAGGCAAGTGACTCGCGCGGTCATTTCGAAAGCGCAGCGGGTTGGCTACCGCCAGATACCAGGAAAGACCATGAAAGAAGGCATTCACCCGAATTATCGCGAAGTCCTGTTCGTCGACATGTCGAACGACTTCAAGTTCGTGACCCGTTCGACCATCCAGACGCGCGAAACCGCCGAATTCAACGGCAAGTCCTACCCGCTCGCGAAGATCGAAGTGTCGTCGGAATCGCATCCGTTCTACACCGGTCAGCAAAAGATCATGGACACGGCAGGTCGCGTCGAGAAGTTCAACAACAAGTTCGCTCGCTTCTCCACCAAGAAGTAAGTCGGCTTCGGGCTTCAAGGAAAAAGGGCAGCTTTGGCTGCCCTTTTTTGTCGCCGACTGCTTTTGGTCGTATTTGGTAAGCGTTGTTGCGCCGGGTTACGGGGAACGTCGATGAACCGCCCTTAAAGCCGCCGCGCGACTACAATGCCGGTTGCTCCAGCCCCACGCTCGCCTTGCGCGAGATCAGCGGACCGTTTTCCATCAAGTCTCTTCGCATGCGATCTGTCGTTCGTCTGACCGCCTCCGCCACCAGCGCCCTGCCGCGCTGGCTGTTGCTCGCCATCTGCATCACCTACGCGTCGTTCGGTCTCTTCGGCCGCGATCCGTGGAAGAACGAGGATGCGGCGGGCTTCGGCGTCATGTGGACGATGGCCAACGGCGACGCGCGCGACTGGCTGCTGCCGAACCTCGTCGGCCGCGCGCCCACCGCCGACGGCCCGCTGATGTACTGGCTGGGCGCATCGGCCATCCGGCTGCTGAGCCCGTGGGTCGACGCGAGCAACGCCTCACGCGTGGTGACGGGCCTGCTCTTCTGTCTCGCGTGCGCGTTCGTCTGGTATTCGGCCTATCTGCTCGGCCGGCGCGACGAGGCGCAGCCCTTCAAATACGCATTCGGCGGCGAACCCGAGCCGCGCGACTACGGCCGCACGCTCGCGGATGGCGCGTTGCTCATCCTGCTCGCATGCTTCGGCCTCGCCGAGCGCGGCCACGAAACCACGCCGCAGCTCGCGCAGTTCGCCGGCACCGCGATGCTCCTCTACGGCCTCGTGCGCAGCCTCGACAAGCCGATCCACGGCGGCATCGTGTGGGGCGTGGCGATCGGCGTGGTCGGGCTGTCGAGTTCGCCCGTGCTGGTGTTCGCGTTGCTGCTCTGCACACTCGCGATGACCATCATCGTGAAACAGGTACGCGCAGCGCCGCTCCTGATCTACGGCCTGCCGGTTGCGATCGTGCTGATCGCCGCATGGGTGCTGCCGACGCTGCATTACTTCCCCGACGACGGCGAATGGTGGCTGCGCCAATGGTGGCGCAACAGTTTTTCTTTCTTCTCCGGCACGCCGGGCTCGATCTTCGGCTACGCGATCAAGAACCTGCCGCTCTTCACGTGGCCCGCGTGGCCGCTCGCGCTGTGGGCGTTCGTCAGCTGGGGCGGGCTGCGCCGCTCGCCGCACGTGGGCGTGCCGCTGTCGATCATCGGGCCGCTGCTCGTGCTGGTCGTCCTGCAGGCGCACGAGACCAACCGGCTCTTCATGCTCCTGCTGCCGCCGCTTTCCGTGCTCGCGACCTTCGCGCTGCCCACCTTGAAGCGCGGCGCGATCAACGCGATCGACTGGTTCGCGATGCTGAGCTTCACCATCATCGGCTCGCTGGTGTGGCTCGTGTGGACCGCGGGCATGTTCGGCTTCCCCGCGTCGATGGCGCGCAATCTCGCGCGCCTCGCGCCGGGCTTTCATCCCGAATTCAAGCTGATTTCCTTCGTGTGCGCGGTGGCCGTGACCGTCTGCTGGTTCCTGCTCGCGCGCTGGCGCCTCGCGCGTCATCCGAAGGTGCTGTGGCGCAGCGTCGTGCTGTCGAGCGCGGGCACCACGCTCATGTGGGTGCTGCTCATGACGCTGTGGCTGCCGGTGGTGAACTACAGCCGGACCTACCGCGACGTGGCCGAGCAGATCGCCGATCACCTGCCGCCCGACTACACCTGCATCTCGCCCGTGCGTCTCGGCGACGCGCAGATCGCCACCTTCGCCTATTTTGGCGGCATGCATTTCGCGTTCGACGAGGACTGCGACGTGATCCTGCGCCAGGACCCGGCGGATTACGGCGAGCCGTCGTCGATGTCGGCGTTCCAGTGGAAGCTCGTGTGGGAAGGCCGGCGCGTCGCCGACCGCGACGAGCGCTTCCGGCTCTACGTACGCATCGAGCGTCCCACGCCGCCGGCGCAGAAGCCGCTGCGCCCGAAGAGCCTGCGCCGGACGCAATAACGCGATGCGCGCGACGCTCACCCCGACCAGCACAACCGGCATGCTGAGCGACGTGCGCAAGATCGCCGCGCTCGCGTGGCCGGTGCTGATCGGCCAGCTTGCGGTGATCGCGTTCGGCGTGATCGACACCGCGATGGTCGGCCGCTTCTCCGCCACCGATCTGGCCGCGCTCGGCCTCGGCGGCTCTGTCTATATCTCGGTGTATATCGGCCTCACGGGCATTCTGGTCGCGTTGCAGCCGATCGCCGGGCAACTGTTCGGCGCGGGCCGCGAAAGCGAGATTGGCGAAGAGACGCGCCAGGCGTTCTGGCTCGCCGCCGTGCTCGCCGTGATCGGCTTCGTGCTGCTGTTCCATCCCGAGCCGCTGCTGTCCCTCGCGAAGACGCCGCCCGCGCTGCACGACCGCACCGTCGACTATCTGCGGATTCTGTCGTTCGGCCTGCCCGCGAGCCTCGCGTTTCGCGTCTACAGTTCGCTCACCAACGCGGTCGGCAAACCCCGGCTCGTGATGTTTCTGCAAGTCGGCGGCCTGCTGCTCAAGTTTCCGATCAACACCTGGTTCATCTTCGGCGGCGCGGGCTTCCCCGCGCTCGGCGGTCCGGGCTGCGCGCTCGCGAGCACGCTCATCAACTGGGTGCTCGCGATCGTCGGCATGACGGTGCTCTTCAAGGTCGAGTTCTTCCGCCCGTTCGGCATCTTCTCGCGCTTCTGCTGGCCGGTCTGGCGGCGTCAGCTCGCGCTCCTGCGTCTCGGCATTCCGATGGGTCTCTCGTATCTCATCGAAGTGACGTCGTACACGTTCATGGCGCTCTTCATCTCGCGCTTCGGCACGACCACGCTCGCCGGTCATCAGATCGCCGGCAATCTCGGCGCGGTGCTTTACATGACGCCGCTGTCGATCGGCATTGCGTCGTCGACGCTCGTGTCGCAGGCGCTCGGCGCCGGACGCTACGACGACGCGCGTTCGATCTCGCGTCACGGTATCGGCATGGCGTGCGTGCTGGCGCTCGCCTACGGCGTGCTTCTGATCGCCGCGCGCGCTCACGTGATCGCGGCCTATACGCCCGATGCGGGCGTCATCGCCGCCGCGATGCCGCTCGTGCTCATCATTTTCTTCTATCACTTCTGCGACGCGCTGCAGATCACCACCGCGTTCATCCTGCGCGCGTACAAGGTGACGCTCGTGCCGACCGTGATCTACGCCATCGCGCTGTGGGGCATCGGGCTCGGCGGCGGCTATCTCCTCGGCTTCGACGTGGGCGGCGGCGTGCCCGAGTGGCTGCAGGGCGCGCGCGGTTTCTGGATCGCGAATTCGGCGAGTCTGGGTATCGCGGGCGTCGGCCTGTTTCTCTACTGGCGGCGCGTGAGCGCGCGGCATCTGAACAAGGTCGATCCGACCTGATGTGTGGAAAAACATCATCGGCTCGCATCATCGGAAAGACTGACGTAAGGCTCCAGTAGAATTTCGCGTCGAGGGAAACCCGGAGCGAGTGGATGAGCCGCATTACAACGTCACAAAAAAAATGGATTCTGGCCGCAACCACGCTGATCGCCGCGCTTGGTTTGAGCGCCGCGCTGCATCGAGCCGATGCCGCGCGCATCGCCAGCGTGTCTCCGCAAGGCAAGGTCGCGCAAGTGCGGCAGGTCGTCGCCAAATTCGACGAACCGATGATCGCGTTCGGCAACGCGGCGGCGGGCGCGCCCGGCAAGCTCGCCTGTAGCGGTGCGAGCACGGCGGCGACCGCGGGCTCGGGCCGCTGGATCGACGCCAGAACCTGGGCGTTCGACTTCGAGCACGATCTGCCGCCCGGCGTGCGCTGCGCGCTCGATCTCGCGGACGGCCTCAAGTCGGTCGCCGGCAACGCGCTTTCCGGCCCGCGCCACTTCGCGTTTCAGACGGGCGGACCGTTCGTCACGCGCATCATGCCGAGCTACGGCGACATCGAAGAGAATCAGGCCTTCGTGCTGCGGCTGAACGGCCCGGCGACGCAGGCTTCGGTGCTTCAACACGTCTGGTGCGAATCGAGCGCGCTCGGCAACCGCATTCCGGTGCGCGCGGTCGATGACGCCACACGCGCCGCCCTGCTCGACCATTTCAAGCTGCAAAAGGAAAGCGATCGCGTGCTTACGCTCGCGTGCCAGCAAACGTTGCCGTCGGCGACCAAAATGCAGCTCGTGTACGGCGCGGGCGTGACGGGGCAAAGCGGCATCGCCAACGACGTCGAGAAGCGCTTCGACTTCAACGTGCGCGAGCCCTTCACGGCGAACTTCTCCTGCGAGCGCGAGAACGCGAACGCGCCTTGCACGCCGCTGCGTCCGCTGCGCCTGAACTTCAGCGCGCCGATCAGCCGCGCCGACGCGCAGAAGTTCGTGCTGCACGGGCCGAAGGGCAACGCGTCGCCTCGTTTCGATGCGACCGACAAGGATGCCGAAGTCAGCGCCGTCGAATTCGCCGCGCCGCTGCCCGAGCGCGCCGATCTCACCATCGACGCCCCCGCGAACCTGAAGGACGTCAGCGGCCGCGCGCTCGCCAACGCCGATCTCTTCCCGCTAAAGACCGCGACCGCCCCGATGCCGCCGCTCGCGAAGTTTTCGTCGGGCACGTTCGGCATCATCGAGCGCTTCGCCGAACCGGACATGCCCGCGATGCTGCCGGTGACGCTGCGCCACGTCGAAGCGGATCTACATGTGCAGGGCCTCGATTCGGGCACCTCACAAATCACGAAACTCAAGCTCGATGCCGATCAGGACATCCGCCAGTGGATGCGCGCGGTCGATCTGTTCGACGGCGTCGCGATGCCGCGCTCGACCATCGAGGAGCGCATGCCGGCGATGCTGCGCAACGGCATCGCGCCGGTCGTCATCCCGAACAGCGACGGCTCGGTGTCCAAAGACCCGCAGATCGACATTCGCTCGCTGTCGATGCTGGCGAAACAACGCGGCGTCGAAACGCTCACCCTGCCCGCCGCCGATCCGAAAGCCTTGCGGCCGTTCGAAGTCGTCGGCATTCCGCTCACGAAGCCGGGCTTCTATGTCGTCGAACTGAACTCGCCCGCGCTCGGCGCGTCGCTGCTCGGCAAACAGCAGGCGATGTACGTGCGCACGTCGGTGCTCGTCACCAATCTCGGCGTGCATTTCAAGCAGGGGCGCGAGAACAGCCTCGTGTGGGTCACGACGCTCGACAAGGGCAAGCCCGTGGCGAACGCGCAAGTGCGCGTGACCGACTGCAACGGCGAGGAAATCGCCACCGCGAAAACCGACGCGCAAGGGCTCGCGAAGATCGGCAAGCCGCTCGTGGCCGCGCGCGAATGCAACGAACACAGCCTCGCGTGGGGCGGCTTCTTCGTGTCGGCGCGCGTGAACGATCCCGTCACCGGGCCGGACATGGCGTTCGTGTTGTCGGACTGGAATCGCGGTATCGAATCGTGGCGCTTCAACGTGCCGACCGACATGAGCGCGACGCGCACGACGCGCGCCCATACGGTGTTCGACCGCACGCTGCTGCGCGCGGGCGAGACCGTGTCGATGAAGCATCTGCTGCGCGTCGAAACGCTCGGCGGCTTCGCGTTCCCGGCGAGTTATCCGAGCCGCGTGACGATCCGCCACGTCGGCAGCGGCCAGACCTGGCATCTGCCGCTCAAATGGGCGGCCGATCATAGTGCCGATTCGACCTTCACCGTGCCCGTCGCCGCGAAGCTCGGCGAATACAGCGTGACGCTCGACAACGGCGCGGCCGCTTCGAACGGCAATGACGACGACAACGACAACGCCGTCACGCAGTCGTACGAATCGGGCAGTTTCCGCGTCGAGGAATTCCGCCTGCCGGTGTTCAAAGGCGCGATCACGGCCGGCGACGCGAAATCGCCCGGACTCGTCGGCGCGCAGGAAGCGGCCGTCGCGGTGCGGCTCGAATACGTGCAGGGCGGACCGGCGTCGAATCTGCCGGTGCAGGTTTCGGCGCTCGTGCGCGATACAGCGCCGGCGTTTGCTTCTCAGTACGAGGCGTTCAGCTTCGCACCCTATCGCAAACCGGCGAACGACGGTGCAAGCGCGCCCGCCGAAGACGAAGACAGCGAACAGCAGGACAACGCGACGACCAAGCTCATCGCGGACAAACTGCGCGTGACGCTCGATCGCGACGGCGTCGGCAAGGTCACGGTGAAGCCGCTGCCGGCGGTCGAATCGCCGAAGCGTCTCGCACTCGAAGCGAGCTTCGCCGATCCGAACGGCGAGATCCAGACCATCAGCGGCAGCGCAACCCTGTGGCCGGCCGCAGTCGCCGTCGGCGTGAAGGCGGGGCATTGGGTGTCGGTCGGCGGCGCGCTGCCGGTGCAGGCCATCGCGCTCGATTTGCAGGGTAAGCCGCGAGCGGGCGTATCGGTCGATATCAAGGCCGTCGCGCGCGTGATGTCGAGTTCGAGGAAACGCATGGTCGGCGGTTTCTATGCGTACGACAACCACACCGAGATCAAGGATCTCGGCACGCTGTGCAGCGGCAAGAGCGACGATCACGGCATCGTCTCCTGCGACGCGAACCTGAAAGAACCGGGCAACGTCGATCTGATCGCGGTCGCCAAGGACGGCGACGGCCGCGCGGCCAACGCGAGCACGTCGGTGTGGGTCACGCGCCAGGATGAGTTGTGGTTCGGCGGCGAGAACACCGATCGCATCGACGTCTTGCCCGAAAAAACCAGCTACGAACCCGGCGAGACCGCGCGCTTTCAGGTACGCATGCCGTTCCGCTCGGCGACGGCGCTCGTCGCGGTCGAGCGTGAAGGCATCGTGGAGACGCGGGTCGTCGAACTGAACGGCCGCGACCCGACCGTCGAGCTGAAAGTCGAGGAAACTTGGGGGCCGAACGTCTACGTGTCGGTGCTCGCGTTGCGCGGACGCATCCGCGAGGTGCCGTGGTATTCGTTCTTCACCTGGGGATGGAAGGCGCCCGTCGAATGGGCGCGCGCGTTCTGGTACGAAGGCCGGCAGTATCAGGCGCCGACGCCGCTCGTCGATCTGTCGAAGCCCGCGTTCCGTTACGGGCTCGCGTCGATCAAGGTCGGCACGGCGGCGCACCGGCTCGCGGTCAACGTGAGTCCGGATGCGAAGTCGTACACGGTGAGAAGCCGCGCGCACGTCAAGGTCAAGGTCGCGCTCCCCGACGGCAAGCCCGCGCCGGCCGGCACGCAGATTGCCGTCGCAGCCGTCGATGAAGCGCTGCTCGAACTGATGCCGAACCGAAGCTGGGACGTGCTCGACGCGATGCTGCAGCAGCGCGCCTACGGCGTCGAGACGGCGACCGCGCAGATGGAGATCATTGGACGGCGTCACTTCGGACGCAAGGCGGTGCCCGCGGGCGGCGGCGGCGGACACAGCGCGACGCGCGAGCTGTTCGACACGCTGTTGCTGTGGAATCCGCGCGTCACGCTCGATGCGAAGGGCGAAGCCACCGTCGACGTACCGCTGAACGACGCGCTCACGCGCTTTCGGATCGTCGCGGTCGCGGCGGTCGGCGCGGGGCAGTTCGGCACCGGCAGCGCATCGATTCAAAGCACGCAGGACTTGCAGCTGATCTCGGGATTGCCGCCGCTCGTGCGCGTCGGCGATGCGTTCCGCGCGCAGTTCACGCTGCGCAACACGACCGCGCGGACGATGCACGTCGTCGTCGCGCCGCGCGCCGGTTCCCTCGCGCTCGACGCGCGCACGGTGGAGCTTGCGCCGGAATCGTCGCAGGAAGTGGCCTGGGACGTGACGACGCCGGATGTCCTCGGCGCCAATTCCTCCGCGAGTCTCGCGTGGGAAGTCAGCGCGGCGGAACAGGCCGCGCCCAAGGCAAGCGACGCCGTGAAGCTGACGCAGAAAGTCGTCGCGGCGATTCCCGTCACCGTGCAGCAGGCGACGATCACGCAGGTCGACGGCACCTTCGCGCTGCCCGTCGCGCCGCCCGCCGACGCGAGCAAATCGGGCGATGGCGCCGTGCGCGGCGGCATCGCGGTGTCCTTGCAGCCGAAGCTCGCGGACGGCCTGCCCGGCGTGCGCCGCTGGTTCGAGCGCTATCCGTACAATTGCCTCGAGCAGCAAACCTCGCGCGCGCTCGGCCTGATGGACGCCGCGCAATGGCAAGGCGTGCTCACGAAGATGCCGTCGTATCTCGACCGGGACGGCCTCGCGAACTACTTCCCGCCCGCCGACGACGAACGTCCGACCGGCAGCCCCGCCCTCACCGCGTATCTGCTCGCCGTCAGCGACGAAGCCGCGAAACAGGACAGCCGCTTCGCCCTGCCCGCCGATCTGCGCAATCAGATGGCGGCGGGCCTCGCGAATTTCGTCGACGGCAAGCTCGAACGCAAGTTCTGGACGCCACGCAACGATCGCGACTTCGAGAAGCTCGCGGCGATCGAGGCGCTGTCGCGCTACGGCCTCGCGCAGGCGCGCATGCTCGGCTCGATCACGATCGCGCCGGACCAGTGGCCGACCTCGGCGGTGCTCGATTACTACGCGATCCTCTCGCGCGTCGAGGGCATTCCGAATCGCGACGACAAGCGCGCGCAGGCGGAGCAGATCATCCGTGCGCGCCTGACGTATCAGGGCACGCGCCTCACCTTCTCGACCGAACGCGACGACGATCTCTGGTGGCTCATGACCGGCACCGAGACCAACGCCGCGCGCACGGCGCTCATTTTCGCGGACGCGCCCGGCTGGAAGGACGAAATGCCGCGCGTCGTCGCGGGCCTGCTGGCTTTGCAGAAGAACGGCGCATGGCAGACGACCACCGCCAATCTGTGGGGCGCGCTCGCGGTCGGACGGTTCTCGCGCCTGTTCGAGAGCACGCCGGTCACGGGTCATACGTCGATTCAGCTCGGCACTTCGACACAAGGTGTGAACTGGAGCGCGCCTGCATCGAATGCGCCCGCTTCGGCCACGTCCGTGACGAAAACCGCGAGCGTGCGCAGCGTCATGCTGCCGTGGAGCACCGGTTCGCTGACACTGACGCAAGACGGCACGGGCAAACCGTGGGCGACAATCGAAAGTCTCGCGGCCGTCGCGCTGAAGGCGCCGTTCGCGGCGGGCTATCGCATCGCGAAGACCGTCACGCCGATCGATCCTGCCGTGAAGGGCGTGCTCTCGCGCGGCGACATCGTGCGCGTGCATCTCGACATCGACGCGCAAGGCGACATGACCTGGGTGGTCGTCAACGATCCGATTCCCGCGGGCGCGACGATACTCGGCTCCGGTCTCGGCCGCGACTCCGAAGCCGCGACATCGGGCGAGAAGCAGGATCGCGGCGCGTGGCCCGCGTTCGTCGAACGTGGCTTCGAGGGCTATCGCGCGTATTACGACTATCTGCCGAAGGGCAAGCTGACGGTCGAATACACGATGCGGCTGAACAATCCCGGCACCTTCGGCCTGCCGCCGACGCGCGTCGAAGCGCTTTACGCGCCCTCGACGTTCGGCGCGTTGCCGAACGCGGCGGTGACCGTGCAGCCGTCGCCCGCGAAGTGACGTCATGAAACGCGCCGCCTGCCTCGTCATCGCCTGCGCGCTGTCGGCGGCGGCGCACGCGTCGCCGAACTTCGACGAGGTGCGGGCGAAGTGGCGCAGCTCGGACTGGGTGCTGCTCGCGCGTGACGGCGAGCCGCTTGCCCGCACGCGCGTCGATACGAGCGCGCGGCGCGGCGACTGGGTCGCGCTGTCGGATGTGTCGCCGGCGTTGCGCGAGGCGATCGTCGTATCGGAAGACAAGCGCTTCTACGAACACGCCGGCGTCGACTGGCGCGGCGCGGCCGCGGCCGCATGGGGCAATCTGTGGAACACGCGCACGCGCGGCGCATCGACGGTGACGATGCAGCTCGACGGCCTCATCGACGATAAACCGGCAGGCCGGCGCTCGATCGGCGAAAAGGCCGGCCAGACGATCGGCGCGCTGTGGCTCGAACGCAGCTGGCGCAAGGATCAGATTCTCGAGGCGTATCTGAATCTCGTGCCGTTTCGCGGCGAGATCGTCGGGTTGTCGGCGCTCTCGCAGACGCTGTTCGGCAAGGCGCCGTCAGGTCTCGACGAACGCGAAGCCGCGCTCGCCGCCGCGCTCGTGCGCGCACCGAATGCGCCGTATCCGAAAGTCGCCGCGCGAACCTGCGTGATCCTGCGCGACATGCAGACGCTGCACGGCACGCGCGGCGTCGATCCATGCGTCAATCTGGGCAGCTATGTCCAGCTCACGCTCACGCGCACGGCGTCCGCCCCCGCCTTCGCTCAAGGCGATGGCGCGATCGCGCCGCATCTCGCGCGGCGCATCGCGAACGAAGTGCATCCGGCAGCGGGCGCGCGCGTGCGCTCCACGCTCGACGCCCGCCTGCAACGCTTCGCCCGCGATACGCTCGCGCGCACGCTCGCCGAACTGAACGCGCGCGCGCATCCGCGCAACGTGCACGACGCGGCGGCGGTCGTGATCGACAACCGTTCGGGCGATGTGCTCGCGTGGGTCGGCTCGGCGGGCGGTCTGTCGAACGCGCCGGAAGTCGATGCCGCGCTGGCCGCGCGTCAGGCGGGCTCGACGCTCAAACCCTTCCTCTATGCGCAGGCCATCGACGAGAAGCGCGTCACCGCCGCCACCCTGCTCGACGACGCCCCGCTCGATCTGGCGACCGGCGGCGGCCTCTACATCCCGCAGAACTACGATCACGATTTCAAGGGCTGGGTGAGCGTGCGCACCGCGCTGGGTTCGTCGCTGAACGTGCCCGCAGTGCGTACGCTCGTGATGGTGACGCCGCATCGTTTCGCGAAGACGCTCGTCGCACTCGGCCTGCCGCTGACGCAGGCGGGCGATTACTACGGCTTCAGCCTCGCGCTCGGCAGCGCGGATGTCACGCTGGCGACGCTGACCAACGCGTACCGCACGCTTGCGAACGGCGGCATGGCGCAGCCGTTCTTCGATCTCATGCAGGATCGTCCCGCGCCCGCCGGCACGCGCATCTTCAGCCCCGAAGCGAGCTTCATCGTCACGGACATCCTCGCCGACAACAACGCCCGCACGCGCACCTTCGGCTTCGACAGCGTGCTCGCGACGCGCACCTTCAGCGCGGTAAAGACCGGCACCAGCAAGGACATGCGCGACAACTGGGCGGTCGGTTTCACTTCACGTTATAGCGTGGGCGTCTGGGTCGGCAATGCCGACGGCGCGCCGATGTGGGACGTTTCAGGCGTGACCGGCGCCGCGCCCGCGTGGAACGCGATCGTCAACTATCTGAACCGGCGATCGGATAGCCGTCCGCCGCAAACGCCATCGGGCGTCGTGACGACCCGCGTCACGTATCAGAACGAGATCGAGCCGGCGCGCAACGAATGGTTCGTGCGCGGCACGCAGATGAGCGCCATCGGCCTCACGTCCCATGCGGCGGAGGCCGCGCGCGGCGCGCAACCCGACGCGAAGGCGGCACGCATCGGCGCGCCGACGAACGGCACGATCTTCGCGCTCGATCCGGATATTCCGCCCGCGCGGCAACGCGTGTGGTTCGAGCGCGTCGACAGCGGCGCGCGCCTCGCGTGGCGGCTCGACGGCAAATCCTATGGCCACGACGCCCGCGCGGCGTGGCTGCCGTGGCCGGGCCGTCACGTGCTGGAACTGGTCGACTCGAAAGGCGAAGTGGTCGATCAGGTCGGCTTCGAGGTGCGCGGCGCGTTTGCGAAAACGGCCACGGGCACATCGCGCTGAGCGGCGCAGCGAACATCGGCATGAATCGCAACGTCATCCGTCCGGCGTTTCGCAGCGTTAAAGATTGTGCGGAAGCGCGGTGCGCGCGGCGGGGTCGTGCACAATGCGAACCGTCATCGTTCGTGCCGGCTTTTTGCCCTATGCTTAACGGCATCTTCCCAATCGGCCCGAACTTATCGATTCATCCTTTCTCACCAAGCCTGGAGTGCCGTCATGCTGAAAAAGCTGCTGATGCTGTGCTTAGCGTTCATAGTGTCGATGGGTGTGGCCTTCGCCGCGGTCGACGTCAATACCGCCGATCAAGCCGCGCTGGAATCGGTAAAGGGTCTGGGGCCGGTAAAGTCCAAAGCGATCGTCGACGAGCGCACCAAGAACGGCCCGTTCAAGGACGCGGATGATCTCGCCACCCGCGTCAAGGGCCTCGGCACGAAGTCGGTGGCGAATCTGGAGCAGAACGGCCTGACGATCGGCGGTTCCTCGCTGCCGCCGACGGGCAAGACGGCCAAACCCACCACGACGCAAGGCGGCGCTGCCGCGCCGAACTCGACGGTCAAGTCCTCGACGGCGGCCACTGGCGCAACTGCGCCGACTGCCACCACGGCGCAGACGCCGGCCACGACGCCCGCTGCACCCGCATCGGGCACGAAGGCTTCGAAGAAGTCGAAGAAGGAAAGCGCCGCGTCGGCGACGGCCAGCGCATCGGCACCGTCCGCCGCCAGCGATACGAAAACAAGCAAATCGAAGCGCAGCAAGAAAGACAAGGCCGCCAGCGCAGCGGCCGCCAGCCAGTAATTCTTCGGGGAACCTTGACGGAGGAACGTTGCCTTCGCGGGACCATCGTTGAACGGTCGCTCGCGGCCGATGCCCGCGCCGCCGCGCCCCGCTCACATGCGGGCGCGGCGGCGCGAGCGAACCCACCCCGTAACCTCTCGTAGTGAGACTGCCATGAGCCTAATCGATATCCTCGCCTCCACCCTCGGCAATTCGTCGCAACAACCGGGCGGCCAACCTGCCCAGTCCGGCCAGGCCGCGCTGATCACGGCGGCGCTCGCATTCGTCAACAGCCAGCCGGGCGGTCTCATGGGCCTGATCCAGCGCTTCCAGCAGCACGGCGCGGGCGATGTCGTGCAGTCGTGGATCGGCACGGGCGAGAACAAGCCGATCAGCCCCGACACGCTCACCAATGTGCTCGGTCAGGACAACGTCGGCGCGCTCGCGCAGAAAGCCGGCGTCTCGGGCGATCAACTCTCGGGCATGCTGGCGGCGGTGTTGCCGCATGTCGTCGACCGTGCGACGCCCAACGGCGAAGTGCCGCCCGAAGGCCAGCTCGATCTGTCCAGCGTGCTCGGCTCGCTCGGCGGCCTTGGCGGCCTGTTTGGCGGCAAGAGCGAAGAGCCCAAGCAGGGCTGATCGCGCTTCTTGTTGCATCGAAAGCCCCGCCGGCATTGCGCCGCGCGGGGCTTTTATTTTGCAGACGGTGTTTCGAGCGCGCCATAAAGAAAAAAGGCAACGAATCGCTTCGTTGCCTTTTGTATGAACGGCTGACCCGCATGCGGGTCAGCCTCGGCGCGCCTCAATGCACCACGCGATCGAACACGAACTGCCCTTCCCGCACATCGACCGGAATGACGTCCTTCGGCCCGAACCGTCCGGCGAGAATCAGCTTGGCGACCGGATTTTCGATCTCTTGCTGAATCGCGCGCTTCAGCGGCCGCGCGCCGAACAGCGGATCGTAGCCGACCTTGCCGATCTGCTCGAGCGCCGTGTCCGACACTTCGAGCTGCATGTCGAGCTTCGCCAGACGTTCCTGCAAACGATGCAGCTGAATCTTCGCGATCGATTCGATATTGGTGCGATCGAGCGCATGGAACACGACGACATCGTCGATACGGTTCAGGAATTCCGGCCGGAAGTGCAGCTTCACTTCTTCCCAGACGGCGTCCTTCACGTTCTCCTGCGGCTCGCCGACCATGCCCTGAATGACTTGCGAACCGAGGTTCGACGTCATCACGATCACCGTGTTCTTGAAGTCCACGGTGCGGCCCTGGCCATCGGTCATGCGGCCATCGTCGAGCACTTGCAGGAGCACGTTGAACACGTCCGGATGCGCCTTCTCGATTTCGTCGAGCAAAATCACGCTATACGGCTTGCGACGCACCGCTTCGGTCAGATAACCGCCTTCCTCATAGCCCACATACCCCGGCGGCGCGCCGATCAGCCGCGCGACGCTGTGCTTCTCCATGAACTCGCTCATGTCGATGCGGATGAGATGATCCTCCGAATCGAACAGGAACGACGCGAGCGCCTTGCACAGTTCCGTCTTGCCGACGCCCGTAGGACCCAGGAACAGGAACGAGCCATACGGCCGGTTCGGATCGGACAAACCGGCGCGCGAACGGCGAATCGCGTCCGCCACCGCGCCGATCGCCTCGTCCTGGCCGATCACGCGCTCGTGCAGCTTGCTCTCGATCTGCAAGAGCTTTTCGCGCTCGCCCTGCATCATCCGCGACACGGGAATGCCGGTGGAACGCGACACGACTTCTGCGATTTCCTCCGCGCCGACCTGCGTGCGCAGAAGCCGCGGACGCGTCGGGTTGTTCTGCTCCTGCGACTCGGCCTGCGTCACCTGCTTCAGACGCGCTTCGAGCTCCGGCAGCTTGCCGTACTGCAACTCGGCGACCTTTTCGAGCTTGCCTTCGCGCTGCAGCCGCGTGATGTCCGCGCGCACCTTCTCGATTTCTTCCTTCAATTGCGCGCTGCCCTGCACGGCCGCTTTCTCTGCAGTCCAGATTTCTTCCAGGTCCGAATACTCGCGGTTCAGCCGATCGATTTCCTCTTCGATCAGTTGCAGACGCTTCTGCGACGCTTCGTCCTTCTCCTTCTTCACCGCCTCGCGCTCGATCTTCAGCTGAATGAGACGACGGTCCAGCTTGTCCATCTCTTCGGGCTTCGAATCGATTTCCATCTTGATGCGCGACGCCGCTTCATCGATCAGATCGATGGCCTTGTCCGGCAGGAAGCGGTCCGTGATATAGCGATGCGACAGTTCCGCCGCCGCGACGATCGCCGGATCGGTGATATCGACGCCGTGATGCAGCTCGTACTTTTCCTGCAAGCCGCGCAGGATCGCGATGGTCGCTTCCACCGTCGGCTCGTCGACCAGCACCTTCTGGAAGCGGCGTTCCAGCGCCGCGTCCTTCTCGATGTACTTGCGGTATTCGTCGAGCGTGGTCGCGCCGACGCAATGCAGCTCGCCGCGCGAGAGCGCCGGCTTGAGCATGTTGCCCGCGTCCATCGCGCCTTCGGCCTTGCCCGCGCCGACCATCGTGTGAATTTCGTCGATGAAGACGATGGTCTGCCCTTCATCCTTCGCGATGTCGTGCAGCACCGCCTTCAGGCGCTCCTCGAACTCGCCGCGATACTTCGCGCCCGCGAGCAGCGCGGCCATGTCGAGCGACAGCACGCGCTTGTTCTTGAGCGTTTCCGGCACTTCGCCATTGACGATGCGCTGCGCGAGCCCTTCGACGATCGCCGTCTTGCCGACGCCCGGCTCGCCGATCAGCACCGGATTGTTCTTCGTGCGGCGTTGAAGAATCTGGATCGCGCGACGGATTTCGTCGTCGCGGCCGATCACCGGATCGAGCTTGCCCGCGCGGGCGCGTTCCGTCAGATCGACGGTGTATTTCTTGAGCGCCTCGCGCTGGCTTTCGGCGTCCTGGCTGTTGACCTGCGCGCCGCCGCGCACGGCGTTGATCGCCGCTTCGAGCGCGCGGCGCGACAGGCCGTGCTGCTTCGCGATGCGGCCCGCTTCGCCACGATCGTCCGCGACGGCAATCAGGAACATCTCGCTCGCGATGTAGGTGTCGTTGAGCTTTTGCGCTTCCTTGTCCGCGGCGTTGAGCAGGCCCGCGAGCTCGCGGCTCACTTGAACGTTGCCGTCCGTGCCCTGAACTTGCGGCAGACGCTTGATGGCGTCGTTCAGGGAAGTTTGCAGCGCCTGCACCTGCACGCCCGCATGCGACAGCAGCGAACGCGCGGAACCGTCCTGCTGGGCGATCAGCGCCGCAAGCAGGTGAACCGGCTCGATGTACTGGTTGTCGTGTCCGACTGCCAGGCTTTGCGCGTCCGAGAGCGCTTCCTGGAATTTGGTGGTGAGTTTGTCGATTCTCATTTTTTGAAGCTCCAATTCTGAATACGATCAAAATGAGGCGCTTTCTGTCACTTTCAAGCGTTGTTTAGCTCGATAAGTGCACTTTTTTGCTTTTCGACAGGCTCTTGACCGAGCGCCGGTTTTCGGCAAACGATCGGTAACTGAATCGCTTCGTTCGATCAGGAAGGCGCGCGGCTCGGCACCAGCGCACTTGTCGGAACAGGCGTGATGGTGACAATGCCCAGCAGCCGCGCGAGTTCGTTCGCTGGTTCCGCGAGTTCGCGGACCGTGTACTTGTCGAGTTCGGCGAGAAACGCGTCACGCGCGGCCGCGAGCACGCCGCGCAGACGGCACTGCGGCTGGATCACGCAGCGCTGACGCACGGCGGCCTCCTGATCCACGAAACAGCCGACGATCGCAAAGTCGCTCTCGGTCTTGCGCACGACGTCGCCAATCGTGAGATCGTTCGAGCGCGCCGACAGCCGCAGGCCGCCGTTGCGGCCACGCACGGTCTCGACCCAGCCGAGCTCGCCGAGTTGCTGGACGATCTTCATCAGATGATTCTTCGAGATGCCGTAGCCGTCCGAGATCTCCTGAATCGTTGCGAGCCCGGCCGGTCGGACGGCGAGATAGAGCAGAACGCGCAGGGCGTAGTCGGTATAGTCGGTCAGTCGCATGGTGTCGCGCGCATGGGTTCAGGCGCCTGGGTGCATCGGTGGGAGCGGCGTCATGTCGCGCCGGACCGCGAAAACCGCGCGGTGGCAAGGGAAATGACGGTCGTCTGCCCCGCAAGGGCTAGTATCGGCACGCGGGCAACCCGAAAATGGAGCCGGCGCGGCGCTCGATGCGGGCCGCCGCAGGAGCAGCGCCCGCCCGAGTATCCGATATTGTGCGTCATATTATTGCTTTTCGTCAGCAAACCATCGGCTGGCGCTTGACCTTCATGAATTCAGATCACCAACCTGCAGCCGATCCGCGCGATCGCGAACCCAGCGAGGCCAACGTGCGCGCGCTCGTCGAAGCCTTTTATCGCCGCGTCGACGACGATCCGCTTCTCGGCCCGATCTTCTCTCGCGCGCTCACGGGTCGCTGGGACGAGCATCTCGCCAAAATGACGACGTTCTGGTCGAGCCTCGTGCTCGGATCGAAGCAGTATCGCGGGAACGTGCAGGAAGCGCACCGGCCGATCGACGACATCGAGCCGCGCCACTTCGCGCGCTGGCTGTCGCTGTTTCTGAACACGGTCGAGGCGCGCTACGAACCGGCCGCCGCCGTGCAGTTCATGGAACCCGCGCTGCGCATCGCGCAAAGCCTGCAGCTCAGCAAGTTCGGCTGGGACTATCAGATTCCCGTCGAGCAGCAGGAACTGCTCGCGGCGCTCAAACGCCAGCGCACGGGCGGCGCACCCGAGCCGCGCTTTCCCGAGCGCCCGGATGCCGAGCCGTTTCCGGCGAAGTTCATCGGCAGATCGGCCGACGAGTAGTAGCGCCGGCTCAGTCGTCCGCGTCCTGCCAGCGCGCGAGCGCCGCGTCGTCGGTTTCGCGCGCATCGACCCAGCGCTCGCCCGCTTCGGTCTTTTCCTTCTTCCAGAACGGCGCCTGCGTCTTGAGGTAATCCATCACGAACGCGCATGATTCGAACGCCTCCGCGCGATGCATCGCCGTCGTCACGACCAGCACGATCTGATCGAGCGGTTTCAACTTGCCCACGCGATGCACGATCAGCACGTCCGAGCCGCGCCAGCGCTCGCGCGCCTGCCCGGCGATCGCTTCCAGCGACTTTTCCGTCATGCCCGGATAGTGCTCCAGTTCCATCGTTTCGATGGCGCTGCCTTCGTTCAGGTCGCGCACCGTGCCGACGAAACACGCGACCGCGCCGACTTTCGGATTGTCGGCGCGCAGCGCGGCCACTTCCGCGCTTATGTCGAAATCGGCTTCCTGCACGCGGACTTTGGCATGCGTCGACATGTCAGCCACCCGTGACAGGCGGGAAGAACGCCACTTCGCAACCCTCGGTGATGCGCTGCGATGGATTCGTCATCACGTGATTGCAGGCCATGCGCAGCGCGCGGCCCTCGGCGAGCGCCTCTTCCCACGCGCCGCCGCGCATGCGCAGCCAGGCGCGCACGTCGCCGACGTTGACCACCGTGTCCGGCACGCTGACCGTTTCGTTCGCGACGCCAAGCGCCTCGCGCACGCTCGCGAAAAATCTCAGTTCGACTTTCATGTCCAGCTCGTCCTTACCGCGTCAGTTCTGAAAAGGGGATGAAGCGCACGATCTCGCCATCGCTGATCGCATGATTCGGCGGGTTGTCGATGAGACCGTCGCCCCAGACCGTCGATGTCATGACGGCCGAACTCTGATTCTCGAAGAGATCCAGCCCGCCCGATTCGTTTACCCGCGCACGCAGGAATTCGTTGCGGCGATCGCCTTTTTTCTGGCTGAAGTCGGCGCGCATCGAGTAGACGCGCGGCGTGACGTGCTTCACGCCTGCGAGACGCAGCAGAAACGGCCGCACGAACAGCAGGAACGTGCAGAAGCTCGACACCGGATTGCCCGGCAGGCCGATAAAAAAGGCCTCGCTTCCCTGATCACCGCGCCGCACCGCGCCGAACGCGAGCGGCTTGCCCGGCTTCATCGCGATCTGCCACATCGAAATGCGTCCTTCGGCTTCCACCGCTGGCTTCACGTGATCTTCCTCGCCGACCGACACGCCGCCGCAGGTCAGGATCAGGTCATGCTCGCTCGCGGCGCGCCGCAAAGTCTCGCGCGTCGCATCGAGCCGGTCCGGCACGATGCCGAGATCCGTCACCTCGCAGCCGAGTTTCGCGAGCAGCGCGCGCAGCGTGAAGCGGTTCGAGTTATAGATCGCGCCGGGTTCGAGCGGCTCGCCCGGCATGCGCAGCTCGTCGCCGGTGAAAAATATCGCGACACGCACGGCGCGCACGACATCGAGTTGCGCGCAGCCGACCGAGGCCGCGAGTCCGAGCGCCTGCGGCGTGAGGCGCGTGCCCGCAGGCAGGATGACCGAGTCGCGGCGAATATCCGCGCCTTGCCGCGTGATCCATTCGCCCGCCGCGGGCGCTTGTGCGAACGCGACGCGGCCGTCATCCGATACCTGCGCCATTTCCTGCATGACGACCGCATCGGCGCCGGGCGGCACCGTCGCGCCGGTGAAGATGCGCGCAGCCGTGCCGGCCGCGAGCGGTGCGGCCGCGTGGCCCGCCGGAATGCGCTGTGACACCGCCAACACGACGGGAGCGCCTTCGCTCGCGCCGGCGAGATCGGCGGCGCGGACCGCGTAGCCGTCCATGGAACTGGTGTGCATCGGCGGGACGTCGAGCGGCGAGGTGACGTCCGCGGCGAGCACGCGATTGCCCGCGTCGAGCGTGTCGACGCGTTCGCGCCCGTCCACCTGACGCGCGGCGTCGAGCAAACGGCCGAGCGCATCGGCGGTGGCGAGCATCGGAGGACGGCTGGCAGCGGCTGGCGTGGATGACATGGTGTTCGCTTCGGGCGCACGAGGCGCCCCGATCGTGAAAAGGGACACTGCAATTCGAGTCAACTATTGTAGCGAGAAGGCAGGCGTCGCACCGTTGGCCCAAGGCAGGCCGATCATGCGGCCCGGCTGATGCCGCAAACCGTTTTGAGCGTCTCAAAGGCGCGCCGGTGCGGTGATACACTCGCACCACATATCCCACGTCCATTTCCATGAAATTCTGTTCCGTCTGCGGCCACGAGGTCGGCCTCGCCATTCCGCCCGGCGACAACCGTGAGCGCTTCGTCTGCAACAACTGCAACACCGTTCACTATCAGAATCCGCGCAACGTCGTGGGCACCGTGCCCGTCTGGGACGACAAGGTGCTGCTGTGCCGCCGCGCGATCGAGCCGCGCTACGGCTACTGGACGCTGCCCGCCGGCTTCATGGAAATGCAGGAGACGACGAGCGAAGGCGCCGCGCGCGAAACGCTGGAGGAAGCGGGCGCGCGCGTGGAGATTCAGAGTCTCTTCACGCTGCTCAACGTGCCGCACGTGCATCAGGTGCATCTCTTCTACCTTGCGCGGCTGCTCGACATCGAAGTCGATCCGGGCGAGGAAAGCCTGGAAGTGAAGCTCTTCGAGGAAAGCGAGATTCCGTGGGACGAAATCGCCTTCCCGACAGTCGGCCAGACCCTGCGGTTTTTCTTCGCCGACCGCGCCGCCGGCAACTTCACGCTGCATACGGGCGATATCTTCCGCACGCTGCGCGACGGCTGAAGCACGTCCTTCCGAGAACATGGTTCCCTGGCTCGCCGACGACGATCCCTTCCCGCCCGTCGAGCGCGCGCTCGGCGTGTCGAGCGGCGCGCCGGGCCTGCTCGCCGCCAGCGCGGACCTGTTGCCGTCGCGTCTCATCGACGCCTATGGGCGCGGCATTTTCCCGTGGTATTCGGACGGCCAGCCGGTGCTGTGGTGGTGCCCCGACCCGCGCATGGTGCTCTATCCGGCCGAGTTCAAGGTGTCGGATTCGCTGCGCAAGACGTTGAAGCGCGTGCTGCGCGACCCGCTCTGGGAGATTCGCGTCGATGACGATTTTCCCGCCGTGATGCGCGCCTGCGCCGACACCCCACGCGACGGACAGCGCGGCACCTGGATCACGCCGGACATCGTGGATGCGTACTCGACGCTGCATCGCGCGGGCAGCGCGCACAGCATCGAGGCGTGGTACGACGGGGCCCGCGTGGGCGGGCTTTACGGCGTGTCGTTCGGGCGCATGTTCTTCGGAGAATCGATGTTCGCGCACCGCACCGACGCGTCGAAAATCGCGCTCTCGGCGCTCGTCGGACACTTGCGCCGCAACAAAATAGAGATGATAGACTGCCAGCAGAACACGTCGCATCTGGCGTCGCTGGGAGGCCGCGAGATTGCCCGACGCGCGTTCGTCGCGCATCTCGGGCGGGCCACCACGGAACCGGCGATCGGCTGGCGCTTCGATAAAACCGTCCTTCTCGACGCGCTGGCACGCTGAGCGACGAACGCAATGCAGCCGCCGGGCGCGCGCCTGGAATCGAACCCGCGCGCCGGCCGGCAACGACGAGACGACGCCTGCGAGAGCCGCCAACGTGACACATCCGAACGAGCTGCCGCTGTCACCGCTTTCCGCGCTGCAATTCTATGCAACAGCGCCCTACCCTTGCAGTTATCTGGAAGGGCGTGTCGCGCGCTCGCAAGTCGCCACGCCGAGCCATCTGATCAACTCCGACGTCTACACCGAACTCGTCAAGGCCGGTTTCCGGCGCTCGGGCGTATTCACCTATCGCCCGTACTGCGACGGCTGCCGCGCCTGCGTGCCGGTGCGCGTGCCGGTCGCGCGCTTCGTGCCGAACCGCGCGCAGCGGCGCGTGTGGAAGCTGCACGGCAATCTGGTGGCGAGCGTCGCGCCGCTGCATTACGACGAAGAGCATTACACGCTCTACATGCGTTATCAGTCCGCGCGCCATGCGGGCGGCGGCATGGACCGCGACAGCCGCGACCAGTACGAGCAGTTCCTGCTGCAAAGCCGGATCAACTCGCGCCTGGTCGAATTCCGCGAGCCGCGCGATCCGGCGCACCCGGACGAACCCGGCGTGCTGCGCATGATCAGCATGATCGACATTCTCGGCGACGGGCTTTCGTCGGTGTACACGTTCTTCGAGCCGGACATGCCGAAGACGAGCTACGGCACCTTCAACATCCTCTGGCAGATCGAGCAGGCGAAGAGCCTCGACTTGCCGCACGTCTATCTCGGCTACTGGATTCGCGAAAGCGAAAAGATGGCCTACAAGGCGAATTTCCGGCCGCTGGAAGGCCTGATCGACGGCCACTGGGCGCCGCTCGATCCCGCGAACACGCAATCCGCCGGCACGCTGCCGATGCCCGGGCGCATTCATGGACCGGGCCAGCCGAAGTAGTCCCGACAAGGCCGGACCGGCGCGCCGCCCAAAGCCGCTAAAATAGCGGTCTTAAAAAAATTCGCCGTCGCCGGCTTTCATTTCGTGTTCAGCTCCCTCTACCCGCTCGCGCGTTCGCATCTCTTCAAGATGGACGCGGAAGATGCTCATCACCTGACACTGCGCATGCTCGGCGCCGCCGGCCGCACCGGGCTCGCCGGCATGCTCGCCACGCGCGGCCCCGATTCGCCCCGCACCGTCATGGGCATCACGTTCCGCAACCCTGTCGGCCTTGCTGCGGGCCTCGACAAGGACGGCGCGTGCATCGACGGGCTGGCCGCGCTCGGCTTCGGCTTCATCGAAGTGGGCACCGTGACGCCGCGCGCTCAGCCCGGCAACCCGCGCCCGCGCATCTTCCGGCTGCCCGAGGCGAACGCGCTCATCAACCGGATGGGTTTCAACAACGGCGGCGTCGATCAGTTCGTCGCCAATGTGAAGGCAGCGCATTATCGCGGCGTGCTGGGCCTGAACATCGGCAAGAACGCCGATACCCCGATCGAGCGCGCCGCCGAAGACTATCTCTACTGCCTCGAACGCGTGTATCCGTTCGCGAGCTACGTGACGATCAACATCTCGTCGCCGAACACGAAGAATCTGCGGCAACTGCAAGGCGCGGGCGAGCTCGATTCGCTGCTCGGCGCGCTGAAGGACAAGCAGGCGCGTCTGTCCGACCTGCACGGCAAGCTCGTGCCGCTCGCGCTGAAGATCGCGCCCGATCTCGACGACGAGCAGATCAAGTCGATTGCGGGCACACTGCTGGCTCACAGGATCGACGGCGTGATCGCCACGAACACGACGCTCTCGCGCACCGCCGTCACAGGCATGCAGCACGGCGACGAGGCCGGCGGCCTGTCGGGACGTCCGGTCTTCGACGCGTCGAACGAAGTGATCCGCAAGCTGCGCGCGGAGGTCGGCACGGAGGTGCCGATCATCGGCGTGGGCGGGATCTTTTCGGGCGAGGACGCGCGCGCGAAACTGGCGGCGGGCGCTGCGCTCGTGCAGATCTACACGGGGCTGATCTATCGCGGCCCGGCGCTCGTCAAGGAGTGCGTCGAAGCGCTCGCGTGACCGGCCAATCCCGCATATAGACATAAGCAAACGATATTACGCAGCGATTGCATTTTCACTATGATCGCCGCATCGAATAAAGACGCTGTGCCCATCAAGAGGAAAACAACACGATGAAACTGTCCACGCTCAAGAAGCTCGTCGCCGCCAGCCTGATCGGCGCGGCATTCACCGCCACCGCCGCCCACGCCGACGATCTGCTCGATCAGGTCAAGCAGCGCGGCACGCTGCGCGTCGGCCTCGAAGGCACCTTCCCGCCGTTCAACTCGAAAGCGCCGAATGGCGAACTGGTCGGCTTTGACGTCGATATCGCCAAGGCCGTCGCCGCCAAGCTCGGCGTGAAGCCCGAGTTCGTCACGACCGAATGGAGCGGCATCATCGCGGGCCTGCAGGCGGGCAAGTTCGACGTGATCGTGAACCAGGTCGGCATCACCGATGCGCGCAAGCAGACGCTCGATTTCTCGCCGGCGTACACGTATTCGAACGCGCAGCTGATCCAGCGCAACGACGACAAGCGCGAGTTCAAGACGCTCGATGAACTGAAGGGCAAGAAGCTCGGCGTCGGTCTCGGCACGAACTACATGGACATGGCGAAGTCGGTGCCGGGCATCGACGTGAAGACGTATCCGGGCGCGCCCGAGTATCTGCGCGACCTCGCCGCCGGCCGTCTCGACGCAGCGCTCAACGACCGCCTGATGCTCGCGTATCTGCTGAAGAATTCGCAACTGCCGCTGCGCACGGGCGCAAATGTGGGCGCGGGCAATCCGTCGGGGATTCCGTTCAAGAAGGGCAATCCGAAGTTCGCCAAGGCGCTCGACGACGCGATGACCCAGCTCGAAGCGGACGGCACTTTCACGAAGATTTCGGACAAGTGGTTCGGCATCGACGTGACGAAGCCGGCGAAGTAAGTCAGCGCGTTCAGCGCTACAGGGCGGCATCGTTGAACGATGCCGCCCTTCGTTTTTTGCTCGCCGGTTTATGATGTGCGGATTTTCCGATTCGCCACGCCGCAGTTCTCTTACGCGCAGTTCTCTCACGCTTTCCGTTCATGTCCACGACATCCCTGCTCGTTCAATCGGCGCCCGTGCTGGCGCAAGGCGCGCTACTGACGATCAAGTTCGCGCTGTATTCGATGTTCTTCGGCCTCATCGCGGCCGTCGTGCTCGCGTTGATGGGCATCAGCCAGAATCGCGCGCTCGTCGCGCTCGGGCGGTGCTATGTGAGCGTGATGCGCGGCACGCCGCTGCTCGTGCAGATCTTCGTCATCTACTACGGCCTGCCGAGCCTCGGCATCTCGCTCGAACCGACGCCCGCGGGCGTGATCGCGCTGTCGGCGAACGTCGCGGCGTATCTGTCCGAAAGCATGCGCGGCGCGATTCTCGGCATCCACGCCGGGCAATGGCTCGCGTCCTACAGTCTCGGGCTGTCGCGCACGCAGACGCTGCGCTACGTGATCGGGCCGCAGGCGCTGCGCATCGCGGTGCCTAGTCTGTCGAACAGTCTCATCAGTCTGATCAAGGACACGTCGCTCGTGTCCGTCATCACCGTGACCGAGCTTTTGCGCAGCGCTCAGGAAGTGATCGCGGCGACCTATCAGCCGTTGCCGCTCTATCTCGCGGCTGCGTTCGTCTACTGGATTCTGTGCAGCGTGCTCGAATTCGTGCAGCGGATTTTCGAGCGACGTCTCGCACTGCCGGGACGGCATTGACTGCGCATTTGCCTCGCTTCGTCAGTCGGTTTCGAAGGGAAAGCGCAGCTTCAGATCGCGCCGCGCGGCATCGATGATCGCGATCATGCGCATCGACATCGCATGCGACATCACCGGGCTTTCCGTTTCACCCGCGCGCAACAGCTCGCAGAAATGCGCGGTTTCGTAGTTGAGGCCGCCGCCCGTGAAAGGCTCGTCGAGTTCGATTCTGCGGCCATCCGTGTAAGCGATCGTCGCGCGCGCCGGATTCCACCAGTTCTCGTGGATCGTCACCGTGCCGAGCGTGCCGCCGATCAGCGCGTCGCCGCGACCCTGCAGATCGAGGCCGCAGAACAGTTGCGCGATGCCGCGTTCGTGCCGCACGTTCAGGCTTGCGAAGACGTCGACGCCCGTTTCGCCCAGACGTCCGATGGTCTGCACATCGAGCGCCTCGCCGAGCCAGTCGACCGCGAGAAACGCCTCGTAGACACCGATGTCGAGCAGCGCGCCACCGCCTGCTTCCAGTGAAAACGACGGATGATCGAGCGGCACGCCGGCCATCGAGCAGCCCGCGCGCACGAGCCCGATCTCGCCGATGGGATCGCTCTCCAGATGCTCGCGCAGGCGGCGATACAGCGGGTAGAACGGCGGCTTCATCGCTTCCATGAAGAGCAGCTTGGCCGCGCGCGCCGCGTCGATCATGCGCTGCAATTCGCGCGCATTCACGGCCGCGGGCTTTTCGCACAGCACGGGCTTGCCCGCCGCGAACGCGCGCAACGCGTAACCGGGATGGCTGTCCTGCAAGGTCGCGATATAGAGCGCGTCGATGTCTTCGAGCAGCGCGTCGAAATCCGCGAACGCGCGCGCATCGAAGGCATCGGCGAGCGCGCGCGCCGGTTCCTCGCGACGCGACCACACACCCGCGAGCCGCGCGCCCTCGACATGCGCGAGACTGTCGGCGAAGCGCCGCGCGATGCGTCCCGCGCCGACGATGCCCCAGCGTATCGTTGTTCCGTCGATGTTCGTGTTGCTCAATCCTGCCTCCGTGTGCAATGTTCGTCGTGCGCCGCATTGTGCCTCATTGCATCGCATGGCGAGTTCGCGCGGCGCGCGCAGACGGCAAAAAGCCGGGACATGTCCCGGCTCCAGGCTTGGCAAGCAACATCGACCGACGCTTAAGCGCCCTAAACCCCCGCTGACGCGTTCACGCTCGGCGACGCGGGCTGACTGCTCGAGCGCTCCAGCGAGAACGCGCGGCCCACTTCCTCGGCGGCGAGGTCGACGAGCGCGCGCGTCGCGGATTCCGCGGCGGAGGGATCCTTTGCCTCGATCGCCTCGACCACGCTCTTCTGCGCCGCAAGCGTCGCCTCGCGCACGGACTCGATGCCATCGACGATCGGATTCACCGTCACGAGCGCGCCGCGCACGATCGCCGTCATCTGGCGAAAGAACTGGTTGCCGCTCGCCGCCACGATGCGCGTGTGCAGTACTTCGTCGGCTGCCTGATATTCCGGCTCGCCCACCTGCAGACGCGAGAGCGCGTCGAACGCATCGCGGATGCCGGCGATCTCGTCGGGCGTCGCGCGCGCGGCCGCGAGCGCTGCCGCGCGCGGTTCGATCAGCATGCGGAATTCGATTACATCCCGCAAAAATGTCTGATCGGGCTTTGCGCGAAAGCGCCAGCTCACCACGTCCTCGTCGATGAGCCGCCAGTCGCTCATCGGACGAATACGTGTGCCGGTTTTCGGCCGCACATCCAGCATGTGGCGCGCGAGCAGCATCGACAGCGCCTCACGCATGACGGTGCGGCTCACGTCGAACTCCTTCGAGAGGATGTCCTGCGGTGGCAGTATCGCGCCATATTTTTGCTCGACGATCCCTGAGACGAGTCCGTCCATCACCTTCGCCACCAGCGATCGCTCTTTGTTTTCATCCATCTCGCTTCTCCCCTTCTCGCCTGTTCCGTAGCCATGTGTATGAGCGCATCGCTTTCGCTTCCAGGCCTGCGAAAGGCACGACGGGTTCCCGACAGGTCCATTCGTCGTGCTTGATACGTTGCGTCTTCGTTGCTTCGAATGCCAGTCAGGAATTTCCTGACAGGGTAATCCCTCTGGCCCCGATGTCGATGATTAGTCTTTTTTCTTTATTACCGATTCACGTGCGTCTGCTGCGCTCGCGCCGCGCGCGCGCAGGCATTCATCAGGGAAACTGAAGAATGACGGCGTCGCAGCGCGGCGAGTGCTTTTTTTGCGGCCCTCATGTCGTCGGACCGATCATGCACTCATTTGAGCAAGCATCACGTAGGCTTTCTGTGCGAACGCGAACGGAAGGCTGCTGGCATGGGCCATTTGTATGATCGGACGTATGGGACGAAAGTACCGTGGCGCGGTGCAGCGCGGCCATTTGTCAGCGCTATGCTTAAATCGCGCCATCTGGCGTGCGGGCGCGTCGCGTATCGATTGTCATCTGCCGTCGCTGCATCGATTCACGCTCCGCGAGCGTGTGCTGATAGATCGCCATGTATTCGCCGCTTGCTCGTTCCACCGACAGCAATTGGAGATTCTGTCGCGCGCGCGCCGAGAACTGGTCGCGCGCCTGTCGGTCGAGCAACAGCCAGCGCAGCTTCGCCGCCGCCTGTTCGATGTCGCCCGCGGGCACGAGCACGCCCGCTGCGCCGTCGTCGAGCATTTCGGGGATGCCGCCCACGCGCGTCGCCACGATCGCGCAGCCCGCCTCGCGCGCCTCGGCGATCACGAGCGGACCCGGGTCCTGATACGAGAGCAGCGCGAACACGTCAGCGCTCGCGAAGTACGGGCGGGCATCGGCGACGAAGCCGGTGAAATGCGTGACCTGCTCGATGCCCAGTTCGTCCGCGAGCGCTTCCAGCGAACCGCGATCGGGACCGTCGCCGACGAGATAGAGATGCGGCTCGGCCATGAACTCGCGATCGTTCGCGGACTGCTCGCGCACGAGCGCGAACGCATGCAGCAGCTCCGCGATGCCCTTCCTGCGATACATGCCCGCCACGCAGACGATATTCGGATGCCTCAGGCGCACCGGCTTCGCAGCGGGCCGGCACACGAGCCGTGGCGCGCCCACTGCGCCGTTGAGCACGATCGACATGCGCTCAGGCCCGATGCCGCGCGCCTGCAGATCAAGCGCGACCGCGCGGCTCACGGCCACCATGCGGTCGCCGGCGCGCACGAGCGACGCGCTTTTCTGCAGTTCGTGATGCACGGTCGTCACGAGCGCGAAGCGGCGCCGCATGCTGCCGAAACGCGAAATGAGCGCGCCGGTCATCATGTGGGCGTGGACGATATCGGGATCGAAGCGATCGATGAGACGATTGAAGCCCGCGATCATCGACGGCACGCGCCACGGCTGCCGCGACTGCTGCAGCGGAATATGCGTGATGCCGTGACGTCGCAACAGCGGCTCGAACCCGCCGCCGGACGATGCCACGACGATGTCCTGACCCATGCGCGCCTGCATGCAGGCGAGATCGACCATCATGTTGACGGTGCCGTTGCCGATCGTCTGCGCGTGGTTGGCGAGATGGACTATTCGCATGAGATAGGCTGTTTATACGCTCGCCGGCTTGTGCCGGCGGCGTTGATCTTATTCTTTCGAGGACGCGATTCGAGACGGCTCGCGCCGCCTCGATCCTTGTTCCTGCCTCGATGCCTGGACCGTCCACGCCGTGATACTGGCTTCTTTCGCTGCGCACCGGTTGCGGCGCACGCAGCGCGTCGCTGGTGGCGCTTAGAGCAACTCGTAGGTGGTGGCGTTGTCGCTCGCTGCGAACTGAACCTGTCGGCTCTTTCTCGTCAGACCGATGTACGGCATGCCGTGCTCGAGAAACGGACCTTCGGTCTTGCGAAAGCCGAACGCCTCATAGAAACCGCGCAGGCTGACGGGTGCGGTGAGACGCACGCCGCGACCAGGCCAGCGCTCGGCCGTCACCGCGAGCAGCCGCTCGATCAGCGCGTGCGCGGTGCCATCGCCGCGACGCAGCGGGCTCGTCAGGATCTTGTCCACCACCACTTCAGGATCTTCCGCGTCGCCCGCGTGAATACGCGCATAAGCGAGCACCGGCATCGAACGGCTCATGTCTTCCGCTGCGAATATGTGCGTGCCCGTTTCGTCGCGACCATCCGGATCGAGATGGACGTGCGACTGTTCGACAACGAACACCGCACTGCGCGCGCGCAAAATCAAATAAAGCTCACGCGCAGTGAGTTGTTCGAAATCCAGGATTTTCCAGTTCATCGATTATCTCCATGCTTTACCGGCAATTACCGGCGTTGCGACGATTAAACCTTACGTGCCGACCCGCCTAAATTCAGTGCGCCATCGCACCGACCCCAACCCTGCGCGCCTTTCAAATAAGCCCGACCACACGCTGCAAAGGCGTCCCGGGGAAAAAGACGCCTGCCCGACGTTCGAAACGACTACGCGACAGTCCGCGCTGCGGGCCGCCGCGCGTGCTCGCATCGCGTCGATAGCGCTCGCGTAATAGGGCACCTTCATGGGAAAATCAAAATGCATACCGCCATCGGACGCGACGCGCGTGCACACGCATACGCACAACTAAAACCAAAAGCACACGCGCTTTCACGCATACGCGGTATCGGCAGCCGGCCTTCCCGGCCCGAGGTCACGGCATGAGCGCGTTCCAGACGAGCGGTGTGACGAATTCAGGCGCGAGTCGTTCCCGCGTCGTGTCGCTCGATCCCTTGCGCATGCGTGCGCGGCGTCATCATGCACACGCGCTGCATCGGGGCGAGCGCATCTGGCGCGAAGGCGTCGCGCCCATCGATCTGTGGATAGAACTCCTGCATGGAAACGGGCTCGAGCCGCGCGCGGCGCTTGCGTTCACCGTCGCTCAGGACTTCGAAGCCGATCAGTTCACGCTCGGCAAGCTGCCGTTCGAGGACATCGAAAAGCTGTACGGACTGCAGGTGCAGGAACTGGCGGTATTCGACTCGCTGGAGGAACGCGCGCTCGTGCAGACGCGCCGCGGGAACACCGTGCTCGTCGAGGTCGACGCGTTCTTCCTGCCCGACATGCGCGCCGGTTCGTATCGCCGCGAGCATGCGAAGACGACCATCGGCATCGATGTGATCGATCCCGATGCGCGCCGTCTCGGCTACTTTCATCACACGGGTTATCACCTGCTCGACGGCGATGATTACGACGGAATCTTGCGTCCCGACGCAATGCACGAGCTCTTTCCGCACGTCGAATTCGTCAAGCGTGTGCGGGATTCGCTGTCGGGCACTTCACTCGCCGAAGTCTCCGCGGACCTGTTGTGCGCGCATCTGCTGCGGCGCCCGCTGCACAACCCCATCACACGCTGGCGCGCGGCGTTCCCCGAGCATGTCGAAGCGATGCTCGCGCGCGGCGAGCCTTACGCGCGTTTCTATGCGTCCAATGTCATGAGACAACTCGGGGCGAACTTCGAACTGCTCGCGCACTACCTGCAATGGATGCGTGAACAAGGCTTCGACATTCCTGTGCAGACGAATGCGGCCGCGCGCAAAATCGCGAGCGAAACGATGGTCATGCAGTGCCGCCTCGCGCGCGCGCTGTCGCGTGGCCGCAGCGAGCCATGCGAGGCATCGTTCGATCTCATCGAGGATGCTTACGAACGCGTGATTCCCGCGCTCGCCGATATCGTGTGCTGACACCTCATTCACTTCAGCACACGCTTGCTGCAAAAACATATTCGAGCCCCTGATTCAAGGGGTTTTTCATTCATTTACGTCCCGCATTGCATATTCATTTTTATGACCTCGTGATGTCCGCGCGGCATTTGACGCAACACGCATTACGCGCGGATTAATCGGTTCCGCATGAAATTGTCCCCGATGAAACATTTCGCGACGCTCCCTGCGTGCGCGAGCCAACATTGCGAAAAGCATCTCTCCGATGAGATCCGGGCAAACGTTTCGCGCAGTCAAGCCATCCGTCGCTCCGCTGTGTGATGCGCTGCAGGCCTTGTGTGAGGCACCTCACGCCCCATGCATCGCGGCTGAAGCATTCTCGTGCGCGGCGTGGCACACCGATTTTTCAGGATGTGCAATGGGCGCAACGATTCCACTTCGTGCAACGCCTGGCGGCAGACTTGGAGCACGAGCCGCAAAGCCCCGCCCGGCAAGGCGTCGCGGGAAATCAAGGGCGCGCGGAAATAACGCGCTTTTGAAGCCCTGCGAAATGGATGGAACACGGATGAATCAATTTCCAATGTCCCTACGAAAGAAGGTGGGTTGTAGAGGGGATGTCGACCTGTGAGGCTTGTCGCACGGTGGTCAGAAACGACCAAACCTCCGTTCGGGGGGATTGCGCAGAGGAAACTCATCGGGGCACACAGGCATTCCTAAGACCACCAATGTTCAAGACTGAAACAAAAACGCTGCGCTGCGCTGCATCACGACAAGTACATCGGCTATGAGGTCCCGCCAGCATTGCGATTGCCCGCATTGGCATAGTCCTCGCTAATAGAGACCCGCAACCCGAATCAGCGCGAACAAAAAAATGGATTCAAGCGCGAACGGGCGGCTACGGGGCTGGTGTGAGGCTTCTTCGAAACGACATCTTTCGGAAACGCTCACCCAGTAAATAAAAATTGAAGCGCAACGCGCGAAGTCACGAGAGAGAACAAATCATGCTGACCCTCCAGTCCGACCTGCACGGCAATCACCTGCTCGGCGCACTTCCGGCGCACGAATGGCAAGCGCTCACACCGCATCTCGAACTCGTACAATTGCGCACCGAACAACTGCTGTGCGATTCGGGCCAACGCATTCATCACGTCTACTTCCCGACGACGGCGATCATCTCGCTGCTGCACACGATGGAAGACGGCGGCTCGGTCGAGATCGCCGCGGTGGGCCGCGAAGGCATGACGGGCGTGCCCGTGCTGACTGGTGGCGAAACCATGCCCACGCGCGTGCAGGTGCAGTGCCCTGGATTCGCCTATCGCATGAGCGCACAAGCCCTGCGCGAGCAGTTCGGCCGCTCGGACTTCCTGCGCCGCCTGATGCTGCTCTATATGCAGGCGCTTCTCACGCAGGTCGCGCAGACGGCCGCATGCAATCGACATCACTCGCTGAACAAGCAACTTTGCCGCTGGTTGCTGATCGAAATCGATCGTACCGCGTCGAACGAGCTGCAAGTCACGCAGCAACTGATCGCCGACATGCTCGGCGTGCGCCGCGAAGGCGTGACCGAGGCGGCGGGCAAGCTGCACGACGCCGGCCTCATCCATCACAGCCGCGGCTGCATCAAGGTCGTGGATCGCGAGGGCCTGGAAGCACGCGCATGCGAGTGCTACGGGCTCGTCAAGCGGGAATTCGACCGACTACTCCCGCGTCTTCGAGCAACCGAGGCAGCATCGGCCTCAAGTGTCTAACCGGTTTGGATGAATGCAAGAAAAAAATCACGAATTGTTTGGCTGGCTGGCGCGCTTTCTGGATGTATGTCTGATCATTGCGGGCGGATTGATCGCGCATGACGTACGCTTTTCGTCGCTCGATTTCAGCGACATCGAAAGGCTGCTGATCGCGTTCAACTCCGCGCTCGCCCTTCTCCTCTTCCCCGCATTCGGCGTGTACGAAACCTGGCGTGGCAAGCCGCTCGCCATGATGCTGGCGCGCGTCACGCTCGCCTGGATGGCCGTGGTCGCGGCGGGTCTATTGCTCGCGTTCACGCTGCATCGCATGGATGCGGTGTCGCGCCTGTGGTTCGCCTATTCGACACTCATCTCCGGCGCGCTCATCGTCGCGGCGAAATGCGTCGTGTATACGGGTCTGCGCCTGATGCGCGGGCGCGGGCTCAATCAGCGCACCGTCGCCATCGTCGGCGCGCAGGGCTTCTCGCGCACCTTGCTCGCGCACCTGAGCAGCACGCCCGAGCAAGGCTTCACGCCCGTCTGCGTGCTCGACATGACCAGCGACGCGGAATTGCGAGCGACCGGCGCGGACGGCGTGGCCGCTCCGACGTCCGCAATCGGCATGGGAGGCAATCGTTTGCCCGTGCTGAACGATTTCGACGAACTCGTCGAGAAGGTGCGCGCCGAGGACATCAACGAAGTCTGGCTCGCGCTGCCGCTGTCGCAGGAGCACACGATCTATCGCTTCGTCCACGCGCTGCGTCACGACTTCGTGAATCTGCGGCTGATTCCGGACACGCGCAGCATCTCGCTCTTCAATCATTCGATGACCGATGTCGGCGGGCTCGCCACCATCAATCTGACGACGTCGCCCATCAACACGCTGCAAATGTGGCCGAAGCTGCTGTTCGACCGCCTTTTCGCGGCGACGGCGCTGCTCGCGCTCGCCCCGCTGCTGATCGCCATCGCGATTGCGGTGAAGACGACGTCGAGCGGTCCGGTGTTCTTCACGCAGAACCGCAAGGGCGCGGACGGACGGCCGTTCCGCATCTACAAGTTCCGCTCGATGGCGGTGCACCAGGAGAACCACGGCAACGTCACGCAGGCGACCCGCAACGATCCGCGCGTGACGAAGGTCGGCGCGTTCCTGCGGCGCACGAGCCTCGACGAGCTGCCGCAGTTCCTGAACGTGCTGTTCGGGCACATGTCGGTGGTCGGGCCGCGCCCGCATGCGCTGGAGCACGACGACCTCTACAAGGATCTCGTCTACGGATACATGTTCCGCTACCGCATCAAGCCGGGCATCACGGGCTGGGCGCAGGTGAACGGCTATCGCGGCGCGACCGAGAAAGTCGAAAAGATGCAGAGCCGCGTGAAATTCGACCTGTTCTATATCCACAACTGGTCGTTCTGGTTCGACATCAAGATCGTCGCGATGACGATGTTCAAGGGGTTTATCGGACGCAACGCGTATTGATCGGCCCAGCAACGACAAAAGCCCGGCGATTCGCATCGCCGGGCTTTTGTCTTGTTCGCGTCCGGATTACTTGTAGTCGATCCGCTCGACGCCCGTCTCGGTGCCGAGCAGACAGATGTTCGCGCCGCGCGCGGCGAACAGCCCGACCGTCACGACACCCGGCCACGCGTTGATTTGCGCTTCGAGCGCGCGCGGATCGGTGATCGAGAGCCCTTTCACGTCGATGATCTCGTTGCCGTTGTCCGTGATGAACGGCGATCCGTCCTTCGTCACGCGCACGATCGGCACGCCGCCCAGCGCCGCGAGCTTGCGGCCGATCGCGGTGCGCGCCATCGGCACGACTTCGACGGGCAGCGGGAAAGCGCCCATCACCGGCACGCGCTTGCTCGCGTCCGCGATGCACACGAACACGTCCGCCACCGACGCGACGATTTTCTCGCGCGTGAGCGCGCCGCCGCCGCCCTTGATCATCGCGCCGCTCGCATCGATTTCGTCGGCGCCGTCGACGTAGATGGAGAGCGTTTCGATATCGTTCAGATCGAACACCTGAAAGCCGTGCGATTCGAGGCGCGCGGTGGTCGCGAGCGAACTCGACACCGCGCCGCGATAACGCGCTTTCGACTTCGCGATGGCGTCGATGAAGCAATTGGCCGTCGATCCGGTACCGACGCCGATGATCGCGCCTTCCGGCACGGTCGCGTTCACGTAGTCGGCGGCGGCTTGGCCGACCAGTTGCTTGAGTTCGTCTTGAGTCATGGGTGCGGTGCTGCTTATGGAAGAAAACTGAGATTTTATCGGAGCGCGGCGGGCGGTCGCGCGGATCATGCAAACGCGCGCAGGAAACCGAGCGGATCGTGCGTGCGCGCGACCGACGCGATGAACGCGAACACGATGATCGCGATGATGCCGAAGGCGGCGCGCGCGCCCTTCGTGCGGCCGCGCTTCAACGCGAGCGTGCCAAGCACGATATAGACGACGAGGCCCGCGATTTTCGCGCCGAGCCACGCGGCGTTCGCCGAAAAGCCGATGATCGCGACCAGTGCGATCGCGCTTGCGAGCAGCAGCGTGTCGACGATGTGCGGGAGGATTTTCGTGGCGCGCGCGGCGAGGAGGCGCGAGTCCGTCAGCATCCAGATCCAGCGCAGCACGAAACCAGCGATGGAGAGGCCCGCGCAGGTCATGTGGAGCGCGCGCAGCGGCAGGAAATAGTCGCCCATGGCGGGTTCCTTCTTAATTGTCGATGTATTTGTCGAGCAAGGCCTGAGCGATGGCGTCGCTTTCGGCGTCGGCGTCGCCCGCGTAGTTCGACGGGCGGAAGTGCATCTGGAAGGCGCTGAAGACGCGGCGCGTTTTGTCATCGAGCACGCCGTCGGTGGCGACGTCGTAGCCGTAGCGCTTCAGCTTTTCCTGCAATGCGCGCACGTCGGATGGCGCGTTGGGATCGCGGCCGGCGAGGTGGGCGGCGACGGCGTCGGCGTCGGGCCAGGCGCCTACGCCGGCATCGTACAGCGCGCGCCAGGGAAAGAGCGGGCCTGGGTCGATCTTGCGTTGCGGCGCGATGTCGCTATGGCCGACGACGCGCGTCGGCGGGATGTGGTGACGCGCGACGATATCGCGCGAGAGTCTGATGAGGGCGTCGATTTGTGCGGGCGGGTATGGTTGCCATTTTTTTTCGCCGCCTTGCTCGCCGATGGGACCGAGATTCACGTTCTCGATGCCGATCGAGGACGCGTTTAGTTCCGTCGCGCCTTGCCATGCGCTTACGCCCGCATGCCAGGCGCGCTTGTCCTCGGGCACGAGCTGGTAGACGACCGGTTCGCCGTGTTCGACGCGCGGGGCATCGGGGACGATGTAGTGGACGCTAACCTGGTCGCCTGTGAGGACCTCGATCGAACGCGCTTCGTCGATTTCGGTGTAATGCATCACCAGGAAGCGGATGCGGGAGTCGGCGTTTTTGGCGTGGTGTTGCGTGTCGGCGAGGTAGGTGCCGCGGTCTTGCATTGGGGTGGTGCAAGCGGTGAGCAGGGATGCCAATATCGATGCGGCTAGACTAATCGCGCGTTTAGTGCTTATCAAGATTGCATTTCTCGGATCTTGTGAACGTGCATCCAGTGAGTAAGAAGCGCGTCGTGGCTCGGTTGATCTTGAGCGGCGTTCGGAAGTCGAAGCTGTTGGCCGAGAAGCGCAGCGTAGTCGCTATCCTTCAATTCCGGCGAGATCGACACCCTATAGGTGGCCGGGTCAATCGCGATCAACATGCGATCGTAAAGCGTATGCAGGTCCGCGCGAAGCAAAAGGCCATTTTTCACGTGGTTGGTCTGCGGGCCTCTGTAGCCGCAGATATGCGCAGCTTCGAGAACCGCTTCGACTGCACAGTCCGTGAGTGCGCAACGACGTTCGTACGCCTCCAGCAGTTTCTTGCGAAACGCAGACTGGCCCTGCCGCATGACGATGGCGGTGAGTGTCTTTTTGCGGGCATCTTCGATATTCGAAGGATCGAAAGCGCCGCTTGCTTCGACTTGCGCTTCCGCCTCGGTTTCGGTCTTGAGTTCGTCCTGGGCCAGCGTCTCGCCTACACGCTGAAAGGTGAAGCTCGCGGGCAATGCGCCACGATGCGAGACGTACTCGAAGGGGCCTTCGTATTTGAATCCGGCGCCCGGGTACTCGTATTTTTTCGTACGATAGAACAGCAAAAGCTCCAGGCCACGCACCCGATGTTCGACGATCAACGAGTCGGTACGTCCAGCGTTTTGCCCTTGCCAGTGAAGAATGTCGTCTTCCAGCTTATCGACATACTGAACGCGGTCCGGCGTTTTCGCCTCAGTGACGAACAAAAGAACCGAATCGAAACCCCCAGGACGGAATACGCCCGTATTGATCGTCGCGTCCTGAGAATCGAGGACACCCTTCAACTGTTCGCGCGTGTAAACGCTCCCGGCGGCGAGCAGATCACTAAGTCGATTCAACGCCATGAACGATGTTCGATGCTTTCAATGGGCGATGGGGTCGCAAACGTCGGCCCTTACTTCTTCACCGCCCTCTGCCTAACCGCCTCGAACAAACACACCCCGCTCGCCACCGACACATTCAAACTCTCGACCGCCCCCGCCATCGGGATATTCATGATCTCGTCGCACGTCTCGCGCGTGAGCCTGCGCATGCCCTCGCCTTCCGCGCCGACGACGATCGCCACAGGACCGTCCAGCTTCGTCTCATAGAGCGAAGCCGTCGCCTCGCCCGCCGTCCCGATCACCCACACGCCCGCGTCCTTCAGCTCACGCAGCGCGCGCGCCAGATTCGTCACCGTGATGTACGGCACGCTTTCCGCCGCCCCGCTCGCCACCTTCGCCGCCGTCGCGTTCAGCCCCGCGGAGCGATCGCGCGGCGCGATCACCGCATGCGCGCCGGCCGCATCCGCGACGCGCAGGCACGCGCCGAGGTTATGCGGATCGGTGACGCCATCGAGCACCAGCAGCAAAGGCGTGCCCGAAATGCCATCGAGCAGTTCGGCGAGATTCTGCGCCAGCGGCAGATCGTTCGCGCGCGCGACGATGCCCTGATGCTGAATATTGCCCGCCAGCCCCCACAGCCGCGATTCATCCGCCGCGATCAGCCGCACGCCCGCTTCCTTCGCGGTCCGCAGAAAATCCTGCATGCGCCGATCCTTGCGCGTGGGGTCGTACAGCACCTCTTCGATCGACGATGCATCCGCGCGCAAACGCGCGGTCACTGCGTGAAATCCGTATAGAACCTTGAGACGTGACATGACTGATCCGAACCTTCGGTGAAAACTTGAAAAGCACGACGCGGTCCGAAGCACGAAGCATCGGACCGCGCGTAATGTGTGGCGACGGGAGTGCGTGCCGCCCTATCGTTTCTTGCGCGCCGGCCGCCCCTGCGACGCCGACTTCGACGCCACCCCACGCTTCTTGGCCGCGCCGCCGCGCGGGTTCGCCGCGAGCGGCGCGCCCTTCTTGGTGCCGCCGCGCGCACGCGTGCTGGGCACGTCGTCATCGCCGAACGGGCGGATGCGCGGTCCCGCCGCACCGTTGCCGGCGCTCGCGGCATGCTCGCCCGCAACCGCCGCCGGACGCGGCGACGGCGGCTTCACCGGCGTATCGCGTACCAGCCGGAAGTCGATCTTGCGGGCATCGAGGTCGACACGGCCCACCTGCACGCGCACGCGATCCGACATCCGGTAGCGGATGCCCGTGCGCTCGCCGCGCAACTCGTTCTTGATCTCGTCGTACTGGAAGTAGTCGGAGCCGAGCTCGGTCACGTGCACCAGCCCTTCGATGAACAGCGAATCCAGTTGCACGAAGATGCCGAACGACGTCACGCCGTTCACCATCCCGCCGTATTCCTCGCCGAGCTTGTCGCGCATGAAGTAGCACTTGAGCCACGCCTCGACATCGCGCGAGGCTTCGTCGGCACGGCGCTCGTTCGACGAGCAATGCAGCCCGAGTTCTTCCCAGATCGCCACGCTGTTGCGCGCACGCCCGCGCGCGGTGTCATCGGCTTTCTGCAGTTCGCGGGCGGCTTTCGTGAGGCCGGTGCTGAGCGGCACGTCGTGACCGATGTCCGGCAGATACTTCTTGCCCTGCAGGATCGCGTAGATCGCGCGGTGCGTCAGCAGATCGGGATAGCGCCGAATCGGGCTCGTGAAGTGCGCGTACGCTTCATACGCGAGACCGAAGTGGCCGATGTTGTCGGGGCTGTACACCGCCTGCTGCATCGAGCGAAGCACCATCGACTGCAACATCTGCGCGTCGGGCCGGTCGCGAATCTGCGCGATGAGCGCGGCGTAGTCGCTTGCGTGCGGCTTGGCGCCGCCGGTCAGCGTCAGGCCGACGCCGCGCAGGAACGTGCGCAGGTTCTCGAGTTTCTCTTCCGTCGGGCCCGCGTGCACGCGATACAGGCCCGGGTGCTTGTTGCGCTTCAGGAAATCGGCCGCGCAGACGTTCGCGGCCAGCATGCATTCCTCGATCAGCCGGTGCGCGTCATTGCGATGGCGCGGCACGATCTGCTCGATCTTGCCCTGCGAGTTCACGACGATATACGTCTCCGTCGTGTCGAAGTCGATCGCGCCGCGCTTCTGGCGCGCCGCGTGCAGCGACTTGTACACGCCGTAGAGATTCTGCAGATGCGGCAGGATCTCGGCGCGCTTCGTCGCTTCCGGTCCCTTCGTGTTGGTGAGCACGGCCGCGACTTCGGTGTAGGTCAGACGCGCCGACGAATGCATCACGCCCGGATAGAATTGATACGCCTTGATCTCGCCGCGCGCGGTGATGACCATGTCGCACACGAGCACGCAGCGGTCGACGTCCGGATTCAGCGAGCACAGACCGTTCGACAGCTTCTCCGGCAGCATCGGGATCACGCGGCGCGGGAAGTACACCGAGGTGCTGCGGTCGAGCGCATCGACATCGAGCGGCTCGCCCGGACTCACGTAATGCGACACGTCCGCGATGGCGACCAGCAGGCGATAACCCTGACCGCGTCCGACCGCGACCGGCTCGCAATACACGGCGTCGTCGAAATCGCGGGCGTCCTCGCCGTCGATCGTGACGAGCGGCACGTCGCGCAGATCGACGCGATGGCGGATATCCACCGGACGCACTTCGTCGGGCAGTTTGGCGGCCGCGGCCAACGCGGCGTCGCTGAACTCATGCGGCACGCCGTATTTGCGCACTGCGATTTCGATCTCCATGCCGGGATCGTCGATATCGCCGATCACTTCGGCCACGCGTCCGAGCGGCTGCGAATGGCGGCTGGGGAAATCCGTCAGATCGACGGACACCACCTGGCCGACCTTCGCCTTCTTCGGATTCTGCGTGATCAGGATGTCGTGACCGATGCGCTTGTCTTCCGGCACCAGAATGAGCGCGCCGTTCTCGTTGACCAGGCGCCCGATCACGCGCTTGTTCGCGCGGTCCGTCACCTCGACGATATGTCCTTCGGGCCGCCCGCGCCGGTCATACCCGACGATGCGCGCAAGCACGCGATCGTTGTGCATGACCTTCTGCATTTCGCCGTTGGGCAGGAAGAGATCGTCCTGGCCGTCGTCGCGGATCAGGAAGCCGAAGCCGTCGCGATGCCCCTGCACGCGGCCCGCGACAAAATTCGACGGATGCGTGAGTTGATAGTGGCCGCGCTTGTCGAGGCGGATCTGCCCGTCGCGTTCCATCGCCGCCAGTCGCTTGAAAAATCCTTCGCGCTCCTGGCGCTTGATCGACAGCGCCTCGGCGATGTCGTTCGCGGCATGCGGTGTCTCGCTCGTGCGCAACACGCCGAGAATTTCTTCGCGGCTCGGAATCGGATACGGATATTTGCTCAAGGGCGTAGTCGTGATTTTTCTCGTTGGACGGGACTTTTGCGGTGCTTTGCAACCAAATAATGCGGCCATCGTTGCGGGCCATTCTAACACCCGTCTTTTAGACGCCACGGGGCTTGCGGGCAGATGCGGCGCCGCGCGGGCGTCTTCACGTGCGCTGCATCGAAACGCTTGACACCGGCTCTGGACTCGCTATAATGTCGTTCTTTGCTGCTGAACGCAAAGCGAAATTGCAGCAAAACGCACCCTTGCCCAGGTGGCGGAATTGGTAGACGCACTAGGTTCAGGTCCTAGCGGTGGCAACACCGTGGAGGTTCGAGTCCTCTCTTGGGCACCAGATGTTCGGAAAAGCCACCTTCGGGTGGCTTTTCCTTTTTGTGCGGAGACCGTGCTTTTGGTTTAAGACGAGTCGTATGACTTTTCGATTGACACGGCGCCCGTTCCCGCTAGAATAGCGGGCTCGCTGTACCCCTTGGCCCAGGTGGCGGAATTGGTAGACGCACTAGGTTCAGGTCCTAGCGGTGGCAACACCGTGGAGGTTCGAGTCCTCTCCTGGGCACCAAGGTCCCTCTTTCGCGAAACGCCCATTCGGGCGCGTTGCACGCAAAAACCCCACGCATCGTCGTGGGGTTTTTTGTTTTGCGCCTTCCTTTTCTCCCGCCTCCTTCGAGATGCCTGCCCGGCCTCGCGATATGCGAGACCAGACCAGAGATACGCACCTCCCGCTCTTAAAAAAGTTGATATTTAGCTCCGTCAGGTAAACACATTTATTTAGGAACGCTTATCCTCCTGATGCCCTTTCCCAGGGCAGAAATTTTCTGCCGAAAGAAGATTTCTGTAGATTCGCGATCGTCGCGGGAGAGTCCGTCAACTCAACCACGACGCCGCGCCGGCTGGCGATCGTTGCCTGTCGCTACTCATGTCCATTCCCCTCGAACGTCAGCAGACGAATCAGTTGCAGAAGGTCGTGAGGGTCGATGACGCCGGTCGCACATTGCCAGACATCGAACAACCAGCGCATCGTGATGTCGGACATGCCGAGCTCGCGTTGAATAGCCGAAGCAGACACGTCTCGTTCCAGAAAAACCAGCGCCAGATACATGGCGAGCTGCGTCGGCTCACCGCGGCTGTCCAGGTACACGCCATCTTCCTTGCGCGCGTTCGACTCCCGGAGTCGCCTCAGCATTTCGATATCCAGCGGGACATACAGGTATTGCACTTCCCCGGTGGAACGGATCAGCAAATAGAGCATGTCGCCTTCGAGATGCGCCCAATCCGGAACGTCGAGTTCTTCAGGTATCGCGCCTAAATTTAGCCTGACTAATTGATCTCTTGTCTCCACTTCCAAATATGCTCCTTTGGCCACCATGCGCGTGGCAGGTGGTCGCAACAAGAAGCCCCGTGTTGTGACTCGCTGTGGGGTATCCGGCCGAGGTTCTTCCACAGCACCCTTTGACGACCCCGCTCACGCGGGGGAGTCAAGATTTCGCTCGGTTTTCTATTGTTTAGTTACCCGAACTAATCATTACTTTTAATCTGTTTCGATATTCTTTGAAAGAATAGCTCCCGCATAGTGGGCGATGAAGTGGATACGTCTTAAAGCGGACGACTTCCGAAGAATGGCTCTAGACGGCTTACAGGCACGATCTCAACCCGAAACTCGTGGCACGATGCGTGCTTCGAGTTTCCAAACGTCGGAGAACCCGTGATGCCCGCCCTCTATGTCATCGCCTTCTTCCTGCTCGCCGGTACGCTCACGTTCCTGCAGGCACCCGCGTTCGCGTGGTTCGCCGCGCTCGCGATCTGGATCGCCGTCGGACCGGTCATCGGCGTGACGGGCGCGATCGGCGTCACGCTGCTCGCAATCGTCTTCGCGCTTCCGGCGCTCGCGCTTGCCATCAAGCCGCTACGCCGCGCGCTGATCAGCCATCGCGTGCTCGGCATGTTTCGCACGATGCTGCCGGAGATGTCGTCGACCGAGCGCGATGCGATCGAAGCCGGCACGGTGTGGTGGGACGCCGAACTCTTCTCCGGCCGGCCACGCTGGGACAGCCTGCTCGACCATGGCGCGCCGAAGCTGACGCAGGAAGAACAAAGCTTCATCGACAACGAATGCGCGCGCCTGTGCGAGTTGTCGAACGATTGGAACACGACCGCGATCTGGCAGGATCTCTCGCCGCAAGCATGGGCCTACGTCAAGGCGCAGGGCTTTCTCGGCATGATCATCCCGAAGCAGTACGGCGGAAAAGCGTTCTCCGCGTATGCTCATTCGCAGGTCATCATGAAGCTCGCGACACATTCGTCGGCGGCGGCCGTATCGGTCATGGTGCCGAATTCGCTCGGGCCCGCCGAACTGCTGCTGCACTACGGCACCGACGAACAGAAAGCCCACTATCTGCCGCGTCTCGCGCGCGGCGACGAAATCCCGTGCTTCGCGCTGACGAGCCCATACGCCGGATCGGACGCGGCGGCAATTCCGGACGTCGGCATCGTGTGCCACGGCGTGCACGAGGGCCGCGAGACGCTCGGTTTTCGCGTCACGTGGGATAAGCGCTACATCACGCTCGGGCCGATTGCGACGGTGCTCGGCCTCGCCTTTCGCGCGCTCGACCCCGACCATCTGCTCGGCGAAGACGAAGCCCCCGGCATCACCTGCGCGCTCATTCCGACGAACCATCCCGGCGTAAACATCGGGCGGCGGCACTGGCCGCTCAACGCGGTGTTCCAGAACGGCCCGAACTGGGGCAAGGATGTATTCATTCCGATGGACTGGGTCATAGGCGGGCGCGCCCAAGTCGGCAATGGCTGGCGCATGCTGATGGAATGTCTCGCCGCCGGACGCGCGATCTCGCTGCCGTCGTCGAACGTCGGCATGGCGAAGCTCACCGTGCGCGGCACGGGCGCCTACGCCGCCGCGCGCCGCCAGTTTCGCACCTCGATCGGACGCTTCGAAGGCATTCAGGAAGCGCTCGGACGAATGGGCGGCAACCTCTATGTGATGGACGCGGCGCGGCGGCTGTCCGCGCAGGCCGTCGATCTCGGCGAGAAGCCCTCGGTCATCTCGGCGATCGCGAAGTATCACATCACGGAACGCGCGCGCAAGGTGATCAACGACGGCATGGACGTCGTCGCGGGCAAGGGCATCTGCATGGGGCCGTCGAACTTTCTGGCGCGCGCGTATCAGCAGATGCCGATCTCGATCACCGTCGAAGGCGCGAACATCCTGACGCGCTGCCTGATCATCTTCGGACAGGGCGCGATCCGCTGTCATCCCTACGTGCTCAAGGAAATGGCCGCGACGCGCGAAAACGACCTTCGCGCATTCGACGACGCCTTCTTCGGCCACGCGAGCTTTCTCGCCTCCAACGCGATGCGCAGTTTCGTGTATGCATTCGGCGGCGGCGCGCTCACACGCACGCCCGTGCGCGCCGATGCGCGTCTTCTGCCCTATTATCGCGCCGCCACGCGCCTGTCGAGCGCGTTTGCATTGTTCGCCGATGTCTCGATGCTCACGCTCGGCGGCGAGCTCAAACGTCGCGAGCGGCTTTCGGCGCGGCTCGGCGACATCCTCTCGCAGTTGTACCTGCTGTCCGCGACGCTCAAGCGTTTCGAGGACGACGGCCGCCCCGAAAGCGACCTGCCGCTCGTGCGCTGGGGCGCCGAAGACGCGCTGTACCAGGCGCGCGCCGCGTTCGACGGCCTGCTCGCGAACTATCCGAACCGCGCGGCGGCGGCTTTCCTGCGCGCGATCGCGTTCCCGTTCGGCCTGCCGCACGCACCGAGCACCGATGCCCTCGGCAACGCCGTCGCGATGCTGCTGCAAACGCCCGGCGAAGCGCGTGAGCGGCTCGTCGCGGGCTCGCACGTTTCGGCATTCGAAAACGATCCGATCTCGCGCGGCGAAAAACTGCTCGCGCTCACGCCCGCCGTCGCGGCGCTGGAGGCGCGCCTGCGCGACGCCGTCAAAGCGGGCCAGAGCGCCCCGCTGCCGCAAAGCCCGCAAGACGTCGCAGCGTGGGCGGACACGGCCGCCGCGCGCGGTCTCATCGACGAAAACGAGCGCGCGCTGCTGGGCGAATGGGCAGTCCATGCGCGCGAAGCGGTGAAAGTCGATGATTTTTCCGCAGACTTCGGTATCCTCGAAGCATTGCAAAAGCGCAGCGACGCGCTCGAGCGGACACTGCCCGAAACTATCGCCTGAGCACGCAGGCGTCCAGGCACCGCCGCGCGCGCCCTTCGACCGATCGCCAATCGATGAAAGACCGCTATCTCGACTTCGTCAATTCGCCCTTCGGCACGAGCATCGCACGCTCGCTCGGCTTGCCGCGTCCCGAACCATTGCGCCGCCATCGTGCGGATCGCGCCGAATTCGGCGGCATGGCGGCCATCGGCGCGGGGCCGTCGCCGGCGCTCTTCGATGACCTGATGGCCGTGTTGTCCGGCATCGGCATGACGGGCGTCGCGCACGAGAGCGCGTCCGGCTGGCTGCCCGTCGCCGCCCGTCACGGCGCGATGAGCGGCCGCTTCGAGCCGCGCGCACGCGACGCGCTCGCCACCGACCGCGTGCAGGCCCTGATCTTCGATGCGACCGGCATCGACGAAAGCGGCGAGTTGCATTCCCTCTACGCCTTCTTCCACGACGCGCTGCGCTCGCTCGCGAAGAACGGGCGCATCGTCGTCATCGGGCGGCCGCCCGCCACGCGCGCGAACGTCGCGGCCGCCACCGCGCAGCACGCGCTCGAAGGCATGGTGCGCTCGCTCGGCAAGGAAGCGCGCAACGGCATCACCTCGAACCTGCTGCGCGTGGCCGATGGCGCGGACATCGAATCTGCGCTGCGCTTTTTCGTGTCTCCGCGCTCGGCGTATGTGTCGGGGCAGGTCGTGACCATCGACGCGCCCGCCAGCGCCCCGGCGAGCTGGGCGAAGCCGCTCGCGGGCAAGCGCGCGCTCGTGACGGGCGCGGCGCGCGGCATCGGCGCGTCGATCGCGGCGGTGCTGGCCGAGCACGGCGCGATCGTCACCGGACTCGATGTCGACGCCGTCCGCGACGCGCTCGATCAGACCATGCTGTCGATCGAAGACGCATCGCCATCGGACGGCGCGCATGCGGCGCTCGTCGCGGATATCGCCGCGCCCGAAGCGCCCGCCGACATCGCCGCCGCGCTCATCGCGTCGGGTGGCATCGATATCGTCGTGCACAACGCGGGCATCACGCGCGACAAGACCATCGCGCGCATGAGCCCGGACATGTGGGACACCGTGATCGACATCAATCTGCTGGCGCAGGCGCGCATCGACGATGTCCTGCTCGCGCAGAACGTGTTGCGCGAGCAAGGACGCATCGTCGCGGTGTCGTCGATCAGCGGCATCGCGGGCAATCGCGGACAGACCAACTACGCGACCTCGAAGGCCGGCGTGATCGGCCGCGTGCACGCGATGGCGCCGCTCTTGCGCGCGCGCGGCATCACGATCAATGCGGTCGCGCCGGGCTTCATCGAGACGCACATGACCGCGCGTATGCCGTTCGGCGTACGCGAGGCCGGCAGACGGCTCAATTCGATGGGACAAGGCGGCTTGCCCGTCGATGTCGCCGAGACCGTCGCGTGGCTCGCGAGCCCGGGCAGCGCGGGCATCACGGGCAACGTGGTGCGCGTGTGCGGCCAAAGCCTGATCGGCGCGTGAGGAGACCCGTCCCCATGCATGCACCGACCATGCCGCGCGCCCGCACCGTCGTCATCGATACGCTGCCGCCGCCCGCGAAACTCTATGGCCGCGCGCTGCCGGCGCTGTTCAGGCGCGCGCGTGCGCCGGAGCTGCCCGCGCTCAGGCTCGTGCGCCCGGATGTGAAGCTCGACGCGGAGCAGATCGGCCGCTATGCGCGCGTGTGCGGGTTCATTCCCGAGCACGGCGTACCGCTCACCTTTCCGCACGTGCTCGCGTTTCCCTTGCATCTGATGATGCTCACGGACCCGTCGTTTCCGTGGTCCGCGCTCGGCGTGGTGCATCTGTCCAACAGTGTGCGGCTGCGGCGACCGCTCGCGGCGGGCCAGGGCTTGCGCATCGAAGTGGAATGCGGGCCGCTGATGCCGCATCAGAAAGGCCAGGCGTTCACGCTGCATACGCGCATCTACCGGCGCGGCGAAGCAGTGTGGGACGGCGACAGCGTCTATCTGAAACGCGGCGTGCGCAGCGAAGCCACCGCGCCTTCGGTCGAGATAGCCGATGCTTCCGACACGCCCGCGCCGCTCTTCGCCCGCGAAGCGCGCTGGCAGCTTCCGCCGCAACTCGGGCGCGATTACGCGAAGGCATCGGGCGATTTCAATCCGATTCATCTGCACATGCTGAGCGCGAAAGCGTTCGGCTTTCCGCGCGCGATCGCGCACGGCATGTGGACGCTCGCGCGTACGCTCGCGGCGCTGCATCCGGTCAAGGCGCTCGCGTCCGGGTACGCACAGGGCGATTTCAAATCGCCGCTCTATCTGCCCGGCGATGCGACCTTCTGGACCGCCGTGCCCTCGCCCACCGCGCGCGACTTCGAGGTGCGCAATCTCGCGGGCGACCGGGCGCATCTGCGCGGCCATTTCGAATGGGAGCTGCCATGAGCGAAGTTCGTCGCGTCGCGATCGTCGGCAGCAACCGCATTCCGTTCGCGCGCTCGAACACGGCATACGCCAGCGCGTCGAATCAGGACATGCTGAGCTTCGCGCTGCAGGGGCTCGTCGATCGCTTCGAGCTTCACGGCATGCGACTGGGCGAAGTGGCGGCGGGCGCGGTCGTCAAGCACTCGCGCGACTTCAACCTGACGCGCGAAGCCGCGCTCTCGACCACGCTGGCGAAGGAAACGCCCGCCTACGACGTGCAGCAGGCCTGCGGCACCGGCCTCGAAACCGCCATTCTCGTCGCGAACAAGATCGCCCTCGGGCAGATCGAGGTGGGCATCGCGGGCGGCGTCGATACCGCGTCGGATGCGCCCATCGCCGTGAACGAGCGCATGCGCAAGATCCTGCTCGAAGCGAATCGCGGCCGCTCGGCGGGCGCTCGCGTGGGCGCGCTCGCGAAGCTGCGGCCCGGCATGTTCTTCAGGCCGCTGTTGCCGCGCAACGCGGAACCGCGCACCGGCCTCTCGATGGGCGAGCACTGCGAGCTGATGGCCAAACGCTGGAAGATTTCGCGCGAGGCGCAGGACGCGCTCGCGCAGGAAAGCCATCGCAAGCTGGCGGCGGCATATGGGCGCGGTTTCTTCAACGATCTGATGACGCCATATCGAGGCCTCGCGCGCGACAACACGCTGCGTCCCGATGTATCGCTCGATCAGTTGTCGCAACTGACGCCCGTCTTCGATCGCGATGCCGGCACACTCACCGCGGGCAACTCGACGCCGCTCACCGATGGCGCATCGGCGGTGCTGCTCGCGTCCGATCAATGGGCCGCCGAACGCGGGCTGCCGGTGCAGGCGTACCTGACGTTCTCCGCGACCGCCGCCGTCGATTTCTTCGACAAGCGCGAAGGCCTCCTGATGGCGCCCGCCTACGCGGTGCCATCGATGCTCGCGCGCGCCGGGCTCGCGTTACAGGACTTCGATTTCTACGAGATCCACGAAGCGTTCGCGGCGCAGGTGCTGTGCACGCTCGCCGCGTGGGAAGACGACGAATACTGCCGCACCGCGCTCGGACTCGACGGCCCGCTCGGTTCGATCGACCGCGCGCGCCTGAACGTGAACGGCAGCTCGCTCGCGACCGGCCATCCGTTCGCCGCGACGGGCGGACGCATCGTCGGGACGCTGGCGAAGATGCTGGCGAAAGCGCCCGGACGCAGCGACGGCAAGCCGTTGCGCGGACTGATCTCGATCTGCGCGGCGGGCGGCCAGGGCGTCGTCGCGATACTGGAGCGGTAAGCGGCAGAAGTGAAAGAATAAGGCGCGCCATCGACGAACACGCGCGGCGCCAACGGAGACACCACATGAGCCCGGGACAGGCAGCGCCGCGCGAGGTTTCGGAGCCGCACGCGACTGACGGCATCTGGTACGCGTCGTATCCGCCGGAGGTCGCGCGCGAGATCGACCCTTCGCGCTATCGGTCGCTCGCGCATTTCTTCGACGAGTGCGTCGAGCGGTTTGCCGATCGCGTGGCGTTCGTGAGCCTCGGCTCCGAGATGACGTTTACCGCGCTCGGCAAAAAGGCGCACGCATTCGCGTCGTATCTGCAGAGTATCGGCGTGAAGCCCGGCGACCGCGTCGCGCTGATGATGCCCAACACGCTCGTCTATCCCGTCGCGCTCTTCGGCACGCTGATCGCGGGCGCGATCGTCGTGAACGTGAATCCGCTCTACACGGTGCGCGAGCTCAGTCAGCAACTGAAGGACAGCGGCGCGCAGACTGTCGTCGTGTTCGACAGGTTCGCCAGGACCGTGCAGGACGCGCAACCGGGCACGCGCGTGAGGAACGTCATCGTGACCGGACTCGGCGATCTGCTCGGCCACGGGCTCAATCTGAAAGGCCGCGCCATCGACCTGTTGCTGCGGCACGTGAAGAAGCAGGTGCCCCCGTACGCCCTGCCCGATGCCGTGCGCCTGCCGCTCGCGCTCGCACGCGGCGCACGGCAGAAGTTCGAGCCGGTGCGAGTCGGTCACGGCGACATCGCGTTCATTCAATATACCGGCGGCACGACCGGGGTCGCGAAGGGCGCGATGCTCACGCATCGCAACGTGATCGCCAATCTGTTGCAGGCGCTCGCGTGGGCGGGCGGACGGCTCGTCGATGGCGAAGAGACCATCGTGACGCCGTTGCCGCTCTATCACATCTATTCGCTGACCGTGAATGCGCTCGCGTTTCTCGCGATCGGCGCGCGCAATGTGCTGATCGTCAATCCGCGCGACATCGACTCTCTGTTGCGCGCGCTGCGTCACGAAAACTTCACGGCGATCACCGCGCTCAACACGCTCTACAGCGCGCTCATGGACAACGACGCCTTCCGCCGGCGCGACTTCTCCGCGCTCAAGCTCGCAATGGCGGGCGGCATGGCGACACAGCGCGTCGTCGCCGAGCGCTTCAGGGCGATGACGGGCCAGAGGCTCGTCGAAGGCTACGGCCTCACCGAATGCTCGCCGCTCGTCTGCGCGACGCCGGTCGTCGACATGCACGGCGGCAGCGCATTCGACGGCACGATCGGCGTGCCGGTGCCGTCCACGCTCGTGCGCCTGCGCCGCGAGGACGGCGCGTGGGCGAACATCGATGAACCCGGCGAGCTGTGCGTGCAGGGCCCGCAAGTGATGAAAGGCTACTGGAACCGTCCCGAGGACACCGCGAAGACCATCGACGCGAATGGCTGGCTCGCGACCGGCGACATTGGCGTGATGGATGCGCGTGGCATCATCCGGCTCATCGATCGCAAGAAGGACATGATGATCGTCTCGGGCTTCAACGTGTATCCGAACGAGATCGAGGACGTGCTCGCCGCGCATCCGAAAGTGCGCGCGGTGGCGGTCATCGGCGTGCCCGATCCGGTGACGGGCGAGCGCGTGAAGGCGTTCGTCGTGCGGCGCGATGAAACGCTTACAGTGGAAGAACTGCTGAAGTTCGCCCGTTTACACCTGACCGGCTACAAGGTGCCATCCTACGTCGAATTTCGCGACACCTTGCCGCTCACGACCATCGGCAAGGTGCTTCGGCGCGAGTTGCGCGAAGACGGGTCGATACCACCGAAAGCGCAGGACTGATCTTCGGAGATGCTCATGGCGCGTGCGCGATGGCGCAGGTTATGTCTGTGGTTGTGTCTGTCCGTCGCGCTCGCGAGTGTGCTCGCCCGGGCGGAGACGCAGGCGACGGACGAAGCCGCGCGCGTCGGCACGATGAGTGTCGAGCAGCAGGCGCAATGGCTCTCCGAGTCGGCGGCGAGCGGCACGCTCGCGAAACTCGACGACGCGCAACTCGTCGCCCTGTTTCGCTCGCTCGATGCGGGCACCTTGCCGCGTTATCTGCAGGACGGCTTGCGCGATTACGCGTCGTGCGAGTTCACGATGCGCCGGCGCGAGCGCATCAAGGGCAAGTGGCCGAAGCGTGCGGATCACATGCTCGTGCGCGTCGCGCACGAGCCGCTGCGCATCTACGCCAAATGGCTGCCCGATGGCGCGCACGCGGGCCAGGAAGTCATCTACGACGATTCCACGCGGCCGGACGAACTCTATGGTCATCTCGGCGGCCTGCTGAGCGTCGTGCCGATGTGGACGTCGGTGAATGGCGCGTTCGCCCGCACGCAATCGAATCATTCGATCCGCGAGCTCGGCATCGTCTCGATCTCGCAGCGCTTCATCGAAGAAGGACGCAAGTTCGCCGAAGCGGGCATAACGAAGCCGTCGGAGATCGAAGTGAAGACCGTCAACGGGATTCGCGTGGTCGCACTCACGTATGAAACGCCCGAGGGGCAGCCCGAGTTCTACGCGAAGAAGGAAGTGCTCGGGCTCGATCTCAAACGTCCGCTCTTTCGCACGCTGGAGTCCTACGACAACGACGGCAATATTTTCGAAAGCGTCGTGTTCGAGCGTATCGAGCCTCAAGCCTTCGACGGTCTGACATTCGACCCAAGAAATCCCGACTATCGTTTCTGACCGAAATCGCAATGAAATGCCTGCTGATTTCGTGACACCTAAAGTAACAATCGCGCTCCGGGCGTGCGTGCAGGTTTTAAGTTTCGCCTAAGAATCCGCCGATAACCTTGCCCGCACTCCATCGACATCAACGTCGGCGCACACCGCTTCAGGCCCGTCGCGCCGCGAATCGTCGTGCAAACCTGAGGGCTTCATCATGAACCTCCGTCGTCCCATCTCTGCTCCCGTGCGAGCCATCAAAAGGCTGCTGAGCCATCACGAGATCGCCACGCTGCTGTTGCTGCTGCACGCGCCCATCGACGCGATGGCGGCCACGCCCGATGTCGCGTCGCTGCGGGAGTACGGCTATGTCGAGATCGTGTCGCCGGAAGCGGGCAAGCCGCAAGTGCGCCTGACCGACGACGGCAACGCGGTGCTGCGCGGCCTCGGCGTCAAGTAAGCGCCTCCCGGATACGGGCCTCGCGGACGCCCGGCCACGCGAACTCTGTAATAATCGGTCGATTCCTTTCACCTTCGACCAAGGAGTCATTCGCGATGTCCGCCCTTTCACCCATCGTGCAGCGTGTACTCATCACCAACGACGACGGCATCGATGCGCCCGGCCTCGCCGTGCTCGAAGCCGTCGCCGCCGAACTCGCGCACGAAGTCTGGGTCATCGCCCCGGAACACGACCAGAGCGGCACCTCGCACTCCATCAGCCTGCACTCGCCGTTGCGCGTATCGCGCAAGGGTGAACGACGCTACGGCGTCCAGGGCACGCCCGGCGACTGCGTCGTGATGGGCGCGCGCCACATCATGAAGGACGCGCCGCCCACGCTCGTGCTGTCGGGCATCAATCGCGGCGCGAACCTCGGTGTCGAAACGATGTTCTCCGGCACCGTCGGCGCCGCGATGACGGGCCTGCTGCTCGGCCTGCCGTCGATCGCGCTCAGCCAGACCTTCACCGACCGTGAGAACGTGCGCTGGGATACGGCGCGCGCACTCGCGCCGGGCGTGATCCGCCAGTTGCTGGCGATCTCCCACGAAGCGCCCACGTGCCTGAACGTCAACTTCCCCGATTGCGACGCATCCGCCGCCGGTCCGCTCACCGTGACGCGACAGGGCGTCGGGCTGGTGGAAGGCATCGATGTGGTGCCGCTCGTCGATCCGCGCGGAATCGACTATCACTGGCTGCGCTTTCAGCGCGGCCCGCGCCCGAATTCGCCCGATAGCGAAACGGCGGTGGTCGCGGCCGGTGGCGTGTCGGTCACGCCGCTGCATTTCGATCGCACCGACGAGCGTACTTTCGCCACCCTCGAAGCGGGACTGAAGCGCGGCGTCTGAGTGTCGAGCGCGCGCCGCTAGAACGTTTCCTCCCACACGAAAACGGTCGCTTTCTCGTATGCTCGGGCGATCACAATAAGGAGACGATGATGACCCGTTCCATCGGCCGGCGCGGCGCGCGCCTGATGCTCGGCGCGCTCGGCGCACTCGGCGCGTTGATCGCCGCAAGCGCGTTCGCCCAGACGCCGACGCCCGTCGGCACCTGGCAGACCATCGACGATCAGTCCGGCAAGCCGAAGGCGATCATCCAGATCGTCGATGACGGCAGCGGTCAGTTGTCCGGCAAGGTCGTGCGCGGCATCGGCGAATTCGATCAGCCGGAAAAGCGCTGCACGGCCTGCACCGACGACCGTCGCGATCAGCTGATCAAGGGCATGACGATCATCACCGGAATGCGGCAGAACGGTGATGCATGGGACGGCGGCCAGATTCTCGACCCCGAGCACGGCAAGCTCTACAAATGCAAGATGAAGCTCGAGGACGGCGGGCAGAAGCTCGTCGTGCGCGGGTATGTGGGCGTATCGCTGCTGGGGCGCTCGCAGACCTGGGTGCGTCAGCAGTAAGGTTCAGATACGACAAAGCCGGCCGAAGACGCGTGTCTTCGACCGGCTTTGCTCATCTCGCTCTGGCGCGTTACGCGATCAGGCAGCGTGACGCTGATGCTTATGCGCCTCGTCCGCGTAGGCGCTCTCAGGCATGTTGGCGAGTTCCTGCTTGAATTCCGCCGGCACACGCATGCGCGAGGTCATCAACGCATAGAGCGATTCGCCGGCCGGCCCGAACAGCTGCGTCATCACGCGCAACAGCACGCCCGACTCGTGCCACGTCTTGAAACGCCGATGGCACGTCTGATACGACGGATATTTGCGCGGCAGCGTGGACCACGATGCGCCGCTGTACATCACCCAGAGCACACCGTTGAGCACGGCGCGGGTATTGGCGAGGGGCCGTCCACGCAGCTCCGAACGCGGGCGCAGTTCGGGAAGCAGCGGAGCGACCATCTGCCATTCTTCGTCGGACATGTCGCGGTAGGGCTTCACGGTAATTTCTCCAATTTGCTGACTGAAAACTGGTACCGACGATACCGAGTCCCCGAAAGCCAGCAAATCAGAGAGGTCCGAATCTTGAAAAAGCCGCAGAAGCCTTATGCCGATTGGCTAACCCGAGAATTTTGATTCTCGTATTAGGTCAGCGAAATATCCGTTACGCGCCGTGGCGCTTCCAGGTACTCCTTTGACTGCATCTCGACGATGCGCGAGACAGTGCGCGCGAACTCGTTGGCCATCGGCCCTTCGACGTATAGTTCCTCCGCAGGCACGGCCGCCGACATCAGGAGCTTGACCTTGTGGTCGTAGAACACGTCGATGAGCCATGTGAAGCGGCGCGCCTCGGATGCCATGCGCGGCGTCATCTGCGGCACATCGGACAGGATCACCGCGTGAAAGCGGTTCGCCAGTTCGAGATAATCGTTCTGCGAGCGCGGGCCGCCGCACAGCGTGGCAAAGTCGAACCACACGACGCCGTCGGCACGGCGCAACGCCTTGATCTCGCGCTTTTCGATATGCAGGATCGGGCTTTCGTCGGGCACGGCGGCGAGCTTCGCGTAATCCGCGCGCAACGCCTTGTCGGCGGCTGCGCCGAGCGGCGTGTGATACGCCTTCACTTGAGACAGCGTGCGCTTGCGATAGTCGGTGCCTGAATCGACGTTGAGCACGTCGAGATGCTCCTTGATGAGCTCGATCGCGGGCAGCAGACGATCGCGATGCAGCCCTTCCGGATAGAGCGTGTCCGGCTGGTAATTGGACGTCATCACGAACTGCACGCCGTTCTTGAAAAGCCGGTCGAGCAGGCGATAGAGAATCATCGCATCGGCGATGTCGGAGACGTGGAACTCGTCGAAGCAGATCAGCCGGAAGCGTTTGGCGATGCGTCTGGCGAGTTCGTCGAGCGGATCGGCTTGACCCTTCAGCTCCTCCAGCTCGCGATGCACTTCGCGCATGAACTCGTGAAAGTGCAGGCGCGTCTTGCGCTGCACGGGCACGATCGCGTAGAAGCTGTCCATCAGAAAGCTTTTGCCGCGCCCGACGCCGCCCCACATGTAGACACCGCGCGGCAAGTCCGGACGCACTAGAAACTTCTTCAGCGCATTGGAGCGGCGCGCCTTGTACGCGACCCATTCCTCGTAGCACTGCTGCAGGCGCGCGACCGCCGCGAGCTGCGCCTCGTCCGATTGATAACCCCGCGTGCGCAGTTCGTTTTCGTAGTATTCGGTGACGTTCATCTTCTGCCGTATGAAGTGACGAAGGCGAGCGGTTTGATCCGCTCGCCTTCGTGTGCGATGCCTGCCCGAAGCCGAGCTTGATTACATGTTCAGCGCGCGCTTGTCGACGGCGAGCGCCGCTTCACGCATCACTTCCGACAGCGACGGATGCGGATGGCAAATGCGGCCGATATCTTCGGAAGCCGCCTTGAACTCCATCGCCACCACCGCTTCCGCGATCAGATCCGATGCGTCCGCGGCGATCACGTGCACGCCGAGGATTTCATCGGTCTTCGCGTCGGCGATCATCTTGACGAAGCCTTCTGCCTTGCCGATACCCAGCGCGCGGCCGTTGGCCATCATCGGGAACTGGCCGGTCTTGATCTCGCGGCCTTCGGCCTTGAGTTGCTGTTCGGTCTTGCCGACCCACGCGATTTCCGGTTCCGTGTAGATGACCCACGGCACGCAGTTGTAGTCGATGTGCGGCTTCTGACCGTCGATGATTTCCGCCACCGCCACGCCTTCGTCTTCCGCCTTGTGCGCGAGCATCGGGCCGCGAACGACGTCACCGATTGCGTACACGTTCGGCACGCTCGTCGCGCAATGGTCGTCGACGTCGATGAAACCGCGCTCGTTGGCCTTCAGGCCAATGCTTTCCAGACCGAGGTTATCGGTGTTCGGCACGCGGCCGATCGACACGATCAGGCGATCCGCTTCCAGCGTCTGCGCGTTGCCCGTGCTGTCCGTATAAGCGATCGACACGCTCTCGTCCGACGTCTTCACTTCGCCGATCTTCACGCCGAGATGAATATCGAGGCCCTGCTTCTTGAACTGCTTCGCGGCTTCCTTCGCGAGCGACTCGTCCGCCGCGCCGAGGAATTGCGGCAGCGCTTCCAGCACGGTCACTTCCGCGCCCAGACGCCGCCACACCGAGCCGAGTTCCAGACCGATCACACCCGCGCCGATCACGGCGAGCTTCTTCGGCACGGCGTCGAACGACAGCGCGCCTTCGTTGTCCGCGACGATCTTGTTGTCGACCGGAATGTTCGGCAGATGACGCGCCTTCGAGCCCGTCGCGATGATCACGTTCTTCGCCGTGACGACTTCGGTTTCGCCTTCGCCAGACACTTCGATCTGCACGCCGGCAGCATTCTTGCCAGTGAACTTGCCATGACCCTTGAGCCACGTGATCTTGTTCTTGCGGAACAGGAACTCGATGCCCTTCGTCATCTTCTCGACGATGCCGTCCTTGCGGGCCAGCATCTTCGACACGTCGAGCTTCACGTCCGACACGCTGATGCCGTGATCGGCCAGATGCTTCGACGCATTCTCGAATTCTTCCGACGACGCGAGCAGCGCCTTCGACGGAATGCAGCCCACGTTCAGGCAGGTGCCGCCGAGCTTCAGCGCGCCGGCCGGGTTCTTCCACTTCTCGATACACGCAACCGTCTTGCCGAGCTGCGCTGCGCGAATCGCCGCGATATAGCCGCCCGGGCCCGCGCCGATCACGACGACATCAAATTCCTTGGACATGACTTTCCTTTGGTCTATCTCCGCTCATGCGGAGCAGCCTCGTGCGGTGCGCGCGAGCCTATCGCGCGCACCGAGGCGAAATGCTTTTCTTACAGGTCCAGCAGCAGACGGGCCGGATCTTCCAGCGCGTCCTTCATCGCGACCAGCGACAGCACGGCTTCGCGGCCGTCGATGATGCGGTGGTCGTACGACAGCGCCAGGTAGTTCATCGGACGGATCACGATCTGGCCGTTCTCGACGACCGCGCGTTCCTTCGTGGCGTGCACGCCGAGAATCGCGGACTGCGGCGGGTTGATGATCGGCGTCGACAGCATGGAACCGAACACGCCGCCGTTGGAGATGGAGAACGTGCCGCCGGTCATGTCTTCGATCGACAGCTTGCCGTCCTTCGCCTTCTGGCCGAATTCGGCGATCTTCTTTTCGATGTCGGCGAGGCTCATCTGATCCGCGTTGCGCAGGATCGGCACGACCAGACCGCGCGGCGAACCGACCGCGATACCGATGTCGAAGTAGCCGTGATAGACGATGTCGTTACCGTCGATCGACGCGTTCACGAGCGGGAATTTCTTCAGCGCGTGGACGGCCGCCTTCACGAAGAACGACATGAAGCCGAGCTTCACGCCGTGTTCCTTCTCGAAGCGGTCCTTGTACTTGTTGCGCAGATCCATGACCGGCGCCATGTTGACTTCGTTGAACGTCGTCAGGATGGCGTTGGTTTGCTGCGATTCGAGCAGGCGCTCGGCGATACGCGCACGCAGACGCGACATCGGCACGCGCTGTTCCGGGCGGTCCTTCAGCCACTGGTCAGCCGATGCCGGCGCGCTGACTTGCGGCAGCGCGGGCTTCGCGGCGCGCGCGGGCGCGGCGGCCGGAGCCGGTGCAGCAGCCTTGGCAGGTGCCGGAGCCGATGCCGAAGCGGCGAGCGCGTCGCCCTTCGTGATGCGGCCGTCGCGGCCCGAACCCGAAACCTGATCCGCCGACACGCCCTTCTCGGCCAGAATCTTCGTCGCGGCCGGCGACGATGCGCCACCGGTTGCGCCCGCCGACGCTTGCGCAGCAGCCGGAGCAGCGGCGGCGGCAGTCGTTTCCGCGACCGGCGCGGGTTTCACTTCGGAGTCCCCGGCAGCGGCGACAGCTTCACCTGCTTTCGCTTCGGTGTCGATCTTCGCGATGAGTTCGTCGGCGGTGACGATATCGCCGTCGTGCTTGATCACCTGCGCCAGCACGCCAGCGGAGGGCGCGGGCACTTCGAGCACGACCTTGTCGGTCTCGATTTCAATCAGGATTTCGTCCTGGGCGACAGCCTCGCCCGGCTTCTTCTTCCATTGCAGCATGGTCGCTTCCGAGACCGACTCGGAAAGCTGGGGAACCTTGACTTCTACGATAGCCATTTCTGTATTGTCCTAATGCGTGTCTGTGTGTTCGAGCGAGGGACCGGGGAGCCGCCGATACGCAAACGGCTGAGCCGGTCCCATCGAGCAATGCTTACTTCGCGATGACTTGCGCGCCCTTCAGGCGGCCGAACGCGCCTTCCACGAGCGCCTTCTGCTGCTCGTAGTGCTTCGCGTAGTAGCCGACTGCCGGCGATGCCGAAGCCGGACGGCCGCTGTAGGCCAGCTTCATGCCTTCGCGCATGCCTTCGCGCAGATGGTGCTCCACATAGAACCAGGCGCCCTGGTTCTGCGGCTCGTCCTGCACCCAGACCACTTCGGTCGCGTTTTCGAACTTCTTGATTTCCGCGTCGAACTGCTTATGCGCGAACGGATACAGCTGCTCGATACGCACGATGGCGACGTCGTTGCTCTTCGCTTCGCGGCGATGCGCGACGATGTCGTAATACACGCGGCCCGAACACACGATCACGCGCTTGACCTTCTTCGGCTCGATCGCTTCGTCGACTTCGCCGATGACCGGCTGGAACGAGCCCTTCGCCAGTTCCGACAGATCCGACACGGCTTCCTTGTGACGCAGCAGCGACTTCGGCGTGGCGATGATCAGCGGCTTGCGGAACAGGCGGATCATCTGACGGCGCAACAGATGGAAGATCTGCGCCGGCGTGGTCGGCTGAACCACTTGCATGTTGTGATCCGCGCACAGTTGCAGGAAGCGCTCGATGCGCGCCGACGAGTGCTCCGGACCCTGGCCTTCGTAACCGTGCGGCAGCATCATCGTGAGACCGGAGACGCGGCCCCACTTCACTTCGCCCGACGAGATGAACTGGTCGATCACGACCTGCGCGCCGTTCACGAAGTCGCCGAACTGCGCTTCCCACGCGACGAACGTGTTCGGCTCGGCCGTCGAATAGCCGTACTCGAAACCGAGCACCGCTTCTTCGGACAGCACGGAGTCGATCACCGTGAACTTGGCCTGGCCTTCCGCGATGTTCTGCAGCGGAATGTAGGTGCCGTCGTTCCAGCGCTCGCGGTTCTGATCGTGCAGAACGGCATGACGGTGCGTGAACGTGCCGCGTCCTGAATCCTGACCGGTCAGACGCACGGCGTAGCCCGACGCCACCAGCGATGCGAACGCGAGGTGCTCGCCCATGCCCCAGTCGAGCTTGGCTTCGCCCAGACCCATCGCGCGGCGGTCGTTGATCACGCGCTCGACGAGCGGGTGAACCTTGAAGTTCTCGGGGATCGTCGTGAGGCGTTCGGCGAGGCGCTTCAGTTCGGCGAGCGGAACCGCCGTATCAGCCGCGTCGGTCCACTTGCGGTTCAGGAACGGCACCCAGTCGACCGCGTACTTGCTCTTGTAGTTCGAGAGCACCGGATCGATCGTGTGATGGCCTTCGTCCATCGCCTGGCGATATTCCTTGACGAAGCTGTCCGCGTCTTCCGCCGTGATCACGCCTTGCTGCACGAGCCTTTCCGCGTAGACGGCGCGCGTGCCCGGGTGCTTCGCGATGGTCTTGTACATCAGCGGCTGCGTGACCGCCGGCGTGTCCTGCTCGTTGTGGCCGAGCTTGCGGAAGCAGATGATGTCGACGACCACGTCCTTGTGGAACTTCATGCGGAAGTCGATTGCAAGCTGCGTCGCGAGCACGACGGCTTCGGGATCGTCGCCGTTCACGTGCAGCACCGGCGCCTCGATCATCTTGACGACGTCCGAGCAGTACAGCGTCGAGCGCGCATCGCGCGGGTCCGACGTGGTGAAGCCGATCTGGTTGTTGATGACGATATGCAGCGTGCCGTGCGTGCCGTAACCACGCGTCTGCGCGAGGTTCAGCGTTTCCATCACGACGCCCTGACCCGCGAAGGCCGCGTCGCCGTGCACTTGCACCGGCAGCACTTGCAGGCCTTCTTCGTCGCCGCGGCGATCCATACGCGCCTTGGCCGAGCCTTCGACCACCGGATTGACGATTTCCAGGTGCGACGGGTTGAACGCGAGCGACAGGTGAACCGGGCCGCCTTCGGTCGAGACATCCGACGAGAAGCCCTTGTGATACTTGACGTCGCCGGCCGGCAGGTCATCGACGTGCTTGCCTTCGAATTCGGCGAAGAGGTCCGCCGGCATCTTGCCGAGCGTATTGACCAGCACGTTCAGACGCCCACGGTGCGCCATGCCGATGACGATTTCCTGCACGCCGCTCGCGCCGCCGTGACGGACGACTTCGTCCATCGAAGCGATGAAGCTCTCGCCGCCTTCCAGCGAGAAACGCTTCTGGCCGACGTACTTGGTGTGCAGGAAACGCTCGAGGCCTTCGGCGGCCGTCAGGCGATTCAGGATGTGCTTCTTCTTGTCGTTCGAGAAATTCGGCGTCGAGCGGATCGACTCGAGCTTCTCCTTCCACCAGCGCTTTTGCTCGGGATCGCTGATGTACATGAATTCAGCGCCGATCGTGCCGCAGTACGTGTCGCGCAGCGCCTTGACGATGTCGCGCAGCGACGCCTGCTCGAAACCGAAGTACAGGTTGTTCGCGTTGAACACCTGATCCATGTCGGCTTCGGTGAAGTCGTAGAAGCCGGGTTCGAGTTCGGGAATCGCGGGACGCTCGCGGCGCTTGAGCGGATCGAGGTTCGCCCACTGCGTGCCGAGGAATCGATACGCGCCAATCAGCGATTGAACGTAGACCTGCTTGCGTGCGGTGGTGAGGTCGCCGGTGCTTTCGCGCGGCAGAAAGGCGTTCGCCTTCGCGCGCTGGGCGAAAGATTCGACGATGGGGCCGTGAGCCACGTCGTTGTGAGCCGTGCCGTCGGATGCGGGCACGTTCTGCAACGCGTCGAAATAGGCGCGCCAGGTCTCGGGCACTGACGCGGGATTATCGAGATATTGCTCGTACAACTCTTCGACGTACGGAGCATTACCGCCGAACAGATAAGAGTTCGACTGGAATTGCTTCATCATTTTACGCTCACCTTTCTTCGAGTTTCTCGAGGAAGTGCGGGTTACGAAACCTTCCGCGCCACGGCCTGACCGTTTAGCGGATTGCGCGAATCAAGTCTGCTTGGAAGGACCTAATAGCGACAGCTAATCCGAGAAGCATAGCACAGAACGAATAGTCATATGACGGAACGCCGCATGTGCCCGGCCCTCGTCATCCTTTGCGCAACAAGCATGTGCGGGCTTTTGTGAGATACGCAAGGGTCTCTTCCACGGCTGCGCACAACGACAAAAGCCGCCCGAAGGCGGCTTTTGTTCTGGCGATGCGAACCGATTCCGGATACTTACTCGGCGTTGCCTTCGCGGCTCGCGCGGCGACGCTCGTGTTCCTTCAGATGACGCTTGCGCAGGCGGATCGACTGCGGCGTCACTTCGACGAGTTCGTCGTCGTCGATGAACTCGACCGCGTATTCGAGCGACAGCTGGATCGGCGGCACGAGGCGCACGGCTTCGTCGGTGCCCGACGCGCGCACGTTGGTCAGCTGCTTGCCCTTGATCGGGTTCACGACGAGGTCGTTGTCGCGGCTGTGAATGCCGATGATCATGCCTTCATAGAGCGCATCGCCCGGCGTCACGAACATGCGGCCGCGATCCTGCAGCTTCCACAGCGCATAGGCGACGGCGGCGCCATCGTCCTGCGAGATCAGCACGCCGTTGCGGCGCTCGCCGACCGAGCCTTCCTTCACCGGCGCATACGAATCGAACGTGTGGCTCATCAGACCCGTGCCGCGCGTGAGCGTCAGGAACTCGCTCTGGAAGCCGATCAGACCGCGCGCCGAAATCTTGTATTCGAGACGGGTGCGGCCACGGCCGTCCGACGTCATGTCGAGCATTTCGCCCTTGCGTCGGCCGAGCTCTTCCATCACGCCGCCCTGGTGCTGGTCTTCGATATCGACCGTCAGGTTTTCATACGGCTCGCACTTCACGCCGTCGATTTCCTGCAACACCACGCGCGGACGCGACACCGCGAGCTCATAGCCTTCACGGCGCATGTTCTCGACGAGAATCGTCAGATGCAGTTCGCCACGGCCCGACACTTCGAACGTGGTTTCGTCGCCTGTGTCTTTCACGCGCAGCGCCACGTTGTGGTTCAGTTCCTTGGTGAGACGGTCGCGAATCTGGCGGCTCGTGACGAACTTGCCTTCCTTGCCCGCGAGCGGCGACGAGTTCACGAGGAAGTTCATCGTGAGCGTCGGTTCGTCGACGGTGATCATCGGCAGCGCTTCGGGATTGTCCGGCGAGCAGATCGTCACGCCGATACCGATTTCCTCGATACCGTTGATGAGCACGATATCGCCCGCTTGCGCTTCTTCGACCTGCACGCGCTCGAGGCCGTGGAACGACAGCACCTGATTGATCTTGCGATTGATGATCGCGCCTTCCGGACCCGAACGCACCGAGACCTGCATGCCGGGGCGAATGCGACCGCGCGCGACGCGGCCCACGCCGATACGGCCGACATACGAGTTGTAGTCGAGCGACGTGATCTGCAATTGCAGCGGACCGTCCGGATCGGCCGGGCGCACCGGCACGTGTTCGAGAATGGCTTCGAAGAGCGGGCGCATCGTGCCTTCGCGCACTTCGGGCGAGAGACCGGCGTAGCCGTTCAGACCCGACGCATACACGATCGGAAAGTCGAGCTGCTCTTCGGTCGCGCCGAGCTTGTCGAACAGATCGAAGGTCTGGTTGATCACCCAGTCGATACGCGCGCCCGGACGGTCCACCTTGTTGATCACGACGATCGGCTTGAGACCGAGCGCGAGCGCCTTCTTCGTGACGAAGCGCGTTTGCGGCATCGGGCCTTCGACGGCGTCGACGAGCAGCAGCACGGAGTCGACCATCGACAGCACGCGTTCCACTTCACCGCCGAAGTCCGCGTGTCCCGGCGTATCGACGATATTGATGTGGGTGCCTTCGTATTCGACGGCGCAGTTCTTCGCCAGGATCGTGATGCCACGTTCCTTTTCGATGTCGTTCGAGTCCATGACCCGCTCGGCGACCTGCTGGTTTTCCCGGAACGTGCCCGACTGGCGGAGCAACTGGTCGACGAGCGTGGTCTTGCCGTGGTCGACGTGGGCAATGATGGCGATATTGCGGAGGGCGCGAGTCATATAGAGATGTCTTGGTTGTGCGCCGTCGGAGCAGCCTCTTCAGCGAGACTTCATGGCTCGGCAAGCCCCCCTTGATAACGTCATGCAAGCATGACTACGCGGGCCCGGCGCGGTGAGAACCGTAAATTATAGCACGCACGGATGACCTTTCCTCGCAATAGGACGCAACCCGTAAATCGGGCCAGCAAGCGCGGCGCTGCGCGTGCGCCGGTCCGCACGATTGTTAAGCGCTTTCAGAAAAGATCCTTGCGGCACTCGTAACGCCCACCTATAATCCTGCCTAGTCAACTATTGCAATCGCACAAATATTTCCATGAGCGACGCTCCCAAATCCGCGGCGATCGGCGACTATGTGCTCGCCGAGAGCGTCGGCTACCTGATGAGCCGGGTGCGCTCGACCATGTGGAACATGGTCACCCAGCACACGACGTCCGAGCTGGGCATCACGAGCACGCAGGCCAGCATTCTCTTCATGCTGGCGGTCGGCAAGTGCCTGACGGCGGCGGACATCGCCCGCGAATACGGCATCGATGCGAGCGCGGTGACGCGCCTCATCGACCGGCTGGAGAAGCGTGGCCTGCTCTCGCGGGTGCGCAGCGAGGAAGACCGCCGCGTGGTACGCCTCGCGCTCACGGAAGAAGGCCAGGCGATTGCTGAGAAGATCCCCGCCATTTTCACGCGCGTCCTGGACAACCTTCTTGCCGGCTTCACGCCGGAGGAAGTGGGCTTTCTGAAGAGCATGCTGCGCCGAATTCTCGCGAATTCCTGCGATCCTTCCGTGGCGCCTCTGCTGGCCAGCAATGATAAGCCTGGTACGTCATTGCGATGACAAGCAAATTGGTCATCACAAGCCTACAAATTGATTGCAGCGTCCATCTTTAATTCTCTTCTCAAGAGACGAGATATGAAACACCTCTCCCCGTCCGCGTTTCGCGGCGAAAGCCGTGTGAAGAGCGCAGTCGCCGTTGCGGCGGCCGCGCTCGCGCTCGCCGGTTGCGCGAACTACGCGGGCATTTCGAGCGACAAGCAGATTGCCGCGCCCGAAAACTTCGAGGCCACGCAAAGCGTGCCAGGCCAGGGCGGCCAGTGGCCGGCGCTCGACTGGGCGAAGCAGTTCGGCGATCCGCAACTGCCGCAGCTGATCGACGAGGCGCTCGCCGACAATCCGTCCATCGCGCAGGCGCAGGCGCGCATCGCGAAGGCGTCGTCGTATATCGAGACATCGCGCTCGGCGCTCTATCCGAAGGTCAACGGGTCGTATTCGTGGACCCGCGAGCTGTATTCGGCCAACGCCCTCTTCCCGCCGCCCTACGGCGGCACCTGGTTCAGCGAGAATAACGTGCTCGCGAGCGCGTCGTGGGAGCTGGATCTGTGGGGCAAGAATCGCTCGCGGCTGAACATGGCGGTGTCGCAGCAGAAGGCAGCCGAGGCCGACATGCAGCAGGCGCGCGTCTCGCTCGCGACGTCGGTTGCGCGCACCTACAACCAGCTCGCGCTGCTCTACGCGTTGCGTGACGTCTCCCAGCGCGAGATCGCGAACCGGCAGGACGTCGGGCGCATCACGAACGGACGCGTCGCCGCCGGTCTCGACACCAACGTCGAGCGGCGCACGGCGGAAGGCAACGTCGCGACGAGCCAGACGAATTCGACCGAGCTCGACGGACAGATCGAAACCGTCCGCTATCAGCTCGCCGCGCTGCTCGGCAAAGGCCCGGACCGCGGCCTGCAGATCGCGAAGCCCGTGATCAAGCCGGACGTCAGCGTGACGCTGCCCGACAACGTGCCCGCCGATCTCGTCGCGCGCCGCCCGGATATCGTCGCCGCGCGCTGGCAGGTCGAAGCCGCGACGCACAACATCAAGGAAGCAAAGGCCGAGTTCTTCCCGGACATCAACCTCGCGGCGGCCTTCGGCTTCGACGCGTTCGGCTGGAGCCGCTTCCTGCAGGCGAGCAGCCGGCAGATCCAGATCGGGCCGGCGGTGCATCTGCCGATCTTCGACGCCGGCGCGCTGCGCGCCCAGTTGAAGGGCCGTTACGCCGATTTCGAAGGCGATGTCGCGAACTACAATCAGACGCTCATCAACGCGCTGAGCGACGTCGCGACCAATATTTCCGCGATCCGCTCGCTCGACAAGCAGATGGCCGACGCCCAGCGCGCCCTCACGGCGGCGTCAAGCGCGTATCAGCTCGCGGTGATCCGCTACAAGGCCGGGCTGTCGCCGCAATTGCAGGTGCTCAACGCCGACGAAAACCGCCTCGCCAACGAGCAGACCGTGACGAATCTGCGCCTGAAGCGCACCGATCTGCAAATCGCGCTGATCAAATCGCTCGGCGGCGGCTTCGACGCGACGAGCACGAATCTCGCGGTCGACGGCAGCGGGCAGCAACAGGCGAGCGCACAGCCGGCCAATCAGGCCACGCCGGCGAAATAAGCCGCGCACAAGAATACGCATCAAGACCAAAACGGAATATTCGGAGTCTTTCATGAGCGACCCTCAACAAACCGCCGCCGCGCCCGCGCCGAAGCAGAGCAACGGCAAACGCCGCCGGCTGATGACGCTGATCGTGCTCGTCATCCTCATCGCCGCCGTCGCGTACGGGCTGTACTATTTCCTCGTCGCGCGCTTCCACGAAGCCACCGACGACGCCTATGTGAACGGCAACGTCGTGCAGATCACGCCGCAGGTCGTCGGCACGGTCATTTCCGTGAACGCCGACGACACGCAAACGGTGAAGGTCGGCGATCCGCTCGTCGTGCTCGATCCGGCCGATTCGAAGGTCGCGCTCGATCAGGCCGAAGCGAATCTCGCGCAGACCGTGCGTCAGGTGCGGACGTTCTTCGTGAACAACAACCAGTACGAAGCGCAGATCGCGCTGCGCCGCTCGGATCTGTCGCGCGCGCAGGACGACCTGAAGCGCCGCATGCAGGTCGCGCAGACCGGCGCGGTGTCGCAGGAAGAAATCTCGCATGCGCGCGACGCGGTGCGCGGCGCGCAGGCCGCGCTCGACGCCGCCGAGCAGGAACTCGCGTCGAACCGCTCGCTCACCGCCAACACGACGATCGCCGATCACCCGAACGTGCTGGCCGCCGCCGCGAAGGTGCGTGATTCGTACATCAACTACGCGCGCAACACGCTGCCGGCTCCGGTGACGGGTTATGTCGCGAAGCGTTCGGTGCAGGTCGGCCAGCGCGTCGCGCCGGGCAACCCGTTGATGGCGATCGTGCCGCTCAACGCCGTGTGGGTCGATGCGAACTTCAAGGAAGTGCAGTTGAAGCACATGAGAATCGGCCAGCCGGTCGAGCTGACGGCCGACCTGTACGGTTCGGGCGTCGTGTTTCACGGCAAGGTCATCGGCTTCTCGGCCGGCACGGGATCGGCGTTCTCGCTGCTGCCCGCGCAGAACGCGACGGGCAACTGGATCAAGGTCGTGCAGCGCCTGCCGGTGCGTATCGAACTCGATCCGAAGGAACTGGAACAGCATCCGCTGCGAATCGGTCTGTCGATGAACGCCGACGTGACGATCAAGGACGAGGGCGGCGGCCAGCTCGGCAACGCGCAGAACACCGTCTATCAGACCAATGTGTTCGACAAATACGGCGCGCAGGCCGATCAGGAAATCGCACGCATCATCCAGCAGAACGCGGGCACGGGCGTGGGCGCGCCGGCGTCGAGCACGTCGTCTGCACATGGCCGTGCGACGAAGTCCGCATCGGCCGCCAAGCTGATGTAAGCGGATTCGCCACATGTCTTCGCAAAACGTCGTACATCCGCCGCTGTCGGGCGGAAAGCTCGTCATCGGGACGATCGCCGTGTCGCTCGCGGTGTTCATGAACGTGCTCGACACGTCGATCGCGAACGTCTCGATTCCGTCGATTTCCGGCGACCTCGGCGTGTCGTCGGATCAGGGCACGTGGGTCATCACCTCGTTCGCAGTCGCCAATGCGATCTCGGTGCCGCTCACCGGCTGGCTCACGCAGCGCGTCGGCCAGGTGCGGCTCTTTCTCGGCTCGATCATTCTGTTCGTGCTCGCGTCGTGGCTCTGCGGCCTCGCGCCGACGCTGCCGTTCCTGCTCGCCGCGCGCGTGCTGCAGGGCGCGGTCGCCGGCCCGATGATCCCGCTGTCGCAAACACTGCTGCTCGCGAGCTATCCACGCGAAAAGGCGCCGATGGCGCTCTCGATGTGGTCGATGACCACGCTCATCGCGCCGGTCGCGGGCCCGGTGCTCGGCGGCTGGATCTCCGACAACATCTCGTGGCCGTGGATCTTCTATGTGAACATTCCGGTGGGCATCGCGGCGGCGCTCGCCACCTTCGCGATCTTCCGCGACCGCGACTCGGCGATCCGCAAGGCCCCGATCGATACCGTCGGGCTCGGGCTGCTCGTCGTCTGGGTCGGCTCGCTGCAAATCATGCTCGACAAGGGCAAGGATCTCGACTGGTTCAACTCGACGACGATCGTTGTGCTCGCGCTGATCGCGGTGATCTCGTTCGCGTTCTTCATCGTGTGGGAGCTGACGGCGGAGCATCCGGTCGTCGACCTGTCGCTGTTCGAGCTGCGCAATTTCACGGGCGGGACGATCGCGCTGTCGATCGGCTACGGGCTCTACTTCGGCAATCTCGTGTTGCTGCCGCTGTGGCTGCAAACGGATATCGGCTACACGGCGACGAACGCCGGTCTCGTGATGGCGCCCGTCGGGCTGTTCGCGATCCTGCTCTCGCCGATCACCGGCAAATTCCTGCCGCGCACCGATCCGCGCTACATCGCGACCGCGGCGTTCCTCGTGTTCGCGCTGTGCTTCTGGATGCGCTCGCGCTATACGACCGGCGTCGATACCTGGGCGCTCACGGTGCCGACGGTGATTCAGGGCATCGGCATGGCGGGCTTCTTCATTCCGCTCGTGTCGATCACACTGTCGGGCTTGCCGGGGCATCGGATTCCGGCGGCGTCGGGCTTGTCGAACTTCGTGCGGATCATGTGCGGCGGCATCGGCACATCGATTTTCTCGACGGCGTGGGAGCATCGGTCGATCGTGCATCACGCGCAACTGGTCGAAGGCGCGAATTCGTATAACCCGGTGTTCGCCAACTCGATGCAGCAGATGCACGCGCTCGGCTTCTCGCAGGAACAGACCGTCGGCCTCTATAACAGCATGGCCACGCAGCAGGCGGCGCAGCTCGGCGTGAACGACATGTTCTATATCTCGGCGGGGATTTTCGTCGCGCTGATCGCGCTGATCTGGATCACGCGGCCGGAGCGTTCGGGCGGCGGAGATTCGACGGCGGCCGCATCGGCGGCGCATTGACTGACTGCCGCCTGCGGAAAGACAAGAGCCCGGTTGAATCAAACCGGGCTCTTTTTTATTGCGCTGTGACGATCAGCCGTTCGGGCGCGAGTACGCCCTCGCCCGCGCGCGCGACGCCGAGCAGGCGTCCGCCCTCTTGCGAATAGACACGCACGCGACCGGCTTCGAGTCGCGATTCCACGACATCCGCGAGCCGCAGGCGCTGGCCGTGCAGAAAGCGTCGCGCCGCGTCGTCGTTCAACCGCACGGCGGGAAACGTGGACAACAACGCGTCGACAGGCTGAAGGCGTTCGTCGCGCTCGGCTTCGGTCAGACTGCCGAGTTGATCGAGCGTCACCGCGTGTTCGAGCGTCAACGCGCCGACGCCCGTGCGCCGCAACGCCGTCAGATGCGCGCCGCAACCCAGCGTCTCGCCGATGTCCTCGGCCAGGGTACGCACATACGTGCCCTTGCTGCACGTCACGCGAAACGTGACGAGCGGCAACGCGCATGAGATCAACTGCAACGCGTGAATCGTCACCTGGCGACCTTCGCGCTCCACCGTCTGCCCTGCGCGAGCGTATTCGTAGAGTGGCTTGCCATCGCGTTTCAGCGCGGAATACATCGGCGGGACCTGCACGATGTCGCCCAGAAACTTCGTCAGCGCTTCGGCAACCGCCGCTTCGTCGCACGTTACGTCGCGCGTATCGATGGCCTCGCCTTCGGCATCGCCCGTTGTCGTGCGCACGCCCAGGCGCATAGTCGCTTCGTAGGACTTGTCGGCCTCGAGCAGATCCTGCGAAAACTTCGTCGCCTCGCCGAAACACAGCGGCAGCAAACCCGTCGCGAGCGGATCGAGCGTGCCCGTGTGGCCCGCCTTCTTCGCCAGATAAAGCCGCTTCGCCTTGATCAGCGCATCGTTGCTCGACAGCCCGAGCGGCTTGTCCAGCAGCAGCACGCCATCGAGCGCGCGGCGCGGGATCTTCGGCCGCGCTTCGTTCTTCGGACCGCCCATCGCTCAGGCGCCTTCCTTGTCGTCGTCCGCATCCTTCGCGCGCGACGCATTCGCTTCGTCGATCAGGCGCGACATCTCGACGGCCTTCTCGATCGTCTGGTCGTAGTGGAAATGCAGCGTCGGCACCGTGTGGATGTGCAGGCGCTTGAACAGCATATTGTGCAGATGCCCCGCCGCGTGATTCAGACCTTGCTCGGTCTGCTTCGGATCGCCAGTGAGCGTCGTGAAGTACACCTTCGCGTGCGCATAGTCGGGCGTCAGCTCGACGCTCTGAATCGTCACGAGACCCACGCGCGGGTCCTTGACTTCGCGCATGAGTTCCGAAAGGTCGCGTTGAATCTGATCCGCAATCTGCACGTTGCGGTTCGCGGATGTCCGTCTTTTAGCCATGATGTCGTTTCCGTATTTCTTTTTCCGCCGCCTGAAGCAAAAAGGGCGGAGCGAGCCACCAGGCTCACCCCGCCCTTTTATCAGCGGCTAGCGCATTACAGCGTGCGAGCCACTTCCGTCACTTCGAAGACTTCGAACTGATCGCCTTCGACGATATCGCTGAAGTTCTTGATCGACATACCGCACTCGAAGCCCTGACGCACTTCCTTGACGTCGTCCTTGAAGCGCTTGAGCGAATCCAGCTCGCCCGTATGGATCACGACGTTGTTGCGGATCACGCGCACCGACGAGGAACGCTTCACCACGCCGTCCGTCACCATACAACCGGCGATGAGGCCGACCTTCGGCACGCGAATCACCTGACGCACCTCGACCGTACCCGTCACCGTCTCGCGCTTCTCCGGCGCGAGCATGCCGGACATCGCTGCCTTCACCTCATCCACAGCGTCGTAGATGATGTTGTAGTAGCGGATGTCGATGCCGTTCGACTCGGCCAGCTTGCGGGCTTGAGCATCCGCACGCGTGTTGAAGCCGATGATGACCGCCTTCGACGCCGTCGCCAGGTTGACGTCCGACTCGCTGATCGCGCCGACCGCGCTGTGCACGATCTGCACGCGCACTTCGTTGGTCGACAGCTTCTGCAGCGATTGCACCAGCGCTTCCTGTGAGCCCTGCACGTCCGCCTTGACGATGAGCGGCAGGTTCTGCACTTCGCCTTCGCCCATCTGCTCGAGCATGTTTTCCAGCTTGGCGGCCTGCTGCTTGGCCAGCTTGACGTCGCGGAACTTGCCCTGACGGAACAGCGCGATTTCGCGCGCCTTGCGCTCGTCCGGCAGCACGATCACTTCCTCGCCCGCCGCCGGCACTTCCGACAGACCCTGGATTTCCACCGGGATCGACGGACCGGCGGTCTTCGTCGGCTTGCCGGTTTCGTCCAGCATCGCGCGAACGCGGCCGTAGGCGCTGCCCGCGAGAACCACATCGCCGCGGTTCAGCGTGCCCGACTGCACCAGAATGGTCGCGACCGGGCCCTTGCCCTTGTCGAGCTTGGCTTCGATCACAAGACCCTTGGCGGGCGCGTCGACCGGCGCGGTCAGTTCCAGCACTTCGGCCTGCAGCGAGACGTTTTCCAGCAGATCGTCGATACCGCGGCCGGTCTTCGCCGAAACTTCGATGAACGGCGAATCGCCGCCGTACTCTTCCGGCACCACGCCTTCCGCGACGAGCTCCTGCTTCACGCGCTCGGAATTCGCTTCCGGCTTGTCGATCTTGTTGATCGCGACGACGATCGGCACGCCGCCCGCCTTCGCGTGGGCGATCGCTTCCTTCGTCTGCGGCATCACGCCGTCATCGGCCGCGACGACCAGAATGACGATGTCGGTTGCCTTCGCGCCGCGCGCACGCATGGCCGTGAAGGCTTCGTGACCCGGCGTGTCGAGGAAGGTGATGACGCCGCGCGGCGTTTCGACGTGATACGCGCCGATATGCTGCGTGATGCCGCCCGCTTCGCCCGCCGCCACTTTCGCGCGACGGATGTAATCCAGCAGCGAGGTCTTGCCGTGGTCGACGTGACCCATGACGGTGACGACCGGCGGACGCGGCAGCTTCTCCGCCGTTTCCTCGGTGGTCTCGCCTTCGACGAGCAGCGCTTCCGGATCGTCCAGCTTCGCCGCGACCGCACGATGGCCCAGTTCTTCGACGACGATCATCGCCGTTTCCTGATCCAGCACCTGGTTGATCGTGACCATCTGGCCGAGCTTCATCATCACCTTGATGACTTCCGAAGCCTTCACCGACATCTTGTGCGCGAGGTCCGCCACCGAAATGGTTTCCGGGACGTGCACTTCACGGATGATCGGCTCGGTCGGCGCCTGGAACGTGGTCTGTTCCTGATGCTTGCCGCGACCCTTCGGGCCGCCGCGCCAGCCGCGATCGACACCGCCGCTGCTGTCGCCGCGCGTCTTGATGCCGCGCCGCTTCGATGCGTCGTCCTGCTGCCAGCCGCCCTTGCCGCCAGCCTTCTTCTTGTCGCCAGCGCCAGCCGGAGCCGTCGATGCGGGCGCAGCCGCGCCTGCAGCCGGCTTCTTCGCTGCGGGACGTGCAGCCTGCGCGCCTTCCGGCTTCGCGGGCTTGTGCAGCGTGCCCTTCGCTTCAGCGGCCTTCGCCGCTTCCGCCGGCTTCGGTGCGGGCGCGGGTTCCGGCGCCTTCACCTGCGTTTTGCGCGGCGTGTTCATCATTTCGCGGATCGCGCGTGCTTCGGCCTCGGCCGCCGCACGGCGCTTCGCGATGGCTTCCTGTTCGAGGCGCGCCTTTTCGGTCGCCGCGCGCGCATCTTCCTCCGCCTTTTTGGCGGCTTCGCGTTGCGCTGCACGCTCGCTCGCAGCCTTTTCTTCGGCTGCCTTTTCGGCGGCTACGCGCTGCGCGTCGTCGTTCTGCTTCGTGTCCTGCTTGGCTTCCGCCGTGACCTGGGCGCGCACTTCCTGACGCGCGGCCTGTGCCGCACGCGAGATTTCCGCCGCCTGAGCGGCAGCCGCCGCACGGCGCGCCGCTTCTTCTTCCTGCTTGCGACGTTCGGCTTCGGCCGCTTCCTCGCGGGAACGGCGCTCGGCTTCCTCGGCTTCGAGACGCGCCTGACGTTCCTTCAGCTCGCGCTCTTCGCGCTCAAGCTGCTCGGCGGCATGACGCGCTTCTTCCTCGCGGCGCTGCAGTTCGGCCTCGTCGACTTCCGGCTCTTCGACGTGGTTCGGCGCCGCTTCGGCCTGTTCCAGACCGGCTTCGTCGCGCTTCACGAACACACGCTTCTTGCGCACCTCGACCTGAATGGTGCGAGCTTTACCCGTTGCGTCAGATTGCTTGATTTCCGACGTATGCCGGCGGGTCAAAGTGATCTTGCGCTTGTCGGCGTCGGCGGAACCGTGCGACTTGCGCAAATGATCGAGCAGACGCGCCTTGTCCGTTTCAGACAGGTCGTCGTTCGCGCTCGCTTTCTGGACGCCAGCCGCCTGCAACTGCTCGAGCAGGACGCCCGCAGGCATTTTGAGTTCCGCGGCAAATTGGGCTACGTTGTTACTCGCCATTCATTCCTCTTGATGCAAGGACAGATCCTTGCGGTTAGATCGGGGTCACGCGGCCAGACAGGCCGCCAAATATCAGTGCGCCATGGTCATTTCTCACTGGAACCAGTGTTCACGTGCTTTCATGATCAACGCCTTAGCGGCATCCTCTTCCATTCCGGTCATTTCGACCACTTCATCGACTGCCAGCTCCGCGAGGTCGTCGCGGGTCTGAATCTGGTGCTCGGCGAGCTTGGCCAGCAGCTCGTTGTCCATGCCGTCGAGGCTCTTCAGATCGAGCGCGACGCCTTCCACTTTCTCTTCGTTGGCGATCGCCATCGTGAGCAGCGCGTCGCGCGAGCGGTTACGCAGCTCGTGCACGGTGTCTTCGTCGAAGGCTTCGATTTCGAGCATTTCGTTGAGCGGCACGTAGGCGATTTCTTCGAGGCTCGTGAAGCCCTCGTCGATCAGGATGTCGGCGACTTCCTCGTCCACATCCAGACGCGCCATGAACAGGTCGCGCAACTTGCCACGCTCTTCGTTCTGCTTCAACGCCGACTCGTCCGGCGTCATGATATTGATTTGCCAGCCGGTGAGTTCGGAGGCGAGCCTCACGTTCTGGCCGGCACGGCCGATGGCGACGGCGAGCTCGTTCTCGTCCACGACCACGTCCATCGAATGCTTTTCTTCATCGACGACGATCGACTGGACGGCTGCCGGCGCAAGGGCGCCGATCACGAACTGCGCGGGATCTTCCGACCATAGCACGATGTCGACGTTCTCGCCACCGAGCTCGTTGCGCACGGCCTGCACGCGCGAGCCGCGGATGCCGACGCACGTACCGATCGGGTCGATGCGCTTGTCGTAGGCGATCACACCGATTTTCGCACGCACGCCGGGATCGCGCGCGGCTGCCTTGATTTCCAGCAGACCTTGCTCGATTTCCGGCACTTCCAGTTCGAAAAGCTTCATCAGGAACTCGGGCGCGGTGCGCGAGAGTTCGATCTGCGGGCCGCGCGCGGTGCGGTCGACCTTCGCGATATACGCCCGCACGCGGTCGCCCACGCGCAGGTTTTCCTTCGGGATCAACTGGTCGCGGCGCAGCAGCGCCTCGACGCGGCCCGATTCGACGATGAAGTTGCCCTTGTCCAGGCGCTTCACCGAGCCGGTCATGATCTTTTCGCCGCGCTCGAGGAAGTCGTTCAGGATCTGCTCGCGCTCGGCGTCGCGCACCTTCTGCAGGATTACCTGCTTGGCGGCCTGCGCGCCGATACGGCCGAATTCGATCGACGGAATCGGCTCCTCGATGAAGTCGTCCACCTCGGCGTCGGGCTTCTGTTCCTTCGCTTCGAACAACAGGATTTCCTGATCCGGCTCTTGCAGGCCGGCCTCGTCCGGCACGACACGCCAGCGGCGGAAGGTTTCATGCTCGCCGCTCTCACGGTCGATGGCGACGCGGATATCCACGTCTTCCTCGAAGAGCTTCTTCGTTGCGGAAGCAAGCGCAGCTTCCAGCGCTGCGTACACGACGTCCTTGTTGACGTTCTTTTCGCGTGCCAGCGCATCCGCCAGCATCAATACTTCGCGACTCATTGTTTGCGGCTCCTAAAATCAACCTTGGGAACGAGACGTGCCTTATCGAGGTCCGCGAGCGTGAAATCGAGCATCGCGGCGCCGTCCTTCCCTTCAAATTCCAATCCGATCTTTTCGCCGTCCGGCGCATGCAAGATGCCACGGAACGACTTGCGCCCGTCCAGCGGCTTTTTCAGCGTGATGGAGACTTCGCTCCCCGCGAAGCGCTCGAAATCCGCCAGTTTCTTGAGCGGACGATCGAGTCCCGGCGACGATACTTCGAGCCGGTCGTAATCGATATTTTCGACTTCGAGCAAGTATTGGAGCTGACGTGTGACCTTCTCGCAGTCTTCGATGGCGATACCAGCCGGCTGGTCGATATATATACGCAGCATGCCGCCTCCCGAACGCTCGAGATCGACAAGCTCGTAGCCAAGGCCCGAGACCGTGGTTTCTATCAATTCCGTCAGTTGCACAGTAACTCCAAGGTGTTTCGCGCACTCCACGCCAAAACACCTGCGGGCGAGCGCCTTCATGCGGGCGCGCACCCCTGCTCCCGAGATGCCGAACCGAATAGCCAAAAAAAAATGGGCGCAACGCCCATCATCTTCAACCGAGGTCGCACCCGGGCAGCAAAAAAACTACGTGCCCAGCGACTTCGTGATTTTAGCCATTTTTCAGGATAAACGCAAACGTACCGCGCGCTTTGGGGCCCGTTGTGGCCAGTTTCACGTCGATTCGTTCGCCCAGTCCCGAAGCGCACAGCATATGTTTTTCGCTGCCGGCAGCAGGTCCGAAGCCTCGGACCCGCCTGCCAGCAAGGTCTTTACATTTCTTTGCGCTTTCTGCGGGCTCAGCGGCCGCGCGAGCGATTGCGCGTGCCACGATTGGCGCCGCCGCCGGCCTTGCCTTGTCCGGCGCCCTGCTGCGCGCCGCCCTGGCGATTACCGCGCGGTGCGTTGCCACCGCCCGCGGCGCGCTTGCCCGCGCCACCCACGCCCTGCGGCGCGCCTTGCGGACGCGGACCGCGCGGACTCGGACGGCCGCCGTTCGCGCGATTGCCGGTCGGCTCGTTGCCGCCGACACGATTGCCGTTCGCCTCGCGCCCGCCGCGACGCCCCATGCCGCCGGCATTGCCGGCGCCCGCGTTGCCGCCGAATCCACCCATGCCGCCGAGCCCGAAACCGCCGGCCACGCCGCCCGGCTGGCCGCGCCGTCCGCCACGTCCCGGCGTCTGCTGCTGCGTCATGCGCGAGTGCGAGCTCAGCACCGGCTCGCGCGTGATGAAGCCCATCGACGTCTGCATCGGGTCGGGTTGCACGCGCGGCGCGGAACTGCGTGCGCCCTTCTCGGCCGTCGGCAGCTTCAGGCCAACTGACTCCATCAGGCTGCGCACCTGATTGTCCTCGAGCTCTTCCCAGCGGCCGCGCTTCAGGCCGCGCGGCAGCGCGATCGGGCCGTGACGCGTACGGATCAGGCGGCTCACCATCAGACCCGCCGCCTCGAACATGCGACGCACTTCGCGATTGCGGCCTTCAGCCAGCGCGACGTGATACCAGTGATTCGTGCCCTCGCCCCCGCCATCCTGAATGCGCAGGAAGTTGGCGGGGCCGTCGTCGAGTTCGACGCCCTTCAGGAGCTTCTGCTTCATCCCCTCCGACAACTGGCCGACCACGCGCACCGCGTATTCACGCTCGACGCTGTAGCGCGGATGCATGAAGCGGTTCGCGAGATCGCCCGACGTCGTGAGCAGCAGCAGGCCTTCGGTGTTGAAGTCGAGGCGCCCGACCGCAAGCCACTTGGCCGTTTTCATCGAAGGCAGTTTGTCGAACACGGACGGACGGCCTTCCGGGTCCGCGTGGCTGACGATCTCGCCCGTCGGCTTGTGATAGAGCAGGATGCGCGGCGGCTTGCTCGCGAGCTTGCGCTTGAGCGGCTTGCCGTTGATACGCACCTGATCCGACGGCATGATGCGCTGGCCGATGTGCGCCGGCTCGCCGTTCACCGAGACGCGCCCGGCGATGATCAATTCTTCCATGTCGCGGCGCGAGCCCATGCCCGCGTCGGCGAGCACCTTGTGCAGCTTCGGGGCGTCGTCGTCCGGTTCCAGCACGCGCTTCTGCTGCGGGGCGTTGCGGCCGCGTCGCAGCATCGGAGCGCGCACTCCGGAACCGTTGTCGGCGTCGAACGCCGGCGAAGTCACGTAGGCGAAGACGTCGTCGACGGCGGCAGCGGCCGCGCTCTCGACCGTCGCGGGCCCCGCGTCGCTGCGCTTGCCGCGCCTGGGCGGCTGCGGACTCTTGCGTCGGCCGCCTTCGCGCGGCGCGGGCGCGGCGGCTTGCGGCACTGCTTCATCGGTTGCTTCGACAGGGGTCTCGCCAGTCTCGGCGCGCGCGTTCTTGCGGCCACGCGGATTCGCCCCTTCGGTCTTGCGCGGCCTGGCGGCCGGGTCCTTGCGCGGCGCGCGTACCTGCGCTGCGACGACGCCATCGGGCGGCGTTTCGTTCACGGCATCCGGCGCGGCCGGCGCGCCTTCGGTACCCTTGGTCTTCGCGACAGCGCGACGCCGTGCGATCAGACTGCGCGGCCCGCGGCGCAGTCCGCGGCGCGGACGGTCGTCGCCCTCGGCGCCTTCATCGGCGCGGTCGGTACGCGTGCGTTCGCCGGCGTCGGCCGACTCAGGTGCGTCCGCGGCGTGCACGGGGCGCGCGGATTCAGGCGAATCGCTGTCGTGGGAGTGTGTCAAAACAACCTCAAATGTCGAATCGCGCGCCCGTCGCGGGCGCGTCTAAAAATCCGCTGATCGCTCCGGCTGGTCGTCTCGAAATGATCTTTATGGAGAGCCGGGTTGCGAAATCAGGGGCCATGCAATTTGCGTCAGGCGCGGCGCGCCGTCGGTTCTTCGGAGTCGTCGTCCAGTTCGGCGTCGTTCGATGGACTCGCTGCTGCTTCCTCTTCACGCGGCATCGGCACGGGCGCGGCGTGCGTCTCGTGCGCGGCGCCCAGCGGCTGCGCGTGAATCCCGGACGGCGATGCGACGCGCTCGTCGTGCGCGTCCGCATGTTCCGTTCCGAGTATGTCCTGCGGTTCTTCTCTTGCTTCTGGCTCTGCGCTCATACCGGCGGCGCTCTCATCGCTGCCGGATGCTTCGGTTTGCGCCGGCTCCAGCGACTCTTCGGCGTTGACCTGCACGGCGGCATCGCGTTCCCCGACGTTCGGCGTTTTCGCGTCGCCGGCGACGCTATCGGGGAAGTCGATCGAATGCTGCGCGAACAGCGACGCCTCGAATTGCGCCGACGGATTGTCCAGCGCCGGCAGTTCGTCGAGCGCGGTCAGGCCGAGGTCGTCGAGGAACTGCTTGGTCGTTGCGTACAGCGCCGGGCGGCCCGGCACGTCGCGATGTCCGATCACCTCGATCCAGCTACGGTCCTCCAGCTGCTTCACGACCTGCGTGTTGACCGTCACGCCGCGAATCTCTTCGATATCGCCCCGCGTCACCGGTTGACGATACGCAATGATCGCCAGTGTTTCGAGTACGGCCCGTGAATACTTGGGCGGCTTCTCCGGATGCAGCCGATCGAGATAGGTCCGCATCGCGGGCTTGCTTTGAAAACGCCAGCCCGAGGCAAGCGCCACCAGTTCCACGCCGCGGCCCGACCAGTCGGCCTTGAGCGCTTCAAGCAACGTGCGAACGGTGTCCGCCGCGATGTCATCGGCGAACAGCTTGCGCAATTCATTCAGCCTCAGCGGTTCCTGCGCGCAAATCAAGGCAGTCTCGAGGACGATCTTCGCCTCTTGGGTATTCATGCAGCTTGGGTCAACCCTGTATGGTCAATGATTCAATTCAAATCGAGCTTGCACGCGGCCGAACGCTACCAAAATGGTGCGAACGATAAAACTGGACGCGGATTTTCAAGACGCGCTCGCCCGATTGTAATCGGTCATATTGATTGGGAGCACGCACCGGGGAGAGGCGGATTCGGGCGACCGGTGAGCGGTCGCCGGGCCATCCCAGCCGGACGAGGTGGCGCTTTCCTAGGCGAAAGCGCGTGACTGAGCGCCATATTACGCAAAAACAACCGGGGCGTAAAGGTGAACGCTTCATTGCATTCGAACTCACTTGACGCCGGGGACATTCGCTCACGCACCTCGATCGACGCCACGCGCCGCCAGGAAACGCTGCAACCGCTCGACGCCCGCGTCGAGCCGTGAAGGATCGCACGCATAGCACCAGCGCACGAATCCTTCGCCTTCCGGACCGAACGCGCTACCCGGCGCAAGCCCGAGACCGGCCTCGCGCACGAGCGACTTACACAGCGCAAGACTGCTATGCGCACCCGGCAGCGAGAAGAACAGATACATCGCGCCATCGGGCGCGCGCACGTCGACGCCTTCGACCGCCTGCAAGGCCGTGACCAGATGATCGCGGCTCGCGCGCAGATCGGCGACGAGCGTTTGCGTGAAGCGCTCGCCCTCGTCCACCGCGACGACACCGGCCTGCTGCACGAACGACGGCGCGCACGAGGTGTTGTATTCCACCAGTTTGCCGAGATCGTCCATCAACTGCATGGGCGCGACGAGCCAGCCGAGCCGCCAGCCCGTCATGAGCCACGCCTTCGAGAACGAGTTCACCGCGATCACGCGTTCATTGCGCGCGGCGAGATCGAGGAACGACGGCGCCGCCTGGCCGGGCGCGTCATTCCCGTAATACAGACGCTCGTAGACTTCGTCCGCGACGATCCAGATGCCAAGACGCCGGCAATGCTCCAGCACGGTGCGTTGCTGCTCGCGGGTCATCGTCCAGCCGGTCGGATTGTTCGGCGAGTTGATCATCAGCATCCGCGTGCCCGGCGTGAGCGCCGCGAGCAGGCGATCCAGATCGAGCGTCCAGCCGCGCGCGCCGTAGTCCAGCGCAACGGTATCGACGCTCGCACCGAGGATCTTCGGAATCTCGACGAGGTTCGGCCACAGCGGCGTCACGGCGACGACGCGATCACCCGCGCCGACCACCAGTTGCGCCGCCAGCATCAACGCATTCACGCCGGCGCTCGTCACGGCGATGTGCGCCGGCGTCGTCGGACCGTGCAGCGCGCTCACGTAACGGCTGAGCGATTCGCGCAGCGGCGCGATGCCGAGATTGTGGGTGTAGAACGTGGCGCCGTCGGCGAGTGCGCGGCTCGCGGCGTCGCGGATGAACTCGGGCGTCACGCGATCCGATTCGCCGAACCAGAACGGCAGCACGTCCGCGACGCCGAAACCGGCGTTCGCGACCTCGCGGATCTGCGACGGCCTCAGCGCCCGCACGGCGTCCCGCGCATTGGGCGCACCGGATCCGTGCGCGCCCGCCAGTTGGCTCAATTCGCTGACCACCGCTCCTTCCGATTCGCTCATCGCCTGCCCCGTCGTCTTGTCTTAAAAATAGAGTCTAACGCGCGCGCCGTACGTTTCGGGACGCGCTGCGGCGTCATCCGAGGTCTTCCGCACGCGCGGGCAGCGACGCGATCAGCGACCAGACCGATTCCGCCGCGGGCGACAGCGAACGATCGCGCCGCCGCACCAGTTCCACGGTCCGCTCGGCGCGCGGTTCGAGCGGCAGCGCGACCAGCGACGAATCCGCCGGCAAAGGCAGCGCGAGCCAAGGCAGCACGCTTACGCCAACGCCCGCCTCGACGAGCCCGAATACCGTCGCCGAATGGCCGAGCTCCTGCACGACATGCGCCTCGACGCCGTGCTCCTGCATCACCGCGTCGATTATCGGCCGGCTGCCGGATGCGTAGTCGAGCATCACGAGCCGCTCGCCGGCGAGCGCTTCCCACGACACCGCGGTTTCGCGCCCGAGCCGATGGTCGCGCCGCACGACGAGACAGAAGGAATCGGTCATCACGGGCTCGCCGTGCAGCTCATCCGAGGAAAACGGGCCGATCACCACGCCGAAGTCGACTTCGCCAGACTTGACCTTGCGCAGCACGTCGGACTGAACGTCGTCGCGCAGACTCAGATTGATCAGAGGAAACTGCCGCAGGCACGACGCGAGCACACGCGGCATCAGCCGGCATGCAACGGTCGGGCTCGCTGCGACGATCACGCGTCCGCGGCGCTGCTGCCCGAGATCGCGGACTTCGCGCAGCGCTTCGTCGAGATCCGCCAGAAGGCGCGACACGGTGCCGACGAGATTCACGCCGACATCCGTCAACTGGACTTCACGCGTGGTCCGGTCGATCAGCTTGAGGCCGATTTCCCCTTCCAGTTCGCGGACGCAGCGGCTGACCGCCGATTGCGTCAGACCAATCTCATCGCCCGCGCGGCTGAAGCTGCGCAGTCTCGATACCTCGATGAAGACGCGCAGCTGCCGCAACGTCACGTTCAATGGCGCGTTCATTCAGAATGCTCATCAATGACCCTGTTTCATGCGGAATTATAGACTGTCATTGGTCTGATTTCATGCGCGAACGTACGTTTCGCTGCGGTGCAGCAAATTGCGCAAACGCACGTCTGCTGGGCCTATTGCACTTGATTGGTGATTGTCCCGATTTCTTAATCAGTCTGTTTCGGGTCTGATACGGGCCATGCTGACATCGCGTCAGCCTACTGCCATGCGGGTTTCCCGGATTTCACGACATGCATGGCACGGTTCTCGCATTTCATTGCGCACAGAGGTCGGAGTCATTACGCGGTTATATCGAAACATCGTCCGCCGTAACCGCTCCGGCCTTCCCAGGTATTCGTTCATCGGATTCCGACCAGAGTGCGCGGCGCGGGGCAGCGCACCGGGGTTAGCTTCGCTGAGGTGAGATATGGTGCTGTTCGACGATTTGAGAGATAACGAGTGGGCGCTGGTTGAGGCGTTGTTCTGTTCCGAGCCGGCGCGTAGCGAGCGGCGCGGACGGCCGCGCGTCGAGGCGCGAGCCGTGGTCAACGCGGTGTTGTGGGTGCTGTCGACGGGCGAAGGCTGGTCGAAGCTGCCCGGACGCTATCCGTCGCCGCCGACCTGCCGTCGTCGCTTTGACGAGTGGCAAGCGGACGGCACGCTGGCCGAGATCGTGAAGCGCCTTTCCAGCAACGGCCGTGAAGTGTCGTTGCGCGGGCGCATCGGTTCGAGCGCCGCGAAGCCGCCGGCACCGCCGAGCCGCGATCGCCTGCGCGGCGCATTCTGGACCAACCCGGAATCGTGGCGCGCGCCGGCCAAGATGGCCTGAGCGTCTCCATTTCTGCCGGAGCCGGCCCTCGCCGGCTTCGCTGAGAAATTTCATCCGCTCGCGCAGACCACGCCCTGCGCGGGTTTCCTCTCCGCCGAAATCTGCGCCTCGGGCTATCGTGCCCTTGCGCGCCATGACCGGCTGCATGGCCGCCGATGTTACGTCGTAACACGGGCAAGCCGCGCGCGGCCCACGGCGAAACAACTCTTTACCATTCCTTACAGCGCTCCGGCGGCTCGAAGCATAGCTTGGTGAGTGATCGAACAAGCCTCACGAAGGCTTCGAGGATTTCCACCATGAAGGCATCGACTCTGCTCGTCCACGGCGCTTTCATCGCCCTCACGAGCACTGCGGCGATGAGCCAGGCACAACCTCCGCCTCCGGCTTCCGATTTCCATGTGAGCACGAAGGCTTCGATGGCCGCGTCGCAGAACGCCGGCCGCAATCGCGACGCTTCGCCTCCCGCACCGCGTGGCGATCTGCGGGGAGACATCGCGAGTAACGTCCGCGCTCGCCCTGACCCAGAGCGGGAGTCGCGCTCGCAACATCATTGAGCCTGCGTCACGACGTCGAACGATCTTGCGCATGCGCGGAACCACTCCGGCGCGCGCCAGTCACATCCAATGCCATGAACAGCGTGGCAACAGTGAGATCCGGTCTGCCCGTGTCCTTCGCGATACGGGCATTTTTTTGGCCGTGCCACAAACCCAGGCCGTTTGTCAGCCTTTTTCGTTCGACGACAATGTACCCTCGACCCAAACGTCGACTGTCGACCGCGTCCGGACGTGCCCGGCAGTCCCTAGACTCGCGCCTCCAGAACCGCTTCCTGACCACCGAACGTGTAGCGTTCCGCGCGGCGCAAATCCCAGTCGCTGGAGCGCTCGTCGCGGCAAAGCCGGGAAAACTCATGCTTGCCGCGATCGGTGACCACCGCGATGTCGACCGGTGCATGAAATCCCGGCGCGGGCGCCACGGTGCGCTGCCGTGCGAGTTCGAGCAAGCCGAGCGCGCGCAAGAGATCGAATACGTTGGGGCGTTTCGCCCAGGGAACCTGACGATACTGCGCTCGGCGAAGTGCCTCGAGTACAACTTCGTTGGAATACGTGGTCATCTCGTTCTTTCTTCCTGTGCAGCCATGACGACGCTCGTGACGGTCGCACGACGGTCCGCGACGTCGACTAAACGCGGCGCGCCGAATTCCGTCTGCGAAGCCAACTGAATGAATCACAGTCGAATGTTTGGCCGCCGCTTGCGTTAGGTGCTGCTTTCTATTACAAGCCCCCGTTGAGAGCGCGCTGATCACGCGCTTTACTGCGACACCGCCGATGCGTTCCGAAGTACGCGATGACGGAACGAATTGCCCTTAAACCAATACGTTACCCCAATCAAATTGGTTCTATTCACTTTATTGCTGCTTTTTTTTGCATTATTTGCGCTATGGCGACGCCGCCGCGCGCAGATCGCGATTGTCGTGGCGGCGCTTGCGTGGGCCATCGGCGCGGGCTGGCTGGCGACGCCCCTGCTCGACCTCGCCCAACATGGCTATCGTCAGACGGACATGCCGGCATTCGCGCCCAACACGACGATCGTAATGATGGGCGGCGGCACGGATCGCAGCGGCCCGGAACTCGTCCCGAAGCACAACGCGATACGGCGCATCGCCGCTGTGGCGACGCTGTACCGGCAGTGCCGCCAGACCGGCGCCTCGTGCAAGGTGATCCTGAGCGGCGGCGATCCGCAGCGCCACGGTCAGGCCGAAGCCGATAACTACGCACCTTACGTGCTCGCTGAAGGCATCGCGCCCGGCGATCTCGTGCGCGAGAACCAGAGCCTCAATACCTACGAAAACGCACGCAACGTGGCCGCCATTCTGGGCGCCGCACATGACAACCGTTTGATCGTCGTCACATCCGCGTATCACATGCGGCGCTCATTGCGCGCCTTCGAAGCGTTCGGCTATACGCCCGCGCCCTACGTGTCCGATGTGCGAAGCTACCGTGCCACGTTCTTTCCGCGCATTCGGGGCTTCACGAATAGCGAACTCGCCATGCACGAACTGGTGGGACTCGCGCGCTTCGATGTCTACCGCTGGCTGCATCTTTATTGATCGCGAGTCTTCCCGACAAAGTGCAATGATAAGCACTCTGAAGTAATCCGCTCGATCCGCTGGCTTCAAATCGACGCACGACACACCGTTGCCCGATTCCGGGCTTATCATTCGGTTTGTCTGATCGTCACGCGCGCAGGATCGGCGCACGACGTCTCGCGCAGCAGCGGGAGCGATTCTTGCTCAGACAAAGCGTCATTCCACTGGATCTGACAGGCAAATTCCGGGTTCAACTACTACTAGGAGGTAACAATGAAGAAAGTGTCCCTGGCTGTTCTGTTGTCCCTCAGCGCGGTCGCATCGGGCGCGTACGCCCAGAGCGATCAGGGCGTGATGATGAGCACCGATCCCGCGAAGATCGCTGACATCGAATCGCGCGCGCAAACCTTGCAGACGCAGCAGGACAACGCGCAAAGCGCCCGCATGCAGGCGCCCGCGCACAAGTCGATGCAACACAAGAAATCGCACGGCAAGCCAGCGTCCGGCTCGAGCCAGTAAGTCCGGCCTTCGGTAAGGCGCGGGGCCATTCACGCCGCGTTGGGTCGATGCATCGATCCAACGCGGCGCGGACCTTTATTGATAAGGCCCGCAGCGCTGCGACGTCACACGCGCGAAGCCCGATGCGCCACCCAGTCGCCGCTCTCGATACGCGGCCGACCCGTCGCGGCAGCCGCCGCAACCGGATAGATCAGGCAATCGATCCGATCCTTTCTGCCCTCGACATCGACCTCCACATGCAGGCGATGCGAACGGAACAGGCCTTCCACCCCCGGATACACCTCCTCGATCTCGTCGAGCACCGGCACGAGCGCGTCGTCGATCCGGTAGACATCGCCGCGAATCGGCGCGCCTGACTCGTCGATCACCAGCCCTGGATACGTTCCGAAGTCGAAAAGCCGCCCGTGAACGTGCGCGGCGCCGAGCCATTCGGGTATCGCGATGTCGTGCCGCTCGGCGGCGCGGTTGATATCGTTGACTTCGCCCGCGCGCAGCGTGCCGTAGACAAAAACGTATTGCATCGAAACAGGCGCTCCCGATGTCGTAAGGATGAACGACGGCATTATGCGCCGTGCAAAAATCGTGGCGCGCCCGCGCACGCGCTTTCGGCTACCATCGGCGCGTGGCTCGAAGCCCATTTCAACCCCCAACCAACATGGCTACGTTTGTCGAATCCAGATCGTCGAGCGAGGAAGTCGAGCATCTCGACATTCCCATCGAGCATTCGCCGACCCTCGATCATCCGATTCGCGTGCGATCGCGGCCGGTTGCCTACGGCGTGCGTATTGCGCTGCACACGCATCCGTGGGCGCAGGTCGCCTATACGTCACGCGGCGTGCTGCGCGTCGCGACCGTCGATTCAACCTGGATGGTGCCGCCCTCGCGCGCGATCTGGGTGCCGCCCAACGTCACGCACGAAGTGGTGATCGTCGAGGACGCGTATCTGCGCACGCTCTATGTCGATGCGAGCGTCGTGCCGGCCGGTCTCGGCGCGTGCCGTGTCGTCGAGGTGTCGCCGCTCTTGCGCGAAGTCATTGCCGCGCTCGACGACGAAACGATTTCCCGCCAGCGAGAGCGGCTGCTGGGCACGCTCGCACTCGACGAGATCATCCGTTCGCAGCCGCTGCCGCTTTCCGTGCCGATGCCCAACGAGAAGCGTCTGCGCGCCTTATGCAACGCCGTGCTGGCCGATCCCTCGCACTCCGATCTCGAACGCTGGTCGTCGGAAGCTGGCGCGAGCACGCGCACCATTGCGCGGCTTTTCAGGCGCGAGCTTGGTGTGAGCTTTTCGCAATGGCGTCAGCAAGCCGTGCTCGCGCGCGCGATTCCTCTGCTGAGCCAAGGCCGCCCACTTGCGCAAGTCGCGCGTGAGCTCGGCTATCAAAGCCAGAGCGCATTTTCCGCGATGTTCCGTCGTGCGTTCGGCGAAAGCCCGCGGGCATTTTTCGCGCGTGACGGCCACGATGATCGCGACACGCGCGATGTCGACGGCGCCTGAGGCACTGCCCTACATGCGCCGCACCATATGCCGGATGGCGCCGAGCTGCGCGAGCCGCGATCCGGCCGGCCGATAACCCAGCCGGACGTAGAGTCGCGCCGCCGGATTATCGACGAACACTCTCAACTGGCATTCGGCGAGCCCGCGCGAGCGCGCCCAGCGATGCGCGGTGTTGAGCAGGAACGTCCCCGCACCGCGTCCGCGATAACCCTGCGCGATCTGCACGTCGCGAATATGCAGCGAGTTGTCTTCCTCGGTGACGCGCATCACGCCGATCGGCATGCCGTCCGCCTGCAGGATGAAATTCTCGGATTCGCGCCAGCTGGAGAGGAAGAGATCGCCGCGCCACACGAGATTGTGACGCCGGTAATAGCCGACCATGTTGTCGTGCGTGAGCGCTTCGGCGAAGGCGAAGTCGGCCATGGTCGCCTGGCGCAGTTGATAGAGCGAGAGGTCTTCGGTCGGATCGAGCATCGCACGGGCACGAGAACAAGTGCCTAAACACTAAGACAGTGCGCGCGGACTGGCAATGGCCATTATTACGGCCCCGAGGCAGGCCAGTAGCGGAACGGGGAAAACGCGGGCAAAAAAAATCCAGCCGGAAGGCTGGATTTCTCGAACAACGATTTGGCGGAGCGGACGGGACTCGAACCCGCGACCCCCGGCGTGACAGGCCGGTATTCTAACCAACTGAACTACCGCTCCACTTCTTTTCATCGATTCGCAGTGTCATCTGCGAGTCTTGCAGCGCTTTACTGGCAGCCGCCGATGTTCTGGCGTCCCCTAGGGGATTCGAACCCCTGTACTCACCGTGAAAGGGTGATGTCCTAGGCCTCTAGACGAAGGGGACTTCAACTTCTACACACTTTGCGGCGAAAAAAAACCGGCTCTCATTAGCCGGAGTGTTCCTGCTCGCAAGTTTGGCGGAGCGGACGGGACTCGAACCCGCGACCCCCGGCGTGACAGGCCGGTATTCTAACCAACTGAACTACCGCTCCACTTCTCTTCATCGATTCGCAGTGTCACTTGCGAATCTTGCAGCGCTTTACTAGCAGCCGCCGATGTTCTGGCGTCCCCTAGGGGATTCGAACCCCTGTACTCACCGTGAAAGGGTGATGTCCTAGGCCTCTAGACGAAGGGGACAGAAACTTGTGATTCTGTCTTTACCGCTGTTTCGCTGATCTGCTCATTTACTTGCCGCATATCAGCGAAGACCGAAATTCTATACAACTTCATGCTGCTTGTGAAGTATTTTTTGCGACTTCCGTAACTCCGGAGAACCTGCTTCGCTACTTCATCTGTTCTTTGGTGGAGGTAAGCGGGATCGAACCGCTGACCTCTTGCATGCCATGCAAGCGCTCTCCCAGCTGAGCTATACCCCCTTGCAGAACAGAAACGAGATTGTATAGGGCGTTTTTGAAGTTGTAAATACCATCTGATGACTGAAGCGAAATTTATTTGCCTCGCTTCCCGCGATCACGCGCAATGGATGACGCGCCGCGCGTTTCGGCCCGTCATCCTTCCCGGCGCGTTCAGCCTGCCGCCTTTTCCAGACGTTTCAACACGGTTTCGCGGCCGAAAAGCATCAGCACGGCATCGATCGACGGCGTGTGCGTCGTGCCCGCGACCAGCAGGCGCACCGGCATCGCGAGTTGCGGCATCTTGAGCTTATGCGCGGTGAGCGTGGCTTTCAGCGCCGCAGCAATCGCTTCCTTGGTCCAGTCGATGTCGGCGAGGGCCGCACGCAGCTCGGCGATGGCCGGACGCACCGTGTCGGTGACGTGCTGCGCGAAGGCGTCCGGATCGATGGCAGGCTCGCGATAGAACATCGCGGCGTTATCGGCGATTTCCTTGACCGTCGACGCGCGATCCTTCAGCAGTGCGATCGCCTGATCGAGCGGCGCGCCGCCGTCGATGGCCGCGGCATCGATACCCGCCTGCAACAGGAACGGCCGGGTCAGCTCAGCGAGACGCGCGTTGTCCGCTTCCTTGATGTAATGCGCGTTCAGCCAGTTGAGCTTGTCGTGGTCGTACTGCGCGGGCGACTTGCCGAGATGCTCGAGATCGAACCATTCGACGAACTGCTCGCGCGAGAAAATTTCCGCATCGCCATGCGACCAGCCCAGACGCGCGAGATAGTTCACCACCGCTTCGGGCAGATAGCCGTTGTCGCGATAGCCCGTCACGCTCATCGCGCCGTGGCGCTTGCTCATCTTCTCGCCCTGCTCGTTCAGCACCGTGGGCAGATGCGCGTAGACCGGCGCTTCGCCGCCGAGCGCACGCAGGATGTTGATCTGACGAGGCGTGTTGTTCACGTGATCGTCGCCGCGAATGACGTGCGTGATCTTCATGTCGAGATCGTCGACGACCACGCAGAAGTTATAGGTCGGCGTGCCGTCGGGACGCGCGATCACGAGATCGTCGAGTTCGTCGTTCGAGATTTCGATGTGGCCTTTCACCGCGTCGTCCCACGCGACCGCGCCCGTCAGCGGATTGCGGAAACGCACGACCGGCGTCACGCCCTCCGGCACCGGCGGCAGCACCTTGCCGGGCTCGGGACGCCACGTGCCGTCGTAGCGCGGCTTTTCGCCCGCGGCGCGCTGGCGCTCGCGCAGCGCGTCGAGTTCTTCCGTCGACATGTAGCAGTGGTACGCAAGGCCTTTCTCCATCATCTGCGCGACAACTTCGCGATACCGGTCCATGCGCTGCATCTGATAGAACGGGCCTTCGTCGAAATCGAGCCCGAGCCACGCCATGCCGTCGAGGATCGCATCGACCGATGCGTCGGTGGAACGCTCGAGATCCGTGTCCTCGATGCGCAGCACGAAGGTGCCCTTCATCTTGCGCGCGAACGCCCACGGATAGAGCGCGGAGCGGATGTTGCCGAGATGGATGAAGCCAGTCGGGCTCGGTGCGAAGCGGGTACGGACTTGGGTGGTCATTGCGGTTTGCTCGATGGATGGCGGGCACGCGGGTGCGCCGCGTTTGGGCCTCAGGCCCGCCCAAAATGAGACGAAATTATACTCGCCACCTGCTTTGCGTCGGTCCGATGGCCTTTTGTTTTATGATGTGCGCGCTTTTCCCGATCTCCCGCAACGCCCGCATGGACGGAGCGCGCGGGACCCGCTGCACCGCTGGAGCACACCTTGAATTCATCGTCACCCCGTCTTTCGCGCCGCGCGTTTTCGCTCGCGGCCGCTTCGTCCGTTCTTGCCGCCTGCACAACCACGAGCGGCGGCGTCCCGGGCGGAGCCGCCTCCGTCCCGCCGACGAAGACCGAGCCGCAGCAGCCGTTGCGCATCGGCCTCGCGCTCGGCGGCGGCGCCGCGCGCGGCTTCGCGCACATCGGCGTGATCAAGGCGCTGGAGGCGCGCAACGTGCGCGTCGATCTGGTCGCGGGCACGAGCGCGGGTTCGGTGATCGCGGCGTTGTACGCGTCGGGGATGAACGGCATCGCGATCAACAAGCTCGCGCTGACGATGGACGAAGCCTCCATCAGCGACTGGGCGATGCCCTTTCGCGCGCGCGGCATCCTGCAGGGCGTCGCGCTGCAGAACTACCTGAACAAGACGCTCGACAATCGTCCGATCGAAAAGATGGCGAAACCGCTCGGCATCGTCGCCACGGATCTGAGGAGCGGCCAGCCGATCCTCTTTCAGCGTGGCAACACGGGAATCGCGGTGCGTGCGTCGTGCAGCGTGCCGTCGATTTTCGAGCCGGTGAAGATCGGCGAGCGCGAGTATGTCGACGGCGGGCTCGTGAGTCCGGTGCCGGCGGCGTTCGCGCACAAGATGGGCGCCGATTTCGTGATCGCCGTCGATATCTCCGCGCGGCCGGAGAGCGGCCTGACGTCGAGTTCGTTCGACGTGCTGATGCAGACGTTCACCATCATGGGCCAGACGATCAAGGCCTACGAACTCGACAAATACGCGAACGCGGTGATCCGCCCGAATCTCGCCGCGATGAGCAGCAGCGATTTCAGCCAGCGCAACGCATCGATTCTCGCGGGCGAGGAAGCGGTGGCGAAAATGTGGCCGACGCTGCAGCATCAACTGGCGGAACGCGGCGCGCGGGTCTGAGCGTTTTTCTCCCCCGAATGCGACGAGGCATCACAAACGCGCGGCCGTGATCGCGAAATTGATTCGCATTGCAAAGTGATGACAACGCGCAAAAAACAAAACGGCGGCTTCTTGCGAAGCCGCCGTTGCCGGGCCGACACTGAAACCGGAGATCAATAATCCGCGTCTTCGATCCACGCTGCCTGGATCGCCTCCAGAATCTTCTCGTTGGATTTTTGTGGGTCGTCGTCGAATCCGTCCAGTTCCGTCACCCAGCGATGCAGGTCAGTGAAACGCACATATTGGGGATCGATATCCTGATGCGCGTCGGTAAGTGCCATCGCGATGTCCTGAGTATCCGTCCACTTCATGGGCGAGCCTCCTGTCAGTGATTTTCTTTGGCGTGATTGATGGAGTACCGCGGGATCTCGACCACCAGATCCTCGTCGGCAGGCACCATTGCCTGACATGATAACCGCGATGTCGGTTCGAGACCCCACGCTTTGTCGAGCAGATCGTCCTCGTCTTCTTCGGACGGTTCGAGCGCGTTGAAGCCCTCGCGAATGATGACGTGGCACGTCGTGCACGCGCACGATTTCTCGCAGGCGTGCTCGATCTCGATGCCGTGTTCCAGCAGGTTGTCGCAGATGCTCTTGCCGAGGTCGGCGTCGATTACCGCGCCGTCCGGGCAGAGTTCCACGTGAGGCAGCACAACGATTTGAGGCATGGGACTGATTTTCCGTAAATGCTTGTTTGTTCGCTTGTCTGTTCGATAGCGGCGCGACGATCAGACGTCGTCGAGCTTGCGGCCCGCGAGCGCGCGGCGAATGCTCTTGTTCATGCGGCGCGCGGCGAATTCGTCGGTGGCGGTGGCGAGCGCCTTGGTCGCGTCTTCGATGCTCTCGACCGAATCGCCGTTTGCAAGCGCCGCCAGTGCGGCCACGAGCGTCTGGATTTCAACGCGCTCGTCATCGTCGAGCAGTTCGGCGTCGGCTTCGAGAGCGGCATGCGTCGCTTCGATCAGGCGCTCCGCTTCCACCTGCGCCTCGCGCAACGCGCGCGCGCGCATGTCGACATCCGCGGTCCTGAAACTTTCTTCGAGCATCCGGGCGACCTCGTCGTCGGCGAGGCCGTACGACGGCTTCACCACCACCGACGCTTCCACGCCCGAGGTCTGCTCGCGCGCGAACACGGACAACAGACCGTCCGCATCGACCTGATAGGTCACACGAATGCGCGCGGCGCCCGCGGCCATCGGCGGAATGCCGCGCAGCTCGAAACGTGCGAGCGAGCGGCAGTCGGAGACGAGTTCGCGCTCGCCCTGGACGACGTGAATCGCCATCGCCGTCTGGCCGTCCTTGAAGGTCGTGAAATCCTGCGCGCGCGCGGTCGGGATGGTCGAATTGCGCGGGACGATCTTCTCGGTCAGGCCGCCCATGGTTTCGACGCCGAGCGACAGCGGAATCACGTCGAGCAGCAGCCAGTCGTCGCCTTCGCCGCGGCGGTTGCCGGCGAGCAGATCGGCCTGAATTGCGGCGCCGAGCGCGACGACCTGGTCCGGATCGAGATTGATGAGCGGCGGCTGGCCGAAGAACGCCTCGACCGCGCGGCGAATCACCGGCATGCGCGTCGCGCCGCCGACCAGCACGACGCCCTTGATATCGCCGGCTGTCACCTTCGCGTCGCGCAGCGCCTTTTTCGTCGGCGCGAGCGTGCGCGCGACGAGCGCTTCCGTCAGCGCGGCAAATTGCGCTTCGATCACGGCGACGTCGATTTCGCGGCCGGTCGAAAGTGTCGCCTGCACGCGCGTCTCGGGCGCGTCCGTCAGCGCTTCCTTCGCCGAGCGCACGCGATCGAGCAACAGGCGCACGTCTTCCGGCGTGTCGAGCGCGACGCCCGCCTGCGCCAGCACATGGCGATACAGCACGTGGTCGAAGTCGTCGCCGCCGAGCGCGGAATCGCCGCCCGCTGCGAGCACTTCGAACACGCCCTTCGTCAGTTTGAGAATCGACAGGTCGAAGGTGCCGCCGCCGAGGTCATAGACCGCGTACAGACCTTCCGAGCCGTTGTCCAGACCGTAGGCGATCGCCGCCGCGGTCGGCTCGTTCAGCAGTCGCAGCACGTTGAGGCCCGCGAGCTTCGCCGCGTCCTTGGTCGCCTGGCGCTGGGCTTCGTCGAAATAGGCGGGCACCGTGATCACCGCGCCGACGAGATCCTCGCCGAGCGTGTCTTCCGCGCGATAACGCAGCGTCGCGAGAATTTCCGCCGATACTTCGACCGGGCTCTTCACGCCATCGACAGTACGGATCTGCACCATGCCGGGCGCGTCGATGAAATCGTACGGCGCATTCTCCGCGCCCTCGACTTCGCTCTTGCCGCGGCCCATGAAGCGCTTGACCGAGACGATCGTGTTGCGCGGGTCGGTGACGGCTTCTTCCTTCGCGGTGCGGCCGATGCGCCGCCCGCCCTTCTCCAGATAGCGCACGACCGACGGCAGCAGCACGTGGCCGTCTTCGTCGGGCAGCGCTTCGGGCACGCTGCTGCGCACGGCCGCGACGAGCGAGTTCGTCGTGCCGAGATCGATGCCGACCGCCACGCGCCGTTGATGCGGCGCCGGCGCCATGCCGGGTTCTGAGATTTGCAGTAAAGCCATCTTTGGTCTTATGGGGTTGGGTCGGCTGTCTCGTCTTACGCGTGTTCGAGCCGTTCTATTTGCGCGCCGATTTCATGCGCCACGCGTTCGATGAACATCAACTGGCGCACTGCCTCGCTCGCGGCCTGATCCGACCGGCTGTCGACGAGCGCCTCGAGTTTCGTGAAGCGCACGCGCTCTTCCTCGCGCAGTTCGTCGAGCAATGCTTCGAGCGCGCCGATATTCTTCGCGCCCGCTGCATCCTCGATATTTTCGCGCCATTCCATCTGCTGCATCAGGAACGCCGGCTCCATCGCGGTGTTGTTCTCCGCGCCGACATCGATGCCGCGCAGCGACAGCATGTAGCGCGCGCGCTTCAACGGATCGCGCAGCGTCTGGTACGCCTCGTTCGCGTGCGTCGCCCACTGCATCGCGATGCGCTTCTGGGCGTCGCCGGCGGCGGCGAAGCGGTCGGGATGCACTTGCGCCTGCACGGTGCGATAGGCGTCGTCGAGCTTCTGCTGGTCGACGGCGAAGGTCTGCGGCAGATCGAAGAGATCGAAGTGACTGTCGGTGAGCGAGGCCATGCTAGGTCTATGGATTCAGTGTGCGCTAATGAAAAAGGCGGCACGCGCCGCCTCTTTTGCCGATGCCGCCGGCGTCCTCCGCGTCAGATGCGGAACGATTCGCCGCAGCCGCACTCGTCCTTCGCGTTCGGATTGTTGAACTTGAAGCCTTCGTTCAGGCCTTCGCGGGCGAAATCCAGCTCGGTGCCGTCGAGATACGGCAGACTCTTCGGATCGATGATGATCTTCACGCCCGCCGTCTCGAACACGGTGTCTTCCGGCGCGAGTTCATCGACATATTCGAGCTTGTACGCCAGACCCGAACAGCCCGTCGTGCGTACGCCCAGCCGCAGGCCGACGCCCTTGCCGCGCCGCGTCAGATACTTCTGCACGTGTTGTGCCGCTTTATCCGTCAACGTGATTGCCATAGTCTTCGCTTCTCTCTTCGAGGCGCCACGCACACGCGTCGCGCCCGCTTTCGTCACTCAAGCCGCGTGCTGTTTCGCTTCCGACGCCTGTGCTTCCGGCGCTGCAACGCCATGACGCTGCTTGTAGTCGGCGACCGCCGCCTTGATCGCGTCTTCCGCGAGGATCGAGCAGTGGATCTTCACCGGCGGCAGCGCCAGTTCCTCGGCGATCTGCGTGTTCTTGATGGTGAGCGCCTGATCCAGCGTCTTGCCCTTCACCCACTCGGTGACGAGCGAGCTCGATGCGATCGCGGAACCGCAGCCGTAGGTCTTGAACTTCGCGTCCTCGATCACGCCATCCGCGCCCACGCGGATCTGCAGTTTCATCACGTCGCCGCAAGCCGGCGCGCCGACCATGCCGGTGCCGATGGTGTCGTCGTCCTTCGCGAAGGAGCCAACGTTACGCGGGTTTTCGTAGTGGTCCAGAACCTTGTCGCTATAAGCCATGATTCAAACTCTCCTTTATTCGGTAACGCGTGTCGCTCAGTGCGCGGCCCACTGGATGGACGAGATGTCGATGCCGTCCTTGTGCATTTCCCAGAGCGGCGACAGATCGCGCAGCTTCGCGATCTTGGTCTTCAGCAGGTTGATCACGTAGTCGACGTCCTGCTCGGTGGTGAAACGGCCGACCGTGAAGCGGATCGAGCTGTGCGCGAGTTCGTCGTTACGGCCGAGCGCGCGCAGCACATACGAAGGCTCCAGCGACGCCGACGTGCACGCCGAACCCGACGAGACCGCGACATCCTTCACCGCCATGATCAGCGATTCGCCTTCGACGAAATTGAAGCTGATGTTGAGGTTGTGCGGCACACGCTGTTCCATGTCGCCGTTCACGTACACCTCTTCCATGTCCTGCAGTCCCTTCAGCAGACGGTCGCGCAACATGCGGATGCGCTCGTTCTCCGTCGCCATTTCTTCACGCGCGATGCGAAACGCCTCGCCCATGCCGACGATCTGATGCGTCGCGAGCGTGCCCGAACGCATGCCGCGCTCGTGACCGCCGCCATGCATCTGCGCTTCGATGCGAACGCGCGGCTTGCGGCGCACGTACAGCGCGCCGATGCCCTTCGGGCCATAGGTCTTGTGCGCCGAGAACGACATCAGGTCGACCTTCAGCTTTTGCAGGTCGATCTGGATCTTGCCGGTGGCCTGCGCCGCATCGACGTGGAAAATGATGCCCTTTTCACGCGTGATCTCACCGATTGCCTCGATGTCCTGGATCACGCCGATTTCGTTGTTCACGCTCATGACCGACACGAGGATCGTGTCCGGGCGGATCGCCGCCTTGAGCTTGTCTAGATCGATGAGACCGTCGTCCTTCACGTCGAGATACGTGACTTCGTAGCCTTCGCGCTCCAGCTCACGGGTGGTGTCGAGCACGGCTTTGTGCTCGGTCTTCACCGTGATGAGGTGCTTGCCCTTGCTTTTATAGAAGTGCGCGGCGCCCTTGATGGCCAGATTGTCCGATTCCGTTGCACCCGACGTCCAGATGATCTCGCGCGGATCGCAATTGACGAGCGCCGCGACGTTCTCGCGCGCTTCCTCGACCGCACGCTCCGCATCCCAGCCGTATTGATGGCTGCGCGAGGCCGGATTGCCGAACTGCTCGCGAAGATACGGGATCATCTTGTCCACCACGCGCGGATCGACGGGCGTCGTCGCGCTGTAGTCCATGTAAATGGGCAGGTGGGGAATATCGTTGTTCATCAGTCGCTCCGGGAAAATCGGTCAAAGCTCTTGGCTGGGACGCTCTTTCTATGCGCGCGGCTCGTGCCGGCGCGGCGTTCGTGTCATCCGGCCAGGTTGAAAATGGAATTCGGACCCTTCGGCACGACGCGCGCGGCCTCGACGGCCGATTCGGCGCGGCGGTCGCGCAGGACCGTCGCCGAGCCTTCGCGTGCGCGCTGCTGGTCGACCAGATCCTTCAACGAGACGGAATCGAGATACTCGACCATCTTCTGGTTGAGCGTCGCCCAGAGCTCGTGGGTCATGCAGTGGCCATCGTGCTGCTTGGTGCCTTCGCAGGTGCCCTTGCCGCCGCATTGCGTGGCGTCGATCGGCTCGTCGACCGCGATGATGATGTCCGCCACCGTGACGTTTTCCGCGCGGCGCGCGAGGTTATACCCGCCGCCCGGTCCGCGGACCGATTCGACGATCTCATGCCGCCGCAGCTTGCCGAAGAGCTGTTCGAGATAGGAAAGCGAGATGCGCTGGCGCTGACTGATGCCTGCCAGCGTCACCGGGCCCTGCTCCTGGCGCAACGCCAGGTCGATCATCGCCGTGACGGCGAAACGGCCTTTCGTGGTGAGTCTCATAATTGGGGGCTACCGCTAATACTCGATGATTTTCGTCAAGTATAAATATCCCACAGTTTTAGTCAAGTATCCCGGGCGAGATAAGTAGCTTTTTAATTGAGTTTTTTTGCCTTCGCACGGCTGGCGCGCGAAGGCCTGCCGTCAGGCCGTCAATTGGGCGCGCAAGGCTTTCAGCAGGCCCTCGCACGCGTCCTCGCACTGATCGAGCACTTTTTCAAAGCCTTCTGCGCCGCCGAAATAGGGGTCGACCACAACGCGGCTGTCGTCGCGCGTGGCGAATTCCATCAGCAGACGAATCTTGTCGCGATGCTCGGGCGGACAGACTGCCGTCAACGCGGCTGCGTTGGCGTCGTCCATGACGATGAACAGATCGAAGCGCGTGAAATCGGCGGCGGCGACCTGACGCCCGCGCAGCGTCGACAGATCGTAGCCGCGATTCTTCGCCGCCTTCTGGGCGCGCTCGTCGGGCGGCTCGCCGATATGCCAGTCGCCCGTGCCCGCCGAATCGATCACGATCCGGTCGGCCAGATTCGCGCGCTCGACGAGCTCGCGCATCACCGCTTCCGCGCTGGGCGAGCGGCAGATGTTGCCGAGACAGACGAAGCAGACCGCGATCGAGTTCATCTAAAGCCGGGAGGAGTCGTAAAGCCCGGCGGCGTCAGCGAAGACAGCCGCCGGAATGCGTCCCGGATTATACAAAAGGGCACACTTTCCCGCCCGATCGGCTCACTCGCCGCGATGGATGTCGTGAGTGGCAAAGCGCGATTCGCCGTTGGGCATGTCGAGCCAGTCGCGATGCGCGAGCGTACGGCGGATATCGGTGAGACCGCTTTCCCAGTGCTCGCGCATCGTCGAGAAACCGAACTGGTAATCCTTGTAGTGGCCTTCGTATTCCTTGTGGCGGTAGATCAGGTGAATGATGTTGTAGCGCTTCGAACACGCGAGTTCGGCAGCGAGACGGCACCATTCGTCGCTCTTGCGAGTCTCTTCGGGCACGAGGTCGAGCACGTGCTGCAACACATTCCGGTAGCGCTGCGAGCGCTGCATCTGATCCGTGACGAGACGCGTGCGGCTCGAATACTGCACGTCCTTCATGCGCCCCATCACGTCGACGATGCTGTCCGGCACCGGCCCGCGCGCGCTCCACAAATCGACCTGAAAGGCGAGCGTGTCGCGGCGCGGCGTCGCCTGCGCGATCTCGTAGAGCGGCGTGTTCGACATGAGGCCGCCGTCCCAATAAAACTGACCGTCGATCTCGACCGCGGCGAAGCCCGGCGGCAGCGCGCCCGAAGCGATGAAGTGCTCCGCGCGCAGTTTGATCTGCGCGGTGTCGAAATAGGCGAAATTGCCGGTCGCGACGTTCACCGCGCCGACCGACACGCGCGTCTCGCCGGAATTGATGCGGTCGAAGTCGCAGAGACGTTCGAGCGTGGCCTTGAGCGGCGTCGTGTCGTAGTAGCTCGCGGTTTGCGGCGAACTCGATGCAATCGGCGACGGAGTCGGAAAGCGTGGAACGAAAAAGCCCTTTTGCCCTTCGACGAGCGCACCGAACGCCTGCATCGCGGTGAAAGCCTTGCGGATCTCATCGGCGGATTCGAACAGCGCGCGCTCGACGAAAGCCGGCAACGGGAACCCGAATGCGGGCTGGCAGATCGTCTCCCAGAACTCCACGAGACGCGTCACGCGATGCTCCGGCGCGTTGCCCGCGATGATCGCCGTGTTGAGCGCGCCGATCGAGATGCCGGCGATCCAGTTCGGGTGAATGCCCGCTTCGTGCAGCCCCTGATAGACGCCTGCCTGATAAGCGCCGAGCGCGCCGCCGCCCTGCAGCATCAGCGCGATCGTTTCGTAAGGCGGCAATGGGATGCCAGATTGCGTGCGCGCCTCGTTCTGGTTCCGCGCGCTTCCCCGTCGTACTGCTTGTTCGTTTTCGATTTCCGACATCCCGCGTGTTCTCCCTTATTGCATGAACCAGCCGTGACTCACGACGAACGATTGCCCCGTCAGCGCCGCCGTTTCGAACGCGGAAAGGAACAGCACGGTCTGCGCGACATCGTCGACGGTCGTGAACACGCCATCCACCGTGCCGCCGAGCATCACGCGCCTGACGACTTCCTCTTCGCTGATCTTCAGTTCCTTTGCTTGTTCGGGAATCTGCTTGTCGACGAGCGGCGTGCGTACGAAACCCGGGCAAACGACGTGCGAGCGCACGTTGTGCGCGGCGCCTTCCTTAGCGAGCACGCGCGCGAGGCCGAGCAAGCCGTGCTTCGCGGTCACGTACGCCGACTTGAGCGGCGAGGCCTCGTGCGAATGCACGGAACCCATGTAGATCACGACGCCGCCGCGATCGTCCTTGTACATGTGCTTCAACGCGGCTTTGGTGGTGAGGAACGCGCCATCGACGTGGATCGCCATCATCTTCTTCCAGTCGGCATACGCGTAGTTTTCGATCGGGTTGACGATCTGGATGCCCGCGTTCGACACGAGGATATCCACCGCGCCGAGTTCCGACGCGACGCGATCGATGCCCTGATTGACGGCGTCTTCGTTGGTCACGTCCATCGCGATGCCGATCGCCTTGCCGCCCTTGCCGCGAATTTCCTCGGCGACGGCGTCCGCGGCCGCCTGATTCAGATCGGCGATGGCGACCGCCGCGCCCGCGCCGGCGAGCGTAAATGCGATCGCGCGGCCGATGCCGCTCGCCGCGCCCGTCACGACCGCAGTCTTGCCGTCGAGCTTACCGTTTGATGACATGCGACACTCCTGTTCAGTGGAAGACATCGGGTGTATGACACCATTCATCGGCGCGGCCATCCAGCTGGCCGTTCGGTATAGGACACTTCTCGCCACGCATCGGAATGCTTACGCCTTTCGGCCAGCTGTTCGCGCATGCCCGGCAACGGTTATTGTGCATGAAGGACGTGGCGCGCTGCAGCGAAGCTGGCGTCACGAATAGTGCGACGGACGGCGTGGGCTAGAATGGGCGCCCTTTCGCCGCCGCTTTTCCATCCCGTTTTCTCACGCCCCGTGCGGGCCTCTCGTCATGCTCAGTTATCGTCACGCCTTTCATGCGGGCAATCACGCCGATCTGCTGAAACACGCGATCGTCATCCAGATGCTTCGCTATCTCGGCCTGAAGGACAAATCGTATTGGTATATCGATACGCACGCCGGCGCCGGCGTCTACTCGCTCACTGAAGGCTTCGCGACGAAGAACGCGGAGTTTCAGACCGGCATCGGCAAGCTTTGGGATCGCGGCGATCTGCCGCCGCTCCTCGCGGACTACGTCGATGAAGTGAAGGCGTTGAATCCCGAGGGCGACCTGCGCTTTTATCCCGGCTCGCCGTACCTCGCCTGGCGCGCCATGCGCGAGCAGGATCGCATGCGGCTTTTCGAGCTGCACAGCACGGAAATCGATGTGCTGCGCCACAATTTCCGCGATGCCGGCCGGCGCGCGATGATCTACGAAGGCGACGGCTTCGACGGCATCAAGGCGCTCCTGCCGCCGCCGTCGCGCCGGGCGCTCGTGCTGATCGATCCATCGTATGAGGACAAGCGCGACTATGCGCGCACGCTCACGTGTCTCGAGGAAAGCCTCAAGCGTTTCGCGACGGGAACCTACGCAGTCTGGTACCCGATCGTCACGCGCATGGAGTCGCAGCGCTTCGCCGACCAGTTGAAAGCGATTCAGCCGAACGGCTGGCTGCACGCGGCCCTGACGGTGAGAAAACCGCCGACGGATGGCTTCGGCCTGTACGGTAGCGGGATGTTCGTGTTCAATCCGCCGTACACGCTGGCGAAGGGACTGAAGACGTCACTGCCCTTTCTCGTCGACGCGCTCGGCGAAGACGGCGATGCGTCCTTCAAGCTGGAACATCGCGCGGACTGAGTCCGGCCGACGCTCAGGGGTAAGGCGCGCGCGGGTTCCTCGGCCGCACTCCGTGACCCGGCTGCACCGGAACGCTGCTCTGTCCGCTCGAATACTCGACGTACGGCGACACCACGATCGGCTGGTCCGGCTGCTGCGGGAGGCCGGGCAAGGTTGCCATCGGCACCATGCCGGGGCCGCCGAGCGGACCGCTCTGAAGCACCGTTCCGCCGCTCGCGCCGCTGTGGATGCCGGTCTGCGTATCGAGCACGAGGGGCTCGCCGCCTGGCTTGGCGAATGCCACGTGCGATGCGGACAGAGTCAGCGCAAGCGTGATCGCAAAGCGCATGCGGCGGCGGATAGTCGTCGTGTGATAGATGTGGCCTCGCATCGCTCGCTCTTTTATGTAGACGAAACTGCTTTACCTTACCCCGGTGGCAAGCTTTAGGCTAGGCGTTCCGATCTGGAAGCATGTTGGCAACCGCCCTTTCACAGGAGATTCGATGAAATCAACAAGAATCGCGCTGGCGATCTTCACCGCCCTCTGCAGTGCAACCGCAATCGCGCAGACCGCCGCGCCCGCGAGTGACGCGATGCCCGGCATGAACATGGAGCAGCACGCGCCCAAGGCCACGGACGTCTCGTCCACCGCCGCGTTCCAGGCCGCCGATCAGAAAATGATGTCGGGCATGTCGAGCATCGAATACACGGGCGACGCTGACCGGGACTTCGTCGCGCACATGATTCCGCATCACCAGGGCGCGGTTGAAATGGCGAAGGTCGAATTGAAGTACGGCAAGGACGCGAAGCTGCGCAAACTGGCGAAGGATGTCATCGCCGCGCAGGAAAAAGAGATCGCGTTCATGAAGCAATGGCTGGAACAGCATCCGCCCAAGCATTGACGGCGGACGTACGGCCCGGCGACGCGCATGCCGCGCCCCAAAGAAAAAGCCCCGCAATGCGGGGCTTTTTCAACTTTCACGTGCGCGCTTTTTTGCGCCAAGAACGAAACGCTTATGCGTTGTAACCGTTCGTTTCGAGCGAGCGAATGCGCTGTTCGAGCTGGACGATGTCCGTCGATTGCGCAAGGTACGCTTCGCGGCGACGCTGCTCGGCAGCTTCAAACCAAATGCTCAGTTTTTCGATCAGGAATGCAAACATGATGTTCTCCAAGGTCTCTAGACGATCCCTGGTAGTTCGGGTCAGGGATTACCCGCATCAGGGAATACCCGGATTATAGAGGAAAACCCTGACGGAGTGCTAGTGAAATGCTTGAATACTGTGCATACGGATTCGGAATGGTGCGGGCAAAATCCTTGCTTAAACTGCTGTTTTTTCAGACGATTAGTTGATTTGTCCGCATGTTCGCTCACGAGTGAGCACCGCAATGGTGCATTTACTGCGCAAGCTTGTCCAGGATCGGGCAATCCGGTCGGGCGTCGCCGTGACAGTGATTCGCAAGATGCGACAGCGTGTCGCGCATCTCCGTCAGTTCGGCAATTCGCCGGTCCAACTCCGCGACGTGTTCCAGCGCGATCGACTTCACTTCGGCGCTTGCACGCGACCGGTCTTGCCATAAGGCCAGGAGTTTTCGAATATCCTCGACGAGAAAGCCCAGCCGGCGCGCCTGCCGCACGAAACGCAGCGCGTGGACCTCCTGGTGGCCGTACACGCGATATCCCGACGATGTCCGCCCGACCGGATTGAGCAATCCGACGCTTTCGTAATAGCGGATCATCTTTGCCGTCACGCCCGACGCGCGGGCCGCTTCGCCGATATTCATGCCTGTTCCCCAAAAATGTCGCTTCGACTCTACACCTTCCTATGATGGCAAGGTATACGATGTCGTCGATCAACGCTTTTTCAAGGGGAAACCGCAATGACCGAATTCGAAGTTCAAGGCATGAGTTGCCAGCACTGCGTCGCGGCCGTGACGCGCTCGATCCAGGAAATCGATCCGCAGGCGCAGGTTCGCGTGGATCTGGAGCGAGGCCGGGTCGCCGTTGAATCGGCGCAATCGAATGATGCGTTGAAGGAAGCCATCGACGAGGCTGGCTACACGGTCGTCGGCGTCGCTTCCGCATGAGCGCGAGCGCGAGCGCGAGCGCGAGCGCGAGCGGGCGTTTTACCGTCGCGCTCATCGGCGCGTCGGGACTTCTTGGCCGTGCCGTCGCCGCCGAGCTGGCGAGCGCGCCCGGCGCTAGAGACTGGCGCATCGTGTGCACGGCTCGTAGCCGCGCCGACGCGCAGAACGTGAAACTCGATCTGCTCGACCATGACGCGGTGCGCGCCTTCCTTCGCGAACGCGCGCCCGATGCGATCGTCGTCGCGGCGGCGGAGCGGCGTCCGGACGTCTGTGAAAACGATCCGGCGCTCGCTCGCGCGTTGAACGTGGAGGCCTTGAGCGTGATTGCGAGCGAGGCGCGCTCGCTCGGCGCATGGGTGCTGTCGATATCGACCGACTACGTGTTCGACGGCACCACTCCTCCCTATCTCCCCGACGATACTCCCGCGCCGCTCAATGCCTACGGCCAGAGCAAACTGGACGGTGAACGCGCGTTGCTCGCGGGCGATCCGGCGTCCTGTGTGCTGCGCCTGCCGCTGCTTTACGGTCCGTTCACCGAGTGGAACGAATCGGCGGTGACGAGCCTCACGCCCGCGACGGTCAAGTCCGCCGATCCGGCGAACGCGCCCGCCTTGATGGACGCCTGGGCGACGCGCTATCCGACTTTCACGCCGGATGTCGCCGTGGTGATTCGCGGCATGCTCGAACATCACGCGGGAGGCGAAACGATCTCGGGCATCACGCAATGGTCTGGCGACGAACCGATGACGAAGTTCGATATCGCCCGACGCATCGCGCGCGTGCTGAACGTGGACGCGCAGCTCGTCGCGCAACGCACGCCGACCGACGCGACGCCGCGTCCGCGCGACTGCCATCTCGATTCCGGCCGGCTGGAAGCACTCGGCATCGGCCGGCGCACATCGTTCGATGTCGCCATCGCCGGACTGCTCGCACGATATCCGGACGTTTCGTCTCAGTGAAAATCGCGGCTCGGTGTGGCAAGGCGGCCGAGCAGCGCGCTATGGTCTTCGAGCCGCTGCGCCACCAGATGCCGCACCTCGCCCTCCATCTGCCAGACGCCATGCACACCGAGCAGCGACGCCCCTAGCAGCACCTTGCGCTGCTTCTCGACGAGTCCGGGCCAGACGATCACGTTGATCGCGCCGGTTTCGTCTTCTATCGAGACGAAAATCGTCCCGTTCGCCGTGCCTGGCCGCTGCCGCACGGTCACGATGCCGCACGCCCGCACGAAGCGTCCGTTTCTGATGTCTGCCAGTTCGGCGGCTGTCTTGAAACGCATGCGCGCAAGCTTGCTGCGCAAGAGAGCGAGCGGATGACGATTGAGCGTGAGCCCGAGACTCGCGTAGTCGTCGACGATTTCGCGGCCTTCCGATGCCTCCGGCAGCAGGAGCGGCGCCTCGCTCATCGGCGCGTCGCGCAGCAATTCCGGCGCGCGCTGCTGCGCGGTGACCGCCCACCATGCCTGACGCCGATGCCCCGCGATGCTCGCGAGCGCATTTCCCGCCGCAAGCGCTTCGAGCTCGCGGCGCGACAAGTCCGCACGACGCGTGAGATCGTCGACATCGGTGAATGGCGCCTGCGCGCGCGCGGCCATGATGCGCTCGGCCGCCGTCTGCGGGAGACCCTTGATCAGTTGCAGACCGATCCGTACGCCCGGACCTTTCGCGCCGTATTGCCGTCCATCCAGTTCGACGCGCTTTCTGAGCTTGCGCGCCCCGCGCCGCACCGTCTTCCGAAACACGCGATCCGACTCGGCCGCGCCGTAGAACTGCTGACGCCGCCGTTCCTTGCCTGCATCGAACACGATGCGCTCGCCGTTGCCGGAGCGCGCTTCCAGCACCGATTCCCAGTCGCTCAGCGAAACATCGGGCGCGAACACCGGCACGCCGTGGCGCTTTGCGTCCTGCACGAGTTGCGAGGGCGAATAGAAACCGAGCGGCTGGCTGTTCAGCAGACCGGCGAGGAACGCCGCGGGCTCGTAGCGCTTGATCCACGCGCTGATATAGACGAGCAGCGCGAAGCTCGCCGAGTGACTCTCCGGAAAGCCGTATTCGCCGAAACCCTCGATCTGCTTGCACACGCGCGCCGCGAAATCATGCTCGTAACCGCGCGCGAGCATCTTTTTCATGAGATCGGCCTGATATTTCTCCAGATGACTGCCGCGACGCCACGCTGCCATCGCGCGGCGCAACTGGTCGGCCTGCTCCGCCGTGTAGCCGGCCGCGACCATCGCGAGCTTCATCACCTGCTCCTGAAAGATCGGCACGCCGAGCGTGCGGCCGAGCACCGGCCGCAGTTCCTCTTTCGGATATTCCTCCTCTTCCAGCCCTTGCTTGCGGCGCAGATACGGATGCACCATGCCGCCCTGAATCGGGCCGGGCCGCACGATCGCCACTTCGATCACGAGGTCGTAATACTTCTGGGGCCGCAAGCGCGGCAGCATGCTCTGCTGTGCACGCGATTCGATCTGAAACACGCCGATGGTGTCCGCGCGGCAGCACATCTCATAGACGGCCTTGTCCTCGCGGCGAATATGCGCGAGACCGAAGCCCGGCACGCCGCGCCGCAGCGCGACGAATTCGAGCGCGCGCCGGATTGCCGACAGCATGCCGAGCGCGAGCACGTCCACTTTCAGGAGCTTCAGCTGATCGATGTCGTCCTTGTCCCACTGGATCACGCAGCGGTCTTTCATCGCGGCGTTTTCGATCGGCACGAGCCGCGACAACCGCTCCCGCGCGATCACGAATCCGCCGACATGTTGCGACAGATGTCGCGGAAAGCCGCGCAACTCGCGCGTCAAGCGGATGAGATGCTTCGTGACATGCGAATCGTCGCTGAAGCCCGCTTCCCTGAGATAGCCCGCGACCGCCGACGGCCCGTCCCACCACTGCTGCGACTTGCCGATGCGCTCGATCAGCGACGCATCGAGCCCGAGCGCCTTGCCGACATCCTTCAGCGCGCTGCGCGTGTGATACGTGATGAGCGACGCCGCCAGCGACGCGCGATGCCGTCCGTATTTCCGATAGATGTACTGGATCACTTCCTCGCGCCGCTGATGCTCGAAATCGACATCGATATCGGGTGGCTCGTTGCGCGCTTGCGAAATGAAGCGCTCGATCAGCAAGTCCATCCGGACCGGATCGAGCTCGGTGATGAAGAGGCAATAGCAGATGATCGAATTCGCCGCCGAGCCGCGCCCCTGGCACAGAATCCCTTTGCTGCGCGCAAACGCGACGATGTCATAGACCGTCAGGAAGTACTTCTCGTATTCCAGCCTGGCGACGAGCACCAGCTCCTTTTCGATAAGACCGATCGTCTCGGCGTCCATGCCGTTCGGCCAGCGTTGCAACGCACCGGCAATCACCTGCTTGCGCAGATAGCTCGCGGGCGTCTCGCCGGGCGGCACGAGTTCTTCGGGATATTCGTACCTGAGTTCGTCGAGCGTGAACGTGCAGCGTGCGGCCACCTTCAGCGTTTCCCTGATCGTCTCTTTGGGATACAGCGCGCCGATACGCAGCCGCGTGCGCAGATGCCGCTCCGCATTCGCTTCGAGCGCATAACCGCATTCGGCGAGCGGCCGGTTCAGGCGAATCGCGGTCAAGGTGTCCTGCAACGGCTTGCGCGAACGCGCATGCATCAGCGCGCCGCTCGCCGCGACGAGCGGCAATCCACTCGCTTCGGCCATCACGCGGCACGAAGCGAGACGTTCGTCGTCGCTGCCGTCCTGCCAGAGCTCCAGCGCGAGCCACGCGCGGCCCGCGGCGAAACTGGCCAGCCAGTGCGCGCGATCGAGCGTGTCGGCGAGCGTCGCCAAGCGCTGCGGCACGAGAATCAGGAGGCAATCGGGCAAGTGCTTCAGATGGGCGATATCGCCGCGCAGGTCTGCCGCATCGGATGAGGCGGCGGGATCGGTGAAGTCTTCCGGGCCTAGCTTGTAACTGCCTTTGGGCGCACGCGAGCGCGCAAGCGAAATCAGCTCCGACAGATTGCCGTAGCCTGCACGATTCGTCGCGAGCGCGATCAGTGTGCAGAATGCTTTGCCGTCGTCATCGGTGAGATGCAGTTCGCTGCCGATGATCAGCTTCAGTGCCTGCGTCTTCGGCGGCGGTTCACCGGCAAGCCGCGCGGCTTCGGCAGCGGCCTGCGCTTTCGCTTCGATATCCTTGATTGCGGCATGTGCACGCACGACGCCCGCGAGCGAGCATTCGTCCGTGATCGCGAGCGCGGTATAGCCATGTTCGAGCGCGGCCGCCGCCAGTTCCTGCGGATGCGACGCGCCGCGCAGGAACGAAAAGTTGCTCAGGCAATGCAGTTCGGCATAACCGGGCAACAACGCCGACGAGCCTAGCGATGCCGCCTTGTCGTTGTTTTCGTCGCCTTCGCCCAGGCTGATGATGTCGCTCAAATCATCCATGGCGGCATCATCCGAAAAAACCGTGCAGGAACCAGTACCCGCTCAGACGTTCGCGATAGAGCCAGAACATGCGACCGCGATCGTCGGCGGCGACGTAGTAATCGCGCTGGACGCCGTTGCCGTCCCACCATCCTGCCTCGATGCGCTCGGTCCGGCTGATGAGCTTCAGCGGACGTTGATAGAACGGCCGCTCATTGCGCAGCATCAGCTTTTGGGGCGTTTCGAGTATCCACGAAGGCCGCGGCTGCGAAGGAACGGCCAGATCGGGAAGCGCGAGCGGCACGTCGGATTCGGTTGGCGCTTCGGCTTCTGTCTCTGCTTCCGTCTCGATCGGCGCGCTCGTTTTTGCTGTTTGAGCCTCCAGCGACTTCTTTCCTCGCTTCGACTTTGCTTCGTGCCCGGGCTTACAGGCTTCGACCGTCATCGCCGCTTCGGGCCGGTGATCGTCCCGCGCGACCAGTTGCACGACATTCTCGGCGCCGAGCCGCGCGCTCAGACGTTCGAGCAGTTGCGCCATCGATTCACTGTCGGAACCTGGCATCGGAAACAGGGTGTCGGGCGGCGGCGCGTGTTCGCTGATCTTGTCGGCCAGAAGCTTCATTTCGATCACGGGCGCTGCGAGCGTCGTCTGATTCAGCTTCTCGCGCAACAGCCAGAGGATGTGATCGGCTTCGCGCGTCGGTACGGCCCACGCCACCTTGAACGTCGACGTTTTCGGCGCATGACGGGCGGCCAGTTCGTGCTCGAGCAACAGCGAGAATTCGCTGACGGCCGCATGATGCGCGCTCAGCCAGCCTGCGAGTTGCAGCACGAGACGGCGGGCGGCGAACAACAACGCGTCGGCGTTTTCCACGCGCGCCTGCAGTTCGAGCCGCGCTTCGAACGACGCCGGCGCGCAAAACGCCTCGCGCGGGTCGGGCGCCTGTCCGTATGCCTGCGCGAGCCATTGCAGGACGCCTTGCCCGAACCGTCGCGCGACACCCTTGCGCGGCAGACGGCGCAAATCGGCAAGCGTCGCACAGCCGATCTGTTCGAACGCGTTGCCGTGCGAATGCGCCGACGGCACGAGCGTTACGGGCAGCTCATCGAGCACGCGTATGAGCGTCGTCTCTTTCACGATACGCACGCGACGCGCCACACGACGCGTGCGCGCGTGCGCCAGCAACCATGCGCCCCACGCAGTCGGCGCGCAACCCATGCGCGAGGTGAAGCCGCATCCTTTCACCGTCGACGTCACCCTGGACAGCAACGCGCGCAATCCGCCGAAGAGCCGCATGCTCGCGCCGACTTCGAGCAGCACCGTGTTCGCATGGGTCAGCACGACTTTGGGCGTGAACGCGAGCAACGCCAGCGCAACGGCTTCGAGTGCGCGCTGCTCTTCGCGAATATCGACGGCGAGCAACGTCAGCTGGGGCGCCAGCGCGAACGCATGCGAGCGCGTACAGCCAGGCCGCACGCCGAGCCTAAACGCGACGAGATCGGGCATCAGGATGCGCGCGTGATCGGCGAGCGCGAAGCAGGGCTGATCGATTTCGTCGACGCGGCTGTCATTCGGCGTCGATGCTGCTCCAGGCGAGATCGAACTCGCCGATGCCGAGGGCATCGATGGCGGCCTGACTGCTTCGAGCGATAAAAGCGGCAATGTCACCGCTATCCACAACATGTTTGACCTCTCGTGCTTTCCTTGCCTGATGCGCGCGACGAATATGTTCGGGCAGCGCAGGCATCTGCAACGGCACGCTCAACCGCAACGGCTTGCCCAGCAACGGACCGCGCCGCTTGATGATGTCGATCTCGAGCATGACGGCCTGCATCCATTCGCGACGGTTCATCGTCTGCGCGTTGGCGGGAAGTATCGGCTTGCAGACCATGCGCAGCGGCGCGGCAGATGATTGCTTCGCCGCTTTGAGCGGGCGGAACAGGAACGCCAGCGACTGCGCTTCCTGAGCCGCCACTTGCAGCCTTCGCAGCGCTTCTGAACGCACTTGCGGTAGCCAGATCAGCACAGCGCCGATGCCTTCCTGCTTCAGCGACTGTTCCGCCGCCCAGAGCACCTGATCCTCCGGCGCCTTGACCCAGACGAGTTTGTTCACCGAGATGTTCATCGCCCGAAGCGCCGCCAGATTGGGCTTCCACGGGGGCGCGACGAATATGACGGAGCGGCCTTTGCTTGCTGTCAGCTCTCGAAGCGTGTGCGCGAGCAGCCTGATTTCACCGACGCCGCTCTCCTCGATCAGCAATTCGGTGACTGAGCCAGGCATCCATCCGGCGCCGGGCAAGGCGAGGTCGAGCGTCCGAAAACCGCTCGAGACGATGTTCGAGTCGGGATCGTTGATCGGACTGCCCTGCCAGACCTGACGCTGCAGATGCGATGTCAGCCCGATATCGAGCAATGAAAGTGCTGCACCCATGAGTTTCCCCGTCCAGCGCGAATACAAGGGCCTGCTCATGGTTCGAGCGCTCGGCGACCTCTGGTTTTACTGTATATTTATACAGTATTTTGCTGTGGGAAGGTAAACAACCGGTGGGCCGGCGCACGCTGTCAGGCCACGAAGGGAGAGGAGAAGGATGTGGGGCAGAAACGCAAAAACCCCACCTTTGCGGGGTGGGGTTTTTGTTTGCGGCATGAGGAGCCTGACGATTACCTACTTTCACACGGGAACCCGCACTATCATCGGCGTGGAGTCGTTTCACGGTCCTGTTCGGGATGGGAAGGGGTGGGACCGACTCGCTATGGTCATCAGGCATGACTTGTTGTTGAGCGCCTGTGGGCGCACAACCAATCTGGGAAGAAGCGGTAAAGAATTCGGGTGGCGATTGTCGCACACGCTGTGACTCGCCAGTGCGGGCTCCTGAGGAGGCACAAACACACTGGTTATAGGATCAAGCCTTACGGGCAATTAGTATCAGTTAGCTCAATGCATTACTGCACTTACACACCTGACCTATCAACGTCCTGGTCTGGAACGACCCTTCAAGGGGCTCGAAGCCCCGGGGATATCTCATCTTAAGGCGAGTTTCCCGCTTAGATGCTTTCAGCGGTTATCTCTTCCGAACATAGCTACCCGGCGATGCCACTGGCGTGACAACCGGTACACCAGAGGTTCGTCCACTCCGGTCCTCTCGTACTAGGAGCAGCCCCCTTCAAATATCCAACGCCCACGGCAGATAGGGACCAAACTGTCTCACGACGTTTTAAACCCAGCTCACGTACCTCTTTAAATGGCGAACAGCCATACCCTTGGGACCGGCTACAGCCCCAGGATGAGATGAGCCGACATCGAGGTGCCAAACACCGCCGTCGATATGAACTCTTGGGCGGTATCAGCCTGTTATCCCCAGAGTACCTTTTATCCGTTGAGCGATGGCCCTTCCATACAGAACCACCGGATCACTATGACCTGCTTTCGCACCTGCTCGACTTGTCGGTCTCGCAGTTAAGCACGCTTATGCCATTGCACTATCAGCACGATTTCCGACCGTACCTAGCGTACCTTCGTACTCCTCCGTTACACTTTGGGAGGAGACCGCCCCAGTCAAACTGCCTACCATGCACTGTCCCCGATCCAGATCATGGACCAAGGTTAGAACCTCAAACAAACCAGGGTGGTATTTCAAGGACGGCTCCACGCAAACTAGCGTTCACGCTTCATAGCCTCCCACCTATCCTACACAGATCGGTTCAAAGTCCAATGCAAAGCTACAGTAAAGGTTCATGGGGTCTTTCCGTCTAGCCGCGGGGAGATTGCATCATCACAAACACTTCAACTTCGCTGAGTCTCGGGAGGAGACAGTGTGGCCATCGTTACGCCATTCGTGCAGGTCGGAACTTACCCGACAAGGAATTTCGCTACCTTAGGACCGTTATAGTTACGGCCGCCGTTTACCGGGACTTCAATCAAGAGCTTGCACCCCATCATTTAATCTTCCGGCACCGGGCAGGCGTCACACCCTATACGTCCACTTTCGTGTTTGCAGAGTGCTGTGTTTTTATTAAACAGTCGCAGCCACCAGTTTATTGCAACCCTTTCACCCTCCTGGCGCAGGCCAGTCAAGCTACAAGGGCGTACCTTATCCCGAAGTTACGGTACCAATTTGCCGAGTTCCTTCTCCCGAGTTCTCTCAAGCGCCTTAGAATACTCATCTCGCCCACCTGTGTCGGTTTGCGGTACGGTCACTATTAGACTGAAGCTTAGAGGCTTTTCTTGGAACCACTTCCAATTGCTTCGCTTCCTAAGAAGCTCGCGCCACACCCTTGAATTACGCGCCCGGATTTGCCTAAGCGCCTTCTCCAATGCAGCGACCGGGACGTCCAACACCCGGACAACCTTCCGCGATCCGTCCCCCCATCGCATCTAACAATGGTGCAGGAATATTGACCTGCTTCCCATCAGCTACGCATTTCTGCCTCGCCTTAGGGGCCGACTCACCCTACGCCGATGAACGTTGCGTAGGAAACCTTGGGCTTACGGCGAGGGGGCTTTTCACCCCCTTTATCGCTACTCATGTCAGCATTCGCACTTCCGATACCTCCAGCACGCTTTTCAACGCACCTTCGCAGGCTTACGGAACGCTCTCCTACCACACACGTATCTTTCAACGTGTATCCGCAGCTTCGGTGACTGGCTTGAGCCCCGTTACATCTTCCGCGCAGGACGACTCGATCAGTGAGCTATTACGCTTTCTTTAAAGGGTGGCTGCTTCTAAGCCAACCTCCTGACTGTTTTAGCCTTCCCACTTCGTTTCCCACTTAGCCAATCTTTGGGACCTTAGCTGGCGGTCTGGGTTGTTTCCCTCTTGACACCGGACGTTAGCACCCGATGTCTGTCTCCCGTGATTGCACTCTTCGGTATTCGGAGTTTGCTATGGCGTAGTAATCCGCAATGGACCCCACAACCATGACAGTGCTCTACCCCCGAAGGTGATACACGAGGCACTACCTAAATAGTTTTCGGAGAGAACCAGCTATTTCCAAGTTTGTTTAGCCTTTCACCCCTATCCACAGCTCATCCCCTAACTTTTCAACGTTAGTGGGTTCGGTCCTCCAGTACGTGTTACCGCACCTTCAACCTGGCCATGGATAGATCACTTGGTTTCGGGTCTACGCCCAGCAACTGATCGCCCTATTCGGACTCGCTTTCGCTACGCCTGCCTTAATCAGTTAAGCTCGCTACTGAACGTAAGTCGCTGACCCATTATACAAAAGGTACGCCGTCACCCGTTTCCAGGCTCCGACTGTTTGTATGCATGCGGTTTCAGGATCTATTTCACTCCCCTCCCGGGGTTCTTTTCGCCTTTCCCTCACGGTACTGGTTCACTATCGGTCGATCACGAGTATTTAGCCTTGGAGGATGGTCCCCCCATCTTCAGACAGGATTTCACGTGTCCCGCCCTACTTGTCGTACACCTAGTTCTTTCAACCTATTTTCGCCTACAGGGCTATCACCTGCTAGGGCCGCACTTTCCAGAGCGTTCGGCTAATAAGTCAAATAAAGAGTACAGGCTGATCCCATTTCGCTCGCCACTACTCTGGGAATCTCGGTTGATTTCTTTTCCTGCGGTTACTTAGATGTTTCAGTTCACCGCGTTCGCTTCACTAAGCCTATGTATTCAGCTTAGGATGACCCATACGGGCCGGGTTTCCCCATTCGGACATCTACGGATCAAAGCTCGTTTGCCAGCTCCCCGTAGCTTTTCGCAGGCTACCGCGTCCTTCATCGCCTGTGATCGCCAAGGCATCCACCACATGCACTTGTTCGCTTGACCCTATAACGAGTGTGTCTGCTTGCGCTTGTCACGTCCCGTCATAGGCTGAGTATTCGCGTTGTGCCGTATTCCAAAGCGATCTCTCGATCACCTTTTCATACTTGATACAATCACTACCCTTAAATCTCTACTCACACCCATCTCTAAGTGCTTTCGCGATTCTCTTTACTACTTCTTCCAGATTGTTAAAGAACGTTTAGCCGACAAGCGTGTTGCACTGCTTGCAGCATCAACTGGCTATAGTCGCCAATGCCAAGTGCTTGCAGCAAACACTTGGCATTGAAGACTTGGTGGAGGATGACGGGATCGAACCGACGACCCCCTGCTTGCAAAGCAGGTGCTCTCCCAGCTGAGCTAATCCCCCTTCCGTGGCCTGACTAGGAACGGTTGCTCCGTCAGCACGCCTCTCTCGGGTGGTGGGTCTGGTTGGATTCGAACCAACGACCCCCGCCTTATCAAGACGGTGCTCTAACCGACTGAGCTACAGACCCTTAGCCTGTCTTTCTTACAGCCGATAAGCGTGAGCGCTTAATGTTGAAGTGCGAAGCTCGAGAAAGGAGGTGATCCAGCCGCACCTTCCGATACGGCTACCTTGTTACGACTTCACCCCAGTCATGAATCCCACCGTGGTAAGCGCCCTCCTTGCGGTTAGGCTACCTACTTCTGGTGAAACCCACTCCCATGGTGTGACGGGCGGTGTGTACAAGACCCGGGAACGTATTCACCGCGGCATGCTGATCCGCGATTACTAGCGATTCCAGCTTCACGCAGTCGAGTTGCAGACTGCGATCCGGACTACGATCGGTTTTCTGGGATTGGCTCCACCTCGCGGCTTGGCAACCCTCTGTTCCGACCATTGTATGACGTGTGAAGCCCTACCCATAAGGGCCATGAGGACTTGACGTCATCCCCACCTTCCTCCGGTTTGTCACCGGCAGTCTCCTTAGAGTGCTCTTGCGTAGCAACTAAGGACAAGGGTTGCGCTCGTTGCGGGACTTAACCCAACATCTCACGACACGAGCTGACGACAGCCATGCAGCACCTGTGCGCCGGTTCTCTTTCGAGCACTCCCACCTCTCAGCGGGATTCCGACCATGTCAAGGGTAGGTAAGGTTTTTCGCGTTGCATCGAATTAATCCACATCATCCACCGCTTGTGCGGGTCCCCGTCAATTCCTTTGAGTTTTAATCTTGCGACCGTACTCCCCAGGCGGTCAACTTCACGCGTTAGCTACGTTACTAAGGAAATGAATCCCCAACAACTAGTTGACATCGTTTAGGGCGTGGACTACCAGGGTATCTAATCCTGTTTGCTCCCCACGCTTTCGTGCATGAGCGTCAGTGTTGGCCCAGGGGGCTGCCTTCGCCATCGGTATTCCTCCACATCTCTACGCATTTCACTGCTACACGTGGAATTCTACCCCCCTCTGCCACACTCAAAGCCTGCCAGTCACCAATGCAGTTCCCAGGTTAAGCCCGGGGATTTCACATCGGTCTTAACAGACCGCCTGCGCACGCTTTACGCCCAGTAATTCCGATTAACGCTCGCACCCTACGTATTACCGCGGCTGCTGGCACGTAGTTAGCCGGTGCTTATTCTTCCGGTACCGTCATCCCACCACCATATTAGGGCGATGGTTTTCTTTCCGGACAAAAGTGCTTTACAACCCGAAGGCCTTCTTCACACACGCGGCATTGCTGGATCAGGGTTGCCCCCATTGTCCAAAATTCCCCACTGCTGCCTCCCGTAGGAGTCTGGGCCGTGTCTCAGTCCCAGTGTGGCTGGTCGTCCTCTCAGACCAGCTACAGATCGTCGCCTTGGTAGGCCTTTACCCCACCAACTAGCTAATCTGCCATCGGCCGCCCCTATAGCGCGAGGTCCCGAAGGATCCCCCGCTTTCTTCCGTAGATCGTATGCGGTATTAATCCGGCTTTCGCCGGGCTATCCCCCACTACAGGACACGTTCCGATGTATTACTCACCCGTTCGCCACTCGCCACCAGGGTTGCCCCCGTGCTGCCGTTCGACTTGCATGTGTAAGGCATGCCGCCAGCGTTCAATCTGAGCCAGGATCAAACTCTTCAGTTCAAACCTGTTACTGTTTTTCGGTTCCGTTAAGAACCGGTCGCTCACTCAACGTACTGACGATGATTAATCCATCTCTCGACAGATAAACCTTCCTCTGATACTTCGCGTGAGACTCTTGATACTTTTGCTATCGCTTCAGCCCCGAAAGACTGAAACCGCACTCGCTATCAAGCGCCCACACTTATCGGCTGTTAGTTTTTAAAGAGCACATCGCAAGAATCACATCAACTTCCGTCTTGCGTCGCTGCATCAGCAGCAGAGAAACGAGATTATGAACAACGTTTCGGCTTCTGTCAACAAGAACTTCGAACTTCTTTTCTCGCCGACCGCACCGGGAACCGCCTCATCCCGCCTCCTTCGCGTTCATCGAATCGCGAAGGAACGGAATTCTAGTCAGTGAATCCCGGCTCCGCAAGGGGTGTATGAAAAACTATTCGATCCTCCCTAAGCGCCTATCCCGTCCGACAGACCCACGTGCTGCATCGCCACACGATAAAACCATCCGCCGAGCGACTACAATCAAAGGTTCACCGCACCAATTCACTCTTGTATCGATATGCGCTCGCGACTTGCAAAACGTATTCCCCCGGACGCCGACAAGCTCGTCAGCCTCTCTCTCGCGCTCTTCGCGTCCGGCAGCCGTGTCGAGGATCGCTTCTGGGAAGATCGCCTCGACACGCTCATCGCCAAACTCGTGCGCAACGGCAATCAGACGACGCTCGACGCCGCGCTCGACCATCTGCAGCAGAATCATCCGGACGCGTATGGCGCCCTCGCCGACATGGCCGAGACCCACAGCGAGTCGTTCAACATCGATATCGACGGCACGCCCCACGAAGCATTGCTCATCGCCGCCCCGGTGCTCGCGTGGACGCGCTACGCGATCCCGTCCGGCGCGCTCAAGGGCGACGCCATCGATGCGTTGCGCACGCAGATGCAGGCGCATGTCCTCGCGGCGGGCGCGCGCGTGGCGGTCGCGCCGTACCTCTATAGCATCGACCAGCTGCCGCGGCATCACGTCGATACAGCGCGCCTCGCGCAACAGCTGCTGCAAACGGTCTTGAGCGGCAACGTCGCACGCTTGAACCTCGCCGATCTTCCGGAAACCTCGCCGATTCTCGCCGACCCGCGATTCCTGCTGGCACTGGTCGTCGTACCGGCCGGCGGGGCGTTGTTCCGCTGGCAGGAAGACGAGAACGGCGGGCGCGTCGAGCGTGGTCAATGCCTGGAGCAATGGGCCGCGCAAGGCGGGCCGAGTTTCGCGGCCATTCTGCCCGGCTGCGAGTTCGAGTGTCTCCTGCCCGACGCCTACTACTCCGCCTGCCGCGACGCCGATGAACAGGTTCGCCCGCACACGGTACGAACCGCCGTGCGCTATCTGTTCGACACGCTCGGCGCCGCGCCCCAGGACTTGCGCGCCGTCATCGCAGGTTTCGGCGAGCGTCGTATAGACGAATACCGCATCGGCTTCACACGACGCGGCAGCAACGACGTGATCTACGGCGTCGTGTGGCCGCTCTATGGACGCGAGAACGGCGAACTGGGCATGGATGAGGATGCCGCCGATCTCGAAGGCGCCAACGGCGCGGTCGAGGAGATCGTCGAATTGCTGAAGAAGGCGGGCGTGTCGGACGTGCGTCGCCATGCCGGACGCTTCGAACCAGAGTTCTGCGATGACTGCGGCGTGCCGCTCTATGCGGATCCGCTCGGCGAGATCGTCCACGCCGAAATGCCTGAGGACGCTGAACCGGCGCAGCCTCATTTCCACTGAAAACCGGCGAATAGCCGTTTTCGACCTCAACCGAACCCCGCCCTCGTGCGGGGTTTTGTGTATTTATGCCTATGCCGTTTGGATAGGGGGCCAAATCACCTCAAATTTGTCAACATAGCGCTGACGCCGACCCGTTCTCTGGCGTCAAGTCCCGAAGCCGAGGGCGACGGGTGTTTTGACGAGAGGTAAAGCATGAAAATTAATATCATTGGTTCCGACGCCGAGCGCCGGGCGGGCCTTAAAACATTGCTGCGCCGTATTGCGCGCCAAGCGCAATTCACCGAGGCGAAGGACTGGAGACAAGCCCGTTCCGCCTTGAAACGCTCCAAACCCGACATGATCGTAATCGACTGGGCGCCCGACCTGCGCACCGGCGACCTGCAGATCCTGCTCGACACCGCGCCCCGCGTGCCCGCGGCCATCATGGTCGACCGCTGTGGCGCCGCGCTGGTCTATGCGCTGATCAGCGCGGGCGCCATGGGCGTGATCCCCCGCACGCTCGAACCGATCGTGATCCTTCGCGCGCTGGAGATGGTGCTCGTCGGCGGCCACTATATTCCGCCAGACGTCGTCGATCCGGCACTGACGCTCGAACTCGCCGCCCGCCGCGCGCAGGCCGGCAGCCAGCTTCCACCCAGGCTTCGCCTGCATCCGACGCTCTCGCCCCGTCAGCAGCAGATCATGCGCTGCGTCCACATGGGCAGCACGAACAAGATGATCGCGAAGACGCTCGGCATCAGCGAAGGCACGGTCAAAATTCACCTTGCGAGTATCTTCCAGCAACTGGGCGCGGCGAATCGCGCCGCGGCGGTCGCCATCTACAACGGCGTGCAAAACTCGCATCTCGAGATTCTGCGCAACGCCAGCGAGAACGCGGCGCGAGTCGTTTCTGGCCAGCCAGGCGTAATTCCGCTGCGCAGGACCAGGACGCGTTATCCGTCGCTCCTGGACAACGATGCAGCCACGCTCCCGATGGCCGCCGAGCCGGAATCGCCGTTCTAGCAACAAACGATGCAAACGGGCTCGTCCTTCGCGCACACGTTTTACGCGCAGCGAGTAATATGCAAGGCATGGGGTTCTTCTACACACCGCTACCGCTTTGGCTGACCGTCGGCGGCTGGATCGCCGCCGCGGGACTGCTCACGCTCGCGCTACTGCAGCGACCGTTCGCTCGCCTGCAGGACGCCACGCTGCAGAACGTGTGGCTCGGCATTATCGTCGCGGTTTCAGTGCTGTGGGCGTGCAACGCATGGTTCGACGACGGACCCGTCATTCATCTGTTGGGCGCGACGCTGATGGTCACGCTGTTCGACTGGCGGCTCGCGCTCATCGGCACGGCTGCCACCACGGGCCTCGCCGCCGTCGTGCTCGATGCTTCCTGGCTCGCGGTGGCGACCACCTATCTCCTTTTCGGCGCGCTGCCTGTCGCCGTCTCGACCCTGCTGCAACGCCTGAGCAACGCCTGGTTGCCGCGCAATCTTTTCACCTTCATCGCGGGACATGGCTTCATCACGTCGGCCATCGCGGTGGCGGCGGCATGCGGTGCGACCGTGCTGCTCGAAATGGCCCTCGCAGGCGGCCCGATCGTCATCCCCGCGGCGTTCACGAGAAGCTCGATCCTTCTCGGCGCGGGTGAAGCGCTCTTCACCGGTCTGCTCACCATCCTGATCACGGTGTACAAGCCCGCGTGGATCACCACGTATGATGTGCGCCGCTATCGCCTCGATCGCGGTCCGCGCGTCTAGGTTTCGCGAAGCGCACCGACCCGTCGCCATGGGGATTGCCCGATATCGGATTTCGCGCAGTTGGAACGCGCGCAAAGTACGATAAGATTGAACTCCTTCCCCACACGGCGCATCTTACTTGCCCGTGTCTTCTTAGCGCCAGACTTGATGGAAAGTAACTACGCACCGCGCCGGCTCCTGCGGCTCGTCGGCCGGTTAGCGGTATGTGCATCGTTGGCATGCGCGGTGTCCGCTTTTGCCGATTCGCTCGACGAGCGCAATGAACTGATTCACCACTTCGTGACCGAATTCAACGCCAATCCGCTCGTGGCGGATTGCGCCGCGCATGGCAACTTCATCGCCAGCACCTCCGCGGCATTCGATCACGTCGACTTCCCGCCCGCCTCGTTCGATGCCTCGCACTCCACGATCGAACCGTGGAACGATTCGTTCGACGAGAAGAAGCAGCGAATCAAAGTGGACAACGTCGTGACCGTCGAAGGTCAGGGCATGCCGAAAAACGGCGAGCGCGATCCCACGCCGCTCAAGTTCCGCTGCGGCTATGTCGGCAGTCAGATGCTCGCATTCGGATGGAACGATCCCGTGCCGCCGCTGCGCGCACGCGCCGAGCCGTCCACGCGCAGTACGAAGGGCAAGCACAGCGCGAAAGGCAAGACGAAAGGCACTGCAAAGTCGTCGTCGACAAAGAAGACGACCAAGAAGCACTAGTCACTCTGCCACGCAGCGAAGACACGAAAAAAAGAGCCTGGCCACGCGAAGTGGCCAGGCTCTTTCTACATCCACAGGCACTTCACGCGTCGAGCGATTTGAGATGCCACAGAATGGCCTGAAGCATCGATGCGCCGAGCGCCGCACTACGCGCGCCGTTCCAGCCGACGCTCTCATCCGGCAGATTCGCGTTGTCCTTGAATGGCATTTCCAGGGTGAGCGAAAGACACTTGTACTCGTTGCCGATGTACTTCGACGCCAGCTTCAGCGCATCCGTCTGATACTTGCTCGACTCGTAGCCGTACACGTCCTGAAAATCCGGACTCGCCTGCTTGAAGAATTCGACGAATGCCTTCTGCTCCTTCGCCTGCTGCGCGGTGAAGCCCGGCAGCATCTCCGAGCCGGCGACGAACACGTACGGAATTGCTTCGTCGCCGTGGATATCGAAGAACAGGTCGCAGCCGGTCTCCTCGATGGCCTCGCGCACCACGAACACTTCAGGGCTGCGCTCGACGCTCGGCTCCATCCACTCGCGATTCAGGTTCGCGCCCGCCGCGTTGGTGCGCAGGTTGCCGAGCACGCTGCCGTCCGGATTCATGTTCGGCACGATATGAAAGATGGCCCGCTCGAAGAGCGAGCGCGCAACCGGATCGCCCGCCCAGTCGCCGAAGCCCGCGAGACGCTTCACGAGCCCTTCGACGAACCATTCCGCCATCGTCTCGCCCGGATGCTGGCGCGCGATGATCCAGATTTTCTTCTTCGGCTCAGCCTCGCCGAAATCCGGAATGCCGAGCGACAGCACCGACATCGGGCGGCCCTGCACGGTGCTGCCGAGTTCGGTCAGCGTCGCGAGCGGCATCTGCTGGACCGCGCCGAGAAACTCCGAGTGCCGCTCCTCGCTGTACGGCTCGAAGTACGCGTAATAGATGCGGTCGAAGTCCGGCGTGTGATCGATCTTCATCACCTTGCCGTCGTACTCCGTCGACACGCGGAACCAGTTCACGCGGTCGTAGCTCGCGACCGCTTCATAGTCGCGCCAGCCTTCCGGGAACGCGCACTGCGCCGCGTTCTCGAAGGTCATCACGAGACGCTCGCCGCGCGCGCCGGATACGCGGAAGTAAAACCATTGTGCGAAATCGGCATGCGAGTCCGGGCGAACGCGCAGCCGGATGTCGGCGGGATCGTCGGCGTTGATGACTTCGATCGCGCCTGCGTCGAAGTTGCTTGAAATGGAGAGAGTCATCTGCGTTTCCTTTGCTTGGCCGCCCGCGCCTCATTCCGAGACGCGGCGACGAAATACATATGTCGTATCGTTCGACGCTTTCGCATCGAACGCGTAGCCTTCCTTGTCGAAGCCCTTGAGCGCTTCCGGCTCGTCGATGCGGTTTTCGACCGCATAGCGCGCCATCAGGCCGCGCGCGCGCTTCGCGTGAAAGCTGATGATCTTGTAGCGCCCGCCCTTCCACTCCTCGAACACGGGCGAGACGACAGGAGCTGCAAGCAGCTTCGGCTTGACCGACTTGAAATATTCCTCTGACGCGCAATTCACCAGCACACGCGCGCCGCGCTGCTTCTTCAACTGCTCGTTGAGCGCGGACGTGATGCGCTCGCCCCAGAACGCGTACAGATCCTTGCCGCGCGCGTTCGGGAATTTCGTGCCCATTTCGAGCCGATACGGCTGCAACAGGTCGAGCGGCCGCAGCAAACCGTACAGCCCCGACAGCACGCGCACATGGTTCTGCGCGAAATCGAGGTCGCCCGCCGACAGCGTCTTCGCGGCGAAACCTTCGTAGACGTCGCCGTTGAACGCGAGCACCGCCTGTTTGGAATTGCGCGCGTCGAAGGTCTTCGACCAATCCGCGTAACGCTGGAAATTCAGCGCCGCGAGCGGGTCCGAAATGCTCATCATGCCGCCGATCTGCTGCGGCGAGAGTGCGCGCAGCCCGTCGATCAATTCGGCGGCGTCATCGACGAATTGCGGCAGCGTGTGTTTCTTGATATGTGCAGGCGTCTCGTAGTCGAGCGATTTGGCAGGCGAGAGAACGATTATCATGGAGGCTCGCCGGCACGCCGCCGGCGATCATTGGCATAAACCCCTGATTGTATCGAATGGAAAATTCCGCCGCGCTGCCGCCGTCACCGATGCGCGTGGTGCTCGATTCGAATGTCTGGATCGACATCCTCGTATTCGACGACCCCGCCACGCGCCCGATTCGCGCGGCCCTCGAAGCCCGCGCGCTCGAAGCGCTGATCGACGAGCGCTGCCTCAGGGAACTCACGCGCGTGCTCGACTATCCGCAGTTCGTACGCATGGCAGTCGACAAGCCAGCCGCGCTCGGGACCGTCGCGCGTCTTTCCACGCTCGTCACGGCGACGCTCGACGAAAACGAACGCCCGTTGCCCAAATGCCGCGACCGCGACGATCAGAAGTTTCTCGAACTCGCGCACGCATCGGGCGCCGGCTGGCTCGTGTCGAAGGACCGCGCGGTGCTGAAACTCGCGCGCCGCGTCGCGCGCGACTTCGCGTTTCGCATCGCCGAGCCGAAACCCTTCGTCATCGAACTGGAAGCGCACATCGCGCCGCTCGCGGTCATCGGCTGACGCTGTCTTAAAATAGCGTCCGCACTGTACCGATCGCTTCGTCCACGCCCACATGATCATGAACGCCACCCACGAATTGCCGCCGACACCGCCCGAGCTTTCCTTCCCGTCGCGCTTGCCCAACGTGGGCACGACCATCTTCACCGTGATGAGCGCGCTCGCCGCGCAAAAAGGCGCGGTCAATCTCGGGCAGGGTTTCCCCGATTTCGATTGCGATGCGCGCATCGTCGATGCCGTCGCCACCGCGATGCGCGACGGCCACAACCAGTATCCGCCGATGGCGGGCGCCGCGCCCCTGCGCCAGGCGATCGCGCGCAAGATCGACGCGCTCTACGGCCGCGCCTACGACGCCGACACGGAAATCACCGTGACCGCCGGCGCGACGCAAGCCTTGCTCACAGCCGTGCTGTGCTGCGTGCAACCCGGCGACGAAGTGATCGTCATCGAGCCGATGTACGACAGCTACGGGCCGTCGATCGAACTCGCGGGCGGCAAGCCGGTGTTCGTGTCGCTCGAAGCGCCCGATTACGCCCTGCCTTTCGACAAGATCGCCGCCGCGATCACGCCGAAGACGCGCCTCCTGATGATCAACACGCCGCACAACCCGACCGGCCGCGTGTGGCGCGCGGACGACATGAAGAAGCTGGAGGAGATCGTGCGCGGCACCAACGTGCTGATCCTCTCCGATGAAGTCTACGAGCACATGGTCTACGACGGCGCGCCGCACGAAAGCGTCTCGCGCTATCCGGAGCTGGCGAAGCGCAGCTTCGTCGTGTCGAGCTTCGGCAAGACGTTTCATGTGACGGGCTGGAAGGTCGGCTATGTCGCCGCGCCGGCCGCGCTTTCCGCCGAGTTCCGCAAGGTGCATCAGTTCAACGTGTTCACGGTGAACACGCCGATGCAGATCGGCCTCGCGCATTATCTCGACGACCCGAAGCCGTATCTCGAGCTGCCCGCCTTCTATCAGAAGAAGCGCGACTTCTTCCGCGCGGGACTCGCGAACACGCGCTTCTCGCTCTTGCCCTGCGACGGCACGTATTTCCAGTGCGTCGACTATTCGAAGATCAGCGACATGCCCGAAGCCGACTTCGCGCAATGGCTCACGAGCGAAATCGGTGTGGCTGCGATTCCGGTGTCGGCGTTCTATCACGAGAGCCATGAATCCGGCGTCGTGCGCTTTTGCTTCGCGAAAAGAGAAGAGACGCTCGCGCTCGCGCTCGAACGCCTCGCCAGACTCTGAGCGAGGCGCGCCCGCCGAGCCGCATCGAACCCGACGCCACGCGCGTTCCCATCCTCGAGGAGCAGAACCGCATCATGACTCAGCACGAATACAGGATCGAAACGCTCGGTATCGTCGGCAGCGGCGCGATGGGACGCGGCATTGCGCAGATCGCCGCGCTCGGCGGACTGAACGTGCGTCTCTACGACACCAACCCGCAAGCGCTCGCCGCCGCGCGCGAGTATTTGTCGGACACCTTCGCGAAACTCACCGCGAAGGGCAAGCTCAAGGAAGCCGATGCACATGCGGCGCTCGCGCGCATCCGCGATGCGGGCGACACGAGCGAACTGTCCGATTGCGACGCCATCGTCGAAGCGATCGTCGAGAATCTCGACGTCAAGCGCGAGTTGTTCCGCGAACTCGAAGCGGTCGTCGGCGAGCATTGCATTCTGGCGTCGAATACATCCTCGCTGTCGATCACCGCGATCGCCGCCGGATGCGCGCATCCCGCGCGCGTCGCGGGCTTTCACTTCTTCAATCCGGTGCCGTTGATGCGCGTCGTCGAAGTGATCGACGGCCTGCGCGGCGACCCGCGCGCCGGCGACGCGTTGACGGATCTCGCGCGCCGCATGGGTCACACGCCGGTGCGCGCGAAGGACATGCCGGGCTTCATCGTCAATCATGCCGGGCGCGGCATGAACACCGAGGGCTTGCGCGTGGCGAGCGAAGGCGTCGCGAGCTTCGCGGACATCGACCGCATCATGCGCGAGCAGGCGGGCTTTCGACTCGGTCCGTTCGAGCTGCTCGATCTCACCGCGCTCGACGTCTCGCATCCGGTGATGGAATCGATCTATCACCAGTTCTATGAAGAGCCGCGCTTCAGGCCGTCGCCGATCACGGGCACGCGGCTCGCGGGCGGGCTCATCGGGCGCAAGGCGGGCGCCGGGTTTTATCGTTATGCCGATGGCAAGCAGGACGTGCCGCCCGAACCCGCAGCGCCGACGAAACTCCCGACGCGCGTGTGGATCAGCCGCGCATGGCACGCGGGACGCGAGGAAGTATTGAAGCTGATCGCCAAATGCGATTGCTCGGTGCATATCGACGCGGGCCACACGCCCGAGCCGGATTCCCTGATCATCGTGACGCCGCTCGGCTTCGATGCGACGACCGCGGCCGTCAACGAACATCTCGATGCGAAGCGCGTGGTCGCGGTCGATACGCTTTTTCCGCTCGATACCGTCGCGCGCCGCACGATCATGACGACGCCCGCGACCGCGCCCGCGATGCGCGACGCCGCGCACGCCCTCTTCGCCTTCGACGGCGTGCCCGTCAGCGTGATCCGCGATTCGACCGGCTTCGTCGCGCAGCGCGTCGTCGCGACGATCGTGAATATCGCCTGCGATATCGCGCAGCAAGGCATTGCGACGCCCGAGGACATCGACCTCGCCGTGATGCTCGGCCTCGGCTATCCACGCGGCCCGCTCGCGCTCGGCGACGCGCTCGGAGCCGCGACCATCCTCACGATTCTGCGCAACATCTACGCCGTGCTCGGCGACCCGCGCTACCGGCCCGCGCCGTGGCTGACGCGGCGCGCGCAGCTCGGACTTTCGCTTACCCATATCGAGGAGCTCAGATGAGCGCCGAACTACTGACAGAACGTCCCGCGGGCAGCGACACCACGCTCGTGCTCAAGTTGTCCAATCCCGGCGCGCGCAACGCGCTGCATCCGGACATGTACGCCGCCGGCATCGAAGCGCTGAGCACGGCGGAGCGCGACAACAGCGTGCGCGTGATCGTGCTGACCGGCGCCGACAACTTTTTCTGCGCGGGCGGCAATCTGAACCGCCTGCTGGAGAACCGCGCGAAAGATCCGTCGGTGCAGGGCGAAAGCATCGACATGCTGGCCGAATGGATCACCGCGCTGCGCGAATCGACCAAACCGGTGATCGCGGCGGTCGAAGGCGCGGCCGCCGGCGCGGGCTTTTCGCTCGCGCTCGCCTGCGATCTGATCGTCGCCGCCGATGACGCCCGCTTCGTCATGTCGTACGCCCGCGTCGGCCTCACGCCCGACGGCGGCGCATCGTGGTTCCTGTCGCGCGCCTTGCCGCGCACGCTCGCGAGCGAAGTGCTGCTCGAAGCAAAGCCGATCGGCGCGGCGCGCCTGCATGAAGTGGGCGTGGTGAACCGGCTGACGAAGAAAGGCATCGCGCTGGATGCGGCCATCGCGTGGGCCGACGATCTCGGCAGCGTGTCGCCGAAAGCGCTGGCGCGCATCAAGTCGCTGATCAACGCCGCCGATGTGCAACCGCTCGCCGCGCATCTCGACATGGAACGCGACAGCTTCGTCGACGCGCTCCATCACGGCGATGCGCTCGAAGGCATCACCGCGTTCCTCGACAAGCGCCAGCCGAACTATCGCTAAGCTCATGGCTCACTACGAATTGCCGAAGCGCCGCCGCATCTTTCTGATGCGTCACGGCGACGTCACGTATTTCGACGACAGCGGCCGCGCGATCGATCCGGAAAGCGTGCCGCTCAACGAACGCGGGCGCGAGGAAGCGAGCGCTGCGGGCCGCGAATTCGCCGCGCGCAACATCCGTTTCGATCGCGTGATCGCGAGTGGATTGCCGCGCACGATCGAGACCGCGCAGCGCGTGCTGGACGCGACAGGACAGCGCATCGGCGTCGAAACGTGGTCCGAGTGGCAGGAAATTCGCGGCGGCAAACTCAAGGACCTCACGACCGCCGATATCGAGCGCGCGTTTCTGTCGGTGTTCGATGGCGTCGTGCCGGAAGAAACGCAATTCCTCGGCGGCGAGACGATCGGCCAGTTGCTCGACCGCGCGTTGCCTGCGCTCGCGCGTTTGCGTGAGGATCGCGCGTGGGACACGGTGCTGCTTGTGCTGCACGGCGGCATCAATCGCGCGCTGCTCTCGCACGCGATTACCGCGGGCGGACGCGCGTTCTTCGGGCATCTGGCGCAGGCGACGGGCTGCATCAACGCGCTCGACGTCGGCGAAAAAGCGGGCGACTGGATCGTGCACGCGATCAACCATTCGCCGCCCTCGCCGCTGCACGCCGACGTGCGCAACACGACGATGGAACTGCTCTACGCGCAATTCGTACGCTACAAGGCCGGCGACATGGACTGACGTCGCCGTGCAAACCGGAGGAGACGATGCAGGACGAAGAACAGAACAAGCAGTCCGATTTCTCCGCGTTCGAAGGAACGCGTCCCGTGCAGGACAAGCAGCGCTTCGACACCGATGCGCTCGCAAGATGGCTCGCATCGAACGTCGATGGTTTCAGCGGCCCGTTGACCGTCGAGCAATTCGCGGGCGGCCAGTCGAACCCGACCTTCAAGCTCGTCACGCCCGCGCGCAGCTACGTGATGCGCGCGAAACCGGGACCCGCCGCGAAGCTGTTGCCATCCGCGCATGCGATCGAGCGCGAGTATCGCGTGATGGACGCGCTCGCCTCCACCGATGTTCCCGTCGCGCGCATGCTCGCGCTGTGCGAGGACGAAAGCGTGATGGGCCGCGCGTTCTACGTGATGGACTTCGTGCAGGGCCGTGTGCTGTGGGATCAATCGCTGCCCGGCATGACGCCCGCCGAGCGCGCCGCGATTTATGACGAAACCAACCGCGTGATCGCCGCGCTTCATGCGGTGGACATCGAAGCCGCCGGACTGTCTGGCTACGGCAAGCCGGGCAATTACTTCGAGCGGCAGATCGGGCGCTGGAGCAAGCAGTATGTCGCATCGGAGACCGAAGAGATCGATGCGATGCATCGCCTGATCGAGTGGCTGCCGCAGCACATTCCGCAATCGCAGCAGGCGCGCGTGAGTGTCGTGCACGGCGATTACCGGCTCGACAATCTCATCTTTCATCCGGCCGAGCCGCGCGTGCTCGCCGTGCTCGACTGGGAGCTCTCGACACTCGGCGATCCGCTCGCCGATTTCGCGTATCACTGCATGGCGTGGCATGTCGATCCATCGCAGTTTCGCGGAATCGCGGGGCTCGACTGGGCCGCGCTCGGGATTCCCGATGAAGCCGCCTATGTGCAGCGCTATTGCGAGCGCACGGGCTTCACGATCGAAGGCGACTGGAACTTCTATCTCGCCTACAACATGTTCCGCATCGCCGCGATTCTGCAGGGCATCATGAAACGCGTCGTCGATGGCACCGCCGCGAGCGCGCAGGCCGTCGATGCGGGCAGACGCGCGCGGCCGATGGCCGAACTCGCGTGGCGATACGCGCAGAAAGTCGGTCGATGAGAACGCAGGAGACAAACGCATGAACTTCGACTACACGCCCAAGGTGCAGGCATTGCGCGCAAGGCTGCTCGCATTCTTCGACGCGCACATCTACCCGAACGAGCGCGCCTATGCCGAAGAAATCGCGGCGAATCGCGCGGCCGGCAACGCGTGGATTCCGACACGCCTGATCGAAAGTTTGAAAGAGCAGGCGCGCGCCGAAGGACTGTGGAATCTCTTTCTGCCTGCATCGGAGCGCGGCGCCGGACTCACCAATCTCGAATACGCGCCGCTGTGCGAAATCATGGGCCGTGTGCCGTGGGCGCCCGAGGTGTTCAATTGCAGCGCGCCGGACACCGGCAACATGGAAACCATCGAGCGCTACGGCACCGATGCGCAGAAAGCCCAATGGCTCGAACCGCTGTTGCGCGGCGAAATCCGCTCGGCGTTTCTGATGACGGAGCCGGAAGTCGCGTCGTCGGATGCGACCAATATCCGATGCAGCATCGCGCGCGACGGCGACGGCTATGTGATCGATGGCCACAAGTGGTGGTCATCGGGCGCGGGCGATCCGCGCTGCAAGGTGTATATCGTGATGGGCAAGACCGACGCGCAAGCGCCGAAGCACGCGCAGCAGTCGATGATTCTCGTGCCCGCCGACGCGAGCGGCATCACCGTGCATCGGCCCCTGAACGTGTTCGGCTATGACGACCCGCCGCATGGTCACATGGACATCACGCTCGATCGCGTGCGCGTGCCGGCGACGAACATCTTGCTCGGCGAGGGGCGCGGCTTCGAAATCGCGCAGGGCCGGCTCGGGCCGGGGCGCATTCACCACTGCATGCGGTTGATCGGCCTGGCGGAGCGCGCGCTCGAACTGATGACGAAGCGCACGCTCGGGCGCATCGCGTTCGGCAAGCCGATCGCGCAGCATGGCGTGACGCAGGAGCGCATCGCCGAGGCGCGCATCATGATCGAGCAGGCGCGGCTGCTGACGCTCAAAGCCGCGTACATGATGGACACCGTCGGCAACAAGGGCGCGCGCGGCGAGATCGCGATGATCAAGGTGGTCGCGCCGAATGTCGCGTGTCAGGTCATCGACTGGGCGATCCAGGCGCACGGCGCGGGCGGCGTCAGCGACGACTTTCCGCTGGCGTACGCGTATGCCGCGGCGCGAACGCTGCGGCTCGCCGATGGCCCCGACGAGGTGCATCGCAATGCCATTGCAAAGCTGGAGTTCGGCAAGTACGCGGATGTCTGAGGATGGCGGACTGCGCCGGATCCCGTTAGCGTGTCGGTCTATTAGCGTTGCCCCTGTGCGGGGCGGCACCTACTTTCTTTGCTGCTGCAAAGAAAGTAGGCAAAGAAAGCAGCTCGAGACGCCCGCGGTCATACGCAATTTGGGTGTTCTTCTCGTTGTTCGTGGCCTCTGTAGCGAGTGCCCTCCTGGGCCTAATCGGGCGTGGACCGCGCACGGTCTGTCACATCGCACCGCACGCGTGGCTGGTTCAGCACGAAATGGCTCCGGTCCGCTACGCGACCGATGGGTACATCGGGTCTGCGTGTGCTTCTGCGTTTCTACTTTCTCGTTGGTTTCCCTTGCATACCCAACGGCAGCGCGTAGCGCTGTGCCGGAACTCTTTCGTGCTGAACCAGCGTCCCTTGGGTACTAGCTTGTCGGACCGTGCGCGGTCCAAGCCCGGTTAGGCCTACGAGGGCACTCGCTACAGAGGCCGCGAGCGACGAGAAGAACACCTAAATTGCGTGTGACCGCGGGCGTCTCGAGCTGCTTTCTTTGGTTACTTTCTTTGCAGCAGCAAAGAAAGTGACTGCCGCCCCGCACAGGGGCAACGCTAATAAACCAACACGATCACGGGATCCGGCGAAAAACCCTAGACCACACGCGGACTTCCCTCCCCGCCTGGCTCACGCAAGCCGAACAACGCGGCCGAATCAACCGTGAGCACGAGCTCGCCGTGCTGGTTATGCGCTTCCCACCGCGTCTGCACGATACCGCGATCCGGCTTGCTCTTCGACACGCGCTTGTCGAGCACGCGCACGCTGAGCCGCACCGTATCGCCGACGCGCACGGGTTTGATCCAGCGAATATTGTCGAGCCCGGGCGAACCCATCGAGGTCGAATCGCCGACCATATCGCGCACGAGGATGCCCATCATCGCCGAACACGTATTCCAGCCGCTCGCGACGAGACCGCCGAAATGCGACGCCTCGCCCGCCTTCTCGGAAAGATGAAACGGCTGCGGATCGTAACGCTCCGCGAATCCGACGATCTCTTCTCTCGTGAACGTGTGCGCGCTCAGTTGAACCGCGCTGCCGATTTCGAAATCCTCAAAGGCGTATTTCATGCGTAAGCTCCTCGTTGAGCGTCAATCTTCGGTGACTGAAAAAGCGGGAAGCGCGGCAAAGCGCGCGAGGTGATGATCGACATCTCCGAGCGTCGTCTCGATGATCGACAGGCGCTTGAACCAGTGCGCCGCCGGCAGTTCGTTGGTCATGCCCATGCCGCCGTGCAACTGCACCGCCTGCTGACCGACGAAGCGCGCAGCCTGCCCGACGCGCGCCTTCGCCGCCGAGATGGCTTGCGCGCGCGTCGCGGCGTCGTCGCTGGTGTAGCGCGCGGCGGCCAGATACGTGATCGAGCGCGCCTGCTCCGTGTGAATCAGCATGTCGACCATGCGATGCTGCAGCGCCTGAAAACGCGCGATCGGCACGCCGAACTGCTGACGTTCCTTCGTATAGTCGACGGTCGCGCGATTGAGCGCGTCGAGTGCGCCGAGCGCTTCCGCGCACAGCAGGAAAGTCGCGTAGTCGGCGATCCGCTCGAGCGTCGCCGCGCCCGTATCGTGACCGCCTAAGCGAGTCGCCGGGGTCTGGTCGAACGTGAGCGTGGCGGCACGTTGCCCGTCGATCGTGCGGTATTCCGCGATGCCGACCTTCGCCGCATCCTTTCCGACGATGAACAGCGCCACTTCGCCTCGCACGCGCGCGGGTACGATCCAGTAATCGGCTTGCGCGCCGTGCTGCACCATCGACTTCGTGCCTTCGAGCGTGACGCGATCGCCCGCTTCGCTCGCGATCGTGCGCAGATCGAAGAGATCGTGGCGCGCATGCGGCTCGTGGAACGCGACCGCCAGACGAATCTCACCGCGTCCCGCGCGTTCGAGCAACTCACCGGCGACGGCACTGCCCTTTTCCGCTGCGAGCCGCAACGCTTCGATACCGACAGCCGTCGCCCAATAAGGCTCGACGACGAGCGCGCGCCCCAGTTCCTGCATCACGACGAGCATGTCGACCGGGCCGCCATCGAAGCCGCCTTGCGCTTCGGGGACCGGCAGCGCGAGCAGACCCAATTCGGCGAATGCACGCCAATGCTTTTCATCGACGCCCGCCTCTGACGCGACGATCTTCTGCCGCGCATCGAACGCATATTCCTTGTCGAGGTAACGGCGCAGCGCATCGCGGAACTGCTGCTGTTCATCGCTGAAAGTGAAGTCCATGCGCGCTCCTCAAAGTCCCAGAATCATCTGCGCGATGATGTTCTTTTGAATCTCGTTCGAGCCGCCGTAGATCGATGTCTTGCGAAAGTTGAAGTAGTACGCGGCGAGCGGCGCGGCATCGTCGTCGCCGGTCAGGCTGTGCGCGCGTTCGCCTTCGAGGAACGCGGGATCGAAGGCCGCCGCCTGCGGGCCGATTGCCTCGACCATCAGTTCGGTCAGCGCCTGCTGCACTTCGGTGCCCTTGATCTTGAGCATCGACGCTTCCGGGCCCGGCCCCTTGCCGCCCGCTTCGCTCGCGATGACTCGCTGCACGGTCACTTCGAGCGCGATCAGTTCGATCTCGAGCGCGGCCACTTTTGCGGAAAACAGCGGATCGTGGAGCAGCGGTTTGCCGCCTTTGGTGCGATCGAGCGCGAGACGCTTGAGAAACAGCAACTCCCGTTTCGATTGCCCGACGCGCGCGATGCCCGTACGCTCGTGACCGAGCAGATACTTCGCGTACGTCCAGCCGCGATTCTCCTCGCCGACGAGATTCGCCACCGGCACTTTCACGTCTTCGAAAAAGACTTCGTTGACTTCGTGATCTTCGTCGAGCGTGATGATCGGCCGCACAGTGATGCCGGGCGTCTTCATGTCGATCAGAAGGAATGAGATGCCCTCCTGCTTCTTCGCATCGGAGTCGGTGCGTACGAGGCAGAACATCATGTCGGCGTGCTGGCCGAGCGTCGTCCACGTCTTTTGTCCGTTCACGATGTAGTGACCGTCACGCCGCTCGGCGCGTGTGCGCAATGATGCGAGATCGGAACCGGAACCTGGCTCCGAGTAGCCTTGGCACCACCAGTCGGTGCCATCGAGAATGCGCGGCAGATAGCGGGATTTCTGCTCGGCGCTGCCGTACTTCATCAGCACCGGCGCGACCATCGAAACGCCGAAAGGCAGCACCATCGGCGCGCCGGCGCGAGCGCATTCTTCGTCCCAGATATGGCGTTGAGTGACGTCCCAGCCGGGGCCGCCGTATTCCGTCGGCCACGCGGCGGCCGACCAGCCGCGCGCGGCGAGCAGCTTGTGCCAGCTCGCGTAATCGTCGCGTGTCAGACGCTTGTGATGGAGGACTTTGTCGCGCAGCGCGCGAGGAAGACTGGCTTCGAGCCAGGTGCGGACTTCGGCGCGAAAGGCGTCGTCGGCGGGGGAATAGTTGAGGTTCATGCGCGGTGTCTCCTTCATGGCCCGGACCGGACCAGAAGAGACGCCGCGCGCGAATGTTACTGCAGCGGCTCTTTCAATGCGTCCGGAACAGGCAACGGCATCACGTCGATCCCTTCTTCGAGCAAGGCATGCGCGTCCTCGGGCGTCGTGACGCCGCGAATGTTGCGCGCCGGCGCTTCGTTGTAGTGAATGCGCCGCGCCTCTTCGGCAAACCGCTCGCCCACGTTTTCGGTCTTCCCGATCAGCTCACGCATGAATTGCAGCGCGCGCGCCTGCAGCGCCGCCGCGTCGGGCGCGACTTCCGTCTGCGCAGGCTGCGGCGCCGCCTCGCCTCGCGCCGACGACAGATTCAGGCGCGGCGCGGACGGCATGCGGCTCACTTCGGTCGCCGAACAAACCGGACATGCAACCAGTTTGCGCGACAACTGCGACTCGAACTCCTCGGTCGAGGCGAACCAGCCTTCGAACCGGTGTTCGTGCGAGCACTTTAAATCGAGAACCTTCATGCTGATGGGGCTTCGTCTGGAGTTTATCTCAAAAACGCGTTTTGTGAACGATCGTTCGCAAGATCGGAAGAATGGCGCGCGCGCGTCATCGATGGAACATTCATTCTAGCCGCTCGGCCCTCGCGACGCTTTTGTTGACGCAAAAACGACGAAAGCGGCCATCGAGGCCGCTTTCGCATGCATGCGCCTGACGCGCGCTCAGTCCGTGATCGTCTCTCCGAGCTTCCATTCGCCCGAACGGACTTTCTCCAGCCAGAACGCGCCGATGATCGTCTTCACGTCGCTGATGGTGCCGTCCTTCACCCAGTTCATCAGTTGCGCTTCATCGGCGATGAAGGTTTCGAGGAACTCGCCTTCGTCGAGCTTCGCATCGCCCGAACTCAGGCCGCGCGCGAGATAGATGTCGATGAACTCGGTCGAGTACGAAATCACCGGATGGATACGCGTGAGAAACGTCCATTCGCGCGCGGTGTAGCCCGTCTCTTCCTGCAACTCGCGTTTCGCGCACGTGAGTTCGTCTTCGTTGGGATCGAGCTTGCCCGCGGGAAATTCGAGCAGAACCTTCCCTACCGGATAGCGAAACTGACGTTCGAGCAACACACGGCCATCGTCGAAGACCGGCAGGATCATCACCGCGCCAGGATGCTCGACGAATTCGCGCGTCGCGTGCTTGCCGTCCGGCAATTCGACGGTGTCGCGCTTGAGCGTGAGGAATTTGCCCTCGTGCAGCGTGATGCTTTCGACCTTCTTTTCGATGAGGCCGTCGTCTTTGCCGGGAATCGAGGAATGATCTGCCATCTTGAGCCTTGTGCCTTGAAGCAGGCCGCTGACGGCGCGAAGCCGTCAGCGACGCTTGACGAGATATTGATACGTGAAGCCCGGAAACGCGAACACCACGAAGAGACTGAAGGTGATGGCATAGAACTGCCATTCCTGAGCGAAGCGGTTGCCGGCGCGCGCTTCCAGCATGAAGCCGAGCGCGCCGACCGCGAAGTAAAGAACGATGAGCTCGCCGATGCGAATCCACGCGCTCTTCTTCGCTGTCCTGTGTCCCGTCGGCGCCGGAAGCGGCAACGGGACGACGGCGAAGAGGCGCTGATTCAGAAACGGCAGGTTGGCGAGAACGAGCGCCAACAGCACGATGAACCAGCCTGCCGCCGACATTACAGCGGCAGCGTGTGCGAGATCGCCGTCAGGCACGCGGTCATCAGCGGGCCCGGAACCAGACCGAGCACCAGCACGGCGAGGCCGTTGAACGCGAGCAACGAGCGGTTCAGGCCGCCAGCGACGATCGGCGATGCGTCTTGAGGCGCATCGAAGTACATCAGCTTCACGACTCGCAGGTAGTAGAACGCACCCACCAGCGAGGTCATCACCGCGAGAACGGCGAGCCACGTGAGGCCGGCGTTCATCGTCGCTTCGAGCACGGCAAGCTTCGCGTAGAAGCCGACCGTCGGCGGGATGCCGGCGAGCGAGAACATCATGATCATCATGACGAACGCGAACACCGGGCTGCGCTGGTTCAGGCCCTTGAAGTCCTCGAGCATTTCGGCTTCGAAGTCGCGGCGCGCGAGCAGCATGACCACGCCGAAGGTGCCGAGTGTCGTCACCAGATAGATGATGCTGTAGAACATCGCCGAGCTGTATGCGCCGGCCGCGCCGGTCAGCTTGCCGTCGACGACGCCCGCGAGCAGGCCGAGCAGCACGAAGCCCATGTTGGAGATGGCCGAATACGCCAGCATCCGCTTGATGTTCTTCTGCACGATACCCGTGATATTGCCCACGATGAGCGACAGCGCCGCGAGAATCACCAGCATCTCCTGCCAGTCGATCGCCAGCGGCAGCAGGCCCATCACCAGCAGACGCAGGCCCCACGCGAACGCCGCGACCTTCGGACCGCCGCCGGTGAGCAGCGTCATCGCAGTCGGTGCGCCCTGATACACGTCGGGCACCCACATGTGGAACGGCACCGCGCCCATCTTGAACGCCACACCCGCCACGACGAAGATCACGCCGAACAGCAGCACGGCATCGTTGATGCGTCCCGAAGCCACGGCCTTCAGCACTTCGTTCAGTTCGAGCGAACCGGTCGCGCCGTAGAGCATCGAGATGCCGTACAGCAGGAAGCCGGATGCGAGCGCGCCGAGCACGTAGTACTTCATCGCCGATTCGTTCGACTGCGGCGCGTCCTTGCGCAGCGCGATGACCGCGTACAGCGACAGCGACATCAGTTCGAGGCCGAGATACAGCGTGAGGAAGTTGTTGCCCGAAATCATCACGCACTGGCCGAGCAGCGAAAACAGGCCGAGCAGGAAGAAGTCGCCGCGGAACAGGTCGCGATCTTCCAGATACTTCTTCGAATAGATGATCGACACCGCGTAGCCGAGGCACACCACCGCCTTCATCGCGCTCGCGAACGGATCGACGATGTACATGCGCGTGAAGAAGTAAGCCGGCGTCGGATTGAGCGCGGTCGTCGCGAACCACACGCCACAGACGATCGTCGACACGAGCGCGATCAGATACGTCGTATTACGGCTCTTCTCGCCGAACACCGTGTCGTTCAACCAGGCGACGACGACCGCGGCCATCAGGACCGCGTCGGGCCACAACATACTCATAGGAGCGTTTTGCATGATCTTTTAGTTCCTCCGCACGACGTTACTGAGCCAGCGGCAGCTTGGACTGCGCGACGTGGGAGAGCAGGTTTGCCACGGATTCGTGCATCACGTCGGTAAAGGGCTTCGGATGCAGGCCCATGTACAGCGTGAACAGCGCCAGCACGGCGAGCATCAGGAATTCGCGCTTGTTGATGTCCTTGAGCTTCGCGACGTGGTCGTTCGCGACCGCGCCGAAATACACGCGCTTGTACATCCACAGCGTGTAGGCCGCGCCGAGAATCAGCGTGAAGGTGGCGAGGAAGGCGATCCAGAAGTTGTACTTCACGGCCGCCAGAATCACCATGAATTCGCCGACGAAACCCGAGGTGCCCGGCAAGCCGCAGTTGGCCATCGCGAAGAGCATCGCGAACGCCGCGAACTTCGGCATCGTGTTCACGACACCGCCGTAATCCGCGATCTGGCGCGAGTGGACGCGGTCATAGAGCACGCCGATCGAAAGGAACATCGCGCCCGAGATGAAGCCGTGCGAGATCATCTGGATCAGCCCGCCTTCGACGGCGAGCTGGCTCGACGGTCCGAACATGAAAAAGCCGAGCGTGACGAAGCCCATGTGCGCGATCGACGAATACGCGACGAGCTTCTTCATGTCGGCCTGCACCAGTGCGACGAGACCGATGTAGATCACCGCGATCAGCGACAGCGTGATGACCACCGGCGCCAGGAAATGGCTCGCGTCCGGCGCGATCGGCAGCGAGAAGCGCAGGAAACCGTACGCGCCCAGCTTCAGCATGATCGCCGCCAGCACGACCGAGCCGCCCGTCGGGGCTTCCACGTGCGCGTCAGGCAACCACGTGTGCACCGGCCACATCGGCACCTTCACGGCGAACGCCAGGAAGAACGCGATGAAGAGCAGCACCTGTGGCGTCATGTCGAGCTTCGCGGCGTGCCACGCGGCGAGATCGAACGTATGCGTCTGCGTGTACAGATACAGCAACGCGACCAGCATCAGCAGCGAGCCGGCCAGCGTGTACAGGAAGAACTTGAACGCCGCGTACACACGGTTCGGTCCGCCCCACACGCCGATGATGATGTACATCGGAATGAGCGTGGCTTCGAAGAACACGTAGAACAGCAGACCATCCGCCGTCGAGAACACGCCGATCATGATGCCCGAGAGGATCAGGAACGCGGCCATGTACTGCGACACGCGCTCGGTGATCACTTCCCAGCCGGCAATGACGACGATCACCGTGATGAGCGCGGTCAGCACGACGAACCACATCGAGATGCCGTCCACACCGAGGTGGTACGTGATGTTGAAGCGCTCGATCCAGTTCGACTGTTCGACGAACTGCAGCGCGGCCGTGGACGTATCGAAGCCGGTGATGAGCGGAATCGTGACGATCAGCCCGAGCACCGAGCCGATCAGCGCGACCCAGCGCGCGGGCGCCGGGTTCTGGTCGTTACCAACTGCGAGCACCAGCAGGCCGAAAATGATCGGCAGCCAGATCGCGACACTGAGAATCGGAAAAGAGTGCATAGGATCCCTCGCCTTATTTGCCGCCGAGCGTCACAAACAGGGTCAAGAGCCCCAACATGCCGATAATCATGGCGAACGCGTAGTGATAGATGTAACCGGATTGAAGGAAGCGGATCACACCGGCGAACCAGCCCATGAACCGCGCACTGCCGTTGACGATGCCGTCGATGACGACCACATCGCCCTCTTTCCACAGACCGCGGCCGATGGCGACCGCGCCCTTCGCGAACACGACCTCATTGATCTTGTCGCAGTAGTACTTGTTGTCGAGCAGCACGTAGATCGGACGGAAGGTCTTCGCGACGACCGCCGGCAGATCCGGACGCTTCATGTAGAAGAACCACGCGACGATCACACCCAGCGCCGCGAGCCACACCGGACCCGGCGTGATGATGCCGTGCAGCGCCATCGCGACCCAGCCGTGGAACTCTTCGGCCATTTCCTTCAGACCTTCGTGGTTCTCGCCGATGAAGATCACCTTGTCGAACGCCACGCCGTGCGCGAAGAAGTCGCCGTAGATCATCGGGCCGATCATGATCGCGCCGATGATGATCGACGGGATCGCGAGCAGCACGAGCGGCAGCGTCACCACCCAGGGCGTTTCGTGCGGAACGTGCGCGTGGCCATGACCATGATCGTCGTGATGACCGTGCGAGTCGTGACCGTGGCCGTGCGCTTCGGCCTGGCCCATCGGCGAATCGGGATGCTTCGGACCGCGGAAGCGCTCTTCGCCGTGGAACACCATGAAATACATGCGGAACGAGTACAGCGACGTGACGAACACGCTCGCCACCACTGCGAAATACGCGAAGCCCGAGCCCGCCAGATGCGAGTACTTCACCGCTTCGATGATCGAGTCCTTCGAGTAGAAACCCGAGAAGAACGGCGTGCCGATCAGCGCGAGCGAACCGATCAGCGACGTGATCCACGTGATCGGCATGTACTTGCGCAGGCCGCCCATGTTGCGCATGTCCTGATCGTGGTGCATGCCGATGATGACCGAGCCCGCGCCGAGGAACAGCAGCGCCTTGAAGAACGCGTGCGTGCCGAGGTGGAACACGGCAACCGGGTACGCCGAGACGCCGAGCGCGACCGTCATGTAGCCGAGCTGTGAGAGCGTCGAATACGCGACCACGCGCTTGATGTCGTTCTGCACGACGCCGAGGAAGCCCATGAACAACGCTGTGATGGCACCGATGACCGTCACGAACGAGAGCGCCGCATCCGAGTGCTCGAACAGCGGCGACATGCGCGTCACCATGAAGATACCGGCCGTCACCATGGTCGCCGCGTGAATCAGCGCGGAGATCGGCGTCGGGCCTTCCATGGAATCCGGCAGCCAGACGTGCAGCGGGAACTGCGCCGACTTGCCCATCGCGCCGATGAACAGGCACACGCAGGCAACCGTCAGCAGGCCCCATTGCGTGCCGGGGAAAGTCATCGCCGCGAGCTTGTCGCCTTGGGCGAACACGTCGCCGTAGTTCAGCGAACCCGCGAACGAGAGCAGCAGACCGATGCCCAGCAGAAAGCCGAAGTCGCCCACGCGGTTCACGATGAACGCCTTCATGTTGGCGTAGATCGCGCTCTCACGCGTGAAGTAGAAGCCGATCAGCAGGTACGACACGAGACCCACCGCTTCCCAGCCGAAGAACAGCTGCAGGAAGTTGTTGCTCATGACGAGCATCAGCATCGAGAACGTGAACAGCGAGATGTACGAGAAGAAGCGCTCGTAACCCACTTCCTCGTCCGCCATGTAGCCGATCGTGTAGATGTGCACCATCAGCGAGACGAAGGTCACGATGACCATCATCATCGCCGTGAGCGAGTCGACCAGGAAGCCGACTTCCATCTTGAGCGTGCCGACGTTCATCCATTCGTAGATGGTCGCGTTGAAGCTCGCGCCATGCATCACGTCGTTGAAGACGATCGCCGAAAGGATGAACGAGATGAAGACGCCGAGGATCGTGATGCGATGCGAACCCTTGCGCCCCACCGCCTTCCCGAATAGCCCTGCGATCAGCGAGCCGGCCAGCGGCGCCAGCGGAACCGCGAGCAGGAGGTTTTCATTGAGTGTCGTGGACATAACAGCCTAGCCTGAAATTAACCTTTGAGCTGGTCGAGGTCCTCGACGTTGATCGTGTCGAGGCTACGGAACAGGGTCACGAGAATCGCGAGACCGATCGCGGCTTCAGCCGCGGCCACGGTCAGCACGAAGAACACGAAAATCTGGCCATGCACGTCGCCCAGATAGTGCGAGAACGCGACAAAATTGGTGTTCACCGCGAGCAGCATCAATTCGATGGCCATCAGGATGATGATGATGTTGCGGCGGTTCAGGAAGATGCCGACGATGCTGATCGCAAACAGGATCGCACCGAGCACGAGGTAATGGGCAAGACTCAACATATTCGTATTCTCCTTCGCGCTCAGCCCTTGTTGTCGACCGTACCCGCGCCGATATTGCCGGTCACGGCCGGTTCCGTGGTGGCGTCCGGCGCCTCTGTCTCGGACTTCATCTTCACGATGCGAACGCGATCTTGCGCGCGCACCTTGACTTGCTGGCTGACGGTTTGCGTCTTCTTGTCTTTCTTGTCGCGGATCGTGAGCGAGATCGCAGCGATGATGGCGACCAGCAGAACGAGACCCGCAATTTCAAAGGCGAAGATGTAGTCCGTGTAGATGACCTTGCCGATCAGTTGCGTATTCGGCATCACCCCCGCACCGCTGACGGCTGCGCCGACGACCGGCGTGATGGTTGCGCCGTAGCCGTGCCAGAGGATCAGCGCGGTCTCGATCACGATGATCGCGCCGACGATGCTCGCGAGCGGCACGAAGCGCTTGAAATCCCGTCGCAGGACATCAATGTTGATGTCGAGCATCATGACCACGAAGAGGAACAGCACCATCACGGCGCCCACGTACACGAGAACCAGCAGAATCGCGAGGAATTCGGCTTGCAGCAGCATCCAGATCGCGGCCGCGTTGAAGAACGAGAGCACGAGGAAAAGCGCGGATGACACCGGGTTGCGCGAGGTGATCACCTTCAGCGCGGAGACGACCAGCAGCAGCGCGAAGATATAGAACAGTACGGTTGTGAATTCCATGATTACCGGTTCATCGTTAGGCCATCATCAGGCATGGTGTGTCGGCGCTTTCGGACAGGAGCCGCCCTCGGCGCGCGCCGCAGTGTGCCAAACAGCAACAACAAAATCGCTCTGGCGCGATGCCGAACCGCGTGGCTTCGGCATCGAACTCATATCAACGATAAGGCGCGTCCGCCGCCTTCGATGCGGCGATTTCCGTTTCGTAACGATCGCCCACCGCAAGCAGCATGTCCTTCGTGAAGTACAGGTCGCCGCGCTTTTCGCCGTGATATTCGAGGATGTGCGTTTCGACGATCGAATCGACCGGGCAGCTTTCTTCGCAGAATCCGCAGAAGATGCACTTGGTCAGGTCGATGTCGTAGCGCGTCGTGCGACGAGTGTTGTCCGCGCGCGTTTCCGATTCGATCGTGATCGCCATCGCCGGGCACACGGCTTCGCACAGCTTGCAGGCGATGCAGCGCTCTTCGCCGTTTTCATAGCGGCGCAGCGCGTGCAGACCGCGAAAACGCGGCGAGATCGGGGTCTTCTCTTCCGGGAACTGCACCGTGATCTTGCGCTGGAACGTGTAACGGCCCGTCAGCGCCAGACCTTTCAGCAGCTCGGTCAGGAAGAAGGTTTTGAAGAAGTTCTGAATAGCGTTCATGATGTTTTCGTCCGCTCTTGTCTCTTACTTCCAGATGTTGAGCGGCGACATGATCCAGAAGCCGACCACCACCACCCAGATCACCGACACCGGCAGGAACACCTTCCAGCCCAGACGCATGATCTGGTCGTAGCGGTAACGCGGGAAAGTCGCGCGCGCCCAGATGAACACCGACAGCAGCAGGAATACCTTGAAAACGAACCAGAATACGCCCGGAATGAACGACAGGAAGCCAAACGGTGCATCCCAGCCGCCGAGGAACAGCGTCGTCGCGATCGCGGAGATCACGATCATGTTGATGTACTCGGCAAGGAAGAACAGCGCGAACGCCATGCCGGAGTAATCGATCATGTGACCCGCGACGATTTCCGATTCGCCTTCCACCACGTCGAACGGGTGACGGTTCGTTTCAGCGATGCCCGAGATGAAGTACACGACGAACATCGGCAAGAGCGGCAGCCAGTTCCACGACAGGAAGTTGACGCCCCAGCCCGCGAACATGCCGCGTTGCTGCGAGTGCACGATCTCGGACATGTTCAGCGTGCCCGCGACCATCAGCACCACGACGAGCGCGAAACCCATCGAGATTTCGTAGGACACCATCTGCGCCGCCGCGCGCATCGCACCCAGGAACGCGTACTTCGAGTTCGACGCCCAGCCCGCGAGGATCACGCCGTACACGCCGATCGACGAAATCGCCATGGCGTACAGCAGACCCGCGTTGATATCGCCGAGCACCGCCTTGGCCTGGAACGGAATCACCGCCCAGACCGCGAACGCGGGCACCACGGTCATGATCGGCGCGATCATGTAGATCCATTTGCTGGCCGCCGTCGGCTGAATGACTTCCTTGAGCAGAAGCTTCAGCACGTCTGCGATCGGCTGCAGCAGACCTGCGGGACCGACGCGGTTCGGCCCGAGACGCACGTGCATCCAGCCGATGAGCTTGCGTTCCCAGAGAATCAGGTACGCCACGCACAGCAGGATGACCACCGAAACCACGAGGATGCGGACGATCGCCCACACCGTCGGCCATGCGACGCCGAGAAGCTGCGTGCCGCCTGCGTTGATCGTATCGAACAAGCCCATTTTTACGCCTTCTCCACTACCAGTTCACCGAACAGGCCGCCGAGCGCGGCGCCAGCCGTCGTGCCCGCCGACACGCGGACCACCGATTCCGCGAGATTCGCATCGCGGACCGCGGGCAGCGTCACCGACAGGTTGCCTTGCTTGATACGCACCGCTTCGCCGTCCTTCAGGCCGAGCTTGTCGAAGAGCGAGGTCGGCAGACCCGCCACGTTCGCATCGCGTGCGGCCGCCGTCAGATGCAGCGACGGCGCGCGGCGCACGAGCGCGTCGGCGTGGTAGATCGGCACATCGGCGAGACGCTGCAGGCCGCTGCCGTTCAGCACGACATTCGATGCTGCGCGCTTCGCCGCCACCGTCGTCTTGTTCGACAGGCGCGCGCTCAGGTCGCCCGTGCCGAGCGCTGCAACGCGCACTTCTTCGGCCGTGTCGAATTCGAAGCCCGGCAAGCCGAGGATCGTGCCCAGCACGCGCAGCACCTTCCAGCCCGGACGCGTGTCGCCGAGTGCGCGCACGACGCCGTTGAACGACTGTGCCGTGCCTTCCGCGTTGACGAACGTGCCCGACGTTTCCGTGTACGGCGCGATCGGCAGCAGTACGTCCGCGTAGTCCATGCCGTGCTTGAACGGCGACATCACGACGACCATTTCCGCTGCCTTGAGCGCGGCGATTGCTTGCGCCGGATTGGCCGTGTCGTATTCCGGTTCGGCGTTCAGGAGCACATAGCCCTTGCGCGGCTGCTCGAACGCTTCGCGTGCGTTGAGACCGCCCTCGCCCGGCAATGCATCGACGAGATGCGCACCGACCGAGTTCGCGCCTTCCGTGAGGAAGCCGAGCGTCGCGCCGGTATTGTCGGCGATCCACTGGGCCGCCGCCTGAATCTGTGCAAAGTCCGGATGCTGAACCGCGACGTTGCCGAGCAGCACGACGCGCTCTTCACCCGCCGACAGCGATGCCGCGACATCCTTGGCCGCCGCCGACACGTCGCGACCCGCGAACGCGTCCGGCAGCGCGACGCCGCGCGCTTCGGCGACCGCCGCCGCGATGCCCGCGAGCTGATCGAGCCACGCCGAGGGCGCGGCGACCAGGCGATGCGCGGTCGGAATCAACGAGTCGTCGTTGCTGGCGTTCAGGAACGTGACCTTCGCGCCGTTCTTCGCTGCCTGACGCAGACGCGCGGCGAACAGCGGATGATCGCGGCGCAGGAACGAGCCGATCACGAACGCGGTGTCGATCATCGACAGATCCGCGATCTTCGTGCCGAGCCACGGCGCCCCGACGCCCATCGGCGCCGAGAAATCGTTCTGGCGCAGACGGAAATCGACGTTCGGCGTACCGACGCCTTCAGCCAGTTGCTTGAGCAGATGCAGCTCTTCGACCGTGCTGTGCGGCGTGGCGAGCGCGGCGATGGCGTTCGCGCCATGATCCGCCTTGATGCCCTTCAGGCCCTTCGCCACGTATTCGAGCGCGGTCTGCCAGTCGGTTTCGATCCAGTTGCCGCCCTGCTTGAGCATCGGCGCGGTGAGACGCTCGTCGCTGTTCAGGCCTTCGTACGAGAAACGGTCCTTGTCCGAGATCCAGCATTCGTTGATGGCTTCGTTTTCCATCGGCAGAACGCGCATCACGCGATTGTTCTTCACCTGAACGACGAGGTTCGCGCCGACGGAATCGTGCGGGCTCACCGACTTGCGGCGCGACAGTTCCCAGGTACGCGCGCTGTAGCGGAACGGCTTGCTGGTCAGCGCGCCGACCGGGCACAGGTCGATCATGTTGCCCGACAGTTCCGAATCCACCGTCTTGCCGACGAACGACGTGATTTCCGAATGCTCGCCGCGGCCCAGCATGCCGAGTTCCATCACGCCGGCGACTTCCTGGCCGAAGCGCACGCAGCGCGTGCAGTGGATGCAGCGCGACATCTCTTCCATCGAGATGAGCGGGCCGACGTTCTTGTGGAACACCACGCGCTTCTCTTCGCTATAGCGCGACTGCGACTTGCCGTAACCGACGGCCAGATCCTGCAACTGGCACTCGCCGCCCTGATCGCAGATCGGGCAATCGAGCGGGTGGTTGATCAGCAGGAATTCCATCACCGACTGCTGCGCCTTCACGGCCTTGTCGGAGGTGGTGCGAACGATCATGCCGGCCGACACGGGCGTCGCACAGGCGGGAACGGCCTTCGGCATCTTTTCGACTTCGACGAGGCACATCCGGCAGTTCGCCGCGATCGACAGCTTCTTGTGATAGCAAAAGTGAGGGATGTACGTATCGACCTTGTGCGCAGCCTGGATCACCATGCTGCCTTCAGGCACCTCGACCGTCTTGCCGTCAATTTCTAGTTCAACCATGATGGATTAAGATCCTCAACCCTGGTCTCTCGACCCTTGTCGCGCATCTGACTGCGCGTCTGATTACGCGGTAAGCGCTTCGGACGGCGCGTGATGCGCGTGCCCGCCGACGAGACAATGTTTGTGCTCGACGTGATATTCGAATTCGTCCCAGAAGTGCTTGAGCATGCCGCGCACGGGCATCGCCGCCGCATCGCCGAGCGCGCAGATCGTGCGGCCCATGATGTTTTCGGCGACCGAGTTCAGCAGATCCAGATCTTCCTTGCGGCCAAGGCCGTGCTCGATGCGATGCACCACGCGATACAGCCAGCCGGTGCCCTCGCGGCACGGCGTGCACTGGCCGCACGACTCTTCATAGTAGAAGTACGACAGGCGCAGCAGCGAGCGCACCATGCAGCGCGTTTCGTTCATCACGATTACCGCGCCGGAGCCCAGCATCGAGCCGGCCTTCGCGATCGAATCGTAGTCCATATCGGTGGCGAGCATCATGTCGCCCGGCACGACCGGCGCGGACGAGCCACCCGGAATCACGGCCTTGACCGACTTGCCGCGCACGCCGCCCGCCAGCTCCATCAATGTGGAGAACGGCGTGCCGAGCGGGACCTCGTAGTTGCCCGGACGATTGACGTCGCCCGACACGGAGAAGATCTTCGTGCCGCCGTTGTTCGGCTTGCCGAGCTCGAGATAATTCTGCGGGCCGATTTCCAGCAGGAACGGCACCGCGGCGAAGGTCTCGGTGTTGTTGATCGTAGTCGGCTTGCCGTACACGCCGAAGCTCGCCGGGAACGGCGGCTTGAAGCGCGGCTGGCCTTTCTTGCCTTCCAGCGATTCGAGCAGCGCGGTTTCTTCGCCGCAGATGTACGCGCCGTAACCGTGGTGCGCATACAGCTCAAACGAGAAGCCGGAGCCCAGGATGTTCGCGCCGAGATAACCGGCCGCGCGCGCTTCTTCGAGCGCCGCCTCGAACACCTTGTAGACTTCGAAAATCTCGCCGTGGATGTAGTTGTAGCCGACGGTGATGCCCATCGCGTACGCGCCGATGGCCATGCCTTCGATCAGCGCGTGCGGATTCCAGCGCAGGATGTCGCGATCCTTGAACGTGCCCGGCTCGCCTTCGTCCGAGTTGCAGACGAGGTATTTCTGCCCCGGGAACTGACGCGGCATGAAGCTCCACTTCAGGCCGGTCGGGAAGCCCGCGCCGCCGCGACCGCGCAGACCCGACGCCTTGACGTCGGCGATCACCTGTTCGGCCGGAATCTTCTCTTCCAGGATGCGGCGCAGCTGCTTGTAGCCGCCGCGCGCAACGTAGTCTTCGAGATGCCAGTTCTCGCCGTTGAGGCCAGCGAGGATCAGCGGCTTGATGTGACGATCGTGGAGTGACGTCATTTCGAAAGTTCCTCGATCAACTGGTCGATCTTCTCGCGGCTCATGAAGCTGCACATGCGATGGTTGTTCACGAGCATCACGGGTGCGTCGCCGCACGCGCCGAAGCACTCGCCTTCCTTCAACGTGAACTTGCCGTCCGCGGTGGTCTCGCCGAAATCGATTCCAAGCTTCTGCTTGAGATACTCGGCAGCGCTGTCCGAACCGCCGTCCGGACCGAGCTGGCAAGGCAGGTTCGTGCAGAGCGTGACCTTGTGCTTACCGACCGGCTTCAGCTCGTACATGGTGTAGAACGTCGCGACTTCCTGCACCGCGACCGGCGGCATGCTCAGGTAATCGGCCACGAACTGCATGAGTTCGGGCGAGAGCCATCCATGCTCTTCCTGAGCGACAGCGAGCGCCGCCATCACCGCCGATTGCTTTTGCTCGGCGGGATATTTCGCGACCGCGCGATCGATTTCTTTCAGGCCTTCAGCTGAGATCATTTTCAGACACGACTCTTTCAATTCCTACCGAACGAAAACCTGCCGCGCCCTTCGTATTGCGGCAGACCTGGCGTTCCTGCGGGTTCCTGTTATTGCTTTCGCGTTCCGTGCGCGGCGGCCCGATGAGCGCACCGCGCAAGCGGAGAATGAGATCAGCGATCGATCTCGCCGAACACGATGTCTTGCGTACCGATGATCGTCACAGCGTCGGCGATCATGTGGCCGCGCGCCATTTCGTCGAGCGATGCGAGATGTGCATAGCCCGGCGCGCGGATCTTCAGGCGATACGGCTTGTTCGCGCCATCCGAAATCAGGTAAATACCGAATTCGCCCTTCGGATGCTCGACCGCCGCGTACGTTTCGCCTTCCGGCACGTGGAAGCCTTCGGTGAAGAGCTTGAAATGGTGAATCAGCTCTTCCATGTTGCTCTTCATGCCCACGCGCGACGGCGGCGCGACCTTGTGATTATCGACCATCACAGGGCCGGGATTCTTGCGCAGCCAGGCAATGCACTGTTGGGCGATGCGGGTCGACTGGCGCATTTCTTCCACGCGCACCAGATAGCGGTCGTAGCAATCGCCGTTCACGCCGACGGGGATATCGAAGTCGAGCTGATCGTACACCTCGTACGGCTGCTTCTTGCGCAAATCCCATTCGATGCCCGAGCCGCGCAGCATCGCGCCGGACAAGCCCATTTGCAACGCGCGCTCCGGGCTCACCACGCCGATACCCACGAGACGCTGCTTCCAGATGCGGTTGTCGGTGAGCAGCGTTTCGTACTCGTCGACACAATGCGGGAAGCGGTTGAAGAAGTCCTCGATGAAGTCGAGCAGCGAACCCTGACGGTTCTCGTTCATCCGGTCGAGCGCCTTCGCGTTGCGGATCTTCGACGCCTTGTATTGCGGCATTGCGTCCGGCAGATCGCGATAAACGCCGCCCGGACGATAGTACGCCGCGTGCATGCGCGCGCCGGACACCGCCTCGTAGACGTCCATCAGATCTTCGCGCTCGCGGAACGCGTAGAGGAACACCGCCATCGCGCCGACGTCGAGCGCGTGCGAGCCGATCCACATCAGGTGGTTCAGCACACGCGTGATTTCGTCGAACAGCACGCGGATGTACTTGGCGCGAACCGGCACGTCGATGCCGAGCAGCTTCTCGATGGCCATCACGTAGCCGTGCTCGTTGACCATCATCGACACGTAGTCGAGACGGTCCATGTACGGCACGGACTGGATGAAGGTCTTGGTTTCGGCCAGCTTTTCGGTCGCGCGATGCAGCAGACCGATGTGCGGGTCGGCGCGCTGGATCACTTCGCCGTCGAGTTCCAGCACGAGGCGCAGCACGCCGTGCGCTGCCGGGTGCTGTGGGCCGAAGTTCAGCGTGTAGTTTTTGATCTCTGCCATGACGCTCTCTTAATGTTTCAGACCGCCATAGCGATCTTCGCGGATCACGCGCGGCGTGATTTCGCGCGGCTCGATCGTCACAGGCTGATACACGACACGCTTCTCTTCCGGGTCGTAGCGCATTTCGACGTAGCCCGAAACCGGGAAGTCCTTGCGGAACGGATGGCCGATGAAACCGTAGTCCGTGAGAATGCGGCGCAAGTCGGGGTGGCCTTCGAACACGATGCCGTAGAGGTCGAACGCTTCGCGCTCGTACCAGTTCGCCGACGTCCAGATGTCCACTACCGAAGGCACGATGGGCACTTCGTCGTCCGGAGCGAATACGCGCACGCGCACGCGCCAGTTGTTCGTGATCGAGAGAAGATGGCTCACGGCCGCGAAACGCGGGCCGTCGTAGGCGCCGTCGCCGTAGGTCGAGTAGTCGACGCCGGCGAGATCCATGAGCTGCTCGAAGCGCAGCGACGGGTCATCGCGCAGCTGCTTGCAGACGTCCAGATAGTTGGCCGCCTTGACGACGACCGTCACCTGACCCAGCGACTCGGTGATGCTCTGGAGACGGCCGCCAAACGCCGTCTCGAGGTTCGCTTTGAGGGTCTCGAGTTTGCTTGCCATAGTTTGGGGAGACTCAGGCCCTTACTGACGGGCGATGGTGTTGGTGCGGCGAATCTTCGCCTGCAACTGGATCACGCCGTAGACCAGGGCTTCGGCGGTCGGGGGACAACCGGGAACGTACACGTCGACCGGCACGATCCGGTCGCAACCACGCACGACGGAATACGAATAGTGATAGTAGCCGCCGCCGTTCGCGCACGAACCCATCGAGATGACCCAGCGCGGCTCGGCCATCTGGTCGTACACCTTACGAAGCGCGGGCGCCATCTTGTTGCACAGCGTCCCGGCGACGATCATGACGTCGGACTGGCGCGGGCTCGGACGGAACACCACGCCGAAACGGTCCAGATCGTAGCGGGCGGCGCCCGCATGCATCATCTCGACCGCGCAGCACGCGAGACCGAACGTCATCGGCCACAGGGAGCCGGTGCGCGTCCAGTTGATGAGCTTGTCAGCCGTGGTGGTGACAAAGCCTTCCTTCAAGACCCCTTCGATACTCATTTGTTTTCCACTCCAGATGAGCAGCCAGCCAAAGCCGCCCATGAATCCGGTGATCTAACTGTCATTCCCAGTCGAGTCCGCCCTTTCTCCAGATGTAGGCGAAACCGAGCAAAAATTCGAGCAGAAAAATCATCATAGCCATGAAGCCGGGCCAGCCGATGTCGCGCAGGGACACACCCCACGGGAACAGGAACGCCGTCTCAAGGTCGAAAATGATGAAAAGAATCGCGACGAGATAGTAACGCACATCGAACTTCATACGGGCGTCTTCGAAGGCTTCGAAGCCGCACTCGTAAGGCGCGTTCTTTTCGGTGTCGGGCTTGCTGGGACCGAGAATCTTGCCGATGCTGACCAACGCAATACCTAAACCTAGGCCCACTACAAGAAACAAGAAGACGGGGTAATAGGGTGCGAGGTTCAAGGCTATCCTCTGATCGGTAGATGTGGTCTGTTATTGATTGGGGCCTTCAGCCGGGACGGACCACCCGGCGGGAGAATTCACTTGGGACCGCTCACGATATCAGCACACTGTGACATCCGCTTTGACGATGTCGATGCCGCTGCGAAAACGTAAGGGTACTCCAGAAGTGACAATGCCAGCCGAAGCGATGCAAGCGGCTGGCATTGGATAACTTTGGTGCCGACGGCGAGACTCGAACTCGCACAGCTTTCGCCACTACCCCCTCAAGATAGCGTGTCTACCAATTTCACCACGTCGGCACTGTACTGCAATCCGGGAAAACTACTTCTAAATTGCCGCGAATCGCTTCAAGACTTGAATTATAACTGGGCCCTACGAATTGTTCAACGCACAAAATGCAGATTCTGCGAAAAATTCGTTCTGTCGTTATTTAGGCACATCGGCGCCCGGAGCGGACGATGCGACCGGCGCGGAGGCCGTTCCCGAGGCACCCGATGCAGCTGCCGCCGGCGCCGATGCCGGCACGGGACCCGCCCCCAACACGCCTGCCGAGGTCTGCGGCTTGTAGCTGCCGAAATAGGTCAGCGTCAGCGTCGTCACGAAAAAGACCGCGGCCAGAACCGCCGTGGTGCGCGACAGAAAGTTGGCCGAACCGGTCGCACCGAAGAGACTCCCCGATGCGCCGCTGCCGAACGCCGCGCCCATGTCCGCGCCCTTGCCGTGCTGAAGCAGCACGAGGCCGATAACGCCCAGCGCCGACAGCAACTGGACAACGATAATCAATGTCTTCAAATACAGCATTTCAACTCACCTGATTCCTGATATTTCCGTGACACCTTCGTGTCGCACTATGCTCTTTCGCCTGCCCTGCCTGCTTCCCGGCCGCCGATCAGTGCAGCACGGTTTGCGCTGCCTGGCAGATCGCCAGAAAATCCTTCGACTTCAACGAGGCGCCGCCGATCAGCCCGCCGTCGATGTCCTTTTGCCCGAACAGCTCCTGCGCGTTTTCGGGCTTCACGCTGCCGCCGTACAGAAGCGGCACGTTCGCGACCGTCGCGCCCTTCTCCAGCAACTTGCGACGCAGAAATGCATGAACGTCCTGCGCCTGGCCCGGCCGCGCGGTCTTGCCCGTGCCGATCGCCCAGACCGGCTCATAGGCGACCACGATGCCCGCCGCCTGTTCTTCCGTCAGTACTTGCAGAACGGCGTCGAGCTGCGTGCCGATGACCTGCTCCGTCGTACCGGCTTCACGCTCGTCGAGCGTCTCGCCGACACAGACGATCGGCGTGAGTCCCGCTTCGATCACGCGCTGCGCTTTCGCCGCGACGATCTCCGGACTTTCGCGATGATACGCGCGTCGCTCCGAATGCCCGACGATCGCGTAAGTCACACCGAAATCCGCCGCCATTTCCGCCGCGACTTCGCCGGTGAATGCCCCGCCCGCATGCGCGGACACGTCCTGGATGCCCCACTGCACGACCGAGCCGCTCAAAAGCGCCTGCGATTGCGCGAGATAGGGACACGGCACGCACACGCCCACGCGCACGCCCTTTTGCAAAGCCGATGCCCCTGCGGCGACTTCGGTCAGCAGGGTCGCATTGTCGCCGATGCGGCCGTGCATCTTCCAGTTGCCCACCACCAGTTTCGCTCGTTCTCTGGACATATGTCTCGTCAGTCGGCGGCGGCTTTCGAGAGCCGCCGTGTTATAGGAGTGAAGCCGCCACGAACTGCAAACTGCCTGCAAAACAGGCGATTTTACTGTGTTACGACGAAACCGGTCAAACCACCAAAAGCGAATCGCAAGGTGAAACGCTGCGACGCGCATTAAACCTCACGCATCCTCGCGCCAGTCCAGCACGATCTTGCCGACATGCGTGCTGCTTTCCATGAGCGCGTGCGCGGCGGCGGCATCGTGCGCCGGGAAAACCTGGTGGATCACCGGCTTGATGCGCCCCGCCTCGATTTCCGGCCAGACACGCTCCTTCAGCCTGGCCGCGAGCTTCGCCTTGAACGCGACCGGACGCGGACGCAGCGTCGACCCGGTGATGACCAGCCGGCGACGCAGCACGTCGTTCAGATTGATTTCCGCCTTGGCGCCGCCGAGCAGCGCGATCACGCAGATGCGCCCGCCGTCCGCCAGCGACTTGAGCTCGCGCTGCAGGTAATCGCCCGCGACCATGTCGAGAATCACGTCGACACCACGGTCGTTCGTCAGCGACTTCACCACTTCGACGAAATCCTCCGTCTTGTAGTTGATCGCGCGCTCCGCGCCGAGCGCTTCGCACGCACGGCACTTTTCATCGGTGCCGGCCGTGGCGAACACGCGGAAACCGAGCGCCCTGGCGATCTGAATCGCCGTCACGCCGATGCCGCTCGATCCGCCCTGCACGAGCAGCGTCTCTTCCGCGCCGTTCTCGCCCGCGCCCAGCTGACCACGTTCGAAGACATTGCTCCAGACGGTGAAGAACGTCTCCGGCAGCGACGCGGCCTCGATATCCGACAACCCCTTCGGCACCGGCAGACATTGCTCGAGCGGCGCCACCGCGTACTCGGCGTAACCACCACCCGCGAGCAGCGCGCACACGCGATCGCCTTTTTTCAGACCGAACGGGTTGTGCCTGGGATCGAAATCGCCATCGACGATTTCGCCTGCGACCTCCAGCCCCGGCAAATCCGACGCGCCCGGCGGCGGCGCATACGCGCCCTTGCGCTGGAACACGTCCGGCCGGTTCACGCCGGAAGCGGCCACCTTGATCAACACCTCGCACTTGCCCGGCGCAGGCGTCGGACGTTCGCCCAGTTTCAGGACTTCGGGTGCGCCAAACTCGGTGATTTCGATGGCCTTCATTTCCTCTCCCTGTGCCGACCGGAGTCGGTGTGCATTCGAACCGGATGGCACTGCGCGCGCTCGGAGTGATCCACGCTCCACACTGCCATCGAGTCCGATGACGCGTCGGACAATGCATAGCGTCCGACGCGTCATACATGAAAACGGCCGGCTCGCATCAGCGGCCGGCCGTCTACACATTACCGCATTACTGCTGCGGGTGCGTGGGTTCCGCCTGTTGCGCGCCTTCGTTCAGAAGCGCCTTCGCCGACAGACGCACACGACCCTTTTCGTCCGTCTGGATGACCTTGACCTTCACGATCTGGCCTTCCTTCAGATAGTCGTTGATGTCCTTCACGCGCTCGTTGACGATCTCGGAGATGTGCAGCAGACCATCCTTGCCCGGCAGGATGTTTACGATCGCGCCGAAGTCGAGCAGCTTGAGCACCGGGCCTTCGTAGACCTGACCCACTTCCACTTCAGCCGTGATGTTCTCGATGCGCTTCTTCGCGTCGGCCATGCCTTCGGCGCTCGTGCTCGCGATCGTCACGACGCCGTCGTCCGAAATGTCGATGGTCGTGCCGGTTTCTTCCGTCAGCGCGCGGATCACCGAACCGCCCTTGCCGATCACGTCGCGGATCTTCTCCGGATTGATCTTGATGGTGATCATGCGCGGCGCGTAGTCCGACAGTTCCGTGTTCGTGGTCGGCACTGCGGCGGTCATCTTGCCGAGGATGTGCATGCGGCCTTCCTTCGCCTGCGCGAGCGCGACCTGCATGATTTCCTTGGTGATGCCCTGAATCTTGATATCCATCTGCAGCGCGGTCACGCCTTGCGCCGTGCCGGCCACCTTGAAGTCCATGTCGCCGAGGTGATCTTCGTCGCCGAGGATGTCGGTCAGAACCGCGAACTTGTTGCCTTCGAGGATCAGGCCCATCGCGATGCCCGCGACGTGCGCCTTCATCGGCACGCCGGCGTCCATCAGCGCGAGGCAGCCGCCGCAGACCGAAGCCATCGACGACGAACCGTTCGATTCCGTGATTTCCGACACGACGCGGATCGAGTAGCCGAATTCGTCGGCGCTCGGCAGGCACGCGACCAGCGCGCGCTTGGCCAGTCGGCCGTGACCGATTTCACGACGCTTCGGCGAGCCGACGCGGCCCGTTTCGCCGGTCGCGAACGGAGGCATGTTGTAGTGGAGCATGAAGCGCTCGCGGTATTCGCCTTCGAGCGCGTCGATGTTCTGCTCATCGCCCTTCGTGCCGAGCGTCGCGACGACCAGCGCCTGCGTTTCGCCGCGCGTGAAGAGCGCCGAGCCGTGCGTACGCGGCAGGACGCCCGTGCGGATTTCGATCGGACGCACCGTGCGCGTGTCGCGGCCGTCGATACGCGGTTCGCCGTTGAGGATCTGCGAGCGGACGATCTTCGCTTCGATGTCGAACAGGACGTTGCCGATGGTTGCCGCATCGGCCACCACTGCTTCCTCGGCGAGCTTCGCCGAAGTCGCCGCGTAGACTTCCTTCAGCTTGGTCGAACGCGCCTGCTTGTTGCGCAGCTGGTAAGCCGCTTCCAGTTCCGACTTGGCGATTTCCGTCACGCGCGAAATGAGCGCTTCGTTCTTCGCGGCAGGCTTCCAGTCCCATTCCGGCTTGCCGCCTTCGCGCACGAGTTCGTGAATCGCGTCGATGGCCGTCTGCATCTGCTCGTGACCGAACACGACGCCGCCGAGCATCACTTCTTCGCTCAGTTGCTGCGCTTCCGATTCCACCATCAGCACGGCGCGCTCGGTGCCGGCGACGATCAGGTCGAGCGCCGATTCCTTCATCTGCGGGCGCGTCGGGTTCAGCACGTACTCGTTGTTGATGTAGGCGACGCGCGCGGCGCCGACCGGACCGTTGAACGGCAGGCCCGACACGGCCAGCGCAGCGGATGCGCCGATCAGCGCGGGAATGTCCGCCGGAACGTCCGGGTTCAGCGACAGGACGTGGATCACGACCTGCACTTCGTTATAGAAGCCTTCCGGGAAGAGCGGACGCAGCGGGCGGTCGATCAGGCGCGAGATCAGCGTCTCGCCTTCCGACGGACGGCCTTCGCGGCGGAAAAAGCCGCCCGGAATCTTGCCGGCGGCGTAGGTCTTTTCGAGGTAATCGACGGTCAGCGGGAAGAAGTCCTGGCCCGGCTTGGCGGTCTTCGCGCCGACGACGGTCGCGAGCACGACGGTATCTTCGACATCGACGATCACCGCGCCGCTTGCCTGACGAGCGATCTCACCCGTTTCCAGGCGGACATTGTGCTGCCCCCACTTAAATTCTTTGACGATTTTATTGAACATTGTGACTCCTTCTACGTTGCGCCGCGCCGCTTCATCTGGCGCTGGCTGGGGCGGCCGCGAGCCACGCTTGAGAGGTGTGTTATGCCATTCCAGCGCGGGGCCCGCCCAACGTGCGCGGCACGCGCCGCGATGGAATGACACAAAGCTCTGCCGCGAGGCCGGACCGGGTGTCGAACCGGACGATGCATCCGGGTAAAGCCTATGACCTGCCGAAACAACCGACTACGGTGGGCCGACCGCCGGAAATTACGATCGGGCACCACTTCGCGACCGGAACGTACAAAAACAAAATGCCTGTATCAGCGGACTGACACAGGCACTTCGTTGGAACGCTGGCCGCTTGGCGCCAATTACTTGCGCAGACCCAGCTTCTCGATCAGCGAGCGATAACGATCCGCATCCTTGCCCTTCAGGTAGTCGAGCAGCTTGCGACGACGGCTCACCATGCGCAGCAGGCCGCGGCGGCTATGGTGATCCTTCGAGTGCGACTTGAAGTGGACGGTCAGTTCGTTGATGCGGCTCGTGAGCAGTGCGACCTGCACTTCGGGGGAGCCGGTGTCGTTGGCGCCGCGCGCGTATTCAGCGACGATATCGGATTTCTTGACTTCTGCTACGGACATTTGCTTTTCCTTTGATACAGACAGGCGGTCACGGAAGAAAGGCCGTGCCGTGGATTTACAAGTTTCGGTTTTCGCTTCGGCCAAACCAAAGACGAAGCGCGAAGTATAGCACAACACGCATCACCGAAGATGCCTAGCGGGCCGGGCGCGCCATCTTGCAGGTCGTCGGCTGAACGGTCTGGTCTGCGGCGACGGCGAGCAGCGTGCGAAAGCCGTAGCCGGAGCCTTCGTTATCGACACCCACGCCCTTCGTGCCCGCCTTGTCCATCTCCATAACATAAAGGGGCTGGATCACCTGATGATCGTCGGCGCGCATGGTCATCGCGTGGAAACCTTCGCCGTCGAACTTCATGCCTTCCAGCGCGCGCGCCACGGCAAACGGGTCCGCGCTGCCGGCGCGCGTCATCGCGGCAGCGAGCATTTCGATCATCAGCGGCATGCGCGCCACCAGATAGTCGTCCGCGGCGGCCGGATAACGGGCGCGAAAAGCGCGATAGTACGCGTCGGACGCCGCGCCGCCCGCGTTCGGATGCCAGTCGGCCACCGCGATCACGCGCTTCACGCCCGCATCGCCGAGCGCAGCCGGCGCGCCCAGACTATTGCCGTAGAACGTATAGAACTTCGTGTCGAGGCCCTGCTCGCGCGCCGCTTTCACGAGCAGCGTGAGATCGTTGCCCCAGTTGCCGGTGACCACGGCGTCCGCCCCGCTTGCACGGATTTTCGCGATATAGGGCGCGAAATCCTTCACCCGGCCGATCGGATGAAATTCGTCGCCCGCGATCGTGACATCCGGCCGCCGCGCCTTCAGCGCGCGCTGCGCCTCGCGGCTCACGTCGTGGCCGAAGCTGTAATCCTGATTCAGCAGATAGACCTTCTTCACCGCGCGATCGTCCTCGAGCGCATCGGCGAGCGCGTCCATACGCATGCCGGCGTGAGCGTCGAAGCGGAAGTGCCAGAAGCTGCACGCGTCGTTGGTGAGCGCGGGATCGTCGGCGGAATAGTTGAGGAACATCACTCGCCGGTCGGGCTCGCGCGCGTTCTGCCGGTCGACCGCCGCGACGAGCGCCGCCGCCACCGCCGAACTGTTTCCCTGCATGACGAAGCCGATGCGGTCGTCGATCGCCGCGCGCAGTTGCACGAGACTCGCTTCGCTGCTGCCACGGCCGTCGAGCACGACGAGTTGCAGCGGATGCACGCCGTCGGCGAGCTTCACGCCGCCCTTCGCGTTCACGCGCTCCACGCCGAAGCGCAGATTGCGCTCGACCATCGCGCCGGCGTTGGCGAACGGACCAGACATGCCCTCGATCAGCGCCAGCTTGATGGGCGGCAGATCGGCCGCATTCGCCGTCAGGGACAATGCCAGACACGTCGATGCCACAGAGCGCAGCCATCGCGTCGCGCGCACGCTGATTCGTTTCTTCATGGGTTTGCGTCGATCCGCCGAAAGCGCGGATCATAGGCCGCGGTGCGTTCGCCGCGCAAGTCCGGCATTGCCGACACATCCGCTCGAATGCCGCGACGTCATGGCGAATGTTTTGCCGCGCGCGCGTGTCAAAATCACAGGAAACATCGAACGATTCAGCACGCGGAGGCTACCATGCTGCACCCATTCAACCGTCTGCGCGGCGCGCTCGCGGGCGCAGGCGTCGCGCTGCTCCTCACGGCCTGCGCGCAGCCGTGGCAGAACTATCAGACCGGCGCGGATGCATCGGCGATCACGACCCGCCTCGGCCCGCCGCGCGAAGTCTACGATCTGCCCAACGGCGGCAAGCGCCTGATGTGGCCGACGCAGCCGCTCGGCGAATTCACCACCGCCGCCGATATCGACGCGTCCGGCAGGATCGTGAGCGTCAGACAGGTGCTCGACGAAAACGAGTTCTACAAGGCGCAGATCGGTACGTGGACCAGGAAGGACGTGCTCGTAAACTTCGGGCGCCCGGTGGAGACCTCGTACTTTCCGCTGATGAAGCGCGAAGTCTGGACCTATCGCTACATGGAAGCGAACATCTGGTACCTGATGTACAACTTCTACTTCGACGATCAGGGCATTCTGCGCATGACGCAGAAGACACCCGACCCGCTGCACGATCCCGACCGGCGCAATCTGTTCTGACGACATCCGCGCCGCACCATGCAAAAAGCCCTCTCGCGAGGGCTTTTTGCTTTTCAGCCGAAACCGCGTTCGAACATCAAAGCTGCGGATTGAGCTTCTCGACCTTCGAATGCAGCTTGTTCAATGCGGCGATGTAAGCCTTCGCCGACGCCGCGACGATATCCGGATCGGTGCCCACGCCGTTCACGATGCGCCCGCTCTTCGACAGACGCACCGTCACTTCGCCCTGCGCCTGCGTGCCGGTCGTGATCGCGTTCACCGAATACAGCACGAGTTCCGCGCCGCTCGACACCTTCGATTCGATCGCGTGCAGCGTCGCATCGACGGGACCGTTGCCGCCCGCCTCGCCCGTGACTTCGGTGCCCTCCACCGCGAACACGACCTTCGCTTGCGGCTGCTCGCCGGTCTCCGAATGCTGCTTCATCGATACGAAACGGAAGTGCTCCTTCGCCTGCGCCTCGGCGGATTCCTCGGAGACGATCTGCATGATGTCTTCGTCGAAGATTTCGGCCTTGCGGTCGGCGAGATCCTTGAAGCGCGCGAACGCGGCGTTCACGTCGGCTTCGGATTCGAGCGTCACGCCGAGTTCTTCCAGACGCTGCTTGAACGCGTTGCGGCCGGACAATTTGCCGAGCACGATCTTGTTCGCGGCCCAGCCCACGTCTTCCGCGCGCATGATTTCGTAGGTGTCGCGCGCCTTCAGCACGCCGTCCTGATGGATGCCCGATGCGTGCGCGAACGCGTTCGCACCGACCACCGCCTTGTTCGGCTGCACGACGAAGCCGGTGATCTGCGAGACGAGCTTCGACGTGGGCACGATCTGCGTCGTGTCGACGCCGACATCGAGCCCGAAGTAGTCCTTGCGCGTCTTGACGGCCATCACGATTTCTTCGAGCGACGTGTTGCCCGCGCGCTCGCCCAGACCGTTGATCGTGCATTCGACCTGACGCGCGCCGCCGATCTGCACGCCGGCGAGCGAGTTCGCGACCGCGAGGCCGAGGTCGTCGTGACAGTGAACCGACCAGATGGCCTTGTCGGAATTGGGCACGCGCTCGCGCAGCGTCTTGACGAGATTGCCGTAATGCTCCGGAATCCCGTAGCCGACCGTATCCGTGATGTTGATGGTGCGTGCGCCTTCGTCGATCACCGCTTCGAGCACGCGGCAGAGGAAATCGATATCCGAGCGGCTGCCGTCTTCCGGCGAGAACTCGACGTCGTCGGTGAACTTGCGCGCGAAGCGCACCGCGAGGCGCGCCTGCTCGTAGACCTGCTCCGGCGTCATGCGCAGCTTCTTTTCCATGTGCAGCGCCGACGTCGCGATGAACGTGTGGATGCGGAACTGGTTCGCCGGCTTCAAAGCATCGGCGGCGCGCTGGATGTCCTTGTCGTTCGCACGCGCGAGCGAGCAGACCGTGCTGTCCTTCACGAGCGATGCGATCGTGTTGATCGCGTCGAAGTCGCCGTTCGAGCTGGCGGCGAAGCCTGCCTCGATCACGTCGACCTTCATGCGCTCCAGTTGCTTCGCGATGCGGATCTTTTCTTCCTTCGTCATCGACGCGCCGGGGGACTGCTCGCCATCGCGCAAGGTCGTATCGAAGATGATCAACTTGTCTGCTGCCATGCTGGGCTCCTGTGGGGAGATTTATCGATTGTTGGGTGGAAAACGATCAGGCAAAAGGGAATTCGGGTGTTCGCGCCACCGCTGGCGTCGAAAACCTGACTAGACGAGCAGACGGGAGGCGAGACGAATCAGCGCGGTAGGCGCGCTAGCAGCGATAGTGCGCGTAGCGACGCACCTGCCGGGAACAACGAGAAGGGGAACGGGAAAAAGTTCATTCAAAAACTATAACGGCTTTTAGAGGCGCGTGCAATCAGGGCTTTGGTCGAACCAGTCGACGTCGGCATATCCCGCGCGCGGCCCGGAAATGCAAAAAGCCTGCGTCCCGAAGGAGGCAGGCTTTTCCTGATGCCAGTCAGACCGATCAGTAACCGCCGATCGACGCGCTCACGCGCTGACGCAGTTCCGAGCCATCGCCGACCTGCGCGTTCTCGATGCGGCGCGCGCCCTGGAAGCGCTTTTCCCAGTAGCCGTCTTCCATGTCGTCGACACGGATCGTGCTGCCGGTGGACGGCGAATGCACGAACTTGTTGTCGCCGATATAGATGCCGACATGCGAGAACGAACGGCGCATCGTGTTGAAGAACACCAGATCGCCCGGCTTGAGGTCGGAGACGGTAACCTTCTCGCCCACACGGCTCATTTCCTCGGCACGGCGCGGCAAGGTCATGCCGAGAGTGTCCTGAAACACGTATCGCACGAAACCGCTGCAATCCAGACCGGAATCCGGCGTGTTGCCGCCCCAGCGGTAGCGCACGCCAATCATGTTCAGCGCGCCGACGACGACGTCGCCCGCCTTGCTGGCTACGCCCGACAGAAACGACTTCGCGCCGCCCGGAGTGCTGGCGGCGTCTGCGCTGGATCCATCAGTGGATTTGCTGGAGGAGAAAATGCCGTTGTTGGCATTTTGGCTGCTACTGTTGACTTCGTCGGCGAACGCGCCGGAAGTTGTTGTCATCAGAAGGCCGATCAACATGCTCGCGGCGGCGCGGGCGCATGTCTGAGTCAACGTTAGTGGCTGCATCGGTCGGTAGGTTTTACAATTAAAAGCTGCTAAATCAGGGAGATACGTGAAAGTTTGGAAGGATACTAGCCACAAAGTATTTAACTGTCAAAAGAAATAGAAAAATACAATTAAGATGGGCACCCAATTGGTGAAAAAGAAAGATTTTTAGGAATCCAGGGCTGCTTTCAGAAGCTTTCTTGTGTATTCGTCGGACGGGTTCGAAAAAATCTTCTCTACTTCTCCGGACTCGACGATAAAACCATTCCGCATCACCGCGACGCGATGTGCCATTGCCCCGATCACCTGCAGGTCGTGGCTAATGAAAACGTAACCGAGATTGTGCTTCTGCTGAATGCTGGCCAGCAACGCAAGTACTTGAGTTTGAATGGAAACATCGAGCGCGCTGGTCGGTTCGTCGAGAATCAGGATGCTGGGTTCCAGCACGAGCGCGCGCGCGATCGCGATGCGTTGCCGTTGTCCGCCCGAGAACTCGTGCGGGTAGCGTTCGAGCGCCGAGCGCTCCATGCCGACCTCGCGCAGCACCGCGATCACCTTGGCGCGCCGCGCGGCCGCGTCGAGTTCCGGGCGATGCAGCGCAAGCCCTTCCCCGACGATCCGTTCGACCGTCTGCCGCGGCGACAGCGAGCTGAACGGGTCCTGAAACACCACTTGCAGATTCGAGCGCAGCACCGTTTTTTCGCGTCCGCGAAAATCTCCGAGTGCGCGGCCCTGAAACTGCACCGCACCGTTTGAAATGCGCTGCAAGCCGAGGAGCGCCATCGCGAGCGTCGATTTCCCCGATCCCGACTCGCCGACTATGCCGAGCGTCTCGCCCTGGCGCACCGTCAGCGTCACATCGTCGACGGCCTTGAAGCGGCCGCTTCGGAACCAGCCTTTGAGCCCGGGCACGCGCGTAGGGTAATCGACGGACACGTCCTTCGCGTCGAGCAGCACCGGCGCGATCGGCAGCACGGGCAGCACGGTGCGCTTCGGCTTGCTCGCCAAGAGTCGCTGCGTGTACGGATGCTGCGGCGACGTGAAAATATCGTCGGTGGCGCCGGTTTCGACGAGCACGCCGTTCTCCATCACCGCGACGCGTTCGGCGAAGCGCCGCACGAGATTCAGGTCGTGCGTGATGAGCAGCACGGCCATGCCGCGCTTTTCCGCCTCGTCGCGTTGCAACTCCAGCAGCAGATCGACGATCTGCGCGCGGATCGTCACGTCCAGCGCTGTCGTCGGCTCGTCGGCGAGCAGCAGGCGCGGCCGGCACGCGAGCGCCATCGCGATCATCACGCGCTGGCGCTGTCCGCCCGAAAGCTGATGCGGATAGCTGTCGACACGCCTTTCCGGCTCGGTGATGCCGGTGCGCGCGAGCAGCGCGATCGCGCGCTGCCGCGCCTCGCGCGGGCTCGTGCCGTCGTGGAGCTGAATCGTCTCGCCGATCTGGTCGCCGACCGTGTAGAGCGGATTGAGCGCCGTCATCGGCTCCTGGAAGATCATGGCGATATCGGAGCCGCGCAGGCCGCGCATCGCGTGCTCGCTCTTCGACAGCAACTCGTCGCCGGCGAAGCGGATCGAGCCGGTCACTTCGGCATCGCGCACGAGCCGCAGGATCGACAGCGCCGTCACGCTCTTGCCCGAGCCCGATTCGCCGACGAGCGCCACACGCTCGCCCGCGCGGATCTCCAGATTCACGCCGTCGACGGCGAGCGTGTCGCCGAAACGCACGCGCAGATCTTCGATAGCAAGCAAAGGCGCGCTCACTGCCCGCCTCCCGCTTTCACCGCATCGGCGATGCGCGTATCGAGCGCGTTGCGCAAGGCATCGCCCATGAAGGTCAGCAACAGCAGCGTGGCGACCAGCACGCCGAAAGTCGACAGCGAGATCCACCACGCGTCGAGATTGGCCTTGCCCTGCGCGAGCAGTTCGCCGAGCGACGGCGTCGGCGACGGCACGCCCAGGCCGAGAAAATCGAGACTCGTCAGCGCGAGAATTGCGCCGCTCATGCGAAACGGCAGAAAGGTGATGACCGGCGTCAGGCTATTGGGCAGCACGTGCCGCCAGATGATCTGCCAGTTCGACAGGCCCATCGCGCGCGCCGCGCGCACGTAGTCCTGCGTGCGATTGCGCAGAAACTCCGCGCGCACATAGTCCGAGAGACCGATCCAGCCAAACAGCGACAGCAGGATGATCAGCAGGATCAGGCTCGGCTCGAAGATCGACGCGAAAATGATGAGCAGATAAAGCTCCGGCAGCGCGCTCCATATTTCGATCAGCCGCTGCCCGGTGATGTCGATCCTGCCGCCGAAGTAGCCCTGAAACGCGCCCGCGACGACGCCGAGCACCGTGCCGATCGCCGTCAGCACGAGCGCGAACAGCACCGACACGCGAAAGCCGTACAGGAGCCGCGCGAACACGTCGCGGCCGCGGTCGTCGGTGCCGAGCCAGTTCTCGCGCGAAGGCGGCGCCGGGTTCGAGCCTTTCGAGAAGTAGTTGAGCGTGTCGTAGTAATAGTGATTCGGCGGATAGATCGCGAAGTTGCCGGGCGCGCTGAAACGGTCGCGCACGAACGGATCGAGATAATCGGCGGGCGTCGGGAAATCGCCGCCGAAGGTCGTTTCCGCGTAGGTCTTCACGAGCGGGAAATAGAGATGCCCCTGATAGCGCACGACGAGCGGCTTGTCGTTCGACCACAGCGGTCCCGCGAGACTGATGACGAACACCGCGACGAACACGATGAGGCTCCAGTACCCGAGGCGATTGCGCCTGAAGCGCAGCCACACGCGCCGCCCCGGCGAGATCGATGCCTCGCCGCGCAACGGTTGCGCGTCGCTGCCATTGGCCTTGCGCCGTGACGATTCCGGTGAAGCGGCTCGATTCAAATCAGCGCTCCAGTTGTTCGAATTGAATGCGCGGATCGACCCAGACGTAGCAGAGATCCGAGATGAGCTTGGTCGCGAGGCCGATCAGCGTGAAGAGATACAGCGTGCCGAGCACGACCGGATAATCGCGCCGCACGACAGATTCGTACGAAAGCAGGCCGAGGCCGTCGAGCGAAAACAGCGTCTCGATCAGCAGGCTGCCCGTGAAGAACGCGCCGATGAACGCCGCCGGAAAACCCACGATCAGCGGCAGGAGCGCATTGCGGAACACGTGTTTCCACAGCACGCGCCGCTCGCTCAGGCCCTTGGCGCGCGCGGTCAGCACGTATTGCTTGCGAATTTCGTCGAGGAACGCGTTCTTCGTCAGCATCGTGACGATGGCGAAGCTGCCGACCACCGACGCCACCACCGGCAAGGTGATGTGCCACAGATAGTCGAGGATCTTGCCGCCGAGCGAAAGTGTGGCCCAGTTGTCGGAGGTGAGATTGCGCAGCGGGAACAGTTGCCAGAAGCTTCCGCCGCCGAACAGCACGAGCAGCAGCACGCCCAGCACGAAGCCCGGAATCGCGAAGCCGACGAGCACGACGAGACTCGTCGCGACATCGAACCTCGAGCCGTTCCTGACCGCCTTCGCGATGCCGAGCGGCACCGATATCAGATACGTGATGAAGAAGGTCCACAAGCCGATGCTGATCGACACCGGCAGCTTCGACACGATCAGCGACCACACGCTCTGATGCCTGAAGTAGCTTTCGCCGAGATCGAAGCGCGCGAACTTGCCGAGCATCAGGACGTAGCGTTCGAGCGGCGGCTTGTCGAAGCCATAGAGCTTCTTGAGCTGCTCGACCTGTTGCGCGTCGACACCCGTGTGCGTGCGCAGGCCGAACCCGCCGCCGCCTTCCGTCTGGCCGCGCCGCAGATCGTGCACCGCCTGCTCGACCGGACCGCCCGGCACGAACTGGATCACGACGAACGTGAGCGTCAATACGCCGATGAGCGTCGGGATCATCAAGAGAATCCGTTTAAGGATGTAACTCCACATGGCGCACCGTCCTCTATTTCGCCGCGGGCGCGGACTTCGCCCACCACGTCGATATGACCCATTCCTCGGCGCCGTAATACAGCGGCAATGTCGACGGGTACGCGAGCGTATTGCGATACGCCACGCGATGCGTCGCCGAGTACCAGTGCGGCACCACATAGTAGCCGTTCATCAGCACGCGATCGAGCGCGTGCGTCGCGTCGACCAGTTGCTCGCGCGTCTGCGCGGAGATCACTTTCTGCAGGATCGCATCGACGGCCGGCGACTTCACGCCCGCGAGATTGTCCGAGCCTGTCTCGTCGGCGGACTTGCTGCCGAAGCGCGAAACCTGCTCGGTGCCCGGCACCTGCACATCGGGCATTCGCACGCTCGTCATGTCGAAGTCGAACGCGTCGAGACGCTTCTGGATGAGCGCGTAATCGACGGTGCGAAAGTTCATCGTGATGCCGAGCTTCTGCAGATTGCGCCCGAATGCGGCGGCGACCGGCTCCATCGACGCGCCGCCGCCGGTGTCGTCGAGAATCTCGAATGCGAACGGCTGCCCTTTCGCGTTGCGCAGCGCACCGTCGCGATAGGTCCAGCCGGCCTGCGCGAGTAGTTCGCGCGCCTTGATGAGATTGGCGCGCAGCGAGCCGGGCGCGTCGGTATTCGGCTGACGCGGCATCTCGCCGAACACGGCGGGATCGAGTTCCTGCTTCAACGGATTCAGGATTGCCAGTTCGCCATCGCTTGGCTTGCCCTTCGCCTGCAGATCCGTATTGACGAAAAAGCTGTCGATGCGCCGGTACTGATTGAAGAACAACTGCCGGTTGAGCCATTCGAAATCGAGCGCGAGATCGAGCGCCTGACGCACGCGCACGTCCTTGAAAAGCGGCTTGCGCGTGTTCATGAAGAAGCCCTGCATGCCCGTGCCGTTGTGCTGCGGAAACTCGCGCTTGATGAGCTCGCCATTGTCGAAGCGCTTGCCGATATCGCGCCGCACCCAGCTTCGCGCAATGTATTCGACGAGCACGTCGTACTCGCCCGCCTTGAAGGCTTCGAGACGCGCGGTGGAGTCGCCGTAAAGCTTGTAGTCGATGTGCGCGAAGTTGTACATGCCGACCCGCACCGGCAGCGCCGCGCCCCAGTAATCCGGATTGCGCCGGTACGAGATCGTGCGGCCGTTGTCGAACCGGTCGAGCAGATACGGCCCGCTGCCGATGGGCTTCTGAAACGCGATCTGATCGAACGGGACGCGCGTGCCGTCCGGCTTCATGCCCCACTTGCGCGAGAACACCGGAATGCCGCCCGCGAGCAGCGGCATTTCGCGCGTCGCGATCTTGAACTCGAAGCGGATCGTGAGCGGATCGACGACGACCGCGCGCGCGATCTGCCCGAAGTAGACCGCGAACTGCGGCGCGGCCAGCGGACTCTTGAGCGTCTCGAACGAGAACTTCACGTCCTCGGCCGTGACCGGATCGCCATTGGAGAAGCGTGCTTTCGGGTTGAGATGGAAGGTCGTCGACATGCCGTCGGGCGCGACCGAGATATCGTCGGCGAGCAGGCCGTAAGCGGTCGCTACTTCGTCGGAACTGCCGGTCGTCAGGCTTTCGAACATCAGTGAAAGGCCCGGCGCCGGATTGCCGCGCAGCGTGAACGGATTGAACTTGTCGAAGCTCGTCAGCCGGTTCGGATTGGCGAGCACGAGCGTGCCGTCACGCGGCGCATCGGGATTGACGTAGTCGAAGTGCCTGAAATCCGCCGGGTATTTGGGCTCGCCGTATTGCGCGATGGCGTGGACCGCGTAAGCCGGGCTCGCGAGCCACGCGATCGATCCGGCCAGTGCAAGCGCGATGAATCTGCATGAGGCGCCGAATGAGCGGATCGTCGTGCGAGTCGTCATGTGCCTCTTGGCGCGATGTGTGGTGAAGCGTTGAATGAGCGGGCAAGGCCCGAAGCGAGCGCCGCGAGAATCCTGGGCAGGCATTGCATTGTGAGAGAATTCTACCCAAAATCACGCGCCATACGGCTTGCGGCCTAGGGGTTCGCCACCAGGCTCGCATTTGAGCCGATCGCGCCACGCACGATACGCGCGGTATCCGCGCGCGACATTGACATCAAAGAAGGAGCATTCATGGGCTTTCTCGCTGGAAAACGAATTCTGCTGACGGGCCTGCTGTCGAACCGCTCGATCGCTTACGGCATCGCCGCGGCCTGCAAGCGCGAAGGCGCGGAACTGGCGTTCACGTATGTCGGCGAGCGCTTCAAGGAGCGCATCACCGAATTCGCGACCGAGTTCGGCAGCGACATGATCTATCCCTGCGACGTCGCCGACGACGCGCAGATCGACGCCCTCTTCGGCTCGCTCAAGGAACGCTGGGACTCGCTCGACGGCCTCGTGCATTCGATCGGCTTCGCGCCGCGCGAGGCGATCGCGGGCGATTTCCTCGACGGCATGACGCGCGAGAACTTCCGCATCGCGCACGACATCTCCGCGTACAGCTTCCCCGCGCTCGCCAAGGCCGCGCTGCCGTTGCTGAAAGATGGCTCGTCGCTGCTGACGCTCTCCTACCTCGGCGCCGAGCGCGCGCTGCCGAACTACAACACGATGGGTCTCGCGAAAGCATCGCTCGAAGCCAGCGTGCGCTATATGGCGGCGTCGCCGTCGCTCGGCGGCAAGGGCGTGCGCGTCAACGCCATTTCGGCGGGTCCGATCAAGACGCTCGCGGCGAGCGGCATCAAGGGCTTCGGCAAGATCCTGAACTTCGTCGAAGAAAACGCGCCGCTCAAGCGCAACGTGACGATCGAGCAAGTGGGCAATGTGGCCGCGTTCCTGCTCTCGGATCTGTCGGGCGGTGTGAGCGCCGAAGTCGTTCACGTCGATGCCGGCTTCCACGCGGTCGTCGGCGGCATGGGCGGCGAGGCGGAATAAGCCGCGTCTGACGCTGTCGAAAAAAGCGCCGCTCGTGTCATGCGAGCGGCGCTTTTTCTTTTTGTGACCGTCAGTGGCGTCCGTGCGGGCCGCCGTGCCCGTGTCCGTGTCCGTTGCCATGCCCCGGCGGCGGACCATGATGCGGCCCGCGTCCGTATCCGTGATAGCGATTCCAGTCGTTGCGGTTCCAGTAGCGGCGGCCATCCCAATATCGATTGCCGTGCCAGCCGATCACCACCGGCGCCGCGTACACCGGCCCAGGCTGATAGATCACCGGCGGCGGTGGCGGCGCATAGACCGGCGTCGGCGCGACATAGACCGGCGCCGGAATGCCGATATTCACGCCCACATGGACATCGGCGCGCGCGATGCTCGTGACGCCCAGCGCCGCAATCGCGAGCGCGCCCGCCAGAATTCCTGCCGAAAGTTTCCTTGTCATACGCAACCGACCTCGCTCTTCTACTTGTTCGATTGCGACCGAATATAACGGAAAGCTTTCAGCGCAATATTTCAGCTTTGTAAGTTATTGCGCGTCTGCCCATAACGTCTGGAGAAACCTTACCTTTTGTTACATCGCGACTGACGGAATTGTCCGGCGGGGCAAAAAAAAGCCACCCGGACGATGGGTGGCGTTCGGCGCGAGACGCCGGTGCTGCGCGCGGATCAATGCCAGCCGTTGTGATGGCCGTTGTCATGGCCGTCATGGCCATGGCCGTGCCCGTGATCATGGTCGTAATGGCGGTAGTAGTCGTCGCGGTTCCAGTAGCGACGGCCATCCCAATAACGATCGCCGTGCCAGCCGACCACGATGACCGGCTGCGCATACATCGGCGGCGGCGGCGCGTACACGACCGGCGGCGGAGGCGGCGCATAGACCGGCTGGGGCGCGACGTACACGGGCGCGGGCACCCCGATGTTGACGCCCACGGACACGCCCGCACTGGCCGCGCCGGACAACGTCAGACCGCCGATCATCACGGCGCCAGCCAGCACGAAAGCCTTCGATACCTTGTTCATGTGAAGCCCACCTCGATGGGATGTTTGTTGTGTTGAAGGGACTATATCGGACGGATGCCGCGCCAAGTGTTCGACTTCGTAACCTGCTATTACCGAGGAAAAACTTACGAAAAGTAAGCTCACGCGCATAAAAAACGACGGCCTTCGCATCGCGAAGGCCGTCGTCCGCGAGAGCTGTTGTATCGGTCAGTTCGGCAGTTCCTGTCCGCGTGTTTCCGGCGCGAGCGGAATCACCGCGAGACCCACGAGAAACGCAATCGCAGTGAGCGCGATCGGCACGCCGAGCGTCTTCATGTTGAGCACCATCGCGCCGATGCCGAAGTTGACGATCGCGCCGAAAAAACGCCCCACCGACGTGCAGAACGCGAACGCGGTCGCCCGCACGCGCGTTTCGAACTGCTCGGGCAGCCACAGCGAAAAGAGCGCGAAGTTGCCGCCGAAAAAGCCCAGCACGACGAGCAGCGCGATGAACGGCACGAGCCCGTTCGGCAGATAGAACGCCCAGCCAAACGCGAGCGCGATCGACACCGCCATGCCGACGAAATACACCGCGAGCGTCTTTTTGCGGCCGATCTTCTCCGCCATCGGCGGCAGCGCGAGACAGCCGACGATCGTGCCGATCGACAGCAGCCCGGTCGCGATCGACGCCATGCGCGCCGCGTCGTGCTTGTCCATGCCCGCCTTCGTCGCGAGCTGGATCACCGCCGACGGTTCGTACACCGCCCCCGCCCACAAGCCGATGATCGCCACCGTCAGCAGCACCGCCGCGACGATCGTGCGCTTGCGATACTGCGCGTTGAAGATCGCCTTGAGCGAACTCTCGTGTCTGACGTGCGGCTGAACGGCTTCGGCGCGCTCCCATTTGTCGGTTTCCTTCACGCGCAGGAGCACCATGATCGACACGACGACCGGGAACAGGCCGACGAGAAACATCGCGCGCCAGCCGAACGTCGCGCCGATGGTGTAGTTCAGTGCGGCAGCGAGGAAGAAGCCCGCGTAATAGCCGGTTTGCAGATAGCCCGCGCCCATCTTCCGACGATCTTCCGGCCACGCTTCGGCGACATAGGTTCCGGCAAGCGCCCATTCACCGCCGATCCCCACGCCCGCGAGGAAGCGATAGATGCCGAGTTCCCACACCGTATGCGCGGTGGCGGCGAGGCCCGTGAAAATCGCGAACGTGAAGATGGTCGCGGCGAGCACCTTGGTGCGCCCGAAGCGATCCGCGAGCGGCCCCCATATGAACGACAGTCCCCACCCCACCAGAAAGAGCGCGAACAGGATCGACCCTGCCAGGCCGACGTTGGCCGGCGTCGCCGCGTAGCCGGAGCGCGGCAGCAGTTCCGTGAGCGCCGGCGCGAGCACGAGCGCATAAATGAAAGAATCCATTCCATCGAGCGTCCAGCCGGCCCACGCGCCCCAGAAACCGGTGATTTGCGACCGGTTGAGCGGCGTCTTCGCGGCGCGCGTGGCGCTGATGCGTCGATCCAGGATTGTCGGCATGGCCATGTCTCTCCAAGTGAATTATCGACGCGCGCGTTGAAAGTGTTTGTTATGGCGTCTAGGGAAAGCACCGGATTTGCGTGTGCAATTTTATATATAATATTTGAACATCAACTCGCGACAAGTCCGCGTTTTCACCTAGCCATGTCGACAGATCTCTCAGCCCGATCGCAGCATCCGGCATCATTTCGCGACGCACAGTTCGAGCCGCGCCAGAGCACGTCGCGCTTCATCGCGGACGCGCTGCGCAACGCGATCGTCGAAGGCTCGCTGCTGCCGGGCGAGCCATTGCGGCAGGACGCCATCGCGCGACAGTTTTCCGTAAGCGCGATCCCGGTGCGCGAGGCGTTTCGCCAGCTCGACAGCGAAGGCTGGGTGACGATCGAGCCGAATCGCGGCGCGGCCGTCAGCTTGCAATCCGCCGACGAGGCGCGCGAGATCTACGAGATTCGCGCATCGCTGGAAAGCCTGGCGATCGGCATCGCGATCGACCATCACACGCCCGCCACGCTCGCCGAAGTGAAGCGCCTGCTCGAAGCCGCACAAAACGAGCCTGATCCCGCGCTCTATGTGGTGCGCAACGAGCAGTTCCATATGAGTCTGTATGCGCCCGCGGACCGTCCGCGCCTGATGGAACTGATCGGCCAGATGCATCGGCGCGGCGAGCGCTATCTGCGTCTGAAGCTCGGGCTGCCGATCCACAAGGATGCGTCCGATGCCGAGCATCGCGCGATCTTCGATGCCCTCGTCGCGCGCGATATCGAACAGGCCCAAACACTCGTCGCGCGTCATCTGCTCGCGACGGGCGAACTGATTCACCGCTTTCTCGCCGATGCCCAGTCGCTCGCTCAAATGAGCCACGTCAAGAAGAAGCGCCGCGCATCGTCCCGAACGACTTCCCCAAAGGCTAACCGATGAACTCGTCCACACCTCCTGACGCGCTCCGCGCGACCCGCAACTGGAACACCCGGGCGCAGGAAAAAGCGCGGCGACTGAAGCTGATCGAACCGTGGCTGAACGGCTCGGTGCTCGACTCCGCGCGTATCGTCGATGCGTTGAGCGCGTTGATCGTCAGCGGCGACCGGGTTGCGCTCGAAGGCAACAACCAGAAGCAGGCCGACTTTCTCTCGCGCGCGTTCGCCAAGCTCGATCCAGAGCGCGTGCACGACATCCATCTGCTCATCTCGAGCATCAGTCGTCCGGAGCATCTCGCGCTGTTCGAGCAAGGCATCGCGCACAAGGTGGATTTCGCTTTCGCGGGGCCGCAGAGCCTGCGCGTCGCGCAACTGCTCGAAGACGGCATGCTGGAGATCGGCGCGATCTATACGTACATCGAACTGTATGCGCGCATGTTCATCGATCTCACGCCGCAGGTCGCGCTCGTGTGCGCGGTGCAGGCGGACCGGCACGGCAACCTGTACACCGGCGCGAACACCGAGGACACGCCGACCATCGTCGAAGCCACCGCGTTCCGTCATGGCATCGTGGTCGCGCAGGTGAACGAGGTCGTCGATGAACTGCCGCGCGTCGATATTCCCGGTTCGTGGGTCGATGTCGTCGTTCAGGCGGATCGCCCGTTCGCGGTCGAACCGCTCTTCACGCGCGATCCGCGTCACATCGGCGAGCTGCAGATTCTCATGGCGATGATGACGATCCGCGGCATTTATGACCGCTACGGCGTCACGTCGCTCAATCACGGCATCGGCTTCGACACGGCCGCGATCGAACTGCTGTTGCCAACGTATGGCGAATCGCTCGGGCTGAAGGGCAAGATCTGCACGAACTGGGCGCTCAATCCGCATCCGACGCTCATACCCGCGATCGAATCCGGCTGGGTGCAGAGCGTGCATTGCTTCGGCAGCGAAGTCGGCATGGAGGACTACATCGCGGCGCGCTCCGACGTGTTCTTCACCGGCCGCGACGGCAGCCTGCGCTCGAACCGCGTGTTCTGTCAGCTCGCGGGGCAATATGGCGTCGACCTGTTCATCGGCTCGACCTTGCAGATGGATGCCGACGCGAACTCGTCGACTGTCACGCTCGGGCGGCTCGCGGGCTTCGGCGGCGCGCCCAACATGGGACACGATCCGCGCGGGCGCCGGCATTCGAGCGAAGCATGGCTCAAGTTGCTCAAAGACGACGGCCCGAACCCGAAGATCGCGCGCGGCCACAAGCTCGTCGTGCAGACCGCCGAGACGTACAAGAAAGGCGGCGAACCGACCATCGTCGATGCGCTGGATGCGATCGCCGTCGGCGAGAAGAGCGGCATGCCGATCGCGCCAGTGATGATCTACGGCGACGACGTCACGCACGTCGTGACCGAGGAAGGCATCGCGTATCTGCATGCGGCCGAAGGCGTCGATGAGCGGCGCGCCGCGCTCGCGGCGGTCGCGGGCGTGACGCCGATCGGCATGCGCGCCAATCCTGCAAAGACGGCGGAACTGAGACGGCGCGGCATCGTCGCGTTTCCGGAAGATCTCGGCGTGCGGCGCGGCGAAGCGAAGCGTTCGTTGCTCGCGGCGCGCAGCATCGACGATCTGGTCGCGTGGTCGGGCGGGCTCTATGCGCCGCCCGCGCGCTTCAGAAGCTGGTGAAGCGCGATGACGAGCATGTCAGCAGCCGCCCTTCCCCTTGCGCGCGACGAAGCGGCTTCGCCGCCGCTCATCGCAACGCTCGCCGTCGATGCGCTGATCGCTGAGGCGCGACTCACGCCGAAGCCCGCGCTCGTCGATGAACGCGGCAGCGGCGCGCATCGCGATCTCGATCTGGACACGATGCTGCGTTCCGCGCGCGCGCTGCAACCGACCTTTCTCGCGATCGCGCGCGCGGCGTCGGGCGGGCGACCGTCGCAGGCCTTGCGCGAGCGACTGGCGCGCATCGGCCGCGAAGGCGAAGCCGCGATGATGCGCGCGACGAGCGGCAGCAACGCGCATCGCGGTGCGATCTGGATCGTCGGTCTGTTATGCGCGGGCGCGTCGATGCATGCTCCCGACAATGTCGAATCGATCTGCGTATCGGCTGCGGCGATCGCGCGTCACGAGGATCGTTATGCGCCGGCGTCGGCGACGGCGAGTCACGGCGCGCGCGTGAGCGAACGCTATCGCGTGGCGGGCGCGCGCGGCGAAGCACGCGATGGCTTCCCGCATGCGCGCTTCGTCGGCCTGTCCGCACTCGACGATGCACGGGCGCGCGGGCTCGACGAACCGGACGCGCGTCTCGATGCGCTCATCGCGATCATCGCGTCGCTCGACGATACATGCGTGCTGCATCGCGGCGGCTCGAACGCGCTCGAGGCGGCGCAGCGCGGCGCGCGGCTCGTGATGGATTGCGGCGGCGTGGGCAACGACGACGGTCGCGCGGCGCTCGCGCAACTCGAAGCTGATCTGCTGGCGGTGAACGCATCGCCTGGCGGCGCGGCCGACCTGCTCGCGGCGACGCTCTTTCTCGACAGTCTCAGGCGTCTGGCTTAGCGCATGTCAGGGCTTTTGATAAGGAATGCTATTGTGATGTGTCGAGTGCAAGCCGGAGTTTTCGCCGGATCCCGTTTTCGTGTCGGTCTATTGGCGTTGCCCCTGTGCGGGGCGGCAGTCACTTTCTTTGCTGCTGCAAAGAAAGTAACCAAAGAAAGCAGCTCGAGACGCCCGCGGTCACACGCAATTTGGGTGTTCTTCTCGTTGATCGTGGCCTCTGTAGCGAGTGCCCTCGTAGGCCACCTCGGACGTGGACCGCGCACGGTCTGTCACATCGCGCCGCGTAAGCGGCTGGTTCAGCACGAAATGGTTCCGGCCCGCTTCGCGGCCGATGGGCACATCGGGTCTGCCTGTGCTTCCTTAACAAGGTATCCATACCAATGGTTTCCCTTGCATACCCAACGGCAGCGCGCAGCGCTGTGCCGGAACTGTTTCGTGCTGAACCAGCGTCTTTTGGGTACTAGCTCGTCAGACCGTGCGCGGTCCAAGCCCGGTTAGGCCTACGAGGGCACTCGCTACTGACGCCACGATCAACGAGAAGAACACTCAAATTGCGTGTGACCGCGGGCGTCTCGAGCTGCTTTCTTTGGTTACTTTCTTTGCAGCAGCAAAGAAAGTAACTGCCGCCCCGCACAGGGGCAACGCTAATAAACCAACACGAATACGGGATCCGGCGACAAACCAGCCTCAAAGCACCTCGAACAGGAAACGAACGATGGAAAACATGCGATATGAATACCCGGCCAAGCGGCCCGTCACGCGCCGCGCCCACGTAGGCGTGGTCGGCTCCGGCGATCTCGAAGTGCTGCTCTCGCCGTCGCCGGGTGCGAACGCGGAAGTGGTGATCCGCACCAGCGTCGATGGTTACGGCCACGTATGGAAAAGCGTGCTCGACCGCTTCTTCCAGCGCTACGACGGCGCAGCGAAAATCGAACTCAACGATTTCGGCGCGACGCCCGGCATCGTGATGCTGCGCCTGAACGAAGCCGTGGAAGCAAGCGAAGGAGGCACGCCATGAACGCGCACGACACTTTCCTCGCGCGCCAGAGCTTCATCGAACTGACCGCGCGCGAGCGCGCCCGAACGCTGCTCGACCCGGGCACGTTCCGCGAACTGCTGGGCCCGTTCGACCACCTCGAATCGCCGTGGCTCGCGATGCAGGACATCGTCTGTCAGGCCGACGACGGCGCGGTCATCGCGCGCGGCACGCTCGACGGCGAACCTGCGGTGATCGCCGCGATCGAGCCCGCGTTTCAGGGCGGCAGCATCGGCGAAGTATCGGGCGCGAAAATCGCCGCCGCGCTCGAACTGGCCTTGAGCGAATTCGAAGCAGGACGCGCGATCCGTCCCGTCGTGCTGTTCGAAACCGGCGGCGTGCGCTTGCAGGAGGCCAATCTCGGACTCGCCGCGATCGCCGAGATTCAGGCGGCGATCGTCGCGCTCAGGCGGCATGTGCCCGTGGTCGGTGTGATCGGCGGGATGGTCGGCTGCTTCGGCGGCATGTCGCTCGCGGCCGCGCTGTGCACGGATCTCGTGATGACGCGTCAGGCACGCCTCGGCATGAACGGACCCGAAGTGATCGAGCAGGAAGCGGGCATCGAGGAACTCGATTCGGGCGACCGGCGCCTCATCTGGTCGATGATCGGCGGCGACGAACGCGTCGCGGTCGGGCTGGCGGACACGCTCGTCGAAGACGATACGGATCAGGTCCGCGAAGCCGTGCTCGGCGCGTTCCGACGCGGCGTGAAAAAGCATCGCACCGAGGACGTGGACGGCTTCATCGCGCGGCTCGCGCAAGTGAACCCGGATGCCATCGATCCCGACACACTGCGCACCTTGTGGGGCACATCATGACCGACACGCTTTCCCGTGGCGCGCGCTGGCTCGACGCGCTGAGTTCCGCACCGACGCAAACCGAAAGCGGCCCGATCCGCGCCCGCGATGGCCAGCTCGGCGGCGCACGCGCGAGCTTCTTCGCCGTCGTGCCCGATCCGCAGAACCGTTTTCCGCGCGCCACCGATAACGTCGTCGGCCTCGAACAAGGCTGGCTGCTCGCCCGCGCAGTGCGCGCCGTGATCGACGCCGATCGCGCCGCCGACGTGAAGCGCCCGATCGTCGCCGTGGTCGATGTCAAGAGCCAGGCGTACGGCCGCCGCGAAGAACTGCTCGGCGTTCATCTCGCGTGCGCCGCCGCCGTCGATGCCTACGCCAGCGCGCGGCTCGCCGGTCATCCGGTGATCGCGCTGATCGTCGGTCCGGCGATGTCGGGCGCGTACCTCGCGCACGGCTATCAGGCGAACCGCATCGTCGCGCTCGACGCGCCCGGCACCGCCGTGCACGCGATGGGCAAGGAAGCCGCCGCGCGCGTCACGCGCCGCAGCGTCGAGAGCCTCGACGCGCTCGGCGACACCGTTCTGCCGATGTCGTACAAGATGAGCGCCTACGCGAAACTCGGGCTGCTGCACGAGCTGATCGAAGGCGTGGACGCCGACGCACCCTCTTCCGCCGATATCGAGCGCGTGAAGGCGTCGCTCGCCGCCGCGGTGGAGGATGCGCGCAACGGCCCGCGCGATCTGTCGAGCCGGCTCACATCCGCCGACGCGCAACGCACCCGCGCCGCGTCGATCGAAGTGCGCAGGCGCATGCGCGAGCAGTGGAGCGCGTGATGAACCGCGCGCCGCGTCCGCACGATCTGCTGCGGCTCGTGCCCGCCGCGCCGCCGTTCGCGGATGCGCCCGCGTGGGTCGCGCCGGCGCTCGCGCGCGCACCCTTCGTGGTCGTGCGGCGCGCGCCTCGCATCGGCGATGCGATTGCCGTCGGCGTGCGCGGCGCCGCGCGCAACGAACGCTTCGGCACGTGGATCGAGCCGCGCTGGATCGACGCGATCCTCACGCCGGAAGATCTGCGCACGCGCGAACCCGATCCGCTGCGAGCCGCCCTGCCCGCGCTTGCGTTGTTGCGCGCGGTGGCCCCGATCATCGACGCTCACGGCGTCGACTGGGGTCCGACCGGCAGCGCAGGCTTCGAACTCGCCAGCGCGATGCCGACGCTCACGCGCGATAGCGACCTCGATATCGTCGTGCGCGCGCCGACGCCCTTGTCGCGCGACGCCGCCGCGACGCTCTTCGACGCGCTCTCGCACGCCGCGCAGGAAGCCGGCACGCGCATCGACGCGCAGATCGAAACGCCCGACGCGGCCTTTTCGCTGGCCGAATTCGCGCGCCCCAATCTGCGCGTGATGCTGCGGCACGCCGACGGCCCGCGCCTCGTCATCGATCCGTGGGCGGGCGCGTGATCGCCTTTCTGTTTCCCGGCCAAGGTGCGCAGACGCCGGGTTTTCTGCATCGGCTGGGCGGCGACACGCCGCATCCGGCGATCGCGCGCACGTTCGACGAAGCATCGGACGTGCTCGGCGAGAACGTGCTCACGCTCGATACCGCCGATGCGCTCGCGTCGACCGTCGCGGTGCAGGTCACGCTCGTCGTCGCGGGCGTGGCGGCGGTGCGCGCGCTCGCGCAGGAAGGCATCGAGCCGGAGGCGGTCGCGGGTCTGTCGGTCGGCGCGTACGGCGCGGCGGTCGCGAGCGGCGCGATTGCCTTCGCCGATGCGCTGAAGCTCGTGCGCCTGCGCGCGACCTTCATGGAAGAAGCCTGTCCGCGCGGCTACGGCATGCTGGCGGTGCTCGGGCTGAACGAGAGCGAACTCGCCCTCGCGATAGCCGACAGCGGTGCCGACGCCTACATCGGCAATCTGAACGCGCCGCGCCAGATCGTCGTGTCGGGCAGCGATGCCGCGCTCGCGCAGGTCCGCGACATTGCGCTCGCACGCGGCGCGCGCAAGGCCGAACGGCTCGCCGTCAGCGTGCCGTCGCATTGCGTGCTGCTCGAAGGCGCCGCCGCGCGTCTGATCGATGCGGCGCGCGAGGTGCGCCTGGAGACGCCGCGCATCGCGTATGTCGGCAATCGTGGCGCGCGCGTGCTGCGGCGCGCCGACGCGATCCGCGAAGACCTCGCGACCAACCTGCGCTACCCGGTGCGCTGGCACGATTCGACCATCGCGCTGTCCGAGCTCGGCACGAGCGTTTTCGTCGAAATGCCGCCCGGACGCACGCTCACCTCACTGCTCGCCGACGCCCTGCCCGGCACCCCCGCCTACGCGATGGACGCGTCGCCGATCGGCTCGATCGCCGCGCGCGTTCGCATCGCGCGCAACCGCGCGAAGGATTGATTCGCTTCCCGTGCACGACTGATTCGCGCTTCGCGCTGGCGTTTTCATCGATTCTGTCAGCAAAATCGGAATTTTCGGGTGGCTTACGAGTCGACTTTCATTAGCATTTCGCGGCGTCCGCGCATCCTTGCGCGACGACAACCACAACGACATTCCAAAGGTAAAAACTATGACGATCTTCCGCATCGTGGTGGCGGCATCCGCCGTGGTCACGCTCGCGTCGTGCAGCAGCATGGGCAGCATGGATCCGAACCAACTGATGCAATCCGGCCAGTTGGCGACGCAGGCGCTGTCGCTCAGCGATTCCGACGTCCGCAGCCTGTCCGACAAGTCCTGTGCCGAGCTCGACAAGGAAAACCAGATCGCGCCGGCCAACAGTCCGTACACGCAGCGCCTGAACAAGATTTCGAAGCAGCTCGGCGACAACATCAACGGCGTGCCCGTCAACTACAAGGTGTATCTGACGAAGGACGTCAACGCGTGGGCCATGGCCAACGGCTGCGTGCGCGTCTATAGCGGCCTCATGGACCTGATGAACGATGACGAAGTGCGCGGTGTCGTCGGCCACGAAATGGGCCACGTCGCGCTCGGCCACACGAAGAAGGCGATGCAGGTTGCGTACGTGACCACGGCGGCGCGCACGGTGGCGTCATCGGCGGGCGGGATCGTCGGCAATCTGTCGGCGTCGCAGCTCGGCGATCTGTCGGAGAAGTTCGTCAACGCGCAGTTCTCGCAATCGCAGGAAACGGCCGCCGACGATTACTCGTTCGACACGCAGAAAAAGAAGGGCTATGACCCGAAGGGACTCGTGACCGCGTTCCAGAAACTCGCGACCATCGACGGCGGCAAGTCGAGCATGCTGAGTTCGCACCCGGCGTCGCCGGCGCGCGCGAAGCATATCGAAGACCGGATCGCGTCCGGGAAGTGACGCCTGCCCAGGTGTTGCGCACGCGCGTCGGAACGCGCGTGCACCGGAGCGAAGAGAATCAGAAGAAGTAGTAGCGCACGCCCACGGTCAGGCTGTCGTTGCGGCGATGGCCGCCGTCGTAGTGCGCGGTGTCGCCCGTGTATTCAGCCGAGACGCTCCAGTTTTTCTGGAACTTGTATTCGACGCCCGCACCGTAGTGCAGGCGCGTGTCCGGCCAGAAGCCCGTGAAGCCGATGCGGGCATAGGGCATCAGATGGTTGTCGAGCGGCATGCCGAAGCGTGCGTCGAAGCCGCCGTCGTTGCGGGTCGTCGAGCTGTTGTGGAAATCGGCGAATCCTTCGACACCGACCACGAAGCGATCGACATCGAAGTTGTAGCCCGCCATCAGGCCGGGGAAGAACGTGGTGTGAGTGGATTCCTGATAGCTGCGGCCCGTTGCATCGGACCAGTTGACGCCGACCTTCGTGCCGACATAAGGACCCGCGAATTCACTGGCCTGCGCGTGTGCAAGCGCGAACAACGAGACGAGAAGCGGCGCGACGAATTTCTTGAAACCTGCCATGACTGACTGATGAACCGTTAGTGAGGTATTGCCCCGCTGCGCAAGCGCGTCCGGGCGATAACCGTAAATCGGGACAACGAACGCGCGCGTTGCGTTGCACTTTGCTTGCTCAATGACAAGCAACCCGCGAGGTTAGTTACCTACGGTCAGCATCGAAAGCAGAAATGTCCGAAAGAGGATGCTTTTCGGCGTGGCAGATTCGCAGGATGACGAATCAATGCGAGAACGTAAAAGCCGATGATCGCGCCGCAAAAAGAAAAAGCCCCGCAAGTTTTTACGCTTGCGGGGCCTTCCTACTACTACTGGCGGAGACGGAGGGATTCGAACCCTCGATCCAGTTTTTAGCCAGATGCTCCCTTAGCAGGGGAGTGCCTTCGACCTCTCGGCCACGTCTCCCAAACTTTTCGTTGCACCGGGAGTGCAGTGCAACGAGATCGAGATAATAGCGTGTTCGCATGCGCCGGTCAAATTCACATGACGATTTTTTTCAAAACCGTCAATATCGGACCGCCCCGCTCCGCGAACCGCAACGGTGCAATTACGCGCGGTCGAGTTCGAACGCCTTGTGCAGCGCGCGCACGGCGAGTTCGGTGTACTTCTCGTCGATCAGCACCGAAATCTTGATTTCCGACGTGGAGATCATCTGGATGTTGATGCCCTCTTCCGACAGCGTGCGGAACATCGTGCTCGCGATGCCCACGTGCGAGCGCATGCCCACGCCCACCACCGACACCTTCGACACCTTCGGGTCGCCCAGCACGGTTTCCGCCTGCACGTGGCCCTTCACCTGGTTGTTCAGGATTTCGAGCGCGCGCTGGTAGTCGCCGCGGCCGACCGTGAACGTGAAGTCGGTCTTGCCGTTCACGCTCTGGTTCTGAATGATCATGTCGATGTCGATGTTCGCATCGGCGACCGGCCCGAGAATCTGATACGCGACGCCCGGCTTGTCGGGCACGCCCATGACCGCGATGCGCGCTTCGTCGCGCTGGAACGCGATGCCAGAAATCACTGCTTTTTCCATGTTCTCGTCTTCTTCAAAAGTAATCAGGGTGCCGGAGTGCATCTCGTCGGCGAGCGGCATCAGCGGATCGGTCAGGCTGGAGAGCACGCGCGTCTTCACCTGATACTTGCCGGCGAATTCCACCGAGCGGATCTGCAGCACCTTCGAGCCGAGGCTCGCCATTTCCAGCATTTCCTCGAAGGTCACGCGGTCGAGCCGGCGCGCTTCCTCGACGACGCGCGGGTCGGTCGTATAGACGCCGTCGACGTCGGTGTAGATCAGGCACTCGTCGGCCTTCATGGCCGCCGCGATGGCGACGGCCGAAGTGTCCGAGCCGCCGCGGCCGAGCGTGGCGATATGACCTTCGGGATCGACGCCCTGAAACCCGGTGATGACCACGACCTTGCCCGCGTCGAGATCCTTGAGCACGCGCTCGCCGTCGATCTCGCTGATGCGCGCCTTCGTGAACGCGCTGTCCGTCTTGATCGGCACTTGCCAGCCGGCGTAACTCACGGCTTCGAGGCCTTCGGCGTGCAGCGCGATGGCGAGCAGCCCCACGCTCACCTGCTCGCCGGTCGAGGCAATCATGTCGAGTTCGCGCGGGTCCGGGTCGGCCTTGATGTCTCTCGCGAGACCGAGCAGGCGATTGGTTTCGCCGGACATCGCCGAGGGCACGACGACCATCTTGTGGCCGGCCTTGTGCCATTTGGCGACGCGCTTGGCGACGTTCTTGATGCGCTCGACCGAGCCCATCGAAGTGCCGCCGTATTTGTGTACGATGAGTGCCATTGTCGTTCTTGAACTGGAAGGAAAACCGCGCTTCACGCGCGCTGGCGCGAGAGCGCTCGAGACTCGTGCTCGATATTGCTTCAGGGGATATCGAAGCCTACGAACAGCGGGCGCTGCCGCTCGCCCGTCGCGCGCTCGCATGAGAGATGGAACGCTGCGCGCGGATGCGTGGTTGCGGGCGAAATCGAGTCTTTTGAACGCAGATGCCGCGCAAAAACGCGCTTGGGCGAAAACGAGTTACCGTACCCGATCGAGGCCGAAATTACAAGACAGAGCGCCCGAGACGACGATTTTACCGGCTTCGGCGCAACGGTCGCGAAGCGGCTCACGCCAGCAGCAAATCCGGCCGCCACGAGATGCGGCGCAGCGCGCCGTGCGCCGCGTTCGGCGCCGCTTCCCGGTTCACGCCCACATGCGGCACGAACAGCAGCGCCTCGCCGACAAAAAGCAGCGGCACGTCGCGCTTCCAGGCCGGCACGCCGCGCTCCTGAAACAGGTTCTTGAGCGTGCGGCTGGGCGCTTCACCCGCCACGCGCATGCGCTCGCCGCCGGCACGCGAACGCGCGACGAGCGTGGCCGCACGCAGCACGCCTTCGCCGACGGCGTCATCGGCGGCAATATCGACGGCAGCGTCGACCGGTTCGAATACGAACGAGCCGCGCCATTGCGGCAGACGCCAGACTTCCTCGCCCTGCCATCGCAATTCGACGGGGAGCTTAGCCGCGGGCGCGCCTTCGTCGAGATCGGGCGCATCGCCGCTGTCGCCCGGTTCCCAGAACAGCGCATTGCGATACACGCGCAGACAATACCCCGCATGATCGACGCGCAACGCGTGACCATCGCGCGCGGCGGCGGCATCGCGCAACTGGCGCAGCATGTCCGCGATGCGCGCCGTCGATGCCGCCAGCAGGCCGCGCGAGCGAATCCAGAAACGCATCAGATTGATCGCGCGTTCGTCGTCGAGTGCGAGGAACGCGTCGAGCGCGAGCGCGTGTGCCTCGTCTGCGCTTTCCACGCCGTCCAGATCGATGCGCGCGAGCTGATCCAGCAGCCGTTGCGCCGACGCCGCGTGCGAAGCGGTGCGCGCGAGCGCATCGCGAAAACCGGGGAAATGCACCGCGAGCACCGGCAGCACGTCGTGTCGCAGCGCGTTGCGTGAATAGCGCGTGTCGGCGTTGGATTCGTCATCGATCCAGCTCAGATCGCGCTCGTGCGCGTACTGCTCAAGTTGCGCGCGCAGCAGGCGCAGTAACGGACGCAAGCGCGGCGTCGCGCCGTCGAGCCGCTGCGGGGCCATCGCCGCGAGGCCCGCCACGCCCGCGCCACGCAACAATTGCAGCAGCACGGTTTCGGCCTGATCGTCGGCGTGATGCGCGATCAGCAGCGCGCTTGCGCCGTACTCGTCGCAGAGATCGTCGAGCGCGTCGTAACGCGCATCGCGCGCCGCCGCTTCGAGACTCTCACCGCCCGCGCGTGCGACATCGACATGACGCGCCGCGTAGGGCACGTCGAGCGAAGCCGCGAAGCGCTCGCAATGCGCGGCCCACGCGTTGGCGTTCGGGCTCAGGCCATGATGGACATGCAGTGCGACCACGCGCCGCGCGCCGAAGCAGTGCACGGCCGCATCGAGCAACACGGTCGAGTCGAGTCCGCCGCTCAGTGCGACGGCGAGAAGCGCATCGGGGGGAAGTGCCGCATCCGAAACCGGCGTGCGCAGCGCCTCGAACACGAGGCGGCCGGCTGGGGTTTCGGTAGCGGATGTCACGAGAGAAACGTGAAAGAAGGAACGCCGAAGATGCCGGGTTACGCGCCCGGCAGCGTTTCCTTGAACTTGCCGTAGGCCATCAGCTTGTCGAAACGACGCTCGCGCAAGTCGTTGACGCTCATGCCCTGGAACTGACGCAGCGAATCCGCGAGCGCCCGGCGCAGGAGCGCGGCCATGCCCTTCGGATCGCGATGCGCGCCGCCGAGCGGCTCGTTCACGATCTTGTCGATGAGACCGAGCGCCTTCAGCCGATGCGCCGTGAGACCCAACGCCTCGGCCGCTTCCGGCGCCTTCGCCGCGCTCTTCCACAGAATCGACGCGCAGCCTTCCGGCGAGATCACGGAATAGGTGGAGAACTGCAGCATCATCACGGTATCCGCGACGGCGATCGCGAGCGCGCCGCCCGAGCCGCCTTCGCCGATGATGGTCGTGATGATCGGCGTCTTGAGCTCCGCCATGACATACAGGTTGCGGCCGATCGCCTCGGACTGCCCGCGCTCTTCCGCGCCGATGCCCGGATACGCGCCCGGCGTATCGACGAAGGTGAAGATCGGCAGGCTGAACTTCTCGGCCGTACGCATCAGGCGCTCGGCCTTGCGATAGCCTTCCGGACGCGGCATGCCGAAGTTGCGCAGCGCGCGTTCCTTCGTGTCGCGGCCCTTCTGATGGCCGATCACCATGCACGGCTGGCCATTGAAGCGCGCGAAACCGCCGACGATCGCGAGGTCGTCCGCGTAGGAACGATCGCCGTGCAGTTCGTGAAAATCGGTGAAAAGCTCGCTCACGTAGTCGAGCGTGTACGGACGCTGCGGGTGACGCGCGATTTGCGAAACCTGCCAGGGCGACAGGTTCGCGTAGAGATCCTTCGTGAGTTGCTGGCTCTTCTTCGACAGCCGCTCGATTTCTTCCGAAATATCGACAGCGGAATCGTCCTGCACGAAGCGGAGTTCTTCGATCTTCGCTTCGAGTTCAGCGATCGGCTGCTCGAAATCCAGAAACGTGGTCTTCATATGTTCGAGTCCTAGAACCATCGGGCAGCGCGTATTCTAACCGCGTCCGTCCCTGATAAATGCGCGCGGAAGCTATGGATTATAAATCAACGATAGTTCCGCAATTCGCTGGCCAAAGTCAGTGATCTGCCGGGATCGGATTGAGGCTGCGCCACATGTACCAGGTCGCGACCGTGCGCCATGGCTCCCAGTTCGCCGCCACTTCGCGCGCCTCGCTGCGCGTGACCGGCTCGCCGCTGAAGTAGTTGACGCTGATTGCCTGGATCAGGCCGAGATCGTCGAGCGGCAAAACGTCCGGGCGCGACAGATTGAAGATGAGGAACATCTCCGCCGTCCATCGACCGATGCCGCGAATCTGCGTGAGTTCCGCGATCACGGCTTCGTCGTCCATGGAGGTCCATGCGTCGACATGCAGCGCGCCCGATTCGAAATGCTGCGCGAGATCCAGAATGTATTCGGCCTTGCGTTTCGACAAGCCGCACGCCTGCAGCTTCTCGTGCCCAAGCCGGATGAAATGCGCGGGATGCACTTCCGGGCACGCGCTCTTCACGCGTTCCCAGATCGCTTGGGCCGCTTTCACGGAAATCTGCTGGCCCGCCACCGAGCGCGCGAGCGTCGAGAACGGATCGCCCAGATTGACGAGGTGGATCTCGCCAAAAGTAGGGATCAGCTTCTTGAGGATGCGGTCACGCTTCATGAGATCGGCGCACGCACGATCCCAGTAGTCGGGACGAACGACCTCGCGCGTGAGTCCGCCGATCTGCACCGGCACCGCCGCATCAGCCGTGACGACGCGCGATTTGCGCACCACTTCGCCACGTTCCGCGACGAGCGTCTGCGCGTTTGCGCCGTCGCCCGCGACCGCGCGGCCGTTGCCCTTCGCGGGCGACGCTTCCGCTTCTTCCGTGCCCGCCTTCGATGCGCGCGCAGCCCCGTTCAGGCGCGCCGCGGTCTCGGGCTTCGCCGCCTTGAGCGCGGCGCTGCGGGTCGGCTTCGCTCCGACGCCCGCACGCTTGAGCGCGGTCTTGCGGCCGACCGTTGCACTTGCGCCATCGATCTTCTGCGTGTTCGTTTTCGTTTGCGCGCTGCGCGTGCGCTTCGTTGCGCCCGACGCATCGCTGACAGACGCGGGTCGTTTGACCGGCGCCTTCCTGGCCGTTGCCATCTTGCCTCCTGCCTGGTGAGTCGATCAGAGGGTTCGAAGGGCCGCGTTCAAACGCGGCGCCATTCGGTCGACCCACCCGGTTTGTCTTCAAGCGCAATACCGGCTTCGAGCAATTCAGCGCGAATCCGGTCTGCTTCGGCATAGTTCTTCGCCTGCTTCGCGGCGATGCGTGCGGCGATCTTCGCTTCGATCTCCTGCGGCGCGAGGCCCTGCTGCGCGAGCGTGCCGCTCGCCTGCTGCAGGAACACGCGCGGCTCGCGCCCGAGCAGGCCGAGCACGCCCGCGAGTTCCTTGAGCTGGCGCGCGAGCGCGGTATCGCGCGTGCGGTTCACTTCGCCCGCGAGATCGAACAGCACCGATACGGCAACCGGCGTGTTGAAGTCGTCGTTCATCGCTGACTGGAAACGCTGCGCGTTCGCCTCGTTCCAGTCAAGTTGCTGATTGTCCGGCTCGACATCCTTCAACGCCGTATATAGGCGCGTCAATGCGTTCTTCGCGTCGTCGATATGCACGTCGCTGTAATTCAGCGGCGACCGATAGTGTGCCCGCGCAATAAAGAAGCGCACCACTTCGGCATCAAATTTTTCGAGGACTTCGCGGATCGTGAAGAAGTTGCCGAGCGACTTCGACATCTTCTCGTTGTCAATCTGCACGTAGCCGTTGTGCATCCAGTAGTTCACGAACGTCTTGCCGGTCGCGCCTTCGCTCTGCGCGATCTCGTTCTCGTGATGCGGAAACTGCAGATCCTGTCCGCCGCCGTGGATGTCGAAGTGCTCGCCGAGCAAGGTGCAGCCCATCGCGGAACATTCGATGTGCCAGCCCGGACGCCCGCGGCCCCACTTCGAGTCCCAGCCGGAGTCGGCGGGCTCATCAGCTTTCGCCTGCTTCCACAGGACGAAGTCGAGCGGATCTTCCTTCGCGTCATTGGCGGCGACGCGCTCGCCGGCACGCAGGTCTTCGAGCGACTTGCCCGAAAGCTTGCCGTAGTCGGCGAACTTGCGCACCGCATAGTTCACGTCGCCGTCCTTCGCCTGATATGCGTAGCCGTTCGCGTGCAATGCATCGATCATGCCGAGCATCTGCGGGATGAAGTCGGTCGCGCGCGGCTCGATATCCGGGCGCGCGACGCCGAGCGCGGCCGCGTCTTCATGCATCGCCGTGATGAAGCGATGCGTGAGCGACTTGATCGGCTCGTTGTTCTCGACCGCGCGGCGGATGATCTTGTCGTCGATGTCCGTGATGTTCTGCACGTACGTGACCTTGTAGCCGATCGTGCGGAGCCACCGTTGCACGATATCGAACACCACCATCACGCGCGCATGGCCGATGTGACAATAGTCATACACCGTCATTCCGCAGACATACATGCGTACCTCGCCGGCTTTGAGCGGCGTGAAGGGTTGCTTGTCACGGGCGAGCGTGTTGTAGATGCGCAGCGAGTTCATAGAAGGCGAAGCATGGACCGGAATCAACCGTGTGCCGGGCAGCAGTCGGCGTGGACGATACGCGCGGGAGCCGGAGAGACCCACACGCGAGCGCGAACACGACGGTCATGCGACCAGGACGGAGACGGCCACGAGTGGCGAAAGACAGTCTGGCGTCGGCGCGGGATGCGCGCTTGGGGCACCAAGCGCAAGACACGTGCGCGGGACGTGCAGACCTTTTGTTAGAATGGGTCGGAGTATAACACCGGGACTTGAGCCTATGAAATGTCGAAGCGGCCGCGCGGCGGGCTTTGCAAGCCGCGCTCCGGGCCGGGCTGAAAGCCTTGCCGGACCGCGTGCCGCATCGGGCATTTCTGCTCCCGCTCCGGTTCTCGCGATCGTTCACGCCCTGAAGCGCTCGCGGTCTCCTTCGCCGCTTTCGTGGCATCTTTCGCTGCATCATTCATTGACTCGATTCCAAGTGACCCATCGCACAGCGCGCGCGCCTTCGCCACTCTCCCGCCGGTTCGTAACGCAAACGCTCGCCATCGCGGCGTTCGGCTTCGCCGCATGCGTCGGCATGTCGGGCGCGGCGCTCGCGCAAACCTCGCCCGCCACGCGCGACGACACGCCGCAAATCGATTCGGCCATCGCCAGCAAGGACTGGAACGCCGCGCTCACGCAACTCGATGCGCGCATCGCGAGCAATCCGCGCGACGTGCAGGCGAAGTTCAAGCGCGCGACCGTGCTCGCCCGCCTGAATCGCGACGACGACGCCATCGCCGCCTTCACCGAGCTCACGCAGGCCTACCCCGAACTGCCCGAGCCGTACAACAACCTCGCCGCGCTGTATGCGAAGAAAGGCCGCTACGAGGAAGCGCGCGCCGCGCTCGAAACCGCGGTGAAGGCGAACCCCGGCTACGCGCTCGCATACGACAACCTCGGCGATCTTTATCTGCGCCTCGCGAGCGAGTCGTACAAGCGCGCGCAGTCGCTCGGCTCGAAGAGTCCGCTCACGAGCCAGCGCATCGCGGCGATTCAGAACATCTACACGCCGCCGAAGAAGCGCGCGAGCGCGGCGGACGTCGCATCGGGCGCGGCGGCGGTTCCGCGCGCGGCCGACGAGTGGACGCCAGAGGCCGGCGCCGGCACGTCGCCGATGCCCTCGCCCGACGAATACTCGCCGTTCGGCGGCCCGAGCGGCCCGCTGCCGACCACGCCCTACGTCGCGCCGAAAGCGCAACCGTAAGCGCTCGAAACCGCGCGCGCGGCCGACTGTCCGCATTCACCACACGAACCACACGAGGATCGATCCTTCATGAAATTCCTGATGTTGGCGCTTTCGAGCGCCGCCCTGATCGCGAGCGCGCCGGCGTTCGCCCAGCCGAATGCGCAGGCGGCGCGCCCCACCGTGCTCATCAAGACCACGCAAGGCGACATCAAGGTCGAGTTGTATCCCGAGAAAGCGCCGAAGACGGTCGCGAACTTTCTCGACTACGTGAAGTCCGGTCAGTACAGCGGCACGATCTTCCATCGCGTGATTCCGGGTTTCATGATCCAGGGCGGCGGCTATAGCACGAGCTTCGCCGAGAAGCCCACGCGCGCGCCGATCCCGCTCGAAAGCAGGAACGGTCTGAAGAACGCCACGGGCACGCTCGCGATGGCGCGCACGAGCGACCCGAACTCGGCCACCGCCCAGTTCTTCATCAATACGGTCGATAATGCGGGTCTCGACTATCCGAGCCCGGATGGCAACGGCTATGCCGTGTTCGGCAAGGTCGTTTCGGGCATGGATGTCGTGAAGAAGATCGAAGGCAGCCCGACCACCACGCGCGGTCCGATGCAGGACGTGCCGCAGAAGCCGACCGTGATCGAGTCGGCCACCGTGGTCTCGCAGTAACACGAAGCTCAATCAAACACATTGGAGAGAACACCATCATGGTCGAACTGCATACGAACCACGGCGTCATCAAGCTTGAACTGGACGCCGAAAAAGCGCCGAAGACGGTCGAGAACTTCCTCAGCTACGTGAAGAAGGGTCATTACGACAACACCGTGTTCCACCGCGTGATCGACGGCTTCATGATCCAGGGCGGCGGCTTCGAGCCGGGCATGAACCAGAAGCCCACCGATGCGCCGATCAACAACGAAGCCAACAACGGCCTCACGAACGACAACGGCACGGTCGCCATGGCGCGCACGAACGACCCGCATTCGGCGACGGCGCAGTTCTTCATCAACGTGAAGGACAACGACTTCCTGAACCATTCGTCGCCGACGCCGCAAGGCTGGGGCTACACCGTGTTCGGCAAAGTGGTCGAAGGCATGGACGTGGTCGAGAAGATCAAGAAGGTCAAGACCGGCTCGAAGGGTTTCCATCAGGACGTGCCGGTCGACGACGTCGTGATCGAGAAGGCCGTCGTGGTCTGATCTCCGTTCATTGCATGATCGATACGAAGACTTCATTCGATCGCATGGCAGCGGGCGCAGCGAACCACGCGCGCCCGCTGTTTTTCATTGCCGATCTGCACCTCTCTGAAGCGATTCCCAAAACGGTCGAAGCGTTCGAGCATTTCATCGAAGTGACGGCGAACGAGGCGGACTCCGTTTTCATACTCGGCGACCTGTTCGAATTCTGGGTCGGCGACGATATCCTCGATGCGCCCGCGTCGGACGCGCGCGCCAGCTTCGCGCGCCGCATGACGCGACTCATGCACACGCTTTCCGAGCGCGGCATCGGCCTCTACGTGATGCACGGCAACCGCGATTTCCTGCTGGGCAAGCGCTTCATGAAGGATGCGGGCGCGCTGCCCCTGCCCGATCCGTTCGTGATCACCGCGTTCGGCAAGCGCGTCGTGCTCGCTCACGGCGACGGCCTCTGCACGGCCGATCGCGCCTATCAGCGCTTTCGCGCGTTCGCGCGCAACCGCTTCGCGCAGCGGCTCTTTCTGGCGTTGCCGCTCGACACGCGGCTGGGCATCGGGCAGCGCATGCGCACGAAGAGCGAAGGCGCGCGCACGATGGGCGTTCACGCGAAATACGACGTCACGAAGAAAGCCGTCTCGCAGCTATTCATCAACAGCCGCACGCATACGCTGATTCACGGCCACACGCATCGCCCGGCGATGCATCGCGAAGTCGAAGGCGTGCGCTGGGTTCTGCCCGACTGGGAACTGGACATCGGCAAACCGCGCGGCGGCTATCTGCGCCTCGACGATAGCGGCGTGCACCCGCTGCCTCTTTAAAGCCCTCTACCGCTCTACCGCGCAAGCGATTCCGTTCGCTCTTCGGTCTTGCCGTCCATCGACGTGCACAGGCGCTTGAGATCGACGAGCGCGGCGCCATCGACGGCATTGAGCGCTTCCACGCGCGCGCCGAGCCGTTCGAGCGCCGCGACGATCTCGTCGATGCGCTGCGTCTGCGTCGAGGCGTGATCGATCAGGCCGTGGATCGCGAGCGACATGGGATCGTCGGCGTTCGGCGTGATGCCATAGGCGCAGAAACCTTCGTGCTTCGTTTCCTTCGGTCTGGAAACCGCCGGCATCACGATGCGCGCCGGATTGCCCACTGCGGTGCCGCCCGCCGGCACCGGCTTCACGACCACCGCATTCGAGCCGATCTTCGCCTCGGCGCCGATGGTGAAACCGCCGAGCACCTTCGCGCCCGCACCGACGATCACGCCGCGCTCGAGCGTCGGATGACGCTTCGCGCCGCGCGTGAGCGACGTGCCGCCGAGCGTCACGCCCTGATAGATCGTGCAGTCGTCGCCGATTTCAGCGGTTTCGCCGATCACGACGCCCATGCCGTGATCGATGAACACGCGCCGCCCGAGCGTCGCGCCCGGATGGATCTCGATGCCGGTAAGAAAGCGCCCGAGCTGCGACACGAAGCGCGCGAGCCAGCGCCATTGGCGGCGCCAGCACGCGTGCGCGAACCGATGCAGCACGATCGCGTGCAGCCCGGGATAACAGGTGACCACTTCCCAGGCGCTGCGGGCAGCGGGATCGCGCTCGCGGATGGCGGCAATGTCTTCGCGAATTCGGTCGAACATGGCGGTGTCTCGATGGTGGGAGGGGTCGCGCGCCGTTCCACGCCACGAGAAGCGCCTAAAGCAGGGAACGCGCAAAGCTTATATCGGCGGTCGCCGTTTTTCGCCGATTGTAGGGCGAGCGCGCCGCGTTTGCCCGATGCCCCCGATGGCAACGCGGTCGCTGCCATCCGGACAAACGGGCGCACGCGCGTTCAGTCTTTCCTGGCGCGAAGCAGGATGTGCTTGGCGATGCCGCGCAGGATATTCACCTCTTCGCGCTCCAGCCCCGAGCGCGCGAAGAGCCGCCGCACGCGCGACATCAGCTTCTTCGGATTGGCCGGATCGAGAAATTCGAGCGCGACGAGCGCCTCTTCGAGATGCGCGTACATGCCTTCGATTTCATCGCTCGCCGCGCTCTGCGCCGCCGGCTCGACGGCGGCAAGCAAACTCGCGGGCGCCTGGAACGCGAGCCGCAGCTCGTAGGCGAGCACCTGCACGGCTTGCGCGAGATTGAGCGAACTGTAGGCGGGATTGGCCGGAATATGCGCGAGCGCGCTGCAGCGCTCGACATCCGCGTTGGACAGGCCAGTGCGCTCGTTGCCGAACACGAGCGCGATGTCGCCGTGGCGCACGAATTCGTGCGCGCGTTCGGCAAGCGCGCGCGGCGGCATCTGCGGCGGTCCGTATTCGCGCATGCGGGCGGTCAGCGCCACCGACCAGCGCACGCCGACGAGCGCATCGGCGAGCGAGTCGACGACATGGGCGGACGCAAGCACGTCGTCGGCGCCGGAGGCCATCGCGATGGCTTCGGGCTCGTTCTTCACGTCGGCGACGCGCGGCGCGACGAGGACGAGGCGCGCGAAGCCCATCGTCTTGAGCGCGCGCGCGGCCGCGCCGACGTTGCCCGGATGACTCGGCTCGACGAGGATGAAGCGCGTGGACGTGAAGCCGCCGGCAGGCGCAAAGAGATCGTTGGGTTCCAAGGCGCGATGTGTATTGAATGTGCGAACCCGCCATGTTAACGCGCTTTGCCGAACAGCCGGAAACGCGCAGCCACTTTCGGGTAAAATGGCCCCTTCGCGCGCCGCGAACGATTGTCGCAGTCAGTCGAATCTTCGCGCGAACGCCCCGCTCTTATTCAATTCGTCTTTCGTCGACATAGTCGTTGTCGCCAACTTTTCCGCCTGCGCGTGTTCGTCGCTGAACGCGCCCGGCGGCCACAGGATTTCGCTCATGCATCCGATGCTCAATATCGCTGTCAAGGCCGCGCGCCGCGCCGGACAGATCATCAACCGCGCGTCGCTCGATCTGGACCGCGTCCAGGTCAGCAAGAAACAGCACAACGACTTCGTGACGGAAGTCGACAAGGCGTCCGAAGCCGCCATCATCGAGACGCTGCACACCGCCTATCCCGATCACTCGATCCTCGCCGAAGAGTCCGGCGCGACGGATCGCGAGTCGGAGTTCCAGTGGATCATCGATCCGCTCGACGGCACCACCAACTTCATCCACGGCTTCCCGTACTACTGCGTGTCGATCGCGCTCGCGCACAAGGGCGTCGTCCAGCAGGCCGTCATCTACGATCCGACCCGCAACGACCTCTTCACCGCATCGCGCGGCCGCGGCGCGTATCTGAACGAACGGCGCATTCGCGTCGGCAAGCTGGATCGGCTGTCGGATGCGCTGATCGGCACCGGTTTCCCGTTCCGCGACGGCCAGGGCCTGAACGGCTACATGCGCCTCTTCAGCGAAATGACGCTCTCGTGCGCGGGCCTGCGCCGTCCGGGCGCGGCGGCGCTCGATCTCGCCAACGTCGCGGCCGGCCGCCTCGACGGTTTCTTCGAGCAAGGCATCCATCCGTGGGACGTGGCGGCGGGCAGCCTGATGGTGACGGAAGCGGGCGGGCTCGTCGGCAATTACACGGGCGAATCGGATTTCCTGTTCCAGAACGAGATCGTCGCCGCCAATCCGAAGGTGTACGCGCAGATGATCAAGATTCTCGATCCGTACTCGCGCACGCGTCTGACGGGCGAATAAACCGCCTCGAAAGGGCGCGCCCTGCGCCCTTTGGTTTTCCCTCCTCTCGCGTCCCGGGCGCGTCCCCTGCTCTGCAACGAACGCGGGGCTCCGTTACAGTGCAATCTTTTGCCCTCGCCACCCGAAGGTGACGCTTCGTCGCGCCCTTCCCCGTCTGTCCGCCGCGCGCCGCGCCACACGTCACTCCCGCCATGAAGAAAGGCTTCTACACGATCATCGCCGCGCAGTTCGTTTCGTCGCTCGCCGACAATGCGCTCCTGATCGCCGCGATCGCCATGCTCGCCGTCGTGCAATCCGCGCCGTGGGTCACGCCGCTTCTGCAAATCTTTTTCACGATTTCCTATGTCGTGCTCGCGCCATTCGTCGGCGCATTCGCCGATGCGATACAGAAACGCCACGTCATGTTCATCTCGAACGCGCTCAAGGCGGGCGGCTGCGCGATGATGATCGCGGGCGTGCATCCGATGATCGCGTATGGCGTCGTCGGTCTCGGCGCGGCGGCGTATTCGCCCGCCAAGTACGGCATTCTCACCGAGCTGCTGCCGCCGCAAAAGCTGATCGCGGCGAACGCGTGGCTCGAATCCGCGACCGTCGGCTCGACGATTCTCGGCACCGTGATCGGCGGCGCGCTCGTGAGTCAGGTCGTCGCGCGCTGGGTCACGCACGCGCATCTGCCGCTCGTGAGCACCGCCGCGCACGCCGCGCTCTTCGCGGTGATGGTGATCTATGCGTCGGCGGCCGTCATCAACGTGTTCATTCCGGACACCGGCGCGCGCTATCCGAACCTCCTCACCGAGCCGACCCGGCTCGTCGGCGATTTCTCCCACAGCTTCAAGGTGTTGTGGAAAGACAAGCTCGCGCAGATCGCGCTGTGGGTCACGACGCTGCTGTGGGGCGCGGCCGTCACGCTGCAACTGCTCGTGCTCAAGTGGGCCGATGCGAACCTCGGCCTGTCGCTGTCGAAGGCCGCCGTGCTGCAGGGCGTGACGGGGCTTGGCATCGCGCTCGGCGCCGCGGCGGCGTCCGCGTGGATCGTGCTGCGGCAATCGCTGCGCGTGCTGCCGGTGGGCGTCCTGATCGGCGCGGTGGCGGTCGCGATGGCCTTCTACAACAAGGATCTCTTTCCTGAGGGCGCGGGCCTGCAGATCGGTCCGTTCTTCGCGCCGGCCTACATCCTGATGGCCTATCCGCTGATGATCGCGCTGGGCGGTCTGTCGGGCTTTTTCATCGTGCCGATGAACGCGATCCTGCAGCATCGCGGCGCGACGCTGCTGTCCGCCGGGCATTCCATTGCGGTGCAGAATTTCAATCAGAATCTCGCCGTGCTCTCGATGCTCGGCGCGTACGCGCTGCTTCTGACCGTCAAGGTGCCGGTGCAGTGGATCATCGTCGTATTCGGCCTGTTCGTCTGCCTGATGATGGCGCTCGCGATGCGCCGCCACAGCCAGAACGAACGCGAAACGGACCTGGGCGCGCTGGTCGAGGAATGAACCTTGCTCAACGGTGTATTCTGGGTCCATACCCCGGCTGCGGGGTACGGCGATATTCCTCGGCAACGTCACTAAAGGAGCAAGGAAATGGGATTGTTCACACGTTCGACGCTCGACAGCAAGATCAATGGCGCAGCCGATCTCGGCCAGCGCGCGGTGCGAGGTGCGAGCGACGCGGTCGATTCGGCCAGCGGCCAGTTGCGCAGTCTGCTGGATGATCTGGAAAGCTCGATACTGAACGCAAAGGATATCGATGCGGACAAGCTGCGCAAGGAATTGCAATCGAAGCTCAAAACTGCCCGCTCGCAGATGAACGGCGCGAGCGGCGCGATTTCGGGCAAGCTCGGCGATGCAGCCGGATACGCCGACGATTTCGTGCATGACCGGCCGTGGCATACGCTCGGCGCGGTGGCGGGGCTCGCATTGCTCGTCGGTTATCTCGCTGGGCGCGCGTGACGCGCACCAGTCCTCTCGGACTGCCGCCGCAACGGTGAAGCATTCGTTCCGGCGGCGGGCATTACCCTCGCCACACGCGAGCGGGCACGCCTTGCCCGCTCACATCTGCTGAATTACCCTTCGCCAGCAGCGCGCTGCTAGCCGTTCGGCCGACTCGCGCTCATCCGGCGACAGGTTAAACTCTTGCCCTATCGGCTCATTCGCGCCGGCGCAACCTCGCGCCCGGCCGTCTGGTCATTCCGGCTTCCACAGCACGCAAGATGGGCAATCACACGGCAATTCCCGACACTTCCTTCGATAGCGGCGCGCCACTCGCGGACCTGTCGCAGCACACGCCGATGATGCAGCAGTATCTGCGCATCAAGGCGGAACATCCCGGCACGCTCGTTTTCTACCGGATGGGCGATTTCTACGAGCTTTTCTTCGACGATGCGGAGAAAGCCGCGCGCCTGCTCGATCTCACGCTCACCCAGCGCGGCGCGTCGGGCGGCAATCCGATCAAAATGGCGGGCGTCCCGCACCACGCATGCGAGCAATATCTCGCGAAGCTGGTCAAGCTCGGCGAATCGGTGGCGATCTGCGAACAGATCGGCGATCCGGCGACCTCGAAAGGTCCGGTCGAGCGCAAGGTGGTGCGCGTCGTCACGCCCGGCACGCTGACCGACGCAGCCCTGCTCTCGGACAAGAGCGATGTCTATCTGCTCGCGCTGTGCCCCGCGCACAACCGGCGCGGCGTGGTGACGAGCGTCGGCCTCGCGTGGCTCAATCTCGCGAGCGGCGCGCTGCGTCTCGCGGAGGTCGCGCCGGGGCAAGTAAGTACTGCGCTCGAGCGCATCCGCCCGGCGGAGACGCTCATCGCGGATTCGATCACGGACGCGCAGTCATCGCTCGGCGTGTCGAATCCCGGCGCGACCACGCGCGTACCCGCCTGGCATTTCGATGTCGGCTCGGGTACGCAGCGCTTGCGCGAGCAACTCGATGTCGCGAGTCTCGACGGCTTCGGCGCTCAGACGCTCACCTGCGCGTGCGGCGCGGCCGGCGCGCTCCTGCTTTACGCCGCCGCGACGCAAGGCCAGCAGTTGCGTCACGTGCGCAGCCTGAAGGTCGAATACGAATCGGAATACATCGGGCTCGATCCCGCCACGCGCCGCAACCTCGAACTCACCGAGACGCTGCGCGGGACCGAATCGCCCACGCTGTTCTCGCTGCTCGACACCTGCTGCACGACGATGGGCAGTCGGCTGTTGCGCCACTGGCTGCATCATCCGCCGCGCGATGCATCGATTGCGCAGGCGCGTCAGCAGGCGATCGGCGCATTGCTCGACGCACCCGTGAACGGCGGGCTCGACACCTTGCGCGGCGCGCTGCGCAAGATCTCGGACATCGAGCGCATCACGGGGCGGCTGGCGTTGCTGTCGGCGCGGCCGCGCGATCTGTCGAGCCTGCGCGACACCTTCGCCGCGCTGCCCGATCTGCGCGCGCTCGTAGCGGCCGTGGCGGCGCATGCGTCGGCGCTGGAGCGCATCACTGTCTCGCTCGAACCGCCGCACGAGTGTCTCGATCTCCTGACGAGCGCCATCGCGCCCGAACCTGCCGCGCTGATCCGCGACGGCGGCGTGATCGCGCGCGGCTACGATCCGGATCTCGATGAATTGCGCGATATTTCGGAGAACTGCGATCAGTTCCTGATCGAACTCGAAGCGCGTGAGCGCACGCGCACGGGCATCGCGAATCTGCGCGTCGAGTACAACAAGGTGCATGGCTTCTATATCGAGGTCACGCGCGGCCAGACCGACAAGGTGCCCGACGACTATCGCCGACGTCAGACGCTGAAGAACGCCGAACGCTACATCACGCCCGAGCTGAAAACGTTCGAGGACAAGGCGCTGTCCGCGCAGGAGCGCGCGCTCGCGCGTGAACGCGCACTCTATGACGCGCTGTTGCAGAACCTGCTGCCCTTCATCGCCGATTGCCAGCGTGTGGCGGGCGCGCTCGCGGAACTCGATCTCCTGTGCGCGTTCGCCGAACGCGCCCGCGCGCTCGACTGGGTCGCGCCGCAATTCACCGCCGATGCCGGCATCGATATCGAACAGGGGCGGCATCCGGTCGTCGAGGCGCAGGTCGAGCAGTTCATCGCCAATGATTGCTGTCTCGGCCAGGATCGCAAGCTGCTGCTGATCACCGGCCCGAACATGGGCGGCAAGTCGACCTTCATGCGCCAGACCGCGCTGATCGCGCTGATGGCGTATGTCGGCAGCTATGTGCCTGCGAAGCGCGCGCGTTTCGGCGCGCTCGATCGCATCTTCACGCGCATCGGCGCGGCGGACGATCTCGCGGGCGGGCGCTCGACCTTCATGGTCGAGATGACGGAAGCAGCGGCGATTCTGAACGACGCGAGCGCATCGAGCCTCGTGCTGATGGACGAGATCGGGCGCGGCACGTCCACCTTCGACGGCCTCGCGCTCGCCTGGGCTATCGCACGGCATCTGCTCACGCACAACGGCTGCTACACGCTGTTCGCCACGCACTACTTCGAGCTCACGCAATTGCCCGCGGAATTCGCGCAGGCGGCGAACGTACATCTGTCGGCGGTCGAGCACGATCACGGCATCGTATTCCTGCACGCGGTGAGCGAGGGTCCGGCGAATCAGAGCTACGGCTTGCAGGTCGCGCAGCTCGCGGGCGTGCCGGGCGCGGTGATCCGCGCGGCGCGCAAGCATCTCGTGCATCTGGAGCAGCAGTCGATCGGCCAGCCGACGCCGCAATTCGATCTGTTCGCGAGTCAGCCCTACGCGCCGTATGAGGACGAGCCGCGCGACGCTGAACCGGCGCCGGCCGAAGCGCCCGAACATCCGGTGATGGACAGGCTGCGCGCGCTCGACCCGAACGAGCTGCGTCCGCGCGATGCGCTCGATCTGCTCTACGAACTGCATGAACTGGCGAATCGTCCGCCGGATGCCGCGCGTTGAGCGTGGTGTCGCCGCGCGCCTGACGAGCGCAGTATCGATCGCAATCGCGCTCGGGTGCATCGCCATGTCACAGGCGCATGCCGAAGGCAGCGCGCCGCTCGGCTTCGCCGTCATCTCCGACGCCCTCACCCGCCCCGCCGACGAAGCCCCGGTGCGCCGCATGCTCGACGCGATCGGGCGTGACGGCAGCATCGCGTTCATCGTCTACGACGGCAATCTGAAGGGCGGCGCGGAGCCGTGCCGGGACGGCATCTATCAGTCGCGGCATGATCTGCTGGACGCGTCGCGCACGCCGCTCGTGCTGCTGCTCGGTCAGCACGACTGGGCCGATTGCGGCCTCGCGCACGCGGGCGCATACGACCCGGTGGAACGGCTCGATTTCGTCCGCCAGCTCTACTTCGCGGATGCCGGTTCGCTCGGACAAAGCCCGCTCAACCTTGCGCGCGAAAGCGATGTCGCCCGCTTTCGCACGTTCCGGGAAATCGTGCGCTGGCAGGCGCAGGGCATCGCGTTCATCGGTCTGAACGTGCCGAGCCCGAACAATCACTATCTGACGGCCGGTGGGCGCAACGGCGAGTTCGAAGACCGCACCGTCGCGACGACGTTCTGGATCGAGCACGCGGCGGAATCGGCGCGGCGCAGCGAGATGCGCGCGCTCGTCGTCATTCTGCAGGGCGATCCGGATTTTGCGCGCTACGAACGGCGCGAGCGCTTCGGCTGGCTGCGCTTCTCGCGCTCGAACCAGCCGCGCGACGGCTTCCTGGAACTCAAGCGCAGCCTCGCGAAGGCAGCGGAAATCTTTCGCGGGCCGGTCATCGTGATTCACGGCACCGATACGCCCGAGCCCAACGGCTTTCATATCGATCAACCTTTGCGCAATGACAAGGGCTTGATCGTCACCAATCTCACGCGCGTCGCGGTGGCGTTCAGGAAGCCGCAAACGCAATGGCTCGAAGTGCAGAGCGATGCGCAATGGCATCCGCCGTTTCGGCTGCGCGTGCGCGATGTGAAGGAGGGGCGCACGCGCGATTCGGCCGCATCGACGCCCGAAGCGCCCGCGCAATCGAGCACGCCTTATGCGCCTTATCCGGCGCCCTACCCCGCGCCCAATCCCGCGACCCAACCGACGTTGCCCGCGTCGATACCGCCGCCGGAGTCGCTGCCCGCTCCGCCCTCGATGCCGCTGCCCGCCTCCGAGCTTCCGCCGATCCTCACGCCGCCGCCGCAGTCTTCGCCGCAGTCGCAATCGCAATCGCTGCCGCCGATCTATTCCGTGCCCGCATCGGGCGTACGCAACGACACGAGCGGGCAATAAAAAACGCAGCCGAAGCTGCGTTTTTCAGTAAGCCGATGCGCTCGATCAATGCAGCGTCGGACCTGCATCCTTGCGCGGTTCGTCGTCATCATCGTCATCTTCATCGACGACCTGCAGGCCGTCCGCGCCATGCGCGTGCTGATGCTCGATCTCGTCATCGGTCGCAGTACGCACTTCCTGCACCGACAGCGAGAAGCGCAGCGCCATGCCCGCGAGCGGATGATTGCCGTCGAGCACGACTTTGTCTTCGGCGACATCGGTCACGGTGTAGATGAGCGAGTCGATGTCGTCATCGCCGTCTTCCGGCGTGCCTTCGAACTGCATGCCGACTTCCAGCGGCTCCGGAAAGCGGCTGCGCTCCTCGATCTTCACGAGCTCGGGATCGTACTCGCCGAACGCGTCTTGCGGTTCGAGCTGAATGAGCGTTTCATATCCGGCCTCGTGACCGTCGAGCGCTTCCTCGATCTTGGGGAACGTGCCATCATAGCCGCCGTGCAGATAGACCATCGGCTCGTCGCTCTCCTCGATCAGATTGCCTTGCGCATCCGATAGCTTGTAAGCGACCGAAACGACAGTGTCTTTCGCAATTTTCATTGGATCCTCCAAGATACAAGCCTCGATTATACGATGCCCAAGCGGCCCCAAGACGCAACACCAATCCCTGTTTCCGGCCTTCCCGAGCATGCTCGCGCGGCTCTGCCGGATGAACCCACACCCTTGTTGGGCAACCGCACGCCGCGACAGTTCATGCGGCGTTACTGGCAGAAAAAGCCGCTTCTGATCCGGCAGGCCATCCCCGACATCGCGGCGCCGCTCGCGCGCGACGAACTCTTCGAACTCGCCGATCTCGACGACGTCGAGTCCCGTCTCATCACCCATTTTCGCAAGACGTGGAATCTGGAGCACGGCCCGTTCGCGCCCGACGAATTGCCTTCAGTGAAGAAACGCGAATGGACGCTGCTCGTGCAGGGCGCGAACCTGCATGACGATCGCGCGCACGCGCTGATGAACCGCTTTCGCTTCATTCCGGACGCGCGCCTCGACGACCTGATGATCTCGTATGCGACGGACGGCGGCGGTGTCGGACCGCACTTCGACTCTTATGATGTGTTTCTGCTTCAGGTTCATGGCAAGCGCCGCTGGCGTATCGGCGCGCAGCGCGATCTTTCGCTAAAACCCGGACTGCCGTTGAAAGTTTTACAGCACTTCGAGCCCGAGGAAGAGTGGCTGCTGGAGCCCGGCGACATGCTGTATCTGCCGCCGCACATCGCGCATGACGGCATCGCGGAAGGCGAATGCATGACCGCGTCGATTGGCTTTCGCGCGCCCTCCACGCACGAGCTCACGGCGCAGTTCCTCTATCATCTCGCCGAGCGCAGAGACGATGCATCGGAAGCCACCCGTTCCCACACGCGCTATCGCGATCCGGCGCAGGAACCGGTGGCGAATCCGGCGGCGTTGCCCGCCCTGCTCGTCGAGCGGGTTGGCGCGATCCTTGCGAACGTCAACTGGACTGAAAAGGATATCGCGGCGTTTCTGGGCACTTATTTGAGCGAGCCAAAAGCCAACGTCGTATTCGACTCGCCGGAGCGCGCGCTCAATGAGCAAAAATTTGTAGAGCGAGCGAAAAAAACGGGCGTAAGGCTGGATAGAAAGACTGTTTTGCTCTACAACGCAAGGTCATTTTTCATAAATGGCGAAGAGCAGGCGTTGTCTTCGAAGCTCAAAAAGTGGCTCCCTGAATTGGCCGATACTCGGCATCTGGAGGCGAAACGCTTTGTAACACTTACAGACGATTCGTCAATGACAGCGCTGCTACACGAATGGTATCGTGCGGGCTGGCTTCGGATGGGTGCTTTGCCTTGACTGGCTTGACTTCACGAGACTTCCTGACACGCTGCGGAATACTGGTATTTTGCTGTTCCGCAATATGAAAGTTTGTATGAGAAAGACAACGTATCGTCCCCTGATTTATCGACGGTCGTTACGAAAGTGCCTATAATTTCCGGCCAAGCCGTAGGAAGTCTCACACAAAAAAGAATTGTGAGTCTCCACAGCGGCCCAGGTCGGTGTTGGAGCACACATTACCGGTACTTTGCGCTGTTGCTTACCTTTAACCATAAAAGGACGTGATCATGAAGAAATCCCTCCTCGTAGCATCCCTGTTGGCTGCTGTTGCTCTGGCTGCATGCAACAAGTCTAGCGAAACGGCTGCTCCGAGCGCTGCAAGCGATACGTCGGCTGCTTCGGCTCCGGCTGCTGCTGCTTCGGACGCAAACGCTGCTGCATCGAGCGCTTCGGCCGCTGCAAGCGACGCAGCTTCGGCTGCTGGCGCAGCTTCGGACGCTGCCGCTTCGGCTGCTGCTCCGGCATCGGGCGCAAGCCAGTAAGGCTTGTCGGCGCTTCGGCGCCAAGGCATGCGCCGCTCGATGCGGCCTGCCAACGAAAAAACCGGCTCTTGGGCCGGTTTTTTCATATCTGCTTTCTGCGTTTTCTATCGCGCCATGTGCGCGTATTCAGAGCGCCAGCCAGTCGAAGCCTTCCGCTTGCGTCGCGACCACTACGTCGATCGCCGACGCGCCCAGCACCGCCGCAAGCGCCGCCTGCGCCAGATGCGGCAGATTGTTTTGCTGACTGAGATGAGCGGCCACGAGATGACGCAGCCTGGAACGATCGAGCGATGCGAGTATGGCCGCCGCCGCTTCGTTATTCAGGTGTCCATGAGTCCCGCCGATGCGCGCCTTCAGCGAGGGCGGATAGCGGCTCGCGGCAAGCATGCCGACATCGTGATTGGATTCGAGCACGAGCGCGTCACAGCCGCTCAGGACGCTCGTGATATGCGGCGTCGACACACCCACATCAGTCAGCACGCCGAGGCGGCAGGCGCCGTCTGAAAAGACGTATTGCAGCGGCTCGCGGGCATCGTGAGGCACGGTGTACGGCAGCACGCTCAGATCGCCGATGGCCACACTCTCATCGCCCCACAGCACGTGCAGGTCGACATCGGCTTCGTCGGCGCCGATCGCGCGCGCGGTGCCCCAGCTCATGTGCAGTGGAATGGACCATCGGCGCGCGAGCGTCAGCGCACTGCCGATATGGTCCGTGTGCTCGTGCGTGATGACGATGGCGTCGAGATCCTCGGCGCGGCAGTTCAGACGCGCGAGGCGACGCTCGACTTCCTTGCCGGAAAATCCGCAGTCGAGCAGCACGCGCGTCGTCGTCGTGCCGCTCGATGCCTCGACGAGCAATGCATTGCCCTCGCTGCCGCTGCCGAGACTGGCGAATTTCACAATGTCTTCAGAAGTCGTTTAGTTCAACTGCGCGTGCAGCAATGAAACGATGCGCTGCGCATCGGACGAGGTGTCCGGCTGCCCGTTCGCATCGACGACGCCGACCTGCGTGACCGCGTCCGCCTTCGGCCGCACGTTGACGAGGAACTGACGCGTCGGCTTCGGCGTATTGCCCGAGAAGAACTTGCCGAACAGTCCGTCCTTCTTCAGCTCCGCCATGGAGTCCGAATAATGGACGTAGTAAATGCCCTTGTCGCGATCGCGATTGTCGACCGTGAAGTTGGTGCGATCGAGCGCGAGGCCCACGCGCAGCCATGCGCGATCGAACGGCTCGGCGAGATCGAGCGTGGAGCCGCCCGCGCTCTGGTCCACCGCCACCTTCGCGCCCGACGGACGCGCCTGCGCCATCAGCTGCTGCGACTGCTTTTCGGTCAGGCCAAACTTCTGCATCAGCTTCGTGAGCACCGCGGCTTCGAGCTGCGGATTGCGCGGACGCGCTTCCCAGCGCGACGAAGTCTTGTCCTGCCCCGTCAGCACTTCTTCCATCGCGCTGTGCGTGACCGAGATATCCGTCGAGCCGTCCGACGCGCGGTCGACCTGCGTACGGAACATGTCGCGCGTACCCGACGAATACGCGAAGTCGAGCAGCTTGCCCACGCTATTGCGGAACCAGTCGTTCGGAATGTTCGCGCGGTTCTCCGCCCAGTCGGTCGCCATGATGCCGGTCTGCGGCGCGTCGGTCTTGAGTGTGAAGCCGTTCTCTTCCCAGAACTCCTTCAGCGGTCCCCAGATCTGATCGGGCGAACGGCCATCGACGACGAGCCAGCGGCGGTCGCCATCGCTTTCGACGTGCATGCCGAACGGATCCTGCGCGTTCGGCACGCCGAGCGTCGCGTTGCCGGCCGGCGTGACCGCGCGTTCCGCGGCGCCGCCCAGCGCGTTGATCTTCGGCGGCGCGGCATAGCGCTGGCTGATGTCGGCCGTGCTCAGATCCGACGGAACGTTGAGCGACGGTGCGGTTTCAGCAGCCTTGTAGTTGACGCGATCCGGCGCGAGCCAGTCGTTGAGCGTGTCGCAACCTGCGAGCGCGAAGATCGCGCCGGCGCCGAGCGACAGCATGCTCAGGCGTTTGGCGTGAGTAAGAAGAGCGGAACGTTTCATGAGGTCCTTCTTTGCTGCTGATGACGCATTGCCTCGCGCCGATGCCGCTCTAGCCGAGCGGATCATCGACGCAGATGTCGAGGCCAATGAGCGGCGGTTGATGACTGAACGTGAGCTTCATTCCGTTCACTTGCGGCGGCGCGGACTTTCGATTCTTTGTGACTTGCCGTGCCGCCACGGGTGATCAGGCGAGCAGCCCGGACTCGCGCAACGCATCACGCACGACGTCGTGATAGCGCGCGTCGAGCGGCGTGAGCGGCAGGCGGATGCCGCCTTCCATGCGGCCGAGCGCCTGCAGCGCCCATTTGGCCGGAATCGGATTCGATTCGCAGAAGAGTTGCTTGTGCAGCGAAAGAAGCTTCAGATGGATGCGGCGCGCGGTGATCGCATCGCCTTCGATCGCGGCGCGGCAGAGCTGGCTCATTTCCTTCGGCGCGACGTTGGCCGTCACCGAAATGTTGCCGTGGCCGCCCAAAAGCATCAGCGCGATGGCCGTGGGATCGTCGCCGCTGAAGATCGCGAAGTTCGCCGGCGCGTGCTTGATCAGATGCGCCGCGCGATCGATGTTGCCCGTCGCTTCCTTCACGCCGATGATGCCCGGCACGTCCGCGAGACGCAGGATGGTCTCGTTGCTCATGTCGGCGACGGTGCGGCCCGGCACGTTGTACAGGATCACCGGCAGATCGACCGCTTCCGCGATGGTGCGGAAATGGCGGTACATGCCTTCTTGCGTCGGCTTGTTGTAATACGGGACGACTTGCAGCGTGGCGTCGGCGCCGACCTTCTTCGCGTGCTTCGAGAGCTCGATGGCCTCGGCCGTCGAATTGCCGCCCGCGCCCGCGATGATCGGGAAGCGCTTGGCGGCGTGCTCCACCGCCGTCTGGATCATCAGGATATGTTCTTCGACCGACAGAGTGGCCGATTCGCCGCTCGTGCCGACCACGACGAGACCGTTCGACCCTTGCTCGACGTGCCAGTCGATCAGTTTTCGAAACGCCGGCAGATCAAGACTACCGTCCTCGTGCATCGGTGTGACGATGGCAGGGATGCTGCCGCGGATCTGGATGCCGCCGTGTGTTCCGTTTGTCATGAAACTCTATGAATTTAATCGTGAATTTAATCGCAAAAAGCGATATTACGCGATTGTAGCGGATTAGCCGGTCAGCGCGTAACGTGGCGGACGCGGCGGTGTGTTACTAATCGTGAGCGGGTTTTCCGCTGACTGCGGTTCGCGAATCGCGCAAATCCGCTGCACGTAGGCAGGACGCGGGTCGTCGACGAATCCGTCTTCGAAGGCGATCACGCGCAGCCGAGCGCGCACCGCGTCCAGCAGTTCGCCCGGTTCTAGCAGAAACGCCGGATTCGACGGCTTGCCGATACTGCCGTTACCCGCCGCGAACGTCTCGTAGATCAGCACGCCGCCGGGCGCGAGCGCGTCGATCAAGTGCCCGAACAGCGGCCGATGCAGATAGTTGGTCACGACGACCGCATCGAACATTCGGTCGCCCGGAAGCGGCCAGGGCGCGCCTTCGATATCGGCACTGAGCGTATCGATGCCCGCGATCGACGACATCGACGCCAGCGCCTCGGCGTCGCGATCCACGGCCAGCACGGCAAACGCGCGCGCCGCGAGCCAGCGCGCGTGCCGCCCGCGACCCGACGCGACATCGAGCACCGCACCGCCGGGCGCGGCGAGATGCACCCAGCGGGCGACCCACGGGCTCGGCGTGCTTTCCATCAGTTGTAAGACAGGCCCATGGCCTCGCGCACGTCGCGCATGGTCTCGGTGGCGAACTTGCGCGCCTTGTCGCAGCCGTCCGCGACGATCGCGCGCAACAGCGACGGATCGTCCATGTACTTCTGCGCGCGTTCCAGCATGGGCTGCTGCTCGCGCAGGATGCCCTCGATCACCGGCTGCTTGCACTCCAGACAGCCGATGCCCGCGCTGCGGCAGCCCTTCTGCACCCATTCGTGGGTCTTTTCGTCGGTGTAGACCTGATGCAGTTGCCAGACCGGGCACTTGTCCGGATCACCCGGATCGGTGCGGCGCACGCGCGCCGGGTCGGTCGGCATCTTGCGGACCTTCTGCTCGATGGTCGCGGCATCCTCGCGCAGGCCGATGGTGTTGCCGTAGGACTTCGACATCTTCTGCCCGTCGAGGCCCGGCATGCGCGACGCTTCGGTCAGCAGCACCTGCGGCTCGACGAGGATGAGCTTGCGCGCTCCTTCGAGATAGCCGAACAGCCGCTCGCGATCGTTCATCGACAGGCTTTGCGACTCCTGCAACATCGCGCGCGCCTGTTCGAGGGCTTCGTCGTCGCCTTCCTGCTGATAGGCGACGCGCAGCTCGTGATACAGCTTGGCGCGCTTGCCGCCGAGTTTCTTAGCCGCATCGAGCGCCTTTTCCTCGAAATCCGCTTCCTTGCCGTACAGATAGTTGAAGCGGCGCGCGATCTCGCGCGTCATCTCGACGTGCGGCACCTGATCCTCGCCGACCGGCACGAGCGACGCGCGGTACAACAGGATGTCCGCCGCCATCAGCACCGGATAGCCGAGAAAGCCGTAGGTCGACAGATCCTTCTCGCGCAGCTTCTCGATCTGCTCCTTGTAGGTCGGCACGCGTTCGAGCCAGCCGAGCGGCGTGCCCATGCCGAGCAGCAGCGAGAGCTCGGCGTGCTCGGGCACGCGGCTCTGGATGAAGAGCGTCGCCTGCGCCGGATCGATACCCGATGCCAGCCAGTCGATCAGCACTTCCCAGACGTTTTTCTCGATGACCTCGGGCGTCTCGTAGTGCGTCGTGAGCGCGTGCCAGTCCACCACTGCGAAGAAGCACGGATATTCGGACTGCAACCGCACCCAGTTTTTCAGCACGCCGTGGTAGTGGCCGAGGTGCAGCGACCCGGTGGGCCGCATGCCGGAGAAGATACGGTCAGGGAACATGATCTTATGGGAATAGTGAAGCGAGGGGATTCAGAATAGCCGACACCGCCGTATAGCCGACATTCACGAGCGGCCCGAGCCAGAAGCGCGTCAGCACGCCGGTCACGACGAGCGCCATGACGATGAAGAAGCCGTAAGGTTCGAGCTTCGAAAACGCGATCGACGCGCGCACCGGCAACAGCGCCATGACGACGCGGCCGCCGTCGAGCGGCGGCAAGGGAAAGAGATTCAGCACGCCGAGCACCAGATTCACGCCGACGCCCGCCGCCGCCATGCGCGTGAAAAACGGCTCGTCGACATGAAAGGCTGCGAGCAGCACCGCGATCACGCCCCAGACGATCGCCTGCACGAAGTTGCTGCCGGGGCCCGCCGCGGCGACCCAGAGACTGCCCCAGCGCGGATTGCGCAGATTGCCGAAGGCCACCGGCACGGGCTTCGCGTAGCCGAACATGAAGGCGCCGCTCGTCACGAAGTAAAGGACGATCGGAATCACGATCGTGCCGATCGGATCGATGTGGCGCATCGGATTCATGGAAACGCGGCCCAGCACGTAGGCCGTGTTGTCGCCGAGCAGTCGCGCGGCGTAGCCATGCGCGGCCTCGTGCAGCGTGATCGCGAAGATCACCGGGAGCGCGTAGACCGCGATGGTTTGTATCAGGGAGGAGTCCATGGGGCGGTATTGTATCAAGCGGGCAAGTCGAATCAGACGCGCGCGACGGCGCCGGGCGCGCACTATTTCGCCCATCATGTGCGATAACACTTAGTCGGGGCTTACGCCCGTGTGCGTCAGTGCACGGCGCGCGTGTGAACAGACACTACGCCGTGAGCCCGAACGGTTCGAGACTGCCTCTCCCCGCGCGCACGAGCACTGGCTCCCCCGATGAAAGGTCGATCACCGTCGACGGCTCCGCCGGACACGCGCCGGCATCGATCACGAGTTCGACCTGCTTTTCCAGCCGCTCGCGGATTTCCTCGGCGTCGTTGAGCGGCTCGGTGTCGGGCGGCAGGATCAGCGTCGAGGCGAGCAGCGGCTCGCCGAGCGCCTCCAGCAACGCAAGCGTGATCGCGTGATCCGGCACGCGCAGACCGATCGTCTTGCGCGACGGGTGCGAAAGCCGGCGCGGCACTTCCTTGGTCGCCTGCAGCACGAACACGTAAGGCCCCGGCGTCACCGACTTGATCAGCCGGTACTGCTGGTTGTCGACCATCGCGAAATTGGACAGCTCGGAAAGATCGCGCACGAGCAGCGACAGCAGTTGCTTGTCGTCGATACCGCGAACGCGCCGCAATCGCTCGACGGCGTCCTTGTCGTCGAGATGGCAGGCGAGCGCGTAGCTCGAATCCGTCGGCAACGCGACGAGACCGCCGTCCTTGATGATCTGCACGGCTTGATTGATGAGCCGTGGCTGCGGATTGTCGGGGTGAATGCGAAAAAATTGTGACATGGCGACGCCTTATTGTTTCGATCGTTATCGCGAAGGCCGGGCGCGGCGCGGATCACGCGCGAGCGCGCCCGACGCGATGTGCGTGCGGAAAATCACCGGTGATGCAAAGACCGTGCGCGCGAGGAAGAAATACGCGCGCCGAAGGAGCGCTACAGCCAGCGCTCCCAGACGGGCGTGAGATCGTCGGGCAACGGCGGAAGCCGGCCGAGATCGACACGCCCTTCGCCCGCGTCGTGGAAGTCCGAGCCGCGCGACGCCTCGAAGCCGTAACGGCGCGCGACATCCGCATACTCGCGGTATTGATCGGGCGTGTGGCTGCCCGTCACGACTTCGATGGCGCGGCCGCCGAGCTGGATGAACTCGTCGAAGAGCGCGGCGAATTCGACCGGCGTGTAATCGTAGCGACCCGGATGCGCGATGATCGGCTCGCCCCCCGCATCCTTGATCCATTTCACGGCGTCCGCAAGCTTCGCCCAGCGATGCCCGACGAAACCGGGCTTGCCGTCGCCGAGATAGCGCGAGAACACATCCGAGGTGGACTGCGCGTAACCCGCCTCCACCAGATACCGCGCGAAGTGGGTGCGCGAAATCATGTCGGGGTCGTCGGTGAAGCGCAGCGCGTTCTTGTAGCAATCCGGAATGCCGATCGCCGCGAGCGCCTCGCCGATCGCCACGCCGCGCGCCGCGCGCCCGTCGCGGGTGCATTCCAGCCCCTTGAGCAGCGCTTCGTTGTTCGGATCGACGTTCATGCCGACGATATGCACCGTGCGCGACGCCCACGTCACTGAAATCTCGACGCCCGGCAGATAGCGCATGCCGAGCGCCTCGGCGGCCTCACGCGCTTCCTCTTGCCCGCCCAGCTGATCGTGATCCGTGAGCGACCACAGCGTCACGCCGTTCGCGTGCGCGCGCGCCGCGACCTCGGCGGGCGCGAACCGGCCGTCGGAAACGGTGGAATGGCAATGCAGATCGGCGTTCATCATCGGCTCTTGGATATCACTCACATTCTAACTGTAACGGCATGACACGCCAGTTATGTAGTTCCTTCGTACCGCGCGCAGCTCACGCGCAGAATGATTCGATCAGCGCAGCGACGCGCTCCGGCTGGTCGTGATGGATCATGTGACCGGCGCCATCGACGATTTCCTCACGCCAGTCGGGAAAGACGGCGAAACGCGTCTTGAACTCGGCGACCGGCGTCTGGCCCGCGAAGGTCGCGAGCGTCGGCGAGTCCTTCGCCTCGACGTGCAGCACCGGCGCCGTGACGCGCGCCCACGCCGCGCTGACTTCATCCAGCCGGTACAAGGTCGGACCGCGCAACTTGTGGGCCGGATCGGCGAGCAGATGAAAGCGCCCGTCGGCTTCCTCGCGCGACCAGTGCTGCGCGAGGAAACGCGCGCGGGCGCGCGGCAGACGCGGATTCGTGCGGATCAGCCGGTCGGCGACTTCGTCGAGGCTCGCGTAGCTGCGCAGTTCGGGCGGCACGCGCAGATCGTCGAGCCATTGGCCGATGCGCCCCGGCGACTGCGATGCGCGCGCCGCCGGCAATCCGAAGCCTTCCAGGTCGACCACGCGCCGCACGCGCCCGGGCCGCACGCCCGCGTACAGCAAGGCGACGTTCGCCCCCATGCTGTGACCGACGAGATTCGCCTGCGCGCCGGGCGCGTATTGGTCGAGCAGCACGTCGAGATCGGCGAGATAGTCCGGAAAGTAGTAATGGCCGCCGCCTTTCTCCGCGACCGGCCAGTCCGATAATCCGAAGCCGCGCGCGTCGGGCGCGAGCACTTGCCAGCCGCCAGCCAGCGCATCGACGACAAACTGGAACGACGCGGATACGTCCATCCAGCCGTGCAGCATGAAGAGCATCGGGGCGTCGGGCGCGCCCCAGTGGCGCACATGCAGCCGCACGCCGCGCGCATCGACGAATTCGGAGCGCGATTCAGTCATGTGTGGCCTCGAATGTAAAAAAGGATGATCGTTCGATTATAGCGGCGATGCGCGCGCCCTACCCGGCGTCGTCGAGGCCGGCGAGCGCGCGCAGTTCCGCTTCGTCGAAACCGGCCTCGCGGCGCGCCTCGAAGTTGAACGGTCCGCGCAGCTTCGGCGCGTGGTATTGCGCGGCGAGGCGTTCGTAGGTCGCGTGCGGGTCGAGATTCGCGCCGTCGCAGAGAAAACGGAACCAGCGATTGCCGATCAGCACATGGCCGATCTCATCGCGCAGGATCACGTCGAGAATCGCCGCCGATGCGTGATCGCCCGCCTGCGCGAGACGCTTGCGGATCGGCGGCGATGCGTCGAGTCCGCGCGCCTCGAGCGTGCGAGGCACGAGCGCCATGCGTGCAAGTACGTCGTCGCGCGTGCGCTGCGCCATTTCCCACAGTCCGTCATGCGCGGGAAAGTCGCCGTAAGCGTGGCCGAATTCCGCGAGACGCGCGCTCAACAGCGAGAAGTGATAGGCCTCCTCGGCCGCGACTTTCAACCAGTCGAGATAAAAATCACGCGGCATCGACGAAAAGCGCCAGGCGGCATCGAGCGCGAGATTGATGGCGTTGAACTCGATGTGCGCGAGCGCGTGCAGCAGCACGGCGCGCCCCGCATCCGACTGCATGCTGCGCCGCTTCAGCGACGACGGCTCGACGAGCGCCGGACGCGCCGGCCGTCCGGGCAGATCGGCGGGTTCTTCGAGCGTGGCTTCGGGATCGATGCGCGATGGCTCGGCGCGCACCGCGTCGAACAATGCGCGGGCGCGCGCCGCCTTGGTCGCAGGCTCGCGCTCGCGCAGGATGGCGAGCGCCGCGCGGCGCGCGCAGGTTTCGGCTTCGGAGGAAATCACGAGGTCGTGCATCGAACTATCTCAAAAAACGGCGTCGAAAATCGCGGTCGCAGCGGACGCTTACAGCAAACAGCTAAAATGGTAATCCCGGCGAACGCCACGCATCGCGCAACAGTCGGCGCAACGACGACGGCCATGACCGTCGAGCCGCACCGGCAGGCGCGCATTTTAGCGCCGCCAGCGCCCTACCCTCACGACATCAAGCCCAGGAGACAAAGTGGCCATCTACAAACTCGGCGACGACGCCCCGACCATCCACGAAAGCGTGTTTCTCGCGGACACCGCGACCATCATCGGCCGCGTGACGCTCGAGGAAAACGCGAGCGTCTGGCCCGGCGCGGCGCTGCGTGGCGATAACGAACCGATCGTCGTCGGGCGCGGCAGCAACGTGCAGGAAGGCGCCGTGCTGCATGCCGATCCCGGCTTTCCTCTGACGATCGGCAACGATGTCACCGTCGGCCATCAGGCGATGCTGCACGGCTGCACGATCAAGGAAGGCGCGCTGATCGGCATTCAGGCGGTGGTCTTGAATGGTGCGGTAATCGGCCGCAACTGTCTGGTTGGCGCGGGCGCCGTCGTCACCGAAGGCAAGGTGTTCCCGGACGACACGCTGATTCTCGGCTCGCCCGCGAAGGCGGTGCGTGAAATCGGCGAGGCGGATATTGCCCGCATGCGCGCGGCCACGGCAAGTTATGCCGACCGGCGCGAATATTACAAGGCGCAGCTCGTGCGCATCGGCTGAAACATCGGCTGAAACCCGGAAGAACGGGCGAGCTTCAACATTCAAGGAAGAGTTGTGAACGACCAGTTGCAGAAATTCATGTTCAACGCGGCGCCCGTGCGCGGCGAGATCGTCTCATTGCGCCACACGTGGCAGGAAGTGCTCGCGCGCCGCGCCTATCCGGCGGCCGTGCGCAACGTGCTCGGCGAAATGATGGCCGCGTGCGCGCTGCTGTCGGCGAACCTCAAGTTCGACGGCACGCTCGTCATGCAGATCTACGGCGACGGCCCGGTGAAGATGCTGGTCGTGCAGTGCGATTCGAGCCTTGCGTTACGCGCCACCGCGAAGCTCGCCGAAGGCGCTGGAAGCGAGCTCGACAACGAAATGTCGCTCGCCGACCTCCTGAACCGCCACGGGCGCGGCCGCTGCGTCATCACGCTCGATCCCACCGACAAAAAGCCGGGTCAGCAACCGTATCAGGGCATCGTGCCGCTGTCGGGCGAGCACGGCCCGCTTGCGTCGATGGCCGAGGTGCTCGAGCACTACATGCATCACTCCGAGCAGCTCGACACGCGGCTGTGGCTCGCCGCCGATACCGATCGCGCCGTCGGCATGCTGCTGCAGAAGCTGCCGGGCGATGGCGGCATCGTGCCGCATCCGGGCGAGCACGACGCGGACACCTGGCAGCGCGTCTGCCATCTCGGCAGCACGCTGTCGACGGCGGAGCTGCTGAAGGAAGAGCCGGAGACGGTCTTCAAGCGTCTGTTCTGGCAGGAAAACGTGCAGCATTTCGATCCCGCGCCCGCGCGCTTCCAGTGCTCGTGCTCGCGCGGCAAGGTCGGCGGCATGCTGAAGATGCTCGGCCGCGAGGAAGTCGACAGCGTGCTCGAGGAGCGCGGCAACGTCGAGGTGCACTGCGAGTTCTGCAATCAGCGCTACGACTTCGACGCCGTCGACGTCGCGCAACTTTTTGTCGCAAAAGAACTCTCACAAGGCGTGAGTCCGGCGCCGGACCAACGGCACTGAGCGCGCCGCAAAGCCTCGTGCAGCGGGCGTCGTGTCGTGTTCATCGCAGGCGCCGGAGCACGGCGCGCGGTCGTCGCGCCCACCCGCGGCGGGTGTTCGATCCGGCCTGCCGCGCGCTATGATTGGAGTCTTGCTTAGTTGTCCGACCCGCTGGAGGTCGCAAATGAATACCGCAACGCTCAACTGGAAATTGCTGCCGTGCCTCGCCGGCGTCGCGCTCGTCGCCGGCTGCATGATGGACCCGCCCGGCCCCTCGCCCATCTATAGCCGCCTGCCCGATACACCGCCGGCGGTCCAGCAGACGCTCACGCCGCAGCAGCAGATGGAGCGCTACAACGCCATCGACAAGCAGGCGCTCAACGAATCGCAGCAGGCCGCGGCCGCGGGCAATGCCGCCAAGACCATGTCGCAGTTCTCTGCGCCCATGCCGGTGTCGGTCTACGGCGGATATTCCAGCGGCGGCTGGGGCGGGCCTTACTGGGGCACAGGCGTCGGAGTCGGCACCTGGTGGTGAGCGAAGCCGAATAAAAAATGGCGCGGTCGATGACCGCGCCATTTTTTTGTTCCGAACAAAGCTATCGCGCTACTGCGGCGCGCCCTGCTTTTTCTTCGCTTCAGCCGCTTTTTCCTTCTGCGCTTTCTTGTCCAGGTCGCGCAACTCCTGCTTCGAACGCGAAACCGGATTCGGCACCACGCGCAGCGGCGCCGCCGAGACCTGACCGCGCGTCGAGCCGTTCATGCCGGGCACGTTGGCGGAATTGACGGGCGCGGTGGAATTCGGCGAGACGAACTGCACGAACACCTCGCTGTCCTTCACCATGCCCATCTCGTAGCGCGCGCGCTCTTCCACAGCCGCGGTGCCGCTTTGCAGGTCCTGCACTTCGCCCTGAACGCGCTCATTGCGCAATCTCAGGTTCGTGTTCTTGTCAGTCTGCTGCGCGAGCTGCTGCTGCAATTCATGCACGCGCAGCCAGCCGCCGTGCCCCCACCAGAGCGGGTATTGGATCAGCACCAGCAACAGAACCAGAACGACAGTTACGAGCCGCATTCACGTAGCCGAAATAAGCGCCGCCCCGCGGCGGGAAACCGTTGGGCGGCGGGCTTCAAAAGATGACGCTTCAAAGACGCCTTAGCGTCCTTATCGACCAAAGCGGCGAAAGCTTTAGCGCAAGTTGTAGAACGCCGACTTGCCCGGATAGCTTGCGATATCGCCGAGATCTTCCTCGATGCGCAGCAACTGGTTGTACTTCGAGATACGATCGCTGCGCGACAGCGAACCGGTCTTGATCTGGCCGGCGTTCAGGCCGACCGCGATATCCGCGATCGTCGAGTCTTCCGTCTCGCCCGAGCGGTGCGAGATCACGGCCGTGTAGCCCGCGCGCTTGGCCATTTCGATCGCCGCGAAAGTTTCCGTCAGCGTGCCGATCTGGTTGATCTTGATCAGGATCGAGTTGGCGATGCCCTTTTCGATGCCTTCCTTCAGGATGCGCGTGTTCGTGACGAACAGGTCGTCGCCGACGAGCTGGATCTTCTTGCCAAGGCGCTCGGTCAGGATTTTCCAGCCTTCCCAGTCGCTTTCGTGCATGCCGTCCTCGATCGACACGATCGGGAACTTGTCGGCGAGCGTCGCGAGATAGTCGGCAAATTCCGCCGACGACAGTTGCAGGCCTTCGCCGGCCAGCTGGTACTTGCCGTCGTGATAGAACTCGCTCGCCGCGCAGTCGAGCGCGAGCAGCACGTCTTCACCGGCGCGATAGCCGGCTTTCTCGATGGCTTGCAGAATCGTCGACAGGCATTCGTCGTTGCTGCCGAAGTTCGGCGCGAAGCCGCCTTCGTCGCCCACCGCCGTGCTCATGCCGCGCTCGGCGAGAATCTTCTTGAGCGCGTGGAACACTTCCGCGCCGCAACGCAGCGCTTCGCGGAAAGTCGGCTGGCTGACCGGCACGATCATGAATTCCTGGATATCCAGGCTGTTGTTCGCATGCGCGCCGCCGTTGACGATGTTCATCATCGGGACCGGCAGTTGCATCGCGCCCGAGCCGCCGAAGTAGCGGTACAGCGGCAGGCCGGCTTCTTCAGCCGCAGCCTTGGCGACGGCCATCGAGACGGCCAGCATCGCGTTCGCGCCGAGGCGGGACTTGTTTTCCGTGCCGTCGAGTTCGAGCAGGGTCTTGTCGAGGAAAGCCTGTTCCGAGGCGTCGAGGCCCATGATGGCTTCGGAAATCTCGGTGTTGATGTGTTCGACGGCCTTCAGCACGCCCTTGCCGTTGTAGCGGCCGGCTTCGTCATCGCGCAGTTCGATGGCTTCGCGCGAACCCGTGGACGCGCCCGACGGCACCGCCGCGCGGCCCATCGTGCCCGATTCGAGCAACACGTCGCATTCGACGGTCGGATTGCCTCGCGAATCGAGAATCTCGCGGCCGATGATATCTACGATAGCACTCATGATTTCCTCAAGAAATGACGATGAATTCTGTCAGTCACAACGAAGCGCGCGGCGTGCTTTTACACTTCGATACACGCCTGTAAGCGCTTCACTGGCCTCGCTCAGACCTTTTCGATGACCGCCGGGTTCAGTTCCGGCGCTATCGAGCGGTCGTACCGGGATCGGCACTGCGACCGGGCGCGGCGCGCGTGACGCCGCCGCATCGCGAATCGAGGCCGATCCGTATCGCTTCGGTGGGGAGCGGGCGCTGGATCCGCCGGCCGGCGCGGATATCGCCCTGATGTGCTGCGCGCTCCTCCGTTGCTCTGATCACTCCAGGTGACCTATTCTCTCGCGACGCGGGCGGCGATGATGCGCCGCCCGTGCCGTACTGCCTGTTGCAGCAACCGCTCAGTTGAAATCGTTCTCGAGGAACGGGCCGCTCTTGACCGCGCGATCGATGGTGATGAGCGTCGCCAGCAGCGCTTCCATGTGCTGCAGCGGCACCGCGTTCGGGCCGTCCGACTTCGCGCAGGCCGGGTCCGGATGCGTCTCCATGAAAAGACCGGCGACGCCCGTCGCGACCGCCGCGCGCGCGAGCACCGGCACGAATTCGCGCTGGCCGCCCGAACTTGTGCCCTGCCCGCCCGGCAACTGCACCGAGTGCGTCGCATCGAACACGACCGGCGCGCGGGTTTCGCGCATGATCGCGAGCGAGCGCATGTCGGACACGAGGTTGTTATAGCCGAACGACACGCCGCGCTCGCACGCCATGAAGCGGTCTTCCGACAGACCCGCTTCACGCGCCGCATCGCGCGCCTTGTCGATCACGTTCTTCATGTCGTGCGGCGCGAGGAACTGACCCTTCTTGATGTTGACGGGCTTGCCCGAACGCGCGCACGCGTGGATGAAGTCGGTCTGGCGGCACAGGAACGCGGGCGTCTGCAGCACGTCCACGACCGATGCGACCGCTTCGATTTCATGTTCGGCGTGGACGTCGGTGAGCACCGGCACGCCGAGTTGCTTCTTCACTTCGCCCAGAATGCGCAGGCCTTCGTCCATGCCGAGGCCGCGAAACGACTTGCCAGAGCTACGGTTGGCCTTGTCGTAGGACGACTTGTAGATGAACGGCACGCCGAGCTTCTCGGTCATTTCCTTGAGACGACCGGCGACGTCGATCGTCATTTGCAGCGACTCGACAACGCACGTTCCCGCGATCAGAAAGAACGGCTGGTCGAGCCCGGCTTCGAAGTGGCACAGCTTCATGCTTGCGCTCCCGCGGTGGCCGCGGCCCGCGCCGGCGCTTTTGCGTCGCCAGCCAGGGCGTGCGAGCGCGCCGCTTCGACGAACGCCTTGAAGAGCGGATGCCCGTCACGCGGCGTCGAGGTGAATTCGGGGTGGAACTGCACGCCGACGAACCACGGGTGCAGCGACTGCGGCAACTCCATCATTTCGGGCAGATCCTCGCTCGGGGTACGGGCGCTGATGATAAGCCCGCCCGCCTCGAGCTGGGGCACGAATCGGTTATTGACTTCATAACGGTGACGATGACGCTCGTTCACATCGGTGCCGTAGATGCGTTCGGCCATCGTGCCGGGCTTGATCGGGCACTTCTGCGAGCCGAGGCGCATCGTGCCGCCGAGATCGGACTCTTCGCTGCGCTTTTCGATGCGGCCCGCGCGGTCGTACCACTCGGTGATGAGCGCGACGACCGGGTTGGTCGTGTCCTGATCGAACTCGGTGCTGTTCGCGTCGGCGAGTCCGGCGACGTCGCGCGCGAATTCGATCACCGCGAGCTGCATGCCGAGGCAGATGCCGAGATACGGCGTCTTCGATTCACGCGCGTAACGGATCGCCTTGATCTTGCCTTCCGTGCCGCGACGGCCGAAACCGCCCGGAACGAGCACGGCGTCGAGATGCTTCAGTGCATCGGTGCCTTCGGCGTCGATCTGCTCGGAATCGATGTACTCGATGTTGACCTTGGTCGACGTATGGATGGCCGCGTGACGCAGCGCCTCGATCAGCGACTTGTACGACTCCGTGAGCTCGACATACTTGCCGACCATGCCGATGGTCACTTCGTTCTTCGGATTCTCGAGCTTCTCGACGAGGTTCGCCCACATCGTCAGATCGGCCGGCGGCGGCGAGAGCTTCAGCGCTTCGCAGATGATGTCGTCGAGGTGCTGGTCGTTGAGCATCTGCGGAATCTTGTAGATGCTGTCCGCGTCCCACACCGAGATCACGGCGTCTTCAGGCACATTCGAGAACATCGAGATCTTGGCGCGCTCGTCGTCCGGAATCGGGCGGTCCGCGCGGCACAGCAGCACGTTCGGATAGATACCGATTTCGCGCAGCTTCTGCACGCTGTGCTGCGTGGGCTTGGTCTTCAGCTCGCCCGCCGTCGCGATGAACGGCACCAGCGTCAGGTGCACGAAACACGCGCTGTTGCGGCCCATGCGCAGGCTCATCTGACGCGCGGCTTCGAGGAACGGCAGCGATTCGATGTCACCCACCGTGCCGCCGACTTCCACGATCGCCACGTCCGGCTGGCCGCACGTCGCCGCAGCGGCGCCGCGCTCGACGAACGCCTGGATTTCGTTGGTGATGTGCGGAATGACCTGCACCGTCTTGCCGAGATATTCGCCCCGGCGTTCCTTGCGGATCACCGATTCGTAAATCTGGCCGGTCGTGAAGTTGTTGGCCTTGCGCATCTTCGTGCTGATGAAGCGCTCGTAGTGGCCGAGGTCGAGGTCGGTCTCCGCGCCGTCTTCCGTCACGAACACTTCCCCGTGCTGGAACGGGCTCATCGTGCCGGGGTCGACGTTGATGTAGGGATCGAGCTTGAGGAGGGTGACTTTCAGACCGCGCGATTCGAGGATCGCGGCGAGGGAGGCGGCGGCAATACCCTTGCCAAGGGACGAAACTACGCCGCCGGTGACGAATACATATTTGGTCATCGCTAGATGCTCGCGGGAAAAACGGATTATACCGTAAAGGCAGGTTCCCACGAAGCGCGCGCGAGCCAGAAATTGCCTGCAAATGCGCGCTTTTCGAAGCGATTCGCGCGGATCATTTCGCCGCGCGCGCGTCAAGTCCCCCGCGTGCGCCTGCACCCCGCCCGCGCTTTTTTGCGCACCGCGTCACGTCGATGGCCGCATCGCCTCCAGCAGGCGCTGCACGGCGCGCGCGGTGTCGATCGGGCGCTCCATCGGAAAGAGATGGCTGCCGTCCATCCATTCGAAATGCTCGCCGGCGATGCGCCGCGTCATGCCCAGGCCCACCTGCCGCACCTCGCGCGAGCGCGTCCCCGCGATGAAGCCGACCGGCACCGGCGCGCCGTGCGCGAGCCGCGCGCCGAGCGTGTGCGGCAGCGTGCGGTAGATCAGATATTCGACGTGACGATCGAACGCGAGCGCGCGCGTGCCGCTCGCATGCGCCGGCGGAATGCCGAAGTCGATATAGTCGGACAGCATGCGCTCGTCCCAGCGCGCGAACGCGGGCTTCGCCAGAAAATGCCGCCAGGCCTCGTCGCGGCTTGCCCACTGTGTGCGGCGCTTTTTCGTCGCGGCGGCGGGCGAGAGACGCTCGTCGAGCCCGGTCCATTGCGTGACGCGCAACAGCCCGCTCTTCCAGCCAGCGATCACCGGCGAATCGAGCATCACGACGCCTTTCACCCACTGCGGGCGCTTCAACGCCGCCATCAGCGATAAATAGCCGCCGAGCGAATGCCCGACCAGCCACACTTTCGGATGCGCTTCGTCAGCTTCGTCTACCTTGCGGCGAAAGCGGCTCATGTCGTCGATGAGCTGATCGACGAGATACGGCCAGTCGCGCGTGACCGGAAAACGCGCGTCGTGACCGATGCGCTCGATGCTGCGAATCTCGTAATCGTCGGAAAGTTCGGCAAAAATCGTGCGATACGTCGACGCCGGAAAACCGTTCGCGTGCGAGAAATGGATGATGTCTTTCAAGCGTGTCTCTATTTTTCTAGCGCGCCATCCAGTAGCGCGCGTGCGTTTGCCTGAAGCGCTCGAGCACGATTTCCGGGCCGATCTCGATGCGCGCGGCGCCGTCGTCATCGCTGCGCGAGAGCGCGATCTCGCGCAGCCCGTAGCGCGCGTACACGCTCGGGTGCGGATGGTGAAAGCGGTTGCGATAGCCTACCTGAAATATCGCCGCGAGCGGCCCGACGGAATCGAGGAAAGGCTCGGTCGACGAAGTGCGGCTGCCGTGATGCGGCACGATCAGCACATCCGCGCGCAACGCGGCGGCGTCGCGCGCGATCAGCGTGCGTTCGACATCCGCTTCGATATCCGCCGCGAACAGCGCCGCGCGCCCCGCCGCGCTCGTCACCTTCAGCACGCACGACTGATGGTTCGGCTTGCCCGAAAGCGGCCCCGGCTCGGGCCACAGCATGCGGAACTCGACGCCGTCCCAGGTCCAGCGCTGCCCGGCGGCGCAGCGCAAAACCGGCGCGCCGCGTGAGCGCGCGCCGGGCCACAGCGCGTCGTTCGCGGGCAGCGACGCGAGCAACTGGCGCACGGCGATCGACTGCAACACCGCGGGCGCGCCGCCCGCGTGATCCGAATCGGAATGGCTGATGACGAGCGCATCGAGCGCGCGCACGCCCGCCGCCCGCAGATACGGCACCACGATGCGCTCGCCCGCGTGCGTCGATTCGGGACCGGGACCGGCGTCGAACAGCAAGGCGTGCCGCGCCGTTTCGACGATCAGCGCCGAGCCCTGGCCGATGTCGAGCGCGGTGACGCGAAACGCGCCGTGCGCCGCCGGATGCGGCACGCTCGCGACGAGCGGCAGCCACGTCAACGGCGCGGCGAAGCGCAACGGCCAGCCGCGCGGCGCGAGCGCCCACGCGACGCCGGCGCACGCTGCTGCCAGCGCGAAGGCGTCGGGCTGCGGCAGATACCAGAGCGGCGACGACACGGCATCGGCGAGACGCGCGAGCAGGTCGCAGAGCACCGACAGCGCGGCATGCGCGGCGTGGAGCAGCGGCGCGTCGAGCGGTGCGGGCAGGATGAGCCCCGCAAGCGTCGCCGGTGTCACGAGCACGCTGATCCACGGAATCGCGAACGCATTCGCGATCGGACCGACGAGCGGAATCTGCGAGAACCAGTAAGCCGTGAGCGGCGCGAGCGCGATCGTCACCGCGTATTGCACCCGCACGCCCGATGCGATGTGTCGCCGCACGCGAGCGCCCAAGCGCGCCACGATCGCGACTTTCCGGCGCCTCACCGCCGGCTCGGGACGCTGCCCGACCTCGCCCGGATCGACGCGATCCCATTGTTCGACGTCGTCGTGGTCGTCCGGCTGCGCGCGCGACTCGACCCGTCCCGCCGCCGCGATCGCGTGCAGGATTGCCGCCACCGCGCAGAACGACAGCCAGAACCCGGGCGACGTCACCGCCCACGGATCGGCGATCAGCACGAACGCGAGCGCCCACAGCAACACGAGCGACGACGGCGGTCGCCGCCCGCACAGAAACGCAATCGCGACGATCAGCAGCATGCCGAGCGTGCGTTGCGCGGGCACGTTGAATCCGGCGAGCGCGGCGTAACACGCGGCGAACAGCGCCGCACCGACCGCCGCCACCTTGGGCGCGGCGACGATCAACGGCGCGGGCACGCCCCGCCACCTCACGCGCTTCCAGACGAAGCCGGCGATCAACGCCGCCAGCCCCGCGACGAAGCCGATATGCAATCCCGATATCGCGACGAGATGACTCGTGCCGGTCGCGCGCATGACGGCCCAGTCGGCATCGCTGACGGCGTCCTGCGCGCCCACCGCGAGCGCGACGATGATCCCGCGATGCGGCGCACGTCCGAGCACGGTTTCGATCCGCTCGCGCGCGCGTGCACGCAGGCGATCGATCGTCAGACGCGGGCCTGTTGCATCGGGATTGAGGCGCTGTGGGACGCGCGCGGCCGAGACATAGCCCGTCGCGCGAATGCCGCGTTCGAGCAAGGACACTTCGGCATCGCGCAGGCCGAAGTTCGCGTTGGCGTGCGCACGCTTCAGACGCGCGCTCAGCGTCCAGCGCTCGCCAGCATGGAGTTTCGTGCGATTCTCAGATAGCCACGACAAACGCACGAGGCGCGGAAAGCCTTGCAAACCGGCGCCGTTCGCCTCGACTTCGAAGAGAAAGCGTGTGCCGTCCTCCCGTTGCTCGGGAAGCCCGCGCACGAAGCCCGTCAATTCGATGTCGCGCTGTTCGTATTCGACCGGCAAGCGTTCGCGCAGCCGGATATCGGCGCGCACCGCGGCAAACGCGAAGCCCAGCACGCAAGCCGCGACGGCAAAGCTGGCAACGCGCAGGCGCGGCCTGAGCAGACCGAGCGTTATCGCACCGCCGAACAACGCGCAACACGCGAACCACGCAAAACCATCCGGCAAGCGAGCCTGCTGCTGCAACCACCAGACGCCACACGCAAATCCCAGCAGAATCGCCCGCACATCTTCCTCTTCGTTTTCGTTGCCGCAGACGCTCGCTCAGAGAGACGAACGTCGATCGAAACGATTATGAAGAGGCGAGCGCGAGCCGTGGGAGCGCGGCGTGAGCGTTAGCCATTGTGCCTAGGGAAAGCGTGCTTTCGTCGATGCCGCGCAACTGCGCGAGCACCTGCGCGATGCGCGCGACCTGATCGGGCGTATTGCGCTGCTTGTAGCGCCAGGAGGGCGCGATATCCGGCGCATCGGTTTCGAGCACGATCGCGTCGAGCGGCAGATCGGCGGCGAGCCGGCGAATCTGCAGCGCGCGCTCGAACGTGAGATTGCCGCCGAAGCCGAGACGCATGCCCTGCGCGATGAACGCTTCGGCCTGCTGAAAGCTGCCGTTGAACGCGTGCGCGATGCCGCAATGAATGTCATGCACGCGCAGCCCCTTCAGCACCTTGTCCTGCGACTTGCGCACATGGCAGATCACGGGCAGATCGAACTCGCGCGCCAGCTTGAGCTGTTCGTTGTAGAAGAACTGCTGGCGGGCATCGTCGAGGGTCGGCACGAAGTAATCCAGCCCGATTTCGCCGATGCCGACGAAGCGCGGATCGTCCAGACTCGCTTCGATCTCGTCGCGCAGCACGCGCAGATCGTCTTCATGCGCGCCGGGCGTGAACAGCGGATGAATGCCGAGCGCGTACGCGCCGCCCGCGATGCGATGCGCGAGCGCACGTACCGTCGCGATATTGCCGCGATCGACGCCCGGAATCACGATGCGCGTCACGCCCGCGTTCAGCGCCGCAACGGCCACGGCGTCGCGGTCCGCATCGAACTCGCCGGCGTCGAGATGACAGTGCGTATCGATCCACATGGCGTCTCCCGCGCGGAACGCGTTATACCGGCACGGACGGCTCTTCGTGCAGCACGCCGTCGCGCAGGCGCATGATGCGGTCGCAGCGCGCGGCGAGATCGGGATCGTGCGTAACGATCACGAAGCTCGTCTCGAGCGTCTGCGACAACTCCAGCATCAGATTGAATACGGTGTCTGCCGTGCCGCCGTCGAGATTGCCGGTCGGTTCGTCGGCGAGCACGCACGCGGGGCGCGTGACCAGCGCGCGCGCGATCGCCACGCGCTGCCGCTCGCCGCCCGACAGTTCGCCCGGCCGATGCTTCGCGCGATGCCCGATGCCCACGCGCTCCAGCATTTCCTGCGCTTCCTTGCGCGACGCCTCTTCCGACATGCGGCGGATACGCAACGGCATCGCGACATTGTCCAGCGCCGTGAATTCCGGCAGCAGATGATGAAACTGATACACGAAGCCGAGCGCGCGATTGCGCAGCTCGTTGCGCTCCTTCTCCTTCAGCTGCGTGAACGGCTTGCCGAGCAGCGAAACCTTGCCCGCACTCGGCTCGTCGAGGCCGCCGAGCACATGCAGCAGCGTGCTCTTGCCCGAACCCGAAGCGCCGACGATCGCGAGCTTTTCGCCGCGATAGACATCGAGTTGCGCGTTGTCGAGCACCTGCACGTTGAAGCCGCCCTGCACGAACGTCTTCGAGATCGCGGACGCCTGCAGCACCAGATTGTTGGCCGGAATCAGATCACTCATAGCGCAGCGCCTCCGCCGGACGAACCTTCGCGCCGCGCCAGCTCGGATAGAGCGTCGCGAGCGACGACAACACGAACGCGATGATGCCGATCTTGGCGACATCGCCCGGCACCAGCTCCGACGGCAGTTCGCTGATGAAATACACCGAAGACGGCAGGAACTGCACGTTGAACAGATGCTCGATCATCGGCACGAGCCACGGAATGCTCCACGCGATGAGACAGCCGAGCGACACGCCGAGCGCGGTGCCGATGAACCCGATCGTCACGCCCTGCACGACGAAGATCTTCATGATCGAGCCGGGCTGCGCGCCGAGCGTGCGCAGGATCGCGATATCGGCCTGCTTGTCGGTGACGGTCATGACGAGCGAGGACACGAGATTGAACGCCGCGACCGCGATGATCAGCGTGAGGATGATGAACATCATGCGCTTTTCGATCTGCACGGCGGAGAACCAGGTCTTGTTCTGCTGCGTCCAGTCGCGGATATAGAGATCGCCCGAGAGCGTGCGCGCCAGCTGCCGCGCGACTTCGGGCGCGCGCTGCATGTCTTTCAGGCGCAGCCGCACGCCGGTCGGTGCGGGCAGGCGGAAGAGCGCTTCGGCGTCGCGGATCGAAATGAGCGCGAGCGTCGAATCGTATTCGTAGTGCCCGGATTCGAAGATGCCGACCACGGTGAACTGCTTGAGACGCGGCATCATCCCCGCCGGCGTGATGGTGCCTTCGGGCGCGACGAGGGTGATCTTGTCGCCGTTCATCACGCCGAGATTGGCCGCCAGATCCTTGCCCAGCACGATGCCGAATTCGCCCGGCCTGAGATCCGTGAGCTTGCCCGCGCGCATTTCCTTGCCGATATCCGACACTTCCGGCTCCAGCGAAGGCTCCACGCCGCGCAGTGCGACGCCGCTCACCGCGCCCTGGCGCGTGAGCAGCGCCTGCGCTTCGACGTAGGGCGCGGCGCCGGTCACTTCCGGATTGCGGCGCGCTTCCTGCGCCGTCAGTTGCCAGTTGGGCATGGAGCCGGTGGGCGAGAAGATTTCGACGTGCGCGAGAACCGACAGCATCCGGTCGCGCACTTCCTTCTGGAAGCCGTTCATGACCGACAGCACGACGATCAGCGCGGCGACGCCGAGCGCGATGCCCGCCATCGACACGAGCGCGATGAAGGAGATGAAGCCGTTGCCTGTGGTGCGTTTGCTGGCGCGCGTGTAGCGCCAGCCTATCTGCCATTCGTACGGAAGTTTCAAGCGATTCCTTTCTGCTGCTGGTTCAGCGTTGTTGTGCCCCGGGTGCATCGTATGAATACGCGGCGGCGGTCTTCGCGGATGCGTGCCGCCTGCGGCGAAGCGCGTTGACGACCACGGCCAAGCGCGAAATTTGCGAAAGTTTGCCATATATGAGGAAAGCGTCGCACGAGCACGCGTCGATCGCGAGGCAAAACCGGTCTGGCGCGCCCCGTCGCGCTATCCGCTTTGCCCTACAATGCCGAGCATCATGCCCGTTCAACATCTCCATCTCCTGTTGCCGTTCGCCCTGCCCTCGGCCGCGGACGCCGCCACCGCCCTGCACGGACTGGAGAGCGCGGCGCTCGACAAGCTGCTCGCCCGCGCCACGCTCGAAGAGCGCATCGTCGGCGAGGATTTTCAGCGCACGCTGCCGCACGAACGCTGGATCGCGCGGCGCTTCAACGCCGTGACGCCCACCGACCAGCGTTACGCCGACGACGCCCCGCTCGCGCCCTTCATGCTGCTCGCCGATGGCGGCGCGCCCGGCGATGCGCTGTGGGCATGCATCGAGCCGGTGCACGTGCGGATCGCGCACGATCATCTGGTGCTGATCGACCCCGACACGCTCGGCGTGCATACCGAGGAAGCGCGCGCGCTGCTGCAGACCGCGCGGCCGGTGATCGAAGACCTCGGCGTGACGCTGCAAGCGCCGACGCCGCTGCGCTGGTACGTATCCGGCGACGCGCTGGGCGCGCTCGCGGGCGCATCGCCGCTGCGCGCGACGGGCCGCAACATCGAAATCTGGCTGCCGCACGAGGCCCGCACCGGCGAACGCTCGCGCGCGTGGATGAAGCTGCAGAACGAAGTGCAGATGGCGTGGTTCGAGCATCCGCTGAACCTCGAGCGCGAATCGCGCGGGCTGCCCGCGATCAATTCGATCTGGCTGCACGGACAAGGCGCGCTGCGGCCCGTGCAAAGCCCGTTTGCGCGCGTGATGTCGGACGCCGCCGCGACGCGCGGTCTTGCGCTCGCGGCGGGCGTGAAACCGTCGATGCCGCCGGAATCGTTCGCATCGCTGCCGGACAGCGGCGAAGGCGCGACGCTCGTCGAGCTGAATCCCTTCTCCGCGCCGTTCATCGAACTGGACTGGGCACGCTGGAACGCGTCGCTCAAGGAACTCGAAAGCGCGTGGTTCGCCCCCGCGTTGCGCGCGCTCACCGATGGCGCGCTCGGCCGCCTGAGCCTCACGCTCTGCGGCGACACCGGCTCGGTCACGCTCTCGGCCACGCGCGCGGATCTGCGCAAGTTCTGGCGGCGCCGTCCGATCGCGGCGCTCTTCATCGAATAAGGTACTTCCTGCAATGACGCGAATCGTTACGCGCGCCCCCTCTCCCGCCGACGCCGAAGCGCTGATGCGCCACGGTCTGCATCCCGTCATCGCGCGCCTGTACGCGGCGCGCGGCGTCACGTCGCCCGATGACGTCGAAACCGAGTTCAAACGCCTGCACGCGCCCGCCGGCCTGAAAGGTTGCGACGACGCCGCCGCCGTGCTCGCCGATGCGCTCGCGGCAGGCAAGCGCATGCTAGTTGTCGCGGATTACGACTGCGACGGCGCAACCGCCTGCGCGGTGGCCGTGCGCGGGCTGCGCATGTTCGGCGCGCACATCGACTATCTGGTGCCGAACCGCTTCGAATACGGCTACGGGCTCACGCCGGAAATCGTCGAGCTGGCCGCGCGTTCGAAGGCCGGCCTGCCCGAACTGCTCATCACAGTCGACAACGGCATCGCCAGCGTCGATGGCGTTGCTGCGGCGAACGCGCTCGGCATCGACGTGCTCGTCACCGATCATCACCTGCCCGGCGACGAACTGCCCGCCGCGCGCGCCATCGTCAATCCGAACCAGCCGGGCTGCGCGTTTCCGAGCAAATGCATCGCGGGCGTGGGCGTCATGTTTTATGTGCTGCTGGCGCTGCGCGCGGAGTTGCGCCGCCGCGGCGCTTATTCCGATGGCACGCCCGAACCACGACTGGACGGCCTGCTCGATCTCGTCGCGCTCGGCACCGTCGCCGATGTAGTCAAGCTCGACTGCAACAACCGCATCCTCGTCGCGCAGGGTTTGAAGCGGATTCGCTCGGGGCGCATGCAGCCGGGCATCGCCGCGCTCTTTCGCGCCGCCGGGCGCGACGCGCGCGCGGCGTCGGGCTTCGATCTCGGCTTCGCGCTCGGCCCGCGTCTGAACGCGGCGGGACGGCTGTCGGACATGTCGCTCGGCATCGAATGTCTGACCACCGACGACGTCGGCCGCGCGTGGGAACTCGCGCAACAGCTCGATTCGATGAACCGCGAGCGACGCGAAATCGAAGCCGGAATGCAGCAGCAGGCGCTCGCCGAGCTGCAGACGATCGATCCGGGCGAGCGCGCGACGCTCACGCTCTACGATGCGAGCTGGCATCAGGGCGTGATCGGGATCGTCGCGGGGCGGCTGAAGGAGCGGTTTCATCGGCCGTCGTTCACCTTCGCCCATGCCGACGACAGCGGTATGCTCTGCAAGGGCTCGGGCCGCTCGATTCCCGGTTTTCATCTGCGCGATGCCGTCGATCTGATCAGCAAGCGCGAGCCCGGCCTCATCCACAAGTTCGGCGGCCACGCGATGGCCGCGGGCCTGACGATGTCCACCGCCGACATTCCGCGCTTCACCGCCGCGTTCGAGGCGATCGGACGCGAATGGCTGACGGCGGAGGCGCTGTCGCGCACCGTCGAAACCGATGGCGAGCTGGAAGACGCCTATTTCACGCCGCAATTCGTCGAAATGCTCGACGCGGCGGTCTGGGGACAAGGCTTTCCCGCGCCGACGTTTTCCGGCGAGTTCGAAGTCGCGTCACAGGCGCTCGTGAAGGAGAAGCATCTGAAGTTGTCGCTGTTGCGCGGGCGCCAGCGTTTCAACGCGATCTGGTTCAACCACGTCGACCCGCTGCCGCCGCGCGCAACGGTCGCGTACCGGCTCGTCAGCGATTCGTGGAACGGCGTCGCGCGGGTGCAACTGATCGTCGAGCACGCGGGCTGAGCAGGCGCACCGGGCAGCGCCGAAGCCGGGGAAACACTGTCAATCGGCTATAATTTCATCTTTTTACGAAGCCGAAGATCGACAATGGAAGCGGAACGTCTCAACGCGATCGAAAGCCTTCTGGCCGACCTGCGCCGCCGCGCGGGCGAGCTACGGGGGTATCTTTGACTACGACGCCAAGTCAGCGCGTCTAGCCGAAGTCAACAAGGAACTCGAAGACCCGAACGTCTGGAACGACTCGAAGAACGCCCAGGCGCTCGGTCGTGAAAAGAAGCTGCTCGACGGCGTGGTCACGACCATCAGCGCGCTCGACAACGATCTGCGCGATGCCAGCGATCTCTTCGAGATGGCGCACGAGGAAAACGACGAGGACACGCTCGTCGCGTGCGAATCCGACGCCGATGCGTTGCGCGTTCGCGTCGAGGACATGGAATTCCGCCGGATGTTCTCGAACCCGGCCGATCCGAACAACTGCTTCATCGACATTCAGGCGGGCGCGGGCGGCACCGAGGCGTGCGACTGGGCGTCCATGCTGCTGCGCCAGTACCTGCGCTATTGCGAGCGCAAGGGCTTCAAGACCGAAGTCCTCGAAGAATCCGAAGGCGACGTCGCCGGCATCAAGAGCGCGACCATCAAGGTCGAAGGCGAATACGCGTACGGCTATCTGCGCACCGAAACCGGCATTCACCGGCTCGTGCGCAAGTCGCCGTTCGATTCGTCGGGCGGCCGGCATACGTCGTTCTCGTCGGTGTTCGTGTATCCGGAAATCGACGATTCGATCGAGATCGAAATCAATCCCGCCGATATCCGCACGGACACCTATCGCGCATCGGGCGCGGGCGGCCAGCACATCAACAAGACCGACTCGGCGGTGCGTCTCACGCACGCGCCCACCGGCATCGTCGTGCAGTGCCAGAACGACCGCTCGCAGCACCGCAACCGCGCGGAAGCCATGCAGATGCTGAAGGCGCGTCTCTACGAATTCGAGATGCGCAAGCGCCAGGCCGAACAGGACAAGCTCGAATCGAGCAAGACCGACGTGGGCTGGGGCCATCAGATTCGCTCCTACGTGCTCGACCAGAGCCGCGTGAAGGATCTGCGCACCAACGTGGAAATGAGCAACACGCGCGCCGTGCTCGACGGCGACCTCGACGACTTCATCGGCGCGAGCCTGAAACAAGGCGTTTAAGTCTTCAGGCGCGGATATCGGTTGGCGATATCCGCGCTTTCGTTTCATTCCGCCGCGCATTCGCCGCATTCAAAGCCAAGAATCATCATGACCGAACCGATTCAACCGGGCGTCGCTCCCGAACTGGAAGAGAACCAGATCATCGCCGAGCGGCGCGACAAGCTGCGCGCGCTGCGCGAGCAAGGCGTCGCCTATCCGAACGATTTCCGCCCGACGCATCAGGCCGCGACACTCCAGAGCGAGTACGCCGAAACGGACAAGGACGCGCTCGAAGCGAATCCCCTGCCCGTCGCGATCGCCGGCCGGATGATGCTCAAGCGCGTGATGGGCAAGGCCAGCTTCGCGACGGTTCAGGACGGCAGCGGCCAGATCCAGTTCTTCGTGACGCCCGCCGATGTCGGCGCCGAAACCTACGACGCCTTCAAGAAGTGGGATCTGGGCGACATCATCGCCGCGAAGGGCGTGCTGTTCCGTACCAACAAGGGTGAACTGTCGGTGCGTTGCACGGAATTGCGCCTGCTCTCGAAGGCGCTGCGCCCGCTGCCGGACAAGTTCCACGGCCTCGCCGATCAGGAAACGCGCTATCGCCAGCGCTACGTCGATCTGATCGTCACGCCGGAATCGCGCAAGACCTTCATGGCGCGCACCAAGGCCGTCACGTCGATCCGCAATTTCATGTCGCAGGCGAGCTTCATGGAAGTCGAAACGCCGATGCTGCACCCGATTCCGGGCGGCGCGGCGGCGAAGCCTTTCACGACGCATCACAACGCGCTCGACATGCAGATGTTCCTGCGTATCGCGCCCGAGCTGTATCTGAAGCGGCTGATCGTCGGCGGCTTCGAGCGCGTGTTCGAGATCAACCGTAATTTCCGGAACGAAGGCGTGTCGCCGCGTCACAATCCGGAATTCACGATGATGGAGTTCTACGCCGCGTACACCGATTACCGCTGGCTGATGGACTTCACCGAGCAACTGATCCGCCAGGCCGCCGTCGATGCGCTCGGCACCGCGACCATCACGTATCAGGGCCGCGAACTCGATTTGAGCAAACCGTTCCATCGGCTGACGATCAATCAGGCGATCCAGAAGTACGCGCCGCAGTACACCGACGCACAGTTGTCGGACGCCGCGTTCCTGCGTACGGAACTGAAGAAGTTCGGCGTCGACACGACACAGCCCGCTTTCCTCAACGCGGGTGTGGGTTCGCTGCAACTCGCGCTGTTCGAGGAGACGGCGGAATCGCAACTGTGGGAGCCGACGTATATCGTCGATTACCCGATCGAAGTGTCGCCGCTCGCGCGTGCGTCGGATTCGGTGTCGGGCATCACGGAGCGTTTCGAGCTGTTCATCACGGGACGCGAGATCGCCAACGGCTTCTCGGAACTGAACGATCCGGAAGACCAGGCCGCGCGCTTCCAGAAGCAGGTCGATCAGAAAGACGCCGGCGACGAAGAAGCGATGTTCTTCGACGCCGACTACATCCGCGCGCTGGAATACGGCATGCCGCCGACGGGTGGCTGCGGTATCGGTATCGACCGTCTGGTGATGTTGCTCACCGACAGCCCGAGCATCCGTGATGTGATTCTGTTTCCGCATCTGCGTCGGGAAGACTGAGTTTTTCTGGTTCAATCCGACCAGCAAGAAAAGCGCGCCCACTGCGGCGCGCTTTTTTTCGTCTACAAGATTTTGTTGTAACCGCTGGTAAATATTTCAAGGCTGATCTGGCGTGCGTGAGCCGCCAGCCTTGGCGGCGGTATCTGGCACCGGTCGTGCTTTTATTCAAAAGCGTCGATCTGCCGAAATTGTTACAAGCCGGAAAAGCGAAAAATCCAGGTTTCACCCAGAATGAGTAGAGCCGCAATTCGCCTCGCAATGGAGGTTCAAAAATGGATAACGGAACCAGCAAATTCAGCACGTCGCCCGCTCCCGGCGGCGCTCAGCCGCAGCAGCGGCGCCTGCATCCGCTCGTCGCGACGGCGGCGGGCGCGGTCATCGTCGCGAGCCTCGTCGCCACCGCGGCGATGACGGGACTGTTCCCGAAAGCGTCGAGCAACGGCGCGCAGAATCCGCAGACGCAGACGGCGGCTGTTGCGCAGCAGCCAGTGGTGGATTCCGCCGCGCCGAGTCCGGCGCAGCCGAGCGCGGCCCAGCAGCAGGCAGGGGCTCAACAACAGGCAGCGCAGCAACAGGCGGCTCAGCAAGCGGCAGCTCAACAGCAGGCAGCTCAGCAAGCAGCAGCCCAGCAGCAAGCGCAGCAGGCTCCGGCGCAGCCTCAACGCGCGCAGCCGTCGTATGCACAGCATCCGGCATATTGCTCGACCTGTGGCACCGTCGAATCGATCTCGGCCATCAAGCAGGAAGGTCACGGAACGGGGATCGGCGCGGTCGGGGGCGCGGTTGCGGGCGGTGTTGTCGGCAATCAGTTCGGACGCGGCGGCGGCCGCACCGCGATGACTCTGCTTGGCGCGCTGGGCGGCGGTCTCGCGGGCAATTCTGTCGAGAAGCATCTGCGCAGCGAAACCGATTATTCGGTGCACGTGCGAATGGAAAACGGCAAGACGCGCACGTTCACATACAAGAACCCGCCGCCCTTCGCGCAGGGTCAGCGTGTGCATATTCAGAACGGGACGCTGGTCGCGGGTTGATCGCCTGACGGAACCTCGAAGCAAAAAAGGCGGCAAACCTATTCGGTTGCCGCCCTTTTTCTTTCGCTTGAACGCGCTCGCCTCAATGCTCCCGCTGCAAACTGCGCGCCGGATTCGGCCTGCCCCGCAGCGCGAGATAGCCCCACCAGATATAGCCCGAAAAGCCATACAGCACGAACAGGCAGAACAGCATGACCGGCGGGTCGGACGACACCAGCACGAACGCCACGACGATCAGCAGCACCCCCGCGAACGGCACGCGAAAGCGCACATCGAGCGCCTTGCCGCTGTAGAACGGCGCGTTCGACACCATCGTCACGCCCGCGTAAATGGTCAGCGCGAACGCGACCCACGGCAGCCACACGAGCTTGAGCGGCACGCGGTTATCGGTCGCGAGCCACACGAAGCCCGCGATCAACGCCGCCGCTGCCGGCGAAGGCAAGCCCTGGAAATAACGCTTGTCGACCACGCCGATGTTCGAATTGAAACGCGCGAGCCGCAACGCCGCGCCCGAGCAATAGACGAACGCCGCGAGCCAGCCCCAGCGCCCGAGATCCTTCAGCACCCATTCGTACATCACGAGCGCGGGCGCGACGCCGAACGACACCATGTCCGAGAGGCTATCGAACTGCTCGCCGAACGCGCTCTGCGTATGCGTCATGCGCGCGACGCGGCCATCCATGCCATCGAGCACCATCGCGACGAAAATGGCGATGGCCGCGATCTCGAAGCGCACGTTCATCGCCTGGACGACGGCGAAGAAGCCGCAGAACAGCGCGGCCGTGGTGAACGCGTTGGGCAGCAGATAAATGCCGCGCTTTCTCAGGAACTGCTGCCGTTTCGCGCGCCGCGTCTCCACGGCGCCGACGTCCTGCGCGGCCTTGTTGCGACGAAACGCGCGCGGAGGCGTCGCGGTTGCGCGATTACGGCGCGGTTTGAATGCCGCCATCGAGACCTCCGCGTTATTCCGCGAACTCGGCGAGAATCGTCGACGAAGCCGAAACCTTCTCGCCGATCGACACGCGCGGGCGGCTGCCGACGGGCAGATACACATCGACGCGCGAGCCGAAGCGGATGAAGCCGTAGCGCTGGCCGCGCGTGAGCGGCTCGCCGACATGCACGTAGCACAGAATACGTCGCGCGATGAGCCCCGCGATCTGCACCGACGTCACGGTGTGCCCGCCCGCCGTCTGCAGCACGACCGCGTTGCGCTCGTTCTCGGTCGAGGCCTTGTCGACGGCCGCATTCAGATACGCGCCCGGAAAGTACTGCACCTTCGTGATGGCGCCGTCCACCGGCGAGCGTTGCGAATGCACGTTGAACACGTTCATGAACACGCTGATCTTGAGCGCTTCGCGGCCCACGTACGGATCGTGCGCGGTTTCGACCGCGACGATGCGTCCGTCGGCCGGACACAGCACCGCGTTGGACTGGGTCGGAATCGGGCGGGCCGGATCGCGGAAGAACTGGACGACGAAAATCACGATCAGCCAGAAGATCCAGGCGAAGCCGAAGCCGCCCATCGCTTGCACGAGGATGGCAACGACAGCCGCGATGGCAATGAACGGCCAGCCTTCGCGGGCAATGATCGGATGAGGATAGTTCATGAACGGGTTCTGTGTTTTTAAAAACCGTAGGATAGCAAAAGCCGCCCGGCGCACAGGGCTGCCGGGCGGCTTTCGATATAGCAAAAAACGTGACGCTTAGTTCTTCGACTGGTCAACCAGCTTGTTTTTCGCGATCCACGGCATCATCGCGCGCAGCTTCTCGCCGACTTGCTCGATCTGATGCTCGGACGTCAGACGGCGACGCGATTGCAGCGTCGGCGCACCGGCGCGGTTCTCGATGATGAAGCTCTTCGCGTATTCGCCGGTCTGGATGTCCTTCAGCACGGCCTTCATCGCCTTCTTCGTCTCTTCCGTGACGATGCGCGGGCCCGTCACGTACTCGCCGTATTCGGCGTTGTTCGAGATCGAGTAGTTCATGTTTGCGATGCCGCCTTCGTAGATCAGGTCGACGATCAGCTTCAGTTCGTGCAGGCACTCGAAGTACGCCATTTCCGGCGCGTAGCCCGCTTCCACCAGCGTTTCAAAGCCGGCCTTGATCAGGTCGACGGTGCCGCCGCACAGAACCGCTTGCTCGCCGAACAGGTCGGTTTCGGTTTCTTCACGGAAGTTCGTCTCGATGATGCCGGCGCGGCCGCCGCCGTTCGCCACTGCGTACGACAGCGCGACATCGCGTGCCGAACCCGACTTGTCTTGTGCAACGGCGACCAGGTGCGGCACGCCGCCGCCCTGGCTGTACGTGTTGCGCACAGTGTGGCCCGGCGCTTTCGGCGCGATCATGATGACGTCCAGATCCGCACGCGGGATCACCTGGCCGTAATGGATGTTGAAGCCGTGCGCGAAGGCGAGCGCCGCGCCTTGCTTGGCGTTGTCGTGCACTTCGTTCTTGTAGACCTCGGCGATCTGCTCGTCGGGCAGGAGCATCATGACCACGTCTGCGCCCTTCACGGCTTCGGCCACTTCCTTCACCTTGAGGCCCGCGTTCTCGGCCTTGCTCCACGATGCGCCGCCACGGCGCAAGCCCACCGTCACGTTCACGCCGCTGTCCTTCAGGTTGAGCGCGTGTGCATGGCCTTGCGAGCCATAACCGATGATGGTGACTTGCTTGCCCTTGATGAGGGAGAGGTCGGCGTCCTTGTCGTAGAAAACTTTCATGGTGGTTCCTTGAGTCCTGATGCGTTGAATGGTTGCGCTACTTTGCTGCTATTTGATGAGGAAGGCGTCAGACCTTGAGAATCCGCTCGCCCCGGCCAATGCCGGAGCTGCCCGTGCGAACGGTTTCGAGGATCGCCGTGGCGTCGAGCGCCTGAATGAACGCGTCGAGCTTGTCGCTCGCGCCGGTCAGTTCCATCGTGTAGGTCTTCTCGGTCACGTCGATGATGCGGCCGCGGAAGATATCCGCCATGCGCTTCATTTCTTCACGTTCCTTGCCGACCGCCCGTACCTTGATGAGCATCAGCTCGCGCTCGATGTGGGCGCCCTCTGTCAGGTCGACCACTTTCACCACCTCGATCAGGCGGTTCAGGTGCTTCGTGATCTGTTCGATCACGTCGTCCGAGCCAATCGAGACGATGGTCAGCCGCGACAGCGAACTGTCCTCGGTCGGCGCCACCGTCAGCGTTTCGATGTTATAGCCGCGTGCCGAAAAGAGCCCGACGACGCGCGATAACGCGCCCGGTTCGTTTTCCAGCAAAACGGAGATGATGTGTTTCATGTGTTTTTCCCGAATGTGTCCAGAAGTGGCCTTCGTTCGAAAAACCCGCGCGCGACGCTCGTCCTTTGTGAAGACAGGCGCGCGCGAGCCTCGCGAGACAAAGCCGCGTTATAGATCCTCAGAGCCGAGCAGCATTTCCGTGATGCCTTTGCCTGCCTGCACCATCGGGAATACGTTTTCGGTGGGATCGGTCTGGAAGTCGAGAAATACGGTGCGATCCTTCAAACGCAGCGCTTCCTTCAGCGCCGGTTCGACGTCCGCGGTCTTTTCGACACGAATGCCGACGTGGCCATACGCCTCAGCCAGCTTCACGAAATCGGGCAGCGCGTCCATGTACGAACTGGAATAGCGCTTCTTGTATTCGATCTGCTGCCACTGGCGCACCATGCCGAGATAGCGGTTGTTCAGCGAAATGATCTTGACGGGCGTGTTGTACTGCTTGCACGTCGAGAGTTCCTGAATGCACATCTGGATGGAGCCTTCGCCCGTGATGCACACCACTTCGTCGTCCGGAAAGGCCATCTTCACGCCCATCGCCGCCGGCAGGCCGAAGCCCATCGTGCCGAGGCCGCCCGAGTTGATCCAGCGGCGCGGCTTGTTGAACGGATAGAACTGCGCCGCCCACATCTGGTGCTGGCCGACGTCGGAACACACGAACGCCTCGCCGTCGGTGAGCTCCCAGAGCTTCTCGACGACGTACTGCGGCTTGATGATCTCGCTCTTGCGGTCGTAGGACAGGCAGTCCTTCGAGCGCCAGCCTTCGATCTCGTCCCACCACGTCTTGAGCGCCTGCGTGTCCGGGCCGTGCTCCGCGTGCTGAAGCTGCTCGATCAGTTCCTTCAGCACCTCCTTCACGTCGCCGACGATCGGAATATCGACCTTCACGCGCTTGGAAATGGACGACGGATCGACGTCGATATGAATGATCTTGCGCGGCGACGACGCGAAGTGCTTCGGATCGCCGATCACGCGGTCGTCGAAGCGCGCGCCGATCGCGATCAGCACGTCGCAGTTCTGCATCGCCATGTTGGCTTCGTACGTGCCGTGCATGCCGAGCATGCCGAGGAACTTCTTGTCGGACGCGCGGTAGCCGCCGAGGCCCATCAGCGTGTTCGTGACGGGATAGCCGAGCAGATCGGCGAACTGGTTCAGCTCGCGCGATGCGTCCGCGAGAATGATGCCGCCGCCGGTATAGATGTACGGGCGCTTAGCCGACAGCAGCAGTTGCACCGCCTTGCGGATCTGGCCGGAATGGCCCTTCGTGACCGGGTTGTACGAGCGCAGCGACACGCTCTTGACCGGCTCGTACTTGCACGGCGCCTTCGACACGTCCTTCGGAATGTCGATCAGCACCGGGCCGGGACGGCCGGTACGCGCGATATAGAACGCCTTCTTGACGGTCGCGGCGAGGTCGCGCACGTCCTTCACGAGGAAGTTGTGCTTCACGCACGGACGCGTGATGCCGACGGTGTCGCATTCCTGGAAGGCGTCGAGGCCGATGGCCGCGGTGGGCACCTGGCCGCTGATGACGACGAGCGGAATCGAATCCATGTAGGCCGTGGCGATGCCGGTGACGGCATTGGTGACGCCCGGGCCCGAGGTCACGAGGCACACGCCCACGTTGCCGGTCGAGCGCGCGTAGGCGTCGGCGGCATGCACGGCGGCCTGTTCGTGGCGCACGAGAATGTGCTGGATCTGGTCCTGCTTGTACAGCTCGTCGTAGATGTAGAGTACCGAGCCGCCGGGATAACCCCAGATGAATTCGACCTTTTCGTCAGCAAGCGCGCGCATGAGCACGGTGCCGCCGATGGAGTCAGCTTCGTGAGGAGGAGTGGTATCCGACGTGGAGAATTCCGCGCTAGGCATGTTCATTCATCACCTTTCGAATTTTCGGCAAAAAATTGATTGGGTGCTCTCTACCGGGCTTGTGGCTCGGGTTCAAGCGGCGCGTCTAGGTTTGGCAGGCAAACTTCTTGGGCTCGCCTCAAAGCAGACATTTCACTGATGATGCGAGTCAGAAAATGTAACAGTGGCGTGCGCAGCGGGTCAAGCAAAAAGTTTCCGAATGCGCCGATAGCGCGGTATTCCGTGCCGCCTCGAATGAAAGCGTCTTGCAAGCGCAAGCTGTCGAATGCATGGTCATTTGACCGAACGCACGTCGCCAACGGCAACAAAACATCTCAAATTGTCCGGATGCCGCGAAACTTTGCTAGGATTCGCAGGTTTTCCTCGAACCTCACGATCCCTTTCGACGCAAATTCGTTGCGCCGGGTCCCCAACGGATGGCATCAGACAAGGAACTCGCCGATTTCCTGGCGGGCGTCGAAAGACGCGCGTTCAAGCAAACCGTGTACACCGTTCGCGACGACGACGCGGCGCTCGACATCGTGCAAGACGCGATGATCAAGCTGGCGGAAAAATACGGCGACCGCCCACCATCCGAGCTTCCGCTCCTGTTCCAGCGTATCCTGCAGAACGCGACGCATGATTATTTCCGTCGCCAGAAGGTGCGCAACACCTGGGTCAGCCTCTTCTCGTCCTTCGGCAACGCCGACGACGACGAATTCGACCCGCTCGAAACCTTCGAATCCGAAGACGGCGCGGCCGGCAGCGAAAGCAGCGAAAGCAAACTGGAGCGCGAACAGGTATTGAATCTGATCGACGCCGAAATCCAGAAACTGCCCGCGCGTCAACGGGAAGCGTTTCTCATGCGTTACTGGGAAGACATGGATGTCGCCGAGACGGCCGCCGCGATGGGGTGCTCCGAGGGCAGCGTGAAGACGCACTGTTCACGCGCCACGCACACTCTCGCACAAGCCCTGAAAGCCAAAGGGATCACGCTATGAGTTCCGCTCTTGAAACGAAGGAAAACGAGTTCGCGCTGAAGGTCGTGCGCGCACTCGACGAAAACACGTCGAATATTCCGGCTGCCGCCGTCGACCGGTTGCGCGAGGCGCGCCGCGTCGCGATCGCGCGCAAGAAGCCGGAGAAAGTGGCCGTCACGATGGCCGCGCCCGCGTTCACGCCGGCCTTCGCCGGCGCCGGCGGCACGCTCACGACGGGCGAGTCCGGGGACGATCATCGTCCGAAGGGACTGCTCGCGCGGCTCGGCGGGCTCGGCCTCGCGTGGCCGCTCGCGGCGCTCATCATCGGACTGGCGGGCATCGCGTACTGGGAAGATCAGCAGCGCAAGGCGGAACTCGCCGAAATCGACGCGGCCATGATGAGCGACAGCCTGCCGATCGACGCCTATCTCGATCACGGTTTCAACGCGTACCTGACGCGCAATCATTAAGCACTGAATACAGCGGGGGAATTTCCGGGTGAGTTACAAGCGCGGTCTCGCGATTGTCTTTGGTTGCGCGATTGCGGGTCTGGTTGCGTTCGCCGCGACTTATCCGCGCTTTTATTCCACCGCCGCAACGCCTTCGGCCGCCGCCGCGCCGAGCGGCGGTTCGGGCGCGGCTGCCGATGCGAGCGGCTCGCCGCTGTCCGCCTTGTCTTCCGAAAGCCCGCTCGCCTGGAGCCGTCTCACCGAAGCGCAGCACGCCGCGCTCGCGCCTTTCGCCACGCAGTGGGACTCTTTCTCCGACGAACGCAAGCAGAAGTGGCTGAAGATCGCGTCGCGGTTCCATCGGATGTCGCCTGAAGCGCAGAAGCATCTGCATCAGCGCATGGAGGAATGGGTGCGCCTCACGCCGGACCAGCGCAAGGTCGCGCGCGAAAACTATCAGGTATCCAAATCGGTGCCGCTGGAAAAGCGCGAAAAGGCGTGGGACGCGTATCAGAAGCTGTCCGAAGAACAGAAGAAGAAGCTTGCTGCGAGCGAGCACGTGCGCCGGCCGACCGTCGTCTCCGCGCCGCCCACGGGCAAGACCGAAGTGAAGGACATCAATCGCCTCGTCGCGGCGCGCGAGCAGGGGCACGCATCCGGACACGCGGAAGGCGGATCGGCCGTCGCACCCGCCGCGCCGGTCTCCGGCGTGCCGATGCAGCCCGCCATTCCCAACGCCGCGAGCATCGTGCCGGCCACGCCGATTCCGGTGTCGCCGCAGCAGGCGCCCTCGATGTACAACGGCTCGTGAGCGCGCAGCCGGCAGTGATCAGCGTCGATCCGATGCGCGCGCCCACGCTGCGCCGCCGCCTCGCGACGATGCTCTACGAGAGCGTGATACTTTTCGGCGTGGTGTTCCTCGCCGGCTATCTCTTCAGCACGCTCACGCAGCAACGCAACGGCCTCACGCATCACAACTGGCTGATGTCGTGGATCGGCATCGTGCTCGCGGCCTACTTCGTGTACTTCTGGACCCACGGCGGCCAGACCCTGCCGATGAAAACCTGGCGCCTCAAGGTCGTCGACGCGCACGGCCAGCCGCTCGGAACCGGCCGCGCGCTCGCCCGTTACGCCCTCGCGTGGCTGTGGTTCCTGCCGCCGCTCACGTTGCATCCGCTCTTCTCCCTCGCCGTGCCGCAGACGCTCGCCGTCTTCGCGGCATGGGTCGCGCTGTGGGCCGCCGCCGCGTGGCTCGATCCGGCGCGTCAATTCCTCCATGACCGCCTCGCCGGCACACGCATCGTCGCCGCGCAACCTGTTGTCAAGTAATAAGAACTTCTCGTGACTGTCACGGCTCGGTCACGGCCGCATGGCGCAATGTGCATACCGAAACCCGATGCGCGAGCCAATGGCCTTCAACCCGTCAGCCCCGCCCTCTCCTTTCAGCTTTAGCCACAACGAACTGCGCGCCGGTCCTTTCGCACTGCGATCCGAGTCCACGGAATCCCACGAGTCCGCGTCGACCGGCGCGCCCGTCCATCGCGACGAGCCCGCCGATTCCGGCGATGCGCCGCAGCGTTATCGCACGATCTGGCTCTCGGACATCCACCTCGGCTCGGGCGGCTGCCAGGCGAACTATCTCCTCGATTTCCTGCGCCATCACGAGTCGGAATATCTGTATCTCGTCGGCGACATCATCGACGGATGGCAGTTGCGCAAGGGCTGGTTCTGGCCGCAGGCGCACAACGACGTCGTGCAGAAAATCCTGCGCAAGGCGCGCAAGGGCACGCAGGTCATCTTCATCCCGGGCAATCACGACGAAGCCGCGCGCCAGTTCTGCGATCTCGCGTTTGGCGACATCCACGTGCGCGGCGAAGCCTTCCATACGACGCTCGCGGGCAAGCGTCTGTGGATCGTGCACGGCGATCTCTTCGACGGCGTGATCCAGCACGCGAAATGGCTCGCCTATCTCGGCGACACCGCCTACACCGCGATCCTGCTGCTCAACCGCTGGTTCAATCGCGTGCGGTCGAAGCTCGGCTTCAACTACTGGTCGCTGTCGCAATACCTGAAGCATCAGGTGAAGAACGCGGTGAACTTCATCTCGCAGTTCGAGCGCGTGATGACCGACGAAGCGCGCCGCCGCGGCTGCGACGGCGTCGTGTGCGGGCATATCCACAAGGCCGAGATCCGCGACATCGACGGCATTCTCTACTGCAACGACGGCGACTGGGTCGAGAGTCTCTCGGCGCTCGTCGAGACCCATGACGGCGAACTGAAGATCGTCTACTGGACCGTGATGCGCTCGCCCGAAGCACATGCGGGCAAAGCGCGCGCGACCGTCTGAATTCCGAACGAACCACGGGGCCAAAGCCGATGAAAATCATGATCGTTACCGACGCATGGGAGCCGCAGGTCAACGGCGTCGTGCGTACGCTCACGCAAACCACGAAAGAACTCACCGCGCTCGGACATCGCGTGGAGTTGCTCACGCCGCTCGAATTCAGGACGATCCCTTGCCCGACCTATCCGGAGATTCGCCTGTCGCTGATGCCGGGCCGGCGCGTCGCCGAGCGTATCGACGCATTCGCGCCGGATGCGTTGCACATCGCCACCGAAGGGCCGCTCGGGCTCGCCGCGCGCTCGTATGCGCTGCGCCACAAGCTGCCCTTCACGACCGCGTATCACACGCGCTTTCCCGAGTACGTGAACGCGCGCTTCGGCATTCCGCTCGCGATGACGTATCGTTTCCTGCACTGGTTCCACAAAAACTCGCAGGCGGTGATGGCGCCGACGCCCGTCGTCAAAAGCGATCTCGAACGCTACGGCTTCACCAACGTCGTGCTGTGGACGCGCGGCGTCGATCTCGACATCTTCCATCCGATGGAGTCGAAGGTTCTCAACACCGCCCGGCCGATTTTTCTGTATGTCGGGCGCGTGGCGGTCGAGAAGAACGTCGAGGCATTTCTGAAGCTCGATCTGCCAGGCTCGAAGTGGGTCGCGGGCGAAGGTCCGGCGCTCGCGGAACTGAAGTCGCGCTACACGAACGTCAACTATCTCGGCGTGCTGTCGCAGCCGGAACTGGCGAAGGTCTATGCGGCGGCGGACGTTTTCGTGTTCCCCAGCCGCACCGATACCTTCGGCCTGGTTCTGCTCGAAGCGATGGCCTGCGGCACGCCGGTCGCGGCGTACCCGGTGACGGGCCCGATCGATGTGCTCGGCGCGAACGGCCCGGGCGCGCTTCACGACGATCTGCGCGAAGCCTGCCTGCACGCGCTGAAGATCGAGCGCGCGGACGCCCGCGCATGGGCCGAACGTTTCTCGTGGCGCGCCGCATCGGAGCAGTTCGCGTCGCACTTGCGGCAGTTCGGTCCGCGCGCCGCGAGTTCCGACCGGGCGGCCGCATGACGCGACGCGCCGTCGCGCAGGAGCGAGCCGAAGCGAATCCGCGCGCCGGAGCGCCCGCGGCGGCTGGCGCGCGCGATCCCTTCGACGACGACCCCGAAGACATCGACGAAACACCTGCTCAACCGGCCGAGCCGCTCGGCCCGGACGATCTGCCCTTCAACCCGTACAAGGGCAACCGCGGCTTCACGCGCGCCTGGCACGCGATGAAGAATTCGCTCTACGGCTTTCGCGTCGCGATTCGCGAGGAAAGCGCGTTCCGTCAGGAGCTGACGCTCGCGGCGATCCTGTTGCCGTGCGGCCTCATCGTGCCGGTCGCGCCGGTCGAGCGCGCGGCGCTGATCGCGTCGGTGCTGCTGGTGCTCATCGTCGAATTGCTCAATTCGAGCGTCGAGGCGGCCATCGACCGCATTTCGCTCGAACGTCACGAACTGTCGAAGCGGGCCAAGGATTTCGGCAGCGCCGCGGTCATGGTCGCGCTCGGCGTGTGCGTCATCACGTGGGGCCTGATTTTGTGGCCGCTGGCATCGCCGCTTGCATCCGTCTGGCTCGCGCGTATCTTATAAACGAGAACGGCCGCGCGCAAAGCCCGCAGCCGTGCCGCCGAACGACCGGTTTATAATCGTCCGACATTCTCAAAAATAGCAACTGACGCGGCCGCGCGAGCGCTCATCCCGAGCCCCCGCTGCCCGATGCCAAGGTCGGACGACATGGAAGCCAAACCACCCCGCCGCACCCGCGAACGGATCCTCGAGCTGTCGCTGAAGTTGTTCAACGATATCGGCGAGCCTAACGTCACCACGACGACGATCGCCGAAGAGATGGAAATCAGTCCAGGTAACCTGTACTACCATTTCCGCAACAAAGACGACATCATCAACAGCATCTTCGCGCAGTTCGAGCAGCAGATTCAGAAGCGTCTGCGCTTTCCGGACGATCATCGCCCGACGATCGACGAGATGTGGTCGTATCTGCAATACATGGCGGATTTCCTCTGGACTTACCGCTTCCTGTATCGCGACCTGAACGACCTGCTCGCGCGCAACCGCACGCTCGAAACGCACTTCAAGCAGATCATCACGCACAAGGTGCATTTCGCGAGCCAGTTGTGCGAGGCGCTCGTGGCCGATCAGGAAATGGTCGCGACGCCCGACGAGATCAAGGTGATCGCGACGAACATCGGCGTGATCGCCACGTACTGGCTTTCGTACCAGTACGTGATGAATCCGCGCAAGTACAACGATCAGGAAGCGATCCGCGCGGAGCTGCATCAGGCGAGCCTGCACATCATCTCGATCATGGCGCCGTATCTGCGCGGGCGTTCGCGTCAACTGTTCGACGACCTCGTTTCAGGTAAGCTGCCAAAGCGCGAATATGCGGACTTTTTGCCGCCGCGCGACGATGCAAAGACCGAAACAAAGGATTCCAGATAAATGAAGGCAGTGTGTGTCTATTGCGGCTCCTCCAACGGAGCCCGCCCCGTCTATGCGGAAGCGGCCAAGGCGTTCGGCCGCGCGCTGGTTCAGAACAACCTCTCGCTGGTCTACGGCGGCGGCCGCGTCGGCCTGATGGGACTGATCGCCGATGAAGTGCTCGCCGCCGGCGGGCGCGCGGTCGGCGTGATTCCCGAATTGCTGCTCGCGAAGGAAGTCGGCCATACCGATCTCACCGAACTGCACGTCGTACCCGACATGCACGAACGCAAAAAGAAGATGGCCGATCTCTCCGATGCGTTCGTCGCGATGCCGGGCGGCGTCGGCACGTTCGAGGAGTTTTTCGAGGTGTACACGTGGGCGCAGCTCGGCTATCACCAGAAGCCGGTCGGTCTGCTCGACGTGAACGGCTACTTCGATCCGCTTCTGGCGATGCTGCGGCATACCGTCGAAGAAGGCTTCATGCGCGAGCCGTATCTGGATCTCATTCAGGTCGCCGCCGAACCCGCCGAGATGATCGACAAACTCGCGCGCTACGTTCCGCCTGCAAACGACAAGTGGTCCGAAAAACGCAACGCCGTCTGAGGAACAGCGCATGTCCAAAGTCATCCTGATTACCGGTGCAAGCCGCGGCATCGGCCGCTCGGCTGCGGTGCTCGCGGGCGCGCGCGGCTGGTCCGTCGGCGTGAACTATGCGTCGAACGCAGCCGCCGCCGATGAAACCGTCGCGGCGGTCGAGGCTGCCGGCGGCAAGGCCATCGCCATTCACGGCGACGTGAGCGACGAAGCCGCGATCATCGCGATGTTCGACGCGACCGAGCAAGCCTTCGGCAAGCTCGATGGCGTCGTGAACAACGCGGGCATCGTCGCACCTGGCTCCAGGCTCGCGGATATGGACATCGCGCGCATGAAGCGCATCTTCGACATCAACGTGCTCGGCGCGTATCTGTGCGCGCGCGAGGCGGCGCGGCGCATGTCGACTTCGCGCGGCGGCAAGGGTGGGTCGCTGGTGAACGTTTCATCGGCGGCGGCGCGGCTGGGCGGCCCCGGCGAATATGTCGACTACGCGGGGTCCAAGGGCGCGATCGATACCTTGACCATCGGGCTGTCGAAGGAACTCGGGCCCGAAGGCGTGCGCGTGAACGCGATTCGCCCCGGACTCATCGACACCGACATCCACGCGAGCGGCGGCAAGCCGGATCGCGCGCACGTGCTCGGCGTGCAGACGCCGATCGGACGCGCGGGCACGGCCGATGAAGTCGGCGAGTCGATCGTGTGGCTGCTGTCGGATGCGTCGTCGTATGTGTCGGGGGCGATTCTGGATGTGGCGGGCGGACGGTAGCGTTCGGGACGGCGGGCTCAGAATCCGCCGTGCTTCGCCAGCCACGCTTCTTCATCGGCCAGCATCTCCCGTCCGAGAATCCGGTTGCGATGCGGAAAGCGCCCGAAGCGTTCGATGACCTCCGCGTGCTCCAGCGCCGATTCGTAGAAACTCGCAACGCCAGTCTCGTCTTTCAGTTTTCCGAAGAGTCGCAACGACTCCCGCTGGCTTTCGGGCGTTTCATCGTGCTCGAACGGCATATAGGCGAACGCGCGATGATACGCGCTCGGCAGGCGCATATCGTCGCCCCGCTCGACCAGCGTCTTCGCCAGCGCGAGCGCGCGGCCATCGCCCGCAAACGCGCGCGCCGTGTTCCGATAGCAATTGCGCGATAGTTGATCGAGCAGCACGATCAGCGCGAGCGCGCCGAGCGGCGTGCGCTCCCAATCCTGCAAACCGCCCGCGTGCGCCGCTTCGAGCAACGCGCCGAAGCGCTCGGCAAGCAGCGAATCGAAAGCGCGTTTCTTCCGCCACCACAATTTGCGATCCGCTCCAAACTCCGCAGAACCCGGCTCGCCGAACCAGAGATCGAGCACGGCCTGCGCGCGCGGGTCCATGCTCAGACCAGTTCCAGCACGAGCCGCCGCGTGCGCGCGCTCTTCTTCTCCAGCTTCGCGATGCGCAGCGCGCCGATCTCGCCGGTGTTGCGCACATGTGTGCCGCCGCACGGCTGCAAATCCACGTTCTCGATGCGCAACAGGCGCACGCGGCCGAGGCCCATCGGCGGTTTCACGCTCATCGTGCGGACGAGTTCGGGGCGCGCGGCCATTTCGTCGTCGGTGATCCATTCGGTCTGCACGTCGTGCGCGCCGCCGATCAATGCGTTCAGCTTCGCTTCGACGGCTTCGCGTTCGATCGGTTCGACCGTCGCCAGATCGAGGCGCGCGTAGTCGGTCGTGATGCTGCAGCCATCGACCGGAAACGGAAGCACGGCGCAGATCAGATGGCTCGCCGTATGCAGCCGCATATGCCGGTACCGCCGCGCCCAGTCGATCTCCGCGCTCACCCTGTCGCCAACCGTAAGCTTCGCCAGCGCGTCGTCCTGACCCGGCGCGGGCACATGCACCGCGTCATCCGGCGTCGCGCCTTCGAACTTCGCCTTGCGCGTATCGGCGATCGCGATGACCGTGCCGTCCGCCAGCGTCAACGTGCCCGCGTCGGCGGCCTGGCCGCCGCCGAGCGGATAGAACACGGTCTGATCGAGGTGAATGCCCTGCTCGTCGATTGCGGTGACGGTCGCGTCGCAACGCGTCAGATAGGCGTCCTCGCGAAAGAGTGCGCGTGTGCTCATGTCGGTGATTCCTTGTCTTGCGGGGAGTTGAGACGATTCCTCGACGATGATGCACCACGCGCGCCATGCGTGAACCGATACAAAACCCAGCGTTTCAACCGGGACGGTTGCGCATCCAGTCGGCGGTGTCGAAGAAGGATGTCAGAAGACGCTCGCGCACGGATTCTTCGATGCCGACATCTTCCATCGCCCAGGCCATGCAGCGCAGCCATTGATCGCGCTCGGTCGACGCGATCGCGAACGGCAGATGCCGCGCCCGCAAACGCGGATGCCCGAAGCGGCTGATGTAATGATCCGGGCCGCCCATCCAGCCGCACAGGAACCAGAAGGTCTTGTCGCGCGAATTGTCGAGCGTCGGCGGATGCAGCGCGCGGATGCCCGCGAATTCGGGCTCGAGATCCATCAGGTCGTAGAAACGATCGACCATCGCGCGCAGGCGTTCCTCGCCGCCGATCAGTTCGAAGGCGGTCGGCTTCTGGGCTTCGTCGTCGGAAGGAGATTGATTTGCTTCGGTCATGGCTCAAACAAAAAATTACGCATCGCGCAGGGATTGCAGCGCCGGGCGCGCCAGCACGCGCCGCAGGCTCAGCCAGCCGCTCAAGGCCGCGCACGCGATGCCCGCCACGATGCCCGTGGGCAAGAGCCACGGATTGAAATCGATATGAAACTCGAACACGCGCGCCGCGAGCACGTAGCCGATGCCCTGCGCGCCGAGCGCCGCCATCAGGCCCGAGAGCGCGCCCACGGCGACGAACTCCGCCACCTGCACCGCGCGCACCTGCCTGTGCGACGCGCCAAGCGCGCGCAGCAGCGCGGACTCGCGCACGCGCTCGTCGCGCGTGCCGGCGAGCGCCGCGTACAGCACGAGCACGCCCGCCGCGAGCGTGAAAAGGAACAGGAACTGCACCGCGCCGATCACCTGCGCGAGCGTGCGATGGATCTGCGCGAGAATCGGCGCGATATCGATGGCCGTCACGTTCGGATAACGCGCGACGAGGCCGTCGATCACGCGCTGCTCCTGCGTCGGCAGATGAAAGCTCGTGATGAAGGTCGCCGGCAGGTCCGCGAGCGCCTCGGGCGGCAGCAGCACGAAGAAGTTGACCTTGAAGGAGTTCCAGTCGACCTTGCGGATGCTCGTCACGGGCGCTTCGACCGGCAGACCGGCGACGTCGAAACGCAGCGTATCGCCCATCTTTACGCGAATCGTCTTCGCGATGCCCTCCTCGATCGACACCTGCGGCTTCGCGTCCTTGCCGAACCACGCGCCTTGCGTCACGCGATTGTCGCCGGGCAGTTCGGTCGTGTAGGAGAGGTTGAATTCGCGATCGACGAGGCGTTTCGCGTCGGCTTTGTCGTAATTGTCCGGATTCACCGGCTTGTTGTTGATGGCGATCAGACGCGCGCGCACCATCGGCGAGAGCGCGGCGTCGGGCTGGCCGTGCGTGCGCAGATAGTCGAGCACGCCCTGCCGCTGATCCGGCTGGATGTCGATGAGAAACTGATTCGGCGCATCGGGCGGCGTCGCGTCGCGCCATCCCTTGATGAGATCGTTGCGCGTCATGCCGATGAGCAACAGGCACATCAGCCCGATGCCGAGCGCGGTGATCTGCAGGGCGCTCGATCCGCTGCGCCGCTCCAGCGACGCGAGCGCATAACGCCAGCCGACGCCCGCGCGGCTCGTTTCGCGCCGCACGAAGCGCGCCGCCGCCCACAGCGCCGCGCGCGCGATCGCGCCGAACACGAGCAGGCCCGCCGCGAAACCGCCCGCGACGATGCCGCCGAGCTTCAGCTCGCCCGCCGCGAGGATCAGCAGCGCCGCGAACAGCAGCACGCCGACGCCATACGCCGCATGCGCGACGCGCTGCGCATCGCCCAGTTCGCGGCGAATCACGTGCACCGGCGGCACGCGCGTGATCGGCAGCAGCGGCGGCAACGCGAAGCCGAGCAGCAGCACGAGACCCATCGCGATGCCTTGCAGCGCCGGCCAGACGCTCGGCTGCGGCAACTCGACATCGACGAGCGAGCCGAGCCAGTTCAGCAGCACCAGATGGCCGCCGAAACCGAGCACGACGCCCACCGCGCTGCCGATCAGACCGATCGCAAGGAATTCATTCAGAAACAGCGCGCGCAGCGTGCGCTGGCTGACGCCGAGACAACGCATCGCGGCGCAGCCGTCGAGATGCCGCCGCGCGAAGCGATGCGCGGCCATCGCGACCGCGACCGCCGCGAGCAGCGCGGTCAGGAGCGACACGAGCGTGAGGAAATGGCCCGCGCGGTCGATCGTCTGGCGCACTTGCGGCTGGCCATCGGACAGCGATTCCAGCGCGACGCCGCGCAGCTTGCCGCCATCGGCTTTCTCGCGCGCGAACTTCGCGAACTGCTCGACCTGAGGGTCGGGACCGGCGACGAGCAATCGATACGTCACGCGGCTGCCGTAACCGATCAGGCCGGTGCCCGCGATCTCGTCGGCGCGCATCAGCAGGCGCGGCGAGAAGTTGACGAACGAGAAGCCGCGATCCAGCTCGCGCGTGATGACGGCCGCAACCGTGAACGTGCGCGTGCCGACCTTCACGGTGCCGCCGACCTGCGTCTTGAGCGCGTCGAGCAAGGCGGGATCGACCCAGACCGTGCCGGGCGCGGGGATGCCGTGCGCGGGGGCATCGGCGGCATCGATGCCCGGCGCGATGCGCAGCGCGCCGCGCAACGGATAGCCCGTCGTGACGCCCTTGATCGCCGCGAGCCGCGAGGCCGGCTGCGCGGACGTCGAACTGATCATGCTGGGGAAGATGGTCGTGTTCGCCGTGTCGAGCCCGAGCGACTTCGCCTCGCTCGCGAACATCGGATCGACGGGATGATCGGCGCGCACGATGAAATCGGCGGCGATCATCTGACGCCCGTCGCGCGCGAGCCCCTGACGCATGCGATCGGAAAGAAAGCCGACGCTCGACAGCGCGGCCACCGCCAGCACCAGCGCGAGCAGCAGCATCGTGAGTTCGCCCGCGCGCCAGTCGCGCGCGGTCATGCGCCATGCCTGGCGCACCGTCTGCGTGAATCCGAGTTTGATGGTCGGGTGCGAATGCCCTGCCTTGCGTGCAGCCTGATCGTTCCTGAATGCAGTGCTCAATCGTGCTTGCTCCGCAATCGGTTCATGCGCGCGTAAGTGCTCGGCAGCATGTGCTTGGCCATGCGCGACACGCCGCCGTGCACGCCGCGCGCGAGCCGCGGCAGCGCCCAGCCCGCGAGCACGAGAAACACCAGCACGAGCACGAGAAACAGCAGCGGCACGAACAGCGCGAGCGTGATGCCCGCGAGCGCGCCGACATCTTCGGTCGCCGAAGCCGCCCAGTTCGACACCGGTTCCGGCGACAGATTGATGAGCGCGCGCGTGCCCGCTTTCGCGAAGTGCGATGCGCCGGCGAGCGTGCCGCCCGCGAGCGCGGCGATGGTGAGCATGGCGGGATCGGCGTGGCCGAGCGAGCCGGCCGCGAGCACGGCGCCCGCCGGAATACGGATGAAGGTGTGGACCGCGTCCCACAGGGAATCGACGGCGGGAATCTTGTCGGCAAGAAACTCGACGACCGCGAGCACGGCCGCGACGCCGATCACCCACGGCGAGCCGAGCACCGCGAGCGAATCCGGCAGATGGACGACGCCCATGCGCTGGAACATGCCGGCGATGAAGACAGTGAGGTACAGGCGCAGCCCGCTAGCCCATGACAGGCCCGCAGCGAGCGAAAGTGACTCAAGCATTGCCGCCTCCCTTATTGCGCCAGCCGCCGGATTTCGCCGCTTGTGGACGATTCACCGGATGAAAAGAGCGGTCTTTCCGGAAAATGCCGAGAAAAGCCGCCCACATCCATGAAGATACATCGAAAACCGCTGAATATAGGAATCGGACGACAGACCGGATGACCTCAGACCATTATATCCACGCCAATACGCGCGGTGCAGCAACGGTTTCAGCGAATGCCGATTCCGGCGTGCCGGGTGCACGACGGTGGCGCGGGCGCAACGGACGCTTTCAGTGGCCCGACGAGATCTTCAGTCCGACGAGACCTGCGACGATCAGCAACGCGCTGAAAATCCGCGCCGCCGACAGCGCCTCGCCCATGAACACGATGCCGAACACGAACGCGCCGACCGCGCCGATGCCCGTCCACACGGCGTAGGCCGTGCCGAGCGGCAACTGGCGCATGGCCATCGCGAGCAGCACGAAACTGCCGATCGCGGTGACCAGCGTGAAGATCGACGGACCGAGCCGTGTGAAGCCTTCGGAGGATTTGAGACCGGCGGCCCATGCGACTTCCAGCACACCGGCGATGAAGAGAAGAATCCAGGACATCGGGCGACTCCCTGTGAAAATGGGGCCGTCCCCGATGAAACGAGGCGCATGCGGTCGTCCGCATGGCCTATGACTAGAGGCGAAATTGTATCAAATTGGTGCATCGACGTCCTGCGGGTGCGGCGTCTCGTCACGCGGCGCGTGGCCGCGTTCCTGAAAACCGTGTATTAAAGAAGAAAAAGGAAGATCAGCGTCCGCGCGCGGCGCATCCCTTCGACATATCCGCTGCAAAAAGCCTGAACCAAGGAGCGTTCATGGATGTCGATTCGGTCCTGCTCTCCCGTTTCCAGTTCGCGTGGGTCGTCGCGTTCCACATTCTGCTGCCGGCTTTCACGGTCGGCCTGTCGTGCTACATCGCGACGCTCGAGTTCAACTGGTGGATCACCAAACGCGACGTCTACCGCCGCCTGTCCGCGTTCTGGCTGAAAATTTTCGCGGTGTCGTTCGGCATGGGCGTGGTGTCGGGCATCGTCATGCCCTTTCAGTTCGGCACCAACTGGAGCCGCTTCTCCGATGCCACCGCGAACGTCGTCGGCCCGTTGATGGGCTACGAAGTGCTGACCGCGTTCTTCCTCGAATCGGCGTTTCTCGGCGTGCTGCTGTTCGGGCGCAAGCTCGTGCCGCAGTGGGCGCACGTGATGTCCGCGATTTTCGTCGCGGCGGGCACGGTGATTTCGTCGTTCTGGATTCTCGCCGTCAATAGCTGGATGCAGACGCCGCAGGGGCATCGCATGCTGCCCGACGGCCGTTTCGAAGTGGTGAGCTTCTTCGACGTGATCTTCACGCCGTCGTTTCCCTACCGGCTCGGACACACAGTGAGCGCGTTTCTCGTGACGGCGGGCTTCGTCATTCTCGGCATCGGCGCGATGTATCTGCGCGAGCGGCGCGCGCTCGAGGAAAGCCGCGTGATGGTCAAGATGTCGCTGATCTTTCTGATCATCATGGTGCCGGTGCAGATGGTGATCGGCGACGCGCACGGCCTCAACACGCTCAAGCATCAGCCCGCCAAGCTCGCGGCGATGGAAGGCCTGTGGGAATCCGGCACGCGCATCCCGGCCAATCTCTTTTCCATTCCCGATCAGGATGAAGAGCGCAACCACTTCGAGATTTCGATTCCGGTGCTCGGCAGCCTGTATCTGACGCACGATCCGAACGGCTTCGTGCGCGGACTGAAGGACTTTCCGCGCGAGGACCGGCCGCCGGTGGCGGTCGTGTTCTTTGCGTTCCACATCATGGTCGGCATCGCGCTGCTGATGTTCGCGCTCGTGCTGTGGGGCATCGTGCAGTTCGCGCGCGGCAGGATCGAGACGAGCACGCGCTGGCTGCGCGCGGCCACCTGGGCGATGCCGCTCGGCTTCATCGCCGTGATCGCCGGCTGGACGACCACTGAAGCCGGCCGCCAGCCGTGGACCGTCTACGGCATCCTGCGCACCAAGGATTCGGTGACGCCCTCGCTCACCGCCACCGATGTCGGCCTGTCGTGGCTGCTCTACGTGCTCGCGTATCTCGTCATCTTCGGCGCGGGTTTCTTTCTGCTGCGGCGGCTGGTGCGCGTCGGGCCGGCCGAAGTCGCGCACGCGCACGAGAAGGAAGAACTCGACACCAGATCCCGCGCGGCGCGCCCGCTCTCGGCGGTATCGGCGGCGCCAGGCGGCGCGGCGCGATCGGTGAACGGGGACGATATCGTGCCCCCGGGGCGCGGACGCCCTTAACGTCGACGACGGAGAACGCGATGCTCGATCTCGTGCCGCTGTGGGCCGCCATTCTCGCGCTGGCGGTGTTCATGTATGTGCTGCTCGACGGCTTCGATCTCGGCGTCGGCATGATGTTCCTGCTGCGCCGCGACCCCGACTCGCGCAACCTGATGATCAACTCCGTCGCGCCGGTCTGGGACTTCAACGAGACCTGGCTCATCCTCGGCGGCGGCGGCCTGTTCGCGGTATTTCCGCTCGCGTTCGCGATCATCGTGCCGGCGGTTTACTTCCCGATTCTCTTCATGCTGCTCGGGCTGATCTTTCGCGGCGTCGCGTTCGAGTTTCGCGAGGTGATCGGCGCGCGCAAGTGGCTGTGGGACGCCGCGTTCGGCTGCGGCTCGCTCGTCGCGACGTTCTCGCAGGGCATCGTGCTCGGCATGTTCATCCAGGGCTTTCCGATCGAAGGCCGCGTTTATGTGGGCACGAGCTGGAACTGGGTCGCGCCGTTTCCGCTGCTGGTCGGCGTGGGGCTGATCTTCGGCTACGCGCTGCAAGGCACGACGTGGCTCGTGCTCAAGACCGAAGGCGAACTCCAGCAATGGAGCCGAACCATGGCGCGTTATGCGCTGCTTGGCGTGATCGCGTTCATTCTGCTCATCAGCCTGTGGACGCCGCTCAAGGATGCGCGCATCGCGGCGCGCTGGTTCGGCTTTCCGCAGAGCTTTCTGTTTGCGCCGGTGCCCGTTCTGACCGTGCTGCTCGCGTGGACGCTATGGTCGAGCCTCGCGAAAGGCCGCGAAGTGTTGCCGTTCCTGTGTTCGATCGGACTGTTCTTTCTTGCGTTCACGGGGCTCGTGATCAGCCTGTGGCCGTTTATCGCGCCGCCCTCGGTGACGTTGTGGGATGCGTCGGCCGCGCCGCTGTCGCATCAGTTTCTGTTGATCGGGACGATGTTTCTCTTGCCCGTGCTCGTGATCTACGTGATCTGGTCGTACTGGGTGTTTCGCGGCAAGGTGCGTGGGGATATTGGGTATCACGCGTGAGAGCGATTGGGCTTTCGCCGGATCCCGTGATCGTGTCGGTCTATTGGCGTTGCCCCTGTGCGGGGCGGCAGTCACTTTCTTTGCTGCTGCAAAGAAAGTAACCAAAGAAACAGCTTGAGACGCCCGCGGTCATACGCAATTTGGGTGTTCTTCTCGTTGTTCGTGGCCTCTGTAGCGAGTGCCCTCACAGGCCTAATCGGGCTTGGACCGCGCACGGTCTGACTAGCTAGTTCTTATAGTGCGCTGGTTCAGCACGAAATAGCTTCGGCACAGCGCTGCGCGCTGCCGTGGGGTATGCAAGGGAAACCGACGAGAAAGTAGAAACGCAGAAGCACACGCAGACCCGATTGACCCGTCGGCCGCGCAGCGGGCCGGAGCCATTTCGTGCTGAACCAGCCACGCACGTGGTGCGATGTGGCAGACCGTGCGCGGTCCAAGCCCGGTTAGGCCTACGAGGGCACTCGCTACAGACGCCACGAGCGAGGAGAAGAATACCCAAATTGCGTGTGACCGCGGGCGTCTCGAGCTGCTTTCTTTGGTTACTTTCTTTGCAGCAGCAAAGAAAGTGACTGCCGCCCCGCACAGGGGCAACGCCAATAGACCAACACGCTAACGGGATCCGGCGAAGTCAGAGCTTCTGCTGAGTAGCAAGCGACAGAATTCGCGCCCACTTGTGGGCTTCCCCACGATCACGCATCGGCAGCTTCCATTCCCCGTGCTTCGCGTCCTGCACGTCGAGCACGACCTGCCACGCGCCATCCGCCGCAGCCGGCTCCTGCATCCGCGCCCCGCGCAAGTCCGCGAAAATATAGCTGCCGCGCTCCTCACCGACACGCACATCGCACAGACGCTTGCCCGCCGCGACCCGCACGCCGCCCCAGTCGGTCCTGAGCTCGTGAGTCCAGTCTCCGTTCTCGCCGCGCCGCAGGTTCGGTGCGATCTCGCGCCGGCTCGCGAGCCAGCGCATCACGCCCGCGGCAATCGCGAGCAGCGCCACGATCGCCGCGCCCACCGCCACGCCCAGGCCGAAATGCGCATGCAGCGCGTTGAACGACCACACCGCGCCGTAAATCAACAACGCCAGAACGACAAATGCGATGACGATGGGCATGGCCGCCTCACCCGATCGAAGAGACGCGCATCACTGCGCCTTGTGCTTCGCGTTCCAGTCGCGCAGCGCCTGCAGCGTGTTCGCGACATGCTGGTCCGGCGACAGGCTCGTGTACTCGTAGATGACCTTGCCGTCCGGCGCGATCACGTAGGACACGCGATTGGCCATCGTGCTCTTCATCGGCATGGAGGCGTCGTAGGAACGGATGATCTTCGAGTCCTGATCCGCCGCGACCGGGAACTTGCTGCGGCACTCGCTCACGGAGAACTTCTTCAGCGTATCGATGTTGTCGTGCGACACACCGATGACCGTCGCGCCCTCGGCCTTGTACTGATCGACCGCTTCGGCGAATTCGTGCGCCTCGATCGTGCAGCCCTTCGTGAACGCCGCCGGATAGAAGTACAGGACCACGGGGCCTTTCTTCAACGCATCCGCGAGCGAGTAGTCGTACACGTTGCCACCGAGCGACGCCTGCGCGGTGAACTCGGGCGCGGCATCGCCGGGCTTGAGCGTCGCGCCCGCCGTGAGCGGAAGGATCGCCGCCGCGATCGCCAGCACGCCACCCGCCGTAAAGCTCGAAATCCTGCTCTTCATGCCCGCTCCTTTTCGATGACTCCGTTCATTGCGCGTCGTCCGCGCCCTGATCCATGCGATGCTGGGCGAACCACGCCGCCGCTTCGAACTGCAATTTCGCCAGCACGGCGGGCGTCAGCACGTCGAGCGACGGCTGCGCGTGACGGCTCGCGTCGATGGCCGGTGCATCGCCCCGCTCCGCCGCCCGCGCGATGCCGAGCAGCGCGCCGAGCGGCCCGTCGCCCGTGAGGATCGCCGCGCGGATTTCCGCCGTCAGATGCAGCTTATCGAGAATTTCCGCCGGCTGCATGTCGAGCACGACATGCACGAGCGAGAAGATGCCGGTCATGAACGCGGCATCGGAGAAGGCTTCGTCGGCCGGACGCAGCGTTTCGGCTGCAAGCTCCAGAAAGCGCGCGCGCGTGCCGACGAGCTGCAGCAGCGGGTCCGAACGCCACGGCAGGCCGCTGCCGTCTGCGTAGAGCAGCAGTTGCGCCCAGCGCATCAACTGGCGCGTGCCGGTCGCCGCGATCGCCTCGCGCAGCGACGATACGCGCCGACCGCGCGTCTGCGCGCTCGAATTGGCGAGGCGCATCAGCTGCACGACGATATCCGGATTGCGCTTCAACTCCGCCTCCAGCTCGCGCATGCCCGGTTCGCCGGCCAGCACGGCCATCAGGCGCAACAGCGAGCCGCGCGCCGGACTCGCGCGCCGCGCCGACAGCACCTGCGGCCGCGCGAAGAAATAGCCCTGAAAAAGATCGAAGCCGAGTTCCTTCGCCTTGGCGAAATCGGCGGTGGTTTCGACTTTTTCGGCCACGAGCAGCTTGCCGCGCCGCTTCACCGCCGCCGCGAGCGCCGGCAGATGATCGTGGTCCGCCGCGAGAAAGTCGATCTTGACGATGTCCACCAAGGGGAGCGCTGCGAGCAGCGCATCGTCGAGGCGCACGACGTCGTCGAGCGCGAAGCGAAAGCCCGCGTTGCGCAGCTGCGCGCAGCGTTTGAAAAGCGCTTCGTCGAAGGTGATGTTCTCCAGCAGCTCCAGCACGAAACGCTCGGGCTGCATGATGTGAACGATATCGTCGAACAGGAGCTCGCGGCTCATGTTCACGTAGCCCGGATGCGGCCCGAGCACGGCCGGCACGCCGATCTCTCCCACCGTGCGCGCGACGACATGCGCGGTCGCCTGCACGTCGTCGTGGATGCGCGCGCGATTGTCGGGGCTGTCGCGAAACAGCAGCTCGTAGGCGACGAGCGCGCCGTCGCCGTCGAGGATCGGCTGACGCCCGACGTAGACGCTCGGTCCGCGCTTTGCCTGCGCCGCGCGCTTCATGGACGAGTCGGGCATGACGGGAACCGGTCGGAGACGCGCCGCGGCGCGTCCTGGCGATGCATGTAGGCCGGCTCTAGGGCCCTGGCTGTGGCGCAGGCCGGCAACGTAATGGATTCGATCATGGGGCGAACGAGTCTGACGGAATCGGAAGGTCGAGGGGCGGCGAATGCATCGTTCGGCAAAGGCGTGGACCGTTCCGCTGAAAACGCGCCACTGTAACCGAATTCTCCAGCCGACATCATACGCATCTCCTATCGACAATTCCTCGACAACGGTATTCCTGTGATGGATCCGTTGTAACCCGGATGCCCGGTTAAAGAATTCGCCCCATACGCCGATAACTCGCCTGATAGAGCGTGCCGCGACCGTTTCGGCACGTCCCGGCCGGAGCCCGCAAGCAGCGAGTTCCGCGCGCCGCCGTTTGCCCGACCCGGCGAGCGCCGCCGTCAGAACCCTACGAGACCATGCAAGCGAATCGGATCAACGTCTCCCGCCGCGCACCGTGGCGCATCGCGCTCGATGCGCTCGCGCGCGCATGGGGACGCGCCGCACGCGAGCCTCAAGAGCGCGCGCTCGACGCGCGTCCCGACGCCGCCGACGCGCCTTCCGCGCCCTCGACTCCGCCCGACGCGCCCGCGCCGCAAGCGCCCGTTCGCGCCGGCGTGCCCGAAGCCATGCTCGGCGCGGTCGACTTTCTCGCCCAGCTCGACGACGCGCTGCGCTTTCAGTATGTATCCGATGCGAGCATCGAGTTCATCGGCTATCACCGTGATTATCTGAGCATGCTGACGCTGCACGATCTCGTGGCGTCGGAGGAAGCCGACGAACTGCACGCGCTCGTCGCCCGGGCGCGCGCGAGCGGCAAGCTCGAATCGGCGACGCTGACCGTCGTGAAGTCGCTGACCTATCCGATCTGCGTCGAGCTGCGGCTCGTGTCGACCGCCGCGCGCGGCACACCCGGCTTCGCGCTCGCCGCCTTCGACGTGATGCACTGGCGCGAGCGCGAAGCATCGCTCACGCACACGCTCAATCACGACGCGCTCACCGGCCTCGACAATCTCGTCTCGCTCAAGGACGCGATCGGCGCCGCGCAGGCCGAAGCCGAACTCACGCGCACGCACGCGGGGCTGGTGCTGCTCGACATCGACGATTATCAGCGCATCAACCGCGCGCTCGGCTACGACGCCGGCGACGAACTGCTGCGCGAAACCGCGCGCCGCATCCAGCACACGGCTGGCCACGGCGAGCGCGTCGCGCGCGTGGCCGGCGACGAGTTCGCGGTGCTGCTGCCCGCCGGCAGCACGCCGGAGCTCGCCGAGAGTCTCGGGCGGCGTCTCCTGACCGCGATCGCCCAGCCGTACCGGCATCGCGGGCAGCATACGCATCTGTCCGCGAGCGTGGGTGTCGCGCTCTATCCCGATCAGTCCGGCAAGAGCGCGAAGAGCGGCGCGCAGACCAGTCTCCTGCGCATGGCCGATCACGCGCTCGCGCAGGCGAAGGAAGCGGGCGGCAACGCGCTCGTCTTCCATACCATCGACGACAACCCCGCCGACGCCGAGCGCCTGAAGCTCGAAGCGGATCTCTATGAGGCCGTGCGCAACGGCGAGTTCTCGCTCTTCTTCCAGCCGATCACGAAGATCCGCACGGGCGCGGTGGTCGGCGTGGAAGCGCTGATGCGCTGGAACCATCCGGTGCACGGTCTGGTGCCGCCGTCGACCTTCATTCCGCTCGCGGAGTCGATCGGCCTCATCAACTATCTGGGCAACTGGGTGCTGAAGGCGGCGTGCATGCAGATCACGCAGTGGGACGCGATCGGCATCCGGCTCGATTACATCTCGGTCAACGTGTCGCCGCAGCAGTTCCGCGACAAGCGCTTCACCGCGGCGGTCAAGGAAGCGCTCGCGCTGACCGGTATCGACGCGCGGCGGCTCGTGTTCGAGATCACCGAAAGCCTGCTGATGCACGATCCGGAGGAAGCCACGCGCCTGCTCGAAGCGCTGACGTCGATCGGCATCCGCTTCGCCGTCGACGATTTCGGCACCGGCTATTCGAGCCTCGCTTATTTACAACGTTTTCCGCTGTCGAAGCTCAAGATCGACCGCAGCTTTGTCGAGAACCTGATTACGTCCCGCAACAACCGTGCGATCGTGAGCGCGGTCGTCGGGCTCGCGCAGTCGCTCGGGCTGGAGCTGGTCGCTGAAGGCGTCGAAACCGAGGCACAGCGCGACTTGCTCGCCGATCTCGGCTGCGATCACATTCAGGGCTGGCTCATCAGCCACGCATTGCCTTCGGACGAGCTGGCGCGCTCGTTCCAGTCGAACTCGCTCGTGCTGCACGAGACAACATGAGCGGATGATGGTTTGTGTTCGTATTATGTTCGTGTTCTGATCGAGGAACGCGCCGTAACTCCCTAATAACGTGTACATTTCGTTGGCGGGGTGGATTGAATTTGCTGGACCGCCTCGGGTTAGCCGTCGCGTAACGAGCAGGGTTTCTACTTTTAGCAATGGCACGCACCAAGGCCGAACTACTGGACAAGTTGTGGTCGCGCATGAGCGAGCGCGGGGACTTCCCCATGCTCTCCCAGGCGCTGCGCACGACCGTGTCCGCGATGAGCGATGACGACCTCGACTTCACGTCCCTCGTGCAAGTCGTGCTGTCGGATGTCGGCCTCACGCACAAGGTGCTGCGTCTCGCCAATTCGGCGATGTACATCGCGTTCGGCGGCAACATCACCACCGTCACGCGCGCGTTGATGGTGCTCGGCATGGATGCGGTCGGCCATCTCGTGGTCGGGCTGAAGCTGGTCGATCACTTCCATCAGAGCGCGCCGCGCCGCATCGATGCAAAACTCGAACTGAACCGCACCCTGCTCTCGGGCGCGGTCGCGCGCCAGCTCACCGAGCACAAGGATCTGCGCTCCGCCGAGGAAGCGGTCGTCTGCACGCTGATGCGGCAGATCGGCAAGCTGCTCGTCGCGTTCTATCTCGAGCACGAATGGGATCAGCTGCGTCGCAAGGCGGCGTCGGAGAATATTCCGGACAGCGTCGCGTGCGCGGCGCTGCTCGGCGTCACCTTCGATGAAATCGGCCTGGAGGCGGCGGATCGCTGGCGCCTGCCCGAGACGATCCGCGAAGGCATGCGCGCGACCGATCCGAACGCGCCCGTCGACGAAACCGTGCCGAAGCACGTGCGCTGGCTGCGCGCCATCTCCAACTATTCGACCGAAGTCGCCGACGCGCTCACCGCTCAGCACATGGAAGCGGACGGCCGCGAGTCGATGCTGTTCGAGATCGCCCATCGCTACAGCGGCGCGCTCAACACCGACGCGGACACGCTCGCGTCGATGAGCCTCGCGCTCGCGAGCGAAGAATCGAGCGAGGGCGTGATCCGCGAGATCTCCGAACTCCAGGCGAACGCCGACGCCATGGCGCGCGCGAATGTATCGGCGCAGGCGCGCATCGGCGCGAGCGTGGAAGATCTGCGGGCGTTGCCGTCGAAGAATGCGCTCGCGCCGGCGCTTGCGCTCGCGTCGGAATCGATTCTCGGCAGTCTGCACTTGTCGCGCACCGTGATCTTCATGCGCCAGGCCAACAACGAGTTTCACGCGCGTCTCGGCCTCGGCGCGGGCGTCGAGCCGATGCTGGAGAAACTGCGCTTCTCCGCCGAATTCCGCCCGGACGTGTTTCATCTCGCGATCACCAATCCGGTCGGCATATTCATCGAGAACGCGCACGACGCGCGCATCGACGCACGCTTGCCGCGCTGGTACAAGGAAACGCTCGGCGAGGCGCAGGCGTTCGTGCTGCTGCCGGTGAAATCGAACGATTCGACCGTCGCGCTGATCTACGGCGACTGGACCTCGCCGCAGCACGTGCGCAAGATCTCGGCGGCCGAGATGAGCGCGCTGAACGAGCTCACGAAGGAGCTGAGCCGTTTTTTTCTTAGCGCGAACTGGAAGGAAGTCGAGCTGATCTGACCGGCTTCCTTCTTGCGCGCAATCCCACTTATTCCGGCTTCAAGATCGCCACGGCCTGCTCGCCGTATCGCACGATATAACCGCCGTGAGCGCGCTGCCAGTCGAGCGCTGCCGCCTCGTTCGCAAACCAGTTCTTTTCGAAATCGTTGAATGCGCCCGCGTCGAGCCGGTAACGGTCGATGATCGCGCTCGCCTTTGCATCGATATCGGACTTGCAGGCGTCCCAGTTCGCGTAGCCGAGTTCGGCGGCGAGCATCGCAAGCAGATGCTTCAGTTGCAGGTCGTCGCGGATCGCGTGCAGGTCGGCGAGACGTTCCGCGCGCGTGATTTTCGCCGCAAGCAGACGGCGCAGGACGGGCATCGACGCGCTCGTGTCGCCGTCGCGGGCGTGACGAAGCAGGCGCCGCGCGTGTTCGCGCAAATAGTCGCTATTGGAAACGGAAGAAGAGATCGGACAGGATGTAGACCACATGACGTTGTTCCTTTGTCGTGCCGTTCTCGCTGCGGCTATAAAGGTTCGACGTTGCGGTTCGATCCAAAGATGATGTAGTGCGCGGCAGGTGCGTAAGACTTTTGCGAGACCGGGCGCCCTGCCGCGCCCGACCGCGATTCTATCCCGATGTCCCGCGTCAGGCCAACTGGAATTTCCCGACCAGCGATTTCAGCGCGCGCGCCTGATCGTCGAGCGATTGCGCGGCAGCCGCCGCCTCTTCGACGAGCGCGGCGTTCTGCTGCGTGTTCGCGTCCATCTTCGTGACGGCGTCGCCGATCGACTCGATGCCGGTCTTTTGCTCCGCCGATGCCGCCGAGATTTCGCCCATGATGTCGGTGACGCGGCGCACGGCCTTGACGACTTCCTCCATCGTCGCGCCGGCTTCCTGCGCGTAGGTCGAGCCGTCGGACACGCGCGACACCGAGGTATCGATCAGGCCTTTGATTTCCTTCGCCGCCGCCGACGAACGCTGCGCGAGACTGCGCACCTCGCCCGCGACGACCGCGAAGCCGCGTCCCTGCTCGCCCGCGCGCGCCGCCTCGACCGCCGCGTTGAGCGCCAGAATGTTGGTCTGGAACGCGATGCCTTCGATCACGCCGATGATGTCGCCGATGCTTTTCGCGCTCGCATCGATGCGCTGCATCGTCTCGACGACGCGGCCGACGACCGCGCCGCCCTTCTCCGCGATCTCCGACGCATTGGCGGCGAGCGTGCTCGCCTGCTGCGCGTTGTCGGCGTTCTGGCGCACGGTGGACGTGAGCTGCTCCATGCTGGCCGCGGTTTTTTCGAGCGCGACCGCCTGCTCTTCGGTGCGGCGCGACAGGTCGACATTGCCTGTCGAAATCTCGCTCGATGCCGATGCGATCGCCTCCGCGCTCGCCGCGATATCGCCGACGGTCGACGACAGGCCCGCCTGCATTTCGGCGAGCGCGTGCAGCATGCTGGCGTCGTCGCGGCGCTTGAGGCTGATGCGGTTCGCGAGATCGCCCGACGCGATGCGGCGCGCGATGTCCTTCGCATAGCCGGGCTCGCCGCCGAGCTGTCCGGCGAGACGCCGCACGACCCACTCGGAAACGACGATCGCGAGCGCGAACAACGCAAGCGTCAGCGCCGACACCATCACGAACGACGACTGGAAAATGAACGCGGCGGAATCGATGGTGGCCTTCGCGGCCGCGCCGCGACGCGCGACGAGATCGTCGACCATCTTTTCGAGTTTGCCGGTTTCGACGAGCAGCGACACGTCCTGCGTGCCGACTTGCCAGTTCATCTGCGAGAGATCGAGCGGCTGTTCCTTCACGAGCTTCACGAAGGTGCGCAGGTTGCCGCTCCATGTTGCCAGCGCGGTCGAGAAGCGCTTCTGCTGCGCGAGCGCGTCCTGGTCCGCGTGATCGATGTACTGCGCGAGCTGCGCCTGCTCGCGGCCGATATCCGCGACCGCCTGCTCGACCTGCGCGCCGAGATCGTCGCGCTCTTTCGCGGTCGTCGCAGTGAGCAGCATTTTTTGCGATCGGCTCGCGCGCAGCAGATAGCCGCGCGTTTCCTCCGCCGCGCGGCTCGCGACGTAGCCCTGCGTGTAGATGGATTCGGTCGCGCCGTTCAGGCGGCTGATCTGCGTGAGCGAAATTGCGCCGATGACGAGCGTCCCCGCGAGCACGAGCCCGAACGCCAGTCTCAGCGATGCCTTCACGGACAGCGCGCGCTTCTTGGCTACGCCCCCGCGCGCGTGTTCTTCAGTCGACGCGGCTTCGGCATGCGCCACAAAACCCGCGTCCTTGGCGCCGCGTAGCGAAAACAGTTTCATCGATCGATCCCCGATTTGATCTGTGGACTTTGCCGTCGTGCGGCGCGCCCCTGGTCTGGTTCCCACCGGGAGTACGGCAGGATTTGAGGCTTTCTTGAGCCTTTTTAATGGGAAGCGAACAGACGTTCGCTCACCGCGTTTTTTATAACCGGCCAAAAATCGTTGTGTCAGACGAAATCATGGCCCATTGGTTGTGCATCCTGTCCGATTCGCGACGATCCTTGGCATGACAACGCAACGCGGACAGCCTAAACTTGTCAGAAATTCAGTCCACGCATAAATCGCCGGATTGAAAAAGCACAAATCCGAGACAAATTCCGCGTTCAACAGCACATCACTATGCAAACGAGCATCGACAAGGGCGCATTGTCGCCTTCCGGCGCGTCTGCCGGCGCTTCCGCCGCAGCTTCCGCGAGCACGGGCACGCAACGCACCGTTTATTCCGTTCTGGGCGCGATCAGCTTTTCGCACCTTTTGAACGACATGATCCAGTCGCTGATTCTCGCGATCTATCCGATGTTCAAGAGCGAGTTCGCGCTCTCGTTCGGGCAGATCGGCCTGATCACGCTGACGTATCAGATCACCGCGTCGCTATTGCAGCCGCTGGTCGGGTTGTACACGGACAAGCATCCGAAGCCTTATTCGCTTCCGGTCGGCATGGGCTTCACGCTGTCGGGTCTCCTGCTGATGTCGATCGCGGGCAATTTCGGCACGCTGCTGATTGCTGCGGCGCTGGTCGGCTGCGGGTCGTCGGTGTTTCATCCGGAGTCGTCGCGGGTCGCGCGCATGGCGTCGGGCGGCAAGCACGGTCTCGCGCAATCGCTGTTTCAGGTGGGCGGCAACGCGGGCTCGTCGCTCGGGCCGCTGCTCGCCGCGCTGATCGTGATTCCGCACGGGCAGAAGAGCATCGCGTGGTTCTCGGCGGCGGCGCTCGTGGCGATGTTCGTGCTGGCGAACATCGGCCGCTGGTACAAGCGTCATCCGGCGACGAAGAAGGGCCGCGCGCAGGTCGCGCACGCGACGCTCCCGCGCAACAAGGTCATGATGGCGATGAGCGTGCTGGTGCTGCTCGTGTTCTCGAAATACTTCTATCTCGCGAGCATCACGAGTTACTTCACGTTTTATCTGATCAGCAAGTTCGGGTTGTCGGTGCAGGCCGCGCAGATTCATCTGTTCGTGTTTCTCGCGGCGGTGGCGGCGGGCACGATCATCGGCGGGCCGGTCGGCGACAAGGTCGGGCGCAAGGCGGTGATCTGGGTGTCGATTCTCGGCGTCGCGCCGTTCACGCTGCTGATGCCTTACGTGAATCTGTTCTGGACGGGCGTGTTGTCTGTGATCATCGGGCTCGTGCTGGCTTCGGCGTTCTCGGCGATTCTGGTTTATGCGCAGGAGCTGATTCCCGGCAAGGTCGGGATGGTCGCGGGACTGTTCTTCGGCTTCGCGTTCGGGATGGGCGGCGTCGGGGCAGCGGTGCTCGGGCATGTTGCCGATGCGACCAGCATCGATTATGTGTACAAGGTTTGTGCGTTCCTGCCGTTGCTGGGCGTGCTGGCGGTTTTGTTGCCGAAGACGCATGAGGCCGAGGTGAAGGGCTGATTGCAGCAAGAGATGGTGATTCATCGCGGCGGGCGCGTCGGACCTTCAACGGACCGCGCGCCCGTCGCGTTTCAGGCACTCAGCTTCCCAATGCCTCCCTCACCTGCATCAACGCACTCGGATCCTCGATCGTCGGCAGTTCCCCTGGATCGCGTCCTTCCGCCAGCGCCGCAATCGCCCGTCGCAGCAGTTTCCCCGAACGCGTCTTCGGCAACATCGTCACGAAGTGCACGCTGGCCGGCCGTGCGATCGCGCCGAGCTGCGAATCCACCGCGTGACACAACTCCGCCACCATCCCCTCGCGCGCGCCCGGCGCGTTGATGCGGTCCGCATCCCTTAGCACCACGAACGCCACCGCGGCCTGTCCCTTCACCGAATCCGCGATACCGACGACCGCCACCTCCGCCACCGCCGGATGCGCCGACAACGCTTCCTCGATCTCGCGCGTCCCGAGCCGATGCCCCGCCACATTGATCACGTCGTCGGTGCGACCGAGAATCGACACATAGCCGTCCTCATCCTGCACGCCCCAGTCGAATGTCGAATAGACCGTGCGATTCGGCACGCTCTTCCAGTACGTATCGGCGAAGCGGCTGTCATCGCCCCAAACCGTCTGCATGCAGCCCGGCGGCAACGGATACTCAAGCGTGACGACGCCCTTCTCGCCCGGCGTGCATTCGTCGCCGGTCGCCTCGTTGCGCAGTCTGAGATCGAAGCCCATCGACGGCACGCCCGGCGAGCCGAGTTTCGACGGCAACTCCTCGATGCCGCGCGGAATCGCGATCATCGGCCAGCCGGTTTCCGTCTGCCAGTAATTGTCGATGACGGGCTTTCTCAACGCGCTCTGAATCCACTGCGCGGTCGGCTCGTCGAGCGGTTCGCCCGCGAGAAACAGCGTGCGCAGGCTCGACAGATCGTATTTCTCCATCAGTGCCGGGTCCTGCTTCTTGAGCACACGGATCGCCGTCGGCGCGGTGAACATCAGATTGATTTTGTATTGCTCGACGAGCCGCCACCAGATACCGCCATCCGGACGAATCGGCGTGCCTTCGTACATCACGGTCGTCAGGCCCGCGATCAGCGGCGCATAGATGATGTAGCTGTGCCCCACGACCCAGCCGACATCCGACGCGGTGAACATCGTGTCGCCCGGCGCGCCCTGAAAGATGTGCTCCATCGATGCAGCCAGCGCCACCGCATAACCACCGACGTCGCGCTGCACGCCCTTCGGCCTGCCTGTCGTGCCGGAGGTATAGAGAATGTAGGAAGGCTCGTTCGATTCGAGCCATTCGCAGGGCACGTGAGCATCGAAAAACTGCTCGCGCAGTGGCTCGTACGCGACGAGATAATTCGCCTGCAAACGTTCGGGCGCGAGTTGCCGGTCGATCAGCAGCACTTGCGGCACCTTGTATTCGGCGCGCGACAGCGCTTCGTCGACGAGCGGCGTGTAGTCGATCACCTTGCCCGCGCGCGCGCCCGCATCGGCGGTGACGATGAGCGCGGGCGCGGCGTCATCGATGCGCGCCGCGAGATTCGGCGCCGCGAAGCCGCCGAACACGACCGAATGAATCGCGCCGATGCGCGCGCACGCGAGCATCGCGAAGAGCGCCTCGGGGATCATCGGCAGATAGATGAGGACGCGGTCGCCCTTCTTCACATGCAGCGAACGCATGACGGCAGCCATGCGGTTCACTTCCGCATGCAACTCGGCGTAGGTGTAGCGGCGCTCGATGCCCGTTTCCGTCGATATATAAACGAGCGCGTCCTGTTGCGCGCGCGAAGCGAGATGCCGGTCCACCGCGTTATGGCACAGATTGGTCCTGCCGCCGACGAACCAGCGCGCGAACGGCGGCCTGCTGCGGTCGAGCACCTGATCGAACGGCGTCTGCCAGTGGATGCGGCGGGCCTGCTCGGCCCAGAACGCTTCAGGCTCTTCGATCGACCGGCGGTACGCTTCTCGGTAAGTCGGCATGCGCGTCGTCCTCTGCAAAGCAGCGTGGCTTGGCTCCACAGGATAGAGCAGCCATGAAACCCCTGCTAGACAGGGCGCGCCCTGATCGGTCCTACTCAGACAGCTTGCGTGCGCGCGGCGGGCCGCGTATCCGACCCAGTGTGTTTCAGCAGCACCGGCGCGAGTTCGCCCGCCACCCGCATGCTCGACACGACGACCGTGCGTACGCCGCTGCCCTCGGTCAGCGCACGAAGTGTTTCGCGCGTCGTCGCACGCGCCTCGATGCGCGGCTCGATCACGATAAGCCCACGGCAATACGCGGCGAGCATCGCGCGATGAGTGCGCAGCCACGCGGCGCGCAGACGCGCGTCGTCGGCGGTTTCGTTTGCGTCGTGTTCGGCCACCAGCACGAACGGCGTCGCAAGCGACACGAGGCGGCGCATCTGCGCGCTCCACGCGAACGCGTAGCCGGGCTTCACGGCGCGCGGACGCAGGCGCACGAGCGGAAAGCGGCTCACGTCGAAGAGGCGCTCGCCGAGCGCGAGCGAGGAAGACATCACGGCTTTCGAAGAGGAATCGGCGGCATTCACAGCGGTTTCGGGCTCCAGTAGTTCAGCGCGGCGACGAGCGACGGCCAGCGGGAACGCCGCGGCACGACGCGTTTTTTCGGTTGCGATGCGCGCGGCGGACGGCGTGTCGCCTCCTTCGGCGCCTGCGCGGTCGCCTCGCTCCAGGCGTGGCGTGTCGTTTCGATCACCTTCGCGGCGTTCGCCGATATAGCGCAACGCTCACCCCGCGCGGTTTTCCCGCTCGCCGGGCGCTCCGCGCTCGCCGTACCGATGGCGGTGAAATCGTTGGTCATGTCGTCGGGCCTCCCGTTGTGCCCCAAATCGTGCTTAACGTCGTGCGAGTCATTGTATTGAGAATCATTCTCACCTACAAGCGGGATTTTCGACACGGGTCAGCACTGCGGGAAAGCCCTGCCCGCGCGGGATTCAGGGATGAATCAGGCAGCGGCGCGCAGAAAGCGCGACAAAATGCCCGACGAGTAAGTCGCGGCGATGGACGTGAGGAATTCGGCGAAGGACGCGGGCGCGGCGGCGTCGGCCGTATCGGAGATGGTGCGAACGACCGCGCATGGCACGTCGTGTTCGTAGCAGACCTGCGCGATGGCCGCGCCTTCCATTTCGACTGCGAGCGCGTCCGGCAGCGCGGCGCGCAACGCGATGAGCGCTTCGTGGCTCGCGATGAAGCGATCGCCGCTCACGATCATCCCGCGATGCACGCGCGGCGCGGCCACGGCGAAACGCTCCGACAATGCGCCGCCTTCCTGCGCGATGAACGCATCGGCGGCGGCGGCGAGCGCGTCGGACAGCGCGCGGTCGGCGTCGAAACGCGCGCGGTCGAGCAGCGGCACCTCGTAGCGCGGAAACAGCGGCGACGCATCGAGATCGTGCTGCATCAAGGTATCGGCGATGACGACATCGCCGACTTGCACATCCGCGCGCACGCCGCCCGCGACGCCGGTGAAGACGATCGCATCGGCATCGAACACGTGGATGAGCGCGCTGGCGGTCGCGGCCGCCGCCACCTTGCCGATGCGCGCCAGCGTGACGACCGCCGGCCGGCCGTACGCGTCGCCGAGGTAGTATTCGCGCCGCCCGAGCGTAACCGTGCGAACCTCGCCCGCCGCCCGCATCTGCGCGATGAGATCGCCCAGTTCCTGCGGCAGCGCCGCCATGATGCCGAGCCGCGTCATTCGACGGCCTGCAGCTTCGCGACCGCCAGCGCGAGCCACTTCTCGCCGTGGCGCTTGAAGCGCACTTGCGCGCGCGCATCGCCGCCGGAGCCTTCGAGCGCGGTCACGGTGCCTTCGCCGAACTTCGTGTGGAACACGGCCTGGCCGACCTTGAAGCCGGACTCCGCCGCGCGCTGCTCGTTCGCGAATGCGGGCAGCGTCGCGCTCGCCTGAACGCCGCCGTAGGACGAGGAACCGCCGCGCTCCTGTCCGGGCCGCGCGAACCAGTCGCGGCCCCAGCCGGCGTTGTCCGCGCGTCCGCCCCAGCGCGCGCCCGCCTCGACCTTCGGCGTGAGCCACTTGAGCGAGCCTTCGGGCAATTCGTCGAAGAAGCGCGAGCGGATGTTGTAGCGCGTCTGTCCGTGCAGCATGCGGCTTTGCGCGAACGACAGATAGAGCCGCTCCTTCGCGCGCGTGATCGCCACATAGGCGAGCCGCCGCTCTTCCTCCAGCCCGTCGGTTTCCTGCGCGCTGTTCTCGTGCGGAAACAGGCCCTCTTCCAGCCCGGTGATGAACACGGCGGTGAATTCGAGACCCTTCGCCGCGTGCACGGTCATCAGTTGCACGGCGTCCTGTCCGGCCTGCGCCTGGTTGTCGCCGGCTTCGAGCGATGCATGCGACAGGAACCCGGCGAGCGGCGTCATGGTGTCGGGATTCTGCGCGGGGTCGGCGATGCCGGGCGCGTCGAGCACTTCGATCTCGCCGTCCTCGCTCACCGCCGCGATTTCCGGCGCGGCGGTCGCGCCCGGACGCAGCGGGATCGAGCGCGCGGGCGTATCGAGGCCGTAGCCTTCCTCGCTGACGAACGCCGCAGCCGCGTTCACGAGCTCCTGCAAGTTCTCCAGACGATCCTGGCCTTCGCGCTCGGTTTCGTAGAACGCGGCGAGACCGCTCGCGCGCACCACATATTCGACCGTCTCCGGCAGGCTCATCTGCTGCGTTTCGGCGCGCATCTTCGCGATGAGCGTCGCGAACGCGCCGAGGCTCGAGCCCGCCTTGCCGGTGACGTACGGCACGGCCGCCGCCATCGAACAGTTATAGAGACGCGCGGCGTCGGCCACTTGCTCGATGGACCGCGCACCGATGCCGCGCGTCGGGAAATTGACGACGCGTGCGAACGCGGTGTCGTCGTTCGGGTTGTCGATCAGGCGCAGATACGCGAGCGCGTGCTTCACTTCCTGCCGCTCGAAGAAGCGCAGGCCGCCATACACGCGATACGGAATGCCCGCGTTCACGAGCGTATGTTCGATGGTCCGCGACTGCGCGTTGCTGCGATAAAGCACCGCGACTTCGCCGCGCGACAGACCCGTATTGATGAGCGCCTTGATTTCCTCGACGATCCAGCCCGCTTCCTGCGAATCCGTCGCGGCCTCGTAGACGCGCACCGGCTCGCCGTGGCCCGCGTCGGTGCGCAGATTCTTGCCGAGCCGCCGCGAGTTGTTCGCGATCAGATAGTTCGCCGTGTCGAGAATATGGCCGTGCGAGCGGTAGTTCTGCTCCAGCTTGATGAGATTGCGCACGCGGAATTCGCGCTCGAAATCGTGCATGTTGCCGACGTTCGCGCCGCGAAACGCGTAGATCGACTGGTCGTCGTCGCCGACCGCGAAGATCGCGTTGTGCTCGCCCGCGAGCAGCTTGAGCCACGCGTATTGCAGCTTGTTGGTGTCCTGAAACTCGTCGACGAGAATGTTGCGAAAGCGCGCCTGATAGTGCGCCCGCAGCGGCGGATTGTGCGCGAGCAGTTCATGACAGCGCAGCAGCAATTCCGGAAAATCGACGACGCCTTCGCGCTGGCACTGCTGGTCGTATGCGTCGTACAGTTCGACGAACTTGCGGTTGAACGCATCGGTGGCGTCGACGTCCTTCGGACGCAGGCCCTGTTCCTTCGCGTTGTTGATGAAGTACTGCAGGTTCTTGGCGGGATACTTTTCGTCGTCGACATTCAGGCCCTTCATCAGACGCTTGATGGCCGAAAGCTGGTCGGACGTATCGAGGATCTGGAAGGTCTGCGGCAGTCCGGCGTCGCGGTAATGCGCGCGCAGCATGCGGTTGCACAGGCCGTGAAAAGTGCCGATCCACATGCCGCGCGTGTCGATCGGCAGGAGCGCGGAGAGACGCGCCATCATCTCGCGCGCGGCCTTGTTCGTGAAGGTGACGGCCAGCACGGTCGGCGGCGACGCGTAGCCCTGCTGGATCAGCCACGCGATACGCGTGATGAGCACGCGCGTCTTGCCGCTGCCGGCGCCCGCGAGAATGAGCGCGGGCTCGTTCGGCAGCGTCACGGCGGCGAGTTGTTCGGGATTCAGATTCGCGAGCAGGTCGGGCATGAGGGAAAGTGCGACGGCAGAAAAGCGGGCCAGAGAAAACTCTGGCGGCGGGCCGATCATTATAAGACCGCGCCGATGGCGGCGTCGGGCGCCATTGAGCGCCGTCGGGACGCTGGCCGAACGGCCAGGCGCGCGCCGAATTAGTCCGGCGGCCCGCCTCGAACCTTATAATTGGGGATTCCCCCGCATTTTTTCACGCTTTTTTCGGCAGATTCCACAATGAGCGACAACACGCTTGCCAAGAGCTTCGAGCCTCAAAACATCGAGTCCCAATGGGGCCCGGAATGGGAAAAACGCGGGCTGTCCGCCCCCACGTTCCAGGACGGCGCGAAGAATTTCTCCATCCAGTTGCCGCCGCCGAACGTCACCGGCACGCTGCACATGGGGCACGCGTTCAACCAGACCATCATGGACGGCCTCACGCGCTATCACCGCATGCTCGGTGAAAACACGCTGTGGGTGCCGGGCACGGACCACGCGGGCATCGCGACGCAGATCGTCGTCGAGCGTCAGCTCGATGCGCAAGGCATCTCGCGCCACGATCTCGGCCGCGAGGAATTCCTGAAGCGCGTGTGGGCGTGGAAGCAGCAGTCCGGCTCGACCATCACGAATCAGGTGCGGCGTCTGGGCGCGTCGATCGACTGGTCGCGCGAATACTTCACGATGGACGACAAGATGTCGGCCGCCGTGCGCGACGTGTTCGTCACGCTCTACAAGCAAGGGCTCATCTATCGCGGCAAGCGGCTCGTGAACTGGGACCCGGTGCTCGGCACGGCCGTGTCGGATCTCGAAGTGGTGAGCGAGGAAGAGAACGGCAGCCTGTGGCACATCCGCTATCCGCTGCCGGACGGCTCGGGCCATCTGACGGTCGCGACGACGCGCCCCGAAACCATGCTCGGCGACGTCGCCGTGATGGTGCATCCGGAGGACGAGCGCTATCAGCATCTGATCGGCAAGACGGTGGTGCTGCCGCTGTGCGATCGCGAGATTCCGGTCATCGCGGATGACTATGTGGACCGCGAGTTCGGCACCGGCGTCGTGAAGGTCACGCCCGCGCACGATTTCAACGACTACGCCGTCGGCCAGCGCCACAAGCTGCCGCAGATCGAGATCCTCACGCTCGACGCGAAGATCAACGACAACGCGCCCGAAAAGTATCGCGGCATGGACCGCTTCGATGCGCGCAAGCAAGTGGTGAAGGATCTCGAAGCGCTCGGCCTGCTCGAATCCGTCAAGCCGCACAAGCTGATGGTGCCGCGCGGCGACCGCACGAACGTGGTCATCGAGCCGATGCTCACGGACCAGTGGTTCGTCGCGATGAGCAAGGCAGCGCCGGAAGGCACGTTCAATCCGGGCAAGTCGATCACGGAGACCTCGCTCGATGTCGTGCGAAGCGGCCAGATCAAATTCGTGCCGGAGAACTGGACCACCACGTACTATCAGTGGCTGGAAAATATCCAGGACTGGTGCATCTCGCGTCAGTTGTGGTGGGGCCATCAGATTCCGGCGTGGTACGGCGAGAATGGCGAGATCTTCGTCGCGAAGACGGAAGACGAAGCCCGCGCCGATGCGAACGCGCAAGGCTACACAGGCGCGCTGCGCCGCGACGAAGACGTCCTCGACACGTGGTTCTCGTCCGCGCTCGTGCCGTTCTCGTCGCTCGGCTGGCCGAACGAGACGAAGGAATTGCAGGCATTCCTGCCCTCGTCCGTGCTCGTGACGGGTTTTGACATCATCTTCTTCTGGGTCGCCAGAATGGTGATGATGACCACGCATTTCACCGGCAAGGTGCCTTTCGACACCGTCTACGTGCATGGTCTCGTGCGCGACGCCGAAGGCCAGAAGATGTCGAAGAGCAAGGGCAACACGCTCGACCCGATCGATATCGTCGATGGCATCGACCTCGAATCGCTCGTCGCGAAGCGCACCACGGGTCTGATGAACCCGAAGGCCGCCGCCCAGATCGAGAAGAAGACGCGCAAGGAATTCCCCGAAGGCATTCCGTCGTTCGGCACGGACGCGCTGCGTTTCACGATGGCATCGATGGCTACGCTCGGCCGCAACGTGAACTTCGACCTCGCGCGCTGCGAGGGCTATCGCAACTTCTGCAACAAGCTGTGGAACGCCACGCGTTTCGTGCTGATGAACTGCGAAGGCCACGATTGCGGCTTCGCGAATCCGGGCGCGTGCAAGCCGGGCGATTGCGGCCCCGGCGGCTATACGGACTACTCGCAGGCCGACCGCTGGATCGTCTCGCTCCTGCAGCGCACGGAAGCAGAAGTCGAGAAAGGCTTCGCGGATTATCGTTTCGACAACGTCGCGAGCGCGATTTACAAGTTCGTGTGGGACGAGTACTGCGACTGGTATCTCGAACTCGCGAAGGTGCAGATCCAGACCGGCACGCCCGAGCAGCAGACGGCGACGCGCCGCACGTTGTTGCGCGTGCTGGAAACGGTGCTGCGCCTCGCGCATCCGATCATTCCGTTCATCACGGAAGCGTTGTGGCAGAAGGTCGCGCCGCTGACCGACGCATTCCCGGCGGGCGCGAAGGAAGGCGATGTGTCGATCATGACGCAGCCCTACCCGCGTCCCGAGCCGAAAAAAATCGACGAATCCGCCGAACAGTGGGCCGCCGAACTGAAATCCGTCATCGATGCGTGTCGTAATCTGCGTGGCGAAATGAATCTGTCGCCCGCGGTGAAGGTACCGTTGCTCGCGCACGGCGACGCGGCGCGCCTCACCGCGTTCGCACCGTATGTCGCCGCGCTCGCGCGTCTCTCCGAAGTCAAGATCATCGACGACGAAGCCGCCCTCGACAAGGAAGCGCATGGTGCGCCGGTCGCGATCATCGGCACGAACAAGCTCGTGCTGAAGGTCGAGATCGATGTCGCCGCGGAACGCGAGCGTCTGACGAAGGAAGTGGACCGCCTCACTGCCGAGGTCACAAAATGTAACGCGAAGCTCGGCAATGAAAGCTTTGTTTCAAAAGCGCCCCCCGCTGTCGTTGAACAGGAGCGCAAAAGGCTGGCAGAATACGGAACCACTATCGAGAAGCTGCAGGCCCAATTATTGCGTCTGCCGGCTTGAATTGGAGGTTCGATTCATCGATCCGCTCCGTTTGTCTCGACGTTCTAAATGATTTAAGAGGATCAGGGTCACATGCTAAAAGTTACCAAAGCGGTTTTCCCCGTCGCCGGTCTGGGTACGCGGTTCCTTCCCGCGACCAAGGCCAGCCCGAAGGAAATGCTGCCAGTCGTGGACAAGCCGCTGATTCAATACGCGGTCGAGGAAGCGATGGCCGCCGGCATCACCGAAATGATCTTCGTGACTGGTCGCAGCAAGCGCGCGATCGAAGACCATTTTGACAAGTCCTACGAAATCGAGGCGGAACTCGAGGCGCGCGGCAAGGACAAGCTGCTCGAACTCGTGCGCAGCATCAAGCCGAGCCACGTGGACTGCTTCTACGTGCGTCAGGCCGAAGCGCTCGGTCTCGGCCACGCGGTGCTGTGCGCGGAGAAGCTCGTCGGCGACAACCCGTTCGCCGTGATCCTCGCGGACGACCTGCTTTACGGCAAGCCGCCCGTGATGACGCAGATGATCGAAGTCTTCGATCACTATCACAGCTCGGTGATCGGCGTGGAAGAGATTCCGGCGGAGGATTCGAAGTCCTACGGCATCATCGACGGCAAGGAGTGGGAAGACAACATCTTCAAGCTCGCGGGCATCGTCGAGAAGCCGGAACCGGCGGTCGCGCCGTCGAATCTGGGCGTGGTCGGCCGCTACGTGCTGAAGCCGCGCATCTTCGATCACATCCGCGCGCTGAAGCCGGGCGCGGGCGGCGAACTGCAACTGACGGACGCCATTCAATCGCTGCTGTCGGATGAGCAAGTGCTCGCGTACAAGTATCACGGCACGCGTTTCGACTGCGGCAGCAAGCTGGGCTATCTGAAGGCGACGGTGGAATTCGCGCTGCGCCATCCGGAAGTGAAGGCGGATTTCGAGGAATACCTGCGCAATCGCGCGCCGATTCTCGAAGGCTGAGTCGCTGGCCGAAACGGCTGAAAAAAATGCCCGTCACCTGCGTGACGGGCATTTTTGTTTTTGGGCGCAGCTTGCGGGAATCAACGTCGACGCATCAGGAAAGTGAACGTCTTGTCCTGCGTTGTCACTTCGACGATCTCGTTGCCGGTCTGCTTGGCGAAGGCCGCGAAATCGCGCTGCGATCCTGGGTCGGTCGCGAGCACCTTCAGAATTTGACCGCTCGTCATGTCGGCGAGCGCCTTTTTTGCCCGCAGAATCGGCAGCGGGCAGTTGAGCCCGCGCGCGTCGACTTCTTTGTGAACTTCCATCGCGATTTGCATCCTTTTGCTTGACTGACTGGTGTCCCGTATTGGGAGATTCTAGCGCAGGGTCAGGCTGGCAGCAGCGCCGCACCGTTTGCACCTGCAGCCAGTGGCGGCACTTCCGATTTCGGACCTATCTGGTTCATACGTGCGCGAAACACAGTTAGTTTGCTCTGCTTGTCTTCCAGGAATACAACAGAGGCGTCTCGGATGCGCATCGACGAACAGCCACTCCCGTACTACAAACGCAACCGTTTGATCTGGCGATGGTCCTATCGGGACATCGAAGATGGATGCAGGCCCGTTCACGGCGTCGCGCTTTCGATGGACCGCGCGCCCCCGAGCTTGTCGAATGCAGTAGCGAAGAAGTCCGAGCCTCGAACGCCATTGCGTCGTGAGCGAGACCCTTTGGATGTGATGTTGGAAGACATCGCAACCGTGGTCGGTGCGTTCAGACGCTTCAAGACGTGGCTCGACACGCCCGATCCGCCGAAACCACCCAAACCGGCACCTGAGCAGCAAACGGCGCCTCCCTTCGACATCCAGGAGATTCCCGGCGCGATGCGACGAGAGCTCATGCCGGTCTCCGCCAGGTTGATGGAACGATGGTTTGCAGGCGAGCTCAATTTTTCGCCAACGGATCCCGACGAAAAAGCCGAGATCGATCAGAATGGCAAACCGTATGCCGCGAGCATGTACGATACGACAACCATCAAACTCGACTGGGTGTTGAGCTATCAGAGCGCGAAGGATCGCTACGATGACCTTGTGACATCGCGCATTAAAACGCCTAATGCCGTGAACGCGCTGAGAACGATCTTGCGGCGTTATAACCTGCCCTCTTTCACGCTTGATGCGTGGCAGATTGTGTGGTAACTCACTACCCACGCTCCATCAGCAATTTCAGTTTCAGCTTGCTAATGTCGGCAGTTCGCTCGACCAGAAAATCGGCGCACTTCTGGAGGCCAATGTCCACAACAACGGCGTACCGACTGACCTGACGGGCGCCTTGGGCTCGTTCAATATCTATGCGGCTATCGCATTCGCGACCTTCAACGATACGGGAACCGAAGCGTATGTTTCCGGGATTTACGTGTACATCAAAGACAACTACACCTTTTCCAGTGAGCCGGATTCCGTTTCACAGTATCTGGGGCACTGGAGTGCGAAAGGCGTGATCCGCCCATCAGAGTACTGTTATGACTCGGTTGGCAAAAATGATGAAATGGGTGGCGGCCCTGTTCACGGTCGGCTTTGTTTCTATCTGCCTGATCAGATTCGGCTTTCGCCCCACAGGCCGCGATTGCGTCAGACAAGGTTCGCCCGACGGCGCTTACATCGCCGAGCGCTGCCTGCTCGAATGGCGACCGGGAGGTAATTCCGACTATCAAGGCAGAGTCTACGACAGCAAATCTGGCGTACTTCTCGTCGAGCGAACTTTTAGCACGCCAGTGCCTGATTTGTCGTGGTCAGAGGACAGCGTGGCATTTTCTCGGGGCGGCGACGAATCCTCCTTCGTAACATTGCCTCCGACTTGGTTCGATCGCCTGAAAGCTGCAATCCTTTGAATGCACTCCTCTTGTCCTTCGAGACCCATTCCATTTGCGAGCCGCAAAACACCCCTGTGCAGCACGTAACGAAGCCCGTCGATACCACGACGAGTCACAGGCACTCATCGGCCAGACCCTGACGCTCGAAGCGCAACCACAACTGGTCGTCGGTTAAAGACCCGCATCGACCGATGCCGGCCTCGGGACAATCACAACTCCACCGCCCTCCCACTTTCATAAGCCTGCCGCATCGCGATACCGATGCGCGTCGCTTCCCTTGCATCCGCAAGCGTCAACCCCGTCGGCGTGCCGTCCCCGAGCAGCGCCACGAACGCCTGCGCCTCGCGCAGAAACGCATCCTCGAAACGCTCGAAAAACGTCGGTGTGCATGCGTTGCGCATACCGTGCTTATCAGCGATTTCGACGCGATTCGCACGCGGATTGCGCCCCACCGACAACGCGCCCGCCGTGCCGATCACCTCCGTCTGCGTATCGTGGCCATGCGCCATCGTGCGCGACGCGTAGAGCACCGCAAGCCGCCCATCCTCGAATTCGATGGTGCCCACGCCGTTATCGATGTCATTGCACTCGCGCAAGCCTTCGTGAATTGCGATCGTGCCGCTCGCATACACGCGCCTGGGTTTCGGATTGCCGAGCAGCCAGCGCGCGAGATCGATGTCGTGCACGCTGCAATCGAGAAAGAGCCCGCCCGAGGTCGGCGCGAAACGCACGAAAAAGCCGTCCGGATCGTTCTTGTCGCACGTCTGCGAGCGCACCATGAACGGCCGGCCGATCGCGCCCTTCGTCACGCTGTCGAACGCATCGCGATAGCTCGCGTCGAAGCGGCGCACGAAGCCGATCATCACGTGCAGATGCGGATGGCGCGCGTGCGCTTCGATCACGGCATCGCATTCTGCGAGATCGAGCGACAGCGGCTTCTCGCAGAACACATGCTTGCCCGCGCGCAACGCCGCGATGATCTGACTCGCGTGCAGCGATGTCGGCGTGACGAGCCATACGGCATCCACCGAAGCATTGGCGAGCAATGCATCGTAATCCTCATGAATCGAGAGTTCCGAAAACTTCGCCCGCGCCCACTCGCGCTCATCCGTCACCGGACTGCACGCCGCGACGAGCTTCGCACCCGGCACATGCCACGCGAGATTCTCCGCATGACGCCGCCCGAGCCTTCCGAGCCCGACGATACCCACGCGCACCGGATTCATGCCGCGCTCTCCCCAAGCCTGACGATGCGCTTCTCGCGCCACGACAGCGTGGCAGCTTCGGCGAGCTCCAGCGCCTTCAATCCATCCGCGACCGTGGTACGCACCGGCTTGCCCGTCGTGACGGCATCGAAGAAATGCGCGATTTCCGCCGCGTACGCCGCGCGATAGCGTTCGAGAAAGAACGCCTCGGGCTTGTCGCTCGACACCGCCGTCGTCGTGTACGCGGTGACTTCGGTCGGCCGCACGTTGCCCGCCTGCAGCATGCCCAGGCTGCCGAGCAGTTCGAAGCGCTGATCGTAGCCATACGCCGCGCGCCGCGCCGTGTTGATCTGACACAGGCGCCCGCGCTTCGTGCGGATCGTCACGGCAGTCGAATCGATGTCGCCCGCATCGGCGATGGCGGGATCGCTGAGACAACTGCCCGTGGCGTGCAGCGTGTCGGCTTCATCGTCGAGAATCCAGCGGAAGATATCGAAGTCGTGGATCAGCATGTCCTTGAAGATGCCGCCCGAATGCCGGATGTACTCGACAGGCGGCGCGCCCGGATCGCGGCTCGTGACGACCAGCATCTCCGGATCGCCGATCTCGCCCGCGTCGATGCGCGCCTTCAGCGCGGAAAAGGTCGGATCGAAGCGCCGCTGAAAACCGATCATGCAGACCACGCCGGCCTTCGCCACCGCATCGGCACACGCGCGGGCGCGCTCGATCGTCAGATCGACCGGCTTCTCGCAGAACACATGCTTCTTCTGCGCCGCCGACGCCAGGATCAACTCCGCATGCGTGTCCGTGCTCGAACACACGACCGTCGCGCCGACGGAAGCATCGCCCATCGCGCCATCGACATCGGCGACGCTCGCGCCATGCGCTTTCGCGAGCGCGGCAGCCGCGTCGCGGTTCACATCGACGACATATTTCAAACGCACGCCCGGCTGCCGCGCGAGATTGGCCGCGTGAATCTTGCCGATGCGTCCTGCGCCGAACACCGCCACATCAATCGTCATAGCCACCTGTCTCCTTGGATTCCTCGACATTCAACTCGAGCCGGTACGCAAGCGCGATGAACAACGCCTGGCACAGGCAAATGGTGCTCGTGAGCGAACGGAACGCGAATGCGCTGCCCTCCTTCACGAACAGACTCGCGCTCGCGTGTCGCGCGAGCGGCGAAAGCTGGCTATCGGTGATGACGAGGGTCTTCGCGCCATGATGCTGCGCGGCGCGCACGCAATACTGCGTCTCCTTGCCGTAGGGCGCGAAGCTGATCGCCACCACCACGTCCCCCTTCTTCACGCTGCGGACCTGCTCGCGGAACATGCCGCCGAAGCCCGAAATCAGATGCACGCGCTTCTTCGTGTGCTGCAATGCATAGACGATGTAACTCGCCACCGCGAACGAGCGGCGCACGCCGATCACGTAGATGTTTTCGGCCTGCGAAAGCATCTCGACGGCGGCATCGAACTGCTCGTCGTCGAGACCGGCTTCGAGCTCATCCAGACCCGTGCGGCTCGCGGCGATGAACTCGCGCGCCACCGACACGCCCGACGCCTCGCCCGCCTTCTCGTCGATGAGCTTGCGAATGCGCTGCTGATAGCTCTGCTGCGAGCCGCCGGCGCCCGTGTACGCCTGCCTGAAGACGGCCTGCAAGTCCGAAAAACCGGAGAAACCGAAGCGCTGAGCGAACCGCACGACAGCGGACGCATGCACGCCGCACGCGCTCGCGATATCGCTCGTGCGGTCCATCATCACACTCTGGCGATGTTGTTCGATGTAGGTCGCGACGCTCTTCAACTGGCGCGGCAGCGAGTCGTACGCGTCGGTGATTCGCTGCATCAGTTCGTCGACGCTCTGGACTTCGGTGCTGGTTTCATCCATTTCGGTGGCTCAGTGTGCGCGCTCCGATGACGAGCGCCGTGGAACCGATTATAGAAACGCGGCAAGCAAATTGGAATGTATTTTCCATTTGTCGCACACATAAAATTTCTATTGCAGACCACCAAAAACTGACCTACTCTTGGTCCTGAGCACGACACCGCCACGACCCGTACGGTGCCGGCTCGCGAAAACATCACACCAAACAACAACCGAGATAGGTGGAGACAATGACCATTTGCAACGGTCGGGCCGCGCTGCGCGCGCTGGTGGCTGCTGCTGCGTTGTGCAGTGCGGCATTGATCACAGCGAGCCCCGCGCACGCGGCGCCCGACGCGAAGTTCGTGCTGATCAGCCACGCGCCCGACTCGGATTCGTGGTGGAACGTGATCAAGAACGCCATCAAGCAGGCCGACGAAGACTTCAACGTGCAAACCGACTACCGCAATCCGCCCAACGGGGATATCGCGGACATGTCGCGTCTGATCGAGCAGGCCGCCGCGCGCAATTACGACGGCGTCATCACCACCATCGCGGACTTCGATGTCCTGAAGAGCTCGATCAACAAGGTCACCGCGAAGAAGATTCCGCTCGTGACGATCAACTCCGGCACGGAAGAGCAAAGCGCGCAACTGAACGCGATCATGCATGTCGGCCAGCCGGAATATGTCGCGGGCAACGAGGCCGGCAAGAAGGCCAAGGCCGCGGGCGTGAAGTCGTTCCTCTGCGTGAACCACATCGCGACCAACACGGTGTCGTTCGATCGCTGCAAGGGCTTCGCGGATGCGCTCGGTATCGATTACAAGGCATCGACCATCGACTCCGGTCAGGATCCGACGGAAATTCAGTCGAAGGTCTCGGCCTATCTGCGCAACCATCCGGACACGCAGGCGATCCTCACGCTCGGACCGACGCCCGCCTCGGCGACGATCAAGGCCGTCACGCAGATGGGCCTGCAAAACAAGCTCTATTTCGTGACCTTCGACTTCTCCGACGATATCGCGAAGGCCATCAAGGACGGCACGATCAAGTTCGCGATCGACCAGCAGCCGTATCTGCAAGGCTATATCCCGGTGGCCGTGCTTTCGATCGTGAAGAAGGAGCACACGACCGATCCCGCGAAGATCCGCCAGCTCCTCGAAGCGAATCCGAAGTTCAAGGCGCGCCTGGAAACCTACGGATTGCAGCCGTCGTACGGACCGAAGAACATCCGCTCGGGTCCGGGTTTCATCACTCAGGAAAATCTCGACAAGGTCGTGAAGTACGCGGGTCAATATCGCTGATCCCGGCCTGACCTGCTTCGGGCGGCAACGCTAGAGCCGCCCGCTTTTATCAGCCTCCAACGTCGCTTGCTGCGTCCCTTCGCGGACGCGGCGGGGACGCGCGCATCGGTACTACATCGAATTCAAGTCTCAAGGAGCCATCATGGGCGTAGCCGGCAAGCACTTTCCTCCTCACGTGAACCCTCAGCAGGACAACGCCGAGGCACCTGACCAGGCAAAGCCCTCGGATGAGCGCGTGCGCCAGCAATCGTGGTTCGGCCATCTGTTGAATCGCCCGGAATTCGCGGCGATTTCCGGCACCGTGCTCGTGTTTCTGGTGTTCGGCTTCAGCGCCGGTTCGTCGGGCATGTTCGCGCTCGACGGCGTGATGAACTGGTCGCAGGTCGCCGCCTATCTCGGCCTGCTCGCGGTCGGCGCGTGTCTCTTGATGATCGCGGGCGAGTTCGACCTGTCGATCGGCTCGATGATCGGCTTCGCGGGCATGATGGTCGCGCTGCCCGCGGTCTACTTCCACTGGCCGATCTCGCTGTCGATCCTGTTCGCCTTCGGGACGTCGATGCTGCTCGGTGCGCTGAACGGCTATCTCGTGATGAAGACGCGCCTGCCCTCGTTCATCGTCACGCTCGCATTCCTGTTCATCCTGCGCGGCCTGACGCTTGCGCTGTCGATCATGTTCGCGGACCGCACCATCATCTCCGGCGTCGGCGATCTCGCGCAGAACGATCCGATCGCCAACACGCTCTTTCATGGCGTCGCGTTCCACGGCCTGTTCACCTGGCTCGCGCACATGGGCATCGGCAAATTGCTGGACAGCGGCCAGCCGCTCGTGCCGGGCATTCCGAAAGTCATCATCTGGTGGTTCGTGCTCGCGGCGATCTGCGCGTTCGTGCTCGCCAAGACGCGCTACGGCAACTGGATTCTCGCGGTCGGCGGCGACGCCAATGCCGCGAAGAATGTCGGCGTGCCGGTCAAGCGCGTGAAGATTTCGCTGTTCGTGCTGACCGCGTTCTGCTCGTGCCTGTTCGCCGTGCTGCAGGTGTGCGATATCGGTTCGGCCGCGGCCGACCGTGGTCTGCAAAAGGAATTCGAAGCGATCATCGCGGCGGTCATCGGCGGCACCTTGCTGACGGGCGGTTATGGCTCGGTGGTCGGCGCGTGCTTCGGCGCGCTGATCTTCGGCGTCGTGCAGATCGGCATCACTTATACCAACGTGAGTTCGGACTGGTTCCGCGTGTTCCTCGGCGTGATGCTGCTGCTCGCCGTGCTCTTCAACCACTACGTGCGCCGCCGCGTCTCGCAAGCTCAATAAGCGGAGAACCGACATGAACGACGACAACATCCTCGCGCTCGAGAACGTCAGCAAGTTTTTCGGCAAGGTGATCGCGCTGAACGGCGTCACCTTGCGGCTGAAACGCGGCGAAGTGCATTGCCTGCTCGGCGATAACGGCGCGGGCAAGTCCACGCTCATCAAGACGCTGGCGGGCGTGCATGCGCCCTCTTCCGGCGACTATCTCGTCGATGGCGAACCGGTCCATTTCGACTCGCCGAAAGAAGCGCTCGATCTCGGCATTGCGACCGTGTATCAGGATCTCGCGCTCGTGCCCTTGCTGTCGGTCGCGCGCAACTTCTTCATGGGCCGCGAGCCGCAGAAGAAGCGCTTCGGACTCTTCAGCGTGATGGATCTCGATCTCGCGGCCGTCACCTCACGCAACAAGCTCGCGGAAATGGGCATCAACGTGCGCGATCCGCATCAGCCGATCGGCACGATGTCCGGCGGCGAGAAGCAATGCCTCGCGATCGCCCGCGCGATTCACTTCGGCGCGCGCGTGCTGATTCTCGACGAACCGACCGCCGCGCTCGGCGTGAAGCAGAGCTTCAACGTGCTCAAGCTCATCCACAAGGCGCGCGAAAAAGGCATCTCGGTGATCTTCATCACGCACAACGTGCACCACGCGTATCCGATCGGCGATTCGTTCACGCTGCTCAATCGTGGCCGCTCGATGGGCACTTACACGAAGGACACCATCAGCAAGAACGAAGTGCTCGACATGATGGCGGGCGGCGCCGAAATGCAGCAAATGATGAGCGAACTCGAAGGCGCGACGATCTGAGGACTTCACAATGACACAACACACGCACTCCCGCTTTGCGCCGGATCGCCCGCTCGACATCATCTGCCTCGGACGGATCGCCGTCGATCTGTATGCGCAGCAGGTCGGCGCGCGGCTCGAAGACGTGGCCACGTTCGCAAAGTATCTCGGCGGCTCGTCGGCGAACATCGCGTTCGGTTGCGCGCGGCTGGGCCTGAAATCGTCGATGCTCGCGCGCGTCGGCAATGATCACATGGGGCGCTTTCTCACCGAAACGCTCGAACGCGAAGGCTGCGACACGAGCCATCTGCGCATCGATCGCGAGCGGCTCACCGGACTCGTGCTGCTCGGACTCGAAGACCGCGATACCTTTCCGCTCGTGTTCTATCGCGAGAACTGCGCGGACATGGCCGTCGACGAAAGCGATTTCGATGAAGCGTATATCGCGTCATCGAAGGCGTTGCTCATCACTGGCACGCACTTCTCGACCGAGCAGGTGAACCGCACGAGCCGGCGCGCGCTGGATCATGCGCGACGCAACGACGTACGCACGATTCTCGACATCGACTATCGGCCCGTGTTGTGGGGCTTGACGGGCAAGGCGGACGGCGAGACGCGTTTCATCGCGAATGAAGGCGTAACCGCGCACTTGCAGCGCATCCTGCCGTTGATCGATCTCGTCATCGGCACCGAAGAAGAGTTCCGCATCGCGGGCGGCAAGGACCATCTGATCGATGCGCTCGCGATGGTCCGCAAGGTCACGAGCGCGACGCTCGTCGTGAAGCGCGGGCCGCTCGGCTGCTCGATCATCGAGGGCGCGGTGCCCGCTTCCATCGACGATGCGCCGATTCACGGCGGGGTCGAAGTGGACGTGCTCAACGTGCTCGGCGCGGGCGACGCATTCGCGTCCGGCTTCCTGTCGGGATGGCTGCGCGACGCGCCGCTCGAAGCCTGTGCGCAGACGGCGAACGCATGCGGCGCGCTGGTCGTGTCGCGTCACGGCTGCGCGCCCGCGATGCCCACGCCCGCCGAACTCGATTACTTCCTCGACGCCGCGCGACAAGACCCCGTACGCATGCGCCGCCCGGACCGCGACGCGACGCTTGCGCGGCTGCATCGTGTGAGCCCGAACCGCACGCAATGGAATGAAGTGCTCGGCTTCGCCTTCGATCATCGCAACCAGTTCTTCGATCTGGCGCAGCAAACGGGCGCGAGCGAGGCGCGCATATCGACGTTGAAGAATCTGTTCGTCGAAGCCGTCGCGCAGACGGAGAAGGAACTCGGGCTCGCAGGGCGCATAGGCGTGCTGGTCGATGATCGATACGGTCAGGACGCGTTGAACGCCGCGACCGGGCGAGGCTGGTGGATCGGACGGCCGGTCGAGTTGCCCGGCTCGTTGCCGCTCGTGTTCGATCATGGCCGCTCGATCGGCACGACGCTGACGCAATGGCCGCGCGAACACGTCGCGAAATGTCTCGTGCAATATCACCCCGATCATCCGCACGACGTGCGTCTCGAACAGGAAGCGCAACTGCGCGCGCTCTACGACGCCGTGCAGGAAAGCGGTAACGAACTGCTGCTCGAAGTGATCGTGCCCAAGAACGGTCCGCCCGTCGATGACGACACTGTGCATCGCGCGTTGAAGCGTCTTTATAACCTCGGCATCTACCCGGAATGGTGGAAGCTCGAAGCGATGAGCACCGAACAATGGCACGCGATCGACGCGCTGATCGCGGAGCGCGATCCGTATTGCCGCGGCGTCGTGCTGCTCGGACTGTCGGCTGGCGTCGAGCAGTTGCGCGATGGCTTCAAGGCGGCGGCATCTTCGAAAACATGCAGGGGCTTCACGGTCGGGCGCACGATCTTTCATGAGCCGAGCCATGCATGGCTCGCCAACGAGATCGACGACAAAGAGCTGATCGCACGCGTGCGCCGCACGTTCGAAGCCTTGATCGGCGCGTGGCGCGATGCGCGTTCCGCCTCGCACGTGGAAAACCATCAGGTCAAACAGGAGCAGGCCGCATGAACCAGCGTGCAACGCAAACTGAAACTGCCGTGAGTTCCACGATTCGACTGACCACGGCGCAGGCTGTCGTGCGCTATCTCGCAGCGCTGCGTACCGAACACGGCGAGCCGCTGTTCGGCGGCGTCTTCGCGATCTTCGGGCACGGCAACGTCGCGGGCCTCGGCGAGGCGCTGTATCGGCATCGCGATGTATTGCCGACGTATCGCGCGCACAACGAGCAGGCGATGGCGCATAGTGCGATCGCGTACGCGAAGGCGCATATGCGGCGGCGCATGATGGCCGTGACGACCTCCATCGGGCCGGGCGCGACCAACCTCGTGACGGCGGCCGCGCTTGCGCATGTCAATCGCTTGCCGGTGTTGCTGCTGCCGGGCGATATCTTCGTCTCGCGCGCGCCGGACCCGGTGTTGCAGCAAGTCGAGGACAGTCACGATGGCGGCGTGTCCGCCAACGATGCGTTGAAGGCGGTGTCGCGCTATTTCGATCGCATCGTGCATCCCGCACAACTGTTGAGCGCGTTGCCGCGCGCGATCCGCGTGCTCACCGATGCGGCCTTGTGCGGCCCCGTCACGCTCGCGCTGCCGCAGGACGTGCAGGCGATGGCGTTCGACTACCCTGCTTCTTTCTTCGAGCCGCGCGTCGTCGAATTTCACGCGCCCGCGCCAATTGCGAGCGAGATCGAGCGCGCGGCGACGATGCTGCGTGAGGCGCGCGAGCCGTTGATCATAGCGGGCGGCGGCGTGCTGTACGGCCTTGCGACCGATACGTTGCGCGGTTTCGCGCACAAGCACGGCATTCCGGTGGCGGAAACGCAGGCGGGCAAAGGCGCCTTTGCATGGGACGATGCGTTGAACGTCGGCGGCATCGGCGTGACGGGCGCATCGGCTGCGAACGAGCTCGCGCATGCGAGCGATTGTGTGCTGGCTGTCGGCACGCGTCTGCAGGATTTCACGACCGGATCGAACACGCTCTTCACGCAGGCGCGGCTCATTGCGATCAACGCCAATCCGTTCGATGCGCTGAAGCAGGACGCGGTCGCCGTGCAGGCCGATGCGCGTCTCGCGCTCGCTGCGCTGTCCGCAGCGCTGGGCGACTGGCGCGCGTCGCCGCAATGGACGACGCGTTCGCATCGGCTCGCGAACGACTGGCGCGAGACTGTCGCGCATGTGACGAACACGCCTGTTGCCGATGGCCTTCTGCCGCGCGAAGCCGATGTCATCGGCGCAGTGCAGCGCTCCGACGATGCTTCGGCGGAGAACGACATCGTCGTGTGTGCGGCCGGCACGCTGCCCGCTGACTTGCAGAAGCTGTGGCGCACGGGGAAACCGGGTGGCTATCACGTCGAATATGGCTATTCGTGCATGGGCTATGAGATCGCGGGCGGTCTCGGCGTGAAGCTCGCACGGCCCGAGCGCGAGGTGATCGTGACCGTCGGCGACGGCAGCTATCTGATGATGAATAGCGAACTTGCCACCTCCGTCATGCTCGGCGCGAAGGTGATCGTGGTGCTGCTCGACAATCGCGGGTTTGGTTGCATCAACCGGTTGCAGCAGGCGTGTGGCGGCGCGCCGTTCAACAATCTCATCGACGATTGCAAGCAAGGCGCGCATGGTGCGCCGCAGATTGATTTCGCGATGCATGCGCGATCGCTGGGCGCCTTGTCGGAGCATGTGGCCAACGTGGACGAACTTCAGGCCGCGATGACGCGCGCGCGCGGCGCGGATCGTAGTTATCTGATCTCGATCGACACTGATCCTGCGAGGCCGACTGAGGAAGGTGGATGGTGGTGGGAAGTTGCCGTGCCCGAGGTGTCGGACCGCGCGGCGGTGGTCGTGGCTCGTGGGGAGTATGAGCGGGCTATCGAAGCTCGAGGCTGAGGTGGCTCTGCCTTTCCATGGATTTCACAAACGCAGGCGCGTAACGTAAAACAGGAACCACCGATGCCACTGAACGTCCGCATAGGAATCAACCCACTGTCGTGGATGAACGACGACCTCCCGTCCCTCGGCGGCGAGACGCCTTTGTCTAAAGCACTGACGGAGGGAAAACAGATAGGTTATGAAGGCTTCGAACTGGGCAACAAGTTCCCGCGCGAACCACAAGCGCTTAAAACCTTGCTCGCGCAATACGATCTGGCGTTGGTCTCCGGCTGGTACTCCGGCAGGCTCGCAGAACGCAGCGCGGAAGAGGAAATCGAAGCCGTAGCCCCTCACCTCGACCTGCTCGCGAAAAACGGCGCAACCGCGATGGTCTACGGCGAAGTAGCCAATTCGATCCAGGGCGCTCCAAAACCACTCTACCAACGTCCGCGCTTCTTCTCCGATGCACAGTGGAATGAATACGCTGACCGCCTGAACCGCTTCGCCGAATTCACGCTCTCACGGGGCGTGCGCGTGGCCTATCATCATCACATGGGCGCGTATGTCGAAACGCCTGCGGATGTCGATCGCCTGATGGCCCTGACGAACGATGCAGTCGGACTGCTGTTCGACGCGGGTCACATCACCTTCGCGGGCGGCGACGCGCTGACTGTGCTGCAGAAGCACATCGCACGCGTATGCCATGTGCATTGCAAGGACGTGCGCCCGGACATCGTGAAGCTTGCACGCAACCGCAACTGGAGCTTTCTCGATGCGGTCATCAACGGCGCGTTCACCGTGCCGGGCGATGGCGCCGTCGACTATCCGGGCATCATCGCGTGTCTCGCGAAGCACGATTACGCTGGCTGGCTCGTCGTGGAAGCCGAGCAGGACCCGGTGATCGCGCCGAGCTATGCCTATGCCGACAAGGGCTATCGCACCCTGCGCGCACTCGTCGACGGAACCTTCAAGGAGGCAGCATGAGTCTGCTAGTGAAAGCATCGCGCGAAGGACAAACCATTGCGCGTGTCACGCCCGAATCGGCGGGCTGGAAGCATGTCGGCTTCGCGGCGTATCGGCTCGATGCGGGCGATGTCGTGCACGTGTACGACGCGGATCGCGAGAGCTGCATCGTCGTGCTGACGGGCACGGTGAGCGTCGAAGCGGGCGACGAGCATTATCAGTCGATCGGTTCGCGCGACAGCGTGTTCGAGGACGCCGCGCCGTCTGCGGTCTATGTGCCGCCGAAGCTCGCCGCGATCGTGCGTGCGGAGCGCGATGCGCAGATCGGCGTGGCGAGCGCGCCCGCCAAGGGCGAATATCCGCCGCGTCTGATCGAGCCATCGCAGATGAAGCGCTCGACGCGCGGCAGGGACGCGAATACGCGCTACGTATGCGATATTCTTCCGCAGACCGAAGCGGCGGAGTCGCTGCTCGTCGTCGAAGTACGTACGCCGGGCGGGCACGCGTCGAGCTATCCGCCGCACAAGCACGACAAGGACAATGTGCCCGTCGAGAGTTCGCTCGAAGAGACGTACTACCATCGGTTGAATCCGCCGCAAGGCTTCGCGTTTCAGCGGGTCTACACCGACGAGCGCGATCTCGACGAGACGATGGCCGTCGAAGATCACGATGTCGTGATGGTGCCGCGTGGGTATCATCCGGTCGTCGTGCCGTATGGCTACGATAACTACTATCTGAACGTGATGGCAGGCGATAAGCGCACGTGGCACTTCAAGAACGATCCGAAGCATGAGTGGATCGTGGAGCGGGATAGCAAGGCTTCGACCTAGAAGGTTTTCGGCAGGATTATCGCCGGATCCCGTGTTCGTGTCGGTCTATTAGCACTGCCCCTGTGCGGGGCGGCAGTCACTTTCTTTGCTGCTGCAAAGAAAGTAACCAAAGAAAGCAGCTCGAAACGCCCACGGTCACACGCAATTTGGCCACTATTCTCGTTGTTCGTGGCGTCTGTAGCGAGTGCCCTCGTAGGCCATCTCGGGCGTGGACCGCGCACGGTCTGACTAGCTAGTTGTTTAAGCGCGCGGGTTCAGCACGAAATAGCTTCGGCACAGCGCTGCGCGCTGCCGTCGGGTATGCAAGGGGAACCTACGAGAAAAGAGAAGCGCAGAAGCCTACGCAGACCCGATTGACCCATCGGCCGCGTAGCGGGCCGGAGCCATTTCGTGCTGAACCAGTCTGTTATGTGGTGCGATGTTTCAGACCGTGCGCGGTCCAAGCCCGGTCTGGCTTTTGAGGGCACTCGCTACTGCTGTGCCAAGACCGATCGCCTGTGCCGCGGCCGGCGTGAAGTACTTTGGATGGGGATAGCTGTTTCTTTGGTTACTTTCTTTGCAGCAGCAAAGAAAGTGACTGCCGCCCCGCACAGGGGCAACGCTAATAAACCGACACCCTAACGGGATCCGGCGACAAGATACATAACACGCTCTAACCTATCGAAAGCCAATCACGCATGACGCGCTCGTCCGTCGCGAGCGCCTCCATCGCCCCATCGAACTGAATCGCCCCGTGCCCCATCACCGCGACGCGCGCATCGAGCGTGCGCGCGATCGTCAAACGCTCTTCGATCAGCAGCATCGCGACGCCGCGTTCGCGCAGCGTCGCGAGACACGCGGCGACTTGCGCAAGCACTTGTGGCGCGAGCCCCTCGCCGGGTTCGTCGATGACGACGAGCGACGGATCGCCCGCCAGCGTGCGCGCAAGCGCGAGCATCTGCTGCTCGCCGCCCGACAGCGCACCCGCTTTCACCGACGCGCGTTCTTCGAGCACGGGAAACAATCGATACGCATCGCGCAGCGAAAAGCGCGAGCCCTTTCTCTCACCGAGCACCAGGTTTTCTCGCACCGTGAGCGCGGGAAACACGTCACGCGTTTCAGGCACATAGCCGATCCCCAACCGCGCGATGCGATGCGGCCGCAAACCAACGAGCGCGACATCCCGATAGCGCATCTCGCCCGCGCACCGCACGAGGCCCATGATGGCCTTCGCGAGCGTCGATCGTCCCGAGCCATTGCGCCCGACGAGCGCAACCGCTTCGCCTTCGCCGATGCAAAGATTCACGCCATGCAGCACCTGCGCCGCGCCATACCACGCACGCAAATCCTCGATCCGCAGTTGCGCGCTCATGACGCCGCCCCGCCGAGATACGCTTCCCGCACGTCCCGATTCGCACGGATCGCGGCGGGCGCATCGGTGGCGATCACGCGTCCTTGCACGAGCACCGAAATGCGGTCCGTGAGATCGAATACGGCATCCATGTCATGCTCGATCACCAGCAGCGTGCGACCTTGCGTCGTCGCGCGGATCAACGCGAGCGCGCGCGTCGCCTCCGCGCGATTCATGCCGGCGGTGGGTTCGTCGAGCAGGATCAGCGGCGCATCGGTGGCGAGCGCGATGCCGAGATCGAGCGCGCGCTGCTCCGCATAGGTCAGGCGCGCGGCGGGTTCATCCGCGCGCGAGGCAAGCCCGATGGCAACGAGCATCGCGTGCGCGCGTTCGTCGATTCGTCGCGACGGCAGCCATCGGTCGATGAGGCGCGACGAAGTTGCACCCAGTGCCGCGCAGCGCAGGTTATCGATCACGGATAGTCCGCCGAATACGCTCGTCGTCTGGAAGCTGCGCGCAAGCGAGCGGGAGACGCGCTGCGGCGCCCTGCCCGTGATATCTATTCCGTTTGCGACGATGCGTCCGTCATCCGGCCGCGCGCGCCCCGAGATCAGATCGAAGAGCGTGGACTTGCCCGCGCCGTTCGGACCGATGAGCGCGTGCCGCTCGCCCTGCGCGACGTGCAGATCGACGCCCCGCAACACGCGCGTCGCGCCGAAGCGTTTGACGATGCCGTGCAGTTCGAGCGCGGCGTTCATCGCGCGGTCCTCGTGCTTCGCGCGAGCCACAGGCCCAGCAACGCGCACGGCACGGCGATGAGCCACGCACGCGCATCGCTTCGTCCGGCATAGAGCGCTTCGACCGACACGACGACCGTGACGCTCCAGACCATCGCGCTGAACGCGCCGATGCAGAGCGTTCGCATATCGCGTCGAAGCAAACCCGCGACGCCTTGCGGCGCGGCGATCACGACCCACATGAAAAAGAGCCCGAGATACATCGGCCACGCGGCGCTCACGCTCGCCACCGCAACGCTGAAGAACGTCAGCAGCACCGCGCCGATCATCGGTCCGAAGAATGTCCCCGCGCCGCCGATCACCGTCGCGACGAGCACGCTCGTCGAACGCGCCAGCCCCACGCTTTCCGACGACACCAGTTCGACGTTGATCAGCGCCAGCACGCCCGCGATGCCCGCGAAGAACGCCGACACGACGAGCATCGTGAAGCGCACGCGACGCGGCGCGAAGCCGATCGACGCGGCGCGCGCGGGATTGTCGCGCACGGCGTTGGCGAGGCGGCACATCGGCGTGCGCGAGAAGGCGAACATCGCGAGCGCCGATGCGACACACCAGCACGCGATCAGCACATAAGCCTCGCGCAAGGGCCCGAAGGTCCACGCGAAGAGCGGAGGTCCGCTCGCGCGATCGATCGCCACGCCGCCCTCGCCGCCGAACCAGCCGGGCACGAGCCACACGCACGCGGCGACCAGTTCGCCGATGCCGAGCGTGATCATCGCGAACGACGTGCTCGCGCGCTGCGTCGAGATCGCGCCGAAGACGATGGCAGCCAACATCGCGACGAATCCGCCGATCAATGGCAACAGCGGCAACGGCACGCCGAAGCGATTGAACGCATGCGCTGCGGCGAATGCGCCGAGACCCGAATACACGGCGTGGCCGAACGAGAGCAAACCGGTTTCGCCGAGCAACAAGTTGTAGGAGAGCGCGAACACAATGAGCGTCGCGGTCTGCGCGAAGTACGCGAGCAACCACGATTGATCGGAGAAGAGCGGCGGCAGCGCGAGCGCGGCAATGAGCGCGAGAAATCTAGGCATCGCGCGTGCGCTCGCCGAAAAGCCCGCGTGGACGCGCGGCCAGCATCGCGACGAGCACGAGATAGGGCAGCACGGGCGCGAGTTGCGCAACCGTCAGCGCGCTCCACGCGAGCGGCAGCGTCACGCCGAACGCTGCGGCGATGCTGCCCGCCGACGCGCTCGCTCCCACCGCGAAGGTCTGCACGCAACCGATCAGAAGCGACGCGACGAGCGCACCGCCCAGCGACCCGAGCCCGCCGATCACGACGACGACGAACACGATCGGGCCCATCGCATCGGCCATCGCGGGTTCGATGACGGCGAGCGGCGCGCCGATCACGCCACCGAGCGCGGCGAGCGCGGTCCCGACGCCGAAGACGGTCGTGAATACGCGCGGCACGTCATGGCCGAGCGTTTCGACGGTAGCGGGATGCGTGAGCGCCGCGCGCACGACGAGGCCCGTTTTCGATGTGCGCAAGACGAGCCAGAGCGCGCCGAGCATAAGGATGGCGATCGACATCATGAACACGCGATAGCGGGCGAACGACGCGCCGTACAGCGTGAAGAGCGGACCGTCGAGCACGCGTGGAATCGTCGCGGGCAACGGCCCGAGTCCCCAGAAGAGTTTCACGCCCTCGCCGATCACGATGGCCGCGCCGAACGTGAGCAGCATCTCCGCGAGCGCGCCGCGCGCATGCACGCGTCTCAGCAAGCATCGCTCGAACAACGCGCCCACGATGCCGACGACCACCGGCGCGACGATCAACGCAAACCAGAATCCGCCATGCGCGGCGAGCGCCTGCCCGACGTACGCGCCGAGCATATAGAAACTCGCGTGCGCGAAGTTGAGCACGCCGAGCATCGAGAAAATCAGCGTCAGGCCCGCCGACAACATGAAGAGCAGCAATCCCACGCTCACGGCGTTGAGCAGACTCACGCAGAACCACTGGAGCAAGACGCGACCCTCAGCCGGTGATGAGCGGCTTCAGCGCATCGACGAGCGGCGCGGGCAGCGGCACTGGCCTGCGCGTCACGCGATCCACGTAGACATGCACGAAATGCCCTTGCGCGGCGGCGACGTCCGAGCCTTGCGTGAAGATCGCCACTTCATAGCGCACGCTCGTGTTGCCGAGCTTCTCGACGCGCAAACCCGCCTCGATCGGTTCGGGAAACACGACCGGCGCAAAGAAATTGCAGCGCGTCTCGACGACGAGGCCGATGGTTTCACCCTCATTGAAATCGAGCACGCCCGCGCGCAGCAGATACTCGTTCACGACCGTGTCGAAATAGCTGTAATAGACGACGTTGTTGATGTGCCCATACACGTCGTTGTCCGACCAGCGCGTGCTGATCGCGAGAAAGTGCGCGTAGTCCGCGCGCCGCGTGGGTACGGGTTTGGTCATTCAGAGCGACTCCGTCAGCATGCGCCGATAATCCTCCGCGCTCGCCTCGCGCGGATTCGTCTTGTGGCAATGATCCGCGAGCGCGCCTTGGAAGGTGTGCGGGCATGTTAGGAGCGGCGCGGCGAGCGTGTCAATCGGGGTTCAGCGCGGTTCGCAAAGCGCGCGCACCTCGTCGGTGAAGCGCTCGACGGTTTCCTGCTTCGTGTCCCACGCGCACATCAGACGGCAGCCGCCCGAGCCGATGAACTGGTAGAAGCGCCAGCCCTTCGCGCGCAGCGCCGCCGCGACGTGCGCCGGCAGCTCGGCGAATACCGCGTTCGATTCGGGCTTGAAAAGCAGACTCACGCCGGGAATCCCGACGAGGCGTTCGGCCATCAGCCGCGCCATCGCGTTGGCGTGGCGCGCGTTGCGCAGCCACACGTCGTTGTCGAGCAGGCCGAGCCACGGCGCGGAGATGAAGCGCATCTTCGATGCGAGCTGCCCCGCCTGCTTCAGGCGATACGCGAAATCGGCGGCGAGCGCCTTGTCGAAAAACACGACCGCCTCGCCCACCGGCAAGCCGTTTTTCGTGCCGCCGAAGCACAGCACGTCGACGCCCGCGCGCCACGTGATCTCCGACGGATGCACGTTCAGTGTCGCGACCGCGTTGGCGAAACGCGCGCCATCCATGTGCACTTTCAGATGCCGGCGTTTGGCGACCGCCGCGATCGCGCGAATTTCCTCGACGGTGTACACGGTGCCGACTTCCGTCGCCTGTGTGAGCGCGACGACCTTCGGCTTCGGATAGTGGATGTCCGCGCGCTTCGTGACGAGTTCCTCGATGGCGTCGGGCGTGAGCTTGCCGTTCTCGCCCTTCGCAGTGAGCAGTTTCGAGCCGCCGGAGAAGAATTCGGGGCCGCCGCATTCATCGGTTTCGATATGCGCGAGTTCGTGGCAGATCACCGAGTGATACGACTGGCAAAGCGAGGCGAGCGCGAGCGAATTCGCGGCCGTGCCGTTGAAGACGAAGAAGACTTCGCAATCGGTCTGGAACAGATCGCGGATGCGGTCGCAGACTTGCGCGGTCCACGAATCATCGCCGTAAGCGGGTTCGTGGCCGCTCGTGTTGGAGTTGATGAGCGCTTGCAGCGCTTCAGGGCAGATGCCTGCGTAGTTGTCGGAGGCGAAGTGCTGGATCGGGTCCGTGGGCGCTGTCATGGGATCGCTGTGATGGCCTGTCGTGAACGAGGCGCGCGCGACGGTGTAGCGCCGCGCGGCCGGCAATCCGGCCATTCTAGCGGCTCGGACCGGCGCGCGTGGTGGCGTCGCCGGCCCGCCCGAACGACTACTTGCTGTCAGGCGCGCTCGCCGCGTTGGCCTGTTGCGCCTTCTTGTCCTTCTTGCTGGCTTCGTGATGGCCGATCGCGCAGCCGCCCACCGCGCCCGCCGTGCCGTGCTTGCCCGCAACGTGCCCCGCCACGCCGCCGACCGCCGCGCCCTCGATGCAGCCCTTCGCCTGCGCGACGCCGGTCGCGGCGAGCATCGCCGAAGTCAGTACGATCATTGCGATTTTGCGATTCATGATGCATCTCCCCTTTCTGGTTGAAATGCTGGGAGCGTTGCACGCGGTGTGCCTGACAGGCTGTAAAGAAAAACGGCCCGATCCGAAGAGATCGAGCCGTTTCCTCGAAGGACGAACGAACGATTAAAGCTGCTGCTGAACCCAGCCCGTCACGCCCGCGAGCGCGGCCGGCAGATTGGCCGGCTCGGTGCCGCCCGCCTGCGCCATGTCCGGGCGACCGCCGCCCTTGCCGCCGACCTGCTGCGCGACGAAGTTGACGAGCTCGCCCGCCTTCACCTTCTTCGACGCATCCGCCGTGACGCCGGCGATCAGGCTGACCTTGCCGCCGTCCACCGAGGCGAGCACGATCGCCGCGCTCTTGAGCTTGTCCTTCAGCTTGTCGACGGTCTCGCGCAGCGTCTTCACGTCCGCGCCTTCCAGTTGCGCGGCGAGCACTTGCACGCCGGACACATCGACGGCTTGCGACACGAGTTCATCGCCCTGGCTCGCAGCGAGCTTCGACTTCAACGCGCCGAGTTCCTTCTCCAGCGACTTCACATGCTCCTGAACCTGCGCGATACGCTGCGTGAGTTCCGAAGGCTGCGCCTTCAGCACGCCCGCCGCCGCGTTGATGCGTTGATCCAGCTCCTGCACGTAACGCACGGCGTTGTCGCCGGTGATCGCTTCGACGCGGCGAATGCCCGCCGCGACGCCGCCTTCCATCACGATCTTGAAGAAGCCGATATCGCCGGTGCGCTGCACGTGCGTGCCGCCGCACAGCTCGCGCGAAAAGCCCAGATCGAGCACGCGCACGGTGTCGCCGTACTTCTCGCCGAACAGCGCCATCGCGCCGCCCTTCACCGCATCGTCGTAAGACATCACGCGCACGACGCCCGGCGCATTCGCGATGATCTCGTTGTTCACGATCTGCTCGACGCGGCGGATGTCGTCATCCGTCATCGGTGCGTTGTGGGCGAAGTCGAAGCGCGTCTTGTCGGCATCGACGAGCGAGCCTTTCTGTTGCACGTGGCCGCCGAGCACTTCGCGCAGCGCCTTGTGCATCAAATGCGTGGCCGAGTGATTGCGCGCGGTGCGGGCGCGGCGAATGGCGTCGATTTCCGCCTTCACGACATCGCCGACCTTGAGCGTGCCCTGCTCGACCGTGCCGTGATGACCGACGACATCGGCCTGCACCTTCAGCGTATCCGCGACGGCGAAGCGCACGTTCGCGTTCGCGAGCACGCCCTGATCGCCGACCTGACCACCCGATTCCGCATAGAACGGCGTGTGATCGAGCACGACGACCGCCTGCTGGCCGTCCTTCGCTTCCTTCACCGATGCGCCTTCGACATACAGCGCGAGGATTTTCGCGTCGTCGAAGATTTCCTTCTCGTAGCCGTGGAAAGTCGACTTCGCGCCCGAGTATTCGAGGCCCGCCGCGATCTTGAACTTGCCCGCCGCGCGCGCCTGATCGCGCTGACGCGCCATCGCGTCGTCGAAGGCGGGTTCGTCGACGGTCACGCCGCGCTCGCGGCACACGTCCGCCGTGAGATCGAGCGGGAAGCCGTAGGTGTCGTGCAGCTTGAACGCGAGTTCGCCGTCCAGTTGCTTGACGTTCTTCTTTTCCAGATCCGCGAGTTCGCCTTCGAGAATCGACATGCCGTGTTCGATGGTCTCGAAGAAGCGCTCTTCTTCCTGACGCAGCACGTCAGTCACGCGTTGCTGGGCATCCGTGAGTTCCGGATACGCCGCGCCCATTTCCGCGACGAGATCCGCCACCAGCTTGTGGAAGAACGCGCCCTTCTTGCCGAGCTTGTAGCCGTGACGGATCGCGCGGCGCACGATGCGGCGCAGCACGTAGCCGCGGCCTTCGTTGCCGGGGATCACGCCATCGACGATCAGGAACGAGCACGCGCGGATGTGATCGGCGATCACCTTCAGCGAGTTGTTTTCCAGATCGGCGGTATTCGTTTCGCGACCCGCAGCCTTGATGAGCGTCTGGAACAGATCGATCTCGTAGTTGCTGTGGACGTGCTGCAGCACGGCGGCGAGACGTTCGAGGCCCATGCCGGTATCGACGCACTGCTTGGGCAGCGGCGTCATGTTGCCTTGGGCGTCGCGGTTGAACTGCATGAACACGAGATTCCAGATCTCGATGAAGCGGTCACCGTCTTCCTCAGGAGATCCCGGCGGGCCGCCCCAGATTTCCGGGCCGTGATCGTAGAACACTTCCGAGCATGGGCCGCAAGGGCCGGTGTCGGCCATCTGCCAGAAATTGTCCGACGCGTAACGCGCGCCCTTGTTGTCGCCGATGCGGATGATACGCTCGACCGGCACGCCGATTTCCTTGGCCCAGATGTCGAAGGCTTCGTCGTCTTCCTTGTAGACGGTGACCGTGAGCTTTTCTGCCGGCAGGTTGTACACCTTGGTCAGCAGTTCCCAGCAATAGTGGATCGCGTCGCGCTTGAAGTAATCGCCGAACGAGAAGTTGCCGAGCATCTCGAAGAACGTGTGATGGCGCGCGGTGTAGCCGACGTTCTCCAGATCGTTGTGCTTGCCGCCCGCGCGCACGCTGCGCTGTGCGGTGGTCGCGCGCGAGTACGGACGCGATTCGCTGCCCAGGAACACGTCCTTGAACTGGACCATGCCCGAGTTGGTGAAGAGCAGCGTCGGATCGTTGCCGGGCACGAGGCTCGACGAACGGACGATCGTATGGCCCTTCGATTCGAAGAACTTCAGGAATTTCTCGCGTATTTCGGCGGCTTTCATGGCGTACGGGGCGTGTCTTCGGTTCTTTGATGGTGCCCGCGGGCGGCTCGCGACGAGTCTGGGCCGGCGTGGCAAGGGTGATTGTCGATTATACGGGATTCGCCGCGTGCGGCCGGGCGCGCGGGCGGCTCAGGTATCGCGCGAGCGGCGGTTCTGTGCGACATTCGCAGTCCGGAGACAATTTGAGCGAGCGAACCGACGAATGGGAGCCTTGAGCCATATCCGCGTGCTGGACCTGACCCGCGTGCTGGCGGGACCGTGGTGCGCGCAGACCCTCGCCGATTTCGGCGCGGACGTCATCAAGATCGAGCGGCCCGAAACCGGCGACGACACGCGCCACTGGGGCCCGCCGTACCTGAAGACGCCCGGCGGCGAGGACACGCACGAGGCCGCGTACTATCTCGCGGCGAACCGCAACAAGCGCTCGGTGACGGTGGACATCGCCACGCCGGAAGGCCAGCAGATCGTGCGCGAGCTGGCCGCGCAAAGCGATGTCGTGCTGGAGAACTACAAGGCCGGGCAACTGAAGAAGTACGGGCTGGACTACGAATCGCTGAAAGCGGTGAAGCCGGACCTCGTCTATTGCTCGGTCACCGGTTTCGGGCAGACGGGGCCGTACGCGCAGCGCGCGGGCTACGATTTCATCGTGCAGGGCATCGGCGGCTTCATGAGCATCACCGGCGAGCGCGACGGCCAGCCCGGCGGCGGACCGCAGAAAGCGGGCGTGGCGATCGCGGACCTGATGACCGGCATGTACGCGACCATCGGCGTGCTCACCGCCCTCGCGCACCGTGACCGCACGGGCGAAGGGCAGTACATCGACATGGCGCTGCTGGATGTGCAGGTCGCGATGCTCGCCAACATGAACACCAATTTCCTCGCGAGCGGCAAGCCGCCGGTGCGCTGGGGCAACGCGCATCCGAACATCGTGCCGTATCAGACCTTCCAGACGAGCGATGGCTGGATCATCGTCGCGGTGGGCAACGACGGGCAGTTCCGCAAGTTCGTCGAAGTGGGCGGACGCGCGGAACTCGCGGACGACGCGCGCTTTGCGGCAAACCCGTCGCGCGTGCGCAATCGCGACATTCTGGTGCCGATTCTCGCGGACATGGTCCGGTTGAAAGGCAAGCACGAATGGATCGCTGAACTCGAAGCCGCAGGCGTGCCGTGCGGCCCGATCAACGATCTCGGCGAAGTCTTCGAGGATCCGCAGGTGCTCGCGCGCAAAATGCAGATCGAGTTGCCGCATCCGACGGCCGGTGCCGTGAAGCTCGTCGCGAGCCCGATCAAGATGAGCGCGACGCCGCCCGAAGCGCGCACGCATCCGCCGCTATTGGGCGAGCACACGACGAGCGTGCTCGCCGACGTGCTCGGCTACGACGACGCGAAAATCGCGCGTTTGCGGGCGTCGAAGGCCATCTGAGCGGATATCAACGGACGCCGGCGCCGATCAGCCCGCCCGCCGCCGCACCCGCGACGGTGCCGATCGGGCCGCCGGTGACCAGATAGCCGAGCGCGCCGCCCGCAGCCGCGCCGACGCCAGCGTGCGCCTGCTGGCGCGAGACGTTCGCGCAGGCTGCGAGGCTCGACACGAGCGCGGCTGCGGCGGCGAACTTGAGCGTCGTGATGGCGATCTTCTTCATGATGGGCTTCCTTGTATTGTTGTGATGCCGATGCAGGCGAGCCGATCTTAAAATCGCGGCGGTGCGGCTTTCAACGCGATTTACGTCCCGTTACGGCGGTTACGAAGCGCGTTGCCGCGCGTAATCCGTGTAATGGAACTCGCGAAACGAGGCGGCTGTGCGAATCGCGCGACGAACGCCGCCGCGGTCTGCCTCCGATGGTTGCGTAAGGTAGAATCGACCCAATATTCAAGTCATTCGCACGCGTTCCGAGCCGATCCGGTCTCGAGGGACGCTTCCCGAACCGTTTCACGCGCGCGAGCGCATCCGCTGGCACTCTCTTTCGCATGAACACCGATCGCAACGACGCTCCGGCGCCATCCAATTTCATTCGCAACATCATCGAAGACGACAACCGCTCCGGCAAATGGTCGCAGCGGGTAGAGACGCGCTTCCCGCCTGAGCCGAACGGCTATCTGCACATCGGGCATGCGAAGAGCATCTGCGTGAACTTCGGCCTCGCCGCGGCTTACGGCGGCGTGTGTCACCTGCGCTTCGACGATACGAACCCCGAGAAGGAAAGCGTCGAATACGTCGATTCGATCATCGACGCCGTGACCTGGCTCGGCTTCGACTGGAACAAGGACGGCGCGGAGCACAAGTACTTCGCGAGCGACTACTACGACAAGCTGTACGAGTTCGCCGAGATGCTCATCAAGAAGGGCCAGGCGTACGTGGACAGTCAGACCGCCGAAGAGATGCGCGCGACGCGCGGCTCGGCCACGGAAGCCGGCATCGACTCGCCGTATCGCGAGCGCACGCCCGAAGAGAACCTCGACCTCTTCCGCCGCATGAAGGCGGGCGAGTTCAAGGAAGGCGAGCACGTGCTGCGCGCGAAGATCGACATGGGCTCGCCGAACTTCAACATGCGCGACCCGGTGATCTACCGCATCCGCTTCGCGCATCACTATCGCACGGGCGACACGTGGTGCATCTACCCGATGTACGACTACGCGCACTGCGTGTCGGACGCGATCGAGAACATCACGCACTCGCTGTGCACGCTGGAGTTCGAAGATCATCGGCCGCTCTACGACTGGTTCCTCGCGCAGCTCGCGGACGACGGCGTGTTTGAGCGTCCGCTGCCGCAGCAGATCGAATTCTCGCGCCTGAACCTCACGTACGCGATCACGAGCAAGCGCAAGCTGTTGCAGCTCGTGCAGGACAATCACGTCGACGGCTGGGACGATCCGCGCATGCCGACCATCGTCGGCGTGCGCCGGCGCGGCTTCACGCCGGAAAGCATCCGCCTGATGGTCGAGCGTGTCGGCGTCACGAAGGTCGATTCGTGGATCGACATGAGCGTGCTCGAAGGCGCACTGCGCGATGATCTCGACGAGAAAGCCCCGCGCGCGATCGCGGTGCTCGATCCGTTGAAGCTCATCATCGACAACTATCCGGAAGGACAGAGCGAGCCGTGCAGCGCGCCGGTGCATCCTCATCATCCGGATCGCGGCGTGCGCGCGTTCCCGTTCTCGCGTGAACTGTGGATCGAGCGCGAGGACTTTCAGGAAACGCCGCCGAAGGGCTATTTCCGTCTCTTCCCGGGCAACAAGGTGCGTCTGAAATACGGCTTCATCGTGGAATGCACGGGCGCGGACAAGGACGAAAACGGCAACGTGATCGCCGTGCACTGCAATTACTTCCCGGATAGCAAGTCGGGCACCGAAGGCGCGAACAACTACAAGGTGAAGGGCACGATTCACTGGGTCAGCGCGGCGACCGCGTATGCGGCCGAAGTGCGCCTCTACGACCGTCTCTTCAAGGAGCCGCAGCCCGGCGCGGGCGGCGCGGAATTCCTCGATGCGCTGAACCCGGATTCGAAGCGCGTCGTGAACGCGTATCTCGAGCCGAGCGCGCGCGACGCGAACGCCGAAGACCGCTTCCAGTTCGAGCGCCACGGCTATTTCGTCGCGGACCGGGTCGATTCGCAACCGGGCAAGCCCGTGTTCAATCGCATCGTCAGCCTGCGCGACAGCTGGGGCAAACCGGCCTGACATCGTATCGGGTACGCGGCGCGGCAGTAGATCGCGCTTCTAACGAGGACATCATGAAGCCGCCGCATTCCATCGCGCACCGCTCACGGATGCAACGAAGCGCCGCCCTCGCCGCCTGCCTCGCGCTCGCGTCCGCCGGCGCGCATGCGGCCAACGCCGCCGAGCTCGCCACGGCGCAGGCCGCCGTCGATCAGATGCCGCCTTCCGCGACGCTGCGCAAGATCGCCGAGAACGGCGCGATCGTGCTGGGCACGCGCGAATCGTCGGTGCCGTTCTCGTACTCGGTGAAGCAGCAGCCGGTCGGCTACTCGTACGACATCGCGCTGAAAGTCGTCGACGAAGTCAAGAAGCGCCTCAACATGCCGAATCTCGCGGTGAAGAACGTGCAGGTCACGTCGGCGAACCGCATCTCGTATGTCGTGAACAATCAGGTCGATCTGGAATGCGGCTCGACCGCGCACGTGGCGGAGCGCGATCCGCTCGTCGCGTTCTCGAACAGCTTCTTTCAGTACGGCATCCGCATGGCCGTGAAGAAGAAGTCCGGCATCCGCGATTACGCCGACCTCGCGAACAAGACAGTCGCGACGACGGCGGGCACGTCGGACGAGCGCATGTTGCGGCAGATGAGCATCGACAAGAACCTGAACCTGCGCATCATCAGCGCGCGCGATCACGCGGAAGCGTTCGCCGCGCTGAAGTCGGATCGCGCGGTGGCCTTCGTGATGGACGACCCGCTTCTCTACGGCAAGATCGCGCAGGAAGGCGCCGCGCGCAACGAATACGTGGTGACGGGCGCTTCGCTTGCGAACGAAGCGTACGGCTGCATGATGAGAAAGGGCGACCCGGTGTTCAAGCGCATCGTCGACGATGTGATTGCCAATATGCAGCGCTCGGGCGAGGCCAAGAAGCTCTACGACACCTGGTTCATGCGGCCGATTCCCCCCGATGGCATGAACCTGCAATTCCCGATGTCGGCGGAAATGAAGGCGCTTTTCGCCAATCCCAACGATCGGACGGTTGACTGATTTTGGGGGTTTCGCCGGATCCCGTTAGCGTGTTGGTTGGTTAGCGTTGCCCCTGTGCGGGGCGGCAGTCACTTTCTTTGCTGCTGCAAAGAAAGTAACCAAAGAAAGCAGCTCGAGACGCCCGCGGTCATACGCAATTTGACCACTACTCTCGTTGTTCGTGGGCGCAGTAGCAAGTGCCCTCATAGTCCTAACCGGGCTTGGACCGCGCACGGTCTGACAAGCATAACTTTTAGGGCGCCGGTTCAGCACGAAAGAGCTTCGGCACAGCGCTACGCGCTGCCGTCGGGGTTGCAAGGAAAACCATCGGGACGCACGCGCATCCCCGATTGACCGGTCGGCCGCGAAGCAGGCCGGAGCCGTTTTGTGCTGAACCAGTCCGTTGCGCGGCGCGATGAGTCAGACCGTGCGCGGTCCCCGCCGGGTATGGCCTACGATAGCACTCGCTACTGCCGTGCCCTATGTGTTCGCCTGTGCCGCGGCCGGTGTGAGGCGTTCCGGATGGGACAAGCTGTTTCTTTGGTTACTTTCTTTGCACAGCAGCAAAGAAAGTGACTGCCGCCCCGCACAGGAGCAACGCCAATAAACCAACACGCCAACGGGATCCGGCGACAAACCTAAAGCGCCTCGTGCAGCTCCGCAAGCGACAACGTGGTCTGAAACAGCCGCGCGAGACTGCGGCTCGCGAATGCATCGACTTCCGCCGGACTGACCCAGCGGTACGCATCCATCTCCGGAATCATCGTGCCATCGCTATAGCGCGGGAAGTACGACTCACACACGCAGTCTTCGAGCTGCACTTCCTGCTCGCTCACGCGCACCGCGAAAAGATGCAAATCCTTGTCGCGACGATAAACAAAGCGCCCCAGATCCTTGAGCCGCTCGGCGGCCAACACGATGCCCGTCTCCTCGACAAGCTCGCGCAACGCCGCCTCGCGCGGACTCTCGCCAGGATCGGCGGCGCCCTTGGGCACGTCCCAGTGCGTGGTTTCAGTCGCGTGGCACAGCAGCACGTCACCCTGCGCGTTCAGGATGACCACGCCGCACGATACGCTGCGGCCGGTCATCGATTGCGTTCCCCGTTCATCACTGCTTCTTGAGCTTCCACTTGCCGTCGCTCGCCTTGCAGGCGACCGGCGTCCAGGTCTGCGTCTGCCCTTTCGCCTCCGCGACGATCGTGATCTTGCGGCACTTGAGCCCGTCCGACTCGAAGCTGTTTTGCGGCGTCACCGTGCCGTTGATCGGCACCGTGTTGCCGGCGCCCTTGTTGTCCCAGTCGAGCGATTCGCCGTCCTTCTTCGTATTGAGCGCGACCTGCGCGGCGTTGTTGAGCGCCTGCAAATCACGCTGCTTCATGTAGCTGATCGGCGTGTTGTTCAGAAAGCCGAGATTGGCGGCGGAAGCGGCCGCGCTCACGGCGACGAGCGCGGCAGCCGCGATCGTCCGGATGCAGGCGTGAGCGAACGCTCGATCTCGAATCGGCATGGAGATTCTCCTCGTTGCGATGGTATGTCCGCCCGTGGCCTCGCGCGCAGAGCCGGCCATCGGGTGCAACGAGAATAGCATGATGCGCGGGCGTCGCAGCCCGCACCATCTCAGTTTGCCGTCGACGTCATCTGGTTGATGCCGGTGCCCTTTTGCGCGTCCTTGTCCTTGGCCGGATCGTAGCCGTCCGTGAGCGTATCGAGAAACGCGACGACGTCCCTGATCTCGGCCTCGTCGAGCGCGGGCTTGTCGCCCTTCTTGCGATCGAACGGCGGATCGGTATTGATGTTCGCCCAGTAGCGCTTCGGCAGATCGTCGAACTTGTCGACGACGCCTTTCTTCGAGACCGGATAGAACTTCTCCGGATTGGTGTCGCGCTCGACATAGAAGCGCACCACGTCTTCCAGCTTGTGATAGATGCCGTTGTGGAAGAAGGTCTTGCGCGTCGCGACGTTGCGCAGCGAAGGCGTGCGGAAGATGCCGCAGTACTCGTCCTGGCCCTTCAGGTCGCGCCGCTCCGGACCGCATGCGCCGAGATCATGGAAATGCGGGTTCTGGTTGATCGGCAACGCGCGGTTGCGCGGCACGCCGAGTGCGATCAGGCCGAAGTCGCTGAACTGCGGCGGCGAGCCGTCCTTCGCGCGCTGGCTGATGTGGCACGACGCGCAATTGCCCTTGTTCTCGTCGTTGAAGAGCTGAAGGCCATGCATCTCGGCGTCGTTGAGTCTGACGCGGCCCGCGAGGAACGCGTCGAACTTGCTGGTGTACGGATAGAACTTGGCAGGCGTCTGCTCGAACGCTTCGAGCGACTCCAGCACCGACGCGAACGCACGCTCGTCGCTGTCGAAGACATGGTCGCCGAATGCCTTGCGGAAATCGTCGGCATAGGGCGACGCCTTCACCGCCGCCGCGACCTTGGCGGGCGTGCTGCCCATCTCGAACGACGACAGCAGCGGAATGCGCGCCTGGTCCGATCCGTGATCGACGCGGCCATCCCACGTCAGGCCACCGGTCGGGCCGGCATCGACGCTTTCGTCGCCTTCGTCGTCGGAATCATGGAAGTGGCGCGTGAACGCCGGCACCGACTGCAGGTACCTGAGCGAAGGCACCGCGCGAAAGCCCGGCTGATGCATGTCGTTGCCGCCGAGTTGCACGGACAGCGCGTTGGGCGGACCGAACGCGTGGCCCGGGCTATGACACGACGCGCACGCGAGCTTGCCCGAACCCGACAGCGACGGATCGAAGAACAGCTTCTCGCCGAGCGACGTCATCTGCTTCACATGCGCGAACACGGCCGCGCGCGACTGGGCCTGCGGCGCGGCGGGCGCCTGCGCCGGCGTGCTCGCGTTCGTGGCCGCCGCATGGGAATCGCAGCCGCTCATCGCAGCGGATATTGCGATGAACGCAGTGAACGCAGTGAGCGCGAGAGTGCGCAGGACGAACGACGGACGCATCGAAGACATGGACGTGGGGCATCGGAATTGAAAGATGCCGAAGCGTATGTCGCACGTGTGTCTTTCATGTGACAAGCCGGGACGCGCTGATGCCGGACCCATTGTCCGAAATTTATTAAGCGAACATTACGCAAGCGAAAGCCTTATTACATGGCCGCGTCAACTTGCGTTGCGACACTGCGCACGCCGGCGTCAAAGGCTTTCCGACGACGAAACCCGCGTCATGCGCCGGTCCCCAACACAAGAGAGAAACCTCAATGAACAAGAAACTCGTTTGCGCGGTGCCGCTCGCGGCCACTGTTGCATTCGGCCTCTACGCATGCGGCGGCGACGATCATCAGGACAGCGATATCTCGTCGGTGAAGAACGTCGTCGTGATCTACGCGGAAAACCGCAGCTTCGACAATCTCTACGGGCACTTTCCCGGCGCGAACGGCCTGCAGAACGTGACGGCGGCGAGCGCGCAACAGCTCGACCGCGACGGCAGCGTGCTGCCCACGCTGCCGAAGATCTGGACCGGCCTGACGGCGACGGGCGTAACGCCCGCGATCACCGAAGCGATGACGGCGAACCTGCCGAACGCGCCCTTCGCGATCGACGATCCCAACGGCTTCAACACGCAGCTCAACGTCACCACGCGCGATCTGTATCACCGCTTCTATGAGAACCAGATGCAGATCGACGGCGGCAAGAACGACAAGTTCGCCGCATGGGGCGATTCGGGCGGTCTCGTGATGGGCCACTACGACACGCCGCCGGACAAGCTGCCGCTCTACAAGATCGCGCAGCAGTACACGCTGGCGGACAACTTCTTCATGGGCGCGTTCGGCGGCTCGTTCCTGAACCACCAGTGGCTCGTCTGCGCCTGCACGCCGGTCTATCCGAACGCCGACAAGAGCGTGGCCGCCAGTTCGATCTCCGCCGTGAACGCCGACGGCGTTTCGCTCAAGCTCGCGAAGGCGGCGGGTTCTGCGCTCACCGGCAACACGCAGGGGCTCTTCGTGAACTCGGGCAACCTCACGCCCGACTTCTTCGCGATCAACACGATGCAGCCGCCGTATCAGCCGAGCGGCAACAAGCCGGCGACGGGCGGCGATCCGAACCTCGCGGACCCGAGCCAGGCCACCACGCTGCCGCCGCAGACGCAGCAGCACATCGGCGATCTGCTGAACAGCGCCGGGGTGAGCTGGGCGTGGTACGGCGGCTCGTGGGGTGCGGCGCTGGCGGACCGTTCGGTCATCAACGGCGCGGTCAACGTGGTGCCTGATTTCCAGACGCACCATCAGCCGTTCAACTATTTCGCCGACCTCGCGCCGGGCACGGCCAACCGCGCGCAGCATCTGCTCGACGGCGGCACCAACGGCTCGGAGTTCATCAAGGCGATCGACGCGGGCACGCTGCCCCAAGTCTCGTTCTACAAGCCGCAGGGCAACCTGAACGAGCACGCCGGTTATACGGATGTCGCGCAGGGCGACCAGCACATCGCCGATCTGATCTCCCATCTGCAGAAGAGTCCGCAGTGGAAGAACATGGTCGTCGTCGTGACCTATGACGAAAACGGCGGCTTCTGGGATCACGTCGCGCCGCCGAAGGGCGACCGCTGGGGTCCGGGCACGCGCATTCCGGCGCTCGTCATCTCGCCGTACGCGAAGAAGGGTTTCGTCGATCACACGCAGTACGACACCACGTCGATCCTGCGCTTCATCACGAAACGCTTCAGCCTGCCGACGCTGCCGGGCATCGCCGCGCGCGACGCCGCGCTGGTGTCGAACGGCGCACAGAAGATGGGCGACCTGACCAACGCGCTCGACTTCTCGCAGTAAGGCGTTCTCGTTCGGCGATGCAAAACGAAACGGGCCGCGGCTGTCACGCCGCGGCCCGTTTTTTTATCGATGCTCAGGCGCCCGCGAAGAGCGTCGCCAGATCGTTCGTGCGCGTCGCGCTCGCCTGCGCGAGCACGCGCTCTTCCAGCTCGTCGAGATGCGTGCGCATAGCGGTGAGCGCGATATCGAGCGCGCCCTCCTCCAATGCATCGACGAGACGTCCGTGTTCGTCCGATGCGCAATTCGACAGCTTGGTCGGATCGAACAGCGCCTTGTAGAGCTCGGTCTTGGCGACGAGCTGGGCGAGAAACGCCTGCACTTCCCGTGCGCCCGCCAGTTCCGCGAGCAGCAGATGAAAATGCCCCGCGAGGCGCACGCAATCCGCGACGCTGCCCGCCTTCACCGCGCGCTGCTCGGCCTTGACATGCGCGCGCAACGCGCGCTTCGCCTGCGCCGACAGCGTGCCGCACAGCGCCGCGACGATGCCCGCCTCGACCACTTGCCGCGCGCGATAGACCTCGCGGATGTCGGCGGGCGTGGGCGACGGCACGAACGCGCCGCGATTGGCTTCGAGCGTGAGCTTGCCTTCGGCGCCGAGCCGCGCCAGCACCTTGCGGATCGTGCCGCGCGTGCAGTCGAAGGCGGCGGCGAGTTCGCGCTCGACGAGCTGCGCGCCGGGCGCGAGCTTGCCGTGCAATAGCGCGGAGCTGATCGCCGCGTAGACGCGCTCGTCGGGCGAGCTTTCGCTCGCGGCTTCGTTCGATGATGTTTCCTTGCGTGATGCCATGATGCCTGTCGTGCTTGCGTTGATTCGCATTGTAGCGAGAGCGCACGCTCGGGCGCGAATTCGGTCTATCAGGTCACGCGTATTTTTGGTTGACCAAACACTGCTAGAATGGTCAACCAAACCGCATGAACCATGGGAGGAATCCATCGCATGAATCCATCGACCTGGATCGTCAACGCACGACCGTTCGGCGGTGCGCCGGCGGATGTGCGCGTCACCGGCACGACCATCGACGCGATCGTTCCCCATGGCGAGCGCACGCCTGCGCCCGGCGATATCGTCGTCGATGCGGCGCTCGCGCTGCTGTTGCCGGGTTTCGTCGAAGGACACACGCATCTGGACAAGACCACGTGGGGCATGCCGTGGTATCGCAACGCGGTCGGGCCGCGTCTCATCGACCGGATCGAGAACGAGCGGCGCTGGCGCGCAGAAAGCGGCCACGACGCCGCGCAGGCGTCGCGCGCGCTGGCGCTCGCGTTCCTGCGCGAAGGCACGACGCGCCTGCGCACGCACGTCGACATCGATACGGATGCGGGCCTGCGTCATCTCGAAGGCGTCTGCGATACCCGCGCCGCGCTCGCCGATGTGCTCGACATGCAGATCGTCGCGTTTCCGCAATCGGGCGTGCTGAAGCGCCCCGGCACGCGTGAGCTGCTCGATGCCGCGCTGGCGAACGGCGCCGATGTGCTCGGCGCGCTCGATCCGTCTTCGATCGACGGCGATCCGGCCGCCTCGCTCGATGTCACGTTCGCGCTCGCGACGAAGCACGGCAAGCCCATCGACATGCATCTGCACGAGCCGGGCGATCTCGGCGCGTTCACATTCGACCTGCTGCTCGATCGCGTCGAGGCGCATGGTTATCAGGGCCACGTCGTGGTGAGCCACGCGTTCTGTCTTGGCGCGCTGCCCGACCCGCGGCGCGGCGCGCTGCTCGAGCGCATCGCGCGCGCGAACGTCGCGCTTCTGACGACCGCGCCCGCATCGGTTCCGGTGCCGTCGTTGCGCGAAGCGCGCGCGGCGGGCGTGACGCTGTTCGGCGGCAACGACGGCATCCGCGACGCATGGACGCCCTTCGGTTCGCCCGACATGCTCGAACGCGCGATGCTGATCGCGATGCGCTACGACCTGCGCCGCGACGACGATCTCGCCGCCGCGTTCGATTGCGTGTCGATCGACGCGGCCCGCGCCTGCGGCTTCGCGGACTACGGCCTCGCGCCGGGCATGCGCGCAGACCTCGTGCTCGTCGATGCGGACACGGTCGCGCAGGCCGTCGCGATGCGCCCGCCGCGCCGCTTCGTGATGGCGAACGGCACACCGGTTTCATCGGAGTTCACGCGATGAACCCGCGCGCATCGAACCTGGCGTGGCTCGCGGTGATCGTCGCGATCGGGCTGAATCTGCGGCCGCTGCTGACGTCGGTGAGTCCGCTGATGGGCGTGATCCTGTCGGCGACGGGGCTGTCGTTTCGCGGCGCGTCGATGCTGACCGGACTGCCCGTCGTCGCGATGGGCGTATGCGCGTTCGGCGCGAGCGCGCTGTCGAAGGCGATCGGCAACGGGCGCGGCGTCGCGATCGGGCTCGTGGCGATCGTCGTGGCGTGCGCGGGCCGCTGGTTCGCCGGGAACGCGGCTGCGCTGATCGTGAGCGCGGCGATTGCGGGCACGGGCGTCGCAGTCATTCAGGCGCTTTTGCCCGGCGTGATGAAGACGCGCTTCGCCGCGCGCCTGCCCTTCGCGATGGGTCTCTATTCGGCATCGATCATGGCGGGCGGCGGACTCGGCGCGAGCATCACGCCGGCGCTCGCGTCGCGTGTGTCGTGGCAGGCGGGCCTGGCGTTCTGGGCGATGCCCGCGCTGCTCGCGCTCGCGGTGTGGATGCTCCTGATGCGCGCCGATGCTTTGCCTCGCGTCTCATCGACGCGAAATGCGAAGCCCATGCCGTCGCTCTTTCTCAATCGTCGCGCGTGGACGCTCGGGATTTTCTTCGGGCTCGTCAACGGCGGTTATACGTGCCTCGTCGCGTGGATGCCCGCGTACTACCAGCAACTCGGCCGCGGCGTGACCGAAAGCGGCACGCTGCTCGCGATGCTCACGGTGTTTCAGGCGTCATCCGCGTTGCTGTTGCCGATGGCGGCGTCGCATTTCGGACGTGGCCGGGATCGGCGTCCGTGGCTGGCGCTCGGCCTCGTCGCGCAATTGTGCGGCTTCGGTCTGCTGCTGTTCGCGCCGCTTTCCGCGCCGATCGCGGCGGTCGCGCTGCTGGGCGGCGGGCTCGGCGGCGTCTTTGCGCTCACGCTCGTGCTGACGCTCGATCACGCCGACGACCCCGCACTCGCCGCGCGGCTCGTCGCGTTCGTGCAGGGCGTGGGCTTCGTCATCGCGGCGCTGGCGCCGGTCGCGGCGGGCGTCGTGCGCGATGTGAGCGGCGGTTTCTCGATGTCGTGGATGATGCTCGCCGCGAGCCTCGTCGCGATGATCGCGCTCAATGTCGTGTTCGGGCCGCGCAGCTATGCGCGCGCGATGCGGCCGCGCGAGGACGGGCTCAGCGCACCGCAAGACACGCGAAAAATTCGTCGAGCAGATCGGTCATCTGCCATACGGGACACGGGCGGCGACAATGTCCGTCGTAGCCCGCTTCCTTGAGACGCGCGATCGGCTCTTCGGGCAGGAAGCCGCTCATCGCTATGATGAGACGACGCGCATCGTCGTCGGCGTCGCGTAGCGCGCGAACCAGCGCGTAGTTGCCGCAGCCGCCGATGCGCGTGTCGAGAAAGAGCACATGCGGACGCCATTCCTCGACGATGACTCTGACCGATGTCGCATCGAGCGCGAGTTGCGCCGGAAAGCCCTTCAGCTCGAACAGTGACGCAAGCGAGGCGCCGAGCACGCGCTCCGAAAGCGCGAGCAGCACGCGCCGCGATTCCGGAGGCAGGCGCGATTGCTTGCGGTTCCATAGCGAGCATTGCGCCGGGCTGGTTTCGTATGCTCGATTGTTCAAATCATCCCTCTTGAGTCGATCCGGCCTGTTGCCGTCACCGTTGTGGCGCACCACGCGCCACGGTGATGCATCGGCGCACTGCGGATGGGCGGCGCGATTGCTTGTACGAGATGGTTAATTTTGCCGATGCGTTGCGGGGCGCCGGACTACGGGAGATCGGGCGCGCACGCGGGTGGGAGAGGGGCAGGAAGTGGGCCAGCAAAGCAAAAAGCCCAGTCGCAAAGACTGGGCTCGACGCGGGTATCTGGCCCGCCCTAAGCGGCTGACGCGACGGCGCGGACGCAGGCTTAGCTTCCTTGCAACTGCTGGTGAGTCTTTGGCGCTACGCCGCTATCAACAAGTTCTTCGATCACATGCTGTTCGGTGGCGTCCATCGGGCGCAACGAGGGACGCGCCTCCTTGAAAAACTCCATCGACAACTTCGCACTCGCAAGTGCAAGGGACAAGGCAGCGTCAACGCGTTCTAGCCGCATCGCTTGTTCGTCGCAGAGTGATTGCCTTTGATGTGTGACCGTCTCTTGCGCTCGCTTGATGCTGGCAGCTATCTGGCCAATTCGGTGGTCGATGCTAACAGCCCCGGTTACGGTAAGAACTTTTCTTTTACCCATGCTCGCTCCTGTGTGAAGCCCTGAGCCGCACCCTTCGAATGAAGGGGGCGGGCGGGAACAGTGACAAGGTTGGCAGACCGGGACCAATACGACCATACCGGCAACCCTTTCGGGTTCCCTGCCACGTCCCGCCCATAGGCGCGACAAAGCAACGTGCTTCCTTGGTCCGAGGGCGCACGCGATCTCTAGCTGCACTTCTTGTCAAAGCGCAGCTAACGTAAGCCCACATTGCGTGGGCTCACGGGTCGTTACATCTGGTCACCAGGCTGCCAAGCCCGTCCCAGCGCAACCACGCGCCGGACTTCACAGAATACGGTATGACTCCGCGCCGCCGATTCTACGGCAATGTCAAAGTTTGTCTTCGTCGCGCGAAGCACGGCCTAACCAAAACCGCTGAGCATTCGGGCCACCTGACGTTGCCGAATTCGACTACACGAAGCCCAGAAAGCAAAAAGCCCGATCGCGAGAACCGGGCTATGTCTTTGATTCTACTGGCCCGCCCTACACGACTCGAACGTGTGACCTACGGCTTAGAAGGCCGTTGCTCTATCCAGCTGAGCTAAGGGCGGAGAACCGGAACGCGCGGCCGGAACAACGAAGCAGCCGCGGATCAGAAGAGACGGCGATTTTACCTCATTCGCCGCCCCGCTTGTCCCGGCTTCATCACACCGGTTGCGGATGCATCATGAACCAGCCGAAGAAGAAGATGCCCGCGATCACGCAATACACGCCGAACGACGCGAGCTTGCCGTGCCCTTCGAAGTAGCGCATCAGGAAACGCACGCTCAGATACGCCGCGATGCCGGTCAGCACGCCGCCCAGTACCGCATCGGCCAGTTGTCCCGGCGCGTGCAACAGCTTCGGCAGTTCGAGCACGCCCGCCGCGAAGATGATCGGCGTGCCGAGCAGGAACGAGAATTCCGCCGCCGCCTCGGCCGTGAGTCCCGCGCCGACGCCCGCGATCATCGTCAGACCGCTGCGCGAAAAGCCCGGAATCAGCGCGCCGATCTGCGCCAGGCCGACCAGGAACGCCTGCTTGAACGTGAGCTTGTCGGGTGCCTGCATCGCGCGGCGCTTTTGCAAACGGTCGCCCAGCCACAACAGCACGCCGTTGACGATCAGCGCCGCCGCGACGATCCGCAAATCGTGAAAAAGTGCCTCGAGCCGCTTTTCGAGCAGCAGCCCGACAATACCCGTCGGAATCGTGCCGATGATGAGCGCCCACATCATGTGACCGTCATCGTTCCTGCGGCCGCCGAGCGATGCGAAGAAGCCGCGGATCAGCGCGATCCAGCGTGTGCGGAAATACCAGAGCAGCGCGATGGCGGTGCCCAGATGCAGCGCGACGAGAAATGGCAGCAGTTGCGGCGCATGCTTGTCGATATGCATGCCGATCAGGCCGGGGACGAGCAGCGTATGCCCGAGGCTGCTGACCGGAAAGAGTTCGGTCACGCCCTGGAGCACGCTCAAGAATACGAGAAACCACAGAGTCACGCGTCGGTCCTTTTTTGAGGAGGATGAGGGACGCGCCGTGCAGTTCCATCCCTCGCGCACGCGAAGACGAACGGGGCGGACGGGAATCTGGAACAGGAAGGAAAAGCGATACGGCGCGCAAACGGGACCGATTATGCCGGTGGCGAAATCGAGCGCCAAGCGCTAACCGCACACAAATTGCGCCGACAGTCGATCGTCGGCAAAACGAAGAAATATCGAAAGCTGAATATAAGCGGTACGAAAGAAACTACGCGTACGGCGCTGCCGAACCGCGTTCGTCCGTCAGACCTTCAGCTTGTAGAGAAAGATTGCCGTGCTCGCGCCGAAGAGGCCGAACATCGCGACGCCCATTGCCATCGCCAGATCCATGGTCACTCCCTGTCCGTCTGATTCCCAACACACGGGCCATATAACAACATATTGCAAAGACCTTGCTCAGTCGCAATTTCCCGCAAAGGGTTTTTCCGTACAGAATTCCAAGGCAGAATCGTCGATTGCGGGTCGCGCAGTGCGACGCGCGGCGACAAGCCACTCAACGGAGCGTCCTGCCATCATGTCACCGGAAACCGACATCATCGAAATCGAGCGCGACGGCGCCGCCATCCAGCTCGCGCCGCGCGCGGGCGGCCGGCTCATGACCTGGCGCGTCGGCGGCGAGCCGGTCGTGCACTGGCCCGACGCACCCGACTGGTCAAACCCGGCGAAGATCCGCGGCGGCAATCCGCTGCTCTTTCCGTTCCTCGGGCGGCATTTCGTCGATGGCGAAATCGGCAAATGGCGCGATCCGGAAGGCGTCGTGCATGCGCTGCCGACTCACGGCTTCGCGCGCAACCTGCCCTTCTCCTGCACCCGCGACGCCGACGGCCACGGTCTGCGCATGACGCTCGTCGACAGCGACGCCACCCGCGACGGCTATCCGTTCGCGTTCCGCTTCGAGGCGGCGTACCGCATCGTCGACGGCAACACGCTCGAAGTCGAGCTCACGACGTCGAATCCCGGCGAAGTCGCGCTGCCCTGGTACGCGGGGCATCACTTCTACTTTCATCTGCCGCACGGCCAGCGCGCGCAAAGCAGTGTCGAGCTGCCGCGCACCGAGCGGCGCCGACAACTGCCGGACGGCTCGATCAGCGACGCCGAGCCGGGTCTGCCGCGCTATTCGCTGGCCGATGCGAGCATCGTCGATACGTTTCACTGCCTCACGCGCCAGTCCGATGAGCCGATGCTACTGAACCTGCCCGGCCGCACGGTCAACTTCGAGCTGCATCAGCCGGATTCGGTGCCGTGGTACGCGGTCACGACCTGGACCGAAGCCGACACGTCGGACTTCTATTGCGTCGAGCCGTGGATCGGCCTGCCCGACGCCATCCACAACGGCCGCGGGCTGCGCTGGCTCGCGCCGGGCAAGACCGAGACGGCCTCGCTCCGGCTCGTCGTCGCAGCCGACAAGTAAGACCGAGCCGCCCGCGCCAGGCGGCTTTCTGTCCGGGGAAACCCGAGACGGTAAAATCCTGCCTTTCGGTTCGCCGCGCGGCCGTGTCGTGCACGGCTCGCGGCGGTGCTTTGCGAGGTCAGGTTTGCAAAAAACAATTCGACGGCTCGTCTGCGCATCGCTCATCGCAGTCCTGGCCGCTTGCGGAACGGGGCCGGTCGCGCCGGGCTTTTATCGGGTGGAGCGCGGCGACACGCTCTCAAAGATCGCGCGCGAGAACCGCACCACGGTGGCGAGTCTCAAGCGCTGGAACGGGCTCACGAATCCCGACGCGATCGAGGTCGGCCAGGTGCTGCGCATCGCGCCGCCGGCGGGCAGCGCGACAGCGGCGGATTCATCGGCGGCGGGTGCAGCGGGTGCCACAGGTGCAGCAGGCAGCGCGAAGAGCGATGCCAGCGCGCAAGCCTCATCGCAGAAGGCCGGACCGGGCGTGACGCTCGTCTGGCCGGCGCAGGGCAGCGTCATTCGCAGCTTCGACGGCAAGAATTCGAAGGGCATCGACATCGCCAATGCGGCGGGCACGCCCGTCGTCGCTGCCGCGACCGGCAATGTCGTCTATGCGGGCAACGGCCTGCGCGGCTACGGCAACATGCTGATCGTCAAGCACGACGACGATTATCTGACCGCCTACGCCCACAATCGCGTGCTGCTGGTCAAGGAAGGTCAGACCGTGCAGCAGGGCCAGCAAATCGCCGAAATGGGCGATACCGACAGCAATCGCACGATGCTGCATTTCGAAGTGCGCTACATGGGCCGCTCGGCGGACCCGGCGCGCTACCTTCCGCCGCGTTGAACGCCCGGCGGACGTTACAAGGAAGATCGATGAGATTGACGAAGAGGATGAACACGGCCGCGCTCGGCGCGGCGCTGGCGCTGACCGGCGCGCTCGCCGGCTGCGCCCACACGACGACGATGACCTATCTGCCTTCCGGCGATACCGGCTTCGCGGTCAATTGCAGTGGCAGCGACGCGAGCACGAGCTGGGCGGCCTGCTACAAGCAGGCGGGCGAAACGTGCGGCGCGTATGGGTACGACGTGATTTCGAAGGATGCCGACAATGGCGCGACCGCGGGCGGGTCCGTCGGCGGGATTTTCGGGGCGAACATCAAGAACCGCTCGATGGTGATCCGCTGCAAGCAGTGACGCTCGCAGCATCAGGCGTCGGCGGTATCGTCCTCGCCGCCTGATCGGGTCGGCGTGCGCCAGTGCCCCGACAACGGATCGATATGCGCGGCAAACGCAACGAGCGATGCCACGCCAAGCGGCGCAACGGCGGCAAAAGCCCACAGCAGATTCATGGCAGATACATTTTGAAACAAGTCTGCCGATGATACATGCCCGGCAAAAACCTCGCTCAAACGAGTCTTCTGAACTGTGCGGCAGGTAGCGTTTGCCGAGTCTGCCCCGGGAACGTTCTTGCATCCCGTTACGCTCGGAAACAAGCCCATACACTCGCGCGCGGCGGATATTCCTAGACTGGCCTGAGCCCGCGTCGATCTCCGCGCGAACAACAGTCGATGCGGGTCAGAAGCCCCGGTGTGCCCGCATCGGGGCTTCGCCTTTTGTGGTCGACGAAGAATTACTGCGGCTTTGCGGGCGGCTCGATCATCGAAGGCGGCGTCATGTCCGTGGGCACGCCCTTGTAGTCGGGCGGATCCTGCGGCGGATGCTTGTGCTGCGGTTCGGCGCAGGCGGCAAGCCCGAGCGCGACGAATGCGGCACAAAGAAAGGCGGAAACGATACGCGGCATGAGACTCCCGGACGAGCGTCGAAAAGACAAAGGGGTTACAAGCCGTAACTTGTAACCCCTTCGTGTATCGTGGTCGGAGCGAAAGGATTCGAACCTTCGACCCTCTGATCCCAAATCAGATGCGCTACCAGGCTGCGCTACGCTCCGTCGAGCCGCGAATTGTAGCGTGCCTCATGCGCCGCCGCAAGCATGCGTATCCTGTCGAAGCCGCGACAACGAACCTCATCACCGGGAGACAATCGATGAACCTCATTCTCTGGCGTCACGCCGAAGCGGAAGATCAGGCGTCGAGCGATCTCGCGCGACAGCTCACGCCGCGCGGACGCAAACAGGCGCAGGGCATCGCCAAGTGGCTGAAGTCGCGCATCGACGACGACGCCGTGCTGCTCGCGAGCCCCGCCACGCGCACCATTCAGACCGCCGAAGCCTTCGGCGACCGCTACCGCGTGATCGACGCGCTCGCGCCGGGCGAAAGCGCGCAGGCCGTGCTCGATGCCGCCGGCTGGCCCGATGGCGTCGCGGAAACGGTCGTCGTGATCGGGCATCAGCCGACACTCGGCCGCGTCGCCGCGCTGCTTTTTACCGGTCACGAAGCGGAGTGGTCGATCAAAAAATCTGGCATCTGGTGGTTTCAGGGGCGCACGCGCGGCGGCGACGGCCACGTCGTGCTGCGCGCGGTGATCAATCCGGACCTGCTCTGAGCGTCGACGAGGGAGCGTTAGCGCGCGTGCATGCCCGTGTCGTTTCATCGAAACGTCATTGCGATGCCATGCGAGCGTCACCGCGCGTTACTACATTGGCGAGGACTTGAAGCCACAGCCACGTCCTGTCGAGGAACGCCAATGCAAGATCTGCCGACGCCTGTCCTGCAACGCGGAGCATCATCGCTCTCGCTCGATTCGCGCCGCCACCTTCCACGCACGTCGGAAACCATCGCGGGCCGCGAGCGCCTGCAAGTCGCGTGGGCGCGCGACGACGACGCCCTGCGCGACGCCCAGCGCCTGCGCTATCGCGTGTTCTCGGAAGAAATGGGCGCGCGCCTTTCCGGCCCCGCCGGACTTGATGTCGATGCATTCGACGCCTACTGCGATCACCTGCTCGTGCGCGATCTCGACACGCTGCAGGTGGTCGGCACCTATCGCGTGCTGCCGCCGCATCAGGCCGCGCGCATCGGCCGTCTGTACGCCGAAAGCGAGTTCGACGTATCGCGCCTGACGCATCTGCGGCCGAAGCTCGTCGAAGTGGGCCGTTCGTGCGTGCATCCCGACTATCGCAACGGCGCGGTGATCATGTCGCTGTGGGGCGGCCTCGCCGCCTACATGATGCAGAACGGCTACGAAACGATGCTCGGCTGCGCGAGCGTCGGCATGATCGACGGCGGGCACTATGCGGCGAACCTGTACTGCTCGCTGCCCGCCGATGCGCTCACCGCGCCCGAATACCGCGCCTTCCCGCACACGCCGCTGCCGGTCGAGGAGCTGCGCACGGGTGCGAACGTGAGCGCGCCGCCGCTCGTGAAGGGTTATCTGCGTCTGGGCGCGAAGATCTGCGGCGCGCCGGCCTGGGATCCGGACTTCAATACCGCCGACTTCCTCACGCTCTTCCGTCTCTCCGAGATCAACGCGCGTTACGCGCGGCACTTCATCGGCGACATGCAGGGACGTTGAAGTCCTGAAACGACGAGGCCCCAGCGACTGGGCCTTTTCGTTGCGGCATCAGTCGCCCGTGTACACCACGCGATACGGGCGGCCGATCTTCTCCCATTCCATCGCCTCCTGAACGAGGCTGTAATCGGTGAGCGGATTATTGGTCACCCAGTCGTTCGGCAGATGCACTTCGAAGCCGCCGCCCGCCTTCCTCACCTCGATGCCGGGCAGCCCGACATCCGCGCGCCGGCGCGACAAGAGCGCCGCGAGCCGCAGGCAGAACAGCAGCGTCCATTCGACGTCGCGGGCCTGCGCGAGCTTGCCCAGCTTGCCCGCGTGGCCCAGCACGAGCGCGGCGAGCCGCGCCTGATCGGTGCGCGAGAAGCCGGGCATGTCGGCGTTGCTGGCGATATACGCGGAATGCTTGTGATATGCGCTATGCGCGATCGACAGGCCGATCTCATGCAGCGACGCCGCCCACGCGAGGAACATGCGGTTCTCTTCGCGCACGTCCTTGTCGGGCTCGCCGAGCTGGTCGTAAAAGCTGATTGCGAGTTCGCCGATACGCTCGGCCTGCGCCGCATCGACGCCGTAGCGCCGCTTGAAGCCTTCGACCGTCACCGTGCGCATGTCCTGATGCTGCGAGCGTCCGAGCAGATCGTAGAGGACGCCCAGACGCAGCGCGGCGTCGGTGGTGTCGGCGTAGTCGATGCCCAGTTCCTCGAACACGCCCAGCATGATCGACAGGCCGCCCGCCAGCACCGGCACGCGGTCCGGTTTGAGCGCGACGAGCTTCAGGCGGTTCACGTTCTCCGCCTTGATGAGCGCGCGCTTCAGCTTCTCCAGGCCGCCGCGCGAAATGCCGTGCGTGATGCCTTCGTCGTTGAAGCCGTTCGCCTCGATCAGCTCCGCGAGCGCGCGCGCCGTGCCCGACGAGCCGATAGCCTGATCCCAGCCGGTGTGCTTGTATTCGTGCGAGATGATCTGGATTTCGCGCTTGGCGGCGAGCTCGGCCTGACGCATCGTGTATTCGTCGACATTGCCGGCCGGGAAGAACTGGAGGCTATGGCTCACGCAGCCGATATAAAGGCTTTCCATGTGGATCGGCGTGTAATGCGAGCCGATGATGAATTCCGTGGAGCCGCCGCCGATATCGACCACGAGCCGCTTGCCCGCGCTCGCCGGCACCGAATGCGCGGCGCCCGCGTAGATGAGGCGCGCTTCTTCGCGCCCGGCGATGACTTCGATCGGAAAGCCGAGCGCGTTTTCGGCCTCGACGAGAAAGTCGTGCGCGTTCTTCGCGACGCGCAGCGTATTGGTGGCGACGGCGCGCACCTGTTCGGGATGAAAGTCGCGCAGGCGCTCGCCGAAGCGCTTCAGGGCATCCCAGCCGCGCACCTGCGAGGCGCGGTCGAGCATCTTGTCCTTCGACAGGCCGCCGCCGAGCCGCACGGGTTCGCGCAGCGCATCGACCTGATAGATCTGGCTGCCGGCGGGCGTTTCCTCGACCCGGCCGACGATCAACCGGAAACTGTTGGATCCGAGGTCGACCGCGGCAAGTAGATGGGGATGTGTGGCCATCGGATGTCCAGAGATTCGTGAAGTGGGGAAAGGCACTGTCACAGCGGCGCTGTTGCAGCGCACGAATTCTATTCTATGCCGGCCCGGCGCAAACCTTCGGCAACTCGTACGCAATCTCACCCATTCGGCGCGTTCGCGCTAGCGACGCTATCCGCAATGTGAGTAGAATTTGTGACAATCGTTCTGTCATAAAAAATACATCATACTGTGAGAGCATCCGAGAGTTTCCTTGCCCATCCGATCGAGACCCCGTCACTCCCTCCGATGTCCATACGCTATCCGTTATTCAACCGCGAACTGGGCATATTAGGTTTCAACGAGCGCGTCCTCGCGCAGGCCGCCGACACGACGGTGCCGCTGTTGGAACGCCTGCGTTTCATCTGCATCACGAGCAGCAACCTCGACGAATTCTTCGAAGTCCGTATGGCGGGTCTGCAGGAGCAGATGCGCGACAACCCCGGCTCGCTCTCGCCGGACGGCATGTCGCTGCAACACGTCTACGACCTCGTTTCCGAGCGCGCGCAGCGCCTCGTGCGCCAGCAATATTCGATGCTGCATGACATCGTGCTGCCTGCGCTGGAGATGGAAGGCATCTATTTCCACGGCGCGGAAGGCTGGACCGCGCAGCAGACCGCGTGGGCGCGCGACTACTTCTACAACGAGCTTCTGCCGGTGCTCACGCCGATCGGGCTCGACCCCGCGCATCCGTTTCCGCGCGTGTTGAACAAGAGCCTGAACTTCGTCGTCGAGCTGGAAGGCACCGACGCCTTCGGCCGTCAGGCGATGATGGGCATCGTGCAGGCGCCGCGCGCGCTGCCGCGCCTCGTGCGCATGCCCGAATCCTTGTCGGGATATCCGCACGGCTTCGTGCTGCTGAGTTCGTTCATGCAGCACTTCGTCAACGAACTGTTTCCGCATCTGGTCGTGCGCAGTTGCCATCAGTTTCGCATTACGCGCAACAGCGAGCTGTTCGTCGACGAGGACGAAATCACCAATCTGCGCGTCGCACTGCAGGGCGAATTGCCGGCGCGGCATCTGGGCAATGCGGTACGGCTCGAAGTATCGGCGGAAACGCCGCCGCATCTCGTGCGGCGTCTGCTCGACGAGGGTCAGTTGAGTGAACGCGACATGTATCGCGTGAACGGGCCGGTGAATCTCGTGCGTCTGATGCAGTTGCCCGAAATGGTCGACCGGCCGGACCTCAAGTTCGTGCCGCATATTCCGTCGGTGCCGAAGGCCATCGCGAATACGTCGAACCTTTTCGATGCGATCGATCAGGGCGATATCCTGCTGCATCATCCCTACGAGAGTTTCCAGCCGGTGCTGGAACTGTTGCTGCAGGCGGCGAAGGACCCGCAAGTCGTCGCGATCAAGCAGACCATCTACCGCACGGGCACCGATTCGCCGCTGATGGACGCGCTGATGCAGGCCGCGCGCAACGGCAAGGAAGTGACGGTCGTCGTGGAACTGCTTGCGCGCTTCGATGAAGAGACGAATATCAGTTGGGCGTCGCAGCTCGAGGCCGTGGGGGCGCATGTGGTGTATGGGGTCGTCGGCCACAAGTGTCACGCGAAGATGATGCTGATCGTGCGTCGCGTATCGCTGGGCGGCAAGCTCGTGCTGAAGCGGTATGCACATCTGGGCACGGGCAACTATCATCCGCGCACGGCGCGTCTTTATACCGATTTCGGCTTGATGACCGCCGATCAGGAAATGTGCGAGGACGTGCATCACGTCTTTCAGCAACTGACCGGCATCGGCGGGGAGATCGCGCTGCATCAGCTATGGCAGTCGCCTTTCACGCTGCACGCGAAGCTCATCGATGCGATTCGCGCCGAAGCCGAGCATGCGCGTGCCGGACGGCGGGCGCGGATCGTCGCGAAGATGAATGCCTTGTTGGAGCCTACCGTGATTGCCGCGCTTTATGAGGCGTCGCATGCGGGGGTCAAGATCGATCTGATCGTGCGGGGCGTGTGTTCGCTCAAGCCTGGCGTCGAAGATCTTTCGGAGAACATCACGGTGCGGTCGATCGTGGGGCGGTTCCTCGAACATCACCGCATTTTCTATTTCTATGCGAATGGCAAGGAAGATGTGTTTCTTTCCAGCGCGGACTGGATGGATCGAAACTTCTTTCGTCGCGTGGAGGTGGCGTTTCCGATTCGCGATCGGCGGTTGAAGCGGCGCGTCATTGCTGAAGGGTTGTCGGTTTGTCTTGGGGATAATCAGTCGGCCTGGGTCATGCAGAGCGATGGGCATTATCGGAAGCGGCGGCCGGGGAAGGCTATTCGTAACGCGCAGCTGGGGTTGTTGGCTAAGTTTTGTGGTTGATGTGAGGGGGGTTGCTTGCGCTGGGGTTTGTTGTCGCCGGATCCCGTGATCGCGTTGGTTTATAAGCGTTGCCCCTGTGCGGGGCGGCACCTACTTTCTTTGCTGCTGCAAAGAAAGTGAGCCTGTCATAGATTTTGTGTTCAAGGCATAACATGTACGGAAAGGAGCATGTATGCCACGCAAACCGAAAGCTGCGGCTGAGCTGAGGGCACTGCCGACGATTCCCAAAGAACTGATCGATCAGTTCGTCAAAGGTCCGATGACAGCCGATGCCGTTCAAGCGGCCTCGATGGCCTTTAAAAAGGCGCTGATCGAGCGGGCGTTGGGCGCCGAACTCGGCCACCACCTGGGCTATCCCAATGGTGGCGAGCGTCCACCCGAGTCGAGCAATCAGCGCAATGGCAAGAGCGGCAAGACCGTGCTCACCGAGGACGGTCCATTGCGCGTGGACATCCCGCGCGATCGCGACGGCAGCTTCACGCCAATTCTGATCCCCAAGCACGAACGCCGCTTCACCGGCTTCGATGACAAAATCATCGCGATGTACGCGCGCGGCATGACGATGCGCGAGATCCAGGCGTTTCTGGCCGAGCAGTACGGCACGCAAGTGTCGCCCGAATTCATCAGCTCCGTCACCGATGCGGTGACGCAGGAAATCACCGCCTGGCAGTCCCGGCCGCTCGAGCCCATGTATCCGGTCGTGTTCTTCGATGCGCTGCGCGTGAAGATTCGCGATGAAGGTGTCGTGCGCAACAAGGCGATCTACCTCGCCCTGGCCATCTTGCCCGACGGCACGCGCGATATTCTGGGCTTGTGGATCGAGCAGACCGAGGGCGCGAAGTTCTGGATGAAGGTCTTCAGCGATCTGAAAGCGCGTGGCGTACAGGACATCCTGATCGCGGTCACCGACGGGCTCAAAGGCATGGCCGAGGCGCTGGGCGGGGTGTTTCCGGCGACCACGCTACAGACGTGCATCGTGCATTTGATCCGAAATTCGCTGGACTACGCGAGCTGGAAGGAGCGCAAATCCCTGGCCGCAGCGCTTCGTCCGATCTATACCGCACCCAGCGCGCAGGCCGCCGAGGCGCAATTGCTCGCACTGGAGCAAAGCCCGTGGGGGAGCAAACTTCCAACGGTGATCGCCGCGTGGCGGCGGGCGTGGGATCGCGTCATTCCGTTCTTCGCGTTTCCGCCCGAGGTGCGAAAGGTGATGTACACGACGAACTCGCTGGAGAGCGTCAATGCTCGGCTTCGCAAAATCATCAAGACGCGCGGACACTTCCCTTCGGACGATGCGGCGACCAAACTACTGTGGCTGGCGCTGCGAAACATCACCGCCGACTGGCATCGTGCTGCTCACGACTGGAAGGCCGCCATGCGCCAGTTCGCGATCCTCTACGAGGATCGCTTTACACGACCAGGCGCTTAGCCGTCAAACCGTCATCGTCAATGTTTGAACAACTCAACTGCCTTGAACACGAAAATCCTGACAGTCCCGCCCTCGTAGGCCTTCTCGGGCTTGGACCGCGCACGGTCTGACGAGCTAGTTCTTCTAGTGCGCTGGTTCAGCACAAAAGGGTTCCGGCACAGCGCTGCGCGCTGCCGTTGGGCATGCGAGGGAAACCGACGAAAAAGGAGAAACGCGAAGCACGCGCAGACCCGATGTACCCATAGGCCGCGAAGCGGGCCGGAGCTATTTTGCGCCGAACCAGTTTGTTCCGTGGTGCGATGTGACAGACCGTGCGCGGTCCAAGCCCGGTTAGGCCTACGAGGGCACTCGCTACAGAGCCCAAGAGCGCGGAGAAGAATACTCAAATTGCGTGTGACCGCGGGCGTATCGAGCTGCTTTCTTTGGTTACTTTCTTTGCAGCAGCAAAGAAAGTGACTGCCGCCCCGCACAGGGGCAACGCCAATAAACCGACACGATCACGGGATCCGGCGACAAACCAAAGCGCAAGCAAAAACCCCCTCACGCTGCCAACGACTTCCTCAACGCCGTCCGCGAAGCGGGAAACCGCACAACAAACGTACTCCCCTTCCCCACCTCGCTCTTAACATCGAGCTCCGCATTGTGCCGCTGCAGTACATGCTTGACGATAGCCAGCCCAAGCCCGGTGCCACCGGTATCCCTCGACCGACTCCTATCCACGCGATAAAACCGCTCAGTCAACCGCGGAATATGCTCCGCCGGAATCCCGAGCCCGCTATCTCGCACCGCGAACACCGCGCGATCCTTCATCCGCTGCCACGACACCTCGATCGCACCGCCGTCCGGCGTATAACGCACCGCGTTCGTCACGAGATTGCCGAGCGCGCTCATCACTTCGGTCTCCGCGCCCGCGATGGTCAGCGCATCGTCGGTACGGAACGTGATCCGATGCCGCCCGCTCGAAAGATTGTTCGCATCGTCTTCGAGATGTCGCATCACCGCGCGCATATCGAGCAACTCATCACCGGGCGGACGCATATCGCCCTCGAGATTGGCGAGCACAAGCAGATCGCGCACGATGTTCTGCATGCGCGACGCCTGCTGCTCCATCATGTCGAGATAACGCATGCGATCGGTTTCATCGAGCGGCAATTCGCGCATCGTTTCGAGAAAGCCCGAAAGCACCGTCAGCGGCGTCTTCAGTTCATGCGAGACGTTGGCGACGAAATCGCGTCGCATCGAATCCGTGCGCTCCAGCTCGGTGATGTCCTGCGTGAGAATCAGCTTGCGATGATCGCCATACGGAAACACCTGCACCGATACCGTGTACTTGCGGTTCACGCCCATGCCGCGCATCACGAGCATCTCTTCGTAGTGATGTGCGTTCAGATAGCGGACGAAATCCGGATGACGCACGAGATGCGTGATGTGCTGGCGCAAGTCGCGCTTCGCATCGAGACCGAAATGCTCCTCGGCGATCGCGTTGCACCACTCGATCTGATCGTGATCGTCGAGCATCGCGACGCCGTTCGGCGACGCCTGGATCGCCTGAATGAAGCGCGCATGCTGCTGCTCGACCTGGCGCACTTGCGCGTGCCAGCGCTTCGCGAGCTTGTGCAGACGGTAATAGATTTCGCCCCAGACGCCGAGCGCGCTCGGCACCTCGCCGTAGACCGGCGCTTCGAGCAGGCGCCACAGACGCTGCATGTGATACGTGACGAAGAAACCCTGCACGACCAGCATGAGCACCGCGAAAGCGAGCGCGACCCGCACGCCCGCGAGTGCGCCGATCGCGGCGCTTAACGCCGCGAGCAGCGCGAGGGACACGATCGCACGCGTCCAGATGATGTTCATGTTGTCGGTGAGTCTGAGTGACGTTGATGCGGCAAGCTGGAGCGGTTCACGTTGAACCCGGACTCAGGCGCTCTTCGCCAGCCGGTATCCGCTGCCGCGCACCGTTTCGATCATAGCATCGCAGCCCGCGGGCTTGAGCGCCGCGCGCAGACGCTTGATGTGCACATCGACGGTACGTTCCTCGACGAACACGTGATCGCCCCACACCTGATCCAGCAATTGCGTGCGGCTGTGCACGCGCTCCGGATGCGTCATGAAGAAATGCAGCAGACGGAATTCAGTGGGGCCGAGATCGAGCTTGATGTCGTTGCCCGAATGACTCGCCGCCACTCGATGCGTCGCCGGATCGAGCCGCAGGCCGTTGATCGCGACCACGTCCTCCGTCAACTGCGGCGCGCGACGGCGCAGCACCGCCTTGATGCGCGCCATCAGTTCCTTCGGCGAAAATGGCTTGGTGACGTAATCGTCCGCGCCGATCTCGAGGCCGAGCACCTTGTCCTGCTCGTCGCCGCGCGCAGTCAGCATGATGATCGGGATATGCTTCGTGCGCTCGTTGTTGCGCAACTCGCGCGCGAACGAGATGCCCGACTTGCCCGGCAACATCCAGTCGAGCAGCACGAGATCGGGCAGCACGTCGCTAATCAGGTTTTGCGCCTGCTCCGCGTTGTACGCGCGAATGGGGCAATGTCCCGCATGCTGAAGATTCACCGAAATCAGTTCGGAGATCGCGGGTTCGTCTTCGACGACGAGGATACTGCTGGGCATCGGCACCTCTTGACCTTTTGCTTGAGTTAAAACGATTGCGCGCAGCCGACGCTCAACTGAGCGCCTCGCGTTCGAGCTGGTCGCGCGAGATATGGCGCACGTCCGTACCCTTCACGATATAGATGATGAATTCGGCGATGTTCTTCGCGTGATCGCCGATGCGCTCCACCGCCTTCGCGATGAACAGATAGTCGAGGCCCGCGGAAATGGTGCGCGGATCTTCCATCATGTACGTCACGAGCTTGCGCACGAAGGCGCGGAATTCATCGTCGATGGCCTTGTCGTCGCGCACGATCTGCGCGGCCGCGACCGTATCCAGGCGCGCGAACGCATCGAGCGCGCGACGCAGGATCGACACCGCCATCTCGCCCGAAAGCTTGATCTCGGCGATGTTCACCGTGCGGCCCGCGCCGTCTTCGTTGATGCGCTTCACGCGCTTGGCGATCTTCTCGGCTTCGTCGCCGGCGCGTTCGAGGTTCGTGATGGTCTTCGAGATCGCCATGAGCAGGCGCAGATCGCGCGCGGCCGGCTGACGGCGCGCGATGATGTTGCTGCACTCCTCGTCGATCTCGACTTCCATCGTGTTCAGACGCACTTCGGCGGCGATCACCTGATCCGCGATGCCGATGTCGAATTCGTTCAGCGCCTGCATCGCGTTGATGATCTGCGACTCGACCAGACCGCCCATTTCCAGCACTTTCGACGACACCGCGTTGAGATCGGCGTCGAACTGGCTCGAGAGATGTTTATCGGACATATGTGCTCCTTAAGCCTGTGTGTTTGATCCGGCTTCGATCAGCCGAAGCGGCCCGTGATGTAGTCTTCCGTTTCCTTGCGGGCCGGCTTGATGAAGATCTTTTCCGTATCGCCGAACTCGATCAATTCACCGAGATACATATAGGCAGTGTAGTCCGAACAACGCGCCGCCTGCTGCATGTTGTGCGTGACGATGACGACCGTGTAATCGCTTTTCAGTTCGGCGATCAGCTCTTCGATGCGGCCCGTCGAAATCGGGTCGAGCGCCGAGCACGGTTCGTCGAGCAACAGCACTTCCGGACGGATCGCGATGCCGCGCGCGATGCACAGACGCTGCTGCTGGCCGCCCGACAGGCCATAGCCGCTCTGCTGCAGCTTGTCCTTCACTTCGGTCCAGAGCGCCGCCTTCGTGAGCGCCCATTCGACGCGATCGTCCATCTCCGAGCGCGACAGCTGCTCGAACATCTTCACGCCGAACGCGATGTTGTCGTAGATCGACATCGGGAACGGCGTCGGCTTCTGGAACACCATGCCCACGCGCGCGCGCAGCAGCGAGATGTCGCGCGTCGTGTCGAGCAGGTTCGCGCCGTCCATCAGGATTTCGCCCTCGGCGCGCTGCTCCGGATAGAGCGCGTACATCTTGTTGAAGGTGCGCAGCAGCGTGGACTTGCCGCAACCCGAAGGGCCGATGAACGCCGTCACCTTCTTCTCGGGGATGCGCAGATTGATGTTCTTCAGCGCGTGATACTTGCCGTAGAAGAAGTTGAGGTTGTTCACCTCGATCTTCGGCTTGATGGAATCCGCCGGCTGCGAGCTGTGCGTCGGGCGGATGCTGCCCGGCGCCGGACGGCGTTCGACCGGCGTTTCAGTCTTCGGATTCAGGTGGTTGACACCACTTTCGACCATATTCATGGAATCACTCCGCCCTTATTTCTTCGAGAAGATCGCGCGCGCCAGGATATTCAGACCCAGCACGCCGAGCGTAATCAGGAACACACCGGCCCACGCGAGCGATTGCCACTGCGGGAACGGACTCATCGCGAACTTGTAGATCGTCACCGGCAGGTTGGCCACCGGCTGACTCATGTCCCACGAGAAAAACTGATTCGACAGCGCCGTGAACAAGAGCGGCGCGGTTTCGCCTGCGATACGCGCAATCGCCAGCAACACGCCCGTGACGATGCCGCCGACCGACGCCTTCAGCGTGATCGACATCACCATCTTCCACTTCGGCGTGCCGAGCGCGAAGGCGGCTTCACGCAGCGCGTTGGGCACGAGCTTCAGCATGTTTTCCGTCGTGCGGATCACGATCGGAATCTGCAGCAGGGCGAGCGCGATCACGCCGGCCCAGCCCGAGAAGCGTCCCACTTTCGCGACGACGAGCGCATACACGAACAGACCGACGACGATCGAAGGCGCCGACAGCAGAATGTCGTTGATGAAGCGCGTCACGTTCGCGAGCCAGCGCTTCTGGCCGTATTCGGCAAGGTACACGCCCGCGAGAATGCCGAGCGGCGTGCCCACGCAGGTCGCGAGCACGACCAGCATCAGGCTGCCGACGATCGCGTTGGCGAGACCGCCGCCATCGGTGTTCGGCGGCGGCGTCGATTGCGTGAAGAGATCGATCGACAATCCGCCGATGCCGAGCTTGAGCGTCGTGAAGAGAATCCACACGAGCCAGATAAGCCCGAAGGCCATTGCGGCGAGCGAAAGCGCCAGCGCGACTGCATTGGTGCCGCGGCGGCGGCGTTGCAGCTTCATGCGCGTGGCTTGCACGCGTTCGGGATCCTGATTGAACGTAGCGGGACGGCTCATTATTTACGGCCCTCCCCGCGTTCCATGCGCAAGAGCATCAGCTTCGAGAGCGCGAGCACGAAGAACGTGATCACGAAGAGAATCAGACCGAGTTCCATCAGTGCCGACGTGTGCAGCCCCGGACTCGCTTCCGCGAATTCGTTCGCGAGCGCCGAAGTGATGCTGTTGCCGGGAGAAAAGAGCGACACGTTGTCGAGCAGATTCGTGTTGCCGATGACGAACGTGACGGCCATCGTCTCGCCGAGCGCGCGGCCGAGACCGAGCATGACGCCGCCGATCACACCGGCGCGGGTATAGGGCAGCACGATCTTCCACATCACTTCCCACGTCGTGCAGCCGATGCCGTATGCCGATTCCTTCAGCAACACCGGCGTCACTTCGAACACGTCGCGCATCACCGAGGCGATGTACGGAATGATCATGATCGCGAGAATCACGCCCGCGCACAGAATGCCGATGCCGATCGGCGCGCCCTGAAAGAACATGCCGATCACAGGGACATCGCCGAGCAGATGGCCGAGCGGCTTCTCGAAGTATTGCGCGAAGATCGGCGCGAACACGAGCAGGCCCCACATGCCGTAGACGATCGACGGAATCGCCGCGAGCAGTTCGATCGCGACGCCGAGCGGTCTGCGCAGCCACGCGGGCGAAAGCTCGGTCAGAAAGAGCGCGATGCCGAAGCTCACCGGCACCGCGATGATGAGCGCGATGATCGAGGTCGCGACGGTGCCGTAGATCGGCACGAGCGCGCCGAAGCTCTCGCTGGGCGGATCCCACTCGGCGCGCCACAGGAACGAGAGCCCGAATTTCTGGATGGTCGGCATCGACGCGACGAGCAGCGAGACGATGATGCCGCCCAGCAGAAGCAGCGTGACGACGGCCGCAAGCCGCGTCAGGCCGCCGAAAATGATGTCGCCGGTACGGCTCGGCGCGCGCTGGGTATGCGCCGCCGGCACCGCCGACGATAAGTTGATGTCCGACATGGGAGCCTTGGTTACGCTACGTGTCAGACCGCGCTGCAAGCCTTCCGGCCCGCGGCGCGGCTTTTTTGTTACCGACCGTCCCTCGCCTTCGGCAGCTTAGGACAGTTTCAAACTACGCGTACTTCGCTTACTCCGCGACAGACTTGCCCGCGGCGTCCTTGACCTTCGCCTTCCACTGCGTCTTGATTTCGGCCACGACCGAATCCGGCAGCGAGATGTAGTCGAGATCGTTCGCAGCCTGATTGCCGTTCTTGAATGCCCAGTCGAAGAACTTCAGCGTTTCCGTGCCTTGCTGCGGCTTTTCCTGCGTTGCGTGCAGCAGCACGAAGGTCGCGCCGACGATCGGCCACGCGTTCTGGCCCGGCTCGTTGGTCAGGATCTGGTAGAACGACTTCGACCAGTCCGCGCCGGCAGCCGCCGCCTTGAACGTGTCCGTCTTCGGCTCGACGATCGTGCCAGCCGAGTTCTTCATGCCGACGTAGGTCATCTTGTTCTGCTTCGCATACGCCCACTCGACGTAGCCGATCGCGCCCGGCAGACGCTGCACGAAGGCCGCAACGCCGTCGTTGCCCTTGCCGCCCGTGCCCGTCGGCCAGTTCACGGTCGAGCCTTCGCCGACCTTCGACTTCCACTCCGGGTTCACCTTCGACAGATAGTTCGTCCAGATGAAGCTCGTGCCCGAACCATCGGCGCGACGCACGACAGCGATGTCGGTATCCGGCAGCTTGACCTTCGGATTCAGCGCGGCGATCGCCGGGTCGTTCCACTTCTTGATCTTGCCGAGGTAGATGTCGCCGAGCACCTGGCCCGACAGCGTCACTTCACCGGCCTTCACGCCCGGCACGTTGATCACCGGCACGACGCCGCCGACTACCGTCGGGAACTGGAACAGGCCGTCTTTCGCCAGCTCGTCGTCTTTCAGAGGAGCGTCCGAGCCCGCGAAATCCACCGTCTTCGCGATGATTTGCTTGATGCCGCCCGACGAACCGATGCCTTGATAGTTGACCTTGCCGCCGCCCGTTTTCTGGTAGGCATCCGCCCACTTGGTGTAGATGGGAGCTGCGAAGGTGCTGCCCGCGCCGGTAATATCGGCTGCTTGCGCGGAGATGGCGAACAGGGCGCCAATTACGCCAGCCAGCGCGGTTTGCATCAATTTCATGAGACCTCCAAGGTTGTGAGCGTGTGAGTCGACACCGCGAAATATAGGAGGAGTCTGTGACAGTAATATGACTCTTCGTGAAGCCGACGTGTCATTTCGCTTACGTGCTGAAAGTTTGATCACACCCGATTTGTCAAGCCCTTGATGGAAATAAAAAAAGCGGGCCGAAGCCCGCTTTTAGCGAAATGTGACGACTTTCAGTAAACGCCTACGAAGTCGCCTCTTTCACGACCTGCGCAATCGTTTCCGCGTATCGAACCGCGTCCTGCTGCGCCGACGCTTCCACCATCACGCGCAGGACCGGTTCAGTGCCCGACGCGCGAATCAAGACCCGGCCGTGCGATTCGAGGGAACGCTCGGCTTGCTCGACCGCGCGACGAATCGCGTCGCTGCTTTTCCAGTTCGCGCCCGCGTTCATTCGGACGTTGATGAGTTTTTGCGGGAACAGGCTCACGCCATCGAGCAGTTTTGAGAGCGATTTGCCGCTGCGCTGGATCGCCGCCAGCACGAGCAGCGCCGACACGATGCCGTCGCCGGTCGAATGACGATCGAGCGACAGGATATGGCCCGAGCCTTCCGCGCCCAGTTGCCAGCCGTTCTCACGCAGTTTTTCGAGCACGTAGCGGTCGCCGACGGCCGCGCGCACGAACTGCACGCCCGCCTCCTTTAACGCCACCTCGACGGCCATGTTGGTCATCAGCGTGCCGACAGCGCCTGCCACCTTGCCGTCGGTTGCGATGCGGTCCTTGACCAGCACGTAGAGCAGTTCGTCGCCGTTGTAGAGGCGGCCGGCCGAATCGACGATCTGCAAACGGTCCGCGTCGCCATCGAGCGCGATGCCGATATCCGCGTTGTGCTCCAGCACCGCGCGCACGAGCGCGTCCGGGGCGGTCGCGCCGACGCCGTCGTTGATGTTGAAGCCGTTCGGCGACACGCCGATCGGCACGACTTCCGCGCCGAGCTCATGGAAAACGTGCGGCGCGACGTCATACGCGGCGCCGTGCGCGCAGTCGACCACGAGCTTCAGGCCACGCAGGTCGAAGCTCGCGGGAAACGTGCTCTTGCAGAATTCGATGTAGCGGCCGCCCGCGTCGTCGAGACGCCGCGCCTTGCCGAGACGCTCGGACGGCGCGCATTCCATCGGCTGCTCGAGTTGGCGCTCGATTTCGAGCTCGACTTCGTCGGGCAGCTTGTTGCCGTCGGCGGAGAAGAACTTGATGCCGTTGTCGTTGTACGGATTGTGCGACGCGCTGATCACGACGCCCGCCGAGAGCCGCAGCGCGCGGGTCAGATAGGCGACGCCCGGCGTCGGCATCGGGCCGGCGAGCATCACGTCGACGCCCGCCGCCGAAAAGCCCGACTCCAGCGCCGCTTCCAGCATGTAGCCGGAGACGCGCGTGTCCTTGCCGATCAGCACCGTCGGGCGATTGCCCTTCTTTTGCTGCGCGCGATCCGCGCCCGCGAGCACCTTGCCGGCCGCGTAGCCGAGCTTGAGTACGAAATCCGGCGTGATCGGCGCGACGCCTACGCGGCCGCGGATGCCGTCCGTTCCAAAATATTGACGTGCCATTATTGCCTGACCCTCCTCGCGAACATACGGCGCCTGTTTTCGGTCCGCGACTTTAGTTGAGATTTATATCGGCGCGTGCGCCTGCGCCTGATTTCTGATGAATGTGGCCAGGTTCAATGATGCCCACTTAGGGCAGCATCTTTTGTGGCCTGCCAGACCTTCAGCGCATCGACGGTCTCCGCCACATCGTGCACGCGGATGATCGCCGCGCCCCGCTCCGCCGCGCACACCGCCGCGGCGACGCTCGCCGCGAGCCGCTCGGCCGCGCCGCGCCCGGTGACGGCGCCGAGCATCGATTTGCGCGACATGCCCGCGAGCAACGGGAAGTGCGTCCCGGCGGGCAGCGTGGCGGCGAGATGCGCGAGCAGCGCGTAATTATGCTCGACCGTCTTGCCAAAGCCGTAGCCCGGATCGAGACTGACGCGCGCCGCGGCGATGCCGGCCTGCGCAAGTGCGGCGACGCGTTCCGCGAAGAAATCGCGCACATCGGCGACGACATCTTCGTACACCGGCTCGTGAAGCTGCATCGTGCGGGGTTCGCCGAGCATGTGCATCACGCATAGTCCGCAGTCGCTGCCCTTCACGGCATCGAGCGCGCCTTCCTGACGCAAACCCCAGATATCGTTGATCATGTCCGCGCCTGCGTCGAGCACGGCGCGCATCACGGCCGGCTTGTAGGTATCGACGGAAATCGGCACCTGCACGGCGCGCAGCGCCTCGACGATCGGCACGACGCGTTCCAGCTCCTCGTCGAGCGGCACGGGCGGCGCGCCGGGACGCGTGGATTCGCCGCCGATGTCGATCATGTCGGCGCCGTCAGCGAGCAACTGGTGAGCACGTGCGAGCGCGGCGTCGCGTGAAAGGAAACGGCCGCCGTCCGAGAACGAATCCGGCGTGACATTGAGGATGCCCATCACGAGCGGGCGTTCGAAGGTCAGCGTGAAGCGCCCGCACTGGAGCGGTGCGGCTGAGAGCGGGGATGAGGTCGGTGTGGTCAAGCGAGTCGAACGATACAAAGTGGTGACCGGACGCAATCCGCCGCCGCGCTCAGCACCTGATTAAAAAGAAGGCCGGAAATTGAAAATGGGCCGGCGTGCTATGCACACCGGCCCATGAACTCCCGCAGACGACTCAGGCCGTTGCCGGCGCGTTGCCCGGCTTGACCTCGGTGCCGCTGCTGCCGCCCGATGGCGTGTCGCCGGAAGGCGGCGGCAAGTTCTTCGGCGGACGCGGCGGACGATCCGCCATGATGTCGCTGATCTGGTCCGCATCGATGGTTTCCCATTCGAGCAGCGCCTTGGTCATCGCCTCGACTCTGACGCGGTTGTCCTCCAGCAGCTTGCGGGCGAGCGCGTATTGCTCATCGAGAATCCGACGGATTTCCGTGTCGACCTTCTGCTGCGTGGCTTCCGATACCGACTTCGCGCCCATCTTCCCGAACATGCCGTTGTCTTCGGTATCGACGTAGACCATCGTGCCGAGCACGTCCGACATGCCGTAGCGCGTCACCATGTCACGCGCCATCTTGGTCGCGCGCTCGAAGTCGTTCGACGCACCGGTCGACATCGAATTCAGGAATACTTCCTCCGCTGCGCGGCCGCCGAACAGGATCGCGATCTCTTCCAGCATCTTGTCGCGATACAGGTTCACGCGGTCGTGCTCCGGCAACTGCCAGGTGACGCCCAGCGCCCAGCCGCGCGGCATGATGGTGACCTTGTGAACCGGATCAGCATGCGGCAGAAGCTTCGCCACCACGGCGTGACCGGACTCGTGGTACGCCGTGTTGCGGCGCTCTTCTTCGCGCATCACAGCCGACTTGCGCTCCGGACCCATGAAGATCTTGTCCTTCGCGTCCTCGAAATCCTGCATCTCGACGATACGCTTGCCACGCCGCGCCGCGAACAGCGCCGCTTCGTTGACGAGGTTCGCCAGATCCGCACCCGAGAAACCCGGCGTACCGCGCGCGATGACCGATGCATCGACGTCGTTTGAGATCGGCACCTTGCGCAGGTGAACCTTCATGATGTGCTCGCGGCCGCGGATATCCGGCAGACCGACGTACACCTGACGGTCGAAGCGGCCCGGACGCAGCAGCGCCTTGTCCAGCACGTCGGAACGGTTCGTCGCTGCGATCACGATGACGCCCGAGTTCGCCTCGAAGCCGTCCATTTCGACCAGCATCTGGTTCAGCGTCTGCTCGCGCTCGTCGTTGCCGCCGCCCATGCCGGCGCCGCGATGACGACCGACCGCGTCGATTTCGTCGATGAACACGATACACGGCGCGTGCTTCTTGGCCTGCTCGAACATGTCGCGCACACGGGCCGCGCCCACGCCGACGAACATTTCCACGAAGTCAGAACCCGAGATGCTGAAGAACGGCACCTTCGCCTCGCCCGCGATGGCGCGAGCCAGCAGCGTCTTACCCGTACCCGGAGGACCGACCAGCAGCACACCGCGTGGAATTCGCCCGCCGAGCTTCTGGAACTTCTGTGGATCGCGCAGGAAGTCCACCAGTTCCGACACTTCTTCCTTGGCTTCGTCGCAGCCCGCGACGTCGGTGAAATTGATCGCGTTGTTGTTCTCGTCGATCAGCCGCGCTCGCGACTTGCCGAACGAAAACGCCCCGCCTTTGCCGCCTCCCTGCATCTGCCTCATCATGTAGAACCAGAAGCCGATGATCAGGATCGTCGGTCCGAGGTAGTACAGCGCGGAGACGAGCGCGTTCGGTTCATCGTCAGCCTTGCCGCTGACCTGAACGCCGTATTTCATCAAATCGCCGACCATCCAGATGTCGCCGGGCGACACGATCTGATACTTCTGGCCGTCTGCCGGAGTGACCGTCAGATTGCGCCCTTGAACGGTGACATTCTTGACCTTGCCGCTCTTCGCGTCGTCCATGAACTGCGAATAGGACACACCTTCCTGGACGCGGGGCTTATCGAACTGCTTGAACACCGTAAACAGCACCAGTGCGATCACGAGCCACACTGCCGCTTTAGAGAACATATTGTTGTTCAAAGCACCACTCCTCACTCATAGACGGGCGCCTACATAAACCTTGCGACGCCACGAAAGCATTCTAATCCAGACCGCTAACCCCTGCCATAAGGTTTATTTACCGCACAAATAGCAGTAGAGAGGCCTTTTTCGGCATAATCCGCGCAAATATCGCCGATTTTCGCCGAATCGCTTGAGCGAGCCGTTCAGTTCGGACGCTTCAGCCGCCGCCCGAGGATAAAAGTCTCCGACGATTTGTCGCGAGAAGCCTTGGGCTTGCGCGGCGCCACCACTTTGAACTGGTGCTTGAATTTCTCGACGATCTGACTATATCCGCTGCCATGAAAACATTTGACCAGAAGCGCACCCTCCGGTTTCAGGTGGTTCTGCGCAAACTCCAGCGCCAGATCGCAGAGATGTTCGATGCGCGCGGCATCCGCACTCGCTACTCCGGACAGGTTGGGGGCCATGTCTGAAATTACAAGGTCTACTTGCCGCTCGCCAACCATTTCATCGAGTTGCGCAAGGACAGTGTCCTCGCGAAAGTCGCCCTGAATGAACGTGACGTCCGCAATCGGCTCCATCGGCAGAATATCCAGCGCGATGATCGTGCCGTCGATGCCGCCCTCGCGCTCGGCGTCGCGCTTCGTGCCTTGCGCAAGCTTGTTGCGCGCGTACTGGCTCCAGCTGCCGGGCGTCGAGCCGAGATCGACGATCACCTGCCCGGGCTTGATGAGCTTGTCCTGCTCGTCGATCTCCTTCAGCTTGTATGCGGCGCGCGCGCGGTAGCCCTCGCGCTGCGCCATCTTCACGTAGGGATCGTTGATGTGGTCATGCAACCACGATTGATTAAAACGGTTCTTTGCCATTCAAACTGAGCTCATGTGACGCGCCCGATCGTGACGAGCGGCGCGCCCGGTGCGTATTTTGCTGCCTCGTGCGAGGCTTTTAGCGGATAATACGCGTCTTGTCGGCCGGACCGGTCCTCGGGCGCTTGCGCGCGCCGAAACCCGGCATCCGGCCTGTTCTGTTTCTGATGGGCGGTGGCGCGATCGATGCGCCACGAATCGCAGCGTGTTCGAACCGCCTCGCGAGCGTGCCCGGTGTCCTGATGCCGCCCACATTTTAGTCGAGTCCCGAATTCCTCATGCCAGCTATTGAACTCTCCCCCGCCGAACGCGCCGATCTGCGCTCCCAGGCCCATGCGCTCAAGCCCGTCGTGCTCGTCGGCGCGGAGGGTCTGACCGATGCCGTGCTCAAAGAGATCAACGTGCACCTCGAAGCGCACCAGCTCATCAAGGTCCGCGTGTTCGGCGACGAACGCGAGACGCGCGTCGGGATCTACGACGAAATCTGCGATCGCCTGAACGCGGCGCCCATTCAGCATATCGGCAAACTGCTCGTGATCTGGAGGCCGGAAGGCGCCGCGCCGAAAAGCCGCGCCACCCGCACGCGCAGCACGATGCCGCCGAGCGCGGGCGAAGCCGCCGACGACCGCTCGGCAAAAGGCCGTGCGCCGCGCGTCGTCAAAGCAGTGAAAATCACGCGTGACGGACCCGCGTTCAAAAAGCCGAAAAAGCAGACGCTGAAAGTGCTGGGTAATGAGCGCGTGACCGCCGGCGGCAACGTGAAGCGCGCGAAGAAGCGTCAGACCAGTTCGAAGCGCCAGCATCAGGCCGCGAAATGATCGAACGGCGCGTGCGTTTCCGATGAGACCACGCGCCGTCCTGAATTCGGCGCGATTCAGCTTCGCGCCCGCTTCGCCGCCACCTTGGCCGATTTGCCCTTCGGCACGATCTTCACCGGCGCCGCACCCGGCAAACGCCACACCAGCGCGATGCCAAACAGGCATTCGACCAGATAGATCGCACTCGAAATGCCGTGCAGAATGCCGAACTGCTTTGCATACGGCGAACTCGCGAGATCGGTGCCCGCTTCCTGCGCGGCCATGCGCAACGAGTTCATGAAAGGCTGCAAAGCGAAGTAGCCGATCAGCACGCATACGAGCATCGCCGCGACGATCCACCGCACGCGCTTGTAATCGACGATGCCGCTTTTCACGAAGCGATTGCTGATCACGATCAGCACGAGCGCGCTGATCACGCCGATGATCGCCTCGATCCGGAAGAGCTGCGCCGCCACCGAGCCCGCCGAAGTACGGTCGAGCAACGAAAAGAGCACCGGCGCGGCAATGAGGCCGAGGGTCAGCAAACTGCCGACCCAGACCATGCTGATGGTGCGAAAGAGCTTGTGCTCCATCAGACGTAGCGAACCGCGATGATTTCGTATTCGCGCGCGCCGCTCGGTGCCTGCACCGACGCTACGTCGCCTTCCGACTTCGCGATGAGCGCGCGCGCGATCGGCGAGCTCACCGAAATGAGGCCGTGATCGATATTCGCTTCGTCATCGCCGACGATCTGATACGTGACCGTGTTGCCCGACTCCAGATCTTCCAGTTCGACCGTCGCGCCGAACACCACGCGGCCTTCGGCCTCGACCTGCGTCGGGTCGATCACTTGCGCGGCGGCGAGCTTCGACTCGATTTCCGCGATGCGGCCCTCGATGAATCCCTGCTTTTCCTTCGCGGCATCGTATTCCGCGTTTTCCGACAAGTCGCCTTGCGCGCGCGCCTCCGCGATCGCAGTGATGACCGCCGGACGCTCCACGGCCTTCAGGCGTTGCAATTCGTCGCGCAGCAACTCCGCGCCGCGCTTCGTCAAAGGAATCGTGCTCATAGACCACTCACAAACAATTTCGTCAAAAAAATTACCGCGGTTAAGCGCATCTCCCGATCAAAGGAGACGCCGCTTAACCGCGGCTCGTGATACTTAGACTGGTAATCGAAGCCTTAGTTTAGGCGAGCATGCAAGCCTTGTAAATCATAGACTTCCAAATCGCTCATATAACGCAGCCCTTCGACCGCCGCGCGCGCGCCGGACATGGTCGTGTAGTACGTGACCTTGTTGGCCTGCGCGCTCATGCGGATCGAGCGCGAATCGGCGATCGCCGCGCGCGTTTCGTCGACGGTCGTGAAGACCAGCGCGATCTCGCCGTTCTTGATCATGTCGACGATGTGCGGGCGGCCGTCCTTCACCTTGTTCACGACCTTCACCGGCACGCCGGCGGCGGCGATGGCAGCCGCCGTGCCCTTGGTCGCGACGATCGGGTAGCCGAGCTCGTGCAGCATCTGCGCGACTTCGACGGCCTTCGGTTTGTCGGCATCCATCACCGTCAGCAGCACCGTGCCCGATTCCGGCAGGCGCGAACCGGCCGCGAGCTGCGACTTGAAGAGCGCTTCGCCGAAGGTGCGGCCCACGCCCATCACTTCGCCGGTCGAACGCATTTCCGGTCCGAGCACCGGATCGACAGCCGGGAACTTGACGAACGGGAAGACCGCTTCCTTCACGCTGAAGTACGGCGGAATCACTTCCTTCGTGACGCCCTGCTGCACGAGTTTCTGACCGACCATCGCGCGCGCGGCGATCTTCGCGAGCGGCAGGCCCGTCGCCTTCGACACGTACGGCACCGTGCGCGATGCGCGCGGATTCACTTCCAGCACGTAGATGACATCCTTCTTCGAGCCGTCGTCCTGCGGAACCTGCTGGATCGCGAACTGCACGTTCATCAGGCCGATCACGTTCAGCGCTTTCGCCATTGCGGCAGTTTGTCGCTTCAGTTCGTCGACGGTTTCCTTCGACAGCGAGTACGGCGGCAGCGAGCAGGCCGAATCGCCCGAGTGCACGCCCGCCTGCTCGATGTGCTCCATCACGCCGCCGATGAACACGTCGTCGCCATCGGAGATGCAGTCGACGTCGCATTCGATCGCGTCGTTCAGGAAGCGGTCGAGCAACACCGGCGAATCGTTCGAGACCTTCACGGCCTCGCGCATGTAGCGTTCGAGATCGCGCGGCTCGTGGACGATTTCCATCGCGCGGCCGCCCAGCACGTACGACGGACGCACGACGAGCGGATAGCCGATTTCGTCCGCGAGCTTCAGCGCTTCGTCTTCCGCGCGCGCGGTGCGATTCGGCGGCTGGCGCAGGTCGAGATCCTTGAGCAGCTTCTGGAAGCGCTCGCGGTCTTCGGCGGCGTCGATCATGTCCGGCGACGTGCCGATGATCGGCACACCGTTCGCTTCGAGATCGAGCGCGAGCTTGAGCGGCGTCTGGCCGCCGTACTGCACGATCACGCCGACCGGCTTCTCGAGATCGACGATTTCGAGCACGTCTTCCAGCGTCAGCGATTCGAAGTACAGACGATCGGACGTGTCGTAGTCGGTCGAAACGGTCTCCGGGTTGCAGTTGACCATGATGGTTTCATAGCCGTCCTCGCGCATCGCGAGCGCGGCATGCACGCAGCAATAGTCGAACTCGATGCCCTGTCCGATCCGGTTCGGGCCGCCGCCCAGCACCATGATCTTCTTCTTGTCCGTCGGGTTCGCTTCGCACTCTTCCTCGTAGGTCGAGTACATGTAGGCGGTCTTGGTTGCGAACTCGGCCGCGCACGTGTCGACGCGCTTGTAGACCGGGCGCACCTTCAGTTCATGGCGCTTCTTGCGCACGTCGTCCTGCTTCGAACCCGTGAGCTTCGCGAGGCGCCGATCCGAGAAACCGCTCTTCTTCAGATACAGCAGTTCGTCGCGTGTCAGGCTTTCCAGCGTGCGACCTTCGAGCGCCTTTTCCTTCAGGATGATCTGTTCGATCTGCGCGAGGAACCACGGATCGATCGACGTCTCTTCGAAGATCTCTTCCATCGTGAGGCCGAGACGGAAGGCATCGCCGAGATACCAGATGCGGTCCGGACCCGGCTCGCCGATTTCGCGGATGACTTCGTCGCGGCTCGCGGTCTTTTCATCCAGACCGTCGACGCCCACTTCCAGACCGCGCAGCGCCTTCTGGAACGATTCCTGGAACGTGCGGCCCATCGCCATCACTTCGCCGACGGACTTCATCTGCGTGGTCAGGCGCGAATCGGCTTCGCGGAATTTTTCGAATGCGAAGCGCGGCACCTTCGTGACGACGTAGTCGATCGTCGGTTCGAACGATGCCGGCGTCTGGCCGCCCGTGATTTCGTTCTTGAGTTCGTCGAGCGTGTAGCCGCATGCGAGCTTCGCGGCGACCTTCGCGATCGGGAAGCCGGTTGCCTTCGACGCCAGCGCGGAAGAACGCGACACGCGCGGATTCATCTCGATCACGACCATGCGGCCGTCCTTCGGATTGATCGCGAACTGCACGTTCGAGCCGCCCGTATCCACGCCGATCTCGCGCAGCACCGCGAGCGACGCGTTACGCAGCACCTGATATTCCTTGTCGGTGAGCGTCTGCGCGGGCGCGACCGTGATGGAATCGCCGGTGTGCACGCCCATCGGGTCGAGGTTTTCGATCGAGCAGACGATGATGCAGTTGTCCTTTTTATCGCGGACCACTTCCATCTCGTACTCTTTCCAGCCGAGCAGCGATTCTTCGATCAGCAGTTCGCGCGTCGGCGAAAGATCGAGACCGCGACGGCAGATTTCCTCGAACTCTTCCTTGTTGTACGCGATGCCGCCGCCCGAACCGCCGAGCGTGAACGACGGACGAATCACGGTCGGATAGCCGCCGCTGCCGGTGGCTTCCGCGATCTGCGCCTGAACCGTGAGCGCTTCTTCCATCGAATGCGCGATGCCCGACTTGGCCGAACCGAGGCCGATCTTCGTCATCGCGTCCTTGAACTTCTGGCGGTCTTCCGCCTTGTCGATCGCTTCCGGCGACGCGCCGATCAGCTCGACCTTGTACTTCTCCAGCACGCCGTGATGGAACAGGTCGAGCGCGCAATTGAGCGCGGTTTGTCCGCCCATGGTCGGCAGGATCGCGTCCGGGCGCTCCTTCGCGATGATGCGCTCGACCACTTCCCACGAGATCGGCTCGATGTAGGTGACGTCGGCCGTGTTCGGGTCGGTCATGATCGTCGCCGGATTGCTGTTGACGAGGATGACCTTGTAGCCTTCCTCACGCAGCGCCTTGCAGGCCTGCGCGCCCGAATAGTCGAACTCGCACGCCTGGCCGATGATGATCGGGCCCGCGCCGATGATGAGGATGCTCTTGATGTCTGTGCGCTTCGGCATAACTGCTCTCGATGAATATTTTGCTGTGATCTGTTCTGTGGCTTTAAGCGGCGACCTTCGCCGACTCCATCAGCCTGATGAAGCGGTCGAACAGATACGCGATGTCGTGCGGGCCGGGCGACGCTTCCGGGTGGCCCTGGAAACAGAACGCGGGCTTGTCCGTGAGCGCGAAGCCTTGCAGCGTGCCGTCGAAGAGCGAGACGTGCGTGACCTTGGCGTTGGCGGGCAGCGTGGCGGCATCGACCGCGAAGCCGTGGTTCTGCGACGTGATCACCACGCGGCCGTCTTCCATGTCCTTCACCGGATGGTTCGCGCCATGGTGGCCGGTTTTCATCTTCATCGTCTTCGCGCCGACGGCGAGACCCATGATCTGATGGCCGAGGCAGATGCCGAAGGTCGGAATGCCGCGCTCGATGAACTCGCGCGTCGCGCGAATCGCGTAGTCGCACGGTTCCGGATCGCCCGGGCCGTTCGACAGGAAGATGCCGTCCGGATTGAGCGCGAGCGCCTCAGCGGCCGTGGCTTGCGCGGGCAGCACGGTCACGTGGCAGCCGCGCTCGGCGAGCATGCGCAGGATGTTGAACTTGACGCCGTAATCGAACGCGACGACGCGAAACTTCGGCGCTTCCTGCTTGCCGTAGCCGCTGCCCAGACGCCATTCGGTCTGCGTCCACTCGTAGTTCTTTTCCGTCGACACGACCTTCGCGAGGTCCATGCCCGCGAGACCCGGGAACGAGCGCGCGAGGCCGAGCGCCTTCGCTTCGTCGTCGCTGCCGCCGAGAATGCAGCCGTTCTGCGCGCCCTTCTCGCGCAGGATGCGCGTGAGCTTGCGCGTGTCGATGCCCGCGATCGCGACGACGCCTTGCGCCTTCAGATAATCGGAGAGCGACTGCTCGGAACGGAAATTGGAGGCGAGCACCGGCAGATCGCGAATGATGAGACCGGCGGCATGGACTTTGGTGGCTTCGACATCTTCGGCATTCACGCCGTAATTGCCGATGTGCGGATAGGTCAGCGTGACGATCTGGCGGGCGTAGCTCGGATCCGTCAGGATTTCCTGATAACCGGTGATGGCGGTGTTGAACACCACCTCGCCGATCGTCGAACCGGGTGCGCCGATCGATTGACCACGAAAGACCGTGCCGTCGGCAAGTGCGAGTAGTGCGGGGGAAAATGACGGCAACACGGGAAGCTCCTTGGGGAACACCCTGTTACCGACCTGTCTGTCCGAAATTCAGGCTTGGCTTCCCGTCGTTCGAAGAACGAGGGTTTCCTTGGCAACGAAAGCGGCGGCTCGCGGGGCGCGCATCGCGGCTCGAACCGGCACGCTCGTGCGTGACAACGGAGGATTCAAGCAGGCGGACGGCGGCATGCGGCGCGCATTTCGTGCGCAGCGAACGACGGTGAATGGGAGGTAGGCGCTAGGGTGCGGGTTGATATGCTCAAACCTTCGAATTATAGCGTGAAAACGCCACATCCGCCAGATTTGGGAACTGTCCGCTTGCAGTCGCCTGACGGGTTGCGCCCTGCCGGTCACGGCGCCGCGCGTTCCACGTCGCGATCGATCTTGTGCAGCACGCGGCTCGGGAATACGTACCAGACCGCGCTTGCGACCTGCAGTGCGATGAGCACGATCCACACCGTCAGATGCGCCGACACGGGATACCGACCGCCCTCCGATGGCCACAGCGACAGCATCCCGCCGACGCCTACCTGGAAGCCGAAGATCAGCAGGAAGATCACGAGCGTGAGCGTGGTATGCGCGCGTCCGATCATCTGCGACGGAAAGTACTCCGCCGCGACCGCGTAGCTCAGAATTCCCGTGCCGCCGAAAATCCCGTATGCGGTAATCAGCGCCGACGGCGGTAACGGCACGCGCAGCACCATCAGCAGTTGCGTGGCGACGAACAGCACCATGCCGGTTCCGCAAAACGCGTACACCGACACGCCGCGTCGCTCCATCCCGCGCGCCGCCGCGCCGAAGCCGACGCAGCCGAACATCATCGCGAAGCCGAGCACCGACACGAGCGCCGCGGCATGCGCGGGCGCGAGATTCATCACATCGAGCAAATAGGGGCGAATCCATAGCGATTGCATCGCGTAGAAAACGCCCTGCGTGACGACGGAAAACGAGGCGATCTTCCAGAACACGCCGCTCTTGAGAATGAGCCACGTGCCCTTGAACTGCGTGACGACGTCCGCCCGATGATGCGGATCGGTTTCCGCCTTGCGTGGCGCGAGCAGGGCGATCGCGGCAGCGACGACGAGCGTGAATACGCCGAGCCCCACGCACACCTGGCGCCAGGTCGCCACATGCAGCAGGGACGCGAGCGGCGATCCCACCGCGACGCCGCCCAGGCCGCCGACCGCCATCGTCAATCCGTTGACGAGCGGCAGACGCGCGAGCGCGAAATGCTGCGCCGACGCCTTGAACGCCGCGCTCAGACACACCGACACGCCGACGCCGATCAGCAGCCGGCCGATCATCAGTCCCGCGAGTCCGTGCGACGCGCCGAACACCCAGATGCCCGCCGCCGCGAAAATCAGCATGCTGGCGGTCACGCGTCGCGGGCCGAAATGATCGAGCAACACGCCGACGGGAATCTGCGCCAGCGCGAAACCGATGAAATACAGCGACGTCAGCAGACCGAGATCCGCCGCCGACAAACCGAGATCGTGCGTGATGAGCGGCGCGAAGCCGAGATTGACGCCCCGGAACACGTACGAGACGAAGTAACCGGCGGCGAAGAGGAAAAAGACGCGGAGACGAACGGAGGACGACATGCGGAGCGGGCGATTCTTCGATTCTTCTGGAACGCCAGTGTAGCGGACGCACCAAAAAACACGCCGTCACCTTGGTGACGGCGTGGATTTGCGTCTCGAGTGAAAGACCTGCGCTTACTTCTTCTTGGCGGTTTTCGTGGTTGCCGCCGGTTTCGCGACCTTGGCCGTGGCGGCAGGCTTCGCCGCCTGCGACGCCGTCGGAGCGGAAACTTTCGACACCTTCCCCGATGATGCGTGCGCGCTCGTCTTGCCGCCGCGCGCGGGCTTGGCCTCCGGCACGCGCGTGCCGATCTTCGACACGCCGCCCGACGAACGGCTGGACGCCGCCACCGCCTCCACGCGCACCGGACCCGGTTCGGCCGGCACCGGGCGGCCATAAGGCACGTGCAGAACGACCACCTGCCCGGGCATGAACATGTCGCCGCGCGTGCGGTTCCAGGAGCGCACTTGCGCCGCCGACAGGTTGTAGCGGTCCGCCAGCGTCGTGACGGCCTGCTTGCGGCGCACGCGAATCACGAGCCTGCGCGTGTCGGGAACGTCGCGCTCGATGGCGAGCATCGCGTTTTCGGCGACGTCGGCGCTGATGTCTTCGTCGTCGTCATCTGTGCGCGGCACGACGATCGTCGAACCGGGCTTCAGACGCATCCCCGCCGGAATGCGGTTGACCGACATCAGTGTGTCCGCGTCGACGCCGATTTTTTCGGCGATCGCCGCCGGGCGCGAACGCTCGGTCACGGTGTACGTGGTCCACGACGACAGCGCGCCCGTGTATGAAGACAGATTGCGCTGGAAAGATGCCGCGTTGTCGAACGGCAGCAGGATCTGCGGATTCGTTGCGCCGAGAATCACCGGCTTCGCGAACGACGGATTCAGCGAGCGGAATTCCTCCACGCTCATGCCGGCGAGCTTAGCGGCCATCGTCACGTCGATGTCGCGCGCGGTCGTGACCGTCACGAAATACGGGTGATTCGGGATGTCCGGCAGCGCGAGCCCGTACATCTGCGGGTTGCTCACGATGTTCTTGACCGCCTGCAGTTTGGGCACGTAGTTGCGCGTCTCGTTGGGCATGCGCAGGTTTTCGTAGTCGGTGGGCAAGCCCGCCGCCTCGTTGCGCGCGATGGCCCGCTGCACGTTGCCCTCGCCCCAGTTGTACGCGGCGAGCGCGAGATGCCAGTCGCCGAACATGTCGTGCAGGCGCGAGAGATAGTCGAGCGCGGCGCTCGTCGACGCGAGCACGTCGCGACGCTCGTCCTGCCACATGTTCTGCCTGAGCTTGTAGTCGCGACCGGTGCCGGGCATGAACTGCCACATGCCGGCGGCCTTCGCCACCGAGAGCGCCTGCGGACTGTAGGCCGACTCGATGAACGGCAGGAGCGCCAGTTCGGTCGGCATGTGACGCTGCTCCAGTTCCTCGACGATGTGATACAGGTACTTTTGCGAACGCGTGGTCATGCGCTCGACATAGTCGGGGCGCTGGGCGTACCAGTTCACCTGCATGTCGACGAGATCGCTTTGCAGATCGGGAATCTGGAAACCACCACGAATGCGGTTCCAGAGATCGGACGAGCCCGCGAGCGACGTCACCGGCGTCTTGTCGACGTCGATGGTTTCCTTGGCTGCTGCGGTGCGGCGAATCGTGTCGGCGACTTGTTGCTGCGAACCGGTGGAAGTGGCTGATGAAATAGGATCGGACGCTGTGGGTCCCTGGCTCGCACAGGCGGCGAGCATCAGGACGGACAGCGCGCTAAGAGTTAGTCGCATGGAACGTCGGCTTCCAAAAAATGATGCTTGGAATTTTGCAGCCGATAGTACGGAACAGCACTTAAGACGTCAATAAGAATGCGCGCAAAACCCCTGCAAAATCCTGTATCTAACAGCGATTCCAACGTTTCGGATGAAGTTGCCCTTAATAGTTCTCGGTTAGCGGAACTTATCCTTCCAGCCGCGCATCATGCGAAACGCTTCCAGGCGGTCCGAAACCGGCGTGCCGAACTGTGACGAAAGTGTCGCCTGAATCGCGGGAATGTCCGCGCGCAGAAACGGATTCACCGCTTTTTCGTGGCCGATGGTGGTCGGCAAAGTCGGCTTGCCCGCGGCGCGCAGCGCCTGCGCGTCGTCGCTCCAGCGCAGCAACGCGGCGTTGTCCGGTTCGCATGCGCGCGCGAATCTGATGTTCGACAGCGTGTACTCGTGTGCGCAATGAACCTGCGTGGTTTCGGGCAGCGCGGCGAGCGAATCGAGCGAGTTGAGCATCTGCTGCGGCGTGCCTTCGAAGAGACGGCCGCAGCCGCTTGCGAACAGCGTGTCGCCGCAAAAGAGATGCGGCGTGCCATTCTGGCCGCCCGCCTGAAAATACGCGATGTGACCGGCCGTATGACCTGGCACGTCGATCACGCTGAGTTCGAGCGCCGGGTGCGCGATGCGGACCGTGTCGCCGCCCGTGACGCGCTGGGTCAGATGCTCGATACGCTCGCCCGCCGGGCCATAGACGGGTATGCCGCCCTCTGCCGTTCGGCTATCGAGGAGCGCTTTCACGCCGCCGACATGGTCCTGATGGTGGTGCGTGAGTAAAATAGCGGTCAGTCGCCAACCGCGGCTCGCGAGATAGGCCTCGACGGGTGCGGCATCGCCGGGGTCGACCACGACCGCATCGCGCGAGTCCGACACGAGCCAGATGTAGTTGTCCTCGAACGCCGGAACCGGCACGTATTCGAGTGCATTCTGAGCAGGCAAATTCTTGGCAAGCGAATTCATGGCGATCTTCTATGCGGCTATTCGAAAATGTCTGACCGACCGATTATAGACTGGCCCACCTGGACGAGCTCGGCGCCCGGACGCTACGTGCTCGACTGGGAGCAGGCGCAGCTCGATCACGTGGTGTCCGACATCTTCGGCTATCACGCGCTGCAGCTCGGCATGCCGCAGCTCGACGCGCTGCGCGAAAATCGCATGACCGGCCGTGCGCTCGTGCTGGACGCCGAAAGCGCATCGAGCGCGCCCTACACGCCGCCGCGCTCCACCACGCCCGGCGTGAGCGCGCTGCCCGCCGCGAGCGCGCCCGATGGCCGCACCACCGTATGGTGCGACTTGCTCGACCTGCCGTTCGAAGCGCAGAGCGTCGATCTGCTCGTGCTCCCGCATACACTCGAATTCTCGCCGGATCCGCACCGGCTCCTGCGCGAGGCCGAGCGCGTGCTGGTGCCCGAGGGGCAGCTGATCATCCTCGGCTTCAATTCGCTGAGCCTGTGGGGCGCGCGGCAATCGCTCGGCAAGGTGGCGGGACGGCCGTTCGTGCCGGCGGCGCACGAGATGATCGCGTTCACGCGCATCAAGGACTGGATCAAGCTGCTCGGGTTCGATCTTGAACGCGGGCGCTTCGGCTGTTATCGTCCGCCGCTCGTCACCGACAAATGGCTGCAGCGCTATGAATTCATGGAAGCCGCCGGCGACCGCTGGTGGCCCATCTTCGGCGCGGCGTACATGATCACGGCGGTGAAGCGCGTGCGCGGCATGCGTCTCATCGGTCCCCGCAAGCTGAAGAAAACCGCGCTCTCGGCCGGCCTCGCGCCGGTCGCCGCTCCGCACACGCGCAACGAGACTCGCAACGAGCATTGATGACTCAAGAATCCGCATCGAACAAGATAATCGACATCTACACGGACGGCGCCTGCAAAGGCAATCCCGGCCCTGGCGGCTGGGGCGCCCTGCTCCGTTTCGGCTCGCTGGAAAAGGAACTGTTCGGCGGCGAGCCCGCAACGACCAACAACCGCATGGAACTGATGGCCGTGATCTCGGCGCTCGAAGCCCTGAAGCGCCCGTGCCACGCGATCATCCACACCGATTCGCAGTATGTGCAGAAAGGCATCAGCGAATGGATCCACGGCTGGAAGAAAAAGAACTGGATGACGGCCGCGAAGACGCCGGTCAAGAACGCCGATCTCTGGAAGCGGCTCGACGCGCTCGTCGCGCAGCATGAGATCGAATGGCGCTGGGTCAAGGGCCACGCCGGCCATCCCGAGAACGAACGCGCCGATGCGCTCGCCAATCGTGGCGTGACCTCGCTCGCGGACAGCTAATCAACTTAGACGCCATCTATGCGCCAACTGATACTGGACACCGAAACCACCGGCCTGAACGCGAGAACGGGCGACCGGATCATCGAAATCGGCTGCGTCGAGCTGGTGAATCGCCGGCTGACCGGCAATAACCTGCACCTCTACGTGAACCCCGAACGCGACAGCGATCCCGGCGCGCTCGCGGTGCACGGCCTCACCACCGAATTCCTGAGCGACAAACCGAAGTTCGCGGAGATCGCGGCGCAACTGCGCGACTTCATCGCCGGCGCGGAGCTGATCATCCATAACGCGCCCTTCGACGTCGGCTTTCTCGACATGGAGTTCGCGCAACTCGGGCTGCCGAAAGTCTCGGAGACATGCGGCGGCGTGATCGACTCGCTCGCGCAGGCCAAGCAGATGTTCCCCGGCAAGCGCAATTCACTCGATGCGCTGTGCGACCGCTTCGGCATCAGCAACGCGCATCGCACGCTGCACGGCGCACTGCTCGACTCGGAGTTGCTCGCGGAAGTCTATCTCGCGATGACGCGCGGCCAGGAAAGCCTCGTCATCGACATGCTCGGCGACCAGCAGGCGCCGGGCTCGGTTTCCACGTCGCGCATCGCGTTCGACGATCTCGATCTGCCGGTGCTCGCTGCCAGCGCGGAAGAACTCGCGGCGCACGAAGCCGTGCTGACCGGCCTCGACAAGGCGGTCAAGGGCACGAGCGTATGGCGCACGGAACCGGCTCCGGCCGAAGGCGACGCCGTTCCCGCATAATTTTTCGATTTTGCTTTAAGAAGCCCTTTACGAAATGCGAAACGCCTGACATAATCTTGCTTCTCTTCGGGTGGTTAGCTCAGCGGTAGAGCACTGCCTTCACACGGCAGGGGTCACTGGTTCGATCCCAGTACTACCCACCAGGATTCTGGTGTTGGTAAAGACAAGCACCGAAGAACAAAAGGCCCAGGTTTCACGACCTGGGCCTTTTTCATTTTCAGCATCGCCACGCGCTCACCGCGCATCTAGGACGCCCACACGCCCCGCGCCATGCCGCTCGCGGCGATCACCATCACCATCACGAGTCCCGCTTCCAGATCGCTCATCCACGCGAAGCGCCGTGCGCGCGTGAGATCGATCGGTCCACCCTGCGCGAGCGCGATGCGCCAGCGGATCAGGGCCAGCATCGGCGAAACCTCGATCAGCAGAATCACGACGAGCGCCGTCATCTTCAAATGGAAAAGCGGTTCGTGCAGGTAGTACGCGCCGCCCTTCTCGAAGCCGCCGAACGCGCGCGTCACGCCGGTCACGATCAGCACGATCGCGGTGATGCCCCACACGCTGTCCGAGCGAAACACGTCGCGTAGGCGCAGTTCGTTGGCCTGAATGGATTGCGCGGCATCGAGGCGCCGCAGCGCGCGGGCGCGCGCGAGCACCGAACCGAGCGCGAAACCGAAAGCAAGCAGATGAAGCGCGGCCAGCAACCAGCGTAACAGCATCCTTTCCTCCCTGAAGCGATCGGAACGACGTGTACGGCAATTCAGGCTAACGATGTCCGGCGAATGCGGGCGATTCAGACCTGCCGCAGCGTGGCATCGAGCGCCCGCGCGGCATTGCGATCGCCTTCACCGGCGAGCGGCGCGCGAAACACGGTGGTGCGATTGTGCCCCGCCGCGGCGGGCGAGTCCCACAGCAATTCGACTTTCGGCCGACGCGCGAACACGCCGCGCCGTACTTCGCCGCTCGCGCGAATCGACGGACCGGCAGGCTCGGTAGCGGGCGCGAGGATCGTCGCGGAAGGCGAAATCTCCGGCGACGGCGCCGGCCATTTCAGCGACAGTTCGCGTGCATCGTACTGGCCGAGCTTGCGGCTTTCCGCCCAGACCACGGCCGTGCGCGTGACAGGATCGAGCGAGATCGCATAGCGGCCGATCGCGAAACGGCGCGCCGCGACATTGGTGCGCCAGAGCGCGCGCGGCCGGCAGATCCACATGATGATCGCATACAGCGCCGGCCCGACGACGAGCCATCCGTTCGTCTCGGCAAGCGCCTGCGTGAAGCGCCGCCAGCCGGCGCTCCAGACGAATGCGCCGACCGAGAACATCGCAAAACCGAAGGTCAGGAGCGCGAGCAGGCGCAGCGCCTGCCGCAGCCATTGCGGCAGCGGATGCAGCGGCCGCTCCATGCGCGCCTTCGCGCCCGGCAGCACGACGAGCAGAAAGATCAGGACGAGATTCACGCAGGCCCACGGCGACGACGTCATCCCGCGCAGCGAGGACAGATAGCCCATCTGCGACATGGAGAACGCCCACCGCGCCGCAAGCACCAGCCCGATTGCCCGCAGGGCGAACACGGTGCCGGCGCCCGGTGCCGGGCTCGCGCTGATTTGCTTGGGTCTTGCCAAGGAAAAACTCCTGTCCACGAACGATGCATGCCGCTTCGCGCACTGCGAAGCCCGGTCATTATAGGGAGATTACGGATGTCGTCAGAGGTTTCACAACCGTAGCGCGGTCTGCCGCGCGAAAGGCATGCCTGTATGTGCTATTACGACAACGCCCCGCGCGCCTTGAGGCGCGCGGGGCGTTGTTTTGCAGCCTTTGCCGCGCGAGGCGGCAAGACTTGCTCAGCTCGCGTTGACTTCGCGCAGCACGGTGCGGCGCTTCTGGCGCAGCATCTCTTCGTACACGCTGACGTAGTTGCGCGCCATCACCTTCGACGAGAAGCGCGCTTCGAACGCGGCGCGGACCTTCGCGCGCGACAGCGTGTCGAGACGCTTCACGGCGGCGATCGCGCTCAGTTCATCTTCGACGACGAAGCCCGACACGCCGTTTTCGATCACTTCCGGCACCGAGCCGCGATTGAACGCGATGACCGGCGTGCCGCAGGCCATCGCCTCGATCATCACGAGACCGAAGGGCTCCGGCCAGTCGATCGGGAACAGCAGCGCGTGCGCGTTGCCGAGGAACTCGGTCTTTTCGGCTTCGCTGATTTCACCGATGTACTCGACGTGCGGCAGCGCGAAGAGCGGTTTGATCTCTTCTTCGTAGTAAGCGCGGTCGGCCTTGTCGAGCTTCGCGGCGATCTTGATCTTCATGCCCGCGGCCTGCGCGATGCGGATGGCGCGATCGACGCGCTTTTCCGGCGAGATGCGGCCGAGGAACGCGAGATAGCCCGGCTCGACGTTCGGGATCGGCTTGAGCAGGTTTTCCGGCAGGCCGTGATAGACCGTCGACAGCCAGTTCGCCTGCGGCAGCGGCTGACGCTGGTTGTCCGAAATCGAAATGACCGGCACGTCGCTGAACGTGCTGAAGATCGGCTGCAGTTCGGGCAGATCGAGACGGCCGTGCATCGTCGTCAGGAACGGCACCGGCTGACGCGCAAACAGCGAGAACGGGTAGTAATCGATATGGAAGTGCAACACGTCGAACTCGTCGGCGCGGCGGCGGACTTCCTCGAGCAGCAGCATGTGCGGCGCCATCGTGTCGCGGATGGTCGGGTCGAGGCGCAGCGCCTGCGGCCAGAATGCTTCGAGCTTCGCGGACGTTTGCGAATCACCGCTCGCGAAGAGCGTGACATCGTGTCCAGCATCCACGAGTGCCTCGGTCAGATAAGACACCACGCGTTCCGTGCCGCCATACAGCTTCGGCGGAACAGCTTCGTGGAGGGGCGCGATTTGAGCGATTCGCATGTTCGTGAAACTCCTAATGAAAGGTCAGGCAAGAACTACTGTCATGTTGACGTTGGGGAGCGAATCGCTCGGCTCGGGCGAAGCTTGCCGCGGCGCGTGGGCCGCGGCGCTGGTGCTGATGCTCGAGTGAAAAAGCGTGGTCGCCCGATCACCGGTTTGTCGCGCAGGCGTTCGAACCAAGCAAGTGCGGTTCCATATCTCGAAAATCGCCGCGCGCCAGCAATTAACGCACGTGCGCTTTGGCGGTTGACGGGAACTTGCAAAAACCTGTCGGTTGCCTAGGGGCAAACCCGGAGCGGATTATGGAGCTTTTTACAGAGTCGCGGCGGTAGTCATTTCAACTTATTTACCTTGTTACACGCGGGATACATTTTGCAAACCCCTGTTTATTAAGGTTGTTCTACATTGGAGCACGGGCTTCGGCGACGCTCGGGCGGCAGCACGCACTTCACGGCGGCAAATCAGCGCCGGCCCGATGTCTGGCGCGACGCGTGCTTTTCAGATCGCTGCCGCGACGCAACACCAGACGCGCGCGCCGGGCCGGCGAGCGCTTCATCGCAAAAAACTGCGCAATGTGCTTACAATGCGCGCCCATGCCGTAAGCCGCGCGCTCGCAGCCAGCCGGCACCAGCGACGGCCCGATTTTTACCCCGGGCGATGTTCGGACGGCCACATGCGCCGAGCATCATGTGCCCAAAGACGCGTTGCCTCATCGCGATACTGGCTACAATTCGTGATGGAGACGGCGCAGCGTCGCCTCGCTTGACGTCAGTCGCGCCGGATCGGGCGACGCATCGCATGCCGGTTGCCGCAGACGATACCGCGCATGGCACTGCCCGAAGGCGCAACACACGCTCAACCGCTCTACGACCAAAAAAGACCATTGGACCAACTCACCGTCTCCCAGCGTAACGCGCACAATGCGAAGCTTTCGAGCTACGCGCATCGCCCGCTCGCGTTCCTGTTGCGCTACATCCGCCGGCATCCGGTTGCGCATGCCATCGTGCTCTTCAGCGTGTTCGCCGCAGTCGGCTGCGCGCTCGCCTCACAGTACGCGATCAAACATCTGATCGATGTGCTCGGGCAAGGCCGCGGACATCCCGGCCCGCTCTGGGGCGCGTTCATGATCCTTGTCGGGCTGATCGCCGCCGACAACCTGCTGTGGCGGGTCGGCGGCTGGGTCGGCGCGCACGTGTTCGTGATCGTCACGGGCGACTTGCGCAAGGATCTCTTTTCCTATCTGTCCGGCCACTCGCCGACCTACTTCTCCGAGAAGCAGCCCGGCATGCTCGCAAGCCGGATCACGGCGACCTCGAACGCGATCTACACCTCCGAGAACGTGATGGCGTGGAACGTCCTGCCGCCGTGCATCGCGGTGCTCGGCGCGATCGTGATGATCGTCTCCGTCAATCCGCTGATGGCCGCCGGCCTGATGACCGCGTCGGTGATTCTCTCGCTGATCCTCTACCGGCTGGCCAAGCGCGGTTCGGCGCGGCATCACAGCTTCGCGTCGAAGGCGGCGTCGGTCGACGGCGAACTCGTCGACGTGATCGGCAACATGGCGCTCGTGCGTGCGTTCGGCATGACCTTCCGCGAGCAGAAGCGCTTCGGCTCGACGGTGAAGGCGGAAATGGTCGCGCGCCAGCAAAGCCTGCTGTATCTCGAAAAGCTGCGCCTGTTCCATGCGGTCGTGACGGCAATTCTCTCCGCCGGCCTGCTCGGCTGGGCGCTGTGGCTGTGGTCGCAGGGTCGCGCGACTTCGGGCGATATCGTGCTCGTCAGCTCGCTCGGCTTCACGATCCTGCACGGTACGCGCGATCTGGCGGTCGCGCTCGTCGATGTGACCCAGCACGTCGCCCGTCTCGCCGAAGCCGTGCAAACACTGCTGGAGCCGCACGGCATGCCGGACCGGTCGGATGCGACCGAACTCGTGCCGCAAGGCGGCCGCGTCGATTTCGAAAACGTCACGTTCGCCTATCCGCGCCGCCGCCCGATTCTCGACAACTTCCATCTGCATATCGAGCCGGGCCAGCGCGTCGGGCTGATCGGCAAGTCGGGCGCGGGCAAGTCGACCGTGCTCGCACTGCTGCAGCGCTTCTACGAGACGCAGAAAGGCAGCATCAGGATCGATGGCCAGGATATCGGCGCGATCACGCAGGACAGCCTGCGCCATGCGATCGCGCTGGTGCCGCAGGATATTTCGCTGTTCCACCGCACCGTGTTCGAGAACATCGCTTACGGGCGTCCCGAAGCGAGCCGTGAGGAAGTGCTCGCCGCCGCGCGCGAGGCGCGCTGCACGGACTTCATCGAAGCGATGCCGGAAGGTTTCGACACGATCGTCGGCGACCGTGGCGTGAAGCTCTCGGGCGGCCAGCGTCAGCGCATCGCGATCGCGCGCGCGATCCTGAAGAACGCGCCCATTCTGCTGCTCGACGAAGCCACGTCCGCGCTCGACAGCGCATCGGAAGAAGCGATCCAGCAGGCGCTCGACCGGCTGATGGTCGGCCGCACGGTGATCGCGATTGCGCACCGCCTGTCGACGTTGCAGAACTTCGACCGCATCATCGTGATGAGCGCGGGCAAGGTCATCGACGACGGCTCGCCGCAGGAATTGCGCGATCGTCCGGGGCTGTATCGCGAGCTGCTCGCGAAGCAGCACGGCAAGGTGCCGTCGATCGTCGCGACGCCGCACAAGCAGCCGGCCTGAGCGCTGCGCCAATCGAAACAGCCGCGTTTCTGCAAGGAAACGCGGCTTTTTTTACGTTCAACGCGCCTTGAGATCGCGCAGGAAGTTGTCGCGCCAGACGGAGACGTTGTTGTCGCGAAGCTGCTGCATCATCTCGTCGTAGCGTGCGCGGCGCTCGGCGAGCGGCATCTTGAGCGCGGTGGCGAGCGCATCGGCCATGCCGTCGACATCGAGCGGATTGACGATCAGCGCCGCCGTCAGCTCGCGCGCCGCGCCCGCGAACTGCGACAGCACGAGCACACCGGGATCGTCCGGATCCTGCGCCGACACATATTCCTTCGCGACGAGATTCATACCGTCGCGCAGCGGCGTGACCAGGCCGACATGGGCCTCGCGAAACAACGCCGCGAGCACCGGCCGCTCGTACTGACGATGGATATAGCGGATCGGCGTCCAGTCCAGTTCGGCATAGCGGCCGTTGATGCGGCCCGATTCCGCTTCGAGCTGCAGCCGGATGTCGCGGTAGGCATCGACATCCGAGCGCGTCGGCGGCGCGATCTGCAGGAACGACACGTTGTTGCGCTGATGCGAATCGTGCTCGATCAGACGCTCGAACGCGCGAAAGCGCTCGACCAGACCCTTCGAATAGTCCAGCCGATCGACGCTCATCACGAGCTTGCGATGATGCAGCGTCGACTTGACGATCTCGACGTCGCGCCCGCTTTCGCCGTCCTTCGCGAGCGCGGCGATCTCGTCGGGATAGACGCCGATCGGATACGCCGCCGCGCGCAGCGTCTGGCCGAACGCGCGCACCTCGACCGGTTTCGCGCCGTCGCGCAGCAAGACGCCGTCCGCTTCCGTTTCGATGTAATCGCAGAACGCGCGCAGATCCGGTTCGGTCTGAAAGCCGAGCAGATCGAACGCGCACAGCGCCTCCACCAGTTCGCGATGTCGCGGCACGCTCAACAGGATCTGCGCCGCAGGAAACGGAATATGCAGGAAGAAGCCGATCCGGTTCTTCACGCCCAGGCGTCGCAGCGCCTGCGCGAACGGAATCAGGTGATAGTCGTGCACCCAGATCACGTCGTCGGGCTTGAGCAGCGGCGCGAGCTGCTCGGCGAGCCAGCGGTTCACGCGGCAATAGCCGTCGTATTCGTGCCGGTCGAACTCGATCAGGTCCGGGCGATAGTGAAACGCGGGCCACAACGTCGCGTTGGAAAAACCGCGATAGTACTGGTCGTAATCGCGCCGCACGAGCCCGATGGTCGCGAAGGTCACCGGCCCGTGCTCTTCCAGCTTGATGCCGTCGGGCGTGGTCGTGAGCACGTCGCCGCTCCAGCCGAACCACATGCCGCCGGTTTCCTTCAACGCGTCATAGACGCCGACGGCAAGGCCGCCCGCCGCGGGTCCGCCTTCGGAAATCGGCGCCACGCGGTTCGATACGATGATCAGCCGGCTCACGCGTGCTTCCCCGCCGTGCCCGCGATCACCTGCAGCCAGTCGAGCAGCAATTCGACCGATTCGATGCGCGCGCGCGCGACCGTATCGCCCGGGCCGATCTTGATGGACAGGCCGTCGAACTCGTTGACCACGGCGAAGCCCTTTTCATCGGTGAGATCGTCGCCGATGAACACGGGCTTGCGGCCCGTGAACGGTGGCTCGGCCATGTACGCGCGCACCGCGCGTCCCTTGTCGACGTCCTTCGGCTTGATCTCGTAGACCATCTTGCCCGGCTGCAACACGTAGGCGTCGGCGTATTGCGCGACGAGCTTCTCGGTGGCCGCACGCGCGACCGGCTCGCGATCCGCCGCGTTGCGATAGTGCAGCGCCAGCGCCGCGCCCTTGATTTCGAGCAGCATGCCCGGATTCGCGTTGACGACCTTTTCGAGCGCGTGCTCCATGCGCAGCAGCCGCTCGTCGTTGAAGCCGATGCGCTGCACGTCGCCGTTTGAATCGCGCCGTTCCGCGCCGTGCATGCCCGCGACGGGCAAATCGTCCATCTGCAGGAACGAGTCGATATTGTCGATGCCGCGTCCCGACACGACCGCGACCGCGCCGTTGGTCGCGCGTCTGAGCGCGGCGAGGATGTCGGGCACCGAGCGCGGCACGAAGATGCCGTCGGGCGTGGAGGCGAGTTCGACGAGCGTGCCGTCGAAATCGAAGAAAAAGGCGGTCTCGGCAAGAGACAGGGAATCGGGAAGAATTTGCATCGATCTTTAGCCTGTAGTTTGCCTGTTTCGTGGCGTTGCACGGCGCCGCTCGAGATGCCGCTGTCGCGCGTGAAGATTGCGCATCTTACCGCGCGGGGTCTTTCGGTTAAGAAAGGTCCTAGCTTACAACCTTGCCCGAATCCCCTTTCGATGAGCCTGAATCGTGCGGCAAATCGTCTCAAAAATAGTCCGATAGCGAGATAATGCGCTCGCCGCGCGGCCAAAGGCGTGTATTTTGCGGCGTGACCCGTACTGAATCATCCTGCAACGCGATCCCCGATGCACGCTTCGTTCCTCGCCCTTCCCAGACTTCCCGCAAGGCGCACGCTCCGCAACCTGTTTGCTCTGGCCTCGCTGTGCGCGCTCGCCGCCTGCTCGAAACCCGCCGAGCCCTGGCATCTGACCGACGTATCGGGCCATTTGCCGGACCTGGACTTCTCGCTCGTCGACGATGGCGGAGCACCCGTCACCGGCCAGTCGTTCGCGGGCAAGGCCACGCTCGTCTACTTCGGCTACACGCATTGCCCCGATGTCTGCCCTGAAACGATGGCGCGCCTCATGCAGGTGCTGCAGCGCGTGGGGCCGGATGCGGACCGGACGCGCATCGTGTTCATCTCCGTCGATCCCGCGCGCGATACACCCGCGCTCCTGCGATCCTACGTGCGCGCCTTCGACGACAAACACGCGGTCGGCCTGACGGGCACGGACCGCGCGATCGAATCGGTCGCGCAGCGCTATCGCGTGGCGTATCAGATGGAAAAGCGCGATCCGGACGGCGCGTACGAGGTGACGCACAGCTCGGCCGTCTATCTCTTCGATGCCGCCGGTCACGCGCGCCTGCTCGCGACCGATCACGATTCCATCGACGCCATTGCGAGCGATCTGAAGCGCGTGATTCACGCGCAGGGCGCCTGACGATGAGCACGCTCCTGTACTGGCTCGATCCGTGGGAACCGTCGCCGACGGTCGTGATCGCCGTGCTCGTCGCCGCGATCCTGTTTGCGCGCGGCGCGCGGCATGCGCGCGTGTCGGTGTCGCGGCGCATCGCTTTCTGGTTCGGGCTGAGCGCGCTCTATGTCGCGCTGCATACGCGGCTCGATTATTTCTTCGAGCACGAGTTCTTCATGCATCGCTTGCAGCATCTCGTGCTGCATCATCTCGGGCCGTTTCTGATCGCGCTGTCGCATCCCGGCGCGGCATTGCGCGCGGGCATTCCGTTCGCGTGGCGGCGGCGCTGGCTGCGGCCGGCCGCGCAGACGCGCATCGCGCGCGTGTTCTTCGATATCGTGTTCAACCCGGTGATCGCGGTCACACTGTTCGTCGGGCTGATCTACTTCTGGCTGCTCTCGCCGATCCACTTCAAGGCGATGCTCGACTACCGGCTCTATCGCGTGATGAACTGGAGCATGGTGATCGACGGTCTGCTGTTCTGGTGGCTGATTCTGGACCCGCGCCCCGCGCCGCCCGCGCGGCTCGCGCCCGGCAGACGCGTGCTGGTGGTGATCGCCGCGATCCCGCCGCAGATCATTCTCGGCGCGTATATCTTCTTTACGCCGCACGAGCTGTATCCGATCTACTCGATCTGCGGCCGCGCGTTCACGTGGATCACGCCGATGCGCGATCAGCAGATCGGCGGCCTTCTGCTATGGATTCCCGGATCGATGATGAGCGTGATCGGCGCGCTGATCGCGCTGCGCCACTGGCTGCGGCTGTCGGCGCGTGCGCGTCTGCGCAGCGAGCGCAACGCGCCTGTGCGAATCAGCGGGACGAAGGCCGCGACCTCATGACCCGAAGCCGGGACGGCGCATCCACACGTGCGGAATGCCGTCTTCATCATGAATCCCCGACGACGGCACGAAGCCGAATGCGCCATAGAAACGCTGCAAATGCGCCTGCGCGTGCAGGCTGATCGGCTGATCGGGCCATTGCGCGAGGATGTGTTCGAGCGCGCGTTCGAGCATCGCGCTGCCGAGTTTCAGGCCACGGAAGTTGGCGGTCGTCAGCACGCGGCCGATTCGCACGTCCTTCTCGCTCTCGCCCGGATAGCCCGGCAACAGCACGCGCAAGTAACCCGCGAGCGCCGGGCGCGTGTCTCCCTTGCCGTACGCGAGCAAATGCCACGCATCGACATCGAGCCCGTCGATATCGCCATACACGCAGTTCTGCTCGACGACGAACACGGCGCTGCGCGCGGCGAGCATGTCGTAGACCTCGGCGGTCGTCAGGTCGTCGAAGCGCTTCCAGCGCCATTCGAGTTGCGAGAGTTGATCGGTCATGAGAGTCGGTGTGCCAGAAGTACGGAGATTATGCCGCGCGGCGAACGGACGCAAAAATCGGCTGAGCACCGGCGTCCGGAAAAGGTCCGGAAAAGAAAAAAGCCCTGACGGATCAGGGCTTTTCAAGTGGAGGCGCGGACCGGAGTCGAACCGGTCTAAACGGCTTTGCAGGCCGCTGCATAACCGCTTTGCTACCGCGCCACAAGCGGTTCTGGTGTAACCGGTCATGGGGCCGGCTTGGTTCACCAAACAAAAAGGGAAGCTTGGCTTCCCCTTTGACTGGAGCGGGAGACGAGTCTCGAACTCGCGACCTCAACCTTGGCAAGGTTGCGCTCTACCAACTGAGCTACTCCCGCAAAATCCTGCAACGTACTGCCGGTTCCGATGCTTCATGTCGCTTTGCCAGATCAGCGCCGACGACACCGAAACCTTCAAAATCTGGAGCGGGAGACGAGTCTCGAACTCGCGACCTCAACCTTGGCAAGGTTGCGCTCTACCAACTGAGCTACTCCCGCATGTGCTGCTTTTCTTCCGCTACAGTGCTTGTTGCGTCGCGCCGTGCATCAGAGAAACGAGATTATGTAGAAGCTAAAGAGGGCTGTCAACTGTTTTGTGAGAGGAATTTTCTGGTTCGACGCAATTTTTCTCGATCACCTTTTCGTGCTTCGTTCGGCGCGTCAGAGCATGCCGCCGCGCTCGCGAATTTGCGGCCACGCGAGCTTCATGTAGTAGAACATCGACCAGACGGTGAGGACCGCCGCGACGTAGATGAGCCACAAGCCCCACACGCGCGTGTCGATCATCCATTGCGTGCCGGAGAACTTGAGCGGGCCGTAGAACAGCAACATCGGAATTGCGACCATCTGGCAGACGGTCTTGAATTTGCCGAGTTGATTGACCGCGACGCTTTTCGAAGCGCCGATCTGCGCCATCCATTCCCGCAGCGCCGAAATCGTGATCTCGCGCCCGACGATGACGAGCGCGATCACCGCATTCAGACGCCCCAGCTGCACGAGCACGAGCAGCGCGGCGGTGACCATCAGCTTGTCGGCGACCGGATCGAGGAACGCGCCGAACGCGGACGTCTGATCGAGCTTGCGCGCGAGAAAGCCGTCGAACCAGTCGGTGAGCGCGGCGAGCACGAAGATGACCATGCCGAGCAGATTGCGATGCTCCGGGCTCATCATCATGTCCGGCAGATAGAACACGCCCACGACGAGCGGAATCAGCACGATTCGCAGCCACGTCAGGAAGATCGGTAGATTGAACGGCATGGGCGAATACGGTTGAGGGACATGTAAGGAAGCCGCCATTGTGCCGCGTCGATCCCGCGCTCACAAGGCAACGCGCCGCGCGGCTGGCCTGTGAGCTGGCCGTGCCGCTCAATGCAACTGACGATAGATCTGTTGCGCGAGCGCGAGCGAAATGCCTTCGACGCTCGCCAGGTCCTCGACGCTCGCCGCCTGCACGCCGCGCAATCCGCCGAAGCGCGACAGCAGACGCTGCCGGCGTTTCGCGCCCACTCCTTCCAGTTCCTCCAGCCGCGAGGTCTGGCGCGCCTTCGCCCGCTTCGCGCGCATGCCGGTGATGGCGAACCGGTGCGCCTCGTCGCGAATCTGCGCGACGAGCATCAGCGCGGCGCTTTCCTTGCCGAGTTCGAGCGCGGCGCGGCCGTCGGCGAACACGAGCGTTTCGAGCCCGACCTTGCGCCCTTCCCCCTTCGCGACGCCCACCAGCATGCCGTGATCCAGACCGAGTTCGGCGAACACCTGCCGCGCGATCTCGACCTGACCCTTGCCGCCGTCGATCAATACGATGTTCGGCAGCGTGCCGCCCGCGGCGACCGGCTCGGCGGCGTCCGGCGTGACGTTGGGATCGGCGGCGTCGTCGGGTTGCAGGGTCGTGGTTTCGTCGTTCGCGTTCGCGGCGGCCTGCGCGACCATCTTTTCGTAGCGGCGCGTCAGCACCTGGCGCATCGCGGCGTAGTCGTCGCCGGGCGTGATGCCGGTGATGTTGTAGCGGCGGTATTCGCCCGACTGCATCTTGTGATGGTGATAGACGACGCACGACGCCTGCGTCGCCTCGCCCATCGTATGACTGATGTCGAAGCACTCGATGCGCAGTTGCGCGAGATCGTCCATTTCCATCGAAAGCGTTTCGGCGAGCGAGCGCGTGCGCGCCTGCTGCGAGCCCTGCTCCGACAGAAGCCGCGCGAGCGCGAGCTTGGCGTTGTTTTCGGCCATCGAAAGCCACGCGCGCTTCTGTCCTTGCGGCTGACGCAGCAGCGTGACCTTGTGCCCCGCCTGCTCGGTCAGCAGGTCGACGAGTTCGCGGCTCGCCGGCGCATGACTCACGACGAGCACCGGCGGCACGCGATTGCCGATGTAATGCTGCGCCATGAACGCTTCGAGCACTTCGGATTCGAGCGCGCGTTCGCGTGGTTCGGTTTCGGTTTCGGTTTCGGTTTCCGCCCCGGATTCCACCGGCGCCACATCCGTTGCGATCGCTTCGTCGACCTCGGGCAGATCGTCTTCATCGGCGAGGGCGATCGCGCTCTCGACGTGCGCCGGGAAATACGCCTTGTCGCCCAGATGCCGGCCGCCGCGCACCATCGCGAGATTCACGCACACCTTGCCGCCGAGCGCGACGACCGCGAGGATATCGACGTCGCTTTCGCCGCCCACTTCGATCGCCTGCTGATGCAGCACGGTCGCAAGCGAGCTCATCTGGTTGCGCACCGCCGCGGCCTGCTCGAACTTCAGATCGGCGGCGAACGCGTGCATCTTCTGCTCGAGTTCCTTCATCACTTCGCCCTGACGGCCGAGCAGAAAGCGCGATGCGTTCGACACGTCCCGCGCGTAATCCTCGTCCGTGATCAGCCCGGTGCACGGCGCGGTGCAGCGGCCGATCTGATGCAGCAGACACGGCCGCGTGCGATTGTTGAACACCGAGTCCTCGCAGGTGCGCAACTGAAATACGCGCTGCAGGATCTGGATGCTCTCGCGCACCGCCCACGCGCTCGGGAACGGGCCGAAGTACTGATTCTTCTTGTCGACCGCGCCGCGGTAATACGCCATGCGCGGAAACTTGTGGCCGGTGAGCTTCAGGAACGGATACGACTTGTCGTCGCGAAACAGGATGTTGTAGCGCGGCGCGAGCGCCTTGATGAGATTGTTTTCGAGCAGCAGCGCCTCGGCTTCGGAGCGCGTGACGGTCGTCTCGATCTTGCGGATGCGCGTCACCATCATCGCGATGCGCGGCGAATGCAGCGTCTTCGTGAAGTAGCTCGACACGCGCTTCTTCAGATTGCGCGCCTTGCCAACGTAGAGCACGCTGCCGTCGCCGTCGTAGTAACGGTATACGCCGGGCAGATGCGGCAGTTGCGCGAGCGTCTTCTTCGGGTCGAAATCCGGTTGGGGGGCGTCGGTGTCAGTCATGCAGCAAGGGGGACGGAAAGGCATCGGCACGAGCGTGAGCCGTGCCGGGAGCGTTATCTTAGAATCGCCAGTTTAGAACATTACGCCGCGCGCCTTCCTCCTCATGACTACGCATCCAGCCGCACCCGAACTCGCCTGCGACATCTTCTGCGCGGTCGTCGACAACTTCGGCGACATCGGCGTGTGCTGGCGGCTCGCGCGGCAATTGCGCGCCGAGCACGGCTGGCGCGTGCGCCTTTTCGTCGACGATCTGACGGTGTTCCACGCGCTCTGCCCCGCCGTCGATGCAACGCTCGCGCGCCAGGAAGCCATGGGCGTGGCGATCGAGCACTGGCGCGAACCCGCGCACGCGGGCGACACGCTCGCCATCGCGGATGTCGTCATCGAAGCGTTCGCCTGCGAACTTCCGCACGCGTACATCACCGCGATGGCGCGGCGCGATCCGAAGCCCGTGTGGATCAATCTCGAATATCTGAGCGGCGAAGACTGGGTCGCGGATTTCCATCTGCGGCCGTCGCCGCATCCGCGTTATCCGCTCGAAAAGAGCTTCTTCTTTCCTGGGCTCGGCAAAGGCACGGGCGGCGTGCTGAAAGAGCGCGATCTCGATGCGCGTCGCGAGCGCTTTGATGCAGCGGCGTGGTGGCGCGAGCGTGTCGGCATCGAGCGGCCGGGCGCAGAGCAGACGGTCGTGTCGCTCTTCGCGTATGAAAACCCGGCGGTGGACGCGCTGCTCGAGCAATGGCGCGACGGCGCTGCGCCGGTCGTGCTGCTCGTGCCCGAAGGCCGTATCTCCGGCGCGCTCGCCCGCTTTTTCGGTCTGCCGAGGTTCGCGGCCGGCATGTCGGCGCGCGCCGGCGCGCTGGAGGCGCACGCGCTCGGCTTCGTCGAACAGCCTCGTTTCGACGAACTGCTCTGGGCCGCCGACATCAATTTCGTGCGCGGCGAGGATTCCTTCGTGCGCGCGCAATGGGCGGGCAAACCGTTCGTCTGGCACATCTACCCGCAAGCCGACGACGCCCATTTGCCCAAGCTCGACGCCGCGCTCGCGCATTACACGCACACGCTCGACGCGCCCTCGCGCGACGCGGTCACACGCTTCTGGCACGCATGGAATGGCGCGGGCGTGCCGGACTGGGCGGCGTTCTGGGGCCATCGGCCGGCGCTCGAGACGCGCGCGGCGCGCTGGGCCTTCGAGCTGGCCGGCATCGGCGATCTGGCGGGCAATCTCGTCGCTCATGCCGCCTCGCGCATGGCTCGATGAATCATGCGCCGCCACGTTTCGCCAGCACCGACCGACTGGCCAAATAAGCAAAAACTCAGTTAAAATAAGCGGTTATCCGAGAAAGCAGGTCGCAGTTCCGGCATCGCCAACATTGCGCCGCGCAAATCAGATTGAGTCAGCCCGAGGGCGAGTCCCTCGCGCAGGAACTCTCGCGCGGCGGCGGCAGCAAAACCGAGACACTGCCGCCGTCCGATCGATTCATTCCAGGCATTCAAGCCAAATCCATTCGTACAGGACCCAGTTTTATGAAGACCGCACAAGAACTCCGCGTCGGCAACGTCGTCATGATCGGCAGCGATGCCATGGTCGTGCAGCGCGCCGAGTACAACAAGTCGGGCCGCAACTCCGCGGTCGTGAAGATGAAGTTCAAGAACCTGCTGACGGCCGCCGGCATGGAAACCGTGTACAAGGCGGACGACAAGTTCGACGTCGTCATGCTCGACCGCAAGGAAGTGACGTACTCGTACTTCGCAGACCCGATGTACGTCTTCATGGACGCCGACTACAACCAGTTCGAAGTCGAAGCCGAAATGATGGGCGACGCGCTCAACTACCTCGAAGACGGCATGGCGTGCGAAGTCGTGTTCTACAACGAGAAGGCCATCTCGGTCGAACTGCCGACCACGCTGGTTCGCGAGATCGTCTACACGGAACCCGCCGTGAAGGGCGACACGTCGTCGGGCAAGGTGCTGAAGACCGCCAAGCTGAACACCGGTTTCGAACTGCAAGTGCCGCTCTTCTGCAATATCGGCGACAAGATCGAAATCGACACTCGCACGAACGAATATCGCAGCCGCGCGTAAGCCTTACGACACTGCACCGTAAGCGCAGCGGCTCGTACCACGCCGCTCACGCTGACATCGAAAAAGCGCCCCATCGCGGGCGCTTTTTCTTTTGCATGAATTTTTTGACAAATTCAGGCAAACTTTACCGCTCCCTCCCCTTTTAATGCGGATACCGATGGCCGCCCGCCTCGGCGCGGGACCGACGCGGATCGCATACATCGGAAAAATTAACTGCGTGGCACGATTTCTGCTCGGTCAGGCAGATCAATATTTCGGAACCGACATGCACAGCGCGCCTTTCATCCGAAGCCGGTTTCTGATCGCCGCGGCGCTCGCGGCGGCTGCCCTGGCTTTCACCGGAGGCTGCAAGTCGACGCCTGCTCCGTCGACCGCCAACGCGGGCGGCGAAATCGCCAGCGACGACGCAACGCTGGCTGCCCGCGTGAAAAGCGCGCTCGTCGCGGATCCGGAATTGAAGGCCTTGCCGATGAGCGTCGCGACGTATCGAGGTGTCGTGCAGCTGTCGGGATACGTGAATTCGGAGGGTCAGATTGAGAAAGCGCTTGCCGTGACGCGAGGCGTTCCAGGCGTGCAATCCGTCAGTAACGATCTGCATGTCCGGCAATGAAGCGCTCGCGGCGAAAGTTGACGAACGAGTGACGCAGAACAAAAACCGCAGCGGGGCACGCGCCAGACGCCGGAACGAGGCGCCGTATTCCGCTTACGACACGCTCGAGCCCCAGGAGGGGACGGCGCATTACAGTCCACTTTGATACGTTGGTCCGCCATGCCACACGCACTGATTGTCGAAGACGATCCCAATAGCCTCTCCGGCCTGTCCGCGATCCTCACGGCAGACGGCTTTTCCGTCGATACCGCGACGACGCTCGCCGAGGCGCGCTCCGCACTGACGCGCTTTATCCCCGATGTCGTGCTGATCGACCTGAACCTGCCGGACGGCAGCGGGCTCGACCTGCTGCCGAGCCTGCCTTCGCAACCGCCCGATGGCGCATTGCCCGTCATCGTGATGACCGGCAACGCGACGGTCGAAAGCGCGATCGAAGGCTTGCGGCACGGCATCTGGGACTATCTGCTGAAGCCCGTGAACATTCCGCGTCTGCGCAGCCTGCTCGCGCGCATTCCGCGACCGTACGAGCTCACGGAGGAAGTCCAGGCGCTGCGCTCGACGCTGCGCGAACTGGGCCATTTCGGCGACATGATCGGGCGCAGCGCGGCCATGCAGCACGTCTACGATCTGATCGAGCACACTGCCCCGACCGAAGCCGCCGTGATGATCTGCGGCGAGCCGGGCACGGGCAAGAAGATCGCCGCGCGCACGATTCATCAATTGAGCCGGCGTCGCAAGGGCCCGTTCATCACCTTCGACTGCTCCGCGCAGCGCACTGCCGCCGACGGCTCGCAGCGTTCGATGGAAAGCGTGCTGTTCGGCCACGAGCGCAACGCGTTCGCGGGCGCGGAGAATCGCGAGCCGGGCCTGCTCGAACAGGCCGGCGGCGGCACGCTGTTCCTCGATCAGATCGATTCGCTGCCGTCTGCGCAACAGGAAGCGCTGTTGCGCGCGCTCGATTCGCAAACCTTCATGCGCGTCGGCGGCAGCAACCGCATCATGACGGACTTCCGGCTCATCGCCGCGTCCCGCATGCCGATGCGCGAGGCGGTCGCGAGCGGCGCGATGCGCGAGGATCTGTTCCAGCGTCTGTCGGCTTCGTCGATCATGCTGCCGCCGCTGCGCGAACGCGACGACGATATCGCGTTGATCGCGGAAACGCTCGTCGACGAACTGAATCGCGAGAATCATATCGCCGGGATCACGAGCGGGTCACCGAAGCGCATCAGTCCGGCGTTCATCCGCGAGTGCATCGTCAACGAATGGCCGGGCAATGTGCGCGAGATGCGCGAGCGGGTGAGACGCGCTTATCACGCGTCGGGCGAGACTATCGAGACGCTGCGCGTGGACGAACCGGGCGGCCTCGGCGGACGCGGGCTGAACGGCAGCAGCGTGCAGGTGACGGTGGGAACCGCGCTCGCGGATGTCGAGGATATGCTGATTCGTGCGACGCTCGAAGCGGTCGGTGGCACGCGGCATCGTGCGGCGACGCTGCTCGGCATCAGTCCGAAGACGCTCTATAACAAGTTGCAGAGGATGAAGCTGGAATCGTCGTGATGGGCGGCTCCAGTTAGAAAAAAAGCCACGGTCTCCGTGGCTTTTTCGTTCAGCACGCTCAGCCGAGCATCTCCTTGACGAGCGCCCGCGCCGCCTGATAGTCGGCATGCCCCTGCAACTTGCTCCACCGCAGCGCCTTCCCACGCGGACGCATCTGCCGAACACGCTGCACGGAGGCCTTCGACGGCGTGAAACGCAACTGCTCGAGCACCTTACCCGCCTCGTCCGGCTGATTGCAGATCAGCACCACATCGCAACCCGCCTTGAGCGCCGCCGTGGCGGCCTCCGTCAGCGTGCCGCCCGCACGCGCCGCTTCCATCGACAGATCGTCGCTGAAGATCGCGCCATTGAAGCCGAGCTTGCCGCGCAGGATGTCCTGCAGCCAGATGCGCGAGAAACCAGCGGGTTTGTCGTCGACCTGCGTGTAGATCACGTGCGCCGGAATTACCGACGCCAGCGACATGCCGAGCCAGTCGTACGGACGCACGTCGGCGGCGAGAATTTCGTCGAGCGGGCGATCGTCGGTCGGCAGCGCGACGTGCGAATCGGCTTCGGCAAAGCCGTGTCCCGGAAAGTGCTTGCCGCAGTTCGCCATGCCGGCGAGCGCGAGGCCGTGATTCAGGCTCTTGGCGAGCATCGTCACGACGCGCGGATCGCTGTGCAGCGCGCGATCGCCGATCACCTTCGACTGTCCGTAGTTCAGATCGAGCACCGGCGTGAAGCTCATGTCGATGCCGCACGCGCGCAACTCCGCCGCGAGCACGTAGCCGAACGCGGTCGCGGCCTTGGTCGCGGCGAGCACGTCGCGGTCCCACAGCTCGCCCAGCTTGCCCGGCGCGGGCAGCACGGTGAAGCCGTCGGTGCGAAAGCGCTGCACGCGCCCGCCCTCGTGATCGACGGCGATCAGGATGTCGTCACGCACCGCGCGGATCGCATCGGTCAGCGCGACGAGTTGGGCGCGGTCCTCGAAATGCCGCGCGAAAAGAATAATGCCGCCGGTCATCGGATGCACGATGCGCTCGATATCCGCATCGGTCAGCTTCGTGCCGGCGACGTCGAACATGACGGGCCCGGGAGTGCGTTTCATCGGATTCAATTGGCTTTCTTGTGCGTTGATTGATTGAATTCAGGTGCGATCGGGCACTTCCGCGATCACGAACGACACCGCGTAGTCGCGTTCGTCGCTCACCGTGACCTTCGCGGTGATGCCGCGTTGCGCGAGCCAGTCGGCCAGTTCGCCGGATGCGGCGATCATCGGCTTGCCGCTCGGCTCGTTGAGGGTTTGCAGCGCGCGCCAGGTCATCGGCCAGCGCATGCCGAGGCCGATCGCCTTCGAGAAGGCTTCCTTGGCCGAAAAGCGCGTCGCGAGAAACGCGATCCCGCGCACTTCCGAGCGCGCGTTGCGCGCGTGATAGATGCGCAATTCGTCGGGTCCGAGCACCTTTTCGGCGAACCGCCCTTTCGTGCGTTTCATCACCGCCGCAACGCGGCTCACCTGCACGACGTCCGTGCCGATTCCGTAGATCGCCATGACGTGCGCTCAGCGTGCGTGGATCGACGCGAGACGCGACGCGACCATAATCGCCTTCATCTCGCGCACGGCGTTGTCCCAGCCCGCGAAGATCGAATGCGCGACGATCGCGTGCCCGATATTCAGCTCGACGATGCCCGGCAGCGCGGCGATCGCCTGCACGTTCGTGTAGTGCAGGCCGTGCCCGGCGTTGACCTTCAGCCCGAGCGCGTTGCCGAAATCGACGCTCGCCGCGACGCGCTCGAACTCGCGTTGCTGTTCGGCTTCATCGTGCGCTTCGGCATACCGGCCCGTGTGCAGCTCGATGACGGGCGCGCCCGCTTCGTGCGCGGCGCGAATCTGCGTCTCGTCCGGATCGATGAAAAGCGACACGCGCGCGCCCGCATCGGCGAGTTGCCTGCACGCGGCCTTCACTTCCTCGAACTGACCCGCGACATCGAGGCCGCCTTCGGTCGTCACTTCCTGGCGCTTTTCCGGCACGAGGCAGACATCGTGCGGCCTGATCTCGCAGGCGATGTCGAGCATCTCGCGCGTCACCGCGCATTCGAGATTCATGCGCGTCTTGAGCAGCGGCCGCAGCGTGCGCACATCGGCATCGACGATATGGCGGCGATCCTCGCGCAAGTGCAGCGTGATGGCGTCGGCGCCCGCTTCCTCGGCGGCGAGCGCCGCGCGGATCGGATCGGGATAGGACGTGCCGCGCGCATTGCGCAAGGTGGCGACGTGATCGATGTTCACGCCCAGATCGATCACGCTCGCAGGCGACGAGAGAAAGAAGCTCATAGTTTTTGCAGGTCGATCAGTATCTGACGGGTGGCGAGCGGCGCGCCGCCCAGGTAATGGTTGAGCAGGAAGCGCATCAGCGTCTTGCTCTGCACGGCCGTCTGCGGGCTGCTGGTGTCGTCGCGTTCCATGTCGATGAGCGTCTGTCCCGAAATCACCGGCCACTGGCCGGGAAAATCGTCGGACGCTTCGCGCACGCCGCGGTCGGGATCGAAGACATAGCGGCCTTCGGCCACGACCGGCTGGCGCGTGACGGTGCGCGTGAGGTTCATCGCATAGCCGGTTTCGCGCAACAGCACGCGCTCGAACGAACGCAGCACGTGCACGGCGGGCTCGTCGTGCGCAAGACGCGAGAGCGTCAGCACGTAGTGATTGAAGAGCGCCGGATGCGCGTCCTCGCGCGCGCAGAACTTCACGAGCAGTTCGTTCACGTAGAAGCCGCAGAGCAACGCATCGCCGGTCAGCGGCAGCATGCCGCCGACCCATTCGGCAGTCGTCAGCGTGCGGACTTCGCCCTTGCCGGACCACGACAGCCCGAGCGGCTGAAACGTCTGCAACACGCCGCGCAACGCGGAATGCGGACGTTTCGCGCCCTTCGCGACGAGCGCGACCCGGCCGAAATCACGCGAAAACACGTCGATGATGAGACTCGTCTCGCGATACGGATAGCTATGCAGCACGAAGCCCGGCTGCTCGGCGATACGAAAGTCGGAGCGCGGCGCGGCGCGCGGCCGCTTCTCTCCACCGTCGCTGGGCGACGTCGACGGCGACGCCCGCTTGCGCTTCGGCACCGCGCGCGCGGCCGGGCGCTCGTCCGCGTCGAAATCGTCGTCGGGTCGATCATCGGCGGGCGGCGGAATCATCCGGGCGTCGTTCGTGCCGTCGTCCATGCATCACTCGTAGCCGTATGCGCGCAGGCCGGCTTCGTTGTCCGCCCAGCCGCTCTTCACCTTGACGAAGGTTTCGAGATACACGGGGCCATCGAAGAGCTTCTCCATGTCGAGGCGCGCCTCGGTGCTGATCTGTTTCAGCTTCGCGCCCTTCTGGCCGATGATCATCGCCTTGTGGCCGTCGCGATCGACGAGAATCGTCGCGAAGACGCGGCGCAGCCGCCCTTCGGTCTCGAACTTGTCGATGAGCACCGTGCTCGTGTACGGCAACTCGTCGCCGGTCCAGCGGAACACTTTCTCGCGCAGGATCTCCGCCGCGAGAAAGCGCTCGCTGCGGTCGGTCAGGTCGTCCTCGCCGTAGATCGGCTCGCCTTCCGGCAGATAAGGCTTCACGACCGACAAAAGCCGCTTGATGTCCTCGGGATGCTTCGCCGACAGCGGCACGATCTCGCGGAAGTCGCGCAACGCCGACATCTGCTGCATGAAGGGAAAGAGCGTCTCTTTGTCAGCGACGCGATCGAGCTTGTTGGCGATCAGGAGCGTGGGTGTGCCGGGCGGAATCAGGTCGAGCACTTTCTGGTCGTCGGGGCCGAAGCGGCCGGCCTCGATCACGAAGAGGATCGCATCGACGGAGGTCAGCGTCGACGTCACCGCGCGATTCAGCGAGCGATTGAGCGCGCCGCTATTGCGCGTCTGGAAACCGGGGGTGTCGACGAAGACGTACTGCGCGTCGTCGAAGGTGTTGATGCCGGTGATGCGGTGGCGGGTCGTCTGCGCCTTGCGCGACGTGATGCTCACCTTCTGGCCGACGAGCGCGTTCATCAGCGTCGACTTGCCGACGTTCGGCCTGCCGACGATCGCGACCATGCCGCAGCGGAAACCGGGAGAAACAGGAGCGTTCATCATAAATGTATGCGGCAGGAAGTCGTTGGGGCGCGAGTGCGCGATATGCGCGGCACGGATCAATGGCCGGCGTCAGTGGCCGGCGTCGGCGGCGCGCACGACACGGTCCGCCGGGGCGGCGCTGTCGCGCGTGTCGGTATCGGCTGCGGGCGCGTCGTCGCGATGATCGGGATCGGCGGGCGCGGGCTTGTCCTGCGTCGGTTCGCTCTTCGACGCTCTCTCCGGCTTGTGGATCACGGCGCGTTCCGGTTTGTCCGCGGCAGCGTAGGCGCTCGCGGACGGCTCGACGTGCGTCGCGCGAATCACCGCGAGCGGCGCAGCGGACGCGGGGCGCTCATGCGCGCCGGCTTGTGCGCCGTGCGATGCCGGATGACGTTCGCGCCGGTCCGGTGAACGCAGATCCAGCGCCGTCTGGATGCCCGTCACGCCGGGTACCACTTCGAGCTCCGCCTGCTTGGCGGCGCGCGCGCCCTTGCGCTTGGGCTTCACGCCGAGCGACGGCACGGCGGCGACCACCTCGTCCAGCGCCTTCTTCGCGGCGGCCTGCTCGGCCGCGCGGCGGCTCGCGCCCGAACCCGACACCTTCACGTCGAGCTTCGGCACCGTGCACTCGACCTCGAACTGCTGGTTGTGCGCGGCGCCGTGCGTCGCGACGACCGTGTAGGTGGGCAGCGCGATCTTGTGTCCCTGGAGATACTCCTGCAGCAGCGTCTTGGCATCCTTGCCGATGGTGCGCGGATCGATGTGATCCAGCACCGGCGTATAGAGCCGCTTGATGACGACCGACGCGGCGTCGAAACCGCCGTCGAGGAAGATCGCGCCGAAGATGGCTTCGAGCGTGTCGGCGAGAATCGACGGACGGCGAAAACCGCCGCTGCGCAATTCGCCTTCGCCGAGCCGGAGCCCTTCGGACACGTTGAGGGCCTGCGCGATTTCGTAGAGCGACTGCTGTTTGACCAGATTCGCCCGGACGCGCGACAGGTCGCCTTCATCGAGTTTGCCGAATCGTTGGAACAAAAGCGCAGCCACCACGCAATTTAGAACGGAATCGCCGAGAAATTCAAGCCGTTCATTGTGCGTGGCGCTGTGACTGCGGTGGGTCATCGCCTGGCGCAGTAATTCCGCATTGCGAAATTCGTACCGCAGCCGGCTTTCCAACGGAGAAGATGGCATGGAGAGAGTATAACGCGGGCGCGCGGACGGGCGATTGCGCCGGCCGACGCCGGAAAACGCGTGGCGAGACGGTGTTAGCCGCGCTTCTTCACGCCATTTCGAAGCTTGTTTTAATGATCAGAAACGCCGGCGGTCGCCGAGCGACGCGCCGGCGTGTCGGCTCATCACTGGAACGAGCCGACGCGCTTCAGATTGCTGAAGTTCATCCAGATGAAGAACGCGCGGCCGACGATATTCTTGTCCGGCACGAAGCCCCAGTAGCGGCTGTCCGCGCTGTTGTCGCGGTTGTCGCCCATCATGAAGTAGTTGCCCGGCGGCACCTTGCAAGTGACGCCCTGCGCGTTGTAGTTGCAGTTGTCGCGGAACGGGAAGTCATCCGCGCCGACGACGAATGGCGGCACCTGCGGATTGTTCAGAATCGCGTTCTTGCGGCCGTCGAGATCTTCCTCGAACTGCTTCGCGTAACCGATGCGCTCGTCGTCGAAATAGTCCGGCAGCGGCGTCTCGGGCACGGGCTTGCCGTTGATCGTGAGCTTCTTGTCTTCGTACGCGACGGTGTCGCCCGGCAGCCCGATCACGCGCTTGATGTAGTCGACCGATTCGTCCTTCGGGTAGCGGAACACCACGACGTCGCCGCGCTTGAGCGGGCTGCCGTTCGTCAGCTTGGAGTTGGTGATCGGCAGGCGCAGACCGTATTCGTACTTGTTCACGAGGATGAAGTCGCCGACGAGCAGCGTCGGGACCATCGAGCCCGACGGAATCTTGAACGGCTCAATGATGAACGAGCGCACGACGAACACCGCGAGGATCACCGGAAAGAAGCTCGCCGTGTATTCGAGCCACCACGGCTGGCGCAGCTTCTCGTCGCGCAGACGGGCGCGCGTCTGCGCGGCGTTCTCATCGGCGAAACGCTCGCCCACGCGTTCCTGCTGACGGTCGAAATCGGCCACCGCTGCCTCGGCGGCGCGGCGTCGTTGCGGTTGAAACACCAGCTTGTCGAGCACCCAGGCAATACCCGTCAAGACGACGAGAATCAAAAGAATCAGTGCGAAATTCATCAAACGCTTCCGGTTGTTATCGTTGTTTGCTTCGCGGCGCCAGGCGTCACTCGTCGACGCGCAGGATCGCCAGGAAAGCCTCTTGCGGGATTTCGACCGTACCGACCTGCTTCATGCGCTTCTTGCCGGCCTTCTGCTTTTCGAGCAGCTTCTTCTTGCGCGAGATATCGCCGCCGTAGCACTTCGCGAGCACGTTCTTGCGCAGCGCCTTGATGTTCTCGCGCGCGATGATGTTCGAGCCGATGGTCGCCTGAATCGCCACGTCGTACATCTGACGCGGAATCAGCTCGCGCATCTTCGCCGCGACTTCGCGGCCGCGATGCTGGCTCTGCGAACGGTGCACGATGACCGACAGCGCATCGACCTTGTCGCCGTTGATGAGCATGTCCACCTTGACCACGTCGGCCGCGCGATATTCCTTGAACTCGTAGTCCATCGACGCATAGCCGCGCGACGTCGACTTCAGTCGGTCGAAGAAGTCGAGCACGATTTCCGCCATCGGGATTTCGTAGGTCAGCTGCACCTGACGGCCGTGATACTGCATGTTGATCTGCGAGCCGCGCTTGGCCGTGCACAGCGTGATGACCGAGCCGACATACTCCTGCGGCATGTACAGGTTCACGGTGACGATCGGCTCGCGCACTTCCTCGATCTTCGGCGGCTCCGGCATCTTCGCCGGATTCTCGACGGAGATGGTCGTGCCGTCGCGTTGCACGACTTCGTAGATCACCGTCGGCGCGGTGGTGATGAGGTCCATGTCGAACTCGCGCTCGAGCCGCTCCTGCACGATTTCCATGTGCAGGAGGCCGAGGAAGCCGCAGCGGAAACCGAAGCCGAGCGCCTGCGATACTTCCGGCTCGTATTGCAGCGAGGCGTCGTTGAGCTTCAACTTTTCGAGCGATTCGCGCAGCGCGTCGTACTGGTTCGCTTCGACCGGATAGAGGCCCGCGAACACCTGCGGCTTCACTTCCTTGAAGCCCGGCAGCGGCGTTTCGGCGGGACGCGTCGCGAGGGTGACGGTATCGCCCACTTTGGCGGCCGTCAGTTCCTTGATGCCCGCGATCACGAAGCCCACCTGCCCCGCCGACAGTTGCGCGAGGTTCGTCGACTTCGGCGCGAATACGCCGACGTGCTCGACCGGATATTGCGCGCCGGTCGCCATCATCTTGATCTTGTCCTTCGGCTTGAGCGTGCCGTTGACGATCCGCACCAGCATCACGACGCCGACGTAGTTGTCGAACCACGAATCGATGATGAGCGCCTGCAGCGGCGCGTCCGTATTGCCCTTGGGCGGCGGCACTTTCGCGATCAGCGATTCGAGCACGTCCTCGACGCCCAGACCGGTCTTCGCGCTGCAATGCACGGCGTCGGTCGCATCGATGCCGATGACATCCTCGATCTCGGAGATCGCGTTCTCGGGGTTCGCTGCGGGCAGATCGATCTTGTTGAGCACCGGCACGACTTCGACGCCGAGTTCGATCGCCGTGTAGCAGTTCGCGACCGTCTGCGCCTCGACGCCCTGCGAGGCGTCGACGACGAGCAGCGCGCCCTCGCACGCGGACAGCGAACGGCTGACTTCGTAGGAGAAGTCGACGTGCCCGGGGGTATCGATCAGATTGAGGTTGTAGACCTGGCCGTCGCGCGCCTTGTAGGTCAGCGCCGCGGTCTGCGCCTTGATCGTGATGCCGCGCTCGCGCTCGAGGTCCATCGAATCGAGCACCTGCGCTTCCATCTCGCGGTCGGACAGGCCGCCGCACAACTGGATGATGCGGTCGGCGAGCGTCGACTTGCCGTGGTCGATGTGCGCGATGATCGAGAAGTTACGAATATGATCCATTCAGTGCCGCAAGCCCGAAAAAAGCGAAAAAGGCGCGCCCTCACCAACGCGGGAGCACGCCTTGAAAATTTTGGGAAAACTTCAGCATTTTAGCCGAAATCGGGGGTGGCCCGTCGGATTTCGCCTTTAGCGGCCTCGCGGCTCGCGCGCGTCGAGCGCAGCGTTCACGGCGCGGACGTCGAGCCGGTACTGGCACAACTCGACGCCGTCGAGCATCAGCACCGGCACGCGCTCGTTGTAACGCGCCTCCAGCAGCGGATCCTCGTCGATGTCGATCCATTCGACGCCCAGGCCGTGTCGCGCCGCGATCGGCTCCAGTTCGGCCCGCATGTCCTCGCACAGATGACACCAGGCGCGTCCGTACAGGACGAAAGGCGCGCCGGAAGCCCGCTTCATGCGCTTACTTCTGTGCCGGCACGCGCGGGCGCAGCGGCACGAACTGCGTGTTGTCGCCGCGACGCACGAGCACCGCGACCATCTTGCTCGCGTCGAGATTCTGCGCGACGGCCTCGAACTGCTTCGCGCTCGTGATATCCGTGTCGCCGATGCGCAGGATGATGTCGCCCTTCTGGAAGCCCGCGCGCGCAGCCGGCCCTTCGACCGCGTCAACCTGCACGCCGGTGCTCAGCTTCAGCGCCTTTCTCTGGTCGGCGGGAATGTCGCTCACCGCGAGCCCGAGCGAATTGCTCGCGCGCTCCTTCGGCTGCGGCGACTTCTTCTGCTCGGTCTTCGCGACCTTGTCCGGCTGCATCTCGGCGACGGTGACAGGCAGATCGCGCGTCTGGCCCTTGCGCCAGATCGTGAGCGTGGTCTTCGTGCCCGGCTTCGTCTCGCCGACCATGCGCGGCAGATCGGTCGCGGTCTCGACGTTCTGACCGTTGAACTTGAGGATGATGTCGCCCGGCTGCACGCCCGCCTTGTCGGCCGGACCACCCGCTTCGACGCTGGATACGAGCGCGCCCTGCGCCTTCGGCAGCCCGAGCGAATCCGCGACGTCCTTCGTGACTTCGCCGATCGCCACCGCGATGCGGCCGCGCACGACCTTGCCCGAGGTCTTGAGCTGATCGGCCACGCGCATCGCTTCATCGATCGGAATCGCGAACGAAATGCCCATGAAGCCGCCCGTGCGGCTGTAGATCTGCGAGTTGATGCCGATGACTTCGCCCGCCATGTTGATGAGCGGACCGCCCGAGTTGCCCGGATTCACCGCGACATCGGTCTGGATGAACGGCAGGTAATCGCCGGTGTCGCGCCCCTTCGCGCTGACGATGCCCGCGGTCACCGTGTTGTCCAGGCCGAACGGCGAGCCGATCGCGAGCACCCATTCGCCGACGCGCACCTTGTTCGAATCGCCGATGGTGATGGCCGGCAGGTTCGTCGCGCTGATCTTCACGACGGCCACGTCCGTGCGCTCGTCGACACCGACGAGACGCGCCTTGAATTCGCGTTTGTCGGTGAGCGTGACGTAGATGGTGTCCGCGTCGTCCACCACGTGCGCGTTGGTCATCACGTAGCCATCGGTCGACAGGATGAAGCCCGAGCCGACGCCGCTGCTTTGTTCCGAGTTGTCCTGGTTGTCGTCGGGCGCGCTCCGGCTGCCGCCCTTGCCCTGATCGCCGCCGCTGCCGCCGCCGTTATTGCCGCCGCCACCGCCTCCGCCGCCGCGCGGGGGCTGGCCCGGCATCGGAATGCCGAAGAAGCGGCGGAAGAATTCGGACATGTCGCCGTCGTCGAGACCGGGCGGCAGGCCGCGCAGATCGCTGCTGGTACCGACGCGCGAAGTCGTGCGAATGTTCACGACCGAAGGCCCGACCCTGTCGACGAGCGTCGTGAAGTCTGGCAGGTTCACCGTGGGCGCCGCCGCCGACGCAGATTGCGATACGAACGGCAGGCACACGGCGAGCGCCGCGGCCGCGATGAACTTGCGCAGCGAGAAGTTGCTCATAGGTTGGAGGCCGGGATCTGAATTACTTGGAAGGCTTGTATTCTATGGTAGAAGCAAATTGCTGCAACGTGGCTTGCGGCACTTCCCCCAGCAAGGTGATCCAGAAATCCCCGCGGCGCTTCACCAGTACGTGCGTGGCGCCGCTGTTGCCCGCGCCTTCCTTGCGCGTACTTTTTTCCACCGGCTCGACGAAAACCGAGATCGTGGCGAGGCCATCGGAGAACACGGCCTGATCGACCGGAATCGGCGGCTGGCCTTGCTGGCTCGACGCCATCGGACGGCGCAGTTCGCGAATCTTGCGAAAACCCGCGATGCCCGGCGCGAGTTGCCAGCCCTGCGCTTCCATGTCGACCGGCTGCACCGGCAGCCGCACGATGGTCCAGCCCGACGTGCTGCGAATGCCGTTTGCGATCGGCGCCTTGTCGATCGGCCCGCCGATGCGTACCTGCGAGAACGAAAGCTGTTCGAGCACCTGGCCGTCCGGGTCGAGCGTCTGCGCGCGCAGCAGCAAGCCGGTCTTGGTGTCCGCCCACAGTTTGTAGGCGAAACGCCAGGAATCTTTCGGATCGAGTTCCAGCACTTGACTGTCGACGCCCGCGACGCGGTCGTTGCCGAGCAGTTTCGGCTCGTAGAAGGACAGCACCTGATCGCCGCTGGTTGACAGCAGTGCGGGGAACGAATCCCGGTTCTGCCGATGTTCGACCGTGAGCAAGTGCCGTTCGGGCACGAACGTGAACATGTCGTCGTCGTGACGCAGCATCTTGCGCGGCGCGCCGTCGAGACTTTCGAGCGATTCGTATTCGCCGTCGCCGCGCGTGGCCACATGCGTGATGCGCGACGATTGAACCGTCGCGCCACGCTGATAGACGAAGGTGCCTTCGTAATTCTGCTGTTGCGCCGCTTCGTGAATGCGGTTGAGCATTGCGGCGGCCGATTTGCGGGTCGCGGCGGGATCGTCTCCCTGCGCGAAACTGACCGATGCCGCCGTCAACAACGCGGCTGCGCAGAGCATCAATGCCGGCAGCCGTCCCCAATAGTTCGTTTTAGTCAACCGCACACTCGGCATCAAATTATTGACTCTGCGATGTAGCCGCCGCGCGAATCAAGGGCATGGAACCTGGCATCACAGGCTGTTGAGAGAACTGCTGATGGGCTTCGAGATACTGGTCGAGACTGGCGTCGCGAATGATGTTCGCTTCCACGATTGGCGTGCGCGTGGTCGCCGCCGGCACCGACGCGAGCGCCACGCGCTGCATCGAATCCGCCGGTGCGACGCTCGCCACCTGCGCGCCGGGGTGGCTGTCCACGCCTTGCAGCTGCGGCACCACGATCCACGTCAGCGTGGCGGCGGCCGCGGCCACCGCGAAAGCCGGCATCACGCGACGGCGCAGCATGCCGCCACGCGCTTTCGCCGCTGCGGCCGGCAGCGCGGCTGGCGCCAGCACATGCGCTTCCGCCTCGAAACGTTCGGAGAATGCGGCCATGAACACGCTGCTGCGCGCCGGACTGACCGCGAGATCGTCGGAGCGCAGCGCGTCGCCGATCAGGTGATAGGCCGACCACGCCGCGCGATCGTCGTTTTTCAGTTCCGCGAGAAACTGGCTGACGCTGCCGATTTCGTCGAGCGATTCACCGTCGACGAACGCCGACATGCGCTCGCCGCGCGGACCTGCCTGTGTTTGATTCTGCATCGAGACCGACCCCATGATGCTCCCCATCTTTGACCACACCCCGTTGTGACACCACCAACCCAGATATCGCGCCCTTGCCCCGAGGATTTGCGCCGCTTACCAGCGCTTGCCTTCGGGAGTGTCCAACAACGGACGCAATTTTGCCGCAATGGCTTCGCGAGCACGAAAAATTCTCGATCTGACGGTGCCGATCGGGCAATCCATCATTTCGGCGATTTCCTCGTAACTCAGTCCTTCAATCTCCCGGAGCGTGATGGCGGTGCGCAGTTCCTCCGGCAGTAACGCCATCGCGGCGTTGACTGTCTGAGCGATCTGCTTGCTCATCAACATCGACTCGGGCGTGTTGATATCCCTTAGTTGGTCCGCGTCGGAGAAAGTTTCCGCTTCTTCAGCATCGGCTTCGGTAGATGTGGGAGCGCGGCGGCCCTGCGTCGCAAGATAGTTCTTTGCGGTGTTCACCGCAATCCGGTAGAGCCACGTATAGAAGGCCGATTCGCCCCGAAACTGCGGCAGCGCGCGGTAAGCCTTGATGAAGGCGTCCTGGGCGACGTCCTCGACCTCGGCGGGGTCGCGCACGAGGCGCGAGATCAGTCGAATGATCTTGCGGTGGTATTTGGCGACCAGCAGTTCGAACGCAGCCTTGTCGCCCTTCTGGACACGCTCGACCAGCAATTGGTCGATTTCTTTTTCGCTCACCTGGGAAATCCGTTTAACTTGGGGTGTTGCGCGGAGGGCTATTGTAGCGTTACCGCCTGTAAGGCAACCGGAACGCTCATGGGCCGTTACAGTCGTTACAGGTGAGACGCGGCGGCGCGGCGCGCCTGGACGGCAAGCTGGCGGAAGGTGTCGGCATCGACGGAATCAGCCGCGACGACGAGCGTTTCGCGCCGCCCGCGCGCATCGGCGAGTGTCAGCGCGAGGAGTCGGCCGCCCCATTGCGCGCATCCCGCGACGCGCGTGTGCCGCGTTTCGCCGGTTCGGCTCACGATCGTGAGACCGTCCGGGTGCAGGCTGAGCGCCCTTGGCTGAGCGCGCATCCATCGATATGACGCGAGTCCGAGCGCCGCCACGGTTACCGCGCTTGCCACGGCGGCATGGCCGACATGTTCCGCGTGCGCGAAAACGCACTGGAAAACCGACGCGCCCGCGAGCCCGATGAATGCAAGCGACACGACCCGCAGAAAACGCGACGGCCGCATCGCGACGCCCGGCGTCGAGCCGGTGTCACGATGCGGCCGTTCCACGCACGCGCCCGTCATATGGATCCCCGTGATGACGAGCGCGCCGTGCTCAGTGGCGCTTGAAGACGAGCGAGCCGTTCGTTCCGCCGAAGCCGAACGAGTTCTTCACCGCCACGTCGATCTTCATTTCCCGCGCGGTGTTCGCGCAGTAGTCCAGGTCGCACTTCGGATCCTGATTGAAGATGTTGATGGTCGGCGGCGACACCTGATTGTGGATCGCCAGCACGGTGAACACCGACTCCAGGCCGCCCGCGCCGCCCAGCAGGTGGCCGGTCATCGACTTGGTGGAGTTCACCACGACTTTCTTCGCCTGATCGCCGAGCGCGCGCGTGATGCCGATGGTCTCGGCGATGTCGCCGAGCGGCGTCGACGTGCCGTGCGCGTTGACGTAGTTCACTTCATCGGCGTTGACGCGCGCGTTCTTCATCGCGTTGACCATCGCGCGGCGTCCGCCGTCGCCGTCTTCCGGCGGCGCGGTCATGTGATACGCGTCGCCGCTCATGCCGTAGCCGAGCACTTCGGCGTAGATCTTCGCGCCGCGTTTCTTCGCATGCTCGTATTCTTCGAGCACCATCACGCCCGCGCCTTCACCGAGCACGAAGCCGTCGCGGTCGGTGTCCCACGGACGGCTGGCCGTCGCGGGATCGTCGTTGCGCTGAGAAAGCGCGCGCGCCGCCGCGAAACCGCCGATGCCGAGCGGAGACACCGTGGCCTCCGCGCCGCCCGCGATCATGACGTCCGCGTCGCCGTATTCGATCAGGCGCGATGCCTCGCCGATGCAATGCAGGCCGGTGGTACACGCCGTGACCATCGACAGGTTCGGGCCCTTGAAGCCGAAACGGATCGACAGATGGCCCGAGATCATGTTGATGATCGACGCCGGCACGAAGAACGGCGAAATGCGGCGCGGGCCGCGATTGAGCAGCTCGGTCTGCGTGACTTCGATCATCGGCAGACCGCCGATGCCCGAGCCGACCACGACGCCCACGCGCTCGGCGTTTTCATCGGTGATCTCGAGGCCGCTGTCCTGCATGGCCTGGACGCCCGCGGCGAAGCCGTAATGGATGAAGGTATCCATATGGCGCGCCTCTTTGGCGGGCATGTAGTCTTCGATATTGAAGCCCTTCACCTCGCCCGCGAAACGCGTGGAGAAGTTCGTTGCGTCGAACTTCGTGATATTGGCGATGCCCGACTTGCCCGCGACCAGATTGGCCCAGCCGTCGGCAACAGTATTGCCGACAGGCGAAACGAGCCCCAGGCCTGTAACAACAACTCGACGACGGCTCACGGTAACCCCTTATCCATAGAATGACGAAAAACAAAAGCCACAGCGGCCACAGGAAACCGCCCTGTGTGCCCTGTGGCTGTCAAATCGGTTTGCAGCGACGATGCATCGGCTAGTCGAGCGATGAGTCGCTGGCGCGTCCGGCCTCAGGCCTTGACGTTCGCGCGAGCGTAATCGATCGCCTGCTGAACCGTGGTGATCTTTTCGGCCTCTTCATCGGGAATTTCCATGCCGAATTCGTCTTCCAGCGCCATCACGAGTTCGACCGTATCGAGCGAGTCAGCGCCCAGATCGTTCACGAACGAAGCTTCGTTCTTGATTTCGGCTTCCGCCACGCCCAGTTGTTCGGCGACGATCTTCTTCACGCGCTGTTCGATGTTGTCCATGCAGCCCTCCGAGGGGAAAAAAGTTCAAAAATACGAGTGCGCGCATTTTATCAGGTTTGGACCCGCAAAATACGGCGCGTCAGTTGCCATGCTCCGCCGTCCGGCGCCCTTCATCAAGAGGGCTGCCGCCGGCCTCGCATCGATTCTTCACTGCCGCGCTGGAACGGTGCACCAATGCTCTTTTGAGCATTTCACGCGCCCGTCCCGGCGCGGATATTAAGCGAAATTCGGCGAAATGCCTATTAAGGCCTTACATGTACATGCCGCCGTTCACATGCAGCGTCGTGCCGGTGATATATCCGGCAAACGGGGATGCAAGAAACGCCACAGCATGCGCGATGTCTTCCGGCGCGCCTAGTCGGCCAAGTGGGATAGACGCCGTGAGCGCGGTGCGCTGCTCTTCCGGCAGAACCTTGGTCATATCGGTGTCGATGAAACCCGGCGCGATGCAGTTCACGGTGATGCCGCGGCTGCCGATTTCCCGCGCGAGCGCGCGCGTCATGCCCGCGACGCCGGCCTTCGCAGCGGCGTAGTTGGCCTGACCCGGATTGCCCGACGAACCGACCACCGACGTGATGTTGATGATACGGCCGCCGCGCGCCTTCATCATCGGGCGCAGCACGGCGCGCGACAGGCGGAAGACCGCGCGCAGGTTGGTGTCGATGACGGCGTCGAACTCGTCGTCCTTCATGCGCATCGCGAGCTGGTCTTTCGTGATGCCGGCATTGTTGACGAGCACGTTCAGCGCGCCGAATTCCTTCACGATACCGTCGATGAAGGCATCCGCCGCGGCCGCGTCGTTCACGTTCAGCACCGCGCCGCGGCCTTTGCCGCCCGCCTGCTGCAACGCTTCACTGATGCCGGCGGCGCCGCTCTCGCTCGTCGCCGTGCCGATGACCGTCGCGCCCTGCTTCGCGAGTTCGAGCGCGATCGCGCGTCCGATGCCGCGCGATGCGCCCGTGACGATTGCTACTTGATTCTGGAGACTCATGTCGTGGTTCCTCAGCCGGCGATCAGTTTGCGCGTTTCCTCGAGCGAGGCCGGATCGAAAATCGAGCCGCCGACGAGATTGCCGTCGATGCGCTTCGTCAGACCCGCGAGCACCTTGCCCGGTCCGCATTCGATGACGTGCGTGACGCCTTCCTTCGCGATCGCCTGCACGCATTCGACCCAGCGCACCGGACCGGCGGCCTGACGCACGAGGGCGTCCTTGATCGCGGCGGAATCCGAAACGATCGCGACGTCGATGTTATTGATCAGCGGAATCTGCGGCGCCTTGATCTCGACCTTGGCGAGATAGTCGCGCAACTGATCCGACGCCGGCTTCAGCAGCGACGAATGGAACGGCGCGGACACCGGCAGCGGCAGCGCGCGCTTCGCGCCCTTCGCCTTGGCGACTTCGCACGCCTTTTCGACAGCCGCCTTCGAACCCGCGATCACCACTTGCGCGGGCGCGTTGAAATTCACCGCCTCGACGACGCCCGCCGACGAAGCCTCCGCGCACACGGCGCGCACGGTGTCGTCATCGAGACCAAGGATCGCGGCCATGCCGCCCTCGCCCACCGGCACGGCGCTTTGCATCGCCTGCGCACGAAAGCGCACGAGCGGCACGGCGTCCGCGAAGGCGAGCGCGCCGGCCGCGACGAGCGCGGTGTATTCGCCGAGGCTGTGCCCTGCGACGAGCGCCGGCTTCAGGCCCGTTTCCTTTTCCCACACGCGGTAGATCGCGTACGCGGCCGTCAGCATGACGGGCTGCGTGTTCGTCGTCAGGTTCAGTTCTTCTGCCGGGCCTTCGGCGATCAGCTTGCCGAGATCCTGGCCGAGCGCGTCGGATGCCTGCTGCACGGTTTCGCGCACGATGGCGTGATCGGCGAATGCATTGAGCATGCCGATCGACTGCGAGCCCTGTCCGGGGAAAACGAACGCAAATTTCATATCGTCCTCGTTGATTGGAATGATCCGCGATGTCGTCGGTGCCTGCGCGCAAACCGCGCGCTCATGTGGCGCGCGGCGGCTGTCGTGACGAAGGGATCAGTTGCGAATGAGTAGAGGGAAATCGATAAACGATCAGTAGCGGATGACCGACGCGCCCCACGTGAAGCCGCCGCCCACGCCTTCGATCAGCACGTTGTCACCGCGCTTGACGCGGCCGTCGCGCACCGCGACGTCGAGCGCGAGCGGAATCGACGCCGCCGACGTGTTGCCGTGCTCGCCGACCGTCACGACCATGCGCTCCGGCGGCAGATGCAGCTTGCGCGCCGTGCTTTGCATGATGCGGATATTGGCCTGATGCGGAATCAGCCAATTGATGTCTTCCGGCGTGAGCTTCGCCTTGTCGAGCGCTTCGAGCGCGACCTTTTCGAGCACGTTGACCGCGAGCTTGAACACGGCCTGACCATCCATGTGCAGGAACGCGCTGCCCTCGACGACGCCGCCGTTCACGTTGCCCGGCGTGCAGAGAATGTCTGAATAGCTGCCGTCCGCGTGCAGCGCGCTCGACAGCACGCCCGGCTCTTCGGACGCCTGCAGCACGATCGCGCCCGCGCCGTCGCCGAACAGCACGCAGGTGGTGCGGTCGTTGAAATCGAGAATGCGCGAGAACGTCTCCGCGCCGATGACCAGCGCCGTGCGGTTCAGGCCGCTGCGAATGAAGCTGTCCGCCGTCGCGACGCCGTAGGCGAAACCGGAGCACACCGCCTGCACGTCGAAGGCCGCGCCGTTGTTCTTGATGCCCAGCTTGTTCTGCAGCAGGCACGCGGTACTCGGAAACACGAAGTCCGGCGTGGAGGTCGCGACGATGATCAGGTCGATCGACTGAGGATCGATGCCCGCTGCCTCGATCGCTCTCTGCGAAGCGATGAGCGCGAGGTCGCTGGTGGTCTGATTCGGGGCCGCGAAGTGGCGCGCGTGAATGCCGGTGCGCGCGACGATCCATTCGTCACTCGTCTCGACGCCCTGCTTCGCGAGACGGTCCGCCAAGTCCTGATTCGTGACGCGCTCGGACGGCAGGTAGCTGCCGGTGCCCAGCACGCGAGAGTAAAGATTGGATTGAGCCATTATGCCTTCGAATGTAGCGCAGTACCGGACGCGTCCGGCGGGTTCGGCTGCGAGTTGGGCTGGGGCGCGGGCTGTGAATCGGCCTGTGAAACGGGCTGCTGGATCGATTGATCCGGCGCAGCCGCTGCATCGGACGCAGAAGCGTTCGTGTCGGCCTCGCGCGCCGCGGGCGCGTTCTCTTCCATCGCGCGCACCAGGCGTTCGAGCACGCCATTTTTGACGGCATCATACCCGCGTTTGATGGCCCACTCAAACCCGAAGGCCTCGGCCGAACCGTGACTTTTGATGACCAGCCCGCGCAGGCCGAGCAACGCCGCGCCGTTATATTGCGCGGGATCGACACGTTTCTTGAAACGCTTGAGCACGGGCAGCGCGACGAGCGCCATCAGCTTGGAGCTGAACGAACGGCTGAACTCTTCCTTGATCATGTCGGCGAGCATCTTGGCGAGACCTTCGGAGGTCTTCAGCGCGACATTGCCGACGAAACCGTCGCACACGACGACATCCGTGGTGCCTTTGTAGATGTCGTTGCCTTCCACGTTGCCGTAGAAGTTCAGCGTACTCGCGCGCAGAAGCTCGCCCGCGCGCTTGATCGTTTCGTTGCCCTTGATGACTTCTTCGCCGATATTGAGCAAGCCGATCGTGGGCCGCTCGCGACCTTCGATCGCCGACACGAGCGCGTGGCCCATTTCAGCGAATTGCAGCAAGTGCTCGGGTTCGCAGTCGACATTGGCGCCGAGATCGAGCACGGTGGTGTAACCCTTCTGGCTCGGCATCGCGAACGCGATGGCGGGACGCTCGATGCCGGCGAGCGTCTTCAGCACATAGCGGGACACCGCCATGAGCGCGCCGGTATTGCCGGCGGAAATGCAGGTCTGCGCCTCGCCTTCCTTCACGAGGTTGAGCGCGACGCGCATCGACGAGTCTTTCTTCTTGCGCAGCGCGACTTCGACGGGGTCGTCCATCGCGACGACTTCGCTCGCGGGAACGACGGTCAGGCGCGGCTCGTCGAGAGCCTTCGACTTCTTGAGCTGGGCGCGGATGGGCTGCTCGAGACCGACGAGCATCAGATGCGCATCGGGATGCGAGCGCACGAAACTGACGGCAGCGGGGACGGTCACGGCCGGACCGTGGTCGCCTCCCATGCAGTCGATGGTTATCTTTACAGTCATGGAACGCGACGAATTTCGGGCACAAAAAAGCGGCAGTGAAATGCCGCCTTCTCGTCGTACCGGGAAAGTGTCAAGAGCGAGTTGCGCCCGCGTGCCCGCAAAGCGGTTCCGACAGGCGCATCAAGCGTCGATGAACGCTTAGTCGTTCTTCGTCTTGATGACTTTCTTGCCACGATAGTAGCCGTTCGGGCTCACGTGGTGGCGCAGATGCACTTCACCCGTGCTCGGCTCGACAGCCATCGGAGCCGTCGTGAGGAAGTCGTGGGAACGGTGCATGCCGCGCTTCGACGGCGACTTCTTGTTTTGCTGAACTGCCATGATTACTCCAGAAAAATTTTGCGAATTCTAACACAGCCCGATCCGCCGACAGCCCTCGGCCGTTCGGCCATCGGGTGCGCACATCGCGCTACCAAATGTTGCGTGCTACAAAATCAATCAGTGCTTCTCGTCGTCGGGGCCGCCCTGCTTGAGCTTCCCCAATACGGCGAAAGGATTCGGCTTGTCGTCCGCTTCCTGCGCACTGCTTTCGTCCAGTTCGCCGCCCGCATCGTCCGGGAGCAGACTTTCATGCACCTCGGGACACGCGTTGTGCTTGGGCACGAGCGGTAAGGACAACAACAACTCCTCTTCGATCAAGTCGACGAGATTGAACTGGCGCGAGCCCACAATCACTTCGACTTCATCGTCGTCGAGCGGAAATTCGTCCGCTTCTTCCTCCGTCGCCACGATCCGATACGTCGCATCGACGTCGAGATGCTGCGAATACGGCTGAAGGCAGCGCTGACACGTGAGCCACAGCGAGCCGTGCACCGCGAGGCGCAGATACGGCTGCGGCGCGTCGGTGCCGTCGTCCTGCAGTTCCGGCTGGGTCGAGCCCTCGCCCTGCCACGTGAACACGGTGTCGCGATCTGGCGCATCCGCCGGCACTTCGGCTAACATGCGCGGCATCTGCGATACACGCAGGGCGCCGGCTGCTTGCCTGCCACTCTTGGCGAAGTCGTAAATGTCGAGCGCGCGCAGATCCGCGGGGCTCACAGGTTTGCCAGGATTCTGAGTCATGTGCGCTCCTGCTTGGGCCTTGCTGGGTTAGTGCTTCGGTGAGCGTTCAGTATGCACCGCGATGCCGCTTCGAGGCAGGCGTGGCTTGCCCGAATTTGCATTGGGCCATCATTCGTGCTTCCTGAGTCGCTTTGACCCTTCGACTCCACCGGATTCATCGGAGTCGGGCGAGCAGGGTTGGCTGACGCACGTACCGATGAAAAGCCCAAAATCATATCGGCTTTGTTCTTTCGAGTCAAATACTTAAGAACGGAGCCGGAGCCTGTCGTTTTCACACCTATTTTTGCCGAACTCGCTTTATGCCCGATGCCCCAAACACGCCGCCCCGCCTGATCCTGGCGTCCAGTTCACCTTACCGGCGCGAGCTGCTCGGCCGGCTGCGCGTTCCGTTCGACGTCATCGTGCCCGACATCGATGAAACGCCGCTCGCCGGCGAAACGCCCGAGGCAACCGCCGTGCGGCTGTCGATCGCCAAGGCGCGCGCCGCAGCCGAACGCATCGCTGACGACGCGCGCGCGCTCGTAATCGGCTCCGATCAGGTCGCGACCGTCGACGGCCGGCAGATCGGCAAGCCCGGCACGCATGAGAAGGCCGTCGCGCAGCTTCAGGCGATGCGCGGCCGCGGCGTCGAATTCCATAGCGCGCTGTGCCTGTTCGACCGCAGCACGGGCGACGTGCAATCCGCCGATATCGTCACACGCGTGCGCGTTCGCCGTGTTTCCGACGCGCAGATCGAAACCTATCTCCGCGCCGAAACGCCGTACGACTGCGCCGGCAGCGCGAAGGCGGAAGGCCTCGGCATCGCGCTGCTCGAAGCCATCGAGTCCGACGATCCCACGGCGCTGATCGGATTGCCGCTCATCGCGCTGACGGGCATGCTCGAAAAAGCCGGATATCCGGTTCTGGGGGCGGCATGAGCGGCATTCTCTATCTGATCCCGAATACCCTCGGCGAAGGCGACGCCGGCGCGCTCGCGCACGTCTTGCCCGAACCGGTGCGCGCGCAGGCGGCCGCGCTCGCGTATTACATCGGCGAAAACGCGAAAACCACGCGCGCGTTTCTGAAGAAAGTGGGCACTGAGCGGCCGATTCAGGAAATCGAGGTGCGCGAACTGAACGTCAACACGCCGCCCGCCGATATCGACAGGTTGCTCGCGCCGATCCTCGCCGGCACCGACGCAGGGCTCGTGTCCGAAGCCGGCTGTCCTGCCGTGGCCGATCCCGGCGCGCTGCTCGTGCGGCGCGCACATCAGCGCGGCGTGAAGGTCGTGCCGTTCGTCGGACCGAGTTCGATCCTGCTCGCGCTGATGGCCTCGGGCATGAACGGCCAGAGTTTCGCGTTCAACGGCTATCTGCCGGTCGACGCCGGCGAGCGCGGCAAGCGCCTGCGCGAGCTGGAGCAACTGTCGCGCAAGGCCAGTCAGACGCAGATTTTCATCGAGACACCGTATCGCAACCGGGCGATGCTCGACACGCTCGTCGCCACCTGCGCGCCGTCGACGCTCATCTGCGTCGCCGTCGATCTGACGCTGCCGGGCGAAACCATCGTCACGCGCACGGCGGCCGACTGGAAGAAGCAGACCGCGCCGGACCTGCACAAGCGTCCGGCGATTTTCCTGCTGCTGGCGTCCTGATCAGCGCAACTGGGGCTTGCCGCCGAGCGTCAGCGCGCGCATGGCGGCATCTCCGACCGACGCGCCGAAACGCCGCACCACGCGCTCGCTGATGCTTTCCTTCTGCGTGTAATCGACGATATCCGGCTGCTTGATAATTTCGCGCGCCACGTAGCTGGCGTCGCCGAAACCATCGGCGAGACCCAGTTCGACGCTTTTCTCGCCCGTCCAGAACATGCCGGTGAACAGCTCGGGATCATCCTTCAGACGTTTGCCGCGCCCGAGTTTGACCGCGTCGATGAACTGCGTGTGGATCTGGTCGAGCATCTGCTGCGCGTGGGCGTTCATCGCGGGCGTTTCGGGGGAAAACGGATCGAAGGCGCCCTTGTTCTCGCCCGACGTGTGCATGCGGCGCTGGATGCCCAGCTTGTCCATCAGGCCCGTAAAGCCGAAACCGTCCATCAGCACGCCAATCGAGCCGACGATGCTCGCGCGATCCACGTAAATCTTGTCCGCCGCCGCCGCGACGTAATAGCCGCCGGACGCGCACATGTCATCGACGACCACGTAAAGCGGCGTCTTCGGATATTTCGCGCGCAGCCGCCGGATCTCGCCGTTGATGATGCCCGCCTGCACCGGACTGCCGCCCGGGCTATTGATGCGCAGGATCACGCCAGCCGTGTTCTCGTCCTCGAACGCGCTTTGCAGCGCCCCGTCGATGTTGTCGGCGCTGGCGTCGCCGTTCGCCGCGATCTCACCTTGCAGGTCGATCAGCGCCGTGTGCTTGCCGGCCTTCGCGACGCGGTCGCCGGTGAAATCGAACACGCCCCATGCGATCAGCGCAATCACGCCGAGAAACACAAAGCGAAAGAAGATGCGCCAGCGCCGCGCGGCGCGCTGCTCGCGGATGGCGGCGAGCGCAATGCGTTCGAGCGCCTCGCGCTCCCAGTTATCGTTGCCGCGCGGGGGAAAGTTGTCGGACATGCGTGATTGGTCTGTTTGGGTCTGTTTCGAGAAGGGAATCAGGCGGGACGCAGCGCATCGTCAGGCAGCCAGAAGACCGCGCGGCCCTCCGGCGTGTCGCGTTCCTCGACGGCGACCGCCCGCAGTCGCGCGCCGCGGCACGGACCGCCGACGCATTTGCCCGTGTCGGGCTCGTAGATCGCCCCGTGCGTCGCGCACATCAAGTATAGGCCCGAGCTTTCGAAGAACTGTCCCTCGTTCCAGTCGAGCTCCATCGGCACGTGGGCGCAGCGATTCAGATAACCGTGCGGCTTGCCGTCGTAGCGCACGAAGAAGACGACTGCATCGCCGGCCGCTTCTGTCGCCGCGACCCGCACGCCCGCGCCGCCATCGACGAGTTCATCCGATGCGCATACGCGCACTGCCGCATCCTGCAAACCCGGTGCGGCCTCCGTCATGCGTGCTCCCGCAGCCATCCGGCGAGCGATGCGACGCTGTCCGCGCAGAACTGCGGCTTGAGCGCCGCGAGCGAATCCGCCGGATGCGCGCCGTATCCCACGCCGACGCCCGCCGCGCCGGCGTTGATCGCCATCTGCAAGTCGTGCGTCGTGTCGCCGATCATCACCGTGCGCGCGAGGTCCTGGCCGAGTTCGCGCGTGAGTTCGTGCAGCATCGCGGGATGCGGCTTGGAAAAGGTTTCGTCGGCGCAGCGCGTGCCGTCGAAGAGGCTCGTAAGGCGCGATTCGTCGAGCGCGCGATTCAGCCCGACGCGGCTCTTGCCCGTCGCGACGCCGAGAAAATAGCCGAGATCGCGCAATTCCTGGAGCAGTTCGCGCACGCCGTCGAAGAGCTCGGTTTTCTGGCCCATCGTCAGGAAATGGAAGCGGTAGCGCTCGGCGAGACGCGGATAATCCGATGGATCGAGCGTCGGCGCGCAGATTTGCAGCGCGTCCTTCAGGCCGAGGCCGATCACGTAGCTCGCGGATTCATCGGCGGGAACCGGCAGGCCGAGGTCGCGACACGCGGCCTGGATGCTGCGCGTGATGTGGGCGGTCGAGTCCATCAGCGTGCCGTCCCAGTCGAAAACGATCAGATCGAATTGCTGCCGCGCCATTTAGTCTGTCTCTCGGTTTTTCAATTGTTCGATGAATTGTTTGCATTCGGCGGGCAGCGGTGCTTCGAATTGCAGCGGCTCGCCCGTCGCCGGATGAGTTATCTTCAGACGAAATGCGTGCAAAAACATGCGTTTGAGTGACGGTTTCGCGCTCGGACGGGCCAATTCCTTGTTCAATGCGAAATCGCCGTACTTCGCATCACCCGCAATCGGCAGGCCAATGCTCGCCATATGCACGCGAATCTGGTGCGTGCGGCCGGTCTTCAGTTCCGCTTCAAGCCACACGTAATCGCGCCAGCGCTCGATCAGATTGAAGACCGTATGCGACGGCAAGCCGTTTTCCTGGATGCGCACGCGCCGCTCGCCATCCGCCGCGACATACTTGTGCAGCGGCGCCTTCACGATGCGTCTGCGGCCCCAATCGCTCTGCCATTCGCCGTGACCGAGCGCGTAATAGCGCTTGTCGACACGATTCTCGCGAATCTGTTCGTGCAGATCGACGAGCGCCGCGCGCTTCTTGGCCAGCATCAGCACGCCGGACGTCTCGCGATCCAGCCGATGCACCAGTTCGAGGAATTTGGCGTGCGGCCGTGCGTTGCGCAATTGCTCGATCACGCCGAACGCGACGCCGCTGCCGCCATGCACCGCGACGCCCGACGGCTTGTCGATGACGATCAGATGGTCATCCTCAAAAATAATCGGAAATTCGGCGGCGGGCGCGTTCGACGACACCGGCGCCTCGTCCTGCTGCGCGGTGCGGATCGGCGGCACGCGCACGAGATCGCCCAGTTCCAGCCGGTACGCGGCGTCGATGCGGCCCTTGTTCACGCGCACTTCGCCGCTGCGGAGGATGCGGTAAATATGGCTTTTGGGGACGCCCTTGCAGACGCGCAGCAGGAAATTGTCGATGCGCTGACCGGCGGCGGTCTCATCGACTTCGATCATCGAGACGTGTTCGCTTGCGACCTGCTTATGGGATGTTTTGCCTAACTCATTCATTCTGAATATAATTTGCGAACAGCCTGAAAAGGTCGAAGCTTAAGATCAAGCAACGGCCGAGAATGTTCAGACTGTACAGGTGCAAGCGATAAACCATCATTTTACTTGCGCCCAAGGTCGGTTGCTCACCCTGAAAATCGAGAGCAGCGAGTTGCACGCACGGCGATATCACCGGCAAGGACGGCGCCCACAGGCGCGTTCGGTCGAGTCGATCGCCGACGGTAACGGATTTTTGGTCAAAAAGAATTTTATCGGCGAGAAGCGACGGCGCCCGGCACCAAAGCCGGATGCCAGCCCGAACCTGCCCTGCCAGCGAGCGGGAGAAAAAGGCAAATCGACGCTCGCCGGTTTTGCGAACAACTGACGGCGAAAACCGCTGCTGCGCTGATTTCTGCGAAGCGCGACGACGCCGCAACGAGACGAGACACACGGCCGCGAGCCAACGGGAGCAATCGAGCCCGCGGCCGCGCCGTCGCGGCATGGCAGCAAGGAGGTTCGGTCACGAAGCATCGCGCCGGTTCGCGCGAGACCGCACCTCCCCGCAGCCGCCGTTGGGAGGAATCAGGCTTTTGCAAAGAGCGCGGGTCGGTTCGGCGCGTCCATTTTGAGACGCGGAGCCGCTGCGCCGCCCCATCCTCACCACGAGCCGCGCGGCGCCTCACCGTCTCGCAGTTGCTTCGCATGTGCCCCACGACGTGGCCGCTCCAATCGAGCCCGCGCCTGCTTTCGGCAATTCTCCCGCCAGAAGTCCCGCTCCAGCGTGCTTTGTGACAACACACAAAAAGCGTGGCACGCCCTCCTTCCCGCTTCGCGCGCGTGATGTATCGATCACCGGCGCCGATTCGCCCGATGAAGGAAAAGCGTAGCCGCTCTGGAGCCGTTTCATGAAACGCATGCTGTTTAACGCGACGCAGCAAGAAGAATTGCGCGTCGCCATCGTCGATGGGCAGAAGCTCATCGACATCGACATCGAAACCGCCGGGCGCGAACAGCGCAAAGGCAATATCTACAAGGGAGTCGTCACCCGCATCGAGCCGTCGCTCGAAGCCTGCTTCGTCAACTACGGCGAAGACCGCCACGGCTTTCTGCCGTTCAAGGAAGTCGCCCGTCAGTATTTCCGCGATGGCATCGAGATGCGCTCCGCGCGCATCCAGGATGCGCTGCGCGAAGGCCAGGAACTGATCGTCCAGGTCGAGAAGGAAGAGCGCGGCAACAAGGGCGCGGCGCTGACCACGTTCATTTCGCTGGCCGGCCGTTACCTCGTGCTGATGCCGAACAACCCGCGCGGCGGCGGCGTGTCGCGCCGGATCGAGGGCGACGAACGGCAGGAACTGCGCGAAACCATGGCGCAGCTCGAACTGCCGGAAGGCATGAGCATCATCGCGCGCACGGCCGGGATCGGCCGTTCGGCGGAAGAGCTCCAGTGGGATCTGAACTACCTGATGCAACTCTGGCGCGCGATCGAAGCCGCGTCGCAGAGCGGCGTCGGCGGCCAGCCGATGCTGATTTATCTCGAATCGAGCCTCGTCATCCGCGCGATTCGCGACTACTTCCAGCCGGATATCGGCGAAATCCTCATCGACACGACCGAAATCCATGATCAGGCGCGCGCCTTCATGGATATCGTGATGCCCGACAACCTGCAAAAGGTGAAGCGCTATCACGACGACGTGCCGCTCTTCTCGCGCTTCCAGATCGAACATCAGATCGAAACCGCGTACTCGCGCACGGTGCCGCTGCCGTCGGGCGGCGCGATCGTGATCGATCATACCGAGGCGCTCGTCGCCATCGACGTGAACTCGGCGCGCGCGACCAAGGGCGCGGATATCGAGGAAACCGCCACGCGCACGAACCTCGAAGCCGCCGACGAAGTCGCGCGCCAGCTTCGTCTGCGCGATCTGGGCGGTCTGATCGTGATCGACTTCATCGACATGGAGTCGGCCAAGAGCCAGCGCGAAGTCGAGCAGCGCCTGAAAGATGCGCTCAAGCACGACCGCGCGCGCGTGCAAATGGGCAAGATTTCGCGTTTCGGCCTGATGGAGCTGTCGCGTCAGCGTCTGCGTCCGGCGCTGTCGGAAGGCAGCCACGTGACGTGCCCGCGCTGCAACGGCACGGGCCATATCCGCGACACCGAATCGTCCGCGCTGCAAGTGCTGCGGATCATTCAGGAAGAAGCGATGAAGGAAAACACCGCGGCGATCCACTGCCAGGTGCCGGTCGAAGTGACCGCCTTCCTGCTGAACGAGAAGCGCTCGGAAATCAACAAGATCGAGTCGCGCTTCAAGGTCAACGTCGTTCTGATCCCGAACAAGCATCTCGAAACGCCGCACTACAAGCTCGAGCGTCTGCGTCACGACGATGCGCGTCTCGACGAGCCGCGCGCGTCGTGGAAGATGGCAGTCGAAGCGGCGAGCGAGCTCGAGTCCGAAACGGGCTACAGCAAGCGCACCGAGGAAGTGAAGCCGAAGCAGGAAGCGGCGGTGAAGGGCATCACGCCCGAGAAGCCGGCGCCGAGCGCGCCGGTCAAGCCCGCGCCTGTCGAGGCTGCGCCCGCTCCGGCACCCGTGCCGGCGAGCGGCGGTTTCATCGCGTGGATCAAGAATCTGTTCGGCATTCAGCCTCCGCAACCCGCTCCGGCTCCGGTCGAAGCGCAACCGGCGACGCGTGCGCCGCGTGAACGCGGCGAGCGCACCGGCGGCGGCGATCGCAACCGTAACCGTCGCAGTGGTGGCGCCGGTCGTGACGGCGCCGCAGCAGGCGCCGCAACCGGTGGCAACGGCGCGGGCCGTCAGGGCGCGCGCCGCGAGGATCGCGAAGCGCGTGGCGGTCGTGAAGGACGCGAACTGCGCGAAGTGCGTGAGCCGCGCGAGGGTCGTGAGCCGCGCGAGGCACGCGAACCCCGCGAGCCGCGTGAGACACGGGAACCTCGTGAAGCGCGTGATCGCAACGCGGAACGCGCCCCGCGTCCGGAAACCGCCGAGCGTCAGGAACGCCGTGAGCGTCCCGAGCGCGCGGAACGCGGTGAACGCACTGAGCGCGGTGAACGCGCGGAACGTGGCGAGCGCCGCAAGCCGCAGCCGGAAGCCGCTGTCGAGGCGCTGACGCAAGGCGAAACGGTGGCATCGGAGTTCGTCGATACAGCGCAAGCCAACGCCAATGCGCAGCAGGCCGGCTTCGATTCAGCCGCCGATCAGGCAGCAGCCGAGGCGCGCGATGGCGAAGAGCGTCGCCGCCGCCGCCGTGGCCGTCGTGGCGGTCGTCGCGAGCGCGACGAAGACGGCATGACCGTGAATCACGCAGCCGACGTCGCGGAAGCGGAAGGCGCGGCGGAAAGCGTTTCCGCGCAAGCCGGCGTGTTCGACGCCGAAGCGGCGCAGGAAGCGTCCGCACGGCGCGAAACCCGCCCTGCCGCACCGCAGCCTGCCGAGCAGCCTGTTGCCGAGCCGGTCAGCCAGCAGATTGTCCGGCCGGTCGAAGCCGCGCCGCAAGAGCAGGCGCCTGTCGCCGCCGAAGCAGCGCCGGTCGCCAAGGCTGCCGAAGCGGAGCCGTTCGAGCTGAAGGCGCAGACTCCCGAGCCGACGACGTTCGATCTCTTCGAAAAGCCCGCTGCGGCGCCGGCGGTCGCGAATCCGTTCGGCCCGGAACCGAAGGTTGCCGACACGGCATCGGCCGACCCGTTCGCGCCTGCCGCGCCTGCCGCGACGGAAGCGCCGAAGCCCGCCGCCGTCGAAGCACCGAAGCCCGTTAGGCCGGCTCCGGTCGCGGCGAGCGAACCCGCCGCCGAGGTCGCCGAACCGGTGAAGGCCGCCGCAACCGCGCCGACGCCCGAGGCAACGATCGTCGAACCGGTGAAGCCGGTCGTCGAGCGCACGGAAAGCGAAGCGGAAACGCGTGTCGCCGTGCAAGAGCCGGTCGCCGTCGTCGCGGAACCGGTGAAGGCCGCCGCGACGTCGACGCCGATCGCCGCCGAAGCCCTTCAGCCGATGCTGGAGCGCGCGGGCCTCGTCTGGGTCAACACCGACGAAGGCAAGCTGCGCGAGGCGAACGCCGCTGCGGCGCGCGAACCGGCGACGGTGCGCGCACCGCGCGAGCGCAAGCCGCTCCCGCCGGCCGACGCCACGCCGATGCAGCAAGTGGAAACGGGCAAGCACATCCACTAAGTACGCTTGGTTGAAGTGACGAACGCCATCGACTCACGTCGATGGCGTTTTTTTTCGCCGATATCGAACGAAACAACTGAGGGAAAACCGCGACTCCGTGCCGTGCGTCTCCCTGCCCCGGTTCCGCTAAAATGGGACCTCGCAATCATCATTCGAACAAGGCCACAGAGGCCAAACCGATCCCCGAGTCATCATGTCCCGACGCATCATTCCCCTCGCCGACGTCAGCGCGATTCCGGATTTCTCCGGCGCAACGGCGTCGCCGTCGGGACATCTCATGGACACGCTCGCGCGTCCGCTGCGCGACCTGCGCATCTCGGTGACGGATCGCTGTAACTTCCGCTGCGTCTACTGCATGCCGCGCGAAGTGTTTGACAAGGACTACCAGTTTCTCCCCCACGCCGCCCTGCTCTCGTTCGAGGAAATCGAACGGCTCGCGCGCGTGTTCGTCGCGCATGGCGTCGAGAAAATCCGTCTCACCGGCGGTGAGCCGCTCTTGCGCAAGAACATCGAATTCCTGATCGAACGGCTTGCGACACTGCAGACGCCCGAAGGCCGCCCGCTCGATCTGACGCTCACGACGAATGGCTCGCTCCTCGCGCGCAAGGCGCAGTCGTTGCGTGACGCGGGTCTGTCGCGCGTGACGGTCAGCCTGGACGCACTCGACGATTCCCTGTTTCGCCGCATGAACGACGCCGATTTCGCGGTCGCCGACGTGCTGAACGGCATCGAAACGGCGCAAGCCGTCGGACTCGATCCCATCAAGGTGAACATGGTCGTGAAGCGCGGCACGAACGATCAGGAAATCGTGCCGATGGCGCGTCACTTCAAAGGCAGCGGCGCGGTTCTGCGCTTCATCGAATACATGGACGTCGGTGCGTCGAACGGCTGGAACATGAGCGAAGTGCTGCCGTCGGCGCAAGTGGTCGAGCGCATCGACGCGCATTTTCCGCTCGCGCCGCTGGAAGCGCATACGGCCGCCGAAACGGCGCAGCGCTGGGGCTATTGTGACGGCAGCGGCGAAATCGGCGTGATCTCCAGCGTCACGCGCGCGTTCTGCGGCTCCTGCACGCGCGCGCGGCTCTCGACGGAAGGCAAACTCTATCTGTGCCTCTTCGCGGTGTCCGGCCATGACCTGCGCGGCCTGATTCGCGGCGGCGCGAGCGATGAAGACGTCGCCACCGCCATCGCGCGGATCTGGGAGGCGCGCGGCGACCGTTATTCGCAACTGCGCGGCAGTGCGTCGGCGCCGTCGCGCGAGGATGCGCCGCGCGTCGAGATGTCGTACATCGGCGGCTGAGCGCGGTGGGACGCCCGTGCTGAACACTCATTCATCGTCGGATGTCACCGCGCTCGTGCTCGCGGGCGGGCGCGGCTCGCGCATGGGCGGCGTCGACAAGGGCATGCAGACGTTTCGCGGCGAGCCGCTCGCGCTGCATGTGATGCGGCGCCTCGCGCCTCAGGCGGGCACGCTGCTGATCAGCGCGAACCGTTCCATCGAAGACTACGAACGCCTCGGCGCGCCGTTCGGTGCGCGCGTCATCGCGGATACGCGCGCGGATTATCCCGGGCCGCTGGCGGGCATCGCCGCCGCACTGCGCGCCGCGAATACGGAGTGGCTCCTCACCGCGCCCTGCGACGCCCCTTTCGTCGATGAACATCTCGGCGCCGCATTGATGCACGCGCTCGATACGAAGCGCGCCGACATTGCCTACGCCGCAACGGTCGATGCGTCGGGCGAAGTCATGGCGCATCCGGTTTTCGCGCTGCTGCGCCCGTCGCTCGCCGACGATCTCGATGCCTGGCTGGATGCCGGCGAGCGCAAGGTCCGCGCGTGGTACGCGCGCCACAAGGCGGTGGAAGTCCAATTTCACGACGAACCCGCGTTTTACAATATCAACGATCTACAGCAGCTCGCCGAGATGGAACGGCGCTGACTGTCCGCCCACGTCCGCCGTTGCGGCAATCCGACGCTCGGGCGCTCAACCAACGCGCGGCCTCGTGGCTGCTTCTTCGCCGGACTCCGGCCGCGATCCACGCCGATTCATGACCACGTCCAAGGAATTCTCCGCTTGCGTCGCCCACTACGATCCGAACGCGCTGCCCGTTGAAGCGGCGCAGGACATCGTGCGTCAATGGGCGATGCCGCGCAGCCGTGACGGTCAAAGCGAACGCGTGGGCCTGCATGACGCGCTCGGCCGCGTGCTGGCCGAAGACGTGATCTCCCCCATCGATGTCCCCGCCTTCGACAACTCCGCGATGGACGGCTACGCGTTCGCGGGCGCTGCGCTCGCGCGCGGCGGCGCCACGCTCGATCTCGCCGTCGCGGGCACGGCGCTCGCCGGGCGTCCTTTCGCTTCGGCGCCGGGCGCGGACCAGTGCGTGCGCATCATGACGGGCGCGCTCATTCCGCCGGGCTGCGACACGGTCGTGCCGCAGGAACTGGTGACGCGCGAAGGCGACGCGATCCGTTTCTCCACCGCGAATCTGCGCGCGGGGCAAAATCGCCGGCTGTCGGGCGAAGATCTCGCGAAAGGCAAACCCGCGCTGCTTGCTGGCCGCATCGTACGCGCGTCCGATCTCGGCTTGCTCGCGTCGCTCGGCATCGGCGAAGTCGCGGTGCGAAAGCGTCTCACCGTCGCGATCTTTTCGACCGGCGACGAATTGCGCTCGCTCGGCGAACCGCTCGATCCAGGCAGCCTCTACGACAGCAACCGCTACACCCTCTTCGCGATGCTCGCGCGCCTTGACGTCAAAACGATCGATCTCGGCATCGTGCGCGACGACCGCGCGTCGCTCGAAAAGGCACTGCGCGATGCAACCGCGCGCGCGGATGTCGTCATCAGCTCGGGCGGCGTATCGGTCGGCGATGCGGACTTCACGCGCGAGCTGATGAATTCGCTCGGCGACGTCGCCTTCTGGAAGATCGCGATGCGTCCCGGCCGGCCGCTCGCGTTCGGCCGCCTGTGGTCGGGCGAGCGCGCGGGCGCGGGCAAATCGGCGCTCTTTTTCGGCTTGCCGGGCAACCCGGTCGCCGTGATGGCAACGTTCTACTTCATCGTGCGCGAGGCGTTGCTGGCGATGTCCGGCGCGACGCATCAGCCGCTCACCGCCATTCGCGCGAGCGCCGCCGAGCCGATCAAAAAACGCGCGGGCCGCACCGAGTTCCAGCGCGGCATCGCCACGCGCGACGCCGATGGCCGCTTTCGCGTCGTCACCACCGGCCCGCAAGGCTCCGGCGTGCTCAGCTCGATGAGTGAAGCGAACTGCTTCATCGTGCTCGAACACGCGCGCGGCGACATCGACGCCGGCGACGAAGTCGACATCGTGCCGTTCGACGGCCTGATCTGACTGGCGCGTAACGCGCGTCGCCACGACCAACATTCCTACATCGATAGACGGGGCTTTCCTTCCATGAAAAAGCAGATTTCATTCATTGCACCAGGACAGACCGCCAAGGCGCTGATCCTCGTGTACCTGACATTCAGCGTGCCGATCGTGCTGCTCGGCGTCGTGGTCGCGTTCGTGCGCTACGGTTCCGTGGAAGTGAGCACCGTCACGAGCGCGCTGCTGCTGAACGCGATTCTCGGCTTCATCCTGCTGTGGATCGCGTGTCACGCGTACAACTGGGTGGCGTCGCGTTTCGGCGGCATCGAAATCGTGTTGTCCGATGCCCCGGAGGAAGCATGAGCACCACGATTCGCGCAGCCGCGCCCGCCGACGTCCCTGCGATCTTCGGCCTGATGTACGAGCTGGCCGAATTCGAGAAGCTCACGCATCTTTTCATCGCGACGAAGGAAGGCGTGCACGATGCCCTCTTCGGCGCGCGACCAGCCGCAGAAGCGCTCGTCGCGGAGCAGAACGGCGAAATCGTGAGCTATGCGCTCTTCTTCCAGAATTTCTCGACCTTCCTCGGCAAGCGCGGCCTGTATCTCGAAGACCTGTACGTGCGTCCCTCGATGCGCGGCAGCGGCCTCGGCACGCTGATGCTGAAGAAGCTCGCCGCGCTCGCGGTCGAGCGCCAGTGCGGGCGCTTCGAATGGTCGGTGCTCGACTGGAATCAGAACGCCATCGACTTCTACGAGAAGATGGGCGCGACGGTGCTGCCCGACTGGCGCATCGTGCGCGTGACGGGCGAGCCGCTCGAACGCCTCGCCGGCTGAATCAGATGTCGTCGTCGCCCACGGGCGACGACGAATCGCCCAGCAAACCCGCCGCCTGTTCGCCCGGCAGCGCCTCGACATCGCGCAGGCGCCGGTCCATCTGCCGCGTGCGCGTCTGCGCCGCTTCGATCGAGCGCGTGACGGTTTCGAGCTGCGATTTGGTCTTAGCCAGCACTTCGCCGAACTTGCCGAATTCGGTCTTCACCGCGCCCAGCACCTGCCACACTTCGCTGGAACGCTTCTCGATGGCGAGCGTGCGAAAGCCCATCTGCAGACTGTTGAGCAGCGCGGTCAACGTGGTCGGCCCGGCAATCGTCACGCGATATTCGCGCTGCAGCGAATCGCTCAGGCCCGGGCGGCGCAGCACTTCCGCGTAGAGTCCTTCGGTCGGCAGGAACAGCAGCGCGAAATCGGTCGTGTGCGGGGGCGCGACGTACTTCTGCGCGATCGACTTCGCCTCCGCGCGCAAGCGGCCTTCGAGCGCGCGCGACGCGTTCTCGACCGCGACCAGATCCGCGCGCTCCTGCGCATCGATCAGGCGCTCGTAGTCCTCGCGCGGAAACTTCGCGTCGATGGGCAGCCACACGGGCGTGGCCGCATCGCCCGGCGCGCCCGGCGCATCGTGACGCCCCGGCAGGCGGATTGCGAACTCCACGCGCTCGTTGCTCTTCGGAATCGTCGCGACATTCTTCGCGTACTGGTCCGGCGTAAGCAATTGTTCCAGCAGCGATTCCAGCTGCACCTCGCCCCAGATGCCGCGCGTCTTGACGTTGGTCAGTACCTTTTTCAGATCGCCGACACCGGCCGCGAGCGTCTGCATTTCGCCGAGCCCGCGATGCACCTGCTCCAGCCGGTCCGACACGAGCTTGAATGACTCGCCCAGGCGCTGTTCGAGTGTCGCGTGCAACTTCTCGTCGACGGTTCGGCGCATCTCGTCGAGCTTCGTCGCGTTGTTCGCCTCGATGTCCTTCAGGCGCGCTTCGAGCGTCGCGCGCACTTCGCCGAGCCGGCGATCGTTCGCCTCCGACATTTGCGACAGATGCTGCGACATGGAATCGGCGAAGCGCTTCAACGCGTTGCCCTGATCCTCGCGTGCCTGCTGGCTCTGTTGCGCGAGTTGCTGCGCGAGCGCGTCGAACTGCGCGTTCTGCACGCTCGATGTGCTCGCCAGTTGCGTAGCGAGCGTCTGGTGGAATTGCGTGAAACCGCTCTGCGATTCCATGCGCGCCACGCGCGAACTCTCCGCGATATCGCCGCGCAAGCCCCGTTCGAGCCGTTCCTGCGCGCGCGCGTGCGCTTCGCCCATATCGTTGACGCGATCGGTGAGCGCTTCGAATTCGTCGAGGATGAGCGCGTTCGAGTGCCGCCGCATCGTGATGACGAGCGCGATGAGCGCGACGACCAGCGCGATCGCCAACAGCGCGACCGCGCCTACCAGCAGTTCCATCATGTCTTGAGCACGTCCGGATTGATCGGGTTCGGCGGATTGCCGGCGCGCGGGCCTTCACCCAGCGCGGCGATGAGATTGTCTGCCGCGAGATTCGCCATTGCGCGGCGCGTGGCCTCGGTCGCGCTCGCAATGTGCGGCGTCAGCACGACGTTGTCGAGCAGCATGAAATCCGGATTGAAATTCGGCTCGCCTTCGAAGACGTCGATGCCCGCCGCCGTGATGCGCTTCTCGCGCAATGCGACGATCAGCGCCGCGTCATCGACGATGCCGCCGCGCGCGATGTTGGTGAGCGTCGCGGTCGGCTTCATCAGCGCCAGTTCGGCCGCGCCGATCGTGTGATGGTTCTCCTTCGTGTACGGCAGCACGAGCACGACGTGATCGGCGCGCTTGAGGAGATCGTCCTTCGATGCATATTCGGCGTTCAGTTCGGCTTCGATTTCCGGCGCGACACGCGAGCGGTTGTGATAAATCACGCGCATATTGAAGCCGCCCGCGCGCCGCGCGAGCGCCTGGCCGATGCGGCCCATGCCGATCACGCCGAGCGTCGAGCCGTAGACATCGGCGCCGAGGAACGAATCGAAGGACCATTTCTGCCACTTGCCCGCGCGCAGATAGTGCTCGGATTCGGTGACGCGGCGCGCCGCCGCCATCATCAGCGCCCAGCCGAAATCGGCGGTGGTTTCGTTCAGCACGTTCGGCGTGTTGGTGCCGAGCACCTTGTGCGCGTCGAACGCCTTCATCTCGAAGTTGTTGTAACCCACCGCCATGTTCGCGACCACTTTCAAATTCGGCGCGCCCGTCAGTTCCTTCTCGCCGACCCATTCGCCCGCGGTGAACGCACCGTCCTTGTCGGCGAGACGCAGCGCGAATTCTTCCTGCGGGAGCACGTCGCCGAGGTTCACGTCGACATCGAAATACTGTTTCAGGCGCTCGATCACATCGGGAAAGGTGGGACGCGCGACAAGTACCTTCTTCATCGATTGCTCCTAGAAAAATAGCCAGCCCAGAACGGCGAACAGCGGCACGAGCACCGCGCCCGACCACGCCATATAGCCGAAGAAACTCGGCATGCGCACGCCGCGTGATTCGGCGATCGCCTTCACCATGAAATTCGGCGCATTGCCGATATACGTATTCGCGCCCATGAAGACCGCGCCCGCGGAAATGGCGGCGAGCGTCGTGGCGTCGGTGGTCATGAGCGTGCGGGCGTCGCCGCCCGCGAGATTGAAGAAAACGAGATAGGTCGGCGCGTTGTCGAGAAACGAGGACAGCAGGCCCGTCGCCCAGAAATAGGCCATGTCGACAGGCTTGCCGTTCGCATCCGATACCGCGCGCGCGATGCCCGCGAACGCGCCCGCCTCGCCCGCGCGCAAGATCGTGATGACCGGCGCGATGGTGATGAAGATCGCGGCAAAAAGCTTCGCCACTTCCACGATGGGCGCCCAGTCGAACGCGTTGCCTGCACGCGCGCTTTTCGGCGTGAGCGCGAGCGAGGCCAGCAGCACGGCGGCGAGCAGCACGTCGCGCACGAGATTCTGCAACTGGACATGCGTGCCGAACACATCGAACGCGATGCCCGGCTTCCAGATGCCGCTCATCAGTACGAGCGCGACGATCGCCGCGAGCAGCGCGAAGTTGATCTTGCCGTCGATACCGAGCGGCGGCGTGTCGGGCGTCGGATCGAGAAACTCGGATCGCGCGTCGTGCCTGCGCCAGTAGTGGCTGTCGAGCGCGTAAAACGCTGCGAGCAGCGCGGCGCAGACGAACAGCATCGGCAGCGCGAGATGCAGCGTCGTCCAGAAAAAGCCGACGCCGTTCAGAAAGCCGAGGAAGAGCGGCGGATCGCCGAGCGGCGTGAGCGAACCGCCCGCATTCGCGACGAGAAAGATGAAGAACACGACGACATGCACGACGTGCTTGCGGTTGTCGTTCGCGCGCAGAAGCGGACGGATCAGCAGCATGGCCGCGCCCGTCGTGCCCATGATGCTCGCGAGCACGGTGCCGAGCGCAAGCAGTCCGGTATTCAGACGCGGCGAGCCGTGCAGATTACCGCGCACGCAGATACCGCCCGCCACGGTATACAGCGCGGCCAGCAGGATGATGAACGGCACGTACTCTTCGAGCATGGCGTGGACCAGCACGCCGCCCGCCGTGCCGGGGCCGAACGCGAGTGCGAACGGCGCAAGAAACGCGAGCGTCCAGGCCGCCGCGATCTTGCCGAAATGGTGATGCCAGAGCTTCGGCGCGACGAGCGGAAACACGGCGATGGAAAGCAGGACGCCGATGAACGGAATGCCCCACGTTGCCGGGAGCGTCGCGCCATCGGGCGTCGCCGCGACGGCGGGTGCGGCGATGAGCGCAAGCACGACAGAAACGAAACGCCGCATCGGACTCAGGCTCCGCGCACGATGATCACATGCACGCGATACGGCCCATGCGCCCCGAGCACGATGGTCTGTTCGATATCGCCGGTACGCGACGGCCCCGACACGAAGTTCACGGCGCGCGGCAACTCGCCGCGTTCGGCGCGCATCAACGCGAACGCGTCTTCATGCGCCGCAACGATGCGCGATGCCGGCACGATCGCGATATGCGTCTGCGGCAGCAGCGCGCCAGACGCGGGCGTCTCCGGGCCGGACAGCAGCACGAGCGAACCGGTTTCAGCCGTCGCGCAAAAGCAGCCGGTGATGCCGACGAGATCGGCGTCGGCGGGTTTGCGCAACGCCGCCTGAAGGCCCGCTTGTGACCAGGGCAGCTCGCCAAGCGCGGGCCACGCGACGACATCGGTGGAAAGGTTCAGTGACTGTAGATAGCGCGCGGCTTCGGCGGGCGCGTCCGCAAGGGATTCGACTTCGGCGACGGTCGTGGAGAGACGCTCCGCTTCGAGCGTGAAGCGCGCGATGAGTTCGTCACGCGTGTGCGGCAGCGGCGGACGCGGACCCGCCGGATGCCGCTCGACATACTCCTGCGCCGCCGCGCGCTCGGCTTCCGTGGGCGTGCCGCGACGGCCCTGCGCGCTGCGAATGCGCGCGAGAATATTGCGGCGCGCGGCCGATGTGTCCATGGTGCCGTCCTCGTGATTGCGTGCTTGAGATTCGCGCGCGCCGGATTGATCGACGACGCGTCCGAATTATAGCCAGCGGCCTTCGCGCACGGACCTCAGCCGAACGGCATAAGCCAAACGCACGAACGCGCGCCCGCCGGCAGCGGATCAGTCTTCGCCGACCGGCTGCTCGATGCCGAACACCTGACGTAGATACGCGAGGTAAGCCTTGTCGTCGCACATGTTCTTGCCGGGCGAATCGGACAGTTTCGCGACCGGCTGTCCGTTGCAGCGGACCATCTTGACGACGATCTGCAGCGGCTGATAGCCGAGATCGTTGGTGAGATTGGTGCCGACGCCGAACGCCAGCTGACAGCGCCCGCGAAAGCGCTCGTACAACTGCAGAACCCTGGGAATGTCGAGCGCGTCGGAAAAGACCAGCACCTTCGTGCGCGGATCGCAGCGATTTTCCTCGTAATGCCGGATGAGGCGCTCGCCCCAGTCGAAGGGATCGCCGGAATCGTGGCGCGCGCCGTCGAACAGCTTGCAGAAGTACATGTCGAAGTCGCGCAGGAACGCCTTCATGCCGTAGACGTCCGACAGCGCGATCCCGAGGTCGCCGCGATATTCCTTCGCCCACATCTCGAAGCCGAAGATCTGCGAGTCGCGCAGGCGCGGACCGAGCGCCTGACACGCCTGCAAGTATTCGTGCGCCATCGTGCCGAGCGGCCGCAGGCCGTGCTTCATCGCGTAGAAGACGTTGCTGGTGCCGGCGAACTGCGCGCCGAGCCTCTCCTTCAGCGTCAGCACGACTTCCTCGTGCCACTGTCCCGAAAAGCGGCGGCGCGTGCCGTAATCGGCGATCTTGCAGTCCGAGTATTCGGGCGGCGTGGCGAGCAGCTTGATTTTCTCGCGCAGGCGTTCGCGGCCGGTTTCGTACTCGGGCTTGCGCTGCGTGTTGCGGAAATAGACCTCGTTGACGATCGCGAGCACCGGGATCTCGAAGAGGATCGTATGCAGCCACGGCCCTTCGATCTCGATATCGATTTCGCCGTTTTTCTTCGGCGACGGCGCGATGCGGATGGACTTCTCGTTCAGATGAAAGAGCGCGAGGAAATCGATGAAGTCGCTCTTCATGAACCGCATGCGCCGCAGATAATCCAGCTCCTCTTCCCTGAAGCGTAAATTGCAGAGCTGACGAATTTCGTCGCGAATCTCGTCGATGTACGGCACGAGATCGACGTTCGGCGTGCGGCAACGGAAGCGATATTCGACGTGCGCGGCGGGAAAGTGATGCAGGACGACCTGCATCATCGTGAACTTGTAGAGGTCGGTGTCGAGCAGCGAATTGATGATCATGGTTCTGACTGGAACATCTACGCGAATTGACCGCGCGCTTTGCCTCGTGCCTTGGGCTCGCGCGCGCCTTCATGCCTTTGGGGCCATGTTACCCGAATGCGCGCAATGGCATGACCCATGCCTCACCCTTTTACGAAGCCGCGCATACATACATCACGAATCGATATAAAGGGGGCGCCGTGTGGCTCGCGCCCGCTTTTATCGTTACGCTACAATATGCGTTTCGGCACGCGCACCTCCCGGCCCATGTCGCCGCCCAGGGCGCCGCCCCCACGAATTCCGCATGCAGGAGCCTGAATGACTCACGTTGTGACCGAAAGCTGCATCAAGTGCAAGTACACCGATTGCGTGGACGTGTGCCCGGTGGATTGCTTCCGCGAAGGTCCCAACTTTCTCGCGATCGATCCGGACGAGTGCATCGACTGCGCCGTCTGCGTGGCCGAGTGCCCGGTCAATGCAATCTACGCAGAAGAAGATGTGCCCGGCGACCAGCAGCACTTCACCGAGCTGAACGCCGACCTCGCGCGTAACTGGCCGAGCATCACGAAGACGAAGGGCTCGCTGCCCGAAGCGGACGAGTTCAAGGACGTGAAGGACAAGCTGAATCTGCTCGAGCGTTGATTCTGGCTGTCGCATTGCGCTTCGTTACGGTTTGCAAAAAATGCTTATCGAATGAAGATTGAGCGTTGACACGGTAATCGTGGCCCCCTATAATTTCGTTTCTCTGCTGTAGATGTTCCCCGATAGCTCAGTCGGTAGAGCGCCGGACTGTTAATCCGTAGGTCCCTGGTTCGAGCCCAGGTCGGGGAGCCAAAAAAACTCCAGCAAGTCGGTTTCAAAAGAACCCAGTCAATCGGCTGGGTTTTTTATCTCAGTTGCAGATGTGTAGTTGTTCCCCGATAGCTCAGTCGGTAGAGCGCCGGACTGTTAATCCGTAGGTCCCTGGTTCGAGCCCAGGTCGGGGAGCCAAAAGCTTCATTAAAAAGCCCAGTCACGCGACTGGGCTTTTTGTTTTTGCGCTTCATACTCCACGTCAATCATCTGCTTAAAAGCAATCAACCCGCTAGCCACACGACAGTCAACGAGCGCACGCCCTGCGCGCCGCGGATCAGCACGCCTTCGATATCCGCCGTCGCGGACGGTCCCGTCACGAGCACCGCATAGCGCGCCGATTTGAAATCGGGCCGTCGATACACCTGCTGCAAGCCCTCGACGAGCAGCGCCGGATCGAGCAGCACGACGAGATGCTGCGACAGATAGCCGACCGAGTTCACGACGTACTCTTGCTCGCTGAACCACACCGAGCCGGTTTCAGCGACGCCGAAGCGCCCTCGCACGACGCCCACATCGACATCCTGTAGCGACGCCGGCACGGTATCGGGCGCGAGCGGCCGCGTGCCGTCGACGCCAGGCACCGCCGAGGCGATCACCTTCGCATCCGGGAAACGCGCAGCCAGCAACGCGTTCACGTCGTTCAGGCTGGCAGCGTCGACGCAGGTACCGCCCATCGCGGTGAGCGCCGCCGTGAAACGCGACTTCAGATCGCCTTCGGGCGCCGGAAAGAGCGGCACGTCGGGGCGCGGGCGCGATGCGGGCTGCGCCGCGCGGATCTTCGACAGAAAAGCGTCGCGAGTCGTCATTTCTCAGTCTTCCGGTTCTTCTTGTACCACTCGTGAAAAGTCTCGGCGGGCGCTTCGGGCAGGTCGCGCTGACGTCCCCAGATATTGAGCGGGTTGTACAGCACGAAGTTGGGCAGACGCTTCAACGCGCCGCCGAGCGATGCGACCGTCGCGCGATAAAGCGTCGGACTCGCGAGCAGTCGCCCCGCCATCTTCAGGACTTCCTGCTTCACGAACGGCACTTCGTGCTTCTCCGCGATCACCTCGCGCCACTTGTAGATCTGCTCGTGGATGTTCACCTTCACGGGACAGACGTTCGTGCAACTGCCGTTCATCGTCGATGCAAACGGCAGCGCGCTGTAGCGCTTCAGATCGTGGGTCGGATTGATGATCGCGCCGATCGGCCCCGAATACGTGCCGCCATAGGACAGCCCGCCGCTGCGCCGATACACCGGACAGGTATTCATGCACGCGCCGCAGCGGATGCATTTGAGCGAATACCAGAAGTCGTCCATCGCGAGTCGCTCGGAGCGGCCGTTGTCGACGAGGATGTAGTGCATCTCCGTGCCCGGACGCGGCGCGCGAAAGTGCGACGTGTATTGCGTGATCGGCGAGCCGAGCGCGCTGCGCGACAGCATGCGTACGAACACGCCGAGATCGGCGATCGTCGGAATGATCTTTTCGATGCCGATCGACGCGATATGCAGCGGCGGCACGTTCGCGGAAAGATCAGCGTTGCCTTCGTTCGTGCACACGACGACTGTGCCCGTCTCCGCCACCGCGAAGTTGCAGCCGGTCATGCCCGCCGTTTTCTCGCGCACGAAGTACGGCCGCGTGTTCATGCGCTGGCTTTCGGCGAGATAGTGGATGTCGCTGTTCTTCGGATCTGTGCCGATGGTCTTGCCGAAAAGCTCCGCCACATCCGCGCGCAGCTTGTGCACCGCCGGCACGACCATATGGCTCGGGTCCTGATGATCGAGCTGCTGGATGCGTTCGCCGAGATCGGTTTCCATCACCGTGATGCCGCGCGGTTCGAGATAGTCGCGCATGTAGCACTCGTCGGTGAGCATCGACTTGCTCTTCACGAGCGACGTCATGCCGCGCTCGCTCATCAGCGTGTAGACGAGTTGGTTGTGCTCCTGCGCGTTGGCCGCGAAATGCACGACGACGCCGTTCTTCTCTGCCTGATCGATGAACTGCGCGATGTAATCGGCGAGATTGGACAGCGTATGTTCCTTGATGCCCGATGCGAGATCGCGCATCGTCTCCCATTCGGGAATGCCGTGCGCCTGCGCGTCGCGCTTGCTGCGCAGGTCCCACAGACGCTTGTCGTGGAACGCGACGTGATCCGTCTTTTGCAGGAACGCCCCGGCCGCTTTCGCGTGATCGATCCGAACGGTTTTGCTCATGCGCGTGCTCCGTTCAAGACCTGCGCGATATGGATGAACTTCGCCTCGGCTTTCATGCGCTCCGCGCAGCCCTGCTGATGCATGAGACACGACATGTCGCCCGACACGATGTACTCCGCACCCGCGCCGACATGATCGCGCACCTTGTCCTGCCCCATTCGCACGGAGACGGCCGCCTCGGTGACCGAGAACGTCCCGCCGAAGCCGCAGCACTCGTCGGGGCGCGCGGGCGTGACGAACTCGATGCCCTTCACGCCTTCGAGCAACGCGCGTGGCTTCGAAAACGGCGTACCGGCGACTTCCGAGTTCGATGTCTCGCGCAGATGCCGCACCGCGCTGCAACTGTTGTGCAGCCCGATCCTGTGCGGAAACTCGGCCCATGGAAATTCGCGCACCTTCAGCACGTCGTGGAGGAATTCGACGAGTTCATAGGTATTGCGACGCACTTTCTGCACCGCGCTCGTCTGCTCGATCGCGGTGAAATGCTCGCGCACGTGATGCGTGCAACTCGCTGACGGACCGACCACGTAGTCGTAATCGGCGAAATTGCGGGCGAACACGCGCTCGGCGCCGGCGGCGTCCTTGTGCGCGCCGCTATTGGCCATCGGCTGGCCGCAACAGGTCTGATCCTGCGGATAGTCGACGTCCACGCCGAGCCGTTCCAGCAACTCCAGCGTGGCGATGCCGACCTGCGGATAAAACGCGTCGATGAAACAGGGAACGAACAGGGCAACTTTCATGAGGTCCGATCGTGGGGTAAGCGATTATCTTTGGTAAGCTTGGTCTGACCAAGACTTTAATGAGATGCTCGTTTCGTGTCAAACTCGGACAATCCCAGGCCTTCATTCTGCATTTACATCGAACGATGACTTTTCAGCCCGTCCAGGCGCATTCCTATGCCCGCGTGCGCCTCTCCGATGTGGTGTCGGGACAGATTCGCGAACTCATCTCGAACGGCACGCTGCTGCCCGGCCAGCGCCTGCCCGCCGAGCGCGATCTGGCCGAGCAACTGAACGTGTCGCGCCCGTCGCTGCGCGAGGCGCTCATCCGGCTCGAATCCGACGGCTTCATCCGCCCGGCCGGACGCGGCGGGTTTGTCGTGTCGGATGTGACGGCGCCGCTGGTGTCGCGCCCGCTCGCGGCCCTGCTCGAACAGCAACCAGACGCGAGCGCCGACGTGCTGGAACTGCGGCACGGCCTGGAAACCCTCTCCACTGCCTACGCCGCCGAGCGCGCCACCGAAGCCGACCTCGCGCGCATCGCTGCCGCGTTCGACGCGTTGCAGATCGCCGTCGCTGAAAAAAGCACGCGTATCGCCGAAAAGGATGCGGCGTTCCATCTGGCGATCGCGGACGCGACGCACAACGTCGCGCTCACACACGTGATGCACGGACTCAACGAACTGGTCCGCGAGTCGATGCTCACGTCCCACCGCCTCGTCGACTACGACGACGAAGTCGAAGCGAACCTGCTCGCGCAACATCGCGCGATCTTCGATGCGATCGTCGCGCGTGATCCGGCACGGGCGCGCGAGTGCGCGGGCGCCCATCTCGACTACGTTCGCACGCTGTATCACGACCGTCCGGCGAAGAAGAGCCGTCTGATGGCATGACGAATCCGTAAACCCTTTGTAACTTTCGATAGGACAACACCTACACAGAATTCGGACGTGCACGGCTAACGTGCAGCGGACTTCCTCGCGATACTGAAGTCGTCGAAAACAACACGCGAAGGAGGACAACATGCCTTATCTGCTCGGATGGCTGCTCGGCGTACCGGTCGTGGTGCTGGTGATTCTTTATCTGATCTTTCATTGACCGGCAGCGCGGCGATGCATCAAAAGACCTAGGGCGTCGATACAATACGACGCCCTTTCTCTTTTCCGAAGGATGACGATGAAACGCTCCGTCCTCGCCCTCGCCGCATCGATTGCCACTCTCTTCGGCGCGGCGCTCGCGCACGCGGAGGAGATCGCCAGCGTCAACACGAATTTCCGTTTCACCGGTTCTGACCGCGTCAGCGTCGACGCTTACGACGATCCGCTCGTTCAGGGCGTCACCTGCTACGTGTCGCGGGCGCGCACCGGCGGCGTGAAAGGCACGCTGGGCATCGCGGAAGATCCGAGCGAGGCGTCGATCGCCTGCCGCCAGGTCGCTCCGATCAAGATCGCACAGCCGCTCAAGCAGAAGAGCGACGTGTTCTCCGCCAGCATGTCCTTCATCTTCAAAACGCTGCATGTGGTGCGTATCGTCGATGCGAAGCGCAACACGCTCGTCTATCTGACCTACAGCGACCGGATCGCGACCGGCAGCCCGAAGAACAGCGTGACGGCGGTGCCGGTGCCCGAAGGCACGACCATACCGGTGAAGTGACGTCCAACTGTCCGGCCTGCGGCGAAACAAAGTTGTAAACTGAGCGATTCCGCCCGTCTCAAAAATCGCAACGATGAACGCCGCCCGTTTCCGCAATGCCGCACGCTACTGGCGCTCGTCGCTCGTGCCCGACGCGGACATGGTGACGGCCGAATACTACGATCACGAATTCTCGCCGCATTGGCACGACGCCTACACGGTGCCCGTGATCGAAGCGGGCGCGGAGTGCTACGACTATCGTGGCGCGCATCACGTCGCCGAGGCCGGCTCGGTGCCGGTCATCAACCCTGGCGAAGTGCACACGGGCGCGCGCGCCGTCGATGCGGGCTGGCGCTATCGCGTGTTCTATCTGCCGGTGCCGTTCGTCGAGAATCTCGCGCGCGACATGTCGGGCCGGCCGGAGTCGTCGCCGTGGTTTCCGGTCGATATCGTTCGCGACGCCGATCTGGCGCGGCGTCTGGTCGTCGCGCATCGGCTGCTGGAAAACGGCGCCGATCCGCTCGCCGCGGAACTGGCCCTCGTCGATGCCGTGACGACGCTGCTTGGCCGCCACGCGCTGGCGCGCCCCGGCATCGCGCCGCTCGCGACCGACGCAAATCGCGTCGCGACGATGAAATCCCGCCTCGCCGACGATTTGCTCGAACCGGTCACGCTCGCCGAACTCGCGCAGACGGTCGGCCTTTCGACCTTCCACGCGGCGCGTCTCTTCACGCGCGAAACCGGTCTCGCGCCGCACGCGTGGCGCAACCAGATGCGGATCGTGCGCGCGTTGCCGGCGTTGCGCGCGGGCGCCTCCGTGACGGACGTCGCGGCGGCGAGCGGCTTCACCGATCAGAGCCATTTCACGCGTCATTTCAAACGCACGTTCGGCGTGCCGCCCGGCCGCTGGCGCTGAATGCGCGCGAAGGCAGGGAAAGCGCAGGGAAAGCGCAAGAACGTACAAGCATCCGGACCGGCGTCTTGCGTATCCTCGCTTCCATAGGAGGACATCTTGAAAGCAACACCCGCACAACCGTCCGGCCAGGCGCTACGTGAATTCGCCGCCGGCGCCCGCGACACCATCCCGATGATGATCGGCGCCGCGCCCTTCGGCGTGATCTTCGGCACGCTCGTCACCGCCAGTCCGCTCACGCTCTGGCACGGCCAGCTGATGTCGCTTGCCGTGTTCGCCGGCTCCGCGCAGTTCATCGCGGTGGGCCTGATCGCATCGCATGCGAGCTTCGCCGTCATCCTGGCGACGACCTTCGTCGTCAATCTGCGTCACGTGCTCTATTCGGCCACGCTCGCGCCCTATGTCGCGCATCTGCCGCGCCGCTGGCGCTGGGCGCTCGCCGGGACTCTCACCGACGAAGTTTTCGCGGTCGCCTACGCGCACTATCAGAAGCGCCCGCCCGGCGAGATCGGCCCGCATTACTTCTTCGGCTCGGGCGTCGCGATGTATTTGAACTGGCAGATGTGGACGCTCGCCGGCCTGCTGTTCGGCGCGGCGTTCCCCGGTTTGAAATCGCTCGGACTCGATTTTGCGATGGTCGCGACCTTCATCGCGATCATCGTGCCGCAACTGGTGGCCGTGCGCTTCATCGCGGCGGCGCTCGCTTCGGGTGTGCTGTCGTTCGCGTGGCAAGGCTGGCCGTACAAGCTCGGTCTGCTCGCGGCGGTGTTCGTGGGCGTGGCGGTCGGCATGGTGCTCACGCTGATGGAAAACCGGCCGCAGGCGAAACATCGCCTGAAGAACGCCAAGGAGCGCACGCAATGAACTACGTCGCATTGATCCTCGGCATGGCGGCGATCACTTTCGCCATCCGCGCCGCCGTGTTCGTGCTGGGCGAGCGCCTGCCCTTCCCGCCCGTCGTGCGTACCGCGCTCTCGTTCGTGCCGGTGACGGTGCTCACCGCGATCATCGTGCCGATGACAGTCTCGCCGCACGGCAACGGCGCCGAGATCACCTGGCGCAATCCGCAGCTCGTCGCGGCGATCGTCGCGGTGATCGTTTGCGTGCTCACGAAACGCCCGCTTTTGACGATTGCGGTGGCGCTCGCGGTGTTTTTCGCGTGGCAGTTCGCTGTGCTGCGCTGAGCCTTCTTCGGCGCTCACGTATCGATCGGCTTTCAAAAAGCTGCAAAGAAACCTCAAGTTCCCGGAAAGCGCGCCGTTATCAGAAACGAATGGACTCCGCCCTGAGAAGCGGCGCCGCCAGCATTTCCCGCCATCGGGCGACCGACCGGCGGAACCGGGAACCAACATGCGTCAAATCACCCTTTCGCTTCGCGACGAGACCATCGCTTCGCTGCAGCGCGACTTCGAAGCGTTTCTGCGCCTGTCGCTGAAGCTGGATCCACAATTCGTCACGCCGTCGTTCGAGGACTTCCTGCGCGCGAAGCTGCTCGACAACCACACGCCGCTCACCGAGCAGGCGGTGCAGCGCATGCTCACGCACGGCCAGTATGCGTGGGCGAAGCGCGCGCTCGACAAGGAATTTCCGGATGTCGTCGAAATCCTGATCCGTCAGGCGGCCGAACACGGTTTCGCGTTCGCGATCCGCGCCGACTGGACCGCCGAGGACCTCATCAAGGCGTCGCGCGAGTGGGCGACGGCGATCGTCACCGAAGCGAACGGCGATGTGTCGCAAGTGGACGTGCTTGCTTCGCAGATCAAGTCGGCGGCGGCGGACATTCGCGAAGTCGAGGAAAAGATGCAGACGCCCGCGTGGCGTCTCGCCGATTCGCTGCGCCAGCGCGCGTACGAAACCAAGATTTTGGTGGAAACGAGCGTCGGTTCGAACGCGCGGGAAAAGCTCGGCGAGCTGCGCGGCCTGCTGCGGCTCGGCATCGTTTACGGCTCGATTCCGAAGCAGGAAGCGCAACAGGTGCTGGAGTATCTGCGCTCGCTGCGGCCCGAGCTGTTCATCGAAGAGCCTTATGACGGCTTCACGCGTTTCGCCGCGTGGCTGCGCAGCATCTTCGCGCCGACGCCGCGCGCGCCGCGAACCACGCGCGCGCAGCGCTGAAGTGCTGAGGCGAGCTCCGCCCTACTCCCACATTCCCTTCAGGCGCGCCGCGATATCGATTTTCGCTTTCGCGGCCGCCGCCAGTCCCGCCGCCGTCGGTGCTGCGGGCGCGATCACCGGCGGCCACGCCGCCGCTTCGAAGTTCTGCATGAGATGCGGCGGGATGAAGCGTGTGCGTTGCGCCCACACGTGGCGGTCGCCCAGATGCGTCTGGTTGTGCACGTAGAAACGCTGCGGCGTAACGATGTGCAGATCTTCCTTCGCGCGCGTCATCGCGACGTATAAAAGACGCCGCTCCTCGTCGATTTCCTCGTCGCTGCCGGTGCCGAGATCGGACGGGATGCAACCGTCCACGCCGTTCAGCACGAACACGTTGCGCCATTCCTGGCCCTTCGCCGAATGGATGGTCGAGAGGATCAGATAGTCCTCGTCCAGCAGCGGCACGCCGGATTCGTCGCTGGTGGCGTCGGGCGGATCGAGCGTGAGTTCGGTGAGAAAGCGCTCGCGCGTCGGATACGTGGACGCGATGCTCTCCATCTGCAAAATATCGCCGATGCGGATCGCCGCGTCCTCGTGATTGCGTTCGAGGTGCGGCTCGTACCAGCGGCGGATCATTTCGAACTCGGCAGGCCAGCCCGACTCGCGCCCGCAGAGCTTCGCCATCAGGCCGACGAAGCGCGGCCAGTCCTCGCTGGCGCGGGCGGGCGCGGCGAACGATGCGATCGCGCCCGCAGCAACCGCATCCGGCGCGCTCACGCTATCCAGCAGACGCGCAGCGATGGCGGGCCCGATGCCCGGCAGCAATTGCGCGACGCGAAAGCCCGCCACGCGATCGCGCGGATTCTCGGCCCAGCGCAGCACCGAAAGCACGTCCTTCACATGGACGGAATCGAGAAACTTGAGACCGCCGAACTTCACGAACGGAATATTGCGCCGCGTGAGTTCGATTTCGAGCGTCGCGCTGTGATGCGCGGCGCGAAACAGCACCGCCTGCGACTTGAGCCTCATGCCCGACTCGCGCGCCTCCAGCACTTTCTCGACGACATAGCGCGCCTGATCCGCTTCGTCGGCGACGGACACGACGCGCGGCTTTTGCGCCGATGCCTTGTCGGTCCAGAGATTCTTCGTGTAGCGCTCGGACGCGAGCCCGATCACGGCGTTCGACGCCTCCAGGATCGGTTGCGTCGAACGATAGTTGCGATCGAGCGTGACGGTCGCGGCGGGCGGATCGAAATGGCCCGGAAAATCGAGGATATTGCGCACCGTCGCGCCGCGAAACGAGTAGATGGATTGCGCATCGTCGCCGACGACGGTGAGGCCGCGCCCGTCCGGTTTCATCGCGAGCAGGATCGACGCCTGCAGGCGATTGGTGTCCTGATATTCGTCGACGAGCACGTGATCGAAACGGCTCGCGAGATCCGCCGCCACCGACGGCTCCGCCGCGAGATGCGACCAGTAGAGCAGCAGGTCGTCGTAATCGAGCACGCTTTGCGCCTGTTTGGCGGCCACGTAGGCGGCGAACAGGCGCTTGAGATCGGCTTCCCACTCGCGGCACCACGGATACGACTGATCGAGCACGTGGCTGAGCGTCGCGCCCGTATTGACGACGCGCGAGTAGATCGCGAAGCATGTCGACTTGGCCGGAAAGCGCTTCTCCTTCGACGACAAACCGAGCTCGTGCCGCACGAGGTTCATGAGATCGGCGGAATCCTCGCGATCGTTGATCGTGAACGACGGCGCGAGCCCGACGAGGTCGGCGTAATCGCGCAACAACCGCGCGCCGACGCCGTGAAACGTGCCCGACCACGTCAGCCCCTGCGCGATGGCGCTTTTCGTGCCGAGCGCGTTCATCGCGATGCGCGTGACACGGCGTGTCATTTCGAGCGCCGCGCGGCGTGAAAACGTGAGCAGCAGGATGCGATGCGGATCGGCGCCCTTCACGAGCAGATGCGCGACGCGATGCGCGAGCGTGTTCGTCTTGCCCGACCCCGCACCCGCGATGACGAGCAGCGGCCCTCCCGCGCGGCCGGGTTCATCGACGCCGAATTCGACGGCCTGGCGCTGCGCCTCATTGAGCTTCGCGAGATAGTCGGCCACCTGTTTCGCGGCGGAGGCGGAGGCGGCGTCGGCGGTGTCGGGAAGCGTGAGCACGTGAGGAGATGGCGGCGGGAAAAGAGTGACGCACACTGTATATCCATACAACCCGCGCGCGCAAGTCTCTGGCTCGGCAAGGCTTTTGGCCCCAAATGCAACGAGCCCGGTCCGCAGGGAACCGGGCTCGCATCGCTGCAAAAAAGCGCGTGTTACTCCGCCTTCTTCGCGTTCTTCAGCTTCGCGTCGGCGGCGGCTTCGTTGGCTTCGGACTGCGCCTCGGTTTTCTTCTTGTCGGCCTTGGCTTGCGCGACGGCCGCCTTCTTGTCGGCCTTCGTCTGTTCCTTCGCGGCCTTCTGGTCGGCGGCGCTCGGCGCGTCGCTCGTCGTCTGCGCGAACGATGTCGCGCTCACGCTCGCGAACGTCCCCGCGATCAGCGCGGCAAGCAGTGCATGGGTTTTTCTGTTCATCATGTCCTCCCTGTATCTGAGCCGCGAAACCGGACTTCGCCGGTCTCGCGACGCGTCACGTTCAGTGCTGCAGGCCCGTGTCCTTCGGCGTGCTCGGCTCCGTCGCGTTCAATTCCGCCTTGGCGGCGTCCTTGTCCGCCTTGCGGTTGATCTTGGCGTTCTTCACCTCTTCCTTGTATTGCGACTTGGCCTGCTGGTTCTGTGCCTTCAGCTCGGCCTTCGACGCCTTTTTCGACGCGCGATATTCGGCGTTCGCCTCGGCGTTCGCGTTGCGGCGCTGGACGAGCGGATCGGTCGGCGCCGGCGCGACGACGTTCTGCTGCGGCGGCGTCGCCGGCTGCATGGTCTGCGGTTCCATCGGCGCGGGCTGCGGCGCGGTTTGCGCGTAGGCGCCCGAAGCGGCGAGCGTGGCGATGGCGGAACCGATCAAAAGGATTCGTGCGCGAGTCATGAGTTCGTCCTCTCTTTAGTTGGCGTCGGCGGCGCTCTGACAACGGTGAAGCGAGCGATCCGCGCGACTTTTGTCGATTGGAAAGATGACCGAAGCTGCATCGATCAAACGGTCGGACCGGACCTCGATCGGGCAAGTTCTCGAAAACCAGTCATTGTTACCGACGGTTTCATCTGGCTACATTTGCCAGTCGAAGCACTTGCGGTCCGATAACCGGTCCTCGCGATGCCAACAGCACGGCGCATGCCCGGCGCGCCGGCGGCGGTGGTTTATCATGGATGCCTTTCTCCGCTTTCCGTTGCGCCCGCCCCCATGCCGCCACTCCAATTCACCCTCACGGGCGACTTCGTCGAACTCCACAACCTGCTCAAGCTGATGGGCCTCGCGGATAGCGGCGGCTCCGCGAAGGCGCGCGTCGCAATGGGCGACGTCACCGTCGACGGCAAAGTGGAAATGCGCAAGACCTGCAAGATCCGCGCGGGCCAGAAGGTGAAGCTCGACGGCCAGACGATTCACGTGCGCGCGCCCGAATAGCGTCGCCGGAACTTGCGCGCGCACGCCGCGCGATTGAGAAAACCCGGCCATAAGCGAACGCGTCATCGACATGCCGCACGCGACGCAATAAGCTAGTCGTCTTTCGTTCTGGTTTCAGCGCCGGGTTTGCAGCGTCGGTCGTTCCGTCAGCGCGTGTTGCGCATCGCGCTCCGCTCTTTGCCCTTCCGCATTCCAGTCCGGCGGCGTTCAGTGCACTGACTGTCGCGCCGTCTTTGTTTCCATCCGATCAGCCATGCAACCGCACGTCACCCGCGCCACGCGCGCGCATCAAGGACCGCCGAGCCTCTCGCGTCACGCCGTCGACACGGCGCGCCTCGCCGCGCCGCTCGCCATCGCGCAGCTCTCGCAGATGGCGATGGGCGTCACCGACACCATCCTGCTCGGCTCGCTCGGCCCCGACGCGCTCGCCGCCGGCGGCCTCGGCGCGAACCTCTTTTTCGTCGTGGTGACGCTGCTGCAGGGGGTGCTGACATCGGTGTCAGTGTCGGTCGCCCACGCGCGCGGCGCGAACGCCGACGATCGCGTGCCGGGCATCTACTGGACCGGTCTCGTGCTGTCCGTGCTGCTCGCCGTGCCCGCGTTCGTGCTGCTGAGCTACGCCGAGCCGATCCTGCTCGCGTTCCACGAACCGGCGACGCTCGCGAAGAACGTCGGCGAATACTGCGCGGTGTTGCGCTGGGGGACACCTGGCAGTCTCATCGGCGTGGGCATGATGCGCGCGTTTCTGCCCGCGATCGGCGCGGCACGGCGGCTCTTGTGGATCTCGATCGGCGGCGTGTTCGTCAACGGCTTTCTCAACTACGGGCTGATTCACGGCGCGTACGGGCTGCCGCGCGAAGGCTTTCTCGGTTCGGCGGCGGCGACCACGATCACCGTCTGGGGCATCGCGATCGCGCTCGTCGCGGTGCTGCATCTGCGGCCGCGCTACAGGCATTTCGTCGCGCGCGCGCGCCCGCGCCTGCCGCTGATGGGCGAGCTGTTCGGCATCGGCTGGCCGGTCGCGATCACCTACGGCGTCGAATCGACGCTCTTTCTCGCCACCGGCATGATGGTCGGACTGCTCGGCGAAGCGCCGCTCGCCGCGCATCAGATCGCGCTCAACGTCGCATCGGTCGCGTTCATGGTGCCGCTCGCGATCGGCCAGGCGGCGAACGTGCGCGTCGGCTACTGGGTCGGCGCGGGCGTGCCCGTCGCGGCGCGTCACGCGGGCTTCGTCGCGCTGGCGCTCGGCGTCGGCTTCATGATGTGCTCGGGGCTCGTGCTGATCACGGTGCCGCGCGCGATCGTCGGCCTGTATCTGCATCTCGACGACCCCGCCAACGCGCACACCGTCGCGCTCGCGGCGTCGCTGCTCGGCGTAGCGGCGGTGTTCCAGATCGTCGACGGCATGCAGACGGTCGGCTCGGGCTGCCTGCGCGGCCTGAAGGACACGCGCATCCCGATGCTCGCCGCTGCGTTCGGCTACTGGGGCGTCGGCTTTCCGACCGCCTACGTGCTCGCATTCCACTTCGAGCTGGGTCCCAAAGGCCTGTGGTGGGGACTCGCCGCCGGGCTCGCGAGCGTCGCCGTGCTGATGACCTTGCGGTTTCACCGCATCAGCCGCAGGTTCGTCGAGACGGGCGTCGCGCCGAAGCCGGACGACGCCGATGCCGCGAACCCCGCGCCGCACGGCCATGCCTGATAAGCACCCGATCCGCGCGCCGATATGCATAGCACGAATGCTTGGTTGGTCCGCGCGGCGCGCATTGCTAGGATGAACCCGTCTCCTCCTTGAGACATCTGTGACAGGGGTTATCAGCCCGCTTCAGCCAGCGGGCTTTTTTTTCGTCCCTACGCTTTATCTCTGCCTTCCTCGCGGGCGTCCCGCCCGGCCTCGTTCCGATTCCCCTTAAAATAATTTCGAGACGCGCCAAGTCGCGACAATCAAAAACGAGGAATCGAAGTGTCGGAAAGCCGGGGAATGGGGGAAGTTGTCGCGCGTGACATCAGCGCGCCAGTAAGTAGATTCGCCATCGTCATGTTGACGACGTTGCTCGCCGCCTGCGCCACCCGTCCGCCCGCGACGGCGTTCGACCGGCCGGTGAGCCACGCGCTGGCATCGAACGAAGCGACGCCGCTCGCGAACGCACTCGCGCCGCTCGAGCAGCGGCATCCCGATCAGTCCGCCGTGCGCCTGCTGCCGACCGGCACCGATGCGCTGCAGGCGCGCATCGCCCTCGCGCGCGCGGCGACGAAGACGCTCGACATGCAGTACTACATCGCCGAGGAAGACAACACCGGCAAGCTGCTGCTGGGCGCGGCGCTCTATGCGGCGGATCGTGGCGTGCGCGTACGCATGCTGGTCGACGATCTGAACTTCAAGGACATCGACCAGATCATGGCGGCGCTCAACACGCACGACAAGATCGAGATCCGCGTGTTCAACCCGTACGGCAGTGCGCAGCGCAGCTTCTCCGAGCGCACGCAGAACTTCTTCACGAATCTCGGCCACTTCACGCGCCGCATGCACAACAAGGCGATGATCGCGGACAACCAGATCGCGATCGTCGGCGGGCGCAATCTCGGCGATGAATACTTCAGCGCGAGTCCAACGCTGCAGTTTCGCGATCTCGACGTCTTCGCCGCCGGCCCGGTGACGCCGCAGATTTCCGCGAGCTTCGACGACTACTGGAACAGTTCGCTCTCGTACCCGCTGCGCGTGCTGAACAAGCAGAAATTCGATCCCGCCGAACTCGACAAGACCCGCGACGACCTGCGCGCGCACTGGCGCAAACAGGCCGAGCCGCTGAACGCGAAGCCGCTCAATGCGACGCCGCTCGCGCAGCAGATTTCACGCGAGGAAATGGGCCTCGTCTGGGCGCCGACGGAATTCTGGGTCGATTCGCCGTCGAAGATCGAGCATCCGAGCGACGACTACAAGAGCCCGCCGATGCAACGTCTGGTCGATCTGCTCAAGGATGCGCAGAGCGAATTCCTGATCCTCTCGCCCTACTTCGTGCCGCACGATACAGGCGTGAAAACGCTCGGCGCGGCGACCCGACGCGGTGTGCGCGTCGCGGTGCTGACCAACTCGCTCGCCGCGACCGACGCCGTCGCCGTGCAGGCCGGCTACGCGCCGTATCGAATTCCGTTGCTGCAAAACGGCGTCGAACTGTACGAATTCAAACCGATCCAGCTCGAAGGCGAACGCAGCCCGCGCGCCGGCCTGTTCGGCTCGCAATCGCGCGCGAGCCTGCATGCGAAGGCCTATGTGATCGATCGGAGTATCCTCGTGATCGGCTCGATGAATCTCGATCCGCGCTCGGCGAAGCTGAACACCGAGCTCGCGCTCGTGATCCACAGCAAGCCGATCGCCGAGGAAGCTGCCAGGCTTTTCGTCAACGGGACCTCGCCGAAGGTGAGCTGGCAGGTCCAACTGGCGAGCGCGGCGGTCACCGAGGAATTGCGGCGCACCGGCGCGCCGCAGTCGGGCCTCGTCTGGATCACCGAGTACAACAACAGCCTCGTCACCTGGAATTTCGATCCCGAGGCAGGTTTTTATCGCAACGCGATGACGGGCCTGTTCATGCTGCTGCCCGTCGACAAGCAGCTTTGATCCAACTTCACAAGGGAACTCACGCCATGACACAGAACGCGAAGGGCGACGTGCGGATGGAGAAGGACACGTTCGGCGAAATCGCCGTGCCCAACGACAAGCTTTGGGGCGCGCAGACGCAGCGCTCGCTCCAGAACTTCAAGATTTCGACGGAAAAGCAGTCGCCCGAACTGATCACCGCGCTCGCGATCATCAAGCACGCCGCCGCCGAAGTGAACGAAGGCCTGAAGGTGCTCGACTCGAAGAAAGCGAAGGCGATCATGGAGGCGGCCGAGGAAATCATCGACGGCAGGCATCCCGATGAATTTCCGCTCGCCGTGTGGCAGACCGGCTCGGGCACGCAGACCAACATGAACCTGAACGAGGTGATCGCCAATCGCGCGAGCGAGATCATGGGCGGACCGCGCGGCGAGGAGCGCCTCGTGCATCCGAACGACGACGTGAACCGCGGACAGTCGTCCAACGACGTGTTCCCGACGGCGATGCACGTCGCGGTCGCGTATGCGATCGTCAAGCATCTGGTGCCGTCGCTGAAAACGTTGCGCGACACGCTGGAGAAGAAATCGAAGGCGTTCGACAAGATCGTGAAGATCGGCCGCACGCACTTGCAGGACGCCACGCCGCTCACGCTCGGCCAGGAATTTTCGGGTTACGTCGCGCAGCTCGATCAGGGCGTGAAGCATGTCGAGGCGACGCTGCCGCATCTGTATCAGCTCGCGCAGGGCGGCACGGCGGTCGGCACGGGACTGAACGCGCATCCGGAATTCGCCGCGAAGGTCGCGGGCGCGATCGGCAAGCTCACCGGCCTGCCCTTCGAAACCGCGCCGAACAAGTTCGAAGTGATGGCCGCAGCGGACGCGCTCGTCGCCGCGCACGGCGCGCTGAAGACGGTTGCGGCGGGCCTGATGAAGATCGCCAACGACATCCGCTGGCTCGCGAGCGGGCCGCGCTGCGGACTCGGCGAACTGTCGATTCCGGAGAACGAGCCGGGCAGCTCGATCATGCCGGGCAAGGTCAATCCCACGCAGTCCGAAGCCGTCACGATGCTCTGCTGCCAGGTGTTCGGCAACGATGTCGCTGTGAACTTCGGCGGCGCGAGCGGCAACTTCGAGCTGAACGTGTTCCGGCCGATGATCGCGCATAACGTGCTGCAATCGATCCGCCTGCTCGCGGACGGCGCGCAGAGCTTCAACGACAACTGCGCGGCGGGCATCGAGCCGAACGAAACGCGCATCGAGAGTCTGCTCAACGAGTCGCTGATGCTCGTGACGGCGCTCAATCCGCATATCGGCTATGACAAGGCCGCGCAGATCGCGAAGAAAGCGCACAAGGAAGGCACGACGCTCAAGGCCGCCGCGCTCGCGCTCGGTCACGTGAGCGCGCAGCAGTTCGATGAGTGGGTCAAGCCGGGGGAGATGGTTGGGAAGTAAGCGCGCGCTGGATGGGAGGTCTCAGGAAGAGATCTCCCACGGGTTGATCACATTGATGCCGCACGGAGCAAAATCGGCTACGTTTCGCGTGACGACCGTCATGCCGTGCACGAGCGCAGTGGCGGCGATATAAGCGTCGCGCTCAGGACGAGGGTCCGGGACATGTAGCCTGGCGCAACGCTGCGCCACGCTGGAATCGAGCGGCAAGGTTCTGTCCGCGAACTCGGGAACGACGCGGGTGTGCATCCAGGTTCGTAGCCGCGCTCCTTGCTCCGCATCGCGCCGCTCCATGCGGAGAATGCCAAGCTCGAGTTCGAACAGTGTCACGGCCGAGATGTAGAAGTTTGCCGCGTCTTCGCCGGAGAGCCAGCGCGTGACATTGACATCGGCTTTGCCGTCTCCTGCCTTGCGAAGTTCGGAAATGACGTTGGTATCGAGCAGAAACATCATTCGAAGTCAGCCGCTCGTGGGAGCGCGCGTGATGGCGAAAAGTCGACGTCGATATCGGCAAGGCCCGGCATCGAAAGCAGGTCGACGAGGCTGCGCTTCTTTCCCGCAAGGCGCTGATACTCCTCGATGCTCAAGAGCACATGAGCAGGCCTGCCACGGTCTGTAATGAAGACAGGGCCGTCCTTGGCTGCTTTCTTGGCCCGAGTCACGTCCTGATTCAGTTCTCGACTGGATAACGTTGTGATGGTCACGATCAAATCTCCTTTCAATGTAGATATGTTACTACATCGAGAGGAAATTGGCTGATCAGACTCCCTTCACACCTTTCCCGCCGCCACCTCCTCCGGCTTCAGCTCGACGATCGCATCCAGCGCGTCCTTCACGTCCATGGCGTATTTCGCGAGACGCTTCTCCTCGTCCGTCTCCGGCACGAACGACGGCACCGGCGTCGGCTGGCCTTTTTCATCGACGGCGACGAAGACCATCAGGCAATCGGTCGTCTGCTGCAGCTCGCCGACTTTCGGATCGCCCGCGTGCACGGAGATGTGAATGTGCATGCTGGTGCGCCCGGTCGTGACCACGCGCGCGCGCAATTCCACCAGATTGCCGACGAGAATCGGCCGTCGAAAGCGGATATTGCCGACGCTCACCGTAACCGCGTAGCGTCCGGACCACATCGCGGCGCAGGCGTAGGCGGTTTCGTCGATCCATTTCATCAGCGCGCCGCCGTGCACCTTGCCGCCGAAATTCACCGAAGTCGGCTCGGCGAGAAAGCGGAAGGTGGTTTCGGCGCGGCTCTTCGGGACCGCGGGAATGGGGGATGAAGTCGGCGTATTCATGGTGGCATCATGTTCGAGTCATATGACGCCAATTATACGAAGCGAAAAAGGCGCTAGTCGTGAACCGTGATGCCCTGATCGATCGTGCCGTACATCGTGATGCTGCCGCCACCGCCCGCCGATGACGACGGCCCGCCCGCGCAGCCCGCACACAGCGTCAGCACGCAGAGCACGCCGGCGAGAATGAATCTGGACATGGAAATTCTCCTGCTGGCTCGAATGCCAGCGTTCATTCTAGCGCCGTGCCTCGCGCATCGACGTTTCGGTGCGCAGTGAAACATCGGATGCGAAGCCGCGCTAGAGTGATTATGTCGATCACTTCCCGTCAGGGACATCGCCATGAACTCCGCTTTCGACGACACCGATTCGCGCGCGCGCCATTTCCCCGGACTGTCGCGCATCGGCGCGCTGATCGCCGATCCGGGCCGCGCCGCGATGCTCTGGTCGCTGATGGACGGCACCGCGCGTCCCGCCGGCGAACTGACGATGATCGCGGGGCTGTCGCCGTCGGCGGCGAGCGGGCATCTCGCGCGCCTCACCGAAGGCGGGCTGCTCGCGCTCGAAGTCAGCGGGCGGCATCGCTATTACCGCATCGCGACGCCGGATATCGCCGCGGCGATCGAAGCGCTCGCCAATCTTGCACGGGCCAGCGCCCCGCAGCGCGCGCCCGAGCGGCCGCCTTCGGCCGTGCCCGTCGACATGCGTTTTGCGCGCACCTGCTACGACCATCTCGCGGGCGAACTCGCCGTGCAGATCTTCGACCGGATGATCGCCCGCAACTGGCTCGCCGCCGCCGACGATCACGAACAGGCGCACGGCCCCGCCGCCCTCGACGCGACGCCGGAAGGCGCGCAGGCATTCGCCGAACTCGGCATCGACCTGAAGACGCAGCGCGCGCGGCGACGCCGCTTCGCGTGCACGTGCATCGACTGGAGCGAGCGCAGGCCGCATCTGGGCGGCGCGCTCGGCGCGGCGTTCCTCGAAGCGTGCGAGTCGCATGGCTGGATCGAGCACGCCGCGAAGCGTCGCGTGCTGCGCGTGACGCCGGCGGGGCATCGGCATTTCGAGGGCTTCCTGTCCGCGCGATAAAGCTTTGTTACGCCCACCCGCGCGCCGTTACAAACGGCATCGTACGGATACACGCGCGGGCGATACATTGATCCGACAGGCCTCGCGGACCGTCGCGTCCGACAGGACGCACGCGCGGCCGCCGGAGAACACGATGAAAAACAGGGCCATCGCCGCCGCGACACTGGGCGCGCTCTTATCGATATCGGCGCTCGGCGCGCTCGCGCAGACGCCGCCCGCCATGGCGGCACAAGCGCCGCAAGCCGACCCGCCCGGGCGCATCGCGCGCCTGAACTACATGGCGGGCACCGTGACGACCGAGCCGGCGGGCGCATCCGACTGGTCCTACGCGCAGATCAACCGCCCGCTCACCACGGGCGATCAGCTCTGGAACGACGAAAACGCGCGCTCGGAACTGCATATCGGTTCGACGGCGCTGCGGCTCGGTTCATCGACCGCGCTGTCGATCCTCGCGCTCGACGACAACGCCGCGCAGCTCAAGGTCGCGCAGGGCACGCTGTCGACGCGCGTGCGCGAACTGCCGCCCGGCACGCGCTATGAGATCGACACGCCCAACGCCGCGCTCGCGATCACGACGCCCGCCGACGTGCGCGTGGACGTCGCGCCCGATGGCCGCGCCACCACCGTCACGGTGCGAAGCGGCGGCGTCACCGCATATGGCGACGGCGGGTCGGTGCAGCTCGCGGGCGGGCAGCAGATGACGTTCGAGGGCACGAATCTTCAGCAGACGTCCGCGAATGCAGCGCCCGCGCCGGACGCGTTCGATCAATGGGCCGCGAGCCGCGACGCATCCGAAGACCGCTCGGTCTCGGCGCGTTACGTGTCGCGCGACATTCCCGGCTATCAGGATCTCGATGCCAACGGCACGTGGCGCAACGATCCGTCGTACGGGCCGGTGTGGGTGCCGAATGCCGTCTCCGCCGACTGGGCGCCGTATCGGCAGGGACATTGGGCGTGGCAGGACCCGTGGGGCTGGACCTGGATCGACGACGCGCCCTGGGGTTTCGCGCCCTATCACTACGGGCGCTGGGCGTATGTCGGATCGCAATGGGCCTGGGTGCCGGGACCGATGGCCATGAGCGCGCCGCCCGCGTATGCGCCTGCGCTCGTCGCGTTCGTCGGCGACGGCGCCAGCGGTGTCGACTGGAACGTCGCGCTGACGGTCGGCGGCGTCGCGGCGGCGGGCGTCGCGTGGTTCCCGCTCGGGCCGGGCGAGGCATGGCGTCCGCATCGGGACGGCTGGAGTCCGCGTTATTACGAGCGCGTGAACCGTAACGTCTACGTGAACAATACGTACGTCAACTATCGCGCGCCGCGTGCGCTCACGGCTGTGCCCGCGAACGCCTTCATGCATGGTCAGCCGGTCGGACGGCAGCCGTATGCGGTCGATCCGTCGCGCTGGCGCAATCCGCATTTCTTCGCGGGCGCGCCGGGCATCGCGCCGACCCGCGACAGTTTCGCGCCCGGTGCGCGGCGCGCCGATTACCGGCCGCCGCAGGGCGGCTTCGGGCGTCCAGTGGTGGCGACGCGCGCGCCGGTCGGAATGCCGGATTTTCATGACCATCGCGACGCGCGTAACGATCAGGTGCATCTCGTCGCGACGCATGGACCGGCGCGTTCGGTGATCGCAAGCGAAGCGCCGCGCGGTAACGGCGTCCCGCATCCGCCTGAGCGTGGGCCATCAGAAGGCGATCCGCGCTTCTCGCATGGCGATGCATCGCATGGGCGCGCTGTGCCCAACGAATCGCGCGTGCCGCCGCAACAGGGCCAGCCGCCGCAGCACGCGGGCGACGCGCCGCACTTCGAGCACCGCGCGCCCAATCCGCCGATGCAGGCGATGCAACCGCCGCCGCAAGCCCATCGTCAGCCGCGCGCCGAGCAGCCGCATCGCGAGATGCCGCCGCCGCGCCCGCAACAGCAGGCACAGCAGCAAGCGCAGCGGCCGCAGTATCATCCCGAGCCGCCACGTCAGCCGATGCATCAGGAAGCGCATCAGGCGCCGCCGCAGATGCCGCATCAGGAAGCCCATCAACGGCCACAGCAGGCGCAGCAACCACAGCAGCCGCAGCAGCCGCAGCATGGCGGCGGCGGTAACGAGCATCATCGCGGCTAAGGGCCGTAAACGACGAACGCGCGGCCCGAAGCCGCGCGTTCGCATTTACCCGCTGAAGCGTTCGCTCAGACCGCCATCGGCGCGGTGAGCGGCTCGTGATGCTTGTATCCTTCCAGCGCGAAATCCTTCGGCTCGATCTTTTCCAGCCATTCCGGCTCGTAGCGCTTCGTGACCGCGTAATCAGGCACGCGGTCCGAGATGATGAGCTGCGGCGACGGCAACGGTTCGCGCTTCAACTGTTCGTTGAGCATGTCGAGCTGATTCTCGTAGATATGCGCGTCGCCGATGAAGTACGTGAACCAGCGCGGCTTGTACCCCGTCAAGCGGCCGACGAGATGCAGCAGCGCCGCGCCTTCGGTCAGGTTGAACGGCGTGCCGAGCCCGACATCGTTGCTGCGGATATACAGACACAGCGAGATTTCGCGCGTCACCGCGTTCGGGATGAACTGATACAGCAGATGGCATGCGGGCAGCGCGATCTCGTCGAGCTTCGCCGGATTCCACGCATGAAACAGAATGCGCCGGTCGGTCGGGCGCTCGATGATCGTGTCGAGACACTGGCGCAACTGATCGATCGCCTTGTACAGCAGCACCTGTTCGCGCCCGTTCTCGACGAAGCTCGTCACGACCTCGAAGCCGCGATTGGTGGCGTCGGCGATCTGATCGCCTGCACCGGCATCGACCAGTTTGTACGCAGGCCATTTACGCCACTGCACGCCGTAGACATCGCCGAGATCGTCCGGACCCTGCCGGTACGGGTTTTCGAGCCACTGCGGGTTCTCGTTCGCGTTGGCGTCCCAGACCTTGCAGCCGAGCGCGCGGAAATCCGCCGCGCTCTTCGACGCGCGCAGGAAGCCCACCAGCTCGCCGATCGCCGACTTGAACGCGAGCTTCTTGGTCGTCACGGCCGGGAAGCCTTGCTGCAGGTCGAAACGCAGCATCGCGCCGGGGATGCCGATCGTGCGGATGCCCGTGCGGTTCTCCTGCCAAGTGCCGGTATCGAGAATCGTCTGGACGAGCTCGAGGTACTGTTTCATTCGATGTTCCCTGGGATATGCGGCGCGCCCTCGCGAACGGAAGGCGTAAACACGAGATTTTACCAAGCGGCGAGAACCGGCGCTCTAGTGCATCGGCACGAAAAAAACGGGCGCCCTGCGAGCGCCCGTCCGGAGTAAGTCGGTGAAATGCGGTCAGCCGCGCGTGGCGTGCTCCGAGGGCGCATCGACCTCGATATGACGCATACCGTGCGCACTCAGCAGGCGATACAGCGTCACGCGCGAGATGCCCAGTTCGTGCGCCGCATCGCCCAGACGCCCGCGATGCCGCAAGAGCGCCAGTTCGATCGCCTGCCGTTCGGCCGCCTCGCGCGCCTGCGCGAGCGACACCGGCGCGACTTCGACGTACTCGCCGAGTTCCAGATCGCGCGCGGTGATCTGCCGCCCTTCGGACATCACGATCGCGCGCCGCACGCGGTTAATGAGCTCGCGCACGTTGCCCGGCCAGCCGTAGTTATGGATCGCGGCGATCGCATCGGGGGAGAAGCCGCGCAGACGCCGGCTCGCATCCTTCTTGAAGCGGTCGAGCATGTGCTTCGCGAGCAGCTCGATGTCCTTTCCGCGCGCGCGCAGCGGCGGTTCGTCGATCTGCAGCACGCACAGACGGTGATACAGGTCCGCGCGAAAGCGGCCTTCGATCATCGCGGTCTGCATGTCGACGTGGGTCGCCGAGATGATCCGCACGTCGACCGGCGTCGAGCCGTGGCCGCCCAGACGCTCCACTTTGCGTTCCTGCAGGAAGCGCAGCAGGCTCGCCTGGCTTTCGAGCGGCAGATCGCCGATTTCGTCGAGAAACAGCGTGCCGCCATTGGCCGCTTCGACGCGGCCGATCTTGCGCTGGTTCGCGCCCGTGAATGCGCCGCGTTCGTAGCCGAAGAGCTCGGATTGCAGCAGATGCGCGGGAATCGCGCCGCAGTTGATCGCGACGAACGGCTGATCGCGGCGCGCGGAACGCTCGTGAATGGCGACGGCCGTCAGTTCCTTGCCCGTGCCGGACTCACCGGAGATGAACACCGGCGCGTCGGTCATCGCGACCTTGCGGATCGAGCGGAACAGCGCGAGCATCGCGTCGCACGAGCCGACCATTTCGCCTTCGGCGCGGCCTTCGCTGCGCGCATCGTTCGACGCGGCGTCGTGCAGCGCGACCATGCCGTACGCATGACCGACGGAATCGACGATGCGGTCATTCGACGTCGGCAGCGTCACGTAATCGAAGCAATAGTCGCGAATCAGGCGCCGCACGGCGGCGTCTTCGAGTTGTCCGGCGACGGTGGCCGCGACCCAGCCAACGTTGGTCATCGTCAGCGACGATTCGAACGCCGCCAGTTCATGAGATTCGAAGCGGCTCGACAGATCCAGCAGCCCGCCGGTCGCCAGATCGCTACGCAAGGCCTTACGCGTGTCGCGCGCGCTCGCGACGATTTCGATGTGCCACCCGCGCTCCTCGAATCGCGCGCACAGCGTCTCGCTTGGATCGCGAGTCACATAGATGAGTTGCCGCCGAGCGACGTCCATTATTCAGATCCTTTGTTCAACATTTGTTGAAAAGGTCACGTAGTTCAGGCACGCGCTACATCGCAGACTTCGTTGCCCTCGCACGTTTTGCGGAAAACGCAAGGAGAGGGACTTGCCATTTCGATACATCGCCCCCGGAACAAGGCACGAGACACCTCGCACCCTCCACGAAACCCTTTATGTCTGATTCTGTGCCGTTTTTGAGAGACTACTATAACCCAGAAACCCCGGAAACAAATATCGCGAGAGCCGCCGGATTAGCCACAAAACCTTGATGGGACGGGCCTGGCAAGAATTTCTCACACGATTATTAAAAACTTTCCGCACAATTTAATAAGACAAAATCTTATACCGATTTCGCGGGAACTTCATGTTTTTCTGCCTTCATGTTTCAACGGTGAAACGTTTACAGCCTGTTCTTGACTTGACGACTTGGATCGGTATTCATGAATCGTTGTGCAGCAACGCTTACCGGGCGATGGCACGCAATTCGCTAAATTTACAGCGTGCGGAAGGCAAGAAATTCTACTAAAAGAACGCACGTTCATTTTTCACTCGACATTCATTCTTCACATAATCGTTCATACCGACCGGACGATTACTTTATTTCCGGTTTCTTCATACCCGGGAATAGTTACCTTGGATTATGTCGTCAAGATGGCTCGCGATAGTTCTTTCAGGCGCACGGACCCTTCCGATGCGCAATCAACCGGCGACGACGCCGACGAACAGGCGTGGATGCACCCGGCCGCCACGCGTCCGGCAGGCTCAGGTATCAGCGTGAGACTATGGGACGAGATCGCCCCGGCTCCGCCACACACCGAGCCTCCCCTCGCGGACGACTCGCCCGAGGGCTGAACCCGCGGGGACGTGTCGGTTAGAATCGAAGCCCCGGCGGCGCGGCCTGCGCACGCCAGTTTGCTTCGAATCCTCTTACATGACGACGCTGACCCTGATCGTCGCCCGCGCACGCAATGGCGTGATCGGACGCGACAACCAATTGCCCTGGCGGCTGCCCGAAGACCTCGCGTTCTTCAAGCGCACGACGATGGGCGCGCCCATCATCATGGGGCGCAAGACGCATGAATCGATCGGCCGGCCGCTGCCGGGACGGCGCAATATCGTCGTGTCGCGCGACGGCGCGCGGCGTTATGAAGGCTGCGACGTCGTGACGAGCCTGGAAGCGGCGCTCGCGCTGGAGCCGGCGAAAGAGGCGTTTCTGATCGGCGGCGCGCAGTTGTATCGCGATGCCATCGCGCGCGCCGACCGCATGATCGTCACCGAGATCGATGCCGATTTCGAAGGCGATACGCGCTTTCCCGCGCCCGATCCCGAGCTATGGCGCGAAGTGTCGCGCGAGGCGCATCGCGCGGCGGCGCCGAATGATTTCCCGTTTGCGTTCGTGACCTACGAGCGCATTGCGGCGTCGGAATGAAAAAAGGCTCCGGATACGCTCCGGAGCCTTCGTCCTTCAACGCCGACGATCACTGACCCGCGACGGTCATCCGCTCGATCAGCACCGAACCGATTTCCTTCGTGCCGCGCACGACGGTATCCGCGCCTATCGCCTCGATGTGGCGGAACATCTCCTGCAACGTGCTCGCCACCGTGATCTCTTCCACGGCGTGCACGATCTTGCCGTTCTCGACCCAGAAGCCCGACGCGCCGCGCGAGTAATCGCCCGTCACGTAGTTGACGCCCTGCCCCATCAGTTCGGTGAGCAGCAGGCCCGTGTCGAGTTTCTTCAACATCGCTTCGAAGTCGTCGCCGGGCTTCGTGTGCTTGCTCTTCATCGTGAGATTGTGCGAGCCGCCCGCATTGCCGGTCGTGCGCATGCCGAGCTTGCGCGCCGAGTACGTCGACAGAAAATAGCCCTGCACGACGCCATCCTCGACCACGCTGCGCCGCTGCGTACGCACGCCTTCCTCGTCGAACGGCGCGCTGCCCATGCCGCCCTTCACGTGCGGATCCTCGACGATATCGATATGCGGCGCGAACACCGGCTTGCCGAGCGTGTCGACGAGAAACGTGGTCTTGCGATACAGCGCGCCGCCGCTCACCGCCTGCACGAACGCACCGAGAATGCCGGCCGCGAGCGGCGCTTCGAACAGGACGCGGCACTTGCGGGTGTCGAGGCTTTTCGCGCCGAGCCGCGCGAGCGCGCGTTCGGCGGCGTAGCGGCCGACCGCTTCCGGCGCGGCGAGACCGGCCGCGTCGCGCTTCGACGTGTACCAGTCGTCGCGCTGCATGTCGCGGCCAGCAGCCGCGATCGGCGCGCACGCGATGTAGTGCCGCGAGTACGGATAGCCCGCCATGAAGCCACGCGAGGTCGCCAGCACGAATTGCGAATGCTGCGCCGAGACGCTCGCGCCTTCCGAGTTGGTCACGCGCTTGTCGACCGCGAAGGCCGCGGCCTCGGCGCGACGCGCGATCTCGGCGGCCTCTTCGGCGTCGATGTCCCACGGGTGATAAAGGTCGAGATCCTGCGGCGCCTGCTCCAGCAGTTCCTCTTCGGCGAGGCCCGCCGCGCTGTCTTCAGCCGTGAAGCGCGCGATGTTGTACGCCGCGGCGACCGTGTCGCGCAGCGCGTCGCGCGTGAAGTCGGCGGTGCTCGCGTTGCCGCGCTTCTTGCCGATGAAAACCGTCACGCCGACCATCTTGTCGCGGTTGTGCTCGATCGTCTCGACTTCGCCGCGCCGCACGCTCACCGACAGGCCGTCGCCTTCGGAAATCTCGGTCGCGGCATCGCTCGCGCCGAGTTCCTTCGCGTAGCGCAGGATGTCGGAGGCGATCTCCTTCAGTTCGTCCTGCGTATGCGGGAAGTAGCGTTGCTTGACGTCCATGTCTGCTGCCATTTTTGGTTGCCTTTGGAAGTCGGGCGGCGTGCGCCCGCGCATGTCGTGGTTGCTTCGGAATTCCCGGCTGGACGCGCCTCTGAGCGGGCATCGAGCGGCGGAATCGGCCTATCACGCGATCATATCAAGGACGGCGCGCATTCACCCGCCAAGCTTTGTCGACAGACGCGGACGCGAGGCTTCAGGCGCGCTGCGGCCGCACGCTACAATGTCGGGATGAACCGTAAAACCCGCATTCAACCAATCGATTCCGGCCGCGACGACGAGCGCGAGCCGGACGAAAACGGCTACGACCGGCCGAGCAAATCCCAGCTCAAGCGCGACATGCACGCGCTGCAGGAGCTGGGCGAAGCGCTGATCGCGCTGCCCAAGGACGCGCTCAAGCGCATGCCGATGCCCGAGCATCTCGACGACGCCGTGCGCGAAGCGCGCCGCATCACCGATCACGAAGGCAAGCGCCGCCAGGTGCAGTACGTCGGCAAGGTCATGCGCTCGCTGACCGAAGACGAAGTCGGGGCGCTGCGCACCGCGCTCGACACGCATCGCGGCGTGAACAAGGCCGAAACCGCGCGCCTGCACTGGATCGAGCGCACGCGCGACAAGCTGCTCGCCGACGACGCCGCGCTCACCGAATTCATCCGCGATCATCCGGGCGTCGATCCGCAGGAAGGCCGCACGCTGATCCGCAACACGCGCAAGGAGCGCGAGCAGCAGAAGCCGCCGCGCTATTACCGCGAGCTGTTCCAGTGGATCAAGAACGCGTCGGGCGCGGCCGACGACGAGGACATCGAAGGCGACGAGGACGACCGTGACCAAGCCGAAACGTAATCATCCGGATGAGTTGATCGTCGGGCTCGTGTCGGTTAGCGATCGCGCGTCGCAGGGCGTCTACCAGGACAAGGGCTTGCCGTCGCTGCAGGCGTGGCTCGGCGACGCGCTCACCACGCCCTTTCGCGCCGAAACGCGCCTGATCCAGGACGACGCCGCGACCATTTCCGCGACGCTCGTCGAACTCGTCGACGTACACGGCTGCGATCTCGTGCTGACCACGGGCGGCACCGGCCCCGCGCGCCGCGACGTCACGCCCGAAGCGACGCTCGCCGTCGCCACCAAGCCGATGCCCGGCTTCGGCGAGCAGATGCGCCAGATCAGCCTGAATTTCGTGCCCACGGCGATTCTGTCGCGGCAGGTCGCGGTGATCCGCGAGACGGACGATCACGCCGCGCTCATCATCAATCTGCCGGGACAGCCGAAGTCGATCCGGGAAACGCTCGAAGGATTGAAGGACGCGGACGGCAAGACGAAGGTGCCGGGCATTTTCGCGGCCGTACCCTACTGCATCGATCTGATCGGCGGGCCGTATATCGAAACGCGGCCCGACGTGGTCGCCGCGTTCCGCCCGAAAAGCGCGCTACGCCCGCCGAAGGCTTAAGACGCGGCGGCAGGCGCCGACGGAATCAGGAAGTGCTCGCGGTAGTACTTGAGTTCGTCGATGGACTCGTGGATATCCGCGAGCGCGGTGTGCATCGCGCGCTTCTGGAAGCCCTTGTAAATCGCCGGCTGCCAGCGGCGGCACAGTTCCTTCAAGGTGCTGACATCGAGATTGCGGTAGTGGAAGAACGTCTCCAGTTCCGGCATCCAGCGCGCCATGAAACGGCGGTCCTGGCAGATCGAATTGCCGCACATCGGCGATTTGCCGGGCGGCACGTACTGACCGAGAAAATCGCGGATCTGGCGCGTGGCCTCGGCTTCATCGACGCTCGACACCTTCACGCGTTCCGTCAGTCCCGAGCGGCCGTGCGTGTTGCGGTTCCATTCATCCATGCGGCCGAGCGCCTCGTCCGTCTGATGAATCGCGAGCACCGGCCCTTCCACCAGCTTGTCGAGCGTCGAATTCGTCACGACCACCGCGATCTCGATGATGCGGTCGTTGTCCGGATCGAGACCGGTCATCTCCATGTCGAGCCACACGAGGTTCATGTCGCTGCGCACGAGCACATTTTCGTCTGATTCGGGAGTGGCGGAGATGTCGGTCATGAGAAGCGGCCTGAGAGATGGGAAAGCCGCTGCGCGCCGGCACGGCCTAGAACCTATAATTCTCGCATAGTTCAATCGGAATTCCGGATGACCAACCTCACTCTTGCTTTCTCGACGGTGTTCGTCGTCGCCCTGGTCGCGATGGTTGCGACCAAGCTCTGGCTCGCGTCGCGCCAGATCCGCTACGTCGCCGCTCACCGCAACGGCGTGCCGGCGCAATTTTCCGGCACGATTCCGCTCACCGCGCATCAGCGCGCCGCGGATTACACCGTAGAACGCACGCGCCTCACGATGATCGAAGTCGTCACGAGCGCGGTCGTGCTCGTCGCGCTGACGCTGCTCGGCGGCGTGCAGGCGCTCGATCTCGCCATCTCCGACTGGCTCGGCCGCGGCTATCTCGGACAGATCGCGCTGGTGGCGTCGGTCATCGCGATCACGAGCGTCATCGACCTGCCGTTCGACTACATCCGTCACTTCGTGATCGAGGAAAAGTTCGGCTTCAACCGCATGTCGAAGAAGCTCTTTTTCGCCGATCTCGTGAAAGGCACGGCGCTCGGCATCGTGATCGGCGCGCCGCTCCTGTTGCTCACGCTCTGGCTGATGGATCGCGCCGGCACGTTCTGGTGGCTGTGGACGTGGATGGTGTGGGTCGCGTTCCAACTCCTCGCGATGATCATCTATCCGACCTTCATCGCCCCGCTCTTCAACAAGTTCGAGCCGCTGAAGGACGAGGCGCTCGTCGCGCGCATCACGAATCTGATGTCGCGCACGGGTTTTGCGGCCAAGGGCCTGTTCGTGATGGACGGCAGCCGCCGCTCCGCGCACGGCAACGCGTACTTCACGGGCTTCGGCGCGGCGAAGCGCATCGTGTTCTTCGATACCCTGCTCGCGCGTCTGTCAGGCAGCGAGATCGAGGCCGTGCTCGCGCACGAACTCGGCCACTTCAAGCGCCGTCATGTGCTGAAGCTGATGGTCGTCATGTTCGGCATCAGCCTCGCGATGCTCGCGCTGCTCGGCTGGCTCATTCAGACGACGTGGTTCTACGAGGGCCTCGGCGTGCGGCCGTCGCTCATCGGCAGCAACAACGGGCTCGCGCTCGTGCTCTTCATGCTCGTGCTGCCCGTGTTCATGTTCTTCATCACGCCGCTCGGCAGCCTGACTTCGCGCAAGAACGAGTTCGAAGCCGATGCCTTCGCCGCTAGCCAGACCGATCCGAAGGATCTCGTGAACGCGCTCGTGAAGCTCTACGAGGACAACGCATCGACGCTCACGCCCGATCCCATCTACACCGCGTTTTATTACTCGCATCCACCCGCTTCACAACGCATCGACCGCCTGATGCAGCACGCCGCATGACGCGCGGCTCGATGCGCCTCGAAGGCACGGTTATCGCGGCGCACGGACGTCACTACCTGGTCTCGCCGGCAGACGGCGGACCGATGTTCCAGTGCTTCCCGCGCGGCAAGAAAAGCGAAGTGGCGGTCGGCGATCGCGTGATCTACGAGCAGTCGTCGGCGGATCAGGGCGTGATCGTCGAGATCGGCGAACGGCGCAATCTGCTGTATCGCTCGGATCAGTTCAAGTCGAAGCTCTTTGCCGCGAATCTCGATCAACTGCTGATCGTGCTCGCGACCGAGCCGCACTTCAGTGAGGACTTGCTCGGGCGCGCGCTGATCGCAGCGGAAGCGCATGGGCTGGAGTCGCTGATCGTGCTGAACAAGATCGATGTCGAAGGCGCGCTGCCGCTTGCGCGCGAGCGTCTCGCGCCGTATCGGGCGCTTGGTTATACGGTGATCGAACTGTCCGCGAGGATGGCGCCCGGCGATGTCCATCCACAACTCGACCCCCGCCTGAAAGACCGCTCGACGATCCTGCTCGGCCAGTCGGGCATGGGCAAATCGACGCTCGTGAACCTGCTCATCCCCGATGCCGACGCGGCCACGCGCGAAATTTCATCGGCGCTCAATAGCGGCCGTCACACGACCACGTTCACGCGCCTGTACGACTTGCCAGGCGGCGGCGCGCTCATCGATTCACCGGGTTTTCAGGAGTTCGGCCTGCATCACCTGTCGGAAGGCATGCTGGAGCGTGCGTTCGCGGACTTCCGGCCGTATCTCGGCCACTGCCGCTTCTATAACTGCCATCATCTGCACGAACCGGGGTGCGCGGTGCTCGAAGCCGTCGAAGCCGGCAAGATTCGCCCCGAGCGTCACGCGCTTTACGCGCAGCTTGTCCACGAAGCGAGCCAGATCGTTCGATGAAGCGACTCACGCGCGCGCCCAATCTCATCACCGCGCAGCATTGGGTGAACGTGCTGGCGACGGCGGGCGTGCCGTGCGAGTTGCACAACCGATATCTGAATGGCGCGATGGGGGAGATTCCGGCGGATCAGTGCGCGCCGGAGATATGGATCGTCGATGACCGCGACGAAGCGCTGGCGATGCGGATGATCGAGAGCGCGAGAAAGGGACCGGACGCGAACGCCCGGCCCTGGCGATGCAGGCAGTGCGGCGAATGGCTGGAGCCGCAGTTCACCGTCTGCTGGAAGTGTCAGACGGAGCGTAATCCTCTCGACGACTGACCGATCAGGCCAGCCACACGGCGATGGTCAGCATCAGCAGAAGCAGCATCCACAGGATCACCGCGCGCCACACAAGGCCGACTGCCGATTGCAGCGTACGCGGCGTGCAATCGTCGCCGACGGGCAACGGACTCGCTTCGCCTACGGCGAGCGCCTCGACCGAAAGCGGCTCGGCGAGCGGCCCCGCCAGACGCGCGCCCAGCGCGCCGCTGCCTGCCGCGAGCAACACGCCTTCGTTCGCATCCGGCCATTGGCGCGCGTGATTGCGCCACGCGTAGATCGCATCCTCGAAATTTCCGACGATCGCAAAGCCCAGCGCGGTCAGACGCGCGGGCACCCAATCGATGACGAAAAACGCGCGCTGCGCGAACGACGAAAACTCGGCGGTGCGCTCCGGATCCGGCTTCGACCACGCGCGCGCCAGATACTCGGCGATGCGATAGAGCACCGCGCCGGCCGGTCCGACCGGAATCAGAAACCAGAAGAACACGCCGAACACATGCCGGTGCGACGCCACCACGGCATGCACGAGCGTATGCCGCACGATTTCGCTCACGGGCATGTCGAGCGTGTCCATGCCGGTCCATTCACGCAGCACTTCGCGCGCTCGCGGCACGTCGTCGTTGTTGAGCGCGAGATGGATGTCGGTGAAATAGTGGCTGAACTGCCGGAAGCCGAGCGTGAAATACACGATCACCACGTTCCAGAGAAATGCCAGAACGAAGTTGATCCGGTACAGCACGTAATAGATGAGTCCGACGGCGAGCGTCCAGGGCAGCACGACGACCAGCCACGCGACGATGCCGTGCTTCTCCTTGCCTGCATCGAAACCATGCGCGGTGGATTCCGCATGATAGTGAAGCAACGCCGAAATCGGATTGTGCGGCGATAACGCGCGCATCTGCTCAATGATGAGAGCCAGCAATACGGAGAAAAAAGTCATGCGAAGCGCCGAAACGGTCGGATTAGTTCGAGTTTCGCGTAACGATAGCACAGCGCCTGATGCCTTTAGCGCGCTGAGTATTTGCGCGAGGCGCGGCGGGCGCGCGGGCTTTTTGCGCCGTCACGCGCGAGCCGCGAGGAAGCGGTAGAAATTGCGCAACATGCCGGCCGTTGCGCCCCAGATGAAATAAGGAGCCTTTCTTTCGCCCGGAATATAGGGCATGGCAAAAAAACGACGCTCGCCCCCTTCCCAGCGAAATATGCGCACTTCGTGATTCGCCGGATTCATGAGCCATGCGAGCGGCACTTCGAAGATATCGGCGACTTCGCAGGTATCGGCTTTCAGCGTGAACGGCGGATGCACCAGCGCGACGACCGGCGTCACCTTGAATCCCGTGCCCGTCAGATATTCGGGCAGCGCGCCGATGACTTCGCAATGTTCCGCGCCCAACGCCACTTCTTCCTCCGCCTCGCGCAGCGCGGTGGCGGCGGCATCGGCGTCTTCGGGCTCGCGTCGGCCGCCCGGGAAGCTGATCTGCCCGGCGTGATCCGACAGATGATCGGCGCGCTGCGTCAGCAGCACGGTCAGGCCGCCCTCGCGCACGACGAGCGGAACCAGCACGGAGGCCACGCGCGGATCGCCGCCGATCGCCTTGATGCGCTGCTCGCGCTCTTCCTGCGTCCAGTCGAGATCCATCGCGAAACGCGCACGCAGGCCTTCCGGCGTGAGGCGCTCGGGCGGAACCGGCGGGAGTGTCTCACCCGTCGAGAAGACGGGCATCTTTTCGGGTTCGAGGATGCGGGGAGTCGAAGTCTTTCCGGTGGACACGGGTCGGGAACGGGGCTGTCGAAGACTCAATTTGAACACACCAAAGAAAAAAGCACCCGCAAGGGGTGCTTTTTCCGTACTGCGTCTGGCCAGCGACTTACTCTGCGGAAGCAGACTTGTCCTTGAACACCAGCTTTTCCTTGATTCGAGCCGACTTGCCCGAACGCTCGCGCAGGTAGTAGAGCTTCGCGCGGCGAACATCGCCACGACGCTTCACGACGATGCTCGCGAGCAGCGGCGAGTAGGTCTGGAACGTACGCTCGACGCCTTCGCCCGACGAAATCTTGCGGACGATGAAGTTCGAGTTCAGGCCACGGTTGCGCTTCGCGATGACGACGCCTTCGTAAGCCTGGACACGCTTACGCGTGCCTTCGACCACGTTCACGTTGACGACGACGGTATCGCCCGGCGCGAAGTCGGGGATGCTCTTCTCGCCCAGAACGCGTGCGATCTCTTCCTTCTCGAGTTGCTCAATCAGATTCATTTCTGACTCCTTGTGCCATCTTGCCGGAGTTGTGTGCCCTGGATGAAGGCCCCGGTAGAGGATGGGTTTGCTTCAGACGCCGATATGACTCGACGCCCCCATTTTCCCGCTCGTCCGCCCGAAATCTATGCAGATTTCGACGCGCCCTTTGCGAGTTCTGCGAGCCACGCCTCGTCGGCACGGCTCAACATCTTGCTTCCGCGCGCCCGTGCGATCAGATCGGGCCGCTTGTTGAATGTGTTGCGCAATGCTTCGCGCCTGCGCCAGGCGTCGATTTCCTTGTGATGGCCGCCGAGCAGCACATCGGGAACGCGCACGCCTTCGTACTCTTCCGGCCGCGTGTAGTGCGGACAATCGAGCAGCACGTCGACGAAACTGTCCTGAACCGCCGATTGCGCGTCGTTCAGCACGCCGGGCAACTGACGCACGACAGCGTCCATCAAGGCCATCGCGGGAAGTTCTCCGCCTGACAGAACGAAGTCGCCGAGGCTCACTTCTTCGTCCACTTCGCGGTCGATCAGGCGTTGATCGATCGCTTCGTAACGGCCGCACAGCAACACCAGTCCGGGTTCCTGCGCGAACCGCATCACGCGGTCGTGATCCAGCCGCGTGCCTTGCGGCGACATCATCACCACACGTGTGGACGCGATGCCCTGCTCGCGCTGCGCAGTCTTCGCCGCGTGAATCGCGTCTTCCAGCGGACGCGCCAGCATGACCATGCCGGGGCCGCCGCCGTACGGGCGATCATCGACGGTGCGGTAGTTGTCCGTGGTGAAATCGCGCGGATTCCACGTGCGCAGACCGAACCGCTCCTGCTTCACCGCCCGGCTGGTGATGCCCCAGTCGGTCAGCGCGCGAAACATCTCGGGAAAGAGCGTCACGACATCGAACTGCATCGCTCTCTCCGTAACGTGCCGATGTTCAATAGTCAGCGTCCCAGTCGACGACGATACGCTTCGCCGCCCGGTCCACCGTCTTTACATATACGCCGACGAACGGAATCAGCCGCTCGCCGGTGACGGCCTTGCCATCCTTGTCAGTCTCCGGATACTCGATCCGCAGGATGGAATGCGCGCCGTTGTCGATCAGATCCGCGACGCGGCCGAGGGCCACGCCCGCTTCGTTTTCGACATCCAGGCCGATCAGATCGACCCAGTAGAATTCGTCTTCGCTGTCGAGCTTCGGGAAATCACTGCGCGTGATGTTCACCGTGTGGCCCTTCAGCGCAAGCGCCGTGTCGCGGTCGTCACAGCCAGCGAAGCGCGCGACGATGGTATCGGCATGCACTTTCGACTGCAGACAGCGAACGGACTTGCTTTCGCGGCCCTTGACGAGCCACCAGCGCTTCGCGTTCAGCAGCGCGTCGCCGCCCTGCTTGCCGTTCGCATGCGGGACGACCTTGACCCAGCCTTTGAGTCCGTAGGCATCGGCGATGAAACCGACTTCGACGGCGTCTTCCGGCAAAGCCTCGACCGGCTCGATTGCGCTTTCCGGCGCGCTCGAAACGTCGACCGCCACGCGGCGCGCGCCCGGCTTACGGACGAACGCGCCAAACGTGGCGGCACCTTCATCTTGCCCCGGCTTCGGTCGGCCGACGTTTTCCGACGCGCGGCCGGATTCAGAATCGCGCACGGGCATCGGCGAACCTTTGGGCAGGCTTCGAGCGGTTGTTACAGTTACGCAGCGAGCTTAAGCAGCCGGCTGGGCTTGCTGAGCTTGCTTGACGAGGCGCTCGACGGTCGGCGACAGTTGCGCGCCAACGCCTTGCCAGTACGTCAGGCGATCCTGAGCGATGCGCAGCGATTCGCCTTTGGTCGCGACCGGGTTGTAGAAACCCACGCGCTCGATGAAGCGGCCGTCACGGCGGCTACGCGAGTCAGTTGCAACGATGTTGTAGAACGGGCGCTTCTTCGAGCCGCCACGAGCCAAGCGGATGATGACCATGCTGAAATCCTTGAAAACCGGGGGTTCGGAACAACGAGAACAGGCGATTATAGCTGGAATCAGAAGCTCGAACAAACACTTAACGCTTTTTTTGGATTCGGCGCGCGGTTCGGTGCCGATTCGCTGCGCTTGCCGATACCGGAAATCACGCCGATGCGGCAACGTGGCATTGGTGACGTGGCTGCTCGTCGGCGTAAAATGGCAGACCTGCGTCGGCCTCAAGCGCCGCTCGCCTCTTTCCACCACCGCTTTCGCTGATGACCTCCTCGTCCGTCGCCACGCAATCCGGCCCGAAGCCAGCCGGCAAGCCGGTCCCGCCTTACTTCCGCTCGAAAACGCTGACCGCCGCACTCGCGTTTCTGTTCGGCTCCATCGGCCTGCACCGCTTCTATCTGTATGGAATGCGCGACAAGTATGGCTGGGCGCATATCGTCGGCATCGTGCTGGGCGCGTTCGGTTATCTGATGCTCGCGCAATCGGAGCGCACGTCCCTGCTCGGCTGGGTGCTGGTTTTCCCGGGCGCGATCTCGCTGCTCGCCGCGTTTCTTTCGGCCCTCGTCTACGGTCTGCGTCCGGACGCGAAGTGGGACGCGCAGTTCAACGCGCACACCGGCCGCGAAAGCCGCTCCGGCTGGACGGTCATCTTCGTCGTGATCTTTTCGCTGCTGTTCGGCGCGTTTCTGCTGATGACCGGTCTCGCGCTCACGTTCCAGACGTATTTCGAGAGTCAGGTCGAAGCGGCGAAAACCCTGTCGCAATAAAACGTCAGAACAGATCGAGCTGCAGGCTGGACGGTCCCGCCGCTCGCTTCGCGGGCCGCTGAAACTCTGACATGTCGAGAATGCCGCGCTGCCTCGCGTTCAGACCGAGGCGCTTCGTCGCCTTCTGAAAGCGCTGCTTGAGCATGTCGGCCCACAGGCCCTCGCCTTTCATGCGCGTCGAAAAATTCGAGTCGTAATCCTTGCCGCCGCGCATGTCGCGCACACGGCTCATCACGCGATCCGCGCGATCGGGGAAATGCGCGGCCAGCCAATCCTTGAACAGCGGCGCGACTTCCCAAGGCAGGCGCAGCACGATGTAGCTCGCGCTCGTCGCGCCCGCCTCCGCGCACGCTTCCAGCACACGCTCCATGTCCGGCTCCGTCACGAACGGAATGACCGGCGCGATGCTCACGCCCACCGGAATGCCCGCCTCGGCGAGCGTGCGGATGGTGCGCAGGCGTCGCGAAGGCGTGGCCGCGCGTGGCTCCAGCGTGCGCGCGATATCGGCGTCGAGCGTCGTGACGGTGATCGCCGCCATGACCTGGCCGCGCTCGGCCATCGGCGCCAGCAGGTCGATATCGCGTTCGATCAGCGAACTCTTCGTGATCGCCGCAAACGGATGGCCGCAGTCGTGCAGCACCTGGATCACACGCCGCGTGAGTTGCAGATCGCGCTCGACCGGCTGATAGGCGTCCGTGTTGACGCCGAGCGCGATCGGCTCGGGTTCGTAATTCGGCTTCGCCAGCTCGCGCGCGAGCAATTCGGGCGCGTTGATCTTCGCGTAAATACGGCTTTCGAAATCGAGTCCCGGCGAGAGCCCGAGATAGCTGTGCGTCGGACGCGCGAAGCAATAGATGCAGCCGTGTTCGCAGCCGCGGTAGGGATTCAGTGAAACGGAGAACGGAATGTCCGGCGAACTGTTGCGCGTGAGAATGCTTTTCGCGCGCTCTTCGAAAATCTGCGTGCGCAACGGCGGCGTGCCTTCGTCCTCGGGAGCGGCGGCATGCAGCCAGCCGTCGTCGACGCGTTCGCGCTCGTCTTTCTCATAGCGCCCCTGGATATTCGTGACCGCGCCGCGCCCCTTCAGCGGAGCGGGCGGCGCGACGGGATATTCACGATCGGGCGATGACATTTGCGACAAAATCCAACGATTGATACTGTATAAATATACAGTATCGTCGCATCGCCGCAAGCGGAAAATCACGTCTCGACGAGAATCTTGAGCGTCTCCTTGATCTCCTCCATCACCACGTAACTCTTCGACTGCACCGCGCCCGGCAATTGCAGCAGGATGTCCCCGAGCAGCTTGCGATAATCCGCCATTTCGCCGATGCGCGCCTTGATCAGATAGTCGAAGTCGCCCGAGACGAGGTGACACTCGAGCACTTCCGGGATCTTCTGCACTTCGCGCCGGAATTGCTCGAACATGTTGCCGCTCTTGTGATCGAGCGTGATCTCGACGAATACGAGCAGCGCAGCGCCCAACTCAGTCGGGTTCACGCGCGCGTAGTAACCCATGATGACGCCATCACGCTCCATGCGTTTCACCCGCTCGATGCACGGCGTAACTGACAGCCCGACCCGCTCGGCCAGGTCCTTCATCGCAACGCGGCCGTCCTCCTGAAGAATGTTCAGAATCTTGTGGTCGAGCTTGTCGAGCGTGCGGACCGGATTTCGCTGTGTTCGCATGGGTTTTTCCTGAAAATCGATCAAATACAATAACTAAAACTGCCTCGAACTCCATACCATAGTCGATAACACTATACGAGCTTCAGTTTGCCGCGTCGATCACCTTAACGTACGCGCATTCAGAAGTTTTCATCGAATCTGGATGGAGATCACATGCGAATCGTTATTCTCGGAAGCGGCGTCGTCGGCGTGACCAGCGCGTATTACCTCGCTCGCGCCGGCCACGAAGTCACGGTCATCGACCGCGAAGCGGGCCCCGCCCTCGAAACGAGTTTCGCCAATGCAGGACAGATCTCCCCGGGCTATGCATCGCCGTGGGCCGCGCCGGGCGTTCCGCTCAAGGCCGTGAAGTGGATGTTCGAAAAGCACGCGCCGCTCGCCATCCGCCTCGACGGCACGATGAACCAGCTGCAATGGATGTGGCAGATGCTGCGCAACTGCACGCAGGACCGCTATACGGTGAACAAGGGCCGCATGGTCCGTCTCGCCGAGTACAGCCGCGACTGCCTGCAGGCCCTGCGCGCCGACACCGGCATCCATTACGAAGGCCGCACGGGCGGCACGCTGCAACTGTTCCGCACGCAACAGCAATTCGATGGCGCGGGCAAGGATATCGCCGTGCTCAAGGACGCCAACGTCCCGTTCGAACTGCTCACCGCCGATGAACTCAAGAAGGCCGAGCCCGCGCTCGCTGCCGTGTCGCACAAGCTGACGGGCGGCCTGCGTCTGCCGAACGATGAAACCGGCGACTGCCAGATGTTCACCACGCGCCTCGCCGCGATGGCCGAAGCGCTCGGCGTCAAGTTCCGCTACAACACGCCAATCGACGCGCTCGCCGTCAGCAACGGCCGCATCGCCGGTGTGCAGTGCGGCAAGGAGCTGGTGACGGCGGATTCGTACGTCGTCGCGCTGGGCTCGTATTCGCCGAAGCTGCTCGGCGATCTCGTGAAGATTCCGGTTTATCCGCTGAAGGGCTATTCGATCACCGCGCCTATCGTCGATGCGAACCGCGCGCCGGTCTCGACCGTGCTCGACGAAACCTACAAGATCGCGATCACGCGCTTCGACGATCGCATCCGCGTGGGCGGCATGGCGGAAATCGTCGGTTACGACAGGAAGCTGAAGCAGGCTCGCCGCGAGACGCTCGAAATGTGCGTGAACGATCTGTTCCCCGGCGGCGGCGATACCGCGAGCGCCAAGTTCTGGACCGGCCTGCGTCCGATGACGCCGGACGGCACGCCGATCGTCGGCCGCACTCGCGTGCCGAACCTGTTCCTGAACACCGGCCACGGCACGCTCGGCTGGACGATGTCGTGTGGCTCCGGCCAGTTGCTGGCGGATCTGATGTCGGGCAAGCAGCCCGCGATCCGCTCGGACGATCTGTCGGTGCATCGCTACACTGGCGATGTCGGCGTGGCGACGCGTCCGGGATACGCGAACGCGTGATGACTTCTATCGCTTGAACGACAAAGGCGCCGCGAGGCGCCTTTGTTCTTTTAGAACTGATCTTCGCTCAACGCGAGCACGCCTTCCTTGCCGTTCGCGCTGACGATCGACGCCTCGATCCCCGGCGCCTGAGACAGAATGTGTTCCGCGAAGAACTGCGCCGTCGCGATTTTCGCAACATGGAAACGCTCATCTTCCGCGCGTTTGGCGTGCGCGACGAGCATCGCGCGCGCCATCTGCCAACCCGAGAACACGATGCCCGCGAGCCGCAGATACGGCACGCTGCCCGCGAACACCGCGTTCGGATCGCTCCTGAACTTCGCGACGATGAATTCGATCGCGCGCGCCAGCGACAGGCTTCCTGCGCTCAAATGCCGATGCATCGACTTGAACGGCTGACCGTCCACATCGGCGAGCGCGGCGATGGTCTGGTCGACCTGCGCGAGCAGCGCCTGCGCCGCCGCGCCGCCATCGCGCACGGTCTTGCGGCCGATCAGGTCGTTCGCCTGGATCGCTGTCGTGCCCTCGTAGATCGGCAGGATGCGCGCATCGCGATAATGCTGCGCCGCGCCCGTCTCCTCGATGAAGCCCATGCCGCCGTGCACCTGCACGCCGAGACTCGCGACATCGACGGACATCTCCGTGCTGAAGCCCTTCACGATCGGCACGAGGTATTCGTAGATTGTCTGATGGCTCTTGCGCGCATCCGCGTCCGCATGGCCGTGCGCGAAGTCGCTGTGCGCCGCCGCGACATACGCGAGCGCGCGAGCGCCTTCGGTGTAGGCGCGCATCGTGGAGAGCATGCGGCGCACGTCGGGATGATGGATGATCGTGACCGGCTCCTTCGCGCTGCCGTCGACGGGGCGGCTCTGCACGCGCTCTTTCGCATACGCGACCGCTTGCTGATACGCACGCTCGGCAATCGCGACGCCCTGCATGCCCACGGCGAAGCGCGCCGCGTTCATCATGATGAACATGTATTCGAGCCCGCGATTCTCCTCGCCGATCAGATAGCCGATCGCGCCGCCATGATCGCCGTATTGCAGCACGGCCGTCGGGCTCGCCTTGATGCCGAGCTTGTGCTCGATCGACACGCAGTGCACGTCGTTGCGCGCGCCGAGCGAGCCGTCGTCGTTGACGAGGAACTTTGGCACGAGAAAGAGCGAGATGCCCTTGACGCCTTCGGGCGCGTCAGGCGTGCGCGCGAGCACGAGATGCACGATGTTCTTCGCCATGTCGTGCTCGCCGTACGTGATGAAAATCTTCGTGCCGAACACTTTGTAGCTGCCATCGCCCTGCGGCTCGGCGCGCGTGCGTACGAGCGCGAGATCGGAGCCGGCCTGCGGCTCGGTGAGGTTCATCGTGCCGGTCCACTCGCCGGAAATGAACTTCGGGAGATAGCGCGCCTTCTGCGCGTCGCTGCCGGCGGTGAGGAGCGCCTCGATCGCGCCGTCGGTGAGCAACGGACACAATGCGAAGGAGAGATTCGCCGCGTTGAGCGCTTCGATGCATGGCGTCGCGATGAGTTTCGGCAAGCCCTGACCGCCGAAGTCCGCCGGATGCACGACGCCTTGCCAGCCGCCTTCCGCGAACTGACGGAACGCGTCCTTGAAGCCGGGCGTCGTCGTGACTTCGCCGTTCGCCCACGCGCTCGGATTGCGGTCGCCCGCCACATTCAGCGGCGCGATCACTTCGCCGCAAAAGCGCGCGGCTTCCTCGACGACGGCCTGCGCCGTATCGAAGCCCGCGTCCTCATAACCGGGCAGCGCGGCGATGCTGTCGATATCCGCCAGTTCCTTCACCACGAACAGCATGTCCTTGACCGGGGCGCTGTAGCTCATCGTCCTGTCTCCTCCCTTTTCAGATATTCCGGTGCAAAAAAAGGGCGCAACATCTGTCGCGCCCTTTCTTGTTGTTTGTGGCGAGTGTTCGACTCACACGGCCCGGTTCAACCGAGCTCTTTCACCAGTTCCGGCACGACCGCGAACAGATCGCCGACAAGACCGTAATCCGCGACGCTGAAGATCGGCGCTTCGGGATCCTTGTTGATCGCGACGATGACCTTCGAATCCTTCATGCCCGCCAGATGCTGGATCGCGCCCGAGATGCCGACCGCCACGTACAGTTGCGGCGCGACGATCTTGCCGGTTTGACCGACTTGATAGTCGTTCGGAACGTAACCCGCATCGACCGCCGCACGCGATGCGCCCAGCGCTGCGTTGAGCTTGTCCGCGAGCGGTTCCAGCGTCTTCGTATAGTTCTCGCCGCTGCCCAGACCGCGACCGCCCGACACGATGATGTGCGCGCTCGTCAGTTCCGGACGATCGAGCTTCGTCACTTCGCGGCTCACGAACTGCGAGAGGCCCGCGTCGGCGGCGGCTTCGATCTTTTCGACCGATGCGCTGCCGCCTTCCGCTGCGACCGGATCGAAACCCGTCGAGCGAACCGTAATCACCTTGATCGGATCGCTCGATTGAACCGTCGCGATCGCGTTGCCGGCATAGATCGGGCGCTCGAAGGTGTCGGCGCTATCGACGGCGGTGATGTCGCTGATTTGCGCGACATCGAGATGCGCCGCGATACGCGGCGCGATGTTCTTACCGTAAGCCGTCGCCGGCGCGAGAATGTGCGAGTAATCCTTCGCGATGTTCAGCACCGTCGCATCGATGTTTTCCGCGAGGCCTTCGGCGAGTTGGGGCGCATCGGCGAGCAGCACTTTGCTCACGCCTGCGATCTTCGCTGCCGCATCCGCCGCGCCTTGCGCGTTCGAACCCGCGACCAGCACGTGCACATCGCCGCCGATTTTCGCCGCCGCTGCCACCGTGTTCAGCGTCGATGCCTTGATCGATGCGTTGTCGTGTTCCGCAATTACCAGAATCGTCATGTTGTCTCCGCGTGTGTGGCGATCAAAGCACCTTGGCTTCGGTCTTGAGCTTCTCGACCAGCGTCTTCACGTCCGGCACCGTGATGCCCGCGCTGCGCTTCGGCGGCTCGACCACTTTCAGCGTCTTCAGACGCGGCGCGACATCGACGCCCAGATCGGCGGGCTTCACCGTCGTCAAAGGCTTCTTCTTCGCCTTCATGATGTTCGGCAACGTCACGTAGCGCGGCTCGTTCAGGCGCAGGTCCGTCGTCACGACTGCGGGCAGCTTCAGCGACAGCGTTTCCGCGCCGCCATCGACTTCACGCGATACCGTCGCTTTGCCATCCGCGACCACGACCTTCGATGCGAACGTCGCCTGCGGCAGACCCGCCAGCGCCGCCAGCATCTGGCCGGTCTGATTCGAATCGTCGTCGATGGCCTGCTTGCCAAGGATGACCAGTTCCGGCTTCTCCTGATCGACCAATGCCTTCAGGATCTTCGCCACCGCCAGCGGCTGCAGTTCATCGGCGGATTCGACGAGAATCGCGCGATCCGCGCCGATGGCCAGCGCCGTGCGCAACGTCTCCTGACATTGCGTCACGCCGCACGATACGGCGATCACTTCCGTCGCAACACCTGCTTCCCTCAGACGCACCGCCTCTTCCACGGCGATTTCGTCGAACGGGTTCATCGACATCTTCACGTTGGCGATATCGACACCCGTGTTGTCCGACTTGACTCGGACCTTCACGTTGTAGTCGACCACGCGCTTGACTGGCACCAGAATTTTCATGCACACGCTCCAAAGTTACGATTACGTCAACCCAGCGTCATTATACGAGTGACGCGTCGGCTAGCCCCTCCGCAATCGGGTGGGATGGGTCGTCGTGCAATAGGAATGCGACCATTTTTAACGAACGGTCGTTCTATTTATATCCGCACAAACCCGAGTCCCGCCGCTGAAAACGATTACCAGGCCGTAATCACCGCTCCCGCGTATTTGCCCTCGACGAACTGCTTCACCTCCGGCGAGTGATACGCCGCGATCAGTTTGGCGACCCAAGGCTTGTCCTTGTCGGCCGCGCGGATTGCAATGATGTTCACGTACGGGCCGCGCGGATCCTCGATCGCGATCGCGTCCGACTTCGGCTTCAGGCCCGCTTCCATCGCGAAATTGGTGTTGATGGCGGCGACGTCGACGTCGTCGAGCGAGCGCGGAATCTGCGCGGCGTCGAGTTCGACGATCTTCAGCTTCTTCGGGTTCTCGACGATATCGAGCGGCGTCGCCTTGAGCCCCGCATCCGCGCGCAACTTGATGAGGCCTTGCTTCTGCAACAGCAGCAGCGCGCGGCCGCCGTTGGTCGGATCGTTCGGCACCGCGACGCGCGCGCCGTTGCCGAGCGACGCCAGCGACTTCAGCTTCTTCGAGTAGATGCCCATCGGGAACGTCACCGTATCGGCGACCTTGACGAGCTTGTAGCCGCGATCCTTCACCTGCGCGTCGAGATACGGCAGATGCTGGTAGCTGTTCGCATCGAGATCGCCGGCGGCGAGCGCGGCGTTCGGCTGGACGTAATCCGAGAACTCGACGACCGTGATCTTGAGACCGTTCTTCGCGGCGACCTGCTTCACCACGTCCATGATCTGCGCGTGCGGGCCGCCCGTCACGCCCATCTTGATTGAGTCCTCGGCGTGCGCGACGCCGTTGAACATCGTTGCGGAGAGGAGCGCGGCAGCGAATTTGAGTATGAATCGACGTTGCATGATTTATCGAGTGGTTATTTATGGCTGAGACGACGAACGAGCCAGTCGCCGAATGACTGCACGACCTGCACGAACACAATCAGGATCACGACGACCGTGAGCATCACTTCGGGCAGAAAGCGCTGATAGCCGTAGCGGATGCCGAGATCGCCGAGGCCGCCGCCGCCGATCGCGCCTGCCATCGCCGAATAGCCGACGAGCGACACGAAGGTGATCGTCAGGCCCGCGACGACGCCCGGCAGCGATTCCGGCAGCAGCACCTTGAAGACGATCTGGCGGGTGGTCGCACCCATCGCCTGCGCGGCTTCGATCAGACCGCGATCCACTTCGCGCAGCGCGGTTTCGACGAGCCGCGCGATGAACGGCGCGGCGGCGATGGTCAGCGGCACGACCGCGGCCGCGGTGCCGATCGACGAGCCGACGACGAGCCGCGTGAACGGAATCACCGCGACGAGCAGGATGATGAACGGCGTCGAGCGCACCGCATTGACGATGCCGCCGAGCACGCGATTCACGCCGATGTTCTGCAACACGCCGTCGCGATCGGTGAGATACAGCAGCACGCCGAGCGGCAGGCCAACGGCCGCGCCGACCAGACCCGAGATGCCGACCATGATCAGCGTTTCCCAGAACGACTGCACGAACATGTCGAACATTTCACTCAACATGGGACAACTCCTCCACAACGACGCCTTGCGAACGCAAATACTCGATCGCCTCGGCGATCTTCACCGGCTGGCCGCCCGCGAGCACCGCGAGCGAACCGAACGCCTGCCCCTGGATCTCGTCGATCTGACCGTGCAGGATGTTGAAATCGAGTTCGTAGCGGCGAATCGTCTCCGAGAGAATCGGCTGATCGACGCCCGAGCCCGTGAACGCGAGCCGCAGCAGATGGCCGCTGCCGGTCTTCAGACGCTCGATGACGCGCGCCTTCAACGCGGGCGGCAACTCGTGCGCGATCACGTCGCCGATCAGCGCGCGCGTGACTTCGTGATGCGGCTGCATGAAGACATCGACGACCTTGCCCTCTTCCACCACGCGGCCCGCGTCGAGCACCGCGACGCGATCGCAGACCTGCTTGATGACTTCCATCTGATGCGTGATCAGCACGATCGTGAGTCCGAGCTCGCGATTGATCTTGCGCAGCAGATCGAGAATCGCGCGGGTGGTTTCGGGATCGAGCGCGGACGTGGCTTCGTCGGAGAGCAGCACGGTCGGCTTGCTCGCGAGCGCCCGCGCGATGCCCACGCGCTGCTTCTGCCCGCCGCTGATCTGCGCGGGATATTTGTCCTTGTGCGTCGTCAGGCCGACGAGATCGAGCAGGGGCAGAACGGCCGCCTCGATCTCCGCGCGCTTCTTGCCGGCGAGTTCGAGCGGCAGCGCGACGTTGTCGAACACCGTGCGCGAGCTCAGCAGATTGAAATGCTGAAAGATCATGCCGATATCGCGGCGAGCGGCGCGCAGATCGTCCTTGCCGAGCGTCATGAGATCGCGCCCGTCGACGATCACGTTGCCTTCGCTTGGGCGCGTGAGCAGATTGATCGTGCGTACCAGCGTGCTCTTGCCCGCGCCGCTGCGCCCGATGATGCCGAACACTTCGCCGGCGGGAATCGTCAGATTGACGTTGTGCAGCGCTTCGACCCAGCCGCGCGGGCCGGCGAATCGCTGCGAGAGGTTGCGTATTTCGATCATGGAAAATGCAAACGGCGGAAGGCTCGCCGGGCGAAATGCACCCCGCGCAGCCGGCCGCCGCTCGTTCGTAGCCGTGTAGTACTGTGGTTCGCGATTTTACAGGAGGCTTTACATTCCGTTTAATAATGAATTCAGATCGGCTAATAACGTTGAGATATTTACCGATGCTCAGATCTCGGCCAGCACACGCAAATGCGCAACCACACTGCGCCCAAGCGCCGACAAGTTATATCCACCTTCGAGACAACTCACAATGCGCCCTTGCGCGTGACGCTTCGCCACCGCGCGAACCTGCTCGGTGATCCACGCATAGTCGTCCTCGACGAGACCCATGTTCGCCATGTCGTCTTCGCGATGCGCGTCGAATCCGGCCGAAATGAAGATCATCTGCGGCTTGAATTCCTCGAGCCGCGGCAGCCACATCATGTCGACGACCTCGCGCACCTGCATGCCCTTGGTGCGCGCCGGCAGCGGCACGTTGACCATGTTCGACGCGTGATTCCCAGCGCCGCTGAACGGATAGAACGGATGCTGGAAGAAACTGCACATCAGCACGCGCGAGTCGCCGGAAAACGCGGCCTCGGTGCCGTTGCCGTGATGAACGTCGAAATCGACGATCGCGACGCGTTGCAGGCCGTGCACGTCGAGCGCATGACGCGCGGCAATCGCGACGTTGTTGAAGAGGCAGAAGCCCATCGCGCGCGCGGGCTCCGCGTGATGGCCCGGCGGGCGCACGCTGCAAAACGCGTTGTCATAACGCCCTTCGATGACGGCATCGGTCGCAGCGATCGCCGCGCCCGCCGCGCGTAATGCGGCGCGATAGGACTCGGGGCACATCGACGTATCGGGATCGAGCTCGCTTCGACCCGATTCGGGCGTGCGGCTCTTGATGTAGTCGATATGCGCCTGCGTATGCACGCGCGCGAGGTCGGTTTCCTCGGCGAGCGGCGCTTCCTCGCGCTCGATGAGCGCATCGATCCGGCTCGCGATCAGCTGATCTTCGATCGCCTGCAAGCGCGCCGGGCATTCGGGATGCCATTGACCGTTGTCGTGCCGGAGGCAGTCGGGGTGGGAGTAAAAGCCGGTGGCCATGATGTCTCGCAATGCCGCTTTCGTCGGCTCTCGTCTCGTGTTTTTTCGTCATACGCGACCACGCGTCGCGCGTTTGACGTTAAGTTACCACACCGTTCGGCGTGGCCGCCCTCGCCCCGGCACGCGGGCAGTATGGGCGCGAGGCGTCGGTTATACTGCCCCGACGCCTTGCCGGCCGAGCGGTTGCGCGTTGCGTTCTGTTGAGAATCGTTGCAGATCGTTTCGGATCGATTCAACTTCCGGCGTTTCGTGCATCCGGCATCGCCCCAACCGCCCCAACCACGCACACTATGACTTTCCAGTTTGCTCCGTTCGACCTCACGGCCTGCTTCAAGCCGGCAAAGCGCGCACTCTTCGCCTCCCTCGTCTGCGCGCTCGGCGTTCTCTCCGGCAACAGTGTCTTTGCGCAGTCGCAGCAGCCGCAGGCCGCGACGCCGCAAGGACAGGTGTTCGAAGAAGAGATCGTGCCGCAGCGCTACGCGAACAACCCGAATGTCGAAGCGTTCATCAACGACATGGTCGCGCGCTACGATTTCGATTCGTCCGCGCTGCACGACCTGTTCGCCCGCGTGAGCTATTCGGCGACGGCGGCGAAACTCGTTCTGCCATCGCCCACGCCGCAGGCCAAGAACTGGCGCGCATATCAATCGCGCTTCATCGAGCCGGTGCGAATCAACGCGGGCGTGAAGTTCTGGCGCGCGAATCAGGCCACGCTGCAGCGCGCTTCCGAGCAATTCGGCGTGCCGCCGGAGGTGATCGTCGGGATCATCGGCGTGGAGACGATCTACGGGAAGTACATGGGCAACTTCCGCGCGCTCGACGCGCTGACCACGCTCACCTTCGATTACCCGAACACGCCGAATCGCGCCGAGCGCATGGCGACCTTCCGCAAGAACCTGGAAGACCTGCTCGTGTGGACGCGCGATGCGCAGATCGATCCGACCACCGTGCTCGGTTCGTACACCGGCGCGATCGGCATCCCGCAGTTTCTGCCCAGCAGCATCGTGCAATACGCGGTCGATTACGACGGCAACAGCCGCATCGATCTGCGCACGAGCCCCGCGGACGCCATCGGCAGCGTGGCGAACTATCTGAAGCAGAACGGCTGGGAGCCGGGCCGTCCGGTCGTGTGGCGGATCGCCGGCGACGTCGGCAGCCAGGGCATCGCGCAGGCCGCCGCCGATGGCGCGCCGGAGCCGAAGTGGTCGCTCGCGCAATTGACGAAGGCCGGCATGCTGCTCAACGAGCCGGGACTGAACGTCGAGGCTCAGGCAGCGACGCCGCTCACCGTCGTCGATCTGCCGACGCCCGGCCGCACGACCGAATACACGCTCGGGCTGAAGAACTTCTATGTGCTCACGCGCTACAACCGCAGCTTCTTCTATGCGCTCGCGGTGTATCAACTCGGCGAGGCCGTGAAGGCGCGCATGATCGCGGGCGATACCGGTACGAATCCGCAGTGACGTTTTTGCTGGCTCTGAAAAAGTAAAACCCCGGCATGCCGGGGTTTTTTCATTGCGCGGGCAAAGGTCGCGGCATCACGCCGGAAACACGCCCGTCGACAGATAACGATCGCCGCGATCGCAGACGATGAACACGATCGTCGCGTTCTCCACCTGACGCGCGATGCGCAGCGCGACTTCGCACGCGCCGCCCGACGAGATGCCCGCGAAAATACCTTCGACCGATGCGAGGCGCCGCGCCATCGCCTCGGACGCCGCCTGACTCACGTTCTCCACGCGGTCGACCCGGCTGCGATCGAAGATTTTCGGCAGATACGCTTCCGGCCACTTGCGGATGCCCGGAATGCGCGAGCCCTCTTCCGGCTGCGCACCAATGATTTCGATCTTCTGGTCCTGCTCTTTCAGGTATTTCGACACGCCCATGATCGTGCCGGTCGTGCCCATCGACGAGACGAAGTGCGTGAGGCGCCCTTCGGTCTGACGCCACAGTTCGGGGCCGGTGCCTTCGTAATGCGCGAGCGGATTGTCGGGATTCGCGAACTGGTCGAGGATGATCCCCTTGCCATCGCGCTGCATCTGATCGGCGAGATCGCGTGCGTACTCCATGCCGCCCGTCACCGGCGTCAGCACGATCTCCGCGCCATACGCGGCCATGCTCTGACGGCGCTCGACCGAGAGATCTTCGGGCATCAGCAGCACCATCTTGTAGCCGCGCATCGCGGCTGCCATCGCGAGCGCGATGCCGGTATTGCCGCTCGTCGCTTCGATCAGCGTGTCGCCCGGCTTGATGCGGCCGCGCTCTTCAGCTTTCCTGATCATCGACAAAGCCGGACGGTCCTTCACCGAACCCGCCGGATTGTTGCCTTCCAGCTTGCCCAGCACGACGTTGTTGCGGCTGCGGATTTCGTCGTCCACGATGCGGACGAGCTGCACGAGCGGCGTATTGCCGATCGTGTCTTCGATAGTCATGTAAGCCATATGCGGAGCGGATTCGATTCCCGCGGCAGGACGCGCCCGCCGCGGGATTTTTGATATGAGAATGCTTCGATTGTAGCCCAGCGGTCCCGTCGACGCCGGCGCACCCCTGATGCGCGGATGGAATGCCGCGCGCGGCCGCGCCTGCACATGCAAAAAGCCCCGCAGGCAAACGTCCGCGGGGGAGCCCAACACTTCCGAAGGCTGAAGGAGATCGTTGACACGCCGGGCACGCCGGCGCGCCTTGGCGTCGCCCTTATTTCTTCACGACGACGGGTTTGGACGACGCGGACGCCGAAACCTGCGTCGCGACCGCCGGGTTCGCAGCGCCGGGCGGTGCTGCGGCGGCGGTCTTGGCGGCAGCACCGATCGTCAGCCCTTCCGCTTCGAGACGTTGAACGGTCTTGCCGCCCATGCCTTTCACGCGCGTGCTGAGATCGCTGGCGTCCTTGAAGGGGCCATGCGCCTGACGTTCGTCGAGAATGGCTTTCGCCTTGGCCGGACCGATGCCCTTCACGCCGCGCAGCGCATCGGAGTTGGCGGTGTTGACGTCGACGGCCGCGAACGCGCTACCGATGGAAAAGATGAGCGCGAATGCGGCGATCGACGAGAGTGCTTGCTTGAACATGACTGAGTCTCCGTGAGGAACCGGCTGGCAACGGCGCCAACCGTGAGACCCAGTTTAGAGAGACTCGAAACGCGTTTATAGCTGGCCGAATAGCCAACGCACGTAGCGATCGACGCCTTCCTGAACCGTCAGAAACGGTGCGTCGTAACCCGCCGCGCGCAGGCGCGACTGGTCCGCCTGCGTGAAGCATTGATACTTGCCGCGCAGTGCATCGGGGAACGGAATGTACTCGATGAGCCCGCGCTGCACGAGTTCCGCAAGCGAGAGCGCCGCTTCGCCGTCGAGCGCGCGCAGCGAATTCACCACCGTCGACGCGATATCGTTGAACGGCTGGGCGCGTCCGGTGCCGAGATTGAAGATGCCCGACTTCTCCGGATGATCGAAGAAGAACAGGTTGACCCTCACCACATCTTCGACCGAGATGAAATCGCGCGTCTGCTCGCCCGCGGCATAGCCGTTGTATTCACCGAAGAGCTTGACCTTGCCCTCCGAGCGGAACTGGTTGAAGTTATGGAACGCGACCGACGCCATGCGGCCCTTGTGCGTCTCGCGCGGGCCGTACACGTTGAAGTAGCGAAAGCCGACGATCTGGCTCTGCGCCTTCGGCAACACCTGACGCACGATCTGATCGAACAGGAACTTCGAATAGCCGTAGACGTTGAGCGGCTTCTCGACCTCGCGTTCCTCGACGAAACGGCTCGACCCGCCGTACGTAGCCGCCGACGATGCGTAGAGGAACTGCGCGCCCTGTGCGAGGCACGCGTCCATCACGTCGCGGCTGTAGCGGAAATTGTTGTCCATCATGTAGCGGCCGTCGGTTTCCATCGTGTCCGAACAGGCGCCTTCATGGAACACCGCGCGCACTTTGCCGAAATCGCCGCGCGTGAAGCGCTCGACGAACTCGGTCTTGTCGAGGTAATCGTCGATCTCGCAATCGACGAGATTCTTGAACTTGTCGGCGCGCGTGAGGTTGTCCACCGCGATCACGCGTTGCTCGCCGCGCTCGTTGAGCGCCTTGACGATATTGCTGCCGATGAACCCGGCAGCACCGGTAACGATGATGGTCATGGCGAAGTGTCAGGTAAGGTCAGGCGAAGAGTTCGTTGTAGTCGACGGTCGCCGTGCCGAGCTTGCCCACGACGATGCCCGCCGCGCGATTCGCATAGACGATCGAGTCGACGAGCGGCACACCCGCGCCCAGCATGGTCGCGACCGTTGCGATGACGGTGTCGCCCGCGCCCGAGACATCATACACTTCGCGTGCTTCGGCCGAGGTATGCAGCACCTGGTTCTCGGTGAAGAGCGTCATGCCTTCTTCGGAGCGCGTGAGCAGCAGCGCAGAGATATCGAGTTCGGCGCGCAGCTTCGTCACGCGCTCGTGCAGGTCTTCCTCCGACTTCCACTGACCGACCACTTCGCGCAGTTCGGCGCGATTCGGCGTGATGAGCGTGGCGCCGCGATAGCGATCCCAGTCATCGCCTTTCGGGTCGACGAGCACGGGTTTTCCGGCGCGCTTCGCGTCGGCGATCATCTGCGTGACGTGCGTGAGGCCGCCCTTCGCGTAGTCGGACATGAGGATCACGTCGTGCTGCGGCAGCAGTTCCGCGAAGCGCGCAAGACACGCGTGCAGGACTTCGTGATTCGGCGTGTTCTCGAAATCGACGCGCAGCAGTTGCTGCTGGCGCGAAAGCACGCGCAGCTTGATGGTCGTGAGCAGTTCGGGATCGCGTTCGAGATGCCCCGCGACCTTGCTCTCGCCGAGCAACTCGACGATGCGCTCGCCCGGCTCGTCGTGACCGACGACACAGAGCAAGCCCGCCTGCGCGCCGAGCGCCGCCGCGTTGCGCGCGACGTTCGCAGCGCCTCCGAGCCGGTCTTCCTTCTTCTGCACGTGCACCACCGGCACGGGTGCTTCCGGCGAGATGCGGTTGACGTCGCCGAACCAGTAGCGGTCGAGCATCACGTCGCCGACCACCAGCACGCGCGCGGCCGAGATGCGCGCGCGCGGCACGACGGGAATATCGGCGTTAGCTGCGGCTGCCGTTGCGGTCGAGTTCGACATGGGGACGTCCTATCGCGTAATAGTCGATGCCCATTTCGGCCATCGCTTCCGGTTCATACAGATTGCGGCCATCGAAGATCACCGGCGTCTTCAGCGCGCTCTTCAAGTGCCAGAAATCGGGGCTCTTGAATTCCTTCCATTCGGTCACGATGACGAGCGCGTCTGCGCCCGTCAGCGCGTCCTGCTGCGTCTTCACGAAGTGCAGACGCTTGATGTCCTCGGGTCGATCCGCGAGATCGAGGGCGAACACGCGCTCGGCTTCGTCACGCGCGACGGGATCGTAACCGTGCACCGTGGCGCCGCGCTGCAAGAGCGCCTCGATGATGCGCCGGCTCGACGCCTCGCGCATGTCGTCGGTGTTGGGCTTGAACGCGAGGCCCCACACGGCGAACGTGCGCCCGCGCAGGTCTTCGCCCATGCGCCTGACGATCTTGTTGACGAGCACATCCTTCTGGTCGTGATTGACCGCCTCGACCGCTTCGAGAACGCGGAGCGTGTGGCCGTTTTCGCGCGCGGTCTGCGCGAGCGCCTGCACGTCCTTCGGGAAGCACGAGCCGCCGTAACCGCAGCCCGCGTACAGGAAGTGATAGCCGATGCGCGGGTCCGAGCCGATGCCCCGCCGCACCGATTCGATATCGGCGCCGACGGTGTCCGCCAGATTCGACAGATCGTTCATGAACGAGATGCGCGTCGCGAGCATTGCGTTGGCGGCGTACTTCGTGAATTCGGCGGAGCGCACGTCCATGTAGAGCGTGCGCTCGTGATTGCGGTTGAAGGGCACGTAGAGCCGCTTCATCTTCTCGCGCGCGAGATTGCCTGCGTCGTCGTCGTCGATGCCGATCACGATGCGATCTGGCCGCATGAAGTCGTCGACCGCCGCGCCTTCCTTCAGGAACTCCGGATTCGACACGACCGAGAAGCCATGCTTCGCCGAGCCTTCGAGCCCACGCGCTTTCAGCTCTTCGTCGACGACCTTCTTCACCTGCAGCGCCGTGCCGACCGGCACCGTCGACTTGTCGACGATCACCTTGAAGCCGTTCGAGTATTTGCCGATATTGCGCGCGGCGGCGAGCACGTATTGCAGGTCGGCGGAACCGTCTTCGTCGGGCGGCGTGCCCACCGCGATGAACTGGATGTCGCCATGCTCGACGCTCGCTTTGACATCCGTGGAAAACTGGATGCGGCCCGCCGCGCGCGTGCGCTTCAGCATTTCCTGAAGGCCCGGCTCGTGGATCGGCACGCCGCCGTTGTTGAGAATTTCGATCTTGCGCGGATCCACATCCACGCAAAACACGTCATTGCCGATTTCGGCAAGGCACGCGCCGGTCACAAGACCGACGTAACCCGTGCCGACGATGGTCACTTTCATACGCTTTCCGGTGGTTTCTGAAATGCCGGTGGCGGAAGCGGCGCGTTCGAGCGCCGCCTGATTTCATGCTTGCCGCGCGCGGGTTCAGACCGAGCTGGTGATCGGCTCGACGCGCCGCGGCGCGTACGTTTCCCAGCCGCTGCAGCCGGGACATTGCCAATAGAATAGTCGCGCGCGGAAGCCGCAAGTTTGACACGTATAACGCGGCAGGTTCTTGGTGCGCTGTTTCACGAGATTACGCATCAGTTCGAGCTCGCCGCGACGCGGCTCGTCGGCGGTCGCTTCCTGGGCTTCGAGCAGACGCGTCATGCCGGCCAGATTCGGCGCGCTTTCCATCTGCTTGCGCGCGAGCGCATGCGCCGCGTCCAGGCCGCGCAACTCCTGCACGTGCTTGTACGCGACATCGAGCAGATCGTTCGACGGATAGCGGGTCGCGTAATCGATCAGCAGATCCACGCCCTCATCCTTGCGTCCGAGCGCGCCGTACGCCTTCATCAGCTTTTCGGCGACGAGCGGCAGATACGCTTCATTCTGCGCCTCGACACGCTTCCAGTGCGTGATCGCGGTGTCGACGTTGCCCGCGGCCGCCTCGACGTCGCCGGCGAGAATCGTCGCGCGCACGTTGTCCGGGTTCGATGCCAGCGCGAGCTTCAGTTCGGCGCGCGCGCCTTCGGGATTCTTGCGCTGCAACGCTTCTTGCGCGAGCTCACAATGGAAATGCGCGATCTCCATATGCAGCGACGGCGCGCCCATCTTTTCGATTTGCTCGGCCGTCGTGATGGACTTCGGCCAGTCTTTCTCGATCTCGTAGATGGTGAGCAAGGCGCGCTGCGCGCCGAGCGAATACTCGCCCGCTTCGAGTGAACGGAACGTCTCCTCGGCGCGATCGAGCAGGCCCGCCTTCAGGAAGTCCTGTCCGAGTTCATAGAGCGCGTGATCGCGCTCGGCGACCGGCAAGTCGGCGCGGCTCAGGAGATTCTGATGCACGCGGATCGCGCGGTCGGTTTCGCCGCGCCGGCGGAACAGATTTCCGAGCGCGAAATGCAGTTCGATGGTTTCCGGATCGAGTTTGGCGACTTCGATGAACGCATCGATCGCCTTGTCGTGTTGTTCGTTCAGCAGAAAATTCAGGCCGCGAAAGTACGAGCGCGGCAGGTTCGCATTCTCGGACAGCAGAGTTTTCAGGTCATAGCGGGACGCGATCCACCCCAGCGCGAAGGCGATGGGGATGACGAGTAGCCACCAGAAGTCTAGATCCATGCGATTTGTCGTTGAATGTTAGGTGTCTGCTTTCGCTCGATATCAGATGAGCGGCGGCATCGGCGGTTCTTCCTTTACCACCGGCGTCTCGCGCGCGACGCGCAGTTCGCGCTTCAGCCGTCCGTTTTCCATCCGCAGACGTATCATCGCGGGCACGCCGGACAACAGCCCCGCCAGCAATCCCACGACGAAAAACGCGAGACCGATCAGGATCAGCGGCGCGGTCCAGGCATAGCCTGCAAGGAAGTTCAGCGTCGCGGTCTGGGTGTTGGCGAGCGCCAGCACCAGCAGCAGCACGAAAATCAGAACGCGGATCAGCCAGACGAGGAATCTCATGTAGGGTCTCGCAAGAGCGGTTGCATCAGACGGCCCTTCCGTTGCGGCCGGGCCTGCGCGGTTGAACACCCAGGTCAAAGTGACCGGTATTGTAATTGATGCTTCCGGGCACAGGCAGCCGCCGGCGCTCCGCGTGGATTTTCAGCAAACAACGCACCCGTTGCGCCAGCGCTGCGAGCATGAAACGCCGCATATGAAAAAAGCACCCCGAAGGGTGCTTTCCTGGTCGATTGCCTCGTGGGCGAACGTCGCGAACTGAAGAATGCCTTCAGCCGGGAATGCGCGCCGATCAGAGATCGTCCGCATCATCGTCATTCGACATCTTCAGCGGCTCTCCCGCACGGCCATCTACGCGTTCGCGCAACTCCTTGCCCGGCTTGAAGTGGGGCACGAATTTCTCCGGTACCAGCACCTTCTCACCCGACTTGGGATTGCGCCCGACGCGCGACGGACGACGGTTGAGCCCGAAGCTGCCGAAGCCGCGAATCTCGATGCGGTGACCGTTGGCCAAAGCCTCCGACATCGCATCGAGCATCGTCTTCACCGCGAAATCCGCATCCTTGAGGACAAGTTGCGGAAATCGCGACGCCAACTGGGCGACCAATTCCGATTTGGTCATACTTCAGCTTGCCGTTGAGGGCTTAGCTGTTCTGGCCGTCGAGCTTGGCCTTGAGCAGCGCGCCGAGGTTGGTCGTGCCGGTCGCGGCGGCGTTCGTGTCGCCCTGCAGGCTGCGCATGGCTTCCTGCTGTTCGGCCGAATCCTTCGCCTTGATCGAAAGGTTGATGCCACGCGACTTGCGATCGATGTTGATGATCATCGCGTTGACCTTGTCGCCTTCCTTCAGCACGTTGCGCGCATCTTCCACGCGGTCTTGCGCGATTTCCGAAGCACGCAGGTAGCCTTCGACTTCGCCGGACAGCGTGATGACCGCACCCTTCGGGTCGACCGACTTCACGACGCCGTCAACGATGGCGCCCTTGTCGTTGATCGCGACGAAGTTGTTGAACGGATCGCCTTCGAGCTGCTTGATGCCGAGCGAGATGCGCTCCTTGTCGACGTCGATGCCCAGAACCACGGCTTCGACTTCGTCGCCCTTCTTGTACTTGCGCACGGCTTCTTCGCCGGTTTCCGACCACGACAGGTCCGACAGGTGAACCAGACCGTCGATGCCGCCAGGCAGACCGATGAACACGCCGAAGTCGGTGATCGACTTGATGGCGCCGCTGATCTTGTCGCCCTTCTTGAAGTTGCGGCTGAAGTCATCCCACGGATTCGGCTTGCACTGCTTCATGCCGAGGGAGATACGGCGGCGGTCTTCGTCGATTTCGAGAACCATGACTTCGACTTCGTCACCGAGCTGAACGACCTTCGACGGCGCAACGTTCTTGTTGGTCCAGTCCATTTCCGACACGTGAACCAGGCCTTCGATGCCCGATTCCACTTCGACGAATGCGCCGTAGTCGGTGATGTTCGTGACCTTGCCGAACAGGCGCGTGCCCGACGGGTAACGACGCGAGATGCCTTCCCACGGATCGTCGCCGAGTTGCTTGATGCCGAGCGAGACGCGGTTCTTCTCTTGGTCGAACTTGAGAATCTTGGCGGTGACTTCCTGGCCAACCGACAGCACTTCCGACGGGTGACGCACGCGACGCCATGCGATGTCGGTGATGTGCAGCAGGCCGTCGATGCCGCCGAGGTCCACGAACGCGCCGTAGTCGGTGATGTTCTTGACCACGCCTTCGACGATCGCGCCTTCCTTCAGCGTCTCGAGCAGCTTCGCGCGCTCTTCGCCTTGGGTGGCTTCGATCACCGCGCGGCGCGACAGCACCACGTTGTTACGCTTGCGGTCGAGCTTGATGACGCGGAATTCGAGCGTCTTGCCTTCGTACGGCGTCGTGTCCTTGACCGGACGCGTGTCGACGAGCGAACCCGGCAGGAACGCGCGGATGCCGTTGACCATCACGGTCATGCCGCCCTTGACCTTGCCGGTGATCGTGCCGGTCACGAGCTCGTTGTTGTCGAGCGCCTTTTCCAGCGACAGCCACGAAGCGAGGCGCTTCGCCTTGTCGCGCGACAGGATGGTGTCGCCATAGCCGTTTTCCAGCGCGTCGATCGCGACGGAAACGAAGTCGCCCGCCTGCACTTCCACTTCACCCGCGTCGTTCAGGAATTCTTCGAGCGGAATATAGGCTTCGGACTTGAGACCAGCGTTGACGACCACGAAGTTGTGGTCGACACGCACGACTTCGGCGGAGATCACTTCGCCGGCGCGCATGTCCTGCTTGGTCAGCGACTCTTCGAACAGAGCCGCAAAGGATTCGGTATTCGGGGTGGAGGTTTGCAGGTCGGACATAAAAATCGATATTTGCACAGCCATTCGCGCGGTGGTCCCCAATGGACCGGTGAAGCGCAACGCCGTACGGGGTTAAAGGGTTTAACACACGCTCCATCTGCCGACGGAGCACCTTGCTCTATTACACGCGAACCGCGCTGTACCAGCCGATGATCTGTTCGACCGCTTGATCGATCGACAAACCGGAGGTGTCCAGCGTCTTCGCGTCCGCTGCGGGCTTGAGCGGCGCGGTGCTCCGGTTCATGTCCCGGTCGTCGCGCGCACGCAAATCTCGCAGCAAGTCATCCATATTAGCAGAAAAACCTTTTTGCATCAATTGCTTATACCGTCTCGCCGCGCGCGCCTCGGCGCTCGCCGTCAGAAATACCTTCAGCGTGGCGTCGGGAAAGATGACGGTGCCCATGTCGCGGCCGTCGGCGACGAGGCCGGGGCGCTTGCGAAACGCCCGCTGACGCGCGACCAACGCCTGGCGCACCGCGGGATGCACGGCGATCGCGGAGGCGCGGTTGCCGACCTTTTCCTGCCGGATTTCGCCCGAAACGTCCACGCCGTCGAGTTGCGCGCAACCTTCGCGGAACGTGATGTGGAGCGCTTCGATCAGTTTTGCAAGGCCGGGAGCGTCGTCTTTCTCCACTTCGTAGCGAAGGCTGGCGAGCGCCGCGAGCCGGTAGAGCGCGCCGCTGTCGAGCAGGTGAAAGCCGAGCGTCGCCGCGACGATGGCCGCGACCGTGCCCTTGCCCGAAGCCGTCGGCCCATCGATCGTGATCACGGGAGTGGGGTCGAATGGACGGGTCGGTTTCATCGAGTCTGGCCGTTCCGGCCCGTTGATTCTGTCATTGAAGTCTATGAAATCGCGCTTCACGCTAGCACCGCTGTAGTTACGCCCTGACGAGCGTCGCGAACCGATCGAAATAATCGGGGAAAGTCTTGTTCACGCACTTCGGATCGTTGATGCGAACCGGCACGCCGCCCAGACTGACGAGCGAAAAACACATCGCCATGCGGTGGTCGTCGTAAGTGTCGATCGCGGCATCCGGCGTGAGTTTCGCAGGCGGCGTCACGACGAGATAGTCCGCGCCCTCTTCCACCGTCGCGCCGACCTTGCGCAGTTCGGTCGCCATCGCGGCGATGCGGTCGGTTTCCTTCACGCGCCAGCTCGCGATATTGCGCAGCGTGGTCGTGCCGCTCGCGAAGAGCGCGGCCACGGCGATGGTCATCGCGGCGTCGGGGATCAGATTGAAGTCCATGTCGATGGGCGCGAGCCTGCCGTCGTCCGACTCGACGCCGCGCACTTCGATCCAGTCCTCGCCCATCATGACGTTCGCGCCCATGCGATTGAGCGCGTCGGCGAAACCGACATCGCCCTGGATGCTCGCGCGCCCGACGCCTTCCACGCGCACCGGCCCGTGACCGATCGCGCCCGCCGCCAGAAAATACGACGCCGACGACGCGTCGCCTTCGACCATGATCGCGCCCGGCGACCGGTAGCCTGCGCCGGCGGGAATCGTGAAGCGCGCCCAGCCATCGCGCTCGACGGTCACGCCGAAACGCGCCATCAGGCGAATCGTGATGTCGATGTACGGCTTCGAGATGAGTTCGCCTTCGATCTCGATCGTAACGGGACCGCTGCGGCCCTCGACGACCGGCAGGCTCATCAGGAGCGCGGTCAGAAACTGGCTCGACACATCGCCGCGCACGCGAATCGGCTTGTCGATCGCGATCTTCGCAGCGTGAATCTTCAGCGGCGGAAAACCGTCGTTGAGCTCGTAATCGATCGCAGCGCCGATCTGCCGCAAGCCGTCGACGAGATCGCCGATCGGCCGCTCATGCATGCGCGGCACGCCATGCACGCGATATTCGCCGCCGTTCACCGCGAGCGCCGCGGTCAGCGGACGCACCGCCGTGCCCGCATTGCCCAGAAACAGTTCAGCCGCTTTCGACGGAAACGCGCCGCCCGTCCCGCCGACGATCAGGCGCTCGCCCTCCTCCCGCACCGCGACGCCGAGCGTCTTGAGGGCGGCGATCATCACACGGGTGTCGTCGGAATCGAGCAGATTCGTGATGGCCGTTTCGCCGCTCGCGAGCGCCGCGAGCAGCAACACGCGGTTCGAAATGCTCTTCGAGCCGGGCAAGCGCACCGTGCCGGACGCGCGAGAGAAAGGTCCGAGATCCAGATGTTCCATAGTGTTTCCTTGGGTCACAGCTTGGGTTGCAGCTTGGGGCACAGCTTATTTCGCGGCGACGTCGTTGGAGGGCTTGATGCCGCCGCTCTCCTGCCACTCTTTGCGCGCGACGCGCGAGCGCGCGAACGCGGCTTCGAGCGCAGCGCCGTCCGATGCGTCGATCGCCGCGCGAAAGCGTGCGAGCACGGCAGTGTAATCGTCGAGTTCGGCGAGCAGCGCGGCGCGGTTCGCGAGACAGATATCGCGCCACATTTCCGGGCTCGACGCCGCGATGCGCGTGAAATCGCGGAAACCGCCCGCCGCGAACGAGAATTTCAGCTCGGCGTCGGGCGTAGCGAGAATCTGGTCGACGAGCGCGAACGACAGCACATGCGGCAGATGGCTCACCGACGCGAACACGCGATCGTGCTGCGCCTCGCTCATCTGACGCACGCACGCGCCGGTCGCGCGCCACATCGACGCGACGCGCTCGACGTCGTCGGCTGCGTTTTCGGGCAGCGGACAGAGCACGACATTGCGATCGACATAAAGATCGGGCAGCGCCGCATCGACGCCGCTCGACTCGCGCCCGGCGATCGGATGCCCCGGCACGAACTGGGCGACACGCGCGCCCAGGGTTCGCTTCGCCGCCGCGACGACATCGGTTTTCGTGCTGCCGGCGTCCGTGACGATGGTCCGCGCGCCGAGCAACGGCGCGATGCGCGCGAGCAGCGGCTCGGTCTGCGCGACGGGCGCGGCGAGCAGCACGATATCGGCGTCGCGCAGCGCGTTCGACAGCGCGAGGTCGTCGTCGAGCGCGGCGGCTTCGTCGATCACGCCGAGTTCCAGCGCCCGCGCGACCGACTTCACGGAACGGCCCACGCCCACGACTCGGCCTGCGAGCCCGGCGCGTTCACGCAACGCGCGCGCGAGCGATCCGCCGATCAGGCCGACGCCGAAAATAACCAGTTTGTTGAAAGAGAACGCAGCCACGGGACATCGATAAAAACGCGTCGTCCGACGCAGGAAACCGGACCGCCGCTAACGCGCGGCGGCGACGAGGGAAGCTCAGCGGGCTCGCGGATACGAACCCAGAATCTTCAGGAACGCGGCCTTGCGCCCGAGCTCTTCCAGCGCGGCGGCGACGGCCGGGTTGTCGCGATGGCCTTCGATGTCGATATAGAAGTAGTACTCCCACGTGCCCGAGCGCGCGGGACGCGATTCGAAGCGCGTCATCGAGACGCCGTGTTTCGCGAGCGGCTCCAGCAGCTTGAACACGGCGCCCGCCTCGTTCGACACCGACACGATGAGCGAGGTCTGATCGTGGCCGCTCGAATCGGTGGGCTGCTTGCCGACGATCACGAAGCGCGTGCGATTGTGCGGATCGTCCTGAATCATCGAGAACACGACGCCGAGGCCGTAATGCGTGGCCGCGCGGTCGCCGGCGATGGCCGCGACAGTCGGATCGCTCACCGCGATGCGTGCGGCTTCCGCATTGCTCGACACCGCCTGACGCTCCAGATGCGGCGCGTTCGCGGTGAGCCAGCGCTGGCACTGCGCGAGCGCCTGCGGATGCGCGCACACGCGCGTTACGCCATCGAGCGTGCCGGACGCGGTCAGCAGATTATGATGAATCGGCAACGCGAGTTCGCCGCCGATCAGAAGCGAGGTCTGCAGCAACAGATCCAGCGTGCGCGACACCGCGCCTTCCGCCGAATTCTCGACCGGCACGACGCCGTACTGCGCCGCGCCCGCTTCAACGGCGCGAAACACTTCGTCGATCGACGGGCACGGCACGCCCTGAATCGAATGCCCGAAGTATTCGAACATCGCCTGTTCGCTGTAGGTGCCAACCGGCCCGAGAAACGCGGCGCTGATGGTCTGTTCGAGCGCGCGGCTCGCGGCCATGATCTCGCGCCAGATCGAAGCGATGTGCTCGTCGGCGAGCGGCCCGTCGCTCATGTCCTGCAGACGCGCGATGACCTGCATCTCGCGCTCGGGGCGAAACACCGGCGCGTTGAAATGCTTCTTCACTTCGCCGACTTCGAGCGCGACGGAAGCGCGCTGATTCAACAGCGCGATGAGTTGTGCGTCGAGCACGTCGATGCGTTCACGCAGCGGTTTGAGTCTTGAATTGAGATCGTCGTCCATGCGGTGCTTGAGCGATTGCGGTTAAAGGAGCGAACGCACTTAGGCGCTCGTCCGCTCGAATTCCTTCATGTAGTCGACGAGCGCCTTGACGCCCTCGATCGGCACCGCGTTGTAGATCGATGCCCGCATGCCGCCGACGGACTTGTGGCCCTTCAGTTGCAACAGGCCGCGCGCCTTCGCGCCGGCCAGGAAATCGGTGTTGCGCGATTCGTCGGCAAGGAAGAACGGCACGTTCATGCGCGAACGGTTCTGGCGCTCGACCTTGTTGACGTAGAAATCGCTGGAATCGATGGTGTCGTAGAGCAGCGTGGCCTTTTCCACGTTGCGCGCCTCGATCGCTTCCAGGCCGCCCTGCTGCTTCAGCCATTTGAAGACGAGCCCGGCGATGTAGATCGCGTAGGTGGGCGGCGTGTTGTACATCGAGTTGTTTTCCGCGACGGTCTTCCATTCGAACGCCGACGGACAAATGGGCAGCGCGCGATCGAGCAGGTCTTCGCGCACGATCACGACGGTCACGCCCGCCATGCCGATGTTCTTCTGCGCACCGCCGAAGAGCACGCCGTACTTGGCGATATCCATCGGGCGCGACAGGATGTGCGAGGACGCATCCGCGACGAGCGGAATGTCGCCGAGGTCGGGAATCTCGAAGGCCTCGACGCCATCGATGGTTTCGTTGCTGCACAGATGCACGTAGGCCGGATCGTCCGACAGCTTCCATTCGCTGAAGGCCGGCACGCGCGTGAAGCCCGCTTCGGTCTTGCCGTTGGCCGCGAGATGCGGCGTGCCGTACTTCTGCGCTTCCTTGAACGATTTCGTCGACCAGGAACCGGTCACGACGAAGTCGGCGGTTCGCTTCTTGCCGAGCAGGTTCATCGGGACGATGGCGTTCTCGCCGATGCCCCCGCCCTGCAGAAAGAGAATCCGATGCGATGCGGGCACCTTCAGCAACTCGCGCAAATCGGTCAGCGCCGCCTCGTGAATCGACATGAACTCGGCGCCGCGGTGGCTCATTTCCATCACGCTCATACCGCTGCCTTGCCAGTCGAGCATTTCGTCGGCTGCCTGTTTCAGGACTTCTTCTGGCATGGCGGCTGGGCCGGCGGAGAAATTGAACACGCGCATCTGGGGATCCCGGAGTTCCGAAGGGTCAGGCGCGATCGAACGGCGGATGAAACGAAGACCGCGTTTTCGCGCCCGAAAAAAGAAATGGCTGCTTGCGCTCGCGCGCAAACAGCCATTATCGCACTGTCCTGAAAACCCGCCAATGCACGGGGCGGTGAGCCCCATCAGCGGATTTGCGTCAGGACCTCGCCGTGCTTACTTGCCCGGCTTGACGCTCGCCACTTCCGAGTCGGCTTGCGTGCGCGTCGCCTTGATGGCTTGCGGCATGTACTTCTGCATCAGGCCGTTCACGACGTCGCGGCCAACCTGGTCCTGAACCTGGATGAACTTGCGGCCGGTCGTGCTCTTGTAGAAGTTGGTCAGATCCTTGATTTCGTCGGTCGAGTAGTACTTTGCGTACGCGTCGTACTGAGCCTGCATCGCATCCTTGCGGAATGCGTCGGTCGCGAAAACCTGGCCAGCGGAATCAACCAGCTTCGGCACTGCATTCTTTTGCAGCGACGGAACGGCGGCCTGCTTCTGCTTGTCGTTCAGCGTCTTGTTCTCGGACAGTGCGTCCGAGAGGATCGCCGGCACGAGTTGCTTCGACTGCATCTGCGCGCTGTTACCGATCGCACCGACCAGCTTCTGCGCGTCGATCGCGTCGAGCAGATCCTTGATCGCGGCTTGCTTGGCCGGATCAACCGGGGCTGCTGCGGCCGGCGCCGGCGCCGACTGTGCGGGCGCCTGGTTCTGAAGCGACTGTGCCATCGCGAAAGTCGGTACGAAAGCGGCCAGCAACATCCACTGCTTGAAACGTCCTTGCATCATTACTCCCTGTAAAAAATATCCAGTTCAGCACTGGCGACGAGCTTTTGCACGTTGTCCGACACCGGCAACGAACTCACGTCGCGCAGCTTAACCAATCCGAGCTTTCAAAAGCGACAACGAGAGCCTTACGACACAAAAAATATCAGGCGTTCTCTCCGCCTTCGCCATTTTCCGCGTCGCCGGTGTTGCCAGCAGCATCGTCCGGACCCGAATCGCCTTCGAGTTCGGCCTCGGCTTCCGCCTCGGCAATATGCTGCAGTCCCGACAACTTCGTTCCCTCGTCAAGGCTGATGAGTGTAACACCTTGGGTTGCACGGCCCATTTCGCGGATTTCCGAAACACGCGTGCGGATCAGCACGCCCGCGGTCGTGATCAGCATGATCTCGCTCTCGGGCTCGACGAGCGTCGCAGCGACGACACGGCCGTTACGTTCCGAGGTCTGGATCGCGATCATGCCCTTCGTGCCGCGACCATGGCGCGTGTACTCGTTGATCGGCGTGCGCTTGCCGTAACCGTTCTCGGTCGCCGTGAGCACCGACTGGTTCTCGCCGCCCGCGACCAGCATCGCGATGACCTGCTGCCCGTCTTCCAGCTGCATGCCACGCACGCCGCGTGCCTCGCGGCCCATCGCGCGCACGTCGTTCTCGTCGAAACGCACGGCCTTGCCGGCGTCCGAGAACAGCATGACGTCGTGCTCGCCGTCGGTGATCGCGGCGCCGATGAGGTAATCGCCCTCATCCAGACCGACCGCGATGATGCCCTTTTTCATCGGACGGCTGAACGCTTCGAGTGGCGTCTTCTTGACGGTGCCGAGCGCGGTCGTCATGAACACGTACTTGTCCGCCGAGAATTCCTTGATCGGCAGAACGACGTTGATCTTCTCGCCATCCTGCAGCGGGAACATGTTGACGATCGGACGGCCGCGCGAATTGCGCGAGCCCTGCGGCACTTCGTACACCTTGACCCAGTAGACGCGGCCGCGGTTCGAGAAGCACAGCATGTGATCGTGCGTGTTCGCGATGAAGAGCGTGTCGATCCAGTCGTCTTCCTTCATCTGCGTGGCCTGCTTGCCGCGCCCGCCGCGCTTCTGCGCGCGATACTCGGAAAGCGGCTGCGACTTCACGTAACCCGAGTGCGACATGGTCACGACCATTTCCTGCGGCGTGATCAGGTCTTCGGTGTTGAGTTCCGTCGCGTTCATCTCGATGCGTGAGCGACGCTCGTCGCCGAACTCGGCGCGAATCTGGCCCAGCTCCTCGACGATGATCTGGCGGATACGCTCCGGCCGCGCGAGGATGTCGAGCAGATCGGCGATCTGCGCCATCACCTCGCGATACTCGCTCGTGATCTTGTCCTGCTCGAGGCCGGTCAGGCGTTGCAGGCGCATCTGCAGGATTTCTTGCGACTGGACGTCCGACAGCTTGTACAGCCCGTCTTCCTGGAGACCGTAAGCGGGATTCAGCCCTTCCGGACGATAGGCTGCGCGCCCGCCCGATGCCTCGGATTCGGTGCGCGTCAGCATTTCGCGCACGAGCGACGAATCCCACGGACGCGCCATCAGCTCCTGCTTGGCGATGGGCGGCGTCGGCGCGGCCTTGATGATCGCGATGAATTCGTCGATGTTCGCGAGCGCGACGGCGAGGCCTTCGAGCACGTGCCCGCGATCGCGCGCCTTGCGCAATTCATAGACCGTGCGCCGCGTCAGCACTTCCCGTCGATGCGACAGGAAGCACTCGATCATTTCCTTCAGGTTCAGCAGCTTCGGCTGGCCGTCGACGAGCGCGACCATGTTCATGCCGAAGGTGTCCTGAAGCTGCGTCTGCTTGTACAGATTGTTCAGGATGACTTCCGGCACTTCGCCGCGCTTCAGCTCGATCACGACGCGCATGCCGCTCTTGTCGGATTCGTCGCGGATGTCGGAGATGCCCTCGATCTTCTTCTCGTTGACGAGTTCGGCGATGCGCTCGAGCAGCGTGCGCTTGTTCACCTGATACGGAATCTCGTCGACGATGATCGCCATGCGCTGGCCGCGATCGATCTCTTCGAAGTGCGTGGCCGCGCGCATCACGACGCGCCCGCGCCCCGTGCGATAGCCGTCGCGCACGCCCGCGACGCCGTAGATGATGCCGGCGGTCGGGAAATCCGGCGCGGGCACGATCTCGATGAGTTCGTCGACGGTGGCTTCGGGCGTGTTCAGCAGATGCAGGCAGGCGTCGACGATCTCGCGCAAATTGTGCGGCGGGATGTTGGTCGCCATGCCGACCGCGATACCGGCCGAGCCGTTGATCAGCAGATTGGGGATGCGGGCCGGAAGAACGAGCGGCTCGTTCTCACTGCCGTCGTAGTTCGGACCGAAGTCGACGGTTTCCTTGTCGATGTCGGCCAGCAACTCGTGGCCGATCTTCGCCATGCGAATTTCGGTGTAGCGCATGGCCGCGGCGTTGTCGCCGTCGACCGAACCGAAGTTGCCCTGGCCGTCGACCAGCATGTAGCGCAGCGAAAATGGCTGCGCCATGCGAACGATCGTCTCGTAGACGGACGCGTCGCCGTGAGGATGGTATTTACCGATGACGTCGCCGACGATACGCGCGGACTTCTTGTACGCGCGATTCCAGTCGTTGTTCAGCTCGTGCATCGAGTAGAGCGCCCGACGATGCACCGGCTTCAGGCCATCGCGGACATCGGGAAGCGCGCGCCCGACGATCACGCTCATCGCGTAATCGAGATACGAACGGCGCATTTCCTCCTCGAGGGAGATTGGCAGAGTCTCTTTGGCGAATTGATCCATTATCCGTGTCTTGTACTTTGCAGCGGCGACACGGCAGCGCGCGCGGCGAATTCGCGACCCGCCAGCCGCGCGACGAGCCGGCGTGGCGCGTAGCCGACGTACGCTGCGCGCCGCGTATGCAGCGCATGCCTTTTATGCGCTGCGAACGCAGCACATCAGGAGATTCTACCATGCGCGATATTCGCGCCCGAACGCGCACTGTATACATACAGTTGTATGTCGGTCGGGACACCGGCATGTGCGCGCCGACTTCGCAATGCGCAACGCCGTACCAATTACTTACAAAAACCGGGGAACGAATTCAGTCATTTCGTCACGCGGGCGGGCTATCATGCCGCCTCGTCGTTTTGCCAGACGCATGAGTACCCGCGATAAAAATACGCAGGAAATCGCTTTCGGGCACGCAATGTGCGCGCGTTTCGCGCCTTCCGCGGCCTCGACCGTCTCCTGTCCCCTTCTTGTTGCGCATGCACCACATAAGGTTGCGGGCGTACCGGGGTCGGGGATATTTTTATCGTCGCAAGGGAACGATATGGCAAAATGCCAACGCACAAACTTAGACACTGCTCGAAGTCTATACAGCGCGTTTTGTTCCGTAGGGAATGTTATACTTCGAGCAATGTATGACTTGTCTTCGTCTACAGGCTCGCAGTAAACCTGCGGTAATCTCAATTTCGAGAGGAGAAATATGAATAAACTTTCAAAGCTCGCGTTCATTGCAGCTACCGCAGTTATGGCTGCATCGGCCTCGGCACAGTCCGTGCCGGCCTCGCGACAAGCCGTGAACGATAACTGGGTGAACGGTACGGGCGAGTATGTGTGGATGAACGGCACGAACGAACTGTGCTGGCGCGACGCATTCTGGACCCCGGCTACGGCAAACGCGAAGTGCGATGGCGCGCTGGTCGCGCAAGCACCGACGCCGCCGGCACCGGTCGCTCCGCCGCCCCCGGTCATCCAGAGCCAGAAGGTCACCTATCAGGCTGACGCGCTGTTCGACTTCGACAAGGCAGTTTTGAAGCCGGCCGGTAAGGAAAAGCTTGACGATCTCGCATCGAAGATCGGCGCGCTGAACCTCGAAGTCGTCGTTGCGACGGGTTACACCGACCGCATCGGTTCGGACAAGTACAACGACCGTCTGTCGCTGCGCCGTGCGCAAGCTGTGAAGGCTTACCTGGTCAGCAAGGGCATCGAAGCCAACCGTATCTACACGGAAGGCAAGGGCAAGCGCGACCCGGTCACGAAGGGTACCTGCCAACAGAAGAACCGCAAGCAACTCATCGCCTGCCTCGCACCGGATCGTCGCGTGGAAGTCGAAGTTGTGGGCACGACCCGTCAGCCGCAGCAGTAATCGCGAGTTGGATTGCCGCAGATCAAACCCCCGCTTCGGCGGGGGTTTTTTTATGCCCGAAGCTTTTGGGGCATTCGTTTAATGAATCATCATTTCGGGTAGGCTTCAGCTATTGCCCTTTTTGCCCGCCCATTGCAGCGCCTATATACTCGGTTCTAATCGATTCACGACTCAAACAAGGCATTTCCGAACATGACCAACGTCGATCCCCACGAACTACAAAAATTCAGCGAGCTCGCGCATCGCTGGTGGGACCCGAACGCCGAGTTCAAACCGCTGCATGAACTGAACCCGGTACGGCTCGACTGGATCGACGCGCATGCGCGTTTAAGCGCCAAGCGCGTGCTCGACATCGGCTGCGGCGGCGGCATTCTGTCCGAATCGATGGCCACGCGCGGCGCGAACGTGAAGGGCATCGATCTGTCATCGAGCGCGCTCGGCGTGGCCGATCTGCATAGTCTCGAGAGCGGTGTCGAAGTCGCGTATGAAGAGATTTCGGCGGAGGCGCTCGCCGCGCGCGAGCCCGGTTCCTACGACGTCGTCACCTGCATGGAGATGCTGGAGCACGTGCCGAATCCGGCAGGCACCGTCGCGGCATGCGCCGCGCTCGTGAAGCCCGGCGGCTGGGTGTTCTTTTCCACGCTGAACCGCAACGCGAAGGCCTATCTGTTCGCCGTGATCGGCGCCGAATACATCGCGCGCATGCTGCCGCGCGGCACGCACGATTATTCGCGTTTCATCAAGCCGTCGGAGCTCGCCACGTTCGCGCGCGCCGCCTCGCTGCTGCCCGTCGACATCAAGGGCGTTACCTATCGGCCGATCTCCAGGCACTTCGGCCTGTCGAACGATTCCAGCATCAACTACATGATGGCTTGCCGCCGCGAAGCCTGACGCCATGATCAACGACGATCCCCTGTCCACGGGTACCATCGACACCAAGCCTCTTCCGGAAGAGACCACTCCCCTGCCCCAGCGCCTCGCCGAAGGCGACGGTCTCGGGTTGTGCCAGGCCGTGCTGTTCGACCTCGACGGCACCATCGCCGATACCGCGCCCGATCTCGTCGCCGCGGTGAACAAGATGCGGCACGACCGTGGCCTCGAAATGCGTCCTCTCGAAACGTTGCGGCCGTATGCGTCGGCGGGCGCGCGCGGGCTGCTCGGCGGGGCGTTCGAGATCGGGCCGGAGCATCACGACTTCGCGTCGATGCGCGATGAATTCCTCGCCAACTACGAGGCCGATCTCTGCATCGAAACCACGCTCTTTCCGGGCATCAGCGAGATTCTCGATCAGCTCGATGCGCGCGGCGTGCGCTGGGGCATCGTGACGAACAAGGTGACGCGTTTCGCCGCGCCGCTCGTCGGCTTGCTGGGGCTCGACACGCGCGCCGGGTGCCTCGTCTGCGGCGACACCACGCCGCATTCGAAGCCTCATCCTGCGCCGCTCCTGCACGCGGCCGAGTTGCTGGATGTCGCGCCCGAACGCATCGTCTATGTCGGCGATGATCTGCGCGACGTGCAAGCCGGCTTCGCGGCGGGCATGATCACCGTGGCAGCCGCCTACGGCTATTGCGGCGACGACATTCCGCCGCGCCGCTGGCATGCGAATCACGTGGTCGATTCGCCTGAAGAGTTGCAGAACCTGCTGCGCGACATCGCGTGAGTTGCGCGCGAGCGGCACACGTAATGCCTTGAAAACCGCGCCGTTCGCCTCAGATGACTTTTCGTGGGATAATTTCCGTTCTGCTTGGGGGCGACCTGGTTTCGACAGGGGTTGTGAAGCGGTCAGGGCATACCGAGGACCCGTCACCTCGTTAATCAATGGGAAAAACGTAACTGCAAACGACGATACGTTCGCACTGGCAGCCTAAGGGCCGCCGTCCTCTCACTAATTCGCTGACGGGTTAGGGTAGCAATGCCACGAGAGGTCATATACGTCAGATAAGCTTTTGCGGCGTCACGACGCCAAAGTCGAAAATTTAGTGAATCGCCTTAACGCAGCGTGTTCGTCCGCGTCGTTGGGGCTAAATCAAATGACAGAACTAAGTATGTAGAACTGTTCGTAGAGCGCTTCTGGACGCGGGTTCGATTCCCGCCGCCTCCACCAAAAATACCCCCCGGTTAAAACCCGCGATTGCGCAAGCATCGCGGGTTTTTTCTTTGGCGCGCGACAGACGAAAAAAAGCCCCGCGCGAGGCGGGGCAAACATCCTTGAGAGACGTAGCGAGGACAGAGACCACCTCCACTACGCCCGAGAGAATAGGCTTCCGAAGCCATGGTTCGTATCGGACCGGTCCTAATGCTGCTGCCGTGTGTCAATTATCAACCGTTCGGCGCGCGGGCGACGGCGATCCCGCGAGCGCACTTAGTTCGCGCCGTCTTTCGGACACTTCAGATTGCAGCCGTTCGGATCGCCGTTGTCACCGCGTCGGCGCATGGCGGACTTTCCGTTCTGATACTTCTCAGAAGGCGCGGAGGCCGCGAACTGCATCTGCGGATGCTGGTTGAAGCGGAATTCGTCCTGCAGCACCCCGCCCGGAATGCCCGGTGAATTCTGGGCAAAGGCGACGGGAATCAGGTACATCGCGCCGGCGACGAGCGCGGCGGAAGAACAAGCGAGCAACGAGAGTTTCATGGCGGTATATCGCGCGAACAGAACGCGCTCAGAGCAGTGAAAGTCGACAGCAAACCGTTAGGTTAACCCAATTCGCCGCCGATGACAGTTTTACCTCCGTCATGCTGTCTTACCGCGCGTTTCCGGTTTTCCGCACGCGCTCACTTCAGCCACGCAATCCTTCGTCGATATCGACGAGCGAGCCGCAGCGCGCCGGATCATAGCCTTCGAGATGAGCGACGCTTTCCGTGAAGCCTTCGCTGCGCAGAATGCGCAATACGGAGGCTAGACGCGCCTCGTCGAGCCGCGCGCGCTCGCACGCGAAGAAATAATCCTCGTCGATGATCGGAATGAAATCGAGCGCGAAATGCTGTGCGGCCGGCTGCACGCCGAAGCCGAGATCGGCCATGCCGCTCGCGACGAACGCGGCGATCGCCGAATGCGTGAGTTCCGTGGTCGCATAGCCGTTGATCTGGTCCGGATCGACACCTACACGCCGCAACGACAGATCGAGCAGCATCCGCGTACCTGAGCCCGGCTGGCGGTTGACGAAACGCACGTCGCTGCGCGCGAGATCGCGCAAACCGGAGATCTGCTTCGGATTGCCCTTCGGCAGAAAAAGCCCTTGTGTACGCCGCGTGAGCCGGATCAACTGATGTTTGTTCTGGTCCAGAAAAGGCCGATAGATATCCGCGCACGTCGAACGGAATTCGCCGATCGGCAAATGGAAGCCAGCCAGTTCGCATTCGCCGCGCGCGAGCGCGCTCACGGCTTCGGCGCTCTCGCGATACTTGATGTCGACCGGCACGCGCTGATCGCCGAGCGCGCGCACGAGCGTGGCGACCGCATAGCCGTGCGACGCGTGAATCCGCACTTGCGTCACGCCGCCCGCGAGGCGCCGGTTCAACTCCATCGCGACTTCGTTCGCCACCGCCTGCAACGGTGCTTCGAGCCGGTCGCCGCAGACGCGCTGCGCGCGCAGCACCGACTCGCCCAGCTCCGAGAGCACGGAGCCGCGCCCGCGCGATTTGGTGATGAGCGCGCCGCCGAGACGCGCCTCGATTTCGCGCAACAGACCCCACGCGTGCCGGTAGGACAAACCCTTAGCGCTCGCGGCATTCGCGATGCTGCCCGTCTGTGCGACCAGCTGCAAAAGCGGCACAACCGCGCTGAGACTGGTTTCCCGGCCGTCGGCGTCTCGCAGAACCAGTTCGGCACGGCATTCGACGTCCACCATATGCACTCCTTCTTCCTATTGCCAAGATATATCACGACGCCTATTGTTCTTTTACAGGCTCGGCACCCGTAATTATATCGACTCAAATATGTACCAACAAAACATATGCCGAGTGTTGGAGGAGCCCCATGACACATCCGCAGCTTTCCGCCGCTGCATCCGCTGAACTCGTGCGTCGCCACGCCGTACAAGGTGCGACGTTGATGACCATTCTTCACGCCATCCAGGACGAAGTCGGCTACGTGCCCGAGACGGCCATCGCGCCGCTGGGACAGGCGCTGTCGCTGTCGCGCGCCGAAGTGCACGGCGTGATCACGTACTATCACCACTTCCGTTCCGCGCCGCCCGCGCGCGTGACCGTGCAGGTTTGCCGCGCGGAAGCGTGCCGCAGCATGGGCGTGGAAGCGCTGAAGGATCACATCGAAGGGCACACCGGCTGCCGCTTCGACAGCGGTCATGCCGAGGACACCGAGCTCGAATCGGTGTATTGCCTCGGCCAGTGCGCGCTGTCGCCGTCGATGATGATCAACGGCGAATTGCACGCGAAGGTCACGCCGGCGAAGTTCGACCGCCTGTACGCCGCGGCGCAAACGAAAGTCGCGGAGGTGACGGCATGACGCGCATCTACGTTCCCATCGATTCCGCCGCGCTCGCGCTCGGCGCGGAATCCGTCGCGCAAGCCATCGCGAGCGAAGCGCAAAAGCGCGGCCTCGACGTGCAACTCGTGCGCAACGGCTCGCGCGGCCTCTTCTATCTCGAACCGCTCGTCGAAGTGGAAACGCCCAACGGTCGCATCGGCTATGCGAACGTCGAAGCCGAAGACGTCGCCGCGCTCTTCGACGCCGGCTTTCACGAAGGCGCAGCGCACGAAAAGAACGTCGGCGTGGTCGACGAAATACCGTATCTCAAGAACCAGCAGCGTCTGACGTTCGCGCGCATCGGCATCACGGACCCGCTTTCGATCGACGATTACACCGCGCTCGGCGGCCTGCAGGGATTGCGCAACGTGCTCGACATGAACGGCGACGCCGTCTGCCAGGCGCTGCTCGATTCCGGCCTGCGCGGACGCGGCGGCGCGGCGTTCCCCGCCGGCATCAAGTGGAAGACGGTGCGCGGCGCGTACGCGGATCAGAAGTACATCGTCTGCAACGCGGACGAAGGCGACTCCGGCACGTTCTCCGACCGCCTCGTGATGGAAAGCGATCCGTACATGCTGATCGAAGGCATGATCATCGCGGGCGTGGCGGTGGGCGCGACCGAAGGCTACATCTATGTGCGCAGCGAGTATCCGCATTCGATCGATACGCTGAACCGCGCGATCGAAAAGGCGCGCGACGCCGGCTGGCTCGGCGCGAGCGTGCTCGGCACGTCGCACGCGTTCGAGCTGTATGTGGCGAAGGGCGCGGGCGCGTATGTGTGCGGCGAGGAAACGGCGCTGCTCGAATCGCTCGAAGGCAAGCGCGGCATCGTGCGCGCGAAGCCGCCGGTGCCGGCGCTCACCGGCCTGTACGGAAAGCCGACCGTCATCAACAACGTCATCACGCTCGCGACCGTGCCGATCATCTTCGCGAAGGGCGCGGCGTTCTATCGCGACTTCGGCATGGGCCGTTCGCGCGGCACGCTGCCCTTCCAGATCGCGGGCAATGTGAAGCAAGGCGGACTTGTCGAACTCGCGTTCGGCGTGACGCTGCGCGAGCTGCTCTACACCTACGGCGACGGCACCGCGACCGGACGCCCCGCACGCGCGGTACAGGTGGGCGGCCCGCTCGGCACATATCTGCCGGAAAGCCAGTGGGACATTCCGCTCGACTACGAGGAATACGCGAAGGTCGGCGCGGTGGTCGGTCACGGCGGATTGGTGGTTCACGACGACACCTCGAATCTCGCCGAACTCGCGCAATACGCGATGCACTTCTGCGCGCTCGAATCGTGCGGCAAGTGCACGCCGTGCCGCATTGGCTCGACGCGCGGCGAGGAAGTCATCGCGAAGATCCGTGAGGGCGATACGTCGGTGAAGCAGATCACGCTGTTGCGCGAGCTGTGCGACACGATGGTGTCCGGCTCGCTCTGCGCGATGGGAGGCATGACGCCGTTCCCGGTGATGTCCGCGCTCGATCACTTCCCCGAGGACTTCGGGCTGCCCCGCACGCCCGCACAGAAAGCGGCATAAGGAGACAACAATGTCCAATACCAACAACGGCTGCGGCTCCGGCAATTGCGCGTGCAAGAGCGCGGCATCGGTGCAGCGCCGCGATCCGTTCGACGATACCGATTACGGCACGCCGCTGCGTCATGCCGATATCGACGTGACGCTCGAAATCGACGGTCAGTCCGTCACCGTGCCCGCGGGCACGTCGGTGATGCGCGCGTCGATCGAAGCGGGCGTCAACGTGCCCAAGCTCTGCGCCACCGACTCGCTCGAACCGTGGGGTTCGTGCCGTCTGTGTCTCGTCGAGATCGAAGGCAAGCGCGGCTATCCCGCGTCGTGCACGACGCCCGTAGAAGCGGGCATGAAGGTCCGCACGCAGAGCGACAAGCTGCAATCGCTTCGCAAGAACGTGATGGAGCTTTATATCTCCGATCACCCGCTCGACTGTCTCACCTGCCCCGCCAACGGCGATTGCGAACTGCAGGACATGGCGGGCGTCGTCGGCTTGCGCGAAGTGCGTTATGGCTATGAAGGCGCGAACCATCTGAAGGACAAGAAAGACGAGTCGAATCCGTACTTCACTTACGATCCGTCGAAGTGCATCGTCTGCAATCGATGCGTGCGCGCGTGCGAAGAGACGCAAGGCACGTTCGCCCTGACCATCGCGGGACGTGGTTTCGAATCGCGCGTCGCGGCGAGCGAGAACGTGCCGTTCATGGAATCGGAATGCGTGTCGTGCGGCGCGTGCGTTGCCGCATGCCCGACCGCGACGCTGCAGGAAAAGACCGTCATCATGCTCGGTCAGGCCGAGCATTCGGCGATCACGACGTGCGCGTATTGCGGCGTCGGCTGCTCGCTCAAGGCGGAGATGAAGGGCAATACCGTCGTACGCATGACGCCGAACAAGAACGGCCAGGCGAACGAAGGTCACGCATGCGTGAAGGGCCGCTTCGCGTGGGGCTACGCGACGCACAAGGACCGCATCAAGAAGCCGATGATCCGCGCGAAGATCACCGATCCGTGGCGCGAAGTGTCGTGGGAAGAAGCGCTCAACTATGCGGCGAGCGAATTCCGCCGCATCCAGGACAAGTACGGGCGCGATTCGATCGGCGGCATCACGTCGTCGCGCTGCACGAACGAAGAGACGTATCTCGTGCAGAAGCTCGTGCGCGCCGCGTTCGGCAACAACAACGTCGATACCTGCGCGCGCGTGTGCCACTCGCCGACGGGCTACGGCCTGAAGACGACGCTCGGCGAATCGGCGGGCACGCAGACGTTCGCGTCGGTCGAGCAATCGGATGTGATCATCGTGATGGGCGCGAATCCGACCGACGGCCACCCCGTGTTCGGCTCGCGCCTCAAGCGCCGCATTCGCGAAGGCGCGAAGCTGATCGTGATCGATCCGCGCCGCATCGATATCGTCGATACGCCGCACGTGAAGGCGCAGTATCACCTGCAACTGCGGCCCGGCACGAACGTCGCGATGGTCAACTCGCTCGCGCATGTGATCGTCACGGAAGGCTTGCTGAAGGAAGACTTCATCGCCGAACGCTGCGAAGAGCGTGCCTTCGGCCAGTGGCGTGATTTCGTCGCGAAGGAAGAGAACTCGCCCGAAGCGATGGAAGCCATCACCGGCGTGCCCGCGCAACAGGTCCGCGAAGCCGCGCGCATCTACGCGCTCGGGGGCAATGGCGCGATCTACTACGGCCTCGGCGTGACCGAGCACGCGCAAGGCTCGACCACCGTCATGGGCATCGCGAATCTCGCGATGGCGACGGGCAACATCGGCCGCGAAGGCGTCGGCGTGAATCCGCTGCGCGGGCAGAACAACGTGCAAGGTTCGTGCGACATGGGCTCGTTCCCGCACGAGTTGCCGGGTTATCGGCATATCAGCGATGCGGCCACGCGCGCGCTCTTCGAGGAAGCGTGGGACGTGAAGCTTCAGCCGGAGCCGGGCCTGCGCATCCCGAACATGTTCGATGCCGCGATGCACGGCACCTTCATGGGCCTCTATTGCCAGGGCGAGGACATCGTCCAGTCGGACCCGAACACGCAGCACGTCGCGGATGCGCTGTCGTCGATGGAATGCATCGTCGTGCAGGACATCTTCCTGAACGAAACGGCGAAGTACGCGCACGTTCTGCTGCCCGGCTCGACCTTCCTCGAAAAGGACGGCACCTTCACCAACGCCGAGCGCCGCATCTCGCGCGTGCGCAAGGTGATGCCGCCGCTCCCGGGCTACTCCGACTGGGAAGTGACGATCAAGCTCTCGCGTGCGCTCGGCTACGAGATGAACTACGCGAACCCGTCCGAGATCATGGACGAGATCGCGCGTCTCACGCCGACGTTCCACGGCGTCTCGTATGAACGCCTCGACGAACTCGGCAGCATCCAGTGGCCGTGCAACGAGAAGGCGCCGGACGGCACGCCGACGATGCATATCGACGAATTCGTGCGCGGCAAGGGACGCTTCGTCATCACGAAGTTCATCGCGACGCCGGAGAAGGTCACGCGCAAGTTTCCGCTGCTGCTCACGACCGGGCGCATCCTGTCGCAATACAACGTCGGCGCGCAGACGCGGCGTACCGAGAACTCGCAATGGCACGACGAGGACCGTCTGGAGATTCATCCGGTGGACGCGGAGGATCGCGGCATCAGGGAAGACGACTGGGTCGGCATCGAGTCGCGCGCGGGGCAGACTGTGTTGCGCGCAAAGATCTCGGAGCGCATGCAGCCGGGCGTCGTCTATACGACGTTCCACTTCCCGGAATCGGGCGCGAACGTCATCACGACGGACTCCTCCGACTGGGCGACCAACTGCCCGGAGTACAAGGTGACGGCAGTGCAGGTGATGCCGGTGGAACAGCCGTCGCAATGGCAGAAGGAGTACTCGCGCTTCAATACGCAGCAGCTCGAGCTGATGAACATGGCCACTTCAGGGAAATAGCAAATGGATGTCGATAACCTGATCGAGATGGCGAACCGCATCGGCGAATTCTTCGATTCGATGCCGGACCGTGCCGAAGCCGTCGACAGCATCGCGGAGCATATCCGGCGCTTCTGGGAGCCGCGCATGCGGCTCGCGATTCTCGGCGCGCTCGACGACCCGCAAGCGAGCGCCACGATGGAGCCGATCGTGCTGGAGGCGCTCAAGCTGCACAAGGCGGATTTGATGCCGAAGACAGCTACCGCCTGAACCCGCTCAAAGCCCTGCACCGCAGGGCTTTTTTTCAATCTTCGCGATACTCGCGTTCCGCTTTGCGTTCCGCACTCGTGTCCTGCGCGCCGAACCACGTTTCGCAATGGCGCAGCAGGCCATGCACGTCCGATGGCGCGCGCCCGCGCGCGGCGATGTATCCATCCGGACGCACGAGATAGAACGCGGGCCGCGTGCGGCCGTAGTTGTCCGTCAGCGAATTCGCGCCCTCGCCATGCGTATCGGTGATGCGCCAGACGCGCACCGCGTTCGGCATGATGTTATCGAGCGCTTTCACGAAGCCATCGAGATCCGGATCGCGCATCGCGTGCGCCACGGTGATGGTCGCGGGCGCGAGCGCGATATCGTCCTCGCCGGAGGGATTCACGAGCAGAAAGAGCGAAAAGCAGCCGGGGTCGTGCAGATCGTAGAGACAGCCGACGCCCGGCACGCGTCCGAGCGGTCCGTCCACGACATGCACACGTGCATCGGGCGCACGCTCGCCCGCGCGCGGGCCGCCATCGAGCAGACGCTCCAGCGTGAGCGGACTCTTGCGATAGTTGATCGACAGCTCGCTCACCGTGCGCCGCATCGCGTCGCGCAACGGGCCGATCGCCGCGAGCGCGGGCATCACGTGCTCGCGCATCAGTTTCATCGGGCCGTGCTCGGCGCCGGCCATCTGCGTGAGCATGCTGGACTGACGCAGCACGTCGCGCTCGATCGGATGCCGCTCCGTGTGATAGCTGTCGAGCAGCCGCTCGGGCGCGCCGCCCGCCAGCATGCGCGCGATCTTCCAGCCGAGATTGAACGCTTCCTGAATGCCGGTGTTCATGCCCTGCGCGCCGGCCGGACTATGCACGTGCGCCGAATCGCCCGCGAGGAACACGCGTTCCACGCGCAGCCTGTCGACCATGCGGCTGTTCAAATGAAAGTACGACGACCATGTCAGGTTCGACAGCGCGACCTTGTGATGCACGCGCCGCTCGACCAGCGCACGGCATTCGTCGAGCGTCGGGCCAGTCTTCCCGTCCGCCGCGTTGGCCGCGTTCACTGCGTTCACTGCATTCACCGCGCTCGCAAGCGGCGCGGGCAGATCGGCGATCAGGCGGGCGCGGTCGCCGCCCATCGGAAAGAGCGCGGCGAGCCCTTCGCCGGAAGCGAAGATATGGAACTCGTCGTCGGGCCAGTCGGAGTCCGCTTGCAGATCCGCGAGCAGATAGGTTTGATCGAAGGTCTTGCCATCGAAGCCGATGCCGAGCCGATGCCGCACGAAGCTGTGCGCGCCGTCGGCGGCGATCAGATAAGAAGGCCGCAACAGTTCATCGCGTCCGTTCGGATGACGCAGCGTCGCCTGCAAGCCCGCTGAACCTTGCGAGAAATCGACCACTTCGACACCACGCTCCACCATGACGCGATGACCCGCGAGATGCTCGGCGAGCAGGCGTTCGGTCTGCGATTGTTCGAGAAAGAGCAGATACGGATAACGCGTCTGCAGGGGATCGAAGTCGAGGCGCGCGAGGCGCTGGCCATTGGAATAGAGATTCGCGACGCGCGCGCGATGGCCGAGTTCGAGAAACGGTTTGACGACACGATGCTGCTCGAAAAGCTCCAGCGTGCGGGCCTGAATGCCGATCGCGCGTGAATGCGGCGACGGCTCGCGCGCACGGTCGACGAGCCTGACCGGAATGTGCGCACGCGCGAGGCTCATCGCGGCGGCGAGGCCCGTCGGACCGGCGCCGACGATCAGAACGGGCGCCACGTCCAGCTTGTCGTTCGGATTCAGCTTTGGCGCAAACATGCGGTCCTCCCTGAAACGTCACGATGCCTAGTGTACGCCCGCGCCTCCCGCTTTCGGCACGCCGGAACCTCAGTGGGCGTGCCCGCGCTCGTTGAGCACGCACGCCTGACACGATTCGCCGAACTCCACCTGCACGGTCGCGTGATGCATCGAATACTCGCCGCGCAGCGTCTTCACGACGTCCTGCACGAACGCATCGCCGGGATGGCCTTGCGGCATCACGAGATGCACGGTGAGCGCGTTTTCGGTCGTCGAAAGCGCCCAGACGTGCAGGTCGTGCACGTCGCGTACGCCGGGAAGCTGCTGCAGATACCGCTCGATACGCGACAGGTCGACGGAAGGCGGCACCGCGGCCATCGCGAGGCGCATCGCGTCGCGCCCGAGTCCCCAGGTGCCGTAGACGATCACCGACACGACGATCAGGCTCATCAGCGGATCGAGCCAGCTCGCGCCCGTGAACAGGATGATGAGACCGCTCACCGCGACGGCCGCGGAGATCGCGGCATCGGCGGCCATGTGCAGGAACGCGCCGCGCACGTTGAGGTCGTCCTTGCTGCCGCGCATGAAGAGCCACGCGGAAAAACCGTTCACGACCATGCCGAGCGTCGCGACGATGAACACGTCGAGCCCCGCGACCGGCGCCGGATTGATGAGCCGCTGGATCGCTTCGAGGACGATCGCGCCGCACGCGAACAGCAGCAGCGCGGCATTGGCGAGCGACGCGAGAATCGACGAACTGCCGAGACCGAACGTATAGCGTGCGCTCGGCTGACGCCTGCCGAGCCACACGGCGGCCCACGCGAGCAGCAGGCCGAGCACGTCGGAGAGATTGTGGCCGGCATCGGCGAGCAGCGCGGTCGAATGCGCGAGAAAGCCGTAGATCGCCTGCACGACCACGATCACCACGTTCAGGGCGACCGCGAGCGCGAACGTGCGGCCCTGCCCCGCCTGCGGCGCGTGATGGTGATGATGGCCGTGCCCGTGCTCGTGGCCGTGCGCGTGCCCGTCGTGATGTTCGTGTTCTTCGTGTTGATGCGTGCTCATGGCGTGCTCATCGTTCGGTGCGTTTCATTCGATATCGCTGGCGTCGGCCTGCGGCTCCGCGATGTGCTCCAGCAACTCCCCCAGCATCGCGCTGATGTGGCGGTCGGCGGCCACGTAGAAGACCTGTTTGCCCTGGCGTTCGGCCCGCACGATGCGCGCCGCGCGCAACAGACGCAAGTGATGGCTCACGAGCGACGCCGACAGCCCGAGCAACTCCGCGATCGCCCCGACCGCGCGCCTCTGCTCGACGCACGCGAGGACGATGCGCAAGCGCGTCGGGTCGCCTAGCAGGCGGAACAGGTCGGCGAGCGGCACGACGCGGTCATCGGAGGTGATCGGGCTGGCGGCGGGAGGCGAATCGGCAGACACGGATATCGACAACGTATGAATAGCTGTTCAGATGTTAAGTGCCATCGCCGCAACATGTCAATCGCGCTTTCCGGAGCGGCGGCGCGGGTGTGGGAAAATGCGGGGTTTGCTTTTTCCCGGCCAGAAGTTTCCCGTCATGGACACCGTATTCGCCCGCGGTTTCGCGGCCCATCGTGACGGCCGCCTGACCGACGCGGAGCGCGACTATCAGGCCGCGCTCGCCGCCGAACCCGAACACGTCGACGCCCTTCACTACCTCGGCGTGCTGCGCCATCAGCAAGGCCAGCACGCGGAGGCGGCCGAACTCGTGCGTCGCGCCGTCGACCTGCGTCCGAGCGATGCCGGTCTGCAGCTCAATCTCGGCAACGCGTTGAAGGCGCTTGGCCGCCTCGACGACGCGATCGAACGGTTTCGTAACGCGCTCACGCTCGCGCCGGGTTTCCCGCTCGCGCAGTACAACCTCGGCAACGCCTACACGGCGGCCGGCCGCCACGAAGACGCCGCCGATGCGTTCGAAAAGGCGCTGCGCCTGCAGCCCAACGATCCCGCCGCGTGGAACAACTTCGGCAATGCGCTCTCCGGGCTGCGCCGCTTCAAGGACGCCGCGCACGCGTTCAAGCGCGCGCTCGCGCTGCGCCCGCGCCATGCCGGCGCGCACAACAATCTCGGCATGGCGCTCAACGCGCTCGGCGACACGCTCGGCGCCATCGCGCACTTTCGCGCGGCGCTGGACGTCGAGCCGAATTACGTCGCCGCGCATTTCAATCTCGGCAATCTGCTCGACGCGAACGGCCATCCCGATGACGCGCTGCCCGTGCTGCAAAAGGCGGTCGCGTTGCAGCCGCACTTCGCGCCGGGCTATTTCGGGCTCGGTCACGCGCTCGCGAAGCTCGGCCGTCACGATCAGGCCGTGCTCCACTTCGAGCGTGCGGTCGGACTCGATCCGAAATACGGCGTCGCGTGGCTGTGTCTCGGCAACACGCATCTGGCGCTCGGGGCGCATCGCGCGGCGCTGCGCGCGTTCGAGATGGCGTTGCGCATCGATCCTTCGATGCCCGCCGCGCATCTGAACCGCGCCCTCGCGCTGCTCGCGACCGGCGATTACGCGCGCGGTCTCGCCGGCTACGAATGGCGTCTGCAGACGCCCGGCAGCGAACCCGCGCCGTCCTTGCCGCGCTGGCAAGGCGAAGCGATGCCGGGCCGCACGCTGCTCGTACGCGCCGAGCAGGGTTTCGGCGATACCTTGCAGTTCGCGCGCTTCGTGCCGTTCGCGGCGAAGCTCGTCGGCAAGCTGGTGCTGGAAGTGCAACCCGCGCTCGTGCCGCTGCTCGCGCCCGCCGCGCATGCCGCACGCGTCGAGCTGAAAAGCAAATCGGATGGCACGGCGGTGGCCGCCGACGCGTTCTGCCCGCTTCTCAGCCTGCCGCTCGCGCTCGGCATGACTTCGCCCGATTCGATTCCGGCGCGCGCGCCCTATCTCGTCGTGCCCGCCGATTACCGGCGCAAGTGGCGCGGGTCGATCGGCGGCCAGGAGCGGCGCAAGATCGGCATCACGTGGTCGGGACGGATGCAGCCGGGCGAGACGCGTTCGGTGCCGGTTTCCGAACTCGCCCCGCTCTTCGCGCTCGGCGGCATCGACTGGATCGTGCTCCAGCCGTTCCTCACCGGACGCGAGCGCGACGTGTTACGCGCGCATCCGAACACGAAATCGATCCATCTGCTGGAAGGACGCCTCGAAAACTTCGCGGATACCGGCGCGATCGTCGATCGCCTGGACGCCGTGGTGTCGGTGGATACGTCCGTCGCGCACCTCGCGGGCGCGCTCGGCAAGCCGGTCTGGGTGATGCTGCCATTCGCCGCCGACTGGCGCTGGGGCGTCGTGTCGAACGACAGCGCGTGGTATCCGGATGCACGTCTCGTGCGGCAGCGCGCGCCGGGGCAATGGCGGGAAGTGATCGAGGAAACGGCGGCGGCGCTGGCTGCGGTTCCGGCGTAAAAAATCCCTCGCTTTTCCGGCGAGGGATTTTTTCTGGGACGCCCGCTTCCGTCAGGCCGTCTTGTACTGATTGCGCGCCTCGGGCGAGCGATACAGCACGAGCGTCGCGATCAGGCCGCAGATCGCGGCGAGGCCCATCCACAGACCCGGCGCGGCCTTGTTGCCGGTCGCATGGATCAGATACGTGGAGATCGCCGGCGTGAAACCACCGATCGTCGTTGCAAGGCTGTAGGCCATCGAGAAACCGGTCGTGCGCGTTTCGACCGGCATGACCTCCGTCAGCGCGACCACCATCGCGCCGTTATAGCTGCCGTACAGGAACGACAGCCACAGTTCGCACATCAAGAGACGCAGGAACGACGGGTCCGCAACCAGCCATTGCACCACCGGATACGACGTCAGAATGGTGAGAATCGTGAACACGAGCAGCACCGGACGCCGCCCGACGCGATCCGACAGCGCGCCCATCAGCGGCAGCCAGACCAGATTCGAGATGCCGACGCATACCGTCACGACGAGCGCATCGACGGCGGAGAGCTTCAGGACTTCCTTGCCGAAGGTCGGCGTGTACGCGGTGATCATGTAGAACGACACCGTCGTCATGATGACCATGCCCATGCCGGCGAGCACGATGGCCCAGTTCTGCGCGATTGAGCGCGCGATCTCGCCCATGCCCGGACGATGCTTCCTTGCGAGAAACTCGTCGGTTTCGCGCAGCGACCGGCGGATGATGAAGAGAAACGGCACGATGAGACAGCCGATCAGGAACGGCACGCGCCAGCCCCAGGCCGTCATCTGCTCGGGCGGCAGCAGGCGGTTCATGATCACGCCGATCAGCGCCGCGAACACCACGGCGACCTGCTGGCTGCCGGACTGCCACGAACAATAGAAACCCTTATTCCCCTTGGTGGCGATCTCGGACAGATACACCGACACCCCGCCCAGTTCGACGCCGGCCGAGAAGCCTTGCAGCAGCCGCCCGCCCAGCACGATGATCGGCGCCAGCGCACCGATGGTCGCATAGCCCGGCACGAGCGCGACGCACGCGGTGCCGACCGCCATCAGCCCGAGCGTGAGGATCAGGCCCTTGCGCCGGCCATGATGGTCGATGTACGCGCCGAGCACGATGGCGCCGACCGGCCGCATCAGAAAGCCCGCGCCGAAGACGGACAGCGCGAGCATCAGCGAGGCGAATTCGTTGCCGCTCGGAAAGTAGGTCTTGGCAATCGCCGAGGCATAGTAGCCGTAGACCATGAAGTCGTACATTTCAAGGAAGTTTCCGCTGACGACGCGAAAGACCGACTTGAACTTGGATTCGTTGGCTGGTGTGACGTGGGTCGTGGACATGACTTTCCCGGAATCGGTGAACGCACTCGCGATGCGCTCGATTTTAACGCCTCCCCGCCCGCGCCTGCACACAACTTCGTTTAATTTCGCCTAAATCAACATTAAAATACGGTTACATATGCCCAACTTTAAGCTGACATCCGAACAGAAACTGGACGCGAAAATTTCGCTGCGCGCGGCGACATCGGCCGATACGGCGCTCATTGCGTCGATGCACACGCGCAGCTGGGCATCGGCGTATCGCGGCATCCTGCCGGACAGCTACCTCGATCGCGATCTGCAGGCCGAACGCGCGGCTCACTGGGAGGCGCGCATAAAGGAAGTCGAGGCCGGCGCGGCCAGCGTGTTCATCGCGGAGCATGAGGGCGATGCCGTCGGCTTCATCTGTGTCGTGGAGCCGGACGAGACGGGGAGCGTGCTCGTCGACAACCTTCATGCGCTGCCCGGGCGTCGCGGTCTCGGCACGGGCACCGTGATGCTCGACGAAGCGGCGCGCTGGGCCCGCGGGCGCGGTGCGCGGCAGTTGCATCTCTACGTGCTCGAGCAGAACGCGGCGGCGATTGGCTTCTACGAGTCGCGCGGCTGGAAACGGGCCGCGCGCGAAGCGGACCATATGGCGGGCATCGATCTCTTTTCACTGCGTTACGTGTTTCCGCTCGACCAGGAACAAGCACAAGAACACCAGATCGGTCAATAAGCATTCCTGTCAAAAATAGACAATAGGAATCTTCTGGTCGTCGCGCGCTTAACCGTTTCGTATCATCGCGGGTCGAATTTCCGACTATCCTCGCGCCGACCCGCGGTGCTGTCTTCTGCGGCCACGAAGGTCCGGGCGGGCTGTTTCGTTGTCCGCGCCCGGGCGCACGCATGTGGAATCTTCATGACCGAACCCTTGATCGTAGTGGAAGGCAATCTGCGTCTGCCGACGCTGCGCGCACTGACGGACCCGTTGTTGAACTTCGGTTTCGAGTGGTCGCCCATACGTTCGCGCCCGGCTCAATCGCAGTTCGAATATGCGCTGTTCGCGGCGCGCCTCGATACCGCGTACGTGCCCGCGCTCGCCCTGTCCGACCGGCGTTCGCCCTATCGTCCCGCGAGTCTGTGGGCGGTTTTCGCACGGGATCATCTGCCCCCCGCGATGCTGAGCCTGCTAGCGGTTCCGCAGACCACCACCCACGCCGACGACTTCCGCGCCGAACCGATTCATCTGGAGGTCGGCGCGCCGGCGGCCGCCCGCAGGCATGGCTTCAGCAAGCCGGTCGCCACCGCCATCGCTGCTGCGTGCGGCGTGCTCATCGTATGGTTGCTGTTCGGGCTTGGACCGGGCTCGACACGCAACACGCGCCCCGCGTCCGCCGAAAATATCGGGACGCGCGCTCATCCGGATGCTGTCGCGCCCGCACCAGCCCCGACGACGCTCCCCGCCGCCGCGTCCACGCCGAGCGCGCTTGCGAAGGTCGAAGCGACACCGGACTTGCCGGCACCGCCAGCCGCCACGATTGCGAGCACGAAACTCCGCGCCAGCAAAGCGACCGATTCAGGGGCGATACGACTCGAATCCGTGCTTGGCGCGACGGCGCCGAAGAAATCGGCCCGGCGTCCGGTCGCCGTGGCCGCAGTCGGCGACCGGAAGCCCGAGGGGCACATCAGGACCGTCCACGTTCCGCGAGCGAAGCCCGCGCCAGCTCACGCCCACACGGCGGTCGAGCGCATCGAGCGCTTCGAACACGTCGCGAGGCACGAGGTCATGCCGCATGCGCGCGCGACATCGGTCCAGGCACAGACGAGACGGACATCGAAAGCCGCTACGTCGATGGACCCGACCGCGCTCTATCAGATGCTCCAGCATTCACCGACCCTCGACAGCAACGCGGGCCCGTCCGGCCACGCTGCCGAGAACGGAGCGCGCTAAGCAGCGCATCACGCACCGACAGCCGATCAACCCTTCCGGCCACGACGCCAACATGAAGCAACTACGTTATCTCCATTACGCGACTCTCACGCTCGCCTTGTCCCTGTGCGGCATCCTTGCGCCACTCGCGAGCACGTTCGCGGCTCCCGAGGCGGCCAAGGTGGCCGAAAAGGCAGTTCAGCCAGCGGCCGCGCCCGAGGATCTGTCCGACCTGAACGCCGATTCCAACGCACCGCGCGTCGAAGGCAATATCGCCGAATTGCAGAATCTCGTCCAGGCGGGAAGCCTCACGGAATTGCGCGCGACGCGCAACGGCAGCTACGGCGCGAAGCTCTTCTTCCTCACATCGGAGATGCTGTACTACGTCGCGCTCTCGCAGGACGAACGCTGGTGGCGCGTCGTGAAGACGCAGGACGCGGCCCGCGCGGAATCGATCTACGCGCAGTTCGCGCGCAAGAGCTTCGATCTCGCCGATGGTGAAATCAGCCGCACGCAACTGCAGGCGCAGAAGGCGCTGCTCGAACGCGTGATCGCGAAATCGGCGGATCGGGCGAACCGCCTTACCGCCGACCTCGCGCTCGCGCAGCAGCAGGATTCGCAAGTGACGCAGCGTCAGCAGCAGCTTCAGGCGGAGTCGGCCGTATTGCAGACGGACAAGCTCGAAGCCGAACGCAAGCTGCGCGCGCTGCAGTTGCAGGTCGAACAGCTTCAGAAGCAGACGGAAGCCGGACTCGCGCCGGTGACCTCGCGCTGATTCATCCGCACACACGCGACAAACACGAAGGCCCGCTCGAATCGAGCGGGCCTTCGTCGTTTGCAGTCTGCCGAAAAAACTAGAACCGCGTCTCGCGCGCGACGCGCAGGAACGTGTCGAGCAGCGGCGTGCAGTCGAGCAGTTCCGCGCCGCCCGCGCGATGAAACTCCGGGTGCCACTGCACGCCGACCACGAACGGCGACTTCCGGTACCGCACCGCCTCGATGATCCCGTCCGACGCCGACACCGCCTCGATGTTCAGATCGCGCCCGAGCGTCTTCACCGCCTGATGGTGGATCGAATTGACGATCGCCTCGCGCTGGTTCGGGAACATGTTGACGAGCGTGGAGCCATCGGGGAAGCGGATCGAGTGGCGATGCTGGTCGTATTTCTCATTGACGTGGATGCCGGCGGTCGGCACATCGGTGGCGATGTCGCCGTAGAGCGTGCCGCCGAACGCCACGTTGATCAGCTGACAGCCACGGCACACGCCGAGCACGGGCTTGCCCGACTCGACGAACTCGTGGAGCAGCTCCAGCTCGTACATATCGCGCACGCGGTCGCCCGGCCATTCCGGACGCGTCGTTCTCTCCTCGTAGGACTGCGGAGAAACGTCGGCGCCGCCTTGCAGAAGAAGGCCGTCGAGATGCTTCGCGTAGTCGCGCAGACGGATATTGCTCGGATGGAGCATGCCCTGATGACCGACCGTCGGAATCATGAAGACGAGCACATCGCGCGACATGACCCAGTGCGCGATCGATTCCTCGAGATATTGCAGCGTCTTGCCGCGCAGCCCTTTCGCTCCCGGTTCGGGGTGAAAGATGCGCGCCGACACGCCGATGCGCAACGTGCGCTGCGTGATGCGCTGCCCCGCGCGATCGAAGATCTGACGCGCGCGCGCCGCGACGATGCGCCCGAACACCGACCACGCCGAGTCGGACTGCTTGAGATACGCGGGCTGGGCCGGCGCGGCCGCCTGTTCGGGCGGCGGCGCGACCGGCGGATTGAGCTTGCCGAAATCCGGCGCGTCGGAAAAGGCCGGCGGCATGCCGACGGCGGGCGGCGGAACGGTGCGGCCAGTCGGAGAATCGGTCGCGGCGGATTGCGAATTGGCCGTGCTCGCGGCTTCCGCTTCGGTCGCGGCTTCGAGATTTTCGGCGAGACTCGCTTTGGTGTTGGCCGATGCGCGCTGCTTGTCGCGCACCGAGGCTTCCTGCGCGGCGGTCGCACTCGCCGCCGATGCGCGCGCTTCGCGGGCCGCCTGCTGGGCGTCGTCGCGACGCGCCTGGGCCGTGTCGACCGGCTCCACGTTCGATGCGCTCGAAGGCGCGTCCGTCGATGCCCGTTCGGTCGCGCTCGCCTTGGGGCCGGGCGCCGAGGCCGCCGCCGCCGCTGCGGGCGGCGCGGTGGGATTCGCGCCCGATGGTCCGTCTGCCGCCTGGGAATCGGCGCCGCTTCGGCGTGCGTCGGTGTTGCTTGCGTCGTTGGACGTTTTGTTATCGCTCATTCCGGATTCAGGCGCGCGAGCGCCATAGGAGAATGGACCAACCCCGATTATCCGCCTCCGACCCGCGCGGGGGCAAACCACCACACATTTGGTCACATTATCGCGGGAACCCGTCGCACGATTCCATTCAATGGTCGCGCGGCTCCTCGAAGGTTTCGCGCAACGCGATCTGCATCGTCGCGTGGATTTTCACGCACCAGCGCCATAGCACCGTCAGCAGCAGCGCCGCGCAGAGCAGCACGCCGATCATCAGGCCGAACGGCGGCAGGATCGCGCCCGACAGCGCCGCGACCAGCAGAAAGACGCCGAACATCGCGACGATCGGAATCAGCCCGGAAATCGCCGAGCGGATCGCGCTCGTGAAGCGCCCCGCTTTCGCGGGCTGCACGCTCACTTCGGCGAGCAGCAGCGCGAGCGAGTCGAGCTTGCGATAGACCGCGACCAGAAACGGCAACGCGACGACGAGCGCCGCGCCCCACAACACGACGCGTCGCGCGTTGTCGGTGTCGAGCCAGCGCGCGAGATAGCCCGACGCGAACGGCGCGGCATACGATGCGCCGAGGAAAATCGCCGCCACGAGCGCGAGATTCACCGCGATCTGCAGCACGATGCGCCGCGTCATCGAGAACAGCGTCGGGCCGCCGGACGCGGGCGTCAGGCTCGCGAGCCATTGCGAATACAGCCCGAAGGTATGCACGAGCGGCGCGGGCATCGCGCGCGCAAGGCGCGCCGTGAGCGGATCGGCGGCGCGGATCAGATACGGCGTGAAGAGCGTCGTGAGCGCGGAGACGGCCACCGCGATCGGATACAGAAAGCTGCTCGTGACCTTCAGCGACAAACCCAGCGACGCGATGATGAACGAGAACTCGCCGATCTGCGAGACGCTCATGCCGACGCGCATCGACGTGCGCCCGTCCTTGCCCGCGAGAAAGGTGCCGAGCCCGCACGACACGATCTTGCCGAGCACGACCGCGATCGTGATGACCGCGATCGGCCACGCATAGTCGACGAGCACCGTCGGATTCAGCAACAGACCGATGGTGACGAAGAAGATCGCCGAGAACATGTCGCGCACCGGCGCGATCAGATGCTCGATGCGCGCGAGATGCTTCGACTCCGCCATGATCGCGCCGATCAGGAATGCGCCGAGCGCGATCGAATAGTCGAGCTTCACGACGAGCAGGCAGAAGCCGAAACAAAAGCCGAGCACCGTGACGAGCAGCATCTCGTCGCTCTTGGCTCGCGCGACATAATTGAGCGCGCGCGGCACGGTGAGAATGCCGATCACCAGCGACACCGTCATGAAGAGCAGCAGCTTGCCGAGCGTGACGACCGCGACGCCCGCGCTCACCGAGCCCGTCTGCGCGATGCCGGACAGCAGCACGAGCATGGCGATCGCGAGAATGTCCTCGACGATCAGAATGCCGAACACGATCTGCGCGAAATGCTCGCCCTTCATGCCCAGCTCGGAGAGCGCCTTCACGATGATCGTCGTCGACGAGATCGCGAGCATCGCGCCGAGAAAGAGCGAGTCCATCGCGTTCCAGCCGAACCAGCGCCCGATCTCGTAGCCGACCCAGATCATCAGCACGATTTCCGAGAGCGCCGCGACGAACGCCGTCGCGCCGACCTTGAACAGCTTGCGCAGGCTGAATTCGAGCCCGAGCGAGAACATCAGGAAAACGACGCCCAATTCGCCGAGGGTCTGGATCGTCGCTTCGTCGTGGATCAGATTGAACGGCGGCGTGTACGGCCCGATGATCACTCCCGCCGCGATATAGCCGAGCACGACCGGCTGCCGCAGGCGATGAAACAGCACCGTCACGAGACCCGCGATGGCCATGATCACTGCCAGATCCTGGATGAAGCCGATCGCGTGATGCATCAAACAGTTCCTTACAAAGATATAACCGGAATTCGATGTTACCGCACGGATGGCGCATTCCTGCGCTCAGGCAACAAATACGGGCGAAAAAAATCGGGGACGATGACGCGCCTCGCGCTGGTGCATGCGCGCGCGGGAAAGACGGAGAAAGAAAGGCCCGCGCGAATGGCGGGCCGGAGTCAGGCGAAGTGACGCAGCGCTCAGACCGCCGCTTCGTTTTCCTCGCCGGTGCGGATGCGGATCACGCGCTCGACATCGGCGACGAAGATCTTGCCGTCGCCGATCTTGCCGGTGCGCGCGGCGCCGATGATCGCGTCGATGACCTGATCGGTTTGATCGTTCGCGACGACGACTTCGATCTTCACCTTCGGCAGGAAGTCGACGACATACTCTGCACCACGATAAAGCTCAGTGTGCCCCTTTTGGCGGCCAAAGCCCTTCACTTCAGTGACCGTGAGACCGGTGAGGCCCACTTCCGCGAGCGCTTCGCGAACTTCGTCGAGCTTGAACGGTTTGATGACGGCGGTGATGCGTTTCATGGCGTGCCTCGCGTAAATATCGATTCAAGGGATTCGAGAAAAGGTCGTGTCCCGCGCGGGACAGATGTTTTCGATTCTAGCCGCGTTTCATCGAGCAAGCGTCCGCTATGTGCACGAGATGACCGGATAAACGCGCGATATCACTCGTTCGCGGGGACGCGTTCGAGATCCGCGAGCCACACCGTCGCCTGTCCGTCGCTCGGCGCGCGCCAGTCGCCGCGCGGAGAAAGCGAGCCGCCCGAGCCGACCTTCGGCGCGTTCGGTATGCATGAGCGCTTGAACTGGCTCGTGCGAAAGAATCGATCCAGAAAGATCCGCAGATTCTTGCGGATCTCGCCGAGGTCGTACTGATTCCGCGTAACCGTCGGGCCTTCCGGCCACGCGCCCGCATCGCGATCGCGCCACGCATGCAGCGCGAGAAACGCGACCTTGGATGGTGCAAAGCCGAAGCGCAGGGTGTAGTACAGATTGAAGTCCTGCAATTCGTATGGGCCGATGACGCTCTCCGTCTTCTGCTCCACCACGCCGCTCGTCTTGCCGGGAATGAGTTCCGGGCTGATATCGGTGCTCAGGATGTTTTCGAGCACATCGGTGCCGTTGCCGCCGATCTGCCCCGACTCCGCGACCCAGCGAACCAGATGCGTGATCAAGGTCTTCGGCACGCTCGCGTTGACGTTGTAGTGCGACATGTGATCGCCTACTCCGTAGGTGCACCAACCAAGTGCCAGCTCGCTCAGATCGCCCGTGCCGATGACGATCGCGTTATTGAAATTCGCCAGCCGGAACAGATGGCTCGTGCGCTCGCCGGCCTGAACGTTCTCGTAGGTAATGTCGTATTGCTCGGCGCCGGTGCTGTGCGGATGGCCGATGTCGGAGAGCATCTGCACGCAGCTCGGCCGGATGTCGATCTCGCTCGCCGTGCAGCCGACGACCTCCATCAGCTCGCGCGCCTGCCTGAGCGTGCGGTCGCTGGTCGCGAAAGCCGGCATCGTGTACGCGAGGATGTTCGAGCGCGGCAGGCCGAGACGGTCCATCGCTTTCGCGCACACGAGCAGTGCATGCGTCGAGTCGAGCCCGCCCGATATGCCGATGACGACCTTCGACATACCCGACGATTGCAGCCGTTGCAAGAGCGCCTGCACCTGAATGTTGTAGACCTCGTTGCAGCGTTCGTCGCGGCGCGCGGCGTCGGCAGGCACGTAAGGGAAGCGCGCGACGCGACGTTCGAGCGGCAGCTTTCCCTCGGCCGGAATCGCGAGCGGGAACGCGATCACGTCGAACTGCGCGACTTCTTCCGCGTGCCGATGCGTCGAGCGGCCGAAGGTGGTTTGCCGCATGCGCTCGCGCGAGAGCCGTTCGAGATCGATATCGGCGTAAATGAGGTGCGAACGATCCGAGAACCGCGCGGACTCCGCGAGCAGTTCGCCGTTTTCGTAGATGAGGCCCTGCCCGTCCCAGGCGAGGTCCGTGGACGACTCGCCATTGCCCGCCGACGTGTACAGATACGCCGCGACACATCGCGCGGACTGCTGCCCGACGAGCTGATGCCGATACGCCGACTTGCCGACGACGATATTCGACGCCGACAGATTCACGAGCACGGTCGCGCCCGCGAGCGCCGCGAACGACGACGGGGGAATAGGCACCCACACGTCCTCGCAGATTTCGACGTGGAAGCGAAAGAGCGGCAAATCCTCGATCTGGAACAGCAGCGACGCGCCGAACGGCACGTCCTGACCGCAGAGCCTTACGGTGTTCGTGACGGCGGCATCGGCGGGGCTGAACTGGCGCGCCTCGTAGAACTCGCCATAGTTCGGCAGATAGCTCTTCGGCACGACGCCGCGAATGAATCCTCCGGCGATCACGATCGCGCAGTTGAAGAGCTTGTGCTCGGCCCGGACCGGCGCGCCAACGATCATCGCGATATTCAGCCGCTTCGACGCGTCCAGAATGCCTTGCAGCGCCTCTTCGCAGGCGTCGAGCAAGGCTCGCTGATGAAACAGGTCGTCGCACGTATAGGCGGACACGCCAAGTTCGGGAAACGCGACGAGCACCGCTCCGTGCGCCGCGGCCTCGTTCGCCAGTTCGATCGTCTGCGCCGCGTTGAATGCGGGATCGGCCACCTTGCACGACGGCACGCCGACCGCGACGCGCGCGAAGTCGTGGCTGTAAAGATTGAAGAAGTTTCTGCTCATGGTCGACATGGATGTGCGCGCGTTTGCGGCGAAAGCGATGCGATTGAAACCGTGCGAAAAGCCCTGAGGATTATCGCACTTCAGCCTTTCTTCCTGAACGGCGTATGCGCTTCGAGTTCCACGATATGCTGATCCATCGCCTCGGTTTCGGCATCGAGAAATTCGGCGATCGCGTGCGCGAAACGCTGATCCGCGATCCAGTGCGCGGACCATGTGGGCGTCGGCAGAAGTCCGCGCGACATCTTGTGCACGCCCTGCGCGCCGCCCTCGAAACGCGCGAGTCCATGCTCGATGCAATACGCGATGCCCTGCATATAGCACGTCTCGAAGTGCAGCCCCGAGATGAACTCGCGCGTGCCCCAGTAACGCCCGTACATCGTGTCGCCGCCGATCATGTTGAGCGCGCACGCGAGGCGCTCGCCGTCGGCTTCGGCGATCACGAGCAGCATGCTGTCGGGCGCATCGGCGTGAACTCGGCCGAAGAATTCGCGCGACAGATACGGCGCATTCCAGTGCTCGCGATACGTGTTGTCGTAGCAGTCGTAGAAGAAATCGAGCGCGCCCTGATCGATCTGCGCGCCGCGCAGCCACGTATACGTGACGCCCGCGTCCTTCACGCGCCGCCGGTCCTGCTTAACCTTCTTGCGCTTGTCGTGACTCATGGTCGCGAGAAAGGCGTCGAAACTTTCGTAGCCCTCGCCGGGCAGATTCTCCCAATGAAACTGCACGCCTTCGCGCAGCATGTAGCCCGCGTCCGTCAGCGCCTCGACATCCTGCGCGTGCGGAAACAGCACATGCAGCGAAGAGAGTTCCAGCCTTCGCGTCAGTTCGATCGCGCCGCGCGCGAGCAGCACGCGATCTTCATGATGCGCGGCGATGAGGCGCGGACCCGTCACCGGCGAGAACGGCACGGCGGACAGCGCCTTCGGGTAATAGCGCACGCCGTGGCGCTCGAAGGCGTCGGCCCATGCGTGATCGAACACGTACTCGCCGCGCGAATGCGACTTCAGATACAACGGCATCGCGCCGGCGAACTCGCCGCCGCGCTTCAATATCAGATGATGCGCGCGCCAGCCAGTGCGCTTCACCGCGCACTCCGTCTCCTGCAATGCCGACAGAAACGCATGACGCACAAACGGGTTATCGCCGGCGAGCCGGTTCCAGTCTTCGGCTGGAATCTCGGTGAGCGCATCGACCACATGAATTTCGACTTCGCGATTCAACAGGCTACCTCGCTGAAATATCGATGAGCGCATGCGATGCAATGCGCGCGCCCGAAAGCGGCTATTCTCGCGCAACTCGCAACGGCACGCCGAAGCGCCCAAAAGCGCCCCAACGCGGTGCTTTCAGCGATAATGCGCGGCAACTCACCTCTTACCCGCCGATGCCCTGGTTCCTCTACCTCATCGAATGCGCCGACGGCAGCCTCTACACCGGCATCGCGACGGACGTCGAAGCGCGCTTCTCCGCGCACGCGAGCGGCAAGGGCGCGCGCTATACGCGCGCGAAAAAGCCTTTGCGCGTGCTGGCGTCGTTCGAACTGGAGGGGAAATCGGCGGCGTTGCGCGCCGAGTATCGCGTGAAGCGTCTGAGCGCGCCGCAGAAACGCGCGCTGATCGCGGGAGAGCGATCGATCGAATCGGTGTTGCCCCGGACCGAGGCAAGCGAAGCGCAGGACAACGCCGCCGCGCTGCGAGCAACGCGACGGCGCCTGGTAGTGGCGCGAATTACTTCTTGTAGTTCGCGGCGCCTTCCGTGATTTCCTTGTGCGCGGCCTCGATGCCCGTCCAGCCCTCGACCTTCACCCACTTGCCCTTTTCGAGCGACTTGTAGTTCTCGAAGAAGTGCTTGATCTGGTCCTTCAGGTATTCGGGCACGTCGTCGATCGACTTGAGGTTCGCCGTCATCGGGCAAATCTTGTCGTGCGGCACGGCGACGAGCTTCGCGTCGACGCCCGATTCATCCGTCATCTGCAGCATGCCGAGCGCGCGCGCGCGCACGACCGAGCCGGCCAGCAGCGGGAACGGCGTGATGACGAGCACGTCGACCGGGTCGCCGTCGCCCGACAGCGTCTGCGGAATGAAGCCGTAGTTGGCCGGATAGCGCATGCCGGTGCCGATGAAGCGGTCGACCACGAGCAGGCCCATGTCCTTGTCCGCTTCGTATTTGACCGGATCGCTCTGCGCGGGAATCTCGATGATGACGTTGAAATCCTGCGGGAGGTCTCGGCCGGAAGGTACGTTGTTGAAGCTCATGAGCGCTCTCTGGAGAAGTTGAGTCGGAGATGGAATCGCACGGGCGGACGATACGCTGGAGAACCGCCGCGGCGCGCGCGCGTGAAGGCGCGTGACTGCGTCATTATAGCCAAACGCGTTTGCCCGCCCGCCACCGCCGGCGCGCGCCGGGCGTTGGCGCGATAATCGAAAGCGGCATCGGTTTCCGGCAACAGAGCACCCGATTTCAGGAGACGTGCATGGAAGACGCGAAGCATTTCATCAACAACCGCTGGATCGCGCCATCGGGCGGCGAGACGATTCCGGTGGTCGATCCCTCCGACGGCCAGATCTTCGCGCAGATCGCGCGCGGTACGGCGGGCGATGTCGACCGCGCGGTCGCCGCCGCGCGCGCCGCCTTCGAAGGCGACTGGGGCGCGCTGAGCGCAGCCGAACGCGGACGCATCCTCGCGCGCCTGTCGATGCTGATCGCCGCGTGCCACGAGGACATCGCGCAGGTCGAAGCGCGCGACACCGGCAAGCCGCTCAAGCAGGCGCGCGCCGACGTAACCGGCATCGCGCGCTATTTCGAGTTCTACGCGGGCGCCGCCGACAAACTCCACGGCGAAACCCTGCCCTATCAAACCGGCTTCACGGTGCTCACGATCCGCGAGCCGCACGGCGTCACGGGACACATCGTGCCGTGGAACTATCCGCTGCAGATTTTCGGGCGCAGCGTCGGCGCTGCGCTCGCGACCGGCAACGCATGCGTCGTGAAACCGGCGGAGGACGCGTGCCTGTCGCTGCTGCGCGTCGCCGAACTGGCGGCGGAAGCCGGCCTGCCCGATGGCGCGCTCAACATCGTCACCGGCTACGGGCACGAAGCGGGCGCGGCGCTCGCGCGGCACGCGGGCATCGATCACATCTCGTTTACCGGCTCGCCCGCGACCGGCGCGGCCGTCACCAAGATGGCCGCCGACAACCACGTGCCCGTCACGCTCGAACTCGGCGGCAAGTCGCCGCAGATCGTGTTCGCCGATGCCGATCTCGACGCCGCACTGCCCGTGCTCGTCGCCGCGATCGTGCAGAACGCCGGGCAGACGTGCTCGGCGGGCAGCCGCGTGCTGATCGAGCGCGCGGCGTACGAGCCTTTGCTGGACCGGCTCGCGCAGGCGTTCGCGGCGCTCAGGGTCGGCCCGAGCAAGCTCGATCTCGACTGCGGCCCGCTCATCAGCGCGAAGCAGCAGCAGCGCGTGTGGGACTTCCTGTCCGATGCGCAGCACGACGGCATCCCGATGGCCGCGCACGGCGAAGTCGTCGGCGATGCGCCGGAGGCCGGCTTCTATCAGGCGCCCACGTTGCTGCGCGACGTCCCGCCGACGCACCGCCTCGCGCGCGAGGAAGTGTTCGGCCCGGTGCTCGCCGCAATGCCCTTCGACGGCGAAGCCGACGCGCTCCGGCTCGCCAACGGCACCGACTACGGGCTGGTCGCGGGCATCTGGACCCGCGACGGCGCGCGGCAGATGCGCCTCGCGCGGCGCGTGCGCTCGGGACAGGTGTTCATCAACAACTACGGCGCGGGCGGCGGCATCGAATTGCCGTTCGGCGGCGTGAAACATTCGGGACACGGGCGCGAGAAAGGCTTCGAGGCGCTATACGGCTTCACGACGCTGAAGACGATCGCCATCAAACACGGCTAAATAACGGAGACAGGCATGCGACTGCAAGGCAAAACCGTGATCGTGACGGGCGGCGGCTCGGGCTTCGGCGAAGGCATCGCGAAGACGTTTGCGCGCGAAGGCGCGAACGTCGTCGTCAACGATCTCAACGGCCCGGCGGCCGAGCGCGTGGCGAGCGAAATCGCGCTCGCGTCGTCGCCGGAAGTGAAGCACGGCCGCGCGATCGCCGTGGCAGGCGACGTCACCAAGCGCGCCGACTGGCAAACGCTCTTCGATGCGGCCATCCAGGACTTCGGCAGCGTGCAGGTCGTCGTCAACAATGCGGGCACGACGCACCGTAACAAACCCGTGCTCGACGTGACCGAGGCCGAATTCGACCGCGTCTACGCGGTGAACGTGAAGAGCATCTACTGGAGCGTCGAGCAGTTCGTGCCGTATTTTCGCGAGCAAGGCGGCGGCGCGTTCATCAACATTGCATCGACGGCGGGCGTGCGGCCGCGTCCGGGACTCGTCTGGTACAACGGCAGCAAGGCGGCGGTGATCATCGCGAGCAAGGCGCTCGCGGTCGAGCTGGGCGTGGATCGTATCCGCGTGAACTGCATCAATCCGGTGATGGGCGAAACCGCCCTGCTCACCGAATTCATGGGCATGGACGACACGCCCGAAAACCGCCGCAAATTCCTCGCGACGATTCCGCTCGGCCGCCTTTCGACGCCGCAGGATGTCGCCAACGCCGCGCTCTATCTCGCCTCCGACGATGCCGAGTTCATCACCGGCGTCGCGCTCGAAGTGGACGGCGGGCGCTGCGTCTGAGCGATGCCGGCGCACGCCGCGCGACGAATGCGGCGTGCGCTTAAACATCGGTGCTTTCCCTAGCCATAACAGGCGTTTGGCGTCGATGCCGAAGGGCTAGAATCCTTACGCGTCTGTAATCGCGAGCGGGCCCATCCGCCGGACGCCGTGTGCAAAAAAACCAGAGGAGACGAGCAACATGGCCAGCACCGCCAATCCCATGCCCCGCCCCGGCGCGGGCGCACCATCGGCCTTCGAGGAGGCCACTTATCGCAAGGTCGCGTGGCGGCTCTCGCCGCTTCTTTTGATCTGCTACATCGTTGCGTATCTGGACCGGGTGAATGTCGGGTTCGCCAAGCTGCAGATGGCCGCGGACCTGCAACTGTCGGACGCCGTGTATGGCTTCGGCGCGGGCATTTTCTTTTTCGGCTACTTCATCTTCGAGATACCGAGCAACATCATCCTGCATCGCGTGGGTGCGCGCGTGTGGATCGCGCGCATCATGATCTCGTGGGGCATCATCTCCGCGCTCACGATGTTCGTCACCACGCCGACGATGTTCTACGTGATGCGCTTTCTGCTCGGCGCCGCGGAAGCGGGCTTTTTCCCCGGCATCATTCTGTATCTGACGTACTGGTTTCCGGCGCGCCGGCGCGGGCGCATGACGACGCTCTTCATGACCGCGATCGCGCTGTCGGGTCTGATCGGCGGGCCGGTGTCGGGCTGGATCATGAAGAGCTTCGACGGCGTGCATGGCTGGCACGGCTGGCAATGGCTGCTGTTGCTGGAGGGCATTCCTTCGGTGATCGTCGGTCTGGTCGTGCTGGCGATGCTCGATGACCGCATTTCGCGGGCGAAGTGGCTCACGCAGGAAGAGCGCGAACTGCTCGAACGCAACATCGCGACGGATAACGTCGCGAAGGAAGACATGCCGCTCGGCAAGATCCTGTCGAGCCCGAAGGTGTGGCTGATGAGCCTCATCTACTTCTCGTTCGTGATGGGGCTGTACGGCGTGAGCTTCTGGCTGCCGACGATCATCAAGTCGATGGGCGTGTCCGACGCCTTGCAGGTCGGCCTGCTGTCGGCGATTCCGTATGGCGCGGCGGTGATCGGCATGCTGTACGCGGCGCGCAGCGCGGATCGCAGCGGCGAGCGGCGCTGGCATATTGCGATTCCGGCGTTCATCGGATCGATCGGGCTGGTGTTGTCGGTGGTGTGGTCGTCGAATACGACGCTCGCGATGGTCGGGCTCACGCTTGCCACTACGGGGATTCTCACCACGCTGCCGCTGTTCTGGAGTCTGCCGACGGCGTTTCTCGCCGGCACCGGCGCGGCGGCCGGGATCGCCATGATCAATTCGCTTGGGAATCTTGCGGGGTTTCTGAGTCCTTATCTCGTCGGGTGGCTCAAGCAGGCTACCGGGTCTAACGCCAGTGGCATGTACATGCTTGCGGGCTTCCTGGTGCTCGGTGCACTGCTTGCGCTTAGCGTGCCGGCGCGGATGGTGAATCGTTAAGGCGTTCTGCATCACCGCTTTGGTTCGCGTCGCGCGTCGACAAAAAACGCGAGCGAACCAAAGCAAGGCACACTTCACCCGTTACGGTCGCGACAAAATAAATAGAAGCACACGCGCACCGCAACGATGCACGCCACTTCGCGCTTGCACCAAAACCCCGCCGCGAAGCGAATATCTGCCTCAGTAAAAATTCCCCCAGACAGGCATCAAACCCGCGCCATTCGGGCATTTCACCCCCATTGGCATAACCCTTGCAGAACGATGCGAGCAATCGTCATTGCTCAAACAAACACATCGGCAAGGGGAACACTCATCATGAAACGACGCAGTCTGCTGAAGTTCGGCTCCATGTCGGGCGCACTCGCCCTCGCGGGTCAGCTCCCGATCACGAAAGCGCAAGCCGCCGATACGGGTCCGATCAAGGTCGGCATCCTGCACTCGCTGTCGGGCACGATGGCGATCTCCGAGACGTCGCTGAAAGACACGGCGCTCATGACCATCGCCGATATCAACAAGAGCGGCGGCGTGATGGGCCGACAACTCCAGCCCGTGGTCGTCGATCCGGCCTCGAACTGGCCGCTCTTCGCCGAGAAAGCGCGCCAGCTTCTCACGCAGGACAAGTGCGCGGTCGTGTTCGGCTGCTGGACGTCCGTCTCGCGCAAGTCGGTGCTGCCGGTCTTCGAAGAACTCAACGGCCTGCTGTTCTACCCCGTGCAATACGAAGGCGAAGAGATGTCGCGCAACGTGTTCTACACGGGCGCCGCGCCGAATCAGCAGGCGATCCCCGCCGTCGAATATCTGATGGGACCGGAAGGCGGCAGCGCCAAGCGCTTCTTCCTGCTCGGCACCGACTACGTGTACCCGCGCACGACCAACAAGATCCTGCGCGCATTCCTCCACTCCAAGGGCGTCAAGGATGCGGACATTCAAGAGGTCTACACACCATTCGGACATAGCGACTATCAAACCATCGTCGCGAACATCAAGACCTTTGCCCAAGGGGGAAAGACGACTGTCATCTCTACGATCAACGGCGATTCCAACGTACCGTTCTACAAGGAACTCGGCAACCAGGGCCTGAAGGCGACCGACGTGCCCGTCGTCGCGTTCTCGGTCGGTGAGGAAGAGCTGCGCGGCATCGATACCAAGCCGCTCGTCGGCCACCTCGCCGCATGGAACTACTTCATGTCGGTGAAGAACACCAACAACTCGAAGTTCGAGAAGGAATTCTTCGAGTACGTGAAGGCGCAGAACCTGCCGGGCGGCGACAAGCGCGTCACCAACGATCCGATGGAAGCGACCTTCGTCGGCATCCATATGTGGAAGCAGGCCGTCGAAAAGGCCAAGAGCGCCGATGTCGACAAGGTCCGCACCGCGATGATCGGCCAGACCTTCGCCGCGCCCTCGGGATTCACGCTGTCGATGGACGGCAACCACCATCTGCACAAGCCGGTGATGATCGGTGAAATTCGCGGCGACGGGCAGTTCAACGTCGTGTGGAAGACCAAGACCGCGGTGCGCGCGCAACCGTGGAGCCCGTATATCGCGGGCAATCAGGGCAAGCCGGATATCGTCAGCTCCATTCCCGCGTTCCTGCGCCGTCAGCGCGTGCAGCTCGCGTGATCCAGTGATGGTTTGAAGCAGTGAGGCCGCGCGCTCGTTCGTGATTCGCGCGGCCGTCCATGTCTCATCAGAAAGGCCATCATGACCGGTTCCTTGATGCGGGTCCTGCTCGCGCTCCTCATCGCGATTGCGCCATTCAGCGCCCGCGCGCTCACCAACGACGATCTCGCGCCGCTCGCCGGCGACGACTTCGACGCCAAATCCGCCGCCATCGACAAGCTCATCGCGAACGCCGACGCGCCTTCGGTCGCCGTGCTCACCGCGTTGTCCGATGGCTCGCTCGTCGCGACCGACAACGGCCACGTCTACATCCAGGCCGACGACGTCAACAAGGACCCGCTCACCGGCAAGACCGTCGAAGCGCCGGATGCGCAGCAGATCACGCTCTCCAACACCCTGCGCTCGAAAGTCGCGGGCGCGTTGTCGGGCTTGCAGCTCGCTTCCGCCGATACCGCGAAACGCCGCGACGCGATCACAGCGCTCCTGAAGAATCCGGACGCAGCGATGAAGCCGATGATCGACCGCGCCCGCGCCATCGAAAAGGATCCCGACCTGAAGAAGCGCCTCGACACGCTCTGGGCGATGACCGCGCTGCACGATCCCGACGTCGGCAAGCGCCTCGAAGCTGCGCAACTCGTGGCCGCGCGGCATGACCTCGACATGTACGAGCTGCTACGCCCGATCGTCGCGAAGAAAGCCGATGGCACCTTCAACGAGCCCGACGAGCGCGTGCGCAATGCGGCGCAGGAAGGTCTATACGCGCTCGATTCGATTCAACGCCGCAGCGAAATCTTCGGCACGCTGTTCGCGGGCCTGTCGCTGGGCAGCGTGCTGTTGCTCGCGGCGCTCGGCCTCGCGATCACGTATGGCCTGATCGGCGTCATCAACATGGCGCACGGCGAATTCCTGATGATCGGCGCGTACGCGACGTATGTCGTGCAGAACCTCGTGCAGCACTACGCGCCCGGCGCGTTCAACTGGTATCCGTTGTTCGCGGTGCCCGCATCGTTCATCGCGGCGGCGCTGGTCGGCATCGTGCTGGAAAGACTCGTGCTGAAGCATCTCTATGGACGTCCGCTCGAAACGCTGCTGACGACCTTCGGCATCAGCCTCATCCTCATTCAGGCGACGCGCACGCTGTTCGGCGCGCAGAACGTGCAGGTGACGAATCCTTCGTGGATGAGCGGCGGCGTCGCGGTGATGCAGAACCTGATCCTGCCGTACAACCGTCTGACGATCCTCGCGTTCTCGGTCGCGGTCGTGCTGATCGCGTGGGCCGTGCTCACCAAGACGCGTCTGGGCCTCTTCGTGCGCGCGGTGACGCAGAACCGCCGCATGGCAGCGTGCGTCGGCGTGAAGACCGCGCGTGTCGATTCGTATGCGTTCGCGTTCGGCGCGGGCATCGCGGGACTCGGCGGCTGCGCGCTCTCGCAGATCGGCAACGTCGGACCGGATCTCGGCCAGAGCTACATCATCGATTCGTTCATGGCGGTGGTGCTCGGCGGCGTCGGTCAGCTCGCGGGCACGGTGATCGGCGGCTTCGGGCTCGGGCTCGTCAGCAAGGCGGTCGAGCCGTTCTGGGGCGCGGTGCTCGCGAAGATCGCGGTGCTCGTGCTCATCGTGTTGTTCATCCAGAAGCGGCCGCAGGGCATGTTCGCCCTGAAGGGCCGCAGCGCGGAGGCCTGAGCCATGACCGCCTCGACCAATATCGGCGCGAATCTCGACGTCGCGCCGCAACCCGATGCAGCCGCCGCGCGCGCGGGCTTCGCGCTCGGCCTTCCGCCGCGCGCAGCGCTCCTGCCGCGCAACGGCTGGCTCGCGCTGATCGCGCTCATCATCGCGATGGGCATCTTCGTGCCGGTCAGCGCGCTCGTGCTGCCGGAGACGAGCACGTTCCATCTGTCGGCCTACGCGATGACGCTGACGGCCAAGCTCATGTGCTACGCGATCGGCGCGCTCGCGCTCGATCTCGTGTGGGGCTACTGCGGCATCCTGAGCCTCGGCCACGCGCTCTTCTTCGCGCTCGGCGGCTACGCGATGGGCATGTACCTGATGCGCTCGATCGGCCGCGAGGGCGTGTACAAGAGCGACCTGCCCGACTTCATGGTGTTTCTCGACTGGCACAAGCTGCCGTGGTACTGGGAAGGCACCGAGCATCTCTGGTATGCGTTGCTGCTCGTCGTGCTCGTGCCCGGCGTGCTCGCGTGGGTGTTCGGCTTCTTCACGTTCCGCTCGCGCGTGAAGGGCGTGTATCTGTCGATCATCACGCAGGCGATGACCTTCGCCGCGATGCTGCTTTTCTATCGCAACGAGACCGGCTTCGGCGGCAACAACGGCTTCACGGACTTCAAGCGCATCGCGGGCTTCGCCGTCACGCATCCGGGCACGCGCACCGCGTTGTTCCTGATCACCTTCGCCGTGCTCGTGCTTGCGTTTCTCGCGGCGCGCTGGATCGTCACGTCGAAACTCGGGCGCGTCGTGACCGGCGTGCGCGATGGCGAAGCGCGTCTGATGTTCCTCGGTTACAGCCCGCTCGCATACAAGCTTTTCATCTGGACCGTGTCGGCGGTGCTGTGCGGCATCGCGGGCGCGCTGTATGTGCCGCAGGTGGGCATCATCAATCCGAACGAGATGTCGCCGGCGAACTCGATCGAAATGGCGATCTGGGTCGCGGTCGGCGGACGCGGCACGTTGATCGGTCCGATCATCGGCGCCTTCGCGGTGAACGGCGCGAAGAGCTTTTTCACGGCGTATTTCGCGGAGTACTGGCTGTTCTTCCTCGGCCTCATCTTTACGCTCGTGCCCTTGCTGTTGCCCAACGGCATCATGGGTCTGATCGAACTCGCGCGCCGCAAAAAGACCGCAGGAGACGCAGCAGAATGACCGCACATAACGCACTGATCGTCGATCTGCCGCCGATGCCACCGCTCGACGAGCGCATCGGCCTGAACAGCGTCGCGGGCCTGGGGCATGTGCTCGCGCCCGGCGAGATCGACATATCGCACGGCACGATTCTCTATCTCGAAGACGTGACCGTGAGCTTCGACGGCTTTCGCGCGTTGAACAAGCTGACGCTCTCCATCGACGTGGGCGAATTGCGCTGCGTGATCGGCCCGAACGGCGCGGGCAAGACCACCATGATGGATGTCATCACGGGCAAGACGCGGCCCGATGCGGGCAAGGTCTTTCTCGGGCAGACGCTCGATCTCGCGCGCATGTCGGAGCCGGTGATCGCGCGCACGGGCATCGGTCGCAAGTTTCAGAAGCCGACCGTGTTCGAGAATCATCCTGTGTGGGAGAACCTCGAACTCGCGATGAAGACCGACAAGCGGTGGTTCGCGTCGTTGCGTGCGCGGCTGGATGGGCAGGCGCAGGCGCGCATCGAAGAGACACTGGAGCTGATTCGCCTGCAGCATCAGGCGACGCGGCTTGCGGGCGAGCTTTCGCATGGGCAGAAGCAGCGGCTCGAGATCGGCATGTTGCTGATGCAGCAGCCTTCCCTTCTGCTTCTCGATGAACCCGCCGCCGGGATGACCGATCAGGAAACCATGGAGTTGGCGGAGCTTTTGAACAAGCTCAGGGGTTCGTGTTCGATGATGGTCGTCGAGCATGATATGGAGTTTGTTGCCGCGCTTGCTGGTGTGAATGGGAAGGTTACTGTGATGGCCGAAGGGAGTGTTCTTGCTGAAGGCTCGTTGGATGACGTCAAACGGGACGAGGCCGTTATTGAGTCTTATCTTGGGCGTTGATGGTTTTTTTTTGGGCTTTCATGGAATCCTGATTTCGTGTCGGTCTATTAGCACTGCCCCTGTGCGGGGCGGCAGTCACTTTCTTTGCTGCTGCAAAGAAAGTAACCAAAGAAAGCAGCTCGACACGCCCGCGGTCACACGCAATTTGGCCACTATTCTCGTCGTTCGTGGCCTCTGTAGCGAGTGCCCTCGTAGGCCTAACCGGGCGTGGACCGCGCACGGTCTGACTAGCCAGTTGTTTAAGCGCGCTGGTTCAGCACGAAATGGCTTCGGCACAGCGCTATGCGCTGCCGTCGGGTATGCAAGGGAAACCGACGAGAAATGAGAAACGCAGAAACACACGCAGACCCGATTGACCGGTCGGCCGCGAAGCGGGCTGGAGCCCTTTCGTGCTGAACCAGTCTGTTCCGTGGTGCGATGTGGCAGACCGTGCGCGGTCCAAGCCGGATGTGGCCTATGAGGGCACTCGCTACTGAGCCCACCGCATCTGGCAAGCATGGCCAAACTGCGTGTGACCGCGGGCCGTGCCCTAGCTGCTTTCTTTGGTTACTTTCTTTGCAGCAGCAAAGAAAGTGACCCCCGCCCCGGGGAGGGGCAGTGCCAATAGACCGACACGAAATCAGGCAATCCATAGAAGCCCAAGCGCAATCGAACAACCCAAGCAGAGAAAAGCACATGCTGGAAGTCGAAAACCTGAACCAATACTACGGCGGCAGCCACATCCTCCGCGATGTGAAAATGACCGTCCCCGACGGCACGCTAACCGTGCTCCTCGGGCGCAACGGCGTCGGCAAAACGACGCTCCTGCGCTGCCTGATGGGCGTCGTCCCAACCAAAAGCGGCACCATCAACTGGCGCGGCAACAAGATCTCGTCGATGCCCACTCACGCGCGCGTCGCGAGCGGCCTCGCCTATGTCCCGCAAGGACGCGACATCTTCGGCCGTCTCACCGTGGAAGAAAACCTGCTGGTCGGCGCGGCGAGCCGCAAGTCGCCATCAAAAATCCCCGACCACATCTACGCGCTCTTCCCGGTCCTCAAGGACATGAAAAACCGCCGCGGCGGCGATCTCTCCGGCGGTCAGCAGCAGCAACTGGCCATCGGCCGCGCGTTGATGAGCGAGCCGCAACTGCTCATCCTCGATGAGCCGACCGAAGGCATCCAGCCCTCGATCATCCGCGACATCGGCCGCACGTTACGACAGCTCGTCGATGAAATGGGCATGACGGTGCTGCTCGTCGAGCAGTATTACGACTTCGCCCGCGAGCTCGCCGACCGCTACTGGGTCATGAGCCGCGGTGAAATCGTCGCGGGCGGCACCGGCGCGGAAATGGACGCTCATGGAGTGCGCGAGCTGATCGCCGTATGATGCAGGCTCAGCTCTGAAACGCACCGCTCATGCTCCACGAATCCCATGCAACGCTGGTCGATCCGAACATCTGGCGCGGCTCGCTCGAACTCGGCTACGCGCGTCAGCACGGCCGCACGGTCTGCGTTCATCGCAAGCATGAAGGCCCCTTGCGATTGCAACGGCCGCTCTATCCCGAAGGCGATATCTGTCATTCGGTGATCGTGCATCCACCGGGCGGCGTGGCGGGCGGCGATCGCCTGTTCATCGACGTCCGCCTGCAAGAGCACACGCACGCCGTCATCGCGACGCCCGGCGCGACCAAGTGGTACAAGGCCAACGGCAAGCTCGCGACGCAGCGCATCGACATCGGTCTCGCGGCGCACGCAAAGCTCGACTGGCTGCCGCAAAACAATATCGTGTTCGAATCGTCGAACGTCGAGCTCGAATTCGATCTCACGCTCGATGAAGGCGCGAGCGCCATCGGCTGGGACGCGATGCTGCTCGGCCGCGCCGCCGCCGGCGAAAAGTGGACGCAAGGGCATATCAAGGCGACCTCGCGTATCGCGCGCCGCGACGGCGCGACGCTCTGGTTCGAGCGCACCCTGCTCGATGCAGCCGATCCGCTACGCGATGGCGCGCAAGGGCTCGCGGGCTTCCCCGCCTACGGCGCGCTCTGGGCGATCGGCCCCGCTTGCGACGATGCGCTCGCCGAAGCCCTCACCGCGCAACTGCCCTTCGACGATGAACTGCGCGCGGGCGCATCGTGCGTCGCGCCGGGCGTGCTGATCGTGCGCGCAATCAGCCGCTCGATGGAGCCGCTGCAACGCGCGCTCACCGATTGCTGGACGCAACTGCGCCCGCTCGTGCATGGCGTCGACGCGCGGCCGCTGCGGTTGTGGACTACCTAGTACGCACCAGCGCGGCGCATCCGGCTGCACATCGGTTGTGCGTGTCGATCCGCGCGGAACCGGCAAACGCAGACGGCACAACGGGGAAGCATCGATGGCACGACTCTCGCTTTAAGCCTCGGCTCAAGAGCCGCGCCTTCCAACGCGGCCGCTCAAGACCGAAGGATCATCGATGCTCACTACGTTCTCCCGCGCGCGACGCACCGCACTCGTCGCGCTGCTGCTTTCTCTCGCGCCCTTCGCCGCGCACGCCGACGCGCTCGACACCATCGCGAAGAACGGCACGCTGCGCGTGGCCGTGCCCGAGGACTATCCGCCCTTCGGCTCGGTCGGCGCGGACATGAAGCCGCAAGGCTACGACGTCGACATGGCCGCGCTGCTCGCGAAGTCGATGAACGTGAAGCTCGAACTCGTGCCCGTCAACAGCGCGAACCGCATTCCGTATCTCACGACCAACAAGGTCGATCTCGTGATCTCGTCGCTCGGCAAGACGCCGGAACGCGAGAAGGTGCTCGATTTCTCGACGCCATATGCGCCCTACTTTCAGGGCGTGTTCGGCCCCGCCGACATCAAGGTGAGCAATCCCGCCGATCTCACCGGCAAGACCGTCGGCGCGACGCGTGGCGCGCTCGAAGAAATCGCGCTGTCGCAGATGGCGCCGAACGCGACCATCAAGCGCTTCGAGGACAACAACGCGACCATCTCCGCGTTTCTCTCGGGACAGGTGCAACTGATCGCGGCGGGCAATATCGTCGCGGCGGCGATCCTCGCGAAGAATCCGCCGCGCCGCCCGGAAGCGAAGTTCATCATCAAGGATTCGCCGTGCTTCGTCGGCATGAACAAGAACGAGCCGCGCCTGATGGCCAAGGTCGATGACACCATCGCGCAGGCGAAGAAGGACGGCACGCTCAACACGATGTCGAAGAAGTGGTTCAGTCAGCCGCTGCCCGCGAGCCTTTGATCGAGAGCACGGCATCGTATGGCCTATGAACTCCACTTCGCGGATCTCGCACAATACGCCGGCATGTTCGCGAGCGGCGCAGCGACGACGCTTGCACTGACCGCCGTCGCGACGACGCTCGGCGTAACGGTCGGCGTGCTCGGCGCAGCGGCGCGCGGCAGCCGGCATGCATGGGCGAGCGCGATCGTCGGCGGCTATGTCGAGGCGGTCCGCAACACGCCGTTCATCGTGCAACTGTTCTTCGTGTTCTTCGGCCTGCCCGCGCTCGGCATTCACCTGAGCGAATACGTCGCGGCCATTCTCGCGATGACGCTGAATCTCGGCGCGTATTCGGTCGAGATCATCCGCGCGGGCATCGGCGCGGTACCGAAGGGACATCACGAAGCGGCGGCCTCGCTTGCGATGTCGCGCGGCGAGACGTTTCGCCATGTCGTGCTGCCGCAGGCGCTCGCGAAGGTGTTTCCCGCGCTCACCAGCCAGATCGTCATCACGATGCTCGGTTCGGCGGTCGTATCGCAGATCTCGGTGCCGGACCTCACCTATGCCGCGAGCTATATCCAGTCACGCAACTTCCGCGCGTTCGAGACGTTCTTCTTCATCACGGCCGCGTATCTCGCGATGGCGCTCGTACTGCGCACCGCGTTGAACGCCGTGGGCAAGCGCTTCCTGATGAACAACCGGAGCGGTGCGCGATGATCGAATTCACCCTCGCGCAGATCTTCGAGAACCTGTTGCTCGCGGCGCGCTGGACCGTCGTATTGTCGATCGTGTCGTTCGTGCTGGGCGGCGTCGTCGGCTTTGCGCTGCTCGTGATGCGCGTGTCGAAATCGCATGTGCTGCGCACGCTCGTCAAAGGCTATATCCAGATCTTTCAGGGCACGCCTTTGCTGATGCAACTGTTCCTCGTGTTCTTCGGTTTGCCCCTGCTCGGCATCGATGTATCGCCCTGGCTCGCCGCGACGGTCGGTCTCACGCTCTTCACCAGCGCCTATCTCGCGGAGATCTGGCGCGGCGCGGTCGAAGCGGTGCCGAAGGGACAGTGGGAAGCGTCGTCGTCGCTGGCGATGAGTTACTTCGAGCAGTTACGGCACGTGATCCTGCCGCAGGCGACGCGCATCGCGGTCGGTCCGACGGTCGGCTTCGCGGTGCAGGCGGTGAAGGACACGGCGCTCGTATCGATCATCGGCTTCACCGAACTCACGAAGGCCGGCACGATGATTTCGAATGCAACGTTCCGGCCGTTCCTCGTGTATGGCCTCGTCGCCGTCATCTACTTCCTGCTTTGCTATCCATTGACGCGTTATGCACGCACGCTCGAAAGGAAATGGAATGCCGCTCGTTGAAACACGCAATCTTCAAAAGCAGTTCGGCGCGAATCAGGTGCTGAAGGGAATCGATTTTTCGGTCGAGCGCGGCCAGGTCGTGTCGATCATCGGACGCAGCGGCTCGGGCAAGAGCACGTTGCTGCGCACGTTGAACGGACTGGAAAGCATCGACGAAGGCTCGATCGAAATCGACGGCGAACATGTCGATGCGCGTCATGCGGACTTGCGCGCGCTGCGCCTCAAGGTCGGCATGGTGTTTCAGCAGTACAACCTATTTCCGCATCTCACCGCCGGCGAGAACGTGATGCTCGCGCAGACCGTCGTCAGGAAGATCCACAAGGCGAAGGCGCGCGCGACCGCGCATACGGTGCTGGAGCGCGTCGGTCTCGGCGACAAGTTCGACGCGTATCCCGATCAGCTTTCCGGCGGACAGCAGCAACGCGTGGCGATCGCGCGCGCACTGGCGATGAAGCCGACCGTATTGCTCTGCGACGAGATCACGTCGGCGCTCGATCCCGAACTCGTCGGCGAAGTGCTCGCGGTCGTCGAAGACCTCGCGCGCGATGGCATGACGCTCATCATGGTCACGCACGAAATGCGCTTCGCGCGCCGCGTGAGCGACAAGGTCGTGTTCATGCATCAGGGACGCGTGTGGGAATCGGGCGCGCCGGAAGCGATTTTCGAGCGGCCATCGACCGTCGAACTGCAGCGCTTCATCCAGTGAAATGCAAGCTCGCCGAAAGCCCATCCGATGCTAGCATTGCAAGGCCCGAAACGCCTTTCTCCGTAAAAGAAGCTCATGAAACTCACGCCCAGAGAAAAGGACAAGCTGCTGATCTTCACAGCGGCATTGCTCGCCGAACGCCGCCGTGCGCGCGGCCTCAAGCTCAATCATCCGGAAGCCGTCGCGTTCATATCGGCGGCATTGATGGAAGCGGCGCGCGACGGCAAGACCGTCGCCGAAGTCATGCACTACGGCACCACGCTCCTCACGCGCGACGATGTGATGGAAGGCGTGCCCGAGATGATCCCCGACATCCAGATCGAAGCGACCTTCCCCGATGGCACGAAGCTCGTGACGGTTCATCATCCGATCCCTTAAGAACATGATCCCCGGCGAATATTTCATCGACGATGGCGAGCACGAACTCAACGCGGGACGCGAGACCGTGACGGTCGTCGTCGCGAATCATGGCGACCGGCCCGTGCAGGTCGGCTCGCACTTCCATTTCTACGAAGTCAACGCGGCGCTCAAGTTCGAGCGCGAGACGGCGCGCGGCTTTCGCCTGAACATCGCGGCGGGCACTGCCGTGCGCTTCGAGCCGGGACAGGAACGCACGGTCGAACTCGTCGCGCTCGCGGGCGACCGGCGCGTCTATGGCTTCAATGGCCTCGTGATGGGCCCACTCTGACCAGGAAATGAAAACATGACGCTACGCATCGGCCGCCGCGCTTATGCGGAAATGTTCGGCCCGACCACCGGCGACCGCGTGCGCCTCGCCGACACGGACCTCATCATCGAAGTCGAGCGCGATTTCACCACCTACGGCGAAGAAGTGAAGTTCGGCGGCGGCAAGGTGATTCGCGACGGCATGGGCCAGTCGCAGCGCGCCGCCGCCGATGTGGTCGATACCGTCGTGACCAACGCGCTGATCCTCGATCACTGGGGCATCGTGAAGGCCGATATCGGCATCAAGGGCGGCCGCATCTTCGCGATCGGCAAGGCGGGCAATCCGGACATTCAGCCGAACGTGAACATCGCGATCGGCGCGGCGACGGAAGTGATCGCGGGCGAAGGCATGATCGTCACGGCGGGCGGCGTCGACACGCACATCCACTTCATCAGCCCGCAGCAGATCGACGAAGCGCTCGCGAGCGGCGTCACGACGATGCTCGGCGGCGGCACCGGCCCCGCGACAGGCACCAACGCGACGACCTGCACGCCGGGACCGTGGCACATGGAACGCATGCTGCAGGCCGCCGATGGCTGGCCGGTCAATCTCGGCTTTCTCGGCAAGGGCAACGCGAGCTTGCCGGAGCCTTTGATCGAGCAGGTGAAGGCGGGCGCGATCGGGCTTAAGCTGCACGAGGACTGGGGCACGACGCCCGCCGCGATCGACAATTGCCTCTCCGTCGCCGACGACACCGACACGCAAGTCGCCATCCACACCGACACGCTCAACGAAGCGGGCTTCGTCGAGACGACCATCGCCGCATTCAAGGGCCGCACGATCCACACGTATCACACCGAAGGCGCGGGCGGCGGTCATGCGCCGGACATCATCAAGGTGGCGGGCGAATCGAACGTGCTGCCCTCTTCCACCAATCCGACGCGTCCCTACACCATCAATACGCTCGACGAGCATCTCGACATGCTGATGGTGTGCCATCACCTCGATCCGTCGATTGCGGAAGACATCGCGTTTGCGGAGTCGCGCATTCGCCGCGAGACGATCGCGGCGGAAGAAATCCTGCACGATCTCGGCGCCTTGTCGATGCTGTCCTCCGATTCGCAGGCGATGGGCCGCGTCGGCGAAGTCATCATCCGCACGTGGCAGACGGCGCACAAGATGAAGGTGCAACGCGGCGCGCTGGCCGAGGACAACTCGCGCAACGACAACTTTCGCGCGAAGCGTTATGTCGCGAAGTACACGATCAATCCGGCGATCACGCATGGCATCGCGCATGAAGTCGGTTCGATCGAGCCGGGCAAGTGGGCCGATATCGTGTTCTGGGAGCCGGCGTTCTTCGGCGTGAAGCCCGCGATGATCGTCAAGGGCGGCATGATCGCGGCCGCGCAGATGGGCGACCCGAACGCCTCGATTCCGACGCCGCAGCCGGTGCATTACCGCGAGATGTTCGCCACGCGCGGCGGCGCGCTCGGCAAGACGTCGCTGACGTTCGTGTCGCAGCTGGCGGCGGAATCGCGCATCGCGGATCGTTATGGATTGAAAAAGCAGATCGTCGCGGTGAAGAACTGCCGCAATGTGACGAAGGCCGACATGATTCACAATGCATGGCAGCCGTCCATCAGCGTCGATCCGCAGACCTACCAGGTGATCGCCGATGGACAATTGCTCACCTGCGATCCCGCCACCGTTCTGCCGATGGCGCAGCGCTATTTTCTGTTCTGAGTGCCCATGCGTACCATCGACAAACGTCTGACCGCCAAGCTCGCGCCCGTGCTCGTGAAGCGCGCGCCCACCCTGACCCTGCCGTTCGATGCGCGCGGCAAGAGCCGTCTCGCCGCCACGCTCGACAACGGCGAGGAAGTGGCCCTCGTGATGCCGCGCGGCACCGTGCTCGCTGACGGCGACATGCTCGTCGCGGATGACGGCGGCTTCGTACGCGTGGTCGCGGCGGCGGAGGACGTGCTCGTCGTGCGCGCGCCGAGCGTGCGGCTTCTGACACGCGCTGCGTATCATCTCGGCAACCGGCATACGCCGGTGGAAGTCGGCGCGGACTATCTGAAGCTCGAAGCCGATCCCGTGCTCGAAGACATGCTGAAGCGCCTCTCCGTGCTCGTCGCGCATGAGTCGCAGCCGTTCCAGCCCGAGACGGGCGCGTATGGCGGCGGCCACAAGCACGGCCACGACGAGACCTTCAGCGAGGACTACGCGCTCGCGCAGAAGGTCTTCGACGAGCATCACGGGCATGATCATTCGCACGACCACGATCATTCGTCGTGCAGGCATGACCATAGTCACGACCACGATCATAATCATCATCACGGCCATGCACATCGCTGAGCTGACGGCGCTGCTGCATCTCGCGTCGCCGGCGTTGCCGATCGGCGCGTTCAGCTATTCGCAAGGCCTCGAAGCGGCGATCGAGCACGGTCTGATCCACGACGGCGACAGTGCGCGCGACTGGATCGCGAGCGGCTTGAACAACGTGCTCGCGCGCGGCGAATTGCCGTTGCTCGCGCATCAGATCGGGCACTGGCGTTCGCACGATGCAGCCGCTTTGCTCCACGCGAACGATGAATACATCGCGAGCCGCGAATCGGCGGAACTCAGACGCGAAACCGAGCAAATGGGCTGGTCGCTCGCGCAACTGTGTGCATCGCTCGAATGGGGCGACGCGGCACGCCGCGCGACGCTCGCCGCGATCAAGCCGATCGCGCAACCGACCGCCTTCGCATTCGCCGCGTTCGCGCACGACGCGGCACCCGAAGCCGCGCTCGCAGCGTATGCGTTCAGCTGGGTCGAGAATCAGGCGGCCGCCGCGCTCAAGGCCGTGCCGCTCGGCCAGCTCGCGGGGCAGCGCATCATCGTCGCGTTGCGTGAGCCGATCGAAGCCGCCGTGCGCCGCGCGCTCGATACATCGCCCGAACAGATCAATACTTTCGCGCCGCAACTCGGCATTTTGTCGGCGCGGCATGAATCGCAATACTCGCGGCTTTTCCGCTCTTGAGACGATATTCCATGAACGCTCCCGCTTATTCTTCCGCCGCTCGCCGAACCAAGAAACTGCCGCCGCTGCGCGTGGGCGTGGGCGGGCCGGTCGGTTCCGGCAAGACCACGCTGCTCGAGATGCTCTGCAAGGCGATGCGCGAGAAATACGATCTCGTCGCCATCACCAACGATATCTATACGAAGGAAGATCAGCGCCTGCTGACCGTCGCGGGTGCGCTGCCGGCCGAGCGCATCATGGGCGTCGAAACGGGCGGCTGCCCGCATACGGCGATCCGCGAGGATGCGTCGATCAATCTCGAAGCCGTGGATCGCATGGTGTCGAAGTTTCCGGATGCGGATATCGTGTTCATCGAATCGGGCGGCGATAACCTCGCGGCGACCTTCAGCCCCGAGTTGTCCGACCTGACGATTTACGTGATCGATGTCGCGGGCGGCGAGAAGATTCCGCGCAAGGGCGGGCCGGGGATCACGAAGTCGGATCTGCTCGTGATCAACAAGACGGATCTCGCGCCTTATGTCGGCGCGAATCTCGATGTGATGGCAAGCGATGCGAAGAAGATGCGCGGGGAAAGGCCGTTCGTGATGTGCAATCTGAAGGCGCTCGAAGGGCTGGAGGCGGTGGTTGGGTTTATTGAGAAGAAGGGGTTGCTCGTCGCGTGACGGACGCGCTTATTTCCCCGCCTCCCCCTCTTCCAGCAACGCCCCCAGCACACTCACCGTACGCTCCGTCGCGCCGCGGTGCCGCGCCGCGAATGCCGACGCCGCCGCGCTCATCGCCAGCCGCCGGGCGCGGTCGCCGAAAATCTCGCGCAGGCCGCGCGCGAGATCCTGCGGGTCCTGCACGCGCAGCGCGGCGCCCGCCGCGATCGCGTCGTTGGTCGCCTGCGTGAAATTGAACGTGTGCGGCCCGATCAGCACCGGCACGCCCGCCGCGCACGCCTCGATCAGATTCTGCCCGCCGAGCGGCAACAGACTTCCGCCGATGAACGCGAGATCCGCCGCCGCGTAATACGCGCCGAGCTCGCCCATCGAATCGCCGAGCAGCACCTGCACGCTCGCCGGCAACGGTTCCGGCACATCCGCGCCCGATCCCGCCGCGACGGGCTTCGGCGCCCACAGCGAGCGCCGCGCGCTCGTCAGCCCCAGGCTCGAAATCAGCGCGGACACTTCATCGAAACGCTGCGGATGACGCGGCACCAGAATCAGCAGCGCATTCGGCACGTTCAGCGCCGCGAACGCGCGCAGCACCAGCGTCTCTTCACCCTCGCGCGTGCTGGCCGCCACCCACACCGGCCGATCGCCGATCGCCGCGCGCCACGCCTGACCGCGCGCGACGAGTTCGGGCGGAGCGGTCATGTCGAATTTGAGATTGCCGAGCACCGCCACGTTGCGCGCGCCGAGCGCGGTGAGTCGTTCGGCGTCGGACGGCGTCTGCGCGAGCACGCGCGAAAAGCCGCCGAACACTTCGCGCACGGCGCGCCCGAACTTCGCCGCGCGCCGGTACGAACGCTCGGACATGCGTGCATTCGTCAGCACGAGCGGCACGTCGGCGCGCTTGCATTCGTCGATGAGCGTCGGCCAGACCTCCGTCTCCATCACGATGCCGAGCGACGGCCGCCACGCGCGCAGAAAGCGCCGCACGAGCACCGGCAGATCGTAGGGGAGATAGCTGCGCAGCACGCGATCGCCGAACAGTTCGACGCCCGTCGCGCGGCCGCTCGGCGTCATGTGCGTGAGCAGCACGCGCGCCTCGGGATGCGCCTTCAGCAAGGCGTCGATGAGCGGTTGCGCCGCGCGCGTCTCGCCGACCGATACCGCGTGCACCCAGATGAGCGGCGCGAGATCGTCGGCGCGGCGCGGGGCAACCCGCCCAAAGCGCTCGCCGATATGCTCGCGGTAACCGCGCTCCTTGCGCGAGCGCATATAGAGCCGCAGCACCGCGAGCGGCGCGACGATCCACCAGAGCGCCCGGTAGACACGTCTGAGCATCGTCGCCGATGCGCCTGGAGAAGCCGCGCCGCTCAAACGAGCGCCCGGCCCTTCAGGCGCTCGAGAATGCCGAGCGGCGCGCACTCGGGACGCGCCATCGCCTTGACGGGCAAAAAGAAGGTCTGCTCCATCATGAACTGGCCGGACATCACCGCGTGCGAAGTGTGATCGGAGAAGCAGACCCACACCGAGCCGGGCGGAAACGGCATCGTCTCCTGCGGCGAAGTCTTCTGATAGTCGAGATCGGCCTTCATTGCGTCATGCAGATGCAGCATCAGATGGTCGTACTCGCTGCGCGGCGATTTCGTGACATGCAGCAGATTCATGAGCCACGCGGAGCCGGGCATCTGCGCCTTGATGCCGGGAAGGAAGCGCTGCGCCATGTCCTCGAACGGTTCGCCCACGCGCCAGACGCGCGGCGCGCCTTTCGGGTTGATGTTCGTGAACACGCGCAGGATGCGCTCGCCGTAGTTCGGCCGCGACGGGAAGGCATCGACGTGCAGGCGGCTGTCGTCCTTGCGCCAGGAAGTCTCGCGCGTTTCGACCTGATGCAGCCGAAGACTCGTGGGCGCGGCCCGCAGCGTGCCGTCGTACTCGGGAAAGAGCCCGTCGACGAGCGAGCGCGCATGATCCTGATAACGCTTGATGAGCGAGCGCACCGCCGATTGCATCACGTTGTCGCCGAGCACGCCGGCAAGCGCGCCGCCGTTGGGCGCGAGGCTGATGTTCTTGCGCTTCGGGTCCGCGATCTGCGGATCGAGCAGCGCGACTTCGCCGCCTTCGATCGGAAACCGCAGATTGGGGAAATACAGCACCTTGCCGTTTTCGACGCCGGCAAGGAGCGTCTCGCGCGGCACGGACAAATTCTTGCCCTGCCAATCGCCCGACGCGACTTCGATGATTTGAGATTCCGTCATTGTGTCTACGACCTTGAGTTGTCCGCGCACGGCGCCGCGCACGATGGACACGCTACAGCAGGCCGAAGCCCGCGAGCGCGGTCTTGACTTCGGAGAGCGTCGGATGCCGGCTCGCGTCGCCGAGATTGACCACCTGCGGCGACCAGTAGCCGCCGGTGCGCCATGCGGTCGAGAAATTGTACAACTCGACGGTCGGACGCTTCAGCGCCGCGGCAATATGCACCAAGCCCGTATCGACGCCGACGGTCGCAGCAGCCCCGTCGATCAGTCCGACGACCGCGGGCAGCGACATCTTCGGCGGCACGATCGCGGCTGCGCCGAACTCCTTCGCGAGTTTTTCGCTCGTTTCGCGTTCGGCGTCGCTGCCCCACGGCAGCACGATCGATGCACCGCGCGTCACGAGCGCCTGTCCGAGTTCGATCCACGCGGCTTCGGGCCATTGCTTGTCGGCGCGCGAGGTGGCGTGCACGAACACGACATACGGCACCGGCAGGTTCAGCCCGAGCTCGGAGACGGCGAGCGTCGCGCGTCGTGTGTCGAGGCCGAAGTCGATGTCGTCGGTCATCTGCGGCTTCGGCAGATCGAGCGCCGCCGCCACCAGTTGCCGCGTGCGCTCGACCACATGCGTGCGCGGCTCGATCGGCACGCGCCGGTCGTAGAAGAAGCGCACGGGCCATTCGTAACCCGCGCCGTCCGTCCGGTTGCCGAGGCCGACGAGCGGCCCGCGCGCCCAGCTCGCGACCCACGCGGTCTTGATGAGCCCCTGGCAGTCGATCACGAGATCGTATTTCTCGGCGGCGAGTTCGCGTTTGAACTTGCCGATCTCCCGCCAGTTCGCGGGCGATGTGAACGCGCGTCGCCAGCGCCTGAGCGAAAACGGAATCGCGCGGCGCACGCCGTGAACCAGTTCGACGAGACTCGCGAAGCTTTCCTCGACGAGCCAGTCGATCTGCGCATCGGGATAGCGGCGGCGGATGTCGGCGATGGCCGGCATGTTGTGGACGACGTCGCCGAGCGACGACACGCGGACGATCAGGATCTTTTGCACGCTGAGATGGGGAGGCGCGGACTGCGCGGCGGAAGTGAGCGGGAAAACGGGGATTTTAGCGCGGCGCACGCGTCACATAAGCAAAAAACGGCACGGTCGCAAAACCGTGCCGCTTTATCATCCACTGCGCAAGCCGTTCAGAACGGCAACTTCGCGTCCGGCTTCTCCGCCATGATCACCCGGCGAAAATCTTCCTGAATGCGCTTGAGCGCCGCGTCGCTATCCGCCTCGAAGCGCATCACGACGACCGGCGTCGTATTCGACGAGCGCGCCAGCCCGAACCCATCGGGGTATTCCACGCGCAAACCGTCGATCGTCAGCACATCGTCCGCGCCGGTGAACTTCGCGTTCTGTTGCAGCTTCGCGATCAGCGCGAAGTTTTCGCCCTCTTCCAGCTTCAACTGCAACTCGGGCGTCGACAGCGAATTCGGCAGATCGTTGAGCAGCTTGCTCGGGTCCGCCACGCGCGAGAGGATTTCCAGCATGCGCGCGCCGGTGTACAGGCCATCGTCGAAGCCATACCAGCGATCCTTGAAGAACACGTGGCCGCTCATCTCGCCCGCGAGCGGCGCGCCCGTCTCGCGCAGCTTCGCCTTCACGAGCGAATGGCCGGTCTTCCACATCACAGGCTCGCCGCCCTGCTCGCGCACCCACTTCGCCAGATTGCGCGTGCACTTCACGTCATAAATGATCTGGCCGCCCTTGTTTCGCGACAGCACTTCCTGCGCGAACAGCATCAACTGGCGATCCGGATAGATGACCTGCCCGTCCTTGGTCACGACGCCGAGACGATCACCGTCGCCATCGAATGCGAAGCCGACTTCGGCATCCGTTTCCTTGAGCGCCTTGATCACGTCCTGCAGATTTTCAGGATGCGCCGGGTCCGGGTGATGGTTCGGGAAGGTGCCGTCTATTTCCGTGAACAGTTCGACCAGCTCGCAGCCGAGCGCCTTGAACAGCTTCGGCGCAAGCCCGCCCGCGACGCCGTTGCCCGTGTCGACGACGATCTTCATCGGGCGCACCGGCTTCACGTCCGACACGATGCGGTCGAGATACATCTGCGATACGTCGAACTCGGTGTACGAGCCCTCGCCCGTCGTGAAGTCGCTGTCGACGATGCGCTTGTACAAGCCCTGAATCTGTTCGCCGTAGATCGCCGCGCCGCGCAGCACCATCTTGAAGCCGTTGTAGTCGGGCGGATTGTGGCTGCCCGTCACGACCATGCACGAATCCACGCGCCGCTCGCCAGAAGGCAACGGCAGCGGCACGCTCGCCGCGAAGTAGCCGACCGGCGTGGGCACCATGCCGACATCGACGACATCGACACCCGCCGCGCGCAAGCCCTCGGCGAGCGCGCCGACGAGCTCGGGACCCGACAGACGCCCGTCGCGCGCGACCACGACCGAGTCGCCGCCCTGCTTTTTGATCTCGCTGCCGAAGGCCTGGCCGATGCTCTTCGCAACGTCCTTGTCGACCGTCTTGCCGACGATACCGCGAATGTCGTAGGCCTTGAAGATGGATTGGGATACTTGGCTCATGAGATGGCTACCTCTTCTCTATTAATTGATGGATTCTCGGCGATGCAGCCATGAGGGCGTGCAGGTCGTGACGGTTGACGCACCGCTGCAGCGGGAACGCGCGAACGACTGCCAGATGACGTATCGAATTCTGCCTATGCGTCTGATAAATCAACACGAAAGATACATTTGGATGCATTGGATGCAGAACCGGAGCGGCGGGCGGCGAGTGTGCTGCGTGATCGCACTTATAATCGCTGTCTTTCGGCGCTCTCGGGATTGCCGCGCGCCGGAACAAACCCAGTTCAAGCCTGCGCGTTCATTCTAATCCAATGCTCAAACGCTCTTTCGCCTCGATGCCTTCGAATGAGGCGCGTCCGCGCGCAAACACACAAAAGTTGACGGATGACGCCCATTTTTCAAGTCATCAGGTTTCGGTAGCACGCCGCGTGCCCATTTGCGCGGCGGGACTGACCGAATGAAGGCGCTGACGCGCTCCGGCAATCCGGACGTCGCCCGCGCGCTCGCCAATGTCGTGTGGCTCGGGTTCGAGCGGCTCACGCAGATCGCCGTCGCCATCGTCATTTCGGGCCTGCTCGCGCGCTATCTCGGCCCCGATGACTTCGGCAAATGGCAATACGCGAACACGCTTTTGCTCGTGATCGCGCCGATCACCTGGGTGTGCGGCGCGGAGATTCTCGTGCCGACGATCGTCAACCGCCCGCCCGCCGAAACCGGCGCGGTGCTCGGCAGCGCGTTCGTGCTGCGCATGGGCGTCTCGGTCGTCGCGCTCGCGCTCACCTGGACGTGGATCGCGGCGGGCGGCACCGATCCGATGGTCGGGCTGATGCTCACCGGTCTCGCCGTCACGCTGCTGTTTCGCGAGCCGTTCATCGGCGTCGTGAATTCGTGGCTGCAAAGTCTCACGTATAGCAAGCCGCAACTCATCGCGAGCATGGCCGCCGCCATCGTCAAGGCGGCGCTCGTGTTCGCGCTGGTGCGCGCAGCGGCCGCGGCGCCGGGCTTCGGCTGGCTCTGGGCGCTCGAAGCCGTGGCGATCAGCGCCGCGCTCGTCGTGTACTACATGCGCCGTCACGGCGGCAAGCTCGGCTGGCGTGTCGATCGCGCGCTGTTCCGGCATTTCGCGAGCGCAGGCACGGTGTTCTGGCTCGGGCTCATCTGCATGTATCTGTTCCTGAAGCTCGACCGGCTGATGCTCGCGCATCGCGTATCGTTCGCCGAACTCGGGCTGTACTCCGCCGCGCAGCAGTTGAACGAGAACTGGATCGCGCTCGCGCTGATGCTCTCGCAGACCATCGCGCCGGCGTTCATCTATCGCGTGCAGGAAACCGCGCGCCTCAGACGCAACCTCGTGCGCCTGTTCGCGATGACCGCCGCGCTGATGATCGCGGGCGCCGCCGTCCTCGACGCGCTCGCGGGCTTCATCATCGCGCGCGTGTTCGGGCCGAACTATGCCGGCGCCGCCGATATCTTCCGCTGGGCCGTGTGGCTTTCCGTGCCGGCGGGCATCGAGGCGATCGGCAATCTCGTCGTGCTGAAATATCAGGCGAAGTACGTGCTGTTGTCGAAATGGCTGCTCGCGCTCGCGGTCGCGTTCGCGGTGAACTGGTTCGCGATTCGCCGCTTCGAAGGTTACGGCGCGCTGCTCGGTCTCGCGGCGGGTTATGTCGCGGCGGCGTCGGTGAACTTCTACTACATTCGCTTCCGGCTGCGCGCATGAACGATCTCTCCGATGTGACCGTCCTGATGCCCGCATTCAACGGCCAGGCCGAGGTCGAACGCACGCTCGCGTCGTTCAGCGAAACATCGACGGTCGATGTCCTGATCGTCGACGATGGCAGCACGCCACCGATCGCAGCTCCAGTCATCGACGGCATGCGGATCGCAATTCTGCGGATGCCGCAAAACGGCGGCATCGAGCGCGCGCTCGAAGCGGGCGTCGCAGCGCTCGCGGCGCGCGGCGTAAACTATGCGGCGCGCATCGACGCAGGCGATCTCGCCACGCCAGGCCGTCTCGCGAAACAGCGCGCGTATCTGGACGCGCATCCGCGAGTGGCCGTGCTGGGCATGTGGACGCACGTCGTGTCGACCAGCGGCGCGCCGCTCTTCGACCTCACGCCGCCGACCGAGCCCGCCGCGATCCGCCGCATGATGCTCGCGCGCACGTGCTTCACGCATCCGTCGCTGATGCTGCGTGTCGACGCCGTGATCGAGGCAGGAAACTATCGCGCGCAGTACCGCGCCGCCGAGGATCTCGATCTGATCCTGCGGCTGCTCCAGCGGCATGACGGCGCGAATCTGCCGGAGTTCGGCCTCTTCTACGAACTGAACGAAAGCGGCATCAGCGCGACGAAGCGGCGCGCGCAGGTGATCTCGACGCTGCGGCTGCAACTGCGCTACCTGCGCGTGTCGAATCCGCTCGACTGGCTCGGCGTGACGAAGAGCATCGCGCATCTGGTGTTGCCGTATCGCGCGCTGCGCGGCCTGAAGGCGCGGTTTCTGAAAAGCACTTCTTCCGCGTGACATTTCCAATGTTTGAGCGCTCTTCCGGATGACGAAAGAAAAGTCGAGTCTTCGCATCGCCCTCGTGTGCAACACGGCGTGGGCGATCTACACCTACCGGCGCGGCGTGCTGCGCATGCTGGCCGCGCGCGGCGCGCAAGTGACGATCATCGCGCCGCGCGACCGCACCTTCGAGCCGCTCACGGAGATGGGCTGCCGCTGCGTCGAACTGCCGGTGGCGTCGAAGGGAACGGACCCGCGTCAGGATCTGAAGACGCTCGCCGCGCTGTATCGCGAATATCGCGCGACGCGTCCGCATATCGTGTTTCACTACACGATCAAACCGAACATCTACGGGTCGCTGGCCGCGATGCTCGCGCGCGTGCCGTCGATCGCGGTCACGACCGGTCTCGGCTACGTCTTCATTCAGAAGAGCCGCACGGCGCAGGTCGCCAAGCGGCTGTACCGTTTCGCGTTCCGCTTTCCGCGCGAAGTGTGGTTTCTGAATCGCGACGATCACGACGCGTTCCTGCACGAGAATCTGCTCGCGCATCCGGATCGCGCGCGGCGTCTGCATGGCGAAGGCGTCGATCTCGATGAATTCGCGTTTCAGCCGCTGCCCGCGCGCGAGGATTTCGTGTTCATCCTGATCGGCCGGCTGTTGTGGGATAAAGGCGTCGCGGAATATGTCGAAGCCGCGCGCCGCATTCGCGCGAAATTTCCGCACGCGCGTTTCCAGTTGCTCGGGCCGGTCGGCGTCGACAATCCGAGCGCGATCAGCCGCACGGACGTGCAGAAGTGGGAAGCGGAGAATATCGTCGAATATCTGGGCGAAGCGAACGACGTGCGCCCGCTCGTGGCCGCGGCCGATTGCGTCGTGCTGCCGTCGTATCGTGAAGGCGTGCCGCGCACGCTGATGGAAGCGTCGGCTATGGGCCGGCCGATCGTCGCCACCGATGTGCCCGGCTGCCGCGAGGTCGTCGAGCACGGCGTGAACGGCCTGCTCTGCGAGGTGAAGAACGCCGACAGCCTGACGCAGGCGCTCGAACGCATGCTGACGCTCTCCCACGACGAACGTGAAGCGATGGCGCAGCGCGGACGCGCAAAAGTCACCAGCGAATTCGACGAAAAAAACGTCGTCGAACGCTACAAGGGCACAATACATGCCATTACCGGCATTTCACTCTGATTCGAGTTTTCTGGAGAACGCATGATGAATGGCAATCAGTCGCCGAACACGGGTGCGAAAGGCACGATTCTCGTCACGGGCGGCGCGGGCTTCATCGGTTCGCATACGTGCGTGGAACTGCTCGGCGCGGGTTATGGCGTCGTCGTCATCGACAATCTCGTCAACAGCCGCGCTGAAGCGCTGAAGCGCGTCGAGCGCATCGCGGGAAAAAGCGTCGCGTTCTACGATGCCGATGCGCGCGACGAAGCCGCGCTCGGTCGCATCTTCGATGCGCACGAGATCACTGGCGCGATTCACTTCGCCGCGCTGAAGGCCGTGGGCGAATCGGTCGCGAAGCCGGTCGAGTACTACAGCAACAATATCGGCAGCCTGCTCGCCGTGCTCAACGTGATGAAGGCGCGCAACGTGCGCAACTTCGTGTTCAGTTCGTCCGCGACGGTCTACGGCGTGCCGCAAAGCGTGCCGATCGACGAATCGTTTCCGCTCTCGGCGACCAATCCTTATGGCCAGTCGAAACTCATCGCCGAGCAGATTCTGCGCGACCTCGAAATCTCCGATCCGTCGTGGCGCATCGCGACGCTGCGCTATTTCAATCCGGTGGGCGCGCATGAGAGCGGCCTGATCGGCGAGGATCCGGCGGGCATTCCGAACAACCTGATGCCGTATGTCGCGCAGGTGGCGGTCGGCAAGCTGGAACGCCTGCGCGTGTTCGGCAGCGACTACGATACGCACGACGGCACCGGCGTGCGCGATTACATCCACGTTGTGGATCTGGCGCGCGGGCATATCGCGGCGATCGACGCGCTGAAGACGCTCGACCGCAGCTTCGTCGTGAATCTCGGCACGGGCCAGGGCTATAGCGTGCTCGATGTCGTGAAGGCGTTCGAAGCGGCGTCGGGCAAACAGGTGCCGTACGAACTCGTGCCGCGCCGTCCGGGCGACATCGCCGCCTGTTACGCCGATCCGGCCGCCGCCGCGAAGCTGATCGGCTGGCGCGCGGAGCACGGCATCGAACGCATGTGCGCGGACCACTGGCGCTGGCAGTCGCAGAATCCGCAAGGGTTCGCGTAAAGTCTCGCTGCGGCCCGCACCGGCGTTTTCGACGATGCGGGCCTGCTTTCCCCAACCGGTTCTATTTCATGCTTAGTTTCGCGCTTGCTTTTCTGATCTCGCTGCTCGTGACCTTGTTGATCGTGCGCTTCGCACACCTTCAGGAGGGCGTGCTCGGCGACACCGATCTCGCCGGCGTGCAGAAGTTTCACGCGCGGCCGGTGCCGCGCATCGGCGGCGTCGGCATCCTGTGCGGGCTGACGGCATCGGCCGTGCAATTGCGATGGGGCTATCCGGCGGTGTCGGGCGGGATTCTCGGCATCGTCGCATGCGGGCTGCCGGCGTTTCTCTCCGGGCTCATCGAAGACCTGACCAAGCGCGTCTCACCGCTTGCCCGCCTCATCTGCACGATGGCCGCGGCGGGCCTCGCCTACGCGTTCCTGAATATCGCGGTCACGCGCATCAGCGTGCCGCCGCTCGATTTCCTGCTGTCCTACGCGATCATTTCGTGCGCGGTGACGGTGCTCGCCGTCGCGGCGCTCGCGAACGCGGTGAATATCATCGATGGCTTCAACGGCCTCGCGTCGATGGTCAGCTTCATGATGTTCGCCTCGCTCGCCTACGTGGCGTTCCAGGTGCACGATCCGGTCGTGCTGTCCGGCTCGCTCATCATGATGGGCGCGGTGATGGGCTTCTTCATCTGGAACTTCCCCGCCGGCCTGATCTTTCTCGGCGATGGCGGCGCGTACTTCGTCGGCTTCATGCTGGGCGAACTCTCGATCATGCTCGTGATGCGCAACCGCGATGTTTCCGCGTGGTATCCGGTCTTGCTCTTCATGTACCCGATCTTCGAGACGTGCTTCTCGATCTACCGGAAGAAGTTCATTCGCGGCATCTCGCCGGGCATTCCGGACGGCGTGCATCTGCACATGCTCGTCTACAAGCGTCTGATGCGCTGGGCCGTGGGCGCGAAGAACGCGCACGAACTCACGCGGCGCAATTCGCTCACGTCGCCGTATCTGTGGCTGCTGTGCCTGGTCGCGGTGATTCCCGCGACGCTCTTTTGGCGGCACACGGTGCATCTGTTCTGCTTTGTCGTCGTGTTCGCGGCGACGTATGTGTGGCTCTACATGAGCATCGTGCGCTTCAAGGCGCCGCGCTGGCTGGTGTTCCGCCGGCCGCACACCGCGAAGAAATGAGCTGTCTTGTCGCGCGATGAACGCCGCCCCGCTCCGGGCGGCGTTTTCGTTTGCGGCCTTGCTTACTTCAGATGCTTGCTGAAGAAGTCGGCAGTGCGGCCGTTGGCGAGCTTCGCGGCGGCCGCATCGTAATGCGCGCCCTGGTTGCGCGCGAACGCGTGATGGCAGCCCGGATAGGTGAACGCCTCGACGTTCGCATGCCCTTTCGCCGCCGCGAGCACGCGATTGCGCGCGTCGGCGGGAATGAACTCGTCTTCTTCGGCGAGATGCAGCATGAGCGGAACCTTGATCTTCGGCAATTCGGCGAGGTATTGATCGGTGCCGCCGCCGTAGTAGGAGACCGAGACGTCCACATCGGTGCGCGCGGCGCTCAGGAACGACAACAGGCCGCCGAGACAGAACCCAACCGAACCAATCTTGCCCTCCACCTGCGATAGCCCGCGCGCGAAGCCGATGGTCGCCGCGATGTCCTCCACGCCCGTGTTCACGTCGAACGCGTTGTAGTACTTCAGCGCCTGCTGCCATTCGGCTTCGGTGCGGTCGGTGAGCTCGACGTTCGGCTCGAGCCGCCAGAACAGGTCGGGACATAGCGCGACGTAGCCTTGACGCGCGTATTCGTCACAGGTTTCGCGCATGTCGGCGTTGATGCCGAAGATTTCCTGGATCACGACCACGGCAGGCGCGGGCGTTTGCGCGGGGTACGCGACGTAGGCGTCGAAATTGCCGTCGGGGGTGGAGATGCTGAGCATGTCGGACATGGGGGTCTCCTGGGTGAGAGTGAGATTGCCTGAAGTCATGTGGTGGGTCTGGATCGGCCAACGTACTGCTTGAGCAGGTCGGCCAGTTCCTTTACCAGAGTCTGCCAGATTGTGAGACTGTCTTTGTTGTCTTCCTTGTCGCCAGTCTCCCGGAAGACGAGGCGAACGAGGGGCAGCAACGCCACCGCGACAAGCGAAGCGATGACGACGAGCGGCATGAGCAACAGGATCGCCTGAGGCTGATCGGCCCGAAGCGACTCGCTGAACACGCGCAAGCCGAACGAGCGAACCCACAGCGCGAACATGGCCACCAACGTCACGATCAGGCCAACCATTCCGAAGAAAGCATAGTTCCGGAATTTGCGAAACTGCCGTCGGTCGGCAATATATTCTTCGACCAGAGACAACCGCTTGACCGACCATTCATCATCGGACAATCTGGCTTTACGAGCGGACAATTCAGCGCGCGGGCTCTTCTCCTTTGGTGGGTCAGTATTCATGGCGCCCAACCTAGTCTCTTGAGCTTGTGTTCCAGAGCAATTTCGGTGACTCCGAACATTTCTCTCAACGTCTCGAAGCTGCCGATATTCCTTTTCTCGATAAGTATTTCGACGGCAAAACCGGGGATCAACAACTCGAGGGCAAATATGTTGGCTTGCCTCTCGATCGCATCGAGTTGCACCGTTGCGAACTCATCAGCCGTATCGACGAACCAGTCGCCATGATCCAGCATGAAGTGCCCCAATTCATGAGCGATGGTAAAGCGCTGACGCATCTCCGGCTCATTCGGGTTCGTGTAGATATGCGGCCGTCCATCCACGAATTCGAAGCGCCCGAAAGCGTCACCCAGATCGGGATCGTGCTCGACCGTCACTTGCGCGGCACGCGCGATGACGGCCGGATCGACCGGTAGAAACCCATCCCAGTACTCTGAAAGCATGTACCGCGCAGCCATTGTCGGCATGATGATTGTTCTCCATCAGCAATTCATTGCTCGCAACAGACGTTTCGTTATCCTGTGCGTTATCGCGATGAAGCATATCATCGGCCTTCAGGCGTCTCCATGCCCCTATTCCGAATGGCTAATGCTGAGGAAAAGTGGCGCGCGCCGAAGCAAGCCGGCACGCACGCAGGCCGACGCGGCGATGATCGCGAGTCCCCGGATGAAATCGAATTCGATCGATCGATCGGGTCCTTGCATGCATGTCGTGCCGAACAGGCCCGTGCCGTTCCCTTCTGCGAGGGTCGCTCGTTCTCGTATGGCTCGCCCGGCCAAAGCCGCGCGTCCTCGTGGGCCTGCTAACCCGCCAGGCGCGGGTGACCTCGTACCGGCACGCGCACGCACATCGCGCTTATTGAGTGGTCTCACGCCGGAACAAGCCGCTTCCGGCGATTCAATCTTCGGTCGGGAAATCCGCGACGGTCCGCCAGAATCCCGTATTTTACGGACACACCTCCGACCCACGCACCTGCGCCGCAAGAAACGTGCTGCGGCACACATGTGCATCCGTCGTTTCGCGCCGAAGCCTAGTCGCGAGACGCCGCCGTCACGGCGCGCGCGGAGGGCCGCTGATATATTCGATCGCAAAAATACGGGGATTTCCGGGGACGTCATGCGCAACAAGTTCGCCGTCGTCTGGATCTGGCTTTGTCTGCTTCCGCTCGCGTTCGACTTCCGTGGCGCGGGGCCTTACAGCAAAGTCGTCGAGATACTGCTCACCGTGGCTTCGATGGCCGCGGCCTGCGCGATCCTGCTGATCGCGCCACGCTTCGCACGACGCTCGCGCCTGCGCACGCTCGTCACCGCGCTCCTTTTGCTGACGCTCATCGGCAGCGTCGCCACGCAATGGCTGCAAGGCAACGACCCGGGCAACTATCTGCGCGTGATCCTGCCGTTCCTGCTGATGCTGCTCGGGTTTTTCGTGGGCGGCCGTCCGTGGGAGCCGCAGCGTCTCGAGCAGATGGAACGCGCGATGGTCTGGTCGATCATCGCGTCGCTCGTGTTCGGCTACGGTGTCGGCATCGCGGCGGGCGGCGGGATCGAGAACGTCGGCGCGATAAGCGTCCCGGTCACGTTCCTCTACCTGCAAGGGCTGCTGCTGCATGAATTCGTCTTCGCGAAACGCATCACGACATTCGCCGTGCTGCTGTTTCTCGCGACGATCGTCATCGAGCTCGTCAGCATGACGCGCAGCGTGCTCGTCGGCACCGTGCTGCTGCTCGCTTATGCGACGTGGCTCGCCGCGCCGTCGATCAGGCCGTTCTTCACCCGGGGCCTGCGCGCGGTCATGATCCTGACGCTGCTCGGCGCGACGGCTGCTGCATCGTCGGCGCTGTTCCCGGCCGTCGCCGAGCATTGGGTGCAGCGCGTGCCGTTCGCGCAGGACGCGCGAATCGTCCGCGATCCGGCCACCATCACGCGTCTTGCGGAGATGAAGGACCAGTACGAGCAGACGACATCATCGGCGCTTTCGATGACCGTGGGCATGGGCTACGGCCACGACTACGCGCTCCGGAAATGGACGGCCGGCCACGACTTCTGGGTCTATCAGTTCTTCGCGGGCGGCCTGTTGTTCGGTCTCGCGCTGCCGATCGCGCTCCTGTGGGCGCTCTGGCGCGGCTCGATGGCGTACCGCGCGTGGCGGCATCGCGCGCCCGACGCGCCCGGCCTGCCGGTGCTCGGACGTGCGCTCTTCGTGCTCGCGGCGCTGCCGGCGACATCGATCGGCGGCAATCCGCTGGGCGACCGTTTCTCGGGACTCGTGTTCGGCGTCGCGCTTGGGCTGGTCGTCGCGTCGTATGCGCGCATCTCGCACGCGATGCGCCTGCGCGCCGCCGAAGCAGCCGGAAGACCCACGCAGCACACAACGGCCTTTTATGACATGCCGCAAGACGCGTCGCTGCCCACGCAATCGATAGTGCCCCTGCGTCACTGAGCGGGCATATGCGCCCTGAGGTACGGAGCGAAACCGTTCTGCACGGCGATGATCTTCGTCGCGCAGTCGTCGAAGTCGGAGCCTCGCGCGCGTTCATCGCCAAACATGCCCTTGCATTGCGCGAAGAGCGAGATGGTCGCGCCGTTGCCGCTGGCGATGCGCGTCGCCGAAAACACCGGCTTGCCGGAACCCGAAGGCACGTCCGTTTCGATGGCGGCATCGTCGGCGCGCGTCAGGCGTTCCTTCGAATTCTGCTCGACGTAGGTCTTCGCGAGCTTCCACGCCGCATCGCACTGCGCGGCGTCGCGGCATGCGATGGTCGCATTGCGTTGCGCCGTATCGAGCGACTGCTGCGAGAGCAGGAACGTGCGTTCCTTCTGCTGTTCTTTCTCGGCGGACGAGCAGGCGGTGAGGACGATCGAGGCGACGGCGAGAGCGATGAGCTTTTTCACGGGCGGACAGCCAAAAAACCAGGTCGGACTGCGATTATAACGACGCCCGCTTTCGCCGCGCCGAAAGCGCCACCGCGGCGCGCGCCCGCCCGCGTGAAATGGCCGCTTGCGCATGGCTTTTGGCGTCGATCGGCGGCGGCGCGCAATATCCTGTTTTCATGCATGCGCGCCGACGCATCGAACAACAACACCCGGAGGAGATCATGAAGCACGCGCTACGCACGGCCCTGTTGTCGCTGGCGATGACCGCTCTCGCGCCCACGGCCGCGCACGCAGGCGATGTCGCCGACGCATCGCCGACGGACAGGCTGCTCGCGCAACAGAACGGTTATGTGGGAAATCCTGCGGGAGGCGCGCGGCTGCGCCCGAGTGCGCCCAAGGCGGACGCCAAATCGATGATGACGCCCAAGAGCGCGGCCGCGACGCTCTATCCGGCGCCGCCGGGCCTGAAGGCTCCTGCGGCGAACAACCCGGCACGCGCGCGCGACATCTACAAGTCGCCGTATTGAGCATCCGGGCCTTGACGCCCGGATGCCAGGGCTTTCATTCCGCGATACTTTCGTAGCCGTAATATCCGGCGTAGGTACTGCCCATCAGCACCTTCGACTGCGGCACATCGGTGAGCAGCACGCCTTTCATCTGCACGCCGCCGTTATGCAGACGCTTCATCGTCTCGCCGATCTCCTGCACCTGATTCTTGCCGTGCCGCACGACCAGCAGGCTCGTGCCCGCGTGTCTGCCGATCACGGTCGCGTCCGTCACGGCGAGCACCGGCGGCGTATCGATGACGACCAGGTCGTAGTACTGCTTCAGCTCGGCGAGGATTTCACCCAGCCGGTCGCTCGCCAGCAGCTCCGAGGGATGCGACGGCAGCGAGCCCTTGGTGATGAGGTCGACGCCCGGCAGCACGTCGTGCAGGATCGTGCTCCTTACGTCGGCGCCCATCAAAACGTCCGAGAGGCCGGGTGAATGGCGCACGCCGAAGTGCGAGTGGATATCGCCCCGGCGCATGTCGCCGTCGATCAGCAGCACGCGCTTGCGCGTCGAAGCGACCAGCGTCGCGAGGTTCGCCGAGAGGAACGACTTGCCCGCTTCCGGCCGCGAGCCCGTCATCATCACGACGTTGTTGCGCGCATCGCCGAGTTGCAGTTGCAGCGACGTGCGCAGGCTGCGGATGCCTTCGACCGCCGCATCCTCCGGCGCCTGCGCGGCGAGCACGTGCAGACCTTCGCGCCGCATGCCGACCTGGCGTTGCAGGCGAAGCTGCTGCGTGCTGCGCGGCACGATCGCGAAAACACGCGTGCCCAGTTGCCGTTCGATGTCTTCCGGACGCTCGACGCCGCCATAGAGCGCCTTGCGGATAAACGCGACGATAACGCCGAGCACGAGGCCGATGGCCGCCGAGATCAGGATCACGAGCATGCGCCTCGGGCGCACGGGATCGTCGGCGGCCTGCGCGAGATCGACGATACGCACGTTGCCGACCTGTCCCGCCTTCGCGATGCGCAGTTGCTGCGCGCTGGCAAGCAGGTTCGTGTACAGCTCGGTGTTCACGCGCACGTCGCGCATATAGCGCAGCGCGATCTGCTCGGTATCGGGCAGCGTCGACACGTTCTTGCCGAGGCGCGTCTGCGCGGCGGTGAGCGCGGCGATCTGCGCGTCGAGCGCCTGCACCGACGGATGATTCGCCGTGAAGCGCAGCGACAGTTCCGCGCGCTGTTGCTGCAGGTCCGTGAGCTTGGTCCGGTTATCGACGACCTGCTGCAGCAAGAGTCGGCTTTCCTCGGTGAGATCGACCGTGCCCTGTTTGTTGCGGAACGCGTTGTAGCGCTGCTCGGACTCGTCGAGCTGCTTTTTCACGAGCGGCAATTGCTGATCGAGGAACGCGAGCGTGTGCTCCGATTCGGCCGAACGTTTCGCGGCATCCTGCTGCACGTAGCGGTTCACGATACTGTTGACGATCTGGGCGATTTCCTTCGCATTACTACCTTCCAGCGATACGCCGATGATGCCGGATTGCGCTGCCGTCTCCGCCACGGCGAGTCGTTGCTGAAGACGGTCGATGGTCGTGAGCGTCGAGAAGCGCTGCAACTCGAACTGCACGCCGGGATGACCGACGAGCCTGTCGACCTTGAGCGTCACCGGACCGTGCGGCGTCATGCCCGACACCTGCTCGCCGACGCGGCCCGAAAGAATCGCGACGCCTTCGGGATCGTTCACCACGTAAGCGCCGTGAACGCCCGCGACGAGCGTGAATTTTTTCTCGTAGAGATCCTTCGGCGTTTCGAACAGCGGCACCGCGATCTGCTCGCCGCCCCACGCGAAGCGCGACAGATAGCCCGGCGGAACCGGAATGTCGAACTTCGCGAGCGCGTTGCCGATCAACCCGCCCACGACGGGAAAGCCGCGGGGAGCCGCACCGATGTCGAGATGCAGTTGCCGCACCGTGTCGTCGATGACCATACGCGAGCGCAGCAGCTCGATCTGCGCGGCGGTCGCGGACTTCGCATCGGACATCTGCGGAAGCGCCGGAGCCGTGTTCGCGTTGGCGTTGAGATTGAGGTTTGTGCTGGTGTTCTTGCTGCCGTCGTCCACCTGGATCAGCGCGTCCGCCTTGTAGACCGGCGTCGCAGTGTAGGCGTAGGCAGTGCCGAGCGCGATCACGGCAAGCATCACGACCGTGACGAGCTTCCAGTTGCGCATCACCGCTGCCAGATAGTCGGACAGCCGCAACTCGTCGCCCGTCGATACGTCCGCGTATCGTGAATCAAAGTTCATCGCCATGATCTCGCTCGCTTGCTTTTTTTAAGTCGAACAATGATTTTCCGGCGCGCCCCCGCGCGCGCCGGTCAGACGCTTACTTCGTCAGCACGGCCGCCGTCAGACCGGCGTTGATCGCCGGCAGGAGCAGGTTCAGGACGCGCGAGAAGCGCACCAGGCCGTTGTTGTCCACGTAGACGACGTCATGCGGCTGCAGCTCGAAGTTGTTCGCGAGCAGCATCGACACCGGCGAACGCGCGTCGAGGTGATACACCTCGGGCTGGTCCGTCGCGCCGTTGCGGATCACGTACACCTCGCGCGGATCCGACGTTTCAGCATTGAAGCTGCCCGCCTGCGACACCGCGTCCGAGAGCGAGAGCCTGCCGCTGCGCATCGGAATGACCGTCGCCGGGCGGGTCACTTCACCCATCACGTAGACGCCGTTTTCGTCGCGCGAATCGACGCGCAGCGCATCGCCCGGCTTCAGCATGATGTCCGAAGGACTGCGGCCCTTCGCGGTCATGCCGGCCATGTTGATCTTGTACGTGACGCCATCGCGGATCAGCGTGACGCGGCTCTGGTCCGCCGTCGGCGCGAAGCCGCCCGCGCGGCCGACCGCCTCGGTGAGCGTCATCGGAATGTCGTTGATCTGCTGCGCGCCCGGCGTGCGTACGTCGCCGTCGATATACACCTGCGCCGCACGGAACGAATTGACGCGCACCGTCACCTGCGGCTTCACGAAGACCTTCGACAGCTCCGCATACAGCTCGCGCTGCACCTGCGTCTCGGTCTTGCCGACGACGTGCAGCGGCTTGTTCACGTACGGAAACTGGATGTTGCCGTCCGCATCGACGACGAAGCCAGGCGCGGCATCGGCGGTGCGCGCCTGAGCCAGCGGCTGGCCCAGCGCCGCGACGAGCTCGGGGTGATCCCAGACCGTGATCTGCAGCACGTCGCCGATGCCAAGCTTGTACGGTCCCGGCTTGCCGTAGAGCGACGCGTTCGGATCGGGCGCGGTGGAAGGCTGCACGGTGCGCATCTTCTTCACGAGCGCGGCATCGATCTGCGTGATCGGAATGTTGGTCGTGCTCGCCGGATCGCCCTGGTCGTTCGACGTCTCGACGAGCGCGGCCGGCTTTTCCATGTGCATGCCCGGTGCGAGCCCGCAGCCGGTCAGGATCACGGAGATGGAAGCTGCCGCAGCCAGGCTCGTGAGGCGGAAGATACGCGACACGTTGGTATTGGCGGCCATGGAGGTGGTGCCTGGTTGTTGTTGGTTATGCATGATGGTCGTCCCCTGCTTCAGTAAGCGTTGGTGTGGCGTAGTCCCTTGAAGATCGTTGCGGCGATGATTCTCATATCGAGTCCGAACGACCAGTTACCCAGGTAGTACAAATCGTGAGCGACGCGTCCTTCCATCTTTTCGATCCGATCCGTTTCTCCACGAAAACCGTTGACCTGGGCCCAGCCGGTGATGCCTGGCTTGATCCGGTAACGATGGATATACCCCGATACGACCTTCTGATACAGGTCGTCATGTTCGAGCGCGTGTGGACGCGGGCCCACGACTGACATGTCGCCGCGCAGAACGTTGAAGAACTGCGGCAGCTCATCGAGGCTGGTGCGGCGCAGGAACGCTCCGACACGGGTCACGCGCGGGTCGCCGCGCGTGGCCTGGCGGAGCACTCCGGCCTGTTCCGTGTGCATGCGCATCGAACGGAACTTGTAGATGGTGAAGACGCGGCCGTCCGCGCCCTTGCGGCGTTGCCTGAAAAGCACGGGCCCGCGTGAAGTCAGCTTGATCGCGAGCGCGATGCAGATCAGCAACGGCGCGACGGCGATGATCGCGCCGAGCGCGAACGCGCGGTCGAAGAGTTCCTTTTGCAGCTGCGCCGACGGCGACATCGGCGACGCGACCAGATTGATCGCGGGCTGGCCGAGCAGGTCCGTCACGCCGCTTTCGAAGAGCGCGAGACTGCGCACATCGGGGATGAAGCGCACGTTGACGAGATCGTCGCGGAATTCGTTCACGAAGCGCAGGATCGTGCGCTCCTCGGAAAGCGGCAGCGCGAGCCACACTTCGTGCACGTTCTGCGCGCGCACGAAGCTCACGAAGGCATCGAAATTGTCGTAGACCGGCACGCGCGTGTTGAGCCGTTTGCCGGGCGCGGCGTTGAAGGCCACACTCGCGCGAAAGCCGGTGTCCTGCGAGCGCTCGATCTTGCGCAGTATCAGATCACAATGCCTGCCGCAGCCGATCACGGCCACTTCCTGCAGGTTCATGCCGGCGTTGCGCATGCGCGCGAGGATCACATGCGTGATGAGACGCCCGGCGATCATGAGGCCGCCGGACATCGCGGTCCAGTAGGCGAACCAGAGCCGCGACACATAGTCGAGACGATGCAGGGAAAACATCAGCGCCAGCGCGCAGCCTTGTACGACGAGCCAGCCGAGCGACACCTGACAGGCAAGCTGGAGCTTGCTGCGGCCGCGCCACGACTGGTAGACGCCGAAGCCAGGAAAAAGCGCGAGCGAAAACGCCGCCGCGAATGCGACGAACGCCATCGAATAGGTGTGAGCCTCGATGTACTCGAACCTGATTTGCGACGCTACCGCCGCGCCGCCGACGATCATCAAGACGTCGAACAGGCGCGCGAGCAATCCCTGTAAATCGCGCATGTTTTCTCCCCGAACGCAATCAGCCCTTTACCGCCCCGCCTGTCTCCTCCTCGCGTGCGCCCGTCTTCTCGCTTTGCAAGCCGATGCAGACAAGTCTCTCTCGCTCTGCCTCTTGATACCGCGTCCTGCTTCACACTTCAGTTGCATCGGCCATAGTTGTCGTCGAAACGCACGATGTCGTCTTCGCCGAGATAGCTGCCCGACTGCACTTCGATGATCTCGAGCGGCACCTTGCCCGGGTTCTCCAGGCGATGCCGCACGCCGAGCGGAATGAACGTCGATTCGTTCTCGCTCAACAGGAACTGTTCTTCGCCACGCGTGACGAGCGCCGTGCCGCACACGACGACCCAATGCTCCGCGCGATGGTGATGCATCTGCAGCGACAGCTTCGAGCCCGGCGACACCACGATGCGCTTCACCTGGAAACGCTCGCCGTGCTCGATCGAATCGTAGAAACCCCACGGCCGGCGCACCTTGCGATGCGCGTCGGCTTCGGGCGCATGCTGCTCGCGGATGCGCGCAACCAGCCCCTTGATGTCCTGCACGCGCGAACGGTCCGCCACGAGCACCGCGTCATCCGTCTCCACGACGATCACGTTGGTCGTGCCCACGCACGCGACGAGCCGCCCGCCCTCGGAGCGCGCATAGCTCGACGTCGCGCCTTCGAACACGACGCGCCCGCTTGCGACGTTGCCGGATTCGTCCTTGTCCATCGCGTCCCAGACGGCGTCCCACGAGCCGAGATCCGACCAGCCCGCGACGAGCGGCACGACCACGCCGTCGCACGGCTTGCTCGGCGTGCCGATGTGCTCCATCACGGCATAGTCGATCGAATCGGACGGTGCGCGGCCGAACTGCGCGGCCTGCGGACGGAAGAACTTGCCGTCGGCCTCGCCTTCCTTCGCTGCGGCCGTGCAGGCCGCGAGCATGTCGGCGTTGAGCTGGCCGAGCGCCGCGAGCCACACGCTCGCGCGCACCACGAAGATGCCGCTGTTCCACCAGTACGTGCCGGCCGCGACGTATTGCGCGGCGAGTTCGGCCGCCGGTTTCTCGACGAAGCGGTCGATGGTGTGCGCGCCGTCATCGAGCGCCGCGCCCAGGCGGATATAGCCGAAGCCGGTGTCGGGGCGCGTCGGCGGAATGCCGAGCGTCGCGATCACGCCGCGCTCCGCGTGCTCCGCCGCAATCGAGATCGCGCGATGCAGCGCGGGAATATCGGCGATGGAGTGATCGGCGGGCATCGCGACCATGATCGCGTCCGCGCCGTTCTTCACCGCGGCGAGCGCCGCGAGCGTGAGCGCAGGCGCGGTGTCGCGCCGCGCCGGCTCGACGATGATGTGCGCGTCGACGCCGCTCTCGCGCATCTGCTCCTCGGTGGTGAAACGATGCTCCTCGCCACATACGATGATCGGTTCGCCGTCGACCTTGAAGTCGCCCGCGAAATCTTTCAGTCGCGAAACAGTAGCCTGCAACAGCGAATCACGACCGACGACGCCGATCAACTGCTTTGGGAATTGTTCACGCGACATCGGCCACAGGCGGGTGCCCGAGCCGCCGGCGAGAATGACCGGGACGAGGCGTCGGCAAGGCCCGGCCATCACGGCCGGGCCCGCCTCCACACCTGCCGCTCCCTGCGCCACTCCACCTTCCGTGCGTGCTTCATTCGTCATAAAGGACTCCTGCCTGCATGTTCATCCGAACGGCGTGAACCGTCCGGGAATGATTAAGTGCCGAACCGATGAGGTCCGGCCAAATGTCCGACGCTTTACGCCATAGTTGGCGTGTCAGCGACCCGCGTCACACTTCGCGCGTTTCAGCCGTTCGCTTCGCGCCTGCTCTGCATCCGGTATTCCGTCGGCGAGATCAGAAGGCGCTTGCGGAAGATCTTGGCGAGCCTGTCGCCGTTGCCCATGCCGCTTCTGCGCGCGATCTTGTCGACCGGCAGCTCCGAATCCGTCAGCAGCGCGCAGGTCACGGCAAGACGCGCCTGCAGCAAATAATCGGATGGCGTGATGCCCATCTCGATCTTGAAGCGGCGCAAAAAGTTGCGCTCGCTCATCGCGGCCACCTGCGCCGCATCGACGACCGAAATCGGCCGTTCACAGTTGTCCTGCAACCAGCGCGCCGCCGCGCGGATCTTGTCGCCCGCCGACGCCGCGCCGCTGTCGCCGAGAATCGACACCAGCTTCGCGGCGGAACCCGGCATCAGGCGCTCGGCCACGCTACGCGACACGTCGATGCCCAGATCGCGCTTGACGATGATGAGCGCGCCCTTCATCGATTCGTAGCGGTCGCCCGCATCGCCCTGCTGCTCCTCGCGCACGAGGTGAATCATCGCGTTGCCGTAGCGCTGCGATTCCTGCGCGTGACCGATGCCGGCGGCGTCGAGCACCTTGCGGCCCTCGGAGATGGCCCGCACAACGGTCGTCTTCGACTGCACGCGGCGCAGCCATTCGATGATGCGATCGTCCTTCGCGGCGTCGTCGGCGCCACGGCCGCCCGCGACGAACAGCGCGTCGAAGCCGCCGTAGTGACGCGCGTCGAGCCCGTCGGTCCACACGCGCACCGACGACGAGCACGCCACATTGCCGCCCTCGACCGACAGGAAGCGCACGTCATACGTGCAATCCGGCCGTGACTTCGCAGACGACAACTCGTTCGCCATGTGAAAGACCTCCGCGACGATCCCCGCGCCCAGCAGGGAAAAACCGTCGAACAGCAAGATTGCGATGCGGCGGACCTCGGCCTGCGAGGCTCTCGTCGCGGGTGGTGTCCAACCCGTGACTGCGGGTTCTACATTGGCGTAAGGCATGGTCATCCTCTGCAGCTTTGTTTCCTGGAGTGCGCGGAAGAGTTTCTCGGCCATTGCGGCGCATCAATGGACTATCCCGAACTTCGCCGGGTTGCCGTGACCGATTGGAACGAAGTGATGGCGGATTCGATCCGCTGGCTTGAATAATAAGCAGACAATGTTTTTTGTGCTCTGGAATTTCGCGTTTGAACGACAGAATCTGTTCCGCTGTGAGGGTGACCGCACATTGGTATGCCTTTTCCAAATCGCAACGACGCGCATTTTTCAGTGGATGAAAAATACGATTGGTTTTGTCATACAAAGTGTGGCTGCAGGCGTTAGCGCATTTCGTCCCGCAAGCCGCCGGATCGGACAGCCGGATGGCCGCAACGCCATGATACACGGCCCTGCGCGGTTCTCCGGGCAGCGCATCGGCCCGGTAGGATCATTGAAATTGATGCAAAAATGAAACATCGATCCGAGGCTGCGCAGTAACTCGAATCAAGGAAATCGGAAAATTTTGGATTTACCGTTACATTTACAAACGCTGGCTAATTAACATCTGATTCGCCTATTTAATAGCTCTGCTGAACTGCCTTTCGATTAACGACGATTTTCAATTAATCGAACGCAAGGTCGAAAGTCGATTTTGAACCGCCCTGCGCGATTTTTATTCAACGACATAATGCGGTGTTTTCATATGAATTACGTTGCTGCGGCGCAATACATGCCGGCTGGCGGCGACGCCGCGCGCACGCGGACCCGGCGCGCGGCCACTTCCATCTCCGCCTCATATATTTGCGGCGGCGCACGCCGCGACGCCGCTTTTTGAATGACCGAATGTCTGGCCACGTAATCATCGGGCGAATGGTTTTAAATTCGCGCGAACCGTCGACGTCCGCGCCTGCGGGATTTAGTGCGGCGGCGGCAGCGCGGCATCGGTCAAGTTTGCTGCCTCGATGTGCCGCGTGACTCGCGTGGCGGCATCCGTCGGATGTTTCAGTTGTGAGAATCGATGCGGATTCGAACATGGCCGACCTGCCCGATCGATCCGACAAAACATCCCGGCGCGTGCCCGCGCGCACGGTCGCGCAGCAGCGCGGGCGTCATCGTGTGCGCTTGAGCGCGCGACAGACACGGAGCGAAGATGCTGAGCAACACGGATTTTCTGACGGTGGTTCGGCTGACGCCGCTCGTGGCGATCGATCTGATCGTCACCGACGGCAAGCGGCGCATTCTCGTGGGCCGTCGCCGCAACCGTCCTGCGCAGGGCACCTGGTTCGTGCCGGGCGGGCGCATCGTCAAGGATGAAACGCTCGACGCCGCATTCAGGCGCATCGTGCACAACGAACTGGGCGTCGCGAGCGCGGAGCGTTCGGCCACGCGCTTCTTCGGCGTGTACGAGCATCTCTACGACGACAACTTCGCGGGCGCGTCGGACATCGGCACGCACTACATCGTGCTCGCTTACGCGATGACCTTGAGCGGCACCGTGCCGATCGGACGTTTCGATCAACACAGCGAATATCTCTGGCTTGGCGCCGACGATCTGCTCGCACGCGACGACGTGCACGAGAACACCAAGGCCTACTTCCGCTGATCCCGCAAACGCGCGCGCTGAAAGGACAAACGGCGCACATTGCTGCGCGCCGCCCGCCCCTTCCGCCAAGAAACCTGCTGTGCCGCGACCGTCCGGTTTCATCAGACGTCACGGATGATGCGAGCATATTCCCCGCGTATCGAGATCATCTGCCAACAGTTCGTCAATTTCGGACTTGCGACCCGGGGACTGTTGGCCGCCGCGTATAGTGCGAGCCATGTAACCCACTTTCCCGTACTTTCGTTCCTTATGGATGGGACCGGGACACGCCGCCGACATGCCGGCTCCGGTCCGCACAGGGAGACGTCGATGGTGTATGCCAATGGCTCGGGCAGGCTTCAGGTCGTGCGCGGCGTCGCGCACGACACGCCGCCCGCCGATATGGCCAGCGCGGCGAAGCGGATCGGCATTCTGATCTTCGAGGACTTTTCGCTCGTCGAAGTCAGTTCGATCTCCGAGGTGTTCTCGCTCGCCAATCAGGTTCGCCTGCCCGCGGATGCCGCCGGGCGCTCGGCGGCGCCCAACTATTCGCTCTTGTTCCTGTCGAGCGAGGGCGGCAGCGTGGCGAGCAGCTGCTCGATGCGCATCTGGACCGAGAGCCTCGAAACGCGCTGGATGAACGAGTGCGATGCGCTCTTCATCGCGGGCGGCGTGGGCGCGCGGCATGCGCGCAACGACGCGGCGTTGCGAAAGCGTCTCGGCCGCGTCGCGCCGAAGATTCCGTTCATCAAGGCGATCGGCGAAGGCGCGCATATTCTCGCCGCGGCCAGTCTCTCCGTGCAGAACCGCTCGCTCGATTTCACTGCGGAGTCCGCGGATCGCGCGCACTCGCCCGCGCTGACATCCACGTTGACGAACCCGCTTTTCATCGCCGAGCAGACGCTCACGCTCGACGATCCGAAAGGGCCAATCGCGGCGGCGCTGTCCATCGTCAAGCGCGATCACGGCGCGACGGTCGCGCGGGAAGTGTCGGAGCGTTCGATTCCCGGCGCGTGGCAGAAGCTCGCCACCGTGCTCGACGATACCGACAGCGGCGGCGTGCGCCAGAAGATCGAGACCGCCGCGCGCTGGATTCGCGAAAACTACGTGCGGCCGATTTCCATCACGGATGCGGCGCGCGTCGCCGCGATGAGCGAGCGCAATTTCCTGCGCCGCTTCAAGGCGCAGATCGGGCTGACGCCGTCGGAATATCTGCTGCGCGCCCGGCTCGATGCGAGCTGCATGCTGCTCGCCGCAACCGATCTGCCCGTCGACAAGATCGCGCGGCGTTGCGGCGCGGGCAGCGGCGACGGCCTCGCGAAAATCTTCCGCAAACGGCTCTCGATTTCGCCGACCGAATACCGGCTGGCGGGCCGTCGAAAACAGGGCGACAGCTCATAGGCGGGTTCGACGGGCCCGCGAGATTACCTATAACGGACACGCATGGAATCAAGGGTACTCTGGATCCTTTCGAATCTCGGCGACGCGGCCTTTTTGCTCCCGCTCGCACTCGTCTGCGCGCTTTGGTTGCGCTCGGTCGACCTGCGCCTCGCGTTGCGCTGGGCGGTGCTGCTCGCAATCGGCATGGGCTTCGTCGGTCTCTCGAAGATTCTCTACGCCGGTTGCGGCGTCGAAATAACGGCGATTCAGCTGCGCATGATCAGCGGTCACACGATGCTCGCCGCGTCGATCTACACGGTCGCTGGCGGGCTGCTGTTCGGCGGTTTCGGCGGCGGATGGTATCGGCTGGGCGCGGCGGGCGGGCTTGCGCTCGCGGCGGCGATCGGCGCGAGCCGCATCATGCAGGACGCCCACGCGCCGGCCGAAGTCGTCGCGGGCTGGGTGCTCGGCGCGGCCATCGCCGGCCTGTTCCTCGCGCGCGTCTTCGACCAGCCGCGCAAGATGCCGCGCGCGCTCGCCGCGGGCGTCGGGCTGCTGGCGGTTTCATCGATCGCGTACGGCCATCACGCGCCGTTTCAGCGCATGATCGAACATTACTCGGGGTGGCTCTGCCAGGGATTGGGGTTCTGAAAAGGCGCGGGCGCGGGCGAACCCAAGTATGATCGTCGCTTGAAAAAGCTGGCTGATTCTTCGCGCGCGCCGTTCGGGGCGCGCGATTACGTTCCGGACCCCGAGCATGGACCGCTTTCTTGCAATGAAAGTCTTCGCGCGGGTCGTCGAGGCGGGCAGTTTCTCCAAAGCCGCCGACGCCCTGCGCCTGCCTCCCGCCAGCGTCTCGCGCACGCTGCAGGCGCTCGAAGCCCATCTGGGCGCGCGCCTGATCAATCGCACGACGCGCAGCATCAGCATCACGGAAGACGGCGAGGCCTATTACGAGCGCTGCGTGCGCGTGCTGGGCGAAGTGGACGACATGGAAGCGTCGCTTTCGCATTCGAAGCTGAGTCCGAAGGGCAACGTGAAAGTCAGCCTGCCGCAGGTGATGGCGAAGAACACGATCATTCCCGCGCTGCCGGAATTCTTCGCGGCGTATCCGGATATCGGCGTCGAGCTGCTGCTTACGGACCGGCAGGTCGATCTCGTCGAGGAAGCGGTCGATTGCGTCGTGCGCGTGGGCGCGGTCGGCGATGTCGGGCTGGTCGCGAAGCGTATCGGCGCGTATACGCAGATCACGTGCGCCGCGCCGGGCTATATCGAGAAGCATGGCGAGCCGGCTTCGCTGGAGGATCTCGAACAGCATCTCGCCGTCGGGTATGTGCTGAACAACTCGGGGCGCGTGCGCAACTGGGAATTCGTCGTCGATGGAGAGACGCGCACCGTCGCGATGAAGCACAAGATCGCCGTGAACGACGGTGATTCGTATATCGCGGCGGGGGTCACGGGACTCGGGCTGATTCAGAGTTCCAGCTACACGCTCGCGCCGCTCATCAAGAGCGGCGCGCTCCGGGAGGTGCTCAGCGACTATCCGTCGTATCCGCGGGTGGTGTCGGTGCTGTATGCGGCCAATCGCCATCAGCCTCGGCGTGTGCGCGTGTTCATCGACTGGGTTGCGGAGCTGTATGCGCGGTTGCCGACGTTTCAGGTCAGCAGGAGTTAGGCTTTCACACTGCGCGCGAACGGCATCGCGCACCAGTCGTAATCGCGATACGCGCACTCGACCGCATGAAGATCCGCCGGCCGCGCGCTAGCGTGAACCCCGTACAAATGCGGCAGCGCCATCTCGACCGCAACACAGTTCACATAATCACGCGCACGCATAAGCGCAGGAATCGTCGTGAAGAACGCCGTAGTCGGCACGCCAAAGCCCGCCGCGACATGCAGCGCCGCCGTGTCCGCCGTCACCAGATAGCGTGCGCGACCGACCCACGCGAGGAAATCGCCAGTATCGACAGAAAGCGACGCGATGTCGCGATACCGCGGATGATCGACCGCGCCGAACCCCATCACCGGCAGGCCGGTCTCATCCGCGAGCCGCGCCACGATACCCGCACGCGCCGACGCCGGAATACTGCGCACCGGCGTGCTGGCGTCGGGACAGAAAAGCGCGTAAGGCTCGCGCGCGGGCGTAGGCAAAGGCAAATCTGCAAGCCAGTGATTGCGTTTGTCGTCGGCATCGATGGTCTGCGGCGCGACGCCCAGCGCCCACAGAAAGAAATCGATCATCGGCATCGAGGCGAAGCGCGGCCAGAAAAGCTGATTGCCGATATCGATCTTCAGCTCATCGACCGGCAGGCGCGCGAGCGGCACGGGCAAGTCGACGATATCGCCACAACGCGGCGCCGCGAGTTCGTAAAGACGCTGCACATAGCGCGGCGCGCGCGCCGGACGGTAGATCGTGAACGCGAGATGCGGATGCAGCCGCTTGATCGCGAAGAGCGCCGAAAGCCCGATGATCGAATCCCCGAGCGTGACGCCGAATGCGTTGACGAGATGAACGCGGCTCGCGCGCGCATAGTCCGCATCGAAAGGCGCGCGGCCCGCGTTCAGGATATCGGCGGGCAGCGAGGAAAAACCGGCGGCATCGGCATGCGTGACTTCGAGATCGTACGGCGCGACGATCTCGCCGCTCTGCGACAACAGTGAGCCCGCGTGGGTCAGCGCATGAACTTCGTCGAGCGTCGTCATGCGTGACCGCCCGCGTCAGCCCGCCGCGCCGCGCTCGGCCGCCACCTTCGCGACCTGCACGCTCTGCAGCACGGGCATCGTCGTCGTCTGATACTCCGGCACCCAGCGGCGCAGATCGCGGCGCACTTCTTCATCGGACAGCACGCGATGCTGCATGAGCCACGGCAACAGTTCGTCGATGAAATGATCCGGCACGCCCCGCGCCTGCGCGATGCGCAGCTTCGGATGCGGCGTGCGCGTAGTGGTTTCGTCGTCGGCGAGCAGTTCCTCGTAGAGCTTTTCGCCCGGACGCAACCCCGTGAACACGATGCGGATCTGCTCTTCCGAGAACCCGTAGAGCCGAATCAGATCGCGCGCGAGATCGACGATCTTCACGGGCTGGCCCATGTCGAGAATGAAGATTTCGCCGCCGCGCCCCATGCTCGACGCCTGCAACACGAGCTGCGCGGCCTCGGGAATCGTCATGAAGAAGCGCGTGATCTCCGGATGCGTGACCGTGACCGGCCCGCCCTTCGCGATCTGCTGCTGGAACTTCGGAATCACGCTGCCCGCGCTGCCGAGCACGTTGCCGAAACGCACCGTCTCGAACTGCGTGCGCGGCGCGGATTGCTGCAGCGCCTGACACGCCATCTCCGCGAGACGCTTGCTCGCGCCCATCACGTTGGTCGGATTGACGGCCTTGTCGGTGGAAATCAGGACGAAGTGGCGCACGCCGTGGCGGATCGCCGCGCGCGCGACGCGCAGCGTGCCGAGCACGTTGTTGCGCACCGCCTGCCATGCGTTCTGCTCTTCCATCAGCGGCACGTGCTTGTAAGCCGCGGCGTGGAAGACGATATGCGGCGTGAAGCGCGCCATCGTCTGATCGAGCAGGAGCGAATCTTTAGCATCGCCAACGACCGGAATCACCGAGCACTCGGGAAAGCGCTCGTGCAGTTCCTCGATGAGACGGTACATCGCGTATTCGGAGAGGTCGTACGCGACCAGTTGCGCCGGCGCGAAGCGCAGAATCTGCCGGCACAGCTCCGAGCCGATCGAACCGCCCGCGCCCGTCACCATCACGACGCGCCCGTGCAGCAACTGCTCGACGTGCGGCATGTCGATCTTCACCGGCTCGCGGCCGAGCAGGTCTTCGAGGTCGATCTGCCGCACGCGCGACAGGAAGTTCTGCCCCTGCGTGAGCGGCGAGAGCGCGGGCAGCACCATCACCTTGACGCCCGCGCGCACGCACAGCGTGGCGACACGCCGCTGCTCCTCGACCGACGCCGACGGAATCGCGATGATCACGTAGTCGACCTTCAGTTGCTCCGCGATGCGCGGCAGATCGCCGAACGAGCCGAGCACCTTGTGCGCGAGCACTTCGCGGCCCTGCTTGCCGGGATCGTCGTCGAGCATGCCGACGAGGCGCCATTCGCTCGAGCGCGCCAGTTCACGCGCGAGCATCGCGCCCGCCGTGCCCGCGCCGAGCACGATCACGGGCTTGCCCTGCCCCACGAGCCCGCCGTACAGATAGAACTCCTTGGCCGCGCGATACAGCGCGCGCGCGCCGCCCATCGCGAGGAACAGCAGCAGCGGCGAAACGATGAGCACCGAGCGCGGGATGATGGGTATCGGCTGCGACATCACCGCGCCCACCATCACGACGAGCGCGCCGACGATGATCGACTTTGAAATACGCATCAGGTCGGGCAGGCTCGCGAACACCCACATGCCGCGATAAAGACCGAAGACGCGAAAGACGATGGCGTAGACCGGCAGCACCCAGACGAGCGCGGCGAGCGCGCCTTCGCGGAAGTCGTGCGGCACGGCGCCATTGAAGCGGATTACGTACGCGGCAATCCAGGACCCGGCCACGGCGACCAGATCGAAGAGGAATGCGCCCGCCGATAGCCATGATGCTTTTATTCGATTCATCAGCCGGCCCCTCAAGTTTGTTCGGAATGGCGCGTCGCATGACGCCGCCAACGCGCATCGACGGCCGCGCCCGCTGCCACAACCACGACGGCCCAGCCTGTCACTGCCGCCCACTGCCCCGCGAACGAAAACCGCAGTGCCCAGTTGGCAAGCATTATGCCCGCCAACATGAGTGCATACCATGCGAGCGCGGTTCGCGCGTGTCCGACGCCCGAGCGCACCATGCGCTGATAGTAATGCTCCCGATGCGCCTGCCAGAATTTTTCGCCGCGCGCGAGACGCCGCAACAGGGTGACCGACGCATCCGCGATGAACGGTGAAAACACGACCGCCGGGAACCAGACCGGCCACGCGCCTCGCTGCCAGCCCCAAAACCCAAGCGCGCCGGCGAGAAAACCCAACGGAATAGACCCGGCGTCGCCCAGAAAAATCCGGGCCGGATGGAAATTGAGGGTCAGGAATCCGGCCGCGGCGGCGGCGATCGCCGCGCTCGCGAGACCCAGATCGGCATGCGGCGCGGGCCCGGCGAGCGCGGCGAGCGCGTAGCCGCCGAAACCGAACAGCGCCATGCCGCCGGCGAGCCCGTCGGAGCCGTCCATGAAGTTGTAGAGATTGACGAGCCACAACATCAGAAAGCCGACCAGCGCGAGCGCCCACCACGGCACGTCCGCCGGATGCGCGACGATGACGAGCGCGACCGCGACCATATGCGCCGCAAAGCGCACGCGCGCGGGCAGCCCGCGGCGGTCGTCGATCTGCGACACGGCCGCCAGAAAGACCGCGCACGCGGCAACGAGCCACATCGACGGTGCGGCGAGCACGAGCGCGATCACGGCGACCGGTACGACGCCCCAGCCGCCGACGCGCGGCGTCGGCCGCTCGTGCAGCGAGCGCTCGTTGGGGATGTCGGTGGCGAGACGCCACGCGAGGCCAGTGCCAAGCAGCGTCCGAAGGATCAGCGCGCACGCGGCGAACGCCAGTACCACGACCGCCGTCGCGGTCAGCAGCGGCGAAGCTTCAAAATACGAAAGCAGCATGCAATGTCATCGAGTTGTCGAAACGAGGCCCTATCGTCCTGGCAATTCTTTTCTCGGGAAAACCCCGAAGGATACGCGAACATTCGCCGGGTTTAGTTTTAAATATCTGACGAATAAGGAAAATCGCGCTGACAGAACCTGTCAGAAGTCTTGCAATGCCGATGTCGAAACAGCGCGTATTTTAACTTTTACCGGTGGCTGTTTCGAAACCATGCGGCGGTGGCGGCGAGCCCTTCGTCGAGCGATTGCGGCGCCTGCCAGCCGAGCGCGTCGCGGATGCGCTGCGAATCGACCCGCAGGCTTCCGGTCAGGCGATCGATCTGCGCCGTCTTGCCGGTGACACGCGCGACGCCGCGCAGCCATCCCGCCGGCACCGGCACGAGCCGCGCCGGCTTGCCGAGATGCTCGCCGAGCTTGCGCGCGAGTTCCGCCACGCTTGGATCGTAGCCGTCGGTGACATGGAACAGGCGGCCCGCTGCGGCCGAATTCAGCGCGCATTCGATCGTCGCGCTCGCGAGATTGTCGACGGAAACGAGACTGCGCCGCGCATCGATCGCGCCGAGCGGGAGCGGCACGCCGCGTGCGATCGCCCGCATCATCGCCAGAAAATTGGCGCGCACGCCCGGGCCATAGACGAGCGGCGGCCGCACGACCGCGATTTCGAGCCCCGTCCGGCTGCCGAATTCGAGCAACTTTAACTCGGCTTCGGCCTTCGAGACACCGTAGGCATCGGGCGGGTTGCGTGCGTCGTCTTCCGTGAAAGGCCGGCCCGGATCGCGCTCGCCGAGCGCCTTGATGCTGCTCATCAGGACGAAACGCGTGGCGCCCGCGCGCCGCGCGGCGTCGGCGGCGGCGAGCGTGCCCTCGACGTTGGTCGCGCGATAGGCGTCGAGCACCGCCTGCGCCTGCGATTTTGCGTCGGCCATCACGTGCACGCGCGCGGCGAGATGGATCACCGCGTCGCAACCCGCGAACGCGTCCGGCGCGAGAGTGTCGAGGCTGTCGATCGCGCGTGCGTCGACGCCCGGCTCGCATCGCGCGTCGCGCCGCACGAGCCCCGTCACGGCGATGCCGCGCGCGAGCAAGGCACGGCTCACTGCGCGGCCGACGAAGCCGTTGGCGCCGGTGATCGCGATGCGTCGGCCGGAATCGCTCATAGCCACTTCCAGCCGAAGCGGCTGAAGAACCGGTACGCGGACGTGACGAAGAGTTTGATATGCGTCGAGCCCTTCTTCGCCGCGCCGCCGCCGTGATGCAGGATACGCACCGTCGGCACATACGCGATGCGCGCGACGCGACGCGTGCGCAGGCTCAGGTCGTAGTCCTCGAAATAGAGGAAATAGCGCGGGTCGAAGCCGCCGAGCGACGTGAGCACATCGGTGCGAAAAAGCATGAAGCAGCCGCTCACGATCGGCGGATCCCACACGATATCGGTTTCGCCGATGACATCGCGCATCTCGTAGCGCGCGAGCCGCCGCGCGAACGGCTTGCGCAGCGCGGACGGCAGGAAGCCGCGCACGAAGAGGTCGAACACGGACGGATAGCGGCGGCAGAGAAACTGCTGACGGCCATCGTCGCCGCCGATCCACGGCGCGAGCAGGCCCGTCTGCGGCGAATCGCGCAGGAAGGCGAGCGCGCGGCGCAGGCCGTCGGCATTGAGCTCGACATCCGGGTTCAGGATCAGATGGAAGCGGCTCTGCGCGCGTTCAATCGCGAGATTGTGGCCGCGGCCATAGCCGACATTGCCGTGTCCCTTCAGCACGACGGTGTCGAATTCGGCATCAGAGGTCGCTGGCAGGTCGGCAAGCTCGCCGGGATTGCCGTTGTCGATCAGATACAGGCACGGGCGCCCGGCGACGTCGTGCAGTTGCGCGAGTGCGGTTTCGAGCGTTTCGACGGTGCGTGCGAGCAATGCGGCGTCGGGCCGGTAGACGACGATCGAAATGCTGAGCGTGATGGCGGGCTGTGGGTTGGTGTTCATCGGACCAGGGGGGTGTCCGCGCCACGAGAGGAAAACGGACCGCATCGACGGATGGAAAACGCCAAGATTGTCCTCAATGTCGGGGGATTCGGCAACCGCGGGGTATCAGAAGCGGAGCGTGGCGGAACCAACTGAACATTGTGCTAAATTCCGCCAGCAACTGGAGTATTCTGCCGCGCCCGCGACGAACCTGTCCCTTCTGGTTCAGGCTGGACGCGCTGTGGGCTTAACCGATCTCCTATCGTGCATTGTATGAACAAGCCCATCGTCGTCGATCTGGACGGCACGTTGATCCACTCCGACATCCTCGTCGAGAGCGGATTCGCTTTTCTGAGATGGTTCCCGCAGAAGTTCTACAAGCCGCTGCAATGGCTGTCGAGCGGCGGCAAGCCCGCGCTGAAATCGCGGCTCGCAGAGCATGTGAGCATCGACGTCACGACGCTTCCCTACAACTCGCAGGTGCTCAACTGGTTGCGCGACATGCGCGCCGCCGGCCGCACGATCGCGCTCGCAACCGCGAGCCATGAGTCGTTCGCGCAGCGGATCGCGGAACATCTCGGCATCTTCGATCGCGTGTTCGCCACCGACGAGCACGTCAATCTTTCTTCGCATCGCAAGCGTGACCGGCTCGTCGCCGAGTATGGCGAGAAGGGTTTCGACTATGTGGGCAATTCGCACGACGACATTGCCGTCTGGGCCGCCGCCGACCGCGCCTACGTTGTCAATCCGCACAGGGGCGTGGTGCGCGCGGCATCGAAACACGACAACATCGCGGAAGTCTTCGAAGACCGCCCGCCGACGCTCAAGGTCTGGGCGAAGTCGCTGCGCCTGCATCAGTGGCTCAAGAACGTGCTGGTGTTCGTTCCGTTGCTCGCGGGCCATCAACTGGATTCGCCCACGGCGATCGGGCTCGCCGTGCTCGCATTCCTGGCGTTCGGGCTGTGCGCGTCGAGCGTCTATCTGCTCAACGACCTGCTCGATCTGCAGGACGACCGCCAGCATCCGGTCAAGCGCAAGCGCCCGCTCGCCGCAGGCACGATGTCGCTCGCCTGGGGCGTGGCGCTGTGCCCCGTCCTGCTCACCGCTGCCTTCGCGATCTCTTTGAGCTTCCTGTCGTGGAGATTCAACGCGGCCCTTTTCGGCTATTACGCGCTGACGCTCGCCTATTCGCTCGCGCTCAAGCGCCAGGTGATGATCGATGTGGTCGTGCTCGCCGCGCTGTACACGACGCGCATCATCGCCGGGGCGGCGGCGATCTACGTCCCGCTGACGTTCTGGCTGCTGGCCTTCTCGATGTTCGCCTTCCTCAGTCTCGCGCTCGTCAAGCGGTACACCGAACTCCACGCGATGCAGAAGGCCGGACGCGACGATGTACGAGGACGCGGCTATCTGGCGAGCGATCTGGCCATCGTGTCGTCGCTCGGCACGTCGTCGGGCTACATCTCGGTGATGGTGCTCGCGCTGTACATTCAGGACGAGCACACCACCATGCTCTACCGGCATCCGCGCTTCATCTGGATGGTTTGTCCGCTGATGCTCTACTGGTTCAGCCGGACGTGGGTCATTACGCATCGCGGCGGAATGAACGACGACCCCATCGTATTCGCCGCGCGCGATCGCGTGAGCCTGCTGGTCGCCGCGCTGTGCGCCTTCGCGTTCTGGCTTGCAACCTGACCGATGAGCGAACTGCTTTCCTGGGGCCGCTACCCTCGTCTGCCGCAGACCGCGCACGCCGCGTACTGGCGCGACGAAGCGCAGGCTCGATGGCGCGACGTGCAGACCGCGCACGGCACGACGCTCGCCTTCGGCAATGGCCGCAGCTACGGCGACGTATGCCTCGCGAGTTCGAACCACGTCTTCCAGACGCTCGCGCTCGATCGCATCATCTGCGCCGACTGGACGCGCGGCGTCGTGCGCGCCGAACCGGGCATCACCTTCGAGCAGATTCTCGCGCTCGCGGTGCCGCGCGGCTGGATGCTGCCGGTCACGCCGGGCACCAAGTACGTGACGCTCGGCGGTGCCATCGCCAACGACGTACACGGCAAGAATCATCATGTGCGCGGCACCTTCGGGCGGCACGTCCGCGCGTTCGGCCTCGCGCGCAGCGACGACTCGCTGATCGAGTGCTCACCGGAAACGAACCCAGGGCTCTTCAACGCGACGATCGGCGGGCTCGGCCTCACCGGCCTCATCCTGTGGGCCGAATTCTCGTTGATGCCGATCCGAACGAGCCTCATCGATGTGACGAGCATCCGCTTCGGCAAGCTCGACGAGTTCTTCGATCTGTCGGAGACGTACGACCCGACGCATGAGTACTGCGTCGCCTGGATCGATTGCGCGAGCCGCGGGCCCGCGCTCGGGCGCGGCATCTTCATGGCGGGCGATCACGCGATCCACGGCTCGCTCGATGTCGTGGAACCACGCAAGCGCCGCGTGCCGTTCACGCCGCCCGTCTCGCTCATCAACGGCGTCACGCTGCGCGCGTTCAACGAGCTGTATTACCGGCGTCAGCGCAAGCCCATCGAGATCTCGCGCGTCGGTTACGACGGCTATTTTTATCCGCTCGACAGCCTGCTCGAATGGAACCGGATCTACGGACCGCCGGGCTTTCAGCAGTATCAGTGCGTCGTGCCGGCGGCGAGCGCGCGTGACGCGGTGCGCGCGATGCTCGAGCGCATTTCATCGAGCGGCACGGGTTCGTTTCTCGCGGTGCTCAAGCGTTGCGGCGACATTCCGTCGCCCGGATTGCTGTCGTTTCCGATGGAAGGCACATCGCTCGCGCTCGACTTCCCGCAACACGAGATGCGCAACGGCCAGCTCTTCAAGGCGCTCGATGCGATCGTGCGCGACGCGGGCGGACGCATCTATCCGGCCAAGGACGCGCACATGTCGGGCGAAGATTTCCGCGCCGCCTATCCTCAATGGCAGCAGCTCGAGTCGCTTCGCGATCCGGCCATGCTGTCGCATTTCTGGAAAAGAATGACCGCCTTATGAAGAACATCGTCATCGTGGGCGCCACGTCCGCCATTGCCATCGCGTGCGCGCGCGAATGGGCCGCCAAAGGCGCGCGCTTCTTTCTCGTCGCGCGCAATCAGGAACGCATGGAACAGGTCGCCGCCGATCTGACCGCGCGCGGGGCGGCCTTCGCTGCGGTGCATCGGCTCGACATCGACAGCCTCGACGATCACGCCGCAATGCTCGCCGACTGCGCCGCGCACATGGATGCGATCGATATCGTGCTGGTCGCATCGGGCACGCTGCCGGATCAGGCGGCCTGTCAAAGCGATGCCGCCGTCGCGGTGCGCGAGTTTCACACCAACGCGCTCTCGCTGATCGCGCTGCTCACGCCGGTCGCCAACCGGCTCGAAGCGCAGCGTCATGGCGTGCTCGCGGTCATTTCATCGGTGGCGGGGGATCGCGGGCGTCCGTCGAATTATCTGTACGGCAGCGCGAAGGCCGCGTTGCAGGCGTTTCTGGAAGGCTTGCGCGCGCGGCTCTTCAAGGTCGGCGTGCATGTCGTCGATATCAAGCCGGGCTTCGTCGCCACGCCGATGACAGCGGGACTGCCGCTGCCCGGACCGCTCGTCGCGACGCCTGAGAAGGTCGCGAAGGATATCGTGCGCGGTATCGAAAGGAAGAAGGACGTGCTTTATACGCCGTGGTTCTGGTGGGGGATCATGTTCATCATCCGCAACGTGCCGCGCTTCGTGTTCAAACGGGTTTCGCTGTAGATCAGGCAAAGGTGCGAAAGACGTAGCGCTTGTCGAGCCGGTACTTGATCACGTAACCGATCGCCAGACCGATGCACGCGCCGATGTAGCGCGCTTCAGCCGTTCCGAAGATATGGTTGAAGCCGAATTCGACGCCCCAGAAAATCGCCGTGGTGACGAGGCCCATGGTCACGTAGAGCGTGAACATGGTCGCGTCGTGGCGCGCGTTGTCGGCCTTGAAGCGGAAGATCCATTTCTTGTCGAGCACGTATTTCACGACGAGACCGACGCCCGTGCCGATGAATACCGACAACACGATGTGCCACGGGCCGGTGTAGATGCGCGTGGTGAGATCCTGCGCGCCGATGTTGGCGAGGGTGGCGATGGCGGCGAAGAAGGTGTAGAGGAGGCCGAGTTGCATGTATCCGGAATCGGAGGAGTGATCGAAAGCTTTATAATTGCACGCATCCAGAGCGCGAGCGGCGCTAACTTGCACTAACTAGCGCGATAGTGGAACCGGTCGCGCCTCATGCATATTGATACGCGTTCCTGATATACCTGAAGGCATTCGCGAGAATTCCGCGCCAGGAGCCTGCGAACTTACACCCTCAAGCAGTAGCAACAACCGGTAACGATTATTTTGAATATCTTGATGTCGGCGTTCACGAGCCGCTGCTTGATGAACTGGCTGCCGATCGCCAGCAAGATCCGGGCGGAGGGTGGCACGTGCGATTTCCTCCTGTTCCCCCGTCTTTCGGACCCGGATCACACCGGCCTCTATGGCAGCGATATCCAGTCGCATGCCGTCTTGACCGCGCCCATCAATTCGACTTTCGAATTATGCGAGACGACGGAAGCCGAATGCATCGCCGCCATTCAGCGCTGCGTCAGGCAGAAGCATTATGACGGCGTCCTCATGACGACCTGTCATCTCGGGCCGGAGTTGAAACTGCGCAAATGGGTGCAGGCCGTGTCGCCGAAAACGCGGTTTATCGGGCTTCAGCATGGGTTCGTGCAGTTGTGGTCGCATTACGAAGCGCGGTTCGAGTCGTACGACTATCTGGGTGTTTTCGGAGAAGCGTTCACGACTCGTCTCTCTCCCGAGTTCCAGGACCGGGCAGTGGCGCTTTCGCTTCCCATCCTCGATTCCTACAGCGCCGACGCGCGGCCCGAGGAAGAAAGCATACTGTTCGCGCTGCAAAGAGACATTCCCCCCGATGAACTCCGGCAACTGTCCCAGGACATCGAAGCATCGTCCGGCAAGAAGATCATTCTGCGCGTTCATCCGGAACACGTCTCGCACTATGATGTGCTTCGGCCGATCTTCGAGTTCTCGGATCCTGCCGAACCGCTTTCCCGCGCGCTCGAGCGCACTTCGGCAGTGATCACGTCAGGCAGCACGCTTGCGCTTGCGTCGCTTTCGATGAATCGACCCACGGCAATCCTGCGTCACCTGGGCGGTGAAGAGTATGAACCGTTTGGCATAGTCGCCGAGGGGATGACGGCTTCCTCGATATTGCAGGCTTTGGATCGATATCGGGAAGCTTCGTTCCGGGTCCGGCTCGACGGCATACTGGAACGTTACACGGGTCGTCCGGGACGACGCGTCGATGATGCCTATGAGACGCTGCAAGCGCTGCTCGTGCCGCCGAAGCGCGATGCAACGGGCGCAGCGAACAGGTTCAGCGGCTGGCTTCGACGCGTCCTTGGCGGGGCCTGACGCCTGAGAGCGCCCCGCGCTCGCAGGACGTCCGCGCAACCCGTGGGCGCCAGGCTCACGCCTGTCGGTTGCGACGCCCGGTTGCCGTATGATTCCGGATCTTTCGAGTTCCCCCTTCCGCGCTTATGCACCCTGCCATCAAGGACCGCCCCCTTCCGACATCAACTATCCGGTCACCGGGCGTCTGGCCTTGTCTCGTGCTTCTGCTACTGGCGCCCATTCTCGTCAAGGCGCCCTTGCTCATCGGCGCGCTGATTGCGGATCCCGCACTGCTCTACGCCGGCCTGCACAGCCACTTGCATGCGGGTCCACTGACGGGCTATCCGCCCTACCCAACTATCGATCCGAATATCGCCTTCACCAGCCACGCGCTTGGACGGCGGGCCGCGCTCAATCTTTTCGACGGGCAATCGCTGTGGTGGAATCACTTCGAAGGTGTCGGCGTGCCGCTCGCCGGGGAGGTGCAGTCCGCGGCGCTGTTTCCATTGACCTGGCTGCTCATCCTTCGCGACGGACAGTTGTATATGCACATCGCGCTGCAGGTCATCGCCGGCTGGTCGACATGGGCGCTGCTGCGTCGCATCGGATGCACACCGCTCGCCGCGACGGCCGCCGCGCTTGTCTTCGAATTCAACGGCACCTTCGCCTGGCTCGCCAACGCGGTCGTCAATCCGATCCCGTTCCTGCCGCTCACCCTGCTGGGTATCGAGGTCTTGTGGGATCGTGTGGCAACCCGGCGCAAAGGCGGCGCGGCGTGGCTGATCATCGGACTGGCGGCGTCGCTGTATGCCGGATTTCCTGAGGTTGCGTATCTGGACGGCCTGCTCGTCCTCGTCTGGGCGCTGGTCCGCACGGCGTCGCTGTCGCGCGATCTTCGCCTCGCCTTCTGGGTGCGTATCTGCGTCGGCGGCCTGGCGGCCCTTGCTCTGGCGGCGCCCGCGCTGGTTCCCTTCTTCGACTTTCTTCCGCTCGCGAATACCGGCGGCCACGGAGACGGATTCGCATCCGCGCACCTCAGCCCGAGCTATGCGCTGGCACTGCTCTCCCCTTATGCGTTCGGCAGCATTTTTCAGCAAGCGCCGTTCGCGGACTTCTGGGGCTCAGTCGGCGGCTACGCGGGTTACGTTCTAATGGCGCTCGCGCTGTGCGGCGTAAGAGGGCCGACGCATCGCGGCTTGCGTCTCGCGCTCGCGCTCTGGACGGCAGTGTGTTTGGCGCTGACCTACGGAATGCCGGGCGTGAGCGTGCTGCTGCATATCGTTCCCGGCCTCAAGCTCGCGGCTTTCTACCGCTATCTGCCGCCTTCCTGGGAATTCAGCATGTGCGCGCTGGCCGCGTTCGCGCTGACCGATCTCGCAACGGCCCCGAGCGCGCGCCGGCTCACGGTCATGACCGTGCTCGTCGGGCTGGCTTGCGCTCTCGGCGCCTGGACGACGGCTCACGCGGGCTTGCACCCTGTCGGCCGCATCCCCCATATCGCCTGGATCGTGACCGCGGCGTTTGCGGCGGCGCTGTTTGCAATCACATGGCGATGGAGACCGGGGGCTTCGCGCATACGCGTGCTGGCAGGTCTGCTCGCGTTTGAAGCCGTGTTGTACTTTCTGATACCGGTCCTGAGTTATCCGTCGCGCGGCACGATCGAACTCGGCGGCGTCCGCTACCTCCAACAGAATCTGGGCTTTCAGCGGTTCGCCACGCTCGGGCCGGTGCAACCGAACTACGGGTCGTACTTCGGCATTGCATCGGTCAACCATAATGATTTGCCGATTCCGAAGGCATGGACCGACTATGTCGCGGCCCATCTGGACGGCAACGCCCCGCCCATTCTCTTTACCGGTGTTTCACGCAACGATCCGGCCGGTCCGAGTGCAGCCGACAGCCTCGTAGCGAACCTCGAAGCCTACCGTCGAATCGGCACACGCTATGTGCTCGCGCCGAAGGATTTCGAGGGAACGCCAGGCTCGGCCGGGTTCATGCAACATACTCGTGATCCCGATGCCAAAATCGCGCAGGTCTTTGCCGACGACCGCATGCGAATCTTCGAGATTGCCGATCCCGCGCCGTATCTCTCCGCCCCCGGCTGTACCTTGTCGATCAAGGACCGCGACACGCTCGACGCACGCTGCGACAAGCCCTCGACGCTCGTCCGTCTCGAGCTTGCGATGAAAGGCTGGAGCGCCCGCGTGAACGGCGAGCCACGAAGCATCGAGACGACCGGAGAGATCTTCCAGAGCGTCGCACTGCCGCAGGGTGAATCGACGGTTCGTTTCGTGTTCACTCCGCCATTCATCAACTGGGCGTGGCTTGCGTTCACCTTCGGTTTGCTGGTGCTTGCGGGCGATTTGCTGCGTGGACGTTCGAGATCCGCTGGAAACCGCGCCGCGAGTGGCGAGGGCGCGACGCGGGGCATGCGTTAACATTACGCAACATTCACTTTCCTTCGCACGCCGGCGCGTGCCCGGATTCAGCACGTGACTTCATTCATGGCCGAAATATCGCAGCTACGCATTGCCGTCGTCGTACCGTGCTACAACGAGGCAGCAACGATCGCGCACGTCGTCCGCGATTTCCGGTTGCATCTGCCGTCGGCCGAAATCTACGCGTTCAACAATAATTCCACCGACGACACGGGCGCGGCCGCGCGCGCCGCCGGCGCTCAGGTGATAGACGTGCCCTTGCAGGGCAAGGGCAACGTGGTGCGACGCATGTTCGCGGACGTGGAAGCCGATGTCTACGTGATGGTCGACGGCGACGCGACCTACGATGCCGCCGCCGCACCGAAGCTGATCGACGCGCTCGTCGAAAACCGCCTCGACATGGTCGTGGGCTCGCGTCTGAGTGATGAAGAAACGGCATATCGGCTCGGACACCGCTTCGGCAACATCTTGCTCACACAGTGCGCCGCAACGATTTTCGGCCGGACTTTCAAGGACATGTTGTCGGGCTATCGCGTCTTTTCGCGGCGCTACGCGAAGACCTTCCCTGCTCACTCAGCCGGTTTCGAGATCGAGACCGAACTCGCCGTCCATGCGCTCAGCATGCGAATGCCGGTGGTCGAAATCGAAACGGATTACAAGGCTCGCCCGGAAGGCTCCGAAAGCAAACTGAATACATATCGCGACGGATTCCGGATCCTGCTCACCATTCTCAAGCTGTTCAAGGCGGAAAAGCCCCTCGCCTTTTTTTCGGTGGGCTTTACGGTTTGCGTGGCGCTGTCGGTGCTGTTTGCGATTCCTGTCTTCGAGACCTATGTCGAGACCGGACTGGTTCCAAGGATTCCGACCGTGATCCTCAGCAGCGGCTTGATGCTGACCGGCGCGATTCTTCTCATCTGCGGACTGGTGCTCGATACCGTCACGCGAGGGCGCAACGAACTCAAGCGCCTCGCTTATCTCGCCATTCCGGCCACGAAAGCGGGAGGGCGCGTTGAGTAACGTGCAACGCGAGTTCCTGCGTTTCGCCTTTGCCGGCGTCGTCGGCTTCGTTGTCGATGCCGGGGTGCTGTACGCCGCGCTTTCCCTCGGATGCGGACCTTATCTCGGGCGCGTGATCTCTTTTCTCTGCGCCGCTTTTGTGACCTGGCAGATCAATCGCCGTATTACCTTTGCCCGGAGGGCTACGATTTCGCCATGGCGGGAATGGTGGGAGTATCTCTTTGCGATGTCGTTCGGAGGCGCATGCAATTACGCCACCTATGCGCTGGCCGTCTCGATCCTGCCCCGCTCGCCCGCCGCGCCGGCGCTCGCGGTTGCCGCGGGTTCCATCGCGGGGATGTTCGTCAATTTCCTCTCGGCGAAGCTCTGGGTGTTCCGTCACGCGCGGTCGAAGTCCCGTCAGTGACAGCACGTTTCGCAGGCGCCGTCTGAATCCGTTTCCCGAAGGTTCGGGTCAGACCGATGGGTTAGAATGCGGCACATAATCCGCTAGACGCCCGTCAGAGCATGTCCGTCATGGCCTGCAGCGGTGCTCAGCACCTTTCCCGAGAAATCCAGCAAGATGGGCACTACACCGAACCGTGAAGGCATTCTCGTCTTCATTCCCGCATATAACTGCGCGCGTCAGATCGGCCGCACGCTCCTGCAGCTCAAGGGATGCGAGGCGCATTTCCGTGAAGTGATCGTCGTCGATAATCGAAGCACCGACGACACGGTCAAGTCCGCGATTTCTGCCGCGGCGCAACTGGACTTGCCGGTTCGCGTCATGCAGAACTGGGACAACCTCGGTCTGGGCGGCTCGCACAAGAGCGCGTTCGCCTATGCCGCGCGTGAGGGATTCGATTATCTAGTGGTCCTTCACGGTGACGATCAGGGCAGCATACGCGATCTGCTGCCTCATATCGAGCGAGGCGAACATCGCACGGTCGACTGCCTCCTCGGCGCCCGCTTCATGCCCGGCTCGCGGCTCGAAGGCTATTCCGCGTTCCGTACGTTCGGCAACGAGGTATTCAATCTGCTGTTTTCGGCGGCCAGCGGCAAGCGCCTCTATGACCTGGGCTCGGGTCTCAACATGTATCGCGTCGATGCCGTCAGGAATCTGCGTTACCAAGGTTTCGCGGACAACCTTACGTTCAACTACTACATGATCCTGGCGACCGTCTGGCGCCGCTGGAAGATCCGCTTCTTTCCAATCAGCTGGCGCGAGGACGATCAGGTGTCCAATGTCAAACTGACACGCCAGTCGCTCCAGGTTCTGAAACTGCTGACGACGTTCGTGTTCCGGCGTCGTGATTTCCTCGACGGGCAGCACACCACCCGCTCTCCCGACGACTACCGGTTCGATACCGTGTACGACAGCACGCTCTCGACGCAGCCATCGGGGCAGCCTGATGTCCCTCGTTAATCGAAAGCGCCTGTTGTTTTGGGGCTTCGGTGTATCAGCGGTCCTGTTCGTCGGCTCGCTCGCGCTCTGGCTCCCGCTCGGCTGGTCTCGCACGGGCTTCCCTCCAGCCAGCGCCCTGATCTGGCCGATCGTCCTGTATGCGATGGCGCACGGCGCCCGCATGCTGCGACTCGGCCTGCTTCTTGGCAGCATTCGGTTGCGCAAGCTGCTGGGGCTCTACCTCTATACGGCCGCCTGCTCGGCAGTGATTCCGTTCAAGCTCGGCGAACTGGTGCGGGTCAATGAGTTTGCCTGGCAGCAGTCGGGAAGCATCGCGCGCGGTGTCGTGATCGTCTGGGTCGAGCGCGTATTCGACATGGTCGCGCTCGGCGCCATGATCCTCGTCATCCTGACACGCACCGACGTGGAAGTGGCACCGATCGCCCCCGTTCTCTGGCTGAGCACGGCATTCGTGCTGGCCACGCTGTGCTTCTTCTTCGTGTTGCCGGAACAACTGGCCACGTTGAATCTGCACGTGATCCGAACCTATCGCGACGAAAAAGCCGTTCGCATCCTCAGGGTTCTCGAGACGATCAACGATCTGTCCCAACTGGCAAGGCCTCTGCTTAGCGGCCGCATGTTGACGCTCGCCTTCGTCACGCTGTTCATCTGGTGTTTCGAACTTCTCGCCCTGGGGCTGCTCACGCGGGATCTGAATAGCTGGAGTCCGCTCCTCAGACTCGTCAGCCAGTTCGCCGACATCATCATCCATCGGCCGGCGCACGCGGCGTCGAACGACGCGCTGGTCTCTGTTTTCGATCAGTGGAAGATTCAGATTCTGTGTGTTCCCGGAATCATCGCATTGATCCTGTTTCGCAAATGGCGACGCGCCCCATCTCAGCCTGAAGGATTGACGAGGTGAAGAAGATACTGATCTACGACAACACTCAGCCGCCGCCGAGTGACGTCTGCAACCTGCTGGGTATCGAACGATTCTCGGATGTGTACTACCGCAAGCGCTCGCTGGACCGCTGGATCTCCGACCTCGCCGGGCAGGCGGGTCTGACGTTCGTCGATCTGGAATCGCTGATGCATGCCGACTCGCTGGCGAAACCGCCGCTTTCCGGCCCCGGCAGACAGACGATCATCTATATTCCCGCCTGGATCGCATTCGGCTGCGCGGAGAAGGAGGCGGCGCTCTTTCTCCAGAAACTCAGCCTGACGCGCAACAACCTGCGGGTGGCGAACGACGCCAACCAGTTCGATCCCTATGCACCCCATATGATGGTGCTCGTGGACGATCTGGCTCAGTCGTTCCTGCGGGCCGTCGCATCCGGGGAGTCGGCCGAGTCGTTCTTCCGGGAAGCTGGCGAGCAGTTGCAGCCCGTGCCCGATCACGCCAGCATGATCGACTTGCGCGATCCGCTTCGCTTCACGGATTACCTGACCAGCAACTTCGACGCGCGCTTTTTCAATTCCGTTCAGACGGTCAACGAATTCGTCCTGCTGAAGCGGTCGACCGACGCCGCCAAGTTGAAGCGCGAACACGACTTCTATCATCTTCTGCCCGCGTCGATGCAGATGTTCTTCGTGCAGCCCTACGATTTCACGCGGGAAGCGCAAGGCGCGAGCTACAAGATGGAGCGTCTGTTCGTTCCTGACATGGCGCTGCAATGGATCCACGGCTCGCTCAACAGGATCCATCTCGAGCGCTTCCTCGATAAAGTGCTCTTCTTCGTGCGATCGCGACCGGCCAGGCCGGTGCCGCGCGACATCGCCGAACGTACGCGCGACGAAGCGTACCGGTCGAAGCTGCTCGCGCGTCTGGAGCAACTCGAAGCGCTGCCTGCCTATGCATCGATCGAGCCTTATGCACGCGCGACGTTCGGCGGGGTTCACTCCCTGCTGGACCGGTATCTGAAGTTGCTCGACAAGTCGCAACCTGCGGAAATCGAGAAAAGCCTGTGCATCGGGCACGGCGATCTGTGCTTCTCGAACATTCTGTACAGCAAGACGACCGGCCTCATGCGTTTCATCGACGCGCGAGGCGCGGAAACCGAAGATGAGCTGTATGTCAATCCTTACTATGACATCGCCAAGCTGTCGCATTCGGTGGTCGGCAACTACGACTTCATCAACTATGGGCTCTTTCGCCTGGACATCGACAGCGATCTGAAGGTGCGCCTGCACATCGATGCGAAGCCTCAGCCGTGGGCCACCGGAATGTTCCGGCAGAAGCTCACCGAGAGCGGCTTCGATCCGGAGCTGACGCGCCTCTACGAGGCGTCGTTGTTCATCAGCATGGCTCCGCTGCACATCGACGTTCCGAAGAAGGTGATCGCTTTTCTCGTGAACGCGGCAGACATACTCGACGAACTCGAACGCAAATTCTGAGGAGGCTCAGGTGCTGGTCAAGCAAAAATGCATTGTGATGGACATCGACGGCACGTTGTGTCCCAAGAAACTTCCGGACGAATCGTATGCCGATCTGCTGCCGATACCGGAAATGATGGAGCAGCTCGCACGCTATCGCGAACAGGGCTTCTACGTGATCCTGTTCACGGCGCGCAACATGAATACCTACGACGGCAACATCGGCCGCATCGTCGCGAACACGGGCAAGCTGTTGATGGAATGGCTCGACAGGCATCAAGTCCCCTATGACGAACTGCATCTCGGCAAGCCCTGGCCGGGACGCGGCGGTTTCTATGTCGACGACAAGGCCATTCGTCCCGACGAATTCCTCAAGCTCTCCTACAGCGAGATTCTCAAACTTGTCGGCGAAGAGCCGGGCGGAGAATGACGATGGTGAACGTGATCATCACGATGGGCGGCCTCGGCAAGCGTTTTCGGGATGCCGGCTACACCGTGCCGAAGTATCAGATCGAGGCGCATGGCAAGACGCTCTTCACATGGTCGATGCTGAGTCTCTCGAGTTTCATCGAGCAAAGGGCGCGGTTCATTTTCATCGTTCGTGAAGAAGACGGCGCGCGAGCGTTCATCGAGAGCGAAGCGGCACGGCTCGGCATTGCCGACCGTCAGGTGCTCGAGATCGGCTATCTCACCGACGGACAGGCAACGACCGCGACACTCGCGCGCGATCTCATCGCCGATCCGTCGCAACCGATGCTCGTGTACAACATCGACACGTTCGTGCATCCGTCGGCGCTGCCGGCAGATGCCACGCGCGGCGACGGCTGGGTGCCGTGCTTCCCGGGCAAGGGTGACGGCTGGAGCTTCGCCGCGGCCGAGCCGGACGGGCGCATCACGGAACTGCGAGAAAAAGTACGCATCTCGCCTCATGCAACGATCGGCCTGTACTGGTTCTCGTCGTTTTCGCTTTATAACGATGCGTACGAGCGCTACTACCGTGACAGCAGCCGCATGGAAAAGGGCGAGAAATACATCGCCCCGCTCTATAACGAGCTCATCTCCGCCGGCCGCCCAGTCTATCTGCATGAAGTGCCGGAAGGCGCCGTCTATCCGCTGGGCACGCCTGCGGAAGTCGAACGATTCCTGCAAAACGCGCCGCCCTCGCTCTGATGCGTCGTATCTGCCTCAAGCCTTTTCGCCCGAGTTCGTTACGTGACATCTGACTCCGTCCGTCTGCGCGCTGCCCGCCCGATCCTGACTTCCGGGCTTGCAGGCTTGTGCGCCGCGCTTCTGACGGCTCTCGTCGTCGCGTTGTTCCTGCGCGCGCATGCCCTGCCTCGTGTGGCCTGGCTCACGACGCCGGTCGCGCTCGCGGCGGGCGTGTCGGTGGCGCTGTTCGTGCGCCGTGGGTGGCGATCGGTACGCATAGTGGATCTGGCGGCACTCGTCATCGGTACGGCATGCGTCGCGGCCCTCGTTCCGCCGGTAGCGCAGCACTATCCGAAGGTCAGTGTCTCGGCGACGGGACAGAAGAATCCGGCATCGGCTTCGTCGGAAGTCTGGGTCGGACTCGAGTCCGGTGCGCAATCGTTCGACGGTCACTGGTCGGGCGCGGGCGATGCCTGGGAGCCGCGCGGTCAACGCTATGTTTCCTATCGCAACCAGCCGGCGACACTCACGTGGGACGGCGCCTGGGGCGAAGGCGCAAGACTCGAGCTGGGACGACACTCGTGGTCCGGCATCGCGCGGGTGGACATCGGCGGGAAAGAGCAGACGCTCGATCTCTATGCGACAGTCGCGAGCACATTGACCATCCCGCTGCCACGACCTTCGCTCTCGTGGAAGGACAAGGCCCTCTGGGTCGGGTTCGCGGCGGCCGCCATGCTGGCTGTCTCGGTGTTCGGCCACCTCCTCAGGGCGTTGCCGGTCGTCTGGTCGGGTAGTCTCGCCATCGCATTTCTGATGTCCTGCATCACGCTCTTTGTGGTGCACGAGCGGTCCTACGCGGGCGATTTCGACGTCGTTGCATTCGATTCGAACGCACCGGTGACGACAGTAGAACTGGACGCGGGGCAAGGTTTCGCTCCCGAGTTGAATTACCCGTTGAAACCGAGCACGCCGAGCCGCTTCGAGACCGCAGCGTCGCCTGATGCCGCGTGGCGGATCGAGGCGACGGACAGCACGCTGATCGGCATTCCGTTGGCCTCGAGCCAGCCGAACGGGCCAGAGACCGGCAACGACCGTGTGCAGCCTGTGTCGGTCGGCCGCACGTCGATCTACACGCTCGAAGGCAGCAAAAATCCGACGCTCGCGGTAGTCGGACCGGACTCGCAGAAGCACGCCATCGCAATACCGCAGTCGGGATCGGACAAGATTTTCGTGCTCGTCGAGCGCGATGCAACGAGCTTGCGTGTCGCCGTGAGTCGTTCGTTCGGTTCGCTGGCCATCGGCTCGGACTTCTCCGGCGATGTGACGAAAGTACGTATTCTGGCCGACAACGGCCGCGCCGCCGGCAAGCTCTTCCGCATTTCCTTCGACGCGCCATTTCAGGCGTTCGAACTTCAGCCCGCCGGCAACGATACCTATGCGGTCACGTCCATCCGTCGACCCGATAGCCGCATGTTCGTGGCGATCAAACTGCTGGCCGCCGCGGAGACCTTCCTTCTCGTCATGCTGATTCCGGTTGCGGTCTGGACCTGTAGGTCGCTGGCGCAACTGGCGAAAAGCGGAAGACCGGTCAGCGTCATCATCGGAACCGTTGGCATCGTCGGCTGGATGGGGGTTGCGGCGCTTATCACCTGGCCAGGCGTAGTCGGATGGGACGGCACGATGCCCTACGTCGTCTTCGACGCGGGAGCCTACGACACATGGTATGGCATCGGGTATCCGCTGCTGGTCGGCGGACTTCTGTTGCTGGAAGGACCGAGGCTCGTCACGGCAACGGGTGTCGCGGGAACGATGCTTCTGCTGCTGGTCACTCTCACGATCGGGCTCGGCGCCACGCGCCGGGGAATTCGCGCGCTGATCGTCACGCTTTGCGTCGCGTGGCTGCCGCTGACGATCATCCCGTTTGCCAGCGCCGTGCATTTGCGTGACGCGATGAATGGTCTGGTCATGGCGAGCTTCGCCGTGTGCGTGTTCGTGATGCTGATGAAGTGGAGCGGCTGGTCCGCGAGCCAGCGTAGCGTCATCGTTGCGGCGCTCGTTTGCAATGGCCTGGTTGCAGCACTGCTTCGGGTCGACAATATTCCGACGCTCGGCATCTGGTTCGCCGGTGCATGTCTGCTTCTGAGCGGCAGCCGTGCGCGTCGCGTCGCCATGGTCGCGATCGCCGCAGTGGCGTGGCTGTCGATCACCCCATTGGCCGAACGCGCGTTGTTTCCTGATCGGGCCGCACTGAGCGCGGCAAAGCGCATGTACGGCACCACGGCGCTCGTGAATCCGGTGACCGGCATGCTGAAGATCGGGCAGAACCAGTTGTCGGCAAGCACTTCAGCACAAACGCGCGAGGTACTGGATCGGCTGATCGACGTGGATTTTTCTCTGGCGCACTGGTCGCCCTACGAAATCGTCTACTGGCATCAAACCCATACGGAACGAGCGCCGCCGACAGACGCGGACGTACGGGATCTGCAGAAGACGTACGTGCGGCTGGCGCTGGAAAATCCCGTCCTGTTCATCAAGATCCGGCTGGCGACGTTCGCCTCCAATCTCGGCTTCAGCGGGTCGGTTGACGGTCTGCGGATGCCGTCCAACTCGTTCGAATTTCAGTCTTTCTATGATCAGCTGACCGATCCGGGCGGCTCGATGAAGAAATTCCAGTGGCTTTACAGCTTCGCTCCCGAAGGCCATCACTGGATCGACAGTCTCCGGTCCCTGCGTCACTGGACGGCGACGGTCGCGACTCACATTCCGCAATTGATCGTCTGCCTCGTCGCGCTCGCATGGTTCCGGCGCTATCCGCCCTGCGCGGTACTCGCGGCGGGAACCATCGCGCGCGTGTGCGTGTTCTTCCTGTTCGCGCCCGCTTCCGTGTTCCTTTACCTCTACGATCTGCAACTGATTGGATTCTGCCTGCCATTTCTGATGGCGGGTTGGACACCTCAGCCGGGATCTCCTGCTACCCGCCTTTCTGGAGACGCCTAGCATGCTCATGCGTTTCGGAGTCGTATCCGGTCTCGGATGGCTCATCGACTTCTGCCTGTTCGTCACGCTGACCGCTTTCAAGTCGCCGGTCTGGCTCGCCAATACAGTGAGTGCGACCGCCGCGGTTCTGTTCGTATTTTTTGTGTCGGTGCGGCGGATCTTCGAATACCAGGGTCACTATCTGCTCGGGAAACTGGTGCGCTACATCGTGTATCAGGCGATCGCGATTCTGACTGCTTCCGTCATCATCGACTTGCTGACTCATCATCTGGGCCTGGCACCGATCGTCTCCAAGATCATCGTCACGCCCCTGACCTTCTACTGCAACTTTCAATTCATGTCGTTCATTACGACTGGCCGGCTGAGGCTGCGCTAGACATGCACGACTGAACACGCACCTTTAGAGATAGACCGAGGCACCCGATCGAACGACTCGCGTTGTTTGAGCAAAGCGCCCTCTATATTTTGAGATAATCGACGCGCCCGATCGAACGACTCCCGTTGTTTGAGCAAGGCGCCCCCATATTTTGAGATAGCCGGGGCGCCCAATGGAACACTCGCAATGTTTGAGCAAAGGCGCCTCTATATTTTGAGTTAGCCGAGGCGCCTGATGGAACGATTCGCATTGTTTGAGGAAAGTGCTCCTTATATTTTGAGATAACTGAGACACCCGATGGAACGACTCGCATTGTTTGAGGAAAGCGCTCCCTATAGCGCAATCGAAGCATCCATTCACATGGCGCGCTATCTCTCGGCCAGAGATGCGTGCAAGGGTCAGGATGTGCTCGACATCGCCTGCGGGGAAGGGTACGGATCGTGGCTCATGCGCCACTGGGGCGCTACCTCCGTGCTGGGTATCGATGTTTCCGAAGATGCGGTGCGGCGTGCGCAGGTGCGTTTCAAGGATCCCGCAGTCACTTATCGCGCGGCGCCCGCGGAAAACCTTCAGGAAATCGTGGGCGACAAGAGGTTCGGATTGATCGTCTCACTGGAAACCATCGAGCATCTGAACGATCCGAGGGCGTTCCTGCAAAATCTCAAGGCGGTTGCGGCGCCCGGCGCGACGATCATCGTCTCGGCGCCCAACGATCACTGGTACTTCAAGGACGGCGGCACGAATCCGTATCACCTGCACCGGTTCACGCGCGCGGAATTCCAGCAACTCGCCGAAGACGTGCTCGGACCGGCCACTTCGTGGCATTTGGGGACGCTTGCCGTCGGTTTCGGCATGTTCGATGAAGCCGGCCAAGCGAAGCGCGCACGCAGCAACGACACCCAGGATCGCATGCTCGAGTATGTCGATCTAGCGCCCGGCATTTTCGTACCGATGCAGGACGATGTCGCTCCCGTGCCAGAAGAGACGTCCTACTACGTCGGCGTGTGGGGGCCGGCGAAGATCGGACCCGCGCTGTTCGCGGGCTATCCGGTATCGATGGATATCGGCAGGCAGGAGCTCTTTCCGGGCGACGCACTGTGGGGCACGCGGATCAGCGCGGAGCGCACGCGCGCAGCCGTCGCCGCCAACTTTCAGAAGAGCCTGGAAGAAGTCCAGAAAAGCCTGGAAGTAGCCGAGAACAATCGTGCGCAACTTCAGACGCTGCTTGAAACCGCCGAGCAGTCGAGAAGCGCGATCGAGGCGCAACTGCACTTCTGCGAACACGAGAACGAAGCGCTACTGGTCGGGGTGCGCGCGGCGAAGGCCGAGAACCAGCTCGTCTGGGAGGCGATCGCACGCCACGAAGACCAGAACCGCATCCTGCAGGAGGCGCTGCGCAACCAGCAGGATGCGCTGAACGACGCCAATCAGCGACTGGCCGCGGTCCCCTGGCGCATCGTCCGGATCTGGTTCGCGATTCGCCGACGCGTGCCGAAGCCCATCCTTCGTTTCATCGGCGCGTTGCTTGCGAGGAGGCGTTGATACGATGAACACCACTTCAGCGCTGGAACTAGAACTCGAAACGCGTGCGTATCTCGGCCATCGTCTGCATGAGTTTCTGGCGGCCGATTCTGGAAAGCCCGACGGCGCCAATATCGGCGACAACGGGCTGCATCTCACCATCGCCATGTGCATCGACGGGGACAGCGCGCCGGCGCTTGCGCTCTGTCACTCGATCGCACAGCATCTGCCCCACTTCGCGGGCAAGGTGCTGATCATGGTCAACGGCGCAGACGCAGCCAGGTTCGATTCCCTGAAGCAGTTTCGGAACGAGTCCGGCCTCAAGTTGCGGCTGGAGTTCACGGGTGCGAAAGCGAACGCGTCCGCATGCCGGAACCGGATGGCGAGCTTCGCGGAAACGAGCTGGATCATGTTCGCCGAGACCGGCCTGAGGTTCACGCGCGACATGCTGAGAGATGCGCAGCGCGATATCGCGAGCCTCGGATGTCACTTTCTCGCGATGTCGGCCGCCAGCCAGAGCGCCATTAATGGAACCACGGGCATCGGCTATCTGGTGCCCCGGATCGCGCCCGGACGGCTCGAAATCTCGCGTGAGATGCTGCTTTCGACGAGACCGCACACACATGGCGGCGGGTACCTCATCACCTTGCTTGCGGGTCCGGCGGTATTCCTGAAGGTTGCGTCCCTGCAGGCGCTGGGCGGATACGACGAAGCGCTCGCGGAAGGGCTGGACGAAACCGACTTTTCCCTGCGAATCTTCGAGGACGGCCGGAAAATAGGCATGAGCGATGCGCCGGGACTGACGCTCGCTCCTGCGCAAACGCGCCCTGCCGTACCCGATGCCGAAGTTCTACGAGCTTCCACGGATCATTTCAATCGCAAGCACCATCTGCGCGCGCCCTGGGTCGAGCCGGCTCCGCCGGCGCCGCAAGCCGCCGTCGTCGCTGTCGCGCCGCCCATGGCGGGAACGATCGCAACGACGCGGCCGCGCATCGCGCTCATGGTCGACACGGGAACCTGGGCGCTCGCCAACATCGCGCGTCAGATCATGCGATACACCTCGGACGAGTTCGACTTCGACATGATCACGCTCAAGGACATCGGCAATCCCGTGCTGGTACTCGAGATGACACGAGGGCACGATCTGGTGCACATGTTCTGGCGCGAGCCGCTGCATCATCTCGACAAGGACTGGGGACGTCCGTACGTCGAACGTTTGTGTGGAGGCTGGAAGCCCTTTGTCGAGCGGCTCATCGCTCCGCGCCCGGTCACGTTCACGGTGTTCGATCACCTGTTCCTCACTCAGGAGGAGACGCTTGCGCGTGGGCCCATGTACCACCTGGCAAACGGATACACGGTCAGCTCGGATATCCTCAAGCGCATCTACGAGAACATTCCTCACTACCCGAAGCCGCAAGGCGAAACGCCGGATGGCGTCGATCTGACGCGTTTCAGCCCGTCGAATCTCGGACGCTTTGCAAGCGGCAACACGCGGGAACTGCGGATCGGCTGGTCCGGCAACAGTGCCTGGGGAGCCGCCGGGACAGGCGGCGAGCGGCTGGATCCGAAAGGATTCCATACCATTCTCAAGCCCGCGCTGGAGATGCTGCGCGCCAAGGGCCTTAAGGTCAGCGAGCATTTCGCCGACCGGCAGGTGCGGCACATTCCGCACAGTCAGATGCCGGCCTACTACAATTCGCTGGACGTCCTGATCTGCTGTTCAGAAGCCGAGGGCACGCCGAATCCGGTTCTCGAAGCGATGGCCTGCGGCGTTCCGGTCATATCGACGAACGTAGGAATCGTGTCGGAGGCGCTCGGACCTCGTCAACGAGAGTTCATCCTGAAAGAGCGGTCGTCCGAATGCCTCGCCGAAGCGATCGAGAAGCTCATCGTCGACCGGCATCGCTTGCAGGAACTGTCCGCCGAAAATCTGGAGAGCATCAAAAGCTGGGACTGGAGCGTTCGAACGCAGGCTTATCGCAAGTTTTTCCGCGAAACCCTTCAACGCGTCAAAGCGCATCGTTGAGGCGTCTGCCGGACCGGCGCGATATGCGCTCTGTCCGGCTGGCTGTCGCCTTCGAACGCTGTTACCCCCGAAGGCGCCGCTTCACCGCGCGCGCCACTCTCGCGCCCGCCGTCAACGCGGACAACGCCCACGGCGCGACGCGCTTCAACTTCTCGTGGAACCGCACCGCGACGAACACCGCACGGCTTCGTTCGAAGTAGTCGAGTCGCGCGCGCGCCGCATCGAGCTCTTCTCGCAATGCCGCCGCATCCGCGCCGGCCGCTACGCCGCCCTCGATCACATAGAGCGGCAGACGTGAATGTCCCAGCGTGAGCGACTTGTTGCGCAAAAGATCGTGATACAGCGTGCGATGCCGGGCCAGCCGCTCTGGCGAATGGAACATCGATTCGCTGCGCCGGCGATAAAAGAAGTGGATGCCATTCGTTACGATGAAGCGCTTGCCCGCCATCACGGCGCGCATATAGAAGTCCCAGTCTTCGTACGCCTCGAGCTCGTCGCGGTATCTCAATTCACGCAGCACCCGCGTCCGGCTGATGCACGTCGCGGTCGAGAAGCGATTCTCGATCGTGCCGGCAGCGCGAGCCTCGCCGTAGAAGACTGCGTAATCCGCGAAGGCGACTTGCTGACCGATCTGCCCTTCCTCCGCATCGTGAAAGAAACCGGTCTGCGGCACGACGAAATCATACTCAGGCTGGTTCTCCAGCGCCCGCACCGCCAGCTCGATGAAGCCAGGGCCGATGAGATCGTCCGCATCGAGCGTCAGCACGTATTCGCCGCGGACATGCGCCAGCGCTGCGTTTCGCGTCGCCGCAAGACCGAGGTTCATGGGATTGCGCACGATGTGCAGGCGTTCATGCACGCCCTCGAGACGCTCGATCGTGAGCTGGCTGAAGCTATCCGTGGAACAGTCGTCGACGACGATGATCTCGACATTCGAATACGTCGACGCGAGGACCGAGTCGACCGTCCGGAGCAGATAGTCGCCCAGGTTGAAATGAGGGACGAGCACGGAAACAAGCGGCTGCGTCGCTTTATCCGCTTGCGAGCCCGGGTCGCTGCTGTCGCCAAGGGTCCACGGCGCCGGCGTCGAAGGAATCTGCACCACAGTCCGTGCACCGCCCTTCACCGCGCGCGCGAGTGCCGCAGCAAGGCTTGCTGCGCTGCCGTCGAACTTGAGGCAATTGACGTTGTCGATCCACGGCGAGTTCTCGCCGAACGCGGGATTCGATCCATTAAGGACACACACCGCGCCAGAGAGCGAAGCCTCGTAAGCCGACAGGCAGAACGATTCGAACGACGACGCCGTGACGCAGACCGAGCGCGAAACGATAGCGTGCCGCTCGGTCGCGCTCAGATCGTTCAGGAAACTGAAGCGATCCTTCAGGTCGTCCGGAATCATGCGCTTGATGCGCGCGAGGAATTGCGGGTCTGTCGCGTGCGCGGCAAGAACGATCGAGCCTCGGTAGTCCGGCGTCGCGCCGAGAAAGCCGCAACATCCGCGCACGAAGAGTTCCGGCCGTTTGAGATGCTGGATCTTCGACGAAAAAACAATGTTCACATCGAGCGAAGGTTCGATGGATCGCGTGGCGACCGTGCCCGTATCGAGCAACACGGGCGATGCATGGAAGCACAGGCGCGGTGACCATTGTTCGTCGGAGAACGCGAAGAAGGTCTGAATTGCCTTGGCGACTTCCGGCAGTTGCGCCACGATCAGATCGCAATCGGCCAGCGCCTTGCGTTCGAGATCGAACACGACCAGGGCTTGCTTGTCCGCCGGCCGGTTGTCGACGTCCGCCAGAAGACTATCCGCCGTATGCAGGCGAACCGCGAGCACCGTGTCCTGAAACGCCGATCCGAGCAGCTTCTCCTGGATGCTCGCAAAGCCGAGACCGCCCCAGTCGTGAAACTCGACGTAATCGAGATGCCCGACTTCATCGACGAGCCGGCGCAGGCCCTGCATCGCCCTCACGGAAAGCCAGTGCCATTCGGAATCCGTGAATGCCCACTCGGGTGGATAGCTCGTTCCGTCACGATCGGACAAGCTGTAGATCTGCCGCGATGCGACGACCAGCCGTACCTTCGGATAGAGCATCGCGAACGAGCTTGTGTCGATATCATCGCCGACCCAGACGACGGCCGTGCCAGCCAGTTCTTCTTCGGTCGACACCGACAGCATGTTTGCGATGGAACGCCCGATGCCGCCATGCGTGAAGGGATACAGTTCCTTGGTAACGAATACTCTCATGGGCGTCGGCTTCAGATTTCGAGAAATTCCAGATATCGCTGACGCGACAACTCGAGCAAGGCGTTTTTGTAATCGGACATGATCCCGTCGAGCGTGTGCGTCTCGACGCTCAGCAGTCTTTCGATGCACCGGCTGATGTCTTCGACACTCATCGGATTGTCGACCGACGTCAGACGCACGTATTCGTGATCCTCGAGTCCGTCAAGGAACAGCGGACCGCGCACACACGGCGTGCCGACCGACATGGCTTCGAGATCGACCATCGGATGGCAGTCGATCGTCGTGACGTTCAGCACGAGGTCCATCGACGCCATCATCTCGAGCATGCCGGTGTGATCGCGATAAGCCACCTTTGTCAGCTTCGGCGCCAGCCATTTCGGCAAGTCGAAGTCCTTCGCGACGACATGGATCCTGCCGATTCGGTCGACGCACTGCGCCGCCAGCACATTGGTCGCGAGGTTCTTGCGCAAGTCGTTCCACGAAGGCGCGAGCGCGTGACAGTCCTCGCGTCGCGGCGAGCGGCGTGCAACCGTGCGGTTCGAAAACAGCGGCGGCATGTTGACGAGTTGCGGTGCGAAGTTTCGCTCTCCGACGATGGGCCCGAGACCCCGCCGTATCGCGCTGAAACGCCGGACCTTGCCTTCCCGCGCCATCTGGACGGCGCGGTGGGCGAAGCGGCGCTCGTCCTCCCAGACCCATTGGGTCGTCGTGCCGTGCCACACGAGGTATTGCGCATCGAAGCCGACTCGCGCAAGCGCGAGCGACAGCGCGTACATCGGGTCCGAGATGCCGTGCAGCACGAGCTTGCGAATGTCATGCTGCCGAAACAGCGCCACGATGCGTTCGATATCGGCAACCGGAATGCCTTGAGCCGACGGAATCGAGAGCTTCCAGCCGGGCAAAGCGCCGACGGCCGAGCGCATGCCCACCCAATCCTGATGGAACACGTGGCAGACCTGAGCGAAGCGCGAATCCGGATTGGCATAGATTGTGTCGCGCGCGGCTTGCCACTCGAAGGACCGCTCGGGAGGAAACGCGCGCGTGAAACTCTTCTGAGCGAGATCATCGCCCGCTTGCGGGACCACGTGAATGGCCTGCGACTGGGCATGCACCTGCGCGAGCGTCTGCTGAATATGCGCGCGCAATTGCTGAACGCTCCTGAGCGTATCGCGCTCGGCGCTTATCTCATCGATGGCGCGTTGCCGCTCGCCGAGCGCTCGCCCCTGCTGCTCGATGAGGCGCGCCTGCATGTCATGCGCTTCGGCGACATCGTGCAGACGTGCCTCGGCTTCGGCGGCATCGCGATGTTCCAGTTCGCCCTGGAGTCCCTTCAACGCCACCTGCAAGCGCGGAATGCTTGCAAGCAGGCGCTCTTGGTCGCCGAGCGGACGCGCCGCGCCGTCGCCTTCGATGAGCGTCACCGCGCGCTGCGCGCCGCGCACGGTCCGCACGAGATAGATGTCATGATCCGGAATGCGTCCGCGGATGACATCGACGTCGTACTCCCTCGCGAGATCGCCGGCGTAATCGTGCAGCCAACATCCGCCGTGCCAGTTGTTCTCCTTGAGTTCGAACGGCACGAGCTGATTCTCGATCAGCAGAAGGTATCCGTCCGGGCGAAGCAGCGAAGCCATCTCGGACAAGACCCGCGCGGCCGCTTCGCGCGGATTGTGGATCAGCACGGACACCGTGAACACGATATCGAAGCGGCGGTCCGCAAACGCCTCTCGCGGACTCGGCGCCACGCGCACACGGCTGGCGACCGGCTCCAGACTCGCGGGCGGAGCATCGAGCAGTTCCTTCACCATCGTGACGGAGAAATCGTAGCCGTAGTAGACGACGAACGGGCAGTCGGCGAGCACGCGCGCCATGCGTCCGAATCCGCAGCCGACGTCCAGCACTTCGACCGGCCTGCCGAGACGCTCGCTGCATTGCTTCAGATGCGCAACAAGCCAGGCTTCCTGCTCGCGATAGTTCGTGTTGCCTTGTTCGCTACGCCACTCTTGCTGACGCCGATAGGCTTCACCGTCCTGGCTCTGCCAGTAGTCCTCGTTCTTGCGTGACATACCGATAATCCTGATGCGGAGCGCACCTGCTTGCCGAAGGTTGCGCGCTCTCTGTGTTCCCGGGCAAAGCGGCTTTTGAGTTACCTGTGTTACGCTCCGCGGCGAGTCGCCCGCATCGTGCGAGCGGCATTGACCAGCCGTTTCAAAGGCGCGTAAAGCCAGTCCGGAAGGCGATCCAGTTGCGCGCGCGCCGCAAGCGCTGCCTGCACGAACGCACTGTTGTCATAGCTCGCGAGCCGTGCCCGCAAATGATCCACGGACTCGCCATGTCCGATGCCGCTCACGGCGCCTTCCAGCACGAACAACGGGAGTCGATTGTCGCCGATCTTCAGCTCCTTCCCGTGTAAAACATCGTGATAAAACAAACGCATGCGCTGCAATGCCGACTCACTGTGGATCATGGAGTCTTGTCGCCGGCGATAGTGAAAATGCACAGCGTTGGTCACGATGAACCGATGGCGCGCCATCACGGCGCGCACGTACAGTTCCCAATCCTCGTACGCGTGCAATGATTCGTTGTATTGCAGCGAGCGCAGAAGCGCTGTGCGCGCCATCAGCGTCGCGGTCGAAAAACGGTTGATGAAGAGTCCCGACGCGCGCGCTTCGCCGACGAAGGTCATATAGCGCGGCTGCGCGTCGCCTCCCGGGCGATCGTCGAAATAGGCCGTCTGGGGCACCACGAAGGAGAAGTCCGGATTACGCTGCAATGCCCTCGCCGCGATGCCTATGAAACGACGCTCGATGAGATCGTCCGCATCCAGCGTCAAAGCGTATTCTCCCCGCGCATGCGACACCGCGACGTTGCGCGCACTCGCCAGTCCGACGTTGTGCTCTAGTTTCACGACGCGTACGCGAGAATCACCGCTCGACTGCCATTGCGCAATGACGTCGATGCTCGCCGGGTCGGTCGAAGCATCGTCCACGATCACGACTTCCAGCCGATCATGGTCCGAGTCCAACGCACTCCTGACAGTATCATTCAGATACGCGCCGAGGTTGTAATGCGGAATGAGCACGCTGACCAAAGGCGCGGCGACCGGGCCGCGCTGCGTGTTCGCGCGAGCGGCCGTAGACGTCGACTCCCAGGAGGGCGGCGAGGACGGGCCGGCAGAAACGGGCTGAAGGGCCTGCTCCATCGAGAAAGCGCGTGTCAACGCGCGGCTCAGCCCGCTCGCGCCGCCATCGAACTTCACACAATTCACCGCATCGATCCATGCGGACTCCCGCGAAAACGCCGGATTGGATTCATTTACGATGCAGAGCGCACCCGACATGGAGGCTTCGAACGCAGCGAGGCAAAACGATTCGAACGAGCCTGGAAATACGCATACCGAACCGGCAATGAGCCTCGCGCGCTGCTCGGGCGTTGCATCCTGAATAAAACTGAACCGATCGGCGAGATCGGGCGGCACGAGGCGCTTGACCACGTCGAGATAGTCGACGTCCTGAGCGATCGCGGCCAGCACGATCCTCCCCGCATAGGCGGGGTTGGCCTTCAGAAACTCGCAGCATCCGCGAACGAAAACGTCGGGGCGCTTGATGCGCTGAATCTTCGACGAGAAGACGATCGGGGTTGCCGACTGCGCAACGACCGACGCCAGGGCCGGCGCACCGTGCTCGAGCCTCACCGGCGGCGGATCGATGCGCAGGCGCGGCAGCCACTCGGAATCGGGGAAATCGAAGAAGCGCTGCATCCAGCGCGCGGTGGCGGGGACTTGGCCGATCAGCAGATCGCAGTCCGCAAGCGCCTTGCGTTCGAGGTCATAGAGGATCAGCGAGGCCTGATCGACAGGCTTGGACTCCGTCGCGCTCAGTACGCTGTCGGAGGTATGCAGCCTGACAGCCAGGGTCGTATCCTGGAACGCGAGGCCGAGCCGCTTCTCCTGCAACGATGCGAACGCCACGGCGCCCCAGTCGGAAAACTCGACATAGTCCAGCGGGCCGTGCTCGTTGGCCAGCCGCTTGAGCGCCTGCATCGCGCGAACCGATTCGGCATGCAGCGGATGCGTGGAAAACTGGTCCGCGGGCGGATAGTGGAATCCGTCCGTATCCGACTCGACATACGACGACGGCGACGCATCGATCAGCACGGTCCCGGGATACCGCTCGCGAAAACCGGTCTCGCCGAGCGGCTGCCCAAGGTACACCACTGCGAATTCGTGACCGCCCCGCACGCCGGCATGCGTGTCGAGCAGATTCGCGATGGCGCGGCCGATCCCGCCAGCGGTAAACGGATAAAGCTCGCGGGTGACGAACACCTTCAGGCCGGCCATGCGCGCTCCGATCTATTTCTGTCGTGATTGAGGGCCGGTCAGCCGCTCAGACCCGCCGCACATCCTTCACCGTGCCATGCTCCAGCTCGACGATCACGTTGCACAGATCCTGGATGATCTGCGCATTGTGAGACGCCAGCACGAGGATGTCGGCCTTCCCGACGAACTCCTGCATATGCTTTTCGGCCTTCTGAATGAACGAGGCATCGCCCACGCTCAGCCACTCGTCCATGAGCAGGATATCGGCATGCACGCTCGTGACGATCGCAAACGCGAGCCGCAGCACCATGCCGCTCGAATAGGTGCGAACCGGCATATTCAGATAGTCGCCGAGCTCGGAAAAGTCGGCGATGGCAGGCGTGAGCCGCGTCATCTCCGCCTTCGACGCGCCGAGAATGAGTCCGCGCAGGACGATGTTCTCGTATCCGGTGGCTTCGTAGTCGAGGCCGAGCGTCAGGTCGAGCAGGCTCGTCACGCGTCCTTCGCAGAAAAACGAGCCGGCACTCGGTTCATAAATGCCTGCGAGCAGGCGCAGAAGCGTCGTCTTGCCCGCGCCGTTATGACCGACGAGACCCAGGCGATCCCCTGCCCTGACGTCTAGGCTCACGTCGCGCAGCGCCTCGACGACCGTTAGCTTTCGGCTATCGGCCGCGATGCGGCCACCGGTGGCCTTCGAGAGCATCATCTGTTTGAGCGACCGATTGCCCGCGCCGTAGACTGGCAAATTCAGACTGCAGTTTTCGAGTTTGAGAAACGCCATGACCTAGATCCAGAACGCGATGCGAGAACGGAAGCGGATGAACAGCGGAATCGCGATCACGTAAAGAATCAGCGTCGTGACGCCGGCGCCGATATAAACGTGCGGATTGAGCCCCTCGCCGTACAGTGGCGCGCGCACGAGCTGGACGAACATGTAGAGCGGGTTCCAGTCGGCCACATAAGCCCGGTGACCGAGCGCGCTCGGCTTCCAGAAGATCGGCGTCAGGAAGAAGGTCAGCTGCACGACGCTGCCGATGATCGGCTGCATATCGCGAAAACGCGCGCAGAAGATGCCAAAAATGATGTTGAGCGGCACGGCGGCGATCACGATGATGAGCAAGCCGGGAATCGCCATCAGCCATTCGACGCGTGGAGCGAGCTTGAGGAAGAGCATCACCGGCAAGTACGCCAGAATGTTGTGGCCGAAGAACAGTATGTTCCGGTACACCGTGCGGAAAACGTGCAAGGTCATCGGCAGGCGCACCGACCTCACGATGCTGTCCGAACCGATGAAGACGATACAGCCGTCGAGAATGAGCGTCGAAATGAGGCCCCAGGTGATGATGCCGAGGGCGAGGTAAGGGACGAATTCTTCCGTGCTGATATTGAGGAGCGCGCCGTAGAGCGGGCCCATACCGGCGATCGTCACGATCATCGTCAGCGTGATCCAGAACGGACCGAGCACGGAGCGCCGGTAGCGCTGGCGGATATCCTGCCAGGCTAGCGTCGACCAGACCGGGTAAGAGCGAATGCCATCGAGCACATCGCGGGCAGCGAGGACAGCTCTCGTCTCGCCGCCTCGTACCGAAATTCTTGGTTGCATCGTGTAATTTGAACCTTTTGATTCCAGATAGTGATCAGCGGTGGGCCTAGGCGGCCGCTGCGCCGGGCGGCGGTTCTGCTCGCGAGCGGAACCGTACCGAACCGTTTGGAACGCGGCCTGCGCCGCTTGACCGGGCCGCCCCAGGGCAGGGCTATTCCGAATATCGAGGCAGTATTGTAATGGTCGCGCCCCGAAGTTCCAACGTGCGCCCGGAGACGCAAGCCGCCCGAAAGGCCGCTCGCGCTGACGGAACAATCAGACCGCCCGTCCATCGGCAGGTTCATCCCGTTACTTTTGGATGCATCTGTTGCAGGCACCGCCCCCGGCGGACCGGGCGCGCCGGTCCGATATAATCCGGAATCGGTTTTCCACCGCACCGGCCTCTCAACCACGGCCTCCCGACATCCTGAATGACGCTACAGCCCCCCCGCGACGTACCGCCGTCCCCGGAAAATACCGACGAAACCGCGCAGGAGCGTGATTCCCGCTTCGCCTCGGATGCCGGGCGCATCGCGGTGCTCGAAGCGACGGTTGCCGACCTCCAGCGCCAGCTGGCCTCGTCAGGGCGCGCGGATTCGGCCAGCGACGATCAGCAGCAAACCATCGCGTTACTCGAAGCCGAACTGACCGCGCTGCGCACCTCGATGTCCTGGCGCGTCACAGCGCCGCTGCGCGCCGCGTCGGTGCGGGCGCAACAGGCGAACAGGTCGTTCGAATCGGCTGCGCGCGCCATTCGGATGCGTGGCGGTCTGCGCTCGGCGCTCGCGCATTACTACGCGATCTGGCGCAAGGAAGGCTTCGACGGCATCGTGCGGCGCGGACGCCGCATCCTGGCGAGCGAGCAGTTCGAGGATAGCCCCGAAGCCTACGCGCGCTGGATCGCGCAGCACGACACGATCGACGACGCGAAACGCGAAATCCTCCGCGCACAGGCGCACGCGCTGCCAAGGCAGCCGCTGATTTCCGTCCTCGTTCCGACCTACAACAGCGACATTGCGCTTCTGCGCGCGATGATCGAATCGGTGCAGGCGCAGGTGTATCCGCACTGGGAGCTGTGCATCGCCGACGACGCATCGCCGCATCCCGAGGTGGTCGCGACGCTGCGGGAATGCGCCGCGCGCGATGCGCGCATCAAGATCGCGTTGCGCGTGCAGAACGGCCACATTTCGGAGGCGAGCAACAGCGCGCTCGCGCTTGCGACGGGCGAGTTCGTCGCCCTGCTCGATCACGACGACATCCTGCCCGAACACGCGCTCCATCAGGTCGCCGTGTCCATCAACGCGAGTCCCCACGCACGCCTCTTTTATAGCGACGAGGACAAACTCACGCCCGAGGGCCAGCGCAGCGCTCCGTACTTCAAGAGCGACTGGAACCCGGAACTGTTCCTCGTACAGAATCTGTTCTCCCATCTCGGCGTCTACGAAACCGCGCTCGTGCGGCAGGCCGGCGGCTTTCGCAAGGGCTTCGAAGGCAGTCAGGATCACGATCTGGCGCTGCGCTGCATCGAGATCGCCGGGCACGATGCCGTCCATCACATTCCGCACGTGCTCTATCACTGGCGCATCGTGCCGGGCAGCACGGCAGGCGCCGGCACGGAAAAGCCCTATGCGCTCACGGCCGGCATCCGTGCAATCGAGGAGCATCTGGCGCGCGCCGGCGTGCGCGCGACGGTCGGCCAGCTCGCGAGCGATATCGGCATCCTGCGCGTGCGCTATGCGCCGCCTTCGCCCGCGGCGCTCGTTTCCATCGTCATTCCGACGCGCGACGGCGTCGACTTGCTGCGGCAGTGCATCGAGAGCGTTTTCGCCAAGAGCACGTATCCGAGCTTCGAGATCATCGTGGTCGACAACGGCAGCGTGAAACCCGAGACGCTTGCCTATTTCGATACCCTGCGCGCGCGGCCGAACGTGCGCGTGGTTCGCGACGACCGCCCGTTCAACTTTTCCGCGCTCAACAACGCAGCCGTCGCGCTCGCCCAGGGCGAATTCGTCTGCCTGCTGAACAACGACATCGAAGTGATCACGCCCGACTGGCTCGAAGAACTCGTGTCGATTGCCGCGCAGCCGGGCAACGGCGCGGTCGGCGCGTGTCTCTGGTATCCCAACGATACCTTGCAGCACGGCGGCGTCGTGCTGGGCCTGGGCGGCATCGCGGGGCATATGCACTACAAGATGCGGCGCGGCACCTTCGGATATTTCGGGCGCGCGGTCGCCATGCAGAATCTCTCCGTCGTGACGGCAGCCTGCCTCGTGATCCGCAAGTCGATTTACGAGGAAGTCGGCGGCCTCGACGAGCAATTCGCCGTCGCCTTCAACGATGTCGATTTCTGCATCCGCGTGCGCGAAGCGGGGTATCGCAATGTGTGGACGCCGCACGCGGAGCTCTATCATCACGAATCGGCGACGCGTGGCTCGGACATGGCGCCGGAGAAATTCCAGCGCTTCCAGCGCGAAGTGCGCCTGATGGAAAGCCGTTGGGGCGACACCCTGATGCGCGATCCCGCCTACAACCCGAATCTGTCGCTCGACACCTCGAAGCACCCGTTTGCGCTCGCCGACGCGCCGCGCATCGGACAATTCGACTGAGCGAGCCCGGGCGCGTTCAGGCCAGCGGGCCGAGGCGCCCGATCAGCCCATGCCACAAGCCGCGTAGCGACATCTTCACGTGCGTTCGGCCATCGGGGACGAAGCACGCGTAGATCACGAGGCGCACAGGCAGCTTGATCAGCTCCGTGGATTTCCACGTGCATGGCACATAGCCGCGCTTGAGCAGCGTGACAGCGTTCCGGAACAGGTAGTAGTGCCGCACGGGACTGTGCATCGGATAATTTCGCCCGAATGCACGGACCGGCTCTTCGCCGAGTTCGTGCGTCATGCTGATCCAGGGCACGCCCAGCACGCGAAAACCCCGCGATTTCGCACGAATGCACCACTCGGTATCGACGAAATCGATGAAAAGCGCATCGTCCATCGGGCCGATCTCGCGCCAGCACGCGAGATTCACGCAGGAACCGGAGCTGATCAGAAAGTCCACATCGAGCGGCACGTCGCCCGCCGGCATCACGCGCTGGAGCTTGAAGTATCCGAAACGCACGAACGGCGCAAGCCCGCGCAGACGTGCATCTTCATACGCCGGCCCGACGAGCGCCACCCGCTCGCGACGCGCGATGCACGCGCGCATCACGTTCGCCAGCCCGCCGATGAGATCGCGCGTCGATTCGCTGTCCTGGTCGAACAGCATGGCGAGCTCGAAGCCGTCCGCGATCAGCCGCTCGATGCCCTGATTGAGCGCCGTGGCGATGCCGACATTCGCATAGTTCGGCAGATACACGATGGAAGGGTCGAGCGACGCCCTGATGCGTTCGCTTTCCTCACGCGCGGGCGTGTTGTCGACGACGACGCATCGGCACCAGCGCGCAAGCCGGTTCGCCCTGTCGATGCAACTCGAATCGGGGTTGTAGAAGACGACAACGGCGCCGAGCCGATCGAGGCTCGCTTCGTCTGCCCGATGCGGCATGTTCAGCGCGATGCCAGGCACAGCGCGAGCGCTTCGCGCCAGTCCGGCGCGACCAGGCCGAACACGCGGGCCAGCTTCGCGCCGTCAAGCCGCGAGTTCAACGGGCGGCGTGCGGGCGTCGGATACTCCGACGACGGAATCGGAATCACACGCGGCGCACGCTCGAGCTGCGCATCGGCAAAGATCGCCTCCGCGAAACCGGCCCACGAGGTCGAACCGCCCGACGTGAGATGGTAGATGCCGCTCTTTTCGCGTGCCCAATCCGCCAGACCCGCTTCGTTCGCGACACCTTGCGCGATGACCGATGCGGTCAGCGTGGCGATCGTCGCCGACCAGGTCGGTGCGCCAACTTGATCGGCAACGACGCGAAGTTCGTCGCGCTCGCGCGCGAGCTTGAGCATCGTCAGAAGAAAGTTGCGGCCGCGCAGACCATAAACCCAGCTCGTCCGGAACACCAGATGCGATGCGCCCGAAGCGGCGATCGCCTGCTCGCCCTCGAGCTTGGTCGCACCGTAGGCGTTTTGCGGGTCGGTCGCGTCGTCTTCGCGAAAGGCATGCGTTCCCGCGCCGTCGAACACGTAATCGGTCGAATAATGCACGAGCAAGGCATCGAGGCGCTTCGCTTCTTCGGCGAGGACCGCGGGCGCATGCACGTTGATCGCGCGCGCGGCGGCGCCATCGCTTTCGGCCTGATCGACCGCCGTGTACGCGGCGGGATTCACGATCACGTCCGGCTTGAGCGACTGAAGGCACGCGCGGATACTGGCCGGATCGGCGAGATCGAGCGCGGTACGATCCAGCGCGACGATGCGGCCGAGTCCTTGCAGCGAACGCCGCAATTCGAAGCCCACCTGCCCATTCACACCCGTGACGAGAATCGTGCGTTGCGCACGCCCGGTCATGACTTTCTCTGCATTCAAGCGAACACCTCGGCTTCCGACAAGCGCTTGCCCGCCGCATCCTTTGCCGCGAGCATCGGCTCGAAATCGATCGGCCATTCGATGCCGATTTCTGGATCGTTCCACACGATGCTGCGCTCGTGTTCCTGGTACCAGTAATCGGTAGTCTTGTAGAGAAACTGCGCGGACTCGGACAACACGACGAAACCATGCGCGAAACCCGGCGGCACCCACAATTGCCGATGATTCTCCTCCGACAGATTCACGCCCACCCACTTGCCGAAGTTCGGCGAGCTCCTGCGGATATCCACGGCGACATCGAACACTTCACCCTCCACCACGCGCACGAGTTTGCCCTGCGCGTGCTGGATCTGATAATGCAGCCCGCGCAACACGCCCTTCGCCGAACGGGAATGATTGTCCTGCACGAACTCGACGCCGCTTTCCACGTGCTCCGCGAACTCGCGCGCGTTGAAGCTCTCGTAGAAGAAACCGCGCGCATCGCCGAACACCTTCGGCTCGATGATCTTGATTTCGGGCAGTGCCGTAGCGGTTACTTGGATAGCCATGCCACCTGGTCCTTCGGAAGATTGAGCAAATATTGACCGTAAGCGTTCTTCGAGAGCGGCTTCGCCAGCTCGAGCAACTGCTCCTCACCGATCCACTTCCTGCGATACGCGATTTCCTCGGGACACGCCACCACCAACCCTTGCCGCTTCTGCAATGTCGCGATGAACGTCGCAGCTTCGATAAGCGAATCGTGCGTGCCCGTGTCGAGCCACGCATAGCCGCGCCCCATGATCTCGACGTCCAGCTTCTTCAGCCCGAGATAGCGCGAGTTCACATCGGTGATTTCGAGTTCGCCGCGCGCCGATGGCTTGATGTCCGCCGCGATGTCGCACACCTGATTGTCGTAGAAATACAGCCCCGTCACCGCGTAATTGGAGCGCGGCTTCGCGGGCTTCTCTTCGATCGACAGCGCGCGAAACTCGCGATCGAACTCGACCACGCCATAGCGCTCGGGATCGTGCACATGATAGGCGAACACCGTCGCGCCATCGGTGCGTGCGCTGGCCGCTTCAAGCTGTTTCGCGAGATCGTGACCGTAGAAGATGTTGTCGCCGAGAATCAGCGCCGACGGGTCATTGCCAACGAACTCGCGCCCGATGATGAACGCCTGCGCGAGCCCGTCCGGCGACGGCTGTACCGCGTACTGAATATTCATGCCCCACTGGCTGCCGTCACCGAGCATCGACTCGAAGCGCGGCGTGTCCTGCGGCGTCGAGATCACGAGCACGTCACGAATGCCCGCGATCATCAGCGTCGACAGCGGGTAGTAGATCATCGGTTTGTCGTAGACCGGCAGCAGTTGTTTCGACACCGCGTGCGTGATCGGATACAGCCGCGTGCCGGAACCGCCGGCCAGAATGATGCCTTTGCGCGCCATGGTCAGCCCCTCACGCGCGCTGCGCGTAGTTCGTCTCGACCCATTTCCGGTATTCGCCGGAAGCCACTTCGTCCGCCCACGCCTGATTGTCCAGATACCATTGAACCGTCTTCGCGAGACCGGTCTCGAACGTTTCCGCCGGTTTCCAGCCAAGCTCGCGTTCGAGCTTGCGCGCATCGATCGCATAGCGCCGATCATGGCCCGGGCGATCCTTCACATAGGTGATCTGATCGCGATACGATCCGCTCGACTTCGGCTTCGCCTTGTCCAGCAAGTCGCACAGCGTGTGCACGACCTCGAGGTTCTTCTTCTCGTTCCAGCCGCCGACGTTGTAGGTCTCGCCCGGCATGCCGCGCGCGAGCACCTCGCGGATCGCAGAGCAGTGGTCGCCCACGTACAGCCAGTCGCGCACGTTCTGGCCATCGCCGTAAACCGGCAGTGGCTTGCCCGCGAGCGCGTTCGCGATCATCAGCGGAATCAGCTTCTCGGGGAACTGGTACGGGCCGTAGTTGTTCGAGCAGTTGGTCGTCACGACCGGCAGGCCGTAAGTATGGTGATACGCGCGCACCAGATGGTCGGAGCCGGCCTTCGTCGCCGAATAAGGACTGTTCGGCGCGTAAGGCGTGGTTTCTGAGAATTGCGGGTCCGTGGCAGAGAGCGAACCGAACACTTCGTCCGTCGACACATGCAGGAAGCGGAACGCCTGCTTCTCGTCCTCGGGCAGCTTGCACCAGTACATCCGCGCGGCTTCGAGCAGCGTGAACGTGCCGACTACGTTCGTCTGCACGAAATCGGCCGGGCCGTGGATCGAACGGTCGACATGGCTTTCCGCTGCGAAATGCAGGATGGCGCGCGGCTTGTGCTTCGCGAGCAGCGCATCGATGGCGGCCCGATCGCAGATGTCGGCGCGCTCGAATACGTGGCGGGCGTCGTTCTTGAGCGACTTGAGCGTACCCAGATTTCCTGCGTACGTCAGTTTGTCGACGTTCAGAACGGGCTCATCCGAGCCATTGAGCCAGTCCAGTACAAAATTGGCGCCGATGAAACCGGCGCCGCCCGTCACGAGAATCATGGAGTCTCTTCCTTCGTTGCCGCCGGCTCATTCATCAGAATAAGCGCAAGCCCGAATATGTGGAACAAATTGCGTGAAAAACCAAACTGCAGCATGTATCACTGCATCTGCGCCCGACACGTTGCATAACGGCCGGCACAGGACAACTGTGAATTATAAAGCCGGCCGATCCAAAAACTACCTACCTAACAACTTGATACAGCGAGCATTTCGCGGTTGCGCCCCGTTGCAAGTGTAACGGCGGCAGCACTCGACATTTCTTATGACCAGACAGTATTCACCGTCTGTTTCATAATGCCCGATTACTCTCATTCCGAGCCGGTTTCGCGGCTTGTCATTTTGTATGACCGACGCTTTGACCTCCAGCATCGACGCCTCCATCGCTCCGCTCGTCTTCGGCGATCTCCAGGGCTGCTGCGATCCGTTCCAGCGTCTGCTGAAGAAGGCCGCACCCTCGCCCGGCACGCCGCTCTGGTTTGCGGGTGACCTCATCAACCGGGGCCCGAAATCATTGGAGACGCTGCGCGCGATCATCGCGCTCGGCTCGCGCGCGACCGTCGTGCTCGGCAATCACGACCTGAACCTGCTTTCTGTCGCCGCTGGCCTGCGCAAGCCGAAAAAGGGCGACACGCTCGATGAAATCCTCGCAGCGCCCGACGCCGCCGATCTCATCGAATGGGTCCGCCACAAACCGGTCGCGCATTTCGAGAGCGGCATCCTGATGGTTCACGCGGGCGTGCTGCCGCAATGGGACGCGACGATGACGATGGAACTCGCGCACGAGCTCGAACAGGCATTGCGCGCCCCGAACTGGAAGGAGACGCTCGCAACGCTCTACGGCAACGAGCCGCACCGCTGGGAAGATACGCTCACGGGCGCGGATCGCCTGCGCGTGATCTACAACGCGCTGACGCGCATCCGCTTCTGCACGCCTGAAGGCGCGATGGAGTTCGCCAACAATGGCGGCCCCGATGCCGCGCCGCCCGGTTACATGCCGTGGTTCGACGCGCCGGAACGCCGCACGCGGGACGTGACGATCGTGTTCGGCCACTGGGCCGCGCTCGGCCTCATGATCCGCGATGACGTGCTGTGTCTCGATTCAGGCTGCGTGTGGGGCAACAAGCTGTCGGCGGTGCGTATGACCGCCGATCCCGCGCAGCGCATTCTCACGCAGGTGAGCTGCTCGATGAAGAAGTAGCAACCGCTTCGGCGACGTGCGCGCCGCTGGCGACCGCTGGCGCAACGCGCATGCGCTGAAGCGCCGCGTCGACAGAAGCCTCCGCCTCGCTCGCGAGCAATCGCCGGTCGGCGCCCGGCGCCAGCGGATTGCACACGTACAGATGCGCGGTGAGCGACCCCGCGCTCAGCAGCGCATTCAGCGAGTCGTTGAGCGACATATCGCCGATATACGCGGGCGCGGTCGACTGCCGTCCCTGTGCATCTTCGTACATCAGGCAGATCGGCTGCACCGGACACGACGCCGACACCGCCGCCTGAAACATGTTCGCGTGAAACGGCAGGAGCGACTGACCATCGGTGGTCGTGCCTTCGGGGAATACGCACATCATCTCGCCCGCGAGCAACCGGTTCGCAAGCTCATGCATGATGCGCTTCGCGTCGCTGCGCTTCTCGCGCTGCACGAACACCGTGCCCAGTTGATGCGCGAGCCAGCCGACGACCGGCCACTTGCGGATCTCGGCCTTCGACACGAACGGCGTCGGACGCCATGCGTTGATCACGTAGATATCGATCCACGAGATGTGGTTGCCGACGACGAGCACGCCCGCATCGAGCCGCGCTTCGTCGTTGTGGACGACGAGCTTCATGCCCGCGAGCCGCAGCATCTCGAGCGACCACACGCGGTTCAGCTCGGCGCGCTCGCTCGCGGACACGCGCGGAAAGCGCCTTGCGACGATCCACATGCCGTACAGCAAGTGGATGGTGAGCCGCAGCTTGCGCAGCACGAAGCGCATGTTCAGCGACTCTCGTAAGCGACGTGTCCGCCAACGACCGTCGCACGCACGCGCGCCGGCAGTTCGTAGCCGAGAAACGGCGTGTTGCGGCCCTGGCTCTTCAGCTTTTGCGGATCGACGCGCCATTCGCCTGCCGCATCGAACACGCACAGATCGGCGAGCGCGCCCGTCGCGATGCGGCCCGCGGGCAGCTTGAGCACATCGGCGGGGGCGCACGTGATACGCGCGAGCGCCTTCGCGAGCGGCACGTTCGCCTCGCGCGCCCACTTCACCGTGAGCGACAGCAGCAGTTCCAGGCCGGTCGCGCCCGGCGTCGCTTCGGCGAAGGGCAGCAGTTTTTCGTCGTCGTCGAGCGGCGTGTGATCGGAGCAGATCGCGTCGATGGTGCCGTCCGCCAGCCCCGCGCGGATCGCGTCGCGGTCGCGCTGCGAGCGCAGCGGCGGATCGAGGCGGAATTGCGAATCGAAATAGCCGATATCGATATCCGTCAGATGCACATGATTGATCGTCACGTCGCACGACACGGCGAGACCTTCGGCCTTCGCCGCGCGCACCAGTTCGACGCCCACCGCCGACGACAGATGCGACAGATGCACGCGCGCGCCCGTCACGCGCATCAGTTCGAAGATGGTATGCAGCGCGATGGTTTCCGCCGCCACCGGCACGCCCGACAGCCCGAGCCGCGACGCCACCGCGCCGCTCGCCGCCACGCCGCCCTTCGACATGAACGCGTCCTGCGGCCGCAGCCAGACGGTGTAGCCGTAGGTGGTCGCGTATTGCAGCGCGCGCTGCAAGGTGCGCGTATCGACGATGGGGTTATCCGCCTGCGAAAAGCCGATGCAGCCCGCCTCGGTCAGCTCGACCATCTCGGTGATGGCCTCCCCCTTGAGTCCCATGGTCAGCGCGCCGAGCGGATACACATGCGCCAGATGCAGCTTCTGCGCGCGGAACTTGAGCATCTCAACGAGGCCCGGCTCGTCGAGCGTCGGATCGGTGTCGGGCGGGCACACGAGGCTCGTCACGCCGCCCGCCATCGCGGCGGCCATTTCGGATTCGAGCGTCGCCTTGTGCTCGAAGCCCGGCTCGCGCAGCCGCGCGGACAAATCGACGAAACCCGGCGCGATATGCAGCCCGGACGCGTCGATGACCTTCGCCGCGTTGAAATCCGCGGGCGCCGCGCCGATGCCGACGATCCGCCCTGCCGCGATGAATACGTCCTTGCGTTCTTCCGTGCCCGCGATCGGGTCGATGATCGTGCCGTTTTGAATCTGGATCTTCATGTCGTCTTCTTCAGTCGCTGTTGCCGGCCACGATGCCCATCACCGCCATACGCACGGCGATGCCGAAGGTCACCTGATTCAGGATCACCGACTGCGGACCGTCGGCCACCTGCGAATCGATTTCCACGCCACGGTTCATCGGGCCCGGATGCATCACGATCGCATCGGGCGCGGCGAGCGCGAGACGCTCGGGCGTCAGGCCCCAGCTCTTGAAATACTCCTGCGCGGAAGGCAGCAGCGCGCCGCTCATGCGCTCGTTCTGCAAGCGCAGCATGATGATCACGTCGACGCCCTTCAGGCCTTCGTCGAGATTGTGATAGACGTGCACGCCCATCTGGTCGAGGTTGCCCGGCAACAGCGTGCGCGGCCCGATCGCGCGCACTTCCGGCACGCCGAGCGTGGTCAGCGCGTGAATGTCCGAGCGCGCGACGCGCGAATGCAGGATGTCGCCGACGATCGCCACGCGCAGCTTCGTGAAGTCGCGCTTGTAATGGCGGATCGTGTACATGTCGAGCAGGCCTTGCGTCGGATGCGCGTGCCGGCCATCGCCCGCATTGATCACGTGCACGTGCGGCGCGCAGTGCTCGGCGATCAGATACGGCGCGCCGCTCGATGCGTGACGCACGACGAACATGTCGGCGTGCATTGCGGAGAGGTTGTTGATCGTGTCGAGCAGCGATTCGCCCTTGCTCGTCGACGACGCGTTGATGTTCAGGTTCAGCACGTCCGCCGACAGGCGCTTGGCCGCGATCTCGAAGGTGGTGCGCGTGCGCGTCGAGTTTTCGAAGAAGAGGTTGAACACCGACTTGCCGCGCAACAGCGGCACCTTCTTCACTTCGCGGTCGGTCACGCTCACGAACTGTTCGGCGGTATCGAGAATATGCGTGACGATGGCGCGCGGCAGCCCTTCGATGGTCAGCAAGTGCTTCAGCTCGCCGTTCTTCGTGAGTTGCGGATTGCCTTTGAGAAAGCCGTACCGGAATTTATCCGATGCGGGCGCGCTCGGATCGGCAGCGCTCTGAGGGGCGGTGTTCATGATGTTCCCGGATGTTTCTTTGGAAAGAAGCGCAAAGCAGCCGCAATGTGCGCGTCAGTGCGCGCGCGGCTCGGTCGTGAAGGCGAGGGTGTGGTCGTCGCGGCGCGCGAGCACGAGATCCTCGTTCGCGGGCATTTCGACCGCGCCGCCGGTGAAGCGCGCTGCGATCGGCATTTCGCGCCCGCCGCGATCCGCGAGCACCGCGAGATCGATCGACGCCGGGCGGCCGTAGTCGTACAGCTCGTTGATCGCCGCGCGCACGGTGCGGCCCGTCGAGAGCACGTCGTCGATCAGGATGATGCGGCGGCCGTTCACGTCGAAGGGCAGTTCGGTCGGGCGCGCCTGGCTGTGCAGGCCCTTCTTCGCGTAGTCGTCGCGATGCAGCGCCACGTTCACCACGCCGAAGTGCGGCGCGTTCAGATCCTTCGCGAGCCGCTCGGCGAGCCACACGCCGCCGCTGTAGATGCCCGCCAGCACGGCGCCATCCGGCGCGGCAAGCGATGGTCCGTACGCGGCGCGAATCTGGTCGACGAGCGCGCGATACAGCGCCTCGGCGTCAATGGAACTCATGATCGTCGGCAAGTCCGTCGAGATATTGTTGAAGGATGACGCGGGCGGCTTCGGCGTCGATTTCGTCGAAGCGGCCGCGCGCGTTCGCACGCACGCCGCGGGAGCGCAAATCGGCTTTGGCGTCGACGGACGAGTAGCGCTCGTCCACCCATTGCACGGGCACGTTGAAACGGCCGTTCAGCTGATTGCCGAAGCGCTTCGCGAGCGCGCTCATTTCATGGGGCGTGCCGTCGGGATGCATCGGCATGCCGACCACCACGGTGTCGGGTTTCCACTCATCGAGCAGTTTGCCCACTTCGACGAAGCGATATTCGCGATTGCGGTTTTCCAGCGTGGCGAGCGCACGTGCGTTCTTCGTGAGCGTATTGCCGACGGCGACACCAATGCGTTTCTCGCCGTAATCGAATGCCAGCAGCGTGGCTTCGCGGCTCATGCGTGCCCTGCTTCGCCGGACAACATCGAGCGCGACACGCCGAGCAGCGACAGCGCCGCTTCGAGGCGGTCTTCGGCGGGCACGTCGAAGATGATGCGCGGATCGGCTTCCACCGTGAGCCAGCCGTTCTTCGCGAGTTCGTCTTCGAGCTGGCCCGCGCCCCAGCCGGCGTGACCCAGCGTGAGCAGAAAGCGCTCGGGGCCCTTGCCGCTCGCGACTGCCTCGAGCACGTCCTTCGAGGTGGTCATCGCGAGGCCGCCGGGCACGCTCATCGACGAGCTGTACGGCTCGCCCTCGCCCGCTTCGTGCAGCACGAAGCCGCGCTCGGTCTGCACCGGACCGCCGAAGTACACGGGCAAATGGACGAGCGGCTCGATCTCGAGCTTGAGATCGATGCGATTGAATAGCGACTGGAGATCGATGTCGGTCGGCCGATTGATGACGAGGCCGAGCGCGCCCTTCTCGGTGTGATCGCAAAGATAGACCACCGTTCCTGAAAACGTCGGATCCACCATGCTCGGCATGGCGATCAGGAACTGATTCGTCAAATTGATGCGATCGGAAGTCTTGGACATAATTCAGAATTTTAACAAAGGCGCTGCGAGATGGCCGACTTTGATGTGGGTCTGGTGTGGTTTCGGCGGGACCTTCGCGCGGCAGACAATGCTGCACTCTATCACGCGCTTACGCGGTGCCGTCGGGTGCTGTGCGCCTTCGTTTTCGATCGCGAGATTCTCTCGCCGCTCGATAAAAATGACCGCCGCGTGCCGTTCATCCATGCGAGCGTCGTCGAGCTGGATCGCACGCTGCGCGACGCGTGCGGCGCGCTGATCGTGCGGCACGGTCATCCGGTTCACGATATTCCGGCGCTCGCGCGGGAATGCGGCGCGAACGCCGTGTTCGCCAATCGGGATTACGAGCCGGCGGCCAAAGCGCGCGACGAAGCCGTCGCGGGCAAGCTCGTGAGCTTGGACATCGCGTTTTTCACGTTCAGGGATCAGGCTGTCTTCGATCATGACGATGTGATGACAGGCGCGGACAAGCCTTATACCGTCTTCACGCCGTACAAGCGCAAATGGCTCCAGACGCTCACGCCGGACGCGCTGAAGCCGTACGCATCCGAAGATCACCTGGACGCGCTCGCGAAACCGCCTGCGGGCGTGAAGCACGCGATGCCGTCGCTCGCCGCGCTCGGTTTTGCCGATGCCCACGGCCCCGCGTTTGCGGCGGGCGCGAGCGGCGCGTACGAACTCTTCGACGATTTCCGCGACCGCATGACCGATTACGGCCGCACGCGCGATTTCCCCGCGCTGAAGGGCCCGAGCTATCTCGGCGTGCATCTGCGGCACGGCACGATGTCGATCCGCGCGCTCGCCCGCACCGCGCACGACACGCAGCGCCACGGCGACAAGGGCGCGGAGACCTGGCTCGGCGAGCTGATCTGGCGGGAGTTCTATTTCTCCGTGCTGCACCATTTTCCGCACGTCGGCATGGCCGGAGATCATCGCGCCTTCAAGCCGGAGTACGACCGCATCCGCTGGGAGACCGGCCACGCGGCCGACGCGAACTTCGCCGCGTGGTGCGCGGGGCAAACGGGCTATCCGCTCGTCGATGCGGCGATGCGGCAGATCAACGCGTCCGGCTACATGCACAACCGGCTGCGCATGGTCGTGGCGAGTTTTCTGACGAAGGATCTCGGCATCGACTGGCGGCGCGGCGAGGCCTATTTCGAAGCGCTCCTGAACGACTTCGAGCTGTCGAACAACAACGGCGGCTGGCAATGGGCCGCGTCGAGCGGTTGCGACGCGCAGCCGTACTTCCGTATCTTCAATCCGGTCACGCAGTCGCGAAAATTCGATTCGGCCGGGAAGTTCATCCGGCATTACGTGCCGGAGATCGCGGGTTTGTCCGATCGCGATATTCACGCGCCGTGGCTCGCGAAACCGGACGCGCTCAAGGCCGCGAAAATCGCGCTTGGCGCGGAATATCCGCAACCGGTCGTCGATCATGACGCCGCCAGAAAGCGCACCCTCGCGCGGTATGACGTCGTGCGCAAGCCCGGCGCGAAGCACGCCGCGCCGCCCGAGGACGATTAACGCGTGACCGGCGCCGGCTTTTCGATCATCGCGGTGAGCGCGACAATCGATCCGCGTCCTTCGGAAGGCGCAATGCCGGCCGCCGCCTGATGCAGCATCGAGCGCAGCATTTGCGCGGAGCGTTCGGGCACGGTGGCGTCGATGCCGCGCGTCGCGCCCTCCGCGCCGTCGGCGTGCGGTTCGCCGTGATGCGCGACGCGCCGCCACGCGAGACCGAGCGTGTCCGCGAGCAGCGCGACGTGCCCGAGCCCCAGCGCGCACGCTGCCGCCCCGAGCCGGTGCGACGCATTCGCGGCGGACAGCGCCGCCGCTTCGTCGACCATGCCGGTTTCGTTCGCCTGCGTGCCACGCTCGACCAGCGCGTCGATCGACGTTTCCGCGCTCTGCAGAAAGTCTTCGTAGGCAGCCGCGTTCACGCGCAGTACGCCGAGGTCGCGCGTTGCGGCGTCGCGCGAGGCTTCTTCGCCCGCCTGCGCCGCGCCCTCTTCCCACGCCGCTTCCGATGCCTGCGTTGCCGCGACATGCCACGCCACGGTCAGGCCGTAGTCGCGCAGCACGTCGACGTGCTCGGCATCTTCGGAGGTCGCGCCGTACAGCGCGAAATCGCGCCACAAAAGCGCAAGTGTTGCGCGCACCAGCGAGCGCGGCGCGTACGTCAGCGCATGCGCCTGATCGGCCAGCACGAGGTTGAAGCGCGCGTAGAGGCGTTTCGCATCGGCGATGTGGTCGAGTTCGCCGCCGTTGCGCTGCGCGCGTTCACGCAGCGCCCGCACCGTCGAAGACGCGAGCCGCCAGAAGTCGTAGGGATCGGCGCCGCGAAGTTCGTCGAGACAGGTGTCGAGGCGTGCGAAGGCATCGGCGGATTCCTCGGCCGGGCCGCGCAGGAGCTTGAGCAGCGTTTCCTCGTAATGCGCCCGCACGCGCGCGAGCCGCTCGGGCGCGATGCCGCGCAGCGTCGCCGGCGCAATGGCGCGGCCCGCGAGCGCGAGGTCGTCGTAGGAAACCGGCGCGACGCGCGTGTGCGCCGCCAGCAGCGCATGCAAGCCGCGATAGTGTTCGAAAAGCGCCGTCGAGCACGAGAGTTCGCGCAAGTTGCGGCGCTCGACCGCCGCGCGAAAGGCCGCGAGCGCATCGGCGACGCGCGCATGACTTGCCTCCGACTCCTCGCCGAGCGGCGCGACCAGCGCGAGCGCCTCGGCGAAGCGCTGCGCGGGCAGCCATCCCGCCGAATGCAGCGCGGCGATGGCGCGTTTCAACGCGGCTCCGGTCTCACCCTGGCGCTGGAACGCGTGCAGCGCGTCGGTCAACGCCATTTCAGCAAGTCGCACCGATCCGCCGCGCGGATTGGGCAGAGCTTCGAACGGAACGGGCAGATCGGGACGAGAAGTCATAACAGGCGCTCACAAACCGGTTCGCGGGCGCGGCGATCGAAAGCCACCGTCGCACGCGGTTGAAATGCATCATCGACAGGCGGGTGACGGAGATCGCCGCGCGCCTTTCAAGCGTATGCCTTAACGGGCCGGTGCGGAAATCGAACGTACGCACCAAGGCATTTCGCACCTCGTTCGCCAACACCACGCGACGCCGGAGCCGCCGCAACAAACTCGCCTTACGCTGCAAAATCTGACCAATCGGGCACGCCGCACGGCAACTGCCCATGCGCGTTCCCGCCTCGCCGCAGCCGAACGCAGTCCGCAAAAAACGCGCGCCGCATGACGCGAGTCATGCGGCGCGGCAGAACGACAAGATCAGATCTGAACCATCTCGAAATCTTCCTTGCGGGCTCCGCATTCGGGACAGGTCCAGTTGATGGGGACGTCCTCCCAGCGCGTGCCCGGCGCGATGCCTTCTTCTGGCAATCCCGCCTCCTCGTCGTAGATCCAGCCGCAGATCAGGCACATCCAGCTTCTGTATTCCATACTTATGCCGCGTCGATTGGTCGGTTGAAATTAGGACATGATGGTACCGTGTTGCCGTGTCGATGCCTAGCAAGCTGCCCACCCGGGTGGTGTGCATCGTGACATCGGTCGAGACGGCCGTCCCGGCGAGCCCGCAACCCCAAGGCTAGCGCGCCGGAAAAAAGTGCGCAAAGAGAACTGGCGGGCGACATTAGGCCGCATAATCAGACATGACTGAGCGGGTCTTCGCTCGCGCGCCCGAAAGCGCGGACGAGTTCGCTCCGAGCCGATCGTTCACTCAAGCATCCAATATCATAATGTCCGCTTTTGCCATGACCGGCGACTCCCCACCGATCGTACTCACCTTCGGCCTTTCCGATCCCACGGGCGGATCGGGCGTGCAAGCCGACCTTCTGACGCTCGCGAGCATGGGCTGCCACGGCGTGACCGTGCTCACCGGCTACGCGGTGCGCGACTCCGCCACCTGCGACGAAGTCACCGGGCTCGATCCGGACGTCGTCGCCACCCAGGCGCGCATGTTGCTGGAGGACATGCCGGTCGCCGCCTTCAAGATCGGCGCGGCGACGCGCGCGGAGCTCGTGTCCGCCATCGCCGAAGTCGTCTCCGACTACGACGACGTGCCGCTGATCCTCGCGCCCGATTTCACGCTCGACGACGAACACGTGCTGTCCGCCGACGAGCTTCGCGAATCGCTTGCCGATCTGCTCGTGCCGCAGACCACCATGCTGATTGCCGATCACGCCACGCTATTGCAGCTCGCGCAGCCCGACAGCGACGCCGAATCGCCGACGCTGGATTCCGCCATTTCCCACATCCTGGCGCAAGGCTGCGAGTACGTGCTGGCGATGGAAACCGGCACGCATCGTCACGTCAATACGCTCTACAGCGAGGAAGGACAAGTCCGGCAGGATACGTGGGAGCGCAGCGTGCAACGCATCATGGGCCTGACCGATACGCTCGGTTCGGCTATCGCCGCGCTGCTCGCGAATGGTCAGGAACCCGCCGAAGCCGCGCGCGAAGCGCAGGAGTACGTGTTCCAGGCCGCCCGCGCCGCGTTCCGGCCGGGCATGGGCGCCTATTTGCCGGACCGTTTTTTCTGGGCGCGTTCGAACGACACGGAGGAAGACGGCGAGGCCTCCGCGCTGCCCGACGATCCGCCGGGTCTGCCCGGAGAAGCCCGACACTAAAGCCGACGACGGAGGCGACGCGAGCGCATGCCATACCGACTGCCCCATCTGCACAAGCCCGGCCCGCAAGGCGCGATCCGCATCGGCTGCGCGGGCTGGGGTCTATCCAGCGCCGTCTCCGCGAGCTTTCCCCACGAAGGCACCCATCTCGAACGCTACTCACACGTGCTGACGTGCGTCGAGATCAACTCCAGCTTCTACAAACCACATCGCGAACAGACTTATGCGCATTGGGCGGAAAGCGTGCCCGACTCGTTCCGCTTTTCGGTGAAGCTGCCGAAGGCGATCACGCACGACGCGCGCCTCGTCGATACCGAGGCGCTGCTCGACGAATTCCTTCAGACAGCCGGACAACTCGGCGACAAGCTAGGCTGCTGGCTCGTGCAACTGCCGCCGAGCCTGACCTTCGATCACGACATCGCGGAAGCCTTCTTCAAGGCGCTGCGCGAGCGCACGAAAGTGCCGGTGGCATGCGAGGCGCGCGAGCCCGGCTGGTTCACGGCGCACGCGGCGGCGCTGTTGAAGGCGCATCACATCGCCTATGTGGACGCCGACCCGATTCCCGACGAATGCGAAATCAGGCATCGCGCGGACACGTCGCTCGTCTATGTGCGGCTGCACGGCGCGACCGAACTCTACAAGTCTTCCTACGATTACACCTATCTCGACGATCTCGCCCGCACCTTGCACACGCGCGCGAAGAAGACGGCCGAAGTCTGGTGCATTTTCGACAACACAGCCGATGGCAATGCGCAGCCCAACGCGCTGCATCTGATGGAGCGGCTGCGGATTCATCACAAAGTCTGACGTTCTCGCTGGAGATCATCCGATGCATATGCCGGCAGGATTCGCTCGTCCGCTCGCGGCAACGCTCGCCGCGTTGCTGCTCTCATTCGCGTTGCCCGCTCACGCGCAGAATGCCGCGCCGCCGCCCGGCGCCACACCCGCCGGCGACGGTACCTTCCTGCTGACGATCTTCCTCAAGCATGACGAGTCGAAGACATTGCCGCAGATCAATCAGCAACTGAAGGAGCAAGGGTACTTCAAGCAGTTCCCGCCGCCGGGCGTCGAAGTGGTGTCGTGGTACGTGATGATGGGCATCGGTCAGGTGGTGACGCTGCGCGTGCCCGCGGACCGCCTGCGCGAAGTGAACCGCGCGATCGAGAGCACCGCGTGGGGCGGGTACCGCACGGAGTTCTATCCGACCTATGACTACAAGGCCGCCGCGCAGAAGTTGCGCGAAGAAATGAACAAATAGCCTTTGTATGGACGAAAAAAATCCCGCATTGCTGCGGGATTTTTTCGCACGGCGCGAGCTTCTTTCGAAGCCCGCGCAATGTAATCGGGCCGAAGCCGAATTACATGTCCATGCCCATGCCGCCCATGCCGCCGGGCATGCCGCCAGCCATCGGAGCATCTTCCTTCGGCAGTTCGGCAACGGCTGCGTCGGTCGTCAGCAGCAGGCCTGCCACCGATGCCGCGTTTTGCAGCGCGGTGCGCGTGACCTTCGTCGGGTCGACGACGCCAGCTTCAACCAGGTCGCCGTACTCGCCGGTCGCCGCGTTGTAGCCGTAGTTGCCTTGACCAGCCGCAACAGCCGCCACCACGACAGAGGCTTCTTCGCCGCCGTTCGTGACGATCTGGCGCAGCGGCTCTTCCATCGCACGCAGGACGATGCGGATGCCCGCGTCCTGGTCCGAGTTCGCGCCCTTCACGCCTTCGACAGCCTTGCGAGCGCGGATCAGCGCAACGCCGCCGCCAGCCACGATGCCTTCTTCAACGGCAGCACGGGTTGCGTGCAGCGCGTCTTCGACACGTGCCTTCTTTTCCTTCATTTCGACTTCGGTCGCAGCGCCGACCTTGATCACCGCAACGCCGCCAGCCAGCTTGGCCACGCGCTCTTGCAGCTTTTCACGGTCGTAGTCCGACGTCGCTTCTTCGATCTGCTTGCGCACTTGCTTCACGCGCGCTTCGATGTTCACGGCTTCGCCGGCGCCATCGATGATCGTCGTGTTTTCCTTGCCCACTTCGATGCGCTTCGCCTGGCCCAGCTCAGCCAGCGTCGCCTTTTCGAGCGTCAGGCCGGTTTCTTCCGCAACCACTTGACCGCCGGTCAGGATCGCGATGTCTTCCAGCATGGCCTTGCGACGGTCGCCGAAGCCCGGAGCCTTGACAGCAACCGTCTTCAGGATGCCGCGGATGTTGTTGACGACCAGCGTTGCGAGCGCTTCGCCTTCGACGTCTTCAGCGATGATCAGCAGCGGACGGCCAGCCTTCGCGACTTGTTCCAGCACCGGGAGAAGGTCACGGATGTTGGAAACCTTCTTGTCGTGCAGCAGCACGAACGGGTTTTCCAGCACGGCGACTTGCTTGTCCGGGTTGTTGATGAAGTACGGCGACAGGTAACCGCGGTCGAACTGCATGCCTTCCACGACGTCCAGCTCGTCTTCCAGCGACTTGCCGTCTTCGACGGTGATCACGCCTTCCTTGCCGACCTTGTCCATCGCTTCAGCGATGCGATCGCCGATCGACGTGTCGCTGTTCGCCGAGATCGAGCCGACTTGCGCGATTTCCTTGTTGGTCGTGCAGGGCTTGCTGATCTTGCGCAGTTCTTCGATTGCTGCGGCCACGGCCTTGTCGATGCCGCGCTTCAGGTCCATCGGGTTCATGCCCGACGCGACGTACTTCATGCCTTCGCGAACGATCGATTGCGCCAGAACGGTAGCGGTCGTGGTGCCGTCACCTGCGTTGTCGCTGGTCTTGGAAGCCACTTCCTTGACCATTTGCGCGCCCATGTTCTGGAGCTTGTCCTTCAGTTCGATTTCCTTCGCGACCGAGACACCGTCCTTGGTGACCGTCGGGCCGCCGAACGAACGCTCGAGCACGACGTTGCGGCCCTTCGGACCCAGCGTGACCTTGACCGCGTTGGCCAGGATGTTCACGCCTTCGACCATCTTGGCGCGTGCGGTATCGCCAAAAGTGACTTCTTTAGCTGCCATATCCAAACTCCTTGATTCGATTCGGTTTGCTGGCTTCGCCCAAGCGCGCCCGAACGGGGCTGCGGCTCGATGGCGAAGCCGAACGTGCAGGAAGGATGCTTACTTGACCAGAACGGCCATGATGTCTTCTTCGCGCATGACGAGCAGTTCCTGCCCGTCGACCTTGACGGTCTGGCCAGCGTACTTGCCGAACAGAACGCGGTCGCCCACCTTCACGTCGAGGGCGTTCTGCACGCCCTTGTCATCGCGCTTGCCCGGGCCGATGGCCAGGACTTCGCCTTGATCCGGCTTTTCTGCCGCGGCTTCCGGGATCACGATGCCCGATGCGGTCTTGGTTTCCTGGTCCAGACGCTTGACGATGACGCGATCGTGCAAAGGACGAAGGTTCATACACACTCCTCTCTTGATTGAGACTGAAAACGCGGGAAAACCCATCCGTTGAGAACGATCTCGCCGGACGGCAATCTTGTTAGCACTCTCGTGCAGTGAGTGCTAATTATATGGACCGAGTTTGACAATTTCAAGGAGGGGGATGAGCGGGGAATCCCGTAGGACGGCGCGCGGACATGCTGGCGCATCCCTAAGACCAATGAATACAGTGCTTTCGATTGAAGCGATTAATGTCGAATCGCAAAAAGTGATTTGGTCAGATCAGGGTTTTTACCGATACGTCGCCGGCCTACACTGCCTCTCAACGACGAAGCAGTGGAAAGACACTTCACCACCGGCAACGTTCCCCAAATCAGCATTCGGAGGCTCATCATGTTCAAGTCCATCGTTCCCGCCATCGCCATCGCTGCCGTTCTGGCGGTTCCCGGTTTCGCGCAGGCGCGCGAAGACGGCCCGGTCACCCGCGCGCAAGTGCGCGCCGAGCTGGTTCAACTCGAGCGCGCGGGCTACAACCCCGTCAGCAGCGAAGTCGACTATCCCGCCGACATCCAGGCCGCAGAAGCGCGCGTCGCGGCTCAGGGCGTCGCCGCCAGTTCATTCGGTGGCGCGGGCGAAGGTGCGTCGGCATCGGGCAAGGCCAGCAATGCCGTCAACGCGATCGACTTCAATCGCCCGTAAGCGATTCGTCGACCGAGAGCGAAGCCCGGCCAGGCGCCGGGCTTTGCGCTTTTCGAAACGATGAATTGACCCGCCCGACGCCTTTCATCACGCTGTAAACCACGGATTCGACGATGTTTTCAGACTGCGCTTTTTCATCGGTCAGTCCGGCGGCACTACAATTTGTGTCTGCCGTTGACACAAATTTCGGATCCACCGCCTCATGCCCATGCCGTCGCCGCGCCTCGTTTTCGCCTCTCTCGGACTGATCGCCCTCGCCGCCTGCGGAGGGCGCAACGCGGTCGCGCCGAGCTATCAGCAGGAATTGTTCAGCACCGGCGCAAGCCCGTTCGCGCACAACTTCGACGCCACCGTGAACGAAACCTGCGAAGCCGCGCGCCGCGCGCTGCTGTCGCAAGGATTTCTCACGACGATGGGCCAGCCCGACACCGTCGATGCCACCAAGAACTTCCAGCCGAGCGCCGAAACGCACGTCGCGGTGTCCTTTCATGTGGTCTGCACGCCCGGCGAGAACGCGACGAACCAGAGCATCGCGTATGTGAACGCCGTGCAGGACGGCTACGCGCTCAAGAAAAGCGATACATCGGCGAGCGTTGGTTTGAGCGTGCTCGGCTCGCTCTCGCTGCCGATCCGCTCGAACAGCGACGCAATGGTCAAGATTTCCAGCGAAACCGTGCCGGCGGGCAAGTTCTACGACCGTTTTTTCAATCTGATGGGCCATTACCTGAACACGGTGCCGCGCAGCGCGCCCGTCGCCGCCGATGAAGTGAAGAGCAAGCCGCTCGCGCCGTCGCTCATCGTCAACTCGCCGGAACTCACGCCGACGCCGATCGTCGTGCAGACGCCCGCCGCCGCGACCGCGATTCAGGCGTCGGATGCGGTCGCGGCGGGCGCGTCGGCGGCGGAGGCGGCAGCGGCCGCAGCGCCATCGGCGCCACGCACCACCGCCACGCAATGACTCACACCGTCGGTCAGTTCGGCACGTTGACGGCGCCGCCCGTCACCGTGATCGCATTCGCACCCGGATCGGTTGCGATCGGCGGCAGGTTCGATACCGAAAGCGCCGGCGCCGAGCCCGCCGTGCCGCCCCGCGCGACCGTGCGTACCACCTGCGAAGGCGGCAGCGGCGCGTTGCTCTTCAGGTGATTCCACATCAGGTTCAGCGCCTGAATGTTGTAGTAGTGGACCGGGATGAAGCGCGTGTCGAAGCCGGCCACGCTGAGGAACGCGTCGAAATGCTGACCGTTCGTGATCTCATAGAGCGAAAGCTGGCTCTTGCTTCCTTCCGCGACGCGATTCGCGCCGAGATACGGGCGCGACGCGTGATTGATCGGCACGAGCGCATCCGCGCGGCCCTGCACGATGATCGCGGGCTTGCCGCGCAGGTTCGCGTTCACGCGGATCGCGTTCACGCTGCCCATCATCGTCGCATTGCCGTCGGTCCATAGCGAGCGCAGGCACGCCGCGCCCGCGTAGCTCGCGTCGGGCGTCGCGAAGCGATGATCCGCCGCGCCCGTATTCCCCGCGTTGTAGACGAGGTTGATGCCGTTGGTCGGCGGCACGCCGTTGCCGTTGCCAAAGAGCGTCGGCATCGGCGAGATGATCGGCGTGACGCCCGCTGCCCCCGTCGCCGCGTTGGTCGTGCCGAAGCTGAAATTGCACAGGTTGTCGAGCACGCTCGCCTTCATGTAGGCGTCGGCATAAGTGACGGCCACCGCCGGCACCGCTTGCGAATCCCACATCGGCGCCTGGAGCGTGTCCGAGTCGGTCTGGTAGCCCGCCTGATGCAACTTGTTCAGCGCGTCGGTCGCCTGCGTGACGGTGCTACCGCTCGCGATGAACCCGTTGACAGCGAGCGTCGCGCAGCGCGCCGTGCGGATCGCGTTGGTGGTCGCCACGGGCAGCGCCGTCAGATAAGGCGCACCGGCCGCGGCGGGCGCGAGCGCCGCGCACGGTTGCAGCAGATTGGCGAGCGTCATGTAATCCGCGAGCGGCCGCCCGAACGAGCCGACCGGCACGCCGCCCTGCCGCACCGAAACCTGCGACGGCAAGTTCAGGTTGATCTGCGGCTCGCCGACGACCACCGCCGTGATCCAGCCATCGGTATCCTGCTCGGCCGCCGCCAGCGACGCGCCGCCGCCGTTGCTCACCGATGCCGCGATCGTCGTGATGCTGCCTGTGTTGTAGCGCACCTGATGCGTCGAACCGCTGACCGGGCCGAACATGTCGTTGAGCGCCCAGTACGCGAACTGGATCGCCTGCAAGGTGTTCTTGCCCCAGTCCTTTTCCGGGTTTTGCTGCGAATGCGCGTGCTTGTACGCGTAACGATTCGGGAATGCCGAATTGAACGACGACAGCGCCGATGCGTCGACGTTCGCCTTGAATATCGCCTTGGTCCCGGCGATATTCGCGTTGGCAAGCGTGCCGTCGATCATCGTGACGAGATTGGTCGCGAGTTCGTGGCCGCCGTTGCCGCTGCCCTTGTCGGTGTAGGCAACCGCACAGCCGCGCTTCAGGCCCCACTCGCCCGCGGCCGAGATCGCGCCGTAGACGCCACGCGATCCCGACGACGTCGCGGTGACAATGCACGGCTGATCCGGGTTGAAGCTCGCCGGAATCTGCACGAGCAGGCTGACGTTCTGCGTGCCGCTGCCATCGTCGGCGTAAGCGATGTATTCCTTGCCCGCGATCTTGCCCTCGCCGAGCGTGTCGTTGCCGTTCAGATCGACGTTCGGGCCCCAGAACCGGCCGTAGCCGCCGTTCGCCGTCATATCGACGAGCGCACGATAGTTCGAGTAGATGGCGAGGCGCCGCAATTCCGCCGCCGTCGGCGCTGCCGGATTGGCGATGCCCGGTGCGCTCGCCGACGCGAGGCCCGTCTTGCCGAGACCGGCGGTCAGCAGGTCGTCGGAGGTGCCGTCGTAGGTCTGGGTGTTGACCGAGCCGGAGACGAAGCTCGGCAAAGTGTTCGTCGGCTGCCCGCTGCTGTTGTCGTCATCGCCGCCGTGGCATGCGGCGAGCGTCGCTGCCGCGAGCACCGCGAACGCGCCGAGCGCGGCCGCGCGCGGCACGTTCTGCAAAGCCTGCGATCTCTGGAAACGCGCGATTCTTTTCATTGTCAGTCTCCGCCATCCGTTTCGATTGAGTGGAGCAACCCGCGACGTGCGTCCACAGCACAAGTATCGCGCTGTATAAGGTCAGCGAAAAGTCGCGGCGAATGCGCCAAACGACAACGGGCTCCGGCGGGAATGCCGGAGCCCGTTCAAAGTCCCGCGGGCGAAGCAGGTGGCGTCGTGCGATGCCGCCTGCTGCCTGAGACTCGTGTTATTGCCCGCCGCCTTGCACGCCGAGCGTGATCTTGTTGCTCACGGACTTCACGCCCGTCACGCCCTTGGCGATTTCTTCCGCTTGGGCGATCTGGCCGCCTTCCGGCACCGTGCCCGTCAGCACGACCGCGCCGCTACGCGCGCGCACATAGACGTGCGACACGTCGAAGCCCTGCGCTTTCGACAACGCGCGGCGCACGTCGTAGCCGAGCTTGCGGTCGGTCTTCTTCGTTGCCGATTTCTGGGCTTTGGCCGTTGCCGCCGAATCCGTACTGGTGGCCGCCGCGTCGCTCGATTGGGCATAGGCGCTCGAAGCCACGGCCACGCACACCACCACGCCCAGCGCTTTCAACAGATCGACTGCTTTCATGATTTCTCCTTTTGTTTCGCTTGTTGACTTCGCACAGTTGCTACTTCGCTCGTTTTGCACTTCAAAAACGGGCCGCAGTCCCAGCGGCTGGGCTACGACATCGAGCGGCTGCCCGTGACCATGCGCTCGCCCGGCCGCCGATGGGCGACGAAGCATGGCGATGGCAAGCCGGCTGATGCGGCTCACGGTGCTGCGAGAGACTGGCGAAAGAAACCAAACCGCGGCCGGTTGGTCGGGCGGCAAAACCCGTCGGCTCGAATATGTCCTGCCGCATGGCGCATGCTCGGCGCGGCTCACGAGCCCATATTCCGGGCTGCGGCGCGCGAGGGCCATGTAGTGCGGCGGCGAACGTCAATTTAGCCCAGCGCGGCCATAAGCGCAAAGCATTTAACGACGCGGCAATCAACGAAGCCGCGCATAAGCAACAGCGCCGGCAACGGTCGCCCGCGCCCACACACGCCTGTCACACTCGGCGCGCGATGGGTGCGCGGGTGGTGCGATTAGCGATCTCGGGTACCATCGACGCCATGCCGGCCGCCCGGACGCGTTCATGGCGCTGCCCGCGCAACGCGATCGGGTAAGCTCCAGCGCACCAAGATTCACGATTTCCCTACGAGATGACCCATCCATCAGGAAGCAATCCGGGCGACGATCCGGACGTCCCGCCCAAACGCAAGCCGCAGCAGAGGATCGTCGCGCGCTTCGTTGCGATCTCCTGGCGCGATCTCGCGCTCACCATCGGCCCGATCCTGCTCGTCTGCGCGGCCGCGCTCTATCTCGCCGTGCGGCTGATCCAGCCCGCGCCGCCGAGCACGCTGACCATCGCGGCGGGTCCGAAAGGCAGTTCCTTCTGGAACGCCGCGCAGAAGTACAAGACGATTCTCGCGCGCAACCGCGTGACGCTCGACGTGCTGGAAACGCAAGGCTCGCTCGACAACCTGACGCGCCTCGAAGATCCGAAATCGAATGTCGATGTCGGCTTCGTGCAGGGCGGCCTGTCGCAGCCCGGCGCAATGCACGACACGCTGGAATCGCTCGGCAGCGTGTCGTACGTGCCGCTCGCGGTGTTTTACCGGGGCGCGGCGGTGGTGAACCGGCTGTCGGAACTGAAAGGCAAGCGGCTCGCGATCGGCGCGGAAGGCAGCGGCTCGCGCGTGCTCGCGCTGAGTCTCCTGAAGGCGAACGGCATCGAGCCGGGCGGCGACACGCAACTGCTGCCCCTCGCCGGCGACGAGGCCGCGAAGGCGCTCGAAGCCGGCCAGGTCGATGCGGTCTTCCTGGCAGGCGATTCCGCCCAGCCGCCGACCATGGCGAAACTGCTGCGCACGCCGGGCATCCGTTTCATGGATTTCGCCCAGGCCGACGCCTACGCGCGCCGTTTCCCGTACCTGACGGAGATCGAACTGCCGATGGGCGCGTTCGATTTCGCCCGCAACCTGCCGCCGCACCCGGTTCACATGATCGCGCCGACGGCCGAACTGGTCGCGCGCGACAGCCTTCACCCGGCGCTGTCCGATCTGCTGATCGAAGCGGCGCGCGAGGTGCACGGCCGCGCCAATCTGATGCAGCGGGCGAACGAGTTTCCGGCGCCGCTCGCGCACGAATTTCGCATCAGCGACAACGCCGAGCGCTATTACAAGTCGGGCAAGAGCTTCCTTTACCGGACGCTGCCGTTCTGGGTCGCGAGTCTCGCGGATCGCGTGCTGGTGCTGCTGGTGCCGCTGATCGTGGTGCTGATTCCGGGCTTGCGGCTGGTGCCGGGGCTGTACCGGTGGCGCGTGAAATCGCGCATCTACCGATGGTATGGCGCGCTCATTGCGATAGAACGCGAAGCGATCAGCGGCCCGGACACCGCGCAGCGCGATGCCCTGCTCGATCGCATCGACGCCATCGAGACGGCTGTGAATCGCATGAAGATGCCGCTCTCGTTCGCGGACCAGTTTTACGTGCTGCGCGAGCACATCGGCTTCGTGCGGGAACGTCTGGCGCACGTGCCGGTGGCGCCGCGCGACGAAACCCGCGCGCCGGGCGAGGCGTCGCCGGATACATCGCGTGTCGTATCGCGGGCAGACACGGAACAAGGCAGCACGTAATATCTATTTGAGGAACGCGAATAACGGATGCGATACGTCGCGCAACGCGTCCGCCATGCAGGACACGACCGAAAAACGAACAACAGATCAGGCCCACGCGCTCGCCGCGCGTGAAAAGCCACGGAAAACAGGGAGAAGGAACATGAGTGCCCCGCATTCGACCAGTGGTGGTCGGCCGTACTTTTTCTTCGACTTCATTTCGCCGTTTTCGTACTTGCTGCTGGAACAGCACGAAAAATGGCCGGAAATGCCGTTCGAACTCGTGCCGGTCCAGCTGATGAAGCTGCTCGACCGATGGGGCCAGCCGCACGCCGCGACGATTCCGTCCAAGCGCGTCTTCACGTACCGGCACGCGCTCTTTCGCGCGGAGCAACTTGGCATTCCGTTCAGGATGCCGCCCGCGCATCCGTTCGATCCGAGCAAGGCGCTGAGGCTCGCCGTGCTGGCCGATGGTGAAATCTCCCGCGTGCGGGAAATCTTCCGCTACATCTGGCGCGAGGGACGCGATCCCGCGACACCGGAAGGCTTTCGCGCGCTGTGCGAGCGCGTCGGCATGCCGGACGCGCAAACGCGCATCGAGGACGAGGACATCAAGGCGAAACTGCGCGACAACAACGACCGCGCCGTCGAGATGGGCGTGTTCGGCGTGCCCACCTTCGTCGTCAACGATCAGATCTTCTGGGGCGAGGACACGCTGCCGATGGTGCTCTACGTCGCGCGTTCGCCGAACTGGCTCGATGGCACTGAGGTGAAGCGCATCAGCGCGCTGCCGATCGCACCGCGCGACGCGGATTTCGGCTGATGGCGGACCGGCCGGACGGCGCGCCTATGCCATGCATAGCGCGCTCGCTATGGCGTCAAAATTGGATAAGCGTTTAACTTAGGGCTACGGTGCGCGAGTTCGCGCCGCGCGCCCTGATTTCAACCGCTTTACAGGCCATGAACGATCCCGCCGACTCACTCGATATCTGGCTCATCCGCGTGCTGCGCACTTTGTTGCTGGAGCGCAGCGTCACGCAGACCGCGCAGCGGCTGAACCAGACGCAGCCGGCGATCAGCACCGCACTGCGCCGCCTGCGCGAGATCCTGAACGACCCGATTCTCGTGCGCGGCAAACAGGGCATGGTGCCGACCGAATACGGCGAGTCGCTGCTCGCGCCGGCGCAGCGGGCATTGCGCGAAGTCGAGTTCGTCGCAACGCCGCACGGCGATTTCGATGCCGCCAGTTCACGCCGCACCTTCCGCATCGCCGCACCCGATTATCTGAACGATTTCTTCATGCCGACGCTCGTCGCCGCCTTTCGCGACGCCGCGCCGAACGCGCGTCTGGAGATCGAATCGCTGAACCCGATGCGCGATCACGAGCGCATGCTCGACGAAGGCGAGATCGACCTGATGGTCGCCAACTGGACGAAGCCCGAGCCGCGCTTCGAACGCCAGGACCTGTTCTCCGATGTATTCGTCTGCCTGATGCGCGCGAACCATCCGCTCGCGCGCGAGCCGCTGACCGTCGACCGCTACGCGCTCGCCGCCCATCTCGCGCCGACGCCCTACAGCGGCGGCCGGCGTCATCCGATCGATGTCGGCCTGGCGCGCGCGGGTGTCAGGCGGCGCATCGTCACGACGATTCCCTACTTCGGGCTCGTGCCGCAGGTACTGCTGCAGTCGGACCTCATCTTCACCGCGCCGCGCCGTTTCGCGCTGCACTACGCGGCAATGCTGCCGCTCGCGGTGCTGGACTCGCCGGTGCCGTTTCCGCGCATAAAGTGCTATCAGCTTTCGCTGCCGCAGCCGGATCAGCCGACGGATGTCGCGTGGCTGCGCACGCTGATGTCGAGTGTGTCGGATTCGCTGACGCGCAAGAAGACCGTCGCGGACTTTTCGGGTGACGCGACCGCCGAACTGGGCGAAGTCACGAAGTAGCGCGCGGGTGGCGGGACTTCGGTACTATCCGGAACGACACCCTCGGCCCGCCCCGCTCACATGGATGCTCTCGACAAACTGATTCAGCTTGCGAGCCTTTCCGGCGCGCTCGATCTCCGCTGCCTGCTGAGCGGCCCGCTGGAACTCGATCATGCGCCCGCGCCCGCTGGCGAAGCGGTGTATCACGTCGTCCTCGATGGCGCGTGCACGGTGCTTCGAAAAGGTCAGGCACCGCGGGAGTTGCGCGCTGGCGACATCTTCTTTCTGCCGCGCGGAGACGCGCACGTGCTGAGCATTCAGCCGCGTGAATCGGACGCGACGACGGCGACTGAGATGGAGACCAGCCACAACGGCGCGGTCACGGTGGAAACCAATTGCGGCGGAAAGCCACCCGGCGTGGATCTGCTGTGCGGACGCTTTCTCTACGCGCCGCGCGCGTTATTGATCGACGTGCTGCCGGATGTCGTGCATGTGTCGTTCACGAACGCGTCGGCGCCCTATCTGCCGCCGCTTGTCCAGACGATGCGCCGCGAGGCGGAGGAAGCGCGGCTCGGTGCGCCATCGATCGTCACGGCGCTGTCCACCGCGCTTTTCACTATGGTCCTGCGCGCGTGGCTCGCCGAGCAGCCGTCTCTGGCGGGCGTGCTGGGCCTGCTTGCGAACCGGCGGCTGGGCGCGTCGATCATCGCGATGCTGGAGCGGCCCGCCGAGCCGTGGACGCTGGAAATGCTGGCCAAGGAAGCGGCGATGTCGCGCGCGACCTTCATGCGCGCGTTCTCCGCGCATTCGGACAGCTCGCCGCTGGCCTTGCTGAGCCATGTACGCATGCAGCTCGCAAGCACGATGCTCACGCATACGAAGAAGAGCATCGCGGATGTCGCGGCGGATGTGGGGTATCAGTCGGAGGCCGCGTTTTCGAAGCGGTTCAAGGAGCTGTATGGGGTGGCGCCGGGGCGCTTCAGGCAGGCCAACGGCCTTTCCTGAAGCGTAGCCGCTCAGGCGGCGAGGCGGGCGGCCCTGACCGCCGACATCCCCAGCCGCGCCGTCATCTCCCTCACCCGCAACAACTGCGCCGTCACCGCCAGCGCGATCGACCACGGCGCTTTATCGACGATGCCTTCCACGCCGATCGGACACGTGATCTCCGGCAACCGGTCCGCCGCCACGCCCCGTTCCACCAGCCGCCGCTCGAACTTCACGCGCTTGGTTTTCGAGCCGATCAGCCCGAAGTACGCGAAGTCATCGCGCCGCATGATGCGCTGCGTGAGCGAGAAGTCGAGCGAATGATCGTGCGTCATCACGATGAAATACGCGCCCGCCGGCGCTTCGTCGACGATCGCATCGGGCAGATCGGTGGCTTCGATCTGCACGTTGGCCGGGACTTCGTCGGGGAACATTTCGTCGCGCGCATCGACCCATTGCACGACGCACGGCAGCGTGCCCAGCACTTTCACGAGCGCGTGGCCGACGTGCCCCGCGCCGAACAGGACGACGTGCATCATGACCGTGCGCTCCTCACCGCGTTCACCGCCCTCAGGATCTCTTCAGCCGTCGCCGGCGCGTTCAAAGGCGGATTCACCTTGTGATCGCCCACCGCGGACACGGCGTCGCGGATCGCGAAGAACACCGAGAACGGCAGCAGCAGCGGCGGCTCGCCCACCGCCTTCGAGCGATGGATGCTGTCCTCCGTATTGCGGTTCTTGAACAGATCGACGCGGAAATCGGGAGGCATGTCGTTCGTCGTCGGAATCTTGTAGGTGGACGGCGCGTGCGTCATCAGCTTGCCCTTTTCGTTCCACCAGAGTTCTTCCGTCGTGAGCCAGCCCATGCCCTGCACGAACGCGCCTTCGACCTGACCTTTATCGAGCGCCGGATTCAGCGACGCGCCCACGTCATGCAGCGCATCCGCGCGCAGCACGCGCATTTCGCCGGTCAGCGTGTCGATCACCACCTCCGACACCGCTGCGCCATACGAGTAGTAGAAGAACGGACGGCCCTGCATCGTCGCCTGATCCCAGTAGAGCTTGGGCGTCGCGTAGAAGCCGTCGGACCACAACTGCACGCGCGCGAGATACGCCTTCTGCACGACTTCGCCGAACGGAATCGCATCGTCGCCGACGATCACGCGATCGTTCGCGAAGCGCACCTGCTCAGGCGTCACGCTGCCGCCGCCGAACTTCTCCGCGGCGAACTTCGCGAGCCGCTCGCGCAACTGGCGCGCGGCGTCCTGCGCGGCCTTGCCGTTCAGATCGGTTCCCGTCGATGCCGCCGTCGCCGAAGTATTGGCGACCTTGCTCGTATCGGTGGCCGTCACGCGCACGCGCTCGAAGTGCACGCCGAGTTCATGCGCGACCACTTGCGCGACCTTCGTGTTCAGGCCCTGGCCCATCTCGGTGCCGCCGTGATTCACGAGCATCGAGCCATCGGTGTAGATGTGGACCAGCGCGCCCGCCTGATTGAAGTGCGTCACGTTGAACGCGATGCCGAACTTCACCGGCGTGAGCGCGAGACCCTTCTTCAGGATTTCATTGTTCGCATTGAATTCGTTGATCGCCGCGCGGCGGCGACGGTAATCGCTCGTCTCCTCGAGTTCGGCGATCAGTTCGTGAATGACGTTGTCCTCGACCGTCTGGCCATAAGGCGTCTTGTTGTTTTCCGTCTTGCCGTAAAGATTCGCGCGGCGCACGTCGAGCGAGTCGCGGCCGACCGAACGCGCGACGTTGTCCATGATGTACTCGATCGCGAACGCGCCCTGCGGCCCGCCGAAGCCGCGAAACGCGGTGTTCGACTGCGTGTTCGTCTTGCCGCAATAGCCTTCGATCTTCACGTCCGACAACCAGTAGGCGTTGTCGAAGTGGCAGACGGCGCGCGTCATCACCGGTCCCGACAGATCGGCGGAGAAGCCGCAGCGCGAGGTCATGTCGACGGCGACGCCATCGATCTTGCCGTCGTCGTCGTAGCCCACTTCGAACTCGTACACGAAGTCGTGGCGCTTGCCGGTGATCATCATGTCGTCGTCGCGGTCCGGACGCAGCTTCACCGGGCACAGCAGTTTCCACGCGGCGAGCGCCGCGCAGCACGCGAAAATGCCCGACTGCGATTCCTTGCCGCCGAATCCGCCGCCCATGCGGCGGCATTCCACGAGCACGTTATGCGAATGCACGTTGAGAACATGTGCGACGAGATGCTGCATTTCCGTCGGGTGCTGCGTCGAGCAGTAGACGTGCATGCCATCGTCGTCCTTCGGCACGGCGTAGGCGATCTGGCCTTCGAGATAGAACTGTTCCTGGCCGCCGAGCTTCATCGCGCCGCGCTCGTGATGCGAGGCTTTCGCCATGCGCCCTTCGGCGTCGCCGCGCGACAGCTTCAGCGGATTCAGCACGTACGATTCGGCCTTGCGCGCATCCTCCGGCGTCAGCACCGGCACGAGGTCTTCGAACTCGATGGTCGCGCGGCGCGCGGCAAGGCGCGCCGTATCGTGCGACGTCGCGACGACGATGAACATCGGCTGACCGACGAACTGCACGATGCCCTGCGCGAGCACCGGATCGTCGTGGATGATCGGGCCGCAGTCGTTCACGCCGGGAATGTCCTCGGCGGTGAAGACGGCCACGACGCCCGGCGTCGCGCGCACGGCGTCGAAGTTCATCGACACGATCTTCGCGTGCGCCTTCGGGCTCGTGCCGAGCGCGGCGTGCAGCGTGCCCGCGACGACCGGGATGTCATCGGTGTAGCTCGCGCGTCCGCTCACGTGCAGATGCGCGGATTCATGCGGACGCGATACGTGGACCTGCCTGAACGCGTCGATTTCGTTCGCGAGCGACTGGGCTTCGGCGAGAAAGGCTTCGGCTTGCTGATTCATGTTGTTGTCCCCTTACTTCGCTTCGACCAGTTCGATTGCACGCACATCCAGCTTCGATTTATCCAGCGGATTCTGCGCACGCGTCTCCAGCCAGAAGCGATACAGCAGGCTCTTCGCCGTGTCGAGCCGATAGTCGCTGCTCGCGCGCATGTCGGTGAGCGGCTGGTAGTCCTTGCCCAATGCGATCATCGCGGCCTGGGCGGTGGCTTCGTGCCAGTGAGCGTCCGTCAGAACGGCTTCGGCATGCGCTGCGCGTTTCGGCGTCGCAGCCATTCCGCCGTAGACGAGACGCGGCTCGCGGATCGTGTCGCCATCGGCGATGAACGAGTACGCGGCGTACACGGCGGAAATGTCGGAGTCGAAGCGCTTCGACAGCTTGTACGCACGGAACTGGAGATTCGCGCGCTTGCCCGAGCGCGTCGGCACGCGAATGGCGGCGACGAACTCGTTCGCGTGCATGTCCTTCTTCTGGTACGCGATGTACAGGTCTTCGAGCGGCATCTCGCGCGTGCCGTCGACGCTTTGCAGCACGACGCGCGCATTCAGCGCGATGAGGCCGGGCATCGAATCGCCGATCGGCGAGCCGTTCGCGACGTTGCCGCCGAGCGTGCCCGCATTGCGGATCGGCAGCGACGCGAAGCGCAGGCGCGTCTCTTCCAGTTCGGGATAGATCTTCACGATTTCCGCGTACGCGCGATCCACCGACACGCCCGCGCCGATCTCGATCCACTCGTCCGTCGTCTCGACGTGTTTGAACGCTTCGATCTGCCCGATATAGACGATGTCGCCCAGATCGCGCAGTTGCTTGGTGACCCACAGACCGACGTCGGTGCTGCCCGCGAGAATGCGCACGTTCGGATTCTTGTCCTTGATCGCGGCGAGCGCCTCGGCGGTGCGCGGCGCGTCGAACTGGCGGCCGGCGTGTTCGTAGTGGAACGTGTCGTCGCGCCGGATGCCGTCGAGCGTGCGCGCGAGCGCCGGCACGTTGACGGGCGCGAGCGGCGCGTGATCGAACATCTGCTCGGCCGCCTCGATGATCGGCCGATAACCCGTGCAGCGGCACAGATTGCCCGTCAGCGCGTCGCTGATTTCCTGGCGCGACGGTTTCGTTTTTTCGCAGGCGCCCGCGCAGCCCGTCGTCGCATGGCCGTGCTTTTCGTAGAGCGCGAACATCGACATCGCGAAACCCGGCGTGCAGAAGCCGCACTGCGAGCCATGGCAATCGACCAGCGCCTGCTGCACCGGATGCAGCGTGCCGTCCGGCTGGCGCAGGTCTTCGACGGTGAAGAGCGCGCGGCCATCGAGCGTCGGCAGGAACTGCACGCACGCGTTCACGGCCTTGAACGCGACGCCGCCCGCGCCGTCCGGCTCGCCGATGACGACCGTGCACGCGCCGCAGTCGCCTTCCGCGCAGCCTTCCTTGGTGCCGGTGCAGCGCGCGTCTTCGCGCAGATATTGCAGGACGGTGCGCGTCGTCGACGCGCCGCTGACTTCCTGAATCGCGTTGCGATGATAGAAGCGGATCGGCTGGTTTATCGGCTGGCTCATGGATGTGTCTCGGGGCTCTTCGATGCTTTTCTGCTGGTTGCGCGGGATGCGCAGCCGGTGGCATTCGCGACTTCGGGGGACTTTTTAAGACTAATCCTGTCGCTTCGATGGTTGGAAAGCTATCACCGCCAAAATCGACAACCCATAGGCGGCATTGCATGAACGACATATTCATCGCTCGATATGTGCGCCGAGCCTTATCCAGAAAGGCTTTCGACGCTGCCGTCCGATCGTTCGGACAGGCGATTTGTCCTAGCTGGTTACAAAACGAGTGCGACGTTGCGCCGCAACATATGGGAGAATCACGTCTTCGCGCCGAATTCAACCCCGCAATTTCCCTATGTCCTCCGAGCCTCGCAACGAGCCGCAAAGCGATTTCGCAATCACCCTGCGGATTCTGCCGGTCGTGCTGTACACGTTTCTCTGCTACCTGACGATCGGCATTCCGCTGGCGGTGCTGCCGGGCTTCGTGCATACGGATCTCGGCTACGGCTCGGTGATGGCGGGCGCGGCGATCAGCGTTCAATATTTCGCGACGCTTCTGTCGCGGCCGCTCGCCGGACGCACCGCCGACACGCTCGGCCCCAAGAAAACCGTGCTCTACGGTCTCGCGGCGTGCGCGGTGAGCGGCGTGCTGCTGCTGTGCTCGGCGCTCGCCGCGCAATGGCATGGGGTGAGTCTCGTGCTGCTGGTGATCGCGCGGCTCGTGCTGGGCTTCGGCGAAAGCTGGGTCGGCACGGGATCGATCACGTGGGGTATCGGGCGCGTCGGCGTGACCAGCAACGCGAAGGTGATTTCGTGGAACGGCATCGCGACGTACGGCGCGCTCGCGATCGGCGCGCCGCTCGGCGTCGCGATCGATCATGCGCTGGGATTCGCGTCGCTCGGGCTGATCGTCATCGCGCTGGGCGGGTTCGGTTACTGGCTCGCGACTCGCATGGCGAGCGTGCCGGTCGTGCATGGCGAGCGGCTTTCGTATCGCAGCGTGTTCTTTCGCGTGCTGCCGCATGGGCTCGGGCTCGCGCTCGGGTCGGCAGGGTTCGGCTCCATTGCGACCTTCATCACGCTCTACTATGCCGCGCACAGCTGGCCGAATGCGGCGCTCTCGCTCACTGTGTTCGGCACGATGTTCATCGGCGCGCGGCTGCTGTTCGCCAATACGATCAAGGCGTACGGCGGGTTTCGCGTGGCGATCGTATCGTTTGCTTTCGAATGCGGCGGCTTGTTGATGCTTTGGCTTGCGGCTGAGCCTACGTTCGCGCTTGCGGGCGCGGCGTTGACGGGGTTTGGGTTCGCGCTGGTGTTTCCGGCGCTGGGCGTCGAGGCGGTCGGGCTCGTGCCGCCGGCGAGCCGTGGTGCCGCGCTTTCCGCGTATTCCGTGTTTCTCGATTTGTCGCTCGGGCTGACCGGGCCGCTCGCGGGGTACGTCGCGGGTGAGTTCGGGTATGGGTCGGTGTTTCTGTTTGCCGCGCTGGCGGCGGCCGCGGCGGTGGCGTTGTCGGTTGCGCTTTATATGCGCGCGGGACGTGGGGTGGGTGGGCCGGCTACAGTTTGATGCGCAGGGCCGCGAACCTCTCCAAGTTAAGGAACAAGACGCCCCTTCGTCCTCAAGGTTTGTCTTAAAATCCCCGCTTGGCCCATTAGCGTCCGCTTTATGAACCCGACCTCGGAAGACCGCTGGTGCGACCTGCGCCCGGACCCGGACAGCGACACTCCGCTCTATCTTCAACTCGCCCGCAAGCTCGCCAACGCCATCCACGACAATCGCTGGAACGCGGGCGAAGCGCTGCCTTCCGAGCGCGTGCTGTCGGAGGCGCTCGGCGTCTCGCGGATCACGTCCAGAAAAGCGATCGCGCTGCTCGTCGAGCAAGGGCTGATTCGCCGCGAGCAAGGCGCGGGCAGCTTCATCACGCCGCGTTACGAAGATCCCCTCTCGCGTCTGTCGAGCTTTTCCGAGATGCTGCGGCGGCGCGGCTTCAAGCCCAGCTCCAAATGGCTCTCGCGCACCATCGAGCCGGCCAATCGCGATGAAGTCATCCAGCTCGGCCTCTCGCCCGCCGCCACCGTCACGCGCCTGAAACGGCTGCGGCTCGCCGACGACATCGTGATGGCCGTCGAGAACTCCACTTTCCCCGCGTCGTGCATCCCCGATCCGCAGACCATCGGCGATTCGCTCTACAGCTATCTCGATGCGCGCGGGCTCTCCATCGTGCGCGCGCTGCAGCACTTCCGCGCGGTGAACGCGAGCGCGGAAATCGCGCAGCAAATGGGCATCGCGCCACACGACGCGCTCCTGCTCATCACGCGCGTCGGCTACACGGCCGATCAGCGCGCCATCGAGCTTACCGATACCTACTGCCGCAACGACTACTACGACTTCGTCGCCGAGCTGCGAAAGTGATCCCCGCCCAATGACCGACACCGCCACAGCGCAGCCTTCCGACCGATCGCTCTCCATCATGCTGTGGCTCGTCGCCACGGGCTTCTTCATGCAGACGCTCGATTCGACGATCGTCAATACCGCGCTCCCCGCGATGGCCAGGAGCCTCGGCGAAGCGCCGCTGCGCATGCAGGGCGTCGTGATCGCCTACTCGCTCACGATGGCGATGATGATCCCCTTCTCCGGCTGGCTCGCGGACAAGCTCGGCACGAAACGCGTGTTCTTCAGCGCGATTCTCGTGTTCACGATTGGCTCGCTGTTGTGCGCGAAAGCGCAGTCGTTGCAGGCGCTCGTCGCGTATCGGGTCGTGCAGGGCGTGGGCGGCGCGATGCTGCTGCCGGTCGGACGCCTCGCCGTGCTGCGCGTGTTTCCGGCGGAACGGTATCTCTCGGCGCTCGCATTCGTCGCGATTCCGGGGCTGATCGGCCCGCTCATCGGTCCGACGCTCGGCGGCTGGCTCGTGCAGATCGCGTCGTGGCACTGGATCTTTCTCATCAACGTGCCGGTGGGCGTGATCGGCTGCATCGCGACGAATCTGTACATGCCCGACAGCCGCAATCCGGCCACCGCGCCCTTCGATCTCGCGGGCTATCTGCTGCTCGCCGTCGGCATGGTCGCGCTGACGATTTCGCTCGACGGCCTCGCCGATCTCGGTCTGCAGCACGCGATCGTGATCGTGCTGCTGGTGCTCTCGTTCGGCTGCTTCGTCGCCTACGGCCTGCACGCGACGCGCGCCGCCCAGCCGATCTTCTCGCTCGATCTCTTCAAGATCCATACCTTCAGCGTCGGTCTGCTCGGCAATCTGTTCGCGCGTATCGGCAGCGGCGCGATGCCGTATCTGATTCCGCTGCTCCTGCAAGTGAGCCTCGGCTACACGGCGTTTCAGGCCGGCATGATGATGCTGCCCGTCGCGGCCGCCGGCATGGCGTCGAAGCGCCTCGTCACGCGCCTCATCGAAAAGCACGGCTACCGGCGCGTGCTGGTCGTGAACACGGTGCTCGTCGGGCTGATGATGGCGAGCTTCGCGCTCGCGAGCGCGCATCAGCCGCTGTGGCTGCGGCTCGTGCAACTGGCCGTGTTCGGCGCCGTCAATTCGATGCAGTTCACCGCGATGAACACGCTCACGCTGAAAGACCTCGGCACCGGCGGCGCGAGCAGCGGCAACAGCCTCTTTTCGCTCGTGCAGATGCTGTCGATGAGCCTCGGCGTGACCGTCGCGGGCGCGATTCTCTCGACCTTCACGGGACTGCTGCCGCAGGTGACGGAATCGAATTCGCTGCCCGCGTTCCACGCGACGTTCCTGTGCGTGGGCGTCATCACGGCGGCGACGGCGTGGATCTTCGGTCAGCTCGCGCCGGAAGTGCGTGCGGCGCGCAGAAAGCCGGACCCATCGGAATCGAACTGACGCGGGTCGAAGCGCGATTCACGCACCGCGCCGGTGCCCGCGCGCACGGTTGCGCGGCGCGCGCTCCCGCGCGTGCGGCATGACGCGTCGAATCCACACACGAATAAGCGTGCCGCGCGCTTTCATTCCGCCGCCGAGCCGCTTGTATATTGAATTTGCACGCTTTTTGCTCGAACGGTCGGAAGCCGATCCGGTAAACTATCTCGATAAAGTCACTTGCCCTGCGCCTCGACACCATGAGCATGGTTGATCTCGACCCTCCCCGCTTTCAGCCGCCGCGCCCCATCGCGGGCGACGACGGTTCGCGTCGCACCGTGCTGTACGGCGAATTCACCGTTTTCAGCGTGTTCCAGCCGGTGTTTTCCGTGTCGCACCGGCGCGCGATCGGCTATCACGCGTCCTTGCGCGCCCGCGACGACACGCATCGCCACGTGCCGTCGCACGAAGTGTTCACGCAAGCGGCGCGGCGCGGCGATCTGCTCGAACTCGGCCGGCTCGCCGAATCGCTGCATCTGGGCAACTTCAATGCGTTCGACAGCCACGATGAATGGCTCTTTCTGAGCCTGCATCCCGCCGCGCTGATGGATACGAGCTACGGCGACGCGCTGCTCGCTTCGCTGAAGGACATCGGCCTGCCGCCGCAGCGTGTCGTGCTCGAAGTGCCCGAGCAGGCGGGCGGCGAGACGACGCGCTTCGCCGAGATCATCGATTCGATGCGCAAGTCGGGCTTCCTGATCGCGCTGGACGGCTTCGGCGTGAAGCATTCGAACATCGATCGCGTGTGGCATCTGCGGCCCGATATCGTCACGCTCGATCGCTGCATCCTGCAACAGGCGACCGAGCATTCGCATATCGAGCGCGTGCTGCCGCGTCTCGTGTCGTTGCTGCACGAGTCCGGCCAGCTCGTCCTGATGGGCGGCCTCGCGACCGAACGCGACGCGCTGATCGCGCTGGAATGCAACGTCGATTTCGTGCAGGGCGCGTACTTCGCGCAGCCGAGCGTCGATGCGGTGCACAGCGAGGTCGCGACGGGCGTGATGGACGCGTTGTCGGCGGCGTCGCGAGAACGCGTCGCGGCGCGCGAGCGGGCGCAGGCCACGCGTCTCGAACCGTACGTGACGGGGCTCGAACGGGCATCGGTCAAGCTGATGGAAGGCGAGGCGCTCGTCGTCGCGACGAGCGAGCTGCTGCAACTCGCCGACACCGCGCGCTGCTTCCTGCTCGATCAGGCCGGGCGGCAGATCGGCGACAACGTCGTGCCGGTGGTGCGAACGTCGCAGCGCGCGAAGCGTTTCAGTCCGCTGCTGCATTCGGAGGGCGCGAGCTGGGAGCGCCGGCCGTATTTCATCGAAGCGCTGCGCGCGCCGGGGCGCGTGCATCTGACGGCGCCGTATCTCTCGATCAACGAGGCGCACCTTTGCGTGACGGCGTCGATCGCCGCGCAGACGCCTTTTGGCCTGCAGGTGCTGTGCGTCGATATCAACTGGGAAGGCGCGAAGCGGCGGTAGCTTCTGTTACGCGCCGGGGTTGGAATCCGGTCGCAACAGATCGAATCCCGCCAGCGCGATCACGCCGGACAGCGCGATCAGCGCGGCCGAGTGACGACCGAAGTAGAGCAGCGCGGCGGCTGACCAGGCCGCGAGGCAGAGGGCCAGGAAGCGTTTCATGACGGTAATGCGGCGCGATTCAAAGCGCCATTCTAGATCGGGTATCGAAGTGGCGCAGCATCGGCCAGGACGCAAAAAAGCCCTCCGCAGAGGGCTTTTTACAATCGTGCGAAGCGCCGGAACTTACGCGCCGAAATTCTTCGCCGCGAAATCCCAGTTCACGATGTTCCAGTAAGCCTCGATGAACTTCGGACGCGCATTGCGATAGTCGATGTAATACGCATGCTCCCACACATCGATGGTCAGCAGCGCCTTCGAATCCGTCGTGAGCGGCGTGGCGGCGTTGCTCGTCGACACGATATCGACCGTGCCGTCGGTCTTCTTCACGAGCCACGTCCAGCCCGAACCGAACGTGCCGGTCGCGACCTTGGCGAATTCTTCCTTGAACTTGTCGTAGGAACCGTACTTGGCGTTGATCGCGTCAGCCAGCGCGCCGGTGGGCGCACCGCCGCCCTTCGGCGACAGGCTGTTCCAGAAGAACGTGTGATTCCAGACTTGCGCCGAGTTGTTGAACACGCCACCCGAGGACTTCTTCACGATTTCTTCGAGCGACAGGTTCTCGAATTCGGTGCCGGGAATCAGTTTGTTCAGGTTCGTCACATAGGTCTGGTGGTGCTTGCCATAGTGATACTCGAGCGTTTCTTCCGACATGTGCGGAGCGAGCGCGTTCTTGTCGAACGGCAGCGGCGGGAGCGTATGTTCCATGATTCAGCTTCCTTTCTATGTGGTTTGTGGGGGATGGTGAGGCGTGAGGCAGTGGAGCAATGGATTGTAGGCGAGTTGGGATAACCCAGCAAACCGTGTGCCCTTTATGAGAAAAATTGCTTTCCATATGCTTCGCACGGCGTAAAAAGTGCTTTGACGAGCAACTACAGGCACGTCAAATGTACGCCGATTCGACGCGTCGCGCCGGGCTCAGAATTCGTCTGACAGACGCGCCTGGACATCGGCGAGCAGGACATCGGCGGAACCTTCCGCGAGATGAACGGTGAGCGCGCGCTTCGGCTTCAACGCATGCGGCGCGCGCACGGCGCGGCCCGTTTGGGCGTCGATCAGCGCGGCATAGCCGCGTTCCAGTGTGCGCTGCGGGCTCAGCACCTGCAAGCGCGCCGCCAGTTCCGACACGCACGCTTTCTCCCGTTCCGCGCGACGCTCGTGCGCGCCGCCGAGGCGCTGCGCGAGCCGCAGCACATGCTCACGCTCGACAGCCACGTCCGGGCGCTTGCGCTGCCAGCGATAGTGCACCAGCGCGAAATGCGCGCGCGCATCGCGCACCGGACGCGCGCCCGCCGCGGCGAGTCGGCCCGCCACTTGCCGCAGATGCGCGCGCTGCCGGGCGAGCCGCTCGGCGGGACTCACGAGCCTGCGCGCGAGCCAGTCGAGTTGTTGCGCGCGCCGCTCCATCATCCGGCCGAAGCCACGCGCGAGCGCCGCATGACGATGATCGAGCTCGCGCAACAGCAGCACGCGCTGCGGACTGACGAGTTCGGCGGCGGCGGTCGGCGTCGGCGCGCGCACGTCGGCGGCGAAATCCGCGATGGTGAAATCCGTTTCGTGTCCGACGCCACTCACCACCGGCAACGCGCTCCCGGCAATCGCGCGGGCGAGCACTTCCTCGTTGAAGGCCCACAGGTCTTCGATCGACCCGCCGCCGCGGCACACAATCAGCACATCGACTTCGCGCCGCGCGTTGGCGGCTTCGACCATCGCCGCGAGCTTCGCGCCGACGCCCGCGCCCTGCACCGGCGCCGGATACACGACGACCGGCACGTGCGGCGCGCGGCGCGCGAGCGTCGTCAGCACGTCGCGCAGCGCGGCCGCCTGCAGCGACGTCACGATGCCGATGCCGCGCGGATGCGTCGGCAACGCGCGCTTTCTTTCGGCGGCGAACAGCCCTTCGCTTTCGAGCTGCGCCTTCAGCCGCAGGAACGCTTCGTAAAGCCGGCCCTGCCCCGTGCGCCGCACCGCTTCGACGTTCAATTGCAATTCGCCGCGCGGCTCGTACATCGTGACGAGCGCGCGCACCTCGATCCGGTCGCCTTCGCGCGGCGTGAACTCGGCGTATTGCGCGCGGCCCCGGAACATCACGCAGCGCATCTGCGCGTTCGCGTCCTTGATCGAAAAGTACCAATGGCCGCTCGCCGCGCGCGTGAAGTTCGACACCTCGCCCGACACCCAGACGAGCGGAAACGACTGCTCGAGCATCGAGCTGATCGCGCGATTGAGCACGGAAACGGGGATGACGGCGTCGCCGCTTTGCGACGGCAGGGAATCGGGAGTCATGGCAGGACAGGAAAAAACTTGGCGCGGCGGCCGCTGAGCCGGTGGACGAACGTCGCTGGACGAGGTACGCAAGTGTAACAAGTGTCCACACAGAAAGACTTACCGCCGTGTGCGGCGCGGCATCGCCAGAGGCCCGTGAGTTCGTTCTATGCGATTGAATTTGCAGCGTTTTATTTTTATGAACACTGTAAGCTCCGGAGCAACTCTTTCCTGACGCGCTTCGACGGTTCGCGGGCCGCAAGTTCTTCACAGAGTTATCCACAGGCGCGCCGATCGTGTGGACAAGCGTCATCGCACGCGCCGGCGACTGGCGCGCACGGCCCGCGCGCGCTAGAGTGCCGGGTTCCAGCATCGCCGGACAGTCCGTCCAACGTCGACCGATACTCAAGGAGCTGCCGTTGCGCGTCACGCCGTATCCGAAGGCCGCCCATGTCTGATTTCAAGCCGCCGATCGAGAACTTCCTTGCCCGCGAATGGCGTCGCCGCGGTCCCGTCGCGTGGGCGCTGACGCCCTTCGCGTGCCTCTTCGGCGCGATCGCCGCGACCCGCCGCGCCTTCTACGAGCTGGGCTGGTTCAAGCGCATCGATGTCGGCGTGCCGGTGGTCGTCGTGGGCAACGTGACCGTCGGCGGAACGGGCAAGACGCCGACCGTCATCGCGCTCGTCGAAGCGCTGCGCGGCGCCGGTTTTCAGCCGGGCGTCGTCTCGCGCGGCTACGGCGCGAAAGTCACGAAGCCCACAAGCGTCACGCCGACTTCGGCCGCCGCGCAGGTCGGCGACGAACCGCTCCTGATCGCGCGCCGCACGCACGCGCCTGTGTTCGTCTGCCCGGATCGCGTCGCGGCGGCGAAAGCGCTGCTCGACGCGCATCCGAACGTCGATGTCCTCGTCTCCGACGACGGCCTGCAGCACTATCGCCTCGCGCGCACGTGCGAGCTCGTCGTGTTCGATGCCCGCCTCGGCGGCAACGGCTTCCTGTTGCCGGCCGGACCGTTGCGCGAACCGATGTCGCGCCGCCGGGACGCGACGCTCATCAACAGTCCGTACGACCGCACGCTGCCGCCGTGGCCGGATACCTTCGCGCTCGAACTCGAATCCGGCGATGCGTGGCTGCTCGACGACCCGCACCAGCGTCGCCCGCTCGATCAGTTCGTCGGCGAAAAAGTGATCGCGGCGGCGGGCATCGGATCGCCCGAGCGCTTCTTCGCGACGCTGCGCGCGGCGGGCATCGCGCCCGCGACGCGCGCATTTCCCGATCACTATTCGTATCGCGAGAATCCGTTCGCGGGCGTCGAAGCCGATGCGATCCTGATCACCGAAAAGGATGCAGTAAAATTCGGAGCCTGGCGCGATGCACGCATCTGGGTCGTTCCGGTGCAAGCCGTGCTGAGACCGCGCCTCATCGCTCTTGTTGTGGAGAAACTCCGTGGACGCACGTCTGCTTGAAATCCTCGTTTGCCCGATCTGCAAAGGCCCGCTCAGTTACGATCGCGCGGCGCAGGAACTCGTCTGCAGCGCGGACAAGCTCGCCTACCCGATCCGCGACGGCATTCCCGTGATGCTCGTCGACGAAGCGCGCCAGACCGTCGAGGGCACGCCCGTCGAGCCGATCAAACCGGCCGGCGATGCCTGAGCGCGGCTGACATGTCCGTACCGTTCATCGCGGTCATTCCGGCGCGCCTCGCTTCCACGCGCCTGCCGAACAAGCCGCTCGCCGATATCGGCGGCAAGCCGATGGTCGTGCGCGTCGCCGAGCGCGCGCGCGAGTCCGGCGCGAGCCAGGTGCTCGTCGCGACCGATTCCGACCGCGTGGTCGAAGCGGCGCGCGATCACGGCATCGAAGTGATGCTGACGCGTTCCGATCACCCCACCGGCACCGACCGCCTCGCCGAAGTGGCCACGCGTCTGAACTGGGCCGACGACGCGATCGTCGTCAACGTGCAGGGCGACGAGCCGCTCATCGATCCGCAACTCGTGCGCGATGTCGCCGATCACCTCGCGACGCATCCCGAGTGCTCGATCGCCACGGCCGCGCATCCGATCCACGATCCGGCCGACGTCTTCAATCCGAACGTGGTGAAGGTCGTGCTCGATGCGAAAAGCGTCGCGCTCTACTTCTCGCGCGCGCCGATTCCCTGGTCGCGCGATCTCTGGCAGCCGCACTGGCCGGACGTTGCCGCGCTCGGGCAATTGCCCGCCGTGCCGGAGAACCTGCTGCGTCACATCGGGCTCTATGCCTATCGCGCGAAGTTCCTGCGCGACTTCCCGACGCTCGCGCAAGCGCCGATCGAGGCCGCCGAAGCGCTGGAGCAACTGCGCGCGCTGTGGCACGGCGAGCGCATCGCGGTGCGCGTGACGCACGATGCGCCGCCGCCCGGCGTCGACACTCTCGCCGATCTCGAGCGCGTGCAGGCGCTCTTCCCCAAAGCGGACTGAAAGCCGCGGCGCAACCGGTGTAAACCCCGCCAGAGCCCCAATCGGCGGGGTTTGTGGCGGTTTCTATGCGCGTTATTACGGTCGCGATCGTAAAGAGCCGTGGCATAATCAAGCGATTGCGCGAGCCTTCCGGTCAGCGCCGCTCAACGTCGCGCCGCTGTCCGCAGGTGCCCGCCGTCTCCTTTCGGCTGCGCGCCCTGTCGTCGACGCCGCACGAGCCAGGCTACCGGATGTCAAATCAGCCTCGCGGCTGCAGCGGTTTATAGACGATTCGGAGAGATCACCATGCGTTTGATCCTGTTGGGCGCACCCGGTGCGGGCAAGGGCACCCAGGCAAACTTCATCAAGGAGAGATTCGGCATTCCGCAGATTTCGACCGGCGACATGCTGCGCGCAGCCGTCAAGGCAGGCTCGCCGCTCGGCGTCGAGGCGAAGCGCTACATGGACGCGGGCGAGCTGGTGCCGGATTCGCTCATCATCAATCTCGTGAAGGAACGTCTGCAGGCGGACGACTGCAAGAACGGCTATCTGTTCGACGGCTTCCCGCGCACGCTGCCGCAAGCCGAGGCCATGAAGGACGCGGGCGTCGCGATCGACTACGTGCTGGAGATCGACGTTCCCTTCGACGAGATCATCACGCGCATGAGCGGCCGTCGCGTGCATGCGGCATCGGGTCGCACGTATCACGTCAAGTTCAATCCGCCGAAGGTCGACATGACCGACGACGTCACCGGCGAGCCGCTGATCCAGCGCGACGACGACAAGGAAGAGACCGTGAAGAAGCGTCTCGAAGTGTATGTCGCGCAGACCAAGCCGCTGATCGCGTACTACAACGACTGGGCGCAGAGCGGCGACGCACCGAACGGTTTGAAGGCGCCGGCGTATCGCAAGATCGCGGGCACCGGCAGCGTCGATGAAATCCGCACGCGTGTGTTCGACGCGCTGAAGTAAAGCGCGCTTTCGCCCGGCGTTCGATGAAACCCGCTCTCGCTGAGCGGGTTTTTTTACGCCTGTGAATCCGCATGACCGATGTGCGATTTTGCCGTCACCGGCTTCGCTACAATCGACGCGTTTCCCACGAGGAAGGACATCGGCGCGAGCGGCTTTACCCTGCCCTCACGCGCACGAATCACATAAAGGAGAAGAAGCATGGAGATGCAAGGCAATGTTGTTCTGATCACCGGCGGCGCATCGGGCCTCGGCGAGGCGACTGCGCGGCTCATCGCGGCGCAAGGCGGCAAGGTCGTGATCGCCGACATGAACGACACAGCGGGCGAAGCGCTCGCGAAGGAACTGTCCGGTGCGTTCGTCAAATGCGATGTGAGTCAGGAAAGCGACGGCCAGCGCGCTGTCGATGCCGCCTTGACGCTCGGCACGCTGCGCGGGCTAGTGAACTGCGCGGGCATCGCGCCGGCGGCGAAGACGGTCGGACGCGACGGGCCGCATGCGCTCGATCTGTTTTCGAAGGTGATTTCGGTGAATCTCATCGGCACCTTCAACATGATCCGGCTCGCGGCCAGCGTGATGTCGAAGAACGAAGCGAACGATGCGGGCGAGCGCGGCGTGATCGTGAACACGGCGTCGGTCGCAGCCTACGATGGGCAGATGGGCCAGGCGGCCTATGCGGCGTCGAAGAGCGGCGTCGCGGGCATGACGCTGCCGGTCGCGCGTGATCTGAGCAAGAGCGGCATCCGCGTGATGACGATCGCACCGGGCCTGTTCGAAACGCCGATGCTGCTCGGCATGCCGAAGGAAGTGCAGGACGCGCTCGGCGCGATGGTGCCGTTCCCGCCGCGCCTCGGCAAGCCCAATGAATACGCGATGCTCGTCAAGCAGATCTTCGATAACCCGATGCTCAACGGCGAAGTGATCCGTCTCGACGGCGCGATCCGCATGCAGCCGAAATAACGCTTATTGCGACGACGGCGGCTCGTTCAGTCGCCGTCGTGCTGCGTGCGCTGCCGCAACTCGTGCAGCTCGGTTTCGACGACCGTCGCGTCCTCGGCGTCCGGACGGAGCTCGATGTAACGCTGCAAATCCTCCAGCGCCGGACGCAGATAATCGAGCCGCGCATACGCGAAGCCGCGATCGCGCACTTCCTCGATGCTGTTCGGCAGCGCGATCACGAGCCGCTGCTGAACCGCGAGCAGACGCTGCCAGCGCTCCGTCTGCAAGTAGATGCCCTTCAGGTTGCGCAACATGCGCGCGACGATCTCGCGCCGCGTCGCGGGCTGCAACAGCACCCGCAACGCGCTGCCGATCGATTCGCCGACGCGCTGCACATACGGCTCCAGCATCTCGACCATCTGCGCTTCGGAGAGCGTCTGGCCGGTGGTCGGATCGAGCATCAGATCCTGGCCGGGCGTCGCGACGCGCAACAGGAAATGCCCCGGAAACGACACGCCGCGCGCCGGCACGCCGAGCTGTTCGGCCATTTCCAGATAGATCACGGCAAGCGAGATCGGAATGCCGCGCCGACGCCGCAGCACGACGTTCAGATGGCTGTTGTCCGGATCGTAGTAATCGTTGAGATTGCTGGAGAAGCCCAGCTCGCGGAAGAAGTAACGATTGAGCGCATCGACTTTCTGCTTCACGTCCGCGTCGTCGGGCATGCGGCGGCGGGCGCGCACGACGAGCTCGTCGATCTCGGCGAGCGCCGCCTGCATGTCGACATCGGGATAGGCGTCCTGCGCGAGCGACAAGGCCGCTTCCGTGAGCGGAAGGCTCTCGTCGTCCGCCATCAGTGAAGTGAAGTAATCGAGGATACGCGTCGTCGTCATCAAAGCGTGCGTCTCTTGAAATAGGCGTATTTGAAGCCCATCGCGGACAGAATACCGAAATATAGCGCGGCAAACACGACGAGGCTCGCACCGAGCAGCGCCACGCGCAGCAACGGCGTCGCGCGCATGGCGATCCAGTCGAAGTTGATCGCAACCCAGTGCATCGTGCCCGCAAGAATCAGGCACGCGCCCACCAGTTGCGCGAAAAAGCGCAGCCAGCCCGGCGACGGCCGATAGATTCCGCGACGGCGCAGGCCCAGGAACAGCAGCCCCGCGTTGGCGAGCGCGCCGAGGCCGATCGACAGCGTCAGACCGGCGTGCGAGAAGATCGGCACGAAGACGTAGTTGCTCACCTGCGTCATGACGAGCACGAACACGGCGATCTTCACCGGCGTCTTGATGTCCTGTTTCGCGTAGAAGCCCGGCGCGAGAATCTTGATGAGGATGAGCCCGATCAGCCCGATGCCGTAGGCCGACAGCGCGCGGCCGACCATCACGACGGAATGGTTGTCGAACTTGCCGTAGTGAAAGAGCGTCGCGGTGAGCGGCTGGGCGAAGAAGAAGAGCGCGATCGCACTAGGCGCGGCCAGCAGGAACGTGATGCGCAGGCCCCAGTCGAGCAGCGCGGAGTATTCGTCGTTGTCGGCGTCGACGTGCGCTTTCGAGAGGCTCGGCAAGAGGATCGTGCCAAGTGCCGCGCCCAGCAGCGCGGTGGGGAACTCCATCAGCCGGTCGGCGTAGTTGATCCACGACACCGCGCCCGCCCCGATATTCGACGCGATATTCGTGTTGATGATGAGGCTCAGTTGCCCGACAGAAACCGCAAAGGTCGCGGGCACCATCTTCAGCAGCACGCGCTTCACGCCCGGATGCGCGAGCGCGCGCCGGAAGTTCAGGCCGATCTTCGGCACCATGTCGATCTTCTTCAGCCCCGGCAACTGCACGAGCAGTTGCAGGATGCCGCCCGCGATCACCGCATAGGCGAGCGCGTAGACCGGCACCTTCAAGTGGGGCGCGACGAACACCGCCGCGAAGATGAACGCCACGTTCAGCAGCACCGGCGCGAACGCGGGCAGCGAAAACTGCTTGTACGTGTTGAGCACACCGGAGGCGAGCGTCGTCATCGAGATGAAGATGATGTACGGGAACATGATGCGCGTCATCTCGACGGCAAAGCCGTACGCAGCGCCTTCGTGCGAAAGACCCGACGCCACCGCGTACACCACCCAGCTCGCGCCCAGCATGCCGGCGATCGAGAGCACGACCAGGCACCAGGTCAGCACGGTCGACATTGCGTCGACGAGCGCCTTGGTCGGATCGTGACCCTTGCTGTTCTTGAACTCGGCGAGGATCGGCACGAACGCCTGCGCAAACGCGCCTTCCGCGGACAGCCGCCGCAGCAGGTTGGGAATCCGGAACGCGACGTAGAACGCGTCGGTATAGATACTGGCGCCAAAGGCTCGGGCGATCAGCGTTTCGCGGATCAGGCCGGTCACGCGGGACAGCAGCGTGAATCCGCTGACCGTCAGGAGGGCTCGGAATAGATTCATGGGGCGCTTATTATACGGGGCGCCCGCAACCCGCCTACCAGACTCGGCTTATTGCTGGCGGGCAATAGCGCAAGATTGACCGATCGCATCGATCGGGCTTGCGTGAGGGCGGCGGACCGGCCCGATCCACGTCGCGCTTGTCACGTCTCATATTCCGTTGCTATAATCGCGGGTTTCGAAGCTCCAAAATTGTTTGGATTGAGCAGCTTCACGTCTTTTCCGGCTCTGGCCGGCGATGTTACAGAGGTTCTCGGGCAATCGTTCCCGGGATTTCAGATCAAAGGCAGCGCGCACCGATCACCGCTTCCGGCCCCCGGCTGGACAGCCAAGTGAAGCCCGCTCCGGACAAGTGACAGCAGAATCAGCTGAAACAGGAAAAAGGAACCGTCATGGCAAATACCGCACAAGCTCGCAAGCGCGCCCGTCAGGCCGCCAAGGCCAACTCGCACAACTCGGCGCTGCGCTCGAAGTTCCGCACGGCCATCAAGGCAGTTCGCAAGGCTATCGAAGCCGGCGATCAGACCAAGGCCGCCGAAGTGTTCAAGTCGTCGATCAAGACGATGGACATCATCGCGGACAAGAAGATCATCCACAAGAACAAGGCCGCTCGTCACAAGAGCCGCTTGGCTGCAGCCATCAAGGGCCTGCAAGCCCCCGCTGCCCACTAATTCCGGCCCGCTTCCGGCGGGCGCTCTCCGGTTTTCGCGAGTTTCGCGAGGTTTCACAATCGGTGCGTTCGTCGAAGCAGCTTCCTGTTTCCGCTGCGCAGTAACGAAAAAGCCCGCTTCGGCGGGCTTTTTTGCGTCTGGGCCTGGTGTTACCGCCTCAACCCTGCTGCTGGGTCTGCGTGCCGTGATGCGGCGGCAGCTCGCACGCCTCGGTCACGAGGAGATCGTTGTCCTTCGCGAAGTTGAGCACGAAATCGAAGGCCATCGGCTCGATGTCGCGCAGGCGCGAATCGACGATCACGACCTTGATGTCGCCGATCATGGTCGGACGCACGTAGATGGAATATTGCAGGCGGGCGTTCGGCCCTTTCGCCTTGGGCCCGAAACTCGACATCACGCCGCACAGGCGTTCGGACCAGTCGCTCGGCCGAAACTTCCTTCCGCTCTTGGTGATGCCTTGTATGAAGTATTCGGTAGAGGATGATTCAGCCATGTAGCAATACCTTTTGACGGCCGGTGACGCGCACCGGGACGCACATGCCTGACACAGGGAACCGCAAGGGCCGGCGCGCGAAAAGCGCCGGGCGGTCTTCGCGGGACGCGATTCTCTGGGAACCGGCCGCGCCCGCGACAGGAATGGCGGACTCGACAGCACTGGGCAAGCCACCGCGGAATCGGAACGCGCGAAATCACGCCGACCGGATTCTTGCGAACCCTTCGCCGCAGAGCGCGTGAAACGGTGCTGAGTGTTGCAGAACTGTTGAAACGAGCGACCGCAATTATACATTAGCGGCCCCCTCTTGCGCAGCGCACACGGACATCGTGCGCGTCCATCGGGGATTTGCCGAAGCTGTCGGCCGTGCTGGCGCGGCCCACAGAGCCCTTTCTGCCAGCCTCGTCAAACATCGCAAAATCCTTTATGCTCAAATGCGATACCACCCACGACGGCGGCGCCGTCCGGCCCTGACCCGGCGCGCATTAGCGCGGCGAAGGCCGGTTCGAAGCCGCCGCTTGCGTTTTCATGACCGCCAAGAAAATTCGCCACTATCTTCAGTTCAAGGATTTTTCGCTCGACGACTACGAGTACGTGCTCGAACGCGCGCGCATCCTGAAGCGCAAGTTCAAGAACTACGAGACCTATCATCCGCTGCACGACCGCACGCTCGCGATGATCTTCGAGAAGAGTTCGACGCGCACGCGCCTCTCGTTCGAAGCGGGCATCTTCCAGCTCGGCGGCCACGCGGTGTTCATGAACACGCGCGACACGCAGCTCGGACGCGGCGAGCCGATCGAAGATTCGGCGCAGGTCATCTCGCGCATGGTCGACATCATCATGATCCGTACGTTCGGTCAGGACATCATCAAGCGCTTCGCGGAAAGCTCGCGCGTGCCGGTGATCAACGGCCTGACGAACGAATATCACCCGTGTCAGGTGCTCGCGGACATCTTCACGTTCTACGAGCATCGCGGGCCGATTCACGGCAAGACGGTCGCGTGGGTCGGCGACGCGAACAATATGTTCTACACGTGGATCGAGGCCGCGCAGATCCTCGGCTTCAAGTTGCGCCTCTCGACGCCGCTCGGCTACAAGCTCGATCCCGCGCTGGTTTCCGAGGACAGCAAACCATTCTACGAAGAGTTCGACGATCCGAACGACGCCTGCACGGGCGCCGATCTCGTCACCACGGACGTCTGGACCAGCATGGGTTACGAAGCCGAAAACGAAGCGCGCATGAAGGCGTTCGCGGACTATTGCGTCGACGCCGAGATGATGGCGCGCGCGAATCCCGATGCGCTTTTCATGCACTGCCTGCCCGCGCATCGCGGCGAGGAAGTGAGCGCGGACGTGATCGACGGTCCGCAAAGTGTCGTCTGGGACGAGGCGGAAAACCGTCTGCATGTCCAGAAGGCGCTGATGGAGTATCTCCTGCTCGGCAAACTGAATCACTGAGTCATCCCGGCCGCGCGTCCCAAATTTACGGAAGCGCGGCTTTTTAATGTCAAAATAGCGTTTTTTCCGCGCTCTTCATGCCCGTCGCGCGCCCGGCGGACGCGAAGCGGCGCACAACCGCCGCACCGGCTTTTCAGCACACGAGTTCACCATGAGCGATATCAAGAAAGTCGTGCTCGCCTATTCGGGCGGTCTCGACACCTCCGTCATCCTGAAATGGTTGCAGGACAACTACGACGCCGAAGTCGTGACCTTCACGGCCGACATCGGCCAGGGCGAAGAACTGGAGCCTGCGCGCAAGAAGGCGCTGCAGCTCGGCATCAAGCAGGACAACATCTTCATCGAAGATCTGCGTGAAGAGTTCGTCCGCGATTTCGTGTTCCCGATGTTCCGCGCGAACACCATCTACGAAGGCGAGTATCTGCTCGGCACGTCGATCGCGCGTCCGCTGATCGCGAAACGCCAGATCGAGATCGCGCGCGCGACCGGCGCGCAGGCCGTCTCGCACGGCGCGACCGGCAAGGGCAACGATCAGGTCCGTTTCGAACTCGGCTATTACTCGCTCGAACCGGGCATCAAGGTGATCGCGCCGTGGCGCGAATGGGACCTTCTCTCGCGCGAGAAGCTGCTCGCGTACGCGGAAAAGGCCGGCATTCCGATCGAAATGAAGCACAAGCAAGGCGGCGCGCCCTACTCGATGGACGCGAACCTGCTGCACATCTCGTTCGAAGGCCGCCATCTGGAAGACCCGAAGGCCGAAGCCGAAGCCGACATGTGGCGCTGGACCGTGTCGCCGGAAGAGGCGCCGGATCAGCCGGAATATATCGATATCGAATTCGAGAAGGGCGACCCGGTCGCGCTGAACGGCAAGCGCCTGTCGCCCGCCGACATGCTGACCGAGCTGAACCGTCTCGGCGGCAAGCACGGCATCGGCCGTCTGGATCTGGTCGAGAACCGCTACGTCGGCATGAAGTCGCGCGGCTGCTATGAAACGCCGGGCGGCACGATCATGCTGAAGGCGCATCGCGGCATCGAGTCGATCACGCTCGACCGCGAAGTGGCGCACCTGAAGGACGATCTGATGCCGCGTTACGCATCGCTGATCTACAACGGCTACTGGTGGAGCCCGGAGCGCCGCGCGCTGCAGGTGCTGATCGACCACACGCAGGAGAAGGTCAACGGCTGGACGCGCGTGAAGCTCTACAAGGGCAGCGTTTCGGTCGTCGCGCGCGATTCGAAGGAAACGCTGTTCGACAAGACCATCGCGACGTTCGACGACGACGGCGGCGCCTACGATCAGGCCGACGCCGGCGGCTTCATCAAGCTGAACGCGCTGCGCATGCGTATCGCCGAGAACGCGCGCCGCAAGCGCGGAGCGTAATCTCCCGCGTCAGAAACGAAAAAACCCGCCGGACTTTGGTTCGGCGGGTTTTTTTCTGCGCGTCGGGAATCAGAGGCAGACCGGTTCCATCTCCAGCTCGACGCCGAAGCGCGCCAGCACATCGCGCCTGATGGCTTCGGCCAGTTCGAGCACTTGCGCGCCCGTCGCGCCGCCGCGATTCACGAGCACGAGCGCTTGCCGGTCATGCACCGCCGCGCCGCCGATGCTGCGCCCTTTCCAGCCGCATCGGTCGATCAGCCAGCCCGCCGCGAGCTTCGCTTGCCCATCTGCCTGTGGATACGAGACGACGCCGGGTTCGCGCGCTTTCAACGTCTCGAACGCCGCCGCGTTCACCACCGGATTCTTGAAGAAACTGCCGGCATTGCCGAGCACGGTCCAGTCGGGCAGCTTGGCGCGCCGCACCGCGACGACCGCATCGAAAATGGCCTGCGCATCCGGTTTCGCGGCGCCTTCGAGCGCGCGCGCGACATCGGCGTATTCGGCGCGCGGCGTCCACGCCTTCGGCAGCCGGAACACCACCGACGTGATCATGAAGCGCCCGCGCCCTGCCCGCTTGAAAAAGCTGTCGCGATAACCGAACGCGCAGGCGGCGCGATCGAAGTCCACGCGTTCGCCGGTCGCGAGTTCGACCGCGCTGAGCCGCTCGAAGCGCTCGCCCATTTCGAGCCCGTATGCGCCGATGTTCTGAATTGGCGCCGCGCCGACCGTGCCCGGAATCAGCGCGAGGTTTTCGAGACCCGGCATGCCCTGTGCGAGTGTCCAGGCGACGAATTCGTGCCAGTTCTCGCCCGCGCCGGCTTCGACGAGCCATGCATCGCCGGTCTCGCCGATCACGCGTTTCCCGCCAATGGCGACGATCAGCGCGACGCCGTCGAAATCGCGCGTCAGCACGATATTGCTGCCGCCGCCGAGCACGAGTTGCCGCATCTTCGCGATGCGCGCATCGGTGGCGAGCGCGACGGCAGCATCGACGGAATCGATGCGCAGGGCGTGACGCGCGCGCACGTCGAAACCGAACGTGTTGTGCGTGAGCAGGGCGTAATCAGAGAGAAGCTGGAGCGACATGAGCGAGGCGCGTCGGTAGAATGACGACAGGTCCGTGATTATAGCGATTGCGCGAGCCGCGCCCGACGCGCGCTCGCCTCAATGAAGGAGAATGACAAGATGCCATCGTTTGACGTCGTCAGCGAAGCAAACATGATCGAAGTGAAGAACGCGATCGAGCAGTCGAACAAGGAAATTTCCACGCGCTTCGACTTCAAGGGTTCGGATTCACGTGTCGAGCAGAAGGAGCGCGAACTCACGCTCTACGCCGACGACGATTTCAAGCTCGGCCAGGTGAAGGACGTTCTGCTGAACAAGCTGGCCAAGCGCAGCGTCGATGTGCGTTTTCTCGACTACGGCAAGCAGGAGAAAATCGGCGGCGACAAGCTGAAGCAGGTCGTCACGGTGAAGAAAGGCGTGTCGGGCGATCTGGCGAAGAAGATCGTCAAGATCGTGAAGGACAGCAAGATCAAGGTGCAGGCGAGCATTCAGGGCGACGCGGTGCGCGTGCAAGGCACCAAGCGCGACGACCTGCAAAGCGCGATTGCGCTGCTGAAGAAGGAAGTCACGGATACGCCGCTCGACTTCAACAACTTCCGCGACTGATTCGCTGCCGCTTCAAAAGCAAAAAAGCCGTTCCGGTTTGTCTCGGAACGGCTTTCTGGTTTATTCGGCCGCCTGCGCCGCCTTTTTCTTCTCGCCGATGCGGCTTTCCTGCCCGGCCAGCAACTTCGAGATATTGGCGCGATGCCGCCAGATGAGCAGCAGGCTCATCGCCAGCACGGCGAGCGAGATGCGGCTCGGCCCGAACAGAAAAACCTGAAAGAACGGCGCGAACACAGCCGCGACGAGCGCCGCCAGCGACGAATAGCGGAAGAAGAACGCGATGATGACCCACGTGAGCAGCGTCGCGATTCCGAGCGCCGGATGGATCGCGAGCAGCACGCCCGCCGCCGTCGCGACGCCCTTGCCGCCCTGGAACCTGAAGAAGACCGGATACAAATGCCCGAGGAACACGGCAATCGCAGCGAGCGCGGTGGCCGTGTTGATGTCCGCCGGACTCCATCCGAAACTCGCGCCGAAATGAACGACGACCCACACGGGCAGCCAGCCCTTGAACGCATCACCAATCAGCGTGAGGATCGCGGCCTTTTTGTTGCCTGTGCGCAGCACGTTGGTCGCGCCGGGATTGCCCGAGCCGTACGAGCGAGGATCGGCGAGGCCCATCGCGTGACTCACGACGACGGCGAATGAAATCGAGCCGATCAGATAGGACACGACGGCGACGATCAGAAAGATCATGATGTTTTTGCGGTGGTAGCGGGAGCGGAACGCATTCTAATCGACGCTCGCGCACTGCACGGGCTTTGCGTCGAGCAGTTGCGTCAGAACGGACGGTTTCAGGCTGACGAGATAGCCGCGCCGCCCGCCGTTCAGATAAATCAGGTCGAGATCGAGAATGCTCGATTCGACGTACACCGGCATCGCCTTCTTCGTGCCGAACGGCGAGGTTCCGCCCACGAGGAAGCCCGAGTGCCGGTTCGCCACTTCGGGCTTGCACGGCTCGATGCGTTTCGCGCCCGTCTGCCGTGCGAGGTTCTTGGTGGACACGGTGCGATCGCCGTGCATGAGGACGATCAGCGGCTTCGCGTGCTCGTCCTCCATCACGAGCGTCTTGACGACGCGATGCTCGTCCACGCCGAGCTGACGCGCGGATTCTTCCGTGCCGCCGTGCTCGACATAATCGTAAGGATGTTCGCCGAACGCCACCTTGTGACGGCGCAGGAACTGCGTCGCGGGCGTTTCGGATACGTGTTTGGCTTTCGACATGGACGCATTGTAACGAGTGCGCGCGCGTGAGAGGCCGTGGCACGATCGTTCGCGAATGAAGCGCTACGTCACGTTTTCACCCGCGCGGATGATGCTCGCGATGCAGCTTGTGCAGACGCTCGCGCGCGACGTGCGTATAGATCTGCGTCGTCGAGATGTCCGAGTGCCCGAGCAGCAATTGCACGACGCGCAGGTCCGCGCCGTGATTGAGCAGATGCGTCGCGAACGCGTGACGCAGCGTGTGCGGCGAGAGCGGCGCATGCACGCCGCCCTTCAGCGCATGGCGCTTGATGATGTTCCAGAATTGCTGGCGCGTCATGCCTTCGCCGCGCGTGGTGACGAAAAGCGCATCGGCGGAACGTGCGCCGAGCAGCGCCGGGCGCGCTTCGCGCAGATAGCGTTCGAGCCACGCGTGCGCCGTCTCGCCGAACGGAATCAGGCGCTCTTTCGAGCCTTTGCCCATCACGCGCACGACGCCGTCGTTGAGGCCCACTTCGACCGTCTTGAGCGTGACCAGCTCGGTGACGCGCAGGCCGCTCGCGTACATCAGTTCGAGCATCGTGCGGTCGCGCAAGCCGAGCGGCGTCTCGATGTCGGGCGCGCCGAGCAGCGCTTCGACCTGCGTTTCGTTGAGCGTCGACGGAAAACGCGGCGGCTGCCGCGCCGAACGCAGCTTCAGCGTCGGATCGGCGATGGTGCGGTGTTCGCGCAAGGCCCACGCGTAGTAACGTCGAAACACGGACAGGCGCCGGTTCGCCGAGGTCGCCTTGTCGCCGCGGCGCGCGGCCATGTAGCCGTTCATGTCGGCCTCGACGGCGAAATCGATCGACGCGCCGCGCGTCTTGCCGAGCCATTCCGCAAAGAGCTTGAGATCGCGCCGGTACGCTTCGAGCGAGTTTTTCGCGAGCCCGTGTTCGAGCCAGAGCGCATCGCAGAAGAGATCGATCGAGTCGTGGCTCGCGGTGAGTTCCGGCGTTTGTATTGCTTCAGTCGTTGCGCTCGTCATGCGATCGATACACCTTCATGCGCCAGCAGCCAGCGCTTCACATTGCGATAAAAACCGTCGCCGGGATGATGCGCGAAGCCGCCGATCCCGCCCGATGCCACTACCCGGTGGCACGGTATCACGATCGGCAGCGGATTGGAGCCGCACGCCTGCCCGACCGCGCGCGGCACGCTGCCGATCTCGCGCGCAAGCTGCCCGTAGGTCCAGACGTGCCCCGCTGCGATGCCTGAAATGCCCCGCCACACGCGCTGCTGAAACGCGGTGCCGCGGATCGCGAGCGGCAGGTCGAAGCGCATCGACGGCGTGTCGAAGTAACGGCGGATCTGCGCGGCGGCGACACGGGCGAGCGGCGTGTGCGGCTCGATGCTGTCGACATCATCGGGTAGATAAACGATCTCGCGCACCGCTTGCGCATCGGCGCGAATGCCGACTTTGCCGAACGGCGCGTCGATCACGGCATCGAACGATATGGTCTTCATGATTGCTCCAGCGCCCATCGAACGTGTTCGCGGACGAGTTCGGACGAGTCATCTTCACGCGCGCGCAACGCGTCGACGATAGCCTCGCGTTCGCCTGCATCGAGCGCGGAGGAACGCAACGCATTGCCCATCCCGACCGCAATATTGCGCAGCCATCGCTCATGCCCGATGCGCCGGATCGCGCTGCCCTGCATGCGGGTGTCGAAATCGTCGGCGCTCCATGCGAACAGTTCGACCAGCGTCGCGCGATCGAGCCCATGCCGCACGTCGAAATCCGCGACGGGCGCGGCCTGCGCGAACTTGTTCCACGGACAGACGAGCTGGCAATCGTCGCAGCCATACACGCGATTGCCGATCAGCGGACGCAGCTCTTCGGGAATGCTGCCGTGCAGTTCGATCGTCAGATACGAGATGCAGCGCCGGGCATCGACGCGATACGGCGCGACGATCGCACCGGTCGGACATGCGCCGATACAGCGCGTGCACTGCCCGCAATGCGCGCCGTCCTGCTCGGGATCCGGATCGACAGGCAGCGGGACATCGACGAAGATTTCGCCGAGAAAGAACAGCGATCCGGCATCGCGATCGAGCAGCAGCGTGTGCTTGCCGCGCCAGCCGTTGCCCGCCTTCTGCGCGAGCGCGACTTCCAGCACCGGCGCGGAATCCGTGAACGCGCGATGCCCGAACGGCCCGATCTCGCTTTCGATGCGTTCCGCCAGTTGCTGCAGACGATTGCGCATGACCTTGTGATAATCGCGGCCGCGCGCATAGATGGAGACCATCGCCTGCGATGGCTTCGCAAGCCGCGACCACTCGATCGCGCGCCAGTCGTTCTTCTGACCATCGGCTGTCGCGACACTTTCATCGCCCTGTTTCGCGAGCGTGCGCGCCGGCAGATAGGCCATGCGCGCGGTGATGACACGTCGCGTCCCGGCCACAAGCTCGGCCGGTCTTGCGCGTTTCATCCCATGTTTGGCCATATAATCCATTTCGCCGTGATAGCCTGCTTCCAGCCAGTCATTCAGGCCTTTCTCGGCATCCGTCAGGTCGATATCACTGATGCCGACGGCACCAAACCCTAACTCGCGCCCCCACGCCTTGATGCGTTGCGCGAGCTCCGCCAGCGCGTTTTCATCGAATTCGATGACGCGAGACTCTGAGACGGACTCAGCGGCGGCGTCGCTGGACGCGGTCGTGATTTCAACGGAATGTTCCGGCAATCGGTTCATCACGACATTTTACGAGCAATGCCCGAAAGCCCCGTACGAACGACGCAAGACCTTCCTTCCGCGCTTCTCGAACGCCGCTTCGAGTTGCGCGACGAAGCGGCGACGCTCGCTTTCGGAGAGCGCTTCGCGCGCGCCATCGACGCCACGCGCATCCACGCATCGCAATCTTCTTCTGAACGATTTCACGGTCTTCAGGTCCAGTTGATCGGAGATCTGGGCGCGGGCAAGACCACGCTCGTGCGCGCCACGCTGCGCGCGCTCGGCCACGTCGGCCGCGTGAAGAGTCCGACTTACACGCTCGTCGAGCCATACTCGCTCGTCATCGAAAGCGGGCCGCTCGACGTTTATCACTTCGATCTCTATCGCTTCGCCGATCCGGCCGAATGGGCCGATGCCGGCTTTCGCGAATATTTCGATGCGGGCGCGCTGTGCCTCGTCGAGTGGCCGCAACAGGCGGGCGGCCTGCTCGGCGTGCCTGATCTCGTGTTTCAGTTGTCCCTGCCGGACCAGTTCACCCAGGAAGCACATTCGAACGAAGAAGAAGGCCGCGTACTGAGCGCGCGGGCGTTTAGCGAAACAGGAAAGTCATGTCTCGAAAGATGTTGATCAAGCCATTTCATTCGATCGAAGCGGGCGCCAGCGCGCCGCACAACTGGCGCCGCCGCCAGGTGCTGCGCGCGGGCGCCTCCACGCTCGTGCTCGCGCTCGTCGCACCGAAGCTCGCGCATGCGAGCAGTGTGCTTGGCGTGCGCGTGTGGCCCGCGCGCGATTACACCCGCGTGACGATCGAATCGGACCAGCCGCTGCAGAACGCGAACCAGTTGTTGCAGGGACCGGACCGGCTCGTCGTCGATCTTTCCGGCATCGATCTCGATCAGGCGCTGCGCGATCTCGTCTCGAAGATCACGCCGAACGATCCGCAGATTCAGGCGGTGCGCATCGGGCAGTATCAGCCGCATGTGGTGCGCATGGTCTTCGACCTGAAGGGCTCGGTGAAGCCGCAGGTTTTCACGTTGGGTCCGATCGGCAGCTACAAGTACCGCCTCGTGTTCGACCTGTACCCGGCGGTCGCGCCCGATCCGCTGATGGAACTGCTCGCGCAGACCGAGCGCAAGCAGGAGGCGCTCGACCGCGCCAATCCGAATCCGTCGACGCCGCCGCCCGCGACGCTCTCGGGACCTGCGACCGCGCAGAAGCCGACCACGCCCGATTCCACCGACGACTTTTTCCAGAAGTACGCGCAAAGCGACGCGCCGGTCGAGATCGCGCCATCCGTTCCGACGACGCCGAAGCCCGCCGCGAAACCGCGCGTGCCGTCCGCGCCGCCGGTCATCGCGAAGAAGGACGACGACGACGCCGATCAATACACCTTCTCCACGCCCAAGCAAGGCGCCGGCACGACGCGCCTGCTCACCGTCGCGATCGATCCGGGTCACGGCGGCGAGGACCCCGGCGCGATCGGCGGCCAGGGTACGTACGAGAAGCACATCGCGCTCGACATCGCGAAGAAGCTGCGCGCGAAGATCGACGCCCAGGCCAACATGCGCGCGATGATGACCCGCGACGCCGACTTCTTCGTGCCGCTCAACGTGCGCGTGCAGAAGGCGCAGCGCGTGTCGGCGGACCTCTTCGTATCGATTCACGCGGATGCGTTCACTTCGCCCGATGCGCGCGGCTCGTCGGTGTTCGCGTTGTCCGAGCACGGCGCGTCGAGCGCGGCCGCGCGCTGGATGGCGAACAAGGAGAACGCGTCGGATCAGGTCGGCGGCATCAACGTGAAATCGCAGGACGCGAGCGTGAACCGCGCGCTCTTCGATATGTCGACGACCGCGCAGATCCGCGATTCGATGCGCTACGGCAGCTTCGTGCTGAACGAGATCGGCGGCATCAACAAGCTGCACAAGGGCTCGGTCGAGCAGGCGGGCTTCGCCGTGCTCAAGGCGCCGGACATTCCGTCGATTCTGGTCGAGACCGCGTTCATCAGCAATCCGGACGAGGAAGCGCGCCTGAACGACGACGCCTATCGCGACAAGATGGCCAACGCGATCATGAAGGGCATCAAGCGTTACTTCGCGGCGAATCCGCCGCTCGCGAAGGGCCGCATGACGTAAAAAAGCGCGTGAGCGGTGTTGTTCAGCGCGTCGTCGGCAGGATGCGCTGCATGAAACGCGCGCCGAACACGTTCACCGCGAGTCCCGCCATCACGAGCGCCGCGCCCGCGATCTGCGCGGCGCTCAGTCCCTCGCCGAGAAACACCGCCGCCGACGCGAGCCCGATCACCGGGACCAACAGCGAAAAGGGCGCGACGGTTCCCGCCGGATAGCGCGCGAGCAATTTCCCCCACAGGCTGTAACCGACGATCGTCGCGACGAACGAGAGATAAAGAATCGCGAATACGGAAACGAGCGGGATGGACGCAAGACTCGCTTCGATGCGCGCCGGGCCTTCGAAGATCAGCGAGAGCGCGAGGAACGGCAGCGGTGGAATCAGGCTGCCCCATACGACGAGCGACAGCAGATCGACCTTGCCCATGCGCTTGGTCACGACATTGCCGAGCGCCCACATCGCGGAAGCGGCGAGCGTGAAGAGAAAGCCGGTGACGGTCATCGCCTGGCCGCCGCGCATGCCGATCAGCGCGAGCCCGGCCGCCGCGATCACGAGTCCGGCAAGATTCGCCGCGCGGATACGCTCGCCGAGAAACATCGACGCGAAGATGAGCGTGAAGAACGCCTGCGCCTGCAACACGAGCGACGCCAGTCCTGCGGGCATCCCCACATACATGCCGTAGAAGAGCAGCGCGAATTGGCCGAGGGAAATGGTGAGGCCGTAAGCGAACAGCCAGCGCAGCGGAATTTGCGGGCGCTTGACGAACAGCGCCGGCACGGCGGCGAGCGCGAAGCGCAGCGCGCCGAGCAGCATCGGCGGCACGCCATGCAGTCCCAGTTTGATGACGACGAAATTCACGCCCCACGCGAGAATGACGATCGATGCAATCAGCAAGTCCTTTGGCGTCATCGCCCTTCCCCTTCTTTCGTGCGCGTTGATGGCGAATCGGAAAGTGTAGCGGAGGGCCGCGCGCCGTCGCTTGTCAAATCCTGCGCGGCATGACGAAACACGCGAAAAGCGCCCGCGTCACCGCAAGGCGGCGCGGGCGCTTCGGTCCAGGAAAGCCAGGAAAGCGCGCTTACTTGCTCTGGCCCGACTCGGCCGCCGCGTTGTTGCCGGTTTCCACGTCCGGCGTCTTCTTGCCCGACGAAGGTTGCGCGGTATGCTTCCTCGGCTTCTTGTGCTTCATCGTGCCGGCCGAATTGTCGGTGGTGGCGGCGGCATCGTTGCTCATCGCCCCCGACGAATTGCCCGACGATGTCTGCGCGAATGCGCCCGTCGCGGCGGTGGCGGTGAAAAGGCCCGCGGTGATGGCCATCAACAGCTTGTTCTTGCTCATGTTCAGACTCCCGATGCTGGTTGCGAAGATTGTGCGAAGCCGCGCGAAGTCGCATGCACGCGGCGACGTAAAAGACGAGGAACCCGGTGGCAGGCCTGCGCAGCGCGGCATCGGCCGGTAGAATCGACGGAACCACGCGCGCCATTCCGGCGCCCGATCCTTCCTGCGAAATCCGCCATGCCATCGACGATCCGCGCACTCCTCAAGCCTCACCAACACGACGTCGGCGGCCTCATGGTGCGGCGAGTCTTGCCCGCGCTCGCGGCGCGCACCGTCGGACCCTTCATCTTTTTCGACCATATCGGTCCCGCAACGCTCGTGCCCGGCAAGGGACTCGACGTGCGCCCGCATCCGCATATCGGGCTCGCGACAGTCACGTATCTGTTCGACGGCGCGATCATGCATCGCGACAGCGTCGGCTCGGTGCAGAAGATCGTGCCCGGCGACGTCAACTGGATGACCGCGGGCCGCGGCATCGTCCATTCGGAGCGCACGCCGGACGAAGAGCGCGCCGCCGGTCAGTCGATGCACGGCATCCAGACGTGGGTCGCGCTGCCGGTGGCGAGCGAGGAGATCGAGCCTGCGTTCGAGCATCACGCGGCTGCCGCCTTGCCGCAGATCGAACGCGACGGCGTGACCCTGCGCGTGATCGCGGGCACGGCGTTCGGTGCGCAGGCGCCCACGCGCACGTTTTCGCCGACGCTCTATGTCGCCGCGCAGTTCGCCGCCGCGAGCGAGATCACGCTCGATACCGAACACGAGGAGCGCGGCGTCTATCTGGTGAGCGGCGATCTGTCCATCGACGGCGAAGCGCTGCCCGAACAGCAGATGGCCGTGCTGACGCCGGGCGCGGACGTGACATTGCGCAGCGCGAATGGCGCCGTCGCGATGCTGCTCGGCGGCGCGCCGCTCGACGGTCCGCGCTTCATCGAGTGGAACTTCGTGTCGAGCTCGCGGGAGAAGATCGACGCCGCAAAAACCGCATGGAGCGAGCAGCGCATGGGACACGTGCCCGGCGAGACCGAGTTCATCCCGCTGCCGCCGCAGCGCCGCGAAAATCGCGCACCCGACGCGTGAGGCGTGCGTGAGCGCTTGAGAGTCGCGCGGATCGTCCCCATATAGATGGGATCGACCGCAAGCATTAGGAGAAAACGCAATGGATACGACCCTCGCCACCTTCGAGAACGATGTCATCAACGCGTCGATGCTCGCGCCGGTTCTGGTCGATTTCTGGGCCCCGTGGTGTGGCCCGTGCAAGACGCTCGGACCGATGCTCGAAAGGCTCGAAGCCGAGGCAGCCGGCAAGTGGAAGCTAGTGAAGGTGAACGTCGACGAGAATCAGGAACTCGCGGCGCACTTCCAGGTGCGCAGCATTCCGCATGTGATCGCGTTCGCGGATGGCCGTCCGATCGACCAGTTCATCGGCGTGCTGCCCGAAGGCGAATTGCGCGCGTTTCTCGACCGTCTCGTGCCCGATGGCGCCGAAGCCGAGCGCAGCGCCGCGCACAGCGCATGGGCTGCGGGCGACCGCAAGAAAGCCATCGACACGATCAAGGCCGCGCTCGCGCTCGATCCCGGCTACGACGACGCGCGCCTCGACCTGATCGAGTGGCTGATCGCGGAGCGCCGCATCGACGACGCGAAGGAAGAGGACAAGCTGCTGTCGCCCAAGACGACGCAGGGCATCGACGCGCGCTACAACGCGCTGAAAACCGAACTCGATGCCGCCGATGCCGCCGCCGATCTGCCGCCCGCCGACGCGCTGATCGACGCGGTGAACGCGAATCCCGACGATCTCGACGCGCGTTTCGCGCTCGCCAATCGCCTGATCGCGGGCCGGGACTATGCGGGCGCGCTGGAAAACCTGCTCGCGATCGTCGTGCGCGACCGCGCCTTCATGGATGACGTCGGCCGCAAGACGATGCTTTCCGTGTTCGAGCTTGCCGCGAATCAGCCGGATCTCGTGTCACAGTGGCGGCGCAAGCTGAGCGCGGCGATCAACTGATCGACGCGTTTGAGCAAAACGGCCAGTTCTATGAAGAACTGGCCGCGCGTTTCGCCAGTTCGCGCAACACATGGGCGGCCGCCGCGAAACCGAAGCTCGCCGTCACGCACACGCTCGATCCGAAACCCGCGCAATTGAGCCCGACCGGACCTGAATGACCCGCGCCCGTTTCCAGATGCTCGGCGCCTTCGCTGATATCGCATGCGGGCGCGTCGGGATAGATCAACGGCTCGTCGGAATACACCGCGCTCACCTTGAAGCGCGCCTTCGGGCCGCGCGGAAAGCCGTGCAGCTTGCGCAACTGGCCGCGCACCTTCGACAACAGCGGGTCCTGAATCGTCAGCGCCAGATCGTCGATGCGGATACGCGTCGGGTCCAGTTGCCCGCCCGCCCCGCCGACGGTGATGAGCGCCTGCTTGCGCGCCACGCACCACGCGATGAGCGCGGTTTTCGTGCGCACGCTGTCGATCGCATCGACGACGTAATCGAAGCCACCGCCGAGCGTGGCGTCGAAGTTGCCGGGCTCGACGAAATCCTCGATTTGCCCGACCACGCACGCCGGATCGATCAGCTTGATGCGCTCGGCCATCGCGGTGACTTTCGCCTTGCCGTAGTTGCCGTCGAGCGCATGAATCTGGCGGTTCGTATTGCTTTCGGCGACATTATCGAGATCGATCAGCGTCAGCTTGCCGACAGCGCTGCGCGCGAGCGCTTCGGCCACCCACGAGCCCACGCCGCCGATGCCAATCACCGCGACATGCGCTTTTTCGAACGCGTCGAGCGCGGGCGCGCCGTACAGACGCGCGATGCCGCCGAAGCGGCGCGCGCGATCGGCGATGTCTTCGGCGGAGGGCGTGACAGCGGTGTCGGATGAAGCGTTCATGTCGTGTGGATGGATGAAGCCGGGTCGGTTGAAAGCAAACTAAAAGCCATCGAAATGCTGCGTTCGTTGTGCGGCGTCAATCAAGGCTTACGGACGGCTGTCGGGTTTGAAAACTTGAGTGTCCGATCATGCAAAATTCGATCGAATTGCGTATTCTGCCTTATCGAAACCCCGGACGTGATAGCCGTGAGCGCCGCACCCGCCGGCACGCAACAGGTCCAGGGGTAATCAGGGCAATATCGTTTCACCTTGGCTATACTGACCCGATTGTAGCGTTTGCATAAAAATGACGACCCTCGCTGACCTTCGCAAAAACTATTCGCGCGGCGCGCTCGACGCCGCGGACGTCGATCCGGACCCGGTACGCCAATTCCAGACCTGGTTCGCTCAGGCGCTCGATGCCAAGTTGCCCGAACCGAACGCCATGACCCTCGCGACCGTCGATGCAGAGGGCCGTCCGTCCGCCCGCATCGTGCTGATCAAAGGCGTCGACGAGCGTGGCTTTGTTTTTTTTACCAATTACGATAGCCGCAAAGGCCGCGAACTTCTTGCCAATCCCGCGGCGAGCCTGCTGTTCCACTGGATCGAACTCGAGCGACAGGTGCGTATCGAGGGCCGCGTCGAAAAGACGAGCGATGAGGAGAGCGACGCGTATTACGCATCGCGTCCGCTCGGCTCGCGCATCGGCGCATGGGCGTCCGACCAGAGCCAGCCGCTCGAAAGCCGCGAAGCGCTGGAAGCGCGCGAGCGCGAGATGGTCGCGAAATACGGCGACGCGCCGCCGCGCCCGCCGCACTGGGGCGGTTATCGCCTCGTGCCGGATGCCATCGAATTCTGGCAGGGACGCCCGTCGCGCTTGCACGATCGCATTGTCTATACGCGTGGTGACGCGGGCGCGCCGTGGCGCATCGCGAGACTCGCGCCGTAGAAGCGGCAAGCAGCACGAACATGGAGGCGCGAAGCCTTCTCTTGATTTCATCTAGCGCGGAGAAACAAGCATGTTCTGGGAGAAGAAGCTGACGCAGTGGGTGGAGGAAGTGCGCGACCGGGCCAATCTGCCCGCGCGGCTCGTGCTGTGGGATGGCCAGCAGCACGATTTCGGCCAGTTCGCGGCGCCTCGGGTGACGCTGCACGTGAAGAGCGCGACCGCGCTGCCCTATCTGCTCGAACCGAGTCTCGACAACCTCGGTGAAGCTTACGTGAAGGGCAAGATCGACATCGAGGGCAAGCTCTCCGACATCATCAACATCGGCTATTCGCTGGCGAAGAGCACGGTGACGAGCGCAAGCAAGCTCGCCCGCGTGCGGCGTTACTTCAATCATTCGAAGACGTCGGACCGGAGAGCCATTCAGTACCACTACGATGTGTCGAACGAGTTCTATCAGCTCTGGCTCGACAGGAACATGGTGTACTCCTGCGCGTATTTCGAGAACGGCGACGAAGACATCGACACCGCGCAGTTGAAGAAGATCGACCACATCCTCACGAAGATCCAGTTGCAGCCGGGGCACACGCTGCTCGATATCGGCTGCGGCTGGGGCGCGCTCGTGATTCGCGCGGCGCAGAAGTTCGGCGCGAAGTGCGTGGGCGTCACGCTCTCCGAAAACCAGTTCAGGCTCGCGACCGAGCGCGTGAAGGCGGCGGGTCTGGAAGACAGAATCGAAATCCGGCTGCAGGATTATCGCGACATTCCGGGGCAGTTCGATCGCATCACGAGCGTCGGCATGTTCGAGCATGTCGGGCGCAAGAATTTGCCGGACTACTTCGCTAAGATCCGCGATCTGCTCGTCGATGACGGCATCGCGATGAATCACGGCATCACGTCGTCGGATGCCGACAGCGGCGAGACTTCGCTCGGCGGCGGCGAGTTCATCGACAAATACGTGTTTCCGGACGGCGAGCTGCCGCATATCGGCCTCGCGCTCGAAAGCATGCAGCGCGGCGGACTGGAAGCGCTCGATGTCGAAAGCCTGCGGCGGCACTACGCGCACACGCTCGACATCTGGGCCGACCGTTTCGAGGAACACGCCGAGGAAGCGAAGAAGCTCGTCGACGATGAGCACTTCCGCATCTGGCGCCTGTATCTCGCGGGCTGCGCGTATGCGTTCGAGAACGACGACGTGTCGATCTATCAGGTGGTCTGCCGCAAGGCCGGGCGCAGTGCGACGACGCTGCCGTGGTCGCGGCGGTATATCTACGAGAAGGCGCTCTGAACCACGATTCGCCCCCTCTCGACACGGACGAGCCGGAAGATCAGTTCGATCTCTTCGGCGAGTCCGCGCCCGTTCTGGCGGAACCGCCCAAGCCGCCGAAGCAACCCAGGCCGCGCGGCATCCTGCCCGCGCCCTTGCAGCCCGAACTCGAAGCCATCGCGCAGCGCTTGCCGGAGGCAATCCATCTCGGCACGTCGACATGGTCGTTTCCGGGCTGGCGCGGCATCGTCTACGGCGACGAGTACTCCAACACGAAGCTTTCCCGCGACGGTCTCACCGCCTACGGCGCGCATCCGCTTCTGAGAAGCGTGTCGATCGACCGCTCGTTCTACGCGCCGCTATCGCTTGCCGAATATGCGCGCTATGCATCGCAGGTGCCCGCGCATTTCCGCTTCATCGTGAAGGCGCCCGCCTCCGTCACCGATGCCTTCATTCGCGGCGAGCGCGGCACGCCGGACGCGCAGAACCCCGCGTTCCTGAATGCGCAGATCGCCATCGACGAGTTCGTGACGCCGTGCATCGGCGGGCTCGGCGCGAAAGCGGGCGCGCTCGTGTTCCAGTTCTCGCCGCTGCCCGATGCAATGGTGGTCGAGCCGGCGAGTTTCATCGACCGGCTGTCGGCGTTCATGAACGCGCTGCCGCCGCTCGAGGGCGAGTCGTGTTACGCGGTGGAGATTCGCGACGCCGTGATGCTCACGCCGCGCTTCATCCGCGCACTGCGCGACGCGAATGTGCGCTATTGCATCGGCGTGCATGCGCGCATGCCGGACGTGCGCCGTCAGGCGAAGGCGCTCGCGTTGCTGGATGAAGAAAAAATGGGCCCGCTGATCGTGCGCTGGAGTCTGCACAGCGGCTTTCGCTACGAGCAGGCAAAGGCGAAGTACGAACCGTTCGACAAGATCGTCGATGAAGACCGCGACACGCGCGAGGCGCTCGCCGAACTGGCCGCGCGCTATGCGATTGCGGGCCAGCCGGTCGTGATCGCGGCGAACAACAAGGCGGAAGGTTCCGCGCCGCTCACGTGCTTCGAACTCGCGCGCGGCATCGCGGAAGAAATCGAGCGCGCGCGAGACAGCTAGAAACGCCTTACGCCTTCAGCCGATGCACGAACTTCTTGCGGAACTTCGCGACCTTCGGCCCGACGACCGCCGCGCAATACCCCTGATTCGGATGCTGCGCGAAATAGTTCTGGTGATACGCCTCGGCAGGGTAGTAGTCGTCGGCGAGCGGTACGACTTGCGTGACGATCTTGCCGCCGTAGACATCCTCGCGCTGCAACTCGTCGATCACTTCGAGCGCAATCTTGCGCTGCTCGTCCGAATGCGTGAACACGGCCGATCGATACTGCGTACCGACGTCGTTGCCCTGCCGGTTGAGCTGGGTCGGATCGTGCGTCGCGAAGAAAATCTCCAGAACCTCGCGATAGCCGATGACGGACGGATCGAACACGACCTTCACGACTTCTGCGTGACCGGTTTCGCCGTCGCAAACCTGCTCATAGGACGGGTTCACCACCTTGCCGCCCGCATAGCCCGATTCGACCGACTCCACACCCTGCACCGCGAGAAACACGGCTTCTGTACACCAGAAACATCCACCGCCGAGCGTCGCGGTCTCAAGTCTCGCCTGTTCGGTCATGTGCAACTCCTCATCAAGTGCATGCGGCCATGCCGCGGATCACGCATATGGATGCGCCCGCGCGTTTCTTCAATCTCGCGGGCGAGATGAATCGAGCTTACTGGGTTTGGCCGCGCCGCGCAGAAAGCCCCGGCGGAAGGAAACTTGCCGCCCGAATACGGTGATTTGGCGGCTACCGGCTGCCGATTCCGATAGAATCGAAGCAAATCTCCAGTTTTTACATGACTTCTGAAAAGGTCCTTCCGACTGAAGCGCGACGCGCGGCCGGCTCGGTAGCACACGACACATTCGACCGCCCATTTGCCTGCTCATCTGCCAAATGACACGCGCCAAGACCCCGAATTTCGATCCGACCGCGTTTCGCGCCGCGCTCGGCCAGTTTGCGACCGGCGTCACGGTCATCACGACGCGCACCGAATCCGGCCAGTTGGTCGGCATCACCGCGAGTTCGTTCAACTCGGTATCGCTCAATCCGCCGCTCGTGCTGTGGAGCCTCGCGACGAAATCCGCGTCGATGCCGGTATTTCGCGCCAACAGCCACTATGTGGTGAACGTGCTCGCGGCGTCGCAGCTCGACCTGTGCCGGCGTTTCGCGACCGTCAAGGGCGACCGCTTCGCGGGCGTCTCACACGCGGCCGGCGACACCGGCATGCCCGTACTCGACGGCGCGCTCGCGTGGTTCGAATGCCACAACCGCAGCCGCTATGACGAGGGCGATCACGTGATCTTCGTCGGCGAAGTGGAACGCTGCGGCGTGCGCGAAGACGTGACGCAAGTCTCGCCGCTCGTCTTCCACGCGGGCGGCTTCCATACCTTGGGACCGCTGGAATAACGCTCAGGGCGTGTGCGCGCGCCCCGGCTGCTCGATCAGCGCGACCGGCACGCCGGCGTCGTCCTTCATCGTCTGAAGCACGATGTTCGAGCGGATGTCGATCACGCCGGGCGCCTTGTAGAGCTTCGAAAGAATGAAGTCGGAGTAATGCTTGAGGTTGTGCGCGAGCACCCGCAGCACGTAATGCGTGTCGCCGGTGACGACGAACGCGCCGACCACTTCCGGCCATTCGCGCACGGCGGCGGCGAACTTCTCGTGCCAGTTTTCCTGGTCGTTGCGCATCGAGACGTGGACGAACGCCTCCAGTTCGATGCCGAGGCGCTCGCGGTCCAGGCACGCGCGATAGCTCGCGATCACCCCTTCCTCTTCGAGCAGCCTCATGCGGCGCAGACACGCCGACGGCGAAAGCGCAATGCGCTCCGCCAGGTCCAGGTTGCTGATCCGTCCATCTTCCTGCAGTACCGCCAGAATTCGGCAATCCGTTGCATCGAGCGTGAAGCCGGTCATTTTTGAGTCCCCTGTGCCCGTTTCATCGAATTATGTTCTAAGCGCGCCACTTTTGGGTGGTTATTTTGCAAGCACCTTTCGAGATAACGCGACTATGATTTGACGCATCTTCACAATTTCTGCTAGAGCGCGTCATGACGCTTCTGGATATTTCCCCGCCGATCGATACTGCGACTCCCGTGTGGCCCGGCGACACACCGGTCGGCATCGAGCGCGTGTGGCGCATGGAGGCGGGCTCGCCCGTCAACGTCGCGCGACTCACGCTCTCCCCGCACACCGGCGCCCACGCCGACGCCCCGCTCCACTACGACGAACACGGCAAACCGATCGGCGAAGTCGCGCTCGATACGTACATCGGCGCCTGCCGGGTCGTGCACTGCATCGGTGCTTCGCCGCTCGTGACACCCGAGCACATCGCCGGGCGTCTCGACGACATCCCGGCGCGCGTTCTCTTTCGCACTTATGCGACCTCGCCGCTCGACGCGTGGGACAGCGCCTTCACCGCCGTCGCGCCGCAAACCATCGACTTGCTGGCCGAAAAAGGCGTGAAGCTGATCGGCATCGATACGCCTTCGCTCGATCCGCAGGACTCGAAGACGATGGATGCCCACAAGCGCATCCGCGCGCACGGCATGGCGATCCTCGAAGGCCTCGTGCTCGACGCCGTCGCGCCCGGCGATTACGAACTGATCGCCCTGCCGCTCAAATTCTCGACGCTCGATGCGAGCCCGGTTCGCGCCGTCCTGCGTCCGCTTTCCTGATGATCTTCAAATATATGGACTTTTCGATGAAACATCGTGACGAAGCCGTGGCACTCGACCGCGACGATCCGCTCGCCAGCCTGCGCGACCAGTTCGCGCTCGCCGACAACGTGATCTATCTCGACGGCAATTCGCTCGGCGTACCGCCCAAGGCGTCCGCCGCGCGCGCCGCCGAGGTGATCGCCGCCGAATGGGGCGAAGGCCTGATCCGCAGCTGGAACACGGCCGGCTGGTTCGCGCTGCCGAAACGGCTCGGCAACAAGCTTGGCCCTCTCATCGGCGCGGGCACGGACGAAGTCGTCGTCACGGACACGATTTCCGCCAATCTCTTCAAGATTCTCTCGGCCGCGCTCAAGCTCGCGAACGAGCGCGATCCGAAGCGGCGCGTGATCGTTTCCGAACGTTCGAACTTTCCGACCGATCTCTATATCGCGCAGGGTTTGATCGAGCAACTCGATCGTGGCTACGAGTTGCGCCTCGTTGACGATCCGTCGGAACTGCCCGCCGCGATCGACGAACACACCGCGATCGCGATGATCACGCACGTCAACTACCGCACCGGCTACATGCACGACATGGCCGCGCTCACGGAAACGATTCATCGCGCGGGCGCGCTCGCCGTCTGGGATCTGGCGCATTCGGCGGGCGCGGTGCCTGTCGATCTGAACGGCGTCGGCGCGGACTACGCGGTGGGTTGCACGTACAAGTATCTGAACGGCGGACCGGGCTCGCCCGCGTTCGTGTGGGTGCCGAAACGTCATCAAAACGCGTTCTCGCAGCCGCTTTCCGGCTGGTGGGGACACAGGAAGCCGTTCGAGATGGACCCGGTGTATCGTCCGGACGACGGCATCGGCCGCTTTCTCTGCGGCACGCAGCCGATCGTCTCGATGTCGCTCGTCGAATGCGGGCTCGACGTGTTCCTGCAAACCGACATGCAGACGCTGCGCCGCAAGTCGCTCGCCTTGAGCGATCTGTTCATCAGGCTGGTCGAGGAACGCTGCGGCGAATTTCCGCTCTCGCTCGCGACGCCGCGCGAGCACGCGCAACGCGGCTCGCAGGCGAGCTTCGCGCATCCGAACGGCTACGAGGTCATGCAGGCGCTGATCGCGCGTGGCGTGATCGGCGATTATCGCGAGCCGCACATTCTGCGCTTCGGTTTCACGCCGCTGTATACGCGTTTCGCCGATGTGTGGGACGCCGTCGAAATCCTGCGCGACGTGCTCGCGACCGAAAGCTGGCGCGCGCCCGAGTTCGCCGAGCGCGCATCGGTGACCTGAGGACGACGATCATGAACGAAACCAAAGGCTGTCCCTTCGGCCACGGCGCCGTGGAACCCGCAGAGGAAAAAGGCTGGCACGACGCCAAGCTCGATTTCTCCGATTCGATGAGCTACGGCGACTATCTCGGCCTCGATTCGATTCTCAACGCGCAGCATCCGCTCTCGCCGGATCACAACGAGATGCTGTTCATCGTGCAGCATCAGACGAGCGAGCTATGGATGAAGCTCGCGCTCTACGAATTGCGCGCGGCGCTCGCGGCGGTGCATCGCGATGAACTGCCGCCCGCGTTCAAGATGCTCGCGCGCGTGTCGCGCATCTTCGAGCAACTGGTGCAGGCGTGGAACGTACTCGCGACGATGACGCCCTCCGAATACACCGCGATGCGCCCGTATCTCGGCCAGTCGTCGGGGTTTCAGTCGCATCAGTATCGGCAGATCGAGTTCATGCTCGGCAACAAGAACGAGCAAATGCTCAAGCCGCATGAGCATCGGCCGGAGGTTCTCGGACAGGTGCGCGAGACGCTCGAAGCGCCCTCTTTCTACGACGAAGTGATCCGCCTGCTCGCGCGGCGCGGCTTCGAGATCGATCCGGCGCGCCTGAATCGCGACTGGTCGCAGCCGACGACGCACGATCCGTCCGTCGAGGCGGCGTGGCTCGCGGTGTACCGCGATCCGTCGCATCACTGGGATCTGTACGAGATGGCCGAAGAGCTCGTCGATCTGGAAGACGCGTTCCGGCAATGGCGCTTCCGCCATGTGACCACGGTGGAGCGCATCATCGGCTTCAAGGGCGGCACGGGCGGGACGGCGGGCGCGTCCTATCTGCGCAAGATGCTGGATGTCGTGCTGTTTCCGGAACTCTGGCACGTCCGCACGGTGCTCTGAAGCTTCAGGCGAGACGCGCGGCCAGCGCCTTCAGCTTCGGGCCGATCGTCTCGCGGAAATACGCCTCGCCCATCGACGACGCCGGTCCGCTGCTCGACAACACGAGCCAGCGCCCGTTGCGCAGATCGCGGAACGGCGCGGCAATGGCGTTGACGTCGTCGTGCCATGCGCGAAACGAATAGCAGCAGCCGTCGCGCGCGAAATCATCGATCGCGCGGCGGGCGGCGTCGACGTTCGCCTCGCCTTCGCTCTTCCCGAGTTCGTCGAGCAGCGCCTCGCGCGCCGCCGGTTCCTGCACGGCGAGATACGCGCGGCCCATCGAACTCGTGAGCATCGACAGGCGCGAGCCGGGCGCAAGGCCGAGCGTCAGCGCAGTCTCGCTGCGGATGGTTTCCAGATAGATCATGTCGAGCCCGTCGCGGCAGCCGAGCGAGACCGCCGCGCCGATCTCCCGCGCGAGCGCGCGCATGTGCGGACGCGCGAGTTCCAGCGTGTCCGCGCCCGCGAGCAACGTGAAGCCGAGCGACAGCACGCCCGTGTCGAGCGCGTACTTGCCCGCGGGGTCGTCGAAGCGCAGATAACCGAGGGTCGTCAGCGTGTAGGCGAGCCGGTTGACCGTCGCCTTCGGCAAACCCGTGCGCTCGACGAAATCGCGATTGCCCAGCAACGTCTCGCCGGGCCGGAACGCGCGCAGCAAATCGAGCCCGCGCGCGAGCGCGACGACGAACTTGCGCTCGTCGATATCCTCGGACGACACATTGCGCGATGAAATCGACGCTGAATTTCGGTTGGAATCGGTCGGCATCGGATGCTAAACTCGGATTTGATTTGCAAAACATTGTTTCGCTTAGCGGAACTCATGTCAAGCGCCTCGCGCGCCGGCCGTTAGCGTGCCCCGGCGCTTTTCGATGAATTCAGGAGACTGCACATGGCCGACGCCGCCCGTTTCAACTGGGAAGATCCGCTCTTGCTGGATCAGCAACTGACCGAAGACGAACGCATGGTGCGCGACGCAGCGCACGCCTACGCGCAGGACAAGCTGCAGCCGCGCGTGACGCAGGCGTTTCGCGAGGAAAAAACCGATCCGGCGATCTTCCGCGAAATGGGCGAACTGGGTCTGCTCGGACCGACGATTCCCGAACAGTACGGCGGTCCGGGTCTCAACTACGTGTGCTACGGCCTGATCGCGCGCGAGGTCGAACGTGTGGATTCGGGCTATCGCTCGATGATGTCGGTGCAATCGTCGCTCGTGATGGTGCCGATCAACACCTTCGGCAGCGACGCGCAAAAGGAAAAATATCTGCCGAAGCTCGCGCGCGGCGAGTGGATCGGCTGCTTCGGCCTGACCGAGCCGAACGCCGGCTCCGATCCGGCCAGCATGACGACGCGCGCGAAGAAAGTGCAGAACGGCTATTCGCTGTCCGGCACGAAGATGTGGATTTCGAATTCGCCTATCGCGGACGTTTTCGTCGTCTGGGCGAAGCTGGAGGAAGACGGCCGCGACGAGATTCGCGGTTTCATTCTCGAGAAAGGCTGGAAGGGTCTGTCCGCGCCGGCGATTCACGGCAAGGTCGGCTTGCGCGCGTCGATCACCGGCGAAATCGTGATGGACGAAGTCTTCGTCCCCGAAGAGAACCTGCTGCCGAACGTGCGCGGGCTCAAAGGTCCGTTCACCTGCCTGAATTCGGCGCGCTACGGCATTTCGTGGGGCGCGCTCGGCGCGGCCGAAGCGTGCTGGCACACGGCGCGGCAATACACGCTCGACCGCAAGCAGTTCGGCCGGCCGCTCGCGGCGAACCAGTTGATCCAGAAGAAACTCGCCGACATGCAGACCGAAATCACGCTCGGCCTGCAAGGCGTGCTGCGCCTCGGCCGCATGAAGGACGAAGGCACGGCGGCTGTCGAGATCACGTCGATCATGAAGCGCAATTCGTGCGGCAAGGCGCTCGATATCGCCCGGCTCGCGCGCGACATGCTCGGCGGCAACGGCATCTCCGATGAATTCGGCGTCGCGCGTCACCTCGTCAATCTCGAAGTGGTGAATACGTACGAAGGCACGCACGACATTCACGCGCTGATTCTCGGCCGTGCACAGACGGGCATTCAGGCGTTTTTCTGACAAGCTTCATTCACAATCGGGGAGGGCCGGCGCGGTGTGCGTCGGCCCTTTTGCTTTGCGCCGGGCATGGAGTTTGTAACTTTCGATACGCGACTGAAACTTTTACGGGTCAGATCGTATCCATTCCAGACGATGTCGATGTATTGACGAGCACGAGGCAACTGGAACGGAATCTGCGTCAATCTGCGCGGCAGGACGTACGCCTCCTCGTCAGCGATCCCATCTTTGGTTACGATGCGCGTAGCCTTACCGATTGGAGCCTTTAATGTCAGAAATCAACAAGGAGCGATTCATGTCGGATATCAAAACCGTACTCGCTGACGCCGAAGATCTCTTGAAGCAAGCGGCTACCGCCACCGGTGAACGCGCTTCCGAATTGCGCGAGTCGGCGCTCACCCGTCTGAAGCAAGCGAAGGAAAAAGCCGCCGACGCGCAGGTCGTCGTGATCGAGCGCGGCAAGAAGGCCGCGCGCGCCACGGACGACTACGTGCATGAACATCCGTGGGCGTCCATCGGCATCGCGGCGGGTCTCGGCATGGTCATCGGCCTGTTGATCAATCGCAGGTAACAGCCGGCTTCCAACCCTCATGGCCCGCAGATTGCTAATCTGCTCTCTGTCGCGGTTCCCGCTGAATTGAACCGCGAGCGCCTTGCCCGGGCGCGCGGCTCGACACTCGCGCCGGCCGGCCGCCTCGTGCGCCGACCGGAACCATAAAAAAGCGGCACCAACGCGCTTCTCGCATTCAAGCCATGACGACAGAACGGCCACAGCAATCGTCCCCCGGACCATTGCGACGAATCCTGAGCTCCGCCTTCGCCATCTTCGAGACGCGCCTTGAACTCATCGGCATCGAGCTTCAGGAGGAAAAGGAGCGCCTCATCGGCGTGCTTTTCCTCGGGCTCGCCGCCATGATGCTCGCGATGATGGCGCTCATCTCGCTGACGGTGCTCATCGCCATTTTCTTCTGGGACTCGTATCGCTGGCAGGCGCTCGGCGGCATTACCGCGCTGTATGCGCTGATCGCGATTGCATGCGGCCTGCGCGCGCGCAGCAGCTTGCGCGACGCGCCGAACATGTTCGACGACACGCTCGCCGAGTTCCGCAAAGACCGCGACACGTTCCGCTGATCCCGCGCCCATACCAAGCCATGAGCCAAAACGACGATACCTTCAGGTCGCCGAAGCGCGACAAGATGCAGAAACTGCGCACGCCGCACATGCGCGCGCTGCGCAAGGAACTGCTGATCGCCCGTGCGGATGTCGAGCGCATGGAGTTGCGGCAAGCAACCTACGATTTGCGCTCGTCCGTCACGCACTTCAGTTTTCTGCGCTTTCTGATGCCGGGCGGCGGCTCGCGCCGCTGGGGCAAGCGCCGCACGTCGGCGGGCGGCATCCTCGGCTCGCTGCTCGGCTCGGGCAACGTGGGACTGCTGCTCAAGCAGTATCCGATCATCGGTTCGCTCGCCTCGCTCGTGCTCACCAAGCCGGTGCGAACGAAGCTGCTGCACGGCGCGAAGCCCGTGCTCAAATGGGGCGGCCTCGCGCTCGCCGGATGGGAAGGCTGGCGTATCTATCAGCAGATGAAGACCGCCGCGCCCGAAACGCCCAGTGACGCTGCAGATCCGACCGTGTTCTGACATCGGCATCAGCCCTTTGCCGCCCAGCACGCCGCCGACTGTGCCGCATCGAGCGGATTGGTCGCGCCGGGCATGTGATTCCAGCGCAGTCCGGTGGCGTCGATGACGAAGACGCCGCAGCCGTCGTCCTGCATCGGCCCCGTCGCGAGGGGCACGGCTTCGATCGCATAGCCGCCGTTCGCCGACGATTCCGGCAGCACGGCGACGCGATACACCGGCGCGCCGCTCGAAGGCGCCTGATCGAGCCCTGTGTTCAGCGCGATGGCGTCGCCGCTTTCCGATGTCTGCGCGAGCCGCGCCGTTTCGACGAACTGGACGGCCCGCATCAACGCCGACGCGGCATCGACCCGATGCGCCTTCGCCACATGCGTCCGATACGCGGGCACGGCGAAACTCGCGATGATCGCCGCGACAGCCAGCGCGATCATCAATTCCAGCAGGCTGAAGCCTCTCTCTTTCATATCGATCCTTCAGAACGGCCGGGCGACGACGCGCCGCCAGTGGTATGTGCTCGCGCCATCGGCGACCTCGATCCGAAGCTGTAGCCAGGCTTCGGAGTCCGGCGTGGCACCGAAACCGCGCGCGGTGATCAGATAGGACGCGCCTGTCCATGCTTCGATCAGGCACTGCGGCGCGCGGCGCGCGTACGGCCAGGATGCGAACGGCGCAATGGCAGCGGCGGAAGGTCCTTCGAACGATGTCTTCAGGCGCCATCGCGACGGTTCATCGTTCGGCGACGGGCTGGTCGCAGGCAACGCGAACGCCAGCATCCGGCTGCATCGGATGAGCGCGCTGTCGGCTGCATGGAAGGCCTGCACGCGCTCGCGCGTCGCGACGCTCGTGCGTGCCGTCACGAGCGATGTCTGGAGCCAGGCGCTCGCGGTAACCAGCATCATCGCGGCGAGAATCAGGACGATCGGCAACGTGGCGCCGCGTGAGCGTGAACGGGGCTTCATCACGCGTCTCCAGAAGCGCTCGCCGACGCATTGCGGATCGCGACGCGCCGCCAAAATGTCTGGCGCGCGCGGCCATCGTCGGCGAACGCGGGCGCGCCGCTGCAATCGACGTAGTTCGTTCGGCGCTTCGTCTGCGTGGCGAAACCGCGCACGAGCACGCAGATATCGGCGGCGTAGGCATCGCGCCAGCGCTCGCGCGCGATGGCCGACGCGTCCAGCGCCGCTGGCGAGCCCGTCAGCCAGTACGTCACCCGAAGCCGTTCGATTCCTTCAACGATGGGTTGCGCCTGCCTGCCGCCGCCCTCACAGTAAAGCTCGGGTTCGCCGGAGGAACTGCTGGGCTTCGCATAGAAGCGGTTCGTGACGAACGCATCGGCGACGGTCTGGCCGATGCAATCCGTCGGCACGCCGCCGGTCGATGCCCATGTGGACACGACATCGGCGGAATAGCGAAGCTGCACGCCGTCCGAACGACTCGCGAGCGCTTCGCACGAGGCAGCCGTTTCCGCGCCGACGACGCGGCCTTGCGCGCAGCCGAATATCGCTGCGTCCACGTTGGGACCGAGGTTCGACGCGAATCCGGCCATCTGGATCTGCTGGCCGAGCATGTCGAGCGCGATCGACCCGGCGTCGTGCATGCGCGCGGCGTCGGTGGCGCGCTCGAACGCGGCGCGCTGCGCCCGATAAAGCGCCAGCGACGCGCTCACGATCGACATGCCGAGCGCGAGCGCGATCGTCATTTCCAGCAGCGTATGGCCGCGCGATGCGAGAAGGCGTGGAGTCATCGCGCGAACGCCACCGAAATGCACGACGTGAGCGGCCTGGCGAGCGGTTCGGGACACGGATCGGAGCGGTCGTCCACGCGCCAGCTCACCGTCGCGACGCGCACTCCGTCGGCGCGATCGAACACCGAGACGTCGCCTGCGGGCAGCATCGACGACGCCCTCGCCTGCCATTGCGACACGATCGCCGCGCGGTCCGCATCGCTACGCACGCCCTCCGCGACCGAATCCGCGATGAGCGCCGCGCGTTCCCGCAGCAGCGCTGCCCGCTCGCCGCGCGCCAGCGCGCTCTGCACCGCGACCACGCCGAGCGCCGTCACGGCCGTGAGAGCCACCGCGATCATCACTTCGATCAGCGAGTCACCGCATTGCGCGCGCTTCATGCCGACGCTCCGCAACCGCCCTGCGTCATGCGCGCGCGCCCGCCGGCAGCGAGGCGGATGCATCGGCGCGACGCGGAATTCGCGGCGGAATCGGCGCCGCGCGCAGCGAAGTCGAAGCTGCGGAAGCCGCCGATCACCTGCCCGTCGGGCGGCGTGAATGAAAGCTCCGTCGATGTTCCCGCAATCGAGATCGATGTCATCGGCGGCTGCATGCGCAGAAGTGTCGATGTGCCGTCGCGATCGACGAACAAGCCCCAGCCGCACGACCAGTCGGTGACGCCGCCATCGCAGCTGCGCCCCGCCGCGAGGCAGCGACGTGACGCATCGATTCGGCAAAGCGTCACACGCGCCCCGCGCCGCACGGCTTCCGCACGCGCGAGCGACAGCGTGGAAAAAAGTGCGCGCGCTCGCGCATCGACCTGATCGCGCGTCTGCCACGCGACGAACGACGGCGCGGCGAAGGTCGCGAGTATCGCCATGATGGCGAGCACCACGCACAGTTCGACGAGCGTGAATCCCTGATTCGAAGCACGGGCCATCTGCATTCCTTATCGATCGAGTTGAATCCAGGGACTCAATCTATCGGGAAGGCATGCGCGCCGCCATTAGCCGAATGGCCGAGTGTGCACGCGGGTCGCGGCCCGGCAAACTGCGCGAGCGAACTGCGATGAATCAGACTTGGGAGAAAAGAATGCGGGAAAGATCAGCGCTTGCGCGAACTCGATTTCTTCGGCGCGGCACGCCGGAATTCATCGATCACGTCTTCGAATTCGGAGACGTCCTCGAAACGCTTGTAGACGGAAGCGAAACGCACGTACGCGATGGTGTCGAGCTGGCGCAGCTCGTTCATGACGAGCTCGCCGAGGCGCTCGCTCTGCACTTCGCGCTCTCCGCTACCGAGCAACTGATATTCGATGCGGGACGCGGCGGCATCGATCGCATCGGCTGCGACCGGGCGCTTTCTCAGCGCGAGCTGCATGCTCGCGACGATCTTGCGTCGATCGAACTCGGTGCGGCTGCCGTCTTTCTTGACGACGGCCGGCAACGCCAGTTCGACGCGCTCATAGGTGGTAAAACGCTTGTCGCACGCCGGACAGCGCCGGCGCCGCCGAATGGCCGCGCCATCCTCCGACACGCGAGAATCCACGACCTGGGTATCTTCGTGTCGGCAGAATGGGCAGCGCATCGGCGGTGTGCTCGAAAATTAACGATAGACCGGGAAACGCTTGGTCAGATCGGCCACTTGCGCGCGCACGCGCTCAATGGTCGCCTGGTCTTCCGGATTGTCGAGCACGTCGGCGATCAGGTTGCCGACGATCTCCGCTTCCTTCGTGCCGAAGCCGCGCGTGGTCATCGCGGGCGAGCCGAGACGCACGCCGCTCGTGACGAACGGCTTTTCGGGATCGTTCGGGATCGCGTTCTTGTTGACGGTGATGTGCGCTGCGCCGAGCGCGGCTTCCGCAGCCTTGCCCGTGATCTTCTTCGCGCGCAGATCGACCAGCATCACGTGACTTTCCGTGCGGCCCGACACGATGCGCAAACCGCGCTTCACCAGCGTTTCGGCGAGCACGCGCGCGTTGTCGATCACGCCTTGCTGGTACGTCTTGAAGTCCGGCGACAGCGCTTCCTTGAACGCGACAGCCTTCGCCGCGATCACGTGCATGAGCGGTCCGCCCTGAATGCCCGGGAAGATCGCCGAATTGACCGGCTTCTCGAACTCGGACTTCATCAGGATCACGCCGCCGCGCGGGCCGCGCAGGCTCTTGTGCGTCGTCGTGGTGACGAAATCGGCGTGCGGCACCGGATTCGGGTACAGCCCGGCCGCGACGAGACCGGCGTAATGCGCCATGTCGACCATGAAGTAAGCGCCGACGCTCTTCGCGATCTTCGAGAGACGTTCGAAGTCGATGCGCAGCGCGAACGCCGACGCGCCCGCGACGATCAGCTTCGGCTTATGTTCCTTGGCGAGCGCTTCGGTCTTTTCGTAGTCGATGTCTTCGGCTTCGTTCAGGCCGTAGCTCACGACGTTGAACCACTTGCCCGACATGTTGACCGGCGAGCCGTGCGTCAGGTGACCGCCTTCGGCGAGGCTCATGCCCATGATCGTGTCGCCCGGCTTGAGCACGGCGAAAAACACGCCCTGATTCGCCTGCGAGCCGGAGTTCGGCTGCACGTTCGCGGCTTCGGCGCCGAACAGTTGCTTCACGCGGTCGATCGCGAGCTGCTCGACGATGTCGACATACTCGCAGCCGCCGTAGTAACGCTTGCCGGGATAGCCTTCGGCGTATTTGTTGGTGAGTTGCGAGCCTTGCGCGGCCATCACGGCCGGGCTCGTGTAGTTTTCCGACGCGATCAGCTCGATGTGATCTTCCTGGCGGCGGTTTTCCTGCTCGATCGCCTTGAGCAATTCGGGATCGACGTTGGCGAGGGTACTTTCGGCTCTGTCAAACATACGTTTTCCGTGAGATCAAAACAGGTTGACCGGATCGCGCGCGCGCCGCGTTGGAAGCAGACGCAAAAGACGCTGGAAACCGATGGAGTCCAGACGCGACGGATAGAGGATGAATCCGGTTTCGCGGAACGGACAGCCACCGGCAACGCAGCAACGGCGTGCGGATCTCAGCTGCCCAGGCGAACGGCAAAACGACGCTCCGCGCTTCCTGGTGGGTCGCTCCACCTTGAATCCGAAGATTCTATCGCCAGTCACGCGGGGTTTGAGCGTTGTAGTGTAATGGGCGGGCAGGCTTTAGGCAACCGGCTTCCGGCGCGATCCGGCACGCCTGCGATCGCGCTTAAAGCACGATCGTTCGCTCCCGCGATTGCTTGCCGCGCCGCATCAATGGAAGTACCCTTTGCGCCGTTGCCGGACGCGCTCCGGCTCTACCCATTTCATCCCGTTCGGAGTCCGCTCATGATCGTTTTCGTCACCGGCGCGTCGGCCGGATTCGGCGCCGCCATCGCCCGCACTTTCGTGAAGGGCGGCCATCGCGTGATCGCTGCCGCGCGCCGCAAGGAGCGCCTGGTCGCCCTGTCGAACGAGCTCGGCGACGCGCTTTTGCCGGTCGAACTCGACGTGCGCGACGAAAACGCGGTCCGCAACGCCATCGCGTCGCTGCCCGAGTCGTTCGCCCAGATCGACGTGCTCGTGAACAACGCCGGCCTCGCGCTCGGCCTCGAGCCCGCGCAGCGCGCGAACCTCGAGGACTGGAAAAGCATGATCGAGACGAACTGCACGGGCCTCGTGACGGTCACGCATGCAATCCTCCCCGGCATGATCGAGCGCAATCGCGGCCATGTATTCAACATGGGATCGGTGGCGGGCACGTATCCGTATATCGGCGGGAACGTGTACGGCGCGTCCAAGGCGTTCGTGCGGCAGTTCAGCCTGAATTTGCGTTCCGATGTCGCCGGCACCGCGCTGCGCGTGACCGACATCGAACCGGGCCTCGTGGGCGGCACCGAATTCTCCAACGTGCGTTTCAAGGGCGACGACGGCAAGGCGGCGACCGTTTACAAGGACGTGCAGGCGCTGACACCCGAGGATATCGCCGATGCCATCTACTGGATCGCCACGCGTCCGGCACACGTGAATATCAATGCAATCGAGATGATGCCGATCGCGCAGACGTTCGCACCGTTGCAAATTCACCGCGGCTGATTCCGAGATTGCCCAAGGTTTTGGCAGTCGTGCTTCCGGTTCCGGTAAAATGCCGCCGATGAATATTTGTCAAAAAGCAAGCCGGAGCGGGCCAATCAGCCTCCGCGCGAGCGGAGCGGCGCAAAGGTGAGTGATTCGTTGACTTTCGATTGGCCGGTGCGGGTGTACTACGAGGACACCGACGCCGGCGGCATCGTCTTCTACGCGAACTACCTGAAGTTCTTCGAACGGGCGCGCACCGAATGGCTGCGCGCGTGCGGCATCGACCAGCAGCGTCTCGCAGAGTCGAACGGCATCCTGTTCGTCGTGCGACGCACGTCCGTCGAATATGCATCGCCGGCGCGTCTGGATGACGTCATTCGCGTCGTGAGCCGCATCGAGCGGCTCGGGCGCGCATCGGTGGATTTTCATCAGGAAGCGTGGCGCGACGGCGTGCTGCTCGCGAGCGGCGACATTCGCGTCGCTTCGGTGGATCGCGCGTCGATTCGTCCGGCCGCCATTCCCGACGGCGTGCTCGACGGATTGAAGCGCGGCCCGCGCGCGGCGCCCGCCACCGCGTCATGCGGCGCGAACCCGGACCAGGCCTGATCGATGAACGCATCGCACCCCGAAGCGAACCAGGGCATCGGTAACAGAGGAAGCACTAACGAGCATGAGCCGGTTACGGCACGGCTTTCGTTTGATTCACATCCCTTTCACGAAAGCATGATGCTTTGACCGGACGCCCCTTGCGGGACGTAACAGCGGACCTTTATGAACAATACACAAGACCTGTCGATCATTTCTCTCGTCGTCCACGCGAGCCTGCTCGCGCAGGCGGTGATGGCGCTGCTGCTGTTGCTGTCGCTGCTGTCGTGGACCTTCATCTTCCGCAAGTGGTTCGCCATTCGTCGCGCGCGGGCGCAAACCGAGCGTTTCGAGCGCGATTTCTGGTCGGGCGGCGATTTGCAGGCGCTTTATCAGAGCGCGGCGAACAATCGCCACACCATCGGTGCGCTGGAGCGTATCTTTGAATCCGGCATGCGCGAATTCCTGAAGGGCAAGGAGCGCCGCATCACCGATCCGGGCGCGATCCTCGACGGCTCCCGCCGCGCGATGCGCGCGGCCTTCCAGCGCGAAATGGACGTGCTCGAGGCGAATCTCGCGTTTCTCGCGTCGGTCGGCTCGGTGAGTCCGTATATCGGTCTGTTCGGCACGGTCTGGGGGATCATGAATTCGTTCCGCGGACTCGCCAACGTGCAGCAGGCAACGCTCGCGAACGTAGCGCCGGGCATCGCCGAAGCGCTCGTCGCGACCGCGATCGGCCTGTTCGCCGCAATTCCCGCGGTGGTCGCATACAACCGCTACGCGCACGACATCGACCGTCTGGCGATCCGCTTCGAGACCTTCATCGAAGAGTTCTCGAACATTCTGCAGCGTCAGGCGCACTAAGCAAGGAGTTCGCGATGGCAGGCCCCATTCGTTCCAGCATGCGCGGCAGCTCGCGCCGCGCGATGTCCGATATCAACGTCGTGCCGTACATCGACGTGATGCTCGTGCTGCTCGTCATCTTCATGGTGACCGCGCCGCTCGTTTCGCCGTCCATCATCAATCTGCCGACCGTCGGCAACGCGCAGCCGCAGGAGCAACAGCCGCCGCTCGTCATCAACATCAAGGCCGACGGCAGCATGAACGTCCGCTACAAGGAGAACGGCGGCTCGACGCAGGAGCAGAAGATGTCGAAAGACGAGTTGAACACGTTCGTGCTCAATCGTCAGGAATCGCATCCGGATCAGCCCGTCGTGATCGCGGCGGACAAGACCGTGAAGTATGAAGTCGTGATGAACGTGATGTCCGATATGAAGGCGCGCGGTGTGAAGCGCGTCGGATTGCTCGTCAAATCGCAATGACCCTTTTGCACAAGCAGACACGCGCATCGTCCGCGCGACCGATTCGCCCGCCGCGCGAGCGCGGCACGGGCAAGGCGTTCGCGCTCGCGGCAGTGATGCACTTGCTGCTCGGCTGGCTGCTGTATCACGGCATCAACTGGCAGAACAACACGCCGGCGGGCTCGGAAGCGGAAATCTGGACCGAGATCCCGGATACGTCCACGCCGACGCCGCGCCCCGCTCCGCCGCCGCCCGCGCCGGTGAAGGTGCAGCCCGCGCCGCCGCCCGCGAAGGACGAGGACGCGGACATCGCGTTGCAGGAAAAGAAACGCAAGCAGCAGGAAGCCGCCGCGCGGGAAGCGCAACTCGCCGAGCAGCGCCGTCAGCAGGAGCAGGCCCGCCAGGAAGCGGAAGAGAAGCGCCAGCAGCAACTCGCCGCCGCGGCCGCCACACAGAAGGCGATGCAGGACAAGCAGAAGCAGATCGAGCAGCAGCGTCAGGCGGAACTGCAGAAACAGCAGCAACAGAAGGCGCAGCAGGACAAGCAGCGTCAGCAGCAGCAGGCGGAAGCGCAGAAGCAGGAACAGCTCAAGGACCAGAAGGAACAGCAGGAAGCCAAGGCGAAGGCCGATGCGCAAGCCAAGGCCAAGGCTGAGTCCGACGCGAAGGCGAAGGCGGCCGCTCAGGCGAAAGCCAAGGCCGAAGCGGAAGCGAAGGCCAAGGTCGATGCCGAACGCAAGGCGCGTCTTGCGCAACTGCAGGGTCAGTTGGGCGGCGGCACGGCGGGCAGCGGCGAAGGCCTCGCGAAGAGCGGCACCGGCAAGGGCGCGGGCGGCAATGCGACCTCGCCCGGCTATGCCGAGAAAGTGCAGCGCCGCGTGCGGCCGAATATCGTGTGGGCCGGCGAAACGGCCGGGCTCGAGACCGTCGTTTCGGTGCGTTGCTCGCCGACGGGCACGCTGCTCTCGGCGAACATCACCCGTTCGAGCGGCAACGAGCAATGGGATCAGGCGGCCCTGCGCGCAGTGCAGCGCTCCGATCCGATGCCGGTGGATATCGACGGCAAGGCTCCCGGCGCCTTCACGATCACGCTGCGGCCGGCCGGAGGCTGAGCGCGATTGCCTGAAAGCCGGCTTGTAAGCTGGCATTAAGCAGCGGGAACGAATTGTGCGAGCGCGGGTCTGTTCTGCAGTCCGCGGACACTTGAAAACGCTTTTATCTGGAACCTATACAGCATGAGTTTGATGACGAAGCTTGGCCTGAAAACGCTGGTCGCGTCCTGCCTGATCGCAGCCGGCACCGCCGCACACGCCCAGTTGAACGTACTCGTGACCGGCGTCGGTTCGACCCAGTTTCCGATCGCAACGGCCAATTTCGCCAATGAAGCGAATTCTCCGCAGCAGGTCAGCGCGATCATTCGCCAGGATCTGCAACGAAGCGGCAAGTTCACGAATATCGACGCGGGCGGCACGCCGGTGTCGGAAACCGATTCGGTCGACCTCGGCGCCTGGAAGGCGAAAGGCGCGGACGCGTATGTGTCGGGCAGCGTGAACAAGCTGCCGAACGGCCAATACGAAGTGCGCTTCCGTCTGTACGACACCGTCAAGCAGCAGAATCTCGGCGGCCTGTCGCTGGTCAGCGCGGAAAGCGGTCTGCGCATGAGCGCGCACAAGATCGCCGACTACATCTACGCGAAGCTGCTCGGCGGCCGCGGTGTGTTCGCCACGCGCCTGTCCTACGTGATTCAGACTGGCGGGCGCTATCAGTTGCAGATTTCGGATTCGGACGGCCAGGACGCGAAGATCGCCCTCTCCAGCCCCGAGCCGATCATCTCGCCGGCATGGTCGCCGGACGGCACGAAGGTCGCATACGTGTCGTTCGAAAAGAAGAAGCCGGTGGTCTACATCCACGATCTGCCGACGGGACGTCGCGTGGTCGTGTCGAATCAGAAGGGCAACAACAGTGCTCCGGCGTGGTCGCCCGATGGCCGCAAGCTCGCCGTCGCGCTCTCGCGCACCGGCAACACGCAGATTTTCGAAGTCAACGCAGACGGCTCCGGCCTGCGCCGTCTGACACAAGGCAGTTCCATCGATACCGAGCCGGCCTACTCGCCCGATGGCAACTCCATCTACTTCACGAGCGATCGCGGCGGCCAACCGCAGATCTACAAGATGCCGGCGGCGGGGGAAAGCGCCGGCTCGGCCCAGCGGGTCACCTTTGCGGGCAGCTACAACACCAGCCCGCGCGTGAGCCCGGACGGCAAGCAACTCGCGTACATTTCGCGCACTGGCGGCGGCTTCAAGCTGTATCTGCAGGACCTCGCGTCCGGCACGGCGACGGGGCTGACCGACACGACGCATGACGAATCGCCGAGCTTCGCGGCGAATGGTCAGTACATCCTCTACGCCACCCAAGTGAACGGACGTGGCGTGTTGGCAGCCGTTTCGACCGACGGTCGCACGCGGCAAGTCTTGTCCTTACAGGGCGGTGTGGTGCGCGAGCCGTCCTGGGGTCCGTTCATGCAATAAGTCCAGCAATAACGTTTAGAAACAACGTTCAGCTACAACACAAGGAGAGGTACCATGATGTCGAAACTTCGTATCGGCCTGGCAGTTGCGATGGTCGGCGCATTGGCGGCGTGTCACTCGGGCGTGAAGCTCGACGAAGGCCAAAACAAGGGTGCAGTCGGCACGCAGCCGAACCCGACGGACGTGAAGCAGGTCAATATCGACCCGCTGAACGACCCGAACAGCCCGCTCGCCAAGCGCAGCATCTATTTCGACTTCGACAGCTATGCCGTGAAGGACGACTATCAGCCGCTGCTGCAACAACACTCGTCGTACCTGAAGAGCCATCCGGAGCGTCACGTCCTGATCCAGGGCAACACCGACGAGCGCGGCACCAGCGAGTACAACCTCGCACTGGGCCAGAAGCGCGCGGAAGCCGTGCGTCGCGCGATGTCGCTGATGGGCGTCGCCGATTCGCAGATGGAAGCCGTGAGCCTCGGCAAGGAAAAGCCGATGGCGACGGGTCACGACGACTCGTCGTGGGCACAGAACCGCCGTGCGGACCTCGTGTACCAGCAGTAATCAACTTAACGTAACCAGTTACGGGTGAGTCGCCCTATGTTGTATCGTTTTCCCTTGCTGCGTGTAGCCGCAGCCGCGTGTCTGGCTGGCTCGACGATGCTGAGCGTGCCCGCGCACGCCGGCGTCTTCGACGACACCGAAGCGCGTAAAGCCGTGCTCGACCTGCGCACGAAGACTGATGGCCTGTCGAATCAGTTGCAGGCTGCGCAGCGCACGATCCTCGATCAATCGAACCGTATCGACCAGCTCAACCAGCAGGTCGCCACGCTTCGCGGCCAGAACGAGGATCTGGCCAATCAGGTCACCACACTGCAGAAGCAGCAGAAGGACTATTACGCCGATCTCGACACGCGCTTGAAGAAGTTCGAGCCGCAGCAGGAAACAGTCGACGGCGTGACCGGTTCGGTGCAGCCCGGCGAGACGGAAGCGTTCAACGCAGCGTCGACTCAATTCCGCAACGGCGATTACAAGAACGCCGCGGCGTCGTTCAAGGCGTTCGTGGCGAAGTATCCGCAGAGCCCGTATCAGCCGACGGCGCGGTACTGGCTCGGCAATGCGCTCTATGCACAGCGCGACTACAAGGGATCGACGGCGATCTGGCAGGATCTGGTGAAGAGTTATCCGACGCATCCGCGGGCGCCCGAGGCATTGCTTGCGATCGCGAACAATCAGATCGAGCAAGGCCAGAAGGCGGCTGCAAAGCAGACGCTTCAGCAGATCATCTCGCAGTACGCCGGTACGGAAGTCGCGCAGACCGCGCAGAGCAAGATGTCGCAGGTGAAGTGAAGTAAGCAACGCTTTGCGGTGCTTTTTGGCATCGCGCCTCTCGAGGAGAATGCCCGTGGGCCATGAAGCCGCGGGCGTTTTTCTTTCGGGATTTCGGCTGTTCTTCGGCGGAATGGGTTGACGGTTCTCCCTTTCGGCGATTATAATTTTGCCTCTTTCGGGTCGTTAGCTCAGCTGGTAGAGCAGCGGACTTTTAATCCGTTGGTCACAGGTTCGAATCCCGTACGGCCTACCAAAGAAATCAAGCAGATAGCCCGGTCATTGCGACCGGGCTTTTTGTTTTGCATGCGCGATTCGTCTCAATGCACTTCGTCGGCTCTTCAGTCAAGCCAACGAATCGCCACCCTCCCCGCTGTTCCAATCGAGACACAATACGTCTCGTACCTTCCTATAATCGAATTCCTCCCCGCCCCACTCCCGCCCTCCCATGACCTCCAGCCTCGACGAAGCCATACTCCGCGTGCTGCCCACCGAGCGTGACGCGACCGCCTGGCTCTCGACGCCCGAAATCCGCAGGCGGCTCGAAGAGCGCGGCCATCGCGTCGGCTATACGAAGAAGGTGCAGCGCCATCTGAGCGCGCTCGAAGCCGACGCGCGCGTCGTGTCGATGATCAATGGCCGCGAACTGCTCTGGCAGCGCAAGCCGTGGCTGCACGGTTTGCAGGAAGGCGTCAGCGGTTTGATGAGCGCATCGGAGGCGGTTGCCTTTCACATCCTCCAGCGCTTCGCGGGCAACAAGCTGCCGAACGCCGTGACACGCGATATCGACCCGCTCTTCAAGGCGGCCGAATCGCGGTTATCGCAGGAAAAAGCCGACAGCCGCATCTATCGCGCGTGGGCGGACAAGATCGATTCCGTCGACGGCGCCTTCACCTTGATCCGCCCGAAGCTGCGCCCGGAAATCTTTCAGACCGTCGCGACCGCCACCTTCTTCGAGCGCGAGCTGCTCGTGCAATACCGCGCCGCGTACAAGGCGGAGCAACAGCACGATCAAAGTAACGATCCGAAGACCAGAACGCTCTGGCCGCTCGCGCTCGTCGAATCGGCTGGCGTCATGTACATGGTCGCGCAAGATCCGAGTCGCGCGCCGCGTCCGGAAAAAGGCGAAACGCAATGGCTGCGAACGCTTTATCGCCTCGATCGCATTCGCTCGGTGACGGAGTCGGGCGCATCGTTCACTTACCCCGAGGACTTCAAGCTGCGCAAATACATCGAGACGCAGCAGGTGTTCGACTTCCTGCCCGAGCCGCCGGTGTTGCTCGAACTCGCCTTCGATGACAACGCGGGCAATCAGTTGCGCGAATCGCCGATGTCGAAAGATCAGCAGATCAGCACACTCGCTGATGGCCGCATGAAAGTGACAGGCACCGTCACGCCGAGTCTCAAGCTGCGCTGGTGGCTGCGCGCGCTCGGCGCGAGCGTCGAGATCCTGGCGCCGAAAGCGCTGCGCGACGAATTCGCCGAAGACTATCGCAAGCTCGCGAGCCGTTACGACGAAACGTCGCGCACCTGAAGCGCCTCACCTCATGTAGCACACGTTGACCTGCGGCCCGAACACGTCGCGCACGATATCGATCAGATGATCGTGATGGCTCAGAAAGATCACCTGGGTGCGCTTTGCGATCTGCGCGAGCACGCGCAGGCCGGCGCGCGCGCGTCCATCGTCGAAATTGATGAACAGATCGTCGGCGACGAACGGCAGCGCCGACGCCTTCTCACCGTGCTCTTCCAGCGCTGCCAGCCGCAGCGCGAGATACAGCTGATCGCGCGTGCCCTCGCTCATTCCGGCGATCTCGACGTGCTCGCCGCTCGCACGAACCGCCGACAGCGCCATCGGCTGCCGGTCGTAATCGACGACGAGCCGCGCGAACGTGTCGAGCGTGAGCGCCGAGAAGATCGCACTCGCGCGTGAGAGCATCGGGCCCTGCCGGCGCTCGCGATAGCGGTCGATCGCCCACTTGAGCAGCGTCGATGCGGTCTCGACTTTCACGAAGCGCTCGGCGGCATCGGCCATCGCGGCAAGCGCTTCCTGGCGCTTCGCTTCGGCGCGCGCGGCATTCGCTTCGCCCGAAATGGCCGCGAGTTCGCGACGCGCGGCATCGAGTGCGGTCGCGGTTTCGCTCGCGATTCGCACCGATTCCGACAGCGCCGCGCCGATGCGCGACAGCTCGGCCGGCACGTTCGGCATGTCGGCGTCCTCCACCTCCGCGACGAGCTCGTCGAGCGCCAGGCCATCGCCGCCCTTGATGAGCGCGGCGCGCGCGTCATCCACCGCGGCGCTCAGCGCGCGCTTTGTCTGCGATTGCGCGATCAGCGCCTGGAGCACGTCAGGCGTATCGACGCCAGCCAGATCATAGAGCGGACGCAAAGTCGCTTTCGCTGCTTCGACCTCGGCGCGGGTCTGACTCACCTGCTCGCTCGCCGACGCGTGAGCCTTCTGCAACCGCTCCCACTCGGCATGCGCCGCGCATGCGCGATCGAGGCGCGCGGACAGTTCCGTCGCGATCGTCTTCGCGCCTTGCGTCGCAAGCGATTCATCGAGTTCGCGCGCCAGTTGCGATGCATCGCCGTCGAGCGCGGCGAGCGCAGCGCGCATCGCGTCGATCTGGCCGGTGCGTGTGGTCTCGATCTGCGTCAATTGCTCGCCGATCTTCTTCACGATATCGATGGCCGCTTCGGCCGCGGCCTGCGAATCCGCCGCGTTCGCGAGGCCCGCCTTCGCGATCGCCGCCGACCACTCGCGCTGCCAGCGCGCGTACGCTTCGCGGGCCGTTTTCGCCGCGCCCTGCCGCGCGATGCGTTCGGCCTGCGCTTCGTCGAGCTGCGCGGCGACATTGCGGCGCGTCACCGTGGCTTCGTCGATGGCCGCGATATGCGCCTCGGCCATGTCGCACAGCATGTCGAAACTGACGTGCGCGCCGGGTTGCGCGCCCGCCTCGGCAAGATGCCGCGCGAGTTCGTCGCGGCGCGTATCGGCATCGGCGGATTCGCGCGCGAATTCCTCGGCGCGCGCGTCGAGCGTCTGCGCGGCGACGAGCGCCTTCTCGCGCGATGCGATCCACGACGGCGCATCGTCGAGCGGCATGTCCGCGATGTGCGATTGCGCGGCGAGCGCGCGCCACGCGTCATCGAACGTCGTCAGCGCCGCTTCGGCTTCGCGCACGCTTTCCTCGCGGCGCGCGAGCGCGGATGTCTCGCTCGCGACACGCCGTTTCAGCGCCGCGAGTTGCGTCGCGTGTCCGACCGATCCGAGTTGACGATCGGCGAGGCCGTCCGCCGCGTGCATCGCGCTTTCGAAACCGGACGCGCCTTCATCGAGCGCGATATCGCCGGATCTGATCGCGGTCCACGCCGCATCGCGCGACGCGCGCGCGGCGTGAACCTGATCGCCCGTCACGACATCGTGCGCTTCGACGAGCGCGTCGAGTTCGCTGCGCGTCGCGTGGAGCGTGTCCTGCGCTTCCTTCGCGCGATCCGTGGCGAGCGTCAGCCGCGAAACGCATTCCTGACGCTGCGCGCGCAACGCGGCGATGCGCTCGGCTGCCGGCAGCGTCATCGTCTTCAATTCGGCGATCGGCCGCGACCATCGGCCAAGCGCGGCGATGCCCGCGTCGAGCGCATGCTGCGCGTCGCGCCGCGCGTCTTCGAGGCGCGCTTTCGCCTCGCCCGTATCGCGATACTTTTGCGCGGCACGCAACGCGGCGCGCAGACGCGGCGGCACATCGCCGCCCGCGATCGCCGCGAGCCTCGCTTTCAGCGTGTCGATCTGCGCGGCGCATTCGTCGGCTGCCTGCTCAGCATTGCGCGCGGCGAGTTCGAGTTCGCCGTGCTCGAGCATCAGGCTCGTGACCGTCTGGAGCGCGAGCGCGCCGGGCATCGTGCGGCGCACGCCCGCTTCGTCGTGCGGCCAGCCGAGTTGCGCGCCGTCCTGCGCGATCTGGCGCAGTCGCATCGCGACTTCCTGTTCGAGGCGGGCGATATCGCTCGCGTGATGCGTGCAGCGCTGCCGCGTGGCGTCGAGCGCACGAATGCGCGCCTGCGCGGCGAGCAGCGCGTGCGCGATGTGAATCGCGTTCAGTTCGGCGTGCAATCGCTCGGCCGCCTTCGCGTGTACGTCGAGCGCGCCTTGCGCCGTCGCGAGCCGCGTGAGCGCGTTTTGCAGCGTCGCTTCGGCGTTCGCGGGCAAGTCGACGACGTCGCCCAGTTCGCGCAACTCCGCCGCCTTCTCGCGCCACACGTTCAGAAACGGCGCGACACGCCTCACGCGTTCCAGCTTGCCGCGCTGCGCTTCCAGTTCCGCGCGGCGCGCGTCCTGCTCGCGGCGCTGCTCTTCGGCCTCTTCGACCGCGCCGTGCGCGCGACGCCACTGTGTCGTTCGCACGCTCGCCGTTTTCAGTTCGCTGGTGGCTTCGTCGTATTGCTTTAGGCCGATGTAATACGCACGGTCGCCCGACTTGCGCTTCGCCCACAGACGATCGGCTTCGTCCGCGAGACGCTGGCGCACGTCACCGAGACTCGCGATGCCCGCCGCCGACTGGAACAGCATCTGCCCGACATCGCTCGATGCATCGAGAATGCCTTGGCCGCCGCGAATCAGCGCCGTGTGATCGAGGCAGTACATCTGCTCGAAGAAGCTCTTGTCGGCCGAGCCGAGAAACGGCGCGAGCGCGTCGGCGGCAAGCGCGTCGCCGTTCGGCGCGCTGAGCGACGACTTACGGCTCTTCGTGCGATGAAACGCGAAGGTTTCGCTACCCGCCTCGATCGACGCGCCGAGCCGCAAGTCGCTCTGCGGATGCACGAACGCGAGCGGCGAGCTGTGCGGCATGCCGAAGAGCAATTCGGAGATCGCGTTCTTGATGGTCGATTTGCCGGCCTCGTTCGGACCGACGACGAAGTGAAAGTCATGTTCCGGCGCCGGAAACTCGACGGCGTGATCGGTGAATTTGCCGTAGCGGATGAGTTCGAGCTTGCCGATACGCATCGCTTACTCCGCGTCCGCCAGTTGCGCGATCAGCCCGGAGCGCACGTCGCCGACGAGCTTCGCGAGTTCGCCGTTGCGCACGTGCTCGAGCTCGGGCACGGACTTCTGCAATTCGCTCGGCGCCTGCGATGCCAGCGCGATGAGTCTTTCTTTCAGCATGCTCAGGAATTCCGGGTCGGACTCGGCTTCGATCAGCAGGCCGTGAAGATCGGCGAGCGCGTCGGTGCGGCCGCTCGCGGGTTCGCTGTGTGCGAGCGGCGCGGTCGCGATCTTCACTTTTTCGAGCCACAGACGGTCGTGGCTGATCGCGGCGATCTGCGCGAGCACTTCCGCGCGCAGTTGCGCCTCCAGTCCGAACAGTTCGCCGTGCGCTCCGGTCGCGCCGGTGATCGTCACGCGCACCGCGTGCGGCACGGACGATGCCGCCGCTTCGATGAGCGCCTCCAGCGCGCGTCCGACCGCGAGCGCGACTTCATCGAGCGTGCTCGCCAGTGATGCGTCCACCGTGACGGCTTCCCAGCGCAACACGTCGATGAAGAGCCGCTCGACGCTCACCTCCTCCGTGTCCGACACCGTGACGAGCACCGCGCCGCGCCGTCCCGTCTCGCGGATGTTGCGGCCTTGCAGATTGCCCGGAAACACGATGGTCGATGCGTCCTGCCAGATCGCGTATTCGTGGACGTGGCCGAGCGCCCAGTAGTGATATTCCTTCGCGTGCAATTCGGCGACCGAGCATGGCGCGTAGCTCGCGTGCATCGACCCACCTTCGAGTGCGGTATGCAGCACGCCGATATTGAAGTACCCGGCGACCGGCGACGGATACGCGGTGACGAGATTCGTCGTGACCGCCTTTTCCTTGAAGCTGTGGCCGTGCAGCGCGACCTTCAGTGCGTCGATGCGGAAGGTCTGCGGCTTTCTCGTCGAGAAGGTGTGGACGTTGTCGGGCAGTTGCAACTGGCTCGTCATCTCGCTTTCGGCGTCGTGATTGCCGAACAGCACGTAGACCGGAATGCCGGCGCGTCGCAGGCGTCCCATCTCGCGGCAGAAAAAGATGCCCGTGTTGTGGTCGCGCCAGGTGCCGTCGTAGAGATCGCCGGCGATCACCATGAAATCGACCTGTTCGTCGACCGCCACCGACACGAGCTTCGAGAACGCCTCGCGCGTGGCGTTGCGCAGCATGTCGGCGGGTGCGTCCGCGTAGGCGGAAAGGCCGTGCAGCGGGCTATCGAGATGAATATCCGCGGCGTGAATGAAGCGCATGCAGTCTCCGTTGAAGGATGTCTTTCTGCCCCGGACCGATGGGGACGACGATCATAGCAGCCGGTCGGGACACATCGCGTCCCGATCGATGTTGTGCATTCGGGACGTCGAATGTCTCGCGCCGCTCGCAGAATCGGCCACTCGGAATCAACGCGACACGAGGATAACGATGAACGAAACACTCGCGCGAAACACCACGATCACGAGCCCATACACACCGAAGAATGTCGATGCCGCGATCGGGCATCTGGAGCGCGTGCTGTCGGCGGAAGGCGCCAACTCGCTGTTCGGCCAGACCTACTGGCGCACGCGCGTGCGGCAGGTGAGCGCGACGCACGGCCTGCATCGCGAACAGCGCGCGCGACTGGAACGGCTGCTGAAATTGCTGTCGGATGTCGGCTGCGTTCAGGCTTTCGAGCGCTGAACCGCCTGCGCGAGCGCGACGAACTCCGCAACCGGCACTTCCTCGGCGCGGCGCGTGAGATCGAAGCCGAGGGCATCGAAATCGATCGTGTCGCGATACGCGCCCAGATTGTTGCGCAACACCTTGCGACGCTGCGCGAAAGCCGCCTTCACGACATCGGACAGCACGGCTTCCTCGACTTCGGGCAACTCGTGCGGCGCGAACGGAATCATTCGCACGATGGCGGAATTCACCTTCGGCGGCGGGTTGAACGACTCGGGCGGCACGTCGAGCAGCTTGTCCATCACGTAGCGGTATTGCAGCATCACCGAAAGACGCCCGTAGTCCTTGCTCGCGGGCTCGGCGATCATGCGTTCGACCACTTCGTCCTGCAGCATGAAGTGCTGGTCGATCACCTTGTGCGCGAACGTCGTCAGATGAAAGAGCAGCGGGCTCGAGATGTTGTACGGCAGATTGCCGACGATACGCAGCGTCGGCTTTTCCCCTTCGAGCGCGAGCGAAGCGAAGTCGAACTCGAGCGCATCGGCGGAATGCACGACGAGCCTGTCGCCGAAGCGCTTTTCCAGCCGACCGATCAGATCGCGGTCCAGTTCGACCGCATGCAACGGCGCTTCGGGCGTGGCGAGCCGCTCGATCAGCGGCTCCGTGAGCGCGGCCAGTCCCGGCCCGATCTCGACCATGCGCTCGCCGCGCTTCGGCGCGATCACATCGACGATGGAATCGATCACGCCCTGATCGACGAGGAAGTTCTGCCCGAAGCGCTTGCGCGCGAAATGGCCTTGATGTTTGGTCGACATACTCGTTTGAAAGAAGCGGGCGCGTGGCCCGGATCACGCCGCGCGCGCGTGACGCTTGTGACGCGCCATCGTGACGGCGGCGTCGATTGCGGCGATCATGCTGCCCGGGTCGGCGCGGCCCGTTCCCGCGAGATCGAGCGCGGTGCCGTGATCCACCGACGTGCGGATGATCGGCAAGCCGAGCGTGACGTTGATGCCCTCGCCGAACGTCGCATACTTCAGCACCGGCAAGCCCTGATCATGGAACATCGCGAGCACGCAGTCGGCGTCTTTCAGATAGCGCGGCTGAAACAGCGTGTCGGCGGGATACGGACCCGGCGCGTCGATGCCAAGCGCGCGGGCGCGTTCGAGCGCGGGCGTGATGACGTCGATTTCCTCGCGGCCCAGATAGCCGTTCTCGCCCGCATGCGGATTGAGGCCGGTGACGAGAATGCGCGGCGCGCGCAGACCGAAATGCGCGCGCAGATCGTGATCGATGATCGTGAGCGTTTCAACGAGGCCGTCGATCGTGAGCGCCGCGGACACGTCCTTCAGCGGCAGATGCGTGGTCGCGAGCGCGACGCGCAATGGCCGCTCGCTCGAACCCGCCAGCATCATCACGACGCGCGGCGTGTTCGTGCGTTCGGCGAGATATTCGGTGTGGCCGGTGAAAGGCACGCCGGCATCGTTGATCGTGCTCTTTTGCAGCGGCGCGGTGACGATGGCGTCGAAACGGCCGGAAACCGCACCGTCGATGGCGGCATCGAGAAGACCCAGCACGTAGCGCCCGTTCGCCGCATTCAGCTTGCCCGGTTCGGCGGGCACGGCGAGCGCGTGATGTTCAACGTCGACGGCATCGTTTGTTTCGAGCCAGTCCGCGCCGGCACGCGCTTCAAGCAGAGCACGATCGCCGAGCACCGTGAAGTGCGCCGACGGCCAACGCTCGCGCGCCTGCCCGAGCGCAGCCGCGGTCAGTTCCGGGCCGACACCGGCCGGCTCGCCAGTCGTGATGGCGATGGCGAGCCGTCGGGCGTCGGCGGAGTTCATGCTCTTATTGCGGCTGGGCAGCGATGCCCTTGTACTGCACGTAAGCGGTGTCGCGCAGTTCGCGCAGCCAGTCCGAATACGCCTGCTCGGCCTTGCGCTGACCGATTGCCTGACGGGCGATATCGAGCTGCTGCGTCGCCGATCCTTCCGCATCGCGGCGGCCGAGCACCTGGATCAGGTGGTAGCCGTATTCGCTTCGCACCGGATCGCTGACGGCGCCGTCCTGGAGGTTGTTCATCGCGCGCTCGAATTCAGGCACGGTTTCGCCCGGGCTGATCCAGCCGAGATCGCCGCCCTGCGACGCCGAGCCGTCCTGCGAGTAGGTCCGCGCGAAGTTGGCGAAATCGCCGCCCGCCGCCACTTGCTGCTTGATGTCGAGCAGCTTCTGGCGCGCGGACTGTTCCGACATGCCATCGGATACGCGCAGGAGGATGTGGCGCACGTGCGTCTGCACGAGCTTCGGCGCGTCGGCTGCGGTGCCCTGGCTCGCGCGGCGATCCACCAGCTTGATGATCTCGAAGCCGCCGTCGGTGCGCAAAAGCGTGGGCACGACCTGGCCCGGACGCAGTGTCGACACCGCCGAGACGATGCCCGCCGGCAGCGAACCCGGTGCGCGGAAGCCGAGATCGCCGCCCTTACCGGCGTCGGTGTCCTGCGAGTTCTGCTTGGCGAGTTTCGCGAAATCGTCGCCGGCCTGCGCCTGCTTGAGCACGGCGTCGGCCTGAGCCTGAACCTTCGCGACATCGCTTTCAGGCGCATCCGACGGAAGCTTGAACATGATGTGCTGCAGACGCAGATCGCTCGCGTTGCGCGCGCCCGGGCCGCGCTGGCTGGCGATGTAGTTCGCCACTTCGCCGTCGGACACGGTGACCTTGCTGTCCACTTCCTTCTCGCGCAGCTTGGAGAGCGTGAGTTCGGTGCGCGCGTCGCGCATGAAGGTGGACCAGGGCACGCCCTGCGCCTCGATCCGCGAGCGGTAGACGTCGAGCGTCATCTGGTTTTGCTGGGCGAGACGCGAGAGTGTGCGGTTGACCGTGGCGTCGTCGACGACGATGCCGTCTTCCTTCGCCCGCTGAAGCTGGATGCGCTCGAGCACCATCTGATCGAGCACCTGCCGCTGCATCTGGTCCGCAGGCGGCACCGGCGCGTTCTGTTGCTGGAGACGCTTCGCGATGAGCGCCGTGCGTTCTTGCAGTTCGCGCTGCGTGATGACGCCGTCGTTCACCACCGCGACGACGGAATCGGCGAGCTGCGCATTGCGATTCGACAACGCCTGCGCACCGGCCGGCGAACTCAGGATCAGCGCGGCAGCGAGCGCGCCCGCTGCAATTACCGTCGATCGAAACATTTTCACGTTTGCCACAGATACTCCATCAAATACGAGCTTCACCCGTTCGTGTACTGCTTGTGTGTGCTGCCTGCGCGGCCATCGGCGCCGCTCTTGACCGCTCGTCATTGGATTCCCGCGCGAGAACGCCCGTTTCGGCCTACTCGTAGTCGCTGTACCGGGACAGCGGCGCCGGCGCCGGCGGCGGCGGCTGGTAACCCTGGACGCTCGAACGGAACGCGGTGACGAGGCCATTGTCGACGTTCGACAAGCCCTTGAACGTCAATTGCGCGAGCACGCGCGTGCCCGACGAAGGCTGGCCCTGCGTGTTCACGCCGTTGGCGTAACGCTGCATGCCGAAGCCGAACGCCCAGCAGTCGGCATCGTACTGGAAGCCCAGAAGCCCGTCGACGAGACGATGGCTCGCGAGATCATAATTTACGCGGGCGACGGCATAGAGCCGATTCGAGAGCGGCCACTCGCCCGACAGCAGGATCTGGTTGATCGGCTCGTTCACCAGGGTGGTCTGGTTGGAACGCGTGTAGCGGTATCCGACGTTGATCACCTTGCGTTCGGCGGGGCTGAACGCAAAACCGACGCTCGAGCGCACGAGCTGATTGTTATCGACATTATATTGGAACGCGGTTTCCGAAGCGAAACCAGCGCCCAGCTTGATGGCCGCGCCCGCGATCAGGTCTGAGTGCTTCGCCTGCTCCGGCAGCTGGCCCGGCGTGATCGTGACGCGCTGGCTCTGAAAATAATACTGCTGCGCGATGACGAAACGCGCGCGCTCGTCGCCCGTCGCCGGGTTGATGAAGCGCGTGGTCAGGCCGGCCGTCAGGCGGTTCGCATCGGCGATGCGGTCGTTGCCGACGAACGTGTTCGGCGTGTAGATCTCGGCGAGGCCGAAGTCGGCTTCGGCGGTATCGAAGATCGGCGCGAAGTCCTGATTGTGATACGGCGTGTAGACGTAATAGAGCCGCGGCTCCAGCGTCTGGATGTAATCCTGGCCGAACAGGCGCACCGAGCGGTCGAACACGAGCCCCGTATCGAAGCTGAGGGTTGGAATCGACTCGGTGAAATTCTTGGGCTGCCCCGCCACCGGCGGCGACGAGCCCGCAACCTGCGTGGTCGCGATGTGACTCAGGTCGTACGACGCGAAGTGCCATTGCACCTTCGGCGTGACGAAATAGCCCGGTGCATTGATGCCGTAGCTCAGGTACGGATTGAAGTACAGCCGGTTGCCGTCGGTCGCGCCATCGGTGGTGATGGTGAAGCGCGTCGCGTCCAGCTCCGCGCCGTAGTCGAAGCCGCCGACGTTGTACTTGTTGTACTGAACGTTCACCTGCGGCTCACGCGCGTACGGCGGAACCGACGGCTGCAGCGTCTGCCAGCGCTGTTCGCGCGCGAGCACGGACCACGGGCCGTTGTTGTACGTGAGCCCCGCTTCCTGCTGATACAGCAACTGCGTGCCGTTCAGGAACTGATTCGACGCGTTGCCCAGGTCTTCCGGATATTGATCGTCCGAAACCTTGTTGTAATTGACGTAGCCGCCGAAGCCGTTGCCGAAGTTCTGGCGATGCTGCCAGAAGATCGCATAGCGGTTCGTGTGCGTTACCCGGTCATTCGGCAGATAGTCGCCGGTAAACGAGCCCGAGTAGGTCGGCGACAGGTAGCGGTAGGTCGCTTCGCCCAGCACGCCACGCTTCGTCATGATGCGCGGCGTGACGGTCAGATCGCGATTCGGCGCGATGTTGAAATAGTACGGGATCGTCGCTTCGAAACCGGTCGTCGAGCTGAGCGAGAAGGTCGGCGGCAACAGGCCGCTGCGACGGTCGCTCGTGAGCGGAAACGAAAGCCACGGGCTCGCGAACACCGGCACGCCCTGGAAGAACAGCACGCCGTTATGCGCAACGCCTTCGTCGGCGCCGGTGTCGAAATCGAACGACGTGCCCTTGATGTACCAGGCCGGATCGGCTTCGCACTGGCACGCGGTGTACGTGCCGTGATCGATGCGCGCGCGCTCGTCGTCGATCATGTCGGCGCGCTCGGCGCTACCCGAGCCGCCCGTCAGATTGAAGTGGTACTTCGGGTTCGTCATGAACCCTTCGTTGGCCTCGACCTTCAGATGCGCTTCCGGACCGGCGAACGACACGCCGTTGTTGATCAGCCTGACATTGCCGAAAGCATCGGCCATGTCCGTGTCCTGATCGTAGTGCAGCGCGTCGCCCTTGATGACCGTCACCGTGCGGCGGATCTCCGCCGAACCCTTCGCCGCCATGTCTTCGTCGGAGGTGCCCGTCGCCTTGTCGCTCAGCAGGAAGGTAGACGATTGCTGGCCGCTTTGCAGCGGGCGCTCTTCGAGTTGCGGCGCGAGGCGCAGACTGCCGGGGCCGTCGAGCGGCTGCGGATACGCGGCGTCGCCCGCGAGCTGGGCGTGCGCGAGAGCGGGCATCAGACCCGGAACGGATAGAAGCGCGGCGACGAGCCGCCGCCTGCGTGGCTGAGCGTCGCCTTGGATTTTCGATACGGGAAACTGTCGTGGCGGCATGTATGGGTGGCGGTTCGATCCCGTTCGCGTCCCACGCGCCCGATGCCGCCGGGCAGGCGGCCGCGCCCTTTCCGCAGTCACGAACTTGACGGTCCGTTGCTAAGCGGGACGACACTCGATCGAACGGTGACGCTCACAGTCGTCGGGGGCCTGGTGCCAGGCGTGAAACGGATCGCTTAAAAAAGTCGTGGGGTATTATATGGCAAGATGTTTGGCCCCCCGAATTTATGACGCATATTCCTTCCGACGCCCGCCTGAATCAGCTCCGCTCATGGCTCGAAAATTTCGCCGGACGCTACCGGTTGAATGTCGCGAGTCTCGCCCCCGCTTCCGCCGATGCAAGCTTTCGCCGCTATTTCCGGCTGGAAAGCGATTCGGAGCACGGCCGGACGCTCATCGCCGTCGATGCTCCGCCGCCCGAAAAATGCCGCGAGTTCGTGCAGGTCGCCGGGCTGCTCGAAGCGGCGAACGTACACGTGCCGAAAATTCTCGAAGCCGATTTCGAAGCCGGTTTCATGCTCGTGACCGACCTCGGCAACACGACGTACATCTCCGTTCTCGACGAAAAGAACGCGCGGCCGATGATGCGCGACGCGATCGACCCGCTGATCCGCTTCCAGCAGACCGCGCGCGAAGGCGTGCTGCCGCCTTTCGACGAGGCGTTTTTGCGCCGTGAAATGGAATTGATGCCCGAGTGGTTCATCGGCCGTCATCTGGGCCGCGAAGTCACCACGGACGAACGCAAGACGCTCGACGACACCTTCACGCTGCTCGTGCAGAGCGCGCTCGCGCAACCGCAAACCTTCATGCTGCGCGACTACATGCCGCGCAATCTGATGGTGTGCGAGCCGAATCCGGGCGTGCTGGATTTTCAGGACGCGGTGTACGGCCCGATCACCTACGACATGGCGTCGCTGATGCGCGACGCATTCGTCAGTTGGGAAGAAGAATTTCAGCTCGATTGCATCGCGTATTACTGGGAACGCGCGAAGAAGGCCGGACTTCCCGTCGATCCGGATTTCGGCGACTTCTACCGTCAGCTCGAATGGATGGGCCTGCAGCGGCACATCAAGGTGCTCGGCCTGTTCGCGCGCATCCACTATCGCGACGGCAAGCCGCAATATCTCGCCGATCTGCCGCGTTTCATCGGCTATGCGCGCAAGGTCGCGGAGCGCTACGCGCCGCTCTGGCCGTTCGCGCGTCTGCTCGACTCGCTGGAAGGCCGCGCGATCGAAGTCGGTTACACCTTCTGAGCCGACGATGACGCACGCTCTCAAGACGGCGATGATCTTCGCCGCCGGTCGCGGCGAACGCATGCGCCCGCTCACCGACACATGTCCGAAACCGCTGCTCGAAGCAGGCGGCAAGCCGCTCATCGTGTGGCAGATCGAGCGGCTGGCGGCGGCGGGCATCGAAACGATCGTCATCAATCACGCGTGGCTCGGCGCGCAGATCGAAACCGCACTGGGCGACGGTGCGCGCTGGGGCGTTGCGCTGCGGTATTCGCCCGAAACCGAAGCGCTGGAAACGGCGGGCGGCATCGCGCAGGCGCTGCGGCTGATCGGAGACGGCGTGTTCATCGCCGTCAGCGGCGATGTGTTCTGCGATTTCGACTACTCGACCCTGCACGACCGCGCCGAAGCGCTCGAAGCACGCGACGAACCGGGCATGCATCTCGTGATGGTCCCTAATCCGCCCTTCCACGCGAAAGGCGATTTCGCGCTGAACGACGGCGTGCTCGCGCTCGACGGCACGCCGCGCCACACCTTCGGCAATATCGGGCTCTACGACACGCGCATGTTCCGCGATCTCGCGCCCGGCACGCGCCGCGCGCTCACGCCGTACTATCGCGAAACCATCGCGGCGGGGCGCGCGAGCGGTGAACTCTACGCCGGCCGATGGGAAAACGTCGGCACGCCCGCGCAACTTCGCGCACTCGACGACGAACTGCGAACCCGCTGAGCGGCGGCCGCGCGCCGGGGATTGGGACGCATCCGATGGTAAAATGCGCGGTTCTTCCGTCTTTTCCCTTCCGGCCGCGCCTGCAATCATGTCCGATACCCGTCCCGATACCCTTTTCGCGCTGACCGCGCTCTCGCCGCTCGACGGCCGCTACGCCGCCAAGACCGAAGCCCTGCGCGAATGGCTCTCCGAAGCCGCGTTCATGCGCCATCGCGTGACGGTCGAGATTCACTGGCTGATCGCGTTGTCGCGCGCCGGTTTCGCCGAAGTGCCGCGCTTCTCCGAAGCCTCCGAGCAATTCCTGCTGAGCCTCGCCGAGCGCTTCACCGCGCACGACGCAGCGCGCATCAAGGACATCGAGCGCGTCACGAATCACGACGTGAAGGCCGTCGAATACTGGCTCAAGGAGTCGGTCAAGGGCCAGCCGGAACTGGAACGCGCGAGTGAGTTCATCCACTTCGCGTGCACGTCCGAAGACATCAACAACACGTCGCACGGCCTGATGCTCGCCGGCGCGCGCGAGCGCGTGATCCTGCCTGCGCTCCGCTCGGTGTACGAACGCCTCGTGAAGCTCGCGCACACGCACGCCGAGCAACCGATGCTCTCGCGCACGCACGGCCAGCCCGCCAGCCCGACCACGCTCGGCAAGGAGATCGCCAACGTCGCGGCGCGTCTGTCGCGCGCAATCCAGCGCATCGAGAAGGTCGAACTGCTCGGCAAGATGAACGGCGCGGTCGGCAATTTCAACGCGCATCTGTCGGCGTATCCGGAATTCGACTGGGAAGCGTTCTCGAAGGACGTCGTGGAGAATCGGCTGAAGCTCACGTTCAATCCGTACACGATCCAGATCGAGCCGCACGACTACATGGCCGAACTGTTCGACGCGGTCGCGCGCGCCAACACGATCCTGCTCGACCTCGACCGCGACGTGTGGGGCTACATCTCGCTCGGCTACTTCAAGCAGAAGCTAAAGGCTGGCGAAATCGGCTCGTCGACGATGCCGCATAAGGTCAACCCGATCGACTTCGAGAATTCCGAAGGCAACCTCGGCCTCGCGAACGCGACGCTGCGCCATCTCTCCGACAAGTTGCCGGTCTCGCGCTGGCAGCGCGACCTGACCGATTCGACCGTGCTGCGCAACATCGGCGTCGCGTTCGGCTATTCTCTGCTGGCTTATGACGCGCTGATCCGCGGCCTCGACAAGCTCGAAATCAACGCGGCGCGCCTGAACGAAGATCTCGACAATACCTGGGAAGTGCTCGCCGAGCCGGTGCAGACGGTGATGCGCCGCTACGGCATCGAGAATCCGTACGAGCAGTTGAAGGAGCTGACGCGCGGCAAGGGCATCACGCGCGAGGCGTTGCAGACGTTCATCGGCGGTCTGGCGATTCCCGCCGATGCCAAGAAGCTGCTGCTGGAAATGACGCCGGGTTCGTATATCGGCAAAGCGGCCGAACTGGCAAAGCGTATCGCCTGATTCGCGGCGCAAGGTCGAAGAAAAAGCCCCACGCTTTGCGGCGTGGGGCTTTTTTTCTGCAACGTCAAACGCGAAATCAGCGCGTCTTCAGTTCCTCGATCACGATCTCGACGATTTCCTCGGGCGTGTGCTCGATGCTCACCACGATCGCCTCGTCCGCGCCCGGCGCCTCGAGCGTATCGAGCTGGCTCTGCAGCAGCTTCGGATCGAAGAAATGTCCCGTGCGCGTCGCGAGCCGTTCGTGCAGCACGTCGAACGTGCCTTCGAGATAGACGAAACAGACGTCTTTGTCGCCGTCGCGCAACACGTCGCGATACGAGCGCTTCAGCGACGAGCATGTGAACACCGCCGTCTCGCCCGCACGCTGCTTTTCCTCGATCGCGGCGCGAATCGTCTTGAGCCACGGCCAGCGGTCGTCGTCGGTCAGCGGGATGCCCTTGTGCATCTTCTCCTTGTTGGCGGCGCTGTGGAACGCGTCGCCATCGGTGAACGAGCATTGCAGGCGCTCCGCCAGCAATTCCCCGATAAGAGACTTGCCGGCGCCCGACACGCCCATTGCGATCAGAATCATCGAAATCTCCTTACACGAACGCCGCGAGCACGAAAGTCAAGCCGAGTCCCATCAGGGAAATGAGGGTTTCGAGCAACGACCAGGTCTTGAAGGTCTGTCCGACGGTCATCCCGAAATACTCTTTGATCAGCCAGAAGCCGCCATCGTTCACATGCGAAAAGATCAGCGAGCCGGAGCCGGTGGCGAGCACCAGCAATTCCGGGCTCGTATGGCCGCCCGCCGCGGCCGCGATCGGCGCGACGATGCCGCACGCGGTCGTCATCGCGACGGTGGCAGAGCCGGTCGCCAGACGAATCAGCGCGGCGACGAACCAGCCGAGCAACAGCGGCGACAGATTCGCCTGCGAAGCGGTGGCGACGATCTGCTGCGAGATGCCGCTGTCGCGCAGAACCTGGCCGAAACCGCCGCCCGCGCCCACGATCAGCGTGATGCCTGCGATCGGCGCAAGACACTCGCCGCAGAACTTCTGAATCTGTTCGCGGTTGAATCCACGTTTCGCGCCGAAGGTCCAGAAACTGACCAGCACCGCGATCAGCAGCGCCATATCCGATTGGCCGATGAAGCGCAGCAAATCGTTCGGCAGCGTCTTCGGCGTGAAGACCAGATCCGCCCAGCTTCCGACCAGCATCAGAATGACCGGCAGCAGAATGGTGAAGAGCGTGATGCCGAAGCTCGGCAGGTCGCGCTTCTTTTCCGTGTCGCCGTGCTTTTCCGTGAACTGGTCGGCGAGTGCGTTGGCGTCCGGCAGCTTGATGTATTTGTGGATCATCAGCGCAAAGAGCGGGCCCGCGACGATCGCGGTCGGCACGCCGACGATCAGGCCGTATGCGATCGTCTTGCCGATATCCGCGTGATACTGCTGCACCGCGAGCAGCGCGGCCGGGTGCGGCGGAATCAGGCCGTGCACGACCGAGAGGCCGGCGACCATCGGCAGGCCGATGAGCAGCAGCGATTTGCCGGTGCGTTTCGCGACGTTGAACGCGATCGGAATCAGCAGCACGAAGCCGACTTCGAAGAACACCGGCAAGCCGACGATGATCGCGACGACCATCATCGCCCAGTGAATGTTCTTCTCGCCGAACAGATGGATGAGCGTATTGGCGATGCGCTCGGCGCCGCCCGATTCGGCCATCATCTTGCCGAGCATCGTGCCGAGACCGACCACCACCGCAATGTGGCCGAGCGTGTTCCCGTTGCCGGTTTCGAACGACTTCACGATCTTGTCCATCGGCATGCCGACCGCGAGGGCCAGCAGCACGGACACAATCATGAGAACGAGGAAAGGGTAAACCTTGTAGCGGGCGATCATCAGGATCAGAACCGCGATCGCGATCACCGCGTAGAGCAGCAGCATGCTCCCGTGGACGGCTGGCATAACGCCTCCTTTGATTTTGTTGAGGTTTTTGCGCTATGTATGCGTTTGCCGTCGCTGCACTGCACACATCGGCGGCGTCCGGCAAGCGCAAACACGGCGCAAGGCAACGGAATTTTATCTGTAAGCGAGGAGATTGGCCGGGAATTGAGCTTCGAGGAATTATGCGCTGGCCGCGCGGGTTTCCCACTGGTGACCGTCCACCGCATCGACGGTGGCCGGCACGATCTGCGCGAAGGGGAACCGCCCTTCGAAGTTGCCGAGGCCGTGCTTCACGTAATCGAGTCTCTGCGCGAAGCCGGCGAACACCGCGTGATCCTTCAGCTTGAACGTGTTGTACGCCCATACGCGCTCGAGCCTGTCCGGATTCTCGCGATGTGCCCGCATCGCAGGCGATCAACCGGTCGGCGAAAGCATCGAGGTTTGCCTGATTGAATCGAACAGGACATCCGGCCAAAAGAAAAAGCGCGTCCGACCGCTCACATGGTCGCGACGCGCCTTTGGATGCAAAGCAGCTTACTGGTGCGGCGCCAAGTCGCTCGCAGCGCGTGCAAGACGCGTGACTTCCTCCCAGTTCTGCGCGGCAAGCGCGGCCTTCGGCGTCAGCCAGGAACCGCCGACACACACCACATTCGGCTGTGCGAGAAAGTTGGTCGCGGTTTCAGCCGTGATCCCGCCCGTCGGACAGAATTTCAGATTCGGGAACGGTCCGTAGAACGCCTGAAGCATCGGAATGCCGCCCGCCTGCTGCGCCGGGAAAAACTTGACGATTTCGTAGCCCAGTTCCATCGCGGCGATGATATCGCTGGGCGTCATCACGCCCGGCAGCAGCGGCAAGCCTGCGTCCTGCGCGGCCTTGTGCATGTCCTTCGTGAGACCGGGCGACACGCCGAACTGCGCGCCCGCCTTCTTCGCCTGCGCGCAATGCTCGGGCTTCGTGATGGTGCCCACGCCGACGACGATATCGTCCGCCAACTGGCTCGCGCGCTCGATCGCGCCGATGCCCGCTGGCGTGCGCAGCGTGATTTCCAGCACTTTCACGCCGCCCGCGTGCAGTGCGCGCGACACATGTTCGCCTTGCTCGACCGTTTCGAACGCCAGCACCGGAATCACCGGGCCCAGACGCACGATTTCGCTTACCGATTTCATTTGATGCGACTCCTGTTTTTGATGCGGCGCCATTCGGTCTGTCCGCGGTTTCTCGACGTTGCGATGTTCAATGCTGCGTGGCGTGCGCCTTGTTCAGCGCCGATGCCGCGGCGCGCGCGTTTTCGCGAAGCGGATTCTTGTCTTGCGGGGCCGCCGCGCCGTTCGCCCCGTCGTGCGCGGACGTCGCGCCGATGAGCGCGCCGAACACCGACGCCCCCTCTTCCGCTGGCAGCGCCGCGCTACGGAATACGCCGAACAGTTCGCGTCCGAATCCTGCTTCGTTGTCCGCCTGATAGAGCGGCGCTTGCACTTCCCGCGAATCCCACTCGTTCGCATCGATTTCGATGTCGAGCACGCCGGCGGGCGCATCGATTACGAGCATGTCGCCGGTGCGGACCTTGCCGAGCGGTCCTTGCAGCAGCGCCTCGGGCGACACGTGAATGACCGCCGGCACCTTGCCCGACGCGCCCGACATGCGTCCGTCCGTAACCAGTGCGACATGGAAGCCCTGATCCTGCAGCACGCCGAGCAGCGGCGTCAAACGATGCAGTTCGGGCATGCCGTTCGCGCGCGCGCCCTGGAAGCGCACCACGGCGACGAAATCGCGCTTCAGTTCGCTTTTGTCGAACGCTTCCTGCACTTCCTCTTGCGAATTGAACACGATGGCCGGCGCCTTCACCACGCGATGCTCCGCCGCGACCGCCGAAATCTTGATGACCCCGCGCCCGAGCTTGCCCTGCATGAGACGCAGGCCGCCGTCCGGCTGGAACGGCTCGCCGATGCCGCGCAGCACCTTGGTGTCGTGGCTTTCAGGCGCGCCGTCGACCCATTGCAGCTTGCCGTCGATGAGCTTCGGCTCCTTCGTATAGTGCGAAAGTCCCTTGCCCGCGACCGTCTGCACGTCTTCGTGCAGCAAGCCGCCTTCGAGCAGATTGCGTACGAGGAACGCGACGCCGCCCGCCGCGTGGAAGTGGTTCACGTCGGCCTTGCCGTTCGGGTAGATTTTCGCGAGTAGCGGCACCACTTGCGAAAGCTCGTCGAAATCGTTCCAGTCGATCATGATGCCCGCCGCCCGCGCGATCGCCACGAGATGCAGCGTATGGTTGGTCGAGCCGCCCGTCGCCAGCAGCGCGACGATGCCGTTCACGATCGCCTTTTCATCGACCACATGGCCGATCGGCGTGTAGTTGCCGCGTTCCAGCGTGAGATCGAGCACACGACGCGCGGCCTCGGCCGTGAGCGCGTCGCGCAGGGGCGTGTGCGGATGCACGAACGCCGAGCTCGGCAAATGCAGGCCCATCACTTCCATGAGCATCTGGTTGCTGTTCGCCGTGCCATAGAACGTGCAGGTGCCGTGTCCGTGATACGCCGCGGATTCCGCTTCGAGCAGCGCGCCCCGATCGCATTTTCCGGTCGCGAACTCCTGGCGCACTTTGGCCTTGTCGTCATTGGTCAAGCCGCTGGTCATCGGGCCGGCGGGCACGAAAATGGTCGGCAGGTGACCGAACTGCAACGCGCCGATGGCCAACCCCGGCACGATCTTGTCGCAAATACCGAGGCACAGGGCCGCGTCGAACATGTTGTGCGTGAGCGCCACGGCCGTGCTCATCGCGATGACTTCACGCGAAAAAAGCGACAGTTCCATGCCGGCGTTGCCTTGCGTGATGCCATCGCACATGGCGGGCACGCCGCCCGCGAATTGCGCGACGCCGCCGTGCTCGCGCGCCGCCTGCTTGATGATGTCGGGGAAGTTCTTGTACGGCGCGTGCGCGGACAGCATCTCGTTATAGGACGAGACGATGCCGATGTTCGGCTCGCGAATCGCCTTGATCGCTATCTTTTCCTCGCCTTCGAGTCCGGCGAAGCCGTGCGCCAGATTCGCGCACGAAAGCGCGCCGCGCGCCGGAAACTTGCCGTGGGCGGCATCGATGCGCGCCAGGTATGCGGAACGCGTCGGCTTGCTGCGCTCGATGATGCGATCGGTGACTTTTTTGAGTTGCGAATGCGGGGAAACCATCGAAGCTCCTTCGTCTTACGCCCGGCGCGCCTGCCGTCGAGGTTGGGTGGAATGTTGCGGAGAACGGCGTTCGGTTCGTTGTCGTGCGGTATTGCCGTGTTTCGCGATGTTAGTAGAAAAACTACATTGTGACAACGTGAATTCCTGCATGCATTTTAAGCAACCGCATGATTCGAATCGCTTACGGGGAAACGGTCTACGGGATTTCCCTTAGATTGCGCAGACTGATTCTGTAGTATTTGTACATTCTCGATGTTCGGCTATAGTCCCAAGCAATTTTCAGCATAGGCGAGATTTCCGATGTTGCTGTCTCAAGTCGAAGCGAAGCGCGAGCAACTGCGGCCGTCCGAGCGCAAGCTGGCCGACTATGTGCTCGAAGCGCCGCGCGAGGTACTCGACCTGTCGATGACCGATTTCGCGGCGCGTGCCGGCGTCAGTCAGCCGACCATCGCGCGCTTTTGCCAGGCGCTCGGCTTTTCGGGTTTCCGGGAATTCAAGATTCGCCTGGCTCAGAACATAGCAGCGGACGTTCCCACCGTTTACCGCGACGTGCGCGCGGACGAGCCGCCCGCGGGCGTCGCGGCCAAGGTGCTCGACCGGACCATCGGCGCGCTGATCGCCGTGCGCAATACGCTCTCGTCGGACAGCGTCGCGGCGGCCATCGCGATCCTGGCCGAGGCGCGCCGCATCGAGTTCTACGGCGCTGGCGGATCGGGCATCGCCGCGCTCGACATGCAGCACAAATTTTTTCGATTGGGCGTGCCGTCTGTCGCATACTCCGATCCGCATACGTACACCACTTCCGCCGCGCTCCTCGGAGCTGGCGACGTCGTCGTGGCGATCTCCAATACCGGACGCACCCGGGACATTCTCGACGCGTGCAGATCGGCGTTGAACGGCGGCGCGAGAGTCATCGCGATTACGCACGGCCACTCGCCGCTCGCGCGCATGGCGACGGTCGGATTGTTCGCAAATGTCGATGAAGACACCGACATTTTTTCGCCGATGACATCGCGCGTGTCGCATCTCGCAATCGGCGACATTCTGGCGGTTGGTCTGGCACTGGCGCGTGGACCCGCGCTCGCGGACAAGCTTGCCGAAGCGAAAGACGTGCTGGAAGGACGGCGAGTGGGAGCGTAAGCGGCGGAGGCGGCGGCGTCTTCGAATGAAGGCGAACGATCGCCGGTGCTGTCCATATCCCCGATCGTTTATCTATTGGTTGATACGCCACAATTCATAGATCTTCTGACGTTGATGGCGCCTTCCTCGGTATGGCCTCGCCGCAGCAGAGAGCGGTTGAACAATTTGCCAGTCGCATGGCGGCAGCCATCGTCGCGCTGCTCAGAATCCGGATCGCACTCTCAGAGACACAATTCAAGAGGTTAACCAGTTGCCGATACTCGGCGCTGCCCTTCGGCAACACGAACGGCATCGTATACGCGTTCACAGTCGGGTTGCCGGGCATCTGCAAGACTGGCCGGGAGGTGTTCGAGCGCATCGACGGCGCCATGTTCATGCGCGCCTATATGCCCGGCTGGATGGTCGCGGAAACCGTGGAGGAATACATCGAAGCCGCGGTGCGACTCGCCAACAATCACGACGAGCGTGAATCGCTGCGCAGCTACATGTTCGAAAAGAACGTAGTGCAGCGATTCTTCGAAGGGCGTCCGGAAGTCTTCGGTGAAATGTTGCTCGATCTGGTCAACGAGCAACGCCTCAGAACGGCTTGATCACCACGAGCAAGGTCGCGCCGAGAAGCCCGAGAACCGGAAGTTCATTGAACATCCGATACCACTTGTCCGAGCGCTTGTTCTCGCCGCGTTGAAACGTGTGCAGCAAGCGCCCGCAATACCCGTGATACACGATGATCAACGCGACGATGGTCAGCTTGGCGTGCAACCAGCCCTGCCCCGCCCCGATCCCGACGACGAGCCACAGCCACAACCCGCACGCGAGCGCGGGCACCGCGATGAACGTCATGAACCGGAACAGCTTGCGCGCCATGAGCAGCAGCCGCGCGGTGGCCGCCGGATCGGTTTCCATCGCGAGGTTCACGAAAATGCGCGGCAGATAAAAAAGCCCCGCGAACCACGAGGCCACCAGCACGATATGCAGCGATTTGATCCAGAGCATCCTTGTTCTTGTCGACTCGTGCTTATTGACGCACTTCGCCGCGCCCGAGCACGACGTATTTGAGCGATGTCAGCCCTTCCAGGCCGACCGGGCCGCGCGCGTGCAGCTTGTCGTTCGAAATGCCGATCTCCGCGCCGAGGCCGAATTCGAAGCCATCGGCGAAACGCGTCGAGGCATTGACCATCACGCTCGCCGAATCCACTTCGCGCAGGAAACGCATCGCGCGGTCGTGATCTTCCGTGCAGATTGCATCGGTGTGATGCGAGCCGTAGCGATTGATATGCTCGATCGCTTCGTCCAGATCGCCGACGACCTTGATCGCGAGCACCGGCGCGAGATATTCCGTGCTCCAGTCTTCTTCGGTCGCATCGACGAGCCCGCCGATCTTCGCCGCTTCGAGCACGGCGCGCGCTTGCCCGTCCACGCGCAGTTCGACTTCCTTCGCCTGAAACGCGCGCGCGAGTTGCGGCAACGCTTGCTGCGCGATGCCGCGCGCGACGAGCAGCGTTTCCATCGTGTTACAGGTGCCGTAGCGATGCGTCTTCGCGTTGTCGCAGATCACCGATGCCTTCGCGAGATCCGCGCGATCGTCGACATAGACGTGGCAGATGCCGTCGAGGTGCTTGATCATCGGCACGCGCGATTCTTCCATCAGGCGCGCGATCAGGCTCTTGCCGCCGCGCGGCACGATCACGTCGACGAACTCGGTCATCGTGATGAGCTTGCCCACCGCCGCGCGGTCCGCCGTCTCGACGACCTGCACCGCGTCCTGCGGCAATCCGGCCGCTTCCAGCCCGACGCCGATCAGCTTCGCGAGCGCCGTATTGCATTCGAGCGCCTCGGAGCCGCCGCGCAGAATCGTCGCGTTGCCGGATTTGAGACACAGCGCGGCCGCGTCGATGGTCACGTTCGGCCGCGATTCGTAGATGATGCCGATCACGCCGAGCGGCACGCGCATCTGTCCGACCTGAATGCCGCTCGGACGGAACTTGAGCCCGCTGATCTCGCCGATCGGATCGGCCAGCGCGGCCACTTGCCGCAAGCCTTCGACCATCGTGTTGAGCGCCTTGTCGGAGAGCGTCAGGCGGTCGATGAACGCGGCGTCGTGGCCCTTTTCGCGCGCGCGCGCAAGGTCACGGCCGTTGGCTTCCTTGAGCGCCTCGCGCTCGCGTTCGATGGCGTCCGCCACCGCGTGCAGCGCCGCATTCTTCGCCGCCGTCGACGCCCGCGCCATCGCGCGCGACGCCGCACGTGCGCGGCGGCCGAGGTCGGTCATGTATTGATCGATGTTCATCGTGGGTCTCATCCGTGATCCGCTTTCTTGAGCCGCCTTCACGGCCGAAGCGTCGATGCATCATTCTAAGCCGTTGCACGAATTGCAACAGCGCGTGACAGAAGCGTTCTAGCGACGCGGTCGTGGCGCTGGCGGCGCCTGCGCCGGCTTGCCGCCGTGCGCGACCGCCATCGCCAGTTCGAACATGCCAGCCCACGGGTCCGGCGGCGGCTCGCTGCCGCGCTTGCCCGTGCTGCCCGAGAGCCCCTTCACCTGCCGGTCGAGGCGCGCCGCGAGCGACAGCGCCTTTTCCAGCGCTTCGTCCGTCACGCGCGAAAGCGCCGGACCGATCAGCCGTTCGCGCGGCCCCCAGACGCGGTTCTCGCGCAACAGCGTGGCGAGCGGCTTGCCCGCAGCGACGCCCCGTTTGATGCGCAACAGCGTACGCACCTCTTCGACGAGCGCCCACAGCACGAGCACGGCGGCTTCGCCTTCGCCCTTCAGGCCATCGAGCATGCGCGCGAGACGGCCGACGTCGCCCGTCAGCATCGCCTCGTTGAGCTTGAACACGTCGTAGCGCGCGACGTTCAGCACCGCGTCGTGGATCTGCTCGAACGTGAGCACGCCCTCGGGATACAACAGCCCGAGTTTCTGAATTTCCTGATGCGCGGCGAGCAGATTGCCTTCCACCCGCTCCGCTATGAACGACAACGCGCGCCGGCCTTCCTCGCCGGGCGCGACGCGCTGACCTTGCTGCGCGAGCCGCTGGCCGACCCACATCGGCAGTTGCGCGCGTTCGATCGGATCGATCTTCAGCGCGACGCCCGCGCCGCTCAATGCGGTGAACCAGCCCGCTTTCTGCGTCGCGCCGTCCACGCGCGGCAGTGTGACGAGCGTCACGACATCCGGGTTATCGGCGTCAGCGAGCGTCTTCAGCGCTTCCGCGCCTTCCTTGCCCGGCTTGCCGGTGGGAATGCGCAGTTCGATGAGTTGACGGTCGCCGAAGAGCGACATCGATTGCGTCGCGCCGATGAGCGCGCTCCAGTCGAAGCCACGCTCGACGGTGAACACCGTGCGGTCCGTGAAGCCGCCCGCGCGCGCAGCGGCCCGGATGCGGTCGCACGCCTCCTGCGCGAGCAGATGCTCATCGCCATAGACGACGTACAGACCCTTCAGGCCTTTCGCGAGGTGCGCTTCGAGCGCGTCGAGCTTCAGTTGCATGATCCTGACGAGCGCGGCCGATCAGAGCGGCGGCACCGGAAGCGGCGCGCGCGGCGCGACGCCCGGTGTCTGTTCGCCCGGCGCCGGATGCAGCGAGCGCACCGTCGCGAGACGGCGCGTCAACTGATCGACGGCGTCGTTGCGCATGTCGTTGTACAGCAGCGTTGATTCCTGGCCTTTTCCAAGCGTGTATTGATCGCTATAGGTCATCGAGCGGTTCAATACGATGGAACTCGGCGGAATCAGCAGCGTCCCATCGGCGCCTGTCAGCGAATAATTCACGTTGTAGATCAGCTCGTATTCCTGCACGACGCCCTGCGCATTCAGGCTCAGCGTGCGCAATCCCTGACCTTCCGACAGACTGAGCGTCGCGTCCGGCTTCTCGAATGGCTTGACGATCACCGTGTCGCTGCCGCCCTGCACCATGCGCTCGAGGCGCGCGACCATCTGCGGCACGCCGCCCGTGATCGCGAGCCGCTTGAACGCGTAGTCCTGCTGGCCGCGCAACTGGAAGCCGCACGCGGACAGCATCGCCGCGCCGCCGATGAGCGTAAGAAATGAGCGCCTGCTCGTGCTGACTTTCCCGGTCACATCGACTCCCATGGTTGTACGCATCAGACGACGACGTTGACGAGACGCCCCGGCACCACGATCACCTTCTTCGGCGCGCGGCCTTCCGCGAACTTCTCGAACATCTCGTGCGCAACCGCGGCCTTTTCGATGGCTTCGCGCGATGCATCCTTCGCGACCGTCAGCGCGCCGCGCACCTTGCCGTTGACCTGCAGCACGAGTTCGATCTCCGATTGCTCGAGCGCGGCTTCGTCGACCTTCGGCCAGGGCGCGTCGAGCAGCGGGCCGAATTCCTTCTCGTAGCCGAGTTCCGACCACAACTGGAACGTGACGTGCGGCACGACCGGATACAGCACGCGCAAGAGCACGCCGAAGGTTTCGTTCAGCGCGCCGGCGCCCGCGTTCTTCGCGCCTTCGACCGCGTTGAGCATCTTCATCGCGGCGGAAACCACCGTGTTGTATTGCAGGCGGCCGTAGTCGAAATCGGCCTGCTTGAGCACGGTGTAGATTTCGCGACGCAGCGTTTTGTCTGCGTCGTTGAGCGTCGAGGCATCGAGCTTCGCGTGCTGACGCAGCGCGTCGGCGTTGTCGTGCGCGAAGTGCCACACGCGGCGCAGGAATCGGCTCGCGCCTTCCACGCCCGCGCCCGACCATTCGAGCGACTGCTCCGGCGGCGCCGCGAACATCACGAACAGACGCGCGGTATCCGCGCCGTACTGGTCGATCAGCGTCTGCGGATCGACGCCATTGTTCTTCGACTTCGACATCTTCTCGACACCGCCGAGCACGACCGGCTGCCCGTCCGCGTTGAGCGTGGCGCCGCTCGGACGGCCCTTGTCATCGTGCGCGACGGTGACGTCGAGCGGGTTGTACCAGGTCTTCTTGCCGGCCGCGTCCTCGCGATAGAACGTTTCGTTCAGCACCATGCCCTGCGTGAGCAGGTTCTTCGCCGGCTCGCCGAACTTGATGAGACCCATGTCGCGCATGACCTTGGTCCAGAAACGCGAGTACAAGAGGTGCAGAATCGCGTGCTCGATACCGCCGATGTACTGATCCATCGGCATCCAGTAATCGGTGCGCTCGTCGACCATCGTGCTCGCGTCCGGCGCGCTGTAGCGCGAGAAGTACCAGGACGAATCGACGAAGGTGTCCATCGTGTCGGTTTCGCGCTTCGCCGCCGCGCCGCACTTCGGGCACGCGCAGTTCAGGAACGCTTCGGACTTGGCGAGCGGATTGCCCGAGCCGTCCGGCACGAGGTCTTCCGGCAGCACGACGGGCAGATCCTTCTCCGGCACCGGCACGTCGCCGCAGCTCGGGCAATGGATGATCGGAATCGGCGTGCCCCAGTAGCGCTGGCGCGAAATGCCCCAGTCGCGCAGACGCCAGGTGACCTGCTTGTCGCCGAGGTCCTTCGCTTTGAGATCGGCGGCGATCGCGTCGATCGCTTCCTCGGTGGTCATGCCGTCGTACTTGCCGCTGTTGATGAGGCGCCCCGCGGTCTTGTCGCCGTACCACTCTTCCCATGCGTCGGTCGAATAGGTCTTGTCAGCGACATCGATCACCTGATTGATCGGCAAGCCGTACTTCTTCGCGAACGCGAAATCGCGCTCGTCGTGCGACGGCACGCCCATCACCGCGCCTTCGCCGTAGGACATCAGCACGTAATTGCCGATCCACACTTCGACCTGCGCGCCCGTCAGCGGATGCGTGACGAAGAAGCCGGTCGGCACGCCCTTCTTTTCCATCGTGGCGACATCGGCTTCCGCCACGCCGCCGCGCTTGCATTCGTCGATGAAGGCCTGCAGTTCGGCGTTGTCGCGCGCGAGGCGCGTGGCGAGCGGATGCTCCGCCGCGACCGCCGCGAAGGTCACGCCCATGATGGTGTCGGCGCGCGTGGTGAACACGCGCAGCAGCTTCGCTTCGCCGTCGATTTCATACGGGAAGCCGAAATTCACGCCGAAGCTCTTGCCGATCCAGTTCTGCTGCATGATCTTGACGCGCTCGGGCCAGCCGAGGCCGTCGAGATCGTCGAGCAGTTGATCCGCGTAATCGGTGATGCGCAGGTAGTACATCGGGATTTCGCGCTTTTCGACCAGCGCGCCCGAGCGCCAGCCGCGCCCGTCGATGACCTGTTCGTTCGCGAGCACGGTCTGGTCGACCGGGTCCCAGTTCACCGTGCCGGTCTTCTTGTACGCGATGCCCTTTTCCAGCATCTTCAGGAACAGCCACTGGTTCCACTTGTAGTACTCGGGCGAGCAGGTGGCGACTTCGCGCGACCAGTCGATGGCGAGGCCCATCGACTGCATCTGCTTCTTCATGTACGCGATGTTGTCGTACGTCCACTTCGCCGGCGGCACGTTGTTCGCCATCGCCGCGTTCTCGGCGGGCATGCCGAACGCGTCCCAGCCCATCGGCATCAGCGTGTTGTGACCGTTCATGCGCAGATAGCGGTACATCACGTCGTTGATGGTGTAGTTGCGCACGTGCCCCATGTGCAGCTTGCCCGACGGATACGGCAGCATCGAGACGCAATAGAACTTGGGCTTGGCCGACGTCTCGGTCGTCCGGTAGACGTCGTTCGCGCGCCAGTTGCTCTGCGCGGCGGATTCGACGTCGGCGGGTACGTATTTATCGTGCATGGTGTGGTTTGGCTTTCGGCAAATGCTGGGAACGGACTTTGGAACCAGCCGCTATCGATATGGGCGACGAGTCCAGGCGCTGCGGCATTGCTGACACGGCGCGGCGTCGGATTTTCGGGCCTGCTGGCTTCCGCAAGGCCCGCCGAACGGGGAAAACGGGATTATACCGTTCGATGCGCGGCAACTCGCGCGCTTATCGCGCGGGCGCTTGCGCCTGCGGCCGCGCCGGCTGCGTGACGAAGCCGATGCGCTCGAGCCCCGCCTGCTGCGCCGCGCCCATCACCTGCGCGATGACCTCATAGCGCGTCGCGCTCGACGCCCGCAAATGCAACTCGGGTTTTTGCGCCGCCTTGCCGGCATCGGCGAAGCGCGCGCGCATCTGCTCGAAGCTGATGGGCGTGTCATTCCAGAAGAGCTTGCCGGCGTCGTCGATGGACAGCGTGATGGTCTGCGGCGTCTCGCGCGCCGGTTGCGACGCGACTTTCGGCAAATCCAGCCGGATCGCGTGCGTGAACAGCGGCGCGGTGATGATGAAGATGACGAGCAGTACGAGCATGACGTCGATGAGCGGCGTCATGTTGATGTCCGCCATGGGCGCGCCGTTGGGCTTCTTGTCGAGTCCGCCGAAGGCCATCGTCGCGCGCTCCTATTCGGCCGGGCCGCAGACGAACGTGTGCAGATCGTGCGCGAAGCCGTCGAGTTCCTCGGAAATCTGCCGCACGTAGCGGCCGAGCACGTTGTACGCGAGCACGGCGGGAATCGCGACGACCAGCCCGAACGCCGTCATGATGAGCGCCTCGCCGACAGGCCCGGCGACGTTCTCGATCATCGCCTGCCCGCTCGACGCGATGCTGCCGAGCGCGTGATAGATGCCCCATACGGTACCGAGCAGTCCGACGAACGGCGCCGTGCTGCCCACCGATGCGAGCAGAACCTGGCCGAATTCGAGCCTGCGTTGCGAACGAAGCATGGCCTCGCGCAGCGCGCGCAACACCCGCTCGCTGCGCTCGACGCGCGCGAGCATCGCGCCGGGCATGTCGGTCTCGGACGCGTGCCACGCGGCTTCGGCAAGCGGCAGGAAAACGCGCTCGCGATCCGCGCTGCGCAGTGCGCTGATGCCGTCCTTCAGATTCGCCGCCTGCCAGAAGCGACGCAAGGCGCGTGGCCCCTGCCATTTGGCGTGCGCGAGAATCCACGCCTTCACGAGCAGGAAGCACCAGCTCGCGAGCGACATCGCGAGCAGCACGCCCGCGACCGCATGCGTGACGGCGTCGCCGGATTGCAGATAGTGAATGACGCCAGTCGCTGCCATCGTCGAGAACGATCAGCGCAGGCCGAGTACGTCCTGCATGTCGAAGAAGCCTTTGTCGTGTCCTTGCAGGAAATGCGCGGCGCGCAGCGCGCCTTGCGCATAGGACAGACGGCTCGCCGACTTGTGCGTGATCTCGATGCGCTCTCCGATGCCCGCGAAGAGCACCGTGTGATCGCCGACGATATCGCCGCCGCGAATCGCGGAGAAGCCGATGGTCGACGGATCGCGCTCGCCCGTCACGCCTTCGCGCGCGTACACGGCGCAGTCCTTCAGATCGCGGCCGAGCGCCTTGGCGATCACTTCGCCCATGCCGAGCGCGGTGCCCGACGGCGCGTCAACCTTGTGACGGTGATGCGCCTCGATGATCTCGATGTCGTAGCCGGTGGCGAAGTGCTTCGCGGCGAACTCGAGCAGCTTCATCGTGACGTTCACGCCGACGCTCATGTTCGGCGCGAACACCACGCCGATCTTCTCGCCCGCCTGCTTCAGTTGCGCCTTCTGCTCGTCCGAGAACCCAGTCGTGCCGATGATCATCTTCACGTCGTGGCGCAGCGCGGCTTCGAGATGAGTCATCGTGCCTTCGGGGCGCGTGAAGTCGATCAGGTAATCGGCATCGGCGAATACGCGCTCGATGTCGTCGGTCAGCAGCACGCCCGTGGTCTTGCCGAGGAACGCGCCCGCGTCCTGCCCGAGTTGCGGCACGCCGGGCCGGTCGAGCGCCCCTGCGAGCTGCGCTTCGGAATCGTTGAGAACGGTTTCGATCAGCATCCGGCCCATGCGGCCCGATGCCCCGGCAATGGCGATCTTCATGGCAGTCTCGTATTGAATCTGAATCGCGCGCGCGACGCGCGATGGATGATGCGGATGGGCTGGCCGGATGAAGCAAGCGCCAGGTCGAAACGCCTGGCGCGGCCTCATCCGCAAACGGCTGAACTGCTTACTGACTTTGCTGCGGCAGATAGAACTGCGCCTGACCGCTCGCATTGGCCGGCGTGGGCGACGAGCCCGACGGGCCGACCGCGCTGCTGTCCGGAATGTTGATCGTCTGCGGCCGGCGCTTCAGTTGAATCTGCGAGTTGCTGCCGCTCTGGCCGCTCGAGCCGGGCGCACCGCCCGCCGTCTGCGGCACGTTTGCGCGCACCGACGACTGCGTGCGGCCCGTCGGCATGTCGACCTGCGCCGTGGCGCGATTGGCGGCCTGCGCGGCTTCCTGATTGGCGTCGCCTGCAAACGCGGCCGCGGTGTTCGGCTGCGTGGACGGCTCGCCGACCGGCGCGGTCACCGCTGCCGTCGACGCCACCGGCGCCGATGCCGCCGCGGGCGCTACGGGCTTCGCGACCTTGATACCCTTGTCGCCGTCGATTTCCGCGAGCAGTTCGAGGTTCGACGGCAGGTTCTCGCCGCCCGACCAGCTGACGACGCGATCGCTCGCGAAGTTCACGACGAAGTCACGCTGCTGCACGATCGACGTCGACCCGCGCTTGAAATAAAACACATAGTCCCAGCGATCGGCGTGGAACATGTCGCTCAGGAGCGGCGTGCCCAGAAGCTGCTTCACCTGATCGCGCGACATGCCGACCTGCATCTGATTCGCCGCTTCCTGCGAAACGAAATTGCCTTGCACGACCGTGATCCGATACGGCGTGATGCTTTGCGCGATCTTCTGCGTGACGCTGTCATACGCCGAGCAGCCGGCGAGCAATGCGGCCAAGGTTGCTGCGATCACGATTCCCCGCATGCGACGGCTCTCCCTGCAATTCGATAAAGATTTGACGAACATTTCACCTTTCACGCGAGGCGCTCCGAGGTCGCGCTCTTTTCATCCGATTCGCCTTGCATCCGCGTGGGATGTCGGGAATTGGAAAAACGCATTACTATGAGAACCTTGAATTGTACTCTAGGGATGCCTAGCCATGACCAATCCCGCCGATCTCAAAAATATCGGGCTCAAGGCGACCCTGCCCCGCCTCAAAATCCTCGAAATTTTTCAGCATAGTCCGGTGCGCCATCTGACCGCTGAAGACGTGTATCGCAGCTTGCTGAACGAAGAGCTCGATATCGGTCTCGCAACGGTGTATCGCGTGCTCACGCAGTTCGAGCAGGCCGGCCTGCTGTCGCGTAGCAATTTCGAATCGGGCAAGGCCGTCTTCGAACTCAACGAGGGATCGCACCACGATCACCTCGTGTGCATCGACTGCGGACGTGTGGAAGAGTTTTTCGATGCGGAGATCGAACGCCGTCAGCAATCGATCGCGAAGGATCGCGGCTTCAAGCTCCACGAGCATGCGCTCGCGCTGTACGGCGCATGCACGAAGGAAAACTGCCCGCACCGCAAGCATTGAGTTTCGAGCGCCGGCTTCGCGGCGCACGGAAATGAAAACCGCCGCCCATCTCGCGATGGACGGCGGTTTCGTTTCGCCTGTACGCTTTGTGATTTGCGTCTGCGATCGATTCGCAGTTGCATTTCGATTAGCGCGTCACGCGGCGTGTACTTCGTGTTCGACCAGCGTGTAACGATCCGGCAGATCGATCTCATCGCAATTCGGCGCATCGCCGCCGCGATCCACGACGATGAAATCGCCAGCTTGGTCGAGCACGATCAGCGGGTGATGCCACACGCCGCGCGCATAGTTCACGCCTTGCCAGCCGCGCGCGAAGAATGCGCGCAGCTTCGCCGGATCGAACTCGCCCGCGGGCGCGACCACCACGAGATAGCGCACGTCCGCGAGCGGCACGAACGCCTGGCTGCCGAGCGGATGGCGCTCCATCATCGAGATCACGACCGGCTGCGGGCGCGGCTGGCCGCGAAACACGTTGATGAGCGGCCGCCCGCCGCTCTCGAAACCGACCTCCACATTCGCGAGATCGTGAAAGCGCTCGGTCGTGCCCGCGTTGATCGGAAAATGGCGCGCGCCGTCGAGTTCGATCACGTCGCCGAACGGGGCGAAGGCTTCGCGCGTCAGCGGCTCCAGCGTCAGCGTCTTCATTCCAGTTCACCGAAGATGCGCAGCCGCGACACGCCGCCATCCGGGTAGATATTGAAGCGTACGTGCGTCACCGGTCCGAGCGCGGCGATCTCCTTTTCGAAGCGATGCACGCTGTCCATCGAGAGCTTCTGCTCGTCGAGCAGCACGGGCCAGAACATCGCCTGCGTGACGAGCGATTCATCCGTGCCGCCTTCCACGCGCGCAGCCTGCAGCGAACAACGGTCCGGGTAGTTGCCCTTGAAGTGCGCGGTATCCACTTCGATCGCGCGGATCACGCCGGGATTCGCCAGCGCGACGATCGCCCAGTCGTTGCCCGGCTCGCGCCGACGACGCGTTTCCCAGCCGTCGCCCATGTTCACGCCACGCCCGGGCATCAGCATTTGCGACGCGGGTCCGAAATGCTGATTGTTCGCCGCGACGAGATACGCGCCGTTTTCGATCGCCGCGAGATCGAGCAGCGTGCCGCGTTCGACGCGCGAAAAGTCCGTCTTCGGCTGGCCATAAACACGCAAGCGCGCGATGCCGCCATCGGGATAGATGTTCACGCGCAGATGCGTGTAAGCGCGCGTATCGCCGATCTCGAGATAGTGATGATGATTGCCCTGCAGCGTCGTCGACGGCACGATTTCGCGCCAGTCGCCATCGTCCTGCGGATTCGCGCTTTCGCTGTAGCACGCGTCGATCGACGCCGCCGGCGGGAAGTTGCCGGTGAAGTGACTCGTATCAATGTCGATGCCGTGAATCACGCCCGCGCGCGCGAGTTTGACGATGCAGTGATCGTAGCCCGTCGTGCGCTTGCGGCGCGTTTCCCAGCCGTCCATCCACTTGCCGTGTTCGTCGTACTTGCCGGGGATGAACACCGCGGGCTGCGGTTCCAGCATGCGTTCCTTCGGCGCGAAGAATTCGTCGGTGGCGACGAGTGCCTGCGCGCCGAGTCGCGGGTCCGCGAGGTTCATGTAGCGGCGGGCGAAAGCGGGAGCGTCGTCGGGCAGAATCGGATTGGCCATTTCAGTGTTCCTTCGGTTGCGGTGAGTCAGATTGCGTGTGCGTTTTCATGACCGTGCGTGTGCGCGGGTTCCGGCGCGGCAGGCACGAAGCGGTATTCGGCGTCCTGGTCGAGCACGCGCTTCGCACGCACCCGGTCGATGTCGTTCTCCCACACCGCGACGATCACCGTCGCCACGCAGTTGCCGATCAGATTGGTGACGGCGCGCGCGATGCCGACGAACCAGTCGACCGGCAGGATCAGCACGAGGCCGAGCACGGGAATCGCGGGAATCGCGGAAAGCGTCGCGGCGAGAATCACGATGGCCGAGCCCGGAATACCGTGTGCGCCCTTCGACGTCACCAGCGACACGAGCACGACGACGATCAGGTCATGCAGCGACAGCGGCGTGTTGGTCGCCTGCGCGATGAAGATCACGGCGAGCGTGAGATAGATCGAGAAGCCGTCGAGGTTGAACGAGTAGCCGGTCGGAATCACGAGGCCGACGGTCGAATCCTTCACGCCCATCCATTCGAGCTTGCGCATGATCTGCGGCAGCACGGCATCGGACGACGCGGTGCCGAGCACGATCGACAGTTCTTCGCGCAGGTAACGCACGAGCTTGAAGATCGAGAAGCCCGCGAGCCGCATTACCACGCCCAGCACGACGAACACGAACAGGAAGCAGCTCGCGTAGAACACCATCACGAGCAGGCCCAGTTGCTTGAGCGACGCGACGCCGTACTGGCCGGTCGTGAACGCGATCGCGCCGAGCACGCCGAGCGGCGCGAGCTTGATGATGAACGCCATGATGCGGAAGAACACGTTCGACAACTCGTCGATGAACACGGTCACGCGCTGCGCCTTGTCGCCGAGCATCGAGAGCGCCGCGCCGAACAGGATGGCGAACACGAGCACTTGCAGGATGTCGCCCTTCGCGAAGGCATCGATGGCGGTGTCGGGGATGATCTTCAGCAGGAAGCCCGCCGTGTCCTTCAGGCTCTTCGCGTGCTCCGTGTAGGTGGAGAGCGACGCCGCATTGAGCGTATGCAGATCGATGTTCATGCCGACGCCCGGGCGCGTGACCCACGCCAGAATCGCGCCGATGACCAGCGCGAGCGTCGTCATGATCTCGAAGTAGATGACCGCCTTGAGCCCGACGCGCCCGACCTTCTTCAGATCGCCCGCGCTCGCCATGCCGCTCACGACGACGCAGAACACGATCGGCCCGATCACCATTTTGATCAGCTTCAGAAAGCCATCGCCCAAAGGCCGCAGCGACTGGCCGAATTGCGGAAACAGCGCGCCCACCACGATGCCGATGACCAGCGCGATCATCACCCTGCCGAACAGCGAATTCAGAAATCTCGACACGACCGTCTCCTCGTGTAATGTCTCAGGACCTGAGCAACTGTTCCGACTGGTCGGACCAGTGCTGTGATGTGGAATATTAGAAAGCCGATATAACCCAGTCAAGGACGCATTCGTAGCGGTATACCCTGTTCGGTCCGGGCACGAAAATGCGCGCGGCGCAGTCGCTTACACACGCGCGCGGCACGCGCATACAATGGCGGTCAGACCGGCCAATACTGTTTTCTTCCTATGAAAAATGTCCCGCACACCGTGACCGACGCCGCGATCGCGACCATTCGCGAACGTATCGAATCGAGCGTGTATCCGGTCGGGAGCCTGCTGCCGGCGCAGCGGCAACTATCGGAGGAACTGGAGATCAGCCGGGCGTCGCTGCGCGAGGCGCTCTCGACACTCGAAGCGCTCGGCATGCTGCATATCCGTCCCGGCAAGGGCGTGTACGTCAGCAACGCGCAGGCGAGCAACGCGCATCCGTGGCGTTTCGCGGATCAGGCTTCGTTGCCGGACACTTATCAGATGCGTTTCGCGCTGGAGGGATTCGTCGCACGGCTCGCGGCGCATTCCATCGGCGATTCCGACATCGACTGGCTCGACGACAATCTCGGTTCGCTGCACGTCGCGTTGACGGAATCGGCGCTCGAGGAAGCCGCGCAACTGGATTTCGCGTTCCATATGCGTATCGTGAGTCTCGCGGGCAACGCGGCGATCGAATCGATCCTGCGCGGCAGCGCCGACATCATGAAGGAAAGCCAGCGCCTGCCGTTCTATCGGCGCGAACTGGTGCTGTCGACGTATCACGAGCACGCGATGATCATCGAGGCGCTGAAGGCGCGCGACGGAGAGAAGGCCGGCCGCGCGATCGAAGGACACATCGTCAATGCGGCGCAGCGCGCGGGCGTGCATTTTCCGGTGCCGAACAAAGCGTGAGCGCATGCGGCACTTCTTTTGATGTCGTCAGTCTCAGCAAGGGCCGTGCGTGATGGAGGTTTCTATCCGCTTGCGCTGCCCTGCAATTGACGAACATCAAGAGGAGCAGCGTCGATGGACATGCAACAACTCGTTTCGGAATTTCTATCCTCGGATCACGGCGCGCAAGCCACGCAAGCGCTGACCGATCAGGGCTTCAGCCCCGAAGACAGCCAGCAGATGCTCGGCACCGCTGCGGAAACCGCGCACGCGCACGCCGAAGAGCAGAGTCAGGGCTTGCTGGGCGATCATCCCGGCAAGAGCTTTTTCGCGGCGTTCGCCGCCGGGCTCGTGCGCGGCGACGGCTTTCTGAAATCGATGGAGGAAGGTGGCGAAGGCGTTCTCACGGGACGCATCGCGGAATCGATCGCCGCGCGCATGGGCATGGACCCCGGCACGGCAGCCACGGTCGCGGCGGCGGCGACACCTTACGTCGTATCGTTTCTGCGCGAGAAGCTCGCGTAACGCAGACTAAAAGCTGCAAAAAACAAAGCCGCTCCGAAGAGCGGCTTTGTCATTTCAGCAAGCCGAAACTTACTTGGCGTTCGCGAGTGCAACCGCCGTATCCAGCATGCGGTTCGAGAAGCCCCACTCGTTGTCGTACCAGCTCGACACCTTCACGAGACGGCCCGACACCTTCGTGAGCGTCGAGTCGAACGTCGACGAAGCCGGGTTGTGGTTGTAGTCGATCGAGACCAGCGGCGCATCGTTGTAGCCGAGCACGCCCTTCAGCGCGCCTTCCGACGCTTCCTTCATGATCTTGTTGACTTCCTCGACCGTCGTGTCGCGCGCGGCGATGAACGACAGATCGACGACCGATACGTTGATCGTCGGCACGCGAATCGCGTAGCCATCCAGCTTGCCGTTCAGCTCCGGCAGCACGAGGCCGACCGCGGAAGCCGCGCCCGTCTTCGTCGGGATCTGGCTGTGCGTGGCCGAGCGCGCGCGGCGCAGGTCTTCGTGATACACGTCGGTCAGGACCTGATCGTTCGTGTAGGCGTGGATCGTGGTCATCAGACCGTTCACCAGACCGATCTTGTCGTTCAGCGGCTTGACGAGCGGCGCGAGGCAGTTCGTCGTGCACGATGCGTTCGAGATGACCGTATCCGAAGCCTTCAGCACGTGATGGTTCACGCCGTACACGACGGTCGCGTCCACGTCCTTGCCGCCCGGCGCCGAGATGATGACCTTCTTCGCACCGCCCTTGATGTGCGCGCTCGCCTTTTCCTTGGTCGTGAAAAAGCCCGTGCACTCCAGCACCACGTCGACCTTCAACTCGCCCCACGGCAGTTCGGCCGGATTGCGGTTCGCCAGCACGCGGATCTTGTCGCCGTTGACGACGAGGTAATCGCCGTCCACCGACACTTCGCCCGGGAACTTGCCGTGCGCGGTGTCATATTGCGTCAGATGCGCGTTCGTCTTGGCATCGCCCAGATCGTTGATGGCGACGATCTCGATATCGTGCTTCTTGCCGTTTTCATAGAGGGCGCGCAGCGTGTTGCGGCCGATCCGGCCGTAGCCGTTGATTGCAACGCGAATCGTCATGGTCTATCTCCTTGGCTCAAAAAAACCTTGCTTCGCTGAGATCAGTGCTTACGCGGCGAGAACGGACTTCGCCGTCCCGACGACGTTCTCCACCGTGAAGCCGAAATGCTTGAACAGCGCGCCCGCCGGGGCCGACTCGCCGAACGTGTCGATGCCGACCACGCCGCCTTCGAGGCCCACGTACTTGCGCCAGAAATCCGTCACGCCCGCCTCGATCGCCACGCGCGCCACGCCCTTGGGCAGTACGCGTTCGCGGTATTCGGCGTCCTGCTTGTCGAACAGGTTCGTGCAGGGCATCGACACGACGCGCGCGCCGATGCCTTCCTTCGCCAGCGCCTCAACCGCTTCCATCGCGAGCTGCACTTCCGAGCCGGTCGCGATGAGGATGATCTTGCGCGCGGGGATGTCGTCATTCCAGTCGCGCAGAACGTAGCCGCCCTTCGCGATGTTGGCGATCTGAATGTCGTTGCGCGCCGAGAATTGCAGGTTCTGACGGCTGAAGATCAGCGTCGACGGACCTTGATGCGCGATCGCATGCGTCCACGCGACGGCCGTTTCGACGGTATCCGCCGGGCGCCACGTCTGCAGATTCGGAATCAGGCGCAGGCTGGACACGTGCTCGATCGACTGGTGCGTCGGGCCGTCTTCACCGAGGCCGATGGAATCGTGCGTGAACACGAAGATCGAGCGCGATTTCATCAGCGCGGCGACGCGCAGCGCGTTGCGGCTGTAGTCCGAGAACGTCAGGAACGTGCCGCCGAACGGACGATAGCCGCCGTGCAGCGCGAGGCCGTTGATGGCCGCGCTCATGCCGAACTCGCGCACGCCGTAATTGATGTGATTGCCCCACTGGATGCCTGCGTGATCCGGATTCGCGTTTTCCGCGTCTCCTGCCGCACGCACCGCTTTGGAAGCCTTCCAGTTGGTGAGGTTCGAACCGGTCAGGTCGGCCGAGCCGCCGAGCAGTTCCGGCAGCGCGGCAGCCAGCCCTTCGATCGTGTTCTGCGATGCCTTGCGCGTCGCAACGGTCTCGCCCTTCTGGTTCGCGTCCTCGATGATCTTCGCGGCAGCTTCGGCCCAGTTCGCGGGCAGTTCGCCAGTCATGCGGCGCGCGAATTCCGTGCCTTCGCTGGCGTACTTCGCCTTGTAGGCGTCGAATGCCTTGTTCCACTCGGTTTCAGCGTGCGCGCCCTGTTCCTTCGCGTCCCACGCTGCGTAGACTTCCTGCGGAATTTCGAACGGACCGTAATTCCAGCCGATGGCCGCGCGCGTCGCCGCGATTTCCTTGTCGCCGAGCGGCGCGCCGTGCGCGTCGTGGCCGCCCGCCTTGGTCGGCGCGCCCTTGCCGATGACCGTGCGGCAGCAGATCAGAGTCGGCTTGTCCGACTTCTTCGCTGCGGCGATGGCCGCATCGACCGCATCGACGCTGTGGCCGTCCACCGCGCGGATCACGTTCCAGCCGTACGCTTCGAAGCGCTTCGGCGTGTCGTCGTGGAACCAGTGCTCGACGTGGCCGTCGATCGAGATGCCGTTGTCGTCGTACAGCGCGATCAGCTTGTTCAGCTTCAGCGTGCCCGCGAGCGAGCAGGCTTCGTGCGAGATGCCTTCCATCAGGCAGCCGTCGCCGAGGAACACGTACGTGTAGTGATCGACGATCTTCGCGTCCGCCTTGTTGAATTCAGCGGCGAGCAGTGCTTCGGCGAGCGCCATGCCGACGGCATTGCCGACGCCCTGGCCGAGCGGGCCCGTGGTCGTCTCGACGCCAGCCGTCATGCCGTATTCCGGGTGGCCCGGCGTCTTCGAATGCAACTGGCGGAAATTCTTCAGTTCGGCGAGCGGCAGGTCGTAGCCGGTGAGATGCAGGAGCGAGTACAGCAGCATCGAACCATGACCGTTCGACAGAACGAAACGGTCGCGATCGAACCAGTGCGGGTTCGTCGGGTTGTGCTTCAGATGGCGCGACCACAGCGCGACGCCGATTTCGGCCATGCCCATCGGCATGCCGGGGTGACCGGAATTGGCTTGTTGAACGGCGTCCATGGCAAGCGCGCGGATCGCGTTGGCCATGAGGGCGGACTGGCTGGAGGTCGGGATCGTCATGTCGAGTCTGGGGCAGGTCCTGAAATGATCCACGGTGCTTCTCTTGCAGTACTTCTCACCCGAGCCGGACCCGCGGGACACAACGTTTTCAGGACCGGAACGACGAGAAACGACGAGGATCGGGAGGCCGTCATTCTAACAGACCGGTCCGATTGACACGCGCCGCAAGCATGGCAAAGCGGGTGCGGCCAGGCGTCCCGGGGCGCGGGCATGTTCCGTGCAAATGACCGTCGGCGATCTGCGGGAACTGCGCCGCGCCGCGCGCGTCGCAAGCGTGACAGACGTTGTCACGACTTCGTGACAACGCGTCACATTACACGGTAACGCGCATCATCGACGGACGTTGTTCCGGCGAAATCCGTCTGGCGCGCGGCTCGTTCTGCAAAATTCTTGCTGCTCCATTGTTCGTACGGCTTCATGGCAAAATGCCTGTCAATGTGCAGCAGCAAGGCTTCAAGGAGTGCTTTCGATGACCGACCCTCGCCCCGCCGACGTGCCCTGGCTGATCCCGTACCTCACCGTGCGCGATGCGCGCGTGAGCATCGCGTTCTATGAAAAGGCGCTCGGCTTCGCGGTGCGCGACAGCGTGAACGACGACGGCACGATCATTCACGTCGAGATGGCTTATCGCGGACAGTTGATCGTGATGTTCGCGCCCGAAGGCGCATACGGTTCGCAGGCGCGCACGCCGAAGAGCGCCGGCCTGATGGCGCCGCAGTCGTTCTATCTGTATGTCGACGACGTCGACGCGACGTTTCAGCAGGCGCTCGCCGTCGGCGCCAAATCCCTCATCGAGCCGCAGGACCAGTTCTGGGGCGACCGTTTCGCGCAGATCGAAGACCCGGACGGCTATCGCTGGGCTATCGCGCGGCATCTGCGTTAAACGCGCTCGCATCGCCGTCAGGTATCACTACTATCCGCGGATCGAATATCCGCGATCGACCATCCATGCCACGTTTTCACGTCGACGGCCCACTTCGCGTGGGCCAGACTCTCACCCTTCCCGATGACGTCGTGCGTCACGTCCACGTCCTGCGCCTGCAGACCGGCGACGCGATCACGCTCTTCGATGGCGCCGGCGGCGAATATCGCGGCGAGCTGGTCGATATCGCCAAACGCGCGGCGACCGCGCGCCTCGACGAACACAGCGATCGCGAGGCCGAGCCGCCTTATCGCGTGACGCTTGCGCAAGGTGTGGCGGGCGGCGACAAGATGGACTGGCTCATCGAGAAGGCGGTGGAACTCGGCGTGGCGGCCATCGCGCCGATCACCGCCGAGCGCGGCGTCGTGCGTCTCGCCGGCGAGCGCGCATTGAAGCGTCAGGCGCACTGGCAGGCGCTCACGCGCGCAGCGTGCGAGCAGTGCGGCCGCAACCGCGTGCCGGATGTCGCCCCGCCGCGCGATCTCGACGCCTGGCTCGCCGATCTGCCCGCCGCCACCGATGGCGAACTGCGCCTGCTGCTCTCGCCGCGCGCCGAAGTCAGCTTCACGTCGCTGCCCGCCGATCCGCCGCGCGCTCCGGTCACGTTGCTGATCGGCCCCGAAGCGGGCTTCTCGCCCGGCGAAGAAAGCGCGATCGTCGATGCGGGCTTTGCCACGCTCGGCCTCGGCCCGCGCGTGCTGCGCACCGAGACGGCCGGCATCGCGGTGCTCGCCGCGCTGGCCGCGCGCTGGGGCGGCTGGTGAGTCTCCGGCACAATCCGGCGCGCCAACGAAAACAGCCCGATGAACGCGCCTTTCGGCTGCGCCCATCGGGCTGCTGCACCATCCTGACCGCCGCGAGCGCGGCGGCCGAGCGAACTCAGACGAACGAGTAAAACACGCGGAAAGCCACTTTCCGCTCGGCCCAGAACTCCGCTGCATCGCGGAAGACGTCGAGGAGGACTTCACGCCCTTCCTTGTCGAATTTCTGCGCGATCGGCAATTGCTCCAGCACGATCACGAAACCCGGCTGCGAGCCCGCCTTGTGAACGAGATCGGTGAGCGAATCGTAGAGCGCGTCGTAGTTCTTGCCGAAATGCTTGGGGAAAATGAACGAGGTGGCGATGGTCTCGAGCACTTCCTGCTTGCTCTGAGCCTGACCGAGATAGGCGTAGAGAAAATGCTGGCCCAGGCGGTTCGCTTCGTCCGCGAGATCCTGCACGCGGAACGCGCGTATCGACTGCACGATATTAGGCCGCACGGTGGCGAACAGCGCTTCAGGATCCTCTTGCGAATGGAACTCCTCAGGCCTGGTCTCGTCGTCGGGTCTGTTGTCGTGTTCTGTCATGCGTAGCCGCAATACTCGCTGGAACAGGTTGCCATCGCCGGTGGCGAAAAGATCACCCGCGACGCTATGGTCGTGCGCGTAGATGTTGTCGCTCATGCCGTTAATCCCGTAGTTAATCCGCAATGCGTTTGAAACTGGCGTAGTGGTCGTCCGTGTAGTAGCAATCGCCGATCTGCTTCCTCGGGCCGCCGCAAACGATCCGGCGCGCGCCGCGATCCCGCGCGCGCGGCGTGGGAACGGTGTATTCGTGGTAGTAGCCGCGTGCATGCCGCGGCAGCAGACGCTCGCGATTGCCGAACACGACGCCGTCCTTCTCAAAAGGGAAAGGGCCGCCCGCTTCGATCAGCCGCAAGGTCGCGACCGCCTGCCTGGGCAATTGCGCGATGTGGACGGTGGCGAACCCGTCACGCTCCTGCCCGCCGGTCGCGTCAAGCTGCCGTGACTGCGCCTCCCGGACCGGTTCCACTGGCGCAACCGGCGCCGGACTCGCCGACGCAACCGGTTCCTGAACGCCACTGCGAGGTTCGTCCTTGCCGCATGCGCCCAACAGGACGCTCAGGACGACGACGGAACACAGAACCCGCGCGCGTATCACCAAACGGTTGTCCTCGCGTTACACCAGAATTCGACGACCATGAAAGATGTAAGGGTATCGCTAATGACAGGGCGAAGCAACGTCAGGCCGAAAATCGGAAATTTTTTCTCAGATTGATCGCGTCGAGCAATTCCGGGCGCGCTTCATCGGCCGCATTTAGCCCAAATCTGAGAGATTTTTATCTCACACAGGATAATAATTCGACGCGTGGGATCTTGAAGCCTCTGGACGAGCCGCCTCACTCGTCGCCAGCTTCACGGCAACGCGCTCCGCCGACGATCCCGCATTTTGGTGAATTGAGGTTCCCCTCTTCGCCTCGGGCGTGCCGCAAACCTGCGGCACGCTTTTTTTAACACGGACGGTTTCCTTCAAGTTCCTTCAAGGACGCCGCACCCGCTGCACCATCACTCAGCACACCGGCGTGCAAAAAAATGCCGTCGATGTGAACTCCGCAAGTGCACCTTTGGTGAACGTCGCCGACTCGCGAAACGCGGGTTGCAATTTTTGCGTACTTTGACATTGACGGCCGCCGCGCGAGGGATAATCTCCTTCACATATCCCGGATCGAGGAGACGTAGATCCGTCCTCGAGCGCTCCGCGTCTGCACCATGTGCGACGCACATTGAACCCGAACACAACGGCCTGTTTGCACGCCGACGACGTTTCAGGCCGACTCCCAGGATACCGAATGAACGAATCGATCCATCATGCGACGGGCTCGATCCTCGATGCTTTCCAGACCTTCCTGCGCAATGCACTAAACGCGCAACAACAGGGCGATCAACGCGCGCGCGACATCTGGATGCAGGCTGCGAGTCACTTGTCGCTTACGGATGGCGCGTCTATCAGCGCCCTGCTTTCACGACTCGGCATCGAACGACGCAATATCGAAGCCGAAAACATCGCACGCACCCTGCTGGCGCTCGAACCACGCAGTGCGCTGGCGCATTTCAACCTGGGGTTGGCTCTTCAGTATGCGAATCGTCACGTCGATTCCATGACGCCCTATCGCGCAGCGCTCGCAATCGATCCCAATCTGATCAGTCTGCGAAACAACCTTGCCGCCGCGCTGCTGGACGGCAATCCGGCGTCTGGCGAAGCGGCCGAATTGCTCGAAACCGCGCTCGTACATAGCCCGAATGACGCGAACTGTTGGGTCAATCTCAGCAAAGTACGTTTGGCAAGATTCGATCTCGATGGCTCTCTCGAAGCCAGCGAGCGTGCAGTGAAACTCGCGCCCGACGATTCCGTCGTGATCAGCAACCACGGGCAAAAGCTGCGCGAAGCTCAAAGATGGGACGACGCCGAGCGCTATGCGACGACAGCACTTCAGCTTGCCCCGGGCAACGCGGCGTATCGATCGAATCTGGGGATGCTTCATCTCATGCGAGGCAACTACGCCGATGGTTGGGCGGAGCACGAAGCGCGATGGGACGGCGCGAAGGAACTGGCGGGAAAGCGACCCGCATTCCCCGGCCCGACGTGGCAAGGCCAGCCGCTCGAGGGTAAGACACTCCTGCTCTGGGGCGAACAAGGCATGGGCGACCTGTTGCAGTTTTGCCGCTATGTGCCTTTGCTTGCGGATCGAGTGCATCGCGAAGGCGGGCGGCTCGCGTGGAATTCGTTCCCCCAGATGGGCGGGTTGCTCGCCCGCACGCTCGCTCGTTATGCAGATGAATTCACGCTGGGCGGTGGCGTCGAATTATTACCGAGGTTCGACTACGAAATTTCGATGGTGACGCTGCCGCTTATTCTCGATACTCGCGAAAACACCATTCCTGCAGATGTACCCTATCTGGACGCCGACCCGAAAGCCGTCGACGAATGGCGTGAGCGTCTTGGCACGGAAAAACGTCTCAAGGTCGGATTAACGTGGACCGGCAGCCGCACGCATCAGCGCAACCCATTCCGTCGCGTCGGACTCGAACGCTACGAAGCGTACTTTCGCGACCTCGACAATGTGGCGTTCTATTCGCTCCAACCCGATGCAAGTGCCGAGGTCGCGGCGGCGCGCTCCGCGGGCCTGGACATCGCCGATTTCACGAGCGAGTTCAAGAGTTTCGACGATACGGCCGCGTTCATCAGCGCGCTGGACCTGGTGATAAGCGTATGCACGTCGGTCGCACATCTGAGTGGCGCTTTGGGACAGCGAACCTGGGTTCTGCTCGATGTCAATCCGCATTGGGTGTGGCTACTCGATCGCACAGATAGCCCGTGGTATCCGAGTGCCACGCTATATCGGCAGAAGCGGTTTGCGGATTGGGAGTCTGTTTTCGAAGAGCTCAGGGAGGATCTCGTGGCACTTCCGGCTGGGCAGATCTGAAATGAGAAGAGCCCGACGCCTCACGGCGTCGGGCTCTTTGTCATCCTGAACTAATATGTTCGCTTCCTGCTATTACTGACCGACCGCGCGGATCTCGATGCCGTCTGTGCTGATCTCGACGCGCCGATTTTGCGCGCGCCCAGCGGCCGTTGCGTTGGTGGCCACCGGCGACGCAGGGCCAAAACCATGCACGTCGTAACTATCGGCGCGCAGACCACGCGACGTCAGATAGTTCTGCGTCGCCAATGCACGCGCTTCGGAGAGCCGTTGGTTGAGAGCCATTGAACCGGTTGAATCCGTATAACCCGCGATGCTCAAACGCTGGATATGGTAGCCCTTGTTCGCCTCGACGAACTCGTCCAGCTTGCGCTGCGCGATCGGACTGAGGACCGCACTGTTGGTCGCGAAGTTTGCGTCGCCCGGCAACGTCAAAGCTCGGATCGGTTTGACAGGCGCGGGTGCCGGAACGGGTACTGGAACCGGTGCGACCACTGGCGCGGGTGCTGGTGACGGTGTCGCAGCGGGAGCGTTGCCGCACTTGAACGTGATCTCGCGCGGATCGCTCACCGCCCTGCGATCGTTCGCCATGTGATCCACCGCGCCGATCAGGCGCACGGACTGATCCTTGCAGATTTCCTGCGCACGATTCATACAGGTCTTGCTGCTCTCCAACAACCCTTGGCACTGAACGCGCCAAGCCTGATCGCCAGTACTCAATGTCACCACGTCTGTGTTTGTCGTCGGTGTGGAATAGCTCGTACAGCCGGTCGCCGCTACGGCGACGAAGGCTGCCAACAGAATTCGAATGTACATGATTTACTCTTACCGAATTGAATTTGCTTTGCTAACCGAAACAATCGGACGGTCTTCACCGTCCGATTGCCATCAGTTGTAGGTTACCACTGGTAAGACGCACCAGCGCCAACTGTCATACCTCCAGAACTGTAGCCAGCGCCAACCTTCACCTTGATGTTCTGCGTAATGCGCGCGGTGGCACCAAGGGCTGTTGCCTGATAACCCTTGTAGTTGGCCGTGCCGACGCCAACCGCGATCGTCTTGCCGAGATCGACATCGGGAATCATGGTCAGCGCTGTTGCTGCAGCCACGCCCGAGTAGGCGCTGCGTGCCACGGAGGTGATCTGATCACCCAACGCGTTGACCTTTTGATCGGTGTACGAATTGGCTTGCGTCACACCCTGCGAGATGCTCTGGTTCAACTGATCCAGATTTACGGCATCGGTGCCCTGTGTGCCAGCCGCGACATTCGTGATCTGACGCTCGTTACCAGCTGAGCCGACAGAGACCGTGTTTTCGCGGTCAGCGACGGAGTTAGCGCCCAGCGCGACCGAGTTCGTTGCCGACGCGGTAGAGCCCGAGCCGATTGCGGTAGCTTGGGATCCCGTCGCACCTGCATTGGCACCCATCGCGGTCGAATGCGTACCGGTTGCCACGGCCTGCTCTGTATCGCGATTGCCATCAGCCGTGAAGAACGGGTTGCTCGCCGTTTCAGCAATATGCGTGACATTGCCGATTGCGTCGTTCAACTGGTCTACGTTGACTGCGTCGCCACCATCGACACCGTACGCCACGTTGTGAATCGCCGTGCCGCCTTGACGCGTCTTGGAGTTGTACGTGTTACCTCCGAGCGTGATGCTGTTGTAGTTCGTCGTGTTGTCCGGATTCGTGTCGTACTTCACAGCGCCGTTGGTCGCGGTGTTCGTGATGTGCGTGATCTCGCCCGCCAGGTTGTTCACCGCCTGGTTCGTCGCATATAGCTGCGAACCATTCACGGCGTCCGTCGACGTGCCCGAGATCGTTCCCGCCGCGACATTGGTGATCGTACGTTCGTGACCCACCGACCCGATGCTGAGGGTACCGACCGGCGAAGTACCGGCAAAGGTGTAGTCCACACCGCCAATAGTCGTACCCGTAGTCGCCACGGCAGCCGAAGAGGTAGAGTTCGCTCCCAAAGCAATATCGTTAGCGTTATTCGCAACCGCACCCGTACCGATCGCAACAGAATCCACGCCCGTAGCCGTCGAATCCGCTCCCGTGCTGTTCGCATGGAAGTACTTCGTGCCCGTCTCGTAGATGTTGTTGATCTGGTTTCCCATGTTGGTGATGTCACCACCGATGTTGGTGATCGAGCCCGCCACGTTCGAGATGTCCGACGTGTTCTGGTCGATCGCCTGATTCGCCGCGTACAGCTGCGAGCCGTTCACCGCATCCGTCGAGGTCGACGACAGGCGACCCGCCGCCACGTTGGTGATCGTGCGCTCCGCACCCGCCGAACCCACCGACACCGTGCTCGTCGCGTTGCTGCCCGCGAACGTGTACGCCGTGCCGCCGATCGTCGCGCCCGCGGTGTTCACCACGGCCGCCGTCTTCGAGTTCGCGCCCAGCGCCACGTCGTTCTTGTTGTTCGACACCGCACCCGTACCGATCGCAACAGAATCCACGCCCGTAGCCGTCGAATCCGCTCCCGTGCTGTTCGCATGGAAGTACTTCACACCCGTGTTGTAGATGTTGTTGATCGAGTTGCTAACGTTCGTCAGCTGCGAGAAGTTCACCGCGTCGCCAGCTTGCGTGCCGTCAGCCACGTTGTGAATCGTCGTGCCGCCTTCATGCGTCGTCGTGTTGTACGTCGTGCCGCCCATCGTGACGCTGTTCATGTCGGTCGCGCCGTTGATCACGTCGTACTTCACCGAACCCGCGCTCGAGTTGTTGATCGCGTCGTTGATCGCCAGATTCGATGCGTACAGTTGCGAGCCGTTCACCGCATCCGTCGAGGTCGACGACAGACGACCCGCCGCCACGTTGGTGATCGTGCGCTCCGCACCCGCCGAACCCACCGACACCGTGCTCGTCGCGTTGCTGCCCGCGAACGTGTACGCCGTGCCGCCGATCGTCGCGCCCTTGGTGTTCACCACGGCCGCCGTCTTCGAGTTCGCACCCAGCGCCACATCGTTCTTGTTGCTCGACACCGCACCCGTACCGATCGCAACAGAATCCACGCCCGTAGCCGTCGAATCCGCTCCCGTGCTGTTCGCATGGAAGTACTTCGTGCCCTTCGTGTACACGTTGTTGATCTGGTCACCCATGTTCGTGACGTCACCAGCGATGTTGGTGATGTCGCCTTGCATGTTGGTGATGTCACCCGAGATGTTGGTGATCGAGCCCGCCACGTTCGAGATATCCGACGTGTTCTGGTTGATCGCCTGATCCGCTGCGTACAGTTGCGAGCCGTTCACCGCGTCCGTCGAGGTCGACGACAGACGACCTGCCGCCACGTTGGTGATCGTGCGCTCCGCACCCGCCGAACCCACCGACACCGTGCTCGTCGCGTTGCTGCCCGCGAACGTGTACGCCGTGCCGCCGATCGTCGCGCCCTTGGTGTTCACCACGGCCGCCGTCTTCGAGTTCGCACCCAGCGCCACATCGTTCTTGTTGCTCGACACCGCACCCGTACCGATCGCAACAGAATCCACGCCCGTAGCCGTCGAATCCGCTCCCGTGCTGTTCGCATGGAAGTACTTCGTGCCCTTCGTGTACACGTTGTTGATCTGGTCACCCATGTTCGTGACGTCACCAGCGATGTTGGTGATGTCGCCCGAGATGTTGGTGATCGAGCCCGCCACGTTCGAGATGTCCGACGTGTTCTGGTTGATCGCCTGATCCGCTGCGTACAGCTGCGAGCCGTTCACCGCGTCCGTCGAGGTCGCCGACAGACGACCCGCCGCCACGTTGGTGATCGTGCGCTCCGCACCCGCCGAACCCACCGACACCGTGCTCGTCGCGTTGCTGCCCGCGAACGTGTACGCCGTGCCGCCGATCGTCGCGCCCTTGGTGTTCACCACGGCCGCCGTCTTCGAGTTCGCGCCCAGCGCCACGTCGTTCTTGTTGCTCGACACCGCACCCGTACCGATCGCAACAGAATCCACGCCCGTAGCCGTCGAATCCGCTCCCGTGCTGTTCGCATGGAAGTACTTCGTGCCCTTCGTGTACACGTTGTTGATCTGGTCACCCATGTTCGTGACGTCACCAGCGATGTTGGTGATGTCGCCTTGCATGTTGGTGATGTCGCCCGAGATGTTGGTGACCGAGCCCGCCACGTTCGAGATGTCCGACGTGTTCTGGTTGATCGCCTGATCCGCTGCGTACAGCTGCGAGCCGTTCACCGCGTCCGTCGAGGTCGCCGACAGACGACCCGCCGCCACGTTGGTGATCGTGCGCTCCGAACCCGCCGAACCCACCGACACCGTGCTCGTCGCGTTGCTGCCCGCGAACGTGTACGCCGTGCCGCCGATCGTCGCGCCCTTGGTGTTCACCACGGCCGCCGTCTTCGAGTTCGCACCCAGCGCCACATCGTTCTTGTTGCTCGACACCGCACCCGTACCGATCGCAACAGAATCCACGCCCGTAGCCGTCGAATCCGCTCCCGTGCTGTTCGCATGGAAGTACTTCGTGCCCTTCGTGTACACGTTGTTGATCTGGTCACCCATGTTCGTGACGTCACCAGCGATGTTGGTGATGTCGCCCGAGATGTTGGTGATCGAGCCCGCCACGTTCGAGATGTCCGACGTGTTCTGGTTGATCGCCTGATCCGCTGCGTACAGCTGCGAGCCGTTCACCGCGTCCGTCGAGGTCGCCGACAGACGACCCGCCGCCACGTTGGTGATCGTGCGCTCCGCACCCGCCGAACCCACCGACACCGTGCTCGTCGCGTTGCTGCCCGCGAACGTGTACGCCGTGCCGCCGATCGTCGCGCCCTTGGTGTTCACCACGGCCGCCGTCTTCGAGTTCGCACCCAGCGCCACATCGTTCTTGTTGCTCGACACCGCACCCGTACCGATCGCAACAGAATCCACGCCCGTAGCCGTCGAATCCGCTCCCGTGCTGTTCGCATGGAAGTACTTCGTGCCCTTCGTGTACACGTTGTTGATCTGGTCACCCATGTTCGTGACGTCACCAGCGATGTTGGTGATGTCGCCTTGCATGTTGGTGATGTCGCCCGAGATGTTGGTGACCGAGCCCGCCACGTTCGAGATGTCCGACGTGTTCTGGTTGATCGCCTGATCCGCTGCGTACAGCTGCGAGCCGTTCACCGCGTCCGTCGAGGTCGCCGACAGACGACCCGCCGCCACGTTGGTGATCGTGCGCTCCGCACCCGCCGAACCCACCGACACCGTGCTCGTCGCGTTGCTGCCCGCGAACGTGTACGCCGTGCCGCCGATCGTCGCGCCCGTGGTGTTCACCACGGCCGCCGTCTTCGAGTTTGCACCCAGCGCCACATCGTTCTTGTTGCTCGACACCGCACCCGTACCGATCGCAACAGAATCCACGCCCGTAGCCGTCGAATCCGCTCCCGTGCTGTTCGCATGGAAGTACTTCGTGCCCTTCGTGTACACGTTGTTGATCTGGTCACCCATGTTCGTGACGTCACCAGCGATGTTGGTGATGTCGCCCGAGATGTTGGTGATCGAGCCCGCCACGTTCGAGATGTCCGACGTGTTCTGGTTGATCGCCTGATCCGCTGCGTACAGCTGCGAGCCGTTCACCGCGTCCGTCGAGGTCGCCGACAGACGACCCGCCGCCACGTTGGTGATCGTGCGCTCAGCACCCGCCGAACCCACCGACACCGTGCTCGTCGCATTGCTGCCCGCGAACGTGTACGCCGTGCCGCCGATCGTCGCGCCCGTGGTGTTCACCACGGCCGCCGTCTTCGAGTTCGCACCCAGTGCCACGTCGTTCTTGTTGCTCGACACCGCACCCGTACCGATCGCTACAGAATCCACGCCCGTAGCCGTCGAATCCGCTCCCGTGCTGTTCGCATGGAAGTACTTCACACCCGTGTTGTAGATGTTGTTGATCGAGTTGCTCACGTTCGTCAGCTGCGAGAAGTTCACCGCGTCGCCAGCTTGCGTGCCGTCAGCCACGTTGTGAATCGTCGTGCCGCCTTCATGCGTCGTCGTGTTGTACGTCGTGCCGCCCATCGTGACGCTGTTCATGTCGGTCGCGCCGTTGATCACGTCGTACTTCACCGAACCCGCGCTCGAGTTGTTGATCGCGTCGTTGATCGCCAGATTCGATGCGTACAGTTGCGAGCCGTTCACCGCATCCGTCGAGGTCGACGACAGACGACCCGCCGCCACGTTGGTGATCGTGCGCTCCGCACCCGCCGAACCCACCGACACCGTGCTCGTCGCGTTGCTGCCCGCGAACGTGTACGCCGTGCCGCCGATCGTCGCGCCCGTGGTGTTCACCACGGCCGCCGTCTTCGAGTTCGCGCCCAGTGCCACGTCGTTCTTGTTGCTCGACACCGCACCCGTACCGATCGCAACCGAATCCACGCCCGTAGCCGTCGAATCCGCTCCCGTGCTGTTCGCATGGAAGTACTTCGTGCCCGTCGTGTAGATGTTGTTGATCTGGTTGCCCATGTTCGTGACGTTGCCACCGATGTTCGTCACGCTGCCAGCCACGTTCGAGATATCCGACGTGTTCTGGTTGATCGCCTGATCCGCTGCGTACAGCTGCGAGCCGTTCACCGCGTCCGTCGAAGTCGCCGACAGGCGACCCGCCGCCACGTTGGTGATCGTGCGCTCCGCACCCGCCGAACCCACCGACACCGTGCTCGTCGCGTTGCTGCCCGCGAACGTGTACGCCGTGCCGCCGATCGTCGCGCCCGTGGTGTTCACCACGGCCGCCGTCTTCGAGTTCGCGCCCAGTGCCACGTCGTTGCTGTTGTTCGACACCGCACCCGTACCGATCGCAACAGAATCCACGCCCACAGCACGCGAATCCGTTCCCGTGCTGTTCGCATGGAAGTATTCGATGCTGCCGCTGGTGTTGATGCTGTTGATCTGATTGCTCAGATTCGACATCGCGGTATTGGTCGCATACAGCTGCGAGCCGTTCACCGCATCCGTCGAGGTCGACGACAGACGACCCGCCGCCACGTTGGTGATCGTGCGCTCCGCACCTGCCGAACCCACCGACACCGTGCTCGTCGCGTTGCTGCCCGCGAACGTGTACGCCGTGCCGCCGATCGTCGCGCCCGTGGTATTCACCACTGCCGCCGTCTTCGAGTTCGCGCCCAGTGCCACGTCGTTCTTGTTGCTCGACACCGCACCCGTACCGATCGCAACCGAATCCACGCCCGTAGCCGTCGAATCCGCTCCCGTGCTGTTCGCATGGAAGTACTTCGTGCCCGTCGTGTAGATGTTGTTGATCTGGTTGCCCATGTTCGTGACGTTGCCACCGATGTTCGTCACGCTGCCCGCCACGTTCGAGATATCCGACGTGTTCTGGTTGATCGCCTGATCCGCTGCATACAGCTGCGAGCCGTTCACCGCGTCCGTCGAAGTCGCCGACAGACGACCCGCCGCCACGTTGGTGATCGTGCGCTCCGCACCCGCCGAACCCACCGACACCGTGCTCGTCGCGTTGCTGCCCGCAAACGTGTACGCCGTGCCGCCGATCGTCGCGCCCGTGGTGTTCACCACGGCCGCCGTCTTCGAGTTCGCGCCCAGCGCCACGTCGTTCTTGTTGCTCGACACCGCACCCGTACCGATCGCAACCGAATCCACGCCCGTAGCCGTCGAATCCGCTCCCGTGCTGTTCGCATGGAAGTACTTCGTGCCCGTCGTGTAGATGTTGTTGATCTGGTTGCCCATGTTCGTGACGTTGCCACCGATGTTCGTCACGCTGCCAGCCACGTTCGAGATATCCGACGTGTTCTGGTTGATCGCCTGATCCGCTGCGTACAGCTGCGAGCCGTTCACCGCATCCGTCGAGGTCGCCGACAGACGACCCGCCGCCACGTTGGTGATCGTGCGCTCCGAACCCGCCGAACCCACCGACACCGTGCTCGTCGCGTTGCTGCCCGCGAACGTGTACGCCGTGCCGCCGATCGTCGCGCCCGTGGTGTTCACCACTGCCGCCGTCTTCGAGTTCGCACCCAGCGCCACGTCGTTGTTGTTGTTCGACACCGCACCCGTACCGATCGCAACAGAATCCACGCCCACAGCACGCGAATCCGTTCCCGTGCTGTTCGCATGGAAGTATTCGATGCTGCCGCTGGTGTTGATGCTGTTGATCTGATTGCTCAGATTCGACATCGCGGTATTGGTCGCATACAGCTGCGAGCCGTTCACTGCGTCCGTCGAGGTCGACGACAGGCGACCCGCCGCCACGTTGGTGATCGTGCGCTCCGCACCCGCCGAACCCACCGACACCGTGCTCGTCGCGTTGCTGCCCGCGAAGGTGTACGCCGTGCCGCCGATCGTCGCGCCCGTGGTGTTCACCACTGCCGCCGTCTTCGAGTTTGCACCCAGTGCCACGTCGTTCTTGTTGCTCGACACCGCACCCGTACCGATCGCAACAGAATCCACGCCCGTAGCCGTCGAATCCGCTCCCGTGCTGTTCGCATGGAAGTACTTCGTACCCGTCGTGTAGATGTTGTTGATCTGGTTGCCCAGGTTCGTGACGTTGCCACCGATGTTCGTCACGCTGCCCGCCACGTTCGAGATATCCGACGTGTTCTGGTTGATCGCCTGATCCGCTGCATACAGCTGCGAGCCGTTCACCGCGTCCGTCGAAGTCGCCGACAGACGACCCGCCGCCACGTTGGTGATCGTGCGCTCCGCACCCGCCGAACCCACCGACACCGTGCTCGTCGCGTTGCTGCCCGCAAACGTGTACGCCGTGCCGCCGATCGTCGCGCCCGTGGTGTTCACCACGGCCGCCGTCTTCGAGTTCGCGCCCAGCGCCACGTCGTTCTTGTTGCTCGACACCGCACCCGTACCGATCGCAACCGAATCCACGCCCGTAGCCGTCGAATCCGCTCCCGTGCTGTTCGCATGGAAGTACTTCGTGCCCGTCGTGTAGATGTTGTTGATCTGGTTGCCCATGTTCGTGACGTTGCCACCGATGTTCGTCACGCTGCCAGCCACGTTCGAGATATCCGACGTGTTCTGGTTGATCGCCTGATCCGCTGCGTACAGCTGCGAGCCGTTCACCGCATCCGTCGAGGTCGCCGACAGACGACCCGCCGCCACGTTGGTGATCGTGCGCTCCGAACCCGCCGAACCCACCGACACCGTGCTCGTCGCGTTGCTGCCCGCGAACGTGTACGCCGTGCCGCCGATCGTCGCGCCCGTGGTGTTCACCACTGCCGCCGTCTTCGAGTTCGCACCCAGCGCCACGTCGTTGTTGTTGTTCGACACCGCACCCGTACCGATCGCAACAGAATCCACGCCCACAGCACGCGAATCCGTTCCCGTGCTGTTCGCATGGAAGTATTCGATGCTGCCGCTGGTGTTGATGCTGTTGATCTGATTGCTCAGATTCGACATCGCGGTATTGGTCGCATACAGCTGCGAGCCGTTCACCGCATCCGTCGAGGTCGACGACAGACGACCCGCCGCCACGTTGGTGATCGTGCGCTCCGCACCTGCCGAACCCACCGACACCGTGCTCGTCGCGTTGCTGCCCGCGAAGGTGTACGCCGTGCCGCCGATCGTCGCGCCCGTGGTGTTCACCACGGCCGCCGTCTTCGAGTTCGCGCCCAGTGCCACGTCGTTCTTGTTGCTCGACACCGCACCCGTACCGATCGCTACAGAATCCACGCCCGTAGCCGTCGAATCCGCTCCCGTGCTGTTCGCATGGAAGTACTTCGTGCCCGTCGTGTAGATGTTGTTGATCTGGTTGCCCATGTTCGTGACGTTGCCACCGATGTTCGTCACGCTGCCAGCCACGTTCGAGATATCCGACGTGTTCTGGTTGATCGCCTGATCCGCTGCGTACAGCTGCGAGCCGTTCACCGCGTCCGTCGAAGTCGCCGACAGACGACCCGCCGCCACGTTGGTGATCGTGCGCTCCGAACCCGCCGAACCCACCGACACCGTGCTCGTCGCGTTGCTGCCTGCAAACGTGTACGCCTTACCGCCGATCGTCGCGCCCGTGGTGTTCACCACTGCCGCCGTCGTCGAGTTCGCGCCCAACGCAACCGAGCCCGCCACTGACGCATTCGCGTTCTCACCCAATGCAAGCGAGTTTGCGGCCGTTGCCACCGCGGAACGACCCAGAGCCGTCGCATTCAGAGCGGAAGCGCTCGCATTTGTACCCAACGCCACGGAACTCGTAGCCGACGCAAGCGCGCCGAAGCCAACTGCCGTGCTACCGTCTCCCGCCGCCGTCGATGTTCCACCAAGTGCAGTGGCCGCATTATTCGACGCAAGTGCATTCGTGCCGATCGCCGTCGCGTTATAGGTGCCGTTGCCCGAAGCCGTCGCGGACGCGCCCAACGCGATGTCGCCGTAATTGCTCCCAAACGCCGAATCGCCGATTGCTACGGCCCATCCGGCTCCGGTCTTGGCGTTCGCGCCCATTGCGATCGCACTCGTGCCAACGCTCGTGGCCGCCTGACCAATCGCCACCGCATCCGCGCCCGAAGCAGTCGAGTCCGCTCCAGTGCTGTTCGCATGGAAGTATTTGATGCTGCCGCTGGTGTTGATGTTGTTGATCTGGTTGCCCAGATTTGATACCGCCGTGTTGGTCGCATACAACTGCGAGCCGTTCACCGCGTCCGTCGAAGTCGACGACAGGCGACCTGCTCCGACGTTGGTGATCGTGCGCTCCGCACCCGCCGAACCCACCGACACCGTGCCCGTCGCGTTGCTGCCCGCGAACGTGTACACCGTGCCGCCGATCGTCGCGCCCGTGGTGTTCACCACGGCCGCGGTCGTCGAGCTCACGCCCAGTGCAACCGAGTTGGCCACCGACGCATTCGCATTCTGACCCAATGCGAGCGAGTTCGCGGCCGTCGCCTTCGCAAAACGACCCAGCGCCGTCGCATTCTGGGCGCTAGCGGCCGCATTCGTACCCAACGCCAGGGAACTCGCACCCGATGCCGTCGCGCCATAACCAACTGCCGTGCCGGAGTCTCCCGTCGCCGTCGATGATCCACCCAGCGCAGTGGTCGCAATACCCTGCGCCGTGGCACTCGTGCCGAGCGCCGTGGCGTAGTACGTGCCGCCGCCCGAAGCCGTCGCGGACGCACCCAATGCGATGTCGCCCATATTGTTCGCAAACGCATTATTGCCAATTGCCTCGGCATAGTCGCCTGCGGTCTTCGCGGACGCCCCCATGGCGATCGAACTCGTGCCAACGCTCGTGGCCGCCTGACCGATCGCCACCGCATTCGCACCTGAAGCAGTCGAATCCGCTCCCGTGCTGTTCGCATGGAAGTACTTCGTGCCCGTTGCGTAAATGTTATTGATCTGGTTGCCCTGCGAGCCCAACGCGGTGTCGATTTCCGTGAGCGCGGAGCCTACGTCGGTCTGCGACGCCGCCATGCCCGTTATCGCGCTGGCCTTGGGAAGCGCAAATGTAGGTCCGGTGACGGCGCCCGTGGTCGTGTTAAACGACGCGCCGCCGCCCAAAGCGGTGACGAGCGGCGTAAGCTGACCGACGTTCACGGCATCACGCGTGCTCACACCGGCAGCGATGCCGGAAAGAAGCACGCCGCCATACGCACTGTCTGTCATCGTGGCGATGTTGGCGCCGCTTGGGGAAAAGCCCAGCTTTTTCTGAGCTGTAGAGACAACTATCTGGGTTTGGCCAGCGCCCATGCCTGACCAGACGCTGCCGGGCGCATCTCCCAGAACGTTTGTATTGCCCCAGGCAGCGCAGCCTGCAACGTCGCCGGTGGCCTGGTAGTTATGTGCATCTTTGGCGACCATCGAGCAAAAATCGGCCCAAGCTGACCCCGAGAACGCAGAAAAGACGGCGCCGACGCTCAACACAGAAATTGCCGGGGCCAGCTTTACACCTTTCGAAGCCGACTTGCCACGGGCCGTTGCGGTCTCTTGCACGGCGCACCACGTTTGCGTTGATTCGTTCCACACCGAACGATAAGTCTTATTCATCTTAGTCCTTTAGACCTTAAAGAAATTTGATTTGAAATCACGCAAGAGCGTGACGCGCGGCAGTTAAAACCAATTAAATGATTGAATGCGGCAAACCGGCTCTGACCCAGTAAAGAAAGCGGCAGCAGACTCTAAGGCAGCCATGCCGGCTTTCGGTGAGGACAGGAGCAACTTAAAAAACAATTCACGCTGCACCCGACAAGGCTATACGCACCCATGAAGTGAGTAGATCGCAAGACTCTTAAAATGAGTCAAATTTCTTCGCAAGACACCGATTCGGGGATCAGCAGGCGAACGCCAACTCAGCGCCAACCAAGAGGCGATATGATTTAGATTAAATTCAAAAAACGGAATAAGAAAAAGACGAGTCTTTTAATTGAAAAAATAAGCACTTTCCTATTCGCAAATCAAGACGAGTGCGATTCATAGTTCGCCTCGCCATGAAATGGACTTTGAAATGGGAATATTGATAAATCCTGAAACCGTCACGCGATGCTGCGCAGTCTTAGCTTCAGATACGGCTCCGCGCCTTCCTCGCTTTCGGGCGCACTTCGGCGCGCGGAGCGGTGCCACTTACCCACCCGGCCCACATCGAGCGGAACGCCTTCTCCATCCCGCGAGCGAAACGGGCGCCATCCATCAGCGGAGAGCGCTCCATTCTCGCGCGCAGTCCTGAGCGGAGCTCGCGCAACCGAGGCAGGTCGCTAGCCAACCCGACAGCTTCAGTGACGAAGCATTCCTCCGAGTCACCAGCCAGTTCGGGCAAGCCCAGGTTCGACAGAAATGCATAGCCGGCCCGCGCCGCTGCCGTTTCGCCGATCATCGTCACCACCGGAACGCCCATCCAGAGCCCATCCAGGCTTGTCGTGTGACCGTTGTACGGGAACGTGTCGAGCACGATGTCGATCTGCTGGTACGTCCGCAGATAGGTCTCGCGCGGTTGATAATCCACGAGACTCAGCCGCCCGGCATCGATCCCGAGCGCCGCAAAGCGTGCAATGATCGCCTCACGCGCCTGTCCCTGGCTGACCAGCAGTGTCAGGCGGGAGCCGGCCACCTGCGACATCACGCGCGACCAAAGCTCGAACGTTCGATCACTGAGCTTGCAGGGATTGTTCAGACACCCGAACATAACGTGGCCCGCGCCGTCGGCGGGTAGCGGGCCCGATTCGAGGTCGGCCGTCATCGGGTCGTAACACCAGAAGGTATCGGGAAGACGAATCGATTGTTCTGTGTAGCGTTCGTCCGCCTCGGGCGAACCGGGAGGATCGATCCACGGATCGGTCAAGCGATAGCCGATGGCGCTGCTACCCGTCGTGCCCGGATAAGCGAGCCAGGCGACCTGCACTGGCGCCGGACGGCGCGCATAAAGCTGCGGACGCCCGTTGGACATATGCATGGTGAGATCGACGAGCACGTCGATCCGGTCTTCCCTGATCTGGCTGGCGAGTTGATCGTCGTCCAGTTTGTGGACGTCGCGCCAGACGTCGGACAGGCCGGCGATTTCGCGCGTTACGTCGTCCGGTTTTGAAACGCTCGAATAGCAATAGACTTCGACTGCCTCGTGATCGTGATGGCGCAACAGTGGCAGCAGGAACATTGCCTGGCAGTGGTTGCGAAAATCCGGGGAGACATAGCCGATGCGCAAACGCCGCGAAGGGTCGGAATCGTTGGTGTACTTCATGGGGCCCGTCGCGTACGGGGCCTCGAAGTGAGCGGCAAAGCGCCTGGCCTCTTCCAGGACATCTAAGCCGTTGGAACTCTCGAAGTTGAGCGTGAAGGCCAGATTCGAGTGCCCGATCAGACAGTCCGGATCGACCTTGATCGCATGGCGATAGTTGTTCAACGCCTCACCAATGTCACCGGAGGCTTTCCCCAGCAACACATTGCCGAGACCGACATACCCTGCCGCCAGACGCGGCTTCAGCTCGACGACCCGACGCGAGACCGTTTCGGCTTCGTCCAGCCTGCGCGCGCTCTTCAGCAGCAAGCCAAGGGCGTAGACCGCGCCCCAATGCGCGCCATCGAGTTCGATTGCGCGCCGCAGAACGGTTTCCGCTTCGCCACTGCGCCCGGTTTCCATGAGCAGGTTGCCCAAGTTCACGTGCGCCGCAACGAATGCAGGATCAAGTTCCAGCGCGCGACGCAGCGTGGGCTCGGCATCCGCGAATTCCCTCTCCTCCGCCAGCGTGGCGCCCAACGCATTGAGCGCGCCGGCATCGTCGGGCAGCAGGGCGACCATCTTGCGGAACATTTCGATGGCCTCTGTCCGGCGCCCCAGGCGAGACAGGAGACGGGCCAACGCTTCGTTCGCGCCGGCGAACGCGGGGTCGACCGACAGCGCCGTGCGCAACTCGGATTCCGCTTCCGCAAGGCGCCCCGCCTCCACAAACAGCGATCCCAGGTTGCAGCGCGCTTCAGCGAAATCCGGTTTGAGTTCCAGCGCACGACGAAAAGCAGACTCGGCATGCTTCAGCTCGCCCAGTTCTCCGAGCGCAGAACCCCGGCTGTTGTGCGCCTCCGCCCATGCGGGACGCAGTTCCACAGCGCGATCAAACTCCGCGAGTGCTGCTTTCGAAGAACGGGTTCGTGCCAGCAGCTTGCCGTAATTGAAGTGGAAATCCGCGGCGTCCGGCTTCAGTTCGATGGCGCGCCGATAGGCGGTTTCGGCCTGAACTACATCGCCTTGCTCGTCGAGGAGCCGCGCGGCATTGTGATGCGCGAACGCGAAATCGGGGTCAAGCGAGAGCGCGCGTTGCAGGGCGGCACCGGCGTCCGCGTAGCGCTTCTGCGCTTTCAGGGCGAGACTGAGATCCGATTCGCCGGCGGCGCTCTTTGTTTGCGCGAGCGAAATGCGGATCAGCGATTCCGCCTTCGCCGGATCGCCGCTCAGCAAGTGGATTAAACCGCGAAGATGATTGGCGCCGGCATGGCCCGGCGCCTCACTCAAAATTTCGTCGCAGTGGGCGGCGGCCAGCGCCCGGTCGCCTGCGCGGAAACTCGCGAGTGCGGAGTCAAATGAGTCGGTCGTTGCGTGTCCGGTTGCTTGCAATCCTGCGTCCCCTTCGGTGCGTGCATGGAGGCCGAAGGAGAAGCACTTCGGCCAGGCTTCATGAACCGGCGCGAGCAAGCGCTCCGGCAGACCGCATAGTAAAAAGCAGGGGGTATCGCAGCCATCCGACGATTCCGAAAATCAGATCGTCGAGTCTGAAAAACTTAGGCACGCGCCTTAAGACAGGCAGTCAGGAAAGAAGAGTCGGAAATGCGTAGTCCAAGACAGGCGCGCAAGCGCTCCAGAAGCCGGGCCCGGCCGACGTCTACGGTGATGGTCGTCACGTACAAAGCAAAACGCGGCGAAATTCGCCGCGTTTTGCTTAACCATCCAGAAACTCAGATTTCGTTATCACCGCGTGGCCGTCGCGTCCGCCACCAGCAACGCCGTCATGTTGACGATCCGCCGCACTGTCGCCGACGATGTCAGCACGTGCACCGGCTTCGCCGCGCCGAGCAGGATCGGCCCGATCGCGATGCCGCTTCCCGCCGCCGTCTTCAGCAGGTTGTACGAGATGTTCGCCGCGTCGATGTTCGGCAGGATCAGCAGGTTCGCGTCGCCTTCGAGGGTCGATTCGGGCAGCACTTCCTTGCGCAAGCGCGAATCCAGCGCGACGTCGCCGTGCATTTCGCCATCCACGTCGAGATCGGGCGCGCGCTCCTTCAGGATCGCGAGCACCTCGCGCATCTTCTGGGCGCTCGGCGCGTTGCTCGTGCCGAAGTTCGAATGCGACAGCAGCGCGATCTTCGGCACGATGCCGAAGCGCTTCACTTCTTCCGCCGCCAGAATGGTGATTTCGGCGAGCTGCTCGGGCGTCGGATCGACATTCACGTGCGTATCGACGATGAAAATCTGCCGGCCCGGCAGCACGAGCGCGTTCATCGCCGCGTACACCTTTGCGCCTTCCTTCTTGCCGATCACCTGATCGATGAAGTGCAAATGGCGATGCGTCGTGCTCACCGTGCCGCAGATCATGCCGTCGGCTTCGCCCTTCTGCACGAGCATCGCGCCGATCAGCGTCGTGCGGCGGCGCATTTCGAGCTTCGCCATCTGCTCGCTGATACCCTTGCGCGCCATCATCTTCGCGTAGGTCTGCCAGAAATCGCGGTAACGCTCGTCGTGATCCGTATCGACGACGGAGAAATCGGTGCCCGCCGTGAGACGCAGGCCGAACTTCTGGATGCGCTGCGCGATGACCGCCGGACGGCCGATGAGAATCGGCTTCGCGATCTTCTCATCGACGGCGATCTGCACTGCGCGCAGCACGCGCTCTTCCTCGCCCTCCGCGAACACGATGCGCTTCTTCTCCGGCTCGACGCTGCGCGCGAGCTGGAACACGGGCTTCATCGTCGTGCCGCTGTGATAGACGAACTGCTGCAGATGCTGCTCGTAGGCTTCCATGTCCTCGATCGGACGCGTCGCGACGCCGGAGTCCATCGCGGCTTTCGCCACCGCCGGCGCGATCTTCACGATCAGACGCGGATCGAACGGCTTCGGAATCAGATATTCCGGACCGAAGGACAAATCCTGAATGCCATAAGCGGTCGCGACGATATCGCTCTGTTCCTGACGCGCCAGTTCCGCAATCGCGTTCACCGCCGCGATTTCCATTTCCTTCGTGATGACGGTCGCGCCCACGTCCAGCGCGCCGCGGAAGATGAACGGGAAGCACAGAACGTTGTTGACCTGGTTCGGATAGTCCGTGCGGCCCGTGGCGAGCACCGCGTCCGGGCGCACTTCGAGCGCGAGTTCCGGCAGGATTTCCGGCGTCGGATTGGCGAGCGCGAGGATCAGCGGCTTCGCGGCCATCTGCTTGACCATGTCCTGCTTGAGCACGCCGCCCGCCGACAGACCGAGGAACACGTCCGCGCCTTCCATCACTTCAGCGAGCGTGCGCGCGCTGGTTTCGCGGGCGAACAGTTCCTTGTCCGGGTCCATGAGTTCGGTGCGGCCCTTGTAGACCACGCCGGCGAGATCGGTCACGTAGATGTTCTCGCGCTTCATGCCGAGATCGACGAGCAGGTTCAGACAGGCCAGCGCCGCCGCACCCGCGCCCGACGCGACCAGTTTCACTTCGCCGATATTCTTGCCGACGACCTTCAGACCATTGGTGACCGCCGCCGCGACGACGATCGCCGTGCCGTGCTGGTCGTCGTGGAAGACGGGAATCTTCATGCGCTTGCGGCATTCGCGCTCGACGATGAAGCAGTCCGGCGCCTTGATGTCTTCCAGATTGATGCCGCCGAAAGTCGGCTCCAGCGCGGCGATCACGTCGACGAGCTTGTGCGGGTCGTTTTCGTTCAGCTCGATATCGAACACGTCGATGCCGGCGAACTTCTTGAACAGCACGGCCTTGCCTTCCATCACCGGCTTCGACGCGAGCGGCCCGATGTTGCCGAGTCCCAGCACGGCCGTGCCGTTCGACACGACGCCCACGAGATTGCTGCGCGCGGTGAAGCGCGCGGCGTTCAGCGGATCTTCCACGATCGCTTCACACGCGAACGCGACGCCCGGCGAATAGGCGAGCGCGAGGTCGCGCTGGTTGATCATCTGCTTCGTGGGCGCGATCGCGATCTTTCCCGGAACCGGGAATTCGTGATAATCGAGCGCGGCTTCGCGCAACTTCGTATTGGCGTCAGTCGTCATAAGGCGGGCTAGCAGTGCGGGAATTAGAATGGAAGTTCGAACGCATTGTAGCGCCAATCAGAGGCGGTTTCGGGCCGCGCTCCATGCATTTCGGCTACAAGTGCCATGACCGGAAATGGTCTGATCGCTCCGTGGGGCAAGGCTCGCGGCGCTTCGTTCGATTTTTTCGAGACACGGGACGGATGCTTTCGGGGTTCTTGGGCGTCCCGCGTCGTTCTCTTGCAGCGCACAAAAAACCATTTCATCGCCGACGATGCTCTCCGAGTTTTCCCTGATCGACCGCTTCTTTGCACGCCGCGCGACCGCGCCCTCGCCACGTCATGACGACGAAGCCGCGCGGCCGCTCGGCATCGGCGACGACTGCGCGCTGATCGCGCCGCCCGCCGGCCATCAGCTCGCCATTTCGACGGACATGCTGGTCGAAGGCCGCCACTTCTTTCCCGATGTCGATCCTTACGCGCTCGGGCACAAGGCGCTCGCCGTAAATCTGTCGGACCTGGCCGCGATGGGCGCGCAGCCGCACGCGTTCACGCTCGCGCTCGCGCTGCCGCGCGCCGACGAAGCATGGCTCGAAGCGTTCAGCAATGGCCTCTTCGCGCTCGCCGACCGGCATGACTGCGCGCTCGTCGGCGGCGATACGACGAGCGGTCCGCTGAATCTCTGCATCACCGTGTTCGGCGACGTGCCGCACGGCGCGGCCCTGCGTCGAGACGCCGCGCGGCCTGGCGACGACATCTGGGTGTCCGGCACGCTGGGCGATGCGCGCGCGGGACTCGGCGCGATCCGCAACGAATGGCGCGCGCCCGACGAAGCCACCGCCGCAAACTGGCAGCGCGCGCTGGAGCGGCCCGAGCCGCGCGTCGCGCTCGGTCTCGCCCTGCGCGGCGTCGCGCACGCGGCGCTCGATATCTCCGACGGCCTCGCGGGCGATCTCATGCACATCCTGAAACGCTCGGGCGTGCGCGCCATCGTCGATGCCGATGCCGTGCCGTGCTCGGACGCCGTCCGCGCGCTGCCCGAGGCCGCGCGCCGCCAATGCACGCTCGCCGGCGGCGATGACTACGAGCTCTGCTTCACCGCGCCGCCCGCCGCGCGCGCGGCGCTCGCGAATATCGCGACGAGCGTGAAAGTGCCGCTGACCCGCATCGGTACAATCGAATCATCCGGTGCGCCCGGTATCGCCTGGCGCGATGCCGCGGGCGCGCCGCTCTCCCTGACGTTGCAAGGCTTCGATCATTTTCATGCAGACTGACCCGACCCTCGCGGGCGAACCGAACGATTCACGCAATGCGCCGCGCGCGCCGCGCAAGGCGAGCGCACGCTTCATGCTCACGCATCCGCTCCATATTCTTTCGCTCGGCTGCGGCAGCGGGCTGTCCCCCGTCGCGCCGGGAACGGTCGGCACGCTGTTCGCGTGGCTATCGTTCATCGTCTTCAACCCGCATATGACGGTCGCGGCGTGGGGCGCGCTGATCGTCGTCGGCTTTATCGCCGGATGCTGGTTCACCGGCTTCACCGCGAAGAAAATGGGCATCGCGGACCCGTCGCCGGTCGTGTGGGACGAGATCGTCGCGTTCTGGCTCGTGCTGCTGCTCGTCACACCCGCGACATTTACCGGTCAGTTGTGGGCGTTCATCGTGTTCCGTTTCTTCGACATGGTGAAGCCGCCGCCCATCCGCTATTTCGACCGCCATCTGAAAGGTGGCTTCGGCATCATGTTCGATGATCTCGTCGCGGCGTTCTTCACGCTGCTCGTGATCGCGCTCTGGCGCATGACCGTCTGACTTTCCCATCCATCGAGAACACCGCCATGCCAACCGACACCGTCGTTCACCAACTTGCGATTCGCGTCGGCAACAAGCTGCGCGACGAACGGCTGATGCTCGCGACCGCCGAGTCGTGCACGGGCGGCATGGTCGCGACCGCCATCACGGATATTTCCGGCAGCAGCGCGTGGTTCGAGCGCGGCTTCGTCACCTATTCGAATCTCGCGAAGATCGAGATGATCGGCGTGCCGGCGGCGCTGATCGAGCAGCACGGCGCGGTGAGCGAACCCGTCGCGAAGGCGATGGCCGAAGGCGCGCTGCGCAACAGCCGCGCGCAGGTGTCGGTGGCGATCACGGGTGTCGCGGGCCCGGCGGGCGGAAGCGACGCGAAGCCGGTCGGCACGGTGTCGTTCGCGTGGAGCAACCGCCTTCATACCGGCGTCGAAACGCAACTGTTCAAGGGCGACCGCGAACAGGTGCGCGCGCAGGCGGCGGCGCATGCCCTGCGCAAGCTGCTGGAGTTTCTGGATCAGCGCGAACGGTGAGGCGCAGTTGCATCGCATGACGAAACCAGATAGCCAGACGGCCGATCCGGCCACATACACCAGAGACCAGGTGGCCCGCTGGATGGGCCCGAAGACCATCGGCAAGGCGCTCGGCTATGTCCGCGCCGTCGGCGATATCGACTTGGTGAAGCACATGATGTACGCGCAGGTACCGGGGACGCAACCGGCGCCGTACATGGTCGAGATCACATTCCAGAGCGGCCGGCCGCACGGCTACTGCTCCTGCCCGGTCGGGTATGACTGCAAGCATGTCGCGGCAACGCTGCTCGCCTGGCTGGAGCGAAAGGAAGCGGCTGAGCGATCCGGCGTGAGCATGGCCGTCGAGCGGTGGCTGTCGGGCTTTCGCGCCAAGGTCGAGGCGACGCGGCAGGCGCAGGCGAAAGCGGCCCGATCCGCTACCGGCGCGGTGTATCAGATTGTCTACGTGCTCATGCCGTCCCTGCGCGGTCACTCGGGTTTCGAGCTGGTGACGCTCAAGGCGCGGCTCAACGTCGATGGCGCGATCCGCGCGACCGAAAGCTGGTACCCGAACTACGCCGCCTGGAAAAGCCCGCCTAAATTCGTGTCCACCGAGGACGACGCGATCATTCGCGCGCTCAGATCCGAGCGGGGCTATTCGGGCGACGGCTACGCACCATTCGGCAAGCGCGGCGCGGTGGTGTGGCAGATGATGCTAGCGACGGGCCGCCTCTACTTCGAGCCGAACGCGAATGCCCTGCAGTTGAAACAGCCTTTGCGCGAAGGCGCGCGCCGCCGCGGCAATGTCGAATGGATTCCGCACCACGACGACATGATCTTCGCGGCGCTCGAAACCGAGCCGGAAGGCGGCGTCGTGCTGCCGACCGAACCGCCGTGGTACTTCGATGGCGTCAGGAACGAAACCGGCCCCGTCGATTCACCCGTGCCCGACGAACTCCTCGCCGACTACCTGGCGATGCCGGTGCTGACGCTCGAGGAAGCGGCCATCGTGCGCGCGGCGCTCGCCGAATTCGCGTCCGAACTGCCCGCGCCGCCCGCCGACGGCGACGCGGGGACCCGCACGATCGACGCCGCGCCGGTCCCCGTGCTCACGCTCGCCACGCTCCTGCTCGACGCGCCTCGCAGGCTGAACGCGCCGCCGGTGGAACTCGATATCGCCCGATTCGATTTCGACTACGGCGGCATCACGATTCCGGCGAACGGTCTCGAGACGCTCGTGCGGCTCGCGGACGGCGAACGCGTCCGTATTGCGCGCCCTCAAGATGCCGAAGACGCGTGCTGGAATCGTCTGATCGAAGCCGGACTGAAGTCCATTACCGGCGTGCGGGGCCATCACGACGACTCCCAGTATGCCGGCGCCTTCGTCTTGCCCTCGCAGGATGCGTGGCCAGCGTTCGTCGCCGAACAGGTACCCGCGCTGCGTGCAGCCGGCTGGCGCGTGATCATCGAGCCGAACTCGCGTTTCGATGTCGTCGAGATCGAAGAAATCGAGGCGACCGCGCGTGCCGCCGAGAACAACTGGTTCGATCTCGAACTGGGCATCATGGTCGAGACGGAGCGCGTGCGCCTGGAACCGCTGCTCGCCGAACTCTTCGCGCGCGACCGCCGCTGGCTCAACGGCGCGATCGATCTGATCGACGACGCCCACGCCGTCGAATTCCGTACTCAGGCGGGCAGGCGCTTCATGGTTCGCGCCGCGCGGATCAAACCGCTCGTGCACGCGCTGATCGACCTGTTCGACCGCGCCGATCCTCAAGCGGAAACACCGTTGCGACTGTCGGCGCTCGAAGCCGGCCGCCTCGCCGAAGCCGATGAACGATTGCGCTGGCAATTCGACGGCGACGCGTCGGTGGTCGGACTAGCGCAGCGGCTGCGCAAAGCCGCCGGACCGCGCCGGATCGCCGTGCCGCGCGGCCTGAAAGCGAAGTTGCGCGATTACCAGCGCGAAGGCGTCGACTGGATGCAGTTCCTGCGCGAACACGATCTCGCCGGCGTGCTCGCCGACGACATGGGCCTCGGAAAGACCGTGCAGACGCTCGCGCACATCCTCGTCGAAAAGGAAGCCGGCCGTCTGACGCGCCCGGCACTGATCGTCGTGCCGACCACGCTCGTCAACAACTGGCAGGAAGAAGCGCGCCGTTTCGCGCCACGGCTCAAAGTGCTGGATCTGCATGGGCCGCAGCGCCACGAACGCTTCGCGCTGATCCCGGAGCACGAACTCATCGTCACGACGTATCCGCTCGTCTGGCGCGATCACGAAGCGCTTGCGCAACACGACTATCACCTGCTGATACTCGACGAGGCGCAGTACGTAAAGAACGCTTCGAGCAAGGCGGCGGGCGTCATCCGCACGTTGCGCGCGCGGCATCGCCTGTGTCTGACCGGCACACCGCTCGAGAATCATCTAGGCGAACTCTGGTCACAGTTCGATTTCCTGCTGCCCGGCTTTCTGGGCACGCAAAAAGACTTCGCGGCCCGCTGGCGCAAACCGATCGAAAAGTACAACGATTCGACGCGCCGTGACCTGCTCGCGCGCCGGATTCGCCCCTTCCTGCTTCGTCGCCGCAAGGACGATGTCGCGACCGAACTACCGCCGAAGACCACGATCGTGCGCAGCGTCGAGCTGGAAGGCGCGCAGCGCGATCTCTATGAGACCGTGCGCGCCGCGATGCAGAAGAAGGTGCGCGATGCGATCGCGCAGCAAGGTTTCGCACGCAGCCACATCCTGATGCTCGACGCGCTGTTGAAGCTGCGGCAGGTGTGCTGCGATCCGTCGCTCGTCAAACTGCCGGGCGCGAAAAAAACGTCGGATTCGGCCAAGCTCGCGCTGTTGCTCGACATGCTGCCCAATCTGATCGAGGAAGGCCGGCGCGTGCTGGTGTTCTCGCAATTCACGGGCATGCTCGCGATCATCGCCGCCGCCCTCGACGCGGCCGGTCTTGGCTACGTCACGCTGACGGGCGAAACCGCCGATCGCACGACGCCCGTGCAGCGCTTTCAGGCCGGCGAAGCGCCGATCTTCCTGATCAGCCTGAAAGCGGGCGGCGTCGGTCTGAACCTGACCGCCGCCGATACCGTCATTCACTACGACCTGTGGTGGAACCCCGCCGCCGAGAATCAGGCGACAGACCGGGCGCACCGCATCGGGCAGGACAAGCCGGTGTTCGTGTACAAGCTCGTGGCGACGGGCAGCATCGAGGAAAAGATATTGTCGATGCAGGAGCGCAAGGCAGCGCTCGCCGCGGGCATTCTGTCCGAAGATTCGCGCGCGGTCGAGAAGTTCTCCGCCGAGGACATCGACGCGCTGTTCGCGCCGATTCCCGATGCCTGAACCGCGCGCTCAGCGATACTGATTGATCGTATCGCGCGTCTTCTTCGCCGCTTCGGCGGCGGCTTGCGCGTAGTCGTCGCCCTTGCTCGCGTAGATGATCGCGCGCGACGAGTTGATCAGCATGCCCGTGCCGTTCGCGGTGCGGCCCGCGCGCACGGTCGCTTCGACATCGCCGCCTTGCGCGCCGATGCCGGGAATCAGCAACGGCATATCGCCGACGATGCCCCGCACGGTTTCGATTTCCTTCGGGAACGTCGCGCCGACGACCAGCCCGAGCTGGCCGCTCGCGTTCCACTTTTCGGCGGCGAGCGTCGCGACGACCTGGTACAGCGGCTTGCCGTCGGTCGTGAGGAATTGCAGATCCGAGCCGCCCGCATTTGACGTGCGGCACAGCACGATCACGCCCCGGCCTTCATGTTCGAGATACGGCTCGATCGAATCGAAACCCATGTACGGATTGACCGTCACGGCATCCGCCCGATAGCGCTCGAACGCTTCCTTCGCGTACTGCTCGGCCGTGCTGCCGATATCGCCGCGCTTTGCATCGAGAATCACCGGAATGCCGGCGTGTTTTTCATGGATGTGCGCGATCAGCGCTTCGAGCTGGTCTTCGGCGCGATGCGCCGCGAAGTACGCGATCTGCGGCTTGAACGACGATGCGTACGGCGCGGTCGCATCGACGATGGTCTTGCAGAACTCGAAGATCGCATCGGCGCGGCCGTTGAGCGCGGCGGGAAATTTCGCGGGCTCAGGGTCGAGGCCGACGCACAGAAGCGATTGCGTGCGCGACCACGCGGCGTTGAGAGACTGAATGAAGGACATGGCGGGATTCGTTGAACGTCGATGCCACGCATTTTAACGTGCGTGGCATCGCCGTCTCCCGGACATCAGCGCGATGCGCTTCTCGCCCGCGCCTTCGCTCCCGCGCGCGTGCGCGGCCGTGCACGCCGCGCCGCTTCTCCGGTGCGTTCGACCGTGAAGCGAAACTCCCGCGACAGCCGCTCGCCCGGCGCGAGCACGGTCATGCCGTGCGCTTCGCCGCCGCCGGGCAGATTCACCGCGTTAACCGGATGATCGACCGGCTCGAAACAGAAGAAGCTCTCGCCGGGCGGCGCGTACAGCACGTAATAGTCGGTATCGGCGACGATCGTCAGCGACAGGCGCCGCTTCGGCCACAGCACGCTCGTGCGCCCGCTCCATCCCGTGAACGCGTTGTTCACCATCTCGGACGGCATCGGATACGCGACGCCGAACTGCCACGCCGGCGGCGTCGGCACATGCCGCACCGGCAGCCAGTCGTCGCCGCACAGCCACACGCCGCCCGCCGCCGCCGACAATTCCGTGTCGGCCTCGCGCATCAGAAACGGATGCAGCCCGAGGCCGAACGGCAGCGCTTCGTCGCCGGTGTTCTCCACGTCGAGCGTGACGACGAGCGTGGCTTCGTCGAGCGCGTAAGTCTGCGCGGCGCGAAACGAATACGGCTTGCCGTCGCTGCGATCGAGCGTGAGACGCGCACGCCCCGCATCTTCCGCGTCCTCCGCTTCGACCTGCCACGCGCCGAGCCAGCCGTCGCCATGCAGCGGCAGCGGTTCGCCCGCGCGATTGCACGGCACGTCGATGGAGCGTCCGGAGAACTGAAAGCGCCCGTCGCCGATGCGGTTCGAATACGGCAGGAGCGGATAGCACGCGAGCTGATTCGGATCGGTATCCGGACCGGGTTCGGCGCAGGGCCGGAAGATCGGCACCAGCGTGCCTTCGTGACGCCAGTCGAAGCGCGTGATGCCGCCGCCGAGCGACGGCGCGAGTTCGAGCCGCAGATGCGCGTTGGCGAGGGTGATGCAGCCTTCGGTGTGCGATCCGCCGATCGCGACGACCGCCGTGCCCGGGCCGGGACGGATGGGCGGCTCGGCCGCGGCGGCCAGCCTGGAGCGGCGGGCGTTCGCTTGCGCCGTGGACGTCGATGCAGGATTCGGTCTTTGCTCTGTGCGCGCAACAGCCATGACTCGTGCTCCATCGAGAGGCGAAAAACCCGGCGCCGCCGGGGCAGGTCGGACGACGCGTCGTTGCGCGCCGTCTCGGTGTTCTCTTCGTTACGCCTTGCCTGCGAACACGGCTTCGGCGATGCCGCGCGCGCCGGGTGTCGCGACGAACACGCCGCCGGCGTGTGCATCGCTTCCGAGTGCCGTGTCGTCGAGACCGATGCGCGCGCTCGTCACATACAGCGTGCCGAAATCGGCGCCGCCGAACGCGGCGCAACTCGGCTGCGCGGTCGGCACGTCGATGCGCGCCGTCTCGCGGCCATCGCGCCCATATCGCACCACCCGCGCGCCGCCCCACTGCGCGTTCCACAAACCGCCTTCGGCATCGACGATGGAACCATCGGGCACGCCGGTCGCGTCGGTCAGCTCGACGAACACGCGGTCATTCGAAAACGTCGGGTAATCGCAAACGCGGATCTGGCGCGTCGGCGAGTCACAGTAATACATCGTCGCGCCGTCGGGGGAAAAACCGATGCTGTTCGAGATCGCGCAATTTCCGAGCGGCAGCCGTTCGAGCGACAAATCCCGGTTCAACCGATAAAACCCGCCGATCGCCTGCGCGTCGTCGACATCGTGCTTCGTGCCGAATACGAAGCGTCCCTCGCGATCGCAGCGGCCGTCGTTCAGGCGCGTCGGCAGATCGGCTTCGACTTCCATGAGGGTCTCGATCCTCCCCGTCGCGATCTCGTAGAACGCGAGCCGCGATGCGAGCCCGAGCAGCAGGAAACGCGCATCGGCGCACGGCGTGAAGCATCCGAGCCGTTCGGGCATGGCGAACGATTCGCTCGCGCCGTCGCGCGGATCGTAGCGCCACAGCGTGTTGCCTTCGATGTCGGTCCACCAGAAGCGGCCGCTCGCGGCGCACCACGTCGCGCCTTCGCCGAGCGAGCATCGGCTGTCGATGAGAAGTTGCGCGCGAGTCGAGTTCATCAGGCCCATCCTCCGTCGACGATGATGTCTTGCGCAGTCAGCATGCTGCTGTCGTCCGAGGCGAGAAAGAGCGCGGCGCGGGCGAGATGCGCGGGCAGCAGTTCCGCGTCGATGCACTGGCCTTGCTTGATCGCTTCGCGGCCGGCGTCGTCGAGCCAGAGGCGCTTCTGCTTTTCGGTCATGACCCAGCCGGGTACGAGCGTGTTCACGCGGATGCCGAACTTGCCGAGATCGCGCGCGAGGCCGCGCGTCATACCTTGTACGGCCGATTTCGCCGTGACGTAGACGGGGAAGTTGCCTTGCTTGAGCATCCAGCTGATCGAGCCCAGATTGACGATCGAGCCGCCGCCCGATTGCTTCATGTCTTCGATCACCGCCTGAGCCGCGAAGAACTGATGGCGGATGTTGACCGCGATGCCCGCATCGTAGGACTCGGGCGTGACATCCTCGATCTTGTGGCGCTTGTCGTTGGCGGCGTTGTTCACCAGCACGGTGATCGGGCCGAATGCGGTTCGCACGTCCGCGATGCCTTTGCGCAAGGCGTCGATGTCGGTGAGGTCGATGTTGAGGAACATCGGGCGGGTCTGGGTTGGCTGCAAGGCCGCGCCGAGGCGGTCGGCGAGGGATTCGCCCGCGTCGGTGTCGATGTCGAAGAAGGCGACTTTCGCGCCTTGATCGAAGAAGTGTTCTACGAAGGCTTCGCCGATGCCGGTCGCGCCGCCGGTTATCAGGACGGTTTTGCCTTGCAGGCTGGGGTATCTTGCGAGGTGTTTGTCGATTTGTGCCATGTCGTTTTGTCTCTTTGCCTGCGCTTCTAGGGAATCCTGAGTTCGTGTCGGTCTATTAGCACTGCCCCTGTGCGGGGCGGCAGTCACTTTCTTTGCTGCTGCAAAGAAAGTAACCAAAGAAAGCAGCTCGAGACGCCCACGGTCACACGCAATTTGGGTGTCCTTCTCCTCACCCGTGGCCTCTGTAGCGAGTGCCCTCATAGGCCACATCCGGCTTGGACCGCGCACGGTCTGCCACATCGCGCCGCGTGCGTGCCTGGTTCAGCACCAAATAGCTCCGGCCCGCTTCGCGGCCGACCGGTCAATCGGGTCTGCGCGTGCTTCTGTGCTAACACTTCCATCTCGCTGCATCGGCGCTTCGTCGGTTTCCCTTGCATGCCCGGCGGCAGCGCGTAGCGCTGTGCCGGAGCTCTTTCGTGCTGAACCAGCACGCTATACGTTCTAGCTCGTCAGACCGTGCGCGGCCCACGCCCGGTTAGGCCTACGAGGGCACTCGCTACTGAGTCCACGAACAACGAGAATAGTGGCCAAATTGCGTGTGACCGCGGGCGGCTCGAGCTGCTTTCTTTGGTTACTTTCTTTGCAGCAGCAAAGAAAGTGACTGCCGCCCCGCACAGGGGCAACGCAAATAGACCGACGCGAAATCAGGATTCCACGAAGGCCCGGGCGCACCAACCATCAATCCCTCGACCCGCGATTCTTCAACTGATCAAGCAACACGGCTGCAAGCAAAATCGCCCCCCGCACGAGGTACTGATAAAACGCGTCGATATTCAGCAGATTCATGACGTTCTCGACGGTGCCCATGATCAGCACCCCAATCACGACGCCAGAAATCGTCGCCCGCCCGCCGAGCAGCGAAACTCCGCCGAGCACGCAAGCCGAAATCACGTTCAGCTCGAAACCTTGAGCCGCATTCGGCTGCCCCGACGTGATCCGCGAAGCGAGAATGACACCCGCCAGCGCGGTGACCGCGCCCTGAATCAAAAAGATCCACACCCGCGTGCGCTCGACATTGATCCCCGCGAGCCGCGAAGCCTCTGGATTACCGCCGATCGCCAAGGTATTGCGTCCATACACAGTCTGGTTGAGCAATACGCCAAAAACGATGAAGCACGCAAGCGTCACCCAGATAGGCAGGGAAATCCCGAGCATAGACAAACTGCCGAGCGCAATGAACGTATCCGACGACACCCCGACCGCCTGCCCGTGCGACACGATGAACCCGAGCCCGCGCACGATCTCCATCGTCGCGAGCGTGGTGATCAGCGCGTTGATGCGCAAATAGGCGATCACCGCGCCGTTCACGAAACCGATCACGGCACCCGCCGCCACGGCCGCGACAATCGCAATCGCCGTGTTGTCGGTCGCGTTGAGCACCATCGCGCAGAGCACGCCGGCGAACGCGATCGTCGACCCGACCGACAGGTCGAAATCGCGCGACGCGAGACAGAACATCATCGTGCAGGCGACCATGCCGATCTGCGAGATCGACAGCGCCAGACCGAGCATGTTCTCGATCGAAAAGAAGTGATCCACGGTCAGCGACATCGTCAGGAACATGACGATGAAGATCACGATCAGGCTGTATTCCGTGATCTGCTGCCACCACTTCTGCTTGTCGTTCTTCTGCGGGATCAGCGCATTCGCGACGGTTTCCGTCGCCTGCCCCACGATGTTTTCTCTTGCTTCCATGCTGCGCTCCTCTTGTCCTGATGTTGCCTTCATGCCGCCTGCGCGACGCTGTCCGACTGCGGCAGCGCGAGACTCAGCACCGCCTGTTCGTTCGCCTTCTCGCGCGGCAGTTCGCCCGCGATCCGCCCCTGTCGCATCACGATGATCCGGTCGGACACGCCGAGCACTTCCGGCAGCTCCGACGAAATCATCACGATCGCGCAGCCGCGCTCGGCAAGCTGATAGATGACGTTATAGATCTCGTGCTTCGCGCCGACGTCGATGCCGCGCGTCGGCTCGTCGAGGATCACCACCTTCAGATCCGGCTCCGCGAGCCAGCGCGACAGAATCGCCTTCTGCTGATTGCCGCCCGACAGAAAACGGATGCGCTGCTTGCGGCTCGGCGTCTTGATCTTCAGAAGCTGGATGAAGCGCTCGGCCGTCTGCGCCTCCTTCTTGCGATCCAGAAAGAGGCCGCCGCGCAGATAGTGACGGCGGCACGAGATGTTGATGTTCTCCGCGACCGTCGCGATCGCGACGATGCCCTCTTCCTTGCGATCCTCCGGACACAGCACGATGCCGTGACGAATCGCTTCGCCCGTGCTGCGTACCTTGATCGGCTGGCCGTCGAGCGTGATCGTGCCTTCCTTCTTCTTGTCCGCGCCGTAGACGAGATGCATCAGCTCGCTGCGGCCCGCGCCCACGAGCCCGAAAAATCCGACGATTTCACCGCGCTTCACCTCGAAGTTCGCGGGCGCGCTCAATGCGTCGCCCAGCACGTTCTTCACGGAGAAACGCACATCGCCGAGCGGCCGCGCCCGATAGTTGTAGATGTCGCTGATTTCGCGGCCGACCATTTCCTGCACGAGCGTGTCGCGCGGCACGTCGGCGAGCGACAGATGCGACGCGATCTTGCGGCCGTCGCGGAAGATCGTGCAGGCATCGCAGAGTTCGTAGATCTCGTCCATGCGATGCGAGATGTAGATCAGCGCGCGGTTGTCCGCCTTCAGGTCGCGCACGAGCTTGAACAGCACTTCCGTCTCGCGGTGCGAAAGCGAACTCGTCGGCTCGTCGAGCGCGATCACGCGCGCGTTGCGCAGCAACGCCTTGCAGATTTCGACCATCTGCCGCTGCGCGATGGACAGCTTGCGCAGCTTCGCGTTCGGATCGAGATCGACGCCCATCGCGGCAAGCCGTTCGCGCACGTGCGCCTTCGCCGCGCGCTTGTTCACCCAGCCGAGCCGGTTCGGCAGCGCGCCGAGCAGCAGGTTCTCGGACACGGTCAAATCCGGCACGTACTGCAATTCCTGATGAATCACCGCGATGCCCGACGCGATCGAAGCCGCCGCGCTCGCGAAATGCACTTCGTTGTCGTCGATGAGCACGCGCCCCGAATCGGGCTGATACTCGCCGCCGAGAATCTTGAGCAAGGTCGATTTACCCGCGCCGTTCTCGCCCATCAGACCGTGAACTTCGCCGGCGTTGACGTCGAACGACACGCCGTCGAGCGCGCGCACGCCTGGAAACACCTTGCCGATATTGTCAAAACGCAGCGTCGCTGACACATCGCCTCCTGAATTCGCGCGGGCCGTACTTTCATACGGCCCGCAAAGCTTTAGTTCGATGCCAGGCCCATCTGCTGACGCACCGAAGCCACGTTCTCACGCGTGGCGAGCATGCCGGTCGTGAGCGTGAGCGGCGGCGGCGCCTTGCCGTCCTTGATCCACGCGTACATCAGCTCGGAGGTCTCTTCGCCGTGACGCTTCGGGCTGATGATCACGGTGCCGTAGAAGCCCGTCGGATTCGGCTTCTTGAACTCGTTGAGTGCCGAGTCCGAACCGCCGATGCCGATGCCGATCATGTTGTCCGCCTTGAAGCCGCGCCCTTCCGCCGCGCGCACCGCGCCGAGCACGCCCTCGTCGTTGAGCGCGTAAGCGACCCAGTGCTTGAACTGCGGATTCTTCGTGAGCGCGATGTTCGCGGCGTTGAACGCGTTCTCGGTGTCGGTCTTCGCCTGCGGCGCCATGATGATGTTCGCCTTCGGGAAACCGGCAGCGACGAGCGCGTCGGTCGCGCCGGCGGTGCGGTCATGCGCGGTCGGCAACTGTTCGTAGGTAACGTCGATCGCGCCGACGTCCTTCATGTCCCAGCCGCGCTTCTTGATCTCGGCCGCGATGCCGTCGCCCACCTGCTTGCCGATGTTGTAGGCCGAGATGCCCATGTGCGGCACCGACTCGATCGGCTTGCCGGAGCCGTCGACCAGGCGGTCATCGACCGTCATGATCTTGAGCTTGTCGGCCTTCGCCTTCGCGACGATGCCCGGTCCGAGCTTCACGTCCGGCGTGCAGATGATGAAGCCCTGCGCCTTCTGCGCGGCGAGATTGTCGATCGCGCTCATCACCTTTTCTCCCGACGGCGCGCCGATCTTCACGAGCGTGAAGCCCTTCTCTTTCGCGGCCATTTCGGCGAACTTCCATTCGTCCTGGAACCACGGCTCTTCGGGCTGCTTCACGAGGAAGCCGATCTTGACCTCGTCCGCGGCCTGCGCGACGGGCGCGGCGATCATGGACGCACTCGTTGCCGTGGCGGCGGCGATCAGCGTGAGGAACAGTCTGCGTTTCATTTTTTGTCTCCCGACTTTTTCCGATGTCGAAAAAAATGCCCGCGCACGGGCGCTACGAAGGTGTGTGGCCGTGTTTTTTATGGTGATGCCGCACCGCGGCCAGTGCGTCATTCTTTCGGTGGTTCGTGGTTCAGTCGTGGTACAGCGCGGAGCGTCCGCCATCCACGGTGATGCAACTCGCGTTGATGAACGGCGCCTCGTCGGAGGCGAGAAACACCGCCGTCATCGCGACTTCCTGCGGCTGGCCGATGCGCTTCATCGGCTGAAGATCGAGCGTTGCGGCACGCGCGGCCTTCGGGTCGGCTTGCGAATCCCACCAGTCCAGCGTCAACTGCGTTTCGATGTAACCCGGCGCGATCGCATTCACGCGCACGTTGTTCGGCGCGTACTCGATGCCGAGCGCGCGTGTAAGCCCGATCACGCCGTGCTTCGCCACCGGATACGGAAAGCAGCCCGGAATGATCTTGAAAGCGTGCGTCGACGCGATATTCACGATGCTCCCGCCGCCACGCGCGACCATGCCCGGCAGCACGGCGCGGCAGCCGTTCCACACGCCGTCGAGATCGACGGCGAAGCAGCGGCGCCAGTCGTCGTCGGTCATGGTGAGCGGGTCGCAGAACACGTTGATGCCCGCGTTGTTCACGAGCACGTCGATCGGACCCAGCGACGCTTCGATCTGCTCGACCGCCTGTTTCACCTGCGCGCTCTGCGTCACGTCCGTCGGCACCGCGATCACGCGCGCGCCGCTGACTTCCGACGCGATGCGCTCCGCGCTCGCGCGCGCCGTGTCGATGTCGAGTTCGGCGAGCGCCACCGCTGCGCCCTCGCGCGCGAACGCCAGCGCGATCGCGGCGCCGATGCCGCGTCCCGCGCCCGTGACCATCGTCACTTTGCCGGCGAGGCGGTTCATCTCGTTTCGCCTCGCGCTTTCGCGAGCCCGTCGATGAAGGCCTTCGCGTGCTGCGCGGTCACGTCCGCGCTCTGGCCCGGCTTGTAGAGCGCCGAACCGAGGCCGAAGCCGTTCGCGCCCGCGCTCAGAAACGGCCCCATGTTGTCCGGCGAGATTCCGCCGACCGGCACGAGCGGCACCTCGTTCGCGATCACCGCGCGCCAGGCCTTCGTCACCGTCGGGCCGAGCTGTTCGGCGGGGAACATCTTCAGCACGTCCGCGCCTGCTTTGAGCGCGAGAAACGCCTCGTTCGGCGTCGCGACGCCCGGCGCGCACGCGAGGCCTTGCGCCTTGGCGGCGCGTACGACATCGGCGTCGCTGTGCGGCATCACAATGAGTTCGCCGCCCGCTGCCTTCACGCTGTCGACATAACTCGGATGCAGCACCGTTCCCGCGCCGACGATCGCATCGGCGGGCAGCGTCTGACGGATCGCCGCGATGCTGTCGAACGGCTGCGGCGAATTGAGCGGCACCTCGACGATGCGAAAGCCCGCTTCGTACAGCGCGCGGCCATGTTCGGCGGCTTCGGCCGGCGTGACGCCGCGCAGGATCGCGATCAACGGGCACGCGGCGAACGCCTTGGCGAGACCGGCGTGCATGCCGTACGGCGCGGGCAGATTGATGGGAGGCTGCATTGTTTTTGCTCCTTCTCAGGCCGCGCGCGCGGGCGCGGCAACCAGCCCGGCGAGGGCTGCGATACGGTAAAGGCCGTGCTCGGTGGCGTGCGCGACCGTCGTGGCATCGTGGCAACCGAAGCGCGCGAGCGCGGTGCGATAGCGGTCGCAGAGCGCATCGTTGCCGATCAGCCGCAGCGTCCGGCCTGCGAGCGACGCCTGCTGGCGCGCGAGCACTTCGTTCAGGCCGCGCAATTCGTGACCTATCAGGAGGCCCGACAGATAGTCCGGCTGCTGCTCCGCCGTAAGCTGACCCGTGAGGCCGAGCGTGCGCGTGCTGAAGATCGTCGCGAGCACGCCGGGATGACCGGCATCGCGCGCGGTATCGACGCCGCGCAGGAACACCGGTTCATCGTGCGTCGGGCTCGGATGCATCGTGCGGCCGAGGATCGTGTGATCGCGCAGCGCGCCGAAGGTCTCGCCGGTCATGAAGGTGTAGAAGCGCTCGATGCGCTCATCGTTCACGAACACCCATTTCGCGTGCGTGCCCGGCAAGCCGATCAGCGCGCCGCCCGCCGCGCCCGACGCAGGGTCGCTGGCGAGCGCGCCGAAGATCTGCGTTTCCTCGCCGCGCATCACGTTCGGCAACGCGCCCGGCTCCAGCACGCCCGGCACGACATGCACCGTGACGCCGCGCGCCGTCTTCACCTTGACGATGCCCGCGACGAGCGCATCCGCGCCCGCCGGCGTTTCGACGTACGGCGCTTCCACCCAGCCCTGCGCGCTGCCGACCATGCCCGCCGCGATGACGGGAACCCGGGCAGCATCGAGCCACGCGCCGCAGGTTTCCTCGAACGCCTGATCGAAGCCGCCTGCGGGCAGGTTCATGATGCCCGCCGGCGATGCGCGCGTATCGAGCGCGACGCCGTCCGCGCCGAGCAGATAGGCGCGCAGGGACGTCGTGCCCCAGTCGAGCGCGATCAGTGCCGCCGCGCTCATCGCTTGATCCTGCGCGCGGACTGCGGCGCGCGCCAGCCGAGTTCCTCGGAGATCGCGCGCGCCTCGCGCTGCAAGACCGGAATCAGTTCTTCCATGCGCTCGTGCGGCATATAGGGAATCGTGCTCGCCACCGACAACGCCGCGACGATCGCGCCCGACGCATCGCGCACGGGCGCGGCGACGCAGCGGATCGACGCTTCGTTCTCTTCGAGATCGAAGGTGAAACCGCCTTGCGAATAGCGCGTCATGCGCTGCAGGAAGGTGTCGAAGTCGGGGCGGTTATCGGGCTTGAAGCTCGTCTTCGCGAGCGCGCGATGCGACGCGTCGAGCAGCCTCTTCCACGCGTTCGCTTCGAGGTCGAGCATCATTGCCTTGCCGATGCCCGTCGACGCGAGCGGCATGCGGTGCCCGACGCGCGAGCGCATCTCGAGGCCGCGCGTGCCGGGAATCTTGTCGATATAGAGCACGTCGTCGCCGTCGCGCACGCCGAGGTGGATGGTGTCGTGCGTGTGATCGGCGAGCGCCTGCAAGTGCGGGCGGGCGACCGTCGTGAGCGGCATCTGTTCCAGCGCGATCGTGCCCAGTTCGATGAGCTTCGGTCCGAGCAGATAGCCGCCCTGCACCTGGCGCAGATAGCGCGCCTGCACGAGCGAGCTGACGAGCCGGTGCGTGGTGCTGCGCGTCGTGCCGAGCGCCGCGCCGAACGAGCGCAGATCGCGCGCGCCGTTGGCGGCGGCTTCGAGAATCGCGAGGCCGCGCAGCAGCGTCTGCGTGCCGGCCTGTTGCGGCGTGATGTCGACGAGTGCGCTCGGCAGCGCGATAGCGTCGGGATCGGGCAGGTGTTTCGTTGCGCTCGCGCCGCTCGGCTTCGCGCGCGGGCCGCTGGTATGCGCGGCTTGCGCTTCGGCGGCGTCGGTTTCGGGATTCTGGAATTGGGTCATGGCGCGCGTTCCTCGTCGCTCAGCGCGTGGATCGCGATGCGAGTGGGCGCAAAGTCGAACCAGCGTGCGAATCGTGCGGATCGTGCGATGAGGCCCGCGAGCGCGGGCAGGCGATCGAGTGCATGACGTGTCTCCGTTGTTCTGGTCGTGCGAGCCGGTTTCTCCCGGTCTTTGCACGCATGTGCCGTTTGGCTTGGTCGGATTGTAGTTCCGCCTCTCCGAATAATTCAATATGTGATCGCACTGTTCAGATGTTGGGAGGAAACCTGACTATCGACAGCCTTCTGAAACAAAAAAGCCCTGATAAATCAGGGCCTTACATTGTTTAGTTTGGTAAAGCTAAATTTCACTGCGGCAATTCCGCCGCCCCCATCCGCCGCGCGATGACGCCGGCCCGCTGCGACAGATACGGCGCACTGCGATGGTCGTCGAAATATTTGGGACGCGGCAGCATCACGGCGAGCCGCGCGCTCTGCCAGGCGGTCAGCTTCGCCGCCGATGTCTTGTAGTAATGCTGCGCCGCCGCTTCGGCGCCGTACACGCCGTTGCCCCATTCGACGGAATTCAGATAGATCTCGAAGATGCGTTCCTTGGTCCACCAGAATTCGAGCATCCACGTGATGACGAGCTCCTGCGCCTTGCGCACATAGCTCTTTTCACGCGACAGAAACAGATTGCGCGCGAGCTGCTGCGAAATGGTCGAACCGCCCGCGACGATCTTCCCGCGCGATTTATTCTTCTCCCACGCCTGCAGGATGGCGTCGGTTTCGTAGCCGTTGTTGTTGACGAAGTTGGCGTCTTCAGACGCGATGATCGCGCGCTTCAGGTTGCGCGAAATCTGCTCGTACGGCACCCAGGTGCGCTGCAACTCGATGCCCGGATGGGTCTTGGCGAGCGTCCACGCGTCGGCGCGCATGAACGCGGTCGGTCCGGGATTCACTACCGTCCAGATGCCGATCTGCGCGAAAAAGTAGAGCTGCGTCGCGATGAATGCGATGCCGAGCACCGCCACGCCATATGCGATCCAGCGCGCCGGGCCGAGCCGCACCGCGCGTCGCACGCGCGGCGTGCCGGTGGGCGTGCGGCTGCCGAGCGGCGCGGTCGTCATCAGGCTTTGGCTGCGAGCGCCTGGCGCAATTCGCGCAGCACCGCGCCACCGTCCGGGCGCACGCCGCGCCAGATGAAGAACGATTCGGCGGCCTGCTCGACCAGCATGCCGAGGCCGTCCGACGCGCGCGCGCCGAGTTTCGACGCGTGCTGCATGAAGACGGTCGGCTGCGCGCCGTACATCATGTCGTAGGCGAGCGTGCCCGCGCCGAACGCGCTGTCGTCGCAATCGGGCAAGGCGGCGTCGAGGCTGCCCGCGGTCGCGTTGACGATCACGTCGTAGCGGCCCCCTTCGGCGCTGTCCGCGCCGCCGCCCGAAAAGCGCACGCCGCATTCGGCCGCGTTGCCGGCGAACTGCTCGACGAGCTGCTGCGCCTTCGCCGCCGTGCGATTGACGATGGTCAGCGCCGCCGGCGCGCGATCGAAGATCGGCAGCACGACGCCGCGCGCCGCCCCGCCCGCGCCCAGCAGCAGGATGCGCGCGCCTTTCAGGCTCACGCCGAGATTCACTTCGATGTCGCGCACGAGCCCGACGCCGTCGGTGTTGTCGCCGCGCACGCCATCGGGACCGAAGGCCAGCGTGTTCACCGCGCCCGCCGCCGCCGCGCGCGGCGACAGTGAATCCGCGAGTGCGTGCGCTTCGAGCTTGAACGGCACCGTGACGTTCATGCCGCGTCCGCCCGACGCGATGAATTGCTTCACCTCACGCTCGAAACCGCCGAGCGGCCCGAGAATGCGCCCGTATTCGACCGGCTCGCCGGTCTGCGCGGCGAACTTCGCGTGAATCCACGGCGATTTGCTGTGCTCGATCGGATTGCCGATCACCGCGTACTGGTCTTTCATGGCGTCGGTTCCTGCGCGTCGTCCGGCGTTTCCGGTTGTGGCTGCTCCGCCGGCGCTTCCGCCTGCGCTTCGGCTTCGCTTTCGGCGGAAAGATCGGTCGTCTCGATGATCTCTTCTTCCGCCTCTTCTTCCTCGACCGGCGCGCTCGCGGCGGGCGCATCGATGACGTGCAGCAGACGGCACGACGCTTCGACGGTCAGCTCATCGATCGATACGACTTCCAGCATCACGCGCGTGCCGCGCGCATGCACGCCGAGACCCGGCACGTGCAGAATCAGCGGGATTTCTTCGAGCCGGACGAGATCGTCCTTGATGACCGACGCCGGAACGTGTTTCCTGTTCTCCTGCTTCAGCCAGCGCAGGCACCAGAAATACTCCATGCGGCGCTGGTGATCGGCATACGCGGTATAGGTATCGTCGAAGCCCTGCACGACGGCGAAAAGGTCCGCGTCCTTCGGCTTGAACGGCGCGGCGAGCTTCGCCGTCACGCCGTGCTGCACGCACGCGATCAGTTGCCATTGATTGACGAGATCGACATAACGGCGCAGCGGCGACGTGCTCCACGCGTATTGCGCGACACCCAGACCTTCGTGCGGCGCCGGCGTCGTCTGCATGCGCGTGCGCTTCGGGCCCGGGCCGCCGAAACCGCGCTGCGAGCGATAGATGCCCGGCACGCCGTGATCGTTCAGGAACGCGCCCCACGACGAGTTCGCGAGAATCGCCAGCTCCGCGACGATCAGGTCGAGCGGTGACCCACGACGGCGCGGCGTGATCGAGATGTGCTCGCCATCGACGTAAAAGTTGAAGTCGTTGTTGCGCTGCACTTCGCGCTTCAGACCATAGGTGGCGCGCGCCTGCTGCCGCTTCTCGAAGAGCGCCTGCGCGAGCGGCCACAGCACCGCGATGTCCGCCTTGTGCGGATAGTCGCCCGTGCCCGCCGCGAGACTTTCCTCGGTGACGAACTCGTCGAGATGGTTGTGGCGCAGATTGCTCTTCACGAACACGCGCTCGGCGCGCGTTTCCGTCGCGACGATATCCTGCGTCTCGCGATTCACGATGATGTACAGCGACAGCGCCGGGCGCAGTCCGCCTTCGCCGAGCGTGAACACATCGACGACGTTGTCGGGCAGCATCGTGATCTTGTCGCCGGGCATGTAGACGGTCGACAGACGCCCGCGCGCGATCGCGTCGATCGCGTCGCCGCGTGTGATGCCGAGCGCCGGCGCCGCGATGTGGATGCCCACGCGCACGCGGCCATCGGAAAGATGCTCGACGGAAAACGCGTCGTCGATTTCGGTCGTGGTGACGTCGTCGATGGAGAAGGCTTCGACATGCGCTTCGGGCAGATCGTCGGGCAGCGGCCCCGGCTGCACCGACGGAAAGCCGATGCCGTGCGGAAAATGCTCCGACAGAAAGCGCGCTTCGTGCAGCGCGCGCGGCGATGCAATGCCGCCGCATTCCAGCATCAGACGCGCCTGCGAGATGCCGCGCGCAGCCGCCGCCGCTTCGAGCGCCTTGTACTCGATGGAATTCTTGTCCGGCTTGGTGAGCAGGCCGAGCGCCTTGTCCTTCAGCGCGTCGGGCAGTTTGCCCGCCTTCAGTTCCTCTTCGTAGCCCTGCTGCACGAGCGCCTGCTGACGCTTGCGCTCCAGCCCGGCCAGCGCCATCTGCAACTGTTCCTGCGGCGCGCGCTGATACTGGCCGCGTCCCTTGCGCCGGAAATAGACCGGCGCGCCGTGCATGCGCAGGACGAGCGCCGCGCGTTCGGCGGGACCGAACTTGTCGCCGAAATAGTCCGCGCCGAGCGCCGCGAACGGGAATTCGTCTTCTGGCGCGCACTCCCACAGAAAGTCGAGATCGATGTCCTGCGCGATGGCGTCGGCTTCCTGCATCAGATCGCCGGCGGCGGGTTTATCGAATTCGATCAGCACATCTTTGGCGCGCACCTTCGCGCGCCGCCCGCCCGGCAACTCGACTTGGAACGCGTCGCCCTGTTTGGACAGCACCGATCCGGCCTTGAAACTACCCGATTCCTCGAAGAAAACGTTCACTCAATACTCTCGTAATACGGTGGACCGGGCCGCGCTCGTGCGGCAGGCGCGCCGGTGGTTGAATGGGTTTGCCCGCATCACGCGGCGGCCGGCGCAACGAGCGGCGGCGCCTGATCGCAGAACGCGAGGACTTCGGCGAGATGCGCGGGGAAGTCGCTGATTGCGTGATCGCCGCCCTGAATCAGCGTGGTGCGCGCGCCGGGATAGTGGTCGAGCATCGTGCGGTAATCGAGCACTTCGTCGCCGGTGGCCGCGATCAGATAGTAGCGCTCGGGCCGGGTGATCGAGGCGACGGAAAGCGCGCGCAACTCGTCGAGGTGGCGCGGCAAGACCGTGATGCTGCCGTCGCCGTGCCACAGCGGCTGTTCGCCGAGAAAATGGCTCAGATCGCGCTGCGGCACGACCGCGGGATTGAGCAGCACGGCGCGCCAGCCGTGCTTTTCGGCGAGATAGGTGGCGTAGTAGCCGCCGAGCGAACTGCCGACGACGGTCACATCGGCCGGGCTCTCGGCCGCCGCGAGCGATTCCGCCAGCGCGACGGCGTCGAACGGCGACACCGGCAGCGTCGGGCACTGCCATTCGCCGAGCCTCCCGAGTTCCGCGAGACGCGCGCGCATCACGCGCGCCTTGAACGATTGGGGAGACGAGCGAAAGCCGTGCAGATAGAGAATCACGAATGTCCTCCTGCGCCACGCGCCGAGAGCGCGTCGAGCAGTTTCTGATGGACGCCGCCGAAGCCGCCGTTGCTCATCACGAGCACGTGGTCGCCGGGGCGCGCGGCTGCCGCGACCGCCTTCACCAGAGGTTCGATCTCGTTGAATGCCCGCGCCTTGTCGCCGAGCGGGGACAACGCCTCGGCGAGATCCCAGCCGAGCTTGTCGCGGCCTTCACGCGCGCCGTAGCCGAATACGAGGTCCGCATTGGCGAGACTCGCGGGCAACTGTGCCTTCATCGTGCCGAGCTTCATCGTGTTCGAGCGCGGCTCCAGCACCGCGAGAATGCGCGCCTGGCCGATGCGCGTTCTCAGTCCCGCGACGGTCGTGTCGATCGCCGTCGGGTGATGCGCGAAGTCGTCGTAGACGGTGACGCCGTCGACGCTGCCTTTCACTTCCATGCGCCGCTTGACGTTGCGAAAGCTCGCCAGCGACTTCACCGACTGCGCCGCCGGCACGCCGACCGAACGCGCCGCCGCGATCGCCGCGAGCGCATTCATGCGATTGTGCTCGCCCTGCACCTGCCAGTCGACGACGCCCTGACGCTCGCCCTCCCAATACACGGCGAACTGCTGGTCGACGTTCGCGCCATCGGTTGCGGGCAACGCCTGCCAGCCGCCCTCGACGCCGAAGCGCTCGACGCCCGACCAGCAGCCGCGCGTGAGCACGCGCTCCAGCGCGTCCTCGCGCCCGTTCGTCACGATGCGGCCGACGCCCGGCACCGTGCGCACGAGATGATGGAATTGCGTTTCGATCGCGGCGAGATCGGGAAAGATGTCGGCGTGATCGAATTCGAGATTGTTGAGCACCGCCGTGCGCGGACGGTAATGGACGAACTTCGAGCGCTTGTCGAAGAATGCGGTGTCGTATTCGTCGGCTTCGATGACAAAGAAGCTCGAATCCGTCAGCCGGGCGGAAATGCCAAAGTTGAGCGGCACGCCGCCGATCAGAAAGCCCGGGTTCATGCCCGCGTCTTCGAGCAGCCACGCGAGCATGGAGCTCGTCGTGGTCTTGCCGTGCGTGCCCGCGACGGCGAGCACCCATTTGCCGTTGAGCACGTGCTCGCCGAGCCACTGCGGGCCGGATGTGTAAGGCAGACCGCGATCCAGGATGGCTTCCATCAGCGGATTGCCGCGCGTCACGACGTTGCCGATGACGAACAGGTCCGGCTCGAGCGCGAGTTGCTCGACGCCGAAACCTTCGATCAACTCGATGCCCTGCGCTTCGAGCTGCGTGCTCATCGGCGGGTAGACGCCCGCGTCGCAGCCGGTGACCTTGTGGCCCGCTTCGCGCGCCAGGACGGCGAGTCCGCCCATGAAGGTGCCGCAGATGCCGAGGATGTGGATGTGCATAAACCGTGTCGCGCCGCGCGGGCGATTGAGATGCCGAAACAGGAAACGGCGCCGTACGGGTCAACCTAAGGGCAAACCCGTGCAGAAAGGCGCCTGAAGGCGCATATTGTAACCGAGCAGGCCAGGCGTTCCGCCGCCGGCGCGAGCCTGCGGCAAGGGTCCGCCGCCCGGGTCCCAGAAAGGCCGTCCGAGGTTATCTAGTATCATTCCCGCCATGGTTCGCAAAACACATTTTGATCCGCAGCGCGTGCGCGAGGAAATCGCGATTGCGGCTGCGCGGATGATCGCCGAGGACGGCCTCGACTACGCCACCGCCAAGCGCAAGGCGGCGCGGCAGGTGATCGGCGAAGCCAGGATCGGCGGCGAGTTCCTGCCCGATAACGACCAGATCGAAGAGGAAATCCGCACGTACCAGGCGATTTTCCAGGGCGACAGCCAGCCGGCCGTGCTGCGCCACATGCGCGAAGTCGCGCTCGACTGGATGGATCGGCTGAAGCCCTTCGATCCGTATCTGACGGGCGCGGTGCTAAATGGCACGGCGGGCGAGCATTCCGATATCCATCTGCAATGCTTCTGCGACAATCCGAAGGAAGTCGCGATCTACCTGTTGAACGCGAACATGCAGTACGACGTATCGGAGACGCGGCATTTCGCCGGGCGCGGCTATGTCGAGACGCTGAGTTTCCTGCATCGGGTGCGTGGCGAGGAACCGGTCGGCGTGCATATCGCGCTCTATGGCGCCGATGACCTGCGCGGCGCGGTGCGCGCGGATGGCCGCGGACGGCTCGCGCGCGCGAATGCGGCGGCCGTGCGCGCGCTGCTCGATCATCCCGATGTCCCGCCGCTGGAAGTCGGCGGCTGACCTTTCTTCTGGACGCTCATGAAAAGCACACGCATTCTGGCGGCCCTCGTGGTCGCGGTCGCCGCGACCGTCGGCGGTTTCTACGCGGGTCATCTGTTCACCGGCAGCGATACCGTGGCCGCGACGCCGGCAAGCGGCAACGCCGTCGAACAACTCTGGAAAGCGACGCCGCCCGGCGCCTCGGGCACGGCGCAGCCGCTCGCGGCGTACCGGGGCAAGCCCGTCGTCGTCAACTTCTGGGCCTCGTGGTGCGGGCCGTGCGTGAAGGAAATGCCGACTCTCTCCGCGATGCAGCGCGACTATGAGAAGAAAGGCATCACGTTCATCGGGCTCGGCGTCGACAGCGAAAAAAACGTCAACGACTTCCTGAAGAAAGTGCCGGTCGCCTACCCGGTCTACGTCACCGGATTCGGCGGCGCGGATCTTGCGCGGAGCTTCGGCAACAATGCCGGCGGCTTGCCGTTCACTGTCGTGATCGATGCCAAGGGCCAAATCCGCTCGACAAAATTGGGCGAAGTCGATCCCGCCGAACTGAAGCACACTCTGGACAGCCTGTAAAAATTCGCAGCTTTTAGGCAGCGGCTTGCGCTAAGTAAGCGGCGAGTTAAGGTACAGTACGGCGATCTTGCGGGGAATTCAGCTTGTCCCACGGCTTGGGATGGTAATTTCTCCCGCCGTTTCAGAACGACCTGCACGGTAAAACTAGACAAAATTCTCTAAACGGCGCTAAAGTGCGCCGAATTCCGCACAACCTGAAGCGACCATGACAACTCTGCCGGTGCCACGAGGCTACCTCGCCGTCGAGTCCGACACCCGTGAAAGCGGTGCCGGCCGCGTCGGGGCATTCGCGGCGGTCATGTCGTCCGGGCGCGCGCTTCAAAGCGACCACGATGACGCGTTCGATATGAACGCGTCGGGCGTGCCGACCGATTCCGCCGCCGTGGTTTCCGTCGGCGCTTGCATGGGCGCGGAGATGCGCGGCGTGTTTGCGCATGTCGGCCGGCTGGCCGCGCCGGTTCGCGGCTGAGCAGTCAGAACACCCACAAATCAAGTCAAGTGCCGGGCAGATCCCGGTCTCCAAGTATTGAAAGGGGAATTTTCGATGGACCTTCGTAAACTGAAAACGCTGATCGACCTCGTCTCGGAATCCGGCATCTCGGAGCTGGAAGTGACGGAAGGCGAAGGCAAGGTTCGCATCGTCAAGAACGCCGCGCCCGTCTACATGCAGGCGCCGCAGCAATACGCGCCGCAAATGCAGGCGCCGGCCGCGCCGCATTTCGCCGGCGCGGGCGAGGCAGGCGCACCGGCCTCGGCGGCCGCGCCGGCCGTAGTCGCACCGCAGGGTCACGTCGTGACTTCGCCGATGGTCGGCTCGTTCTATCGCGCGCCGTCGCCGGGCGCGGACCCGTTCATCCAGGTCGGCGATACGGTGAAGGAAGGCCAGACCCTCTGCATCATCGAAGCGATGAAGCTCTTGAACGAAATCGAATCGGACAAGGCTGGCGTCGTGAAGGAAATCCTCGTCGAGAACGGGCAGGCGGTCGAGTACGGCCAGCCGCTCTTCGTGATCGGCGACTAAGGGCGCACCGGGCCGTGCCGCGGATGCGCCTCGCAGCCGCCGCCGGCTTCACCGCCCCGGCGCGCTTCATGCGGCATCGATCCGTCGAGAAGCGCGCCGCCGATTGGATCCCCGAGGGCCGCTCGCGCGAGCCCGTTGATGAGCCGACCCACTATGTTTGAAAAAATTCTCATTGCGAACCGCGGCGAAATCGCGCTTCGCATCCAGCGCGCGTGCCGCGAGCTGGGCGTCAAGACCGTCGTCGTCTACTCCGAAGCCGACAAGGAAGCGAAGTACGTCAAGCTGGCCGACGAAGCCGTGTGTATCGGACCGGCGCCGTCGAACCTGTCCTACCTGAACATGCCGGCGCTCATCAGCGCGGCCGAAGTCACCGACGCCGAGGCCATCCACCCCGGCTACGGCTTCCTCTCCGAAAACGCCGACTTCGCCGAGCGCGTCGAGCAATCGGGCTTCACCTTCATCGGGCCGCGTCCCGAAACCATCCGCCTGATGGGCGACAAGGTCACCGCCAAGCAGACGATGATCAAGACCGGCGTGCCGTGCGTGCCGGGTTCGGAAGGCGCGTTGCCCGAAGATCCGCGCGAGATCGTGAAGATTGCGCGCGCGGTCGGCTACCCGGTCATCATCAAGGCGGCGGGCGGCGGCGGCGGGCGCGGGATGCGCGTGGTGCACACCGAAGCGGCGCTCGTCAACGCGGTCAACATGACGCGCGAGGAAGCGGGCCGCGCCTTCGGCAACCCGCAGGTGTACATGGAGAAGTTCCTCGAGAATCCGCGCCACATCGAGATTCAGGTGCTGTCGGATTCGTTCCGCAACGCAATCTGGCTCGGCGAGCGCGACTGCTCGATGCAGCGCCGTCACCAGAAGGTGATCGAGGAAGCGCCGGCGCCGGGCATCGCGCGCCGGCTGATCGAGCGCATCGGCGACCGCTGCGCCGACGCATGCAAGAAGATGGGTTATCTCGGCGCGGGTACCTTCGAGTTCCTGTACGAGAACAACGAGTTCTACTTCATCGAGATGAACACGCGCGTGCAGGTCGAGCATCCGGTGACGGAACTCATCACGAGCGTCGACATCGTGCAGGAACAGATCCGCATCGCCGCGGGCGAAAAGCTCTCGATCCGCCAGAAGGACATCCAGTTTCGCGGCCACGCGATCGAATGCCGCATCAACGCGGAAGATCCGTTCAAGTTCACGCCTTCGCCGGGACGCATCACGTCGTGGCACACGCCGGGCGGTCCGGGCATCCGCGTGGATTCGCACGCGTACGCCAACTACTTCGTGCCGCCGAACTACGATTCGATGATCGGCAAGCTGATCGCGTACGGCGCGACACGCGAGCAGGCGATCAACCGCATGCGTATCGCGCTGTCGGAAATGGTCGTCGAAGGCATCTCGACCAACATTCCGCTGCATCGCGAGATGATGATCGACGCAAAGTTCGTCGAGGGCGGCACGAGCATCCACTACCTCGAAAACAAGCTGGCGGCGCGACAGGCAGCCGTGGCGGAAGAGTCGTAAGCCGAGCGAGAGAGAGAAGCATGAGTTACCGGGAACTGATCGCCGAGCTGGATCGCGAGCGCGCGGAAGCACTGTCGGACGCGCTGCTCGAAGTCGGCGCCTTGTCGGTGTCGGTCGAAGACGCCGACGCCGACACGCCCGACGAGCAGCCGCTCTTCGGCGAGCCGGGGCTCGTGCCCGAGAAGCGCGCGTGGAATCGCTCGCGCGTGGTCGCGCTGCTCGCCGAGGACGCCGATCCCGACGTGCTGCTCGCCGCCGCCGCGAACGAGATCGGCCTCGCGGCGACGCCCGCCTTCACCGTGCGTGACGTGGCGGAACAGGATTGGGTGCGTCTCACGCAGGCGCAGTTCGATCCGATCGCCATCGGCGAGCGCATCTGGGTCGTGCCGTCGTGGCACGACGCGCCCGATCCGGACGCGCTCGTGCTCGAACTCGATCCCGGTCTCGCGTTTGGCACCGGCAGCCATCCGACCACGCGCCTGTGCATGGAATGGCTGGAGCAGTCGGTGCAGCCGGGGCAATCGCTGCTCGACTACGGCTGTGGCTCCGGCATCCTCGCGATTCTCGCGAAGAAGTGCGGCGCGCAGCCGGTCGTCGGCATCGATATCGATCCGCAGGCGGTCGAGTCGGCGCGTCAGAACAGCACGCGCAATCACGCGGACGTGACCTACGGTTTGCCCGACGCGTGCCCCGCCGGCGAGTTCGATATCGTCGTCGCGAACATTCTCTCGAATCCGCTCAAACTGATGGCGTCGATGCTCGCCGCGAAGGTGAAACCGGGCGGCAGAATCGCGCTTTCGGGCGTGCTCGCGCGGCAGGCCGACGAAGTCGCGGCGGTCTATGCGAAGTGGATCGACATCGGCGTCTGGCGCGAACACGAAGGCTGGGTGTGCCTCGCGGGAACCCGGCGCGAAAGCCTTTAGAATAGCGCCATCCTCCACGAATGGCCGTCAAGGCCAACGGCACTTCTTATATGGCGCTGGCAACCCGCTGCCCTCACTGCGAAACCGTGTTCAAGCTGGACCCGCACCTGCTCGCGCCGCATGACGGCCGCGTGCGTTGCGGACACTGCCAGGAAGTTTTCGATGCCGCGCATCATCGCTTCGAGCTTCCCGATGAGCCGGCCGCGGCTGGCGTCGCCCAGCATGCCGCGATCATCGACGATGACGTCGCCGTCGGGCCCACGACCAGTTCTCCCGATGCGTCCGCCCGTGCGCCCGTCACGCCTGAAGCGCCGCTGAAGCCGCGTCCGTTCGCACCGCGCAAGCTCGATCTCGATACGCCTTCCCAGCCCGTCCCGCCCTTCGGCACGAAGCCCGGCGAAGACAGCGAGCGAACGGTCTATGCCGACTCTCCCGCCTTCGCCAGCGCGTCGGGACCGGCGCGCTCAGCGCCTCCGCGCACCGAGCCCGCGCAGTCCGATGCGGCGAACGAGCCATCCGCGCTGCCTTCCGAACCGGACCGCCTGAAGCAGTTCATCCGCGTCCGCTCGCCGCATCCCGACGCCGCGAACGCCGCGAACGCCGCGCAAGGCGGCGCCGATGCGCCGCTCGGCGAGCCGCCCGTCGCGCCGTTCGCTGGGCCCGTCGATGATCGCGCCGAGCCGTTCATCGGACCGGCTCCGCAACTGGACGCGCCGCCCGCGCGCCCCACGCCGGAACCGCCTGCCGCATCTGCCTGGCGCAATGACGAGGAGCCGGCCTTCAGCGCCAAACCGCCCGCCCCCGCTCGCCGCACAAGCGCGAACGAAGCGTTTCCGGTCATTCGCGAGTCGCGGGAGGCGCGAGAGTCGCGCGCGCCCGTGCGCCCCGCGCCGAGCAAGGCCAGGCGCGTCGTCGGCATCATCGTCGCCGTGTTGCTGGCGTTGCTGCTGCTCGTGCAGCTCGCGTGGTGGCAGCGCGAAACCGTGATGGTGTACGTGCCCGGATCGCACTCGCTCTATTCGGATGTCTGCGACCAGATCGGCTGCACGATCTCACCGCCGCGCAACATCGACGGATTGCAGATCGAGAGTTCCGGCCTGCGTCAGGTGGACGGCCCGCACAAGCTCGAGCTGAAGCTGTCGTTGCGCAATCGGCTGGATGTGGCGCTCGCATATCCGGCGCTCGAGCTCACGCTGCTCGACGACAAGAACAACGTCGCGATCCGCCGCGTGCTCTGGCCGCAGGATTACGCGCGACCGGGTACGATATTCGCCGTTGGCCTTCCGCCGCAAAGCGCGCAGCCGGTCGTCGTCCGACTTGATACGGGCGACGCGGTCGCCGCGAATTACCGGGTTCAGGTCTTTTATCCGTGATCACGGCCTTGGCGCCCCGTCGCGCGCAAGGCGAACCCAGTGCCACACGACGCGCGTGCCTGCCCTCATGGCCCGGCACGCGCGATTTTCCTGTCAGCATCTGACAATTCTCTGGAGCGCAACATGAGTCAAGTTACCCTCGGCGGCAATCCCATCGACGTCAGCGGCACGTTTCCGGGCGCGGGCCAGCAAGGGCCCGAATTCACGCTCGTCGGCGCGGATCTCGGCGACGTCAAGCTCGCGAGCTTCGCGGGCAAGCGCAAGGTGCTGAACATCGTGCCGAGTCTCGACACGCCGACCTGCGCCACCTCGACGCGCAAGTTCAACGAAGCGGCCGCGAGCCTCAACAACACGGTCGTGGTCGTGGTTTCGGGCGATCTGCCGTTCGCGGCGAAGCGCTTCTGCACGACCGAAGGCATCGCCAATGTCGTGACGGCATCGACGTTCCGCGGCCATGACTTCGCGCAGGCCTACGGCGTCGACGTGACTAGCGGCCCGCTCACGGGCCTGACGGCACGCGCGGTCGTCGTGCTGGACGAGAACAACAAGGTGCTGCACTCGGAGCTCGTGCCCGAGATCAAGAACGAGCCGAACTACGACGCAGCGCTCGCCGCGCTGAAGTAATCCTTCGCGACGGACCGCTTCGCATCGAAGCGGTCTGCGCATACGAGGCGCGGTGAACCGCCCGCCGCGCGCCGTATGCGCATTTTTTTCCTCGGCCCCTATTCATAAAGGACGTTCGCCTTGGCTACGCTCATCTGCGGCTCGCTCGCCTACGACAACATCATGACCTTCCAGGGCCGCTTCGGCGACCACATCCTGCCGGACCAGGTGCACATGCTGAACATCAGCTTCCTGGTGCCGACGATGCGGCGCAACTTCGGCGGCTGCGCGGGCAATATCGCCTATGCGCTCAAGCTGCTCGGCGGCGATCCGAAGATCATGGCGACGCTCGGCGCGGCCGATTCGCAGCTCTACACCGACCGGCTCGACGCGCTCGGTCTGTCGAAGGAATACGTGCGCGTGCTGCCCGACCAGCACTCGGCGCAGTGCTTCATCACGACCGATCTCGCCAACAACCAGATCACCGCGTTCCACCCCGGCGCGATGATGGAATCGCACCAGAACCGCGCTGATGAAGCGCGCGGCATCTCGCTCGGCATCGTCGCCCCTGACGGCGCCCAAGGCATGCGCGAACACGCCGAAGGAATGGCCCGCGCGGGCGTGCCGTTCGTGTTCGATCCGGGTCAGGGATTGCCTATTCTGGAAAGTGCGGAACTTTGTCGCATGATTGAACTCGCCACCTACGTGGCGGTCAACGATTACGAAGCCAAGCTGCTGAGCAACAAGACCGGCTGGTCGATCGAAGACATCAAGAGCCGGGTCGATGCCCTCGTCGTGACACGCGGCGAACACGGCGCGCAGATCTATCATCAAGATGGCGTGCTCGAAATTCCGTGCGTGGAAGCGCGTCAGGTGGTCGATCCGACCGGTTGCGGCGACGCATTCCGCGGCGGCCTGCTGTACGGCATCGAAAACAAGCTTGGCTGGGAGAAAACGGGGCGTCTCGCAAGTCTGATGGGCTCGCTGAAAATCGAACATCAGGGACCGCAAACCTACGCGCCGACGCGCGTCGAAATCGAAGAGCGTTTCAAGCAGGCCTTCGGAAGCAGCCTGTTCTGAATGATTGGAGTGAAGGAATGAAAACGGTAAGTCGTATCGCGCTGGCAATGGCACTCGTCGGCTCGGTGGCGCTGACGGGCTGCGCCTACAACAGCAGTTCTTCGGACGTCTACACGGCCTCGCAGGCACAGCGTGAGGAAACGGTACGCATGGCGACTGTCGAAAGCGTGCGCGGCGTGAAGATCAGCTCGAACAACGGCCAGCCGACCGGCCTCGGCACGATCGGCGGCGGCGCGCTGGGCGGCGTCGCGGCGGCAAGTGCGATCGGCGGCGGCAACGGCTCGATCATCGCGGGCATCATCGGCGGCCTGGCTGGCGCCGTGGCGGGCAACGCGGTCGAGAACAGTGTCGCGATGAAGAACGGCCTGGAGATCACCGTACGCCTCGATAACGGCGATCTGCGCGCGATCACGCAGACCGCGAACGGCGAGGTGTTCCAGGCGGGCGAACGGGTGCGTCTGTTGTCGAGCGGCGGCGTCACGCGCGTTACGCACTGAACTGAGCCATTGAGGCATTCAGCGGAGGAATAGGCGCCGCGCCGCAAGGCGCTGACCTCTCCGACACGGGCGCATGTATCGAAAGATGCATGCGCTTTTTCTTTGGGCGCCCGACTCGGGCGAGTTGCCCCATGCGATTCGTTCGCCGAAACGAAAAACCCGCCGCCAGGTTGCTCCGGCGACGGGTTCAGGCCGGGTAGGCCTACCCGGACCAAGGGCACAGCGCGCTGTGCCTGGGTGTTGCCTACTGCGAGAGCTTACGGACGGCTGCCCGTCGGGAACGGCCATGCCGCTGCCGGGTTCAACGCCGTCTTGACAGCCGCAGCCGGAGCCGGAGCGGGCGCCGATACGGTCGTTGCCGTCGTTGCAGGAGCGGCAGCCGTAGTCTTCTTCGCAGCAGCGGCCTTCTTGGCCGGAGCCTTCTTCGCAGGGGCCTTCTTTGCAGCAGGAGCGGGCGCAGCCGCAGGCGCAGGGGCTGCGGTTTTCGCAGCAGCCTTTTTCGCAGGAGCCTTTTTCGCGGCAGCCTTCTTCGCCGCGGCCTTCTTCGCAGGTGCCTTCTTCGCTGCGGCCTTCTTCGCAGGCGCCTTCTTCGCCGCTACCTTCTTGGTCGCAACCTTCTTCGCTGCGGCCTTCTTCGCGGGCGCCTTCTTCGCCGCGACCTTCTTCGCTGCTACCTTCTTCGCCGCGACCTTCTTCGCTGCTACCTTCTTTGCCGCGACCTTCTTCGTCGCTACTTTCTTTGCAGCAACCTTCTTCGCTGCGACCTTCTTCGCTGCTACTTTCTTGGCAGCGACCTTCTTCACAGCGACCTTCTTAGCGGCAACCTTTTTCGCCGGCGCAGCCTTCTTGGCGGTGACCTTCTTTGCTGCAGCCTTTTTCGCGGCGGGTTTTTTCTTGGCAACTGCCATGGTTTTTCTCCTTCAGGTTTTCAGATGAGAGTCAGTTCAAACTACACCCTTCGTCAAAACCCGCTTCCCACGTGTCGCCTCTCACAGCGCACGCTACGAAGCGGATTATTCATCGGCGTACGCTGATCCCACCTGCTTACGCTAATGAATACGGCAAGGCGCGCCGTGCCCCGAGGCACCGCGCGCCAAATTGAGTCAGCACCGTTTGTTCGCGGCGCCGGCCTTCGCTTGATCGAGCCAGCGAGCTTGCCGCTGGCATATTCCGGGGGGAAGTTTGCCCATCCCTTTTCAGGGAACGCAAAACGCCTGTCTTCCATTCGAGCCACTTGGCCCGCCACGTCAGTAGGCGCACTCTGCATCAGGCGACCGTTCTCCTAAACCTTGTCGGCCGGGCGCGCGTGAGCGACACGCTGCTGCCCGTCCGTCCCGTCGATTTCGTCTGCAACACGTCCTGGATTTTTATTATTCCCAGGTCAGCGCGCCGCCGGTTTGATACTCAATCACGCGTGTCTCGAAGAAGTTGCGTTCCTTCTTCAAGTCGATCATTTCGCTCATCCACGGGAACGGGTTTTCCTCGTTCGGGAAGAGCGGGTCCAGTCCGATCTGCTGGCAACGCCGGTTGCAGATGAACCGCAAGTAGCTCTTGAACATCGACGCGTTCAGGCCGAGAACCCCGCGCGGCATGGTGTCTTCAGCGTAGCGATATTCAAGATCGACAGCCTGCTTGAAGAGCTCGCGGATCTCGGCCTTGAATTCGGCGGTCCACAGTTGCGGCTCTTCCAGCTTGATCTGGTTGATGAGGTCGATACCGAAGTTGCAGTGCATCGATTCGTCGCGGAGGATGTACTGATACTGCTCCGCCGCGCCAGTCATCTTGTTCTGGCGACCCAGCGCCAGAATCTGCGTGAAGCCGACATAGAAGAACAGGCCTTCCATGATGCAGGCGAACACGATCAACGACTTCAGCAATTTCTGGTCCGCTTCCAGCGTGCCGGTGGTGAAGGCCGGGTCGGTCAGCGTATTGATGAAGGGGATGAGGAACTCGTCCTTGTCACGGATCGACTTGACCTCGTGATACGCGTTGAAGATCTCGCTTTCATCGAGACCGAGCGATTCGACGATGTACTGGTACGCGTGCGTGTGGATCGCCTCTTCGAAGGCTTGGCGCAGCAGGAACTGGCGGCACTCCGGAGCGGTGATGTGACGGTACGTGCCGAGCACGATGTTGTTCGCGGCGAGCGAGTCCGCCGTGACGAAGAAGCCGAGGTTGCGCTTGACCACGCGGCGCTCGTCGTCCGAGAGACCGTTCGGGTCTTTCCACAGGGCGATGTCGCGCGACATGTTCACTTCCTGCGGCATCCAGTGATTCGCGCAGCCGGCGAGGTACTTCTCCCACGCCCACTTGTACTTGAACGGGACGAGCTGATTGACGTCGGTCTTGCCGTTGATGATGCGCTTGTCGGCGACATTGACGCGCGCTTCGCTCTGCGCGGCGATCGCGCCGGCGGACGGTGTGGCGGCTGCGGGGGGAACGAAGCCATCGGAAAAGATGTTGTTCGCCTGAGCAGTCTGGGCAGCTTGATGAGCGTGCGCTACTTGCGTCGCGCCTTGCGTGCCGAAAGTCGTGCCTTGAGCGTGACGCAACGGGTTCTGTTGCGAAGCGCTCGAGGGAGCTACGGCAGTGGTCTCGTCATCCCAGTTGAGCATAAATTCTCACCATCAATTTAGATCGGTTTGTACCATCTTTTCATGAGCGATAAAAGAGTTTGCTCATGAAAAATCTCGTTTTCATGCGATTTAGATTCGACGTTGCTACCTGCATACAACACTTGGCTCGTCGATGTGTGTGTGAGGCTCGATGCGACATCTCTTCGATCGGGTGTGAAGCGGTCCTGATCGAGTGACTTCGAAGGCATCTCCGCATGCGTGCGAGTAACTTCATCGATGCCTTGGAAGCCTTGTCTCACAAGGCTTTGCGGCCGACGCACAAAGCACGCTGCGAAGCACATCGCGTTTCGCTGCAAGCATCGGCTCACTGCTGAGCGCGCGATCTCGAACGCATCGCAGCGTGACGCGCTTCGCTCATCGATCCATCTTGCTCGACGACACTCGATGCGATGCAAAACATGTGTCGAGAAGCGATCGACTTGCTGCCTTCTCTCGCTCTCTTCGATGACCTTCGAAGCATGTCATCGGACCCATACCGCGTCGCTCGAAAGACTCTCGCGAAGGCATCTCGAAGCGCGCTCTACTGCCTGCTTGCGGCCGCGAATTCGTTGCCGAAGTTTAGCATCTGGTGTCTCGTATTTCCACAATATCTTGTGCTTGCAAATATCACCAATACAACCTATAGCGTGTTTACGCGGCACTCCGACTCACTGCAAAACCTTGCGCCAAGCGTCACCGGCCTCGCAGCGGATCGAGCAACGCACGCAAGTTGTTGTGGTCGATCTCATGCATCAAGGCGAGCAACTTGCCGAGCTTGCCCTCTGGAAAACCCTCACGCGCGAACCACGCGAGATAGTGACCGGGCAGGTCCGCGATGAGCCTGTCCTTGTACTTGCCGTACGGCATCGTCTGCGTGACGAGACGCTGCAGATCTTGCGGGTCCATCGCTTCTTCACTCCTCGTTCAATGTTCATCGCACCACCCAACGCGTGGCAATCGCTCAGCGACTGCTCCATATCGGTGCCATAATCGCCGCTCTTGCCGCCAAGAGTTGATCGCGATTCACCATGCCGCTTGCCGTCAAAGCTTTCATCGCCCCTCTCATCGTCGCGTGCGCGATGTTCATGGAAAGCGTCGACGCCAATGTCATCGTCACGGCGATTCCTGAAATGGCTCGTGCCTTCGGACGCGATCCCGTCACGTTGAAGGTCGCCGTCACGAGCTACGTGCTCGGGCTCGGCGTCTTCATACCGATCTGCGGCTGGGTCGCCGACCGCTTCGGCGCACGCGCCGTGTTCCGCACGGCGATCGGCGTGTTCGTCGTCGGCTCGCTGCTCTGCGCGGCTTCCACTTCGCTCGGACCATTCACGGTCGCGCGCTTCATCCAGGGCGTCGGCGGCGCGATGATGGTGCCCGTCGGCCGCATCATCATCTTCCGCTCGGTGCGCCGCTCCGACTTCATCCGCGCGATGAACTATCTCTCGGTGCCCGCAATGCTCGGACCCGCGGTCGGGCCGCTGCTCGGCGGCTTCATCACGACGTACCTGCACTGGCGTCTGATCTTCTTCATCAACATTCCGATCGGCATCGCCGGCATCTGGCTGACCAATCGGCATATCCCCAACTCGCACGAGGAGCATCCCGGCCGGCTCGACTGGTTCGGCTTCTTCCTCTCGGCGAGCGCGGGCGTGTTGCTGCTGCTCGGACTCTCGCTCGTCGGCGGCGAACTGATTCCGCAAGGCACCGCCTACGCGATGTGCGCCGCCGGCGCGCTGATGGTCGTGCTGTACTGCATCCACGCGCGCCGCGCGGAGAAGCCGCTGCTCGATCTGCGCTTCTTCCGCGTGCCGACGTTTCAGGCGAGCGTGCTGGGCGGCTCAATGTTCCGCATCGGACTCGGCGCGGTGCCGTTCCTTTTGCCGCTCGCGCTGCAGGAAGGTCTCGGCATGTCCGCGTTCAAGTCCGGCGCGATCACCTGCGCGTCCGCGTTCGGCGGCATGTTCATGCGCTCGTTCGCTTCGCGCGTGCTGCATCGCTTCGGCTTCCGTCAGACGCTCTTCTACAACGCGGCGCTGTCGGGCATCGCCATCGCGGCGTGCGGCGCGTTCTTCCCCGGCACGCCGACCTGGGTGATCTGGGCTGTCGTGCTGCTCGGCGGCTTCTTTCCCGCGTTGCAGTTCACGAGCCTCAACTCGCTCGCGTATGCGGAGATCGAAACGCGCGATGTCGGACGCGCGACCAGCCTCGCGAGCTTCGTGCAGCAGGTGTCGCTGGGGCTTGGCGTGACGGTCGCGGGTATCACGCTCGAACTCTCGCAATATCTGAACGGTCATGCGAGCGTGCAATGGTCCGACTTCTGGCCTGCGTTTGTCGTCGTGGGGCTGTTTTCTTTTCTTTCGATGCCGATTACTGCGCGGCTCGCGCACGATGCCGGCACGGAGATCTCGCGCGGGACGCGCGGCTGAGTCTGGTTCTTCAGCTGGGTTTCTCGCCGGATCCCGTTGGCGTGTTGGTCGGTTAGCGTTGCCCCTGTGCGGGGCGGCAGTCACTTTCTTTGCTGCTGCAAAGAAAGTAACCAAAGAAACAGCTTTCCCCATCCAAAGTACTTCACGCCGGCCGCGGCACAGGCGATCAGTCTTGGCACAGCAGTAGCGAGTGCCCTCAAAGGCCTAACCGGGCTTGGACCGCGCACGGTCTGCCACATCGCGCCACAAAACAAACTGGTTCAGCACGAAATAGCTCCGGCCCGCTTCGCGGCCGATGGGCTAATCGGGTCTGCGTGGGCTTCTGCGTTTCTCTTTTCTCATCGGTTTCCCTTGCATACCCAACGGCAGCGCGTAGCGCTGTGCCGATGCTATTTCGTGCTGAACCAGCGCGCTCAAACGACTAGCTTGTCAGACCGTGCGCGGTCCAAGCCCGAGGTGGCCTGTGAGGGCACTCGCTACAGACGCCACGAGCGACGAGAAGAACACCCAAATTGCGTGTGACCGCGGGCGTATCGAGCTGCTTTCTTTGGTTACTTTCTTTGCAGCAGCAAAGAAAGTGACTGCCGCCCCGCACAGGGGCAACGCTAACCGACCAACCCGCCAACGGGATCCGGCGAAAAAAAAACGGACCAGCACCGGAGCAGAAAAAAACCACTCCGATGCCGGCCCGCCCGACCGGCTCACTCGACGCTTACTGGCAAGCCTCGCACTCGTCGAAGCCCGCATCGCCCGGACGCATCATGCAGACGGGGCCATCGGCTTCCTGAGCCGGCGCTGCCTCAACCGCCGCAGCATTGAACCCGCCCGCGCCCGACGAAGCACCACCCGACACGCCACCGAAGCCACCTTGCGCACCCGATGCGCCATGACCGCCATCGCCCGACGGCACCGCGTTCAGCGCCCCATGCGCAACAGTGGACTTCTCGACATGCGTCGCCGCCATCGTGCGGAGATAGTAGGTCGTCTTGAGGCCGCGAATCCACGCGAGCTTGTAGACCTCATCGAGCTTCTTGCCCGACGCGCCCGCCATATAGATGTTCAGCGACTGCGCCTGATCAATCCACTTCTGACGGCGCGACGCCGCCTCCACCAGCCACTTCGGATCGACTTCGAACGCGGTCGCGTAGATCGCGCGCAGATCCGCCGGAACACGGTCGATGCGCGAGAGCGTGCCGTCGAAATACTTCAGATCCGACACCATCACTTCGTCCCACAGCCCGCGCGCCTTCAGGTCACGCACCAGGTAGTCGTTGACGACCGTGAATTCGCCCGACAGATTCGACTTCACGTACAGGTTCTGGAAGGTCGGCTCGATGCACGCCGACACGCCGATGATGTTGGAGATCGTCGCCGTCGGCGCGATCGCCACGCAGTTCGAATTGCGCATGCCGTACGTCGAGATGCGCGAACGCAGTTCGGGCCAGTCCATCGACTCGGACGAATCCACTTCCACATACCCGCCGCGCGCGTCCGCCAGCAGCTTCAGCGAATCCTGCGGAAGAATGCCGCGATCCCACAGCGAGCCGCGATACGTCGCGTAACGGCCACGCTCTTCCGCGAGTTCCGTCGACGCGTAGTACGCGTAATAGCAGACGGCTTCCATCGAACGATCCGCGAACTCGACCGCTTCGCCCGACGCGTACGGCGTGCGCAGCAAATGCAGGCAGTCCTGGAAGCCCATGATGCCCATGCCCACCGGACGATGCTTCAGGTTCGAGTTACGCGCCTTCGGCACCGCGTAGTAGTTGATGTCGATGACATTGTCGAGCATACGCATCGCGACGCTGATGGTGCGCTTGAGCTTGGCGTGATCCAGCGCGTAGCTGCCGTCGGCCTGCTTCACCATGTGCGCGACCAGGTTCACCGAGCCGAGATTGCACACCGCGATTTCCGTCTCGCTCGTGTTCAGCGTGATTTCCGTGCACAGGTTCGACGAATGCACGACACCGACGTGCTGTTGCGGCGAGCGCACATTGCACGGATCCTTGAACGTGATCCACGGATGGCCGGTCTCGAACAGCATGCCGAGCATCTTGCGCCACAGTTGCGCCGCCGGCAGCTTCTTGAACAGCTTGATCTCGCCGCGCGCTGCTTTCTCTTCGTAAGCCACATAGGCCTTCTCGAAGTCCGCGCCGAACAGGTCGTGCAGGTCCGGGCAGGTCGACGGCGAGAACAGCGTCCAGTCGCCGCCTTCGACGACGCGCTTCATGAACAGGTCGGGAATCCAGTTCGCCGTGTTCATGTCGTGCGTGCGGCGACGGTCATCGCCCGTGTTCTTGCGCAGCTCGAGGAATTCCTCGATGTCGAGGTGCCACGTTTCCAGGTACGCGCACACCGCGCCCTTGCGCTTGCCGCCCTGATTCACGGCGACGGCCGTGTCGTTCACGACCTTCAGGAACGGCACGACGCCTTGCGACTTGCCGTTGGTGCCCTTGATGTGCGAGCCGAGCGCGCGCACGCGCGTCCAGTCGTTGCCGAGGCCGCCCGCGAACTTCGAGAGCAGCGCGTTTTCCTTCAGCGCTTCGTAGATGCCGTCGAGATCGTCGGCGACGGTCGTCAGATAGCACGACGACAACTGCGAGCGATGCGTGCCGGAGTTGAACAGCGTCGGCGTCGACGACATGAAGTCGAACGACGAGAGCACGTTGTAGAACTCGATGGCGCGCGCTTCGCGGTCGATTTCGTTGAGCGACAGGCCCATCGCGACACGCATGAAGAATGCCTGCGGCAACTCGATGCGGGTGCCTTCGACGTGCAGGAAGTAGCGGTCATACAGCGTCTGCAGGCCGAGGTAGCCGAATTGCAGATCGCGGTTCGCGTCGAGCGCGGCGCCGAGGCGCTTCAGATCGAATTGCTGGAGCTTGTCGTCGAGCAGGCCGGCTTCGACGCCGCGCTTGATGAACAGCGGGAAGTATTCGGCGTAGCGCTCGCCCATTTCGGCTTGCGTCACTTCGTCCACGAGAATTTCGCGGCGGATCGTGTGCAGCAGGATGCGCGCGGTGACCTGGCTGTACGCCGGGTCCTTTTCGATCATCGTGCGCGCGGCGAGGATGGACGACTCGTAGACCTGCGACATCGGCACGCCGTCGTACAGGTTCTTCACCGTTTCCGCGACGATCGGCTCAGCGGACACCGCGTCGCCGAGGTTCGCGCACGCGGAGACGATCAGCGCCTTCAGCGCGTCGAGATCGAGCGGGCGCGTGACGCCGTTGTCCGTCACGTTGATGACGCCCTCGTGCGCCTGCGCGTCCTGCGTCTGCGCGCGCTCTTGCGTACGCTGCTGCGTGCGCTTCTCGCGATACAGCACGTATGCGCGCGCGACGTTGTGCTCGCCACCGCGCATCAGCGCGAGTTCGACCTGATCCTGAATGTCTTCGATATGGAACGTGCCGCCATGCGGACGGCTGCGCACGAGCGCGCGCACGACGGCTTGCGTCAGTTGCTCGACGAGCTCGCGCACACGCGCGGAAGCTGCGCCCTGCCCGCCGTTCACGGCGATGAACGCCTTCGTCACCGCGATCGCGATTTTCGTCGGCTCGAACGACACCACGCTTCCGTTGCGACGGATGACCTTGTAGTCGGCAAACGTCGTGTCCGGCGCGAGCGCTTGCGCGGCGCTCGTGGACTGGGCACCGCCCATCGGCTGTGCGGATGCGCCTTCGAAGGAAGTCGCGGCGTTCTCGGTGGTTTGCATGTGCAAAACTCCTGGTGTTCGAATGGTGCGGATGGTCCGCGGATTTATCACTTATGCCGCGCGCGTCAGGACATCGTCATGAAGATTGCGCGGTGTTTTGGCGGTAAAGCGGGCTGTGAATGCAGCAGGCTGGAAACACGATTCGCGGCGCTTACGGCCCGCATTGTCTTTGGCGTCTCATGCGGTGCCCGCGTTGGCGCGCGGTGTCGGTCGACGCAACTCGCGCTCACTTGCTTGCCTTCTTCACGGTGCTGCTCGCTGGCGCTCGATGCGCCTGACGCCTCCCCCCTCGCAAAGGGAAACGGTCTCGCGCATCGCCCCGGGCCAGCCAAACTTCTCTTACGCCGGAAAGCCGGCGGCGCCGGCTCATCGGAGCGGGCGCCGCCACAACAACACAAGATCTAGTGCCAATTACGTCTTTCGGCACCAAGTATAGTGGACATCCGCGCAGTCTCAAAAAGGTTTATTTGCCTGCCGTCTGCCTGTACGGGGTTGACTTTTGCTATCGCAAAGCGCGGCAAGGCCTCGCGCGCAACGCTGTTGCGCCGCAGCGAGAAAGACCTTACGCGACGCTCAGATGCTGGACTGGAAGGGGAAAAACGAAGGCGGCAAGGCGCTGTCGCGACGCACGCGCGGCCAGTCGAAATGCGGACCGGGATCGGTCTTGCGACCGGGCGCGATGTCGGAGTGGCCCGCCACGGCATCGATCGGATAGCGCTTCACGACGATGCGCGCGAGCGCGCTCAACGCGGCGTACTGCGCGTCTTCGAAGGGCATGCGGTCGCTGCCTTCGAGCTCGATGCCGATCGAGAAATCGTTGCAGCGCTCGCGCCCGCAAAACGACGAGACGCCTGCGTGCCACGCGCGTTCATCGCAGGAGACGAATTGCTGGACCGCGCCGTCGCGGCGAATCACGAAGTGCGCCGACACGCGCATGCCGCGCAGATGATCGAAGTACGGATGCGCGTCGTGATCGAGCTTGTTGAGGAAGAAATCGGCGATCGAGTTGGTCGTGAAATCGTCGGGCGGCAAGCTGATGTTGTGCACGACGATGAGCGTCGGCACGGCGTCGCCGGGACGCGCCTCGAAGTTCGGCGAAGGCAGGCGCGACGCGTGCGTGAACCAGCCGTGTGCGTCGATGTGCGGATCGCCTGGCCGGACGACAGGCTGGACGTGCGGGACGTGCTGTGGGGTCATCGCGCGTCGCGACCGGTCGGACGGCTCGCGTAGTGGCGCGCGTGATCGGCGCAGCAAAAGCGCTCGCCCGCGACGACGATCGACTCGCTGCGCGGCGTGTGCACGCCGCACTGCGCGCAACGGATGAGCGGATCGGCGAGTTGCGGCGCGCCGTTCGACGCACCATTGCCATTGCCATTGCCGTTGCCACTACGCGCGCGTTGCGCGCCATTGGCGCCGCCCGCGGTCGCGCCGCCGGCCTGCGCGTCGCCCTGCTGCGCGCGCTCGTTCGCGCGGCGCAGCTTCTTCAGGAGCCACTGGCTCACGAAGAAGAGAACGATCAGAAAGATGAAATTTCGCATCGATTCATGCCGATAAAAAAGTACGCGCTCAGACGACCGCACGGTGCAGCAGCACTTCGAACACGAAGCGGCTGCCCACATACGCGAGCAGCAGCGCGGCGAACGAAGCCAGCACCCAGCGCAACGCGGCGCGTCCGCGCCATCCGGAGATGCGGCGCGCGGTGAGCAACGCGCCGAACATCAGCCAGGAGATGAAAGCGAAGATGGTTTTGTGATCGAAGCGCAGCGCGCGATCGACCAGTTGCTCGTTGAACGCGATGCCCGACACGAGCGTGAGCGTGAGCAACACGAAGCCGGCCGCGATCAGACGGAACAGCAGCTTTTCGAGCGTCAGGAGCGGCGGCAGCGCGTCGAGCCAGCTCGTGAGCCAGCTGTTGGCGGCATGACGCGTCGCCATGCCGCGCATGCGTTGCAGACGGCGTTCGAGCATCAGCATCAGCACGGCGTGCAGCGCGGCGATCGCGAAGAGTCCGTACGCGATGTTCGCGATCAGGAAATGCAGCTTGAACATCGGCGCGGCGGAGTACGACAATACGCGCACGCCGCCGAACACGAGCGGCAAAAGCGACGCGATGCATGCGAGCGGCAGGACTAGCAGACGCAGGCCGTCGAGCGGGAAGAAAAAGCTTTCGATCCAGTAGATGCCCGCGCCGAGCCAGAACATCGCGGAGAGCGCGAACGCGAAGCCGAAGATCATCGCGTTCTGGGGGAAGATCGTGGTGTGCAGCAGGATGCCGTGCACGAGCAACGCTATTAATAATAGAGCGCGGCCCGTTGCGCCCATTGCGCCCATGCCCGGCGACACTTTCGGCGCCGCCTGCGCCATGCCCGAAGGCACACCGGCCAGCGCCGGCTCCACGGTCGTGTGACGATGCGCGCGCCACCCCGCTACGGCCAGTCCGCCGTAGAGAAGCGCAGTGAGGGCATACAGTACAATATCCATGTTCGAAGTTTACACTAGGCCCCTGAATCGCGACGTTTTCCCCCTTGCGGCAACGCGGGGCGTCGAGTCGTTCTGCGCTGAAAAAGGGCCGCATTCCCTACCGCTCCCCCATGCTCGATAACCTCACTCAACGGATGGCGCGCGTCGTCAAGACGCTGCGCGGCGAGGCCCGGCTCACCGAGGCCAACACGCAGGAAATGCTGCGCGAGGTGCGGCTTGCGCTGCTCGAAGCGGACGTGGCGCTACCGGTCGTGCGCGAGTTCATCGCGAAGGTGAAGGAGAAGGCGCTCGGCGAAGAAGTCGTGTCGAGCCTCTCGCCGGGCCAGGCGCTCGTCGGCGTCGTCCAGAAGGAACTGACGGCCGTGATCGGCGGCGATTACGAAGGCAAGGCCGCCGAACTGAATCTCGCCGTCACGCCGCCCGCCGTCATCCTGATGGCCGGCTTGCAGGGCGCGGGTAAAACGACCACGACGGGCAAGCTCGCCAAGCTCCTGCGCGAAAAGAGCAAGAAGAAGGTGCTCACCGTTTCCGTCGACGTGTACCGCCCCGCCGCTATCCGCCAGTTGCAGACGGTGACCGAGCAGGTCGGCGCGGACTTTTTCCCGTCGGAGCCGAACCAGAAACCTGCGGACATCGCGCGCGCGGCGATCGACTGGGCGAAGCGGCATTATCACGATGTCGTGATCGTCGATACGGCCGGTCGCCTCGGCATCGACGAAGCGATGATGAACGAGATCAGCGAGCTGCACACGCTGCTCAAGCCCGCTGAAACGCTGTTCGTCGTCGACGCCATGCTCGGTCAGGACGCGGTCAACACCGCGAAAGCGTTCAACGACGCGTTGCCGCTCACCGGCGTCGTGCTCACCAAACTCGACGGCGATTCGCGCGGCGGCGCGGCGCTCTCCGTGCGCCACGTTACCGGCAAGCCGATCAAGTTCGTCGGCGTCGCGGAAAAGCTCGACGGCCTCGAAGTCTTCCATCCGGATCGCATGGCGAACCGGATCCTCGGCATGGGCGACATTCTTGCGCTCGTCGAGGAAGCGCAGCGCGGCGTCGACAGCCAAGCCGCGCAGAAGCTCGCCGACAAGGTCAAGAAAGGCGGCGACTTCGACCTGAACGACTTCAAGGCGCAACTCTCGCAGATGAAGAAGATGGGCGGCCTCTCGTCGCTCATGGACAAACTGCCCGCGCAGTTCCAGCAAGCCGCGCAAGGCGCAGACATGAACAACGCGGAAAAGCAGATGCGCCGCATGGAAGGCATCATCAATTCCATGACCATTCAGGAACGCGCGAAGCCCGAACTCATCAAGGCCGCGCGCAAACGCCGTATCGCGGCAGGCGCGGGCGTGCACGTGCAGGAAGTGAACCGCATGCTCAATCAGTATGAGCAGATGCGCGGCATGATGAAGAAGCTGAAGGGCGGCAACCTGCAGAAGATGATGCGCGGCATGAAGGGCATGCTGCCCGGCATGCGCTGATCGCGGCACCTCGAACCCGCGTTTGCGCGCGTCGCCCGACGCGAAGCAAGCGCGGGTTTATCATATGGCGCACGCCGCCGTTTTTTTCCACACTAAGAAGTCAGCCTCTCCCCCGCTTTCCCTATGAATCGCGAAGAAGCTCTCCATATTTTCAGCCACTCCGAAGAAATCGTGACGGCTGACGAGGTCAATGCATCGATCGGCAAGATGGCCTCGTCCATCAAGGCGGCGACGCAAGACGACTTCCCGCTCGTGCTCTCGGTCATGGGGGGCGCGGCCGTATTCACCGGCATGCTGCTGCCGCATCTCGACTTCCCGCTCGAGTTCGATTACATCCACCTGACGCGCTATCGCAACGCCATCAAGGGCGGCAGCGAGATGCAGTGGCGCGTGGCGCCGGCGGAATCGGTGAAGGACCGCGTGGTGCTCGTGCTCGACGACATCCTCGACGAAGGCGAGACGATGGCCGCGATCCGCGACCGCATCATGGCGATGGGCGCGAAGACGTTTCTGTCGGCGGTGCTGTGCGAGAAGATCATCCCGAAGGCAAAGCCGTTGCGACCGGATTTCTGTGGATTCGAGGTGCCGGACAGGTACGTGTTCGGCTGCGGGATGGACGCGAAGGGTTACTGGCGGAATTTGCCGACGATTCGCGCACTGACCGAAGGCGCGTGAGCGTTTTCCGGCGACATGAAAAAAGCGGCCTCGGCCGCTTTTTTTATAACTGATGCACGAAAGTGCGTATCCCCGTCAGTATCATCTCGACGGAAATCGCGACCAGCACGAGCCCCATCAACCGTTCGAACGCCGTGACCGCGCGCTCGCCGAGCCAGTGCTGAATCTTTTCCGCAAGAATCAGCACGATCGCGCAGACGATCATCGTCACCGACAGCGCGCCGACCCATTCGAGCATCTTGCCCGGCGCCTGCGAAGTCAGCAGCATCACCGTCGCCAGCGCGGACGGCCCGGCCAGCGCCGGAATCGCGAGCGGTACGATCAGCGGCTCGCCGCCGCGCGCATCGCCGCCCATCGCGCCGTCGGGATGCGGAAAGATCATCCGCAGCGCGATCAGAAACAGCACGATCCCGCCGCCGATGCGCAACGACAAATCCGTCAGATTCATCGCGCGCAGGAAGCGGTCGCCCGCCAGCATGAACAGCAGCAGGATGCCGAACGCGATCGCCACTTCGCGCAGGATCACGACGCGGCGCCGCTCTTTCGCAACGCCGCGCAACGCGTTGATGAAGATCGGAATGTTGCCGAGCGGATCGGTGATCAGCAGCAGCAGGATCGTCGCCGACAGGAAGTCGTACTGCATTACTTCCCGAGCGCCGCTCGCACCTTCGCTATCACCGCGCCGGCGGCTTCATCGACCGGCAGCAGCGTGGCTTCGGTATCGCGTCGGCCCTGATATTCCAGCTTGCCTTCCTTCAGCCCGCGATCGCCGATCACGATACGATGCGGCACGCCGATCAGTTCCCAGTCCGCGAACATCACGCCTGGACGCTCACCGCGATCATCGAGGATCACGTCGATGCCCGCTTCCTGCAGCGTCGCGTACAGCTTGTCGGCCTGCTCGCGCACGGCGTCGCTGCGGTCGTAGCCCATCGGGCAGATCACGACTTCGAACGGCGCGATGGCTTCCGGCCAGATGATGCCGCGATCGTCGAAGTTCTGTTCGATCGCCGCGCCCAGCACGCGCGTCACGCCGATGCCGTAGCAGCCCATCTGCATCGGCGCGGGCTTGCCGTTTTCGTCGAGGAAGGTCGCGCCCATCGAATCGGAGTACTTCGTGCCGAGCTGGAACACGTGGCCCACTTCGATGCCACGGCAGATTTCCAGCGTGCCACGGCCGTCCGGCGACGGATCGCCCGCGACGACATTGCGGATATCCGCGACTTCCGGCTCGGGCAGATCGCGGCCCCAGTTCACGCCGGTCGTGTGGTAATCGACCTCGTTCGTGCCGACGACGAAATCGCTCATGTTCGCGACCGTACGGTCCGCGATCACGCGCACCGGCTTCTTCGTGCCGATCGGGCCGAGATAGCCCGGCGGCGTGCCGAACCATTCGATGATCTCGGCTTCCGTCGCGAAGCGGTAGCCCGCGAGGCCCGGCAGCTTGCCGGTCTTGATGTCGTTGAGCGAGTGATCGCCGCGCAGCATCAGCAGCCAGATGGTGGGCTCGGCGCCTTCGTTTTCGGTTGCGAGAATGATCGACTTGATGGTCTTTTCAAGCGGAATGTTCAGAAGCTGCGCGACCGCCTCGCATTTCGCGGCGCCCGGCGTCGGCGTCTTCTTCAGTTCTTCCGTGGGCGCGGCGCGTTGCGCGATGAGCGGCAGCGCGTCCGCCGCTTCGACGTTCGCGGCGAAGTCCGAGTCCGGGCAATACGCGATGTCGTCCTCGCCCGTATCCGCGATGACGTGAAACTCGTGCGAGCCGCTGCCGCCGATCGAGCCGTTGTCCGCCGCGACCGCGCGGAACTCCAGGCCGATACGCGTGAAGATGCGCACATAGGCGTCGTACATCTTGCGATACGACTCGGCGAGACCGTCGAGGTCCTTATCGAAGGAATAGGCGTCCTTCATGATGAACTCGCGGCCGCGCATCACGCCGAAGCGCGGACGGATCTCGTCGCGGAACTTCGTTTGAATCTGATAGAAGTTCACCGGCAACTGGCGATAGCTCTTGATGTCGCGGCGCGCGATGTCGGTGACGACTTCCTCATGCGTCGGGCCCATCACGAAGTCGCGCTCGTGGCGATCCTTGAAGCGCAGGAGTTCCGGACCGTACTGCTCCCAGCGGCCCGACTCCTGCCACAGTTCGGCGGGCTGCACGGCGGGCATCAGCAGTTCGAGCGCGCCCGCGCAGTTCATCTCTTCGCGCACGATGGCTTCGACCTTGCGCACCGAGCGCAGGCCGATCGGCATGTAATCGTAGATGCCGCCCGCGACGCGGCGGATCATGCCGGCGCGCATCATCAGCTTGTGGCTGACGATCTCGGCGTCGGCGGGAGCTTCTTTCAGGGTGCCGATGAAGAAACGGGATGCTTTCATTCAAATTTTCCAAAAGCGGCGCGCGCTTCGGAGCCGTTGTGGCGCCGGAGCAGGCGTATCGAAGGTGAACGACGGAAACGGTCTACGGCTTTCGCAGGGAAGAAGATTTTGCCGCCTTCCGCAAGGTCTGGCAAAGCGTCCTGCACCCTGCTCGGCAAACGTGCCCCGCATTCGGCTTCATGCCGCGGGTTCGAACCGATGCGCGGGGTCCGTTAACTGTTTATAATCAAAGCAATTTTAAAGGATTTGAAGGTGGCTGTATGCTGGATCGTGAAGGCTTTCGCCCGAACGTCGGCATCATCCTCTTGAACGCGCGCAACGAAGTGTTTTGGGGCAAGCGGCTGCGTGAACATTCCTGGCAGTTTCCGCAAGGGGGCATCAAATACGGTGAGACCCCTGTGCAAGCGATGTATCGGGAGTTACACGAAGAAACCGGTCTGCTTCCGGAGCATGTGAAAGTTGTCGGTCGCACGCGCGACTGGCTGCGTTATGAGGTGCCGGACAAGTTCATCAAGCGCGAGGTGCGCGGACATTATCGCGGTCAGAAACAAATCTGGTTTCTGCTGCGCATGGTGGGACGCGATTGCGACATCTGCCTGCGTGCGACGGACCATCCGGAGTTCGATGCCTGGCGCTGGAACGAGTATTGGGTGCCGCTTGACGCGGTCATCGAGTTCAAGCGCGACGTTTATCAAATGGCTCTCACCGAGCTGTCCCGGTTCCTGCGGCGAACCAACTCCCGCGCCGAGCGCGGCGAGCGAGCCGCGCATCATGGACTGCGCTATCCACGCGTCGTCCAGACGATGACGATCGAAGCACCTGCCGTTACTGCCTCCGGCGCGGCGGTTCAGGCAGAATGCACGGTCAGCGAGGAAGTGCATGTGATCGCGCACCGCTCATCGTGCGACTGATCATCGCGGTTCCTCGCACACGTCGACACTCAGCATGACTTCGATCGATGGCACGGCGATTCACTCGCCGTGCCATTTCGCTTTGTTCCGCCGGGCGGGCGCGTCAAGCCCCGCGCGCATGTTTCCGGGAAGATCCAATTGAAAGTGAATGCCTCACTCGCGGTAATCGCGGCATCCGCGGCAGCGCTTGCCGTGCTCGCCGGCTGCTCCAGCAATAAAACTCCGTCCACCCAGGACGACGGCGTGTTCACCTATCTGCTCGACCGCAAGCCGAACTGGACCGAGGAGAAGATCGAGACGCTGCCGCCTCTGCCGCAAGCATCGAATCTGCTGGCGTTCAATGTTTCGCAGAACACGCCGCTCACTTTCGCCGTCGACAAGACATCGCTCACGGTCGGCAACGACGGCGTGGTGCGCTATGTGGTCGTCGTGACGAGTCCGGCGGGCGCGCGCAACGTCAACTATGAAGGGATTCGTTGCGACACCTACGAATGGCGCCGCTACGCGAGCATCAACGACGATCAGAACGGCTGGGATCAGGGTTCCGCGTTCGACTTCAAGCGCATCGAGAACGGCGAGTTGAACGCGTACCAGGCGGCGCTCTATCAGGATTACTTCTGCGCGAGCAAGCTGCCTGTCGGCACGGCGAAGCAGATCGTCAACAATATCCAGTACAAGCGCACGCAAAGCTCGATCAATCTGCGCTGATTTCACGGCACGGCAAAGTACAAAAGCCCGCTGGATCAGCGGGCTTTTTCGTATCAGACGAGCACGAGATTGTCGCGATGAATCAGTTCGGGCTCCAGCATATAGCCGAGCACGGTTTCGATCTCGCCGCTGGGCCGCCGATGAATCAGGCGCGCTTCGGAACTGCTGTAGTTCGTGATGCCGCGCGCGACCTCCTGCCCCTGAGCATCGACGCACGCGATGACCTCGCCGCGCGCGAACGCGCCCTTCACGTCGATGACGCCGATCGGCAACAGGCTCTTGCCGTCTGCGGTGAGCTTGCGCACCGCGCCATCGTCGATCACGACGTGCCCGCGCACCTGCAGGTGATCCGCCATCCACTGCTTGCGCGCCGCCATCCGCGCCGTGCGCGCGATGAGTTGCGTGCCGATCATTTCGCCGGACGCGAGACGTGTGAGCACGTCGGCTTCGCGGCCGCTCGCGATCACCGTGTTCGCGCCACTATGCGCCGCGCGCTTCGCCGCGAGAATCTTGGTCAGCATGCCGCCGCGTCCGAGGCTCGAGCCCGCGCCGCCTGCCATCTGCTCGAGTTCGGGCGTGCCGGCATCGGCCTGTTCGACGAGCGTCGCGTTCGGATCCTTGCGCGGATCGGCGGTGAAGAGACCGCGCTGATCGGTGAGGATGACGAGCGCATCGCCTTCGATCAGATTGGCGACAAGCGCGCCGAGCGTGTCGTTGTCGCCGAACTTGATTTCGTCGGTGATGACGGTGTCGTTCTCGTTGATGATCGGCACCGCGCCCAGGCGCAACAGCGTGAGCAGCGTCGAGCGCGCGTTCAGATAGCGCTCGCGATCGGCGAGATCCGCGTGCGTCAGCAAAATCTGCGCGGTGCGGATGCCGTGCGCGCCGAAGCTGCTTTCGTAGACCTGCGCGAGGCCCATCTGGCCGACGGCCGCCGCCGCCTGCAACTCGTCGATCTCGCGCGGCCGCTTGGTCCAGCCGAGCCGGTGGACGCCTTCCGCGATCGCGCCCGAACTCACGAGCACGACTTCCTTGCCCTGCTCGCGCAGCGCCGCGATCTGCGCCGCCCAGCGAGAGATTGCCGCATGGTCGAGCCCGCGCCCGTCGTTGGTGACGAGGCTGGACCCTACTTTCACTACGATTCGCTTCGCAGCGGCGATGACCGAACGCATCGTGCGCTTTCTCCTCGTGGTTGCGTTTATTCCTTCGCTGCGTCGTCGCGGAAACGCACGTCGGCGGCGAGATCTTCCGCCTCCGCCGCACGCGATGCGTCGGAATGCTGCGAGATGTAGTCGTAGATCGCGTACGTGAGCGCCTCGCAGCCCTGGCCCGTCAACGCGGAAATCTCGTAGACCGGACCATCCCACTCGAAGCGCTCGACGAAATCGGCGATACGCGCTTCGCGCTCGTCCTCCGGCACCATGTCGAGCTTGTTCAGCACGAGCCAGCGCGGCTTGTCGTAAAGCGACTCGTCGTACTTGCGCAGTTCGTTGACGATCGCTTTCGCTTCGGCGACCGGATCGACGTTTTCGTCGAACGGGGCCATGTCGACGAGATGCAGCAGCACGCCGGTGCGCTGCAAGTGACGCAGGAAACGATGCCCAAGCCCCGCGCCTTCCGCCGCGCCTTCGATCAGGCCGGGGATGTCCGCGATCACGAAGCTCTTGCTCGGCCCGACGCGCACCACGCCGAGATTCGGCGCGAGCGTCGTGAACGGATAATCCGCGATCTTCGGCCGCGCGTTCGACACCGACGAGATGAACGTGGATTTGCCCGCGTTCGGCATGCCGAGCAGACCGACATCGGCGAGCACTTTCAGTTCGAGCCTGAGCATGCGGCGCTCGCCCGGCTTGCCGTCGGTCTTCTGACGCGGCGCGCGGTTCGTGCTCGACTTGAAATGCAGGTTACCGAGGCCGCCCGCGCCGCCCTGCGCGATCAGCACCTGCTGATTGTGTTCGGTCAGATCGGCGATGATCTCGCCCGTTTCCTGATCTGAAATGATGGTGCCGACCGGCATGCGCAGCGTGATGTCGTCGCCGCCCTTGCCGTAGCAGTCCGCGCCGCGGCCGTTTTCGCCGTTGCGCGCCTGATGCTTCTTGGAGAACCGATAGTCGATCAGCGTGTTGATATTGCGATCGCCGACCGCGTAGACGCTGCCGCCGCGTCCGCCGTCGCCGCCGTCGGGGCCGCCGAACGGGACGAACTTTTCGCGGCGCATCGACGCGCTGCCATCTCCTCCGTCGCCGGCGATGACTTCAATCTTCGCTTCGTCAATGAACTTCATGCGTTGCTCCGTCCCGTGTATTTGCAGCTATTTTGCCGTGACCCGGCGTTGCCCGGTCACCGATATTCTCGAATTCCCGCCGATGCGCGTTCCCCGCGCACCAACGAAAAAGGCCCCGCGAACTTCGCGGGGCCTTTTTTCGGTCCTGAAGCCCGTGCGTAAAATTTACGCTGCCGGGACGACGACGACCGTGTGCTTCTTCGCAGCGCCCTTGGTCACGAACTTGACGTGGCCGTCGGCGAGCGCGAACAGCGTGTGATCCTTGCCGATGCCGACATTCTCACCCGGATGCATGCGCGTGCCGCGCTGGCGAACGATGATGCCGCCTGCGTTGATTGCCTGGCCGCCGTACACCTTAACGCCGAGGCGTTTCGACTCGGAGTCGCGGCCGTTGCGGGAAGACCCGCCTGCTTTTTTGTGTGCCATTTGATTAGCTCCTTAACCGATATCTGTGCGGAACGATCGCGCCTTAGGCGTTGATCGCGTCGATGCGCAGCTCGGTGTAGTTCTGGCGATGGCCAGCGTGCTTTTGGTAGTGCTTCCGGCGGCGCATCTTGAAGATGGTCACTTTCTTGTGACGACCTTGCGACACGACGGTAGCCTTGACGGAAGCCCCACCCACCAGCGGCGTACCGAACTTAATCGATTCGCCTTCGCCTACTGCGAGAACCTGGTCGAGCGTGATTTCAGCGTCAATGTCTGCCGGTATCTGTTCTACTTTCAATTTTTCGCCAACGGCAACCTTATACTGCTTGCCGCCGGTTTTTATGACCGCGTACATTGAGAACCTCACTCAGAATTCTTTTTCCACGCACCACGCGGGGAAAACACGCGATTATACATAGGGTTACGCTTGACGTCAAAGTGCGTCGACGTCCCCTTCGCGCACGGCGCGAGCGCGCGGTCCGCGGCCGAACCTCGGCGAACACAACGAAAATCGCAGCGAATCCTGTCCGAATTTCGCGCACAGCGCGCGGATCGACACAGCCGAAACCCCGTCGTCTGTCGGATTCGCCTTATAATCCGCCGGATTACCTTTCCTGCCGAACATGTCGTCCACCGCCACTTCCCCTCCCAACGCCGCCGCGCTGCTCGCCCCGATCGCCGAGGACATGCAGCACGTCAATCGTGTCATCCGGCAGCGCCTGGCATCAGAAGTGATGCTGATCAACCAGATTTCGGAGTACATCATCGGCGCGGGCGGCAAGCGGCTGCGTCCGGCGCTGCTGCTGCTGGTCTCCGGCGCGCTGGGCGACACGACCGGATATCGCCATGAACTGGCCGCCGTGGTGGAGTTCATCCACACGGCGACGCTGCTGCACGACGACGTCGTCGACGAATCCGACCTGCGGCGCGGCCGCAAGACCGCGAACGCGCTGTTCGGCAATGCGGCGAGCGTGCTGGTCGGCGACTTCCTCTACTCGCGCTCGTTCGAGATGATGGTGAGCGTCGGCAAGATGCGCGTGATGGAAATCCTGTCGGTCGCGACCAACGTCATTTCCGAAGGCGAAGTGCTGCAGCTGCTCAACATGCATGACCCTGATGTGGACGAAACGCGCTACATGCAGGTGATCCGCTACAAGACCGCGAAGCTGTTCGAAGCGGCCGCGCAACTGGGCGCGGTGCTGTCGGGTGCGGATGCGCGCACCGAAGCGGCGGCGGCGGAGTTCGGCCGGCGCATCGGCACGGCGTTCCAGATCATGGACGACTGGCTCGACTACACCGGCACGCCCGAATCGATGGGCAAGAACGCCGGCGACGACCTGCGCGAAGGCAAACCCACTCTGCCGCTCATCTTTCTGATGGAGCACGGCACGCCGGAGCAGGCGGCGCTCGCACGCGAGGCCATCGAGCAAGGCGGCACGGACCGCTTCGACACGATCTTCCACGCGATCACCACGTCCGGCGCGCTCGACCACACGCTGGAATGCGCGCGCAAGGAAGCGCAGGCGGCGGCGAATGCGATTTCTGCATTTCCCCCTTCCATCTACAAAGAGAGCCTGCTAGAATTATGTTCTTACTCGACGTCACGGCAGTCTTGAACGAGACTGAAACAGCGTAAGAGTCCAAGTTTGGTCAAATTCGGGGTGTAGCTTAGCCTGGTAGAGCGCTACGTTCGGGACGTAGAGGCCGGAGGTTCGAATCCTCTCACCCCGACCAGAATTGCAAAAACCCGCATGGTCCGCCATGCGGGTTTTTTATTTCCAGCGCACGAAACCGCGTACGCTGGTCAACAGGCCGAAGGCGGGCGTGCCTGCCCGTCTGCTATATTGCCTCCCATCTCCGCCCCTACTCGATCACCGCGTGGACAACCTTCCCTTATGGGCGCAAATTTGCGCCATTTTTCTGCTTCTCATCCTTTCCGGCTTCTTCTCGATCTCCGAAACATCGATGATGGCGCTCAATCGCCATCGGCTGAAATATCTGGCGAGCCAGGGATCGCTGCGCGCCCGCACGACGCAAGGGCTGCTCGCAAAAACCGACCAGCTTCTCTCCGTGATCCTGATCGGCAACAACCTGATCAACACGATCATCCCGGTGCTGACCACATCGATCGCGCTGCGCACCTTTGGCCACAACAACCTCGTCCTGTCGGTCACGACGGGCGTGATCGCGTTTCTGATCATCGTGTTCGCGGAGATCGCGCCGAAGATCGTTGGTGCGACTTATCCCGAGAAAGTGGCGCTGCCCGCGAGTCTGGTGCTCTCACCGCTCATGCGTATCGCGCGGCCGCTGATCTGGTTCGTGAATCTGTTCGCCAACGCGATTCTCGCCGCGCTGCACATCAACACGAAAAACAAGCGCGACCAGCGCATTTCGCCGGAAGAACTGCGCACGATCGTGCTCGAGACCGGCAGCTTCATGCCGACCAAACACCGCAGCATCCTGCTCAATCTGTTCGATCTGGAAAACATCACCGTCGATGACGTGATGATTCCGCGCCGACGCATCGAAGCGCTCGACTTCGAGGCGCCGTTCGAGCAGATCCTGCATCAGCTAGAGACCTGTTATCACAACAAGCTCGTCGTCTTTCAGGGCGATATCGATCGCGTGATGGGCATCCTGCACGTGCGCAAGACGCTGTCTGCGCTGCATAACCAGGAGCTCGAACGCGAGACGCTGCGCGAACTGCTCACCGAGCCCTACTTCGTACCGACCGGCACGCCCGTTTTCCAGCAACTGCAGTACTTTCAGGAAAGCGGCCATCGCATCGCGATCGTGGTCGACGAGTACGGCGAGTTGCAGGGGCTCGTCACGCCCGAGGACATCATCGAGGAACTGATCGGCGAGTTCACGACGACGATTCCGCGCGGCGCGGGCTCGCGCGGCGGCTGGAACGAGAACGGCGAGTGCATCGTGGCGGGCAGCATGCCACTGCGCGAACTGAATCGCTGGCTGAACCTGACGCTGCCGACGGACGGCCCGAAAACGCTCAACGGCCTGATTCTCGAAACGCTCGAAGACATCCCGGACGGCGACGTGTCGATCCGCATCGCCGACGTCACTTTCGAAGTCATGCGCAGCGACGATCAGGCGATCCGCACCGTGAAGATTTTCCGCCCGCTCGGGCCGCAGCGCGCACTGCGTTAGCCATTCGGACGACTGGGCGTCGGTAGTTGCGAACGAGATGATCGGGTCATCTCGACTCCGACCGCACGACGCCCATGATTTCTCCCTCCCGCGACGCTTTCGACACTTTCGCGCGCCCGGCCCGCTCCGTCGATCCCGCGCTCGAAGGCGCATCCGATCACGACACGCCCGCCGTTTCGCTCCTCGCCGACACCCTGCGCGAAGCCGCCGAGCGCGGCGCATCCGACATTCACGTCGAGCCTTCCGAGCACGACTGGCGCATCCGCCTGCGCGTCGACGGCGCGTTGCATGTGCTCAGACGCCCGCCGCCGCACTTGCGCGACGCGTTCGTCACGCGCATCAAGGTGCTGGCCCGCATGGATATCGCCGAGCGGCGCGTGCCTCAGGACGGCCGCCTGCGTCTGAATCTGCCGGGCGGGCGCGTCGGCGACTATCGCGTGAATTCGCTGCCGACACTCTTCGGCGAAAAGCTCGTGCTGCGGCGGCTGGACGCGCTGCCGCCTGATCTGTCGCTCGCCGCGCTGGGCCTCGATGACGCCCAAAGCCGCACGGTCGAATCGGCGATTCGCGCGCCGCACGGTCTCGTGCTCGTGACGGGCCCGACCGGCAGCGGCAAAACCCTGTCGCTCTACTGCTTCCTGCAGATGCTCAACGCCGAAGCGCGCAACGTGTGCTCCGTCGAAGATCCGGTCGAGATTCAGCTGGCGGGCATCAATCAGGTCAGCGTGCGCGAGAAGGCCGGGCTGACGTTCGCCGTGGCGCTGCGTGCGTTCATGCGCCAGGACCCCGACGTCATCATGGTCGGCGAGATTCGCGATGCGCAAACCGCGGACGTCGCGGTTAAGGCCGCGCAGACCGGACACCTCGTGCTCTCGACCTTGCACACGAATGACGCGCCCGCCGCGATCGCGCGGCTCATCGATATCGGCGTCGCGCCTTATAACCTCGCGTCGGCGCTCCGGCTCGTCACGGCGCAACGGCTCGTGCGCAAGCTGTGCGAGCACTGCCGAGCGCCATCGGCGCTGCCGCTCGCGGACGGATTTCATCCGTTCGAGGCGCGCGGCTGTCCGGCGTGCCACGGCATCGGCTATCGCGGGCGCGTCGGCGTGCATCAGGTGATGCCGGTCTCGGACGAGATACGCGAGTTGATCGTCTCGCGGTCGGCGACGCATGCCATCGCGCGCGCCGCACAGACGCAAGGCATGCCCGCGCTGCGCGACGCGGCCTTCACGCGCGTGCGCGAGGGCGTGACGAGCGTCGCCGAGGCGGCCGAAGCGACGGAGATCGAATGATGTCAATGGAGATGCGCTTCGCGTGGCGCGGCCTGGATGCCGAAGGCCGGCAAAAGCACGGAAAGATCATCGCAACCGATGCGGTCTCGGCGCGTGCGACGCTGCGGCGCGAAGGCGTCATCGTCACCTGGCTCGAAGCGCTCGGCGTCGCACCGCCGCCCAAGGCCAAGGCCGGCGAAGTCACGCTCTTCACGCGCCAGCTTGCCGGCCTGCTGCGCGCTGGCCTGCCGCTCGCGGGCGCGCTCGAATTGCTGGCCGGCAGCGCGACGGGCGGCGGATTGCCGCGCATCGTGCGCGCCCTTGCACGCGACATCACGCGCGGCGTGCCGTTCTCCGCCGCGCTCGCGCAGCATCCCTCGGCATTCGGCGCGTTGTATTGCCAGTTGGTCGCGGTCGGTGAAGTGGCGGGCGCGTTGGCGTCCGTTCTAGCCCGCCTCGCCGACGATCGCGAACGCGCCGCGTCGCAACGGGCCCGGCTGCGCGCCTCCCTCACCTATCCGGTCATGGTCTTGCTGCTGTCCCTCGCGATCACGGCGGGCTTGCTGATCGGTGTCGTGCCGACGTTCAAGACCATCTTCGACGGTTTCGGCGCCCCGCTGCCCGCGCCCACGCGTTTCGTGCTCGCGCTCTCGGACGGCGTCGCGAATGTCGGCGTGCCGTTTGTCGTGGCGTGCGCCTGTGCGGCGATCGTCGTGTCGCGCTGGATCAGGCGCTCGCCCGCTGCACGCGAATCGGCCGACCGCCTGGTGCTGCGTCTGCCGCTCGCGGGCAGGCTGCTGCGCGCGCTGGCCGTCGCGCGCTGGAGCCGCGCGCTCGGCACGCTGCTCGCCGCGGGCACGCCGCTGTCGGACGCCTTCGATTCGCTCGCGCACGCCACCGGCAACCGTGTGTTCGACCGCGCGACCGTCGATATCGCCGCGCGTCTGCGCAACGGCGAGCGCCTCGCGGCCGCGATGCGCGCCAGCGGTTGCTTTCCGCAGGACGTGGTGCAGCCGATCGCGGTCGCGGAAGAATCGGGCTCGCTCGACGCGATGCTGCTCGATCTCGCCACCCTCGCGGATCGTCAAGTGGACGAGCGTCTCGGCGCATTCGCGAGTCTGTGCGAGCCGATCGTCATCACCGTGCTCGGCGCGCTGGTGGGCGGCCTCGTCATCGCGATGTATCTTCCTATCATTCAGCTCGGCAACGTGGTGTAGCATCGCGGGCCAAAGCAACCGTTCGTTCATCATGCAGCCTTCGTTCGATCCGTCCACCGCGCATTTCGCGAGCCGCTATGCGGCCGTGTTCGCCGTGCTTCCCGTCGCCGTGCAGTACGGCTTCGTCGTCGTGTTCGGTCTCGTGATCGGCAGCTTCCTGAGCGTCGTCGTGCATCGTCTGCCAGTCATGCTCGAACGCGCGTGGCGAGCCGAAGTCGATGCGGCCATGCCCGATGCGTCCAATTCCCCCAAACCCGCCGCCGATTCCTATCCCGCCCGCTTCAACCTTGCAGTGCCACGCAGCGCGTGTCCGCATTGCAAGCATGTGCTGCGTGCGTGGGAGAACATTCCCGTCGTGAGTTATCTCGCGCTGCGCGGGCGCTGCTCGGCGTGCGGGACGCGCGTCAGTGCGCGCTATCCGTTGATCGAACTTGCGACCGGCGCGCTCGCGGCGCTCTGCCTCTATGCCTTTGGTCCCGCCTGGCCCGCGCTCGCCGCGTTCGGACTGTGCGCGACATTGCTGGCGGCAGGCCTCATCGACTACGACACGCGGTATCTTCCCGATGTGCTGACGCTGCCGCTGCTGTGGGCGGGACTCATCGTCAATTTTGGCGAAGGCGGATTCGCGACGCTGCACGATGCCGTCACCGGCGCGATCGCGGGTTATCTTTTCCTGTGGTGCGTGTACTGGCTCTTCAAGCTCGTGCGCGGCGTCGAAGGCATGGGCTACGGCGACTTCAAGCTGCTCGCCGCGATCGGCGCGTGGCTCGGCTGGGGGGCGCTCGCGCAAGTGGTGCTGATCGCGGCCGTTGCGGGTGCGCTGGTTGGCATCATCGCGACGTGGCGCAAGCACATGCGTTTCGAAGAGCCGTTGCCGTTCGGGCCATTTCTCGCGGCGGGCGGCGCAATCACGCTCTTCGCCGGCACGCCGCTTTACGCATTGTTCGGATGAACGAAGGAGCGCAACGGATGTTCAGCATCGGTCTTACCGGCGGCATCGGCAGCGGCAAGAGCACGGTCGCGGATCTGTTCGCGCAGCGTGGCGTGCCGCTGATCGACACGGACCTGATCGCGCATCGGATTACAGCGCCGAGTGGCGTCGCGATGCCGCTGATCGCGAGCGAGTTCGGTGACGATTTCGTCGCCGCCGACGGCTCGCTCGATCGCGCGAAAATGCGCGCACTGGTTTTCGCCGACGACACCGCGAAAGCACGTCTCGAAGGCATCGTGCATCCGCTGATTCGCGCCGAAACGGAGCGCCAGCGGCACGGGGCGTCGGGCGCGTATCACATCGTCGTCGTGCCGCTGCTCGTGGAGTCCGGCGAATGGGCGAGCCGCGTGTCGCGCGTGCTGGTTGTGGATTGTCCCGTCGAGACGCAGATCGCGCGCGTCATGCGGCGCAACGGCTTCACGCGTGAACAGGTGCTTTCGATCATCGCGAAGCAGGCGTCTCGCGAAGCGCGCGTCGCAGCAGCGGACGATATCGTCGTCAACGATGAAACCGCCACGCTCGATTCACTCGCACAACAAGTCGACGCACTGCATGCGCGTTATTTGTCGCTCGCATCCGTCTGACGCAACGCAATCGCCTGAGTTTGCCAAATCGACGAAAAGTTCCCGGATTTGCGGCGAAACCGGCAGCTTGACGCGCGAATATGCCCCGATTTGCTAGGGTGAGGATGCGGCATTAGAATGTGCTCACTTCCGCTCAAGGAAGCAACCGACCCACGCCGAGGCGAGCGCGCTTGATCCTTTACGAGTATCCCTTCAACGAGCGAATCCGGACGCTGCTGCGCCTCGAAGACCTGTTCGAGCGCTTCACGTTCTTTCTGACTCAGGAAGACGCGCGGGAACATCACGTCGCGCTCACGACACTCTTCGAGATCGCCGAAGTCGCTGGCCGCACGGATCTCAAGGCCGACCTCATGAAGGAACTGGAGCGGCAGCGGCAGACGCTGGCGCCGTTCCGCGGCAATCCGGGCATCGAGCAGGAAGCGCTCGAAGCCGTGCTCGGCGAAATCGAGCAGACGCTCACCGGGCTCACCGATATGCACGGCAAGACCGGCCAGCATCTCGCCGACAACGAGTGGCTCGCGAGCATCCGCAGCCGCACGATCATCCCCGGCGGAACGTGCAAGTTCGATCTGCCGTCGTACTATGCCTGGCAGCAGTTGCCGGTCGAAGAGCGGCGTCAGGATATCGCGAAGTGGGTCATGCCGATGCTCGCGCTGCGCGACGCGGCGGCCATCGTGTTACGGCTCGCGCGCGAGTCCGGTCAGGCGTCGAAAGTCATGGCGATGCAGGGCAGCTATCAGCAGATGCTATCGGGCCGCACGTATCAGCTGATGCAGGTGCGCGTTTCGCCCGACACACGCGTGATTCCGGAAGCGAGCGCGAACAAGTACATGCTGTGGGTGCGCTTCACGGTGCAGGATGGCGATCTGAAGCCGCGCGCCGTCGATGTCGATGTGCCCTTTCATCTGACGCTTTGCAGCCTTTGAAACGAATCGGCAGGCCCCATATCGTTCCGATGTCGATCAAAGCCTGCGCGATTTTTCACGCCTTACCGTTATGAGCACTGTCGTCAAATGCCCGACCTGCGACAAAGACGTTCGCTGGGTTCCGGAAAACCGTTTTCGCCCGTTCTGCTCGGAGCGCTGCAAGCAGATCGATCTCGGCGCGTGGGCGACCGAGAAGTACAAGATCGCGGGCAATTCGCAGGAAACGCCGCCGGACGACGATACGCGCGGCGGCCTGAACTGATCTGAACTGAGCCGTCTCCGGCTCTATTCGCGCTCTTCCTCTTCGAGCCATTCGAGAATCGGAATGGCCGCGGGCAGCAGCGGCGCGACGTCGACCGGAAGCGACTGCCACGCGATCGCCTGACCTTCACGCCCGCGCGGTGTGCCCTGCCAGTCCGTCACCTTGCAGAAAAACAGACGCACGTACGCGTGCGGATAGTCGTGCTCAAGCGTGCGCCAGAGCTGGCACGCGGTGACGTCGATGCCCAGTTCTTCGTGCAGTTCGCGTCCCAGCGCCGCCTCGATGCTCTCGCCCGCCTCGAGCTTGCCGCCAGGAAACTCCCAGTAACCTTCATACGGTTTGCCCTCGGGGCGCTGCGCGAGCAGATAGCGGCCGTCGCGCTGCACCATCACGCCGACGGCAACTTCGGTCACCTTGCGTCCGTCGGGCGCGATGTCGGTCTGCGAGCTGGTGTTCGACTCGCTCATTGCTTGCGTCCCGACCAGTCGCGCGCGAATTGCCATGCGACGCGACCCGAACGCGAGCCGCGCTCCAGCGCCCACACGAGCGCATCGCCGCGCGCGCTTTCGACTTCCGCTTCATCGCAGCCGAAATGCTTCAGCCAGTGACCGACGATCGAAAGATAGTCGTCCTGCTTGAACGGATAGAAGCTGACCCAAAGGCCAAAACGCTCGGACAGCGAGATCTTCTCTTCGACCACTTCGCCCGGATGAATCTCGCCATCGGACGTGTGCTTGTACGTCTCGTTGTCGCTCATGTATTCGGGCAACAGATGACGGCGATTCGACGTCGCGTAGATCAGCACATTGTCCGATTGCGCCGCGACCGAACCATCGAGCGCCACCTTCAGCGCCTTGTAGCCCGACTCGCCTTCCTCGAACGAAAGATCGTCGCAGAACACGATGAAACGCTCGGGCCGCGCCGAAATCAGGTCGACGATATCGCCGAGATCGTGCAGATCGTCCTTGTCGACTTCGATGAGACGCAGGCCGTCCTTCGCATGCGCATTCAGGCACGCCTTGATCAGCGACGACTTGCCCGTCCCGCGCGCGCCCGTCAACAGCACGTTGTTCGCCGGCAGCTTCTTCACGAACTGCTGCGTGTTCTGCTCGATCAAGCCCTTCTGGCGATCGATGTTCTGCAGATCATCGAGCGTGATCTGCGAGATGGCCGGCACCGGCTGCAGAAATCCGCGCCCCTGACGCTTGCGCCAGCGAAACGCCACCGCGGATGCCCAGTCGATATCCGGCGCGGCGGGCGGCAACATACCTTCGATGCGCGCGAGGACCGCCTCGGCGCGCGTGAGAAATTGTTCGAGCTTGTCCATATGGGTATCGATGCGCGCCGCTTGTTCAGGAACGGTAGTCGGCGTTGATGCTCACGTAATCATGCGAGAGGTCGCACGTCCAGATCGTCGCTTGTGCGTTGCCGCGTCCGAGCAGCACGCGAATCGCGATCTCGCTCTTCTTCATCACGCGCTGGCCGTCTTCTTCTTTGTACTCGGGATTGCGTCCGCCCGCTTTCGCGACGAGCACGTCATCGAGATAAAGATCGATCTTGCCGACGTCGAGATCCGTCACGCCTGCATAGCCGATCGCCGCGAGAATACGGCCGAGATTCGGATCGGATGCGTAGAACGCCGTCTTGACGAGCGGCGAATGGCCGATCGCGTACGCGATCTGACGGCATTCCGCCGCGTCCTTGCCGCCTTCCACCGTGATCGTCATGAACTTGGTCGCGCCTTCGCCATCGCGCACGATGAGTTGCGCGAGCGCCTGAGCGACTTCCGTCACGGCATCGCGCAGCGCGACGTACGCAGGCGAATCCGTCGACGTGATCGCGGGCAGGCTCGACTTGCCAGACGCGATCAGGATGAACGAATCGTTGGTCGACGTATCGCCGTCGATGGTGATGCAGTTGAACGAGCGATCCGCCACATGCTTCACGAGCTGATCCAGCACCGGCTGCGCGACGGTTGCATCGAAGGCGAGGAAGCCGAGCATCGTCGCCATGTTCGGCTTGATCATGCCCGCGCCCTTGCTGATGCCCGACAGCGTGACGACGTGTCCGTCGATCGTCACCTGACGCGACGCCGCCTTCGGCAGCGTGTCGGTGGTCATGATGGCTTGCGCGGCATCGAACCAGTGCGCGGCCTGCTGGTTCGCGAGCGCGGCGGGCAGACCGGCCTTCAGGCGATCGATCGGCAGCGGCTCCAGAATCACACCGGTCGAAAACGGCAGGATCTGCTGCGCATCGAGACCTTCGAGGCGCGCGAGCTCCGCGCACGTCGCGCGCGCGTGCGCCAGGCCCGGCTCGCCGGTGCCGGCGTTCGCATTGCCGGTGTTCACGACGAGCGCGCGAATGCCCTTGCCGCCCTTGCTGACAGCCGCGAGATGCTCGCGACACACCGTGACGGGCGCGGCGCAAAAGCGATTCTGCGTGAACACGCCTGCGACGCTCGCGCCTTCATCGACGCGAATGACGAGCACATCCTTGCGATTGGGCTTGCGGATATTCGCCTCGGCCCAGCCTAGCGTGACGCCGGCGACGGGATGAAGCGCTGCGGGATCGATCGAGGGAAAGTTGACGGCCATGTTCGCGTCTCGCTGAAGGTGGCGAGTGCCGGCTTATCGGACCGGCACGCTTTGGAAGACTGACGCCCGCCCGGCTATTCGAGGCCGGCGCCGTGAATAAGGGACCTGCAAAGACAAACGACGCATCGCTGCGTCGCTTGGATCTGGTCGACAGCCGATTAAGCCAGCTTGCCGTGACAGTTCTTGTACTTCTTGCCGCTGCCGCACGGGCACGGATCGTTGCGGCCGACCTTCGGAACGTCGTCCGAGGGGCGGGTCGCGACGCTGATGTCGTCGCCTGCGGCCATCGCCTGGCTGACCATCTGCGCCGTCGCGCTCGCCGCCGTCGAGGCGGGCGTCGGCTCGGCGGCCGGCGCGTTGAAGTCCGCGTGCGTGAACGACACGTTCTCGAGATGGCTGCCCTTTTCTTCGTACTGCTCGGCGGCTTCTTCGAGCTGTTCCGGCGACTGGATCTGCACGTTCATCACGACGCGCGTGACTTCCTGCTTCACGGCGTCGAGCATCGCGGCGAAGAGCTCGAACGCCTCGCGCTTGTATTCCTGCTTCGGGTTCTTCTGCGCATAACCGCGCAGATGGATGCCCTGACGCAGATGATCGAGCGCGGCGAGATGCTCGCGCCAGCGGCTGTCGAGCGTCTGCAGCATGATCGAGCGCTCGAACGCGCTGAACGATTCGCGGCCCACGAGCGTGACCTTCGCTTCGTACGCTTCGTCGGCGGCGGAGAGCACGGCCTCGCAGATCTCTTCGGCGTCGATCGAGTTCGACTCGTTGATCATCTCCTGCACGGCGAGATCGAGCGACCAGTCGTTGCGCAGCACTTCTTCCAGTTCGGGCGCTTCCCATTGCTCTTCGATACTGCCCGCCGGCACGAACGTACGAACCACGTCGCCGATCACGCTCTGGCGCATCGCGGCGATGGTTTCCTGCACGTCGTTCGCTTCGAGCAGTTCGTTGCGCTGCTGGTAGATCACCTTGCGCTGATCGTTGGAGACGTCGTCGTATTCGAGCAGCTGCTTGCGGATATCGAAATTGCGCGCTTCGACCTTGCGCTGCGCGCCTTCGATCGAGCGCGTGACCATGCCCGCTTCGATCGGCTCGCCTTCCGGCATCTTCAGACGATCCATGATCGCGCGCACGCGGTCGCCCGCGAAAATGCGCAGAAGCGGATCATCCAGCGACAGATAGAAGCGCGACGAGCCCGGATCGCCCTGACGGCCCGCGCGGCCGCGCAACTGGTTGTCGATACGGCGCGACTCGTGACGCTCGGTGCCGATGATATGCAGACCGCCCGCGGCCTTCACGTGATCGTGCAGCGCCTGCCATTCGTCGTGCAGCTTCTGGATGCGCGCGGCTTTTTCGTTCTCGGGAATCGACAGATCCGCTTCGATGAACGACGCCTGCTTCTCGACGTTGCCGCCGAGCACGATGTCCGTGCCGCGGCCGGCCATGTTCGTCGCGATGGTGACGGCGGCCGGACGGCCCGCTTCGGCGACGATCGCCGCTTCGCGCGCGTGCTGCTTCGCGTTGAGCACTTCGTGCTTCACGCCCGTCTGCGCGAGCAGGCCGGACAGCAGTTCGGACGCTTCGATCGATGTCGTGCCGACGAGCGTCGGCTGACCACGTTCGACGCAATCGCGGATGTCGCGGATCACCGCGTCGTAACGCTCCTTCGACGACTTGTAGATCTGGTCCTGCTTGTCGACGCGCTTCGGCGGACGGTTGGTCGGAATCACGACCGTTTCGAGGCCGTAGATTTCCTGGAATTCGTACGCTTCCGTGTCCGCCGTACCGGTCATGCCGGACAGCTTCGCGTACATGCGGAAGTAGTTCTGCAGCGTGATGGACGCGAGCGTCTGGTTCTCGGCCTGAATCTGGACGTGTTCCTTCGCTTCGACGGCCTGATGCAGACCGTCCGACCAGCGGCGGCCGGTCATCATGCGGCCCGTGAATTCGTCGACGATCACGACTTCGCCGTTCTGCACCACGTAATGCTGGTCGCGCATGAAGAGCGTATGCGCGCGCAACGCGGCATAGATGTGGTGCATCAGCGTGATGTTCTGCGGCGCGTAGAGGCTTTCGCCCTCGCCGATCAGGCCCCACTCGGCGAGCAGGCGCTCGGCCTTCTCGTGGCCCGATTCCGTCAGGAACACCTGGCGCGCTTTTTCGTCGAGCGTGTAGTCGCCGGGCTTCTCTACGCCGGTGCCATCCGCCTTTTCCTCGCCGATCTGCTGTTCGAGCAGCGGCGGCAGCGCGTTCATGCGTACGTAGAGATCGGTGTGATCTTCCGCCTGACCGGAGATGATGAGCGGCGTGCGCGCCTCGTCGATGAGGATCGAGTCCACTTCGTCGACGATCGCGAAATTGAGCGGCCGCTGCACGCGCGCGTTGGTCTCGTAGACCATGTTGTCGCGCAGGTAGTCGAAGCCGAATTCGTTGTTCGTGCCGTAGGTGATGTCCGCGCCGTAGGCTTCCTGCTTCTGCGAGTGCTCCATCTGCGACAGATTCACGCCGCATGAGAGCCCGAGGAAGTTGTAGAGGCGCGCCATCCATTCGGCGTCGCGCTGGGCGAGGTAATCGTTCACCGTCACGACGTGCACGCCGCGGCCAGACAACGCGTTCAGATACGCCGCGAGCGTCGCGACGAGTGTCTTGCCCTCGCCGGTACGCATTTCAGCGATCTTGCCGTAGTGCAGGACCATGCCGCCGATCAGCTGGACGTCGAAGTGGCGCATCTTCAGGACGCGCTTGCTCGCCTCGCGACAGACTGCGAACGCTTCGGGCAGGATCACGTCGAGCGATTCGCCGCCCGCGACACGCTGGCGGAACTCATCGGTCTTGGCGCGCAGCTGGTCGTCCGAGTACTTCTCGACGGTCGGCTCGAGGGCATTGATCGCCGCAACGGTCTTTTGATATTGCTTGACCAGCCGCTGATTGCGGCTGCCAAAAATCTTCTGAAGGAAACCGGTCGTCATCGGATCAGTGTCTGCGTCGCGGCTTCGGACGGGCGGCAGCATGAGCTGCGTCCGGCCTCGGGGAACCTCGGCGACTTAAGTCCATAAGGTGAAATTCGAATCGGGAATTTTAGCACGCGAGTCTGGCAGACCTTGTGTCAGCGTGCCCGCCCGCGCGTCGGTGCGGCGCGACAGTCAACGGGTTGAAAGCTTGCCTGCAAGCAACGCCCCAAAAGGCTCGCGACCGGGAACAATGGCTCGCCTCGCGTACAATCGAACCGTTCCATCGGGCCTGCGCCTAGATAAAAATGAGCCGCTTTTCTACAAATTCAAGGTCGCGTTTCGATCCGCGCCGGCCGCAAGCCGTCGCCGACGTGCTCGATCGCACCGATGCGTTCCGCGCGCTGCGGGCGGGCGTCGAGCAAGTGGCGGCGCTGCAGCGCGATCTCGGCGCGCTTTTGCCGGATTATCTGGCGTCGAACGTGGAGCCAGGGTTCATCAAGGATGGCGTGCTCGCGCTCTTTGCCGCGCACAACGCGCTCGCCGCACGGCTGCGGCATCTGGAGCCGCGTCTGCTCTCGGACCTTCAGCAGCGCGGCTGGGCGGTCGATGCGCTGAAAATCCGCGTGCGTCCGCAGCCGATGAAGGAAGCCGCGCCGCCGAAGCAGGCGCGCATGTCGCCCGCGGGTGCGTCGGCGTTGCAGGAACTGGCGGAAACGCTGGAGCCGTCTCCGCTCCAGGAAGCGCTCGCACGCATGGCGTCGCGCCACCAGGGACGCGCGCAAAAAAAATGAGCGGCGCTTTCGCTGCCGCTCATTCTCTGACTGCTCGAATCGCCTAGTTACATCAGGCGAATGCCGTCTGCGTGTCAAAACCAAAACCGCGCGGCGCCTTCTGCGTGTCCTCGAACGTGACGATCTCGTAGGCGTCTTCGGTCGCGAGCAACTCGCGCAGCAACATGTTGTTCATCGCGTGGCCGCCCTTGTACGCCTTGTACGACGCCAGCAACGGATGGCCGACCACGTAAAGATCGCCGATCGCGTCGAGCATCTTGTGCTTCACGAACTCGTCGTCGTAACGCAGGCCGTCGTTGTTCAGGATGCGGTATTCGTCCAGCACGATCGCGTTGTCCATGCTGCCGCCGCGCGCAAGGCCCAGTTCGCGCATCATCTCGACTTCATGCGCGAAACCGAAGGTGCGGGCGCGCGCAATTTCACGCACGTAGGACGTGGTCGCGAAATCCACTTCGAGCGCCTGGCCCGTCTTGTCGACGGCCGGATGGCGGAAATCGATGGTAAAGCTCAGCTTGAAGCCGAAATACGGTTCGAGACGCGCGAACTTGTCGCCGTCGCGCACTTCGACGGGCTTCGTCACCTTGATGAACTGCTTCGGCGCGTTCTGCTCTTCGATACCCGCCGATTGAATCAGAAACACGAACGATGCCGCGCTGCCGTCCATGATCGGGATTTCCTCGGCGGTCACGTCGACATACAGGTTGTCGATGCCGAGGCCGGCGCATGCCGACATCAAGTGCTCGATGGTCGAGACCCGCGCGCCGTCCTTCTGCAACACGGACGCGAGCCGGGTGTCGCCGATCGCCATTGCCGACGCCGGGATATCGACCGGCTCCGGCAAGTCGATGCGCGAAAATACGATGCCCGTGCCAATCGGTGCGGGGCGCAGGGTCAGGTTGACCTTGCTGCCGGAATGGAGCCCGATCCCCACGGTTTTGACAACGGTCTTGATTGTTCGCTGCTTCAACATGATGTTCTTTCCGATTTACGATCCCTATAAAGAGAATCAATCGTGCATTAAATTCTAATAGGTCGAATTATACTCCATTCGTTGCACGCCGTCCTGATCCATGAGGTATCAAACGTTTCCCTGTGTTACGTCGCGGCGGCCCAACTGAGAAGTAGAACGGGCCGATGCCCGGAATGGAGGCATTTCCGGTCATCGGCCCCAAGTTACGGCTGATTGCGAGGGCGTCTGAAGCGTTGCGCGCGGGCAACGCAACGCCGCTGCATTCAGCGCAACGTCGCCAGGATGCTTTGAGCGTCGCTGACTTCGAACTTGCCGGGCGCTTCGACAGACAGCGTCTTGACCACGCCGTCGTCGACCACCATCGCGTAGCGTTGGGAACGGATTCCCATGCCACGCTCGGACAAATCCTGATCCAGTCCGAGTGCCTGAGTGAAACGCGCACTGCCGTCCGCGATCATCTTCACCTTGCCCGAGGCTTGAAGATCGCGTCCCCACGCGCTCATCACGAACGCGTCGTTGACGGAAACGCACCAGACTTCGTCGATGCCCGCTGCGGACAGGTCCGCCGCCGCATCGATGTAGCCGGGCACGTGTCTGGCGGAGCACGTCGGCGTAAACGCGCCCGGCAATCCGAAGATCACCACGCGTTTGCCGGCGCACCGCTCGCGCACCTGGAACGCATTCGGTCCCACGGCACAGCCCTCGGTCGCCTCGTCGATGAACTCGAAAAGGCGCGTATCGGGCAACGCTTCACCTACTTTGATCATGCTCGGTCCTTCCCTCATCAGTGCTCGCGACATCCTCGCGATTGCATCATCCCGCAACCGCGCCGAGGCCTTTTGCGGTCATGTCGGTTTCACTCTGCCTCCCTCGACGTCAGAAGCAGATTCGTGGAGGTCGGCTGGCCACGGCCCGGCGTCCATTTCGAATCAGGACGCGGCCTTGGACAGTCGCCCCACGCGAAACCTTCATCATCCGCGCAAAACGTTCAGCGCGTGCACGCGGTGTGCTGCAAGCAGCAAATAAACTGCGCTTCGCTCAGTCCGCCTGCTTGCGCAGGAACGCCGGAATGTCATACGTATCGACGCCCTTTTCCTGCAGCGCCTGCACGTGCGATGCCGCGGTTTCGCGGGTCGAACGCCACACTGCCGGGGTATCGAGCTGACCGTAATCCGTCGTCGACTGGCCGTGCTGCGCGCCGTACGTATTGTGATTGTGCGAAGGCTGATGGCCGTGCGCGATCGGCTGGTTGTCGGTGCCGGTGCGCAGCAGGGTCATCGGCGCTTGCTGCTGCTTCTTCGCCGCGCGGCCCAAACCAGTTGCCACCACCGTCACGCGCAGTGCGTCGCCCATCGCGTCGTCGTACACCGCGCCGAAGATCACCGTGGCATCGTCGGCCGCGTAGCTCTTGATGGTGTTCATCACTTCACGCGTTTCCGACAGACGCAGCGAACGGCTCGACGTGATGTTCACCAGCACGCCGCGCGCACCCGACAGATCCACGCCTTCCAGCAGCGGGCTCGCGACAGCCTGTTCGGCGGCGAGGCGCGCGCGATCGACGCCGGCGACCGTCGCCGTGCCCATCATCGCCTTGCCCTGCTCGCCCATCACCGTCTTCACGTCTTCGAAGTCGACGTTCACGAGGCCATCGACGTTGATGATTTCCGCGATACCGGCCACAGCGTTGTTCAGCACGTCGTCCGCGCACTGGAAGCACTTGTCCATCTCGGCGTCATCGCCCATCACCTCGAACAGCTTGTCGTTGAGCACGACGATCAGCGAGTCGACGTGATCCTCCAGTTGCTGCGAGCCAGCTTCGGCCACGCGCATGCGGCGGCCGCCTTCGAACTCGAACGGCTTGCTCACCACGCCGACGGTCAGAATGCCCATTTCCTTGGCGATCTGCGCGACCACCGGCGCCGCGCCCGTGCCCGTGCCGCCGCCCATGCCCGCGGTGATGAACACCATGTGCGCGCCGCGCAGCGCATCGGCGATGCGTTCGCGCGCGTCTTCCGCCGATTCCTTGCCCTTCTCCGGTTTCGCGCCGGCGCCCAGACCCGTCATGCCCAGTTGCAGCACCGTCGGCGCGCGCGAACGAGCGAGCGCTTGCGCGTCGGTGTTCATCACGATGAAGTCGACGCCCTGCACGCCGCGCGTGATCATGTGCTGAACCGCGTTGCCGCCAGCACCACCAACGCCCACGACCTTGATGATCGTTCCGTTGGTTTCCGTTTCCAGCATTTCGAAATCCATGTTGCCTCCGTCAAGAATGAAGATCGGCGTTATTCGATGAAAGATCGGGCAACCTTTCGTCGCGCGCCAGCCGCCGGTACCAGCGCGTAATTCGTTTCAATGCGTTTTGCTTAGAAGTTTCCGAGGAACCAGTCCTTCATCCTCGAAAACACTTGTCCCATCGAACCGTTCTGCACCGCGACCTTGCGGCCACGCATGCGTTGAGAGCGTCCTTCGGCGAGCAGGCCCATGGCAGTCGAGTAGCGCGGATTGCGCACCACGTCCGCGAGGCCGCCCGCGTACTCCGGCACGCCGATACGCACCGGCTTCAGGAAGATGTCTTCGCCGAGCTCGACCATGCCAGGCATCATCGCCGCGCCGCCGGTCAGCACGACGCCGCTCGACAGCAGCTCTTCGTAGCCCGACTCGCGCACGACCTGCTGCACCAGCGAAAACAGCTCTTCGACGCGCGGCTCCACCACCGCCGCCAGCGCCTGACGCGACAGCGTGCGCGGACCGCGTTCGCCGAGCCCCGGCACTTCGATCATTTCGTCCGGATCGGCGAGCGCCTGCTTGGCGATGCCGTAGCTCACCTTGATGTCTTCCGCGTCGGGCGTCGGCGTGCGCAGCGCCATCGCGACGTCGCTCGTGATCTGGTCGCCCGCGATCGGAATCACCGCCGTATGACGGATCGCGCCTTCGCTGAAGATGGCGATGTCGGTCGTGCCGCCGCCGATATCGACGAGCACCACGCCGAGTTCCTTCTCGTCCTCGGTCAGCACCGCGAGCGACGACGCCAGCGGTTGCAGGATCAGGTCGTTCACTTCGAGGCCGCAGCGGCGCACGCACTTCACGATGTTCTGCGCCGCGCTCACCGCGCCCGTCACGATATGCACCTTCACTTCGAGGCGGATGCCGCTCATGCCGATCGGCTCGCGCACGTCCTCCTGACCGTCGATGATGAATTCCTGCGTCAGGATGTGCAGCACCTGCTGATCGGTCGGGATATTGATCGCCTTGGCCGTCTCGATCACGCGCGCGACGTCCGCCTGCGTGACTTCCTTGTCCTTGATCGCGACCATGCCGCTCGAATTGAAGCTGCGGATATGGCTGCCCGCGATGCCGGTGAAGACGTTCGTGATCTTGCAATCCGCCATCAACTCGGCTTCTTCCAGCGCGCGCTGGATGGATTGCACCGTGGCCTCGATATTGACCACGACGCCCTTCTTCAACCCCTTCGAGTCGCTCTGACCGAGTCCGATCACCTCGTAGTGGCCTTCGCCCTTCAGTTCGGCGACGATCGCGACCACCTTCGACGTTCCGATGTCGAGGGAAACCAGCAGGTCTTTGTAGTCTTTGCTCATAGCGTGCTCATTGCCTGTGATGTCTGCTTACTTCTTGGCCTTGTCGGTGTCGTTGATGAAGCGCATGCCGGCTGCGCGTATCGCGAAGCCGTTCGGGTAACGCAAATCCGCATATTCGATGTCCTTCCCCCATCGTCCCGTTACGGACGTCCACGAAGCGACGAAACGCTTGCAGCGCTCATTCAGCGTGTCCTGGTTGCGTTCGCGACCCAGTTCGATCTGCGTGCCGTTCGAGAGCTTGACCGTCCACGCGAAACGCGGCGACAGCGTCACTTCCTCGGGCTGCGCGTCGAGCGGCGCGAACCACTTCTGGAAATCGCGATACCGCGCGACCACTTCCTTTGCCGTGCCTTCGGGGCCGTCGAACGCGGGCAGATCGTCGTCGAGCTCGCCCTGATTCGCCGTGAAGAGATCGCCGTCGACGCTCACCAGTTGATCGTTGCCCCACGTGCCGAGCGGCTTGTACTCTTCCAGCGTCACCGCGAGCGCGTTCGGCCACACGCGGCGCACGCTCGCATGACGCACCCACGGCACCTGTTCGAACGCTGCGCGCGCGGCATCCAGATCGACCGTGAAGAAGTTGCCCTTCAGGTGACCGACCACGCTCGCGCGCACGACCGGCTTGCTGACGTGCGTGGTGTCGCCGTCGATCTGAATCTCGCGCAGGCGAAACTCGGGACGCTGGATCGCCCAGTAACCCGCGGCGGCCAGAAGCAGCAGCACGAGCACGACGTGCAGCGCGTTGGCGGCGAGGTTGAGTTGGCGAACGTTGTTCCACATGGTTTCGCTTGTTCGTGTCCTGTGTGTGATCGACCTAATTCTTCAGCGTGAGCGACAGCACCTTCACGACGAGATCCTTGTAGCTGATGCCCACCGCGCGCGCGGCCTTCGGCGGCAGCGAGTGATCCGTCATGCCAGGCGCCGTGTTCACTTCGAGGAAGTACGGGTTGCCGTCCACATCGAGCATGAAGTCGGCGCGGCCCCAGTCGGTGCAGCCGAGAATCTCGAACGCGCGCTTGGTCAGCGCCTTCATGCGCGCTTCCTCGGCGTCCGTCAGGCCGCACGGAATCAGGTACTGCGTGTCGTCGGCGACGTACTTCGCGTGATAGTCGTAGAACTCGCCCGCCGGCACGATCTTGATGACCGGCAGGTCGAGATCGCCCGCGATGCAGCATGTGAATTCACCGCCGCCTTCGATGCTCTTCTCGACGATCACGATCTTGTCGAAGTTCGCGGCTTCCGCGAGCGCCGGCACGAGCGTTTCCGCGCTCTTCACCTTGATCACCGCGACACTCGAACCTTCGCTCGCCGGCTTCACGAAGAGCGGCAGCCCGAGCTTCGCGATGATGTCCTGCGCACGCGCCGCATAGTCTTCGCCGCGGAACACGGTCTCGAACGGCGGCGTCGGAATGCCGGTCTGCTGCCACACGAGCTTGGTGCGCAGCTTGTCCATGCCGAGCGCCGAGCCGAGCACGCCGCTGCCGGTGTAACGAATGCCGTAGAAGTCGAGCGCGCCTTGCAGTTGCCCGTTCTCGCCGTAACCGCCGTGCAGCGCGATGAACGCGCGCACGAAGCCTTGCGCCTTCAGATCCGAAAGCGGATGCCGGGCCGGATCGAACGGATGCGCGTCGATGCCTGCGTCGCGCAGACCTTCGAGCACGAGCCGTCCCGAATTGAGCGAGACTTCGCGCTCGGCGGAGTTACCACCGAGCAGCACCGCGACTTTGCCGAACACGGCCGGATCGATTTGATTCACTTGATTGCTCGTTACGTCTGTCATTTCAGTTCTGGCCGTTTGCCACGTTCGCCAGCTTTCCGCACACGCCGCCGATGGAACCGGCGCCCATCGTGATCACCACGTCGCCGTTGCGCGCGATCGTCGTGACCGCGTCGGGCACTTCATCCACCGTATCGACGAACACCGGCTCGACCTTGCCCGCGACGCGAATCGCACGCGCCAGCGCGCGGCCGTCCGCGGCGACGATGGGCGCTTCGCCTGCTGCATAGACATCGGTGAGCACGAGCGCATCGACCGTCGACAGCACTCTCACGAAATCCTCGAAGCAGTCGCGCGTGCGCGTGTAGCGATGCGGCTGGAACGCGAGCACGAGACGCCGGCCGGGAAACGCGCCGCGCGCCGCCGCGATCGTCGCAGCCATTTCCACCGGGTGATGGCCATAGTCGTCGATCAGCGTGTACGCGCCAGCGCCGTCATTCGCGCTCACTTCGCCGTAACGCTGGAAGCGCCGGCCCACGCCGTTGAATTCGGCGAGCGCACGCTGGATATCGGCATCGGCGACTTCGAGTTCAGTCGCGATCGCAATCGCCGCGAGCGCGTTCTGCACGTTGTGCGTGCCCGGAAGGTTCAGCACGATGTCGAGCGACGGCGCGTCTTCGCGCAAGGTCGTGAAATGCATGCGGCCATCGCGCGCCTCGACGTTGACCGCGCGCACCTGCGCTTCGGCCCCGAGACCGTAGCGGATGATCGGCTTCGACACGAACGGCAGGATCTCGCGCACGTTCGGGTCGTCGACGCACAGCACTGCGATGCCATAGAACGGCAGCCGGTGCGTGAACTCGATGAACGCCTGCTTCAGCCGCGCGAAGTCGTGACCGTAGGTGTCCATGTGATCGGCGTCGATGTTCGTGATGACTTCGATCACCGGGAACAGATTGAGGAACGACGCGTCCGATTCATCCGCTTCAGCAACGATGAAATCGCCCGTGCCGAGCCGCGCGTTCGCGCCCGCGCTGTTCAGGCGCCCGCCGATCACGAAGGTCGGATCGAGCCCGCCCGCTGCAAGCACGCTCGCGACGAGCGAAGTCGTCGTAGTCTTGCCGTGCGTGCCGGCGATCGCGATGCCCTGCTTCAGACGCATCAGCTCCGCGAGCATCACGGCGCGCGGCACGATCGGCACGCGGCGATGGCGCGCGGCGAGCACTTCGGGATTGTCCGCGCGCACGGCCGTCGACACGACGACCGCATTCGCGCCTTCGATGTTCTGCTCGTGATGGCCGATCTCGACACGCGCGCCGAGCCCACGCAAGCGCTCAGTGACCGCGCCGTTCGAGAGATCCGAGCCGCTCACGTGATAGCCGAGATTGAGCAGCACTTCGGCGATGCCGCTCATGCCCGCACCGCCGATCCCGACGAAATGAATATGCTTGACGATATGTTTCATGTTCAGTGTGCCTCCCGAGCTTGCGCGTTCACACGCGCGCCGGCCACGTCGGCGCAAACGCTCGCGACCCTCTCGGTCGCATCCGGTTTTGCCAGTGCGCGCGAGCGCTCGGCCATCTCGGCGAGCGTGTCGCGCGTCTGTGCGCGTAACCAGTCGGCGAGCTTTTGCGCCGACAAATCGCGTTGTTGTATCAATTCAGCCGCGCCGTTCTTCGCGAGAAATGCGCCGTTGGTCGTCTGGTGATCGTCGACGGCGAACGGGAACGGCACGAAGAGCGCTGCCACGCCGACCGCCGCGATCTCCGAAACGGTCATCGCGCCCGAGCGGCAGATGACGAGATCCGCCGATGCATACGCGCTCGCCATGTCCTCGATGAACGGCACGAGTTGCAGGTCGTCGCCCCGCGCGAAACCCGCTGCCGCATAGTTCGCTTCCAGTGCCTCGATATGCTTCGCGCCCGCCTGATGCACGATGCGCGGACGCTCGTCCGGCGAGAGCATGGCGAGCGCCTTCGGCACCGTTTCGTTCAATGCAGCCGCGCCCAGACTGCCGCCCACGACGAGCACGTTAAGGCGTCCGGAACGCGCGGCGTAGCGTTCTTTGGGTGGCAACGCGCTCGTTAGTTCCGCACGAATCGGATTACCGGTCCATTCGGCATTCGGCAGAGCATTGGGGAACGCGACCAGCACGCGCTTCGCGAGATGCGCGAGCATCTTGTTCGCGAGTCCGGCGATCGAATTTTGTTCGTGCAGCACGAGCGGGCAGCCCGCGAGCTTCGTCATGATGCCCGCCGGAAACGTGATGTAGCCGCCCATGCCGAGCACGACGTCCGGCTTCACGCGGCGCAGCGCCGCAAGGCTCTGCGAACACGCGCGCAACAGATTGACCGGCAGCATCAGCTTGGTCTTGATGCCCTTGCCGCGCACGCCGCCGAAGCGCACGTATTCCATCGGAATGCCGTGCTTCGGCACGAGCGTCGCTTCCATGCCGCTCGCGTTGCCGAGCCATACCACGCGCCAGCCATGCGCCTGCATCCAGTGCGCGACCGCGAGCCCCGGGAACACGTGGCCCCCGGTGCCTCCCGCCATGACCATCAGCGTGCGGTTGCTCTGCGCGGTCATACCTTTCCTCCGCGCATCAGCACACGATTCTCGTAATCGACGCGCAGCAACACCGCCAGCGCGACGCAGTTCAGCAAAATACCGGAGCCGCCGTAGCTGACGAGCGGCAACGTGAGACCCTTGGTCGGCAGAAGACCGAGGTTCACGCCCATGTTGATGAAGGTCTGCGCGCCGAACCAGATGCCGACGCCCTTCGCCATCAGACCGGCGAACGTGCGGTCGAGCGCGAGCGCCTGACGGCCGATCTCGAACGCGCGGCGCACGATCCAGTAGAACAGCAGAATCACGCAGATCACGCCGACGAAACCAAGCTCCTCGCCGATCACCGCGAGAATGAAGTCGGTGTGCGCTTCCGGCAGATAGTTGAGCTTCTCGACACTGCCGCCGAGACCGACGCCGAACCACTCGCCGCGCCCGAACGCGATCAGCGAGTGCGTCAATTGATACGCCTTGCCCTGCGCGTAGCGGTCGTCCCACGGATCGAGATACGCGAAGATCCGCTCACGGCGCCACGGCGACGCCCACACGAGCAGCGCGAACGTGCCGACTGCCGTCGCGACGAGGCCGCCGAACAGCTTGCCGTTCACGCCGCCGAGGAACAGCACGCCCATCGCGATCGCGGCGATCACCATGAACGCGCCCATGTCCGGTTCGAGCAGCAGCAGCGCGCCCACGGCGCCGACCGCAACCGCCATCGGCAGAAAGCCCTTGCCGAAGCTGTGCATGAATTCCTGCTTGCGCACGGTGTAGTTCGCGGCGTAGATCGTCACCGCGAGCTTCATGATTTCCGACGGCTGCATGTTCGTGATGCCGAGCGGAATCCAGCGGCGCGCCCCGTTCACGCCTTTACCGAGGTGCGGGATCAGAACGATGACGAGTAACACCAGCGCGATCAAAAAAAACTTCGGCGCGTATTTTTCCCACGTCTTGATCGGAATCTTGAATGCGATGATCGCGCCGACGAGCGCCGTCGTGATCGAAATCAGATGGCGCACGAGGAAGTGATAGTCGCGGTAGCTCGCGTACTTCGGCGAATCGGGCATGGCGATCGACGCCGAATACACCATCACGATGCCGAGTCCGAGCAGCGCGATCATCACCCACAGCAGCGAATAGTCGTAGTCGAGCATGCGCGAGCGCGCGGGACGCACGCCGTTCACCGCGCTCGAAATGCCGCCACGCGTACCGGAATTCGAACGGCCCGCGAGCGAGTCGCTCGGCATCGCGTTGCGCTGGCCGCTGAGTTTCGATCCGAAGCGTTCCGACCAGCTCATAGCATCACTCCCCGCGCGGCGGCAATTTCTTCGACCGCGCTGCGAAATACCTCAGCGCGATGTGCGTAGTTCTTGAACATGTCGAGGCTCGCGCACGCCGGCGAGAGCAGCACGGCGTCGCCGGCTTCGGCGATGCGCGCGGCGGCGTTCGTCGCGGCTTCGAGCGTCGCGTGATCTTCGAGCGCGACGCCCGTCGATGCGAGCGTTTCGCGGATGCGCGGCGCATCGCGGCCGATCAGCATGACCGCGCGTGCCCAGCGTGCGACGGGCGCTTCCAGTGGCGAAAAGTCCTGGCCCTTGCCGTCGCCGCCGGCGATCAGCACGATGCGTTGCGCGAGACCGTCGAGCGCGGCGACCGTCGCACCGACGTTGGTGCCCTTGCTGTCGTCGACGTAATCGACGCCGTCGATCTGCGCGATCACTTCCACGCGATGCGGCTCGCCGCGATATTCGCGCAAGCCGTGCAGCAAGGCGGCGAGCGGCAGGTCGATCGCGCGCGTCAGCGCGAGCGCGGCAAGCGCGTTCGCCGCGTTGTGAAGACCGCGGATACGCAGCGCATCGACGGGCATCAGCCGCTTCGAGACGACGTTCGGCTCGCTGATGTCCTGCTTGCGGCGGCGCGACGGCGCGGGTTCATCGGCTGCATCCTGGTCGACGCCGACGGCCAGCCACGCCATGCCGTTGTCGCGCAGCAGACCGTAATCGCCGACGTGACACGGCTCGTTCAGCCCGAACGTCACGACGCGGTCCTGCGCGATGTTCTTCGCGAGCGCCATCGTGCGGGCGTCGTCGCGGTTCAGCACGCGCGTGGTGCGCGGGCCGAAGATGCGGCCCTTCGCGGCGGCGTACGCGTCGAGGCCGCCGTGCCAGTCGAGATGATCCTGCGTGATGTTGAGCACCGCGGCGGCATCGGGTGCGAAGGTGTGCGCGGTCTCCAGCTGGAAGCTCGACAGTTCGAGCACCCAGACATCGGGCAGCGCGGTTTGATCGATGGCTTCGGTCAGTTTGTCGAGCATGGCCGGGCTGATGTTGCCCGCGACCGCGACCGACTTGCCCGCGCGCTCGCACAAAAGGCCGGTGAGCGCGGTCGTCGTGGTCTTGCCGTTCGTCCCGGTGATGGCGATGACCTTCGGCGCGTAGCCATTCACGCCGAGTCCGGCGAGCGCCTGCGCGAAGAGTTCGAGCTCGCCCCATACGGGAATGCCGCGTTCGTTCGCTGCAGCGATCAAGGGCGCGAGGTCCGGCGCGAGCGGCGAAAGACCCGGGCTGATCGCAACGAGTTCGATGCCGCCATCGAGCAAAGCGGGCGTGAACGCGCCGCCGACGAAATCAGCGTCGATCTTGTGGATCGCGAGTTCGGAAAGATTCGGCGGAGTTTCGCGCGTGTCGGCAATCTTCAGGCGGCAACCGTGCCTGGCGCACCAGCGCGCCATCGCCAGACCGGATTCACCGAGTCCAAGCACGAGCACCATCGGACTTTGCCGACCGACAAACTTCTCGCCAAACATCGCTTTACCTTTCCCAAAAGCCCGAAAAACTGCGAAAACGCAAAAGGATCAACGCAACTTGAGCGTCGACAGACCGAACAGGCACAACATCAACGTGATGATCCAGAAGCGCACCACCACTTGCGTCTCGGTCCAGCCGGACAGCTCGTAGTGGTGATGCAGCGGCGCCATCTTGAAGAAACGGCGGCCTTCGCCGTAGCGCCGCTTCGTGAACTTGAACCAGAAGACCTGCAGCATCACGGAGAGCGTTTCCGCGACGAAGATGCCGCCCATGATGAACAGCACGATCTCCTGACGGACGATCACCGCGATCGTGCCGAGCGCGCCGCCGAGCGCGAGTGCGCCGACATCGCCCATGAAGACCTGCGCGGGGTGCGTGTTGTACCAGAGGAACGCGAGACCCGCGCCTCCCATGGCGGAACAAAAGATCAAGAGTTCGCCCGCGCCGGGGATGTGCGGGAACAGCAGGTACTTCGAATAGACCGAGCTGCCCATCACGTACGCGAACGCGCCGAGCGACGCGCCCACGAGCACGACGGGCATGATGACGAGGCCGTCGAGACCATCGGTGAGATTCACCGCGTTGCTCGAACCGACGATCACGAAATACGTCATCGCGATGAAGCCCCACACGCCGAGCGGATAGGTGATCGACTTGAGGAACGGCAGCATCAGGTCGGCGCGCGCGGGCAGGCCCATTGACAGGCCGCTGCGCACCCACGCCATGAAGAGGTCGAAGACGCGCGCGTTGTTCGCTTCGGACACGGAGAACGCGAGATACACCGCCGCGAAAATGCCGATCACCGATTGCCAGAAATACTTCTCGCGCGAGGACATGCCGCGCGGGTCCTTGTGCACGACCTTGCGATAGTCGTCCACCCAGCCGATCACGCCAAAGCCGAAAGTGACGAGCATCACGATCCAGACGAAGCGGTTCGTGAGGTCGGCCCACAACAGCGTGGATACCGCGATGCCGATGAGAATCAGCACGCCGCCCATGGTCGGCGTGCCGGATTTGACGAGGTGCGTCTGCGGTCCGTCCTTGCGCACGGCCTGGCCGACCTTGAGCGCGCTCAGCTTGCGGATGACCCACGGGCCGCAGACGAGACCGATCAGAAGCGCCGTCGCCGTGGCACCCACGGCGCGGAACGTGATGTAGGTAAACACGCGCATGAAGCTGGCGTCATTCTGTAGCCATTGCGCGAGTGCGAGTAGCATGCTGGTCCTTCTCTTTCAGTGAATCAATGTGCGGCGGGCGCGTTGCCCGCAGCGGGTTGTTGTGGACTCGTCAGGGCGTCCACCACGCGCTCCATCTTCATGAAGCGCGAGCCTTTCGCGAGATACGTGGCCTTGTTGCCGTAGCCTGCGTGTTCGAGTGCTGCGATCAGTTCGGCGACGTCGCCGAAATGCCGTGCGGTCTGCTTCGATGCTCGCGCGTTGAATGCGTTCACCGAATCGGCACTCGAGGCGCCGAGCGCGAAGAGCACATCGATGCCGCGTTCGGCCGCATACGCACCGACTTCGCGATGAAACGCCGGGCCTTCCTCGCCGACTTCGCCCATGTCGCCCATCACGAGCACGCGTGGCGAAGCTTGCGATGCGAGCACGTCGATCGCGGCGCGCATGGAATCGGGATTCGAGTTGTACGTGTCGTCGATGACGGTCGCGCCGGTCAGCGCGCCGAACACCGCGCGCTTCACCTGCAGGCGGCCCTTCACCGGCTGGAATGCTTCGAGACCGCGCTTGATCGCGTCGAGCGAAACGCCCGCGGCGAGCGCGGCGGCAGTAGCGGCGATGGCGTTGCGCGCGTTGTGTTCGCCGAGCACGTTCAGCGCGACGTCGAGCGCGCCTTGCGGCGTACGCATATGCACCGTCGTGCCATCGAGCGTGCCGGTAACAGCCGCTTTCGTTGCGTCGTCCGTCAATGCGAAGTCGATGATCGCGTTGTCCGTCGCGGCGGTGCGCCAGAAGACGGCGTACTGATCGTCGGCGGGGAACACGGCGGTGCCCGTTTCGCCCAGCGCGTGAATGACCGACGCGTGTTCGAGCGCGACCGCTTCGACCGTCGCCATGAACTCCTGATGCTCGCGCTGCGCGTTGTTGACGACAGCGACATCCGGCGCGGCGATCTTGCCGAGCACTTCCGTTTCGCCCGGATGGTTCATGCCGAGCTCGACCACCGCGAGCTTGTGCGACGCGTTCAGACGGAACAGCGTGAGCGGCAAGCCGATGTCGTTGTTGAAGTTGCCAGCGGTTGCGAGACGCGCGTCTTGTCCGACCGACGCCGCGAAGATCGACGCGATCATCTCCTTCACGGTCGTCTTGCCGTTGCTGCCCGTCACGGCGACGAGCGGCATCGTGAAGCGCTTGCGCCAGCCGTGCGCCAGCGCACCGAGCGCGGCGCGCGTGTCCTTTACCTTGATGACAGGAAGTGGCCAGGCATCGGCGTTGCTCGGGTCGCGTGACACGAGCGCCGCGGACGCGCCGCTCTTCGCCACCTGATCAAGGAAATCATGTGCATCGAAGCGATCGCCCTTCACCGCGACGAACAGGTCACCTGCCTGAACGCCACGGCTGTCCGTGACGACGCGCCCGATGGCCACGTTGTGATCGCCCTTGATCGTGGCGCCGGGAATCATCGCGGCGGCTTCGCGCAACGTGAACATCGTCATTCGCCGCCTCCGCGCTGTTGTGTGGCACGTGCGGCCAGCGCGAGGCGCGCGTGATCCTGATCCGAGAACGCGCGCTTCTTGCCCATGATTTCCTGCGTGGCTTCGTGTCCCTTGCCCGCGAGCACGACGACATCCTCGCGCGCGGCCGAGCGGATCGCCTGCAGGATCGCGCTCGCGCGGTCCTCGATGCGGCGCGCTTTCGCGGCGTCGTTCATGCCGGCGGCGATCTGGTCGATGATGGCTTGCGGATCTTCGCTGCGCGGATTGTCGCTCGTGATGACGACCTGATCCGCGAGACGTTCGGCGATTTCGCCCATCAGCGGACGCTTGGTCGCGTCGCGGTCGCCGCCGCAACCGAACATGCAGACGAGCTCGCCGCCACGCGCCGCCGCGATCGGGCGCAGCGCGGCGAGGGTTTTATCGAGCGCGTCGGGCGTGTGCGCGTAGTCGATCACGACGAGCGGCTCGTCGCTCTGAACACGTCCGCCGAGACGCTCCATGCGGCCGTTTACCGATTCGAGCTTTTCGATGCGCGTGATCGCGGCATCGAACGGCACGCCGACTTCGAGCAGCACGCCGAGCACCGAAAGCAGGTTGCTCACGTTGAACGTACCGAGCGTGCCGACTTCGACATCGGCTTCGCCCCAGTCGGACGACAGATGAAACGCGGTGCCGGTTGCCGTCGCGCGGACTTGCGTCGCGAGCAGCATCGCGTCGGCGCGCGGCGCGGCGCTGGCAGGCATTTCGACGCCGTACGCAATCGTGCGTACCTTGCCGCGCAGCGATTCGATCAGGCGCTGGCCGGCCGCATCGTCGCGATTGACGATCGCAGTCTTGAGCGACGGCCACGCGAACAGACGCACCTTCGCCGCTTCGTACGCGTCCAAGGTGCCGTGGTAGTCGAGATGATCCTGCGTGAGATTCGTGAAGATCGCGATGTCGAAATCGACGCCGTTCACGCGCCCCTGATGCAACGCGTGCGACGACACTTCCATCGCAACGCCTTCCGCGCCCTGTGTCTTCAGTTGCGCGAGATTGCGTTGAAGCTGCGACGCGTCGGGCGTGGTGAAGCCGCTATGCACGAGCTTGCCCGGCATGCCGATACCGAGCGTGCCGACGATCGCGCAAGGGCGGCCGAGCGCCGTCAGCGCCGTGGCGATCCACTGGCTGCACGAGGTCTTGCCGTTCGTGCCCGTCACGCCGACGGTCAGCATCGACGCGGTCGGCTCGCCGTACCACGCGGAAGCGATCGGACCGGCGAGTTCGTTGAGCGCCTTCACGGCGAGCGCCTTCGATGCGTCCGGCTTGCCCGCGAAGTTCTCCGGCTGATACAACGCAGCGGCCGCGCCGGCGGCCAGCGCGGCGTCGAGATACGGACGGTTATCCGCACCGTCGACCGCATAGGCGAGGAACGCATCGCCGCTTTTGAGCGAGCGCGTGTCGGCGTGCAAGTGCGCCTCGGGCTGCACGCGCGCGCGCAGCCATTGAACGGCATGTGATACGTCCTTCTGCATCTTGGTCTGTCGGGCTTGCGCGCTCATCGCACGACTCCCGGGTGCGTCTTCATATTGCTCGACACCGCGACTTTCTTCGCGGCGTTCGCGTTGTTCAGGTTCGCCGGCTGCTGCGCGGCCGGTTGTGCTGCGGAATTCGAATCGTCCGTGACGACCATCTGCTTGACCGGCATGTCGGGCGGCACGTTGAGCGCGCGCAGCGTATCGCCGACGATGCCCGAGAACACCGGCCCCGACACCTGGCCGCCGAAGTGGCTGCCGACCGTCGGTTCGTCGACCGAAACCGCCACGACGATGCGCGGATTCGGCATCGGCGCCATGCCGACGAACGATGCGCGGTACTTCGACTTGTCGTAGCCGTGGCCGCCGTGCTTGTAAGCCGTACCCGACTTGCCGCCGACGCGATAGCCCGGCACCGCCGCATCCGGCGACGTGCCGCCCTTCGCCGTCACGGTTTCGAGCATCGCCCGCACTTGACGCGCGGTGGTCGGCGAAAAAATCTGCTGGCCGACGACCGGCTGATCGCCCGGCGTGCGGAAAATCGACACCGGCATGACCTCGCCGTCGTGCGCGATGGCCGTGTACGCGCGCGCGAGCTGAAACAGCGAGGCGGACAGGCCGTAGCCGTAGGACATCGTCGCCTGCTCGATGCGCCGCCAGCTTTTCCACGGCCGCAGACGCCCGGTCACCGCGCCCGGAAAACCGACTTTCGGCGCCTGCCCGAGCCCGAGACCCGTGTACATGTTCCACATTTCTTCAGGACGCAATTGCATCGCAATTTTGGTCGCGCCGATATTGCTCGACTTCTGAATCACGCCGCCGACAGTGAGCGTGCCGAAACCGGAATCGTCCGTGATGCGCGCGCCGTCGAGCACGAACACGCCGCCGCCCGTTTCCACGAGCGTGTTCGGCGTCACGCGATGCAGATCGAGCGCGAGCGAAACGGTGAACGGCTTCATGATCGAGCCCGGCTCGAACGTGTCCGTGAGAATGCGGTTGCGCAACTGCTCGCCGGTCATGCGCGAGCGGTCGTTCGGGTTGTACGTGGGATAGTTGACGAGCGCGAGCACCTCGCCCGTCTTCGTGTCGATCACGATCGCCGCGCCTGCCTTCGCCTTCGACTTCTCGACGGCGGCTTTCAGGTTCGTGTACGCGATGTACTGAATCTTGCTGTCGATCGAGAGCTCGACATCCGCACCGTTGTGCGGCACGACCTGTTCGTCGACGTCCTCGACGATATGGCCCATGCGGTCCTTGATGACGCGCCGCATGCCCGGCGTGCCGGCGAGAACGTGCTGGTCGCCGAGTTCGACGCCTTCCTGTCCCTTGTCTTCAATATTAGTAAAGCCGATCAGATGCGCGGTGATTTCGCCTTCCGGATAGAAGCGCTTGTATTCGCCGCGCGAATAAATGCCGGGGATATCCAGCGCGGCGACTTTCTGCGCGACTTCGAGCGGCACCTGGCGCTTCACGTAGACGAAGGTCTTGTCCATCGACAGCTTCGCGCGCAGTTCCTTTTCCGGCATCTCGAGCAACTTCGACAGTTGCGCGAACTTTTCCGCGCCGAGATCGTTCGGCACGGCTTCGGGAATCGCCCAGACGGCCTTCACCGGCAGGCTCGTCGCGAGCACGAGGCCGTTGCGGTCGCGGATCTGTCCGCGCGTCGCCGGCAGTTCGAGCGTGCGCTGATAGCGGCTTTCGCCCTGCTTCTTGAAAAAGGCGTTGCCCGGACCCTGAATCCAGAACGCTCGGCCGGCAAGCGCGACGAACGCCATGAACAGCAGGAACACGACGAACTTCGAGCGCCACATGGGCAGGCGCACGGCGAGAAGCGGGTTCGGTACGTGAGCGATGTCTTTCTGCTTCGCGGACTTTTTCATCGCTTGGCTCCGCGTGCAGGCGGCGCCGACGCCGGCAGCGGCGGCGGCATGGGTGCGTCGGCGGCCTTGTTGGTCGCCGTGTCGTAGGTGAGATATTGCGTGCGGCCGGTCGTCACGGGCTGCATCTTCAGTGAGTTAGTGGCCAACTGCTCGATGCGCGATGTCTTCGACAGCGCGCTCTGCTGGTATTGCAACTGCGCGTAATCCTGCTGGAGCTGGCGCTCCTGCGACTGCGCCCGCTGCAAGTCGATGAAAATCTCCCGCTGCTGATTGGTGGAGCTGACGACCGACAGCGCGCAGCCCAGCACGATGATCAGCAGGAAGATATTGAGACGGTTCATGGCACGATCCGCTCAGCGATACGCATCACGGCGGAACGGGCGCGCGGGTTGTCGGCGACTTCGGCTTCGCTCGGAAACACGCGGCCGACCACCCGCATCGGCGGGCTGGGAAGATCGACCGCGCGGATCGGCAAGCGACGATCCACCGCCGGCGCGCTCGCGTGCGCCTGCATGAACCGCTTGACGATCCGGTCTTCGAGTGAATGAAAGCTGATCACGACCAGCCGCCCCCCTTGCTCCAACAATGCCAATGCCGACTCGAGTACTACCTGCAGCTCCGCAAGCTCTTGATTGACGTGAATCCGTATAGCCTGAAAGGTGCGAGTTGCCGGGTCCTTGCCCTTTTCACGGGTTTTGACGACGTGACCCACGATTTCGGCAAGCTCGCCCGTGCTGTCGAGAGGCCCAAGACGGTCGGACTCTGCCCGGCGAGCAACAAGCGCCTTTGCAATCTGAAAAGCAAACCGTTCTTCCCCATAATCTCTGATGACCTCCGTGATTTCCTGCACCGTGGCTCGCGCGAGCCACTCGGCTGCCGACTCGCCGCGAGTCGGGTCCATCCTCATGTCGAGCGGACCTTGCGCGCGGAAGCTGAAGCCGCGCTCCGGGTCGTCCACCTGCGGCGACGACACGCCAAGGTCGAGCAATACGCCCGACACCCGCCCTACCCCACGCTCGGCCGCCGCATCGCGCAACGCCGCGAAGCTGTCGTGCACGATCGAAAAACGCGCGTCCTGAATCTGTTGCGCCGTGGCGATCGCAAGAGGATCCTTGTCGAAGGCGATGAGCTGCCCCGCTTCTCCCAACCGCTGCAAGATCGCCCGGCTATGACCGCCGCGCCCGAACGTGCCATCTATATAGATGCCGTCCGTGCGGGTGATCAGTGCATCCACCGCTTCCTTCAGCAGCACCGTCCGATGCTGCAGCTCAACTCCCGACGACTTCGCCATGTTCTTCAGCGCCGCATCAGAAAGTGAAATTCTTCAGCGCGTCGGGCATGCCCTGCGCCATCGCCGCGGCTTCGTTCGCCGCGTAAGTCTGCGAATCCCACAACTCGAAGTGCGCGCCCATGCCGAGCAGCGTCACGTCTTTTTCCAGCGACGCGGCCGAGCGCAATTCGGGCGAGACCAGCACGCGCCCGTTGCCATCGAGTTCGACATCCATTGCATTACCGAGAAAGATGCGCCGCCACCACATGGCTTCCATCGGAAGCGCGGCGACCTTCGCGCGAAAGACTTCCCACTCAGGACGAGGAAAGAGCAACAGGCATCCATCCGGGCTCTTTGTGAGCGTCACCCGGCCTTCTGCCTGCCCTTGCAGCGCATCCCGATAGCGCGACGGAATGGACATCCGTCCTTTCGCATCGAGCGTCAGCGCCGACGCCCCCTGGAACACTCGCCCTCTCCCCGTTTCAGACGCCCACCGTGACGTCCGTCCCACTCAGATTTGCTCGAAAATGGGCTCCGAATCACACAAAAGACCACTTTCTCACACTGTCTCCCACTTTAGAGGAAGGTATTTCCTCGGTCAAGACGCGTACCTTTTTTTCGAGCGATTTTTATTTGATAGAACAAGGACTTAGCGTAGGAGCTTGAAGTGACGCGAAAAGAGAAAACCGTTATGAATTAGAGAGCTAGTGGCGGATGTGAAGGTAGTACGTGAAATCAGCTGTCGAAATGAGGGAAATGTAACGGTCTTTACGGCCGATTTGTGGGCCACAGGTGGGATGCGGCCGCGGGGGTCTCGGCCGACCACGTGTGGATCGGCCGGGATGTTCATCGCACTATATGTAATACGCCGTGCGGGTCATGACTTTCGATGCTGCGCGCATCAGCGCGCGGACCGGAAAAGGTACTTCGCTCCCGCCCGCGCCGATCGCGGCGGCGGCATGCGCGCTTTCGTCGAGACGCATTTGCTCGACGATCGCGCGTGATGCGTGATCGTTCGCGGGCAAGGTCTTCATGTGACCGTCGAGATGTTGCTCGACCTGGCGCTCGGTTTCGGCCATGAAGCCAAGGCTCGCGCGATCGCCGAAGCGTCCCGCGACGAAACCGATTGCGAGCGCGCCCGCATACCAGAGCGGGTTCAGCAAGCTCGGCCGCGATTCCAGGTCCTGCAGCCGCTTCGACGTCCACGCGAGATGGTCTTCCTCTTCGCGAGCCGCTTGCTCGAAGTTCGCCTTGAGTTCGGGCGACTGCGTCGCGAGCTTCTGCGCCTGATAAAGCGCCTGCGCGCAAACCTCGCCGACGTGGTTCACGCGCATCAGGCCCGCCGAATGAGCGCGCTCTTTCTCGGTGAGTTGCGATTCTTCGGAGAGGATATCGTCTTGCGCGTTGGCTGACTCTGGAATGGGGCGCGACATGCGGCTCACGCCGGTCATGGACCGCAATCCTCGATCGAACTCGCTGATGACTTCATCGAGCGTCATGTTGTCACCTCTCATCTTGGTCGCCGGCACGATGCGGTTCGTAAAACCATACGGGCGTTTGGCGGAAAACGCGGATTTTAGCGCACATCTCCGAGCGTCGATGACTACGTCGGCTCGCTTGACCGACTCCGTGGGAACCTGACCAAAGGGACGAAAAACGACCCTTCGACAGCGTCGATTTTAGTAAGTAGGGCAAACACGGGTCGCAAAAATCCTGCAAAACCAACATTTTAGCGCCTGTTGCGTAAATGTCACACGCGTCGGGCGGACCGCCCCCTTTTCCTTTGTCCATCAAAGGCTCTTTGTTACATTACGTGGCAACTTCGTTAAGAAGCCCGGCAGGGACCGTCAACACACTGGCGCTAGAACAGTGACCTTGCCAAACAGTCGCAAACACTCCCTGGAGATCTATTCAATGAAAAAGTCGCTTCTCGCTCTCGCCGCATTGGGCACTTTCGCAGGCGCCGCACATGCGCAGAGCAGCGTGACGCTGTACGGCATCATCGACGCAGGCTTCGCGTACAACAACAACAGCAGCGGCCAGAAGCTGTATGCAATGAACAGCGGCAATCTGCAGGGCAGCCGTTGGGGCCTGCGCGGCACGGAAGACCTGGGTGGCGGTCTGAAGGCCATCTTCGTGTTGGAAAACGGTTTCAACGTGTTCAATGGCCGTCTGGGCCAAGGCGGCGCTGAGTTCGGCCGTCAGGCATATGTCGGTCTGTCGACGGCGCAATTCGGCACGGTCACCCTCGGTCGCCAGTACGACTCCGTGGTTGACTACACCGGCGCATTCGAAGTCGGTAGCCAGTGGGCATCGTACTTCGGCGCGCACCCGGGCGACCTCGACAACATGAACAACTCGAATCGCGTGAACAACGCGGTCAAGTTCACGAGCGCGAACTACGCTGGCTTCACCTTTGGCGGCTTGTACAGCCTCGGCGGCAACGCTGGCCAGTTCAACCGCAACCAGATCTGGTCGCTTGGCCTCGGCTACTCGCAAGGTCCCCTGCAGTTGGGCGCGGGCTACTTGAACGTCAAGGATCCGAACTACTCGTTCTTCGGCAACACGCCGTCGTCGAGCACCACGGGCTCGAACATGGCCGGCAGCCGCGTGTACTCGGGTTACGCTTCGGCGAAGACGCAACAAGTGATCTCGGCTGGCGGTGCATACACGTTCGGCGCGGCGACCGTCGGCGCAACGTATAGCAACACGCAGTTCAAGGATCTGGGTTCGGAGCCGGGCACCGGCCTGACCTCGCCGGGCGGCTTCACGGGCGGCACGGGCAAGTTCCACAACGCCGAAATCAACTTCAAGTATCAGCTGACCCCGGCTCTGCTGCTGGGCGTGGCGTATGACTACACGAAGGGTTACGGCCTGGGCAACGCCAAGTACCATCAAGGTATGCTCGGCGCCGACTACTTCCTGTCGAAGCGCACGGACGTGTACATCGACGGTATCTACCAGCACGCGAGCGGCACGGACTCGACGAACGGCAACGCGGTTGCGAACATCAACGGCCTGTCGCCGTCGTCGACGTCGAACCAGGTTGCTGCTGTGGTCGGCATCCGTCACAAGTTCTAATAAGTCGTAACAAAGCGGTATTCCCTGAAAGGCGCCTCCGGGCGCCTTTTTTTCGTTCTGGTCGGGGAAATCGCGTCGCACATGTCCAACAAAAAAGCCTTCGCGTCTCACGACACGAAGGCTTTTCCCGATGCGGGCGAAACGCAGGTTACGCGCAGCCGTCGCGCAATTCGCGCCGCAGGATCTTGCCGACATTGCTCTTCGGCAGATCGCTGCGAAACTCGATCACGCGCGGACGTTTGTAGCCGGTGAGCCGCTCCTTGCAATAGGCCATGACGTCGGCTTCGGTCAGGCTCAGATCCTTGCGCACGATAAAGAGCTTCACGGCTTCGCCCGAAGTCTGATCTTTCACGCCGACCGCCGCGACTTCGAACACGCCCGGCAACATCGCGACGACATCCTCGATCTCGTTCGGATACACGTTGAAGCCCGACACGAGAATCATGTCCTTCTTGCGATCGACGATCTTCACGTAACCGCGGTCATCGAGCACGCCGATGTCGCCCGAGCGGAAAAAACCGTCCGGGGTCATCACCTTCACCGTTTCATCGGGACGGTTCCAGTAGCCTGCCATCACCTGCGGACCGCGAATGCAGATTTCGCCGGACTGGCCGAGCGGCACTTCGTTGTTGTCGTCGTCGCGGATGGAGACTTCGGTCGACGGAAGCGGCAAGCCGATCGTGCCGGTGTATTCGGTCGCGGTCACCGGGTTGCAGGTGACGCACGGCGAGGTCTCGGACAGGCCGTAGCCCTCGACGATCGGCACGCCGGTCGCCGCGAACCACCGTTTCGCCACGGCTTCCTGGACCGCCATCCCGCCGCCGTTCGCCGCAATGAGCCTGGAGAAGTCGAGTTTGTTGAAATCGGGATGGTTCAACAGCGCGTTATACAGCGTGTTGACCGCCGGGAACGTGTTGATGGGAATGCCCTTCAGTTCCTTGATCGTCCCGGCGATATCGCGGGGATTCGGAATCAGCACGCCCAGGCCGCCGGTCCGGATGGTCAGCATCCCGCACACCGTCAGCGCGAAGATGTGATACAGCGGCAGCGCCACCACGCAAACGAACTGGTCGATATCCGGGCGCCGCTTGCGAGCCGGGTCGAGCCAGACTTCGGACTGCAGCGTGTTCGCGATCAGATTTCGATGCGTGAGCGTCGCACCCTTGGCGATGCCCGTCGTGCCGCCGGTGTACTGCAGGAACGCGACATCGTCGGGGCTTTGGGTGACGGGCTGGAGCGTACCGCGCGCGCCTTCATCGAGCGCGTCGTTGAAGCGGATGCTGCCGGGCAGGTTCCACTCCGGCACCATCTTCTTCACGCGCCGGACGACGAAATTGACCAACAGGCCCTTCAGGCCCATGAGATCGCCCATGGACGCGACGACGACATGTTTGATGGCCGTATTCCTGACGACCGCCTGCAGCGTGCCGGCGAAGTTTTCCAAGATGACGATCGCTTCCGCCGCGCAGTCTTTGAGCTGATGCTCGAGCTCGCGCGGCGTGTACAGCGGATTGACGTTGACGACGATGTAACCGGCGCGCAGCACGGCCGCTATCGCGACCGGATATTGCAGGACGTTGGGCATCATCAGCGCGACACGCGCGCCCGGCTGCATGCCCCGCTTCTGAAACCACGCAGCCAGCTTTCTCGACATCGCGTCGAGTTCGGCGTAGGTGATCGATTGGCCCATGCAAACGAACGCGCGGCGGTCGCGGTTCGCGCGAAAGCTGTCCACGAGCAGCTCGGAAACGGACCGATACGCGGACGCGTCGATTTCCGCAGGCACGCCGGCCGGGTAAGACTTCAGCCAGGGTTTTTCCATACGGCGTCTCCTTTATATGATTTTAGAATGGTCGTGCGGAAACGAGATCCTAGCTTTTCGGCAGGTCTCCGACAACTGGGTTAGACGCCATGCACCAGACTCGTTCGAGTCGGTTCCTCCAAAGCCCGTCAATGCATCGGCTCCACTTCGACGAGACAATCGTAAAACGTCGCCGATCGCCCGAGATCGGTCAATGCCTGGCTCGTCACCTGATTGGCGTTGCAGCCGTCCGGCGACAGCTTCTTCCACCAGATCGACAAACCGACGACGACGCCTTCGCGCGCGCGCTCCGTCACGCGGGCGCGGGCCTGCATCGAACCGCGATCATTGAAGATACGCACCAGCGTGCCGTCGGCGATGCCGCGTGATTTCGCATCGACGGGATGAATGTCCAGATGCGGCTCGCGCTCCGCCGCGCGCAAGCTTTCGATGTTCACGAAACTGCTGTTGAGAAAGTTGCGCGCGGGCGGAGAGATCATCGCGAGCGGATAGCGCGCGGCCAGGTCCGGAGAACCATCCGCGGATTCGTACGGCGGCAGGTAGTCCGGCAGCGGATCGAGACCCTCGTTTTTCAGAAGCTCGCTGTAGAACTCGCATTTGCCCGACGGCGTCCGGAACGCGCCCTCTGCAAGCGGTGCTTGGGCGATGTCGAGTTCCAGCCAGCCTGACGCTTTCAGTGTCTCCCAACTCTGGCCGTGCAGCGTGCGGTCGTCCCAGCGGAATGCCTTCGATGCGATCTGCTCGTCGGTTTCGAACAGCGCCGGCTCGACGAGGCCCATCGCGTGCGCGAGACCGCGGAAGATTTCCGTGTTCGGTCGTGCTTCACCGACCGGTTGAATCGCCGGAAGGTTCGCCATCACGTGCGTATGTCCGTAGGACTTGTGGACGTCGAGATGTTCGAGCTGCGTGGTCGCGGGGAAAATCAGGTCGGCGTAGTCGGCGGTATCGGTCTGGAAATGTTCCAGCACGATCGTGAACAGGTCCTCGCGCGCGAAACCCGCTTCGACCTTCGCCGAATCGGGCGCGACCGCGACCGGGTTCGAGTTGTAGACGATCATCGCTTCGATTTTCGGCCCGAACGTTTCGTCGCCCGGATGCAGCAGCGCGTCGCCGATCGCGTTCATGTTGATCGCGCGCGGTATCGTCGAAGGCCAGCTGGGCAGCAAGTCGGGACGCTCGAGCGCGCTGCCGTCGATCGGCGCCCATCCGGACGATGACAGCAACAAGCCGCCTGCGCGTTCGCGCCACGCCCCTGTCAGTGACGGCAGCGAAGCGATCGCCCGGACCGCGTTGCCGCCGCCGCGCACGCGCTGCATGCCGTAGTTGAGCCGAATCGCGGCCTTCTTCGTCGATCCGAACGCACGCGCAAGTTCGACGACCACGTTCTCGTCGATGCCACAGATCTGCGCCACGCGCGACGGCGGATACTGTGCGGCGCGCGCCGCGAGCTCGTCGAAGCCTACCGTGTGCGCGCTCACGTACTCGTGATCGATGAAATTCTCGCGGATGAGAACGTCGATCATGCCGAGCGCCAGCGCCGCATCCGTGCCCGGGCGCAGCGCGATATGTTGATGACACTTTTCCGCCGTGAGCGACTTGTAGGGATCGATCGCGATGAGCTTCGCGCCGCGTCGCTTCGCTTCCTGCGCCCGCGTCCAGAAATGCAGGCTGGACGCGATAGGATTCGCGCCCCAGATCAGGATCAGCTCGCTCTCTTCGTAATACTCCGAGTGCATACCGATGCTCGCGCCGTAGGTGTAGCGCAATCCGGCTGCGCCCGCCGCGGCGCAAATGGTGCGCTCGAGCCGCGATGCTCCGAGCACGTTGAAAAACCGCGCGGCGATGCTTTCGCCTTGCACCAGACCCATCGTGCCCGCATAGCTATACGGGACGATGGCTTCGGGCGCGCGCCGAGCAATCGGAGCGAGGCGCTCGGCCGCGAGCTGTAGCGCTGCGTCCCAGCCGATTGGCTCGAATCGACCCTCGCCTTTCTTGCCGACGCGGCGCAACGGCGTCAGCAGTCGATCCTTGTGATGCGTGCGCTCGGCGTATCGGGTGACCTTCGTGCACAGCACGCCCTGTGTCGGCGGATGATCAGGGTCGCCGCTGATTTTCACCGCTTTGCCGTCCTTTACGGTGACGCGCATCGCGCAAGTATCGGGGCAATCGTGCGGGCATACGGCTCGGGCAAACTCGGCTGGAGCGTTCATCGGAAAGTCCGGTAATTCGAAACAAAAAGCGGCAGATGACGGGATTCTATTACGGACGCTATGCGATCGACCGTCCGGTGGAGCAAATAGTGGCGGCGTAGAATGAATGCATCAGGCGCGGTCAATACGCGCGATCCGAATTCAAACGTGAGAACGGTTCAAATGAATCTGATCCCAGAAATCGAAGCATCACACGACGAAATCAAAACGCTCCGACGAACGATCCATGCTCACCCCGAGTTACGCTATGAGGAGGTGGGCACGGCAAAAATCGTCGCCGAGAGCCTCGAACGATGGGGAATCGAAGTGCATCGGGGATTGGGCAAGACAGGTGTTGTCGGGGTGTTGAAACGGGGTTCTGGCAGTGCATCGATAGGGCTGCGCGCGGACATGGACGCGCTGCCCATACAGGAATTGAATACGTTCGGCCATAAGTCGATGAACGACGGCCGCATGCATGCTTGCGGACACGACGGTCATACCGCGATGCTGCTCGGCGCCGCGAAGCATCTGGCCGCGCACGGCAAGTTCGACGGGACGATCGTTTTCATCTTTCAGCCCGCGGAAGAAGGTGGCGCGGGCGCAAGGGCCATGATCAAGGACGGTCTTTTCGAGCGCTTTCCAGTCGATGCCGTGTTCGGAATTCACAACTGGCCCGGTATGCCGCCCGGTCATTTCGGCGTGACCGAAGGGCCGATCATGGCCTCCAGTAACGAGTTTCGCATCACGGTTCGCGGAACCGGTTCGCACGCGGCCCTGCCTCATAACGGGCGCGATCCGATCTTTACCGCGATCCAGATTGCGAACGGACTTCAAAGCATCATCACGCGAAACAAGAAGCCGATCGATACCGCAGTCCTTTCCATTACGCAGATTCACGCGGGGGAAGCGGCGAATGTATCGCCCGATCAGGCCTGGCTCGGGGGGACCGTACGCACCTTCACGGTGGCGACGCTCGATCTGATCGAAGCGCGTATGCGCAAAATCGTCGAAGCGACGGCAGCCGCCTATGACTGCGAAGTGGAGTTGCGCTTCCACAGAAACTACCCACCGACGATCAATGCGCCCGAGGAGGCCAAATTCGCGGCGGAAGTAATGGCGGAAGTGGTCGGAAAAGATAAGGTCGATAGCGCCGTCGAACCGACGATGGGGGCCGAGGACTTCTCGTTCATGCTCATCGAAAAGCCCGGATGCTATGCGTTCCTGGGTAATGGCGATGGAGGGCATCGCGAGCAAGGGCACGGCGCGGGTCCGTGCATGCTGCATAACGCCAGCTACGATTTCAACGACGACTTGCTGTCGATCGGGGCGTCGTATTGGGTGCGTCTGGCCGAGCGATTCCTGACGCGCGGGTAGTCGTAGCGGCGAACGTTGCCGCTTCGTTCGAAGCTATATGCTTTGCAGCGCCGCCGGAAACGCAAAAACCCCACCTTTGCGGGGTGGGGTTTTTGTTTTCGGCATGAGGAGCCTGACGATTACCTACTTTCACACGGGAACCCGCACTATCATCGGCGTGGAGTCGTTTCACGGTCCTGTTCGGGATGGGAAGGGGTGGGACCGACTCGCTATGGTCATCAGGCATGACTTGTTGTTGAGCGCCTGAGGGCGCACAACCAATCTGGGAAGAAGCGGTAAAGAATTCGGGTGGCGATTGTCGCACACGCTGTGACTCGCCAGTGCGGGCTCCTGAGGAGGCACAAACACACTGGTTATAGGATCAAGCCTTACGGGCAATTAGTATCAGTTAGCTCAATGCATTACTGCACTTACACACCTGACCTATCAACGTCCTGGTCTGGAACGACCCTTCAAGGGGCTCGAAGCCCCGGGGATATCTCATCTTAAGGCGAGTTTCCCGCTTAGATGCTTTCAGCGGTTATCTCTTCCGAACATAGCTACCCGGCGATGCCACTGGCGTGACAACCGGTACACCAGAGGTTCGTCCACTCCGGTCCTCTCGTACTAGGAGCAGCCCCCTTCAAATATCCAACGCCCACGGCAGATAGGGACCAAACTGTCTCACGACGTTTTAAACCCAGCTCACGTACCTCTTTAAATGGCGAACAGCCATACCCTTGGGACCGGCTACAGCCCCAGGATGAGATGAGCCGACATCGAGGTGCCAAACACCGCCGTCGATATGAACTCTTGGGCGGTATCAGCCTGTTATCCCCAGAGTACCTTTTATCCGTTGAGCGATGGCCCTTCCATACAGAACCACCGGATCACTATGACCTGCTTTCGCACCTGCTCGACTTGTCGGTCTCGCAGTTAAGCACGCTTATGCCATTGCACTATCAGCACGATTTCCGACCGTACCTAGCGTACCTTCGTACTCCTCCGTTACACTTTGGGAGGAGACCGCCCCAGTCAAACTGCCTACCATGCACTGTCCCCGATCCAGATCATGGACCAAGGTTAGAACCTCAAACAAACCAGGGTGGTATTTCAAGGACGGCTCCACGCAAACTAGCGTTCACGCTTCATAGCCTCCCACCTATCCTACACAGATCGGTTCAAAGTCCAATGCAAAGCTACAGTAAAGGTTCATGGGGTCTTTCCGTCTAGCCGCGGGGAGATTGCATCATCACAAACACTTCAACTTCGCTGAGTCTCGGGAGGAGACAGTGTGGCCATCGTTACGCCATTCGTGCAGGTCGGAACTTACCCGACAAGGAATTTCGCTACCTTAGGACCGTTATAGTTACGGCCGCCGTTTACCGGGACTTCAATCAAGAGCTTGCACCCCATCATTTAATCTTCCGGCACCGGGCAGGCGTCACACCCTATACGTCCACTTTCGTGTTTGCAGAGTGCTGTGTTTTTATTAAACAGTCGCAGCCACCAGTTTATTGCAACCCTTTCACCCTCCTGGCGCAGGCCAGTCAAGCTACAAGGGCGTACCTTATCCCGAAGTTACGGTACCAATTTGCCGAGTTCCTTCTCCCGAGTTCTCTCAAGCGCCTTAGAATACTCATCTCGCCCACCTGTGTCGGTTTGCGGTACGGTCACTATTAGACTGAAGCTTAGAGGCTTTTCTTGGAACCACTTCCAATTGCTTCGCTTCCTAAGAAGCTCGCGCCACACCCTTGAATTACGCGCCCGGATTTGCCTAAGCGCCTTCTCCAATGCAGCGACCGGGACGTCCAACACCCGGACAACCTTCCGCGATCCGTCCCCCCATCGCATCTAACAATGGTGCAGGAATATTGACCTGCTTCCCATCAGCTACGCATTTCTGCCTCGCCTTAGGGGCCGACTCACCCTACGCCGATGAACGTTGCGTAGGAAACCTTGGGCTTACGGCGAGGGGGCTTTTCACCCCCTTTATCGCTACTCATGTCAGCATTCGCACTTCCGATACCTCCAGCACGCTTTTCAACGCACCTTCGCAGGCTTACGGAACGCTCTCCTACCACACACGTATCTTTCAACGTGTATCCGCAGCTTCGGTGACTGGCTTGAGCCCCGTTACATCTTCCGCGCAGGACGACTCGATCAGTGAGCTATTACGCTTTCTTTAAAGGGTGGCTGCTTCTAAGCCAACCTCCTGACTGTTTTAGCCTTCCCACTTCGTTTCCCACTTAGCCAATCTTTGGGACCTTAGCTGGCGGTCTGGGTTGTTTCCCTCTTGACACCGGACGTTAGCACCCGATGTCTGTCTCCCGTGATTGCACTCTTCGGTATTCGGAGTTTGCTATGGCGTAGTAATCCGCAATGGACCCCACAACCATGACAGTGCTCTACCCCCGAAGGTGATACACGAGGCACTACCTAAATAGTTTTCGGAGAGAACCAGCTATTTCCAAGTTTGTTTAGCCTTTCACCCCTATCCACAGCTCATCCCCTAACTTTTCAACGTTAGTGGGTTCGGTCCTCCAGTACGTGTTACCGCACCTTCAACCTGGCCATGGATAGATCACTTGGTTTCGGGTCTACGCCCAGCAACTGATCGCCCTATTCGGACTCGCTTTCGCTACGCCTGCCTTAATCAGTTAAGCTCGCTACTGAACGTAAGTCGCTGACCCATTATACAAAAGGTACGCCGTCACCCGTTTCCAGGCTCCGACTGTTTGTATGCATGCGGTTTCAGGATCTATTTCACTCCCCTCCCGGGGTTCTTTTCGCCTTTCCCTCACGGTACTGGTTCACTATCGGTCGATCACGAGTATTTAGCCTTGGAGGATGGTCCCCCCATCTTCAGACAGGATTTCACGTGTCCCGCCCTACTTGTCGTACACCTAGTTCTTTCAACCTATTTTCGCCTACAGGGCTATCACCTGCTAGGGCCGCACTTTCCAGAGCGTTCGGCTAATAAGTCAAATAAAGAGTACAGGCTGATCCCATTTCGCTCGCCACTACTCTGGGAATCTCGGTTGATTTCTTTTCCTGCGGTTACTTAGATGTTTCAGTTCACCGCGTTCGCTTCACTAAGCCTATGTATTCAGCTTAGGATGACCCATACGGGCCGGGTTTCCCCATTCGGACATCTACGGATCAAAGCTCGTTTGCCAGCTCCCCGTAGCTTTTCGCAGGCTACCGCGTCCTTCATCGCCTGTGATCGCCAAGGCATCCACCACATGCACTTGTTCGCTTGACCCTATAACGAGTGTGTCTGAGCGATCAGAGTTAGCGCTTTAGCGCTTACTCTGATCTCATCCCCGCAAGGGGACGACTCATTTCGCTATAGGCTGAGTATTCGCGTTGTGCCGTATTCCAAAGCGATCTCTCGATCACCTTTTCATACTTGATACAATCACTACCCTTAAATCTCTACTCACACCCATCTCTAAGTGCTTTCGCGATTCTCTTTACTACTTCTTCCAGATTGTTAAAGAACGTTTAGCCGACAAGCGTGTTGCACTGCTTGCAGCATCAACTGGCTATAGTCGCCAATGCCAAGTGCTTGCAGCAAACACTTGGCATTGAAGACTTGGTGGAGGATGACGGGATCGAACCGACGACCCCCTGCTTGCAAAGCAGGTGCTCTCCCAGCTGAGCTAATCCCCCTTCCGTGGCCTGACTAGGAACGGTTGCTCCGTCAGCACGCCTCTCTCGGGTGGTGGGTCTGGTTGGATTCGAACCAACGACCCCCGCCTTATCAAGACGGTGCTCTAACCGACTGAGCTACAGACCCTTAGCCTGTCTTTCTTACAGCCGATAAGCGTGAGCGCTTAATGTTGAAGTGCGAAGCTCGAGAAAGGAGGTGATCCAGCCGCACCTTCCGATACGGCTACCTTGTTACGACTTCACCCCAGTCATGAATCCCACCGTGGTAAGCGCCCTCCTTGCGGTTAGGCTACCTACTTCTGGTGAAACCCACTCCCATGGTGTGACGGGCGGTGTGTACAAGACCCGGGAACGTATTCACCGCGGCATGCTGATCCGCGATTACTAGCGATTCCAGCTTCACGCAGTCGAGTTGCAGACTGCGATCCGGACTACGATCGGTTTTCTGGGATTGGCTCCACCTCGCGGCTTGGCAACCCTCTGTTCCGACCATTGTATGACGTGTGAAGCCCTACCCATAAGGGCCATGAGGACTTGACGTCATCCCCACCTTCCTCCGGTTTGTCACCGGCAGTCTCCTTAGAGTGCTCTTGCGTAGCAACTAAGGACAAGGGTTGCGCTCGTTGCGGGACTTAACCCAACATCTCACGACACGAGCTGACGACAGCCATGCAGCACCTGTGCGCCGGTTCTCTTTCGAGCACTCCCACCTCTCAGCGGGATTCCGACCATGTCAAGGGTAGGTAAGGTTTTTCGCGTTGCATCGAATTAATCCACATCATCCACCGCTTGTGCGGGTCCCCGTCAATTCCTTTGAGTTTTAATCTTGCGACCGTACTCCCCAGGCGGTCAACTTCACGCGTTAGCTACGTTACTAAGGAAATGAATCCCCAACAACTAGTTGACATCGTTTAGGGCGTGGACTACCAGGGTATCTAATCCTGTTTGCTCCCCACGCTTTCGTGCATGAGCGTCAGTGTTGGCCCAGGGGGCTGCCTTCGCCATCGGTATTCCTCCACATCTCTACGCATTTCACTGCTACACGTGGAATTCTACCCCCCTCTGCCACACTCAAAGCCTGCCAGTCACCAATGCAGTTCCCAGGTTAAGCCCGGGGATTTCACATCGGTCTTAACAGACCGCCTGCGCACGCTTTACGCCCAGTAATTCCGATTAACGCTCGCACCCTACGTATTACCGCGGCTGCTGGCACGTAGTTAGCCGGTGCTTATTCTTCCGGTACCGTCATCCCACCACCATATTAGGGCGATGGTTTTCTTTCCGGACAAAAGTGCTTTACAACCCGAAGGCCTTCTTCACACACGCGGCATTGCTGGATCAGGGTTGCCCCCATTGTCCAAAATTCCCCACTGCTGCCTCCCGTAGGAGTCTGGGCCGTGTCTCAGTCCCAGTGTGGCTGGTCGTCCTCTCAGACCAGCTACAGATCGTCGCCTTGGTAGGCCTTTACCCCACCAACTAGCTAATCTGCCATCGGCCGCCCCTATAGCGCGAGGTCCCGAAGGATCCCCCGCTTTCTTCCGTAGATCGTATGCGGTATTAATCCGGCTTTCGCCGGGCTATCCCCCACTACAGGACACGTTCCGATGTATTACTCACCCGTTCGCCACTCGCCACCAGGGTTGCCCCCGTGCTGCCGTTCGACTTGCATGTGTAAGGCATGCCGCCAGCGTTCAATCTGAGCCAGGATCAAACTCTTCAGTTCAAACCTGTTACTGTTTTTCGGTTCCGTTAAGAACCGGTCGCTCACTCAACGTACTGACGATGATTAATCCATCTCTCGACAGATAAACCTTCCTCTGATACTTCGTGTGAGACTCTTGATACTTTTGCTATTGCCTCAGCCCCGAAAGACTGAAACCGCACTCGCTATCAAGCGCCCACACTTATCGGCTGTTAGTTTTTAAAGAGCACATCGCAAGAATCACATCAACTTCCGTCTTGCGTCGCTGCATCAGCAGCAGAGAAACGAGATTATGAACAACGCTTCGGCTTCTGTCAACAAGAACTTCGAACTTCTTTTCTCGCCGACCGCACCGGGAACCGCCTCATCCCGCCTCCTTCGCGTTCATCGAATCGCGAAGGAACGGAATTCTAGTCAGCGTCCTCAAGAAGCGCAAGCGCTTTCTCGAATAAGAATCACCGATGCTTGAAGACCGGCTTGCGTTTCTCGACAAACGCAGCCATTCCCTCCTTCTGATCCTCCGTGGCAAACAGCGAATGGAACAGCCGTCGCTCGAAATGCACGCCCTCCGCGAGCGTCGTCTCGTACGCGCGATTGACCGCTTCCTTGGCCATCAATACGGCCGGCGCCGAAAATCCAGCGATGATCGTCGCAGCTTCGACGGCCTCATCCAGGAGACGGTCCGCCCCGACTACACGCGACACCAGCCCCGCGCGCTCTGCCTCATTCGCATCCATCATGCGCGCGGTCAGGCACATGTCCATCGCCTTGGCCTTCGAAACGGCGCGCGGCAAGCGCTGCGTGCCGCCCGCGCCCGGAATGACGCCAAGCTTGATCTCGGGTTGGCCGAATCTGGCCGTATCGGCGGCGATGACGATGTCGCACATCATCGCGAGTTCACAACCGCCGCCGAGCGCGAAGCCCGCGACCGCTGCGATGACCGGCTTGCGAATCGCGCGGATCGCCTCCCAGTTGCGCGTGATGTAGTCGCCCTTGTAGACGTCCATATAGGAATAGCTCGCCATCATGCCGATGTCCGCACCCGCGGCGAACGCCTTCTCGCTGCCGGTCAGCACGATTGCGCCAATGTCGTCGTCGGCGTCGAACGCCTTTAGTGCGGCGCCCAACTCGTCCATCAGCGCATCGTTCAGCGCGTTGAGCGCCTTTGGACGGTTGAGCGTGATGAGTCCAACCCGACCAAGCGTCTCAACCAGCAGATTCTCATAAGCCATTCGCTCCTCCCTTTCCTATCCTCAGGTAAGCCCTAATGAAAAGACGTCGTCAACCGCATCTCGATAATGCTACCATTACCAACCAACCGGTCGGTTAATTATTCGATCTGGCACCTTTCCTCGTTCACTTTCTCGCGACCATGACACATCCGCTATTCACGAAGCACGAAGCGACGCTCGATAAAGCGCTCGCAGCCATCGAAACGCGCGGCTACTGGAGCCCGTTCGTCGAAATGCCGAGCCCCAAAGTGTACGGGGAAACGGCCAGCGCCGACGGCGAGGCCGCCTTCAAAGCGCATTTCGGCAAGACATTCGAACTCGACCAGCCTTCCACCGGCGAAACGGTCGGGAAAGAACGCTCGCCGTTCGGCGTCGCGCTCGACATCCGCTATCCGAAGTCCGATCCCGACGCGCTCATTCAAGCCGCCGCTCACGCGCAAGCCGGCTGGCGCGCCGCCGGACCGCGGGCGTGGGTCGGCGTGAGCATGGAGATTCTTTCGCGTCTGAATCGCGCCAGTTTCGAGATTGCCTACAGCGTGATGCATACGACTGGTCAGGCCTTCATGATGGCGTTCCAGGCTGGCGGGCCGCACGCGCAGGACCGCGCGCTCGAAGCCGTGGTCTACGCCTGGGACCAGTTGCGCCGCATTCCCGCCGAAGCCCACTGGGAAAAGCCGCAGGGCAAGAACCCGCCGCTCGCGATGCAAAAGCGCTTTGCCGTCGTCCCGCGCGGCACCGGGCTCGTACTGGGCTGCTGCACGTTCCCGACCTGGAATGGCTATCCCGGCATGTTCGCCGATCTCGCGACCGGCAATGCCGTTATCGTCAAGCCGCACCCGGGCGCGATCCTGCCGCTCGCGATCACGGTGCGTATCGCGCGTGACGTGCTCCGCGAAGCGGGCTTCGATCCGAACCTCGTCACCCTGCTCGCCACCGAGCCGAACGATGGCGCGCTCGTACAGCAACTGGCCGTGCGTCCCGAAATCAAGCTGATCGACTTCACGGGCAGCACGCAAAACGGCACCTGGCTCGAACGCAACGCGCACCAGGCGCAGGTGTACACCGAGAAGGCGGGCGTGAATCAGATCGTCATCGATTCCGTGGACGACATGAAAGCCGCCGCGCGCAACATCGCCTTCTCTCTTGCCCTTTACTCGGGCCAGATGTGCACGGCGCCGCAGAACATCTACGTGCCGCGCGATGGCATCCGCACCGCCGACGGACAACTGAGTTTCGACGACGTCGCCAAAGCGCTCGCAGGCGCTGTCGAGAAACTGGCGTCCGATCCGGCACGCGCCGTCGAACTCACCGGTGCGATCCAGAATGAAGGCGTCGTGGAGCGTGTCGCCGAAGCGCGCAAGCTCGGCGACGTCCTGCTCGACAGCCAATCGCTCACGCACCCCGCCTTCCCGGACGCGCGAGTGCACACTCCGCTCATGCTCAAGCTCGACGCGCGCACCGACGAAGCCAAGTTCACCAAGGAATGGTTCGGGCCGATTTCGTTCATCGTCGCGACGGACTCGACCGCGCATTCGCTCGAACTGGCCGCCTCGATCGCACGCACGCACGGCGCGTTGACGTTGTCGGTCTACAGCACCGACGACAAGGTGATCGACGCCGCGCACGAAGCAGCCATCGAAGGCGGCGTCGCGCTTTCGATCAACCTCACGGGCGGCGTGTTCGTCAATCAGACCGCCGCGTTCTCGGACTTTCATGGCACGGGCGCGAACCCGGCGGCCAACGCCGCGCTTTCGGACGCCGCGTTCGTCGCGAATCGTTTCCGTGTAGTGCAGAGCCGGGTCCATGTTGCGCCGAAGGCCGCCCCGGCGGAAGCCGGCCAAACGGCATAAGGCGAACTGCACAAGGTGCGAAGGCCGAATCGCCGTGCAAACGGCCTATAACATTCGGCCTAATGGAAAGCCATCGGTCGCGCGGCTAGTATCGGAACCAAGGGAAAACCGGTCCGCAACAGCCGCGCGACCGCGCTTCGGCGACAAAGGAGATGCAATGACAGAGAAGTCCGTGCTGTTCCATATTGACAGCGAGACGCGCGTCGCGACGTTGACGCTCAATCGTCCCGACAAGCTAAACAGCTTCACACGCGAAATGCATCGCGAGTTGAATCAGGCGCTCACTGAAATCGAGGCGGGCAATGCACGCGCGCTCGTCGTTACAGGCGCGGGACGCGGGTTTTGTGCGGGACAGGATCTCGCTGACCTGGATTTCACGCCGGGCTCGATGTCGGATCTCGGCGATCTCATCGACGAGTACTTCAATCCGCTCGTGCGCAGGCTGCAGGCCATGCGCATGCCCGTCATCGGCGCTGTGAACGGCACGGCTGCAGGCGCCGGCGCGAATCTGGCGATGGCGTGTGACCTCGTCATCGCGGCGCGGTCAGCGAGTTTCATTCAGGCGTTCGTGAAAATCGGCCTCGTGCCGGATTCGGGTGGAACGTGGCTCCTGCCGCGACGCGTGGGCGAAGCGCGCGCGCTCGGCCTCGCGCTGACTGGCGAGAAACTCAGCGCGGAAAAAGCGGAAGCCTGGGGAATCGTGTGGCGCGTCGTCGAGGATGGCGAGTTGCAGCAGGCGGCAGCGCAACTGGCCGCGCAACTCGCGCAGCAGCCGGCGCGCGCGGTCGTCGCGATCAAGCAGGCGATCCGCGCGAGCGCCAACAAGACATTCGATCAGCAACTCGATCTCGAACGCGATCTGCAACGCGAACTGGGTGCGTCGCCCGACTATATCGAAGGCGTCGCCGCCTTCAAGGAAAAGCGCGCGCCGCGCTTCGAAGGTCTGTGAGAACCGAATCAATCTGGAGACGCCTGTGACGCCACAACAACTCGCGGAAGCCACAGCCAAGGCCATGTACGAAGCCGACGCATGCTCGCGCGCGCTCGGCATTGAACTGATCGAAGTACGGCCGGGCTATGCGCGGCTGCAAATGAACGTGCGACCCGACTTCCTCAACGGCCACGAGATCTGCCACGGCGGGCTGATGTTCACGCTGGCGGACTCCGCGTTCGCCTTCGCCTGCAACTCATACAACATCAACACGGTCGCGGCAGGCTGTTCGATCGAGTTCCTGCGCCCCGTGCAAGGCGGCGATCGTCTGACCGCCGAGGCGATCGAGCAGACGCTGAGCGGCCGCACGGGCATCTACGATATTCGCGTGACGAACCGGGAAGGCGAAGCAGTCGCGATGTTTCGCGGCAAATCGGCACAAATCAGAGGTACCGTGATCCCCGCGTGACGGGACTCGTTCATATAACGGACGCGGCATGAAAAGGCCGCGCCGCATAGTCAGCATCAAGGAGACAGCAATGACCACCCCGCTGCCGCTCGAGCCGATCGAAAAAGCGAGCCGCGACGAACTCGCGGCGTTGCAGCTCGAGCGCCTCAAATGGACGCTCAGGCACGCCTACGAGAACTCGCCGGTGTACAGGCGCAAGTTCGACGAAGCCGGTGTCCATCCGGACGACGTCACATCGCTTTCGGATCTCGCGCGCTTCCCCTTCACGACCAAGAAGGATCTGCGCGACAACTACCCGTTCGGCATGTTCGCCGTGCCGCAGGAGCGTGTCTCGCGCATCCACGCATCGTCAGGGACGACGGGAAAGCCCACGGTCGTCGGCTACACCACTCAGGATCTCGACAATTGGGCGAACCTCGTCGCGCGCTCGATCCGCGCGGCGGGCGCGCGGCGCGGCGACAAGGTCCACGTGAGCTACGGCTATGGACTGTTCACTGGCGGACTCGGCGCGCACTACGGCGCGGAGCGCGCTGGGCTCACCGTCATTCCCTTCGGCGGCGGCCAGACCGAGAAGCAGGTACAGCTGATTCAGGACTTCCGGCCCGACATCATCATGGTCACGCCGAGCTACATGCTCTCGATCGCCGACGAACTGGAGCGCCAGGGAATCGAGCCGGCGAGCTGCTCGCTGCGGATCGGCATCTTCGGTGCGGAGCCGTGGACGAACGACATGCGCCGCGCCATCGAGACGCGCATGGGAATCGACGCCGTCGACATCTATGGGCTCTCGGAAGTCATGGGGCCGGGGGTAGCGTCGGAATGCGCGGAAACCAAGGACGGTCCGACCATCTGGGAAGACCATTTCTATCCCGAGATCATCGATCCGGAAACCGGCGAAGTGTTGCCCGATGGCGAATTCGGCGAACTCGTGTTCACCTCGCTCACGAAGGAAGCCCTGCCGATCATTCGATATCGCACGCGCGATCTGACGCGCCTTCTGCCCGGCACGGCCCGCACGATGCGTCGCATGGAGAAGATCACGGGCCGCTCCGACGACATGATGATCGTGCGCGGTGTCAACGTCTTCCCGACGCAGATCGAAGAGTTGCTGCTCAAGCGTCCCGTGCTCGCGCCGCATTATCAGATCGTGCTCACCAAAGAGGGCCCGCTCGACGTGCTGACGTTGAACGTCGAACCGTGCCCGGAATCGGCGCCGGACGCCACTGCGCTCGACAGCGCAAAGGCCGCGCTCATTTACGACATCAAGGCGCTGATCGGCGTAAGTGCCGTGGTGAACGTGCTTGGGGTGAACGGTATCGAACGTTCGGTCGGCAAGGCGCGGCGGGTGATCGACCGGCGCAACATGACCTCATGAAGTGAAAAAGCTCGCGAGCCGTGACGGCCGCGAGCTTTTTCCATTGCCGCGAGAGAACGCTGAAAGATCAGGAATTCGGCAGCAGCAACCACATTCTGCCGCCCTGCTTCATGCGCCCTGCGAGATCGCCGGCGTCGTCGCCGAGGCCCCAGAAGTAGTCCGCGCGCACGCCGCCCTTGATCGCCGAGCCCGTGTCCTGCGCGAACACCAGGCGGTTCATCGGCTGGTTGCTGAGCGGACGGGTCGTCTGGAGGAACACGGGCGTGCCGAGCGGAATGGCGGAAGGATCGACCGCGATCGAACGTTCGGGCGTCAGCGGCACGCCGAGCGCGCCGACCGGGCCATCGCCGAGGCTCGTGGGCATCGTTTCGTTCGCCGGCATTTCCCGGAAGAACACGAAGCGCGGATTCACGTCGAGCAGCGCGTCGACGCGCGCGGGGTTCGACTTCGCCCAGGCCTTGATGCCTTGCATCGTCGCTTGCGCGGGCGTGAGTTCGCCGCGATCGAGCAGTTCCTTGCCGATCGACCGATACGGCTGATTGTTCGTGCCACCGAAGCCCACGCGCATCACGCTGCCGTCTTCCATGGTGACGCGTCCCGAGCCCTGCACTTGCAGGAAAAACGCTTCGATCGGATCGTCGACCCACACGAGTTCGTTGCCGGTCAGCACGCCCGAACGTTCGAGTTGCGCGCGTACAGGCAGCGCCGAGCCAGGCTTGTACCGATACGGCCAGCGATACAGCGCGTACTGATACACCCCGTGCCGCGTGCGCGAGCCGCGCAGCAGCGGCTCGTAGTAGCCGGTCACGAGACCGTCGAGCGTGCCGTCGGTGTTGGCGAGCTGGAAAGGCGTGAAATAGGTTTCGAAGAAGCTGCGCGCCGCCGACATGTCGAGGTCGTCGAGCCGCTGCGCCGCCGTGCACGCCTTCTGCCAGTTGGCCTGACGCGCGAGCCGGCTGCAGTTCTGACGCAACGCCGCCGTCGCGCCGATGAGCGAGTCGTCCTGCCACCCCGGCACCTGCTGCCAGCTCACCGCCGTCAGGCGCGACGCGGCGCGCTGTCCGGTCGTGATCGGCGTGCCGGGAGTCGCCGTGGCCGGGCCCGGTTTCACGTAATTACCGCCTCCGCACGAGGCGAGCAGGACAGCGGTTGCAATCGATGCGGCCCAGGCCGCCAGTCGCGCGGTCGGCCGCGCGAAACGCATACAATGCTCGTTCTTGATGGGAACCGCCATGTCTGATCTGTTCGACGAATATCCAATGCTTATTTTTGCGCTCGAGTCGCTCGTGGCGCTCGCCTTGCTGATCTTCATCGTCGTATGGACGGCATCGGGCAAGAAGAAAAACCAGAACCGCTCGAACGATCCGGCGAAACGGCGCTGAGCGTCCCTTTCCGCCGGCTCCCGCTCAGTGGAGCGTGCGCGGCATATGCAACGCGAACTCCGCTACCGGCGCCTCGAAACGCTCGCCGTCTTCGGCCACGCAGAAATACTCGCCGCGCATCGTGCCGACGGGCGTCGCGATCACCGCCCAGCTCGTGTATTCGAACTGTTCACCCGGGGGCAAAAGCGGTTGATGCCCAACGACCCCGAGTCCCTTCACTTCCTGCACGTGGTCGTTGCTGTCAGTGATGATCCAGTGCCGCGAAATCAACTGCGCCGCGACCTCACCGGTGTTACGGATCGTCAGTGTGTAGGCGAATGCGTACTGCCGGCTGTCGGGATCGGACTGTTCCGGCAGGTACCGCGTCTCCACGGAGACGCTGAATTCGTACTGGCTCATCGTAGTTCCAATTCCAGTTCAAATGGCCGCTGCCCCGCCGCGCAGAGAGCCGTGCGGGCGCGCCGCCATTGGTGAGGCATTCTCCTTGATGCTGGCCGCGCCCGCAACACGATTGGAGCCCTGTGCACATCCGCCCGACGCACTGGCCGTTCGGCCGAGGGCACTCCAGGGAAAAACGCGGGTTAAAATCACGCCTTTAGGTCGCTACCCGGTCACCGTCCATGGCGCAATTCCACATCGCTCCCAGCATCCTCTCCGCTGACTTTTCCCGCCTCGGCGAGGAAGTCCGCAATGTCGTCGCCGCCGGCGCCGACTGGATCCACTTCGACGTCATGGACAACCATTACGTGCCGAATCTGACGATCGGTCCGTTGGTGTGCGAAGCCATCCGCCCGCACGTGGACGTGCCCATCGACGTGCATCTGATGGTGCGCCCGGTCGACCGCATCGTGCCCGATTTCGCGAAAGCCGGCGCCAATGTGATCAGTTTTCATCCGGAAGGTTCGGATCACATCGACCGCACGCTCTCGCTGATCCGCGATCACGGCTGCAAGGCGGGCCTGGTGTTCAATCCCGCGACGCCGCTGAATTATCTCGATCACGTGATGGACAAGCTCGATCTCGTGCTGATCATGTCGGTGAATCCGGGCTTCGGCGGGCAGTCGTTCATTCCCGAGGCGCTCAACAAACTGCGCGAGGCGCGCGCGCGAATCAATGCGTATCGCGATCGCACGGGGCGCGAGATCCATCTGGAAGTCGACGGCGGCGTGAAGATCGACAACATCGCTGAAATCGCGGCGGCCGGCGCGGACTCGTTCGTCGCGGGCTCGGCCATTTTCGGCAAGCCGGACTACAAACAGGTCATCGACGCGATGCGCGCGGAACTGGCCAAGGCCGAAGCAGGAGCGAAAGCATGAGCGAGATCGCCCCGGCGCAGACGCCGTTTGTGAACCGGCCGATCCGCGCGGCCATCATCGACCTCGACGGCACGATGGTCGATACCGCGGACGATTTCGTCGCCGCGCTGAACGCGATGCTCGCGCGCATCGGCATCGAGACGCCCGTCACGCGCGATGAAGTCACGGACTACGTCGGCAAGGGTTCGGAAAACCTGATTCGCAGCGTGCTGGCGGTGCGGCTATCGCCGTCGCAGGCGGCCGCGCAATTCGACGACGCGCTCGCGATCTATCAAACCGAATACGCGAAGGTCAACGGCAAGCATTCGACGCTCTTCCCCGAAGTGAAGGAAGGCCTCGAAGCGATGCGCGAAAGCGGCGTCGCGCTCGCGTGCGTGACAAACAAGCCGCATCGGTTCGCGGTGGAGTTGCTCGCGCACTTCGGCATCGCGGATTTCTTCAAGGTGATTCTCGGCGGCGACTCCCTTCCGGCGAAGAAGCCCGATCCGTTGCCGATGCTCACGGCCTGTGAACGACTGGACGTCTTGCCGCGCGAAACCGTGGCGGTCGGAGATTCGGAGAACGACGCGCTCGCGGGCCGCGCCGCGGGCCTCGCGACCCTGACCGTGCCCTACGGTTACAACCACGGGAAACCTGTACAGTCCGTGAAATCCGATGGTATAGTTTCCTCGCTGCGCACCGCAGCACTGGCGATCGCCGCCACTTTGGCGCCGCCGGATACCACCCTGACTGAATAAGTCCATCCATGTTTCTCAACAGAAAACGGAGTCTGAGCAGCATCGACCGGGGAGCCTGGCCCTGGCGTCGCTGGTCGCGCTAACCTCGCCCGAGGTACGCTGAAGCCATGTCGCGTCGTGCTTCATCCGCTTCAGCATCCGTTTTTTGTTTCGCTGCGCGTCCCTGCGCCGTTTCCGTCGAATCGTCATACATCGAGCCTCGCTCAGGCACGCGTCGTGTAGTGCTGCGCGAGTCGTCCCCTCCGCTTCAGCCATTCGAAGCGGCCGGACCGTCGTGTGCGATCATCACGGGATTCGACCGACCGCAGCGCCCTGCACTCCCCGATGCCGCGCCACCGTCGAAAAGCGCGCGTCGCTCAAGGATCGCAACATGACCGAACTCGAATTCCAATCGCTGGCGAACGAAGGCTACAACCGCATTCCGCTCATCGCCGAAGCGCTCGCCGACCTCGAAACGCCGCTCTCGCTGTATCTCAAGCTCGCGCAGTCCGAGCGCAACGGCGCGAACTCGTTCCTGCTGGAATCCGTCGTGGGCGGCGAGCGCTTCGGGCGCTACTCGTTCATCGGCTTGCCGGCCCGCACGACCGTGAGCGTCCAGAACGGCAAGACGCAAGTCATCACCGACGGCAACGTCGTCGAAACGGATGAAGGCGATCCGCTCACGTTCATCGAGCAATATCAGAAACGTTTCAAGGTCGCGACGCGTCCGGGCCTGCCGCGTTTCTGCGGCGGTCTCGCGGGCTACTTCGGCTATGACGCGGTGCGCTACATCGAGAAGAAGCTCGCGCACACCGCGCCGCCCGATGATCTCAACCTGCCGGACATCCAACTGCTGATGACGGAAGAGGTCGCTGTCATCGACAACCTCGCGGGCAAGCTTTATCTGATCGTCTACGCCGACCCGACCCGGCCCGAGGCGTATGCGAAAGCGAAGCATCGGCTGCGCGAGTTGCGCGCGCGCCTGCGCGTGACGGTGCAGCCGCCGGTGACATCCGCGAGCGTGCGTACCGAAACGTTCCGCGAGTTCAAGAAAGACGACTATCTGAACGCCGTGCGCCGTGCGAAGGAATACATCGCTGCGGGCGAACTGATGCAGGTGCAGGTCGGCCAGCGCCTCATCAAGCCGTTCCGCGACAACCCGCTTTCGCTGTATCGCGCGCTGCGTTCGCTGAATCCGTCGCCGTACATGTACTACTACAACTTCGGCGGCGAAATGCATGTAGTCGGCGCGTCGCCAGAAATTCTCGTGCGTCAGGAAAAGCGCGCGGAAGACCGCATCGTGACGATTCGTCCGCTCGCCGGTACGCGGCCGCGCGGCAACACGCCGGAGCGCGACGCCGAACTCGCCACCGAACTGCTGAACGATCCGAAGGAAGTCGCCGAGCACGTGATGCTGATCGACCTCGCGCGCAATGACGTCGGCCGCATCGCGCAGACGGGCTCGGTTTCCGTGACGGACAAGATGATCATCGAAAAGTATTCGCACGTGCAGCACATCGTGAGTTCGGTCGAAGGCAAGCTGAAACCCGGCATGAGCAACTTCGACGTGCTGCGCGCAACCTTCCCCGCCGGCACGCTGTCCGGCGCGCCGAAGGTCCGCGCGATGGAACTCATCGACGAACTCGAACCGGTCAAGCGCGGACTGTACGGCGGCGCAGTCGGTTATCTCTCCTTCAGCGGCGAAATGGATCTCGCCATCGCGATTCGCACCGGCCTCATCCACAAAGGCAATCTCTACGTTCAGGCGGCCGCGGGCGTCGTCGCCGATTCGGTGCCGGAATCCGAATGGCAGGAAACGGAGAATAAGGCGCGCGCCGTGCTGCGCGCCGCCGAGCAAGTGCAAGACGGCCTCGACAGCGACTTCTGAGGAGACAAGACCATGCTGCTGATGATCGACAACTACGATTCCTTCACCTACAACCTGGTCCAGTATTTCGGCGAACTCGGCGAGGACGTGCACACGTATCGCAACGACGAAATCACCCTCGATGAAATCGCGAAGCTGAACCCCGAGCGCATCTGCCTCTCGCCTGGACCGAGCAATCCGCAGCACGCGGGCATCACGCTCGACGTGCTGCGCGAATTCTCCGGCAAGCTGCCGATTCTCGGCGTGTGCCTCGGCCATCAGGCGATCGGCGAGGCGTTCGGCGGACGCGTCGTGCGCGCGCAGACGATCATGCACGGCAAGGTGAGCCAGATCGAAACCGACTGTAGAGGGGTGTTCTCCGATCTCCCCAAACACTTCAATGTGACGCGCTATCACTCGCTCGCCATCGAGCGCGAGTCTTTGCCTGACTGTCTCGAAGTGTCCGCATGGACGCCGGACGGTGAAATCATGGGCGTGCGCCACCGGGAACTCGAAGTGGAAGGCGTGCAGTTCCATCCGGAATCGATTCTTTCCGAGCACGGCCACGCGCTGCTCGAAAACTTCGTGAAAAACTCCTCGACCGGCAAGCGGGCCTGAAAAAATGACCATCACCGCACAGGAAGCGCTGCAACGCACGATCGAGCATCGCGAGATTTTCCACGACGAAATGCTGCATCTGATGCGCCAGATCATGCGCGGCGAGATGTCGCCCGTCATGGCCGCCGCGATCATCACCGGCTTGCGCGTGAAGAAGGAAACCATCGGCGAGATCGCCGCGGCCGCAACCGTGATGCGCGAGTTCGCCAATCACGTCGAAGTCGAGGACAACTCGAATTTCGTCGATATCGTCGGCACGGGCGGCGACGGCTCGCATACCTTCAACATCTCCACCGCGTCGATGTTCGTCGCGGCGGCGGCGGGCGCGAAGGTCGCGAAGCACGGCAATCGCGGCGTATCGAGCAAATCGGGCAGCGCGGACGTGCTCGAAGCGCTCGGCGTGAACATCGATCTGACGCCGGAACAAGTGGCCGCGTCGATTGCCGAAACCGGCATGGGCTTCATGTTCGCGCCGAATCATCATCCGGCGATGAAAAACATCGCGCCGGTGCGCCGCGAACTCGGCGTGCGTACCATCTTCAATATTCTCGGGCCGTTGACCAATCCGGCCGGCGCGCCGAACCAGCTTCAGGGCGTATTTCACGAAGACCTCGTCGGCATTCAGGTGCGCGTGATGCAGCGGCTCGGTGCAAAACACGTGCTGGTGGTGTACGGCAAGGACGGCATGGACGAAGTGTCGCTCGGCGCCGCGACGAAAGTCGGCGAGCTGAAGCATGGCGAAGTGACCGAGTACGAAATCCATCCGGAGGACTTCGGCCTGCAGATGGTGTCGAACCGCACGCTGAAAGTGCAGGACGCGCAGGAATCGAAGGCGATGCTGCTCGGCGCGCTGAACAACAAGGCGGGCGTCGCGCGCGAGATCGTCACATTGAACGCCGGCACGGCGCTTTATGCTGCGGATGTCGCCGAGTCGATCGAAGCTGGCATGGCAGCCGCGCGCGAAGCAATCGAAAGCGGCGCGGCGCGCGAGAAGATCGAAACGCTCGTGACATTCACGCAGCAGTTTGCGAAGAAATAACGGAAGCCAATATGAGTGACATTCTGGATCGCATCATCGCGGTCAAGCGCGAGGAAATCCGCGCCGCCGAACTGAGCGCGCCGCTCGAAGAGCTGAAGCTCGAAGCCAGCGCGCGCGACCTGCGCGATTTCACCGGCGCGTTGCGTGCCAAGCACGCGGCAAATCAGGCTGCGGTGATCGCCGAGGTGAAGAAGGCGAGCCCGTCGAAAGGCGTATTGCGCGAACACTTCGTGCCCGCCGACATCGCGCGCTCGTACGAAAAAGGCGGCGCCGCGTGCCTTTCCGTGCTCACCGACGTGCAGTTCTTCAAGGGCAGCGTCGCCTATCTGGAGGAAGCGCGCGCCGCGTGCAGCCTGCCGGTGCTGCGCAAGGACTTCATCATCGATCCGTATCAGATCATGGAAGCGCGCGCGATGGGCGCGGACTGCATTCTGCTGATCGCCGCCGCGCTCGAGCTTTCGCACATGCAGGACCTCGAAGCGTACGCGCATTCGCTCGGGCTCGCGGTGCTCGTCGAAGTGCACGATGCCGACGAACTGCGCGACGCGCTCACGCTGAAGACGCCGCTCATCGGCATCAACAATCGCAATCTGCGCACGTTTGAAACCACGATCGACACGACCATCGGCATGCTGGAACAGGTGCCGGATGACCGGATCGTCGTGACGGAATCGGGCATCCTGTCGCGTCTGGATGTCGACCGGCTGCGCGCGATGCGCGTGCATACCTTCCTCGTCGGCGAAGCGTTCATGCGCGCCGACGATCCCGGCGCGGAACTCGCGCGCATGTTCTTCTGAACGCCATGGGAATCGAACGGGAACTCAAGCTCGCGCTCGCGCCGTCGCAACACGACGACGTCGCGCGCTTCTTCGACGAGCGCACCGGCGCGGGCAAGCCGATCGAGCTTGCCAACGTCTATTTCGATACGCCGGACTGCGCGCTCGCGAAGGCAAAGTCCGCGCTGCGCCTGCGCCGCACGCCCGAGCAGTGGCTGCAGACTTTCAAGACGCTCGGAAAATCGGTGGCTGGTCTGAGCAATCGGCAAGAATGGGAATTGCCGGTCGAAGGTGAAGCGCTCGAATTTGAAGCGCTGCTCGACGCATGCGACGACGCCGCCGCGCACGAAGCGCTGGAACGCGCCGCGCCGGATGTCATCGCGCTCTTCAAGACCGACTTCAGGCGCCTCGTGTGGGACATCGAGCGCGAGGGATCGCAGATCGAAGTGGCGCTGGATCTCGGCGAAATCACCGCCGATGTCGATGGCGAAACGCGTCGCGCGGAAATCAGCGAACTCGAACTCGAACTGAAATCGGGCGAAGAAAGCGCGCTCTCGATGCTCGCGGCGGAATTGCGCGGCGCGTTTCCCGAGCTCGTACCTGAAGATCTCAGCAAGGCTCAGCGCGGTTATCTTCTGCGCGAACAGCCCGAAAAGAACCGCAACGCGTGAGCATGAATCAGCAGCCTTCCCTCTTCGCGGAGAACGAACCCGCGTCCGCGTCGGATGTCACGACGCTCGAAAGCCAGTTCGACGCGCTGCCCGCCGACTGGCGCCGCCATCTGAAGCCGTTCATCGACGGCAAGCACTATGCGGCGCTATGCGCGTTCGTAGATGCCGAGCGCGCCGCCGGAAAGACGGTCTATCCCGCCGATGTCTTTCGCGCGCTGCGTCTCACGAGTCCCGGCGACGTGAAAGTCGTGATTCTCGGGCAAGACCCGTATCACGGCGAAGACAAGGGCGCGCCGCAAGCGCATGGCCTCGCGTTCTCGGTGCCCGCGCCGGTGCGGCCGCCGCCGTCGTTGCGCAACATCTTCAAGGAAATCCACGCGAGCCTCGGTTTTCCGGCGCCCGCGCACGGATGCCTCGATTCGTGGGCAAAACAAGGCGTGTTGCTGCTCAATACGTCGCTGACCGTCGAGCGCGACAAGGCCGGCAGCCACGCGAAACGCGGCTGGGAGCAATGCACCGACACGCTGATCCACGAAATGGCGCAGCGTCACGACAGCCTCGTGTTCATGCTGTGGGGCGCGCATGCGCAGGCGAAGCGCGGTTTGATCGAAGGCACGGGGAAATCGCATTGCGTGCTGGAAGCAGTGCATCCGTCGCCGTTGTCGGCGTATCGCGGATTTTTCGGCTGCGGACATTTCGCGCTCGCCAACGACTATCTGACGAAACACGGTCGCGAGCCGATCGACTGGCGTTTGCCCGCTGAACCGGAATTGCTCGCCTGAAAACGAAAAACCCCGCATCAGCGGGGTTTTTTATCGAAGCGAAGACGCTTAAACAGCCGCGATGGCCTCACGCGCCGACGCCAGCGCCGCGCCAGCCGCGTCCGGGCCCATGTTCAGGCCTTCGGCGTAGATGAAGTTCACGTCGGTCATGCCGAGGAAGGCAAGGAACGTCTTCAGGTACGGCGTCTGCGAATCATGCGGCGTGCCCGCGTACTTGCCGCCGCGCGCCGAGACCACGTACACCTTCTTGCCCTTCACGAGACCTTCCGGACCGTTCGCGGTGTAGCTGAACGTGATGCCCGCACGCGCGATCCAGTCGAAATACGTCTTCAGTTGCGACGAGATGCCAAAGTTGTACAGCGGCGCCGCGATCACGACGATATCCGCCGCTTGCAGTTCGTTGATCAGCGCTTCGCTCTTCGCGTTGATCGCGACTTGTTCCGCGCTGCGCTGATCGGCGGGCGTGAAGAACGCGCCGAGCGTGGCGTCGTCGAGGTGCGGCAGGCTGTCGCCGAGCAGATTGCGCACGACCACCTTGGCGCCTGCGTTGGCTTGTTGCAGTTTTGCGGTCAGTTCATCGGCGAGCAGCGTCGATTGAGCGCCTTGCGAACGGGCGGCGGAGTTGATTTGCAGAATCGTCGTCATGATGGCTTCCTATCTCTATGAGGTTTCGGGCGCCCTCGGCGTCCGGCTTAGGAAGCATTCTTCGTGTTTCGGCGTCCGGGAAAAAGCCGTGCGGTCATGACGGATCGTTGCACCAGTAGAACAATCCGCCAGACCCCGCCGAATCAGCCTTTCAGCCAGCGCTCGCGCCATTGTTTCGACGGGCCACGTCCGTCGATGGCCGTCAGCACGTAGCGCGCGACTTCCGGTCCGTCGAGCTTCACGTCGGTGCGACGCAATTCCTCGCGGCGGAACGCGTGCACTTCCACCTTCGCGCCCGGCAGATAGCGCGACAGCAGCGCGTCGAGATTCGATCCGGTGACACGCAGTCCGTCGATCGCCACGAGCACGTCGCCCGCCGACAAGCCCGCCTTCTGCGCCGCGCTGCCCTCGTGGACGACGGCGAGCGTGCAATCCGCGCCGCCGCGCACGCGCACGCCGAGCGACGGCTTCACCGACACCCCGTTGCCCGGCAAATCGGGCGCGAGCGCAATGCCGAACGGCTCGAACAGTGCATCGAGAGGCAGATCGCGGGTGCCGCGCACACCGTCGCGGAACAGCGAGCGCAGGTCCGCGCCGGTCGCTTCGGCGAAGAGCGCCTCGACGTCCCCTTCCGGAATGCCGCGCGGCTTGCCGTTGTAGAAGTCGCGGCCGTAGCGCTGCCACAGAAGGCGCATCACGTCGTCGAGCGATTTGCGGTTGCCCGTTTGCGCGCGAATCGACAGATCGAACGCAAGCGCGACGAGCGAGCCCTTCTGGTAATAGCTGACGATCGCGTTCGGCGCGTTTTCGTCGGCGCGGTAGTACTTCACCCACGCATCGAACGAGCTTTGCGCGACGGATTGCTTCAGACGCCCGCTACCACGCAGCACGCCGCCGATCGTCTTGCCGAGCAGGTTGAAGTAGTCGCCCGCCGAAATCAGTCCGCTGCGCACGAGCATCAGGTCGTCGTAATAGGACGTAAAGCCTTCGAAGAGCCACAGCAGCGTCGTGTAATTTTCCTGCGACAGATCGTACGGCGCGAACGCGGCCGGTTTGATGCGCTTCACGTTCCACGTATGGAAGTATTCGTGGCTGCACAGCCCGAGATAGGTGCGATAGCCCTCGGTCACTTCCGGACGGCCCTGGGCCGGCAAATCCGTGCGATTGCAGATCAGCGCCGTCGATGCGCGATGTTCGAGCCCGCCGTAACCATCGCCGACGGCGACGGTCATGAACACGTAGCGGTCCATCGGCGCTTTCTTCGTGCGCGGCTCGAAAAGCGCGATCTGCGCTTCGCACACGCGCTTCAGATCGGCCGCGAGCCGGTTCATGTCGAGATTGACGACGCGTCCCGAGATCACGATGTCGTGCTTCACGCCGTGCGCGTTGAAGCTGCCGAGCGCGAATTCGCCGAGCGCGACCGGATGATCGACGAGTTCGTCGTAATTCGCCGCCTCATACGTGCCGAAGCCGTAGCGCTTCGTGCCGCGCGCTTCCGCGAGCGCCGTCGCGACGCGCCAGTTGCGATACGCGCCGCCCTGCGGCGGCTGGATATCGACGATGCACGGCGCGCCCGACTGCCCTTCCACGGCGAGGAACGTACTCGTGCCGTTGAAAAAGCCGACGGTGTCGTCCAGATGCGCGGCGCGCACCGACATGTCCCACGCGTAGACCTCGTAGCGCAGCGTGATCGGACCGTCGACCGGCGCGGCCTGCCACGCGTGCTTGTCGGTCTTTTCGATGGCGACCCGGCGGCCCGCCGCGTTGAACGCCTGCAGCGTGACGATATTGCGCGCGAACTCGCGGATCATGTAGCTGCCCGGAATCCAGACCGGCAGCATGAAGCGCTGGCCGGTCGGATCGGGTTCGGCGACGGTCAGCGTCACTTCGAAGAGATGCGCCGCGGGATTCTTCGGAACGATGCCATAGCGGATGGGCTGCACCGTTTGCATGAGCGTAGTCATCTCGATGTCCTTGTTCTTGTTCTGGGCGCGTGATTGGGATGAGCGCGCCCGACGCCTTGCTGCCGCCTTTCTTCATTACGCTGCGCTTTCGCAAAAGCAAGGCCGTAAAAACACAGGAGGCGCATCACGCGCCTCCCTTCCTCGTTTAGCCCCGCGCTCAGTGCACGGCCGAGAGTTCCTTTTCGAGCCGGTCGGCGGGCACGGCGCCCGGCAGACGGCGGCCGTCGGTGAGAAACACGGTCGGCGTGCCGGTGACGTTCATCGAGCGGCCGAGCTTCAGGTTCTTGTCGATCGCGGTCGTGTCGCAAGTGCCCGCGGTGGTGGGCGCCTTGTGATCGAGCATCCAGCCTTCCCACGTCGTGCCGCGATCCTTCGAGCACCAGATCGACTTCGACTTGGCGGTCGAATCGGGCGACAGCACCGGATAGAGGAACGTGTAGACCGTCACGTTGTCGATCGACTTCAGCGTCGTTTCGAGCTGCTTGCAGTATGGACAGTTCGGATCGGAGAACACCGCGATCTTGCGGCTGCCGTTGCCCTTCACGACCTTCACCGCGTTCTCGAGCGGCAGCTTTGCGAACTCGATCTTGTTCGTGTCCGCGAGCCGCGCCTCGGTGAGATTCTTGCTGTTGCGCGTATCGACGAGATCGCCGATCAGGACGTAGTTTCCGGTTGCATCGCTATAGACGATCTGCGAGCCGAGATTCACTTCGTAGAGCCCCGGCACGGGCGTCTTCTCGATGCTCTTGATGGTGGCGTCGCCCATGCGCGATTCGAGCGCGGACTTGATCTTGTCGGTGGTCTGATCGGCCTGCGCCGAGCAACCGATGCCGAGCGTCACGGCGAGCGCCGCGGCCGTGGCGAGAGCGAAGCGGAAGGTGGTTTTCATGCGGGTTCCTGTGAGTCGCCTGAGCGTGACGCGAGCGCCGCGCCTGTGGAATATCGATGGAGTATTTCAACCGAGCGCCGCCGACACCAGCCAGCGCTTGACGAGCGGCTGCGCGCCGACGAACGCCATGCCGGTGTTGCGGACCGCGCGCGCGAGCGTGCCCGGCACGGCAAAGAGACGCTGCAGGCCATCGGTTGCGAACATGAGCTTCTGGATGTCTTCGCGGCGCGCGCGTTCATAGCGGCGCAGCAGGATCGGATCGCCGAGATCACGGAACGACTCCTTGTTCGCGATGACATCCGCGAGCGCAGCCACGTCGCGCAGGCCGAGGTTCATGCCCTGCCCGGCGAGCGGATGGATCAGATGCGCGGCGTCGCCGACGAGCGCGACGCGCGGCGCGATCAGCTTGTCGACGGTTTGCAGCCCGAGCGGAAAGCCTTGCGCGGACGTGACGCAATCGAGCGCGCCGAGCGTGTTTTGTGTCGCCTGTTCGACTTGTGCCGAGAGTTGCGCGGGATCGAGCGCGAGCAGTTCGTCGGCGTGCTCCGTGCGCGCGGACCAGACGAGCGATACGTGCTCGCCCGGCAACGGCAGGAGCGCGATGATTTCGGTATCGCGGAACCATTGATACGCGGTCTCGCCGTGCGGCCGCTCGGCCTTGAAATTGGCGACGACGCCGGTTTGCCGGTAATCGCGACGATGCATCTTCGCGCCCATTTGCGCGCGCACCCATGAATGCGCGCCATCGGCGCCGACGATCAGATCCGTTTCGAGCATTTCGCCGCTCGCGAGCGCGATGTGCGCCGCGTCGGCTTCGACCGTCATGCCTTGCGCGCGCGATTCGAACCACGACAGGCTCGGCTGAAAGCGCAGCGCGGTGTCGAGCGATTCTTCGATAAGCGACGATTCCACGATCCACGCAAGCTGCGGCACCGATGCCTGAAAAGCCGAAAAGTGCAGTTCCGCGTGGGCATCGCCGAACACGCGCATGTCGAAGACAGGACCGAGACGCGATCGATCGAGCGCCTGCCAGACGCGCAGGCGTTCCAGCAGCGTCTGCGAGCTCGACGACAGCGCGTAGATGCGCGAATCGAACGCGGCGCCCGGCGGCAGGCCGGTTGCGCGCGCCGCGATGAGCGCGGTGCGCAGCCCGGATTGCGCGAGCGCGAGCGCGGCCGTCTTGCCGACGAGCCCGCCGCCGACCACGACCGCGTGAAATTTGAGGGGATGCGAAGTCATCCGGGCATTATAGCCGTGGGGTACGAACGGGTTTGCCCACGGCGCGAGGCCTGGCGGGCGGAGCTAGGCGGCCCGGCGCGGCGTTACAATAGCGGTTTGCCCGGCCGCCGGATGCGGCCGCAGCGTGGCGGGCGGTTCTCGCCCGCTCATTGCGCACCATTTTTGACGAAACCCGCGCGGCCCGCGCCGTCTCACCAGTTCGAAGGATCCCATGAGCCTCCAATGCGGCATCGTCGGCTTGCCCAACGTCGGCAAGTCCACACTTTTCAATGCTTTGACCAAGGCGGGCATCGCCGCCGAGAACTATCCGTTCTGCACGATCGAGCCGAATGTCGGCGTGGTCGAAGTGCCGGACGCGCGCCTGAACGCACTCGCCGAAATCGTGAAGCCCGAGCGCATCCTGCCGGCGGTGGTCGAGTTCGTCGATATCGCGGGTCTCGTCGCGGGCGCGTCGAAAGGTGAAGGCCTCGGCAACCAGTTCCTCGCGAACATCCGCGAAACGGACGCGATCACGCACGTCGTGCGCTGCTTCGAGGACGAGAACGTGATCCACGTCGCGGGCAAGATCGATCCGATCGCGGATATCGAAGTCATCAACACTGAACTCGCGCTCGCCGATCTGGCGACGGTCGAAAAGGCATTCACGCGTTACTCGAAGGCGGCGAAATCGGGCAACGACAAGGAAGCGGCGAAGCTCGTCGCCGTGCTCGAGAAAGTGCGCGCGCAACTGGATCAGGCGAAGCCGGTGCGCGGTCTGTCGCTGACCGACGAAGAACAGTTGACCATCAAGCCGTTGTGCCTGATCACGTCGAAGCCCACGATGTACGTCGCGAACGTGAAGGACGATGGCTTCGAGAACAACCCGTATCTCGACGCGGTGCGCAAGCACGCGGAAGCGGAGAACGCGCCGGTGGTCGCCGTGTGCGCGGCGATCGAAGCGGAAATCGCCGACCTCGAAGATGCCGACAAGCAAGACTTCCTGGCTGATATGGGCATGGACGAGCCGGGTTTGAACCGCGTGATTCGCGCGGGTTTCAAGCTGCTCGGTTTGCACACGTACTTCACGGCGGGCGTGAAGGAAGTGCGCGCGTGGACGATTCATATCGGCGATACGGCGCCGCAGGCCGCGGGCGCGATTCATACGGATTTCGAACGTGGCTTCATTCGCGCGCAGACGATTTCGTTCGATGACTACATCGCTTATAAGGGCGAGCAAGGCGCGAAGGAAGCCGGGAAGATGCGGGCGGAAGGGAAGGAGTATGTGGTGCATGACGGGGATGTGATGAACTTTTTGTTCAACGTGTAAGCGTCAAGAACTGTCGACACTGCCTGCCTCGCAAAGCGGAGTACCCGATAAAAGGGACTCCGCTTTTTTCTTTTCCGGACGAGGCAGCGCGGTCGCGAGCTGGCAGTGACGGAAACCCACCGCGAAGTACAATGCCACATAACCCCGCCTGCGCCGCCTGACGCGGCCCCGGGAACGCGCGCCAGACCGCGCGTGCGACATCATCGGACGCACGGCGTTCGCACCCTTCATCACACCATCACAGAACACTCGACATGGCCCAATACGTCTTCACCATGAACCGCGTCGGCAAGATCGTCCCGCCGAAGCGTCAGATCCTGAAAGACATCTCCCTCTCGTTCTTCCCCGGCGCGAAGATCGGCCTGCTCGGTCTGAACGGTTCCGGCAAGTCGACGCTCATCAGGATCATGGCCGGCGTCGACAAGGACATCGAAGGCGACGCCACGCCGATGCCGAACCTGAACATCGGTTATCTGCCGCAGGAGCCGCAACTGGATCCGCAGCAGACCGTGCGTGAGGCCGTCGAGGAAGGTCTCGGCGATGTCTTCCAGGCGCAAAAGAAACTCGACGAAATCTACGCCGCCTACGCCGAACCCGACGCCGACTTCGACAAGCTCGCCGCCGAACAGGCGAAGTACGAAGCCATCCTCTCCACGAGCGATGGCGGCAGCCCCGAGCAGCAACTCGAAGTCGCCGCCGACGCGCTGCGCCTGCCCGCGTGGGACGCGAAAATCGAACATCTGTCGGGTGGCGAAAAACGCCGTGTCGCGCTGTGCAAGCTGCTGCTGCAAAAGCCCGACATGCTGCTGCTCGACGAGCCGACCAACCACCTCGACGCCGAATCCGTCGAATGGCTCGAACAGTTCCTGACGCGCTATCCGGGCACCGTCGTCGCCGTGACGCACGATCGCTACTTCCTCGATAACGCCGCCGAATGGATTCTCGAACTCGACCGCGGCCACGGCATTCCGTGGAAGGGCAATTATTCGAGCTGGCTCGACCAGAAGGAAGACCGCCTGAAGCAGGAAGAATCGAGCGAATCCGCGCGCCAGAAAGCGATCAAGAAAGAACTCGAATGGGTGCGCCAGAACCCGAAGGGCCGTCAGGCTAAATCGAAGGCGCGTATCGCGCGCTTCGAGGAGCTCAACAGCCAGGAATATCAGAAGCGCAATGAAACGCAGGAAATCTTCATTCCGGTCGGCGATCGGCTGGGCAATGAAGTCATCGAGTTCAAGAACGTCAGCAAAGCCTATGGCGATCGACTGCTCATCGACAATCTCAGCATGAAGATTCCGGCAGGCGCGATCGTCGGCATCATCGGGCCGAACGGCGCCGGCAAGTCGACACTCTTCCGCATGCTGACCGGCAAGGAACAGCCGGATTCGGGCGAAATCGTCAAGGGACCGACCGTCAAGCTCGCCTATGTCGATCAGAGCCGCGACGCGCTTGCCGCCGACAAGACCGTGTTCGAGGAAATCTCCGGCGGCGCCGATGTGCTCACGGTCGGCAAGTACGAAACGCCGTCGCGCGCGTATATCGGCCGCTTCAACTTCAAGGGCAGCGATCAGCAAAAACTCGTCGGCAATCTGTCGGGCGGTGAGCGCGGGCGTCTGCATCTGGCGAAGACGCTCATCGCGGGCGGCAACATGCTGCTGCTCGACGAACCGTCGAACGATCTCGACGTCGAAACGCTGCGCGCGCTCGAAGACGCGCTGCTCGAATTCGCCGGCTCCGTGATGGTGATTTCGCACGATCGCTGGTTCCTAGACCGCATCGCGACGCATATCCTCGCGTTCGAAGGCGATTCACACGTCGAGTTCTTCGACGGCAACTATCAGGAGTACGAGGCCGATAAGCGCAAGCGTCTCGGCGAAGAGGCCGCGAAGCCGAAGCGCCTGCGCTACAAGCCGATCACGCGCTGAACACGGCAAAACGTCTGATGATAAACAGCGCGCGTCTATGCGGGCACGCGCACCGACTTCAGGCATAAAAGTGGCGACTGTGTAGGACGCAGTCGCCACTTTCTTTTTCGAGCGGCGCTTTTCAATGGCCGACACCGGAGACACACGCAGATGGCGGGATCGAGCGCGAGGCGGGGGGCGCTTTGGGCAATCGGCATCGTCGTGGCGCTCGTCGTCGTGGCTGTCGGTGGCTGGCTGTTTGTCGTGCATCAGATGAAAGAGCGCATCGTCGAGACGCTCGGCCCGAACGGTTCGGTCGAAGAAATCGATGTCGGCTTCGGTCACGTGACGCTCTCGCGCGTGCGCCTGCGCGGTCCGAAAGACTGGCCCGCAAGCGACGCCATGCGCGCCGAGCGCATCGTGCTCGATGTCGACATGCGCTCGCTCATCTCCCGACCGATTCATCTGCGCAGCGTGAGCGTCGATAACTACTATCTGTCGATCGTGCGCTCCGCCGATGGCCGCGTGCGAATTTTGCCCGGACTCAAGGAAACCGCGCGCGAAGCCGACGCGACGCCCGACAGCAAGGCGCGCCAGGAGCACGCGCAGGAAGAAAAGCTGATCGATCGCGTGTCGTTCGAACGCGGTTCGATGGAGTTCTTCGACGGTTCCGTGCAGGAGCCGCCGTATCGCGTGCTGATCGGCGATGCGCGCGCGACCGTCGATCACATTCATCTGCCCGCGCTCACCGACCGCACCGACCTCTCGATGACCGGTTCGATCAAGGGTCCGTCGCACACCGGCAACGTGACGTGGGGCGGCTGGATGATCATCGCGAACAAGGATTCGCAGACGCGCGTGACGCTGCACAACGTCGACGTCGCGACGCTCGATCCGTATCTGCTCAAGAAAGCGGGCGCGAAGGCGGCGGTGACGGGCGGCACCATCGACCTGACGATCGACGCAACGGTGAAGGATTCCCGCATCCACGCGCCCGGCACGCTCACGTTGAATCATCTTCAGATCAGCGATACCGGCAACGCGCTCGACACCTTTCTCTCGATTCCGACGAAGGCCGCGATCGCCGCGCTGAAGGACCGCAAGCAGCAGATCAAGCTCGATTTCGTGCTCGAAGGCGATTTGCGCGATCCGAAGTTTTCGCTGAGCGAAAGTCTGTCGAAGAAACTCGCGGCGGGCTTCGCGAAGGCGCTCGGCGTGAGCGCTGAAGGCGTCGCGCGAGGCGCGGGTGATACGGTGCGGGGAATCGGCAACGCACTGAAGAATCTGCTGGGGCAGTAGCGCGTTGCCTTCGTGCGTTCAGATCGGCAGGTCGAGCGCGCGCAGCTTCGTTTCGGTGTCCGCGGCGCCGGTGTAGTGAACGCCGTGCCAGCCGAGCGCGTTCGCAGCTTGCGCGTTCTTCAGATTGTCGTCGATGAATACGAGCTCGTTCGGCTGAATGCCCGGCAACTGCTTTTCGATTTCCGCGCGCATCAGAGCGAAAATCCGCGCATCGGGCTTCACCAGTCCGACACGCCCCGAGACAACGACCTCCCGGAACTTGCGCAGCACGTCAAAACGCTCCCACGCGTACGGAAAAGTCTCCGCCGACCAGTTCGTCAGGCCGAAGAGCGGCACGCCGGCAGCCTCAAGCCGGTCGACCAGCGCGACGCCCTCTTCCAGCACGCCCGACACCATCTCCGGCCAGCGCGCATAGAACGCGCGGATCAACGCTTCGTGACCGGGATGGAGCGCGACCAGTTCGGCGGTGCCTTCCTCGATCGTCTGCCCGCCGTCCTGCTGCACGACCCACTCCATCTTGCAGACGTTGTCGAGAAACCAGAGCCGTTCGGTCTCGTCCGGAATCAGTTGTTTGTAGAGATACTCGCGATTCCAGTCGATCAGCACGCCGCCGAAATCGAACACGACTGCCTTGATGGTCATCTTGCCGCGCTCCGTCGAGTCAAATCGCCTTCGTCCGTTCTTCGAGCCACGCCAGCGCCTTCCCCGACACATGCGGCGACACGCGCGAGCGCACCGTCTCGTGATAGGCGTTGAGCCACGCGCGCTCGTCGTCGCGCAACAGCGACAAGTCGATGCAGCGCGTATCGATCGGGCACAGCGTCAGCGTTTCGAATTCGAGGAAATCACCGAACTCGGTCTTTTCCGCGGCCTGGTTCATCACGAGATTCTCGATGCGGATGCCCCACTTGCCCGGCCGATAAATGCCCGGCTCGATCGATGTGATCATGCCCTCTTCCATCGCCGTCCACGGTTCGGCGGGCGCGTAGTGCGAGATCACCTGCGGGCCTTCGTGCACGTTCAGGAAATAGCCGACGCCGTGCCCCGTGCCATGCCCGTAGTCCGCGCCCGCTTCCCAGATCGGCGCGCGTGCGATCGAATCGAGCATCGGCGAGCGGATGCCGCGCGGGAAGCGCGCGCGCGAAAGCGCCATCGTGCCCTTCAGCACGACGGTGAAATCGCGCTTGTGTTCGGCGTTGATCTCGCCGATCGGAACGACACGCGTGATGTCCGTCGTGCCGCTCAGATACTGTCCGCCTGAGTCGATCAGCAGCAGGCCGTTGCCTTCGATCACTGCATGCGACGCCTCGGTCGCGCGGTAATGCGGCATCGCGCCGTTGGCGTTGAAGCCCGCGATCGTGCCGAAGCTCAAGGTGACGAAACCCGGCCGGCGTGCGCGCGCGGCGGTCAGTTTCTCGTCGATGGTCAGTTCCGTGATGCGTTCGCGGCCGAGCGCGTCTTCGAACCACGCAAAGAATTCGGCGAGCGCGGCGCCGTCCTGCTCCATCGTCGCGCGGATATGCTCCGCTTCCGCCGCAGTCTTGCGCGACTTGGCAAAGGTCGACGGATTCACCGCCTCGACAATCGTGACCGCCGCGGGCACTTTCTCCAGCAGGCCGTGCGTGATGCGGCGCGGATCGATCAGCAGCGTCGAGCCCGCCGCCAATGACGCGAGCGCGTCGGGCGCAGCGGCGTATGGCGCGACGCGCACGTTGTCGCGCGCGAGCGACTCGACGAGCGCAGCCGGAACCTTGCCGTCGGCGACGAAGATCGTTGCGTCATCGAGCCCGATGAGGGCGTGCGCCACGAAGACCGGGTTGTAGCTCACGTCGCCGCCGCGCAGGTTGAAGATCCACGCGAGATCGTCGAGCGTGGAAACGAAGTGCCACTGCGCGCCTTTCGCGCGCATCGTCTCGCGCACTTGCGCAAGCTTGTCCGCCCGCGCGACGCTCGCATGCGGCGCGGCGTGTTCGTAGACGGGCGACTCCGGCAAGCCGGGACGCGCGGGCCACACTGAATCCAGCAAATCGAGATCCGTGCGCAGCACGATGCCGCGCGCCGTGAGCGCATCGGACAATGCACGCGCCGCCGCGACGCCGAGCACCGCGCCGTCGGCCGCGACGGTCGCGCCCGACGGCACGTTTTGCGCGAGCCAGTCGATGTGCGGCGCGGTCTGCTGGCCACTCATCATCTTCATGAGCGCGATGCCGGTGCCCGCGAGTTGCGCTTCGGCCTGCGTCCAGTAACGGCTGTCGACCCAGACGCCCGCGAAATCCGCCGTCACCACGAGCGTGCCCACCGAACCGGTGAAGCCCGAAAGCCATTGACGCCCTTGCCAGCGTTCCGGCAGGTATTCGGAAAGATGCGGGTCCGCGGACGGAATGAGCACGGCGGCGAGCTTTTCGAGTGCCATCTGGCCGCGCAACGACTCGATGCGCCGCGCGAACATGGCGGGCTCTGGAATGGCGGAATCTGCAATGCGATCGTTCATGAAGTCACCTGCTTGAAAGCCCGCGTGGGGCGCGAAGAGCAAGACGCGCGGTCAGGATCACCCACCGCGTTGTCGGAAAAGAGTTCAGCGGCGCGCCGCCAGCCCGACCGTCGTCGTCACGACAACGAGCGCGAAGACCGCGCACGCCAGCCATTCGAGCGTATCGCCGTCGTGATAAACATCGACGATATTGCCGAGCATGCGCGCGACGACCGTCGCCAGTATGCCGGCGCCGATGGCCGTCCAGATGCGCCCCGCCGGCGCGCGCGCGACGCGTCCCGCACGCCGCAACGGATGCAGCCACCAGCCCGCGGCGCCGATGACCGCGCCGAGAAAAATCAGTCCGATCCAGCCCATCAGCGCGAGCGCTCCGTCGACATCAAATGATAGCGGCTGAGTTTAGGGGGACGGGTTGTCGATGGCAAGAATATCGGCCCGGCGACATCCGCCATGGATCTCACTCCGAGGCGTCGAATTCGTTGTCACATATCGTGGCGCGAGTCAGGAGCGACGCGAAAACCTGCTCGGCACGCTCCGCTATCTCGATCGGACATATTCGGATTTCACCGTCTGGCTGATCGAGGCGGATGCGAGCCCGACCTTCTCCTGGCAACAACTGTCCGATCCGAAGATCCGTCATGTCTTCGTGCATGACACGGGGCGGTTTTCGCGCGCCCGCCTCGCCAATCTGGGCGCACGCATGTGCACGAGCCGAGTCATCTGTTTTCAAGATATCGACATGATCGCCAATCCGAGATACATGAAAGCGGCGATCGACTCATTGATGGACACGAATAACAGCGACGCGGTGTGCCCGTTCATTCGGGTGGTGAATACCGCGGGCGAACTTCGCCGCTCGTTTATCGAGTCCGGCAACTATGACGAACTTGCGCCCTTTGCATCGTGCGACGAAGCCGATCTGCCACCCGATATGAACCTGCTCTATGCGAACACATCCGGAGCGCTGAACGTCTTCCTTCGCTCGGAATTCATTCGCATCGGCGGGTTCGATCCCGTCTTCGAAGGTTGGGGCGGCGAGGACGATGACCTGCTGCTGCGCGCCACCCGCCTGGGTGTCCGATGGCATATGCTTTCGGGCACGGATGCACTGCTGTTCCACATGCATCACGACACCGCCCTCCGCGCAGATTGGTACAACCGGCCTGAGGTGGAGGCGAATCGCAAGAAAGGATTCGAGTGCGGCGAAATACCACTCCCTCAGGTAGAGAGTCGGGCAGCGGCGCTGGCGAAGTACTTCAAATGACCGTGGAGCCCGTTGCGGCGGGCCTTCGACGCCCGTTCGGCGTGCTCGGAAAGCTGCTCGCGCCCCAAATGCCGCCTATAAATGAAGAAATACGCAAAAGGCTATAATATTGGGCTATCTGAAAGGCCATCGGCTTAGGCCCAAAGCATCAGCCCAAAACAATGCAGCTCCTCACGATCGGAATCAATCACCACACTGCGCCTGTCGCCCTGCGCGAACGCGTGGCGTTTCCGCTCGAACAGCTCAAACCCGCGCTGGGCGCGCTGAAGGATGTCTGGCTGGGCCCGCTCGCGAAGGCATCGCCTGAAGCGGCCATCCTTTCGACCTGCAACCGCACCGAACTCTACTGCGCCACTGACAACTCCGCCGCCCGCGATGCCGCGCTTCAGTGGCTCTCCAAGTACCACAACATCCCCGTTCCCGATCTTGCGCCGCATGTCTATGCGTTGCCGCAGTCGGAAGCCGTGCGCCACGCGTTCCGCGTCGCCTCGGGGCTGGACTCGATGGTGCTCGGCGAGACGCAAATCGTCGGACAAATGAAGGATGCTGTGCGTACGGCGTCCGAAGCCGGCGCGCTCGGCACGTATCTGAACCAGTTGTTCCAGCGCACCTTCGCCGTTGCGAAGGAAGTACGCACGACGACCGAAATCGGCGCGCAGTCGGTGTCGATGGCCGCCGCAGCCGTGCGTCTCGCGCAGCGCATCTTCGAGAACATTTCGAGCCAGCGCGTGCTGTTCATCGGCGCGGGCGAAATGATCGAACTCTGCGCGACGCACTTTGCTGCGCAGAATCCGCGCGAATTGGTCGTCGCGAACCGTACGGCCGAACGCGGCGAAAAGCTCGCGAGCCGCTTCAACGGCCGCGCGATTCCGCTCTCCGAGCTGCCCGCGCGCATGCACGAGTTCGACATCATCGTGTCGTGCACGGCTTCGACGCTGCCGATCATCGGTCTCGGCGCGGTCGAGCGTGCGGTGCGCGCGCGCCGCCATCGCCCGATCTTCATGGTCGATCTCGCCGTGCCGCGCGACATCGAGCCTGAAGCCGGCAATCTGCACGATGTCTTCCTGTACACCGTCGACGATCTCGGCGCGATCGTGCGTGAAGGCAACGCGTCGCGTCAGGCCGCGGTCGCGCAGGCGGAAGCGATCATCGAGACGCGCGTCGCGAATTTCATGCAGTGGCTCGATGCGCGCAGCATCGTGCCCGTCATCCGCCACATGCACACGCAGGCGGACACGCTGCGCCGCGCCGAAGTCGAGCGCGCGCGCAAGATGCTCGCGCGCGGCGACGATCCGGCCGCCGTGCTCGAAGCGCTGTCGCAATCGCTCACGAACAAGCTGATTCACGGCCCGACGCACGCGCTCAACCGCGCGAGCCGCGAAGAGCGCAGCCAGCTCATCGACCTGATGAGCGGTTTCTATCGACACGGCTCGTCGTCCGATTCGTCGGAACGTTAGCGGCCTTCTCTTTGCTATTCTCAAATGCCCCGCGCGGCTAGCGTGGCGGCTCCCTGATCGCAGTATTTCCTGGCGCTGACCGCGCCGATTCCGCCCGATGAAAACGAGCATGCAAAGCAAGCTCGACCAGCTTGCAAAACGGCAGGTCGATCTCAACGAACTGTTGAGCCGCGAAGACGTGACAGCCGATATGGACCAGTATCGGAAACTGACGCGGGAGCACGCGGAGATCAGCCCGATCGTCGATCAATACGCACTCTGGCGTCAGGCGCTGACCGACGAAGCCACCGCGCAGGAACTGCTCTCCGATCCGTCGATGCGCGATTTCGCCGAAGAAGAGATCGGCGAGGCGCGGGAGCGCATGGTGAAGATCGAAGGCGATTTGCAGACGATGCTCTTGCCGAAAGATCCGAACGACGACCGCAACATCTTCATCGAAATCCGCGCGGGCACCGGCGGCGACGAATCCGCGCTGTTCGCGGGCGATCTGCTGCGCATGTATCTGCGTTACGCGGAACGCAACCGCTGGACCGCCGAAACGATGTCCGAAAGCGTGTCCGATCTCGGCGGCTACAAGGAAGTGATCGTGCGGATCGCGGGACAAAGCGCGTATTCGCGGCTCAAGTTCGAATCGGGCGGGCATCGCGTGCAGCGCGTGCCGGCGACCGAAACGCAGGGACGCATCCATACGTCGGCGTGTACGGTCGCGGTGATGCCGGAAGCCGATGAAATCAGCGAAGTCGTGATCAATCCGGCGGATTTGCGCATCGACACGTTTCGCGCGTCGGGCGCGGGCGGCCAGCACATCAACAAGACGGATTCCGCCGTGCGCGTGACGCACTTGCCGACGGGCATCGTCGTCGAATGTCAGGACGACCGCTCGCAGCACAAGAACAAGGATCGCGCGCTGAAAGTGCTCGCCGCGCGCATCAAGGACAAGCAGTATCACGAGCAGCACGCTAAGGAAGCCGCGACGCGCAAGAGTCTGATCGGCTCGGGCGACCGCTCGGAGCGCATCCGCACGTACAACTTCCCGCAAGGGCGCATGACGGATCACCGCATCAACCTGACGCTCTACAAGCTCGAATACATCATGGACGGCGATCTCGACGAGATGATCGCCTCGCTGGTTTCCGAGCATCAGGCCGAGCTGCTTGCCGCGCTCGGTGAAACCGAGTGAGCACCGCGGTCGACTTGCTGCGCACTGCCGGACTGCCGCAACTCGAAGCGCGCATCCTGCTGATGCATGTGCTCGGCTGGCGGCGCACGGAACTCATCACGCGCGATGGCGAAGCGCTCGAGCACGATGCCATCGCGCGTTTCGAAGCGCTCGCGGCGCGACGTCTGAACGGCGAGCCCATCGCGCAACTGACCGGCAAGCGCGAGTTCTTCGGCCTCGAATTCGACGTGACACCGGACGTGCTGATTCCGCGTCCGGAAACCGAATTGCTCGTGGAACTCGCACTCGAAGCCATTGCCGATACGCCGAACGCGCGCGTGCTCGATCTCGGCACGGGAACGGGCGCAGTCGCGATCTCGCTCGCTCACGCGCGGCCCGATGCGCGCGTGTGGGCCGTCGATCGCTCGAACGCGGCGCTCGATGTCGCGCGCGGCAATGCGCGTGCGCTGCTCGATGCGGCACGCGCGGGCGGCCAGGTCTCATTCGTTCAAAGCGACTGGACGGGCAATGTCGATCCATCGTTGCTGTTCGAAGCGATCGTCAGCAATCCGCCGTATATCGCGAGCGACGATCCGCATCTCGAACAAGGCGACCTGCGCTTCGAACCGCGCGGCGCGCTCACCGACGACGCCGACGGCTTGTCCGCGATCCGCACGATCATCGGGAACGCGCCGTTTCTGCTGGCGAATCGCGGCGCGCTCTGGCTCGAACACGGCTACGATCAGGCCGATGACGTGCGTGCGCTGCTCAAGGCGCGCGGCTTCACCGACGTGCGCTCGATGCGCGATCTCGCGGGCATCGAACGCTGCTCCGGCGGACTTTTCACGGCGTGAGCGCCGGGCCGCGATCAGCCCGCGAAACCGAAATCCGCTATCATTTCAACCATCAATCCACCGACTTCAAGCGCAGGAACGCCATGGACACGCAAGAACGCATCAAGCAGATCGTCGATCAGAACCCGGTCGTCCTCTTCATGAAGGGCACCGCGCAATTTCCGATGTGCGGTTTCTCCGGCCGCGCCATTCAAGTGCTCAAGGCATGCGGCGTCGATCAGATCAAGACCGTGAACGTCCTCGAAGACGATGAGGTTCGCCAGGGCATCAAGCAATTCTCCAACTGGCCGACCATTCCGCAGCTTTATGTGAACGGCGAGTTCATCGGCGGTTCGGACATCATGATGGAGATGTATCAGTCGGGCGAGCTGCAACAGCTTTTCGCCGCCGCCTGAGTTCTTTGCAAGTGAGCGCGCCCGCTGCCGCAACGCGACGGCTCATCGTCGCGATAACCGGTGCAACGGGCGCCATCTACGGCGTACGTCTGCTCGAGACGCTCCGCCGGCTGGGCGGCGTAGAGACGCATCTGCTCATTTCCAGCGCCGGCTGGCTGAATATTCAGCACGAGCTCGATCTCGACAAAGCCACCGTCCACGCGCTGGCCGATGTCGTCCACAGCGTGCGCGACGTCGGCGCGAGCATTGCCTCGGGTTCCTTCGCGACCGACGGCATGGTTGTCGCGCCCTGTTCCATGCGTACGCTTGCGAGCATCGCGCACGGTCTCTCCGACAACCTCATCACCCGCGCCGCCGACGTCGTGTTGAAGGAGCGCCGCCGCCTCGTGCTGCTCGTGCGCGAAACGCCGCTCAATCTCGCGCATCTGCGCAACATGACGGCCGTCACCGAAATGGGCGGCGTGATCTTTCCGCCGCTGCCCGCGTTCTATCAGAAGCCTGCGACCATCGACGACATGGTCGATCACACGGTCGCGCGCGTCATCGATCTGTTTGGCCTTGCGCAGCCTGCCGCGTCCGCCTGGCAAGGACTTCGCGGCGAAACCAACTGACGTCCTTGAGATTGACAACAACGGCGACACAATTCGTTGCCGTCTGCGCTGTTTATCAACCCGGCTCGCGGCCCTACATTCATGGCAATCCCAAAGGAATTCTTGCCGCCATGAGCCGACTGCCCACCGTTTTCATTTCCCACGGCGCACCGACATTGCCGATCGACCCGTCGATGCCGTCCGCCGAATTCGCTTCGCTCGCACAAACGCTGCCGCGTCCGCGCGCCATTCTGATGTTGTCCGCGCACTGGGGCACGGCGGAGCCTGTCGCGAGCACCGCCGAGCGGCCTGAGACGATCCACGATTTCTACGGGTTTCCGCGCGCACTCTACGAACTGCGCTACCCGGCGCCCGGCGCACCCGATCTGGCGAAGCGCGCCGCCGCCTTGCTCGGAGAACAGGATATTCCCGCCGCGACGACCGATCACGGCCTCGATCACGGCGCGTGGGTGCCGTTGCTGCTGATGTTCCCCGACGCCGATGTGCCCGTCGCCCAGCTATCGATCCAGCCGAGGCTCGACGCCGCGCATCATTTCCGCATCGGCCGGGCGCTGCGCGATCTGCGCGATGACGGCGTGATGATCGTTGGTTCCGGGCAGATCACGCACAATCTGCGCATGGCCGATTTCAGCGCGCGGCCCGAAGACGCCGATCCGCGCGTGACTGAATTTACCGACTGGTTCGAGGACCGCATGGCCGAACGCGACATCGCCGCCCTGCTCGACTATCGCGCCCGCGCGCCGCACGCCGCGCTGATGCATCCGACCGACGAGCATCTGCTGCCGGTCTTCAGCGCGCTCGGCGCAGCGGCGGATGATTATCGGCTTGGCATTCAGTCGCTCGGCACGTTCCAGCGCGCGCTCGCCATGACGAACTACGTGTTCACCAACGCTTGACGTGACAAAAAAACCCGCCTGATCGCTCAGGCGGGCTTCGTCGTGAAGCGGAACAACTCACGCGCCGACGTCGTGAAGAATGTCGTCGCGGCTTTCGCGCTCGTCGAGGTACGTCGTGCGATATCCCGTGTGCACGCCCCAGTAATAGAAGATCAGCGCCAGCACGGCTACCGCGGCCATGTCCCAGCCGTACGGCAGCAATCCGCTACCGCCAAAGTCCTTGCTGCCGATCAGCGACATCATCGCCATCGACGGCAGATAGGTCACGAGCCACCACGCCGCCTTGAGATCGCGGCCCCAGCCCGCAAAGCCCGTCTTGCTTTGAAAGTAGAAATAGACCGGCAGCGCGACGACCATCAGCAGAATGATCTCGCCGGTCAGCGGCCATTTCGCCCAGAACAGCACGAGCGACGCGCAAACGAACGCGAACGGCGCGATCACGCACATCAGCGGCAACTTGAGCGGGCGATCGAGATCGGAGGCCGAGCGGCGCAGCGCCATCAGGCTGACGGGACCGGTGAGATACGAGATCACCGTCGCGACCGAAATCACCGCCGCGAGCGAACTCCAGCCGCGGAAGAAGAACAGGAAGACGAACGCGACGCAGAGGTTGAACCACATCGCCGGACGCGGCACGCCGTAGAACGGATGCACGACGCCGAAGATCTTCGGCATCGTATTGTTACGCTGCATCGCGTAGATCATGCGGGTGGTCGTCGCCATGTAGGTCGTGCCGGTGCCGCTCGGGCTGACGAACGCATCGACGTAAAGCAGGATCGCGAGCCAGTTCAGATTCAGCGCGAGCGCCAGTTCCGCGAACGGCGACGCGAAGTTGAAATGCGACCAGCCCTTCATCACGTCCGCCGGATTCACCGCGCCGATATACGCGACCTGCAGCAGCACGTAGATCACGAGCGCAAGCAAGATCGAGCCGATCACGGCGAACGGCACGCTGCGCGACGGGTTCCGCGCCTCGCCGGCGAGGTTGATCGGGCTCTGGAAGCCGTTGAAACTGAAGACGATGCCGCTCGTCGCCACCGCCGTCAGCACGGCCGGCCAGCCGTACGGCGCGAAATCGGACGTGGTGCCGAAGTTCTGCGCATGGAAGCCGGTGTAGACGAGGCCGGCGATCGTCGCGCCAGGAATCAGGAACTTGAAGATCGTGATCGCGGAATTGGCCCGCGCGAACACTTTCACGCCCCAGTAGTTCAGCATGAAGTAGACGATCACCAGCAGCGCCGAGAGCGCGATGCCCATCGGCGTAAGCGACTCGTTGACGAACAGCGCGTGCGCCCAGTCATACGGCCAGGTGCTCATGTATTGAATCGACGCTTCGGCTTCGATGGGAATCACCGAGACAATCGCGATCCAGTTGGCCCACGCGCTGATGAAACCGACCAGCGCGCCGTGCGAGTAGCGCGCGTAGCGCACCATGCCGCCGGATTCGGGGAACATCGCGCCGAGTTCGGCATAGGTCAGTGCGATCGCCAGAATGACGACCGCGCCGATCACCCACGCGACGATCGCAGCCGGCCCGGCGATCTTCGCAGCCTTCCACGCGCCAAACAGCCAGCCCGACCCGATGATGGATCCGAGGCCGGTCAGCATCAGGGCCATCGGCCCGATATTTCTTTGTATCGAACTCTTCAAACTCTCTCTCCAGTGTCTCGCGCCACGCGCGCATCGCCACGAAACGCGGTCATTTTTTCGACCTCGCGACGATGCCGGTGCAACTGTTAAGTCGGCGCGTAGTTTACCGGTTGCACCTTTCGTTTGCAGTGCATGCTGAGAAAAAGTTCGCCCCAATTTGGGGTTTTTGTAGGCTGATCGCTACCGAAATTGCAAGTCTTGTAAATTTTGCTTACGTATCTCGAAAAAATCCCTTCGGAGTTGTCGGATATTAATTGACCCAGAAATCGTTTCGCCGTATAAAGCTTCTTGCAGGATTTCAAGTGGCGAGTGAATTGGTCTTTTCGAGTTCGCCATCACGGTACTCCGGTTGGTCCCATTGCCCCTTCCTTGATTTTCCGCACCCTTGGGCTTCGGCCTTATTCATCAATTTTTTGGAATACGTAACATGGAAACCGGTACCGTCAAGTGGTTCAATGACGCAAAGGGCTTTGGCTTCATCACTCCGGATGGCGGCGGCGAAGATCTGTTCGCGCACTTCTCGGAAATCCGCATCGAAGGCTTCAAGACGCTTCAGGAAAACCAAAAGGTTTCCTACGAAGTGAAGACTGGCCCGAAGGGCAAGCAAGCAGCAAACATCAAGCCGGTCTAAGACCCGCTACGATTTATGCAAAAAACCCCGCCTCGGCGGGGTTTTTCTTTTTTCTGGCGCGCGCAGAGTACGCGGGCGTCACGCGAAAACGCGTTGGGCGTAGATCCCGAGTCCCTTCGCCACGCTGGCGAGGCGATCGCCGAACACCGGCTGCGCGGCGGGGAACGCCGCCGACAGCGCCTCCGACAGGAATCGCAGCCCCGTCGTCCCGCCCGTGAAATAGACGGCGTCGACGTCTTCAGGCGCCACGCCCGCCCGTCTAAGCGTTTCCTGCGCCGCCTCGACGATTCGCCGCGTCTCGTCCGCCCCGGCCGCGATCAGTTGCGCCTCGTCGAAAGCAACGCGCAGCGCTTCTTCCACCTCTTCCATATCGATTTCGGTCGTGCCGCCCGCCGCCACGTCGATCTTCGCTTCCTCCGCGTGCGCCGTCAGCGCGTGACCGAGCCGGCGATCCACGACGCGCATCAGGCGATCGTGATGGCGCGTGTCGGTGTAGAGATGGCGCATCAGTTGAAGCTCGCTAACACGCTTCGGCGTGTAGACCGTGTTGATCAGATGCCAGGTCGCGAGATCGAAGTACACGGGGCTCGGCAGTTCGCGTCCTTTGGGATCGAGCGCCTGGTAGCCGAGTTCGCGCAGCACGGTCACGAGTTCCACGCGGCGGTCGAAGTCCGTGCCCGCGACATGCACGCCGTGATGCGCGAGCACGTCGTCCTTGCGCTCCAGGCGATGCGCGCGCTCCGGGCCGACGCGCACGAGTGAAAAGTCCGACGTACCGCCGCCGATATCCGCGACCAGCACGAGCCCTTCTTTTGTCAGGCCCGCTTCGTAATCGAAGGCCGCGGCGATCGGTTCGTACTGGAAATGGATTTCGCGCAAGCCGACCGCGTGCGCGCACGCTTCGAGCTGCTTTTGCGCGAGGTGATCCGCGCGCGGATCGTCGTCGACGAAAAAGACCGGGCGACCGAGCACCGCGCGGGTGAGCGGTTCGGCGGCGAGCGCCTGCGCCTTCTGCTTCAGATGCTGCAGAAAGAGCGTGATGACGTCTGTGTATTTGATCGCCGAGCCATCGCCGAGATCGGTGCTGTTGTCCGCGAGCGGCGAGCCGAGGATGCTCTTCATCGAACGCATCAGACGGCCGTCGAAGCCGTCGATGTACGCCTCGAGCGCCGCGCGGCCGTAGGACTGGCTGTTCTCGTCGGTGTTGAAGAAGACGGCTGTAGGCAGCGTGGTCGCCTCCCCTTCGACGGGCGCAAGCCGGATCGACAGGCCGTCAGGAAGAGCGACGGCGGAGTTCGACGTGCCGAAGTCAATCGCGCAATAAGTCATGGGCATCGGCGGCGTCGCTCAGGGGACGCCGCAATCAAACATGGACGGCGTTTTTAACACGTTCCGGGACGAGCATCAATCGCATTCAAGCCATTTTTAAACCATTGAGGCTATTCACCAAAAGCGGAATGCAACTTGCTCGACAAGCGGCAATTTGTTCATTCCCTTGCGTGCCTGATCTCAGTGAAGCACGCTTCAGTCCCATGAGCGTAACGGAACCCGCCGTGCAACAGGAGAATCGTTTGAGCGACAACGCCGGCGAGCGCCCCGCCATCATCGAAACGGATTTGCCCGGACGCCTCGACCGCCTCCCGTGGGGCCGCTTTCACACGCTGATCGTGCTCGCGCTCGGCATCACGTGGTTGCTCGACGGACTCGAAGTGACGCTGGCCGGCGCCGTCGCGAGCGCGCTCAAAACGAGCCCGGCGCTGCAGTTCTCCAACGCGGATGTCGGCATCGCGGGCAGCGCGTATATCGCGGGCGCGGTGCTCGGGGCGCTCGGCTTCGGCTGGCTCACGGACCGGCTCGGTCGCCGCAAGCTGTTCTTCATCACGCTCTTTCTCTACGTGGCGGCCACCGCCGCGACCGCGTTCTCGTGGAATCTCGCGACCTTCGTGCTGTTTCGCTTTCTGACGGGCGCGGGCATCGGCGGCGAATACACAGCGATCAACTCGACGATTCAGGAGTTCACTCCGGCCCGCCTGCGCGGCTGGACCGATCTCGCGATCAACGGCACCTTCTGGATCGGCGCCGGCATCGGCGCGGCGGGCTCGATCGTCCTGCTCGATCCCGGCCTGCTTCCGCCCGACTGGGGCTGGCGCGCGTGCTTTCTGATCGGCGCGGCGCTCGGACTCGCGATTCTGCTCATGCGGATGTGGGTGCCGGAAAGCCCGCGCTGGCTCATCACGCACAATCGCGCGGAAGAAGCGAAGCAGATCGTCGAGAATATCGAGGCGCAGTTCCGACAGCACGGCGTCGCGATTCCGGACACGCCCATCAAACCGCTGCGCCTGCACGCGCGCGAACACACGCGGCTGAGCGAAGTCGTGCACACGCTTTTCAAGGCGCACCGCAGCCGTTCGCTCGTCGGACTCACGCTGATGACGGCGCAGGCGTTTTTCTACAACGCGATCTTTTTCACGTATGCCCTCGTGCTGACCGATTTCTATCACGTGCCCGGTGATCACATCGGCTGGTACGTGCTGCCGTTCGCGGCGGGAAATTTCCTCGGTCCGGTGCTGCTCGGCAAGCTTTTCGACGTGCTCGGCCGGCGCAGGATGATCGCGTTCACGTATGCGATTTCCGGCGTGCTGCTTACCGTGAGCGGCTGGATGTTCATGGAGGGCATGCTCACCGTGACCGCGCAGACCATCGCGTGGATGGTGATTTTCTTTTTCGCATCGGCGGCGGCGAGTTCTGCCTATCTGACGGTGAGTGAAACCTTTCCGCTGGAGATTCGCGCGCTTGCCATCGCGGTGTTCTACGCATTCGGCACGGCGCTCGGCGGCATCATCGGGCCGACGCTGTTCGGGCAACTGATCGACACCCATCAGCGCGGCGCCGTGTTCGTGGGCTATCTGATCGGCTCGCTGCTGATGATCGCGGCGGCGGTCGTCGCCGGTATCTGGGGCGTCGCGGCCGAGCGCAAGTCGCTTGAAGATGTTGCTCGCCCGCTCTCGGCCGCGGACGAGCATTGAGCGTTTCGCTTTACTCGAACGCCTTGTCCCAGCCGCCTTCGAAGGCGGTCTCGCTCAGTGTCTTGCGCGCGCGTGGCGCCGCTTCGCGCTCGCGCAGCGCTTCGTCGAGCTGATTGACGTCGCCGTGATGGCCGATTGCGATCATCGCGATGATCTCCACCTCCGACGGAATCGAAAACGCCTGACGGAACGCGTCGCGATCGAAACCGCCCATCTGATGCGTCGCCAGCCCCAGCGCGTGCGCCTGAAGCACGAGCGCCATCGCGGCCGCGCCGGTGTCGTAAGTCGCGGTGCGGTTCGCGTCACCCTTCGGCGTGAGCGTCGACGCCGTCACGCAGACGAGCAGCGGCACGCTTACATTCCACTTCTGGTTCGATGGCGCAAGCGTGTCGAACGCGCGCTTGAACGCGGCTTCGTCGCGCTGACGGTCGAACGCGATGAAACGCCACGGCTGCAGATTGTTCGACGACGGCGCCCAGCGCGCCGCTTCGAGCAGACGATGCAACTGCGCGCGCTCGATCGGCGCGTTGGAGAAGGCGCGCGGGCTCCAGCGGCCGGCGATCAGTTCGTGGATGTCGACATCGGTTGGAGCCGGCTTCGTGGTCATGTTGATCCTCGTTGGCGTGATGAAAGGCAAACGGCGCGCATCGGCCAGGGATGCGCGCCGTTCCAGGCGACAAGGATAACAAGCGCGCGTGAAGCGCCTCAGGTCGCGGCGACGCCTATCGACCGGTTCGCGCGATTGATGCGCAACACCGTGACCGCCGCCACGAGGCACAGGCCGCCCGAAATCATCGTCGCGACGGTGTAGCTGCCGAGACTCGAGCGCAACATGCCGCCGCCGAGCGCCGCGAATGCCGCGCCCAGTTGATGGCCCGCGACGATCCAGCCGAACACGATCGGCGCCGATTCCTTGCCATAGGCATCGGTGGCGAGGCGCACTGTCGGCGGCACGGTGGCGATCCAGTCGAGACCGTAGAACACGGCAAAAAGCGGCAGGCCGAAGAAATCGATGCCGAACGCGTATGGCAGATAAATCAGCGACAATCCGCGCAGCCCGTAGTACCAGAACAGCAGCACGCGCGCGTTGAAGCGGTCCGAAAGCCAGCCGGAAAGCGTCGTGCCGAAGAGATCGAAGATGCCCATGGCGGCGAGCAGCGTCGCGCCCTGCACCTGCGTCATGCCGTAATCGGAACACATCGCGATCAGGTGCGTGCCGACATAACCGTTGGTGCTCGCGCCGCAGACGAAGAAGCTGAAGAACAGCAGCCAGAAATCGCGCGTCTTGCTGGCCGAGGCGAGCGTGGCGAACGCGACCTTGATCGGATTCTTCGGCGGCGACACCGCGGCGGGCGGCAGATCCGCGTGTTCGCCGACGGGACGCAGCGAAAGATCGACGGGACGCTCGGGCAACAGCCACGCGACGAGCGGCAGCACGACCGCCACCGCCGCCGCGACCACGAACACGACCGGACGCCAGCCGAAGCGCTCGGAAATCGATGCGAGGAGCGGCAGGAAGACGAGCTGGCCGGTTGCGGAGCTGGCGGTGAGAATGCCCATCGCGAGACCGCGATGGGTGGTGAACCAGCGGTTCACGATCGTCGCCGACAAGGTCAGCGCGGCGACGCCCGTCGCACTGCCGACCATCACGCCCCAGACGAGCACCATTTGCCACGGCTCGGTCATCATCGACGAGAGGCCGACGCCCGCGGCAAGCGTCGCGATCGCGGCGAGCACGGTCGGGCGCACGCCGAAGCGCTGCATCGCCGCCGCCGCGAACGGGCCGGCGAGACCGTAGAGCGCGAGGTTGATCGAGATGGCGAGCGAAATCGTGCCGCGCGACCAGCCGAACTGCTTTTCGAGCGGCAACATCATGACGCTCGGCGTCGCGCGCGTGCCCGCCGCCGCCAGCAGCACGAAAAACACGACGCCCACCGCGACCCAGCCATAATGTATCCGGCCGTTCAGCCGTCTCGCTACCCAGTTCATCGCTGCTCCGTTTCGTTGATTTCCTGCCTGTGGCGATATGATTCGTTACCGCTCTGTCACATCAGAGTTGCGAGCTTAGTTACCGATCGGTAACATGTCAAGCGTGCAGCAGGAATTTTTCGAGGAGCGACTTTGACACGATCATCTGCCGATCAGCCGAAAACCCATGCCCGGCGCAATGTCCGCACCGACGGCGCGACGGCGCAAGAGCAGTTGCTCGACGCGGCGCAGGAACTGTTCTATCGCGACGGCATCCGCGCGATCGGCGTCGATGCCGTCGTGGAACGCGCGGGCGTCAACAAGATGAGCCTGTACCGGCAGTTCGCGTCGAAGGACGAACTGGTCGTCGCCTATCTGGAGCGCATGGACGAAGGGTTTCGGCGGCGCTTCGAGGCGAGCGTCGCGAAACATCCGGGCGAACCGGCGCGGCAGATGATTCAAGCGCTGGAGGACCTGGTGAAGCGGGCGTCGTCGCCGGACTATCGCGGCTGCCCGTTCCTGAACATCGCGTGCGAATTCGGCGATCCGGCGCATCCCGCGCGGCAATCGGTCGAGCGCAACAAAAGTTACCTGATGACACGCCTCGTCGAGATGTCGACGGCCGCCGGAGCGGATAATCCGGTTGAACTGGCGGAATCGCTCGCGTTGCTGGTCGACGGCATCTATGCAACGAGCCAGACATACGGCCCCGGCTCGGGCCCGCTGCTCGCGGCGCCGCGCATCGCGCGCGTGCTGATCGCCGCGGCGTGCGCCGCGCATCGCAAACAGGAAGGTTCATGACTGACAGCAGCACCCGCGACGACGTGATCGCGGCGACTCGACACTGGCTCACCCGCGCGGTGATCGGCCTCAATCTGTGCCCGTTTGCGAAGAGCGTGCATGTCAAAAACCAGATTCGTTATGTGGTGAGCGAGGCGCGCGGCGTGGACGATCTCGTCGTCGAACTGACCGACGAACTGCGTCTGCTGCGCGATACGGACCCCGACGCCATCGACACCACGCTTTTCATCACGCCGCACGCGTTCGCGGATTTCGCCGAATACAACGACGCCCTTTTCTTCGCCGAACGTCTGCTCGGTCAACTGGGGCTTGCGGGCGAATTGCAGATCGCGAGCTTTCATCCGCATTACCAGTTCGAAGGCACCGCGCCCGACGATATCGACAACTACACGAATCGCGCGCCCTATCCGATCTTTCATCTGCTGCGCGAAGCGAGCATCGATCGCGCCGTCGACGCGTTTCCCGAGGCCTCCGAAATTTACCAACGCAATATCGAAACCCTGCGCCGTCTCGGGCACGACGGTTTCGACGCGTGGATGAAAGACAAAACCTGATCAGTTCGCGGGCGCGAAGAAACGCGCGCGCAATTCGTCCAGCCCGAGCGTTTCGAGCACGTCCGAGAGCCGTTGGGCGGGCCGGCCGCGCGGCAAATCTTTGAATTGCGCGATGATCAGTTCGTTCTTCATCGAGTGCTCCCAGCCGACGAGTTCCGTCACGCTCACCTGATAGCCATGCGATTCGAGCTGCAGGCAGCGCAGCACGTTCGTGATCTGGCTCCCAAATTCCCGCGTGTGCAGCGGATGCCGCCACATTTCCGTCAGCACGTTCTTCGAGAGCGAGTGTCCCTTGTTCTTGCGCAGCACCGAGGCCACTTCGGCCTGACAGCACGGCACCACGACGATGTGCTTCGCATTCTTCTGCAGAGCGAACTGGATCGCGTCGTCGGTGGCGGTATTGCAGGCGTGCAGCGCTGTGACGATATCGATCGAAGCGGGCAGACGATCCGAATCGATTGATTCGGCCACCGACAGATTCAGGAACGACATCCCTGTAAACCCGAGGCGCTCCGCCAATTCTTCGGATTTTTTTACCAGTTCCTCGCGCGTCTCGATTCCAAAGATGTGTGACCGATCGCGCAGAGTCTTGAAGAAGAGATCGTAGAGAATGAACCCAAGATAGGACTTGCCTGCGCCGTGGTCGACGAGTGATACGGCCCCTTGATGTGCATGCACGTCGGCGAGAAGCGGTTCGATGAACTGATAGAGGTGATACACCTGTTTCAGCTTGCGACGGCTGTCCTGGTTCATCTTGCCGTCGCGCGTGAGGATATGGAGTTCCTTCAGCAGTTCGATCGACTGGCCTGGACGGATATCGTGCTTGGTGGAGGGGTCGGGCGTACCCGGAGCCGGCGCGGGAGACTTCCTGGTCATTGTGAAGGTGTGGTGAATAAAAAATGCGGAGCAGTTCGCGCTGAATGTGCGCTAACCGCTGGTTCTGCCGTCTCAAAAGGGGAAGTTTACCCAAAAGCGCAAAGACGCTCTTGTTTCAGCCACTGGCTCGTCACTTCAGGCGTGACGCTAGAACGGATGGAACGGTTCGTGCATCGTCCGACAATGAGGCCATTGGAAGAGACGACACGGCGTGGCCCGGGCCACGTACCGATCAGCAAGCAGGAGCAACACGCCAGTAACAAGCCGCGCCTCGACACGTCCAACGTCGTCACCCGCGCCAACCTTGTTACGTAACACCTAACGCACAGCGCGGCGAATGCGACTCGCCGGCGCCATGAACATGAGAGGACGGCAATGGATGCGATCCCCGACAAGAAAGCAGAAAAACAGTTTCAGGAGATGCTCGCGGCACTGACCGCGATGCCCGCGTGGAGCGAAAAGCAGCAGCTCGAACTGGAAATGGCTCGAGAGATCTCCGTGGAGATGTTGCGCCTCGCCGAGTCGATGCGCGACGGCTCCACTGACATCGAGAGCTGCCTGACGATGCTGAAATACGCCAAGGTGATGGACTTCGTCCTGACGACGCTCGCCTCACGCCGGGATATCGCGCCGCAAACGCTGCGCGTCATCTTCAAGCTGGCGGGTCTGAAGGTCGATGAGGCCTATCCGGGCTGACGCGGTCATCTTCCCGAAACCGGTGCGCATTCCGGATGCGCGCCGGCGTCAGCTTTTGCGTCTCGTCATCAGGCGCGCCGCGGACTGACGCATGTGCCGCTGCATCGCGGCCTGCGCCTGGATCGCGTCGCGCGCCTCGAGCGCCTCCAGAATCTCGCGATGCTCGCCGAGCGCCGCCGCCCACGTTTCTTCCCCTTCGAAGTGTCCGCGCAGCGTCGATGACAACGGGCTGTGCCGTTCGTCGTACAGGCTACCGACCGTGCGTACCAGCACGTCGTTGCCGGTCATCTGCGCAATCGCGATGTGAAACGCGCGGTCGGCGCTCATCGGCACTTGGCCGTTTGCGACTTCGCGCGCCATCGTCTCGTACACTGCGCGCAGCGTCTTCAACTCCTTCGGCTTCGCAAACGGCGCGACGCTCGCCGCGATCGCGCCCTCGATCACGCTGCGCGCGTTCATGATTTCGATCGGGCTTTCGCCCAGTTCCGCTTCGGTTGTCGGCGGCTTGGCGGCTGGCGCCGCGACGATATACACGCCCGAGCCCATGCGAATCTCGACGCGCCCTTCCAGTTCGAGCGCGACCAGCGCCTCGCGCACCGAAGGCCGCGACACGCCGAGCGTCAGCGCGAGTTCGCGCTCCGACGGCAAACGGCCGTTGGGCGCGAAATCCTGCTGTTCGATCAGCCCGCGCAGCTTGTCGGCGATCTGAAGATAGAGGCGGCGCGTTTCGGCTGGTTTCACGCTCACGTGCTGGCTCCTGCTTTTTGTCTCGGGGAAAACGTGGATTGTAATCAGCGGAAGGGCCGACGCACCGCATGGCGGGCATTTGCCGTTCTCGGACCGCTTACAAGTGGCTTGACCAATTCTATTTCAAGACACTAGTATGCAATCCGGTAAGGCCAGGTGGCCGATTTTTTTTGGCCGATCTGGAACCGTTCCCACTCGAATCAGCACCGAGCCGTCGCGACGAGCGGCATGCGCAAACATGAAAAATCCAATCCTTCAATTCGGCACGAGCCGGTTTCTGCAGGCGCATGTCGATTTCTTCGTCACCGAAGCGGCGCGGCGCGACCCCTCGAAAGCGCTGGGCAAGATTACCGTCGTACAGACCACCGCCAGCGCCGACAGCCGCGCGCGCGTCGACGCGCTGCGCTCGTCGGGCCGCTATCCGGTACGCATCCGCGGCCGTCGCCGGGATGAAACGGTCGATACGACCGTCGAATGCGATTCGATCACCGAAGCGCTGCACGCGAACGATGACTGGCCATTGCTGATCGAGCGCGTGAAGCACGACGTGAAAGTGATCGTCTCGAACACGGCGGACGCGGGCTACGCGCTCTTCGATGAAGACCGCGCCGATCTGCTCGACGGCCTGCACACTCCGCGCGGGTTCGCGGCAAAACTCGCGGTCCTGCTCCATGCGCGATATCGGGCGGGCGCCGCGCCGATCACGCTTCTGCCCTGCGAACTGGTTTCGCGCAACGGCGATACGTTGCGCGATCTGGTCATCGGCGTGGCGCACGGCTGGAATGTCGACGAGGCGTTCATCGGCTATCTGACGAAAGACTGTGTGTGGGTGAATTCGCTCGTGGACCGGATCGTGTCCGAGCCGATCCAGCCGGTCGGCGCGATCGCGGAGCCGTACGCGCTGTGGGCGATCGAGCGCCAGGCCGGCATGGTGCTGCCGTGCGAGCACGAGGACATCGTCGTCACCGACGATCTCGCGCACTACGAACGTCTCAAGCTGCTGATGCTCAATCTCGGCCACACGATGCTCGCGGAAATCTGGCGCGCGCGCGACGGCGCTCCCGACATGACCGTGCTCGATGCGATGCGCGATCCGGCCTGGCGCGAGCCGCTCGAAGCGACTTGGCGAGACGAAGTGCTGCCGGTGTTCGCGGCGCTCGGCAAGCACGACATCGCGGCCGACTATCTCGCGAGCGTGCGCGACCGCTTCGAAAACCCGTTTCTCGTGCATCGGCTTGCGGATATCGCGCGCAATCACGACGAGAAAAAGCTGCGCCGCTTTCAGCCAGTCATCGATCTCGCGCGCGAATTGAACCTCGAAATCGAGCAGAAGCGTCTGCACGACGCGCTCAACGCGCGCTGAACACGTTTTCCCTGAATCACGCCTCGCCGCGCCGGCATCGCGGATCGAGTCGGAATACATGAAGTGCCGCCCATTGAGGAGACGAACGATGCGCAAAATGCGTTGGGTAGTGATATTTCTGGCTTTTCTCGCAATCGCAATCAACTACATCGACCGCGCGAATCTTGCGGTCGCCGCGCCGCAGATCGAAAAAGCGCTCGGCATCGGCCCGGCTGAAATGGGCTTCATCCTGAGCGGCTTCTTCTGGAGCTATGCGCTCATGCAGATGCCGTTCGGCTGGTTCGTCGACCGCGTCGGTGCGCGCATCGCGCTGCCGCTGGCGGTGGGCTGGTGGTCGGTGTTCACGGCGCTGACCGCCGTCGCGACGAGCGTCGTCGGCATGTTCGGCTGCCGTCTGATGCTGGGCATCGGCGAAGCGGGCGCGTATCCGTCGTGCGCCAAGCTCGTGTCGCAATGGTTCAAGAAGGAACAACGCGCCTTCGCAACCAGCATCTTCGATAGCGGCTCGCGCGTCGGCTCGGCGCTGTCGATTCCCGTGGTCGCCCTCATCATCAGTTCGTTCGGCTGGGAAGCGTCGTTTGTCATCACCGGCGTGATCGGCTTCGTGTGGATTCTCGGCTGGTTCCTGATCTACCGTAACAAGTCGAAGGGCGATCTGACCGGCGAAACCGATGTCGCGCCGGTTCCGGTCGCGCCGAAGAACAAGGTTTCGTGGGCGTCTCTCTTCAAGTACCGCACGCTGTGGGGCATGATGCTCGGCTTCTTCTGCCTGAACTTCGTGATCTACTTCTTCATCACCTGGTTCCCGAGCTATCTCGTGCAGGCGCACGGCTTCTCGCTGAAGTCGCTCGGCACGCTCGGCACGATTCCCGCGCTGATGTCGATTCCGGGTGGCTGGCTCGGCGGCTATGTGTCGGACTCGCTGTTCCGGCGCGGCTGGAGCCTGACCGCCGCGCGCAAGACCTGCATGGTCGGCGGCATGCTGCTTTCGTCGGTCATCACGCTTTCGGCGTTCGCGACCAACGTCTATCTGATGCTCGCATTCTTCGGCATCGCTTACGCCAGCCTTGCGTTCGCGGCCGCCAGCATCTGGTCGCTGCCGAGCGACGTCGCGCCGACGCCGGATCACGTCGCGTCGATCGGCGGCATTCAGAACTTCGCGTCGAACCTGGCGGGCATCGTCATCACGACCTTCACCGGCGTGATGCTCTCGATCACCAAGGGCTCGTTCGTGATTCCGCTGTGTGTCGCGGGCGGCTTCTGCTTCCTCGGCGCGTTCAGCTATCTTGTAATCGTAGGCAAGATCGAACCGCTCAATCTTGCCGAAGAAGAGCAAGCCCGGCGCGACAACCGCGCACCTTCCACGGTCTGAGAACTAAACCATGTCCAGCACATCCACCGACCATGCGGTCATCCGGCTGCATCCCAATGACGACGTCGTGATCGCGACGCGTCAGTTGCTCTCCGGCGCGCGCATCGCGTCGGAGGATCTCGTCGTCGCCGGGCTGATCCCGCCGGGGCACAAGATCGCGACGCGCGATATCGCGGCGGGCGCGCCCGTAAAGCGCTACAACCAGATCATCGGCGTGGCGCGCGATGCGATTTCGCGCGGACAGCACGTGCACACGCACAATCTGTCGATGGCCGATTTCGCGCGCGAACACGAGTTCGGCGTCGATCTGCATCCGACGCCGTTCGTCGATGTACCCGCGACGTTCATGGGCATCCGCCGCGACGACGGCCGCGTGGCGACGCGCAATTTTGTCGGCGTGCTGACGAGCGTGAACTGTTCGGCGACGGTGGCGCGCGCGATCGCGGATCACTTCCGTCGCGATGTGCATCCGGAAGCGCTCGCGGATTATCCGAACGTGGATGGCGTGATCGCGCTGACGCATGGTCTCGGATGTGGCATCGACATGCAGGGCGAAGGGCTCGGCATCTTGCGCCGCACGCTCGCGGGTTACGCGGTGCATCCGAATTTTCATGCGGTGCTGTTCGTCGGGCTGGGATGTGAGACCAATCAGATTTCGGGCGTGCTCGAATCGAGCGGCCTGAAGGACGGCGAAAAACTGCGCAGCTTCACGATTCAGGACAGCGGCGGTACGAGGAAGACCATCGAGCGCGGCATCGCGATCGTGAAGGAAATGCTCGCCGATGCTAATCGCGTCAAACGTGAGCCGGTCCCGGCTTCACATTTGATCGTCGGATTGCAGTGCGGCGGGTCCGACGGCTATTCGGGCATTTCGGCCAATCCCGCGCTCGGCGCGGCGGTCGACAAGCTCGTCGCGAATGGCGGCACGGCGATTTTGTCGGAGACGCCGGAAGTGTATGGCGCGGAGCATTTACTGACGCGTCGCGCGGTGAGCCGCGAGGTCGGCGAAAAACTGCTCGCGCGTATCACGTGGTGGGAAACGTATTGCGCACGCAACGGTGCGGCGATGGACAACAACCCGTCGGCGGGCAACAAGGTCGGCGGTCTCACGACGATCCTCGAAAAGTCGCTCGGCGCGGTCGCGAAGGGCGGAACGACGAATCTCGTCGAAGTGTACGAGTACGCTCAGCGCATCGATGCGAAAGGCTTCGTGTTCATGGACTCGCCCGGCTACGATCCGATGTCGGCGACGGGCCAGGTTGCGTCGGGTGCGAATCTGATCTGCTTCACGACGGGTCGCGGCTCGGCCTATGGATGCGCGCCCTCGCCTTCGCTCAAGCTCGCAACGAACACCGCGTTGTGGGAGCGGCAGGAAGAGGATATGGATATCAACTGCGGCGGCGTGATCGACGGCTCCGCGACCATCGAGCAGCTCGGTGAGCAGATCTTCCAGATGATGCTGGACTGTGCGTCAGGCGTGGCGTCGAAGAGCGAACTGCATGGGTACGGGCAGAGCGAATTCGTGCCGTGGCAGGTCGGTGTGGTGACCTGATCAAGAGGCGCATCGCTTTCGCGGATGCGCCTTTTTTCTTCTTCAGGCAGTCGCCGCGTGCTGCGCCATCATTTGCAGCGCCACCGCCTCGGCGACTTCGATGCCATCGATGGCCGCCGAATAGATCCCGCCGGCATAACCCGCGCCCTCGCCTGCCGGATACAGACCGTCGACGTTGACGCTCTGATAATCGTCCTTACGACGCACGCGGATCGGTGACGACGTGCGCGTCTCGACGCCGGTCAACACGGCATCGTGCATCGCGAATCCATTGATCTTCTTGTCGAGTTCGGGCAAGGCTTCGCGGATCGCTTCGATCACGTATTCGGGAAGCGCTGTGCTCAGGTCGGTCGGCTTGACGCCCGGCTTGTACGAAGGAACGACCGAACCAAGCGATGTCGAAGCCCGACCCGCGATGAAGTCGCCAACGAGTTGGCCCGGCGCGCTGTAGTCGCCACCGCCCAGTTCGAACGCGCGCTCTTCCCACTTGCGCTGGAACGCGATGCCCGCGAGCGGGCCGCCGGGAAAGTCGTCCGGCGTAATGCCGACGACGATGCCCGCATTCGCATTGCGCTCGGCGCGCGAATACTGGCTCATGCCGTTGGTCACGACGCGACCCGGCTCGGAAGTCGCCGCGACGACCGTGCCGCCCGGGCACATGCAGAAGCTGTAGACCGCGCGACCGTTGCTGCAGTGATGGACTACTTTGTAATCGGCCGCGCCCAGCTTCTCGTGACCAGCGAATTTGCCGAAGCGGCTTCGATCGATCAAACCTTGCGGATGCTCGATGCGAAAGCCTAGCGAGAACGGTTTGGCTTCCATGTACACGCCGCGGTCGTGCAGCATCTGGAAGGTGTCGCGCGCGCTATGACCGACAGCCAGCACGACGTGATCGCAACGCAGCGTTTCTCCGGTCGAAAGCGTGAGTCCGCGCACCTTGCCGTTATCGATTTCGATGTCTTCGACCCGCTGCTGGAATCGCACTTCGCCGCCGAGCTGGTGTATCTGCGCGCGCATCTTCTCGACCATGCTCACGAGCCGAAACGTACCGATGTGCGGTCGGCTCAAGTACAGTATGTCCTCGGGCGCGCCTGCCTTGACGAATTCGTCGAGCACCTTGCGTCCGTAGTGCTTCGGATCCTTGATCTGGCTGTAGAGTTTGCCGTCGGAGAACGTGCCGGCGCCGCCTTCGCCGAATTGCACGTTCGACTCCGGGTTGAGCTCGTTACGTCGCCAGAGACCCCATGTGTCCTTGGTGCGCTCACGCACGGCTTTGCCTCGCTCGAGGATGATCGGGCGGAAGCCCATCTGCGCGAGAATCAGCCCGGCGAAAAGCCCGCACGGCCCCATGCCAATGACGACGGGACGCAGCAGCGTCGAATGCGCCGGCGCTTTGGCCACGAAGCGATAGGCCATGTCCGGCGTTACGCCGCAATGCGGATGAGGACGCGATTCGAGACGCTTCAACACAGACGCTTCGTCTTGCAACTCGACATCGATGATGTAGGTGAGTTTGATATCGGCGCGCTTGCGGGCATCGTGTGCACGACGAAATACGTGAAAGCTCACGAGTTCGTTCGCGCCAACCCCGATCTCCGCGAGACGCGCGAGAACAGCAGATTCGATAGCCGATTCGGGATGATCGAGCGAGAGCTTGATTTCGCTTAGACGTAGCATGGGGAGATCGACGGCATTGGCCGCTCTTGGGGAATACGTGTGGGATTTTAGCGCTTGCGCGGCGTGCGGCTGCTTGCTTCGCTATCGTGCGCAGCAGAAACGCAAAAACCCCACCTTTGCGGGGTGGGGTTTTTGTTTTCGGCATGAGGAGCCTGACGATTACCTACTTTCACACGGGTATCCGCACTATCATCGGCGTGGAGTCGTTTCACGGTCCTGTTCGGGATGGGAAGGGGTGGGACCGACTCGCTATGGTCATCAGGCATGACTTGTTGTTGAGTTGACGTGGTCAACACAACCAATCCGGGAAGAAGCGGTAAAGAATTCGGGTGGCGATTGTCGCACACGCTGTGACTCGCCAGTGCGGGCTCCTGAGGAGGCAACAAACACACTGGTTATAGGATCAAGCCTTACGGGCAATTAGTATCAGTTAGCTCAATGCATTACTGCACTTACACACCTGACCTATCAACGTCCTGGTCTGGAACGACCCTTCAAGGGGCTCGAAGCCCCGGGGATATCTCATCTTAAGGCGAGTTTCCCGCTTAGATGCTTTCAGCGGTTATCTCTTCCGAACATAGCTACCCGGCGATGCCACTGGCGTGACAACCGGTACACCAGAGGTTCGTCCACTCCGGTCCTCTCGTACTAGGAGCAGCCCCCTTCAAATATCCAACGCCCACGGCAGATAGGGACCAAACTGTCTCACGACGTTTTAAACCCAGCTCACGTACCTCTTTAAATGGCGAACAGCCATACCCTTGGGACCGGCTACAGCCCCAGGATGAGATGAGCCGACATCGAGGTGCCAAACACCGCCGTCGATATGAACTCTTGGGCGGTATCAGCCTGTTATCCCCAGAGTACCTTTTATCCGTTGAGCGATGGCCCTTCCATACAGAACCACCGGATCACTATGACCTGCTTTCGCACCTGCTCGACTTGTCGGTCTCGCAGTTAAGCACGCTTATGCCATTGCACTATCAGCACGATTTCCGACCGTACCTAGCGTACCTTCGTACTCCTCCGTTACACTTTGGGAGGAGACCGCCCCAGTCAAACTGCCTACCATGCACTGTCCCCGATCCAGATCATGGACCAAGGTTAGAACCTCAAACAAACCAGGGTGGTATTTCAAGGACGGCTCCACGCAAACTAGCGTTCACGCTTCATAGCCTCCCACCTATCCTACACAGATCGGTTCAAAGTCCAATGCAAAGCTACAGTAAAGGTTCATGGGGTCTTTCCGTCTAGCCGCGGGGAGATTGCATCATCACAAACACTTCAACTTCGCTGAGTCTCGGGAGGAGACAGTGTGGCCATCGTTACGCCATTCGTGCAGGTCGGAACTTACCCGACAAGGAATTTCGCTACCTTAGGACCGTTATAGTTACGGCCGCCGTTTACCGGGACTTCAATCAAGAGCTTGCACCCCATCATTTAATCTTCCGGCACCGGGCAGGCGTCACACCCTATACGTCCACTTTCGTGTTTGCAGAGTGCTGTGTTTTTATTAAACAGTCGCAGCCACCAGTTTATTGCAACCCTTTCACCCTCCTGGCGCAGGCCAGTCAAGCTACAAGGGCGTACCTTATCCCGAAGTTACGGTACCAATTTGCCGAGTTCCTTCTCCCGAGTTCTCTCAAGCGCCTTAGAATACTCATCTCGCCCACCTGTGTCGGTTTGCGGTACGGTCACTATTAGACTGAAGCTTAGAGGCTTTTCTTGGAACCACTTCCAATTGCTTCGCTTCCTAAGAAGCTCGCGCCACACCCTTGAATTACGCGCCCGGATTTGCCTAAGCGCCTTCTCCAATGCAGCGACCGGGACGTCCAACACCCGGACAACCTTCCGCGATCCGTCCCCCCATCGCATCTAACAATGGTGCAGGAATATTGACCTGCTTCCCATCAGCTACGCATTTCTGCCTCGCCTTAGGGGCCGACTCACCCTACGCCGATGAACGTTGCGTAGGAAACCTTGGGCTTACGGCGAGGGGGCTTTTCACCCCCTTTATCGCTACTCATGTCAGCATTCGCACTTCCGATACCTCCAGCACGCTTTTCAACGCACCTTCGCAGGCTTACGGAACGCTCTCCTACCACACACGTATCTTTCAACGTGTATCCGCAGCTTCGGTGACTGGCTTGAGCCCCGTTACATCTTCCGCGCAGGACGACTCGATCAGTGAGCTATTACGCTTTCTTTAAAGGGTGGCTGCTTCTAAGCCAACCTCCTGACTGTTTTAGCCTTCCCACTTCGTTTCCCACTTAGCCAATCTTTGGGACCTTAGCTGGCGGTCTGGGTTGTTTCCCTCTTGACACCGGACGTTAGCACCCGATGTCTGTCTCCCGTGATTGCACTCTTCGGTATTCGGAGTTTGCTATGGCGTAGTAATCCGCAATGGACCCCACAACCATGACAGTGCTCTACCCCCGAAGGTGATACACGAGGCACTACCTAAATAGTTTTCGGAGAGAACCAGCTATTTCCAAGTTTGTTTAGCCTTTCACCCCTATCCACAGCTCATCCCCTAACTTTTCAACGTTAGTGGGTTCGGTCCTCCAGTACGTGTTACCGCACCTTCAACCTGGCCATGGATAGATCACTTGGTTTCGGGTCTACGCCCAGCAACTGATCGCCCTATTCGGACTCGCTTTCGCTACGCCTGCCTTAATCAGTTAAGCTCGCTACTGAACGTAAGTCGCTGACCCATTATACAAAAGGTACGCCGTCACCCGTTTCCAGGCTCCGACTGTTTGTATGCATGCGGTTTCAGGATCTATTTCACTCCCCTCCCGGGGTTCTTTTCGCCTTTCCCTCACGGTACTGGTTCACTATCGGTCGATCACGAGTATTTAGCCTTGGAGGATGGTCCCCCCATCTTCAGACAGGATTTCACGTGTCCCGCCCTACTTGTCGTACACCTAGTTCTTTCAACCTATTTTCGCCTACAGGGCTATCACCTGCTAGGGCCGCACTTTCCAGAGCGTTCGGCTAATAAGTCAAATAAAGAGTACAGGCTGATCCCATTTCGCTCGCCACTACTCTGGGAATCTCGGTTGATTTCTTTTCCTGCGGTTACTTAGATGTTTCAGTTCACCGCGTTCGCTTCACTAAGCCTATGTATTCAGCTTAGGATGACCCATACGGGCCGGGTTTCCCCATTCGGACATCTACGGATCAAAGCTCGTTTGCCAGCTCCCCGTAGCTTTTCGCAGGCTACCGCGTCCTTCATCGCCTGTGATCGCCAAGGCATCCACCACATGCACTTGTTCGCTTGACCCTATAACGAGTGTGTCTGCTTGCGCTTGTCACGTCCCGTCATAGGCTGAGTATTCGCGTTGTGCCGTATTCCAAAGCGATCTCTCGATCACCTTTTCATACTTGATACAATCACTACCCTTAAATCTCTACTCACACCCATCTCTAAGTGCTTTCGCGATTCTCTTTACTACTTCTTCCAGATTGTTAAAGAACGTTTAGCCGACAAGCGTGTTGCACTGCTTGCAGCATCAACTGGCTATAGTCGCCAATGCCAAGTGCTTGCAGCAAACACTTGGCATTGAAGACTTGGTGGAGGATGACGGGATCGAACCGACGACCCCCTGCTTGCAAAGCAGGTGCTCTCCCAGCTGAGCTAATCCCCCTTCCGTGGCCTGACTAGGAACGGTTGCTCCGTCAGCACGCCTCTCTCGGGTGGTGGGTCTGGTTGGATTCGAACCAACGACCCCCGCCTTATCAAGACGGTGCTCTAACCGACTGAGCTACAGACCCTTAGCCTGTCTTTCTTACAGCCGATAAGCGTGAGCGCTTAATGTTGAAGTGCGAAGCTCGAGAAAGGAGGTGATCCAGCCGCACCTTCCGATACGGCTACCTTGTTACGACTTCACCCCAGTCATGAATCCCACCGTGGTAAGCGCCCTCCTTGCGGTTAGGCTACCTACTTCTGGTGAAACCCACTCCCATGGTGTGACGGGCGGTGTGTACAAGACCCGGGAACGTATTCACCGCGGCATGCTGATCCGCGATTACTAGCGATTCCAGCTTCACGCAGTCGAGTTGCAGACTGCGATCCGGACTACGATCGGTTTTCTGGGATTGGCTCCACCTCGCGGCTTGGCAACCCTCTGTTCCGACCATTGTATGACGTGTGAAGCCCTACCCATAAGGGCCATGAGGACTTGACGTCATCCCCACCTTCCTCCGGTTTGTCACCGGCAGTCTCCTTAGAGTGCTCTTGCGTAGCAACTAAGGACAAGGGTTGCGCTCGTTGCGGGACTTAACCCAACATCTCACGACACGAGCTGACGACAGCCATGCAGCACCTGTGCGCCGGTTCTCTTTCGAGCACTCCCACCTCTCAGCGGGATTCCGACCATGTCAAGGGTAGGTAAGGTTTTTCGCGTTGCATCGAATTAATCCACATCATCCACCGCTTGTGCGGGTCCCCGTCAATTCCTTTGAGTTTTAATCTTGCGACCGTACTCCCCAGGCGGTCAACTTCACGCGTTAGCTACGTTACTAAGGAAATGAATCCCCAACAACTAGTTGACATCGTTTAGGGCGTGGACTACCAGGGTATCTAATCCTGTTTGCTCCCCACGCTTTCGTGCATGAGCGTCAGTGTTGGCCCAGGGGGCTGCCTTCGCCATCGGTATTCCTCCACATCTCTACGCATTTCACTGCTACACGTGGAATTCTACCCCCCTCTGCCACACTCAAAGCCTGCCAGTCACCAATGCAGTTCCCAGGTTAAGCCCGGGGATTTCACATCGGTCTTAACAGACCGCCTGCGCACGCTTTACGCCCAGTAATTCCGATTAACGCTCGCACCCTACGTATTACCGCGGCTGCTGGCACGTAGTTAGCCGGTGCTTATTCTTCCGGTACCGTCATCCCACCACCATATTAGGGCGATGGTTTTCTTTCCGGACAAAAGTGCTTTACAACCCGAAGGCCTTCTTCACACACGCGGCATTGCTGGATCAGGGTTGCCCCCATTGTCCAAAATTCCCCACTGCTGCCTCCCGTAGGAGTCTGGGCCGTGTCTCAGTCCCAGTGTGGCTGGTCGTCCTCTCAGACCAGCTACAGATCGTCGCCTTGGTAGGCCTTTACCCCACCAACTAGCTAATCTGCCATCGGCCGCCCCTATAGCGCGAGGTCCCGAAGGATCCCCCGCTTTCTTCCGTAGATCGTATGCGGTATTAATCCGGCTTTCGCCGGGCTATCCCCCACTACAGGACACGTTCCGATGTATTACTCACCCGTTCGCCACTCGCCACCAGGGTTGCCCCCGTGCTGCCGTTCGACTTGCATGTGTAAGGCATGCCGCCAGCGTTCAATCTGAGCCAGGATCAAACTCTTCAGTTCAAACCTGTTACTGTTTTTCGGTTCCGTTAAGAACCGGTCGCTCACTCAACGTACTGACGATGATTAATCCATCTCTCGACAGATAAACCTTCCTCTGATACTTCGTGTGAGACTCTTGATACTTTTGCTTTTGCCTCAGCCCCGAAAGACTGAAACCGCACTCGCTATCAAGCGCCCACACTTATCGGCTGTTAGTTTTTAAAGAGCACATCGCAAGAATCACATCAACTTCCGTCTTGCGTCGCTGCATCAGCAGCAGAGAAACGAGATTATGAACAACGTTTCGGCTTCTGTCAACAAAGTTTTGAAGCTTTTCTTATCGACTCAACCTACTTATCCAACCGACTTACAGCAAACGGGCCGTGCGGACATCGCACGACCCGTCGACATAAGTCTTGGTGCCGGCTGCAGGACTCGAACCCGCCACCTGATGATTACAAATCAACTGCTCTACCAGATGAGCTAAGCCGGCGAAGAGCGAGATTCTACTTCATTTAACGACTTTGAGGTGAGACCGCACAGGCGATTTCGAAGCATCGTCCTCGACGCCTGCCTGCGAGTCATCCTTCGACGACTCCGCTGCGGACTCCGCTCGCTCGCTCGCTGGCTCCTCGATACGCCGGGTCTCGCGCTCGACCGATCGCGACCCAAGAGGAGCGCCCGCGAGATCCGGGCCGGAATGCGATTGCTCAACCGGAAACGCCATCCCCTGGCCGTTCTCTCGCGCGTAAATAGCGAGCACGTTGGCAACCTGCACTTCGATCTTGTGCGACTTGCCGGAGAAACGCGCGCTGAACTCGATCCACTCGTTGCCCATCTGCAACTGGCTCGTCGCCTCGAAACTGATGTTCAACACGATCTCGTCGTTGCGCACAAACTGACGCGGCACGCGCGTGGCGGCATCGACCCGTACGGCGATGTGGGGCGTGAAGCCGTTGTCCGTGCACCACTCATACAGTGCGCGCAACAAGTACGGCTTGGTGGAAATCTCTTGCATCAACTTTCCTCTGTCGGAATACGGCTGCGCGAAATCCGCGCCGCCGCGTTCCAACGCACTCAAACTATCGACGCATCACCTTTTCGGAAGGCGTCAGCGCTTCAATATAAGCCGGACGGCTGAAGATCCGCTCGGCGTACTTCATCAACGGTGCGGCGTTCTTCGACAGCTCGATGCCGTAGTGATCCAGACGCCACAGCAGCGGCGCGATCGCGACGTCGAGCATCGAAAACTCTTCGCCCAGCATGTACTTGTTCTTCAGGAAGATCGGGGCGAGCTGCGTAAGGCGGTCGCGGATCGCGCCGCGCGCCTTTTCGTGGTTCTTCTCGGCGGCCTTGCCCTTTTCATTCTCGAGCGTGCCGACGTGAACGAACAACTCTTTCTCGAAATTCAGCAGGAACAGCCGCGCGCGGGCACGTTGCACCGGATCTGCCGGCATGAGTTGCGGATGCGGGAACCGCTCGTCGATGTATTCGTTGATGATATTCGACTCGTACAGGATCAGGTCGCGCTCGACGAGAATCGGCACCTGGCCGTACGGGTTCATCACCGCGATGTCTTCCGGCTTGTTGAACAGATCGACGTCGCGAATCTCGAAATCCATGCCCTTTTCGAACAACACCAGCCGGCAGCGCTGGGAGAACGGGCAAGTAGTGCCGGAATACAGAACCATCATGTTTTTAAAGTTCCTTCAGTAAACTCGAAGGGCCGGCTGCGGCGCTTCCCTCCCGGAAAACGTCGTCGCGCCGACCCACGCCGTCGAGGGCGCGCTATTTGATATCTTTCCAGTATGCCGCGTTCAGGCGCCACGCGAGGAAACTCAAGAGCGCCAGGAACAGCAAAACCCAGACGCCGAGCCGCTTGCGCGTCTGCTGCGCGGGTTCCGCCATCCACGACATGTACGAAACGAGATCCGCCACACTTGAATCATAATCCACGGACGACATGGCACCCGGTGTAACCTGAGTGTAACCCACGAATCTTCTTACCTTTTCGCCGGTCTTTTCATCCGTATCGGTCTCGAATTTAGCATCCCGGATGCCCTGAAGCGTCCACAGTACGTGCGGCATCCCGACATTCTCGTACACGCGGTTGTTCCAGCCCGTGGGCCTGGTCGGATCACGGTAGAATCTGCGCAAGTACGTATAGAGCCAGTCCTTGCCACGCGCCCGCGCCTCGACCGACAAATCCGGCGGCGATGCCCCGAACCACGCCTTCGCGTCCTCCGGGCGCATCGCGATGGACATCGTATTGCCGACCTTGTCGGTCGAGAACAGCAGATTCTCCTGAATCTGCTGCTGACTGATGCCGAGATCGGTCAGCCGGTTGTAACGCATCAGGTTCGCGCTATGGCAATTCAGGCAATAGTTTACAAAGATTTGCGCGCCGTGCTGAAGGGACGCGAGGTTGTCCGAGCTATCGGGCGCCCGGTCGAGCACCGCCTCTTCCTCCGCATGCACGGGCGCCGCGGTGAACGCGAACAGCATCGCTGCGATCATCGATATTGTAGAGAGCCATTTTTTCATCGTATTTGTCTCCGGACGTGCGCTCAGTGAGGTTTGTAGTGCACTCGCTCAGGCGGCGTCTTGAACCTGCCGCGCGGCGTCCAGAAAGGCATGCCGAGGAAGAACGCAAAGTAGATCAGCGCGCAGATCTGCGCGATCAGCGTCGCGGCCGGCGATGGTGGTCGCGTGCCCAGGAACCCTAGCAACAGGAACGCGAACACGAAGATCGCATAGAAGACCTTGTGGAACAGCGGCCGGTAACGGATCGATTTCACCGGGCTGCGATCCAGCCACGGCAGGAAGAACAGCGACACCACCGCCGCGCCCATCACGACCACGCCCCAGAACTTCGATTCCGTCAGCGCCATGAAGATCAGCACCAGCACCGCGAGCACCGGCAGGCCGAGCCGCCACTTGCCGCGCGCCTTCAGCAGAGCCAGGAGACCGAGCACCGCGATCACGATCATCAGCACGATCTTGAACGGATCGGTGGTGGCGCGAAGCATCGCGTAGAACGCGGTGAAGTACCACACCGGTGCGATTTCCGGTGGGGTCTGCAACGGGTTGGCCGGCACGAAGTTGTTCGCTTCGAGGAAGTAGCCGCCCATCTCCGGCGCGAAGAAGATGATCGCTGCGAAGATCAGCAGGAACACGCTCACGCCCATGAAATCGTGCACCGAGTAATACGGATGGAACGGAATGCCGTCGAGCGGGATGCCGTCGGCGCCCTTCTTCGCCTTGATTTCGACGCCGTCCGGATTGTTCGAACCGACCTCATGCAGCGCGACCAGATGCGCGACGACGAGCCCGATCAGCACCAGCGGAATCGCGATGACGTGGAACGCGAAAAAGCGATTGAGCGTGACGTCCGACACGACGTAATCGCCGCGAATCCACAACGACAGGTCCGGGCCGATGAACGGAATCGCCGAGAACAGGTTCACGATCACCTGCGCGCCCCAGAACGACATCTGCCCCCACGGCAGCAGGTAGCCGAAAAACGCCTCGGCCATCAGGCACAGGAAGATCGCGCAGCCGAAGATCCACACGAGTTCGCGCGGCTTGCGATACGACCCGTACATCAGGCCGCGGAACATGTGCAGATACACGACGACGAAGAACATCGACGCGCCCGTCGAGTGCATGTAGCGGATCAGCCAGCCCCACGGCACCTCGCGCATGATGTACTCGACCGACGCGAACGCGAGTGTTGCATCGGGCTTGTAGTTCATCGTCAGGAAGATGCCCGTGACGATCTGGTTGACCAGCACCAGCAGCGCGAGCGAGCCGAAGAAGTACCAGAAGTTGAAGTTCTTCGGCGCGTAGTATTCGGAAACGTGTTTCTTCCAGGTCGAAGTCATCGGAAACCGGCGATCGATCCAACCGGTCAGGCCCGTTGTCTCCACTTCCTTGTCTGCGGTCGCCATTTACGCCTCTCCCTTTTCGTCCTTGCCAATCACGAGTTGCGTCGCGGAAGTGAACATGAACGGCGGAATGTCCAGGTTCTGCGGCGCGGGCTTGTTCTTGAAGACGCGGCCGGCCATGTCATAGGTCGAGCCGTGGCACGGACACAGGAAACCGCCCGGCCAGTTATCGGGGAGATTGGGTTGGGGACCTTCGTTGAAACGTGGAGTCGGCGTGCAGCCCAGATGCGTGCACACGGCAACGGCCACGAAGATGTTCTTGTGATCGGCGCGCGAACGGAACTCGTTGTTGCAGTACTCCGGCAACGGCATCGAGAACTCCATCTTCGACTTCGGGTCCGCCACTTCGTTGTCGGCCTTCTTGACGTCGGCCAGCATTTCGTCGGTGCGGTTCACGATCCACACCGGCTTGCCACGCCAGGCGACGGTCATCATTTCGCCCGGCTTGAGTCCGCTGATATCGACCTCGACGGGCGCGCCCGCCGCCTTGGCCTTTTCAGATGGTGCAAACGAACCTACGAAAGGAACTACGGTTGCCACCGCGCCGAAACCACCCACTGCGGTCGTCGCAATCAGCCAGGTACGGCGGCCGCCGTCGACGCGTTTTTCTTCCTTGTCTCGCATCACACGCCCCACTTCTGAGTTGGATTTATACCGTCACATCAGTCGTTCCGCCGCTAGTGTGCGCGAATGGAGTTAGCATTTACAAGGGCTGACTAGCAAAAATCACTCGAAGTGATTGATGCTTCAGGGTTTTCCCCACGTTTCTCGCGCAATCTCGTGAAGCATTCATTTAAGCCGGCTGCAAGCGCCAATAATGGGCGCGCCGGCTTAATGACGTATTAAACAGGATTATCGATATCGATAAAAACATGTTCGATATCGAATTGCTCGGACAGGTGCGCGCCCACGGCCTGCACGCCGTAGCGCTCCGTCGCGTGGTGGCCCGCGCCGATGTACGCAACCCCCGATTCCGCCGCGATATGCATGGTCTGCTCCGAGACTTCGCCGCTCAGATAGACGTCCGCGCCCGCCGCAATGGCTTCTTCGAAATAGCCTTGCGCGCCGCCCGTGCACCACGCCACGCGCCGCAGTTCCTTGTCGGTATCGCCGAACACGAGCGGCTTTCTGCCGAGCGCGTTCTCGACCATCACGCTGAAGTGTTCGAGCGACAGCGGCATCGCGAGCGTCGCGATCCAGCCGAGATCCTGATCGGCAAAACGGCTGTCCGCGATCAAACCGAGCCGCGCGCCGATCTGCGCGTTGTTGCCGAATTCCGGATGCGAATCGAGCGGAAGATGGTAGGCGAAGAGATTGATGTCGTTGGCGATGAGCGTGCGCAGCCGCCGGTGCTTGCGGCCCGTGATCTGCGGCGCCTCGTTGCGCCAGAAGTAGCCGTGATGCACGAGGACGGTGTCCGCGCCCCACTCGAGCGCGGCTTCGAGAAATGCCTGCGAGGCGGTCACGCCGGTCGCGATCTTGTGCACGCGGCGCGCGCCCTCGACCTGCAGACCATTAGGGCAATAGTCCTTGAAGCGGCCGATTTCCAGCAGATTGTTCAGATACAATTCGAGTTCAATCCGATCCATGAATTCCTCTATCCCTTCAAATGCTTAGACGCTTCTGGCTATTTTTTGCCCAAGCGGTCACCGTGCTTTTGGCCCTGATGTTCATCATCGCGACCTTGAAACCGCAGTGGCTTCAACGTCAAGGTCAATTCGGCAAGCAGCTTGCCGAGCCGATCGTCGCGTTGCAGGAGGTCGCGCCGAGCATCGGCTCTCGCCCGCTCCAGTCGTCCTTCTCGGAAGGCGCGCAAAAGGCGATGCCGGCCGTCGTGAACGTTTTCTCCAGCAAGGACGGCAACCTGCCGCCCGACCCGCGTGCGAAAGACCCGCTGTTCCGCTACTTCTTCGGTGACAAGAACAAGCGCAAGAGTGACGAGCCGCCTGCGTCGAATCTGGGCTCCGGCGTGATCGTCAGCTCGGAAGGTTACATTCTAACGAACCAGCATGTCGTCGACGGGGCGGATCAAATTGAAGTCGCCCTCGCCGATGGTCGCACGTCCAGCGCGAAAGTGATCGGCGTCGATCCCGAAACCGACCTCGCCGTGCTGAAGATCAACATGACCAACCTGCCGGCCATCACGCTCGGCAGGATGGATCAGACGCGTGTCGGCGATGTCGTGCTCGCGATCGGCAATCCGTTCGGCGTAGGCCAGACGGTCACGATGGGCATCGTCAGCGCGCTCGGGCGCAATCACCTCGGCATCAACACGTTCGAGAACTTCATCCAGACCGACGCGGCCATCAATCCCGGCAACTCGGGCGGCGCACTGGTGGACGTGAACGGCAATCTGCTCGGCATCAACACTGCGATCTACTCGCGCAGCGGCGGCTCGCTCGGCATCGGCTTCGCGATTCCCGTGTCGACCGCGCGCAGCGTGCTGGAGAGCATCATCACGACGGGCACGGTCACGCGCGGCTGGATCGGCGTGGAACCGCAGGACGTGACGCCGGAAATCGCCGAATCGTTCGGGCTGGACCAGAAGTCGGGCGCGATCGTGGCGGGCGTGCTGCAGGGCGGCCCGGCGGACAAGGCGGGCATCAAGCCGGGCGATATCCTCGTGTCCATCAACGAAGACGCCATCACCGACACCACGCGCCTCCTGAATGTCGTCGCGCAGATCAAGCCGGGCACGTCGGTGAAGGTTCATCTGATGCGCAAGAACAAGGAGCTGGACGTCAACGTGATGATCGGCAAGCGTCCCGCGCCGCCACGCGCAGCGCAGATGCCGGACGACGAAGGCGATCAGGGTGACCAGGGCGACGAATAAAACCTCGTCGCGCTGAAAGCAAAAAGGCAGCTTCGAGAAATCGAAGCTGCCTTTTTTGCACCGCCGCGCCGCGACAATAAGCCGCACCTACTCCGCGGCCGCTTCTTCGCTTTTGACCTGTTCCTTGCCGACCACCAGCCGCGCTGCGATGATCCCCGCCTCATACAGAATGACGAGCGGAATCGCGAGAATCAGCTGCGAGAAGACGTCCGGCGGCGTGACGACCGCCGAAATGACGAACGCGCCAACGATCACGTAAGGCCGAATCTGCTTGAGCTTCTGAATCGACACGACGCCCATGCGCGCAAGCAACACCACGACGATGGGCACCTCGAACGTCACGCCGAACGCGAGGAACATCGTCAGCACGAAGCTCAGGTAATTGTCGATATCCGTCGTCATTTCCGCGCCGAGCGGCGCGTTGTAGTGCGCCATCACGCGGAAGATCGTCGGGAAGACGACGAAATACGCGAACGCCATGCCGCACAGGAAAAGCGTATAGCTGCTGAACACCAGCGGCGCGACGAGCTTCTTCTCGTGCTGATACAAGCCGGGCGCGACGAACGCCCAGACCTGATACAGCACGATCGGCAGCGCGATCACGAAGGCGACGAGCATCGTCACCTTCATCGGGACGAAGAACGAGCCGGTGACGTCGGTGACGATCATCTTGCCGTCGGCCGGCAGGTTCTGCATCAGCGGACGCGCAAGCAGCTTGAAGATGTCCGGCGCCCAGTACACCAGCGAGACGAACACCACGATGACCGAAGCCCCTGCGCGGATGATGCGGTCGCGCAATTCGACCAGATGCGAAATGAACGTCTCTTCGACGGGCTCTTCTTTAGTGTGTTGCGGGTCGCTCACGCCGGCCCTCGGTAAAAATCATCGATGGAAGGAAACGCGGCTCGCTCAGAAGAACTTCGTCTGCCGGCGCAGGGTGGCGGGCGTGTGACGCGCAACGCGCGCCGCGCCCGACTGAACCCGCGTACGACGCGAGGTCGTGCGCTTGTACCAGTTGGGAATCGCGGCTTGCTTGACGCGCCAGTTCTTGCGCTTGACCGACGTCGATGACGACGTGCTCGCCCAAGGCTTGTCCGACGCGGTGCTGTCCGCCGATTCCGCCGCGCCGCCCGCGATGCTCGGCGCGACCGACGTACCCTCCTTCCATGCATCGTTCAATTCGGATTCGTGGCGACGCAGCGTGTCGTGAATCGACGACTCCACGTTCGACGCCGCGGTTTCGAACTCGGTGCGCATTTTCTTCAGCTCATCGAGTTCCATTTCACGAGTGACTTCCGACTTGACGTCGTTGATGTAGCGCTGCGCGCGCCCGAACAGCGCGCCCGCGGTGCGGGCGACGCCGGGCAGGCGCTCCGGTCCGAGGACCACCAGCGCCACGACGCCGATGACCGCCATTTTGGTCAGACCGAGATCGAGCATTGAACGAGAAGTGAATGGTTGCGGTCGGCGGCCTGATTAACGGTAGTCGCCCGAGCGGGACTTGTCCTTCGCCTCGACGTCCACCGCGCCGTTACGCGGCAGTTCGCGCTGATCGGCGGAATTGGCCGGGGTTTCGCCCTCGCGCATGCCTTCCTTGAAACCCTTGACCGCGCCGCCCAGATCGCCGCCGATGTTGCGCAACTTCTTCGTGCCGAAAACGAGCGCCACGATCAACAGAACGATCAACCAATGCCAAATGCTTAACGAACCCATGAATGAAAACTCTCCGTGATTCCGCCCCGATTTGGGTGCCGGGAACGGAAGATCGGCCTTTCGACCGCAGCCGAGGCAGACCGCCTCAGCGTCAACTATCGATTTTGCTCGCCCAATATTTCATTGGAAAGGAAAAAGCCGCAAACAAGGGATGCGACTTACCCCATTCGGCGCCACGGGCGCTCGCCGGCCAACAAATGTGCGTGGATGTGATACACCTCCTGCCCGCCGCCCGGCCCGGTATTTATTACCGTGCGAAAACCGGTGTTCCCTCCCGTGTAGGAGACACCCAGATCTTTCGCCAAACGTCCGACGAGACTCACCATTCTACCAAGCAGCGGACTGTCACTTTCTGTGCAATGCGAAAGTGTTTCAATATGCTTGCGCGGGATGACCAGCACATGCACCGGCGCTGCGGGGTTGATGTCGTTGAAGGCGACGAATTCATCGTCCTCGTAGACCTTCGTGCTCGGAAGCTGCCCCGAGGCGATCTTGCAAAAAATGCAGTTGTCTTGACTCATGGAGTTGCCGGATTTTGTTGTCGGTGATCAGAACCACGCGCGCGGTTCGAGCGTCTTATTCTCGTAGAGGAAGAGCCAGCCCTTGATGATGCGATAAAGCGTCCAGATCCAGGCCGCGCCGATGATAAGAAAGCCCAGCCCCAGCACCCATATCAGCGCGAAGCCGACGACGTGCCCCAGCAGCGACCACCAGAACGTGCGGATCTGCCAGGTGAAGTGATCTTCGTACGGCGTTCCGGCAGCATCGCTGCGTTTGACGTAGTTGAGGATGATCGCGACAAGCCCCGTCAGACCACCGGAGAGCCAATACAGCGCATAGAGCACGTAAAGGATATGCGTGAACGTACGCATGTTGCGCAGACGCTCGGGATCAGTCGAATGTTGAATGACAGGCGGATACGGTTCGTACGGCCGGTTCATGCTTGCTCTCCTTCGCGCGAAGCGAGATGCTCGTCAGCCGCCGTTTTGCTCGCGCTCGCGCGACTTGCGCAGCGCCTTCTCCTCGATTCCCGACAAACCTTCGCGACGTTCCAGTTCCGCGATCACGTCGGCGGGATTCAAGTCGAAATGCGACAGCATCACGAGACAATGAAACCACAAGTCGGCGACTTCACTGACGATCGCCTTCGGGGCGCCGCCATGACGCGCGTCCTTCGCGGCGAGCACGACTTCCGTCGCTTCCTCGCCGATCTTCTTCAGGACCGCGTCGTCACCTTTGTGAAAGAGTCGGGAAACGTAGGATTGTTCCGGATCGCCGCCCTTGCGGCTGTCGATGACGGAGGCGAGGCGCTGCAGCGTGTCGAGCGTGTTGGCTTGCGTCATTTGTAGATGCTTTCTGGGTCTTTCAGGACCGGCTCGACGGCGACCCACTCGCCGTTTTCCGCCGTGCCCTCGAATTTCTGGAAAAAACAGGAATGGCGGCCGGTATGACACGCGATGCCCGATACCTGCTCGACCTTCAGCAGCACGACGTCTTCATCGCAATCGAGGCGCACGTCATGGACGTGCTGCACGTGGCCCGACTCCTCGCCCTTGAACCACAGGCGCTGGCGCGAGCGCGAGAAGTACACCGCGCGCTTCAGTTCGATGGTTTTCGCGAGCGCCTCGCGATTCATCCACGCGAACATGAGCACGTCGTTGGTCGACGCTTCCTGCGCGATCACCGGCACGAGTCCGTGCGCGTCCCACTTCACCTTGTCCAGCCAGGTCATATGATCGCTCACGGCTTACGTCCTCACCGAAATGCCTAGCTCCGCCATGAAGCGCTTCGCCTCGCCGACGGTGTGCTCGCCGTAATGGAAGATGCTCGCGGCCAGCACCGCGTCCGCGTGACCTTCGACGATACCGTCCGCGAGATGCTGCAGCGAGCCGACGCCGCCCGACGCGATCACCGGCACCGGCACAGCGTCCGACACGGCGCGCGTCAGCGCGAGGTCGAAGCCGGCTTTGGTGCCGTCGCGATCCATACTGGTGAGCAGGATTTCGCCCGCGCCGTACTCGGCCATCTTGCGCGCCCATTCGATCGCGTCGATGCCGGTCGCCTTGCGGCCGCCGTGCGTGAACACTTCCCAGCGCGGCGTCTCGCCCTCGGCGGACACGCGCTTCGCGTCGATCGCGACGACGATGCATTGCGAGCCGTGCTTGTCCGACGCGTCGCGCACGAGTTGCGGATTCGCGACCGCCGACGAGTTCATGCTGATCTTGTCGGCGCCCGCGTTGAGCAGACGGCGAACGTCCTCGACCGCGCGCACGCCGCCGCCGACGGTCAGCGGAATGAACACCTGCGAGGCCACCGACTCGATGATCGGCAGAATCAGATCGCGTTGATCGGAGGTCGCGGTGATGTCGAGGAACGTGAGTTCGTCGGCGCCCTGATCGTCGTAGCGCCGCGCGATTTCGACGGGATCGCCCGCGTCGCGCAGTTCGACGAAGTTGACGCCTTTCACGACGCGGCCAGCGGTCACGTCGAGACAGGGAATGATGCGTTTTGCGAGAGCCATGTCCTTACCACTGCTGATTCGGTACGAAATGAGGGCGGCCGAAGCCGCCCGCGTGCTTCTCAGGGGCGCCCGCGCCGCGCTGAATTACGCGCCGTCGGGTTCGCGCAGCGCGTCGGCGCGGGTCTGGGCGGCCTTGAAATCGAGATCGCCGGAGTAGATCGCGCGGCCGCAGATGACGCCTTCGACGCCGTCATCCTCGACCTCGCAGAGCGACTCGATATCCGCGATGCTCGACAGCCCGCCGCTCGCGATCACCGGAATCTTCACCGCCTGAGCGAGACGCACGGTCGCGTCGATGTTGATGCCCTGAAGCATCCCGTCGCGGCCGATGTCCGTGTAGATGATCGATTCGCAGCCGTAGTCCTCGAACTTGCGGGCGAGATCGACGACTTCGTGACCGGTCAGCTTGCTCCAGCCGTCGGTGGCCACCTTGCCGTCTTTCGCATCCAGCCCGACGATGATGTGCCCCCCAAACGCGCTGCACGCATCGCGCAGGAAACCGGGGTTCTTCACCGCCGCGGTGCCGATGATCACGTAGGCGAGGCCATCGTCCAGATAGCGTTCGATGGTTTCCAGATCGCGGATGCCGCCGCCGAGTTGCACGGGAATCTCGCTGCCGACTTCGTCGATGATCGCGCGGATCGCGTCGCCGTTCCTCGGTTTGCCGGCGAACGCGCCGTTCAGATCGACGAGATGCAGCCGTCGCGCGCCGCGATTGACCCAATGTCGGGCCATTGCTGCCGGATCTTCTGAAAAAATGGTCGCCTGGTCCATATCGCCTTGCTTCAGGCGCACGCACTGACCGTCCTTAAGATCGATGGCCGGAATGAGCAGCATAGGTATCGCGTATTTTCTGGGTGAAGTTGATCAAAACGGCCCGCGTGCGGTTTTCATGCCTTTCGCGAGCCGTCTCGCTAGTGTAGTACAAGTCTTGCAACGGTCATGCGCCCGTAGTAATAGGCGAAAACGCTAGCGTGCGCGCCATTTCACGGGTTCCAGTGCACGAAATTCCGGTACAGGCGCAAACCGGCGTCCGCGCTCTTTTCCGGGTGAAACTGGGTCGCGAAGATATTGTCGCGCGCGACCGCCGACGTAAATGCGCTGCCGTACATCGTTTCGCCGGATGTATGCGCCGGATTGTCCGGCGCGACGTAATAGCTGTGGACGAAGTAGAAGAACGCGCCGTCCACGACGCCGTCCCAGAGCGGATGCGTCTGCGTCTGACGGACGCGGTTCCAGCCCATTTGCGGCACCTTGAAGCGCGAGCCGTCGTCCTGCAGGAGGCCGTCGAGCTGGAAGCGCACGACCTTGCCCGGCAACAGCCCCAGGCCCTTCGTATCGCCTTCCTCGCTCCAGTCGAACAACATTTGCTCGCCGACGCACACGCCGAGCATCGGCTTCTCGCGCGCCGCCTGCATCACCGCTTCCTGCAGCCCGGATTCGGCCAGATGCGCCATGCAGTCGCGCATCGCGCCCTGGCCCGGCAGCACGACGCGATCCGCCGCATGGATGCCTTGCGGCTGGTCGACGATCGCCACGTTCGCCTCGGGCGCGGCCTTCTTCAGCGCCTGATACACCGAGCGCAGGTTGCCCATTCCGTAATCAACAATCGCAATCGAAGTAGTCATTTCAAAGATGGCATCAAGGCCTTCAACCCGTTGACGATGAACTCCACCGCCAACGCGGACAACATCAAACCCATGAGACGCGTGCCGATATTGATTCCGGTGCGCCCGACCACGCGCGCGATCGGCTCGGCGAGATTCAGCGCGCCGAAACACAGCCCCGCGATGATCGCGCCCAGCAAGACGAGGCCGAAGCGGTCGTACCAGTGCTGCGCATTGGCAGCATAGACGATCACCGTGCTGATCGAGCCGGGGCCGGTGAGCAGCGGAATCGCGAGCGGCACGACCGCGATGCTGTTGCGCTCCTCAGCTTCCATGCGTTCTTCCGGCGTCGAGCGCGCGTTGCCGACTTGCGCGTTCAACATGCTGATCGCCATGAGCAGCATGATGATGCCGCCGCCCACTTCGAACGATCCGACTGAAATACCGAAGAACGCGATGATCTGCTGCCCGAGCAGCGCCGTCACCGCGATCACGCAGAACACCGAGATGGACGCGACGCGAATCGTGTTGCGTCTTTCGATATCGGATTGCTGCGCGGTCAGGCTCAAAAAAAACGGTATCGCGCCGATCGGATTGATCAGCGCGAGCAACGATATGAACGACTTGAACAGATCCATCGTGTTTTCGACGCTCGCGCGCCGAAGCGGCGTGAGTCGATCAGAGGCTGCCCTTGGTCGACGGAATCTGCCCCGCCGCGCGTTCGTCCATTTCGACGGCCATGCGCAGCGCGCGGCCGAACGCCTTGAACACGGTTTCGACCTGATGGTGCGCGTTGATGCCGCGCAGGTTGTCGATGTGCAGCGTCACGCCTGCGTGATTCACGAAGCCGCGGAAGAATTCGATGGTGAGATCGACGTCGAACGTGCCGATGCGCGCACGCGTGAACGGCACATGGAATTCGAGGCCCGGTCGGCCCGAAAAATCGATCACGACGCGCGACAGCGCTTCGTCGAGCGGCACGTATGAATGCCCGTAGCGGCGAATGCCCTTGCGGTCGCCGATCGCCTTCGCCACAGCTTGCCCGAGCGTGATGCCGGTATCTTCGACGGTATGGTGATCGTCGATATGGAGGTCGCCATGCGCTTCGATTTCGAGGTCGAACAGCCCGTGACGGGCGATCTGGTCGAGCATGTGATCGAGGAACGGGACGCCGGTGGCGAGCTTCTGCTTGCCGGTGCCGTCCAGATCGAGCTTCACACGGATCTGCGTTTCGCTGGTGTTGCGAACGACTTCCGCAAGGCGCATGGTGATTCCTTGAGACTTTCGAAGAGTGAGGTTTAGTTTGGCGCGAGCTTTCTCAGCGCCTCGACCAGGTGTGCGTTTTCTGCGGCCGTTCCGACCGTCAAACGCACGCAATTGGCCAGCAACGGATGCATTTTACCCACGTTTTTGATCAAAACCCGCGAAGTCAGAAGGGTTTCGAAAGCGACGGCGGCGTCCGGCACGCGCACGAGCAGGAAATTTCCCGCGCTCGGATAAACCGTCATGCCGGGCAATGCGGCGACTTCCTGCGCGAGCGCAGCACGTTGCGCGCGCAGATCGGCGGCCTGGGCGTCGAGCACATCGAGGTGATCGAGCAGGAAATCGACGGTAGCCTGCGTCAGCACGTTGATGTTGTACGGCGGGCGCACCTTGTCGAACTGCATCATCCATTGAGGGCGCCCGGCCATGTAGCCGAGGCGGATGCCCGCGAGTCCCAGCTTCGACACCGTGCGCATCACGACGACGTTGTCGAAGTCCGCCGCGCGCGGCATCCAGCTTTTTTCGGCGAACGGCTGATACGCCTCGTCGATCACGACGAGGCTTTTACCCGCCGCGGCGATCACGCGTTCCATATCCGCGTCGTCGTAGAGCGTGCCGGTCGGATTGTTCGGATACGCGAGATAGACGAGCGCGGGCGCGTGTTCCTCGATGGCGGCGACGAGCGCGTCGGCGTCGAGCGTGAAGTCCGGCTTCAGCGGCACGCCGATGAACTCGAGATGCGCGAACTTCGCCGACATCTCGTACATCACGAAACCCGGCACAGGCGCTACGACCTTCGCGCCCGGCTTCGAGCACGCGACCGACATCATGCTGATCAGCTCGTCCGAGCCGTTGCCGAGCAGGACGTCGCAGGCGGCGGGAACGTTCATCGCGCGCTTGATCTTCGCGAGCAGATCCGCGGGACGCGGCGCCGGATAGCGGTTCAGCGCGACGCCGGCGAGATGCGCGCCGAGACGTTCGGCGAGATCGGCGGGCAAGGTGTAGGGATTTTCCATCGCGTCGAGCTTGATCAGACCCGTGGCGTCGGGCACGGGATAGCTCGTCATCGCGAGGATGTCGGGACGAATGATGTCTTGTGCTGTCGTCATGATTTCCCGGCGTCTCTCTCGCCGGTCAGGCGGCGGCTCTCAGGCCGCCTCGGTCATTCGGGTCGGCCTGATTCAGCCGATGTTTTTCATTCGATACTCGGCGCTCTTCGCATGCGCCTGCAAGCCCTCGCCGTACGCCAGTTCCGCCGCGATTTCGCCGAGCGTCTGCGCGCCGTCCGCGCTCACTTCGATCACGCTCGAACGCTTCATGAAATCGTACACGCCGAGCGGCGACGAAAAGCGCGCGGTGCGCGAGGTCGGCAGCACGTGATTCGGACCGGCGCAGTAGTCTCCGAGGCTTTCGCTCGTGTAGCGGCCGAGGAACATCGCGCCTGCGTTGTGGATTTGCGCGGCCCACTGATGCGGATCGAGCGCGGAAATCTCCAGATGCTCCGGCGCGATGTCGTTCGCGATCGCGCACGCTTCGCTCATGTCCTTCACCTTGATGAGCGCACCGCGATCTTCGAGTGAACGCTGGATGACGTCGCGGCGCGGCATCGAAGGAAGCAGTTCGATGATCGCATCCTCGACGCGCTGGATGAAGTTGTCGTCCGGGCACAGCAGAATGGATTGCGCGAGCTCGTCGTGCTCGGCTTGCGAGAAAAGGTCCATCGCGACCCAGCGCGGATCGGTGGTCGCATCGCAAATGACGAGAATTTCGGACGGCCCCGCGATCATGTCGATGCCGACCGTGCCGAACACGCGACGCTTCGCCGACGCGACATACGCATTGCCCGGGCCGCAGATCTTGTCGACCGCGGGCACGCTTTGGGTGCCGTACGCGAGCGCGCCGATCGCCTGCGCGCCGCCGATCGTGAACACGCGGTCCACGCCGCCGAGCAGCGCTGCCGCGAGCACGAGCGGATTTTTCACGCCGTCGGGCGTCGGCACGACCATCACGATTTCCTTCACGCCCGCGACGCGCGCCGGAATCGCGTTCATCAGCACCGACGACGGATACGCCGCCTTGCCGCCCGGTACATAGATGCCCGCGCGTTCGAGCGGGGTGACTCTCTGGCCGAGCACGGTGCCGTCGGCTTCGGTGTATTGCCAGCTATGACTGCCGCATTCGATGCGCTGCTTCTCGTGATAGCCGCGCACGCGCGCCGCCGCCGCTTCGAGCGCCGCGCGCCGCTTCGGTTCGAGCCCTTCGAGCGCGGCTTCCATTTCGGACAGCGGCAACTCGAGCGCCACGACGCTTTCCGCCTTCAGGCGATCGAACTTGTTGGTGTATTCGAGCACGGCCTCATCGCCGCGCGCCTTCACATCCGCGAGAATCTGCGCGACCGAGCGCTCGATCGCTTCGTCCTCGCTCGCTTCGAACGCGAGCACCGCACGCAGCGCTTTCTGAAAACCATCGGCGCTGGAATCGAGTTTGCGAATCTTGATAGACATGCTGGTTTTCCGTTTTGCTGATGGCGCGCCGCAGCGTGCGGCTCGCCTAATTTCCGGTTGCCGCCGTGGCGCGCTCGAAAGCGTCGAGGTAGGGCTTGAGCGCCGCGCGCTTGAGCTTGAGCGCCGCCTGATTCACGACGAGGCGCGACGAAATCTGCATGATCTCTTCGACCTCGACGAGGTTGTTCGCCCGCAACGTGCCGCCCGAGCTGACCAGATCGACGATCGCATCCGCGAGCCCGACGAGCGGCGCGAGCTCCATCGAACCGTACAGCTTGATCAGATCGACGTGCACGCCCTTCGACGCGAAATGCTGACGCGCGGTCTCGGTGTACTTTGTCGCGACGCGCAGACGCGCGCCCTGGCGCACCGCGTTCGCGTAATCGAAGCCGGCTTTCACGGCCACCGACATGCGGCAACGCGCGATGTCCAGATCGACCGGCTGATACAGACCGCCGCCGCCATGCTCGATCAGCACGTCCTTGCCCGCGACGCCGAAATCCGCCGCGCCGTATTCGACGTAGGTCGGCACATCGGTCGCGCGCACGATGATCACGCGCAGGTTCGGGTTCGTGGTCGGCAGAATCAGCTTGCGCGAGCTTTCCGGGTCTTCCGCCACCTGCACGCCGGCGGCGGCGAGCAGCGGCAGCGTTTCCTCGAAGATACGCCCTTTCGACAGCGCGAGCGTGAGGGGCGCGCTCGGTTCGACCGACGACGACGTCTGCGGCAGCGAGCTCATTGCTCGCTCCCGCTGCCCTTGATGCGGCGCACGTTCGCGCCGACGGCCGTCAGCTTCGATTCCATGCGGTCGTAGCCGCGATCCAGATGATAGATGCGGTCGATCAGCGTCTCGCCGTCCGCGCACATCGCCGCGATCACGAGGCTCGCCGACGCGCGCAGATCGGTCGCCATGACCTTCGCGCCGGACAGCTTCTCGACGCCGGACACGAGCGCCGTATTGCCGTCGATGGTGATGCTCGCGCCGAGACGGTTCAGCTCCTGCACGTGCATGAAGCGGTTCTCGAAGATCGTCTCGACGACCTGCGACGTGCCATTCGCGATCGTATTGAGCGCCATGAATTGCGCCTGCATGTCGGTCGGGAACGCCGGATATTCGGACGTGCGGATGCTCACCGCGCTGGCGCGCTTCGCCATACGCACGCGCATCCAGTCGTCGCCTTCCTCGATGGACACGCCGGCTTCGCGCAGTTTGGCCGTGACGGCGTCGAGCAGATGCGAGCTCACGCGACGCAGCGTGACATCGCCGCCGGCGGCCGCGACCGCGCACAGGAACGTGCCCGCTTCGATGCGATCCGGCACGACGTCGTGCTTCGCGCCATGCAGCTTGTCGACGCCCTGAATCACGAGCCGGTCCGTGCCGATGCCGTCGATCTTCGCGCCCATCTTCACGAGCAGGTGCGCGAGATCGCTCACTTCCGGTTCGCGCGCGGCGTTCTCGATCACGGTCTCGCCTTCGGCCAGCACCGCCGCCATCAGCAGGTTCTCGGTGCCGGTGACGGTGATCATGTCGGTGATGATGCGCGCGCCCTTCAGACGCTTCGCGCGCGCTTCGATGAAACCGTGCTCGATGTTGATCTCGGCGCCCATCGCCTGCAGGCCCTTGATGTGCTGATCGACCGGACGCGCGCCGATCGCGCAGCCGCCGGGCAGCGACACCTTCGCCTCGCCGAAGCGCGCGACGAGCGGCCCGAGCACGAGAATCGACGCGCGCATCGTCTTCACCATTTCATACGGCGCGATGAGCTGGTCGACTTTCGATGCATTGAGGCTCACGCGGCCGTCGCTCGCGACTTCCGACTGCACGCCCATCTGGCGCAGCAGCTTCAACATCGTGCGAACGTCCTGCAGATTCGGCACGTTCGACAGATGCATGTCGTCGGCGGTGAGAAGGGTCGAGCACAGAATCGGCAGAGCCGCGTTCTTCGCGCCCGATACGGTGATTTCGCCGGAGAGCTTCGCGCCCCCCGTGATGACCAGTTTGTCCATTGCTTGTCCTTCGACCGAGCTTCCTGCTGCGGAGCCGTTCTCGGCGCCGCGGTTGTCTTGAATGAATCGCACGCTTTACTGCCTTTGTCTGCCGGTGATGCCGGTGTTACGTAAGTTGAGTCGTATGACCTGATTGGCTTCGCCGGGTGGACTCAGGCCGTTTTCCACTCGTCGGGGGTGAGGGTCTTCATGCTGAGCGCATGAATCTCCTCGCGCATGCGCTCGCCGAGCGCCGCATAAACCAGTTGATGACGCGCGATCAGCCGCTTGCCGACGAACGCATCGCTCACGATGGTCGCGAAAAAGTGCTGGCCGTCGCCTTCCACTTCGAGATGCTGGCAGGACAAGCCGCCAGCGATGTAGTCCTTCACCTGCTCCGGAGTCGGCAACATGGAAGTCTCCTTGAATTAGTGACGCAGCTTGTAGCCGCTCGCGAGCAAACGCACGGCGATCAGCGCCAGCACGGCGAGAAATCCGCCGACGATGCCGAGGCTCACCAGCGGATCGACGTCGGACAGGCCGAAGAAGCCGTAACGGAAGCCGTCGATCATGTAGAAGAACGGATTCAGATGCGACACCGCGCGCCACAGCGGCGGCAGCGTATGAGTCGAGTAGAACACGCCGGAAAGAAACGTGAGCGGCATGATCAGGAAGTTCTGGAACGCGGCGAGTTGATCGAACTTGTCGGCCCAGATGCCCGCGATCAGACCCAGCGTGCCGAGAATGCCCGAACCGAGGATCGCGAACGCAATGATGTAGAACGGCGCCGAAAAAGACATCGGGATGAACCATATCGTCACGATGAACACGCCGAGGCCCACGCACAGCCCGCGCACGACTGCCGCCAGCACATACGCAAAGAACATTTCCCAGTGCGCGATGGGCGGCAGCAGCACGAACACGAGATTGCCGGTGATCTTCGACTGGATCAGCGACGACGAACTGTTCGCGAACGCGTTCTGCAGCACGCTCATCATCACGAGGCCGGGCACGAGAAAGCTCGTGTAGCCGACGCCCGGATACACCTGCACATGCCCCGACAGCGCGTGACCGAAGATGGTCAGATACAGCAACGCCGTGACGACCGGCGCGAGCACGGTCTGAAACGAAACCTTCCAGAAGCGCAGCAGCTCCTTGTAAAACAACGTCCGGAAACCGCTCATGAAAGTCCCTCGACCACTTCCGGCTCGTTCATCACCTGCACGAACACGTCCTCCAGATCGGCCTTGCGCACTTCGATTTCATCGAACGTGCAGCCTGCAGTGCGGCATTTCGCGAGAATCGGCTCGACTTCGTCGTAGCTCGCGAGACGCAGCAGATGCTGGGTGCCCGACACCGCGTGCGGATCGACTTCGAGTGCGCGCAACTCGGCAGGCAACGCACCGTTCGACAGACGCAGATACAACTGCATGCCCGAAAAGCGCTGCAACAGCGTGCTGGTGCGCTCCAGCGCAACCACTTCACCGCGACGAAGCATCGCCAGCCGGTGGCACAGCGATTCGGCTTCTTCGAGATAGTGCGTCGTGAGCACGATCGTGTGGCCTTCGCGATTCAGGCGCGAGATGAACTTCCACAGCGTCTGGCGCAATTCGACATCGACGCCGGCCGTGGGCTCGTCGAGCACGATCACCGGCGGACGATGCACGAGCGCTTGAGCTACGAGCACGCGGCGCTTCATCCCGCCCGACAGCGCGCGCGTGTTGACGTCGGCCTTCTCGGTGAGATCGAGATTGGCCATGACTTCGTCGATCCAGTCGTCGTTGTTGCGCAAGCCGAAGTAGCCGGACTGAATCCGGAGCGACTCGCGCACGGTGAAGAACGGATCGAACACCAGTTCCTGCGGCACGACGCCGAGCGCCCGCCGCGCCGCCCGGAAGTCGCTGACGACATCGTGGCCGCGCACGGTGATGGTGCCGCTATCGGCGCGGGCCAGACCGGCCAGAATGCTGATCAACGTGGTCTTGCCCGCGCCGTTGGGACCGAGCAAGCCGAAGAACTCGCCCTCTTCCACCGTGAGGCTCACGCCTTTGAGCGCCTGGAGATCCTTGTAGCGCTTCCTGACGTTTCGGATTTCTATGGCTGACATGTGGACAGTGCGCGCGCCTGACACGGCCGCGCCTCGATTGTGCGGATTCGCTTGACGGACCCGGACTCAGACAAAAAGGGCCGGGTACAGGCCCGAAAAAAACGTTTGATTATAGGGCAAAGCGGCTGGGGCCGACTTCGGAGCGATCCTGATTGCGGCAGCGAAGCGTGCTGCCGCGATTCTGCGCGGAGACAGAACAGGATCAATGTCGGAACGAGAGGAGCGTATCGACGCCGTAGGCGCGCGCAAGACTCACGAGCCCGGAAGGAAGGTTGACGACGCCCAGTGCGGCGCCGCGCGCGGACGCTGCGCGCTGCCATGCGAGCAGCACGGCGAGCGCGGAGGAATCGAACTGCGTAAGCGGTGCGCAATCGACTTCGGTCGCGCCCGCTGCGATGCGCGACAGACCCGAATCGAGCGCGGCCTTCGCGCTCTCGTGGGTCAGCGATGCGGCCGTCTGGAAACGGCCGCCCGTGGCTGGCGTGCTCACGATGCCTTGCCGCCTGCGAGTTGCTGGTTACGTTGCGTCAGGAACTGCAGCAGACCGCCCACGCCGTTCTGCGAGATCTGCTCGTTGAACTGCTGCTGATACGCCTGAATGAGCCACGCGCCGAGCACGTTGATGTCGTACACGCGCCAGCCTTGCGCCGTCTTGTACAGACGATAGTCGAGTTCGACCGGCGAGCCGTTGTTCATCACGACCGAGCGGACCACGACGTCCGTGTCGTCCGGATTCGCGCGGAACGGCTTGTACTGAACCGTCTGGTTGCGCACTTGCGCGAGCGCGCCCGAGTATGTGCGGATCAGCAGCATCTTGAACTGCTCGACGATCTGCTTCTGCTGCTCCGGCGTCGCCGAATTCCAGTTGCGGCCCATCACCAGGCGCGTCGTGCGCGTGAAATCCGTGTACGGCAGGATCTTCTGGTTGACGAGTTCGGTGATCTTGTTGATATCGCCCGATTGAATCTTCGGGTCCGACTTGATTTCGTCGAGGACTTGCTGCGTCACCGTCTTGATCAGCACGTCGGGCGCGCTCGAGTCGACGCTTTGCGCCGACGCCGCGCCGCAGACCGCCATGAACATCGCGAAGAGGGGGAGAAGCAAAAGTTTTTTCATCACAGATCCTGCAAAAGTAAATGGCTTCGGTTTGAGCGTGCGGCCTGAACCGAGTTCAGGCCGCACAGCGTTCAAATCGTAAGAAATGACGTTAGATATGTTACCGCGCGTTAGGGAAATCCCGCTCAACGCAAGCGGAATGAAGGGAAACCCGCCGGCGGAACGTACTGATTGCCCGGCACCGTGTTGCTGGGCCCGCTGGCGGGAGCAGGCGCAGCGGCCGTGCCCGATGCCGGCGCGGCGGCTGTGGGCGACGCCCCTTCCGCTGGGGCCGCGCCTTCGGTATCGCCATAGTTCGGCAACGGCGCTTCGCCGTAATCCGGCGCATCATTCTCGCCGCCGGAGATCAGATACTGACGGCGTTGCAGGTACGCGTTGCGTACGAACGAATATTTGTCGAGCGCGGCGTCGGCGAGCACGTCGGTCGCGCCCAGCAGATTCGCGCGCACATTGATGAGGTTCACGCCATACAGCGCCCAGCTCACCGAATCCGGGCTCACATAGGTGAGCGGATTGCCGAAATAGTCGACGACAAGGCCAGCGGAATCCCGCACGGTGCTCGGCCCGAGCAGCGGCAGCACGACATACGGGCCGGACGGCATGCCATAGTGGCCGAGCGTCAGGCCGAAATCACCGGCGTGCTTCGGCAGCTTCGCGATGGTCGCGACGTCGAACAGACCGCCGACGCCGAACACCGTATTGATCGCGACGCGCATGATGTCCGACACGCCGTCCGCGATCTTCAACTGCAGCAGGTTGTTCGCGGCGATATACACGTCGCCGATATTCGAGAAGAAGTTGGTCACGCTGTTGCGCACCGGCTCCGGCACCGCCCAGACATAACCCTTCGCCACCGGCTTGAACGCGTATTGATCGACGGTATCGTTGATCGTGAACATCGTCCGGTTATAGCTCTCGAACGGGTCTCCCTTGGTCGGCGTCGTCACCGTCGCGCAACCGACGAGCGCCATGGCGCCCGCCCCGATGATCGCGCGCCGCATCACCATCGCCTGCATGTTCTTCTCCTTATTGAGCCGCGCCCGACGCGCCCATCGCGCTCGCCGCGCCGGGGAAAGCCGGTGCGGGCGCGGGCGCTGCCGGCGCCGCCGATGATTTCGAGGCGCCGGAATCCGCCGCCTTGTTGTAGAGGAACTGGCCGATCAGGTTCTCGAGCACCACGGCCGATTGCGTCATCGTGATGGTGTCGCCGTTCTTCAACATCTGGTCGTCGCCGCCCGGTTCGAGGCCGATGTACTGCTCGCCGAGCAGGCCCGAGGTCAGGATCTTCGCGGACGAGTCCTTCGGAAACTGATACTGCTTGTCGATATCGATCGTCACGACGGCCTGGTAGGTGTTCGCATCGAAGCCGATGCCGCCGACCCGCCCGACCGTCACGCCCGCGCTCTTGACGGGCGCGCGCGCCTTGAGGCCGCCGATGTTGTCGAACTTGAGTTTCACCGCGTAAGTTGGCTGAAACGACAGGGAGCTCATGTTGCCCGCCTTCAGCGCAAGAAACAGCAGCGCCACGAAGCCGAGCACCACGAAGAGGCCGACCCAAAAGTCGAGAGCAGTCTTTTTCATCGTCTTCCCAAAGAGAATCTTTTCGCAGGTGGCGCGTGATGGTCTGTGCCCTTCACAACGCCCGCGCCATTGCCCGGCGCCTGCGCTTGGTCCATTAGCTGAACATCAGTGCGGTCAGCAGGAAATCGAGCCCGAGTACGGCGAGCGACGCGTACACGACGGTTTTCGTCGTCGCGCGCGACACGCCTTCCGGCGTCGGTCTTGCCTCGTAGCCCTGAAACAACGCGATGAACGTCACCGCGAAGCCGAACACGATGCTCTTGACAACGCCGTTGCCGACATCGCGCCACACGTCCACGCCACCTTGCATCTGCGACCAGAACGCGCCGGGATCGACGCCGATCAGTATCACGCCGACCACATAGCCGCCGACGATGCCGACCGCGCTGAAAATGCCCGCCAGCACCGGCATGGCGATGATGCCCGCCCACATGCGCGGCGCGACGACCACTTTCAGCGGATCGACCGCCATCATTTCCATCGCGGTGAGCTGTTCGCCCGCCTTCATCAGCCCGATTTCGGCGGTGAGCGAAGTGCCCGCGCGCCCCGCGAACAGCAGCGCCGTCACGACCGGGCCCAGTTCGCGTGTGAGCGACAGGGCGACGAGCAGGCCAAGCGCCTGTTCCGAGCCGTAGCGGCTCAGCGTGTAATAGCCCTGCAAGCCGAGCACGAATCCGACGAACAGCCCCGACACCGCGATGATGACGAGCGAATAATTGCCGACGAAGTGGATCTGTTTCGTGACGAGGCGCGGGCGGCGCAACAGCGAAAAGAATTCGAGCACGAGGCGCACAAACATGCGCGTCGCGTAGCCCGCGGTGCCGAAACCGTCGAGCACCCAGCGTCCGAGCGCGCTGATCATGCCTGCCCTCCGATGCCGAAATCCGCGCCGAGCGGCGTGCTCGCGTAGTGGAACTTGAACGGGCCGTCCGGCGTGCCGTCGATGAACTGGCGCACGGTCGGGTCCTGCGATGCGCGCAGTTCCGCCGGCGTGCCTTCGGCGTGGATGCCGCCGTTGGCGATGAAATACACGTAGTCCGCGATCGCGAACGATTCGGGCACGTCGTGCGTCACGAGAATGGAGGTCGCGCCGAGCGCGTCGTTGATCGTGCGGATGAGCTTCGCGGTGATGCCGAGCGAGATGGGATCGAGGCCGGCGAAGGGCTCGTCGTACATCATCAGTTGGGGGTCCAGCGCGATTGCGCGGGCGAGCGCCACGCGGCGCGCCATGCCGCCCGAAATCTCCGACGGCGCGAGATCGCGCGCGCCGCGCAGGCCGACGGCATTGAGCTTCATCAGCACGAGATCGCGGATCAGCGCTTCGGGAAGATCGGTGTGCTCGCGCAGCGGGAACGCCACGTTCTCGAACACGGTCTGGTCGGTGAAGAGCGCGCCGAACTGGAACAGCATGCCCATCTTGCGACGCAGCGCGTACAGACCCTCGCGCGTTTGCGCGCCAACGTCCTGTCCGCCGAACATTACCTGACCGCGGCTCGCCTTCACGAGGCCGCCGATCAGACGCAAGGTCGTGGTCTTGCCACAGCCGGAGCCGCCCATGACCGCGACCACCTGCCCACGCGTGAAACGCATGTTCAGGTCCGACAGAATGAGCCGGTCGCCGTAGCCAAAATCGACGTCGCGCAGCTCTAACAGAGTCTCGGAAGAGGCAGGCACTGGATAGGAGATTCCGTAGACGCAAAACGCCGAATTATAGGGCCTGCGCGCAATCGGTGCTTTGCCTAGGTCGGTGCCCTCCTGTTTTTGGGAATTTTCACCTTTGACCTGCAAACATCTGTTGCAGAGCCGAAACCGCCGACGCCGTGTCGGGCGCCTCGGTCACCGCGCGCACTACTGCCGCGCTGGCGACGCCCGTCGCGAGCACCTCGGGCATCACCCTGGCGTCGATTCCGCCGATCGCGACGAGCGGCACGCGGCCGGACAGCAGCCGCACGTAGCGCGCGAGTCGTGCGAGACCTTGCGGTTTCGTCGGCATGACCTTTGTCGTGGTCGGGAAAACCGCGCCGAGCGCCAGATAGCTCGGTTTGAAATGCAGCGCGCGCAACATCTCGTAATAGCCGTGCGTCGAAAGCCCGAGGCGCAGGCCGGCCTTCGCGATCGCAGCGAGATCGGCGGTCTCGACGTCTTCCTGACCCAGATGGACGCCGTACGCGCCTGCGTCGATCGCTTCGCGCCAGTGATCGTTGATGAAAAGCTGCGCGTCGTGCCGGCGTCCCGCTTCGACCGAACGTGCGATTTCTCGATGGAGATCCGCGGCGTCGGTCGTCTTGCGGCGCAGTTGCGTGGTCCGCACGCCGAGTTCGAGCACGCGCTCGACCCATTCGGCGCTCGGCAGCACCGGATAGAGGCCGAGGCGATCCGGGCACGCCGGAAACCCGCCTTCGGGCGCGGGCGGCAAATCGGTCACGCGCGGAAAGGTCGCGAAATCGACGGGCCAGGCGTCGTCCTTGTCTTCGTCGCCGGCGCGCCAGGCAAGCGCGAGCGTGAGCGCGTCGTGCGGTTCGAAATTGCAGTCGAGGAACGCAGCGAGCGCGGCCAGCCAATCATCCGACCATTCGCCTTCCAGCGCAAAACGCTCGTCGCCGCGCCGCAGCGTAACGCGCCCGCCGTGCGCTTCGAGCACCGCCGCGCCGCTGGTCGCGAGCCGCCCGGTGTCCGCGTCGTGCGGTTCGGTGAAGACGATCAGATCGTTCACTTTGGGTGATTCCGGCGCGGTCAGGCAGATACGCCAGCGCGTCTCGGCCACCGGCCAGTCGCCCAGACGCGCGCGAATCCGCTCCGCGACTTCGACGAGTTCGTCCGCGGGCGGCCAGAACACTTCGCGATTCAGCAAGCTCATGCCACGCCTCCGTCCTGATGCCAGAACGGCATGCCGACGACCGGCGTGCTCGCCTGCGCGCTGTCGCGCTCGGCCATCGGACCGGCGAGGAACGCCGTGCGTCCGGCTTCGACGCCGAGCGCGAACGCCCGCGCCATCTGCGGCGGGAACGTCGCCTGCGAAACGGCGGTATTGAGCAGCACGCCGTCGAAGCCCCATTCCATCACCTGGCACGCGTGCGACGGCACGCCGAGCCCCGCATCGACGATGAGCGGCACGTCCGGCAAGCGCTCGCGCAGCGTGCGCAGTCCGTAGGGATTGGTCACGCCCTTGCCGGTGCCGATCGGCGCGCCCCATGGCATCAGCGCCTCGCAGCCGGCATCGAGCAGGCGCCGACCGATCACCAGATCCTCCGTGCAGTACGGCAGCACCTTGAAGCCATCGCGGATCAGCTTCGCCGCCGCTTCGACGAGCCCGATCGGGTCAGGCTGCAGCGTGTAGTCGTCGCCGATCAGCTCCAGCTTGATCCACGGCGTCTCGAAAACCTCGCGCGCCATGTGCGCGGTCGTCAGCACTTCGTCGACACTCTGGCAACCCGCCGTGTTCGGCAGCAGCGCGACGCCGTGGCGCTTCAATACATCGAAAAAGCCGGCTTCGCCCGTCTCCGACTGGCGGCGCAGCGCGACCGTGACCATCCCCGGCCGCGCGGCGTCGATGGAGTCGGAAAGCGATTGCAGCGACGGATAGCGCGACGTGCCGAGCAGCACGCGGCTCGGAAACGCCTCGCCGTAGAGCATGAGGACGTCGGCGGTCTGTGTGGTCATGGTTCGATCCTTCGGTTCGGAATTCAGCCGCCCGCGACGGGCGACACGATGTCGAGCTTGTCACCGGCAGCGAGCGTTTTCGTGGCGTGCTGGCCGCGCGCCACGAACTGACCGTTCAACGCGACCGCGAACGGCGGCTTCGCGCCGAACGCGGCGAGCGCTTCGGTGACGGTGGCGGCATCGGGCAAATCGAATGCGCGCTGATTGATATGGATGTTCATGGCTCTGTTCTCTTTCTCAATGCGACAGCGCCGGCGCCAGCGCGAATTCGCCCTGTAACAGCTCGGGCCAGCGGGCGGCGCGGCGGAAATCGGCGAAGGTGTCGGCATCGGCGACATCGCCCTCGATGAGCGCGCCGGCAAGCGCGCAGGCCGCGTCGGCGACTTCCGGCGCGATCATGAAGCCGTGCCGATACAGCCCGTTCACGCGCAAGGTCCGCGCCCCGTCCCAGACGATCGCCGGGCGGTGATCCGGCAAGGTCGGCCTGCAATGCGCGTTCAGTTCGAGAATGCGCGCCTCACCGAAGCCCGGATGCACCGCGAACGCGGCGCTCAGCAGTTCGAGCGCCGAGCGCACCGACACGGGCGACATGTCCTCGCCTTCCACTTCGGTCGCGCCGATCACGTACAGATCGTTTTCCTTCGGAGCGATGTAGAGCGGATAGCGCGGATGCAGCATCCGCACGGGCCGCGACAGCCCGATACCCGGCGCATGCACGCGCGCGACTTCCCCACGGATGCCGCGCAGCGCCGGCCACGCGGGCTTGCCGCCGAGTCCACGGCAATCGATGATCCAGCGCGCGTCGGGCATAGCGTCGACCGCTGTGTTCCAGTGCGTGCACACGCCGCGCGCCGCCAGTCCGGCAGCGAGCGCAGCGAGTGCCTGGCGATTGTCGAGCTGGCCCTCGTTCGGCAGCAGCCAGCCCTGCGCGAAACGCGTGCCGAGCGCGGGCTCCGCCTGCGCTAGCTGCGCGCCCGCGAGCTTGACGAAGCCGCCGGCAAGCAGATCGGCGGGCGAGTTGGCGCGCAGGCGGCGCTCGAAGAGCGGCGCCTCGGCGCGGTCGGCGCCGTGCCAGACGACGAGCGTGCCGTTGCGCTGAAAGAACACCGGCTCCGGCAATTGCGCGAGCAGGCGCGGCCAGCGTTCGAGCGACGCCGCCCCGAGCCCGACCACTAGCGGTTCCGCGCTCGCCGCTTCCGCGAGCGGCGCGAGCATCGCGGCAGCGACCCACGCCGCCGATTGCGTGCCCGCCGCGTCGCCGCGTTCATAGAGCGCGACGTCATGCCCCGCGCCCGCGAGTTGCCAGGCGACGAGTCGCCCGACGAGCCCGCCGCCGATAACCGCGAAGTCCGGCCGGCGCGCGTCGCCCTGTTCGATCCTGTTCAATTCGATGTCTCCATAGCGGTAGCGCTGCACTGCACGAGGAGACGAAGTACGCGATCTCGACCGTGCTGGCGCGGCGCCACATCACGAGGACGAAATCAGCTGAGAGAGACCGGCTCGACGCAGGAACCACGCGCCGTGCGGAAAGAAGGTACTGGAAGAAACTGGAGGAATGGCGCGAGGCTCGCGCGTTCTCCGGAAACTTCCCTCGCCGGTATTACCCGGATCGGGTGCAAAGGGTCTCTCTCAGCCTCGCCGCGCTGATGACCGTTCCGGCCACCGATGCACGCGAAGCACCCCTGTTTCGTCGAGGATCATTAAAACATGAAAGCCGAATCCGCTGCAAACCGGGATTGCCCGGCTTTTATCGTGCGCGGCGGCACTCTGGCACAATGCCGCGAACATGGTTCGCGGGACGATCGCGCGAAATTAAGTGAGCGTTAAGAGAACCCCGGAACAATTTGCGGGCCGCGGACATAACATTCGGGCGCCTCGATGTGCGCCAGCAGGAAGCTCATGACCAACACTCGTACCGAAAGCACGCAGCAAAAAGCCGACGAAGTCTCGGCATGGAGCCTCATCAAGCCCTACTGGGTGTCAGAAGAGCGCGGCTTCGCGTGGGGGCTGCTCGTCGCGATCATCGCGATCAACATGACCGTCGTGTATATCAACGTGCGGCTCAACAGCTGGAGCGCGTCGTTCTACAACGCGCTCCAGAACAAGAACGTCACCGAATTCCCGCATCTGCTGCTGATCTTCACCGGGCTCGCCTTCGCCTACATTCTGCTTGCGGTGTATGGGCGGTATCTGCGTCAGATGCTCGGTTTCCGCTGGCGCCAGTGGCTCACCAACAAGTTCCTCGAACAATGGCTCGGCGATAAGGCGTTCTACCGCATCGAACGCGACCGTCTTGCTGACAACCCCGACCAGCGTATTTCCGACGACCTGCAATCGTTCGCGACCACGACGCTCTCGCTGTCGCTCGATCTGCTTTCGACGCTCGTCACGCTCGTCACTTTCATCACGATCCTGTGGACGCTCGCGGGCGCACTGACGATCACGCTCGGCGGCACGCCGATCAACATTCCGGGCTACATGGTGTGGGCCGCCGCGCTGTACGCGATCGCGGGCTCGCTCATCATCCAGAAGGTCGGGCATCCGCTCGTGTCGATCAATTATCAGCAGCAGAAGGTGGAGGCGGATTTCCGCTTCGGCCTGATCCGCGTGCGCGAGAACGCCGAGCAGATCGCGTTTTACGACGGCATCGCGACCGAAACCGCGAACGCGAAAACCATCTTCCACCGCATCAAGGACAACTGGTGGATGATCATGAAGTACACGAAGCGCATGACCTTCGTGCTGAGCTTCTATGGGCAGATCGCGATCATCTTTCCGATCATGGTCGCCGCGCCGCGCTACTTCGCCGGCGCGTTCTCGTTCGGCGTGCTGATGCAGATTTCATCGGCGTTCGGCACGGTCAGCGATTCGTTTTCGTGGTTCATCAACAGTTATTCGACGTTGGTCGAATGGCGCGCCACCGTCAATCGTCTGCGCGAATTCAAGCGCGTGATGCGCTCGACGCATATCCGCGAGGAAACGTCGCCGGCGACGGAGCACGGCGGCATCAACCTGCACTACACGAGCACGCCTTCGCTCACGACGAACAATCTCGTGCTCGCGCTGCCCAACGGCACGCCGCTCTCGCGCGTGGCGAACGTGTCGATCGAGCCGGGTTCGCGCTGGCTCGTCGTGGGGCCGTCCGGATCGGGCAAGAGCACGTTGATGCGCGCGCTCGCGGGCTTGTGGCCGTTCGGCGACGGCACCATCGATGCGCCCGTCGACGCGAAGATGATGTTCATTCCGCAGATGAGCTACCTGCCGATCGGCACGTTGCGCGCGGCGCTTTCGTATCCGTCGCCCGGCGGAACGTTCAGCGACGAAGAATCGCGCGAAATCCTGCGTCTGTGCAATCTCGAGTCTTATGCGGACCGGCTGGAAGAAAGCGCGCACTGGGCGCGGAGTCTCTCGCCGGGCGAACAACAGCGGCTGGCCGCGGCGCGCGTGTTGCTGCACAAGCCGGACTTCGTGTTCCTCGACGAAGCCACCAGCGCGCTCGATGCCGAGAACGAACTGCATATCTACAACACACTCGTCGAGCGGTTGCCGAAGGCGGCGATATTGAGTGTGGCGCATCGCGAGTCAGTGGCGATGTTCCATGATTACAAGATCGAGATCGAGAGGATGTTGGTGGAGGCTTGAGGCGCACGCAGCCAAAGAAAAAAGGCCACGCACTGCGTGGCCTTTTTTCATCAATCGATCAATCTTCAACGGCTTACCGCGGCAACTCGCTCGAACCCATCAGATACGCATCCACCGAGCGCGCGCACTGGCGGCCTTCACGAATCGCCCAGACAACGAGCGACTGACCGCGCCGCATATCGCCCGCCGTGAACACCTTGTCCACCGACGTGTAATACGCCTTCTCGCCCTCGGTCGCCGCGCGCACGTTGCCGCGCGCATCCTTCTCGACGCCGAACGCATCCAGCACCGGCGAAACCGGTTGCGTGAAGCCCATCGCGAGCAGCACGAGATCGGCCTTCATTTCGAACTCGCTGTTCGGCACTTCCTGCATCTTGCCGCCCTTCCACTCGACGCGCACCGCGATCAGCTTCTCGACCTTGCCGTTCTTGCCTTCGAAACGCTTCGTCGCCACCGACCAGTCGCGCTCGCAACCTTCTTCATGCGACGACGACGTGCGCAGCTTGATCGGCCAGTACGGCCACACGAGCGGCTTGTTTTCCTCTTCGGGCGGTTGCGCGAGCAGTTCGAACTGCGTGACGTCCTTCGCGCCATGACGATTCGACGTGCCGACACAATCCGAACCCGTATCGCCGCCGCCGATCACGACGACATGCTTGCCCTTCGCGAGCAGCTGATCCGTCAGTTTGTCGCCGGCGTTGACCTTGTTCTGCTGCGGCAGGAATTCCATCGCGTAGTAGATGCCTTCGAGCTCGCGCCCAGGCACCGGCAGATCGCGCGGCATTTCCGAACCGCCCGCGATCACGACCGCGTCGAACTGTTCCTTCAGTTCATCCGGCGTGATGGTTTCCTTCGCCGTATTCGCGATGTAATCCGGCAATGCGTCCTTACCGACGAACACGTTCGTGCGGAACGACACGCCTTCCGCTTCCATCTGGCGCATGCGGCGATCGATCAGCCACTTTTCCAGCTTGAAGTCGGGAATGCCGTAACGCAGCAGACCGCCGATGCGATCGTTCTTCTCGAACACGACGACTTCATGCCCCGCGCGCCCGAGCTGTTGCGCGGCCGCGAGACCCGCAGGGCCCGAACCGACGACCGCGACCTTCTTGCCGGTCTTGTGCTTCGGCGGCTGCGGCACGACCCAGCCTTCGGCGAAGGCTTTGTCGATGATCGCGTGCTCGATCGACTTGATGCCGACCGGATCGTCGTTGATGCCGAGCGTGCACGCCGCTTCGCACGGCGCCGGACAGATGCGGCCCGTGAACTCCGGGAAGTTGTTAGTCGAGTGCAGCACGTTGATCGCGCTCTTCCAGTCTTGCTGGAACACGAGATCGTTGAAGTCCGGAATGACGTTGTTGACCGGGCAGCCGTTGTTGCAGAACGGAATGCCGCAGTCCATGCAGCGCGCGCCCTGAACCTTGGCGTCTTCATCCGTCAGTGCGGCGACAAATTCCTTGTAGTGCTTGACGCGGGTCAGCGGTGCTTCGTACGCCTCGTGGCGGCGTTCGAACTCGAGAAAACCGGTTGCCTTGCCCATTTCTTTCTCTGTATTTGGTGAGGATCGCACTCTCCGATGCACACGCACCGGAGAGCCTTTCTAAATGTTGTGACTCGGCCTCAAGCCGCGATGGCGTCCTTCGACTTCTTCGCGCCCATCTCCGTGAGTGCGCGCTTGTATTCGGTCGGGAACACCTTGACGAACTGACGGCGAGCCGAATCCCAGTTCTCGAGCAGCGACTTCGCGCGCGGCGAACCAGTGAACTGGAAGTGACGCCCGACCAGACCCTTGAGCAGCGCTTCGTCGGTCTTGCCCGCGTGCCACAGCACGCGATCCACCGTGCGTTCCTGTTCGGCCTGTTGAAGCACCGGATCGAGCGCGACCATCGACTTGTTGCACTTGCCGGCGAACGCGCCGTCCGGGTCGTACACGAACGCGATACCGCCCGACATGCCCGCCGCGAAGTTGCGGCCCGTCTCGCCGAGCACCACCACCGTGCCGCCCGTCATGTATTCGCAGCCGTGATCGCCCGTGCCTTCGACGACCGCCGTCGCGCCCGAATTGCGCACGCAGAAGCGCTCGCCCGCGACGCCGCGGAAATACGATTCGCCTTCGATCGCGCCGTACATCACCGTGTTGCCGCAGATGATGTTTTCTTCGGACTTGCCGCGGAAGTCGTTGGTGGGGCGAATGATGATGCGTCCGCCCGACATGCCCTTGCCGACATAGTCGTTGCCGTCGCCGACGAGGTCGAGCGTCACGCCCTTCGCGAGGAACGCGCCGAAGCTCTGGCCCGCCGTGCCCTTCAGCTGGATGTGGATCGAGTCGTCGGGCAGGCCGTCGTGGCCGTGCTTCTTCGCGATCAGGCCGGACAGCATCGCGCCGACCGTGCGGTTCACGTTGCGCACCGGCTGGATGAACGACACATGCTCGCCCTTCTCGATCGCCGCCTTCGACTTCTCGATCAGCACGTGATCGAGCGCCTTGTCGAGGCCGTGATCCTGCACGTCCACGTGCTTGCGTGCGACTTCCTCGCCCACCGGCACCTGATAGAAGATGCGCGAGAAGTCGAGACCCTTCGCCTTCCAGTGTTCGATGCCCTTCTTCATGTCGAGCAGATCGACGCGGCCGATGAGGTCATCGAACTTGCGGATGCCGAACTGCGCCATGATCTCGCGCACTTCTTCCGCGACGAAGAAGAAGAAGTTGACGACGTGTTCCGGCTGGCCCGAGAACTTCGCGCGCAGCACCGGGTCCTGCGTCGCGACGCCGACCGGGCAGGTGTTCAGATGGCACTTGCGCATCATGATGCAGCCTTCGACGACGAGCGGCGCCGTCGCGAAGCCGAACTCGTCCGCGCCGAGCAGCGCGCCGATCACGACGTCGCGGCCGGTCTTCATCTGGCCGTCGGCCTGCACGCGGATGCGGCCGCGCAGGCGGTTCAGCACCAGCGTCTGCTGTGTTTCAGCAAGGCCGAGTTCCCACGGCGTGCCCGCGTGCTTGAGCGACGACAAGGGCGACGCGCCCGTGCCGCCGTCATGTCCCGCGATCACGACGTGATCGGCCTTCGCCTTCGCAACACCGGCGGCAACCGTGCCGACACCGACTTCCGACACCAGCTTCACCGAAATGCTCGCCGCCGAATTCACGTTCTTCAGATCGTGAATGAGCTGCGCGAGGTCTTCGATCGAATAGATGTCGTGGTGCGGCGGCGGCGAAATCAGGCCGACGCCCGGCACCGAGTAACGCAGCTTGCCGATGTACTCTGACACCTTGTGACCCGGCAACTGGCCGCCTTCACCCGGCTTCGCGCCTTGCGCCATCTTGATCTGGATCTGATCCGCCGACGACAGATACTCCGCCGTCACGCCGAAACGGCCCGACGCGACCTGCTTGATCTTCGAGCGCAGCGAATCGCCGTCCTTCAGCGGGATGTCGGTGACGACTTCCTTGCCGATGATCGATTGCAGCGTGTCGCCGTTCTTGATCGGAATGCCGCGCAGTTCGTTGCGATAACGCGTTTCGTCCTCGCCGCCTTCGCCCGTGTTCGACTTGCCGCCGATGCGGTTCATCGCCACCGCCAGCGTCGCGTGCGCTTCGGTCGAAATCGAGCCGAGCGACATCGCGCCAGTCGCGAAGCGCTTGACGATGTCCTTCGCCGATTCCACTTCATCCAGCGGAATCGCCTTCGTCGGCTCGACCTTGAACTCGAACAGACCGCGGAACGTCATGTGACGCTTCGTCTGGTCGTTGATGATGTGCGCGTATTCCTTGTACGTCTGATACGAATTGCTGCGCGCCGAGTGCTGCAGCTTGGCGATCGCATCCGGCGTCCACATGTGCTCTTCGCCGCGCACGCGGTACGCGTACTCGCCGCCCGCGTCGAGCATGGTCGCGAGGACCGGGTTGTCGCCGAACGCATCGCGGTGCAGACGAATCGCTTCTTCCGCCACCTCGAAGATGCCGATGCCGCCGACCTTCGTCGCCGTGCCCTTGAAATACTTCTCGACCAGCTCGGAGGACAGGCCGACGCCTTCGAAGATCTGCGCGCCGGTGTAGGACATGTACGTCGAGATGCCCATCTTCGACATGACCTTCAGGAGACCCTTGCCGACTGCCTTCGTGAAGTTGTAGATGACCTTGTCGGCCGACAGATCGCCCTTCAGGCCTTCGGCCATGTTGGCGAGCGTTTCCAGCGCGAGATACGGGTGAACGGCTTCCGCGCCGTAGCCCGCGAGCAGCGCGAAGTGATGCGTCTCACGCGCCGAACCCGTTTCCACGACGAGACCCGTGCTCGTGCGCAGGCCATGCGCGACGAGATGCGAGTGAATCGCCGACGTGGCGAGCAGCGCCGGAATCGCGACGTTGTCGCGGTCCATCTTACGATCGGACACGATCAGGATGTTGTAGCCGGACTTCACGGCATCGACCGCTTCCGCGCACAGCGACGCGATGCGCGCTTCGACGCCTTCCTTGCCCCACGCCGCCGGATAGCAGATGTTCAGTTCATACGAGCTGAACTTGCCGCCGGTGTATTTATCGATCGCGCGGATCTTGGCGATGTCCTTGAAGTCGAGCACGGGCTGCGACACTTCGAGACGCATCGTCGGGTTGATGTTGGTCGTGTCGAGCAGGTTCGGCTTCGGACCGATGAACGAGTTGAGCGACATCACCAGGTTTTCGCGGATCGGATCGATCGGCGGGTTCGTCACCTGGGCGAACAACTGCTTGAAGTAGTTGTACAGCGTCTTGTTCTTGTTGGACATGACCGCCAGCGGCGAATCGTTGCCCATCGAGCCGACGGCTTCCTCGCCCGCTTGCGCCATCGGCGCCATCAGGAACTTGAGGTCTTCCTGCGTATAGCCGAATGCCTGCTGGCGGTCGAGCAGCGCGGCGGCTTCGCGGCGTTGCGTCTCGACGTCTTCCGCCTTCGGCTCGATCTCGTCGAGCTTGATGCGAACGGCGTCGATCCAGCTCTTGTACGGCTTCGCGTTGGACAGGTTGTCCTTCAGTTCCTTGTCCTCGATGATGCGGCCCTGCTCCATGTCGATCAGGAACATCTTGCCCGGCTGCAGACGCCACTTCTTGACGATCTTCGACTCGGGAATCGGCAGCACGCCGGATTCCGACGCGAGGATCACGAGATCGTCGTCGGTGACGAGATAGCGCGCCGGACGCAGACCGTTGCGGTCGAGCGTCGCGCCGATCTGGCGGCCGTCCGTGAACGCGATCGCGGCGGGGCCGTCCCACGGCTCCATCATCGCGGCGTGGTATTCGTAGAACGCGCGGCGGTTGTCGTCCATCAGCGTGTGCTGTTCCCACGCTTCGGGGATCATCATCATCATCGCGTGGACGAGCGGGTAGCCGGCCATCACGAGCAGTTCGAGACAGTTGTCGAACGATGCCGTATCCGACTGGCCCGGATAGATCAGCGGCCAGAGCTTCGGCAGATCGTCGCCGAGCACGTAGGACGCGATTGCGCCCGTGCGCGCGTTCAGCCAGTTGACGTTGCCCTTCACGGTGTTGATTTCACCGTTGTGCGCGATCATGCGGTACGGGTGCGCGAGTTCCCACGCCGGGAACGTGTTGGTCGAGAAGCGCTGGTGCACGAGCGCCAGCGCCGAGACAACGCGCTCGTCCTGCAGGTCGCGGTAGTACACGCCGACCTGACCCGCCAGCAGCAGGCCCTTGTAGACGACCGTGCGCGACGACATCGACGGCACGAAGTATTCCTTGCCGTGCTTCAGCTTGAGCGCCTGGATGCGATGGCTCGCCGTCTTGCGGATGATGTACAGCTTGCGCTCGAGCGCGTCCGTCACGACGATGTCCTTGCCGCGGCCGATGAAAATCATGCGGATCAGCGGCTCGCTCGCCTTCACGGTCGGCGAGATGGGCATGTTGCCGTCGACGGGAACGTCGCGCCAGCCGAGCACGACCTGACCTTCGGCCTTCACCGTACGCTCGAGCTCCTGTTCGCACGCGAGACGCGACGCATGCTCCTTCGGCAGGAAGATCATGCCGACGCCGTATTCGCCAGCCGGCGGCAACGTCACGCCCTGCTTGGCCATTTCCTCGCGATAGAAGCCGTCCGGCACCTGAATCAGGATGCCGGCGCCGTCGCCCATCAGCGGATCGGCGCCGACCGCGCCGCGGTGATCGAGATTCTCGAGAATCTTGAGACCCTGCTGAATGATCTCGTGGCTCTTTTTCCCTTTGATATGGGCGACGAAGCCGACGCCGCAGGCGTCGTGTTCGTTCGCAGGGTCGTACATGCCCTGCGCGGCGGGAAGCGAACCGGCTGCCGGTTGCTGATGATCGTTCATGGGGACACCGTCTCTACTGTGAGGGGCCGATTCGACTCGGCCGTTGAATCATTTTCTTTTCGCTTGCGACGGTTTTTTTCAACTTGAAGTGTCACGAAGCACGGTCGTGCGCGGCACGCTGCACCGCGGCAATTGCCGGAAATCGAAATATACGCGACGAATCAAAAGGATGGCAAATAAAACTTGATGATATGGCACCAATTATCGATATGGTGCAAGCGCGCCCCAATATATTAGGGTCGCATTAATAATCATAAAAAAGAAACGGCGAACCCCGAAAATTCGAGACGCCGTTTCATTTTGTGCTTCAGGTTTGCTGTCAGAGGCCGTTATTGGGGCTGTGGGGTTTCGCGAATCTTGCGAGGCCGTCCACGCGGTAAAGGCGACACCCGACGGTTGGCTGCATGAGATGCCCATTCGCGATAGGCCTCGCTGCCCAGCACCCAGCCTTTGAGTGTCGCTTGCAGGAGACGGTTGGCCTCCCGCTCGTCGAGCGGTTGCTCGCACAACTCTTTGTAGGCGTGCTGGCGCTCGAACGGCGTGTTGCCGAGCGACCAGAACAGCGGATGATCCGTGATGAGGCCATCGAGCGTAAGCCCGATGTGATGACGGAAGCTGGACCACTTGTAATCCTGCGGCGTCGCGACGAGTTGCGCGCGCACCGGCGCTGTCTCGACGACGCGCGTGGCGAGCAGAAAGTAACGCTCGCCCTCGATCACCGTGGCGCGATAGCGGCCTTCCCACAACGTGCCGCGCCGCATGTAACGGCGATTGAAGTGCGCTACGTAACGACGCCCGACGGCCTGCATCGCCTTGGGCAAGCTGGCCTCGTCGCGCGGCGTGACGAGCAGATGCACCGCCTGCGGCATGAGCGCGTAGGCGTGGATCGAGAGGTGATGATCACGTGAAGCAGTCCTCAAGCAGTCGATGAAAAGCTCGTAGTCCTGGTCGTCGACGAATGCGGGTTGCTGGTCGAGACCACGCAGGATGACATGCTGCGGCTGTTCGGGAACGTAGAGTCGTGCAAGCCGTGCCATTCTGGATATTCCGTTGGTCGCGTTTGTGTTACCCCAATCGGGGGCCTCTCGGAGCCGTTGTGGCAGCGTGGACAAACACATGCAAGTGCCGTGCAACGAAGCCCCAAAGCCGCTCTTTGCCCTAGGGAAAATGCTCTACGGCGCCGCTATGGTTAATGTGAAATCTTATGTTCATAATGAGCGTGCTTTTCTGGAGGAGCACAAATTGAAAATAAAACAAGTCATCACGGGGATCGCGGCATTAGCGTGTGTGTCCACCGCGGCACATGCGCAATCTGCTGGGTCCTTCTATGCAACAGCAGGCTGGTTTCACTTTGCCCCGCAAGACAGCAGCGGTCCGCTCAAAGAAACAAGTGTAGGCGGATCTCCGGTCAATATCGATGTTCCCGGCACCGGCGCCGGCATTGGGAGCGCTGACACAGCCGGCTTCACATTGGGTTACTTCGCCACCGACCACATCGCAGCCGAACTCGAAATGGGCATACCGCCCACGTTCGATCTCGAAGGCACAGGCACCTTCTCGCAGTACGGCAAGCTCGGCAGCGCCAAGCAGTGGAGCCCGACGCTGCTGTTCAAATACTTCTTCAATGCTCCTACGGCGAAGTTCCGTCCGTTCGTTGGCATCGGCGTGACGCGGACCTGGTTCACCGACGCCCAGATCACGAACCAGCAATTCGAAGGCTCGGTCCTGCATGGTCCGACCACGGTCGACACGGATAGTTCGTGGGCGCCCGTGTTTAATGTCGGCGCGACTTACAATTTCACAGAACACTGGTTCGCCGGCTTCTCCGTGTCCTTCATTCCGTTGAAGGCCACTGCGAAGTTGAACACGCAGGCACAAACGCCTGTCGGTACGCTGAATGTTCAGTCGCAGGCAAAAATCACCCTCAACCCGATCGTTACGTATTTGCGAGTAGGCTACCGCTTCTAAAGCAATACTGCTCATGAGCAGGTAATGACGATATAAAGCGTCTCTGCGAAAAGAAACAAAACGCCGGCATGATTCACTCATGCCGGCGTTTCTCTTTGCATGAGCTTGTAAATGTGACCTCTGAAAGAAAGAACGACTTGCAGTTCTTACGCACCGACGCGAGGGAAATCCCGGTCACGGTCGCGCTTACCGAAGCATTGCGCAAAGTCGAAGCGGCGGCATCGAATTTGCTGCATGATGAGTTTCCCCGCTTCGGGCGGGCCATCCACGACTCATCCATCGACGGAGCGATCTATGAACGCACTGCCTAATACGCGAGACGCCATCGGAGACTCATGGACCACGACGGGCCGCCGCGCACGCCGCATGGCGCGCCATGGACGTGAAGCAGCCGAGGATATCGGCGCCGAACTCCGCACGCTGCTCAGCGAACTCGAAAGCACATTGGCGGAAGGCACGTCCGCCGATGCAGCGGCACTACGCGCGCAGATCGGCGAGCGTCTCGATAGCGCGCGCGCACGGTTGAACGACACGCACGCCGCATTGCGCGAGCGCGCAGGCGCCGTGTTCGAAGACGCGGACGCCTACATCCACGAAAAGCCCTGGCAGACTATCGTGCTGGTTGGCGGGCTGGCGCTCGTCGCGGGCGTGCTGCTTGCCCGCGTGCGCTAGCGATTCAATTACTCGACGCCTCCAGAAAATCAGCGCCGATGATGTCGATGCGATCCGTGCAGATCGCATCGACGCCCCATTGCGCAAGCAACCGCGCGCGCGCCGGGTCGTTCACGGTATAGGCAAGGATGCGCAGGCCCGCATCCTTAATCTGCGCGACGAGTGCTTCATCGAGCGCGCGGTGGCTCGCGTGCAACGACACGCACGATAGCGCCGCGGTCTGCGCGCGCCAGTTCCCCGGTACGCGTTCGTACAGCATGCCGCGCGGGAGATTCGGCGCGACATCGCGCGCCGCCTCCAGTGCCGCATACGAAAACGATGACAGCAGCGGCGCGATTTCGGCATCCGACCACAGACGCGCCGCTTCGCGCGCGACGAGCACGCCCGTTTCCACGTCGCGTCCCTGACTCGGCTTTATTTCGATGTTCGCCGCGAGTCCATGCTTCGTGCATCGTTCATGGACTTGCGCGAGCGTCGGCATGCGCGCGTTCGCGAATTCCGCGCCGAACCAGGAGCCCGCATCGAGCGCGCTCAACTGCGCGTAGGTCAGCGCTTTCGCCGCGCCATGACCGTTCGACGTGCGGTCCACCGCGTCGTCGTGCAGCAGGAAAACGACATCGTCGGCGGAGAGTTTCGCGTCGAACTCGATCATCGTGTGGCCGAAGCGCGCGCCGACGTCGATCGCTTCGAGCGTGTTCTCCGGCGCGAGCTTGCCGCCGCCGCGATGCGCGACGATCGCGGGATAAGGCCAGGTTCTCATCGCTTCTGCTCCATTCAATTGGCGCGCCGCCCCGTTGCCGGATCGAAGAAATGCAGATGCTTCGCGGGCAACGACACGGCGAGCCGCTCGCCGCGCTGCGGCCGATGTTCGTGCGGCAAACGCGCCGCCACATCGTGCTTGCCCCACTTGCCGTGCGCGAGATTGTCCGCGCCGAGGAGTTCTGCCGAATCGACATCGAGCGTCGCGCTGGGCGCGCTGCTGTTGCCGGGCGTCATGTGCTCCGGACGAATGCCGACGATCCATTCGCGCCCGTGCATCGCGCTCGATACACCCGCTGCGCCCGCGACCGGCAGCTTCGGCCCATCGCCCGCGACCTCGAACACCGATCCATCTTCGGACAAACGCCCTTCGAGCAGATTCATCGCTGGCGAGCCGATGAAGCTCGCGACGAATACTGTCGCCGGACGTTCGTACACTTCTGTGGGCGCGCCGATCTGCTCGGCATGCCCCTTGTTCATCACGATGACGCGCTGCGCCAGTGTCATGGCTTCGATCTGATCGTGCGTGACATACAGGCTCGTCGTGGCCAGACGGGCATGCAGGCGTTGAATTTCGAGGCGCATCTGCACGCGCAGCTTGGCGTCGAGATTCGAAAGCGGTTCGTCGAACAGGAACACAGCCGGTTCGCGCACGATCGCGCGGCCCATTGCGACGCGCTGCCGCTGGCCGCCGGACAACTCGCGCGGCTTGCGCGCGAGCAAGTGCTCGAGTTCGAGAATGCGCGCTGCGTTCGCCACACGCGACTCGATGGTCGCGCGATCCGCGCCGCCGATCTTCAGCGCATACGCCATATTCTGCGCGACGCTCATGTGCGGATAAAGTGCGTAGTTCTGAAATACCATCGCGATATCGCGATCCTTCGGCTCCAGCTTGTTCACGACCTTGCCGCCGATTTCGATCGCGCCTTCGGACACGCTTTCGAGTCCCGCCACCATGCGCAGCAGCGTCGACTTTCCGCAGCCCGACGGGCCGACCATCACGACGAACTCGCCGTCTTCGATCGCGACATCGATACCGTGCAGCACGTAGTTCGAGCCGTCGTAGGTTTTCTTGACGCCTTTGAGATTCAGCGCAGCCATCTATCCAGGGTCTCCTTATTTTTCGGCGTCGACGAGTCCGCGCACGAACCAGCGCTGCATCGTCAGCACGACGGCGAGCGGCGGCAGCATCGCGAGCAGCGTCGCTGTCATTACGTAGTGCCATTCGGTCGCGGTATCGCCGGACGCGATCATGCTCTTGATGCCGACCACCGCCGTCTGCAGCGACACCTCGTTGGTGATGAGAATCGGCCAGAGATATTGATTCCAACCGTAGATGAACGTGATGACGAAGAGCGCCGCGATGTTCGTCTTCGAGAGCGGCAGCACGACGTCCCAGAAGAAACGCAGCGGTCCCGCGCCGTCGATGCGCGCCGCTTCCATCAATTCGTCGGGCAGCGTCACGAAGAATTGCCGGAACAGAAACGTGGCCGTGGCGGACGCGATCAGCGGCAGCGTCAAGCCCGCATACGTGTTCGACAGATGCATCGACGAGACGACTTGCACCGTTGGAAAAATACGCACTTCGACGGGCAGCATCAGCGTGACGAAGATCAGCCAGAACGCGAGGTTCTTCATCGGAAAGCGGAAGAACACGATCGCGTACGCGGAGACTATCGACACCGCGATCTTGCCGATCGAAATGACGAGCGCCATCACGAGGCTGTTGATGAGCATCAGGCCGAACGGCGCGGCCGCGTTGCCGCTGCCGTGCGTCCAGATATGCACGATGTTTTCGAAGAGATGCGAACTCGGCACGAGCGAGATCGGCACGCTGAACACTTCCTTCGAATTCATCGTGGCCGCGCAGAACGCAACATACACCGGGAACACGACCAGCGCGACGCCGAGTATCAGCACCGCGTGACAGAAGATATCGAAACCGCGACGGTTCTCGATCATGAGTATTGCACCCTGCGTTCGACGAAGCGGAATTGCACGATCGTCAACGCGACGACGATCACCATCAGCACCACCGACTGCGCGCCCGAACTGCCGATATCGAGTCCCTGAAAGCCTTCCGCGAAGATCTTGTAGATGAGCGTCTTGGTCGACTGCGCGGGGCCGCCGCCGGTGGCGGCATCGATCACGGGGAAGGTATCGAAGAACGCGTAGACGAGATTCACGACGAGCAGAAAGAAGCTGGTCGGCGACAGCAGCGGCAGCGCGATGCCGAAGAAGCGTCGCACGGGCCCGGCGCCGTCGATGGCGGCGGCTTCGATCAGCGATTGCGGAATCGCCTGCAGGCCCGCATAGAAGAACAGGAAGTTGTAGCTGACCTGCTTCCACACCGATGCCAGCACGACGAGGAACATCGCCTGCGTGCCATTGAGCGCATGATTCCAGACGATGCCCTGCTTCGCGAGCGCATACGTCACGAGCCCGATGCTCGGGTTGAACAGGAACGACCACAGCACGGCGGCGATAGCGGGCGCGACCGCGTACGGCCAGATCAGCAGCGTCTGATACGCCTTCGCACCGCGCGTCACGCGATCGGCGCAGGCGGCGAGCAGCAGCGAGATCGCGAGCCCGGACACGGTGACGAGCGCGCAGAAGATCATCGTCGTGTTGAACGACGAGAGATAGAGCGGGTCCGCAAACAGTTGCCTGAAGTTCGCCAGCCCCACGAACTCGCTCGACGTGCCGAACGCGTCCTGACTTTGCGTGGCTTGCCAGAGCGCTTCGCCCGCAGGCCAGAGAAAGAACAGCGCGGTGATCGCGAGCTGAGGCGCGACGAGCAGATACGGCAACACGCTCGTATCGAAACGAGACCGTTTTTCCATTCGCTGGTGTCCTGAACTAGGCGCCCGCGTAGCGTGCGGGCGCCGGCTGTATGAGCTTAGTTGCCGGTCTTCTCGAAGCGGCGCAGCAGTTCATCGCCGCGTTGCACCGATGCGTCGAGTGCCTGTTGCGGCGTCTTCTTGTCGGCCCAGACCTGCTCCAGCTCTTCATCGACGATGGTGCGGATCTGCGGCATGTTGCCCAGACGCAGACCCTTCGTGTATGGCAGCGGCGGCTTGTTCAGCATCTGTTTGATCGCGATGTCCGCGCCGGGATTCTTGTCGTAGAAGCCCTGCTTCTGCGTGAGCTCATACGCTGCCTGCGTGACCGGCAGATAGCCCGTGTCCTGATGCCACTTCGCCGCGACTTCCGGCGTCGACAGATACGCGAGGAACTTCGCGACGCCCTTGTAGACGGCCGGATCCTTGCCCGACAACACCCACAGACTCGCGCCACCGATGATCGCGTTCTGCGGCGCGCCCTTCACGCTGGCGTCATACGGCATCATGCCGACGCCGTAATCGAACTTCGCGTATTTGGCGATGGTCGCGCGCGAGCCCGACGAGTTCGTGATGATCCCGCAATCGCCGCTATAGAACTTCGACACCGGCTCGTCCTTGCGGCCCACGTACGTGAACGTGCCGTCCTTCGCCATCTTCTGCAGGAACTGGATATGCGCGACCTGCAGCGGCTTGTTGAATTCGAGCTTGGCATCGAGACCGTCGAAGCCATTGTTCTTCGATGCGAACGGCGCGGCGTGCCACGCGCTGTAGTTTTCGAGCTGAATCCAGCTCTGCCAGCCCGACGAATAGCCGCACGAGTAACCGGCGGCCTTCAGCTTCTTCGCGTCGGCTTCGACATCGGCCCAGGTTTTCGGCGGCTGGTTCGGATCGAGGCCGGCTTTCTTGAACGCGTCCTTGTTGTAGTAGAGCACCGGCGTCGAGCTGTTGAACGGCATCGAGATCAGATGGCCGGTTTTCGCGTCGCTGTAGTAGCCAGCAATCGTTGGCACGAAGGCCTTTTCATCGAGCGGCACGCCCGCCTGTTTGAACACGTCGGAGACGGGAATGACGGCCTTCTTCGCCTGCATCATCGTCGCGGTGCCGACTTCGTAGACTTGCAGGATCGCGGGCGCGTTGCCGCTGCGATACGCCGCGATACCGGCCGCGAGGGTCTGGTCATAGGTGCCCTTGAACACCGGGACGATCTTGTAATCGCTCTGCGACTTGTTGAAATCGTTGGCGATGTCGCTCACGCGCTCGCCGAGCGCGGCTTCCATCGCATGCCAGAACTGGATTTCCGTTGCGGCCTGCGCCGCGGTGCTGGCGCCGAACGCCAGAACGGCCGCGGCCGAGATCGTGCGGAACAAGGGCTTGCAGCTCATCGATGAGTCTCCTTTTTGCGAATTCGCGCTTCGAAAATGCGCGATATTAGTTGTTGTCGATGACAAACAGGCGTTGATACTCCTTCAATGCGTAGCGATCCGTCATCCCGGCGATGTAATGCGCGATGAGCCGCGCCTGCGAACTGTCGTGGCTCGCCGAAGGCGCGTCGTTAGCGGATTCCTCCGCCACCGGTCCGCGCGCCTGATAGGCAGGCGGCAGCAGGCGCGGATCGTCGGTGAACGCTTCGAAGAGGCCCGTCACCACGCGCTTCGCCTTGTTGGCCATCCGCATCACGCGATAGTGCCGGTACAGGTTCTTGAACAGGAAGCGCTTGAGTTGCGCCGCCTGCGCGGCGACTTCGTCGCTGTGCGCGACGAGCGTCGGGGCATTGCGCACGTCGTCGAGCGATTGCGGCGCGACGCGCTCGAGGTTGCGGCCCGTCGCCTCGATCAAATCGACGATCAGCGTATTGATGATGCGCCGGATCGTTTCATGAATCAGCCTGCGCCCCTCGATGTTCGGGTAATCGGCGCGCGCCGCGTCGAAATGCGTGTGCCAGAGGCTCACTTCGGCAAGCTGTTCGAGCGTGATGAGACCGGAGCGCAGGCCATCGTCGACGTCGTGATTGTTGTACGCGATTTCATCGGCGACATTGGCGATCTGCGCTTCGAGCGAAGGCTGCTTGCCCGTGAGAAAGCGCTCGCCGAGATCGCCGAGCTTGCGCGCGTTCTCGCGCGAGCAATGCTTGAGAATGCCTTCGCGCGTTTCGAAGCACAGGTTCAGGCCGTCGAACGCGCCGTAGTGCTCTTCGAGCTGATCGACCACCGCGAGGCTTTGCAGATTGTGCTCGAAGCCGCCGTGATCGCGCATGCAGTCATGCAGCGCGTCCTGCCCGGCATGGCCGAACGGCGTATGGCCGAGATCGTGCGCGAGCGAGATGGCTTCGACGAGATCTTCGTTGAGACGCAGATTGCGCGCGACTGAACGCGCGATCTGCGCGACTTCGAGGCTATGCGTGAGACGCGTGCGGAACAGGTCGCCTTCGTGATTGACGAAGACCTGCGTCTTGTATTCGAGCCGGCGAAACGCGGTCGAATGCACGATGCGGTCGCGGTCGCGCTGAAACTCGGTACGCGCGGCGGGCGGCGGCTCGGCGAAACGCCGGCCGCGCGATCGCGACGAGTGCGCGGCGTACGGCGCGAGATGCGCTTCGAGCACGAGCGATGACGGCGTGCCCAGTGGAAATTGACTTTCTTTTTCGGTCACCGGCTGCTCCGCATTCGTGGTTCTAGCCGCCGCTCGCGCGGATCAGACGCTGGCTGCGAGCGTCGCGCGCACGGCCTGATCGGGCGCGCTCGCGATCTCGGTCGCGCCGAAGCGGGTCAGCAGAATGAATTTGATCGCGCCGGCTTCGGCCTTCTTGTCGACCTTCATCAGATCGACGTAACGGTCGTCGCCGAGCTTTGGCGCCGTGACCGGCAGCTTCGCCGCCTCGATCAGGCGCACGAGACGCTGGCGCGCGGCTTCGTCCAGCTTGCCGAGACGCACGGAGAGATCCGCCGCCATCACCATGCCGCAGCCGACCGCTTCGCCGTGCAGCCATTCGCCGTAGCCGAGCCCGGCTTCGATCGCATGGCCGAAGGTGTGGCCGAAATTGAGGATCGCGCGCTGTCCGCCTTCGCGCTCGTCCGATGCGACGACCGCCGCCTTGATCTCGCACGAACGCTTCACGGCATGCGCGAGCGCCTCGTCGTCACGGCGATTCAGCGCGTCGATATTGGTTTCGATCCAGTCGAAGAACGCCGCGTCCGCGATCGCGGCCGTCTTGATGACTTCCGCGATGCCCGCCGCCAGCTCGCGCTCCGGCAGCGTGTGCAGCGCGCCGATATCCGCGATCACCGCTTGCGGCTGATAGAACGCGCCGATCATGTTCTTGCCGAGCGGATGATTGATGCCCGTCTTGCCGCCGACCGATGAATCCACTTGCGAGAGCAGCGTGGTCGGAACTTGGATGAACGGCACGCCGCGCATGTAGCACGCGGCCGCGAAGCCGGTCATGTCGCCGACGACGCCGCCGCCCAGCGCGATCAACGTGGTCTTGCGGTCGGCTCGTTCGGTGAGCAGCGCATCGAAAATCCGGTTGAGCGTTTCCCAGTTCTTGTGCGCCTCGCCGTCCGGCAGGACGACCGTCGTCACTTTCTTGCCGAGCGGTTCGAGCGCGGCGCGCAAGCGGTCGCCGTAGAGCGGATCGATGGTGGAATTGGTGACGATCGCCACCGACGCGCCCTTGATATGCAGCGCAAAAAGCTCAGTGCGGCCGATCAGGCCCGCCCCGATATGAATGGGGTAGGCGCGCTCGCCCAGTTCGACGTTGACGGTAATCATGGCGGACATTATGACTCAGCCGACTTGACGACGCCGGCGACCTCCAGTTGCATCAGGACCATATTGACGAGCGCGTTCACGGTCGGCCGCCCCGTTTCGACGACGAAATGCGCGCATTCGTGATACAGCGGATCGCGCGTCTGAAAGAGTGCTTCGAGCTTGCCGCGCGGATCTTCGGTCTGCAGCAGCGGGCGATTCTTGTCGCGCCGCGTGCGCTGCCAGAGATCGTGCGGATTGGCGCGCAGATAGATGACGATGCCGCGATTCTTCAGATGTTCGCGATTATCGGTCCGCAGCACCGCGCCGCCGCCCGTCGCGAGCACGATGCCGCTGCGCTGCGACAGCTCGTCGATGATGTTCGCCTCGCGCTGACGGAAACCCTCCTCGCCTTCGAGCTCCCAGATCACGGGGATGCGAGCGCCCGTGCGCGCCTCGATCTCCAGATCCGAATCGATGAACGAGCGCTGCAGACGGCGCGCAACCGCACGGCCCACGGTGGTTTTACCCGCCCCCATGAGTCCGACGAAAAAGATGTTCGCGTTCGCGTGCCCTTCCTGCAACTCGGTTTCCTTCCAGTTCGATGCAATTTGTTCGTGCGGCAGCTTAAGGGCAAACCGCCCGCTTTGTCGAGTCGCGCCGTCCTCCTGGCGCAGCTCAGCCGCTGCTCGCGATCACATGCGGCGTAATCAATATGACCAGTTCGCTTTTTGCGCGTCGCCGCGCCTCATGGCGAAACAGCCAGCCGATCAGCGGCAGTTTCGACAATCCTGGCACGCCGGTGACATCGTCGCGCTCGTCGTCGGAATAGATGCCGCCGATCGCCACGGTCCCGCCGTTCTCCACTTCCACGCGCGTCTGGACGTGCTTCGTGTGGATGGCCGGACCGTTCGCCGTCTGCTCGCCCAGGCTGTCCTTCGTGATGTCGAGATCGAGAATGACATGGCCATGCGGCGTAATCTGCGGCTCGACCTCCAGTTTGAGCGTTGCACGCCGAAACTGCACGCCCGACATGCCGTTGCCGACTTTCGCCTGATACGGTACTTCCATGCCCTGCTCGACGATGGATTTCACCCGGTCCGCCGTCACGACGCGCGGACGCGACACGATCTGCCCGCGCCCTTCCGCCTCCAGCGCGCTCAGTTCGAGATTGAGCAGGCGTGTCGCCTGGGCGACGAAGAGCGTGAGTCCAGCGGTCGCCGCATCGAAGCCGTTGATCGGCCCCGCCGACAGATCGTATACCACACCCTCCTTGCCGCCCGCGAACCCGGTCGACGGATCGTTCTGCGGCGCGACGCTCAGTTTGACGCCCAGATTGCGGGACAACCCCGCCTCGCCCTCGACGATCTTCGCCTCGATCATCACCTGCGGCGTCGGTTTGTCGATCAGTGCGATCAGCTCCGCCATCTGCTGGACGCGTGCGTCGAGGTCGGTGACGAAAAGCAGATTGGTGCGCGCGTCGGCGATGGCGGAGCCGCGTTTCGACAGCACCCGCTGCCCGCCCGCGCCGCTCAGCATCTTGCGCAGTTCTTCCGCGCGCGAGTAGCGCAGCACGAACGTACGGCTCGCGAGCGGTTCGAGATCGGCGGTGCGCGCGTGTGCCTCGAAACGCATCTTCTCGCGCGCGGCGAGCTCGGCGAGCGGCGCGACCCAGATCACGGTGCCGTGCTGTTCCATCGCGAGGCCGTGGACTTCGAGCAGCGTGTCGAACGCGCGCCGCCACGGCACGGCGACGAGATTCATCGTCACCTGCCCGCGCACCTTCTCGCTCGCGACGATATTCAGGCCCGTGAAGCGCGCGAACGCATGAAGCGCGGCGCTCAGGTCGGCGTTTTTCAGATCGAGGGTGATCGGTTTGCCGACGTCGGTGCTGTGCGATGCGCCGCTCAGCCGCTCGAGTTCGGGCAACGGCACCGGTGGACCTTCCAGTGCCTCGGCTGATTCGACTGCGGGCTTGGCGTCCACGAGTGGAGCGGGCGAAGGAGGCGCGGCGTCGATGGCGAGCTGTTCCGTCGGCTGAATATCGAACGATGCCGGCAGCGGAGGCAGCGGCGCGATGATCGTGTCCGCGCTCTCGGCGGCGAGCGCCGCGTGCGCGAATATCAGCGCCGCCGCGCCCGCACCAGCGAATCCGCGTAAAAGCTGCGCGATGCGTTTCACTTGCGATCCTCCGCGAGCGTCAGCTTGCGCGACATGCCGTCGTTGCGAGCGAGTTCGACAGCGCGAGGGAGGACGCGCCCGAGCCATTCGTCGCCGACCTTCTGTCCCGGCGCGAAGCCATCGACGTCGTGGCCACTTTGCAGCAGCGCCATCGCGCGATGGCGACCGACGAAGGTTCCGACCAGTAGCATGTCGCCACCCTGCGCGGCGGCGTCCGCACCGCCGAACGGATCGACGATGAACGCGTTCGCGCGTGGCGCGGCCGCAGGCGATACCGCTGGCAGCGTTTCGAAGATGCGCAGCGTCGCTTCGATGGCAAGCTCGCCCGTCTGTCGCCTGATCTGGACGTTTTCGGGGACGACGAGCCGCGGCAGTCCGGCGAGCGCTTCCAGAAAGCGTCGCATCTCCGCGAACGTGCCGTCTGCACGCAGCTTCAGCGCGCGCTCCGGAATCGGTTCGCGTGCTTTCGGATCGCTGCCTCTGAGCGCGACGGGCTCGATGCCCGCGACGCGCAGCCCGTTCTGCGCCGCCAGATCCGCGACGGCGCGCAACGCGTCGGAGGCGCTCCAGACTTCCGGCTCCATCCGGCCCGACGCCGCTCGCGCGCGAAGATCGGGCAATTCCGCCGCGATGCGCTCCGCGTCCCGTGCCTTCGCTTGCGCAGCCGCCCATGCCGCGCGGCTTGCATCGAGCTGGCTCGCGTCCGACATTTGCCAGGCCCGCAGGCCCGTGATGAACACAAGCAAGCCCAGGATGAGGCCGACACACGCGGTTCGAGGCCACGACCATTCATTGAGCGGCTGCAAGACGGACGGCATGCCGCGCGAATGCCGTTTGACAGGCAGGTTCATCGGAATCGTGCTCATGGGCGTTTCCCCTGCGCTGAAGGACGGGTGGCCGTCAAGATGGGACGCATCTGACGCGATGCGGCTTCGTCGCGCGCATGATCCGGCGCATAGCGCACGAGCGCGACGAACTCGAAATGCGCGGACCGCTCTCCGAAGGATGCCGGTGCGACGCGCTTGCCCGGCGTCGCAGTATCCGCGCGCCGCTTCATTTCGATCACTTCGACCGATTGCACGCCACGTAGCCCCTCCAGCCGCTTGAGCCATTGCGCGGCCGCCTGCGAATCCGGCGCGAGCGCGGCAAGCTCGACCTCGTTCGTGCGCTGCGACACGCGCTGGAGCGCGATGCCTCGTTGCGGCGGCGTGTCCGCCAGCGCTTCGAGCAGCGCGAGAAAGCGTTCGCGCGGCAAAGCCAGCGGCTGCGCGGCGTCACGCGCGCGCCGCCGCTCCGCTTCGGCGCGAATGAGCCGGGCGTGTTCGTCGACATGCGCGCCCGATGCGCGCAGCGACGTCTCCAGCGCCATGCGCCGCTCGTCCAGGCGGAGGCGCTCGAACGCATCCCAGCCCGCCACGGCGCCCACGGCGGCACACCCTGCCAGACTGATCGCGCCGATCAACGCGAGCCGCTGACGGCGCAACTCACGGCGCTTGCGCGCGCGATACGGAAGCAGATTGAATCCATCGAGCATGACGGCGTTCATTGCATCACCTCGCGCAACGCAAGCCCGAACGCGGTCGCGAATCTCGGCGAATGTTTGTTCGCAGCGAGAATCCCGGATGCCCCATTGCAGTAAGGCGCGGCCTCGAACGGCAGAGCCGGGCAGCCAAAGCTCTTGCCCAGCATCGGAAGCGGCAGACACGCGTGCGCCATCAGCTCGATCTGGCCGCCCACGTAAATGCAATCGAGCGGCGCCGCCTCGTCCGCAAGATCATGCAGCGCGTCGGCGATACTCCGATGCTCCGGCGCGGGATAACGGATCTCGTTTTCGACGCCCCGCGCACCGACCAGCCAGCCATGCAGGCCGGTACTCTCCAGCCAGCAAACGAGATAGCGCGCATCGGCGTCCAGCTCGACCGAGCCGGCGTGCCGCATCGCGCGCAACGCGGCAGCCGGTTCTCCGTCGATGGCCGATAGCGCGATGCCCGCTTCCGCCGCCGTTTCGACGCGTGCTTCGACGTGACGCCGCGCCGTCGCCGCGATCGCGACCTGCGCCTCGCCGTCCTCGCGCGCCTGCACGGACCAGTCCACCGCCAGTGCGCCGCGTTCGATGCCGGTCGCGCGTTCGGCTTGGGCGAGCACCGCCGGTTCGAGCATGCCGCGCGGATCGCCACCGATGGAGGCCGCGAGTTGCTCGTGGTCTTCCATCAGCCGCGCGAGCGGAATCTGGGTCGTGAGCGTCGCCGCAGCGGGCAAGCCCATCGCGCAGCGCAGCGCCCGCCACGCGCCGCTTTCCGGCAAGCGGCCGAACGCCTCGCGCAAAGCCGCGACGATGGCCGCACGATCGACGAAATCGCCGGCGATCACCGCCCCCGACGGCAGCGCCACCGCCTCCAGATGTTCGACACACACTGCTGCGTTAGCCCGCAATCGTCTGCTGATGATCGCGAGCCGCACCGCGTCCTCGCCCACGTCGATGCCTGCGGCATAGCGGCGCGTGACCGTCAGCATCGTGCCGCGCAGCGCGTTTTCCTTACTCATGAGCCACTCCTTCCATTCACCCGCGCACCGAACCATTCGGGCGCCTGACGTGGAAGAATTGTCGCGAGCGGCATCGGCGGCGAACACTCGGCCGAATGGCCAACGCTCGCGATAGAAAGATGATTCCCGGCACGATCGCGCGTATCTTGAAGACAGCGGCAAGCGCACGTGACCGGCGCACGCCGAACGGCTTCAGAAAAGTCCTAAACCCTCGGCAGCTATAATCGCGTGTCTGTTTTTGGTGGTGCTAATGCAATCCTCTTCCCCGAACAACCCGCCTTCCACGCCGCCCGAGGGGCAAAAGAAAGCCAAGCGTCCCTGGTGGTCGCGGCTTCTGCTTGGATTTTTCGTCAGCGTATTTGCGCTCGTGGTTTGTGCGGGTCTCGTGCTCGGCTACGCGCTCGTCGTCGCGATGCCGAACCTGCCTTCACTCGAAGCGCTCACTGACTACAAGCCGAAGGTGCCGCTGCGCATCTATACGGCGGATCACTTGCTCATCGGTGAATTCGGCGAGGAACGCCGCAGCGTCGTGCGGATTCAGGACGTGCCGGATCATCTAAAGAAAGCCGTGCTCGCGATCGAAGACGCGCGCTTTTACGATCACGGCGGCGTCGATCTGACCGGCATCCTGCGTGCGGGCTCGGTCGCGCTGACCAACGGCCACGCGTCGCAAGGTGCGAGCACGATCACGATGCAGGTGGCGCGCAACTTCTTCCTCTCGAGCGAGAAGACCTACACGCGCAAGATCTACGAGATGTTGCTCGCGTACAAGATCGAGCGCGCGTTGACGAAGGATCAGATTCTCGAGGTGTATATGAATCAGATCTATCTCGGGCAGCGCGCGTATGGATTCGCGAGCGCGGCGCGCGTGTACTTCGGCAAGGATCTGAAGGACATCTCGCTCGCCGAGGCGGCGATGCTCGCGGGTTTGCCGAAGGCACCATCCGCGTATAACCCGGTCGTGAATCCGAAGCGCGCGAAGGTACGGCAGGAGTACATCCTGCAGCGCATGCGCGAGCTGAATTTCATCACGCAGGATCAGTATGAGCAGGCGGTGAAGCAGGCGCTCGTCGTGAAGGGCCAGGGCCGCGAGTTCAGCGTGCACGCCGAGTACGTCGCGGAAATGGTGCGTCAGATGATGTACGCGCAGTATCGCGAGGAAGCGTACACGCGCGGCCTCAATGTCGTGACGACGATCGATTCCGCCGACCAGGACGCCGCGTATCGCGCGGTGCGCAAGGGCTTGATGGACTACGAGCATCGGCACGGGTATCGCGGGCCGGAAGGCTATATCGATCTGCCGTCGAATGCGGATGACCGCGAGCAGGCCATCGACGACGCGCTCGCCGAGCATCCCGACAACGGCGAGATCGTCGCGGCCGTGGTGACGTCGGCGAATCCGAAGGAAGTGAAGGCGAGTTTCATCGACGGCAACACGGCGACCATCACCGGCAACGATCTGCGCTTCGTGCAGTTCGCGCTGAGTTCGCGCGCGCAGCCGAACGCGCGCATTCGTCCGGGCGCGATCGTGCGTCTCATGAAGAGCGACGACGGCGATTGGGTCATCACGCAGCTGCCGCAAGTCGAAGGCGCGCTGGTGTCGATGGTGCCGCAGGACGGCGCGATCCGCGCGCTCGTCGGCGGCTTCGACTTCAACAAGAACAAGTTCAACCACGTGACGCAGGCGTGGCGGCAGCCGGGATCGAGCTTCAAGCCGTTCATCTACTCGGCATCGCTGGAGAAGGGCCTGTCGCCCGCGACGATCATCAACGACGGCCCGCTGTTCTTCAGCGCCGCCGAAACCGGCGGGCAAGCGTGGGAGCCGAAGAACTACGGCGGCGGCTTCGACGGTCCGATGACCATGCGCTCGGCGTTGCAGCGCTCGAAGAACATGGTGTCGATCCGCATCCTGAGTCATATCGGCACGAAGTACGCGCAGCAGTACATCACGCGCTTCGGTTTCGACGCCGACCGTCATCCCGCCTATCTGCCGATGGCGCTCGGCGCGGGCCTCGTCACGCCGCTGCAAATGGCGGCGGGCTATGCGGTGTTCGCGAACGGCGGTTATCGCGTGAATCCGTATCTGATCGCCGATATCACCGATCCGTACGGCCGCGTCGTGTCGCATCCGCAACCGCTCGTCGCGCAACAGAGCGCGCCGCTCGCGATCACGCCGCGCAACGCGTTCGTGATGAACAGCCTGTTGCAGAGCGTCGCGCAGCACGGCACGGGCTCGAAGACGAATCAGTTGAAGCGCGGCGACCTCGCCGGCAAGACGGGCACGACGAACGATTCGCGCGACGCGTGGTTCGCCGGCTATCAGCGCACGCTCGTGGCGATCGCGTGGATCGGCTATGACAATCCGCGCAGCCTCGGCGACAAGGAAACCGGCGGCGGCCTCGCGCTGCCCGTGTGGATGGATTACATGGGCCGCGCGCTCAAGGGCGTGCCCGAGTACAAGCCGATGATGCCGCCGGATATCACCCCGCTCGGCAGCGAGCTGTACTACGACGACATGACGCCGGGCCACGGCTTCGTCGCGACGATCGGCGTGAGTCAGGCGCCGCCGCAGGACGGAGTATCGGGCGTGACCGCGCCCACGCCGGAAGTCGGCGAGCAGGAAAAGCAGGACATCATGAATCTGTTCAAGGGCCAGTAAGCGCGCCCTTGCAAGGTACGAAGCGAGCGGGTCGAACGATCCGCTCGCTTTTTTTACGGCTTGAAGCGGATCGGCTCGCCCGCCTGTTCGCTCGAATACTTGCTCAACGTCGCGAAGAATTCGCTGTTGTCGCGTGTATCGCGCCAGGCGCCGTCGACGTATTTGTAGTGAAAACCGCCTGCCTTCGCCGCGAGCCAGATCTCATGCTTTGGCGGCTGCAGATTCACGATCACTTTGGTGCGATTCTCGAATTCCAGCGTGAGGACATTGCCGCTTCGCTCGAATTCGATATCGGCCTCGGCTTGGTCCACCGAGCGCTCGATGGCGGTCAGCGCGGCCTCCGCCAGCGTCAGGTATTCCTGGTCTGTCATGCTAAACTCCATCGATTAAACGTATAGGGACGGTCATGCGAGTCGTTTTCAGGATGAGCGCGATTGTAGCGGCTTTGAGCATCAGCGCCGCGGCAACACTCTCGCTCGGTGGTTGTGGGCAACGTGGTCCGCTTTATCTTCCGAAGGCGCCCCCGCTTCCGCAACGTCCCAACGATCTCCAGAATACGCCGCCTTCGAACGTGACTCAGGGCAGCGTTCCGGACACCTCGGGCCAGCCGCTGTCGCTTTCGCCCGAGACAGACCTGAAGTCCGCTCCCAACGCGGCATCGGCGCCGAAAGCCGCGTCGTCCGCTTACTGATCCTCGAGCCTTCGCCTTCGTGGCGCATTTCCGATTACACGCATGAGTGATTCCGCATTTCATTACGTCGACGGCGTGCTGCACGCCGAAGGCGTCTCAGCCGCGTCGCTCGCGGAGCAGTTCGGCACGCCCCTCTATGTCTATTCGCGCGATGCGTTGACGCGTGCCTATCACGCCTACGCCGATGCCTGCGCGGGCCGCCGTGCGACCGTGCACGTCGCGGTGAAGGCGAACAGCAATCTCGCGGTGCTCAACGTGTTCGCGCGCATGGGCGCGGGCTTCGACATCGTGTCGTCGGGCGAGCTTGCGCGCGTGCTCGCGGCGGGCGGCAAGGCGGAGAACACGGTTTTTTCGGGCGTCGGAAAATCGGCGGCGGAGATGCGCGAGGCGCTCGAAGCGGGCGTGAAGTGCTTCAACGTCGAATCGATTCCCGAGCTGCACGCGTTGAACGATGTGGCGAAGTCGCTCGGCAAGAAAGCGCCGGTTTCGTTGCGCGTGAATCCGGATGTCGATGCGAAAACGCATCCGTACATTTCCACCGGCCTCAAGTCGAACAAGTTCGGCGTCGCGTTCAACGACGCGCGCGCGACCTATGCGCAAGCGCAGGCGATGCCGAATCTCGATGTCATCGGCATCGATTGCCATATCGGCTCGCAGATCACCGAAGTCAGCCCGTATCTCGACGCCGTCGACAAGCTGCTCGAACTCGTCGAACAGATCGAAGCGGACGGCATGAACATTCGTCATGTGGACGTCGGCGGTGGTCTCGGCATCACGTATGACGACGAAACGCCGCCCGATATCGGCGAGTTCGTGAAGACGGTGCTCGATCACATCGAAGCGCGCGGCCACGGCGAGCGCGAAGTGTATTTCGAGCCGGGACGTTCGCTCGTCGGCAATGCGGGCGTGCTGCTCACGCGCGTCGAGTTTCTGAAGCCGGGCGAGGAAAAGAACTTCGCCATCGTCGATGCCGCGATGAACGATCTCGCGCGTCCCGCGATGTACGAGGCGTTTCATCGCATCGTGCCGGTCGTGAAGCACGACGCGCAGGCGCACAAGTACGATGTCGTCGGCCCGGTGTGTGAGAGCGGCGACTGGCTCGGACGCGATCGCGAACTGGCCATCGAACCGGGCGACCTGCTCGCGATCTGTTCCGCGGGCGCATATGGTTTCGTGATGAGCTCGAACTACAACACGCGTCCGCGCGCCGCCGAAATCATGGTCGATGGCGAACGCGCGCGTCTCGTGCGCGAGCGCGAGGAAGTGAAGCAGTTGTTCGCCGGGGAATCGATTCTGCTGGACTGAAGCTCACGCGCTTCAACGAAAAGCGATGCCGAGGCATCGCTTTTTTTATGCGCGCCGCCGTGTCACGCGCGTGCGAAGCCACGCGATCACACGCCAGCCGAGCAGCACGATCACGATCGAGCCGTAGATCTTCGGCAGTTCGAAATCGTGCTTGCCCGCTTTCATCCACCAGAAATGCAGGATCGCGAGCGCGGCGATCAGATAGATCACGCGATGCAAGGTCTGCCAGCGGCGCCCGAGCTTCCTTACCATCGCTTTCGGCGACGTGACCGCGAGCGGAATCAGCAGCACGAACGCCGCGAAACCGACCGTGATGAACGGCCGCTTGCCGATGTCCTTCACCATTTCGGCGACATCGAACCATTTGTCGAACCAGATGTACGTCGTGAAGTGCAACACGGCGAAGAAGAACGCGTACAAGCCAGTCATCCGGCGAAAGCGCGCGAGCGCCACGATGCCGGTCATGCGGCGCACCGGCGTGATCGCGAGCGTGATGCACAGATACACCAGCGTCCAGAGACCGGTCGAGCGCGTGATGAATTCGATCGGATTGGCGCCGAGGCCGTTCGTCACGCCGAGCACGACCAGACGCGCGAGCGGATACAGCATCGCGATGAACACGGCCACCTTGACGGGCGCCACGCGGCTCGGTGTCCGCGCCGTCGCGGCGGACCGCTTGAGTTCAGAAGCAGTCGGCATCGCTCAGAAGTTCTTTTTGAGATCCATGCCCTGATACAGCGACGCGACCTGATCGCCATAGCCGTTGAACATGAGCGTCTTGCGCTTCGGCGTAAAGAATCCGTCCTCGCCGATGCGCCGCTCCGTCGCCTGACTCCAGCGCGGATGATCGACGCCCGGGTTGACGTTCGAATAGAAGCCGTATTCGTTCGGCGCGTACAGATTCCAGCTCGTCGGCGGCTGTTTTTCGACGAAGCGGATCTTCACGAGCGATTTCGCACTCTTGAAGCCGTACTTCCACGGCACGACGACGCGCACCGGCGCGCCGTTCTGGTTCGGCAGCACTTCGCCGTACAGGCCGACGGTGAGAAGCGTGAGCGGGTTCATCGCCTCGTCCATGCGCAGGCCTTCCGAATAGGGCCATTCGAGGATCGGCGTGGAGAGACCGGGCATCTGCGAAGGATCGGCGAGCGTGATGAACTGCACGTACTTCGCGCTGCTGGTCGGCTCGGCGCGCTTGATGAGTTCGGACAGCGACACGCCGATCCACGGAATCACCATCGACCAGCCTTCGACGCAGCGCAGCCGGTAGACGCGCTCTTCGAGCGGCGCGAGCTTCAGGATGTCGTCGATGTCGTAGACCTTCGGATTCTTGATCGCGCCTTCCACCGACACCTTCCACGGCCGCGCACGCAATGTGCCGGCGTGTTCGACGGGATCGCCCTTGTCGGTGCCGAACTCGTAGAAGTTGTTGTAGGAGGTGATGTCCTTGAACGGCGTGGCCTTGTCGAGCGCGACGAACTTCGGATTCGTTTTCGCCGCGAGCTTCTGGCCTTTGGCATCGGGCGAAGTCAGCGTCGCGAAGGCGTTGCCGGTCACGCCGGCCAGGCCCGTCGCGGCAAATGCGCCGATCGATCGCAGCGCGCGCCGACGGTTCTCGAACACCTCGCGCGGCGTGATTTCATGACCCGCGATGTCATCGCCGTAAAGACGACGATCTCTTCTGATCCACATTTTCGTTCCTTCCATTGCGACGCAGGACACGTCGCCGCTGAATGCTCATACGGGGAAAACAGCAGTCTGGATGACAGTATTCCACCGCAAAACGAAAAAAAACCGCCAGCGTCACGCATGGCGGTTTTTTCTGATCCGATGCAACCGATCAGAGCTTGCCGTAGCTATGCAAACCCGACAGGAACATGTTGACGCCGAGAAATGCGAAGGTCGTCACGATCAGGCCCGTCAGCGCCCACCACGCCGCCGCCGCGCCGCGCAGGCCCTTCATCAGGCGCATATGCAGCCACGCCGCATAGTTCAGCCAGACGATCAGCGCCCACGTCTCCTTCGGATCCCAGCTCCAGTAGCCGCCCCACGCTTCCGCGGCCCACAGCGCGCCGAGAATCGTCGCGATGGTGAAGAACGCGAAGCCGACGGCGATCGACTTGTACATCACGTCGTCGAGGACTTCGAGCGAGGGCAGTCGGTCCGCCATGAAGCCGCGCTGTTTGGCGAGATACGCGACGGAAACCATCGCCGAGAGCGCGAAGCTGCCGTAGCCGATGAAGTTCGCCGGCACGTGGATCTTCATCCACCAGCTTTGCAGCGCGGGCACGAGCGGCTGGATCTGCTGCGCGTCGCGGGCGATCGAGTACCACATCAGGAAGCCGACCGCCGCGCTGATCACGAGCAGCACGAACGCGCCCATCTGCCGCGTGGCGTAGTGCTGTTCGTAGTAGAGGTAGAACAGCGCCGTGATCAGGCAGAACAGCACGAACACTTCATACAGATTCGAGATCGGAATATGACCGACGTCCGCGCCGATCATGTACGACTCGTACCAGCGCACCATCAGGCCGGTGAAGCCCATCAGCACCGCGACCCAGGTCATGCGCGAGCCGATCGCGCCGCCGGTCTGCGAACGCGTCACGAGGCCGATCCAGTAGAAGAGCGTCGCGAGGATGAAGAGCGCGCTCATCCAGAGGATCGCGGACTGGCTCGACAGGAAGTATTTGAGGAAGAAATTGGTCTCGGCGCGCGCGAGATCATGCTGGTAGAGCTGAATCGAAAACAGCGCCAGCACGGCGATCATCGCGATCAGCAGACGCACCGGTTTCCAGCGCCAGCCGAGCACGACGAACGTGGGCACCGCGCCGATCAGCACGGCAGTGTCGTACACGTCCATGTACGCGTGATAGCGGTTGAGCGCGAAACCCGCGCCGGCGACCATCGCGAGCGCGAACAGCCAGTCGATGACGCTGAGCCTGCGCAGGAACGGACGATCGTCGAACACGGCGACGTCGGGAAGGCCCGATGCCGGACGTTCCGTCTTGGCGGAGGCGTGGGAGGAAGTCTGTGTGAGGTCCATGATCTTACCGTGTTGAAACTTCCGAGCTCGATGTCTCGGATTGCGAGTGCTGGGCCGCGCCGGGTGCGGGGGACGGATCGGCCGGATCGACTGGCTTCGCGCCGAGCGCCGCCGCGATCTGCGCGCGTGTGCGGACGAACTCCTTCTCGAAATCGAACGTCCGGCGCGCCGTGGACATCGCCATCAGCACGCTCGCGCCGCCTTGCCCCGTATCCTTGAGCCAGAACCAGAGCCGGCGTTCGCGCACGTAGAACATCGAGAAAATGCCGACCACCAGCAGAAGGCTGCCAAGATACACCAGATTTTTACCTGGCGCGCGCGTCAACTGGAATACCGAAGCTTGCACCTGCTTGAAGTTGTCCAGTTGCAGGAAGACCGGCGCGCCGTACAGGAAACTGTCGGACAGCGCGTTGATGGACGACTGCACGAACGCGGAGCTCTTCTCATCCACTTTAGCGCTCGGAAGGCCGTTTTGCTCTCGGGAAATCTGCCATACGTCCCACATCGCGCCTTCGAGCATGCGCATCAGCAGGCCGGCGGCCTTTTCCTGCTCGCCCTTCGGCACCGAGCGGTCGATGAACGTCGCGATGCTCTGGAAACCGCCAATCATCTGCGGATTGGTCGTCGCCTTGCCCGTTTCGTCGGCGCCGGCAAACAGATTCAGCACGCGAATCGCGCTCTCTTCCAGATGCTTCTGCAATTCGCCGTTTTCTTGCGGAACCGAACGCAACGCGAAACGATGCGCGGCTTCGGTGCGCGTCGCGGGCGTGGCGAGCGCCGCGCGCAGGTTCATCCATTGCTTCACGGCGCCATTTTCGTCGGCGGGAATGCGCAGATAGCGGAACGGATCGTTCGGGCTCACGCGCATGCCCGCGAGGAACATGCGCTGGCCGCTGACATTGATCGGCAGCATGTAGTTGCTGTACTCGCGCGCCTGGCCGTCCGTGCCGCGCACCTTGTATTGCACCGACGGACCGATATTGCGCAGATCCGTGGGCTTTGAGGTTTTCGCGCCGGAGCCGAGGCGCTCGTCGAAGGCATCGCGCAGCGTTTCCTTCTTGCCTACGCCGCGCGCGTCGGGCGCGCCGCTGCCGTCCGTCATGTTCTCGACGTTGATCGCGCGGAAATCCGTGAATTCGACCGTCTCGCCCTGCGCGCCCGTGAACTGCGTGCCGATGGGCGCCGTGCCGCCGATCGTCCCGCTGAACGGCGCGGCCTTCGCACTGCCGCCGGTCATCGGCCAGGCCGTCATTTCGAGCTTCGAGCCGCCGTCCTGAAAGCTCGACTGATAGATCGAGATGCCGTCGTAGGTGAACGGCTTGTTGACTTCGACGCGCGCCGGAATGCGCTTGCCCGTTTTGTGATCGATCACGACGATGTCGCTCGCGAAGAGCTTCGGCATGCCGGTCGAGTAGTAATCGACGATGAACTTGTTCAGCTCGATGGAGAACGGCAGATCCTGGATGATCGATCCGTCCTGCTGGTTCAGAATCGCCGTGCCGACATACTGGCCCTCGGGCACCCACGCGTAGCCGCGAAACGTCGGGTTCGAGGTCGAAAGGCGATGCTCGGGCGGAATGTCGTTGATGACGGCGTTGCTGCTGATCGGCGTCTTGTTGAACATCCACATCTGCAGTTTGATGGGCAGATTGCTGTCCAGCAGCCCGCCGAGACAGATCACGACGATCGCGACGTGCGCCGAGATGTAGCCGATCTTGGTCATCGCGCCGCGCTTGGCGGTGATGAGCGTCGCGCCGTTGTCGGTCTCGCGCGTCTTGAAGCGGTAGCCCATTTTCGCGGAGAGCCGCTCGAGCGTCGCCACCGTCTGTGCGCGGTTCGTCGACACCGCGAATTCGCCCTTGTGATGGAACGCGCGAAGCCCGCCTTCGTGCACGCGATCTTTCCAGCTCTTGATGTCCGCGACCATCTTCGGGCTGTTGCGGATCACGCACAACGACACCGAGATCACGAGAAAGATCAGGATCAGCATGAACCACCATGCGCTGTACACGGTGTAGATGCTCAGGCCTCGGAAGATATCCGCCCAGAACGGGCCGAACTGATTGACGTAGTTGGGGTACGGATCGTCTTGCGTGAGCACCGTGCCGATGATGCTCGCGATCGCCAGAATGACCAGCAACGCGATGGCAAAGCGCATCGAACTGACGAGTTCGACAAAATGCCTGAGGGCGCGGCGGCCCGACTTCGACTGCAGACCCGATGTGGTGACGCTCATTCAAACTCCGACTGGACAGCAAAAAAGGGTGGAGACGCTGGCGGTCTCATCGACCGACGTCCCACCCTTTTCTTGTTTTCGCGCCGGTCTTCTCGGATCTTTCCGGGACCGGCTTCGTAGTATGGACGCTTCCCGCGTTCCGCCGGGAAGCGCTGGACGCTGATCATGCGCGTTTAATGCAAACCGGCGATGTAGTCCGCAACCGCCTTCATCTCCGCTTCATTCAGACGCGAGGAAATCTGGTGCATCGGCTCGCTGTTGTTGCGTTGCCCCGATGCGAAGGCGTTCAACTGTGCCACCGTGTAATCGCCCCATTGCCACGAGAGCCGCGGATACTGCACCGGAATGCCCATGCCCGTCGCACCGTGGCACGCAGCGCATGCCGGCACGCCCTTGTCCGCGATGCCGCCGCGGTAGATCTTCTGGCCCAGCGCGACGTCATTCTTGTCGCGCGCATAGTTGGGCTTGGCCTTCTGCGACGCGAAGTACGCCGCGACGTTCAACATGTCCTGATCCGACAGCGCGCCCGCGATGCCCGCCATGATCGGATTGTTGCGCAACGGTGCCTTGGCACCCGGCTGCGTCTTGTAGTCTTTCAACTGCTTGACGATGTATTCGGCGTGCTGGCCCGCGATCCTCGGAAACGCCGCGCCGGCGCTGTTGCCATCCGCCGCGTGACATGCCGCGCACACCTGGGTTGCGACGGCCTGCCCTCTCGCCACATCCGGCTTCGCCGGTTGCGCGGGCTCCGCCGCGTTCACTGACATCGATACCGCTAGTCCACTCAATCCTGCACCGAAAGCCGCCGCTGCCCGAATCACCACCAGAGACCTGTACAGTCGGTTCATTCGCGTACCCTGTTTTTCGTCTTGTGAGAATGTGAGGTTCTGCAAAAAACGACGGCGACCGATCATCGCCGCAAGATACCCGAACGCGCTGGACGAAGAGGCTCAAAAAGTGCCCCAAAAACTGTCTCGCTCCTCTGTGGGTGCCGCCTGCGGCCAGGGTCTTGCGTGCCCGTGCTGATCTTTAAAAATCCGTCGTATTGTACAATAACCCGCTACACGCAAAGACGCCAGTCGGGGCATGCCCAGTATTTGCCGGGTTCTCAAGGCTTGAAGTTTTCGCAGCTCTTTCGATTGGGCCCGCCAATGTCATTTCTGCTTCACCAATCCCGCTTCTTCACGACCGTCAATCACCTGCGCGATCTGCCGCCCACGCCGCAGCCCGAAATCGCGTTCGCGGGACGTTCGAACGCGGGCAAATCGACCGCGATCAACATCCTGTGCAACCAGAAGCGGCTCGCGTTCGCCAGCAAGACGCCGGGCCGCACGCAGCACATCAATTACTTCTCGGTAGGGCCTGAAGCGGCGCCTGTCGCCTATCTCGTCGATCTTCCCGGCTATGGCTACGCCGAAGTGCCCGGCGCCGCAAAAGAGCATTGGCAGCGGCTGCTCTCCACCTATCTGCAGAGTCGCGCGCAGCTGTGCGGCATGATCCTGATGATGGATTCGCGCCGCCCGCTCACCGAACTCGATCGCATCATGATCGACTGGTTCGCGCCCACCGGAAAGCCGATCCACGCGCTGCTCACCAAATGCGACAAATTGACGCGACAGGAGATGACCAACGCCCTGCGCGCGACGAAAAAATCCTTCGCGGAATACAAGGACGCGGGCTATCGCGGCGAACTCACCGCGCAGCTTTTCTCCGCCCTCAAGCGCACGGGTCTCGATGAAGCACATGAATTGATCGAAAGCTGGCTGATACCTGAGAAAGCGGGCGAGAACGCGGCGGAAGACGCGAAAGAGTGAGCCATCGCGCGGCGCGCGCGGCCATAAAAAAACCCGCCGCATGACGGCGGGTTAACAGCCTAATCGAATATCGACAGGCACCCGCTCAGGGAGGAGAAGCGGGGAGTCCGGCGGCAAGCGCCTCGCTCGATCGGTATGATATACCATTGTCTCAAAACGGTTTCAGACGCGGCCAAGTGCTTGTTCGGCAAGGATTTACGCGCTTTGGAAGCCGTTTTCGACGTCCTCCGGAAGACCACTCCAATTCGAGTCAAGACATGAGCTTCTACCCTCACCATCGGCCGCGCCGCATGCGCCGCGATGACTTCTCGCGCCGTCTCATGCGCGAAAACATCCTCACCACGAACGACCTCATTTACCCGGTTTTCATCGTCGAAGGCGCGAACGTGCGCCAGGCCGTGCCGTCGATGCCCGGTGTCGAGCGCACGTCCGTCGATCTGCTGATGAAGGTCGCCGAGCAATGCGTCGAACTGGGCGTGCCGGTGCTGTCGCTGTTTCCGGCGATCGAGCCGGCGCTCAAGACGCCCGATGGCCGCGAGGCAACCAATCCCCAAGGCCTGATCCCGCGCGCCGTGCGCGAGCTGAAAAAGAACTTCCCGATGCTCGGCGTGCTGACGGATGTCGCGCTCGATCCGTACACGAGCCACGGCCAGGACGGCGTGCTCGACGAAGAAGGTTACGTGAAGAACGACGAAACGAGCGAGATTCTCGTCGAACAGGCGCGCACGCAGGCTGAGGCGGGCGTGGATATCGTCGCGCCATCGGACATGATGGACGGCCGCATCGGCGCGATTCGCGAGATGCTCGAAAGCGAAAGCCACATCCACACGCGCATCATGGCGTACGCGGCGAAATACGCGTCGGCGTTCTACGGTCCGTTCCGCGACGCAGTCGGTTCGGCTGCGAATCTCGGCAAGAGCAACAAGATGACGTATCAGATGGACCCGGCCAATTCCGACGAAGCCATGCGCGAAGTACGCATGGACATCGAGGAAGGCGCCGACATGGTGATGGTCAAGCCAGGCATGCCGTATCTCGACATCGTGCGCCGCGTGAAGGACGAATTCCGCTTCCCGACTTACGCGTATCAGGTGAGCGGTGAGTACGCGATGATCAAGGCCGCCGCGCAGAACGGCTGGATCGATCACGACAAGGTGATGATGGAAGCGTTGCTCGCGTTCAAGCGCGCGGGCGCGGACGGCGTGCTGACGTACTTCGCGCTGGATGCCGCGCGGATTCTGCGGGCGTCGAAGTAAGGTCTCTGGCTTGCGATACGAAAAGGGCGCTGCTTGATGCATCGCCCTTTTTCTTATCCGTTCGAAGGTCCGACCTTGTCGAGGCTTTTCAGGAACCTGTCCGCCGATTCATAACCGACGACGCGTGCAACTTCATTGCCCGCTGCATCGAAGAAGATGATGCCCGGCGGACCGAACAGTTTGAAGCGCTTGAGAAGCGCCCGATCGTCGGCATTGTTGGCGGTCACGTCCGCGCGGAGAAGATTCAGTTGCGCGAGACGCGCCTGCACGCGGGCGTCGGAGAACGTCAGCTTCTCCATTTCCTTGCAGGATACGCACCAGTCGGCGTAGAAGTCGAGCATCGCGGGACGCGCGGCGGCCTTCACGGCCGAGTCCAGTTCCGCCGATGAACGCACGGGCGCGAACGTCGGTCCCAATGCTTGCGGACTCGCCGAAGCGGACGATTCGCCTCGGGATGCGAGCAAGGCGAGCGGACGCAGCGGATCCGTCGAACCCGCGGCCAATCCGACGAGCAACGTCGCTGCCCAGATCGCGAACGCCGCGCCGAGCCCGCGTCCGAGTCGCGTCCAGATGCCGAGTGGTTGCGCCGCGCCTGACGAGAACAATCCAAGCGATGCCGCCGCGATCAGCAGCCACAGCGCCGCTAACAACATCTGCGCGACGCCGCCGATCACCGGCCATACGATCCAGAGCGCGGCTGCGAGCAGCACGACGCCGAAGAACACTTTCACGCCGTCCATCCACGCGCCTGCGCGAGGCAGGATCGAGCCCGCGCCCAACCCGATCATCAGGAGCGGCACGCCGAGCCCGACGCCCATTGCGAACAGCGCCGCGCCACCGAGCACTGCATTCCCGGTATGCGCGATGAACGCGAGCACCGCGAACAGCGGCGCGGTCATGCACGCACCGACGACAAGTGCAGAGAGCGCGCCCATCGCGGCAACCGCCGCAAACTTGCCGCCGCTGCGTTTCTGCGACGCCTCGTTCACGCCGCTTTGCCAGCGCTCGGGCAATGCGATGTCGACGCCTGAAATCAGCGCAACCGCAAATGCCGCGAGCAGCACGCCGAACGCGCCGAGCACCCACGGATTCTGAAGCCACGCGCCGAGGCTTTGTCCGATCAGCGCGGCCGCGATACCGAGCACGGTATAAACGAGCGCCATGCCGATCACGTACGAAACCGACAACGCGAATCCGCGCGAACGCGTCACGCGCGCGCCTTCCCCGACGATGATCGCGGACAGGATCGGGATCATCGGATACGAGCACGGCAACAGGCTCAGGACCATGCCAGCGAGAAAATACAGTCCGACAACGGCGAAGAATCCGCCGCCTTCGAGCATCGATTGCGCGTAATCCGCGCTCGTCGCGCGCTCGAACCACGAATTGACAGGTTCTTTCGGAGAAACAGATGGCGCGGCGCCCGCCGGTTGCAGGGCATCGCCTTTGACGCGGTAGGTCTTCTCCATCGGCGGATAACAGATGCCCTGATCCGCGCATCCTTGCGATGTGACCGCTAGTTCGAATGGACCTTTCGCCTGCGTCACGGGAATGTGGATGAGCAATACACCGCGGTAGGTCTCGACATCCTTGTTGAATGTCTGGTCGAAGTGCACTTTGCCCGCCGGCAGTTGCGCGGCGCCGATGGTGGCATCGCCACTCTTCACGGCAAACGCGAAACGCTCGCGGTACATGTAGTAGCCGTCCGCGATCTTGTAGCGCACAACCACTTCGCCGGGATTTTCAGATGCGCTGAATTTGAACGCGACGTCGGGGTCGAGGAAATCGTCGGCTGCGCGCGCGGCGCCCGACAACAGCGCAAACGCCGCCAGGAACAGAAACACGCCGAAGAAACGACGCGCGAGAAGACGAGAAAACTCAAACATGAATAGGACGCTGCGTTTCTGCGTTGACCCACTGACCGTAGCCCGGCGAGGCATCCACCTGCCAGACGAGGATCTCGGGCGTTTCATACGGATGCCGAGTCTCGACGAAGCGCTGCAACTCCTCGCTACGCGCGACGCTCGTCTTGAACAGCAACTGCACTTCCTGTGACGACTCCAGCGCGCCGTTCCAGTGATACCGCGACGACACCGCGCCGACGTTCGTCACGCACGCGGCAAGACGCGCTTCGAGCGCCGCTTGCGCGAGCGCATCAGCTGCGGCGGCGTCGGGCAGCGTGGAGAGCATCAAAACGACGGGGACGTTCACTCGGGAAACTCCGGAAGGCGCGAGAGGCCAATTGCATATCGTAGCATCGGCGGCCGTCACGCATCTTTACAGGCAGGCGCGCTGAAAAGCCGCAGGCCAAATACAAAAAGGCCAAGCTGAGCTTGGCCTTTCTGCTAACGACTCGAATCGGATTTTATTCCGCTTCTTGCACTTCTTCCGTCTCTTCGACTTCCGGGCGATCCATCAACTGGATCAGCGCCATCGGTGCGTTGTCGCCGACGCGGAAACCGAACTTCAGGATGCTCAGATAGCCACCCGGACGGTTCGCGTAGCGCGGGCCGAGGACGTCGAACAGCTTCGCCACGGAATCACGATCGCGCAGGCGGTTGAACGCCAGACGACGGTTTGCGAGCGACGGCTTCTTGCCCAGCGTGATGAGGGGCTCGACGACCTTGCGCAGTTCCTTGGCCTTCGGCAACGTCGTCTTGATCACTTCGTGCTCGATCAGCGAATTCGACATATTGCGGAGCATTGCCAGACGGTGGCTGCTCGTGCGGTTCAGTTTCCGCAAACCATGCTTATGACGCATTTTCAGTTCCTTAAACGAGTTTTGATCCAGCTCTTCTATTGCGCCCTGGTTCGGGTGCACGGGCCGGTCAGAAAAAGCAAGACGCGGATTTTAAAGGAAAATCCGCGTCTTTGCCAGTAACGCGATCGATCTTCGCTATTACTTGTCGAGACCAGCCGGCGGCCAGTTTTCGAGCTTCATACCGAGCGTCAGACCACGCGATGCCAACACTTCCTTGATTTCATTCAGCGACTTGCGGCCCAGATTCGGCGTCTTCAGCAGCTCGTTTTCCGTGCGCTGGATCAAATCGCCGATGTAGTAGATGTTCTCGGCCTTCAGGCAGTTCGCGGAGCGAACCGTGAGTTCGAGGTCATCCACCGGACGCAGCAGGATCGGATCGATCTGCGGCGCGCGCGACGGCGCTTCCGCTGCCGCTTCCGTGCCTTCGAGCGCTGCGAACACCGACAGCTGATCGACCAGAATGCGAGCCGACTGGCGAATCGCTTCCTCCGGCGAGATCACGCCGTTGGTTTCGATGTTCATCACGAGCTTGTCGAGGTCGGTACGCTGTTCGACACGCGCGCTTTCCACTGCGTAGCTCACGCGGCGAACCGGCGAGAACGACGCGTCCAGCACGATCCGGCCAATGATCTTGGCCGAGTCTTCGCCATAACGACGCACGTTGCCCGGCACATAGCCGCGGCCCTTTTCGATCTTGATCTGAACGTCGAGCTTGCCGCCCTTCGACAGGTGCGCGACCACGTGACCGGGATTGATGACCTCGCAGTCATGCGCGAGTTCGATATCGCCAGCTGTGACAACACCTTCGCCTTCCTTGCGCAGCGTCACCGTGACTTCGTCGCGGTTGTGCAGCTTGAAGACGACGCCCTTCAGGTTCAACAGCAGGTTGACCACATCCTCTTGCACACCATCGAGCGTCGAGTATTCGTGCACGACGCCCGCGATCGTCACTTCGGTCGGCGCGTAGCCGATCATGGACGACAGCAGCACGCGCCGAAGCGCGTTACCCAAGGTGTGGCCATAGCCGCGTTCGAACGGCTCCATAACCACTTTCGCGTGGTTTTCACCAAGCGATTCAACTGCAATGATCTTGGGCTTCAACAAACTGGTTTGCATAGGTTTTCCTTTTCAATACCCTCGGCTCGTTACACCGATAAGGCTGACCGGTGACAACCTGAAAATAAACAGCCGAGGCCACCCTTTGCCACGAGCAATCAGGCTCCCCGGCTGTCCATCCATTACCGCCGCGATTAACGCGAATACAGTTCGACGATCAGGCTTTCGTTGATGTCGCCGGCGATGTCGCTACGCTCAGGCATCGACTTGAACGTGCCTTCGAACTTCTTCTCGTCGACCGACACCCAGCTCGGCATGCCGCCTTGCTGCGCCAGCGAGAGAGCTTCGACGATACGAGCCTGCTTGCGCGACTGCTCGCGCACGGACACGACGTCACCCGACTTCACTTGCAGCGACGGGATGTTCGCGACCTGGCCGTTCACCATGATCGACTTGTGGCTCACGAGCTGACGCGCTTCTGCGCGCGTCGAGCCGAAGCCCATGCGGTACACGACGTTGTCGAGACGCGACTCGAGCAGCTGCAGCAGGTTTTCGCCCGTCGGGCCCTTGCGGCGGTCGGCTTCAGCGAAATAGCGGCGGAACTGACGCTCCAGCACACCGTAGATACGCTTCACTTTCTGCTTTTCGCGCAACTGGGTACCGTAGTCGGACGTACGCGCGCCCGAGATGCGGCCATGTTGGCCGGGCTTGCTGTCGAGCTTGCACTTGTCAGCGAGCGAGCGGCGTGCGCTCTTCAGGAACAGATCAGTGCCTTCACGGCGGGACAGCTTGGCTTTGGGACCGGTATAGCGTGCCACTTTGCATCCTTAAATATTGATCACGCAAACTCTCGTCTGCGCTAGTCCGAACCCTTTGGGCCGAACGGTGGGCTTAGTAAAACTTCACAACGCACGAAACCCGCCGATACTCGCGCATCGACAGGAAACATGCGGTTGCGTCGACGTATTAGATACGACGGCGCTTCGGCGGCCGGCAGCCATTGTGCGGGACCGGCGTCACGTCGGAGATCGCGGTGATCTTGATGCCAAGACCATGCAGCGCGCGCACCGCCGATTCACGGCCAGGGCCGGGGCCCTTGATCCGCACTTCGAGGTTCTTCACGCCGTACTCCATCGCCACGCGGCCAGCCGATTCGGCTGCGACCTGAGCTGCGAAGGGCGTCGACTTACGCGAACCCTTGAAGCCCTGACCGCCCGAGGTCGCCCATGCCAGCGCGTTACCTTGACGGTCGGTGATCGTGATAATGGTGTTGTTGAACGACGCGTGAACGTGAACCACGCCCTCGGCGACGTTCTTCTTGACCTTCTTGCGAACGCGTTGCGCCGCGGAGTTGTTCGAAGCCTTAGCCATTACGTTTTCCTGTAACTGTCAGTTCCGCTTACTTCTTCAGCGATTGCGCTGCACGACGCGGACCCTTGCGCGTACGGGCATTGGTGCGCGTACGTTGGCCACGCAGGGGCAGACCCTTGCGATGGCGCATGCCACGGTAGCAACCCAAGTCCATCAGGCGCTTGATGTTCATCGTCACTTCACGGCGCAGGTCGCCTTCGACGATGAACTTGCCTACTTCGTCACGCAGCTTTTCGAGGTCTGCGTCGGTAAGGTCCTTGACCTTCTTCGAAAATTCCACACCAGCTGCCGAGCAAATGCCGCGGGAACGCGTGCGACCGATGCCGAAGATTGCCGTCAGGCCGATCTCGGTATGCTGGTGATTCGGGATGTTAACCCCTGCGATACGAGCCATTGTTTTTCCTCAAACAAAAAGCGCAAGCAAAAGCGCGGCGTTCAGCCTTGACGCTGTTTGTGGCGCGGATCAGAGCTGCAAATCACGCGCACAACGCCCTTGCGCTTGATGATCTTGCAATTGCGGCAAATGCGCTTAACCGATGCCATCACTTTCATGATATTACCCTTTTTTCAAATCACTTCGCCCGGAACACGATCCGTGCACGAGACAGATCGTAAGGCGTCAATTCAACCGTAACCTTGTCGCCCGGCAGGATGCGGATGTAGTGCATCCGCATCTTTCCGGAAATATGCCCCAGGACGACATGGCCATTTTCCAATTTCACCCGGAAAGTAGCGTTGGGCAGGTTTTCGATGACCTCACCCTGCATCTGGATAACATCGTCTTTGGCCATAGTCCTAATTAACGCATCGGGACGTTGCTACCCTTGAAGTTGGCCTTCTTGAGCAGCGATTCATATTGTTGCGACATAACGTACGACTGCACCTGAGCCATGAAGTCCATCGTGACGACGACAATGATCAGCAGCGACGTTCCACCAAAATAAAACGGCACGTTCCAGCGCAACACCAGAAACTCAGGCAGCAGGCACACGAATACGATGTAGATCGCACCAGCCAGCGTCAGACGCGTCAGGATGCGGTCGATATATCGTGCAGTCTGATCGCCCGGACGGATACCCGGAACGAAAGCACCGCTTTTCTTCAAGTTGTCGGCGGTTTCCCGGCTGTTGAACACCAATGCGGTGTAGAAGAAGCAGAAGAAAACGATCGCCAACGCATACAGCAGCACGTACACAGGTTGACCAGGCTTGATCGCCTCGGCCACGTTGTGCAACGCGTTTGCGAACCAGTTGGTACGCGTACCCGAACTGAACCAGTTCAGGATGGTTGCCGGGAAGAGAATGATCGACGACGCAAAGATCGGCGGAATCACACCCGACATGTTCAACTTCAGCGGCAGATGGGACGACTGTCCGCCGTAAATCTTGTTACCGACCTGGCGCTTCGCGTAGTTCACGAGGATCTTGCGCTGTCCGCGTTCGATGAACACGACCAGATACGTGACCGCCGCGATCAGCACGACGATGATGATCGCCGAGATGATGCTCATCGAACCGGTGCGAACCAGCTCGAACAGACCACCGATTGCGTTCGGGAAACCCGCCGCGATACCACCGAAGATGATGATCGAGATGCCGTTGCCGAGACCGCGCTCCGTGATCTGCTCACCGAGCCACATCAGGAACATCGTGCCCGTCACCAGCGTGACGACCGTCGTCAACCGGAACACCATGCCGGGGTCCAGAACCAGAGCCGGCTGATTTTCCAGCGCAACCGCGATACCGAACGCCTGGAAGGTTGCCAGGACCACCGTGAAGATACGCGTGTACTGCGTGATCTTACGTTGTCCCGCCTGCCCTTCCTTCTTCAACGCTTCCATCTGCGGCGACACGATCGACAGCAACTGCATGATGATCGACGCCGAAATGTAGGGCATGATGCCCAGCGCAAAGATCGTGAACCGTGACAGCGCGCCACCCGAGAACATGTTGAACATGCCAAGGATGCCGCCCGACTGGCTTTGGAACAGCTTGGCCAGTTGATCCGGATCGATGCCGGGTACCGGAATATGCGCACCAATGCGGTAGACGATCAGCGCCAGCAGCAGAAACACTGCACGCCGGCGCAGATCGCCGAATTTCGCCGCGCTTCGACCGGTTTTTGCGAGACTCGGGCTGTTAGCCAAGTACCTTCTCCGATGCTAGTGCTAGTAACGGCGAAAGCGCGTTACTCGGCGAACGAGCCGCCAGCGGCTTCGATTGCCTCACGGGCGCCCTTCGTTGCCGTCAGACCCTTCACCGTGACCTTGCGCGTGATCTCGCCGGTCTTGATGATCTTCGCGCTCTTGATGAGCTCGCCGACCAGACCCGCTTGCTTCAGCGCCAACAGATCGATTTCGTCGACCGGCAGCTTTTCCAGATCGGACAGGCGCACTTCACCGACGAATTCCTTCGTCAGCGAGGTGAAGCCACGCTTCGGCAGACGGCGCTGCAGAGGCATCTGACCGCCTTCGAAGCCGACCTTGTGAAAGCCGCCCGAACGCGATTTCTGACCCTTGTGGCCGCGACCTGCGGTCTTGCCGAGGCCCGAACCGATGCCACGACCGACGCGACGCTTAGCGTGCTTCGCGCCTTCCGCCGGCTTCAGGTTATTCAATTCCATGTTCAACTCCTTGGATCCTAGGGTCAGCCGCTTAGCCGATGACCTTAACCAGGTACGAGACCTTGTTGATCATCCCGCGCACTGCCGGCGTGTCCTGCAACTCGGAGACCGAGTTGAGGCGACGCAGGCCGAGGCCACGCACCGTTGCACGGTGCGTTTCGCGGGTCCCGATCAGGCTCTTGACGAGCTGAACCTTGACAGTTTTTTCAGACATGGTGACCACCTTAGCCCAGAATGTCTTCGACGGACTTACCACGCTTCGCCGCGATGTCGGCCGGGGTCGACTGCTTGCGCAGACCGTCCAGCGTTGCGCGAACGAGGTTGTACGGGTTCGTCGAACCGTGGCTCTTGGCCACAACGTTTTGCACGCCCATCACGTCGAACACTGCGCGCATCGGGCCGCCAGCGATCACGCCGGTACCGTCCTTCGCCGGAGCGAGGAGAACCGCCGATGCGCCATGCTTACCGTGCACTTCGTGTTGCAGCGTGCCGTTCTTCAGGGGCACCTTGAACATGTTGCGGCGGGCCTGTTCCATTGCCTTTTGAACGGCAACCGGAACTTCCTTGGCCTTGCCCTTGCCCATGCCGATCCGGCCGTCACCGTCGCCGACCACGGTCAGTGCGGCGAAGCCGAGAATACGGCCACCCTTCACGACCTTGGTCACGCGGTTGACCGAAATCATCTTTTCGCGCAGGCCGTCGTCGCGTTCGTCAGCCTGAACTTTCGCTTGCATCTTTGCCATGACGAATTCTTCCCTTAGAACTTGAGCCCGGCTTCACGCGCCGCATCAGCCAGCGCCTTCACGCGGCCGTGGTAGCGGAAACCCGAGCGGTCAAAGGCGACGGATTCGATGCCGGCAGCCTTGGCCTTTTCGGCGATACGCTTGCCGATCAGGGTCGCAGCATTGACGTTGCCGCCCTTGCCCGACTTGTCGGCGAGTTCAGCGCGCACTTCAGCTTCGAGCGTCGAGGCGCTTGCCACGACTTTCGTACCGCATGCCGAGAACACTTGCGCGTAGATATGCGTATTCGTGCGATGCACGGCCAGACGCGGAACCTGCAGCTCAGCGATCTTGACACGCGTCTGACGAGCGCGGCGCAGGCGAGATTGAGTCTTATCCATGATTGCGCACCCTTACTTCTTCTTCGTTTCTTTGAGGATCACGACCTCGTCGGAATAACGCACGCCCTTGCCCTTGTAGGGCTCAGGCGGACGATAGCCGCGCACTTCTGCTGCGGTCTGTCCGACTTTCTGCTTGTCGATCCCCTTGATCACGATTTCGGTCTGCGACGGAGTTTCAGCCTTGACGCCTTCCGGCATCTGGTGCACCACGGGGTGCGAGAAACCCAGCGACAGGTTCAGCTTGTCGCCTTGCGCTTGTGCACGATAACCGACGCCAACCAGCGTCAGCTTGCGCTCGAAACCCTTGGTGACGCCCTGCACCATGTTCGCCACCAGGGCGCGCATCGTGCCGGACATCGCGTTTGCTTCACGGCTTTCGTTGGCCGGAGCGAGCTTCAGCGTGCCATTGTCGTTCGTCACGTTCACCAGCTTGTTAGCTGCTTGCGAGATCGTGCCGAGCGGACCCTTAACGGTGATGACGTCGCCCTTGATGGCCACTTCCGCGCCTTGCGGCAGCGCGATCGGGCTTTTACCTACTCGAGACATGTTTCTTCTCCTTAGGCGTTAAGCGACGTAGCAGATGACTTCGCCGCCGACGCCGTTCTGGCGCGCCTTGCGGTCGGTCATCACACCCTTCGGCGTCGAAACGATGGCAACGCCCAGGCCGTTCATGACCTGCGGAATGTCGTTGCGACCGCGGTACACGCGCAGACCAGGCTTCGAGACGCGCTCGAGGCGCTCGATCACCGGACGGCCAGCGTAGTACTTCAACGCGATATTCAATTCGATCTTCGCGCCATCAGCCTTCACTGCGAAGTCGTCGATATAACCTTCGTCCTTCAAAACCTGCGCAATCGCAACCTTGACTTTTGACGAGGGCATAGTCACCGAAACCTTCTCGACCATCTGCGCATTGCGGATGCGAGTCAGCATATCGGCGATAGGATCACTCATGCTCATTTATGTTTCTCCTATTACCAGCTCGCCTTGGTCAGGCCAGGGATTTCGCCGCGGAAAGCGATTTCACGAATCTTGCCGCGTGCGAGTCCGAACTTGCGGAACGTGCCACGCGGACGACCCGTGATCGCGCAGCGGTTACGCTTGCGAGTGGGGTTCGAGTTACGCGGCAGTTGTTGCAGCGCCAGACGCGCGAAGTAACGCTCTTCGTCCGACTTGCTTGCGTCATCGATCACAGCCTTCAGCTCAGCACGCTTCGGAGCGTACTTGGCTGCCAGGCGCGCGCGCTTCTTTTCACGTTCGATCAGTGCCAGTTTAGCCACGGTAACCTCAGTTTCTGAACGGGAACTTGAAGCCGGCGAGCAGCGCCTTTGCTTCATCGTCAGTCTTCGCGGTAGTCGTGATGCTGATGTTCAGCCCACGCAGCGCGTCGATCTTGTCGTAGTCGATTTCGGGGAAAATGATCTGCTCTTTCACACCGATGTTGTAGTTGCCACGACCGTCGAATGCACGGCCCGACACGCCACGGAAGTCACGCACCCGCGGGAGCGCAACCGTCACGAAACGGTCGAGAAATTCGTACATCGCTTGGCCGCGCAGCGTGACCATCGCGCCGATCGGGTAGCCCTGACGAATCTTGAAGCCTGCGATTGCCTTGCGCGCCTTCGTGATAACCGGCTTCTGGCCAGCGATCTTCGTCAGGTCGCCCACGGCGTTTTCGATGATCTTCTTGTCGGCGACGGCTTCGCCAAGACCCATGTTCAGGGTGATCTTGGTGATGCGCGGCACTTCCATGACGGACTTGTAGCCGAACTTTTCAACGAGTTGCGGCACAACGTTTTCTTTATAAATCTCTTGCAGACGAGCCATTTTTTAACTCCGCGTCAGGCGTTGAGCGTGGCGCCGGTCGACTTCAAGAAGCGAACCTTCTTGTCGTCTTCGACCTTGATGCCCACACGCGATGCCTTGCCATTCGCGTCGACCAATGCGACGTTCGAAATATGCAGCGGCATCGTTTTGGCTTCCACACCGCCCGTCGTACCCTTCATCGGGTTCGGCTTCACGTGCTTCTTGACGAGGTTGATACCCTCGACCGTGACACGGTCTTCCGCAACGGCCAGCACGGTACCGCGCTTGCCCTTGTCCTTGCCGGTGATGACGATGACTTCGTCACCCTTGCGAATCTTGTTCATCGCGACTCCTTACAGCACTTCCGGCGCGAGCGAAACGATCTTCATGAATCGTTCGCTACGCAGTTCACGCGTCACCGGCCCGAAAATACGCGTGCCGATCGGCTCGAGCTTCGTATTCAACAGAACGGCGGCATTGCCGTCGAACTTGATGAGCGAGCCATCCTGGCGACGCACGCCCTTGGCCGTACGAACGACCACAGCGTTATAAATTTCGCCCTTTTTCACGCGTCCGCGCGGCGTCGCTTCCTTGACGGTCACCTTGATGATGTCGCCAATGCTAGCGTAACGACGCTTCGAACCGCCGAGCACCTTGATGCACATGACTTCACGCGCACCCGTGTTGTCGGCCACTTCAAGCCGAGTTTCGGTCTGGATCATGGTTTATCTTTCCCAACTTAATCCGGTCGCACCACCATGGCACAGCCGGTCAGTCTTGGTCCCGTCAGCCAACTGGCTGCTTGGGTTAGAACAGGCAGCGAGGGCAGACGAAACCCGCCATCGCAATCCGGTGAATCTGTCGACTCAGGCTGGCGCCTGAACCGGCTTCCCCCACCAGTTTCGCCCGCGACGGGGCTCCCACAAAGAGGGAAGACCGAGATTATAACAAATAATCTCGGTCTTGCAAGCGAAACTTACTGCGACACCACTTACTACTGCATCGCCGTACTACTACTTCTACTTCAGATCACGCGAGCCGCTTCAACCAGCTTCGACACAACCCAGGCCTTCGTCTTCGAAATCGGACGGGTTTCCTGAATTTCGACGAGATCGCCTTCGTTGTACGTGTTCGCGTCGTCATGCGCGTGGTACTTCTTCGAACGCACGACGTACTTGCCGTAGATCGGATGCTTCACGCGGTGCTCGACCAGAACGGTGACCGTCTTGTCCATCTTGTTGCTGACGACCTTGCCGACCAGCGTCCGCTTGAGCGAGGTTTTTACGCTATCGTTCATTTCTGGTTCGCCTTCTCAGTCAGGACGGTGCGTACACGTGCGATGTCGCGACGGACCTTCTTCAGCTGGCTCGTGTTCGTGAGCTGCTGGGTCGCGAGTTGCATACGCAGGCCGAATTGCGCCTTCAGCAGGTCCGTGAGCTCTTTGTTGAGCGCGGCCTGGTCTTTCTGGTGAAGTTCAGATGCCTTCATCATTTACTCCTTAGGCGCCGAGCTGACGCACAACGAAGTTCGTCTTGAGCGGCAGCTTGGCTGCAGCCAGACGGAACGCTTCGCGCGCCAGTTCTTCGGAGACACCGTCCATTTCGTACAGCATCTTGCCCGGTTGAATTTCAGCGACGTAGTACTCGGGGTTGCCCTTACCGTTACCCATACGCACTTCGGCCGGTTTTTGCGAAATCGGCTTGTCCGGGAAGATACGGATCCAGATCCGGCCGCCACGCTTGATGTGACGCGTCATTGCACGACGTGCCGCTTCGATCTGGCGCGCGGTCAAACGGCCGCGACCGATAGCCTTCAGACCGTATTCACCGAACGACACTGCGTTGCCGCGCGTCGCCTTGCCGGTGTTACGACCTTTCTGCTCTTTGCGATACTTTCTGCGTTTCGGTTGCAGCATCGTTATTCTCCAGTCTTCGCGTCACCGCCTGCGCGACGGGGTGCACCACGACGCGCGCCAGCCGGAGCGCCTTCACCGTCACGGCGCGGACGGCGATCGCCACCCGGACGTGCGTTGCGGCGCGGACGCTTTTCTTCTGCCACTTCTTCCACCACCGGCGCATCGTTGCGGCCGAGCGTGTCGCCCTTGTAGACCCACACCTTCACGCCGATGATGCCGTACGTGGTCTTCGCTTCCGAAGTCGCGTAGTCGATATCGGCACGCAGCGTATGGAGGGGCACGCGACCTTCGCGATACCACTCGGTACGAGCGATTTCGATACCGTTCAGACGGCCCGCGCTCATGATCTTGATGCCTTGGGCGCCAAGACGCATCGCGTTCTGCATCGCGCGCTTCATCGCGCGACGGAACATGATCCGGCGCTCGAGCTGCTGCGTGATGGAGTCAGCGATCAGCTGAGCATCGGTTTCCGGCTTGCGGATTTCTTCGATGTTGACGTGAACCGGAACGCCCATGCGCTTTTGCAGCTCGGCCTTCAGCAGTTCGATGTCTTCGCCCTTCTTGCCGATGACAACGCCCGGACGCGAGCTGTAAATCGTGATGCGCGCGTTCTTCGCCGGACGCTCGATGACGACGCGACCAACCGAAGCGTTCTTCAGCTTCTTCTTCAGGTATTCACGAACACCGATGTCTTCCTGCAACATCGCCGCGAAATTGTTGTTGTTCGCATACCAGCGCGAAGCCCAATTGCGGCTGACGGCCAAGCGGAAGCCAGTCGGATGAATTTTCTGTCCCATCGTATGGCTCCTTAATTCCCGACCGTCACTGTGATGTGACAGGATTGCTTCTCGATGCGGTTACCGCGACCCTTTGCGCGTGCGGTAAAACGCTTCAGCGAAGCAGCCTTATCGATATAGATGCTCGTGATCTTGAGCTCGTCGATATCGGCGCCTTCGTTGTGTTCCGCATTCGCGATCGCAGACAGCACGACCTTCTTGACGATACCCGCCGCCTTCTTCGGCGAGAACGTCAGAACGTTCAGCGCCTTGTCGACCGGCAAACCACGAATCTGGTCAGCCACAAGGCGCGTCTTCTGCGCCGAGATGCGGGCACCGCGATGAATTGCTTTCACTTCCATCTTGATAGCCCCTTATTTCTTGGCCTTCTTGTCGGCCGCGTGACCCTTGAACGTACGGGTCAGTGCGAACTCGCCAAGCTTATGGCCGACCATGTTTTCCGTGACGTACACCGGAACGTGCTGACGGCCGTTGTGAACAGCGATCGTCAGACCGATGAAATCCGGCAGAATCGTCGAGCGACGCGACCAGGTCTTGATCGGCTTCTTGTCGCGCGTAGCTGCTGCCGACTCAACTTTCTTCAGCAAATGAGCGTCGCAGAACGGACCTTTTTTAGCAGAACGTGTCATTGCCTACTCCTTAACGCTTGTGACGGCGCTGGACGATCATGCTCGTCGTGCGCTTGGTGCTGCGGGTACGATAACCCTTCGTCGGCGTGCCCCACGGGCTCACCGGATCGCGACCTGCAGCCGTCTTGCCTTCACCACCGCCGTGCGGGTGATCGACCGGGTTCATTGCAACGCCGCGCACCGTCGGGCGGATACCGCGCCAGCGGTTTGCGCCAGCCTTGCCGATTTGACGGAGGCTATGCTCTTCGTTGCCCACTTCGCCGATCGTCGCGCGGCACTCAACGTGCACGCGGCGGATTTCGCCGGAGCGCAGACGCACCTGAGCGTAGACGCCTTCACGAGCCAGCAGCATTGCCGACGTACCAGCCGAACGCGCGATCTGCGCGCCCTTGCCCGGCAGCATTTCCACACAGTGGATCGTCGTACCGACCGGAATGTTGCGGATCGGCAGCGTGTTGCCTGCCTTGATCGGCGCTTCCGAACCGGACATCAGCGGCGTACCAACCGTCACGCCCTTCGGCGCAATGATGTAGCGACGCTCGCCGTCTGCGTACAGAACCAGCGCGATGTTCGCGCTACGGTTCGGGTCGTACTCGAGACGCTCGACCTTTGCCGGAATGCCGTCCTTGTTGCGACGGAAATCGACGATACGATAGTGCTGCTTGTGACCACCGCCCTGGTGACGCGTGGTGATACGGCCGTTGTTGTTACGGCCCGCCGACTTGGATTGCGAGTCGAGCAGCGCAGCGTGCGGCGCGCCCTTATGCAGATCCTTGTTGACGATCTTGACCATCGCGCGGCGACCCGGCGAGGTCGGCTTAACTTTCACGATTGCCATGATTACTTGGCCTCCGCTTCAAAGTTGATTTCCTGGCCGGGCTTCAGGCAGACGTACGCCTTCTTCACGTCCTTGCGCTTGCCGTTGAAGCGGCCAAAGCGCTTGGCTTTGCCCTTCGTGACGAGCACGTTGACGGAATTGACTTCGACCTTGAACAGCAGCTCGACAGCAGCCTTTACTTCCTGCTTCGTGGCGTCCGGTGCGACTTCGAACACGACTTGCTCGTTCTTGTCGGCAACCAGCGTCGCCTTTTCGGAGATCACCGGCGCGAGCAGAACTTGCATCAAACGATGATCGTTTTTGCGAATTTCGCTCATGACAGCAACTCCTCGATCTGAGCGACCGCAGCCTTCGTGATCAGAATCTTCTTGAAGTAGATCAGCGAGAGCGGGTCGGCGTAACGCGGCTCGACAACGGCCACGTGGGCCAGGTTGCGCGACGCGAGGTACAGGTTCTCGTCGACCGTATCGGTGATGACCAACACGGATTCGAGACCCATCGCCTTGAATTTATCGGCCAACAGCTTGGTCTTCGGGGCTTCGAGCGCGAGGTCTTCGACCACGGCGATACGGCCTTCGCGAGCCAGCTGCGAGAAGATCGAGCAGAGACCTGCGCGATGCATCTTCTTGTTGACCTTGTGCGAGAAGTTTTCTTCCGGCGAGTTCGGGAAGATGCGACCACCGCCACGCCACAACGGGCTCGACGACATACCGGCACGAGCACGGCCCGTACCCTTCTGACGCCACGGCTTCTTGGTGGTGTGCTTGACCTGCTCGCGATCCTTCTGCGCGCGGTTGCCGCTACGTGCGTTCGCCTGATAAGCGACGACGATCTGGTGAATCAGGGCTTCGTTGTAATCGCGACCGAACACGACGTCCGATGCGTTCACGCCAGCGCCTTCCTGACCATTGGCATTCAGGAGCTTAAGTTCCATTATTTCGCTCCTTTCACAGCACGCGTCTTGACGGCCGGGGTCACGAAGACCTTGCCGCCCTTCGCACCCGGAACAGCACCGCGGACGAGCAGCAGACTGCGCTCAGCGTCGATGCGGGCGATTTCGAGATTTTGAACCGTAACGGTTTCGTCACCGAGGTGACCCGTCATGCGCTTGCCAGGAAACACGCGACCCGGATCCTGCGCCATACCGATCGAACCCGGAACGTTGTGCGAACGCGAGTTACCGTGTGTCGCGCGACCCGAGGCGAAGTTGTAGCGCTTGATCGTGCCGGCATAACCCTTACCGATCGACGTGCCTTGCACATCGACCTTCTGGCCGACTTCGAAAATATCCGTACCGATCACGGCGCCGTTCGACAGTTCACCTGCCTTGGCCGTATCGATATGGAATTCCTTGAGGATTTCACCAGCTTGAACGCCGGCTTTGGCGAGGTGACCCGCCAGCGGCTTCGTCACGCGCGATGCGCGGCGAGCACCGAATGCAACCTGAACGGCGGTATAACCATCCGTTTCAACGGTCTTGATCTGCGTCACGCGGTTGTCCGACACGTCCAGCACGGTGACGGGGATGGAATCCCCTTCAGGCGTGAAGATACGGGTCATGCCAACCTTGCGACCTACGAGTCCAAGGCTCATCGTTTTCTCCATTCCCAACTGCGATTGGTCGGGGCTGATTTACAAATGCCGGCTTCGTTACGAGAAACTGGGTCGGCTTTCTTGCGTCTTTTTCGTGCACATAGGCGCGAAAAGCCTTGAAGTATAACAAGGCTTTTCGAATCCCGCAAGCAATCAAAGACTTAGCGGCCCCTGACGCGCCTTCTAACGCGCCAGGGAAGCTTTCGGGACTTACTGCAGCTTGATTTCGACGTCGACGCCAGCCGGCAGATCGAGCTTCATCAGCGCGTCGACGGTCTTGTCCGTCGGATCGACGATGTCCATCAGGCGTTGGTGCGTGCGGATTTCGAGCTGGTCGCGCGACGTCTTGTTGACGTGCGGCGAACGCAGGATGTCAAAACGCTGAATACGCGTCGGCAACGGCACCGGGCCACGGACGATCGCGCCAGTCCGCTTCGCCGTATCGACGATTTCGGCTGCCGATTGATCGATCAGGCGATAGTCGAAAGCCTTCAGACGAATACGGATTTTCTGGTTCTGCATGACGATTCCTTGAAAAGAGCGAGGCGGTATTGCACCGCACATTGGCAAAAGAGCGTGGGACCGGGTGCTCGCTGAGGGCGAGCACCCGGTCCCGGTCTTTACTGCGTTACTGCAACTTCAATCGAGCAAGCCCGATATCTTACTCGATAATCTTCGCCACGACACCAGCGCCGACGGTACGACCGCCTTCACGGATGGCGAAACGCAGACCTTCTTCCATGGCGATCGGGGCGATCAGCTTGACCGTGATCGACACGTTGTCGCCCGGCATCACCATTTCCTTGTCCTTCGGCAGCTCGATCGAGCCCGTCACGTCGGTCGTACGGAAGTAGAACTGCGGACGGTAGTTGTTGAAGAACGGCGTGTGACGGCCGCCTTCGTCCTTGCTCAGCACGTACACTTCAGCCGTGAAGTGCGTGTGCGGCGTGATCGAACCCGGCTTGGCCAGAACCTGGCCACGCTCCACGTCTTCACGCTTCGTGCCGCGCAGCAGGATACCGACGTTGTCGCCCGCCTGACCTTGGTCGAGCAGCTTGCGGAACATTTCCACGCCCGTGCAGGTCGTCTTCACCGTCGTCTTGATACCGACGATTTCGATTTCCTCGCCAACCTTCACCACACCGCGCTCGATACGGCCCGTCACCACCGTGCCGCGACCCGAGATCGAGAACACGTCTTCCACCGGCATCAGGAACGAACCGTCCACTGCGCGCTCCGGCGTCGGGATGTACGTGTCCAGCGCGTCAGCCAGGTTCATGATCGCCACTTCACCCAGCTCGCCCGTGTCGCCTTCCAGCGCCAGCTTGGCCGAACCCTTGATGATCGGGGTATCGTCGCCCGGGAAGTCGTACTTCGACAGAAGCTCACGCACTTCCATTTCGACGAGCTCGAGCAGCTCGGCGTCGTCCACCATGTCGCACTTGTTCAGGAACACGATGATGTAAGGCACGCCAACCTGACGGGCCAGCAGGATGTGCTCGCGCGTTTGCGGCATCGGGCCGTCAGCGGCCGAACACACCAGGATTGCGCCGTCCATCTGCGCCGCGCCCGTGATCATGTTCTTCACATAGTCAGCGTGGCCCGGGCAGTCGACGTGTGCGTAGTGGCGATTAGCCGTTTCGTACTCGACGTGCGCGGTGTTGATGGTGATACCGCGTGCCTTTTCTTCCGGCGCTGCATCGATCTGGTCGTATGCCTTTGCTTCGCCGCCGAACTTCTTGGTCAGCACCGTCGTGATCGCTGCCGTCAGCGTGGTCTTGCCGTGGTCAACGTGACCGATCGTGCCCACGTTCACGTGCGGCTTGGTCCGCTCGAATTTACCTTTTGCCATGATTACCTTCTTTCAAAGTTTGGTTATCGGTTAAAGCTTGTGGCTTGCGCCGAATGACTTGCGGGTATTACTTACCCTTCGCGTTGATGATCGCTTCGGCGACGTTACGCGGAGCTTCGGAGTAGTGCTTGAACTCCATCGTGTACGTGGCACGGCCTTGCGTCAGCGAACGCAGCGACGTCGAGTAGCCGAACATTTCCGACAGCGGCACTTCGGCGCGAACGATCTTGCCGCCGCCAATCATGTCTTCCATGCCCTGGACGATACCGCGACGGCCCGACAGGTCGCCCATCACGTTGCCCATGTAGTCTTCCGGCGTTTCGACTTCCACAGCCATCATCGGTTCGAGGATGACCGGGCTTGCCTTGCGCATTGCTTCCTTGAAGGCCATCGAACCGGCCATGCGGAACGCGTTTTCGTTCGAGTCCACGTCGTGGTACGAACCGAACGTCAGGTGAACCTTCACGTCGACCACCGGGAAGCCCGCCAGCACGCCCGACTTCAGCGTTTCCTGGATACCCTTGTCCACGGCCGGGATGTATTCGCGCGGAATCACGCCACCCTTGATCTCGTCCAGGAACTCGTAGCCCTTGCCCTGCTCGTTCGGCTCCAGCGTGATGACCGCGTGACCGTACTGGCCGCGACCACCCGACTGCTTGACGAACTTGCCGTCGACGTCTTCCGCCTTGCTGCGGATCGTCTCGCGGTAAGCAACCTGCGGCTTGCCGACAGTCGCTTCCACGCCGAATTCGCGACGCATACGGTCAACCAGAATTTCCAGGTGGAGCTCGCCCATGCCCGAAATAATGGTTTGGCCCGACTCTTCGTCCGTTTGAACGCGGAACGACGGATCTTCCTGTGCCAGACGGTTCAGCGCCAGACCCATCTTTTCCTGGTCAGGCTTCGTCTTCGGCTCGACTGCCTGCGAAATCACCGGCTCCGGGAAAATCATGCGTTCGAGCACGATCGGGTGCTGCGGATCGCACAGCGTGTCGCCGGTGGTCGCTTCTTTCAAACCGACTGCCGCCGCGATGTCGCCCGCGCGCACTTCCTTGATTTCTTCGCGCTGGTTCGCGTGCATCTGCAGAATACGGCCGAGACGTTCCTTCTTGTCCTTGGTCGCGTTCAGCACGGTGTCACCCGAATTCACGACGCCCGAGTACACGCGGAAGAAGATCAACTGGCCGACGAACGGGTCCGTCATGATCTTGAACGCCAGCGACGAGAACTTCTCGTCGTCGGATGCACGACGCTCGCCCTTCTCGCCGCTTTCGAGTTCGCCCGTAACCGGCGGAATGTCGATCGGCGACGGCAGGAAGTCGATCACGGCGTCGAGCATGCGCTGCACGCCCTTGTTCTTGAACGCGGTGCCGCACAGCATCGGCTGAATTTCGCACGCGATGGTCCGGTCGCGGATCGCCTTGACGATTTCCGCTTCGGTCAGCTCTTCGCCGCCGAGGTACTTTTCCATCAGCTCTTCGGTTGCTTCAGCAGCCGACTCGATCATCTTCTCGCGCCACTCGTTGCACGTGTCGACGAGTTCAGCCGGGATATCGACGTAGTCGAACTTCGTGCCTTGCGACGCTTCGTCCCAAATGATCGCCTTCATCTTGATCAGGTCGACCACGCCCGTGAACGTGTCTTCAGCGCCGATCGGCACCACGACGGGAACCGGGTTCGCCTTCAGACGCGTCTTCAATTGGTCGTAGACCTTGAAGAAGTTCGCGCCAGTACGGTCCATCTTGTTGACGAACGCGAGACGGGGAACCTTGTACTTGTTGGCCTGACGCCACACGGTTTCCGACTGCGGCTGCACGCCGCCCACCGCGCAGTAGACCATGCACGCGCCGTCGAGGACGCGCATCGAGCGCTCCACTTCGATCGTGAAGTCGACGTGCCCCGGGGTGTCGATGATGTTGATGCGGTGCTCGGGATAGTTGCCGCCCATGCCCTTCCAGAAGGCCGTGGTAGCAGCCGACGTGATGGTGATGCCGCGCTCCTGCTCCTGCTCCATCCAGTCCATCGTTGCTGCGCCGTCGTGAACTTCACCGATCTTGTGGTTCACGCCCGTGTAAAACAGGATGCGCTCGGTCGTCGTCGTTTTGCCGGCGTCGATGTGAGCGCTGATACCGATATTGCGGTAGCGCTCGATAGGTGTCTTGCGAGCCACTTTGGATCCTTTTTCGGTCGACGCGCCAGCGAGTGCGAGCGCGCCCTAACACAAACGGGCGAGGCGCCTGGAGTAGCGCACCCGCCCTGATTTTTCCGTTTGCTCTACGAGCGGGAGCTTAGAAACGGAAGTGCGAGAATGCCTTGTTGGCCTCTGCCATGCGGTGAACTTCGTCGCGCTTCTTCATCGCGCCGCCGCGGCCTTCAGCCGCTTCGGAGAGCTCACCTGCCAGGCGCAGGGCCATCGACTTTTCGCTGCGCTTCTTCGCGGCTTCACGCAACCAACGCATCGCCAATGCCATACGACGCGAGGGACGCACTTCGACCGGAACCTGATAGTTGGCACCACCAACGCGACGGCTCTTCACTTCGACCACCGGCTTCACGTTGTTGAGCGCAACCGTGAACACTTCCAGCGGGTCCTTGCCACCCTTGGTCTGGATCTGTTCAAAAGCGCCGTACACGATACGCTCGGCAACCGACTTCTTGCCGGAGAGCATCAGCACGTTCATGAACTTGGCTACATCTACGTTACCGAACTTCGGATCCGGCAACACTTCCCGCTTGGGGACTTCGCGACGACGCGGCATGATTCTTCCTTTACTTTTTCAGTTGGAGCTGGCTCTCAGCTCCGCGGCCACCAACAAACCCGATCCATCTTTTCGACTAACCAGCTTGGCCGGGTGACCACTTACTCGACAGCACCGGCAATTCCGGCACCACCGCCTTAACCGCCTTGCGGCGACCTGATTCCTTACTTTCGACCGGCGACTTACTTGCCAGCCTTCGCGCGCTTCGCACCGTACTTCGAGCGAGCTTGCTTACGGTCCTTGACGCCCTGGGTATCCAGCGAGCCGCGAACCATGTGGTAACGCACACCCGGCAAGTCCTTCACACGGCCGCCGCGAATCAGCACGACCGAGTGCTCTTGCAGGTTGTGGCCTTCACCGCCGATGTACGAAATGACTTCGAAGCCGTTCGTCAGACGAACCTTGGCAACTTTACGGAGTGCCGAGTTCGGCTTCTTCGGCGTCGTGGTGTACACGCGGGTGCACACGCCACGACGCTGAGGGCAGTCCTGCAGGGCCGGCGACTTGCTTTTCGTCGTTTCCGACGTGCGGCCTTTGCGAACCAGTTGATTGATGGTTGGCATTGTTTAATCCTAAAAATGAACAAAATCCGCGCAATTCTCTCGGGCAAAGCGAAAAGAACCGCGCGTTTGACGTTCTCGTCGAATGAATTCCGCTCTCAGTACCTGGCGCTAAGCCAGATCCTAAGCAGGACCAAGAACGAGAACCAAGCATGATATTCCGAAAATCGCAATCGGGTCAATACGTTGCGACAATTTCACAGGCTTTCGAGGACCCGGACGTCATTCGGAGCCGACGACATCGAGCAGCTCGTCGCCGAAGCGCTCCAGTTTGCGCACGCCGATGCCCGGAATATGGCGCAGATCGTCGACCGTATCGGGATCGCTGCGGGCGATTTCGGCAAGCGTGGCGTCGTGAAAGATGACGTAGGCCGGCACGCCGTCGCTCTTTGCGGTTTCCGCGCGCCAGGTACGCAGACGGTCCCAACGAGCCTTCTCGCGTGCCGACATGCCAGCGGTCGGATCCGCGCGCTCGCCCGTGCGGCTGGAAGACTGGCGGGCCCGAGTCGGCTTGACATACTTGCGCAGCGTGACGCTCTCTTCGCCCTTGAGGACGGGCTTGCTCGCGTCGGTGAGCACGAGCGCGCCGAAACCGTCGTGATCGACGGCGAGATAGCCGAACGCGACCAGTTGCCGGAACACGGCACGCCACTCTGCCTCGGAGAGCGCCGCGCCGACGCCGAAGGTCGAAATCTTCTCGTGTCCGCGCTGCAGGACTTTCTCACTGCGCGTCCCACGCAGAATATCGATGAGATGCCCCGCGCCGAAACGAAAGCCGCTCGCCTTCTGCGCGCGATAAACGCATGAAAGCGCCATCTGAGCCTCGCGCGTGGCATCGAAGGACGCAGGCGGCTCCAGACACGTATCGCAGTTGCCGCACGGCTTGCTCGTCTCGCCGAAGTACGCGAGCAAACGTACACGACGACACGACGCCGCTTCGCACAACCCCAGCAGCGCGTCGAGCTTCCCGCTCTGAACGCGCTTGTGCGCGTCGTCGGCTTCGGACTCGTCGATCATCTTGCGCTGTTGCACGACGTCGCCCAATCCGTACGCCATCCACGCGTTCGCCGGCATGCCGTCGCGGCCGGCGCGACCGGTTTCCTGATAGTAGCCCTCGACGCTCTTCGGCAAATCCAGATGCGCGACAAAACGCACGTCCGGTTTATCGATGCCCATGCCGAACGCGATCGTCGCGCACATGACGATGCCTTCCTCGCGCTGGAACATTTCCTGGTGCTTCTGCCGCGTCTCGAACTCCATCCCAGCGTGGTACGGCAGCGCGCGAACGCCCTGGCCTTTCAGCCAGTCCGCGGTCTCCTCGACCTTTCGCCGCGACAGGCAATATACGACGCCCGCATCGGTCGTGCCGTCCTTGTTCGTGTGCTCGGCGCGGATGAAATCGAGCAGCTGCGAGCGAGCGTTGTCCTTCTCGACGATTCGATAACGAATATTCGGCCGATCGAAGCTGGAAACGAAAATGCGCGCATCGTCCAGCGCGAGCCGGTGGACGATTTCATCGCGCGTGATCGCGTCGGCGGTCGCGGTGAGCGCGATGCGCGGCACATCGGGAAACCGCTCGTGCAGCACGGAAAGCTGGATATATTCGGGGCGGAAATCGTGGCCCCACTGCGACACGCAGTGCGCTTCATCGATCGCGAACAGGCCGACGCGCGCGCGTTCGAGCAGTTCGAGAAAGCGCGGCGTCATCAGGCGTTCCGGCGCGACGTAGAGCAAGTCGATATCGCCCTCGCGCAGCGCGCGTTCGGTGGCCGCAGCCTCGGCCCCCGACAATGTGGAATTCAGATACGCGGCGCGCACGCCGACTTCCGTCAGCGCGGCGACCTGGTCCTGCATCAAGGCGATGAGCGGCGACACCACGATGCCGGCGCCAAGCCCGGCCTCGCTGCGCACGAGCGACGGAATCTGATAGCACAGCGACTTGCCGCCGCCAGTGGGCATCAGCACGAGGGAATCGCCGCCGTTCGCGACATGCTCGACGATCTCCGCCTGTTGTCCGCGAAATGCGGGATAGCCGAAGATTTCGTTGAGTATTTCGAGCGACCGGGCCATGGAAGAAGAGTGCGCACTACGATGAGAGATAACGAATTCTACCAACGCATTCACGCGCCCCGACGCGTTCGAATGCATCGTTAGCCAAACGGCCGAGGTTGCGACGCCAAATTCGCCAGACGAAAAAAAACCGCCCAGCCGAAGCTGAGCGGTTCGATGCTGCTACGAGCGAGAAACGCTTACTCGTTGGTATGCGGCGCCTGCTCCGTTGCCGGAGCCTCCGGCGTGCCAAAGTCGAATGCCTCTTCGGCCGCGATCTGGTCGAAACGCTCGCGATCCGACGATTCCTTCGCCTTGCGCGCCTTGTGGAACGCGAGACCCGTACCGGCCGGAATCAGACGGCCGACGATCACGTTTTCCTTCAGGCCACGCAGATCGTCGCGCTTGCCCATGATCGCCGCTTCGGTCAGCACGCGGGTCGTTTCCTGGAACGATGCCGCGGAGATGAACGAATCGGTCGACAGCGAGGCCTTCGTGATACCGAGCAGCACGTTGTCGTACGACGCCGGGCGCTTGTCGTCCGCGATCATGCGGTCGTTCTCGTCCAGCATGTCCGAACGCTCGACTTGCTCGCCCGGGATGAAGCGCGTATCGCCGTTGTCGACGATCTGCACACGACGCAGCATCTGACGCACGATCACTTCGATGTGCTTGTCGTTGATCTTCACGCCCTGCAGACGGTACACGTCCTGCACTTCGTCCACGATGTAGCGCGACAGCGCCTCGATACCCTGCAGACGCAGGATGTCGTGCGGATCGGCAGGACCGTCGACGATCATTTCGCCCTTGTTGACGACCTGACCATCGTGCACCAGCACCTGCTTTTCCTTCGCGATCAGGAACTCGTGCTGATTGCCTTCGAGGTCCGTGATGACGAGACGCTGCTTGCCCTTCGTGTCCTTGCCGAACGACGTCGTGCCCGTGACTTCCGCGAGAATACCCGCGTCCTTCGGCGAGCGCGCTTCGAACAGTTCGGCCACGCGCGGCAGACCACCGGTAATGTCACGCGTCTTCTGCGCTTCAACCGGGATACGCGCCAGCACTTCACCGACCTGCACTTGCTGACCGTCCTTCACGGTGATCAGTGCGCCGACCTGGAAGCCGATCTGCACCGAATGCTCGGTGTTCGGGATCTTCACTTCCTCGCCGTTTGCGTCGAGCAGTTTCACCTGCGGACGCACGCTCTTCGAAGCTTGCGAGCCGCGACGCTTCACGTCGATCACGACGAGCGTGGAAAGCCCCGTCACATCGTCGATCTGCTTCGCAACCGTCACGCCTTCTTCGACGTTTTCGAACTTCACCGTACCGCCCCACTCGGTGATGATCGGACGCGTCAGCGGATCCCATTGCGCCAGTTGCGCGCCGGCCTTGATCTGCGCGCCGTCGAGCTGCAGCAGCGTCGCGCCGTACGGAACCTTGTGACGCTCACGCTCGCGACCGAAGTCGTCCGCGATGATCGCCTCGCCCGAACGCGAGATGACGACCTGCTCGCCCTTCGCGTTGGTGACGTAACGCATCGTGGCCGTGAAGCGCACCGTACCGTTGCTCTTCGCTTCGACCGTCGAAGCAACCGCCGCACGCGATGCCGCACCACCGATGTGGAACGTACGCATCGTCAACTGCGTGCCCGGCTCACCGATCGACTGAGCGGCGATCACACCCACCGCTTCGCCGACGTTCACGCGCGAACCACGGCCGAGGTCACGGCCGTAGCACGAGGCGCACAGGCCATAGCGCGTTTCGCAGGTGAGCGGCGTACGCACGCGCACTTCGTCGATGCCGAGGCGTTCGATTTCCTCGACCGCGTCTTCATCGAGCAGATCGCCCGACGCGTACAGCGTTTCCTGCGTTTCCGGATTGACGACGTCCGCCACCGCGACGCGGCCGAGAATCCGGTCGCGCAGCGCTTCGACGACTTCACCGCCTTCCACCAACGCTTTCATCGCCACGCCGTTCGACGTACCGCAATCGTCTTCGACGACAACCAGATCCTGCGTCACGTCGACCAGACGACGCGTCAGGTAACCCGAGTTCGCGGTCTTCAGCGCCGTATCCGCCAGACCCTTACGGGCGCCGTGGGTCGAGATGAAGTACTGCAACACGTTCAGGCCTTCGCGGAAGTTCGCCGTAATCGGCGTCTCGATGATCGAGCCGTCCGGCTTCGCCATCAGGCCGCGCATACCGGCCAGCTGACGAATCTGCACCGCGGAACCACGCGCGCCCGAGTCGGCCATCATGTAGATGGAGTTGAACGACTCCTGCTTCGTCTCGTTGCCGTCACGGTCGGTGACAGGCTCCGTCGCGAGCTGTTCCATCATCGCCTTGCCGACGCTTTCCGACGTCGCCGACCAGATGTCGACCACGTTGTTGTAGCGTTCCTGCGCGGTGACGAGACCCGACATGTACTGACGGTCGTACTCCTTCACCTTCTTCGCGGCGTCGCCGACGATCGTCTCTTTCTGCGGCGGCACGAGCATGTCGTCCACGCAGATCGAGATGCCGGCGCGCGTTGCAAGACGGAAACCCATCTGCATCAGCTGGTCGGCGAAGATCACCGTCTCGCGCAGACCGCACTTGCGGAACGCCGTGTTGATCAGGCGCGAGATTTCCTTCTTCTTCAGCGGCTTGTTCAGCACCGTGAACGGCAGCCCCGGCGGCAGAATCTCCGACAGGATCGAACGGCCGACCGTGGTCGCGTACAGCGAGATCTTCGGCACGAACGCCGGCGCGCCTTCGCTCGTGTCTTCGTTCGCCACCATTTCGGTGATACGCACGTTGACGCGCGAAGCCAACTCGACTTCCTTGTTCTCGTACGCGCGGATCACTTCCGACACGCCCGTGAACGTCATGCCTTCGCCCTTGCCGTTGATCGCTTCACGCGACGCGTAGTACAGGCCCAGCACGATATCCTGCGACGGCACGATCGACGGATCGCCGTTGGCCGGGAACAGGACGTTGTTCGACGCCAGCATGAGCGTGCGCGCTTCCATCTGCGCTTCGAGCGACAGCGGCACGTGAACAGCCATCTGGTCACCGTCGAAGTCGGCGTTGAACGCCGCGCAAACGAGCGGGTGCAGCTGAATCGCCTTGCCTTCGATCAGCACCGGCTCGAAAGCCTGAATGCCGAGACGGTGAAGCGTAGGCGCGCGGTTCAGCATAACCGGATGCTCGCGGATCACCTCTTCGAGAATGTCCCACACCACCGGCGTCTGGTTCTCGACTTCCTTCTTCGCGGCCTTGATGGTCGTCGCGACGCCCATCACTTCCAGCTTGTTGAAGATGAAAGGCTTGAACAGTTCGAGCGCCATCAGCTTCGGCAGACCGCACTGATGCAGCTTGAGCGTCGGGCCGACCACGATCACCGAACGGCCCGAATAGTCCACGCGCTTACCGAGCAGGTTCTGACGGAAGCGGCCGCCCTTACCCTTGATCATGTCGGCGAGCGACTTCAGCGGACGCTTGTTCGCGCCCGTCATGGCCTTGCCGCGACGACCGTTGTCGAGCAGCGAATCGACGGCTTCCTGCAGCATCCGCTTTTCGTTGCGGACGATGATTTCAGGCGCCTTCAGTTCGAGCAGACGCTTCAACCGGTTGTTACGGTTGATCACGCGGCGATACAGGTCGTTCAGGTCCGACGTCGCGAAACGGCCGCCATCCAGCGGCACCAGCGGACGCAGTTCCGGCGGCAGCACCGGCAGCACTTCGAGCACCATCCAGTCCGGCTTGATGCCCGAACGCTGGAATGCCTCGAGCACCTTCAGGCGCTTCGCGTACTTCTTGATCTTCGCTTCCGAACCCGTGTTCTTGAGTTCGGTGCGCAGCATCTCGACCTGTTCGTCGATGTTGATCGCGCGCAGCAGCTCGCGCACGCCTTCCGCGCCCATCTCGGCGCGGAATTCGTCACCGTACTCTTCGACCTTGTTGTAGTAATCCTCTTCCGTCATGATCTGCCGCGCTTTCAGCGGCGTCATGCCCGGATCGATCACCACGTATGCTTCGAAGTACAGCACGCGCTCGATGTCGCGCAGCGTCATGTCCAGCACCATGCCCAGACGCGACGGCAGCGACTTCAGGAACCAGATGTGCGCGACCGGCGAGGCCAGTTCGATGTGGCCCATCCGTTCGCGACGCACCTTCGCCAGCGTCACTTCGACGCCGCACTTCTCGCAGATCACGCCGCGGTGCTTCAGGCGCTTGTACTTGCCGCAAAGACATTCGTAGTCCTTGATCGGACCAAAAATCTTCGCGCAGAACAGACCATCCCGCTCCGGCTTGAACGTGCGGTAGTTGATGGTCTCCGGCTTCTTCACTTCGCCGAACGACCAAGAACGAATCTTGTCGGGCGACGCGAGGCCGATCTTGATCGCATCAAAAACTTCTTCTTGTTGGACTTGCTTGAATAGATCGAGCAGAGCTTTCATTGCTTTCTCTCCGTAGTCCGATTAGTTGCGGTCCAGATCGATATCAATACCGAGCGAGCGGATTTCCTTCACCAACACATTGAAGGATTCCGGCATGCCCGCGTCGATCACGTGATCGCCCTTGACCAGGTTCTCATAAACCTTGGTCCGGCCCGTCACGTCGTCCGACTTGACCGTCAGCATTTCCTGCAGCACATACGACGCGCCGTACGCCTCGAGCGCCCACACTTCCATCTCACCGAAGCGCTGACCACCGAACTGCGCCTTACCACCCAGCGGCTGCTGCGTGACGAGCGAGTACGGACCGGTCGAACGCGCGTGCATCTTGTCGTCGACCAAGTGGTGCAGCTTCAGGTAGTGCATGTAGCCGACCGTGACCTTCCGCTCAAACGGCTCGCCGGTGCGACCATCGTGCAGCTGAACCTGATTCTTCGACGAGTTCATGCCGAGGTTCGTGGCGATGTTGTCCGGATACGCCAGATCGAGCGCACGCCCCATTTCCTCTTCGGTCGCGCCATCGAACACCGGCGTCGCGAACGGCACGCCTTCGCGCAGGTTCTTCGCGAGTTCGAAGATTTCGTCATCGGAGAAGCTTTCCAGCTCTTCCTTGCGGCCCGACTCGTTGTAGATCTTCGTCAGGAACTGGCGCAGTTCCTCGATCTTCGTCTGACGCTCCAGCATCTCGCCGATACGCCAGCCGAGACCCTTCGCGGCCCAGCCCAGATGCACTTCGAGAATCTGTCCCACGTTCATCCGCGACGGCACGCCGAGCGGATTCAGCACGACGTCGGCCGGACGGCCATCGGCCATGTACGGCATGTCTTCGATCGGCACGATCTTCGACACGACACCCTTGTTACCGTGACGGCCCGCCATCTTGTCGCCAGGCTGCAGACGACGCTTCACGGCGAGGTACACCTTGACCATCTTCAACACGCCCGGCGGCAGTTCGTCGCCTTGCGTGAGCTTCTTGCGCTTTTCTTCGAACGCGAGGTCGAACTGGTGACGCTTCTGCTCGATCGAGTCCTTGATCGCTTCCAGCTGCGCTGCCGCTTCTTCGTCCGCGAGGCGGATGTCGAACCAGTGGTAGTGGTCGAGATCTTCGAGGTACGGGAGGTCGATCTTCGTGCCCTTCGCGAGCTTCTTCGGACCGCCGTTCGCGACCTTGCCGTTCAGCATGCGCGCGAGACGCTGGAACGCGTCGCCTTCCACGATACGAAGCTGGTCGTTCAGGTCGAGGCGATAGCGCTTCAGTTCGTCGTCGATGATCTGTTGCGCGCGCTTGTCGCGCGTGATGCCTTCGCGCGTGAACACCTGCACGTCGATCACCGTGCCGCTCATGCCCGACGGCACGCGCAGCGACGTGTCCTTCACGTCCGATGCCTTCTCGCCGAAGATCGCGCGCAGCAGCTTTTCTTCCGGCGTCAGCTGGGTTTCGCCCTTCGGCGTGACCTTGCCGACCAGCACGTCGCCCGCTTCGACTTCCGCGCCGATGTACACGATGCCCGACTCGTCGAGACGGCCAAGCTGCACTTCCGCGAGGTTCGAAATATCGCGCGTGATTTCTTCCGGTCCGAGCTTCGTGTCGCGAGCAACGACGTTCAACTCTTCGATGTGGATCGACGTGTAGCGATCGTCGGCCACGACCTTTTCCGAGATCAGGATCGAGTCTTCGAAGTTGTAGCCGTTCCACGGCATGAACGCGACCAGCATGTTCTGGCCGAGCGCGAGCTCGCCCAGATCCGTCGAGGCGCCGTCGGCCAGCACGTCGCCGCGCGAGACCTTGTCGCCGACCTTCGCGATCGGACGCTGGTTGATGTTCGTGTTCTGGTTCGAACGCGTGTACTTGATCAGGTTGTAGATGTCCACGCCGACGTCGCCGGCTGCGGCTTCATCGTCGTTCACGCGAATCACGATACGGCCCGCGTCGACGTAATCCACCACACCGCCACGCAGCGCCTGCACGGTCGTACCCGAGTCCACCGCCACCGTACGCTCGATGCCCGTACCGACGACCGGCTTCTCCGGGCGCAGACACGGCACGGCCTGACGCTGCATGTTCGAGCCCATCAACGCGCGGTTCGCGTCGTCGTGCTCGAGGAACGGAATCAGCGATGCAGCCACCGACACGATCTGCGACGGCGCCACGTCCATGTACTGGATGCGGTCCGGCGTGACCATCAGCGTTTCGCCCGCTTCACGCGACGACACGAGTTCGTCGGTCAGCGTGCCGTCGTCGGCCACTGCCGCGTTCGCCTGAGCGATCACGTAACGGCCTTCTTCAATCGCCGACAGGTAATCGATCTGGTCGGTCACCTTGCTGTCCACGACCTTGCGGTACGGCGTTTCGAGGAAGCCGTACTCGTTCAGGTGCGCGTATAGCGCGAGCGAGTTGATCAGACCGATGTTCGGACCTTCCGGCGTTTCGATCGGGCACACGCGGCCATAGTGCGTCGGATGCACGTCGCGGACTTCGAAGCCCGCGCGCTCGCGCGTCAGACCGCCCGGGCCCAGTGCGGAAACACGGCGCTTGTGCGTGATTTCCGACAGCGGGTTGGTTTGGTCCATGAACTGCGAAAGCTGCGACGAACCGAAGAACTCGCGAATCGCCGAGGAAATCGGCTTCGAGTTGATCAGGTCGTGCGGCATCAGGTTTTCGCTTTCGGCCTGGCCGAGGCGTTCCTTCACTGCACGTTCGACACGCACGAGACCCGCGCGGAACTGGTTCTCCGCGAGTTCGCCCACGCAACGCACGCGGCGATTGCCCAAGTGGTCGATGTCGTCCACTTCGCCCTTGCCGTTACGCAGCTCGACGAGGATCTTGATGGTCGCGAGGATGTCGTCGTCCTGCAGCGTCATCGGTCCGATGATCTCGTCACGGCCGACGCGGCGGTTGAACTTCATACGGCCGACCTTCGACAGGTCGTACGCGTCTTCGCTGTAGAACAGACGGTTGAACAACGCCTCGACCGCTTCTTCGGTCGGCGGTTCGCCCGGACGCATCATGCGATAGATCGCGATGCGCGCGGCCATCTTGTCCGCGGTTTCATCGATACGCAGCGTCGACGAGATGTACGGGCCCTGGTCCAGATCGTTCGTGTAGAGCGTCTGGATGTCCTTGACCTTTGCTTCGCGCAGCTTTTCGAGGACCGTTTCCGTGATTTCCTCGTTGGCGTTCGCGATCACTTCGCCCGTTTCCGGATCGATCACGTTCTTCGCCAGCACGCGGCCGAGCAGATATTCCTCGGGCACCGAGATGAACTTCGTCTTGGCGTTTTCGAGATCGCGAATGTGCTTCGCGTTGATCCGCTTGTCCTTCGTGACGATGACGTTGCCGTCGCGATCCTGGATGTCGAAGCGCGCGACTTCGCCGCGCAGACGCTCAGGAACGAATTCCATTTGCGCGCCTTCGCTCATCAGGCCGAAGTTGTCGAACACGAAGAAGTTCGCGAGGATCTGCTCCGGCGTCATGCCGATGGCTTTGAGCAGGATCGTGACCGGCATCTTGCGGCGACGGTCGACGCGGAAATACAGCACGTCCTTCGGGTCGAATTCGAAGTCGAGCCACGAGCCGCGGTAAGGAATGATCCGCGCCGAGAACAGCAGCTTGCCGGAGCTGTGCGTCTTGCCCTTGTCGTGCTCGAAGAACACGCCAGGCGAACGGTGGAGCTGCGACACGATCACGCGCTCGGTACCGTTGATGACGAACGAGCCAGTCGGCGTCATGAGCGGAATTTCGCCCATGTACACTTCCTGTTCCTTCACTTCCTTGACGACGGGCTTGCTCGGCGATTCCTTATCGAGCAAAACCAGACGCACTTTCGCGCGCAGGGCCGAGCAGTACGTCAGGCCGCGCTGCTGGCATTCCTTGATGTTGAATGCGGGCGACGACAGCATGTAGCTGACGAATTCGAGCCGTGCAAAACCGTTGTGCGAGACAATCGGGAAAACAGAGGTGAACGCAGCCTGCAAGCCTTCTGACTTGCGCTGCGACGACGACGTGTCTGCTTGCAGAAACGTCTGGAATGATTCAAGCTGGGTCGCCAGCAAAAAGGGAACTTGGTGAACGATGGGGCGCTTCGCGAAACTCTTGCGAATACGCTTCTTCTCGGTGAAGGAATATTGCATACGATCTCCGAATCACGGCGGGCGTTGGCGAGGCGGGATACCTCGACGTCACGGCCCGGTGTTCACCGACTGAGACTCGCGCGAATGTCCGGGGAGGACGCACGAATCTAGAAGCTTGGTGGTTGGCCGCTACCAACCGCTGGCTGACGGCAGCGGATGCCTGTGTTTCCCGCTACCCGACCAAACTTGCCTTCTGCAGTCGCTTCAGAAGACAAAGAGAAATGCCGGAAATTTGTGCCGATCCGACTGTTCTCTTTGGCTTCTGCAGGGACATTTATGCCTGTTTCCAAGCCTAAAAACTGCGTCCCCACAAAGCACAAAAAGGCCGGCGGTGGAAAACCGCCAGCCTTCGCACGGCGCAGTGAAACTTACTTGATTTCAGCCTTCGCGCCTGCTTCTTCCAGCTTCTTCTTCGCTTCTTCAGCAGCAGCCTTCGGCACCGCTTCCTTGACGGGCTTCGGTGCACCGTCGACCAGGTCCTTCGCTTCCTTCAGGCCGAGACCGGTCAGTTCACGAACAGCCTTAATCACGGAAACCTTGTTCGCGCCCACTTCGAGCAGGTTCACGGTGAACTCGGTTTGCTCTTCGACTGCAGCAGCTGCGCCGCCACCTGCCGGGCCAGCAACTGCGACAGCAGCAGCCGACACGCCAAACTTCTCTTCGAACGCCTTGACCAGTTCGTTCAGTTCGAGAACCGACATCGAGCCAACGGCTTCCAGGATGTCTTCTTTTGCGATTGCCATTTGAAATACTCCTAAATTGAATTCGGATCGAGCTAGCGATCTAGCTAGTACCTAACTGAGCAACTGGTGCCCAAGCGCATGCGTTATGCAGCTTCGCCTTGCTTCTTCTCGGCGAGCGCGGCCAGGGCGCGCGCGAAGCCGGAAACAGGTGCTTGCATGACGAACAGCAGCTTGGAGAGCAGTTCTTCGCGGCTCGGGATGTTGGCCAGCGCTTGCACGCCCGCCTTGTCCATCACGTTACCTTCGTAGGAACCAGCCTTGATGATCAACTTGTCATTGCTCTTGCCGAAGTCATTGACGACCTTGGCAGCGGCAATGGCATCTTCCGAGATGCCGTAGATCAGAGGACCGGTCATCTGCTCAGCCAGCGGAGCGAACGGGGTACCTTCGACAGCGCGACGCGCCAGCGTGTTTTTCAACACGCGCAGATACACCTGTTGCTCACGCGCTTTCGCGCGCAGCTTGGTCAGATCGCCAACCGTGATCCCACGATACTCAGCGAGCACCATCGTCTGAGCCTTCGCGACCTGCGCGGCGACTTCAGCGACGACTGCCTGCTTATCTTCTTTGTTCAGTGGCACGGTTAAACCTCCAGATTCGATGCACTCGGGCCACGAACCCTCATGCACCACGTTCGACAACGGCGTCCGACTGTTAGGAGTATTTCGATCGATCGGTGATCATTCAGGATGATCGACAACCGACTTCAACCACTGCAAAACTGTTTCGGGTTCGCCATCTGCGTTGGCTTGAATTAAGGTGCTGCCTGCCTGCTGCATCACCACCAACGGTCTTTGACAACCGGCTGCTCGACTCGGAACCGCAATCTTGCAACCGCCCAAAGCCCTTTATCAGCGCGGTCTTGCGACCGCGCTCGAATTCTTACTGTTGCGCCAGCGTGCCTTGATCCACGCGAACGCCAACGCCCATCGTGCTCGACACAGCGATCTTGCGCAGGTAGACGCCCTTGCTCGTCGCCGGCTTCGCCTTTTGCAGCGCTTCGATCAGCGCGGACAGATTCTGGCGCAGCGATGCCGATTCAAACGATGCGCGACCGATCGTGCCGTGGATGATACCGGCCTTGTCGACGCGGAACTGAACCTGACCCGCCTTCGCGTTCTTGACCGCTTGAGCGACGTCCGGCGTAACGGTGCCGACCTTCGGGTTCGGCATCAGGCCGCGCGGGCCGAGAATCTGACCCAGCGTACCGACCACCCGCATCGTGTCCGGCGAAGCGATCACGACGTCGAAGTTCAGGTTGCCGGCCTTGACTTGCTCAGCCAGGTCTTCCATGCCGACCACGTCCGCGCCAGCTGCACGAGCTTGCTCGGCCTTGTCGCCTTGCGCGAACACTGCCACGCGAACCGACTTGCCGGTACCAGCCGGCAGAACCACCGAGCCGCGAACCACTTGGTCCGACTTCTTCGCGTCGATGCCGAGTTGCACTGCGACGTCGATCGACTCGTCGAACTTCGCGCTCGCGCATTCCTTCACGAGAGCCAGTGCGTCGTCGATCGCGTACAGCTTCTGACGGTCGACCTTGGCAGCGAATGCCTGAAGGCGCTTAGAAAGCTTAGCCATTTACACGCCCTCCACAGTGATGCCCATCGAACGCGCGCTGCCGGCGATCGTGCGCACGGCTGCGTCAAGATCAGCTGCCGTGAGATCCGGCATCTTGGTCTTCGCGATTTCTTCCGCTTGAGCGCGGGTGATGTTGCCAACCTTGTCCGTGTGCGGCTTTGCCGAACCCTTTTGCACTGCGGCTGCCTTCTTGATCAGAACGGTAGCCGGCGGCGTCTTCATGATGAAGGTGAAGCTCTTGTCCGCGAATGCCGTGATGACGACCGGCACCGGCAGACCCGGCTCCATACCTTGAGTCTGCGCGTTGAACGCCTTGCAGAACTCCATGATGTTCAGGCCACGCTGGCCCAGTGCCGGACCGACCGGCGGCGACGGGTTGGCTTTACCTGCAGGGATCTGCAGTTTGATAAAGCCGACGATTTTCTTTGCCATGTTGAAAACCTCTGCTGAACGCGTGAGCGTTCGGTGAGTGATAGCGCGCGTTCGACGTTGCCGGCTACTGACGCTCCTCAACGGTCATGACGCGGACCGTAAGCGCGAATCGCGCGATGGCTCTAGAGCCACGCGCGATGGATTCGTTCAAAGCTTCTCGACCTGACCGAACTCGAGTTCGACCGGCGTCGATCGCCCGAAAATCGTGACGGAGACACGAACTCGGGACTTTTCGTAATTCACTTCTTCGACGTTGCCATTGAAGTCGGTGAACGGGCCTTCCTTCACCCGGACCATCTCGCCCACTTCGAAGAGCGTCTTCGGCCGCGGCTTCTCGACGCCTTCCTGCATCTGCGACATGATCTTTTCGACTTCACGCGGCGAGATGGGACTCGGGCGGTTACGCGCACCACCGACGAATCCCGTGACCTTGGCCGTATTCTTGACCAGATGCCACGTCTCGTCCGTCATTTCCATTTCGACCAGGACATAGCCGGGGAAGAAACGACGCTCGGTGACCGACTTGTGGCCACCCTTCACCTCAACGACCTCTTCGGTCGGGACAAGAATCTGACCGAATTGATCTTGCATGCCTGCGCGTTCGATGCGCTCCTGGAGCGCACGTTGCACGCTCTTCTCCATGCCGGAGTAGGCGTGCACCACATACCAACGCTTTCCACTCGGGGATGTCGGAGTATCGCTCATATCATTTCCAACCCAGAATCACCGAGAAAATCACCCATTCGATCGACTTATCGCTAAGCCAAAGGAAGATGGCCATGATCAGAACAAACGCGAAGACTACCAAGGTCGTTTGCGTGGCCTCTTTGCGGGTCGGCCAAACAACCTTACGGACTTCCTTGTACGAGTCTTTGGCGAAAGCGATGAACCCTTTGCCCGGCGCAGAGAGAAGACCGACTGCGACACCCGCGATGACACCGACAGCAAGCGCTGCGCCGCGAACGTACCATTCTTGGCCAGACAGCCAGAAGAATCCAACGAACCCGGCCAAGACCAACAATACGCCCGCCACCAACATCAACTTGTCGCCGGAAGTATTTACAGTTTCGACGGAAGGATTCGCCATAACACCTTAAACAGCGCCACTTGGCGCGAGAATTTGGCAGGGGCAGAGGGAATCGAACCCCCAACCTTCGGTTTTGGAGACCGACGCTCTGCCAGTTGAGCTATACCCCTAAACCATTTGGGGTCGACGGATTTCGCCGACCCCGAAACCACTAACTACCGAGAAGATTTCTGGCTCTTACTCGATAATCTTCGCCACGACACCAGCGCCGACGGTACGACCGCCTTCACGGATGGCGAAACGCAGACCTTCTTCCATGGCGATCGGGGCGATCAGCTTGACCGTGATCGACACGTTGTCGCCCGGCATCACCATTTCCTTGTCCTTCGGCAGCTCGATCGAGCCCGTCACGTCGGTCGTACGGAAGTAGAACTGCGGACGGTAGTTGTTGAAGAACGGCGTGTGACGGCCGCCTTCGTCCTTGCTCAGCACGTACACTTCAGCCGTGAAGTGCGTGTGCGGCGTGATCGAACCCGGCTTGGCCAGAACCTGGCCACGCTCCACGTCTTCACGCTTCGTGCCGCGCAGCAGGATACCGACGTTGTCGCCCGCCTGACCTTGGTCGAGCAGCTTGCGGAACATTTCCACGCCCGTGCAGGTCGTCTTCACCGTCGTCTTGATACCGACGATTTCGATTTCCTCGCCAACCTTCACCACACCGCGCTCGATACGGCCCGTCACCACCGTGCCGCGACCCGAGATCGAGAACACGTCTTCCACCGGCATCAGGAACGAACCGTCCACTGCGCGCTCCGGCGTCGGGATGTACGTGTCCAGTGCGTCAGCCAGGTTCATGATCGCCACTTCGCCCAACTCGCCCGTGTCGCCTTCCAGCGCCAGCTTGGCCGAACCCTTGATGATCGGGGTATCGTCGCCCGGGAAGTCGTACTTCGACAGAAGCTCACGCACTTCCATTTCGACGAGCTCGAGCAGCTCGGCGTCGTCCACCATGTCGCACTTGTTCAGGAACACGATGATGTAAGGCACGCCAACCTGACGGGCCAGCAGGATGTGCTCGCGCGTTTGCGGCATCGGGCCGTCAGCGGCCGAACACACCAGGATTGCGCCGTCCATCTGCGCTGCGCCCGTGATCATGTTCTTCACGTAGTCGGCGTGGCCCGGGCAGTCGACGTGTGCGTAGTGGCGGTTAGCCGTTTCGTACTCGACGTGCGCGGTGTTGATGGTGATACCGCGTGCCTTTTCTTCCGGCGCTGCATCGATCTGGTCGTATGCCTTTGCTTCGCCGCCGAACTTCTTGGTCAGCACCGTCGTGATCGCTGCCGTCAGCGTGGTCTTGCCGTGGTCAACGTGACCGATCGTGCCCACGTTCACGTGCGGCTTGGTCCGCTCGAATTTACCTTTGGCCATTTTCGACTCCTAACAGGATTTTCGCACCTTGCGCCGCGCGCAACTTACTAGACTGATACAGCTGGTGCCCATGGGCAGGATCGAACTGCCGACCTCTCCCTTACCAAGGGAGTGCTCTACCACTGAGCCACATGGGCACTACAAAACCGACACTGGAGCGGGTGAAGGGAATCGAACCCTCGTCGTAAGCTTGGAAGGCTTCTGCTCTACCATTGAGCTACACCCGCGAGGGCTGGACTCCCTTACCGCTTGAATTCTGGTGGAGGAGGTTGGATTCGAACCAACGTAGGCGTAAGCCAACAGATTTACAGTCTGCCCCCTTTAGCCACTCGGGCACCCCTCCGCAGAGAACTATCGATTATGGGGTAACAACATGCCGTTGTCAAGCGCTTCTTACGACCCGAAACAATCGAGGCTCTCACCTATAGGCGAGGCGAAAACGCAAAAAGCCCCAACTCGCGGAGTTGGGGCCTTCGTTTGCGTTAAAGCATGAGGAGCCTGACGATTACCTACTTTCACACGGGAACCCGCACTATCATCGGCGTGGAGTCGTTTCACGGTCCTGTTCGGGATGGGAAGGGGTGGGACCGACTCGCTATGGTCATCAGGCATGACTTGTTGTTGAGTTGACGTGGTCAACACAACCAATCTGGGAAGAAGCGGTAAAGAATTCGGGTGGTGATCGTCGCACAACGATTCACTCAACCAGTGGATTCAAACACACTGGTTATAGGATCAAGCCTTACGGGCAATTAGTATCAGTTAGCTCAATGCATTACTGCACTTACACACCTGACCTATCAACGTCCTGGTCTGGAACGACCCTTCAAGGGGCTCGAAGCCCCGGGGATATCTCATCTTAAGGCGAGTTTCCCGCTTAGATGCTTTCAGCGGTTATCTCTTCCGAACATAGCTACCCGGCGATGCCACTGGCGTGACAACCGGTACACCAGAGGTTCGTCCACTCCGGTCCTCTCGTACTAGGAGCAGCCCCCTTCAAATATCCAACGCCCACGGCAGATAGGGACCAAACTGTCTCACGACGTTTTAAACCCAGCTCACGTACCTCTTTAAATGGCGAACAGCCATACCCTTGGGACCGGCTACAGCCCCAGGATGAGATGAGCCGACATCGAGGTGCCAAACACCGCCGTCGATATGAACTCTTGGGCGGTATCAGCCTGTTATCCCCAGAGTACCTTTTATCCGTTGAGCGATGGCCCTTCCATACAGAACCACCGGATCACTATGACCTGCTTTCGCACCTGCTCGACTTGTCGGTCTCGCAGTTAAGCACGCTTATGCCATTGCACTATCAGCACGATTTCCGACCGTACCTAGCGTACCTTCGTACTCCTCCGTTACACTTTGGGAGGAGACCGCCCCAGTCAAACTGCCTACCATGCACTGTCCCCGATCCAGATCATGGACCAAGGTTAGAACCTCAAACAAACCAGGGTGGTATTTCAAGGACGGCTCCACGCAAACTAGCGTTCACGCTTCATAGCCTCCCACCTATCCTACACAGATCGGTTCAAAGTCCAATGCAAAGCTACAGTAAAGGTTCATGGGGTCTTTCCGTCTAGCCGCGGGGAGATTGCATCATCACAAACACTTCAACTTCGCTGAGTCTCGGGAGGAGACAGTGTGGCCATCGTTACGCCATTCGTGCAGGTCGGAACTTACCCGACAAGGAATTTCGCTACCTTAGGACCGTTATAGTTACGGCCGCCGTTTACCGGGACTTCAATCAAGAGCTTGCACCCCATCATTTAATCTTCCGGCACCGGGCAGGCGTCACACCCTATACGTCCACTTTCGTGTTTGCAGAGTGCTGTGTTTTTATTAAACAGTCGCAGCCACCAGTTTATTGCAACCCTTTCACCCTCCTGGCGCAGGCCAGTCAAGCTACAAGGGCGTACCTTATCCCGAAGTTACGGTACCAATTTGCCGAGTTCCTTCTCCCGAGTTCTCTCAAGCGCCTTAGAATACTCATCTCGCCCACCTGTGTCGGTTTGCGGTACGGTCACTATTAGACTGAAGCTTAGAGGCTTTTCTTGGAACCACTTCCAATTGCTTCGCTTCCTAAGAAGCTCGCGCCACACCCTTGAATTACGCGCCCGGATTTGCCTAAGCGCCTTCTCCAATGCAGCGACCGGGACGTCCAACACCCGGACAACCTTCCGCGATCCGTCCCCCCATCGCATCTAACAATGGTGCAGGAATATTGACCTGCTTCCCATCAGCTACGCATTTCTGCCTCGCCTTAGGGGCCGACTCACCCTACGCCGATGAACGTTGCGTAGGAAACCTTGGGCTTACGGCGAGGGGGCTTTTCACCCCCTTTATCGCTACTCATGTCAGCATTCGCACTTCCGATACCTCCAGCACGCTTTTCAACGCACCTTCGCAGGCTTACGGAACGCTCTCCTACCACACACGTATCTTTCAACGTGTATCCGCAGCTTCGGTGACTGGCTTGAGCCCCGTTACATCTTCCGCGCAGGACGACTCGATCAGTGAGCTATTACGCTTTCTTTAAAGGGTGGCTGCTTCTAAGCCAACCTCCTGACTGTTTTAGCCTTCCCACTTCGTTTCCCACTTAGCCAATCTTTGGGACCTTAGCTGGCGGTCTGGGTTGTTTCCCTCTTGACACCGGACGTTAGCACCCGATGTCTGTCTCCCGTGATTGCACTCTTCGGTATTCGGAGTTTGCTATGGCGTAGTAATCCGCAATGGACCCCACAACCATGACAGTGCTCTACCCCCGAAGGTGATACACGAGGCACTACCTAAATAGTTTTCGGAGAGAACCAGCTATTTCCAAGTTTGTTTAGCCTTTCACCCCTATCCACAGCTCATCCCCTAACTTTTCAACGTTAGTGGGTTCGGTCCTCCAGTACGTGTTACCGCACCTTCAACCTGGCCATGGATAGATCACTTGGTTTCGGGTCTACGCCCAGCAACTGATCGCCCTATTCGGACTCGCTTTCGCTACGCCTGCCTTAATCAGTTAAGCTCGCTACTGAACGTAAGTCGCTGACCCATTATACAAAAGGTACGCCGTCACCCGTTTCCAGGCTCCGACTGTTTGTATGCATGCGGTTTCAGGATCTATTTCACTCCCCTCCCGGGGTTCTTTTCGCCTTTCCCTCACGGTACTGGTTCACTATCGGTCGATCACGAGTATTTAGCCTTGGAGGATGGTCCCCCCATCTTCAGACAGGATTTCACGTGTCCCGCCCTACTTGTCGTACACCTAGTTCTTTCAACCTATTTTCGCCTACAGGGCTATCACCTGCTAGGGCCGCACTTTCCAGAGCGTTCGGCTAATAAGTCAAATAAAGAGTACAGGCTGATCCCATTTCGCTCGCCACTACTCTGGGAATCTCGGTTGATTTCTTTTCCTGCGGTTACTTAGATGTTTCAGTTCACCGCGTTCGCTTCACTAAGCCTATGTATTCAGCTTAGGATGACCCATACGGGCCGGGTTTCCCCATTCGGACATCTACGGATCAAAGCTCGTTTGCCAGCTCCCCGTAGCTTTTCGCAGGCTACCGCGTCCTTCATCGCCTGTGATCGCCAAGGCATCCACCACATGCACTTGTTCGCTTGACCCTATAACGAGTGTGTCTGCTTGCGCTTGTCACGTCCCGTCATAGGCTGAGTATTCGCGTTGTGCCGTATTCCAAAGCGATCTCTCGATCACCTTTTCATACTTGATACAATCACTACCCTTAAATCTCTACTCACACCCATCTCTAAGTGCTTTCGCGATTCTCTTTACTACTTCTTCCAGATTGTTAAAGAACGTTTAGCCGACAAGCGTGTTGCACTGCTTGCAGCATCAACTGGCTATAGTCGCCAATGCCAAGTGCTTGCAGCAAACACTTGGCATTGAAGACTTGGTGGAGGATGACGGGATCGAACCGACGACCCCCTGCTTGCAAAGCAGGTGCTCTCCCAGCTGAGCTAATCCCCCTTCCGTGGCCTGACTAGGAACGGTTGCTCCGTCAGCACGCCTCTCTCGGGTGGTGGGTCTGGTTGGATTCGAACCAACGACCCCCGCCTTATCAAGACGGTGCTCTAACCGACTGAGCTACAGACCCTTAGCCTGTCTTTCTTACAGCCGATAAGCGTGAGCGCTTAATGTTGAAGTGCGAAGCTCGAGAAAGGAGGTGATCCAGCCGCACCTTCCGATACGGCTACCTTGTTACGACTTCACCCCAGTCATGAATCCCACCGTGGTAAGCGCCCTCCTTGCGGTTAGGCTACCTACTTCTGGTGAAACCCACTCCCATGGTGTGACGGGCGGTGTGTACAAGACCCGGGAACGTATTCACCGCGGCATGCTGATCCGCGATTACTAGCGATTCCAGCTTCACGCAGTCGAGTTGCAGACTGCGATCCGGACTACGATCGGTTTTCTGGGATTGGCTCCACCTCGCGGCTTGGCAACCCTCTGTTCCGACCATTGTATGACGTGTGAAGCCCTACCCATAAGGGCCATGAGGACTTGACGTCATCCCCACCTTCCTCCGGTTTGTCACCGGCAGTCTCCTTAGAGTGCTCTTGCGTAGCAACTAAGGACAAGGGTTGCGCTCGTTGCGGGACTTAACCCAACATCTCACGACACGAGCTGACGACAGCCATGCAGCACCTGTGCGCCGGTTCTCTTTCGAGCACTCCCACCTCTCAGCGGGATTCCGACCATGTCAAGGGTAGGTAAGGTTTTTCGCGTTGCATCGAATTAATCCACATCATCCACCGCTTGTGCGGGTCCCCGTCAATTCCTTTGAGTTTTAATCTTGCGACCGTACTCCCCAGGCGGTCAACTTCACGCGTTAGCTACGTTACTAAGGAAATGAATCCCCAACAACTAGTTGACATCGTTTAGGGCGTGGACTACCAGGGTATCTAATCCTGTTTGCTCCCCACGCTTTCGTGCATGAGCGTCAGTGTTGGCCCAGGGGGCTGCCTTCGCCATCGGTATTCCTCCACATCTCTACGCATTTCACTGCTACACGTGGAATTCTACCCCCCTCTGCCACACTCAAAGCCTGCCAGTCACCAATGCAGTTCCCAGGTTAAGCCCGGGGATTTCACATCGGTCTTAACAGACCGCCTGCGCACGCTTTACGCCCAGTAATTCCGATTAACGCTCGCACCCTACGTATTACCGCGGCTGCTGGCACGTAGTTAGCCGGTGCTTATTCTTCCGGTACCGTCATCCCACCACCATATTAGGGCGATGGTTTTCTTTCCGGACAAAAGTGCTTTACAACCCGAAGGCCTTCTTCACACACGCGGCATTGCTGGATCAGGGTTGCCCCCATTGTCCAAAATTCCCCACTGCTGCCTCCCGTAGGAGTCTGGGCCGTGTCTCAGTCCCAGTGTGGCTGGTCGTCCTCTCAGACCAGCTACAGATCGTCGCCTTGGTAGGCCTTTACCCCACCAACTAGCTAATCTGCCATCGGCCGCCCCTATAGCGCGAGGTCCCGAAGGATCCCCCGCTTTCTTCCGTAGATCGTATGCGGTATTAATCCGGCTTTCGCCGGGCTATCCCCCACTACAGGACACGTTCCGATGTATTACTCACCCGTTCGCCACTCGCCACCAGGGTTGCCCCCGTGCTGCCGTTCGACTTGCATGTGTAAGGCATGCCGCCAGCGTTCAATCTGAGCCAGGATCAAACTCTTCAGTTCAAACCTGTTACTGTTTTTCGGTTCCGTTAAGAACCGGTCGCTCACTCAACGTACTGACGATGATTAATCCATCTCTCGACAGATAAACCTTCCTCTGATACTTCGTGTGAGACTCTTGATACTTTTGCTTTTGCCTCAGCCCCGAAAGACTGAAACCGCACTCGCTATCAAGCGCCCACACTTATCGGCTGTTAGTTTTTAAAGAGCACATCGCAAGAATCACATCAACTTCCGTCTTGCGTCGCTGCATCAGCAGCAGAGAAATGAGATTATGAAGAATCTTTTTCTCCTTGTCAACACTATTTTCTCGCTTTCGCTTCGAAATTTGTCGACTTCGGAGGCCGCCCGTTTCGCTCAGCGGCCCTCGTCTTGCAACGAAGGGGCTGAATATTAGGCCAAGCAAGCGCGAATGACAAGGTGATGACGCAAACTTTTTCGCGCCGCTTTATTTCGCCGGCTTCGCGGTCCCGGAGACAAACTCCATCGGCACAGCCGCGGCCATCGCCGCGTAGCCCGCATCGCTCGGATGGATGTGATCTCCACTGTCATATCGGCGTTGCAGCACGCTGGGCCGCGCCGGATCGCGCAGCGCCTGATCGAAGTCGATCACGCCGTCGAACGCGCGGCTCGAGCGGATCGATTCATTGACCGCCGTGCGGATCGCCTCGCGCTCGGGCGGCAACGAGGCCGGCGTCAGCGTCGCGCCGTAAATCTTGATGCCGCGCTGGTGCGCCTGCGCAATCAGCCGCTGATAGCCGCGTACCAGCGCATCCGCGTTCACTTCGGTGTGTGGCGCGTCGCAATCGAGTCCGGCGTGTGCGGGCATCGCCATGAAATTGATGTCGTTGATGCCGATCAGCACGATCACCGCGCGAACGCCCGGCTGGCGCAGCGCGTCGCGCTCGAAGCGGCTGACCACCGCCTCGCCGTAGCACGGTGAATTGCTCAGAAGACGATTTCCGCTGATGCCCGCGTTCACGATGACCGTTTCCGCGCCACTCTTGCGCGCGAGCTGCTTCGCGAGCGCGTCGGGCCAGCGGCGGTTTGCGTTGAGCGAGGAGCGCATGCCATCGGTGATCGAATCGCCGATGGCGACCACTGCTTGCGCCGACTGGCTCTCGACCGCCACATTGGTCAGCCACGCATATTGGGTAAAGCGCGTGCGGAATGCGCCCGCCGACGCATCTTCGGTACGGTCGCCTGGCGTCGAGATGTAGTTCACCTGACTCGACACGCGATGCCATGCCACGAGCTTCTGATCCTTCCCCATGAACATGCTGACGGCCACGGGCTGAAGCGCTTCGACGTCGAAGCCGACTGCGTCGCTGGTGGCTTGCGCGCCCGGCGCGACCGTCACGCTCTTGCGCCCGCCAAACAGAACGGGCCGCGCGCTGCCGGCGCGGATCGCGCCGCTGCTGCCGCCGCCCGCCCGAGCCACGCTCATCGATTCGACGACGAGCGGCTCCGTTCCATATAGATTGCTTATCCGCAGACGAATGCGTTTGCCATCGAGCTGCGGGTAGATCAACTGACGCACGGTGCGCCCCGCGACATCCGGCGCGCGATACAGCGGCGGCAGATTCGCCAGTTGCGGAATCGACTGCAGCGCGGTGCCCCACGCGCTGACCCAATGTTCGTTGGCGGTCGCATCAGCAGTGTCAGCGGCGAACGCGTGCGGCGCGAGATTGACCTGTGCGACAAGCGCGGCCGCGCAGATCGCGGCGAGAACTCGGAGTTTCATTCGGCGAAGGCGTTCGGAAAAGGCTCGATTGTGCCCGAAGTGTCACAAGTTCCACCGCGCTCGCATCACCCGCAAAGTGAACACGAACGAACCACGCGCCCGAAATGGCCTCACAATGCAGCCAATTCAATTTTTGCCGGCCACGACGGCCGGCGCTCCGGGCATCACTATGCATTCGAAAAACACCGCACCGCAACGACTCACCTGGGATGAAGACGACGAAAGCCGCTCCGCCCGCTGGAGATCGGAGAGCGGCAATCCGCCACCGAAGCGCGTGGTCATCGGGCACGATCAGATGACGGCGGATATCGCCTATCGCCTCGCCTGCGAGGGCACGGCGATACTTTGGCGCGGCGACTTCCAGAACGCCCGGCAACTACTTCAGGCGATGGCACGCCGCATCGACGACAAGCCGCGCAAGGCCAAGAAGAAGCCGGCTGCGGCGCCGTCGCCGATCGATGCATTCAATCTGCATCGCCTCGCGCAATCGCAACGCGCGCGCACGCTCGCAATGCTGGTGCTCCCGCTCGACGAAGACTACGCCATCCCCCTGCGCCGCGCGCCGAACGTGCAACAGGCGTGCGAGGAGGCTTACGGGCCCTCATCGGATGAAGCATCGGTCGTGTCCTTGCGCGAAGTGCTCGGCCTGGTCGGCGCGCATGAATGGCGCAAGAAGGGCGTCGAGATCGGCGCGGTCGGCGGGAGAATCCATCCCTATTACGGCGTGTTCTCGCCGGTTCGAGGCGAATACGTCGATCTCGTCGCGAACCAGCCGCTTCCGGCGAAGCAACTCGCGTTCGATATCGGCACCGGAACGGGCGTGCTAGCGGCCGTGCTCGCGCGGCGCGGCGTCGAGCGGATCGTCGCCACCGACGTCGATGCCCGTGCGCTCGACTGCGCGCGGGAAAACATCGGGCGGCTCGGGCTCGATCGTCGGGTCGAGATCGTCGAGGCCGACATGTTCCCCGAAGGCCGCGCGCCTTTGATCATCTGCAATCCGCCCTGGCTGCCGGCGCGGCCGAGCGCGGCGATCGAGCACGCCATCTACGATCCGGACAGCCGCATGCTGCGCGGCTTTCTCGATGGCCTCGCCGCGCATCTGACGCCGGGCGGCGAAGGCTGGCTGATCCTGTCCGACTTCGCTGAGCATCTCGGTCTGCGTACACGCGCGCAATTGCAGGAATGGATCGACAAGGCCGGTCTGAAAGTGGATGGGCGCATCGATATCAAACCGCATCATCCGCGCGCGACCGACAAGTCCGATCCGCTGCACGCCGCGCGCTCGGCTGAAGTGACGTCGCTTTGGCGGCTGGTGGCCGCGTAACTCTGCTCACGCGCGCTCGGCGAGCCACGCGAGCGCGCCTTCCCCCGCGACGAGCCCGCTCGCGAAGCACGCCGTCAGCAGATAGCCGCCGGTCGGAGCTTCCCAGTCGAGCATTTCGCCCGCGCAGAACACGCCCGGCAGCGCGCTGAGCATGGAGCGCGCGTCCAGCGCTTCGAATTCGACGCCGCCCGCGCTGCTGATCACTTCTTCGATAGGACGCGTGCGCAACAGTCGCAGCGGCAATGCCTTGATGCGCGCGGCGAGCGTTTCCGGATTGGCGAATTCGTCCTTGCTCACACACTCGCGCAGCAATCCCGCTTTTACGCCCGTCAGATGCAGGCGGCTCTGCAGATGGCTCGACATCGAGCGCGCCCCGCGCGGATGCAGCACCTCGTCGCGCACGCGCGCGGCGGAAAGTTGCGGCGCGAGGTCCAGCATGATCGTCGCGCCGAGGCCGCCGCTTTCCGCGATCCGATCGCGGATCGGCGCCGATAACGCATAAATCAGACTGCCTTCGATGCCCTGATCGGTAATCAGACACTCACCGACACGCCAGTCGAGCGCGCCGTCCGCGCGCGGCACGCCGATCGCCACGGATTTGAGCGGCTCGCCCGCGAAACGGCTGCTGAAATGCTCGCTCCAGCCAACATCGAAACCGCAGTTGGACGGCACGAAAGGCCGCACGCCGACACCGCGCGCCGCGAGAATCGGGAGCGCGCCGCCGTCCGAACCGAGTTGCGGCCAGCTTGCGCCGCCGAGCGCGAGCACGATCGCGTCGTGCCGGACGCGCTTTTCGCCGGATGGCGTCGCGAAACGCGATATCGACGTATCTTCTTCCCAGCCAAGCCAGCGATGCCGCATGTGAAACGTCACGCCCGACGCGCGCAGCCGATGCAGCCACGCGCGCAGCATCGGCGCGGCCTTCATGTCGGTGGGAAAGACGCGTCCCGAACTGCCGACGAACGTCTCCACACCCAGCCCGTGTACCCACTCGCGCAGCGCGTTCGCGTCGAAGCGCGCGAGCAGCGGCGCGATGTCCGGGCTGCGCGCACCATAGCGCGCCAGAAAGGCGTCGGCGGGCTCGGAGTGCGTGAGATTCATGCCGCCCTTGCCGGCCATCAGGAATTTTCGGCCGACGGACGGCATCGCGTCGAACACATCGACGCGCGCGCCGCCCGCCGCGAGCGCTTCCGCGGCCATGAGCCCGGCCGGCCCTCCGCCGACGACCGCGACGTTCACCGATTCGATGCTTTCATCTGACGACATGCCTGAATACCACGAAGGAACGGAGCGACATTGTCGCATCGGAGCGCCGGCGTGCCGACAGGCCCGCCAGCCGTGCGTAAGTCATTAAATAACAAAAATGAATTTGGCCGTCCGCGTTCGGGCCAGTACGATCCGGCGATTCGTTGCATCGACAACTTTTTACCGAACCCGCCACATCATGTCCGTTTCCCTCGCGCCCGACCGCGCTTCCGTCCGGGCCGCCGCCGACGATTCGCTCCCCGTCATCAAAAGCGCCGCCGATGTCTCCAGCCTCGTCAACCACGGCGCGGCCATCGGCAGCGATGCGCGCGTGGTCGTCGCCATCGCGCTCGGAGGCATTTTCCTCGACGCCTACGATCTGGGCGCGCTCGCCTTCGGCATGAAGGACATCGCCCGCGAATTCTCGCTGACGCCGACCGGTTCGGGCTTCGTCGCGGCCGCGATCACGTTCGGCGCGATCATCGGCGCGTTTCTCGGCGGCTATCTGACCGACAGAATCGGCCGCTATCGCGTTTTCATGGCCGACATGTTCTTTTTCGTCGTCGCGGCCATCGCGTGCGCGCTCGCGCCCAACGCGTGGGTGCTCGGCGGTGCGCGCTTCGTGATGGGTCTGGGCGTCGGTATCGACCTTCCCGTGGCGATGGCCTTTCTCGCGGAATTCTCGCGATTGCAAGGCCGCGGCAACAAGGCGTCGCGCGTCGCGATGTGGTGCCCGGTCTGGTACGCGGCGATCAGCGTCTCGTATCTGCTCGTTCTCGGCCTGTACGCGGTCTTGCCCGAACACAATGCCGGCTGGCTGTGGCGTCTGATTCTCGGCTTCGGCGCGGTGCCGGCGATCGCGATCATCCTGATCCGCAGCCGCTACATGAGCGAATCGCCGGTGTGGGCGGCAAATCAGGGCGATCTCAAGGGCGCGGCCGCGATCCTCAAGCGCTCCTACGGCATCGATGCCCGTGTCGACGAAACCGCCGTCGCCCCAGCCAAAGCTCGTCGCGCGACGTGGAGCAACTACGGCGCGCTGCTGCGCGGCGTTTATCTGCGCCGGACCGTGCTGGCGACGATCATCGCGATCGCCTCGTCGTTCGCGTACAACGCGGTCGCGTTCGGGCTGCCGGTGATCATTTCGAGCTTCCTCGCGCAGTCGATGCTCACCACGATTCTCGCTTCGCTCGCGCTGAATCTGTGCTTCGCGTTCGCGGGCGGGCTGTTCTCCGTGCGCACGGTGCCGAAGTACGGCGCGTGGAAGCTGTCGGTCGTCGGCTACGCGTTTCAGCTCGCGGCGCTCGTCGGGCTCGCGATCGTCGGCAAACCGTCGACAAGCGTGGAAGTCGTCATCGCGATCGCCTTTCTCGCCGCGTTCCTGCTCGGGCAAGGCGTCGGGCCGGGTTCGCACAGCATGACGTTCGCGTCGCTGAGCTATCCGACATCGCTGCGCGGCGTCGGCGTCGGTTTCAATCAGACGCTGATGCGCGCCAGCTCGACGGTCTCGCTGTTCCTGTTCCCGGTCCTGTCGGCGGCGCTCGGCACGAAGGTGTTCTGGATCATCGCGGTCGCGCCGCTCGCGGGCCTCGTCGCCTTGCTCGCGGTGCGCTGGGAACCCTCGGGTTACGACGTCGACGCTGAAGATTTCGCCGCAACGCAGACGCGCTAGGCGTCTACGGTTTCCCTGACTCTCTTCTCCCGCAAAGCGGTGGCGATGGATCGCCGCCGCTCTTCTTTTTTCTGCCGTCCGGCACGCATCCCTCGTCTGCACTAGATTAAGAGCACGCATAGCTCGCGTGTCGCGTCCGCGCGCCTCATGCGGGCTTACCCGAGTACATCTCAAAAACGCTATTTACCGACCGTCCGGTCGGTTTATAATCGCCGGACAGCGACTATCCAGGAGCGAGTGCCGCCATGTACACCCAATCCCTCGACCTCCCGAGCCCCACGCAGTCAAGCGACGCAGCCCTATCGGCCGCTTCGCCGGACCAGACCCGTTTCGACGCGATCATGCAAGCCGACGGCAAGATCGAGCCGCAGGACTGGATGCCCGAGGCGTATCGCAAGACGCTGGTGCGTCAGATTTCCCAGCACGCGCATTCGGAGATCATCGGCATGCAGCCCGAGGGCAACTGGATCAGCCGCGCGCCGAGTCTGAAGCGCAAGGCGATTCTGCTCGCCAAAGTGCAAGACGAAGGCGGCCACGGCCTGTATCTCTACAGCGCAGCCGAGACGCTGGGCGTCTCGCGCGATCAACTGGTCGCCGCGCTGCACGCAGGCAAGGCCAAGTATTCGAGCATCTTCAACTACCCGACGCCCACCTGGGCCGATGTCGGCGTGATCGGCTGGCTGGTCGACGGCGCGGCGATCATGAACCAGATCCCACTGTGCCGCTGCACCTACGGGCCGTATGCCCGCGCGATGATCCGCATCTGCAAGGAAGAGTCGTTCCATCAACGCCAGGGCTTCGATGCGCTGCTCTCGATGATGAAAGGCACGCAGGCGCAGAAAGACCTCGTGCAGCAGTCGGTGAACCGCTGGTGGTGGCCGGTGCTGATGATGTTCGGCCCGAGCGACAAGGATTCGATCCACAGCGGCCAGTCCTTCGCATGGGGCATCAAGCGCATCTCGAACGATGATCTGCGTCAGAAGTTCGTCGACGCGACCGTCGAGCAGGCGAAGATTCTGGGCGTCACGCTGCCCGATGCCGATCTGAAGTGGAATGCCCAACGCAACGCGCACGACTACGGCGAGATCGACTGGGAAGAGTTCTGGCGCGTGGTCAACGGCGACGGCCCGTGCAACAAGGAGCGCCTCGCCACGCGCGTGAAGGCGCACGACGAGGGCGCATGGGTGCGCGAAGCGGCCCTTGCCTACGCGGAGAAACAGAAGGTCCGCGCCCACCAACAAGCTGCATGAGCATGGAGACGATGAAGATGAACAAGGAATGGCCGATCTGGGAAGTGTTCGTGCGCAGCAAGCAGGGACTGGATCACAAGCATTGCGGCAGTCTGCACGCGCCGGACGCGGGCGCGGCGTTGCGCATGGCGCGCGACGTGTACACGCGCCGTCAGGAAGGCGTGAGCATCTGGGTGGTGCCGTCGGCGGCGATCACGGCATCGGACCCGGCGGACAAGGGTGAATTGTTCGAGCCTGCGGCCGACAAGATCTATCGGCATCCGACGTTCTTCGTGCTGCCCGACGAAATCAATCACATGTAAGGGCGGGAGCGTCATGAATCAGGAACAACATCTCGCCTACGTGCTGCGTCTGGCGGACAACGCGCTGATCCTCGGCCAGCGCAACGCCGAGTGGTGCAGCCACGGCCCGGCGCTGGAAGAAGACATCGCGCTGGCGAACATCAGTCTGGATCTGATCGGTCAGTCGCGGCTTCTTTATACGCACGCGGCGACGCTCGAAGCATCGCTGAACGGCACGAAAAAAACCGAAGACGACTACGCGTACTTCCGCACCGAACGCGAGTTCGCCAACTACACGATCGCGGAGTTGCCGCACGTCGGTCCGCTGGCGGGCACGACACGCGCCGAGCGCGATTACGCGGTGACGATCGTGCGCAACTTCCTGTACTCGGCGCTGATGATCGAAGTGTGGAGCGCGCTGCAGACATCGAGCGATGCGCAACTCGCGGCGATCGCGGCGAAGTCGATCAAGGAGACGAGCTATCACCTGCATCATGCGCGCGACTGGCTGGTGCGCTTCGGCGATGGCACGGACGAGTCGCATCGCCGTGCGCAGGCCGCGCTCGATTATCTGATGCCGTACACGCGCGAGTTCTTCGCCACCGATGCGATCGAGCAGGCAGTCGCCGATGCGGGCATCGCGCCGCTGGCGAGCGCGTTCGAAGCGGCATGGCGTGAGCAGGTTGCATCGGCGCTCGAAGAAGCCACGCTCAAAGCGCCCGCCGAAGTGCAGCACATCACGACGGGCAAGCACGGCGAGCACTCGGAGCACATGGGTTATCTGCTGGCGGAAATGCAGAGTCTGGCGCGTCAGCATCCGGGCGCGAGCTGGTGATGAATACGGCCGACGCAACCATCGAACGCGCGTGGCACGTGCTCGAAGCGGTGCCTGATCCGGAGATTCCGGTGGTGTCGATTCGCGAGCTGGGCATTCTGCGCGATGTGCGCCACGGCGACGATGGCGTGCTCGAAGTGGTGATCACGCCGACGTACTCGGGGTGTCCTGCGATGTCGCAGATTGCCGAGGACATCGCGCAGGCGATCGATCAGGCTGAACTCGGCGCGCATCGCGTGGAGACGGTGCTGGCGCCGGCGTGGACGACCGACTGGATCACCGATGAAGCGCGCGAGAAGCTGCGCCGCTACGGTATCGCGCCGCCGACCGGTCAATGCGGCAGCGCGCCCGTATCGAACGTGAAGCCGATCCGTTTCGTGCCGCGCAAGCCCGAGGTGATCGCCTGTCCGCGTTGCGGCTCGACGCACACGGAGAAGCTGGCGCAATTCGGCTCGACGGCGTGCAAGGCGCTGTATCGCTGCATCGATTGCCGCGAGCCGTTCGATTACTTCAAGCCGTACTGAACCGAATCACTGAATCAACCGAATCAACCGAATCAACCGAATCAACTGAATCAACTGAAGCGAGCCGAAAAACATGGCGACTCCGCAATTCCACCCGCTGCGCATCCGTGACGTGCGACCCGAAACCGCCGATGCGGTCACTGTTTCGTTCGAGGTGCCGCCCGCGCTGCGCGATGCGTTTCGCTTCACGCAGGGCCAGTTCGTGACGCTCAAGACGCATATCGACGGCGAAGAAACGCGTCGTTCGTATTCGATCTGCGTGGGCGTGACCGACTACGATCGCGATGGCGAATTGCGCATCGGCATCAAGCGTGTGCGGGGCGGCCGCTTCTCGAACTTCGCATTCGATACCTTGAAGCCCGGCCACGAGATCGAGGTGATGACGCCCGATGGCCGCTTCTTCACGCACCTGAACGCGGATCACGCGAAGCATTACGTGGCGTTCTCGGGCGGCTCGGGCATCACGCCGGTGCTGGCGATCATCAAGACGACGCTGGATACGGAGCCGACCAGCCGCTTCACGCTGGTGTACGGCAATCGCAGTGTGGACGCGATCATGTTCGCCGAGGAGCTCGAAGATCTGAAGAATCGCTATATGGATCGCTTCTCGCTGTATCACGTGCTGTCGGATGATCTGCAGGATGTTGAGCTCTTCAACGGCGTGCTGGATGAAGCGAAGTGCAAGGCGTTTCTGGAAAGCCTGCTCTCGCCTGAAGAAATCGACGAAGCGTTCATCTGCGGCCCCGGCCCGATGATGGATGCGGCCGAAGCGGCATTGAAGGACTCGGGCGTTGCACTGAAGCAGATTCACGTCGAGCGCTTCGGCACGCCGTTGCCGCAGGCGGGGGTGCCGGCCATCGAGATCACGGAGAACACGCCTGCGGCGGATCTGGAGCTGATCATCGACGGCAAGAAGCGCAAGCTGCGCCTGCCGTACGAAGGCGTGAGCGTGCTCGATGTGGGTTTGAAAGCGGGCCTCGCGCTGCCGTACGCGTGCAAGGGCGGTGTGTGCTGCACGTGCCGCGCGAAAGTGCTCGAGGGCGAAGTGAAGATGGAAAAGAACTTCACGCTCGAACAACATGAAATCGAGGATGGTTTCGTCCTGACTTGCCAGTGTCATCCGGTGAGCGAGCGCGTGGTCGTGAGTTTCGACGAGCGATAGATCACAGCCGGGCATCATTCGATTCGCGTAAACTAGGACCGCTCACCCGAGCGGTCCTTTTCGTCTTCCGGCATCCGACAACGATGAACACGACTCACGTCACGAATGGCGATTACGCGGCCCAGGCCCTCACGGAAGCATTGCGGCGCGCCGAACGCGACGAGCCCGTCATCGCGCTGCGCGACGATCTTGCCGTCGGCCCGCTAAGGGAGATCGACGAATCGCCGCTCGCGCGCGCCGCGTTCTGGCGTCAGGTGCTGAACAGCGCGATCGACTTCGAGGACGAACTCGAAGAGCAGCAAGCCCTCTTCGGCCGCCTCGCGCGTAGCGATGCGCAGATTGTGGTGTGGCACGGCCAGAGCGCGGCGGACCAGCTCACGCTGCGGCGCGTCGCTTTTCACTTGCGCAATGCGCCCCAGCGCCTCAACGAAGCGAAGCTCAATCACGACGATCTGAGCATCGCGACCGATGACGGCGCACCCGGACGCGTCGGCCGCGACGATCGCGCGACCGCCGTCGGCATGTTCTCGCCGAAGCAACTGCTCGCGAAACTGCCGACCGCCGCGCCGATTTCCGTCCTGCGCATCAGCCGGCTCGCGCTCGAATGGCAGGAAGCGAAATACGCGAATGCCGAGACGCGTCGCCTGCGCGACAACATGCTCGTTTCCAGCACGTGGGCCGACGTCGACGAAGCGTTGCTCGATCTCGCCGGCCCGGAATGGCAATTGGCCCGCCAGATCGCCGGCGCCGCGATGGGACGACGCTTCGATTTCATGCTCTCCGATTCCATCGCCTTCTGGCGCTGCCGCGAACTCGTCACGGCGGGACGGCTTAAAATCCGCGGCACGCCGTCCGAGATCAGTCAGGCCGAGCTGCGCCGCTGAACACCATATTTATAAGAACGCACACTTCGAACACATGGCACGTACCAAAGCGCCCGACCACGAGACGCAACGCGAACAGATCCTCGAACTCGCCGCCGCGAAATTTGCGCAGACGAGCTATCCCAGCACTTCGATGGCCGACCTCGCCGCCGCGAGCGGCACGTCGAAGGCGCGTCTCTATCACTACTACGCGAGCAAGGAAGCGATCCTCTTCGATCTGCTCGACCGCTACACCAAGCGGCTCATGCTGATCATCGCGGAAGTGGAAGGTTCGAGCCAGCGGCGCGGACTGGGCGAGCGCGAGGCGTTCGCCGATCTCGTGCGCGCGTTCCTCGCCGAATACGAGACGTCGCACAGCCGGCACGTCGCGCTGCTCAATGATGTGAAGTATCTGGAAGACGCGCAGCGCGAGATTGTTCTGGATCGTCAGCGCGATATCGTGGCGGCTTTTGCGCGTCAGCTCGCGCGGGCTTATCCGAAGCGCGCGACCAAGGACAATCAGACCGCGCTCACGATGATGGTCTTCGGCATGATCAACTGGACGTTCACGTGGCTCAAGCCGGGCGGCAAGCTTGGTTATGGCGAATTCGCCGAGCAGGTCGTCGACATGATCGAGAACGGTCTGAACGGCGACTGAACGCGATGTTGCAGCACAACAAACCGACTGGCCGGTAAAACGTTGCGTTTACACAGCGATCGTAAAATGTTGATTTTTATACAATCTAATCGATTTCAGTAGCTGTTTAGAACGTCTTTCCTAGAGCGTTTTAAGGGTTTTCCCGTATCTGTTTCTCTGGAATCAGCTAAAATTCGTTTTGCTTTGCAGCATGCTGCATGACGAATGAGGAGGAACAACCGTGGAACTGACCATCAACCGCACTGCCGAGCAGATCGTCGCGCACGATCAGCCGATCAAGAACGCGCGCATGCCGGTTCTCGTCCGCGAATTGTCCTCGGCCGATCGCGAACGCCTGCTCACGCACTTTCTTGCACTCGACGAAGACGACCGCCTCTTGCGCTTCGGCCAGGTCGTGCCGGATCACGTGATCGAGAACTACGTCCACAACATCAACTTCTCGAACGACAAGGTGTTCGGCGTGTTCGGGAGTTCGCTGGAACTGATCGGCGTCGGCCATCTGGCCTATCTGCCCGCTGAAGGCGACAAGCGCACCGCCGAGTTCGGCGTGTCCGTGCTCGAAAGCGCGCGCGGTCGCGGCGTCGGCACGAAGCTGTTCGAGCGCGCCTCCATGAGCAGCCGCAACACGCATGTGTCGGTGCTCTATATGCACTGCCTGTCGCGCAATTCGACGATGATGCACATCGCGAAGAAGTCGGGCATGAAGATCGAGTACGCGTACGGCGAGGCGGACGCTTATCTGTCGCTCACGCCGGCCGACCAGAGCAGCTTCATGACCGAAATGCTTCAGGAGCAGGCCGCCCTCTTCGACTACGCGATCAAGCGTCAGGCGCACCGCGCGTCGCAGGTTTTCCAGGCACTTATGCCGACTGCGGACGCCGCGTAACTTCCTTCGAGAACAGCGCGGGGTTTGCGCTGCGAGCGGGACCAACAAGGGCGACTTCGACCGCCCTTCGTCATTTCAGCGCAGCGGCAGAACCGTCGTCTCCTTGATGCGTTCGAGAGAAAAACTGGAGCGCACGTCGATCACCGATGGATGATGCAGCAGTTGATCCTGCACGAATCGCGAGAAATCATCCATGTCGCGCACCTGCACGCGCAGCAGGAAATCCATTTCACCGGTCATCGCATCGCAGGCCACCACTTCCGGCCACGAGCGCACCGCTTCGCGAAACAGATCGCCGTGCGTCGGCGCTTTCGGCGTGCCGGCCGCGGCCTGCATGCCGCCGCGTTTCTCCAGACGCACGTTGATGTACGCGAGCAGGCCGAGTCCGAGCTTTTTCGCATCGAGCAACGCGACATAGCCGCGAATCACGCCGATATCCTCCAGCCGCCGAATGCGCCGCAGACACGGACTTGGCGACAGATTCACGCGCTCCGCGATCTCCTGATTCGACAAGCGCCCATTCTCCTGAAGGATGGCAAGAATTCTGCGATCTATCGTGTCCAAATCGGGTTCGGCCATTTTCTAGCTCCGTGTGACGCATTACTGGCAATATCGTGCCGAATATTATGAACTCACGGTTTGTTTCGCAAGTTTTTGCCAGCGACGCCTGACTAAACTGTCTCCACGTCGCGCACATCGCGCGCATCCAAATCAGGAGACATGCATGACCGCAACGACCTGGGAGAATCCCGTCGGCACTGACGGCTTCGAGTTCATCGAATACACCGCGCCCGATCCCGTCGCGCTCGGCAAGCTGTTCGAGCAAATGGGCTTCACCGCGATCGCGAAGCACCGTCACAAGGACGTGACGCTGTATCGCCAGGGCGAAATCAACTTCATCGTTAATGCCGAGCCGGATTCGTTCGCGCAGCGCTTCGCGCGTATGCACGGGCCATCGATCTGCGCAATCGCGTTCCGCGTCGCCGATGCCGCCCAGGCGTACAAGCGCGCGCTCGATCTAGGCGCGTGGGGCTTCGACAACAAGACCGGCCCGATGGAACTGAACATTCCGGCGATCAAGGGCATCGGCGATTCGCTGATTTACTTCGTCGATCGCTGGCGCGGCAAGAACGGCGCACAGCCGGGCAGCATCGGCGATATCAGCATCTACGACGTCGATTTCGAGCCGATTCCCGGCGCGGAGCAGAATCCGGTCGGCCACGGGCTCACGTATATCGATCACCTGACGCACAACGTGCATCGCGGCCGCATGGTCGAGTGGGCGGAGTTCTACGAGCGGCTCTTCAACTTCCGCGAAGTTCGCTACTTCGATATCGAAGGCAAGGTGACGGCGGTGAAGTCGAAGGCAATGACTTCACCGTGCGGCAAGATCCGCATTCCGATCAACGAGGAAGGCTCGGAAACCGCGGGACAGATTCAGGAATATCTCGACGCGTATCACGGCGAAGGCATTCAGCACATCGCGCTCGGCGCGGGCGATATCTACAGCACAGTCGACGGCCTGCGCGGCGCGAACATCGCGCTGCTCGACACCATCGATACCTATTACGAACTCGTGGATCGTCGCGTGCCGGGTCACGTCGAATCGGTCGCGGAATTGAAGAAGCGCAAGATTCTGATCGACGGCACCAAGGACGAAATCCTGCTGCAGATCTTCACGGAGAACCAGATCGGGCCGATCTTCTTCGAGATCATCCAGCGCAAGGGCAATCAGGGCTTCGGCGAAGGCAACTTCAAGGCGCTGTTCGAGTCGATCGAACTGGATCAGATGCGCCGTGGCGTGCTGAAGGACACCACCGCGAGTTGATCGGCGACTGAAATACGGGTGTTGAAAAAGGGACATGGACCGCGAAGGTCCATGTCCCTTTGTGCATTCTGACGGTCCGGTGTGTAAATCCGAACCGCGTGAGCGGGTCAGCCCGCCGTCTCGTCGTCGCTGCTTTCCGATTCGCGGCGCTTCTGGGCGCCAGCCTGGACCGAATGAACGCGCACCTGCGCGACCTGTGCAACCGACGACGCCCCGAACGGCGACGCGTTATTCGCCCGAGCGCCGCCCACCGGCGCGCTGATGGCGAAAAAAGCCGCCGAAACCATCAAAAAACTCTGGATGTGGCGTTGTTTCATCGTTATCTCCTTCTAAACAACTCGCTTTCGGAAGCCAAACGTGCGCAAAAAGACGGCACGGGATTTCCGAAAAGCGCATGTTAGACAGGGATGAGCCTCAGGGTTCCGCGAATCGGTCGGATTTACACGCTGTAACAAAACCCTCTTCGAGACGGTCAAAACGTTAAGGATTTGATGCAAAACGCGCTTAAGTGAGGAATTTTTAACGGGTTTGTACCAGTGCCTGAAAGACCAGCGCATCGGGCACACTGAGAATCCCGGCCCGAACGTTCACAAGACGCAACGGCCTGAAAAATGCTTTGGCGATCCCAAACCCCGGGTGGAGGAGTACACATAATGAACGCCCCGCTAGACGCAGAACAAAGAGCTTCCCTAGAAGCCGCACTGAAGTCCGTCACGCTCGACGACAAATACACGCTCGAACGCGGCCGCGCCTATATGAGCGGCATCCAGGCGCTGGTGCGCCTGCCGATGCTCCAGCAGGAGCGCGACAAGGCCGCCGGTCTCGACACCGCCGGATTCATCTCCGGCTATCGCGGTTCTCCCCTCGGTGGTCTCGACCAGTCGCTCTGGAAGGCGAAGAAGCATCTCGCCGCGCATCAGGTCGTGTTTCAGCCGGGCGTGAACGAAGATCTCGCCGCCACCGCCGTATGGGGCTCGCAGCAAGTCAATCTGTATCCGAGCGCGAAGCACGACGGCGTGTTCGCGATGTGGTACGGCAAAGGCCCGGGCGTCGACCGTTCCGGCGACGTCTTCAAGCACGGCAATTCCGCCGGATCGGCCAAGCACGGCGGCGTTCTGGTGCTCGCCGGCGACGATCACGCCGCGAAATCATCGACGCTCGCGCATCAGTCCGAACACGTTTTCAAGGCGTGCGGTCTGCCGGTGCTGTTTCCGTCGAATGTGCAGGAATATCTAGATTTCGGCCTCCACGGCTGGGCGATGAGCCGCTATTCCGGCCTGTGGGTCGCGATGAAATGCGTGACCGATGTCGTGGAGTCGTCGGCGTCCGTCGATATCGATCCGCATCGCACGAAAATCGTGCTGCCGACCGACTTCGCGATGCCCGATGGCGGCCTGAACATCCGCTGGCCGGACCCGCCGCTCGTGCAGGAAGCGCGTCTGCTCGACTACAAGTGGTACGCCGCGCTCGCCTACGTGCGCGCGAACAAGCTCGACCGCGTGGAAATCGATTCGCCGCACGCGCGCTTCGGCATCATGACCGGCGGCAAGGCGTATCTCGACGTACGTCAGGCGCTGACCGACCTCGGCCTCGACGACGCGACTTGCTCGCAGATCGGCATCCGTCTCTACAAGGTCGGCTGCGTGTGGCCGCTCGAAGCGCAAGGCGCGCACGAGTTCGCGCGCGGGCTCGAAGAGATTCTGGTGGTCGAGGAAAAGCGCCAGATCCTCGAATACGCGATCAAGGAAGAGTTGTACAACTGGCCGGATGCGCAGCGGCCGCGCGTCTACGGCAAGTTCGACGAAAAAGACGGCGCGGGCGGCGAATGGTCCGTGCCGATGGGCAACTGGCTTTTGCCCGCGCACTACGAGCTGTCGCCCGCGATCATCGCGAAGGCGATCGCCACGCGCCTCGAAAAATTCGATTTGCCCGCGGACGTGCGCGCGCGCATCGCCGCGCGGCTCGCCGTGATCGACGCGAAGGAGAAGTCGCTCGCGCGCCCGCGCGTCGAAGCGGAGCGCAAGCCGTGGTTCTGCTCGGGCTGTCCGCACAATACGTCGACGAACGTGCCCGAAGGCTCGCGCGCGATGGCGGGCATCGGCTGCCACTACATGACGGTCTGGATGGACCGCAATACCAGCACCTTCAGCCAGATGGGCGGCGAAGGCGTCGCGTGGGTCGGCCAGTCGCCGTTCTCGAACGACAAGCACGTGTTCGCCAATCTCGGCGACGGCACCTACTTTCACTCCGGGTTGCTCGCGATCCGCGCGGCGATCGCGGCGAAGGTGAACATCACCTACAAGATTCTCTACAACGACGCGGTCGCGATGACCGGCGGCCAGCCCGTCGACGGCGTGCTGACCGTGCCGCAGATCACGCATCAGCTTGCGGCGGAAGGCGCGGCCAGAATCGTCATCGTCACGGACGAGCCGGAGAAGTACACGGCGAGCGTCGGACTTGCGCCGGGCATCGACGTGCATCATCGCGACAAGCTCGACGAAATCCAGCGTCAACTGCGCGAAGTGCCGGGCACATCGATTCTGATCTACGACCAGACCTGCGCCACCGAAAAGCGCCGGCGTCGCAAACGCGGCGCGTTTCCCGATCCGGCGAAGCGCGTCGTCATCAACGAGGCCGTGTGCGAAGGCTGCGGCGATTGCTCGGTGAAGTCGAATTGCCTGTCGGTCGAACCGCTCGAAACCGAATACGGCACCAAGCGGCAGATCAACCAGTCGACGTGCAACAAGGACTACTCGTGTCTGAACGGCTTCTGCCCGAGTTTCGTGACGGTGGAAGGCGGCCAACTGAAGAAGCCGAAGGCGACGAGCGTCGAAGCGGATGCGATGCCCACCGTGCCCGCGCCGGAGCTTCCGGAGATTGCGCGGCCGTACGGCGTGCTGGTGACGGGCGTCGGCGGCACGGGCGTCGTGACGATCGGCGCGCTGCTCGGCATGGCGGCGCATCTGGAGCAGAAAGGCGTCACCGTGCTCGATGTCACCGGCCTCGCGCAAAAGGGCGGCGCCGTGATGAGCCACGTGCAGATCGCTAACCGCCCCGCCGATATCCACGCGACGCGCATCGCGATGGGCGAGGCGGATCTCGTCATCGGCTGCGATGCGATCGTCACCGCGAGCAACGAATGCGGCTCGCGGATGCAGCCGGATCACACGCGCGTCGTCGTGAACAGCGCGCAGACGCCGACCGCCGAATTCATCAAGAACCCGAACTGGAGTTTCCCGGGCGCGAGCGCGGAGGCGGATATTCGCGCGGCGGCCGGCGAGCATGTCGCGCTCGTCGATGCGAACCGCTTCGCCGTCGCACTGATGGGCGATGCGATCTACACGAATCCGTTCGTGCTCGGGTTCGCGTGGCAAAAGGGTTGGGTGCCGCTACGGCATGAATCGCTGGTGCGCGCGATCGAGTTGAACGGCGTGCAGGTCGAAAAGAATCTCGCCGCATTCGAATGGGGCCGTCGCGCGGCGCACGATCCCGAGGCAGTGCGCCGTCTCGCGGATTCGCAGCGCGTCGGACAGGAAGCGCCGGGCAAGGTCATCGCGCTGCATACGCCGAAGGCTCTGGACGCGTTGATCGACAAGCGGCTCGACTATCTCGCCAGGTATCAGAACGCGGCGTACGCGGCGCGTTATGGCCGGCTCGTCGCGGAAGTGCGCGCGAAGGAAGCGGAATTCGGCCCGGGCGACGGGCGGTATCCGTTGACCGAAGCCGTCGCGAAGAATCTCCATAAGCTGATGGCTTACAAGGACGAGTACGAAGTCGCGCGCCTGTATGCCGATCCGGTTTTTCTCGACAAGGTGAAGAACAGTTTCGAAGGCGACTGGAAGATCAAGATTCACCTCGCGCCGCCGAGCCTGTCGAAGAAGGACGCGCACGGGCATCTGGTGAAGAAGCAATACGGCCCGTGGATGATGTCCGCGATGCGCGTGCTCGCGAAGTTCAAGTTTCTGCGCGGGACGGGACTCGATCCGTTTGGACGCACGGAAGAGCGAAAGATGGAGCGGGCGTTGATCGGCGAGTATGAGGCGCTGGTGCGCGAGGTTATCGGCGGACTCACGGCGCAGAAGCTGCCGCTTGCGGTGGAACTGGCGAGTCTGCCGGATTCCATGCGCGGCTATGGGCACGTCAAGGAGAACAACGTGAAGGCGGCGAAGGTCAAGTGGGAGAAGCTGCTGGCGCGGTGGCGTGATCCGCAGGGCGGCGACGCGAGACACGTCGCCTGACGCGCTGAATCTCCCAAACAAAACGGCGATCCGGTTTCCCGGATCGCCGTTCGACTATCTAACGCGCTGGCGCCTTACTTCGCCACGCTCGCATTCGCGCTCGCCACCGCCGTCATATTGATGATCCGACGCACCGTCGCGGCCGGCGTCAGAATATGCACCGGCTTCGCCGCACCCAGCAGGAACGGCCCGACCGTCACGCCCTCGCCGCTCACCATCTTGAGCAGGTTGTACGTGATGTTCGCCGCTTCCACATTCGGCATGATCAGCAGATTCGCCTCGCCGTGCAGCGTCGTGCCCGGGAACGAAGCCTTGCGCACCGTCTCCGACAAAGCAGCATCGCCGTGCATTTCACCGTCGATCTCGAGATCCGGCGCGCGCTCTGCGATCAGCTTGCGCGCTTCCGCCATGCGCTTGCTCGACGCACCCGGCACGCTGCCGAAGTTCGAGTTCGACACCAGCGCGACCTTCGGCTGAATCCCGAAACGCTCGATCTCGCGCGCCGCCAGAATCGTCATGTCGGCGAGTTGCTCGGGCGTCGGCGTTTCGTTGACGTAGGTATCGCTGATGAAGAGATTGCGGCCCTGAAGCATCAGCAGGTTCATCGCGGCGAAGTTGTTCGCGCCTTCCGCCTTGCCCAGCACCTGATCGATGAACTTCAGATGATCCTGATACGTGTCGATGAGACCGCAAATCATCCCGTCCGCATCGCCGGTGTGAACCAGGATCGCGCCGATCAGCGTGTTGAACTTGCGCAGCGCGGCCTTCGCGCTTTCGGGCGTCACGCCCTGACGCGCGGCGATTTCGTGATACGCCTGCCAGCTCTTCTGATAACGCGGATCGTCCTCCGGATTCACGATCTCGAAGTCGACGCCCGGCTTCAGCTTCGAGCCCATCTTCTGCAGACGCATTTCGACGACAGCCGGCCGGCCGATGATGATCGGCTTCGCGATCTTCTCCAGCAGCACGAACTGCGCGGCGCGCAGCACGCGCTCGTCCTCGCCTTCCGCGAACGCGATGCGCGCGGGCGCCGCCTTCGCCGCCGCGAACACCGGGCGCATCACCATGCCCGTGCGATACACTGTCGCGCCGAGCGTCTCGCGATACGCGTCCATGTCCTTGATCGGACGGGTCGCGACGCCCGAATCCATCGCGGCTTGCGCGACGGCCGGCGCGATCTTGATGATCAGACGCGGATCGAACGGCTTCGGAATCAGATAGTCCGGGCCGAACTCCAGTGAATGACCTTCGTAAGCCTTCGCGACTTCATCGCCCTGATCGGTTTCTTCCGCGAGTTCCGCGATTGCGCGCACGCACGCGAGCTTCATCTCTTCCGTGATCGTCGTCGCGCCGACATCCAGCGCGCCGCGGAAGATGAACGGAAAGCACAGCACGTTGTTCACCTGGTTCGGATAATCCGAACGGCCCGTCGCGACGATACAGTCCGGACGCACGCGCTTCGCCTCTTCCGGACGGATTTCCGGCTCGGGATTGGCCAGCGCGAGGATCAGCGGCTTGTCGGCCATCGTCTCGACCATTTCGGCCTTGAGCACGCCCGCGCTCGAACAGCCGAGGAACACATCGCAGCCGTGCATCGCGTCGGCGAGCGTACGCGCGTCGGTGCTCGCCTGATAGCGCTCCTTCGAGGCATCCAGATTGCCGCGGCCTTCGTAGATCACACCCTTTGAATCGATCACGAGCGTGTTCGACTTCTTCAAGCCCAGATGCACGAGCAGGTCCAGACACGCGATCGCTGCCGCGCCCGCGCCCGAGCACACGAGCTTGATCTCGTCCAGCTTCTTGCCGACCACTTTCAGGCCGTTGAGAATCGCCGCCGATGCAATGATCGCCGTACCGTGTTGATCGTCATGGAAAACGGGAATCTTCATGCGCTCGCGCAGCTTCTTTTCGATGTAGAAGCATTCCGGCGCCTTGATGTCTTCGAGGTTGATGCCGCCCAGAGTGGGCTCGAGCATCGCGATCGCATCGACGAGCTTGTCCGGATCGGTTTCCGCCAATTCGATATCGAACACATCGATGCCCGCGAACTTCTTGAAGAGACACCCCTTGCCTTCCATCACCGGCTTGGCCGCGAGCGGGCCGATATTGCCGAGGCCCAGCACGGCCGTGCCGTTCGTCACGACGCCCACGAGATTCGCGCGCGACGTGTACTTCTGTGCGTCGAGCGGCTCATCGTAGATCGCCATGCACGCGGCCGCGACGCCCGGCGAATACGCGAGCGAAAGGTCGAGCTGGTTCGAAAGCGGCTTGGTCGGGGTAACCGAAATCTTGCCGGGACGGGGATTCTGGTGATACGCGAGGGCGCTTTGCTTGAGTTGTTCGTCCATGATTGACCTGAGACGTTTGGGAATTATTTGAACAGGGTTCACACCGCCGTCGACCGTGCTGCATGAATGCGGAAATGTGAATCTATGGACCAAGTTTCATATGCCCGGCGCGTCGGATAGACGCGGCGTGCCGCTCGCAAGGATGGAACGAGCGGACGGAGCCTTTGGTTTTTTGGGACAACCAGTGTACACCGCGCGCCTGCAATGACGCGATGCAACGTTTCAGCGTATCCGGGCCGGTTTCATCGGACAAACGCGGGTGATGTCACTCGAGTTCAGCGCCGCGCTTTTCGGGGATCAGAAAGAGCGTCGCGACGATATCGAACAGATAGATCGAGGCGAGGAACGCGAGCGCGACCGCGAAGGAATAGCGTGCCGCGAGCGCGCCGACCGCCACCGGCCCGAGCCCGCCGACCGCGCGCCCGATGTTGAACAGCACGTTTTGCGCGGTCGCGCGCGCTTCGGTCGGATAGATCTCGGAGATCAGCGCGCCGTAGCCGCCGAGCATGCCGTTCACGAACACGCCCATCACCGCGCCGCCGATCAAGAGCGCCGACGGGCTCGTCAGATTCGAATAGACGAACACCATCGCGACCGCGCCGATCTGATACGCGAGAAACGCCGGCTTGCGCCCGAAGCGGTCCGCCGCGAGCCCGAACAGCCAGATGCCCAGCGCCATGCCGAGCACGGTGGCAGCGGTCCAGAGTCCGGACTTCGTGAGCGAGTAGCCGAAGGTCTTCGACAGATAGCTCGGCAGCCAGATCATCAACCCGTAATAGCCGAAGTTCTGCACCGAGCACAGAATGATCACGCCGATGCTCGCGCGTGCCGTGCGGGCGTCGTCGAAAAGACGTTTGAGCGGCAGTTTGCGCGCGGCGCCGGTTTTCGCGGCGGCGCGGCGTTCGGTGAACAGCGTGGGTTCTTCCACTTGCCGCCGCACGAAAAACGAAACGACCGCCGGCAAGAGTCCGACCGCGAACATGCCGCGCCAGCCGATCACGGGCAGGAGCATCGGCGTGATGAGCGCGGCGGCGAGCACGCCCAGTTGCCAGCCGATCCCCACATACGACGACACACGCGCCCGCAGCCGCGCGGGCCACGCCTCGGCGACGAGCGCCATGCCGATGCCGAACTCCCCGCCCAGCCCGATCCCGGCGATGGTGCGATAGATCAGCAGGTCGCCGTAGCCCTGCGCGAGCGCGCACAAGCCGGTGAAAACGGCGAACACGAGAATCGTCCAGGTCAGCATTCGCACGCGGCCGAAGTAATCGGACAGCATGCCGAACACGATGCCGCCCGCCACCGCACCGGCGAGCGTCCAGGTGACGAGCGCGCCGGATTGCGCGGGCGTGAGATGCAAGTCCGCAGCGATCGCGGGCAGCATGAAGCCGAGGATCAGCAGATCGAAGCCGTCCATCGCGTAGCCGAGCACGGACGCGAGGAGCGCGCGCAGCGCGTGGCGAGTGGGCGCGGCGGGGGAATCGTTGGTGGAGGAAACAGATGTCATCGAAGGAAGTCGGTACGCGCAGCGTCGCGAGTGTACGTGCGAGCGTCGCGCTTTCACAACCTGCAAACAATTCGCCCCGACCCGTTCGCTCGGGTAAAATGGCGGGCTACGCGCGCAGGAAACGTCTGAACGACCGTCGCAAGACGGCTCTTTTCGCGTCAGTTCCATGCGCCAGGGCCCTCGCGGCCGCCTCCCGCTTCTTCAAGCGCCACACAAGTCCAAGGATTCGCCCATGACAGGCTTCGATCGCCAGACGATCTCCGATACCACCGCCAAAATGCTGCTCGAAGTTCAGGCGGTGCACTTCAACGCGGAAAAACCGTACATCTTCACGTCCGGCTGGGCGAGCCCGGTGTATATCGACTGCCGCAAGCTGATTTCCTACCCGCGCGTGCGTCGCGGCCTGATGGAGATGGCCGAGGCAACGATCCTGCGCGACGTCGGCTACGAGCAGATCGACGCGGTCGCCGGTGGCGAGACCGCGGGCATCCCGTTCGCGGCGTGGATCGCCGACCGTCTGATGGTGCCGATGCAGTACGTCCGCAAGAAGCCGAAGGGTTTCGGCCGCAACGCGCAGATCGAAGGTTTGCTCACGGAAGGCCAGCGCGTGCTACTGGTCGAAGACCTGACCACGGACAGCCGCAGCAAGATCAATTTCATCAACGCGCTGCGCACCGCGGGCGCGACCGTGAATCACTGCTTCGTGCTGTTCCACTACAACATCTTCAAGGAAAGCGTGTCGGTGCTGAAAGACATCGACGTCGATCTGCACGCGCTCGCCACGTGGTGGGACGTGCTGCGCGTCGCGAAGGAGCAAGGCTACTTCGAGTCGAAGACGCTCGATGAAGTCGAGAAATTCCTGCACGCGCCGGCCGAATGGTCGGCTGCCCACGGCGGCGCAACCGCTGCTCCGCAATAAGAATTTACATTCGCGAAGCAATATGAATAAAAGAGTCGCTGATTCGAATCAGCGGCTCTTTTTTATTCGGCAAGCAAAAACGGCTAAAGAGAATTCGGATTGGGCAATGAAGAATTGTCGAGCGAGCCGTCGCCGGAATAGGCAGAGAGATTCATTAAGCCGTTGCTTTGCGCATACTGAAACAATTCGGAATCGCGCTCGATGCCGAGTTTTCGCATCGCGGTGTTCTTTTGCGTGCTGATCGTCTTGATACTGCGCCGCAATTGCCCCGCGATTTCCGTGATCGTCATGCCCGAGACAAAAAGGCGTACGACCTCGAGTTCGCGCTTGGACAGGATCACGCTGCGCTGCTGCCCGTTCGAGCCGAGCCCCATGCTGTCGAGCGCGCTCTTCACGGACGGGCCCAGATACTCCTGACCGCGCATCACGTGCTGGATCGCCCAGCCTATATGGTTCATGTCGTCGGCCTTGTTGATGATCGACATCACGCCGACTTCACGCAAACGTTTGAGCAAGGCCGGATTTTCGAGCATCGTCAGCACGACGAGCTTGACCCGCGGAAACTGGCGGCCAATGTAGCCGAGCAAGGGCATGCCGTCGCCGTATGAGCCGCCGGGCATGGCGAGATCGGTGACGAGGACGTCGCAAGGTGTCTTCTGCAGCAACTGGACGAGTTCAGTCGACTGGCGCGCCTGCCCGATGACGTCGACTTCCGGAAACTTGTTGAGCGCCTGTGTCGCGCCGAACAGGATCACGGGGTGGTCATCCGCGATGATGACTTTTATTCGCTGGCTCATTTACTTCTCCTGTATTTCGGTCCATTTGCTGCCGCGCGAATCTGCGTCGAATTACTCATTTCTACGTTCAATAGAATCAGAAGTCATCGCCGTCAAGGCGCTGCGCACTACGTCGAAACCGACGGGCGCGCAAGGCGCCATCGGTTAAGTCTCAAGGATTCAAGGCTTTTATGCTTTGTTGCAATGTTAAACTGCAAGCTGGTACGAAGCGCATCACTGAGACAAAAAACATCGTTGCAGCCAGCGAAACGCTGCTATAACGCGCGACGATACTGACAGGAGTTCAGCACATGCGCCTCACCGGCCGACGCGTGAGTTCGAGTCGCCATGTCGCAGCAGTACTCTTCACCGCCTGTGCGGTCGCCGGTTTCTCGAATTCGCACGAGGTCGCAGCGGATCCCGCCTTCAGCGTGTCGAGCACGGATCTCGCGCCGGGCAAGCCTGTCGGACGCGATCTGCTCTTCGATCAGTCCGAGTGCAAGGGCGGCAACCGCTCGCCGCAGATTTCCTGGCGCGGCGCCCCCGCGAACACCCGCAGCTTCGCCGTGACGGTCTTCGACCCGGATGCGCCCGGACGCGGCTGGTGGCATTGGGCGGTCGCCGGGATTCCCGTCGGCACCGATCGTCTGCCGAACAACGCGAGCGCCTCGGGCGTGCTGCGCAAGATGGGCGCGATCGAGGCGCGCAACGACTGGGACACGGACGGCTACGGCGGTCCGTGCCCGCCGCCCGGCAAGCCGCATCGCTACATCGTGACCGTCTACGCGCTCGACAGCACCGATCTGCGCCTGCGCCAGGGCACGCCGGCACTGATGTTCGAGCACGAAATCCGCACGATGACGATCGCCAGCGCGCAACTGACTTTCACCTATGCGCGCCCGGATGTTCCCCGCTAGAAGCGTGCGCTCGCGCCGGTCCGTCAGAATTTGTCTTTGCTAGACTCGGCCGGAGCAAGACTCAGGGACACCATGCCGAACATCATCATCGTTTATCACAGCGGCTACGGCCACACGAAGAAGGTCGCGGAAGCCGTGCTCGGCGGCGCCACCGACGCCGGCGCGAACGTCAGGCTGATCGCCGTTTCCGAACTCGACGAGACCGGCTGGGCCGAGCTGGACGCCGCCGACGCCATCGTGTTCGGCGCGCCGACCTACATGGGCGGACCGTCCGCCGACTTCAAGAAATTCGCCGATGCGAGCTCGAAGCCGTGGTTCGCGCAGAAGTGGAAAGACAAGATCGCGGCCGGATTCACCAATTCGGCGCATATGAACGGCGACAAATTCCTGACCATCTCCTATTTCGTCACGCTGGCGATGCAGCACGGCATGATCTGGGTCGGCACGGGCATGATGCCGTCGAACACGAAGGCGGCCACCCGCAACGACCTGAATTTCGTTGGCGGCTTCACCGGCCTGCTGACGCAGTCGCCGGCCGACGCCTCGCCGGACGAAGCCCCGCCGCCCGGCGATCTCGAAACGGCGAAGGTCTTCGGCGCGCGCATCGCCGAGGTAACGGCGCGCTGGATCGGCAGCCAGGCGCGTCTCGAAAGCGACGGACATCCCCCCGCCTCGGAATCGCCTTAAACTATCGGTTTTGCGGCGAGCGCCCGCACGAACCAGCGAGATCGAGATGACCACGAAAGTATTTGTCGACGGACAGGAAGGCACCACCGGCCTGAAGATTTTCGAATATCTGTCGCAGCGCCGTGACATCGAAGTGTTGCGGATCGAGGAAGCGAAGCGGAAGGACGTCGAGGAACGCCGCCGCCTGATCAACGCGTCGGACGTGACGTTTCTGTGCCTGCCGGATGTCGCGTCGCGCGAATCGGTTTCGCTCGTCGACCCGGGCAACACGCGCACCGTGATGATCGACGCCAGCACGGCGTTCCGCACGCAGGACGACTGGGCGTACGGGCTTCCCGAATTGTCGCGCGCGCAGCGCGAGCGTCTGCGCGCGTCGAAGCGCATCGCGGTGCCGGGCTGCCACGCGTCGGCGTTCGTGCTGTCGGTGCAGCCGCTCGTCGCGGGCGGCCTCGTTCCCGCCGATTTCGACGCCCACGCGTATTCGATCACCGGCTACAGCGGCGGCGGCAAGAAAATGATCGCGGAGTACGAAGCGGGCGGCAACGACAGGCTCATGAGCCCGCGCCCGTACGCGCTCGCCCTGACGCACAAGCATCTGCCGGAAATGTCGGTACGCACGGGACTGAAGCGCGCGCCGGTCTTTACGCCGATCGTCGGCCCGTTCCTGAAAGGCCTCGCGGTCACGACGTATTTCTCGCCCGACCAGCTCGCGCGCAAAGCCAAACCGCAGGACGTGCGTGACATGCTGGCGGAGTACTACAACAACGAGCCGTTCGTGCGCGTGATGCCGTTCGACGCCGACAGCAACCTCGACGCCGGCTTCTTCGACGTACAGGCGTGCAACGAAACGAATCGCGTCGATATTTTCGTGTTTGGCAACGACGAGCGTTTCGTGACGGTCGCGCGTCTGGACAATCTCGGCAAGGGCGCATCGGGCGCGGCGATCCAGTGCATGAACCTGGCGATCGGCGCGGACGAGGAGGCGGGTCTGGCCCGCTGATTACGCTGCATCCGGGATAACGAAAGCCGATTCGCTTCACCGCGAATCGGCTTTTTTGCGTCTGGCGACGCGGCGCAGCATCGAAACGTAGGGACGAAAAAAAGCCCGCCAATGCTGGCGGGCTGAATCCATATCAGTGGAGACATGGAGGAGACAGGAGTAAATATACCAATAATATTGGTGCATCGCAACATCACCTGTTGCGGCGGTGTGACGCAGAGCTGCCGAAAAAATCAGGGCTGCATCATCGACAGGATGAAGTGGAGTTGATCGCCGGAAATCGGCTTGACGAGGTGGACGTCGAAACCGGCGTCCTGCGTCATCTCCCGATGCTGCGGCTGGCCCCAGCCCGTGAGCGCCACGAGCATCATCGCGTGGCCGTTCGGCAGCCGGCGCAAGGCGCGCGCCGCCGCGAGGCCGTCCAGGAGCGGCATGCCGAGATCGAGAATCACGACTTCCGGATCGAACTGCGCGGCGACTTCGACCGCCTGCGCGCCGTTCGCCGCGAGCGCCACTTCGTGGCCCATGCCGTTCAGCAGGTTCGCGAGGCCCGCGAGCGCATCGTCGTCGTCATCGGCTATGAGGATGCGCTTGCTCACGATGGCCTCACCGGGAACCGAATATTTCGAGGGTCAATTTGTTCGAGCCCGCTTGCGCCGCCGTGATCTCGGTGCGCGCGCCGCGTGCGCCGAGATAGAAATGCTGGCGCGCGGGGGCGTTCTGGTCGTGCGTCGCGTCCGGCAGGCAAGACGCGATGTCCGCCGCGACGCCCTGGAGCGCTTCGGCGCTGGAACCGCCGTGCGGCGTCCAGGTGCAGCGATAGTTCGTCTGCGAAGCAGCGCATTTCGCGTCATCGCCGTAGGGCCGCGCGAGCGCGCGTCCGTCGGATGCGGAAAGCGACGAGAAATTCGGCGCCGCGGCCACGATGCGTTTGAGCGCATCGCAGGGACTCGGGGTATCGTCGGCGCGCGCGGGCGTCGTCGCCAGTACGCCGAAACAAAGCGGCAGGAGCGCTGCCAGAGCGGCGCGTCGGCCAGTCAGTTGCATGAGGCGCCTCCTTTTCAGCTTTTTTTCTGGTTTTGCTGCGAACCGGGACAAGCGCTACGAGCGCGACTATGCACCCGCCGGTCGCGCCTGTATGTTCGAAAGCGAATGAAGCACTGCGGACGCACGCAAGTTATGCGCCCGTTCATGCAGACGTTTGCGCGCTCAGTGGCGCACGAGCGCCATCATCGCGCCGAAGCCGACGAACACGCCGCCCGTCAGCCGGTTGAACGCCTGCGCGACGCTCGCGCTCTTCAGCCTGTCGCCGATGCGCGCGCCCAGGCCTGCGTACACCGCGTACCAGCTCACTTCGATCACGGCGAACGTCGATACCAGCACGGCGAATTGCGGCAGCACCGGCCTGCTTGCGTCGATGAATTGCGGCAGCAGCGCCGCCGCGAAGAGAATCGCCTTCGGATTGCTGCTCGCCACCAGAAAGCCGTTGCGAAAGAGCGTGAAGCGTCGGGAAGCGTGCGCAATGCCGCTGTCATCGCGGACCTCGACCGCGCTCGCCTTCGCGCGCCAGCTCCTCACGCCGAGCCAGACGAGATAGGCCGCGCCGAGCAGACGCAGCGTGTCGAACAGACGCGGCCACGCTTCGAGAAACACGCCCAATCCCGCCGCCGATACCGACAGCATGAGGACGAGCGCCGCGAGGCAGCCGGCCATTGTGGCCGTCGAACGTCTGAGGCCATGACGCGCGCCGTGCGTCATCACGAGCAGCATGTTGGGACCGGGAATCGCGGAAACGACGAAAACAGTGGCGACGAACAGCCACCAGAGATGCAGGCTCATTGCGGCGTGGCGGGAAGAAAGCGGGACTCGCATTATGCCGTCTGCCCGCGTCGAACCGGGCGAAACCTCGCCTTCGCCACACCGCGCGAATGGAATCAGCGCCCCGCGCGCCGCGCCGCCACCTGACCCAGCACGGCGAAGTCCTTTTCGCCGTCGCCGTGGGCGAGCGCATCGACGAGATTGTCGCGCACGACGCTCGCGACTGGCAGCGGCACGTTCACGGCATCGCCCGCGGCGATCGCGAGGCGCACATCCTTCAGCCCGAGACGCGCCTTGAAGAGCGCGGGCTCGTAGCGGCGCTCGGCGATCATCTTGCCGTAGCCCTGATACACCGGCCCCGGAAAAAGCGAGTTCGTGATGACGTCGAGCAAGGTCTTCGCCTCGATGCCGTGGCCGCTCACGAGCGCCGCCGCTTCGCCGAAGCTTTCGATCGCCGATGCCAGCATGAAATTCGCCGCGAGCTTGAGCACGTTCGCGTGCTGCGGCTCGCTGCCGACGCGCCAGGTTTTCTGGCCGAGCGCGTCGAGTACCGGCTGCACGCGGTCGATGGCGTCGCTCGCGCCCGCCGCGAGGATGTTGAGCTTGCCCGCCGCGGCGACATCCGGCCGCCCGAGCACCGGCGCGGCGACATACGCGACGCCGTGCTGCGCATGCAACTCGGCCAGTTCGACGGCGAGCGCCGCCGAAATCGTCGCCATATTGACGTGCACGAGGCCCTTCGGCGCGTGCTTGAGCAAACCGCCGTCGACCAGCACCGAGCGCAGCGCGTGGTCGTCGGCGAGCATGGAGAACGCTGCGTCGCCGGCGAAGGCCTGCTCGGGCGTATCGACCACCGACGCGCCCTGGTCCGCGAGCGCGCGCGTCTTGTCGCGCGAGCGGTTCCAGACGCGCACCGTGTGCCCCGCCTTCAGCGCGTTGCTTGCCATCGCGCCGCCCATTTCGCCCAGTCCGATGAATCCGATATCCATGCTCACATGCTCCTTTGCCTTGTCCGCTTGCCGCGCCGCGAGGGCCGCGCGACCCGAGCGCCAGTAGAGCACATCGATGCGAAGCGCGCAGCAGCGCGCAATGCGATACTGCCTGCATGGTCAAGGCGCGCTTTCACTTCCATCGCGAACTGAATGATTTCCTCGCTCGATCCCTGCGCGGGCACACGTTCGCGTGCGCGTGCGCGAAGTCCTCGTCGACCAAGCACATGATCGAGGCGCTCGGCGTGCCGCATACAGAAGTCGAACTGATCGTGCGCAACGGCATGCCGACCGGCTTCGACACGCTGATCGAGGCGGACGACCTCATCGAGGTGTATCCGGCGCGCCACGCGCCCGAGGGCAAAGCCAACGGCGCGCGGCTGCTGCGTCCGCCGCTCGACGCCGCCGGTCTGAGCTTCATCGCCGATGCGCATCTCGGCGGTCTCGCGCAGTTGCTGCGGCTCGCGGGCTTCGACACCCGCTATGACAACAACTTCCCCGACGACGAAATCGAGCAGCTGGCACGCGACGAAGCGCGCATCGTGCTGACGCGCGATCGCGAGTTGCTCAAGCGCCGCGCCGTGCTGCACGGATGCTACGTGCGTACGCTGCAGCCCGACGACCAGTTTCGCGAGGTTTCGGAGCGCTTCGACCTGGCGCCGCATGTTCGCGCGTTCCGCCTCTGCCTGATGTGCAATGCGCCTTTGCGTCCGGCCGGACCTGGCGATATCGACGGCCGCGTGCCCGACGGCGTGCGCGAGCGGCACGCGCGCTTCGTCACCTGCGACGTGTGCCATCGCGTGTTCTGGGAAGGCTCGCACTGGCGGCGCATGCGCGAGCGCATCGACGCCCTCGCGGAAGCCGGCCGCTAGGGCGATCGTCGCGTTCCGTACAATACGGCCCCTGACATCGAAACTTGCCCTGGAGCATCGCGTGAACAAATTTCAACTGGAACAGACCAAGGCCTTCAAACTGGCCAACGACCTGAAGCAAGGCGGCCGCGCGCGCGCGGGCGGCGCGGACGCGCAAAAGACCGATCGCCGCGAGCAGCGCAAGCTCGACCAGGCGAAGGGACTGGTGCCGTTCGCCTGCAAGCTCGATGAAAAGCTGGTGACGCAGTTGAAGGAACGCGCCGACGGGCACGAGGGCGGGATGACGGAAGTGCTGGCGGAGCTGCTGGTGAAGGCGGGGCTGGAGCGGTAAGTCGCTTGCAGGCGTCTTGCGTTATTTGTCGCCGTAGTGGCCACGGCAACTGATGACGAGAACGAACCCGTCCGTGACCCGGTACACGAAGCGATTTTTCTCGTCTATGCGACGCGACCAGGCCTTTTCGTATTTGAGCGGCTCCGGCTTGCCCGTACCCTTGAACGGGTTACGACAGCACTCATTGATCAGGCCGGTCACTTTCGTGAATATCTTCGAGTCGGAACCATGCCACACGTGATAGTGGTACCAACTCGGCACTGAGAACTGAACGGCGCGCGCCATCATCCGACCTGCTTCGTTCTCTTTGCGAACAGACCGCCGAAGACATCGAAAAACGATGTTCTTCGCGCCTGGCATCCGGGCTTGCGCGGGACATGGACGCCTGCCGTTTCGTCCACTTCATCCACGAGATCCTCAGGCGAAAGAAGCTTGTCCGCCGTATAGCCCATCGACTCGAAGTGGGCGATCGATTCTTCGAACAGTCGCTTATCCAGTTCCCGTTCGGCTTCTTCCAGACGCGCCGCCATCCGCGCGAGCGCTTCTCTGGAAATCGCAAGAAGATCCTCCGATTCGAGCAACGGCATCTCCCCCCATTCGCCCAAACGCTCCGCTTCGCGCGCCTCGTCGTAGTCGCGCTCGATTAATTCAACCATCCTAACCATTTCTCACCCTCGTTCATACACAACGATGGGCACATTATCAGGGACGACGCGGCAGCCGCACCACCTGTCCGAATGGTTTAGGAAGAATCGCCCTCACACGCTCCCTTCCTTCTCAATCACCAGAATGCGCGCCTCGCCGACCGGTTCGGCGAAATGCTCGTCGCCGGCTTGCGCATGGAAGATATCGCCGGCACGCAGCGTCAGCGTGCGCTCGCCGTCCGCCCCGCGCACGTGCATCCGCACTTCGCCCTGCATCACGGCGAACACCTCTTCGCCGTCGTTCACATGCCACTTATAGGGCTGGTCCGTCCAGTGCAGACGGCACGACGTGCCGTTCATCACGCAGATATCGAGCGCGCCCCATGCGCGCTCCGCCGTGAACTTGCCGCTTTCGATCACTTTCATTTGAACGCCTGCTAACGGATGAAATCGCGCGCTTCGTCGACGTCCGCGTGGCGCGTCGCCGGAATGCACGCCACCGCGATCAGCGAAAGCACGAGCCCGCCCATCACATAGAAGGTCGGCGCGAGTTGCGATTCCGTGACGCGGATGAGCCACGTGACGATGAACTGTCCGAAGCCGCCGAAAATCATCACCGCGATGTTGTACGCGAGAGACAGCCCCGTCGAGCGCACGTGCGCCGGAAAGAGTTCGGCGATGAGCGCGCCGAACGGCCCATAGTAGCCCGAGAGCGCGATCGACAGCAGCGCCTGCACGATCACGAGCCGCATCACGCTCGGCTCGGCCGCGAGCCACGCGAAGAGTGGATAGATGATGACGAGCGTGATCGCCAGCGACCACAGCGACAGCCCCTTGCGCCCGATGCGATCCGACCACGCGCCCGCGACCGGCGAGAGCACCATCAACAGCAGATTGCCGACGATCAGCGCCGTGAACGACTGCCCGAACGGCAGCTTCAGTTGCTTGACGGCAAATGTCGGCAGATAGGCGATCAGCACGTACACGCTCACCGTCAACGCGATCACCGCACCGAGCCCGCACAGCACTTCGCGGCTATGCGTGCTGAACACTTCGCCGAGCGTCGCGCGGCGCGCGGTCTTCTTCGCGTGCAGAAACGCTTCTGTGTCGGCCATGTTGCGGCGGATATACAGACCGACCGGCCCGATCACGAGCCCGAGAATGAACGGCACGCGCCAGCCCCAGGAATCGAGCGCTTCGGGCGACAGACCGCGCGAGATCGCCGCGCCGACGATCGCCCCGAGCAACAGCGACGCCGCCTGGCTCGCCATCTGAAAACTGCCGTAGAAGCCGCGCTTCGAGAAAGGCGCCGCTTCGATCAGGAGCGCCGTGGAACTGCCGAACTCGCCGCCCGCGGAAAAGCCCTGCAACAGTCGCGCGAACACGATGACGAGCGGCGCGCCGATGCCGATCGCCGAGTACGGCGGGGCGATCGCCAGCAGAAAAATGCCGAGCGTCATCAAACCGATGACAAGCGTCAGCGCCGCCTTGCGCCCCGCGCGATCCGCATAGAGACCGAGCACGATGCCGCCGACCGGCCGCATCACGAACGCGACGCCGAAGGTCGCGGTGGTCAGAAGAATCGACGAATAGTCGCTGTCGGTCGGGAAGAACAGGCGCGCGATGACGACCGTCATGAAACCGAACACGGTGAAGTCGTACCACTCCAGCGCGTTGCCGATGACCGCCGCCGTCACGGCGCGCGCGTTCAATCGTCTTCCTGGCATGCGATCCCCTGTGTGTGCATCGATCGGCGTGGGCGTGTCCGCGTTTCGTTCGCGTCATTCTAAAGATGCGCACGCGCGGCTCTTTTTGCCTTGGCGAGTGTAAAGACGGTTTTTCTCCCGATCAAGCTAAATGCGAACGAACAAAAACGCGCCGGGCCTTTCGGCCGGGCGCGCCTGCGCGTTGACGCTCTTCGGACGGCTTATGCCTTCTTCACATACGCGCTGCACCAGCCCTTCGATGCGACCTGCTTGCCGGCGAACATCGGACACGGTGCGTAGGCGTCGGTCGGCTTGCCCTGATAGAACTGACAGTTGCCGCAATCCTGACCGGCGGCGTATTTCGCGAACTTGGCCTTGTCGACCTTGGTCGCGTCTTCCTTGTAGCCGAGCGCCTGCGCGGTGGGATCGCTTTCGGGGACTTTCGGCGCATCGGCGAATGCGGCTTTCGAGCCGAGCGCGAACGTCGAGGCGACGCCCACGCTGGTAATCAGAAACGTGCGACGTGATGTCTTCATGGTGACTCGCTCCATGTTGTATTGGGGGATAAGCGCCGTTCTTGGCGACGGCGATTCCCGAGCATAACAACCTGGAAGCAAGTCGACGACGTCAAATCCCGGAGATAAGCGCCGGTCGAAAGTCGCGTGTAAGTCAGCGCGCCATGTCGGCGACGCGCTCCGCGATCGCAAGTGACGCCGTCAGTCCCGGCGACTCGATGCCGTACAGATTCACCAGCCCCGGCACGCCGTGCGCCGACTTGCCCTGAATCATGAAGTCCGCCGCCGCCTGGCCCGGGCCAGACAGCTTGGGCCGGATGCCCGCATAGGCGGGCTGCAACGCGTCGTCGGGCAGGCCGGGCCAGTACGCGCGGATCGCCGCGTAGAACGATTCGGCGCGGCGCGGATCGACGTCGTAGTTGAGCGCCTGCACCCATTCGACGTCCGGCCCGAACTTCGCCTGGCCGCCGAGATCGATCGTCAGATGCACGCCGAGACCGGCTTCGTTGGGCATCGGATAGATGAGCCGTTCGAACGGCGCGCGTCCGCTCACGCTGAAGTAATTGCCCTTCGCGAAGTAGAGCGGCGGCACGTGGCGATCGTCGAGGCCGCGAATAGTGCGCGCGATCGCGTTCGCCCACAGCCCCGCGCTGTTGATCAGATACGACGCCCGAAAGCGCGCGGGCGACTCGCCGCCCGTCTCGACGATGAAGCAGCCCTCGCGCGCATCGATCGACGCGACGGGCGTATGGAACACGATGTTCGCGCCGCGGTTCTCCGCTTCGCCCTGCAGCGCGAGCATGTACTGATGACTGTCGACGATGCCCGTCAGCGGCGACCACACCGCCTCGACGCATTGCAGTTGCGGCTCCATCTCCGCCGCCTGCGCGCCGCTGATGCGCGTGAGCCCCTTGACACGGTTCTCGATGCCCTTCTGCTCCAGCGCTGCCAGTTGCGGCACCTGATTGCGCGCCGTGGCGACGAGCAGTTTGCCGCATTGCCGGTGCGGCACGCCGTGCGCCTGACAGAACTCGTAGAGCATGTCGCGCCCGCGCACGCACAGCTCTGCCTTCAGCGATCCGCGCGGATAGTAGATGCCCGCGTGAATCACCTCACTGTTGCGCGAGCTCGTGCCGATGCCGATGCCCTCGCCCGATTCCAGGACGATGACTTCGCGCCCGCGCATCGCCAGCGCCCGGGCGATCGCCAGCCCGACCGCGCCCGCTCCGATTACCACGCACTCGATCCGATCCATGTTTTCTTCCGCCGCAGATTTATCCCAACTATTTTACGTTCGGGACTATTGCGCGATACACAACAAACGCACATGGATTGCATCGTTTTCCGGTGCAATTCAGAAAAAGGCAAGAATCTGGCCGCCAGATGTCAAGAATGACAGGTTTTGGCGGCCTTTTTCGCAATTCCGCAAATTACGCCTTTTCAGAACCCGATAGCTTTCCTGCGCGAAGTCCGGTCGAGCTGGATATCGCGCGCCTCGATGTGGTGCCGGCTGTCGATACGTGCGTTGCCGAACGCATTCAGTACCGCACGCCGCATGCCGCGCGGCGACGCCTGCGTGAGCGCGTCGAGCGGCGCATCGCCGAGCGTTTCTGGAAAGCGCGCGCCCCATGTGTGGGCATTGCGGATTTCGGCGTAAATCGACTGCGCGATGCGCCGCGCGCCGTCGCGATCGGGCGCGGGAATCTCGTAGACGTTCATGCGGTTCAAAAGCGGCTCGGGGATCGCGCGCGCGTCGTTGGCCGTGGCGATCCACACCACGTTGCCGGCGTTGATCGGCACCTCGGCGAATTCGTCGATGAAAGTCTGCGCCGTGTCGTGCTCCAGCAGCGCGTAGAGCGCACCGAGCGGATCGTACTGCGCGTCGCCGGTGGCCTTGTCGATTTCATCGACGGTGATGACGGGGTTCGCGTAGCTGCCGTTCACGAGCGCGTCGAAGACCTTGCCTGGCTTCGCGTTGCGCCATTGCGACGACGCCCCCGACAGAATCCAGCCCGCCGTGAGCGAGCTCATCGCGATGTAATGGCAGGATGTGCCGAGCAGCCGCGCGAGATGTTTCGCGAAGTGTGTCTTGCCGATGCCCGGCTCGCCGAGCAGCAGAATGGGCATGAGTTCGAGGCGGTCGTCGGTTTCGAGACACAGCGCGATCTGCTTGCGGATATCCGCGAGCGGTTCCTCGAAGTTGGGGAGGTCGGCGGCTAGATCGTCGATCGACGGCATGCGGTTGGGCTTCACGCAAAAGCGCAGATTGCCCACCTTGAGCATCTTTTCGTAGGTGGCGCGCAAGGCGTCGCTTGCGCCTTCGGTGAGGTCGTTGAGCGCGGCTTCCACGTCGTCGAGACTGTAGACCTTGCTGAACGATGCCACCGCGAGTTCCTGTTTGACCACGGCTGTCGTCATGTCACACCCCGTCATTTTTTATGGTCGACGAGTCCAGTGTATCGACGCCAAAACCCCTTGCAAGCGAGCAGTCGCACGCGTGTGCTGCTAATTGGGACGCCCCTTTCCGCCGATAAAGCCGCGATCGGCGCGGCCTAGTATCATCGTCGGGATCGAAACGGCGAGCGGGTTCGATATCTGCTCCGTCTGCAATCGTGTATTTCGACGGGCGCGCTGAACCGGCTTCGCGTCGCCGTGTCACACCGAAGTCGCCGAGGAACGCCGATCCCGTGGCCGCCGCCGGGTGTGCCGCCATCCGAACAGTTCGCGCGCAGGAGTTGCTTTCAATGCGAAAAACGATACCCACTGCCTTTCTGAATGCCGCGCTCATGATGAGCGCCTGTCTTGCCGCGTTCGCCGCGCACGCGCAAACCACGCCGCCGCAGCCGGTGAACTGGGAATTGCAGGTTGTGCGCGACGGGCAACAGATCGACTCATTCTCTGGCACGACCAACGTCGGACAGGCGCGCACGGACACGCATCACAACAAGGTGCAGAACCGCGTCGGCTGCGCGGATCAACCCGCGGGCGACATCGACTTGCAACGCACCGTCACCATCTCGCCGACCCACGCGAGCGCCGACGACATCACGATCGCCATCGACGCGCAGGAAACCCTGCAGGACGACAGCACGCGCGTGTCGCAGTCCGGCTGCAAGCTGCCGCCGGTGCCGCGTCAGGTGAGCGGTTCGCATCCGGGGCTCGTGATCAAGCCGGGCGAATGGGCGCAATGGCAGATCATCGACAGCAACCCGTCGCTCGCCTATCGGGTGCGCGCGAGCCTGGGCGCAGCGACGGCGGCGCAATGACAACCGCGGTGACATAGACTCAAAAAGCCGCCGCTCAAGACAAAGAACGCATGCGAAACCCAGAACACCTTCCGCCGGGCCCATCCGCTCACACGGCCACGCCGGATTTCACGGCGGTCAGCTGGAACCTGCACAAGGGTCGCTCGCCGCTCGGCTTGCGCGCCTGGAACGCGATGCAGCGGTGGGTTCAGACCACCAACGCGGACGTCTATTTCCTTCAGGAAGCGATGGCGCGGCGCATGCCGCAGCCGGTGCTCGCCAGCGGCTTCGGCAAGCCGCTGAACGCACCGCTCGACGATGTCTGGCATTGCCAGGCCACTGAGATCGCTACCGCGCTCGAGTTGCAGATCGCGCTCGGGCCGAACGTCTTCAAACCGTCGTGGCGGCACGGCAACGCGATTCTTTCGCCGCATCCGCTCGATCTCTCCGGGCGCTGGGACATCTCGGCGCATCGGTTCGAAAAGCGCGGCTTGCTGGTCGCGCGCGCCACCTTCGCCGGTCAGTCGGTCACGCTGCTGTGCGCGCATCTCGCGCTGACGCGTCAGGCGCGTCTGCGTCAGATGAACTGGATCGCGCACTGGATCGCGAAGGAAGCGCCCGACGGCCCGCTCGTGCTGGCGGGCGACTTCAATGACTGGCGCAACGATTCCGTGCCGCTATTCGCCGAACTCGGCATGAACGAAGTCGCGACGATGTTGGGCGCTTCGGGCCGCACGTTTCCGGCGTTCTCGCCCGCGCTCGCGCTCGACAAGATGTTCGTGCGCGGCCTGAGACCGGTGGAATGGCTCGTGCCGACGCAGGACACCGCGTGGCTGTCCGATCACCTGCCGTACATGGCGCGGCTGCGGGTGGAATGACGAAGCGCTTACCCTCGCGGCTTCGCGAGCAGCGCTTCCAGACTGGCGACGTCGACGGGCTTGGTCAGATGATGATCGAAGCCCGCATCGAGCGCGCTGCGGCGGTCGGCGTCACTGCCCCAGCCGGTCAGCGCGAGCAGCAGCGCGTGCTGCGTGGCTTCGCGCTTTCTCATTTCGCGCGCCACGTCGAAGCCGCTCATGCCCGGCAAACCGATATCGAGCACGACCACATCGGGTTTGAAATCATCGATCGATGCGAGCGCGCGCGGCCCGTCGTGCTCGCTGCGCACGACGTAACCGAGCGCTTCGAGCAGCATCGACAGGGCGAACGCCGCATCGGCGCTGTCGTCGACGAGCAGAATGCGGCGGCCTTGCGCCGCGCCGCCGCTTGCTTCGGCGGTAGTGTTCATGCGAATCCCCGTGCATTGTCGCCGCGCGGCGACTTTATTGAGATGATGCGGGAAATGTAGCACAGCGGGTCTGCGCGTCTGAAATGAGGCCGCAAGCACGCTGCGCGGCGGCTCTGCTATCGTGAATGCTTCATTTGCCGCGCCGTTCCCGCATCGCCGCCATGTTCGATCTATTCGACGACATTCCCAAACCCGACATCGTCTGGCATCCGGACTGGATCGATGCCGACGAAGCCTCCGACCTGATGGGCGCGCTGATCGCGGAAGTCGGCTGGCAGCAGGACACGATGAGCACGCCCGGCGGCCGCGTGCCGTTGCCGCGCCTGACGGCGTGGCAGGGCGAACCGGATGCGGTCTATGTGTATTCGGGCATCCGCAACGTGCCGCAGCCGTGGACGCCGGCCGTCGCGCAACTGCGCGAGCGCGCCGAAGCCGCCTGCGGCGCGCGCTTCAACAGCGTGCTGCTGAACCGCTATCGCAGCGGCCTCGACAGCATGGGCTGGCACGCCGACAAGGAACGCGAACTCGGCCCGGAGCCAGTGATCGCATCGGTGAGTCTCGGCGCAACGCGCACCTTCGAGTTCCGCCACGCGCGCACGCACACGACGCACACGCTCGCGCTGACGCACGGCAGCCTGCTCGTCATGCGCGGGCGCACGCAGCTCGAATGGGTGCATCGCGTGCCGAAAGAGCCGGGCGCGCGCGGCGAGCGCATCAATCTCACGTTCCGCAGTGTCGATGCGTCGAAGCGCGTGAACAAGCGCGCTTAGGGCCGCTTCGCGACGAAATCGATCTCCACGAGCGCATCGCGCGCGAGTCCCGTCACGCCGATGCACGTGCGCGCAGGCAGCGGCTTCGGCAGAAAGTACGAGCGATACACTGCGTTCATCGCGTCGTAATCGCGCTTGAACTCGGTGAGGAAGATGCGCGCGCTGACCACGTTGTCGAGCGTGAGGCCGACGCCGTTCAGCACGAGAATCAGGTTGTCCATCACGCGCCGTGTCTGCGCCGCGACGCCTTCGGGCAGCGGCGCGTTGTCGTCGACGGGATCGGTCGGCATCTGGCCCGTCAGAAACACCCAGCCGTCGGCCTCGGCCGAGTGCGAGAACGGTCCGACGGGCGTCGGCGCGGCATCGACCATCGTGAATTTGGGCAGTTGGCTCACTTCGTCTCCTTTTAATATGCGTGTGGATCGCAGAGAACCGGAACGTTAGCGCGCCAAAATTGCGCGTGTGCTGGCGCCCCGTGCGAAGATGATGCGGCTTACGGTTCCCTTCTCACGCGCGATGCTTCCTTACCCTCTTCTCGCCGACGCCGTCCTGCGCATGCTGACCGCGATGCTGATCGGCTGCATCATCGGCATCGACCGCGATCTGCACGGCAAGCCGACCGGCATGAAGACGCTCGGGCTCGTGTCGCTCGGCGCGTGCATCGCGACGATGTGCGCGCAAGGTTTCTCGATGACGCTCTCCGCCGATGCCGACGTATCCCGCGCCGTGCAGGGCATCGTGACGGGCGTCGGCTTTCTCGGCGCCGGCGTGATCCTGCAGAATCCGCGCGAAAACCGCGTGCGTGGGCTTACCACGGCGGCGTCGATCTGGGTGACGGCGGCTGTCGGCATCGTGTGTGGGCTGGGCGTCTGGAGCGTTGCGTTCATCGCGATGCTCATGATGATCGCGCTCATGGTCATCGGGCGCGTGGTCGAGAAGCGTTTGCTGCGGCGCTGGATGAACAAGCCGGAGGACGAGCGTCAGAAGTATGGCGATATCGAAGAGGCTTGAACGAGTTCCTCCGCGCCAGACGCCTTCACACGATTACGGCCCGCGACCTTCGCGGCATACAGCAGGCTGTCGGCCCGCGCCATCAACGAGGCGAGCGGCTCGCGCCCGTCCCACCTCGCGATACCCGCGCTGAAGGTGTAATTCAGCACGCCACCGGGCACGGCGCACGGCGTCGCTTCGACAGTCCTGCGCAGACGCTCGACGAGCGTGATGACATCCTCGCTGCGATCCGCCGTGCAGAACAGACAGAACTCCTCGCCACCGATGCGGCCGAACGCATCGCCATCGCGGATGCGCGCACGCACGATGGCCGCGAAGTGACGCAGCACGTCGTCGCCCGCCGCGTGACCGTAGCGGTCGTTCACGCTCTTGAAATGATCGACGTCGACCACCGCCACATATTCGCGCCGGCCGGTATTTCCGGCGCGCGCGAGCCGCTCAACCGCCGCAGCCAGAAACGCTTTTCGCGACAACGCGCCGGTGAGATCGTCGAAGCGCGCGAGCCGTTCGAGCCGCTGCGCCAGACGGTCGTGCGCCATCATCACGAGCCCGATGCACAACGACGGCAGCACGAGAATTCCCAGCGCGAGAAACGTGATCTGCATCGGGCCGGGTTGCAGCAGCGCCGCCTGCGCGGGCGGCTGCACAGCGTAGATCGCGCCGCGGATCGTATGGCCGAGCGTGCCGAGCGCCGCCGCGCCGGCGACGAACAGATAGTTGTAGCGCGGCCGCTCCTTCGGACGCCCGAGCAGCACGCGGCCGGCAATCGCGAGATCGCAGGCGGCATGAAACGCCGACACGATCACCACGCGCACGTGCACATCGGGGACGACGTAGGTGAAGTACACGATGCCCGCCATCACGGCGAGCCACATGATCCAGCCCGCCCAGCGTTGCGCGGGGCGCAGATGCACATCGAAGAATTCGTTGCAGCCTTCGTAGATCAGCAGAACGGTCGCGGCCAGCAACTGATTCGCGACCACGACGCCGAGCCACGCGGGCGCCACGTTCTGCATGGCGAACAGCACGAGCGACACGATGGCCAGCACGTTCGCCCAGAGCCAGCGCGGCACGCCGTCGATCTCGTGCGAGAGCAGCGAGATCAGCACCAGTATCGAGAGAATGCTCGATAGCGCGGTGACGACGAGAATGCTGACGGGACTGAACATCGCTGAAAGTGAGGTGGAATTTGCTCGCGCCGAAGAGATCGCAGCGCGTCGCCAACGTGTTTACGGCACGAACGGCCGCACCTTGACCGACGCCGCATGCGGCACGCGGTCGCACGGCAACAAACAGAAACAGAAACGCGGCGCAGCCTCCCGGCCCGCCGCGTTCGATCAAGCAATGCGCAGTCCAGACGAACCGCGCATCGTCGTTCAGACCTTACCATTCGTGCCGGTCGCGCCAGCGATCCTCCCGGCGCATCTCGTGACGCCATTGACGCTCGCGCCATTCGTGGCGTCGCCATTCGCGCTCGCGCCAGCGGTCGCGGTGATAGCCGTAGCCATCGCGATCGCCATATCCGTAATAGCCGACCGGCACCGCGGGCTGCGCATACACCGGCACGCCGACGCCCACCGCCACATCGACATGCGCGTTCGCCGAGGCCGACATTGCGAGCGCTGCGATCCCCGCCAGCCCGACAGCCATTCCAAGCAGTTTCTTCTTCATGTCGCTTTCTCCCTGCACCAAGTGCCTTGTGAGTCAGGTGCAGTCTAAAAAGCGATGCCGGATACAGGTGCAACGGGTTTGCCAGAAAGGTAACGTCAGGTAACGGTCAGATTGTTTGCGTTTCGCTTAGCGGACGCGCTTGCCGGTTTCGTCGATGACGACTTCGCCGTCTTCCTTCACGAACGGCCCCTTCTGCGCCTCGGGCAGGAGATCGAGCACGAGTTCCGACGGGCGGCACAGACGCGCGCCCTTGGGCGTATCGACGAACGGCCGGTTGATGAGAATCGGATGCGCGAGCATCGCGTCGATGAGTTGTTCATCGGTGAGGCCCGGATCGTCGAGACCGAGTTCGGCGTACGGCGTACCCTTTTCGCGCAGCGCTTCGCGCACGGACAGACCCGCGCGCGCGATCAGCGCGACGAGCGCTTCGCGGCTTGGCGGGTGCGTCAGATACTCGATCACGTTCGGTTCGATGCCCGCGTTGCGAATCAGTGCGAGCGTATTGCGCGAGGTTCCGCACTTCGGATTGTGGTAGATGATGACGGTCATGGTCGCGTTGTCCCTGCATTCGAAAGTTGGCGAGATGGCACGCCTCGCATTCTAGAACCGATACAACGATGACGCGACCGACAGCCGCGCGCCACGCGCGCGACCGTAAGCGTGCCGTGCGTTCAATTGTCCTGTTCATTCGCGCATCCGCGGGCTATAAAGAAGGTGCAGTGCGGCATGCGTCTTCTGCGGACCCGCGGGTCCCATTCGCCGGAAAGCGCACCGGCGCTCCGTCTGCATCGCAACGGCGAGATGCCGTGCGTGAAACGCATTCGAACAAGTTCGGCATACCGGCGGCGGAACACGCATACCACGCCGGCAACCGGCATCTATGTTCCGTCCTCGCGGCGCGCCACGCATGGCATATGCGGGACACGTGGCACGTTCCGTGCGGATTACCGATCCGAATCAGCGAACAGCGTTACGCGGACACACGCGAGCGCGCCTTCTGACCGTACGATCAAGGAGTCGACATGAAATCACGTATCGCCATGGCGGCGCTCGCCGCCGCATTATTCGCCGCTGCGGGCCTCGCCTCGGCCCAGCAGACCTACTATCGAACCGCGCAGGTGCCCGGACAGGCCACCGCCGACACCTGGACCGACCCGAGCGCGCCGCAGCAAAGCGCCATGCAGGCCCAGCCCGGTGACATGTCCGACACGTCCTATGGCGGCGCGCCCATGACGCGCGGTGCAGCCGGCACGACGATGAACACCATGGACAGCTCGGCGTCGAAGCCCTGCACGCGCGGTCCGCAGTGCAACATCTTCTTCGGCAACTGAGCAGTCGACAAAGCATCTGCGTTAGCATGAGCGCATGAGACGGCGCGTCCGTTCCAGACGAACGGACGCGCCATTCTTTTTTCTGGGACACCGATCATGCGCCGTGACGAATTTCTTGCGCTTCTTTCCAGCGAAAGCTTCGACGAGGTCGTCACGGTTACACGCGAGCCGAACGGTTCGCTCGACCTTCACGCGCATCCGTTCGAAGCCAAGGCGCTGATTCTCGAAGGCGATCTCACGATTCGCATCGCCGCTCACGCGCGGACGTATCGCGCGGGCGATATCTTCCATCTCGCGCCGAACATCGAGCATTCGGAGCAGTACGGGCCCGAGGGCGTGAGCTATCTCGTCGGCCGCAAGTGAGCGGAGGAGCGCATCGATGGCTACCTCCAAAGGAAAGTCCGGACGCATCCGGGTCGGCATCGGCGGATGGACGTTCGAGCCGTGGCGCGGCACGTTCTATCCCGAAGGGCTCGCGCAGAAGCGTGAACTCGAATACGCGAGCCGCGCGCTCACCAGCATCGAAGTGAACGGGACGTTCTACGGCGCGCAGAAACCCGCTACCTTCATCAAGTGGCGCGACGAGACGCCGGACGATTTCGTGTTCTCGCTCAAGGCGCCGCGCTACGCGACGAATCGCCGTGTGCTGGCCGAAGCCGGCGATACGATCGAACGTTTTTTCGGCAGCGGCGTGCTCGAACTCGGAGACAAGCTCGGTCCGATCAACTGGCAATTCGCGGCGACCAAGAAGTTCGACGCCGAGGATTTCGAGCGCTTTCTGGAACTGCTGCCCGCGAAAATCGACGACCGCGCGATCCGTCACGCGGTCGAAGTCCGACACGAGAGTTTCTGCGATCCGGCGTTCATCGCGCTCGCGCGAAAGTATCGCGTCGCGGTGGTGATCGCGGGTGATTCGAAGTATCCGCAGATCGCGGATGTGACCGCGCCTTTCGTCTACGCGCGCATCATGGGCACGACCGAAAAGCAGGCGAAGGGTTATGCGAAAGCGGCGCTCGATCAATGGACCGGGCGCGCGAAAACGTGGGCCGCGGGCGGCTCGCCGGCCGACTTGGAGACCTTCGGCAAGCCGGCCCCGAAAGCCGCATCGCGCGATGTGTTCGTCTACGTCATCAGCGGCTTCAAGGAGCGCAATCCGGCTGCGGCGATTGCGCTCATCGAACGTCTGAAGGACTAGACGCGCATCGGTCTCAACGCGCGAGGCAGGGCTTCTTGTTGTCGAACTTCCAGTTCGGAATCAGATACTGCATCGCGACGCCGTCATCGCGCGCGCCGAGACCGTGCTGCTGATACAGCGCGTGCGCCTTCTCGACTTCGTCCATATCCAGTTCGACGCCCAGACCCGGCACTTCCGGCACCTTCACCTTCCCGCCGACGATCTGCAGCGGATCGCGCGTGAGACGCTGGCCGTCCTGCCAGATCCAGTGCGTGTCGATCGCCGTGATCTTGCCCGGCGCGGCGGCGGCGACGTGCGTGAACATCGCGAGCGACACGTCGAAGTGATTGTTCGAATGCGAGCCCCACGTGAGACCCCAGTCGTTGCACATCTGCGCGACGCGCACCGAGCCCTGCATCGTCCAGAAGTGCGGATCGGCGAGCGGGATGTCGACGGATTGCAACTGGATCGCGTGGCCCATCTGACGCCAGTCCGTCGCGATCATGTTGGTCGCCGTCGGCAGGCCGGTCGCGCGGCGGAATTCGGCCATCACTTCGCGGCCCGAATAGCCGTTTTCCGCGCCGCACGGATCTTCCGCGTACGCGAGCACGTCGTGCTTGTCGCGGCACAGACGGATCGCTTCGGCGAGCGACCACGCGCCGTTCGGATCGAGCGTCACGCGCGCTTCGGGAAAGCGTTCCGCAAGCGCGGTGGCGGCTTCCATTTCCGCTTCGCCCGCCAGCACGCCGCCCTTCAGCTTGAAGTCATTGAAGCCGTAACGCGCCTTCGCCGCTTCCGCGAGACGCACGACCGCTTCGGGCGTCAGCGCAACTTCGGTGCGCAGGCGCTCCCAGTCGTCGCGGCCATCCGCGCCGGATGCGTATTGCAGGTCCGTCTTGTTGCGATCGCCGATGTAGAACAGATAGCCGAGCATTTCGACTTCATCGCGCTGCTGCCCTTCGCCGAGCAGCGCCGCGACCGGCACGCCCAGGTGCTTGCCGAGCAGATCGAGCAGCGCGGCTTCGAGCGCGGTAACGGCGTGGATCGTCGTGCGCAGATCGAAGGTCTGCAGGCCGCGGCCGCCCGCGTCGCGATCGGCGAACGCCGTGCGCACCTTGTTGAGCACCGCATGCATGTTGCCGATCGACTGGCCGACGACGAGCGAACGCGCATCGTCGATGGTCTTGCGGATGTTCTCGCCGCCCGGCACTTCGCCGACGCCCGTGTTACCGGCGCTGTCCTTCAGGATCACGATGTTGCGCGTGAAGAACGGGCCGTGCGCGCCCGAGAGGTTCATGAGCATGCTGTCGCGGCCGGCGACCGGCACGACGCGCAATTCGGTGACTTTCGGAGTGGCGTTCGGTTCGACTGCGTTCGTGGACATGAGCGTGATCCTGTGAGTTGAGCGAGTGATGCTGCCTTGTCGGCCATGTGATATGTTGTCTGATGACATTTTAAAATGACCTTCTTTCGGTGCCAAGCGTGTTTACCCTTTGTCATCTCGCGGCTCTATCCACAACACTCACGGCGATTGTCCCTGCTTCCAATCGATTCAAACCAGACTCAAACTAAGACGTCCGACAACTAACTGCCGATACACTGGCACCGAAACGACAAAGCCGGCTCGCGCCGGCTTTGTCGGTCCTGCCTGCACTGCCCTCGGAAATCAGGTCTTCAGCTGAATCCGCTTGAATGGCCCGGCGAGCAGCCCGTATGCGAGCATCGCCGCGATGCCGTGCGCGCCGACGAACCACAGCGCGCGATCGAACGAGCCGGTGCTCGCGACCACATAGCCGATGACGATCGGCGTCACGATGCCCGCCGTATTGCCGATGCCGTTGAACACGCCGCCGGACAGCCCCGTCATCTCGCGGGGCGCGACGTCCGAAAGCACGGCCCAGCCGATCGCGGCAAGCCCCTTGCCGAAGAACGCGAGCGACATGATGACGACGATCGCCGTATTGGTCGATGCAAGCGGCGCGGTCATGATCGCGGTCGCGAGCAGCATGCCGATCATGAACGGCGTCTTGCGCGCGAGCGACACCGACACGCCGCGCCGGATCAGGAAATCGGACAGCAGCCCGCCGAGAATGCCGCCGGAGAATCCGCAGATCGCGGGCAGCGCGGCGACCAGGCCCACGGTCATCACATTCATGCCGCGTTCCTTGATCAGATAGATCGGGAACCAGGTGATGAAGAAGTACGTCAGCGCCGTGATGCAGTATTGGCCGATGTAGATCGCCCACATCATGCGGCTCGTGAAGAGCGTCGAGAGTTCGCGGCGCGTGAAGCGGCGACGCGTCGTCGCGATGGTCGTATCGAGGCTCACGAGCGCGCCGTTACCCGCGATGTGGTCGAACTCGGCGCGGCTCATGCGCTTGTGCGACTTCGGATCGTCCATCACGGCGAACCACACGACCGCGACGATCAGCCCGAGCCCGCCCATGAAGAAGAACACGTGATGCCAGCCGAACGCATGCGTGAACCACGCCATCAGCGGCGTGAAGAGCACGACCGCCAGATACTGCGCCGAGTTGAACAACGCGCTCGCGGTGCCGCGCTCGTTGGTCGGGAACCACGTCGCGACGACGCGCGCGTTCGCCGGAAACGCGGGCGATTCGACGAGGCCGAGCATGAAGCGCATCACGAAGAGCGCGGCCGTCGCGGAGGCCGCCGTGCCGAAGAGCGACACCGTGCCCTGACTGAACGTGAAGATCGACCATAGCGCGATGCTCGCGCCGTAGACGCGTTTCGCGCCGTATCGGTCGAGCAGCCATCCGCCGGGAATCTGGCCGATCGCGTAGGCCCAGCCGAACGCCGAGAACACGATGCCGAGCGCCGACGCCGACAGACCCAGGTCCTTCGAAACGAAGGTTCCGGCGATGGAGAGCGTCGCGCGGTCCGCGTAGTTCAGCACCGTGACGAAGAAAATCAGCGCGAGAATGTAGTAGCGGAAATGGCCGACCTTGGCCGCGCTGGCTCCCACTGCGGACGAAGCGATATCGAGGTTCTTCACGTGTCTCCTCCCAGATGTCGTCGGGATGGTTATGGTTCGGCGATGCCGTGTGTCAGGGCGTGACGCTCGTCTCGGGCCGCTCGCCCGCGAAGCTGGACGCGAGGCTCGCGAGGACGATGTCGCCCATCGCGGTGCGCGTCTCTACGGTCGCGCTCGCGCGATGCGGCTGGAGCACGACGTTCTTCAGCGCGTACAGCGCGGCGGGCACGTTCGGTTCATCGACGAACACGTCGAGCCCCGCGCCCGCGATGCGCTTCTCTTCGAGCGCCTGCACGAGATCCGCTTCGTCGACGAGTTTGCCGCGCGCGACGTTGATCAGATAACCGTCGGGGCCGAGCGCATCGAGCACGGCGGCATCGACGATGCCTTCCGCGTCGTCCGCCGATGCCGCGAGAATCAGCGCATCGCTTTCGCGCGCGAGATCGCGCAGATCGGCGACGAAGCGATAACGCACATCGGCGATTTCGCGCAGATCGGTGTACGCGATCGGGCAGCCGAACGCCGCCGCGCGCTGCGCGATCGCGCGCCCGACACGCCCCAGCCCGACGATGCCCACCTTCATGCCGCTGAACTTGCGCGCGAGCGGCAGGCCGCTTTTGCCCCATTCGCCGTCACGCACGTACGCATCGCCGACGCACAAGCCACGGCACGCGGAAATCAGCAGTCCGATGGCGAGATCGGCGACGTCGTCGGTGAGTACGCCGGGCGTCGTCGAAACGTGGATGCCGCGCGCGCGGGCGTACGTCAGGTCGACCGCGTCGGTGCCGATGCCGTTGATCGCGACGATGCGCAGCGCGGGCAGCGCATCCATCAATGCGTTGCTGATGCCGGTCGCGCCACCCGTCACGACCCCGCCGATGCCGTGTGCGACTTCGCGCAGGAATCCGGCCTTGTCGGCGTGCTCGTAGTAGCGATGCACGGTGTAGCGCGCGCTCAGTTCGCGGTCGAGCGACGCAAGCACGGGATTGATCAGTAGCACGTCGAACATTCGAGTTCCTTGAAGATCGGCCTATCTCGGAAATCACTATATTCACGCGATCGATTGATGTCTAAGCTATATTCCGCATCGATCAATACCCAAATTGACATGATCATCGAGCTGAATCATTTGCGCTGTTTCGTGGCCGTCGCGGAGGAATTGCACTTCGGGCGCGCCGCCACGCGGCTTTTCATGACGCAGCCGCCGCTCTCTCGGCAAATCCAGTTGCTCGAACAGGCGCTCGATCTGGTTCTGTTCGAGCGCAACAGCCGCAGCGTGAAGCTGACGGCGGCGGGCCGGACGTATTACGAGGACGCGGTGCGCATCCTGCGGCTGTCGACGCAGGCGGCGGATTCGGCAAGGCGCGTGGCGCGCGGCGACGTCGGCCAGGTGACGATTGGCTTCACGGCCGTATCGGGCTATCACCTCGTGCCGAGCCTCATCGCCGCCGTGCGCGACGAGTTGCCGGGCATCAGGGTCGTGCTCAAGGAGATGGTGTCGTTGCAGCAGGTGAAGGCGCTGGAATCGCGCGAGATCGATCTCGGCGTCATGCGGGCGCAGTTCTTCATGCACGGCATCGAATATCAGCGGATCGCGCGCGAGCCATTGCAACTCGCGATTCCGGTCGGGCATCCGCTCGCGAAGCGCCGCGCCATCGCCGCGAGGGATCTCGATGGCCAGCCGTTCGTCATGTATTCGCACGATGGCGGGAAGTACTTCCACGATCGCATCGTGGGGCTATTCGCGGGGAGCGGCGTGCAGGCGGATTACGTGCAGTACATCGACCAGACGCATACGATCGTCGCGCTGGTGCGTGCGGGCGTGGGCGTCGCGATCGTGCCGGCGTCGGCGCGCGAGTTGTGCTTCGAGGAAGTCGTGTTCAGGCCGCTATGGGCGCAGGACGCGTACGCGGATATCGATCTTGCGTGGAGCGAGGAGCAGACGAATCCGGCCGTGGAGAACGTGCGGCGCTTCGCGATCGGGCATTTCGCGCGAATCGGGGAGCGCGCACTGAAGAAGCCTTGAGGCAACCCGCCGGCGCGCGGCGGGCGGGTTGAGTCTTCGAGAATTACTTCGTTTCCTGGCCGATTTCGTGATTCGCCATAATTTCGAGCGCGCGCACCATGCCGGAGTGATCCCACGCCTTGCCGCCATTCGCGGCGCACGCGTTGAACAACTGCATGCATGTCGACGTATTCGGCAGCGAGACGCCGAGCGCCTGCGCGGTCGCGAGCGCCAGATTCAAATCCTTCTGATGCAGCTCGATGCGAAAGCCCGGATTGAACGTGCGCTTGGTCATGCGCTCGCCGTGCACTTCGAGAATGCGCGACGACGCGAACCCACCCATCAGCGCGGTGCGAACCTTTTCGGCATCGACGCCTGCTTTCGACGCGAGCAGCAACGCCTCGCCGACCGCCTCGATGGTCGCCGCGACGATCACCTGATTCGCGACCTTGCACACCTGTCCCGCGCCGACTTCGCCGATCAGCGAGATGTTCTTGCCCATCATGTCGAAGAGCGGCTTGACCTTGTCGAAGGTCGCCTGCGCGCCGCCGACCATGATCGTGAGCGACGCGGCCTTCGCGCCGACTTCGCCGCCGGACACGGGCGCGTCGAGATAATCGGCGCCCTTCTCGCGCACCTTCGCGGCAAACTCGCGCGTGGCGATCGGCGAAATCGAGCTCATGTCGACGACGATCTGCCCGCTCTTCAGCTTGCTCGCGACGCCGTTCTCGCCGAACAGCACTTTCTCGACGTCCGGCGTGTCCGGCACCATGATGAAGATCACATCAGCCTTCTCGGCGACTGCGGCGGGCGTATCGCATGCCGTCGCGCCCGCGCCCGTGAGATCCGCGCTCACGCCGCTGCGCGTGAATGCCGCGAGCTGAATGCCGTTCTTGAGAAGATTGGCCGCCATGGGATTGCCCATGATGCCCAGTCCGATGAAGCCTGCCTTTTGCATGTATCGCTCCTTGATGTCGATGTTCGGTGTCGGCCGGTCGAGCGTGACGCGTCGCGCTCACTCCGGGATGAAATGTTTCTTCACGGCCTGCGCGGCGTTCCTGAGCAAGCCCAGATCCGCGCACACGGCGACGAGCGTGCAGCCCATCGCGAGATAGCGCTCGGCATCTTCCTGCACGGGCGCGAGAATGCCGCTCGGCTTGCCCGCCGCGTGCGCACGCTCGAACACGTGCGCGATGGCCGCCTGCACATCCGGATGATTCGCGTTGCCGAGATGACCATACGCGGCGGCGAGATCGGACGGGCCGACGAACAGCGCATCGACGCCTTCGACCGCGATGATCTCATCGATTGCTTCGACCGCCGCGCGGCTCTCGATCTGCACCGCGACGCTGATATTGTCGTTCGCGACCTGGAAATAGTTCGCCACGGTGCCGTAGCGATTTCCGCGATGTCCGACCGACACGCCGCGGATGCCTTGAGGAGGATAACGCGTCGCGGCGACTGCGCGCTCGGCTTGAGCGGCGTTGTCGACGAAGGGAATCAGGAAATTGACGAAGCCCGAGTCGAGCAGCTTCTTGATCGCGACGGGATCGTTCGCCTGCGGGCGCACGACAGGCGCGCTCGGGCTGTCCTTCAGCGACATCAATTGCGGGATGAGCGTGAGGGCGTCATTGGGCGCGTGCTCGGCGTCGAGCAGCATCCAGTCGAAGCCGACCACGCCGATCAGTTCGGTGGCGATCGGAGACGCGAGCGACAGCCAGCAACCGATCAGCTTCTTGCGCTCGCGCAGCGACGTTCGGAATGTATTGGGCAGCGGTTGGTACGGTGACGAAGACGGCATGATGCCTCCCTGTGACGACGGCGATCTGAATGGAAAGCGACGCGTCCGAGAGCGCTATGTCATCAGACGTCTTAACACAGAGTACCGCTGATTCGCGCCTGTATGACAGGGGCGTATACCCTAATTAGCTTGATTTTGCGTAAGTTTTGACGATGTAAGCTCGATCATACTTATACGATGTCTTATATCTTTTCGATTCTTGAAGCAGGATTTGCCGAATTGACGGATCCGTCGTCCAGCACGATGATGCGTTGTCGGACATCTATCCATCTTGGCGCATGCCGCCTTGGTCTATTCTGGCTCAAGCCGATCCGACGACGTCCGACAACAGCCAAAACTACTCTACTCCATCCGCAGCGAATCAATATGGCAAGTCTCACCGAAAAAGTTGTCGCCACCCTGTTCGAGGACATCGAGCGCGGTGTTCTCCGTCCAGGCGACAAGATCCCGACCGAAGTCGCGCTGATGAAACAACTGTCGGTGAGCCGATCGGTCGTGCGTGAGGCGGTGTCGCGCTTGCAGGCGGCGAATGTGGTCGAGACACGGCATGGCGTCGGCACGTTCATCCGGGCGCCGGAGGATCGCGAAGCAGTGCGTCTGCCGGACGCGGATCTGTCGAGCCTGCTGGACATCATGGCTGTCATCGAGTTTCGCATCGATCTGGAAGGCGCGGCGGCCGCGCTTGCGGCGGCGCGGCGCACGGACGCGCATCTCAAGCAGATCGCGGCGGCGCTGAAACGCTTCGAGGAGCAACTGGCGAGCGGGAACACGGATGTGCTGCAGCATGACGTCGAGTTTCATTTGCAGATCGCACGGGCGAGCGGCAACCGATATTTCTACGACGTGCTGAGCCAGATGGGACGCGGCGTGAGTCCGCGCACGCGCCTGGGCAAGGCAGAGCTTGCGGAACTGGATCAGATCGAGCGCTTGCGCAGCGTGCTTGGCGAGCACAAGGCGATCTATCAGGCGATCGTACGGCAAGATCCCGACGACGCGCGCGCTGCGATGCGAATGCATCTGAGCAATAGCCGCGAGCGGTTGAGGCAAGTGCATGGCGCTGCTTCTGCCTGAAGGTGCGCTGCGGTTTTGAGCAGTGCGGCCACGTCGCTTAAGTAAACAAAAGAGTTCGTATGTATACGTGGTAGTAGTTAACAAGCTTGCGGCAAAACAGTGGATAACTGCCGAAGCGCGTTTTACGTCAGATGTTTACCGAGTATACAAGTCCGGTATGACGCGTCTGGTTCTGGCTTGAGCGCAGGACAACTTTCGCATTCCGGCGATGGACGGCCAGTTGTTCAGAAACCGCCAACAGTTAACGCGGTGTGGTGCCAACAAGGTTGTCCACAGGCGGGGCACGCGTGGCAGCATCATTTTCGAGATCGACCACCGTCATTTTTGCGCCGGTTAAACAGCATGATGGTGCTTTCCCGGCAAAATCATGCCGGTTAAACACTGAGCCTTTCTCCGCAAAAATGCTTCAACCGAAAAGAAAAAAGCGCCTCCGAGAAGGCGCTTTTTTCTCCAGATACCAACCCGCGAAAACCCCGCGACGCTTATTCCACCGTCACCGACTTCGCTAGATTCCGCGGCTTGTCGACATCCGTCCCGCGCGCGCACGCCGTGTGATACGCGAGCAACTGCAACGGCACGACGTGCAGTATCGGCGACAGCGCCCCATAGTGCTCCGGCATGCGGATCACATGAATGCCGTCCTCGCTGACGATGCGCGTATCCGCATCCGCGAACACATACAGCTCGCCGCCACGCGCGCGCACTTCCTGCATGTTCGACTTCAGCTTCTCGAGCAGCGTGTCGTTCGGCGCGACGGTCACCACCGGCATCGCTTCGGTCACGAGCGCGAGCGGCCCGTGCTTCAGTTCACCCGCCGGATACGCTTCCGCGTGGATGTACGAAATTTCCTTCAGCTTCAGCGCGCCTTCGAGCGCGATCGGATAGTGCAGGCCGCGTCCGAGGAACAGCGCATTTTCCTTGCGCGCGAACTCCTCCGACCACGCGATGATCTGCGGCTCCAGCGCCAGCACGCTATTCAGCGCCGCCGGCAAGTGCCGCAGTTGCGTGAAATACGCGGCTTCCTGCTTCGCGTTCACGTGACCGCGCATCTTCGCGAGCGTCACCGCCAGCACGAACAGGCCGACGAGCTGCGTCGTGAATGCCTTCGTCGATGCCACGCCGATCTCCGTGCCCGCATGCGTCAGGAACGCGAACTCGGTCTGACGCACCATCGCGCTGGTCGCGACGTTGCACACGGCGAGCGTGTGCTTGTGGCCGAGCGACTGCGCGTGCTTCAGCGCGGCGAGCGTGTCGGCGGTTTCGCCCGATTGCGAGATCGTCACGACCAGCGCCTTCGGATTCGGCACCGACTCGCGATAGCGATACTCGCTCGCGATTTCGACCTGCGTCGGAATCTTCGCGATCGATTCGAGCCAGTACTTCGCCGTGAGACCCGAGTAGTAGCTCGTGCCGCACGCGAGGATCAGCAGGCTGTCGACGCCCGCGAACGCGTCGCGCGCGCCTTCGCCGAACAGGCTCGGGCCGAACTCGTCGGCTTGCGGGATCGTGTCGGTGATCGCGCGCGGCTGCTCGAAGATTTCCTTCTGCATGAAGTGGCGATACGGCCCGAGTTCCACCGCGCCGCCATACGCCGTCACCACGCGCACTTCGCGCTCGGCGGGTACGCCTTCGCGATCGACGATCTTCACGCCGTCGAGCCGGATCTCAACCACGTCTCCTTCTTCGAGGAACGCGAAGCGATCGGTGCTGCCGGCGAGCGCGAGCGCGTCCGATGCGAGGAAGTTCTCGCCCTCGCCCACGCCGACGACGAGCGGCGAACCCTGGCGCGCGCCGACGACCGTGTGCGGCTGATCCTTGTGCATCACGGCGATCGCATACGCGCCATGCAGTTGCTTGACGGCATCGCGCACGGTCTGGAACAGGTCGCCGCGATACATGCTGTGAATCAGATGCGCGATGACTTCGGTATCCGTCTGCGAGACGAATTCGTAGCCCTTGCCCCTGAGCATCTCGCGCAGCGACTCGTAATTCTCGATGATGCCGTTGTGCACGAGCGCCACGGTATCGCGCGAGAAGATCGGGTGCGCGTTGTCGGTGACGGGCGCGCCGTGCGTCGCCCAGCGCGTGTGGGCGATGCCGGTCATGCCGCCGAGATTCGTATCGCGCACTTGCGCGTCGAGATCGGACACACGCGCGACACTGCGCGCGCGGCGCGGCTCGCCGTGGCTCAGCACGGCCACGCCGCACGAGTCGTAGCCGCGATACTCGAGGCGGCGCAGACCTTCGACCAGCACCGAGACGATGTTACGTTGCGCTACCGCGCCGACAATTCCGCACATGGACGTTCATCCTTTGAAACTTGCATTCGAAAGCGCGGCACGAAGCGCGCCGCGCGCGTTGGGCTGAATCTCTCGACAGCCTTACGACTTCTTCTTCACCGGGCGTACATAGCCCGTCTTGCTCACCTGCGTCTTCTCGTTGAGCACCAGCTCGCCTTCGCCGACATCCTTCCACACCGTCGTGCCCGCCGCGATCGTCACGCCGCGGCCCACGCGCACCGGCGCGACCAGTTGCGTGTCCGAGCCGATGAACACGTCGTCCTCGATCACGGTGCGATGCTTGTTCGCGCCGTCGTAGTTGCAGGTGATCGTGCCCGCGCCCACGTTCACGCGCGCGCCTATATCGGTATCGCCGATATAGGCGAGATGGTTGGCCTTCGAGCCGTGCCCGAGCACCGCGTTCTTCACCTCGACGAAGTTACCGATATGCGCTTCATCGCCGAGCTTCGCACCCGGACGCAGCCGCGCGTACGGGCCGAGCACGACATTCGCGCCGGTCGTGCCGCCTTCGATATGCGTGTACGCATCGACACGCGTGCCCGCGCCGATGGTGGCGTCGCGGATCACGCAGTTCGGGCCGATCGTCACGTTGTCGGCGAGCGTCACGCGCCCTTCGAACACGCAGTTCACGTCGATCGACACGTCCGCGCCGCATTCAAGCGTGCCGCGCACGTCGATGCGCGCCGGGTCCATCAGCGTCACGCCGGCGTCGAGCAGCGCATGCGCCACGTTGTGCTGATGGATGCGCTCCAGTTCCGCGAGCTGAATCTTGCTGTTCACGCCGAGCGTTTCCCATTCGGCGTCCGGCTGCGCGGTGACGACTTCGACGCCCGCGTCGATGGCGCGCTCGACGACGTCCGTCAGATAGAACTCGCCTTGCGCGTTGTTGTTCTTCAGCGACGCGAGCCATGTTTCGAGCGTGCGCGTCGGCGTGATCACGATGCCGGTGTTGATTTCCGCGATGCGCCGCTCTTCCTCGCTCGCATCCTTCTGCTCGACGATCTTCTTCACCTTGCCCGCCGCGTCGCGCACGATGCGGCCGTAGCCGGTCGGATCGCCGACGGTCACGGTAAGCACGCCGTAACGCTCGGCGCCCGCGGCCTCGATCAGGCGTTCGAGCGTGCTCGCGCGCGTAAGCGGCACGTCGCCATACAGCACGAGCGTGGGAACCGAGGGATCGAGCAGCGGCAGCGCCTGCTGCACGGCGTGTCCCGTGCCGAGCTGCTTGTCCTGCAACGCGAATTGCACGTCCGGCGCGCCGACGGCCTCGCGGACCTTGTCCGCGCCGTGCCCGACGACGACGACGAGCCGCGTCGGCGAGAGCGTGCGCGCCGTATCGATGACGTGGGCGAGCAACGGCTTGCCCGCCAATGAATGGAGTACTTTCGGCAGGGCGGAGCGCATGCGCTTGCCCATGCCGGCAGCCAGAATCACGATGTTCATCGCTGGGAGCCTTGCTGGTATGACGAGCCGCCAATTTATCACGCGGCTCTTTGGCGCAATGCGGCGAAACCCACGCTGCGCCTTATTGGATAAAGGTTATAGATCGTCGAACTGCACGATTGAAACCGCGCCGGACGATCCTGACGGTTCGCTTGCACACGGTTCTTCGTCGAAGGCGATATCGCCTTGCGGATCGGCCTCGCCCGTCGCGCGCAGGCCGGCGAACGGAAACAGCGCGCTGTCCATCAGATGCGACGGCACCACGTTCGACAGCGCGTTGAACATATTCTCCACGCGGCCCGGGAAACGCTTGTCCCATTCGCGGATCAGCGCCTTCATTTCCGCGCGCTTCAGGTTTGGTTGGCTGCCGCACAGATTGCACGGGATGATCGGGAATTCGCGCAGTTCGGCGTACTTTTCGAGATCGGTTTCCTTCACATACGCGAGCGGACGGATCACGACGTTCTTGCCGTCGTCGGATTGCAGCTTGGGCGGCATGCCCTTCAGCTTGCCGCCGTAGAACATGTTGAGCAGCAGTGTCTGCAGGATGTCGTCGCGATGATGCCCGAGCGCGATCTTGGTCGCGCCGAGCTCGCCCGCCACGCGATACAGGATGCCGCGACGCAGGCGCGAGCACAGCGAGCATGTGGTCTTGCCTTCCGGCACCAGGCGCTTGACGATGCTGTACGTGTCCTGATTCTCGATGTGAAACGGGATATCGAGCTTGCTCAGGTAATCCGGCAGGACGTGCTCCGGAAAGCCCGGCTGCTTCTGGTCGAGATTGACGGCGACGAGTTCGAAGTCGATCGGCGCGCGCTCGCGCAGGCGCATCAGGACGTCGAGCATCGCGTAGCTGTCCTTGCCGCCCGACAGGCACACCATGACCTTGTCGCCGTGCTCGATCATGTTGAAGTCGCCGATCGCCTCGCCGACCTGCCGCACGATGCGCTTGTACAGCTTGTTGTTCTCGTACGCTTCCTTCTGCTGGCGCTTGGTCAACGCCTCGCGCGCGGGCTTCTGTGCCTCGGCGGCTTCGATCGTGTCACGCGCGTTCATGCTCGTTCCTCTTTGATGCGAAAGACTTCGACGCCCACCGCGTCGCAATCGGGGTAGACGTCGGGCTTTTCCGTCGATACGGCCACCGCGCGCACATTCGGATGCGCGAGCAGGGCCGCGGCGACGTCGTCGCACAGCGTTTCCTGCAAGTGGATATGGCCCTGCTTCACGCGCGCGGCGATGGTCGAGCGCATGAAGTCGTAATCGACGACTTCGGACAATTTGTCCGCGACGGGCGTCGACAGCGCGAGCGGCACATACAGTTCGACGTTGATCACGACGCGTTGCTCGCCGCGCTTCTCGAAGTCATGCACGCCGATGTTGATGCGAACTTCGTAGTCACGCAGAAAAAGCCGCCGGCAATCGGTCAGCCGGGGATGCGAAAGTGCGGCAAGCATATGGGTTCCAATATTCAGTAAGCGCGTTTCAGGGCTTTTGCGTGCCGATCATGTACATGACGTCGCGCGGGCTCGGCACCAGGTGCTGGCCGCCATCGACGACGAGCGTCGTGCCGTTCACGCCGTGCGCGTTCGCCAGATAGCAGGCGGCCTGCGCCACGTCCTCCACCGTCGATGCGCGATTGAGCGGCGTCACGCGATGCGCCGCCTCGAACGACGCGGGCGTCTGCCCGGCGGAAATCAGCGTCAGACCCGGCGCCAGGCCGACGACACGCAGCTTCGGCCCCAGCGCCTGCGCCAGCGCGATGGTGGCGTTGTCGAGCGCCGCCTTCGTCAGCGTGTACGACAGGTAATCCGGATTCATGTTGTACAGCTTCTGATCGAGCACGTTGATGACGACGCCGCGTTGCGCATCGTCAACGGCTGCGGCTTCAGGCGTGATCGCGTGCAGCATTCGCGCGAGCGTGAGCGGCGCTGCGACATTGACCGCCGTCATTTCGAGCAGCCTGGCGTAGCCGAAGTCGATCGCCGTATCTTCGTCGAAGCGCGACGCGCAGTTCACGACGCAATTCAGCCCGCCGAACGTTTCCACGCACGCGGGCACGAGTCGCTCGACTTCGGCCTCGACGCCGAGATCCGCCTTCAGCGCGACCGCGCGCCGCCCGAGGGCCTCGATATCCGCGACGGTTTCACGCGCTTCGAGCTCCGAGCCGCCATAGTGCACGGCCACGTCCCAGCCCTGTCGCGCGAATTCCAGTGCGACGCCGCGCCCGATGCGCTTCGCCGCGCCCGTGACGAGCACGGTCCGGGCGCGTGCGACGGAGCCGGAAGACGGCGAGTTGACGGAAGAAAACGGCGTGGTAGCGCTCATTTACAATACTGGGATGAATCCGAATGCCAGACAATCCGATAGTTTACCTGCTCCGGGCGCCGATGCGCTCGCGCAGTCCGAAGCGCTTACAGATCTGATCCGGGGACGCATCGCCGCAGCGGGCGGCTGGCTGCCGTTCGACCGCTATATGGACCTCGCGCTGTACGCGCCGGGACTCGGCTATTACGGCGGCGGCGCGATGAAATTCGGCCGCCGCGCCGAGGACGGCAGCGACTTCGTCACCGCGCCCGAGCTGTCCCCGCTTTTTGCGACGACACTCGCGCGTCCTGTCGCGCAGGCTTTGCAGCAAAGCGGCACGCGGCAGTTGATGGAATTCGGCGCGGGCACCGGCAAGCTGGCCGCCGGCCTTCTGACCGCGCTCGCCGATCTCGATGTGCCGTTCGACAGTTACGCGATCGTCGATCTGTCCGGCGAGTTGCGCGCGCGCCAGCGCGAGACCATCGAAAAGCAGGCGCCCGCGCTGGCCGCGAAGGTGAAATGGTTAGACGCGCTGCCCGACCGGTTCGAAGGCGTCGTGATCGGCAACGAAGTGCTCGATGCGATGCCCGTGCGCCTCGTGGTGCGCAAGCTCGGCGCGTGGCACGAGCGCGGCGTCGTCGTGCTGGACGACCGTTTTGCGTTCGATGACCGGCCGATCAGGCCCGACGCGCAAGTCGAATTGATCGATGCCGCCATCGACGAAGCCAACGATGAGCCCTTCGCCGAATACGTCACCGAGACGCACGAAGCGGCGATCGCGTTCACGAAGACCGTCTGCACGATGCTGACGCGTGGCGCGGCGTTTTTCGTCGACTATGGCTTTCCGCGACGCGAGTTTTATCATGCGCAGCGCGCGGCCGGTACGCTGATGTGCCACTACCGGCATCGCGCGCATGGCGATCCGTTTCTGTACCCCGGCTTGCAGGACATCACCGCGCATGTGGAATTTACGGGCATCGCGGAAGCGGGCGTCGAGACGGGGGCCGATTTGCTCGGCTTCACGTCGCAGGCGCGGTTTCTGATGAACGCCGGTATCACCGATGTGCTCAGCGATCTCGATCCAGCGGACGTCAGGCGCTTTCTGCCTGCTGCGAATGCGGTGCAGAAGCTGCTTTCAGAAGCGGAGATGGGCGAGTTGTTCAAGGCGATCGCGTTCTCGCGGAGTATTCCCGGTACGCTCGACGCATTCGCGGCGGGCGATCGTTCTCACACGCTATGAGTGCGCGATCATGATTCGCTGGCTGCTCACGACTTTTATCGCGCTTGCGATTCTGTCCGGCTCGATGCCGTGGCTGAAGAAGATCGGCATCGGCAGACTGCCGGGGGATTTCACGCTGCGGATCTTCGGGCGTGAGTATTCGTTTCCGTTTATGTCGACGTTGTTGTTGTCGGTGTTGCTTTCGTTGATTGCTCGGGCGCTTTGAGGTTTTCTAGCCCCCCAACGCCCCCTTCACCGCCGCCACCCGCGCATCGTGCACCGCATCCTTGATCTTCGCGGGCTGCTCGGCGTACTCCTGCGCGACCGCGCCAGCATCGACCGCGCGTGCCGCGACCAACGCCTCCCTCAACCGCTCTGCCTGCGGATAAGGCTGCTGCTCCAGCCCGAGCCGCCCACGCGCATCGGCGAGACAGGCCTGTAGCGCCTCGGCAAACCGCGCCGGCTTGCGCAGCGCATCCGACCGCTCGAAGAGCCTGACGAGCGCCGCCGCGCCCATCTCCATCACGCGATGAATATTGCCGTGCTCACGCGCGACCAGCACGGCCAGATCGCGGCATTCGTTCGGCACGCGCAGCCGCTCGCACAACGGCCGCAATAGATCGACGCTGCGTCCCTCATGACCGATGTGACGCGGCAAGATATCCTCCGGCGTCGTCGCCTTGCCGAGATCGTGGGTGAGCGCGGCGAAGCGCACTGGCAACGCAAACCCCTGCGATGCGGCGTAGTCCAGCACCATCATCACATGCACGCCGGTATCCACTTCCGGGTGATAGTCCGCGCGCTGCGGCACGCCCCACAAGGCATCGACTTCGGGAAGAATCCGCACCAGCGCGCCGCAGCCACGCAACACCTCGAACATGCGCGACGGCTTCTTCTCCATCAAACCACGCGACACTTCCTGCCAGACGCGCTCTGGCACGAGCGCATCGACTTCGCCCGCCGCGACCATCTTCTGCATCAGCTCGGCGGTTTCCGGCGCGATATCGAAATTCGCGAAACGCGCCGCGAAACGCGCGAGACGCAGAATGCGTACCGGATCTTCGATGAACGCATCGCCCACATGCCGGAACAGCCGGTTTTTCAGGTCGCTCTGCCCGTCGAACGGATCGATGACCGGACCGGTCAACTCGCCCGCTGGCGTGACCTCGCGCGCCATCGCGTTGATCGTGAGATCGCGCCGCGCGAGATCCTCCTCCAGCGTGACGTCCGGCGAATAGTAGAACTGGAAGCCGTGATAGCCCGCCGCCGTCTTGCGCTCGGTGCGCGCGAGCGCGTATTCCTCGTGAGTCTCGGGATGCAGAAACACCGGAAAGTCCTTCCCCACCGGCCGATACCCCTGCGCCACCATCTGCTCCGGCGTCGCGCCCACGACGACATAATCGCGATCCACCACCGGCACGCCGAGCAACTCGTCCCGGATCGCGCCGCCGACTGCGTAGATATTCATCGCGCTTCCTTGCGCGCGCCGTCGATCCACGCCGCGACCGCCGGCAGCGCCGTGATGCGCTTCGCATAATCGAGCGACGTCGCGCTCAGTTCAGGCGCGTAGGTATTGAAGCGCATGACGACCGGCGCGAACATCGCGTCCGCGATGCCGAATTCATCGCCGAACAGGAACGGTCCGCCCCACTTCGCCAGACACTCCGCCCAGATCGCCTCGATGCGCGCGATGTTCGCGAGCGCGCCCGGCGTCGCGCCCGCGCCCGGCGCGTGCGTCGTGATTTCCATCGGCATGTTCTGGCGCAGGTCCGCGAAGCCCGCGTGCATCTCCGCGCTGATGCTGCGCGCATGCGCGCGGGCGGCGGCGTCGCGCGGCCACATCGCGTGCTCGGGGTGCAGCTCGGCAATTGTCTCGACGATCGCGAGCGACTCCCACACGGCATCGCCGGAATCGGTGACGAGGCACGGCACCTTGCCCGAAGGCGAGACCGCGAGAATCTTCGATTTCGTGTCGGGCTGGCCGAGGCGAATCAGCACTTCGTCGAACGGGATGCCGAAATGTTCGAGCAGCACCCACGGCCGCATCGACCAGGAAGAATTGAACTTGTCACCGATAACGAGTTTCATGCGATCACAAAAAGAGAATTAACGATGCGCGGTTGCGCGGTAGGCATTGAAGCGCGAGCGCGACGAGTTGCCGGTGAGATACAGCGGCGCGATCGTCTCGATGCTCGCCGGCTCGTCGATGCCCAGTTCCGGCGCGAGCGGCCCGCTCGCGATGTTCGGCGTCTTCATCGAATCGAGATTGTCGCGCGAGATGAGCGGCTGGCCGGGCGCCAATTCCATGGTCATCGCCTGGAGGCGGCCGAGGCTCTCCGGCAGCTTGATGATGCGCGAATGCTTGCCGATGGTCGCGCCCGCGAAACGCACCAGCTCCGCGAGCGTGTAGACGCCGGGACCCGCGAGTTCGTAGACATGGCCGTTGGCAGCGTCGAGGTCGAGCACGTTGACCATCCCTTTCGCCACATCGCCGACGAACACGGGCTGAAACTGCGCATCGGCGCATGCGAGCGGGATGACCGGAAACATGCGCTCCAGAAACGCAAACTGGTTGAGCAGATTGTCCTCGGGACCGAACACCACGGAGCTGCGGAAGATGGTCCAGTCCAGTCCCGATTCGCGGACGATCTTCTCGCCATCGCCCTTCGAGCGCAGATACATGCTCGGACCTTGCGAATCCGCGCCGATCGCGCTCATGTGCAGCAGACGCCGCACGCCCTTCGCCTCGCACGCGGCGGCGATCTTGCGCGGCAGTTCGACATGCGCCTTCGCGAAATCCGGCCCGTAGGGATCGTCGCGCCGCCCCTGAAGAATGCCGACGAGATTGATCACCGCATCGCTCTGATCGATGAACGCGGCGAGCTGCACGGGATCATGCACGTCGGTTTCGATGACATCGATGGGCAAGAGCGTGAGATGCGCGGCGGTCGCGCGCCGGCGGGTCGCGACGCGCACGGTCTTGCCGAGATCGACGAGCGCATTGATGAGATGGCTGCCGATGAAACCCGAACCGCCGATCAGCGCTACATGTTGGTGTCGCATGGTTCACCTCTTGGGTCGCGGCCTGACGAATGCGGGTTCAGTTGGAACGGCGGCCTGAAAATGAAAACGCCCGCGCGTCCTGTCGTTCGACGCGCGGGCGTGAGGTTCGCTGCGGGAGGGTCAGGGAGCGATATAGCCCAGACGCGCCTTCAACGACTGCGGACGGCCTTCGAACAGCGCAGCGTAATACACGGTGTTCGACAGCACGTTCTTCACGTAATCGCGTGTCTCGGTGAATGGGATGGTTTCAGCAAAAACCGCGCCCTCGACCGGAGCGCGCAAGGCCTGACGCCACTGGCTCGGGCGGCCCGGACCGGCGTTGTAGCCGGCGGTGGCGAGCACGGCCGAGTTGTCGAATTGATTGTAGATCATCGACAGGTAATTCGTGCCGAGCAGGATATTGGTGTTGATATCGTTCATCTGCGCGCGCGATACCGGACCGAGGCCGATCTTCTTCGCGACGAGTTGCGCCGTGCCCGGCATCAACTGCATGAGGCCACCGGCGCCGACCTCCGAACGCGCGTTGATGATGAAGCGCGATTCCTGGCGGATCAGACCATACGCCCATTCGATGTCGAGACCGGTGTTCTGCGCGTCGCGCTCGACGATATCGCGGAACGGCGACAGATAACGCAACGAGAAATCGTGCTCGGCCTTCGTCTTGTCGGCAGTGTTGACGGTGCGGTCGAACATCTCGATGCGTTTCGCGTACTGCGCGGCGGCGATCAGTTGCCGGTCCGTCATCGTGCGCAGCGGCCAGTTCCATTCGCGGTTGCCTTCGAGACGCATGTTCAGCGCGTAAAAACGCTGCGACAGCGCGAAGCCCGGTACCGACTGCATCTGTGCGATCTCGGCATCCGACACGGTCGTGCGCGGCGGCACGGTGATCTTCTGGCCGAGTTCTTCGAGCGCGAGTTGCCCGTAGAAGTTGTACTGATCCGCGATGGTCTGGAATTCCTGATTCGCCGTGGCCGTGTCGCCAGCCTGCTTCACGGCGCGCCCGTGCCAGTAGACCCACGACGGCTGCGCGCGCAGCGCGGGCGGCATCTGCTCGATCGACCAGCGCACCATGTTCCAGTCGCCGGCGAGCAGCGCACTGCGCGTGCGCCATTCGTACGCCGGGTTCGACAATTGCGCGTTCGCCGACAGCCGATACCAGTCCGCCGCCGCCGGCATGCGCTTGAGCGCCGCCTGATAGCCGATCGTGCCCCAGCCGGTCGCGCGCTCGGTCGGCGTCAGGCTCGGCGCGACGGAACTGAACGTGGCGGCGGCCATCGCCGGATCGTTGCGGGCCATGCGCGTGACCGCGAGCAGTGTCAGCTGATGCGCCGGCGTGTTCGGCATCACGCCGCGCGCGAGATAGAGCGGCGGCTTGTTGACGGCGTCGTCGAACAGCGAGTCTTTCGGTTTTTCCTGACCGAGCGCCTCGACGATGTTCGAGCCGGTGGAAGTGTAGTTCTGCTCGTAGGCGAGACGGATCTGCTGCCAGATGTCGTCGCTCGTGAACTGGCCCGACTCCGCGAGCGCGCCGATCAGATCGACGCAGCCGTCGCCGTACCATTTCGGCTCGACGAGCAGCGCGCGCGCCGCGTCCGCGACGTTTTCGCCGCGCGACAGACGCGCTTCGAGCGCGTAGCACTTGACCTGCGTGTCGTCGTTGAGAACGAAACGGGAGTATTGCTGCTCGAAGTTCTTCCAGTCGTGACGGCTGCCGAGCACGACCAGATAGTCGTTGCGCATGCGGTCGGCGATCGCCTGGCCGTCGTAGCGCTGCAGGAACGAAAGCACCGGCGCGTCGGGCGCGTCGATGCGCGCGTGGCCTTGCGAATCGAAGAGCTGCGGCTTGATCGTGAAGTATTCGATATAGCTCGGCGCCGGGTAATCCGGAATCTGCGATGCGAGCACGGCGGCCTTGCCCGCATCGTTCGCGCGCGCGGCATCGCGCAGCTGCATGAAGATGCGGTCGTCGGAGGTGGGCGACAGGTCAGCGTCGGGACGGACGGCGGAAGCCGTGCCGCACGCGACGAGCGTCGCTGCGACAAGGGCCGCGCTGACCGCGAGATATACTCGTTTGAGGCGTTTTGACATCGTTATTTCTGGAGCGCGAATGGTCTTGAACCGAGTCCTGAGATCGGAGGAAAGCATAGCACGCAACGTTTGCGACGAACCCAAGAGCGAGCCCAAAAGCGCCTTGCGCGCGACGCTTCTCGCGACCCGCGAGGCGCAGAGCGAGCAAGCCGGCCAGGCTGCGAAGAATGACGCGCTCGCAACGCGCATTCAGGAGGTGCTCGCGCGACACGACGCGCGGTGCGTCGGCTTTTACTGGCCGGTCGCAGGCGAATTCGACGCACGCGCTGCCCTCACGCACTGGCTCGCCGCCGATGAAACTCGCGGCGCCGCGCTGCCGGTGGTCGTCAAACCTCATGCGCCGATGGTTTTCCACGCGTGGAACGCGCGCGCGCCGATGAAGGAAGGCCGTTACCGGATCCCGGTGCCCGCTGAGGAAAGGGTCGTGGTGCCGGAACTGCTGTTGATTCCGTGCGTCGGTTTCGATGCGGATCGATATCGGCTGGGTTACGGTGGCGGCTATTACGATCGCACGCTGGCCGCGTGGCCGAATGGCGCGCGTCCGGCGACGATCGGCATCGCATATGAATCGGGCAAGTGCGGCGCGCTGCCGCGCGAGGTCCACGACATGCCGCTCGACACGATCGTCACCGAATCGGCTATCTATTAGACGTATCGGGCGTCAGAGCGAGGCCGCCGCGCGCGCGGCGGTATCGTAGAGACCGGACGCATTGCGCATCAATTGCGCGGCTTCGCCGATCTGCTCGTTGGTGAGGCCGCTTTCGCGCAGCGTCTCGATGAGGCACGCCTCGCGTACGTCGCGATACTTGCCGCACAGTTCGCGCCCCGCCGGGGTCGCGGCGAAGAACACTTCCTTGCCGATTTTCTCGCTTTGCACATAGCCGCGAGCGACAAGTTTCTTCAGTGCATACGTAGCAACGTGCGTGTCCTCGATGTTCAGCACGAAGCAGATGTCGGCGAGCTTCTTCTTGCGGTCGCGATGGCTCACGTGATGCAGCAGCGACACTTCCACCGCCGTCATGTCCTTCGCGCCCGCCGCGGACATGCAGCGCACCATCCAGCGATTGAACGCGTTGCCCGCCATGATGAGGCCGTACTCGAATTCCGAGAGTTCCGCGCTGGCTTCGGAGACGAGATGCTCGGACGAAACGATCTTGGTGGGATTGCGCGCCATGGCGAGGACCGGTTTGGAGTGCGTTGGAGTGTAGCGCAACGTCATTTTTGCGAGCAACGAGACGCCTCGGCGAAAACGTGAATTGATAATTTCTTGATAATTTATTGACAATGTAACATTCTGCGACGACGCGAAGCTCATCGAATCGACGAAATTCGCATCCTGCAAGGGCAAATCAGAGGCATGACAACACCACGTATTCATCCGCTCGGCGACACCGCGCTCGTGTGCGAAGCCGCGCCGCCCGCCACGCTCGACTGCCAGCGCCGCTTCTGGGCGCTGGCGGAGCACGCGCGTCTCATGCCGCACGTCGTCGAAGTGGTGCCGGGCATGAACAACCTGACGATCGTGTTCGACCCGCTCGAAGCGGACTACGAAACGCTCGCCGCGCAACTGGAAACCGGCTGGGACGCCGCCGGGACGACCGACATGGACAGCGCGCAAATCGAGATTCCGGTGCGCTACGGCGGCGCCGACGGCCCGGATCTCGCCGCGCTCGCGAAGCACACGGGACTGTCCGTCGACGAAGTGGTGAAACGTCATACGGAAGCCGAGTACGTCGTGTTCTTTCTCGGCTTTCAACCGGGCTTCGCGTATCTCGGCGGGCTCGATCCGGCGCTCGCCATCCCGCGCCGGGCTGAGCCGCGTCTCGAAGTGCCGGCGGGATCGGTGGGAATCGGCGGGGCGCAGACGGGCATCTATCCGGCGGTGTCGCCGGGCGGCTGGCAATTGCTCGGCCGCACGGAGCTGAAGCTCTTCGATCCGGCCAGAAACCCGCCGACGCTGATGCAGCCCGGCGACCGCGTGCGCTTCACGGCGCTGGAGGTGCGCGCATGATCGACGTGATTCGCGCGGGCGTGCTCACGTCCGTGCAGGACCTTGGCCGACGCGGCTACCGGCATCTCGGCGTGAGTTCGGGCGGGGCGCTCGACGCGCTGTCGCTGGAAATCGGCAATCGCATCGTCGGGAACCGGCCGGATGCGGCGGGCATCGAGGTGACCTTCGGGCCGACGGTGCTGCGCTTCAAGCACGCGACGCGCATCGCCATTACCGGCACCGATTTCGGCGCGACGCTCGACGACAAGCCCGTTTATTCGTGGTGGAGCCTGCCGGTGCGCGCGGGCCAGGAACTGACGCTGCGCGTGGCGAAGCGCGGCATGCGCGCCTACGTGAGCATCGCGGGCGGCATCGACGTCCTGCCGATGCTCGGCTCGCGCAGCACCGATCTCGCCGCGTGCTTCGGCGGCCTCGGCGGGCGCGCGCTACGCGACGGCGACCGCTTGCCGGTGGGCGTGCCGCAGCCGCACAAGGGGATCGCGTTTTCGCCGGACGAGCCCGCGTTCGGCGTGAAGGCGCCGGCGTGGTGCAAGTTCGTGCTCGTCGACGAACCCGTGCGGCGCGGCCGTCATGCGCCGGGGCTCGCGTGGGCGGTGCCGATCCGCGTGCTGCGCGGCCCGGAATACGAGAGTTTCAGCGACGCGGCGCACGACAGCTTCTGGAACGAGGAATGGACGATCACGCCGAACAGCAACCGCATGGGTTTTCGCCTCGCGGGCACGGCGCTCGAACGCAGGGAGAAGATCGAGCTGCTATCGCACGCGGTGTTGCCCGGCACGATCCAGGTGCCGCCGAACGGCCAGCCGATCGTCCTGATGGGCGACGCCCAGACCACCGGCGGCTATCCGAAGATGGGCGCGGTGATCAAGGCGGATTTGTGGAAGCTCGCGCAAGTGAAGTTGAATGGCGGCGTGCGCTTCATCGAAACGTCGGTGGAAGAGGCGCGTCACGCGCTCGCCGACGAGCGGCAATACGTGAGCCAGGTGGAAACGGCCATCGCGATGCACGAGGAACGCATCGCGCGCGCTGGCTCCTGAATCGCAAGCCGTGCACGAGACGCGGCGCATCACACCCAACATTCAACGGAACGACTGCAAAAACATCATGGAAATCGATCTCAATGCCGATCTCGGCGAAGGCTGCGGCTCCGACGAAGCGCTGCTCGATCTCGTGAGTTCCGCGAACATCGCGTGCGGCTGGCACGCCGGCGGCGCAACCGCGATGCGCGATTGTGTGCGCTGGGCCGTCGAAAAGGGCGTGGCCATCGGCGCGCATCCGAGCTTCAACGATCCCGAGAACTTCGGCCGCAGGGAAATGGATCTGCCGCCCGAGGAAATCTATGCGGGCGTGCTGTATCAACTCGGCGCGCTGTCTGCGATCGCGCAGGCGGAGGGCGGGCGCATCGCGCACGTGAAGCCGCACGGCGCGCTCTACAACCAGGCCGCGAAGAGCACGGAAATCGCCGATGCGATCGTCTCCGCCGTCCATGATTTCGATCCGTCGCTGCTCGTGTTCGGGCTGGCGAACAGCGGGCTGGTCGAAGCGGCGCGGCGCGCGGGGCTCATCGCGATCGAGGAAGTGTTCGCGGATCGCGGTTATCGCGCGGACGGCTCGCTCGTGCCGCGCAAGGAGCCGGGCGCCTTGCTCGACGACGAAAACCTCGTGCTCGACCGCACGCTCGCGATGGTGCGCGAGCAGCGTGTGCAGGCCGTGTCCGGCGAATGGGTGCCGCTCAACGCGCAGACGATCTGTCTGCACGGCGACGGCGCGCACGCGCTGGAATTCGCGCGACGCATTCGCGGCGCGCTCGCCGATGCGGGTATCGAGGTCCGCGCCGCGCACGCCGCCGCATAGCGCGCTTTCCGTAGAAGATTCAACGCCCCGCACAGTTCGTTCAGCCGGGGCGTTTTAGCAAGCGGCCAGGAAATGTAAAAGAGCCGCATGTGGTGAAACCACGCGCCCGGTACGAGGCGTGATGTTCATATCGTTTGGAGAACTCATGGCAACCCCAGTCAATCTATGGCCGCTCATTGGCGTGGCCGTCATCATCATAGGTTTCGTGCTGCGTTTCAATCCGATGCTGATCGTCGCCGCCGCGGCGATCATCACCGGTTTCGCGGCGCATTTTCCCGTCGAGCGCATTCTGACGGCGATCGGCAGTGGGTTTCTGAAGACGCGCAACATTCCGCTCATCATCCTGCTGCCGCTCGCGGTGATCGGCCTGCTCGAACGGCATGGCCTGCGCGAGCGCGCGCAGATGTGGATTTCGAGCATCAAGGCGGCGACGGCCGGGCGTCTGTTGATCGTCTATCTGTTCGTGCGTGAAATCACGGCGGCGGTCGGCCTGACGGGTCTCGGCGGCCATCCGCAGATGGTGCGCCCGCTGCTCGCGCCGATGGCCGAAGGCGCCACCGAAGCGCGCTACGGCAAGCTCTCCGACGCGACGCGCTTCAAGCTGCGCGCGTATTCCGCTGCCACCGACAACGTCGGCCTGTTCTTCGGCGAGGACATCTTCGTCGCGTTCGGCGCGATCGTGCTGATGGTCACGTTCCTGAAGGAAGCGGGCATCGTCGTGGAGCCGATGCACGTCGCCGTGTGGGGTATTCCCACCGCGATCTGCGCATTCCTGATCCACGGCTTCCGGCTGTGGCTGCTCGACCGCAGGCTCGCGCGCGAACTCGACGCGCTCACGCGCAACGTCGCGGGAGAAAAAGCATGACGCTCACGATCAACTATCTGTTCTATCTGGTCGGCATTGTGCTCGTGGTCGTCGCGGGCATGATTCTCACGGACAAGTCGCATCCGCGGCGTCTGACCGCGGGCGGCTTCTGGCTGATCTACGCGCTGATCTTTCTCGTCGGCGACTGGATTCCGGTGACAGTGGTCGGCGTGCTCGTCGTGGCGATGGCGCTGATCGCGGGCTTTCACGGCGTCACCGGAGCGAAGCCGAAGATGCTCTCCGAGGACACGCGCCGCCAGAGCGCCGTGCGGCTCGGCAACAAGCTTTTCGTGCCCGCGCTGACGATTCCCGTCGTCACCGTGATCCTCACGCTCGGCGCGAAGTATCTCGTGTTCGGCGGCGTGCCGCTGATCGAACTGAAGAACGTGACGCTGATCGGTTTCGGCGTCGGCTGCGTGATCGCGCTTGCGATTGCGTGCGTGATGACGCGCGACACCGTCGGCCAGTCGATGCGCGAGACGCGCCGTCTGATCGACGCGCTCTCGTGGGCCGCGGTGCTGCCGCAGATGCTCGGCATGCTCGGCCTCGTGTTCTCGGATGCGGGCGTCGGCAAGGCGGTTGCGCACGTCACGACGGCTTACGTGAACATGGACTACCGGCTCGTCGCGGTGACGGTGTATGTCGTCGGCATGGCGCTCTTCACGATGGTCATGGGCAACGGCTTCGCCGCATTTCCGGTGATGACGGGCGGCGTCGGCGTGCCGATTCTCGTCGGCGTGTTCCACGGCAATCCCGCGACGATGGCCGCGATCGGCATGTTCTCCGGCTACTGCGGCACGCTGATGACGCCGATGGCCGCGAACTTCAACATCGTTCCGGCGGCGTTGCTGGAGTTGCCGGACAAGAACGCGGTGATCAAGGTGCAGGTGCCGACCGCGCTCACGCTTTTGGTCGCCAATATTTTTCTGCTCAACTGGCTGATGTTCATCTGAACGACAGCGCTTCACCTGTGCGCGCGGATCGCGGATGACGCCGCAATCCGCGCGCACCCTGGCAACGCCCTCCCCTCCCTCGCCTCTCGGCCACATTTTTTCTTCGTGGCATACATTTCTCCAACTTTGTGGACGTACGTCTGCATGCTGCAGATGATCTGCGGCAATTCGGAACGTGCCTATATCTGCTTGCAGGCAGCGTGACGGAGACTTCGGCGCCCTCACTGCTCTTGGGAAGCATCGCGTGCTTCCGGAGCTGAGCGAGGGTATCGGTTCGCCGTTCGCGCCCTGTCGCGCGGACGTCGACGAACCGGTCTTCCGCCACCGATTCCGTCATGCGTTTGCCGAGTTATTCCCATCTGCTCGCTTTACCCGCAGGGCCTGACCTGCTGCTTCGCCTGCTCGAGACGATCGTCGTCGCGGCCAGCGCGCTCGCGGCCCAACGAAATTTCGGCCAGGGCGTCACCGCCGGCTATGACAGCGCCGTTGCCGCTTTCGCCATCGTCTTTGCGTGGAGCGCGTTGTCCGGGTTCTATGTGAAAAGCCCGACGCGCCGCGCATCGCTGCCGCGCGCCATGCTCCTTCCGGCGCTCGGCTGGGTGCTCTGCGAGGCCGGCGCGGTGTGTCTGGTCAAGTGGATGCATGGCGAATATCAGCCTTCGCGCGCGTGGCTCGCCGGCCTTTTCCTGCCAACGGCCATCGGCGTGATGCTCTGCCGCTTGGTCGACCGGTTTGCGGGTGCGCGCCGTATCCGTCGCGTGTCGGTGGCCGTGGTCGGGCGCGGCGCGCGTTGCGCGGCCTTCGTGCGACGCATCGGCGCCATGCCCGATTCGGCGTGCCGCGTCGATGCCCTCTTCGACATGGACGCCGATTCCGGCGCGACGGACATCGACAGCTTCGCCGCGCACGTGCGGACGCAGCGCATCGACGAGTTGTGGCTCGCGCTGCCGCTCACGGACGAAGCGGCACTGCTGCATTTTCTCGACGTCTTCCGCGACGACCTGCTGAACATTCGCTTCGTGCCGGAGATCGACCAGTTCACTCGTTTTCGCGGCGAAGCCGCCGGCCTCGACTCCACCTTCGCGATCAATCTCGTCGCGGCGCCGCTCACGGCTCGCGCGCTCGCGAGCAAGGCGATATTCGACCGGCTCTTCTCCGTTTGCGCGGTCGTCGGCATGTCGCCCGTGCTCCTCGCGATCGCGCTTGCGGTCAAGTTGTCGTCGCCCGGTCCCGTGCTGTTCAGACAGCGGCGCCAGGGCGCGAACGGCACGCCTTTCGACATCTACAAGTTCCGCACGATGCACACGCACGCGACGGACGACGGCCAGCTCATGCAGGCCACGCGCGACGATCCGCGCGTGACCAGCGTCGGGGCGTTCCTGCGCCGCACGAGTCTCGACGAGCTGCCGCAGTTCTTCAATGTGCTGCGCGGCGAGATGTCGGTCGTCGGTCCGCGTCCGCATGCGATGGAGCACGACGCGCTCTATCAGCACATCGTCGACGGCTATATCCACCGCTATCGCATCAAACCGGGCATCACCGGCTGGGCGCAGATCAACGGACTGCGCGGCGAGACCGATTCCGTCCACAAGATGCAGCGGCGCGTCGAACACGATCTCTATTACCTCAGCAACTGGTCATTCGCGCTCGACATGCGCATCGTGCTCGCGACCATCGTGCGGGGCTTCGTTCACCGCAATGCGTACTGACTCGCAGGACCCTTCCATGAAGCACTCCTTTTCGCGGACCGCAGTGGCCGTCGCGCTGGCGGCGATGTTGAGTGCGTGCGCGTTCGCGCCTGGTTTCCGTATGCCGGTCAGCGGCGACGATGCCGGTCCGCACATCGAAGCCACCGCGGCGACACCCGCGATTCCCGTTACGGAGCTCGATCTCGCGCTCGTCAAGCGCTACGCCGATCAGCGCAAGGCGAATCAGGACCAGCAGGCGAAGCAGCTGTTCGGCGCGGCGAAGCCCTACACGGTCGGCGCGGGCGACGTGCTGCAGATCGTCGTCTGGGATCACCCGGAACTCGCGGCGGCGCAAGGCGCCGGTCAGAGTCAGGCGCCCGCGAAGTCGAGCGATCCGGCGGCCGGCTTCGTCGTCGATCAGAAGGGCAATCTGCGCTTTCCTTACGCGGGCACGCTGGCGGTCGCCGGATTGCGCACCGATGAGATTCAGCAAAAGCTCGTCACCGCGCTCTCGACGTATCTCGTCAAGCCGCAAGTCACCGTGCGGATGGCGTCGTATCGCGCGCGTCAGGTGTATGTCGACGGTCAGGTGCATAACCCGGGCGCGCTTTCGCTGACGGACGTGCCCCTCGGTTTCTACGACGCGATCGCGCGCGCCGGCGGCTTCAACGACAACGCCGACCAGAGCGATGTCGTGCTGGTGCGCGGCGGCGATTCGTATCGGATCGACGTGCCGCGACTGCTCGCGCAGGGGCTGAATCCGTCGAAGCTGTATCTGAAAGAAGGCGACCTGCTGCGCGTCACGTCGCGCGACGACAACGGCGTCTACGTGATGGGCGAAGTGAACAAGCCGGGCTCGGCGGCGCCGCGCCGCGATGGCCGGCTCACGCTCGCGGATGCGCTCTCGCAGGTCGGCAGCATCAACTCGGCCACGGCCGACACGGCTCAGATGTTCGTGATCCGCCCGGGGGGCGATGCCCCGCGCGTGTATCACCTCGACAGCCGCTCGCCCGTGTCGATGCTCGTGGCGAACGAGTTCGAACTGCAGCCGAAGGACGTCGTTTATGTCGACGGCAGTGGGCTCGTGCGGTTCAACCGCGTGATCAGTCTGTTGATGCCGTTGATCAGCACGGGGCTCACGGCGGGGGTGATCGCGAAATGATCGGCTCGGTGTTGATGGTGTGCGAAGGGAATATTTGTCGCAGCCCGCTGGCGGCGGCGTTGCTCAAGCGGGAGTTGCCGCAGTTGGACGTTCGGTCGGCGGGCACGCACGCTTTGGTGGGCGCGCCTGCCGACGCGGTCGTCGTCGAGCTGGCGCGCGAGCACGGCATCGCGCTCGATACGCACGTCGCCACGCAACTCGATTCGTCGCTCGCCTGCGCCGCGAACGTGATTCTCACGATGACCAAGCCCCAGCGCGAATGGGTCGAGACGGCCTTTCCGTCGACGCGCGGCAAGGTGTTTCGTCTCTGCGACGAACACGGCGCGGACGTCACCGATCCCTACCGGCGGCACCGCGCGGTGTTCGACCTGGCCTTCGCCCAGATTCGGGAAGGCATCTCGCAATGGACCCGCACGCTGGCGGCACAACGATGAACGACATTACCCTCAAACCTTCCGCGCCCGAACCCGCGGCCGGCGACGATGAAATTCGCCTGTCGGAGATCGTCTCCGTGTTGCGCGAGCGTCGCGGGCTGATCGCGATCGTCACTGCTTGCGCGCTCGCGGCCGGATCGCTGTATGCGTTTCTCTGGGCGCCGACCTATCGCGCCGACGCACTCATTCAGGTCGACGACGACAGCGGCACGGGCACGCTCAACGACAAGCTCGGCGACCTCGCGGCCTTGTTCCAGAGCAAGGCGAGCGCCGATGCGGAAATCGAACTGATGCGCTCGCGCATGGTGATCGGCGATGCGGTTTCGCGGCTGCATCTCGACATCGATGCGCGTCCGCACTATCTGCCGCTCGTCGGTGCGCCCTATGTCCGCTACATCGCTGGCGACGGCCTCGCAAGCGCGCCGCTCGGCCTTGGACGTTACGCGTGGGGCGGCGAGCGCATCGGCGTCTCGGAGTTCGACGTTGCGCCGCGCCTCTTCGACAAGACATTCACGCTGATCGCCGGCGAAGGCGAGCGCTACGAGCTGCAAGGTCCCGATGGCATGACCGTCCTGCGCGGCCGCGTCGGTGAAACGGCCACGGCGCAAGGCAGCGACGGCCCCGTCAGGCTGATGGTGACGTCGCTGCTCGCGCGTCCCGGCACGCGCTTCGACTTGAAGCGTGCATCGACGCAGCAGACCATCGCGGATCTGCAAAAGGCGCTCATGGTCAGCGAAAAGACGAAGCAGTCCGGCATCATCGGCATGTCGCTCGACGGCCCGGACGCGCAACGCGTGACGACGACCGTCAACACCATTGCGACGCTCTACGTGCAACGCAACGTCGACCGCAAGTCCGCGCAAGCGCAGCAGATGCTCGCGTTCCTCGGCGATCAGTTGCCGCAACTGCGCGCCGACCTCGATCGCGCCGAAGCGCGCTACAACGCGTTTCGCGCGAAGAACGGCGCGGTCGATCTGGAAGAGCAAAGCAAGCTGCTGCTGCAGACGGTCGTCGAGAACCGCTCGAAGATCATCGAATTGCAGCAGCAGCGCGCGGATCTCGTGCAGCGTTACACCGCGCAGCATCCTTCCGTCACGGCGGTAGATGCGCGCATCGGCGAGTTGCAGCACCAGGCCGATGAGACCGACACGCAGATCAACGCGCTGCCTTCGGTGCAGCAGGATGCCGTGCGTCTGCTGCGCGACGTAAAGGTCAGCAACGATCTCTATACGAGCCTGCTCAACAGCACACAGCAGTTGCGCGTGCTGAAGGCTGGGCAGCTCGGCAACGTCCGCACCGTGGATTACGCGGTGACGCCAGAAAAGCCCGTCGCGCCGAAGAAGGCGCTGGCTCTTGCGCTTTCCGTCGCGCTCGGTCTCATGGCCGGCTGCGCGCTCGCGCTCGCGCGGCGCATGTTCAATCGCGGCCTCGAAACGCCGGCGGAAATCGAGCAGGCGCTCGACCTGCCCGTCTACGCGATCATCTCGCACTCCGAGCGGCAGGCGTCGCTTCAGACGTCGCGCCGCCGCATGCCGACGAAGCCGCAAGTGCTCGCCGACGTCGCGCCGAACGATGTCGCCATCGAAGGCTTGCGCAGCTTGCGCACCGCGCTGCAGTTCGGCGTGATGAAGCCGCGCAACAACGTGATCATGGTGACGGGACCGCGTCCGGGTATCGGCAAATCGTTCGTGTCGACCAATTTTGCGACCGTGCTCGCGGCGGGCGGTCAGCGCGTGCTGCTGATCGACGGCGACATGCGCCGTGGCGATCTCAACCGCATGTTCGCGCTGCCTCGCAAGCCGGGGTTCGCCGAGCTGCTGGGCGGCGGCGCCGAACTGGATGCCGTGATTCATCGCGGCGCGCTGCCGAATCTGGATCTGATCGCCGGTGGCGCCGCCCCCGATCTGCCCGCCGAACTGTTGATGCGCGAGCGCTTCGTGCGCGTGCTCGACGAGCTGCGCGCGCGCTATGACTTCGTGATCATCGATTCGCCGCCGGTGCTGGCGGTGACCGATTCCGGCCTGATCGGCAGACATGCGGGGGCGACGCTGCTCGTCGCGCGTCATGGATTCCATACCGCGGCGGAATTGCGTCAGACCGCGCGTCAACTCGCCAGCGCGGGCGTGCAGGTGGACGGCGTGCTGCTCACCGATACGCCGGCGCGCGGGATGGCGTATGGGGCGTTTTCTCAGTATGCGAGTCGTGAAAACTGATTCCTTGCAGACCGCCGTGCTTGCGGTCGATCTCACCGAGAGGAGCCACTCGTGACGCTTGACGAAGTGTTCGGCGTCGCGCGCCTTTCGAGGGTCGCGAATGTGTCGCTGCGCGGACTGACGCTGGCGAGCAAGTTCGTCTTGCTGCTCGCTCTGGCGAAGTTCACGACGCTTGTAGAGGTCGGCCAGTATGGCGTCCTATCCGCCACGATCGGTTATGCGCTTTTCATTCTCGGGTTGGATTTCTATACCTACAGCACACGGGAGATGTTGAACGTCGACCAGATGTTGTGGCCTGCCTTGTTGCGCAACCAGGCGGTGTTTTACGTCGTCTGTTACGCGACGATGCTGCCTGTCTTCTATCTGGCGCTGAAGTGGTCGGACGCGTTCTCTGATCGGCTGGTCGTCTGGTTTCTCGTGCTGGTGATTCTGGAGCATCTCGCGCAGGAGCTCAGCCGCTTGCTGGTCGCGATGTCGCGGCCTGTATCGGCAACCGTTCTCGGCTTCTTGCGGGGCGGCATCTGGGTATTCGCGTGCATTGCAGTGATGATCTTGGTGCCGGCGCTGAGGTGTATCGAGACGGTGCTCGTTGCATGGGCTTGCGGAAGTTTTTGCGCGGTCGCTTTTGGGCTGGCGAACATTAGCGGATTGCTCACCCAGAATGCGTTCCGAAAACCTCTCGATTGGAGATGGATATGGCGTGGCGTAAAAATCTGCACCCCTTTGCTCATTGCCACGTTGTCCATTCGAGGACTTTCGGTGTTTGATCGCTACATGCAGGGCTTTGTTGCGGGCAAGGAAGCGCTTGGCGTCTATACGTTCTATGCAAGTGTGGCCAACGCCATTCAGGCATTTCTCGATGCCGCCGTTTTTTCTTTTCAATATCCACGCGTGGTGATGGCTGCGCAGAGCAAAGACAAAGCCGTCTTCGATGCGGCAGTCCGGCAGTTGACGCGCGCGACGGTCTTTACGGTGATCTCGCTTTCGCTCGTTGCGTTGATCGGAATCGAACCCGTGCTGAGGCTACTGCATCGGCCGATCTATGCCGAGCATCTCGGCATGTTCTTCTGGATATTGGCGGGAGTCGTTCTATTTTCGCTGAGCATGATTCCCCATTACGTTCTCTACGCGACCCGACGTGATCGGGCCATTCTCGCAGCCAACCTGAGCAGCGTTGTCGTTTTCGTCGTCGCGGCGTTTGCCCTTGCGTCGCATCTCCAAACTCTGGCGATTCCTATTGCCCTCACTGTCGCATTCGGAACCATGTACGCGTCAAAGTTCGCACTTTGTCGAAGCTTCGGTGCGTCCAGATAAATCTGCTTCAACCTGAAAGATCGAAACATGTTTAACGATAAGTCCATTCTCATCACCGGCGGCACGGGTTCGTTCGGCAAGAAATACGTCAAGACCATTCTTACGCGCTACAAGCCGCGGCGTCTGATCATTTTCTCGCGTGACGAACTCAAGCAATTCGAGATGCAGCAGGAATTCAACGATCCGTGCATGCGCTATTTCATCGGCGACGTCCGGGACTACGATCGTCTGCTGCAAGCGATGAACCACGTGGACTTCGTGATTCATGCCGCGGCGCTGAAGCAGGTGCCCGCAGCCGAATACAACCCGATGGAATGCATCAAGACGAATATCCACGGGGCCGAGAATGTCATTCGCGCCGCGCTCGCGAACAATGTGGAAAAGGTCATCGCGCTTTCGACGGACAAGGCGGCGAATCCCATCAATCTGTACGGCGCGACGAAACTGGCGTCCGACAAACTCTTCGTTGCGGCAAACAACATCTCGGGCGGTCATCGGACGCGCTTCGCAGTGGTTCGCTATGGCAATGTGGTCGGGTCCCGTGGCTCAGTCGTGCCGTTCTTCAAGCAACTCGTGGCTTCAGGCGCGACGGCCTTGCCGATCACGCATCCGGAAATGACGCGCTTCTGGATCACGCTGCAGCAGGGCGTCGACTTTGTGCTCACGAATTTTCAGCGCATGCACGGTGGCGAGATCTTCGTGCCCAAGATTCCGTCGATCAGGATTCTCGACCTGGCCCGCGCCATGGCCCCGGAAATCGACACGAAGATCGTTGGTATCCGGCCGGGAGAGAAGTTGCACGAAATCATGTGCCCCGCGGACGATTCGCATCTGACTGTCGAGTTCGGCGACCACTACGTACTGAGTCCCACGATCATGTTCAATGGCCGCGCCGACGATTTCACCCGCAACGCGCTGAACGAACAGGGACGTCCGGTAAAACAAGGCTTCGAATACAACTCGGGCTCGAACGATCACTTCCTTTCGATCGAGCAGATCCGTGAATTCGATCAACTGGCAGAGGCTTAAATGATCCCTTACGGCAGACAGGAGATAACGCAGGACGATATCGACGCCGTCGTCGAAGTCCTGCGCTCCGATTTCCTCACGCAAGGTCCGGCAGTGCCGAGCTTCGAGAAAGCGATGGCAGCGCGGGTAGGCGCGCGCTTCGGGGTCGCGGTGAATAGTGCAACGTCGGCTTTGCACATCGCATGCCTCAGCCTCGGGCTCGGTGCGGGAGATGTTCTCTGGACGAGTCCGATCACGTTCGTCGCGTCTGCGAACTGCGCTCGATATTGCGGCGCGGATGTCGATTTCGTGGATATCGATCCGGTTACGTACAACATCGATATCGAATCGCTGGCGAACAAACTCGAGGACGCGAAGAAGAACGGCTTGTTGCCGAAGATCCTGGTGGTCGTACATCTTTGCGGCCAGCCATGCGAACTCGAAGCGATTCATGCGATGAGCCGCCAGTACGGATTCCGCGTGATCGAAGACGCTTCGCATGCGGTCGGCGCGTCTTACAGGAACGCGCCCATCGGAAATTGCCAGTACTCGGATATCACCGTCTTCAGTTTTCATCCCGTGAAAATCATCACCACGGGCGAAGGCGGTATGGCGATCACGAATGACGCACAACTCGCGAGTCGCATGGAGTTGCTGAGAAGTCACGGCATCACACGTGATGCGAGCCTGATGACGCACGTGCCGGACGGCCCTTGGTACTACCAGCAGATCGACCTCGGCTTCAATTATCGGATGACCGACCTGCAGGCTGCGCTCGGATTGACGCAACTGACGCGACTCGATGACTATGTTTCTCGTCGCAAGGCCATCGCCGCGCGCTATGACGATTGCCTGAGCGGGTTGCCGGTTCAAACTCCGCAGCAGATCGCCGACGCAGCATCGGCCTGGCATCTCTATGTGATCCGGCTGCGTCTCGATGAGATCACTCGCTCGCGTGAAGAAGTCGTGCAGGCCCTGCTAAGCGCGGGAATCGGCGTCAACGTTCACTACATTCCCGTTCATACCCAGCCGTACTATCAAGCGCTCGGGTTTCGAGCCGGAGATTATCCGCAAGCAGAGCGCTACTACAGCGAGGCGATCAGCCTGCCGCTTTACGCAACGATGAGCGACGCGCAACAAGACACGGTTGTCGAGGCACTCAAGGCGGCCCTGTCATGACGACGGTGGCCATCATTCCGGCTCGCGGCGGCAGCAAGCGAATTCCCGGCAAGAACACGAAGCTGTTCAGTGGCAAGCCGATGATCGCCTGGTCGATCGAAGCGGCGTTGCGCTCGAATTGCTTCGATCGGGTCGTGGTCTCGACGGACTGCGTGCGGATTGCCGATATCGCGCGCGACATCGGCGCCGACGTGCCGTTCATGCGTCCGGCCGAGCTGGCCGATGATCATGCACCGACCATATCGGTCATGAAGCACGCGCTGTCATCGCTGGCATGCGAACCGGAAGATCTGGCCTGCTGTGTCTACGCCACGGCGCCGTTTTTGATGGCCAATGACCTCACGCGCGGCCTGGACGTGCTGCGAACATCGAAAGCCGATTTCGCCGTCAGCGTCACGACGTTTGCGTTCCCGATTCAACGCGCGCTTCGCATAACCGCCGAGGGTCGCGTTGCGATGCTCGATCCACGGAACTACCTCGTCCGGTCGCAGGATCTGGAAGAGGCCTATCACGACGCCGCCCAATTCTATTGGGGCACCGCCGAAGCGTTCCTCGCGGCACGCCCGATACTTGGCGAGGGCACCGCTGCCGTAGAAATTCCGCGTTATCGCGTGCAAGACATCGATACGCCGGAAGACTGGATTCAGGCGGAAGCCATGCATGCGGCACTACTCCATTTGGGAATGACCGATGCGAATCGTCTTCCGGGCTGATTCGTCGTCTGTGATCGGCAGCGGGCACGTGATGCGCTGTCTCGCACTCGCGCACGAGCTCGCGCAAAGAGGCGCGGCAATCCACTTCGTGACCACGGCCTACAACGGACACCTCGGCGCCATGATTCGGGCGGCCGGTTTCGCATGCCATGAGCTCATCGCCGTGGACGAGCGCCTGTCCATGGACCATCGCTCATGGACGGGGGAAGTGCTGTCGGAACAAGTTGCCGAAGTGAAGCGAACGCTTGCATCCATCGGCGCAGTGGACTGGCTCGTCGTGGATCACTATGGGCTCGATGCCCGTTTCGAGACGTCATGTCGCGCCCTTGTGAAGCATGTCGCCGTGATCGACGATCTGGCGAATCGCGAACACGACGCTACGTTGCTGGTTGACCAGAATCTGTTCCAGGATGCCGAGCCTCGTTACCGAGGCCTGATACCAGCGCATTGCGAGACTCTGCTCGGGCCCGCTTATGCCTTGTTGCGCGAGGAGTTTCGCGCATATCGGGAAGCGTGCCTGAGTCGGGCCGCACATACGGGCGCGCTGCGCGTGCTGGCCTTTTTTGGCGGCGGCGACAGCAGCAATGAAACCGAGAAGTTCCTGTTGGGCTGCCGCGAATCGATCGAGGACGGTTTATCGGTGGATATCGCGGTGGGCGGAAGCAATATGCACATCGGACGCCTGCGTTCGCTTGCCGAGACGATGCCCGGCGTGCGCATACATCGTCAGACGCCGGAAATGGCAAAGCTCATGGCTGCCAGCGACTACGCATTCGGCGCGTCAGGCAGTGCGAACTGGGAGCGGCTCTGTCTCGGACTGAACGCGAGCGTCGTCTGCGTCGCCGACAACCAGGTGAAAACCGTCCACGCGCTGGTGCAGCAAGGGCTCGTCGATTACATCGGCCATTCCGACGAAACAACCCCGTCGACCTATGCGCAAGCGTTGCATGGTCTCAAGGCGCATCCGAACGATTACCTTCGCCCCGCGGAGCGCCTGATGAGTCATGTGGATGGATTGGGCGCACGCCGCGTTGCGCACGCCATCCTCGATACCCCGCGCTGAATGCTGCTTCGGCCTCTCAAAATCCTCTACGAATTCGAATGACACAGAAACTCACGCCAAAAATGCAGATTGCCGGCAGACCGATCGGGCCGGAATATCCACCTTACGTGATCGCCGAACTGTCGGCCAATCACAACGGCAATCTCGATACCGCGCTGCGCATCATCGACGTGGCAAAGAAGGCCGGCGCGGCCGCCGTGAAGTTGCAAACCTACAGGCCCGATACGATCACGATCGACTCGACCAGTCCCGACTTCATGATTCACGGCGGATTGTGGGACGGCAAATCGCTTTATGAGCTCTATCAATGGGCGCATATGCCGTGGGACTGGCACAAACCGCTGTTCGAGTACGCGCGCCGGCAGGACATAACCATCTTCAGCTCGCCGTTCGATTCCACCGCCGTCGATCTTCTCGAGGATCTGAATGCACCGGCGTACAAGATCGCTTCATTCGAGGCGGTCGATCTTCCGCTCATCAGATATGCGGCGAGCACGAAGAAGCCTTTGGTGATTTCGACCGGCATGGCGTCCAAGGATGAAATCAGCGAGGCAATCGAAGCCGCGCGTTCGGCCGGCTGTCGCGAACTCGCCATACTTCATTGCGTGAGCGGCTATCCTGCGCTTGCCGAGCACTACAACCTGCACACAATCCGGGACATGATCGATCACTTTGGCGTGGTGGTCGGGCTGTCCGATCACACGATCGACAACACGACCGCGATCGCGAGCGTAGCGCTCGGCGCTTCGATCATCGAAAAGCATGTCACGCTCGATCGCAACGGAGGCGGCCCCGACGACAGCTTCAGCCTTGAGCCGGACAGTCTCCTTGCGCTCACGACCGAAGCACGGCGTTGCTGGGACGCGATGGGCAAAGTGACTTATCAGGTCCAGGAAAGCGAAGCCCCGAATCAGAAATTCCGACGCTCACTGTATATCGTGAAACCGGTTGCCGCCGGTGAGAAGTTCTCGCCTGAAAACGTCAGGAGCATTCGTCCCGGGTATGGACTCGCACCGAAGCACTACGACGCGCTGATCGGACAGACAGCTCCAAGGGACTTTGCGGCAGGCGAGCCGGTGCCGCGCGACATTCTGGTCACTCAATAAAGTCCGCTGGCCCGCAAACGTCTATGCCGACCTTATTCGTCGTTCAAAACGATACGCACGCAAAGAACTTCAACATTCTCGCCCGCGAGGCCATCGCGCGCGGCGAGGCTGTGTCGATTCTGCTTCTCGACGGCGCCACGCACGAATCGACAGCGCGGTTCTTCGACGACAAACTGACGCCATTGATCAGTCGCGTCGAACGAACGGCCAGAGCGTTCTATCGATCGGGCGGTTTGCAACGCGCCAGGATCTGCATGCGGTTCCGGTCGTGGGCGCGAGACGAAATCGGCTCGTTCGATCACGTCGTTCTTGGAAATGACGGCGCGTTGCAGAAGATCATCGTCAAGGCAGCGCGAGTCAGAAGGACCAACTGTCGCGTCACCGTCATGCTCGACGGACTGCTTACGCGCGAGAAAGGCGTTCGCGCTGTCGCGAAGCGCAGGATGCAACGGCTGGCCGAGTGCTTGAACCTCGACGAATTCGTGCCGAGCACGGTGGGCGTAAGCCGCATGATCGATGACATAAGCGTCATGCACGCTTCCGTCGCCGATGTGCTGCGCTTTCACGGTGCAAGCGCGCAGCGTATCGCAGTTTCACCGTTGCCACGGCACGCCGCGATACGCGCAACCGTGCGCCGCGACGCGTTCGGCAAGAAGCGCATCCTGTTCCTCGGCAGCGCATATCTCTGGCATGGCGAGCAAACCGGCCATGATCGGCAGACAGCGGACTTCGCCGCGTTCAGCGACTTCGCCGCGCGATCGGCGCACTGCGAATGTCGTCTGCGCATTCATCCGCGCGACGATATCGCGATCTATCGAGAACTCGACCGAAATGCTCTGCAAATCAGCGATGGCGAGACGAGTCTTGAGGACGATTTGATGTGGTCCGACGTCGTCGTGGCATCGCGTTCGTCAGGTTTGTTCGACGCCACGCTGGCCGGACGACGCGCCGTAGTTTATGCCGCGCATTTTCCCGCGCCGGCAGATGACACGTTCCTGAGTTCGCTTCCCTCTATTTCGACGTTCGAAAAGCTCGATCAATGAAGTCTTCGAGTTTGACGGCGTTAGGGCTGTATTTTCTGTTCCTGGTGTATCTCCCGTTCACCGGATATTCATACGTCTCCATTCGAGGCGGTGCGCAGATCATCGACAAGGACGTTCGGGCGGCGGTCGTTCTCGTGCTGTTCGCGATGATCGCGGCGTTGTTCGTGCTCACTCGGAAAGTAGATTCCGTCCCCCGATGCGTCATAGGGTTGGGAAGTTTCTTTCTTTACGGGCTCGCTATTTCCGCGATGCGCAATTCGCCACAGGAATACGTTTCGTACTTTCTTCGCATTGCGTCGTTCGTCCTGATCTTCTGGATGGCCTACTCATGGGCGAAGCGCGATCGGGAAGACTGGTGGCGCTTCGCCCGGAATATCGTTCTGGGAAGCTCGCTGATCTACGTCGCGGAATCGCTGATCGATTTGCTGGCGGGCCGCGCACTCGCGATGAACGGCGCAATAAGGTTTCCAGGGAGCCTCGGCAGCCCTCCGGGCTACGCATCCGTCTGCATGATCTTTCTGCTGGCGAACGCCTACTTTCTCATACGGACGAGATCGAAGGTTCATCTTGCGCTCTCGTTGCTTCTCGTCGTTTGCTCCTTTCTTACGGGAACGCGCGCGATTGCTGTCGCCGGATTGCTCGTGCTGAGCCTCACCGTCATTGCGTATCACCGATCGGTTTACCTTCGCGTGATCCTGCTGCTCGTCACGTTTAGCATCGCCCCGCTCGCAATCGGCTGGGTGTTGAACAACACGGAAATAGGTTCACGAGTCGCGCTTTCATTCGGTGATCAAGGGAACGACACTTCGACCAATTTTCGGTTGATGATCCTGTCCACCTATTTCTCACATATCTCGACTTCGCAGTTCATGTTCGGCCTCGGCATTGGGGGCTTCCCAAAATGGTTCGAGGCACAAACCGGAATTCAGGATGTCGGCCCGCACTTCGAGTTCTTGTGGGCACTTTCCGAGTTGGGCGTAGTCGGCTCGGCCATCTACATCCTGGCGCTTTTCGGCGGAGCGCGATTGGTTCTTTCGCGACGAAGCCAGGCCAGCAGAGCAGAAAGGATATCGGCGCTGATCCTGATCTTTTCCCAGCAACTGATATTTCAGTTCACCAATCCGCTCTATTTCTATCAGCTTTGTCTCCCTGCCCTGTTCATGCTGGGCGGAACGCTCGGCAGCGAGCGCGGCAGGAACACGTAATTGTTTGGGGTGGGCCGTTTTCGTGCAACACAAGAAGTCCAATCTGGTCCGGCTGATATTCGACAAAATCATGAGCAGCGACAGTGATGATTGTTCGGGCCAGTCAGTCATCTTTCTGAATCCTCACTCATACATGATTCTCCGGGACCATCCTGACCTTTTCGCGGCCTGCGGCAAGGTGGGAATCGACGGTCAGTTGCTAGTGAGAATTTTGTCGATATTCTGGTCCGGGCGCATCGATCGTGTGAGTTTCGACATGACGTCTCTCGCCCCGCGCGTATTTCAAGATGCGGCGGCATCGCGCAAGCGTGTGTACATCATCGGATCTACGCAGGCCAATCTCGACAGCGCGGTCTCCGTATTGGTCGAAAAGTTTCCGGAGCTCGATATTTGCGGCAGTCGAAACGGCTACTTTCTGAGCGACGCTGATCGAACTAGTGCTCTGCACGACGTTCTGGACTCCAAAGCAAATGTAATAATCTGTGGCATGGGAACGCCGCATCAGGAACGCTTTCTTTACGAACTCCGTGCTCTCGGTTGGACCGGCACCGGCTATACATGCGGCGGATTTCTGCACCAGACTGCCAGTAAGGGCGCTCATTACTATCCAGCCTGGATCGATCGTTCCCAGTTGCGCTGGGCCTATCGAATCTACGACGAGCCAAAGCTGTTCAAACGCTACTTCTGCGGTTATCCGATAGCCGTACTTTTCATCATCAAGGATTGCCTTGGCTTCGCGATGAGCAAGGTGTCGAGGTCTACCGTATGAATCGCAGACGGTTGATGCTGAAATCACTGGGTGCCCTGCAAATGTCCGGGGCGGGTCTCGGTTTGCTTGCTCGCTCGAGTAGATCGGTCGCCGCGCGGGCGTTTCGGGAGCCATCGGAGCTCGAAGCTGCGCTACTGCGGTCCACCGGGGTGCGCTATGGTCCAAGCGATCTCGAAATTCTCAACTCGTCGTCTGACCTGAGCGGGTACGCGGGACCTGCAACCCGCGTCTTTCTGCGAAATGCCAGCCCGTCGGAAAGTCGGCAGAAGCGCTTCTTTGTCCGCGATGTCACTGGACGAGACGCCGGAGGGTATCTTGCCGACGCGCTGGGAAGAACCTGGCTGCCCGATTCAACGCGACTAGTCGACATAAGACAATTCGGGCCGGTGAAAGACGGTGACTGCACGGTCCCGCTGGAACGCGCACTCGCGGAGCCGGACGTCTATGCCTGGATTCCGCAGGACCAGCGCTGCACAGCTCTCGATGTGCAACTTCCCTCTCATGCGACCGTTGTCATAGACGGCGTAATCGAGATGTCGGCCCGTGCGTCTGCGCGCGCGGCCATATTCACAAATGCCGATCCGCAGCAGGGCAATTCACACATCGCGCTCATCGGCAACGGCAGCATCGACGGAGCCAGGGCGCGCCAGGCATTAGATGCGGAGCATGAGCTGGTTCGTTTCAGCCATTGCTCGTCAGTCGCGATACACCTTGCGCGAGCAGGCGGCAACCGCTTTTCCAAAGCAATTCGGACGCGTTCGGGCGCGGCGATACATCTGCTGGGCGGACGAAATCATTCCGTTTCGATCGACCGTCTGATCGACTATGGTCGCGAGGGCGTCTGGCTCTTCGACGTGAGCGACAGCGTCGTCCACGATATGAAAACCTACGGCGGTGCTGAAAGCTGGAGCGGCGTGCAGGTCGGTGGCCCGACGTCGGCGCGCAATAAAATCGCCAATGTAGAGACGTGTCTCGCGGGCGCTTCGGGCATAGGCTGCGACTCAAAGGAGTCGCTGGTGGTCGATTGTTCGAGCAAGGCGAATGCGTATTTCCACGGCTTCAACTTCGGGCATGCAGGGCAGCCCGCCGACGATACGACCGGAATGAGGCTCCTTTCCGTTTCTGCGGGAACCGAAGGTTCGGGCAGCGCCGACTTCAATGGCTTTAGCATCGTGAATGGCAGTCGACGCGTCAGGCTCATCGACTGCGTGGCCGAACGAGCGTTCAGAGATGGCTTCAACACCTCGGCGGGCGCCGACGAATCCACGCTCTCTCGCTGTGCCGCTACCGGGTCGGGACGTTATGGCATCAATGCGTACGGCGCGACAGTCGTCGCGCGGAACTGCAGTTTTGATTCGAATGCAGGCGGACCGGTTTCGCCATCGGGCAACGGGCGAGTCCTAGTCGAACAGGTCTGACCTCGAACGATTCGATGGCTTCTTCAAATCTGGATACCCACGACATGCTGACTTTGAGAAAAGCGACCGCGCAGGATTCCGATCTGCTCTTCAACTGGAGAAACGATCCGATTACACGGCGCAGCAGTCACGACACATCCGAAATCTCCCGCGACCGGCACGAAACCTGGTTGGCCGCGAGCCTCGCCAATTCGCAGCGGGTGATACTCATCGCTGAGGAACGCGGGCGCCCGGTGGGCACGGTGCGCGTCGACCATGGGCCGGACGGCACGGCCGAGTTATCGTGGACAGTTGCGCCGGATGCACGCGGCGAGGGTGTGGCAACGCGCATGGTCCGTACGGTTGCAGACGATGTCGCTCGCAAATGCCCGGTTCGTGCCGAAATCAAGATTGGGAATGAAGCGTCTGTAAAAGTGGCCGAAGCTGCCGGGATGCGCCTGTTCACCGAGGATCGAGACGTTTTGCATTTCTGCCGCGAGGCTTCTTCCACGTGATGCAAACTAGCGTCGATCAACCAGGCACCACCACGAACCCCCTCTTCCTCAACAGCTCCACCACCCCCCTCGCTCCCCCGAGATGCAACGCCCCGATCGCCACGAACACCGGCTTATCCGGCGCGGCCAGCCCAACCATCCGCTGCACGAAGCGCCGGTTTCGCTCATACACCACCCGCCCGTCGACCTGCGCCGCCAGCGCCGGATTCCTCGCGAGCTTGCTGCTCTTCGCGTCATCCCAGGCTTTCAAAGCGTCCGCATCGCCGATGCGCCATAGCCTATGCAGCTCCTTCACGTCCGCGACATTCTCCGCCGGCGTCTGCACCAGATCCTGCGCGAGCATCTCCCGCTGCTGCGCCGACGTGAGCCGCGTAAATGTCGAGATTTGCTCGTTCAGCGTCTCCAGCCCGACGATCTTCCCTCTCGCCCGCAGATAGACGTTCTGCAACTGCGCCTCGGTCCCGTACTCGCTCTGAAAACCCGCCTTCAACGTGTCGTACGTTTCGATCAGCATCGACGCGAGCCACGGCCGCGTATGCCGCAACTCCTTCAACGCTTCCGGATTGCCGCGCATGCGCGTCTCGACCTTCTTCCACATCGCGTCCGGCAGATAGTCGATCAGACACTCGCTGCGACACATGCCGTAGCGGTTCACATCGTCCTGAGAAAGCAGCAGTTCGTCCGGAGAAATTTCGAGCGCCAAGGTCGGCGATGCATCCAGCGCCGCGAGTATCGGTTTGCGAAATGGTTGCTCGGGCGGATAGTCGCTCGCGAATCCCACATGGAGCGTGCCGAGCAGATAGATGGTCGTCGTACCCTTGGTCGCGACGTAAAACGGCATGCGCGGCGGCTGCGCGCGCACCGGGCCGCTCGCGGTCGTGCCTTCCGAGCGATCAGCGCGCGGCGGCGCAACCGGATTGGCGGGCGCGGCGGCGGACCCCGCGTCGCCCGCGGCCTGCGGCGTGCGCGATCCGACCACGGCGAAGCCCGCCGGCGAGACGCAAACACCCGCCGTAAACAGCACGAACGACAGCACGATGGCTGTCGTTTTGGCGAACGCCGCGCGCACGAAGCGCGGCTTGTCGAATGAATCCGGCACGACGCACATCTTAAAACATTCGCGTGACGCCACGCGCGCCCACTCGCTCGGATTCAGGCCTCGCCTTCGCCGACCTCCTCGGCGCGATGACACGACACCTGGCGTCCATCGACCGCGCGCAGCTTCGGCTCCTCCACACGGCATCGCTCGATCGCGTACGGGCAGCGCTGATGAAACGTGCAGCCCGACGGCGGATTGAGCGGCGACGGCATCTCGCCCTGCAGCTTGATCTTGATGGTCCGGTCTTCCTCGAAGATCGCGGGCGTCGCGGACATCAGCGCGCGCGTGTACGGATGGCGCGGCTTCGCGAAGATCGTCTTCTTGTCGCCTACTTCGGCGACGCCGCCGAAGTACATCACCATCACGTCGTCGGCGATATGCTCGACCACCGACAGGTTGTGCGAGATGAACACGTAGCTCGTGCCGAACTGTTGCTGCAGATCCATGAACAGGTTCAGGATCTGCGCCTGGATCGACACATCGAGCGCGGACACGGGCTCATCCGCGACGAGGATCTGCGGATCGAGAATCATCGCCCGCGCAATCGCCACGCGCTGACGCTGCCCGCCCGAAAACATGTGCGGGTAACGCGTCGCATGCTCCGGCCGCAAGCCGACGGTGCGCATCATCTTCGCGATGCGCTCGGCGCGCTCCGTCGACGAAAGCGATGTGTTGATCGCGAGCGGCTCGCCGAGCGTCTGCTCGACAGTCTTGCGCGGATTCAGCGACGCGAACGGGTTCTGAAACACCATCTGCACGCGCTGGCGCAATTCCGCGATCTTCGCCTTGCTCGCGCCCGCGACATCATCACCGTCGATCAGCAAGCGGCCCGACGTGGGCGCTTCGATCATCGTCAACTGGCGCGCGAGCGTGGACTTGCCGCAGCCCGATTCGCCGACGACCGCGAGCGTGCGCCCGCGCCTCAGTTCGAACGACACGCCGTTGAGCGCCTTCACCGTGCCGTGCTTGAACGCGCTGCGCTTCACGTCGTAGTGCTTCGTGAGCTGATCGGCCGCGAGCACGATGTCCTGACTGATTTCCTGCGGTACGGCGTTCATCGCGCGCCTCCTTCCACCACCACATCGATGTTCAACGGCTTGATGCAACGCGCGCGCACGGCCGGATCGTTCTTGTCGAGCTGAAGCAGACCCGGCCTGCCCTTCCAGCAATCGTCGACGACATACTTGCAGCGCGGTGCGAACAGACATCCGCTCGGCCGGTCGTCCTTACCCGGCACCATGCCCGGCAAGGCCGCGAGGCGCTCCGCACCGCGCGAATGCTCGGGAATCGCCGCAAGCAGCGCCTCGGTATACGGATGATGCGGGTCGCTGAAGATCGTCGGCACATGATTCGTTTCGATGATCTCGCCCGCGTACATCACCGCGACGCGCTGCGCCACTTCGGACACGACGGCCAGATCGTGCGAGATCAGCACGAGCGCCATGCCGCGTTCCTTCTGCAGCTTGACGAGCAGTTCCATGATCTGCGCCTGAATCGTCACGTCGAGCGCGGTAGTCGGCTCGTCGGCGATCAGCAGCTTCGGATTGCACGCGACGGCCATCGCGATCATCACGCGCTGGTTCATGCCGCCCGACATCTGATGAGGAAACGCGTTGATGCGGCTTTTCGCGTCCGGAATGCCGACCTGATCGAGCAGTTCGAGCGCGCGCCTGTTGAGCGCATCGCCGCGCAGGCCTTCGTGCAGCTTCAGCACTTCCTTGATCTGATAGCCGACGGTATAGCTCGGGTTCAGGCTCGTGAGGGCATCCTGAAACACCATCGCGATGTCCTTGCCGATGATCCTGCGACGCGCGCTTGCCGATGCCTTCAGCAAGTCCTTGCCGTCGAACGTGACCTGATCGGCGGTCACTTTGCCGGGCGCGTCGATGAGGCCCATCAGCGCCATCATCGTGACGCTCTTGCCCGAGCCCGATTCGCCGACGACGCCGACCACTTCGCCCGGCTTCACGGAAAGATCGATGCGATCGACGGCCTGGGTGCCGCCGAACGTCACCTGCAAATTACGGATAGTCAGAAGATCGTTCATGTCAGCCCATCCGCTTGAGTTTCGGATCGAGCGCGTCACGCAGACCGTCGCCGAGCAGGTTGATGACGAGCACCGAGACCAGAATCGACAGACCCGGCATCGTCACGATCCACCATGCGCTTTCGATGTAATCACGCGCCGATGCCAGCATCGCGCCCCACTCCGCCGCCGGCGGTTGCACGCCGAGGCCGAGGAAGCCGAGCGCGGCGGCATCGAGAATCGCGGAGGAGAAGCCGAGCGTCGCCTGCACGATGAGCGGCGCGGCGCAGTTCGGCAGCACTTGCGAGAACATCAGCCGCACGGTGCCCGCGCCCGCGACGCGCGATGCCGTCACGTATTCCTTCTGCAGTTCGCCGAGCGCGGATGCACGCGTGAGGCGCACATAACCCGGCAGCGCGACGATCGCGATGGCGAGCATTGTATTGACGAGTCCCGGCCCGATGATCGCCACGACGGCGACCGCGAGCAGCAGCGACGGCAACGCGAGCAGCACGTCCATCACGCGCATGATCGGCGTGTCGAGCCAGCTGAAGAACGCGGCCATGAGACCGAGCACGACGCCCGGAATCAGCGCGAGAATCACCGACACGAAACCGATCCAGAACGACAGCCGCGCGCCGTACATCAGGCGCGAGAGGATGTCGCGGCCGGCTTCATCGGTGCCGAGCGGGAACATGCGGTTGCCGCCTTCGAGCCACGCAGGCGGAATCTTCACGTAGTCGCGGTATTGCTCGATCGGGCTGTGCGGCGCGATCAGCGGCGCAGTGATCGCCACGATGATCAACAAAAGCACGATCACGCCCGCGACGACAGCGCCGCGATTGCGCGAGAAGTTCGCCCAGAACTCGCGCGCCGCGACCATGCGGCCGGACGGCGGCGGCATCACCGCTTGCGGCGGGAGGTTGTTTTGAATATCGGCCATATCTTTCCAGTTACCTCGTATGGCGAATGCGCGGATTCAACACGCCGTAGAGCAGATCGACGACCAAATTCACGACGATCACGAGCGTCGCGATCATCAGAATGCCGCCTTGCACGACCGGATAATCGCGACGCGAAATGGCGTCGATGAGCCACTTGCCGACGCCCGGCCACGAGAACAGCGTCTCGGTCAGCACCGCGCCCGCGAGCAGCGTGCCGACCTGCAGACCGATCACGGTCACCACGGGAATCAGCGCGTTGCGCAGCGCATGCACGACGATCACGCGTAGCGGCGACAAGCCCTTCGCGCGCGCCGTGCGGATGAAGTCCTCGCGCAGCACTTCGAGCATCGAGGAGCGCGTCATGCGCGCGATGACCGCGAGCGGAATCGTGCCGAGCACGATGGTCGGCAGAATCAGATGCGACACCGCCGATTTGAACGCGCCTTCATCGGTCGAGAAGATCGAGTCGATCAACATGAAGCCGGTGACGTGCGGAATGTCGTATTCCACCGCGATGCGGCCCGACACCGGCGTCCAGCCGAGCTTCGCCGAGAAGAACATGATGAGGATCAAGCCCCACCAGAAGATCGGCATCGAATAGCCGGTGAGCGCGGTGCCCATCACGCTGTGATCGACGACCGTGCCGCGTTTCAACGCAGCCGCGACGCCCGCCGGCAATCCGACGACGAGCGCGAAGATCATCGCGCAGATCGACAGCTCGACGGTCGCGGGAAAGCGCGCGAGGAACTCGCCCATCACACTCGTATTGGTGATGATCGAGGTGCCGAGATCGCCCTTCAGCGCGTGGCCGACATAGGTCAGATACTGGATCGGAAGCGGCTGATCGAGGCCGAGGCGCTTCATGGCTTCGGCGTGCATCGCCGGGTCGACGCCGCGCTCGCCCATCATCACTTCGATGGGGTCGCCAGGAATCAGGTGAATGAGCGCGAACGCGAGAATCGTAATGCCGATGAACGTCGGTATCACCATTCCTATGCGTCGCAAAACGAATCGGAACATGATCGCCTTTTTTCGGTATTGGAGGGACTCAAAACGTGTCCGGCGGCTTGGATCGTACTTCGACCCGCGCCGCCGGACCTTTTCGATTAGTTATGGTTTAGTGCAAAAAGCGCTCCGCAGCAAAACCTTATTGCATGCCGACGCCATCGAAGCGCACGTAGCCGAGCGGCTCGATCTTCATGTTCGTCACCTTCTTGCTGACGGGCTGATAGACCGTCGAGTGCGCGATCGGCGAGAACGGCAGTTGTTGCGCGAAGATCTGCTGCGCGTCGGTGTAAGCCTTGGTGCGAGCGGCGACATCGGTCGTCGAACGGCCCTTCACGACGAGCTCGTCGAACGGCTTGTAGCACCACTTCGAGAAGTTGCTGCCCTTCACCGCATCGCAGCCGAGCAGCGTGCCGAGCCAGTTGTCCGGGTCGCCGTTGTCGCCGGTCCAGCCGATCAGCAGCGCGTCATGTTCGCCCGCGTGCGCGCGCTTCAGATACTCGCCCCACTCGTACGACACGATGTTCGCCTTCACGCCGATCTTCGCCCAGTCGGCCTGGATCATTTCCGCCATCAGGCGCGCGTTCGGGTTGTATGCGCGTTGCACGGGCATCGCCCACAGCGTGATCTCGAAGCCGTTCGGAAAGCCCGCTTTCGCGAGCAGTTCCTTCGCCTTCGCGGTGTCGTAAGCCTGACCTTTCAGGTTCTTGTCATAGGACCATTGCGTCGGCGGCATCGGTGCGGTGGCCGGCTGGCCCGCGCCCTGATACACGGAATCGATGATCGCCTTCTTGTTGATCGCCATGTCGAGCGCGCGACGCACGTCGGTGTTGCCGAGGTCCTTCTTCGTGACGTTGTACGCGACATAGCCTTCGTTGAAGCCCGCCTGCGACGGCGTATCGACATTCGACGCCGACTTCAGCGCCGCGATATCGCCCGGACGCGGATAGCTCATCACCTGGCATTCGTTGCTCTTCAGCTTCTGCACGCGCACGGCGGCGTCCGGCGTGATCGAGAAGATCAGCTTGGAGATCTGCACCGCGTTCGGCTTCCAATAATCAGGATTGCCGTCGAAGCGGATGGTCGCGTCCTTCGTATAGCTGCGGAAAATGAACGGACCCGTGCCCACCGGCTGCTGGTTGATGTCGGCGGCCTTGCCGTCCTTCAGCAGCTTGTCCGTGTACTCGGCGGACAGAATCGATGCGTATTCCATCGCCATGTTCTGGATGAATGGCGCGCTCACTTCCTTCAGCGTGAACTTCACGGTGTACGGATCGACCTTCTCGATCTTCGAGATCAGCTTGTCCATGCCGAGGTCCGTGAAGTACGGAAACTGCACGTTGTACGCCTTGCGGAACGGATTGTTCGGATCGAGCATGCGGTTGAACGTGAAGATCACGTCATCCGCGTTGAATTCGCGCGTCGGCTTGAAGAACGACGTCGTCTGGAACTTCACGCCGTGACGCAGATGGAACGTGTAGGTGAGTCCGTCGGACGAAACGTCCCACTTTTCTGCGAGACCCGGCTCGACCTTCGTGCCGCCGCGCTCGAACTCGACGAGACGGTTGTACACGGTGAAGGTGTTCGCGGTGAAATCGGTGCCGGTCGTGTACTGGGCCGGATCGAAACCGGCGGGGCTGCCTTCCGAACAGTACACGAGCGTCTTGTTCGGGATGGCGGCGTTCGCCGCGCTCGCTGCGAAGAGCGATGCCGTGGCCACGGCGCCCGCGAGCGCCGACATGCGGACGGCTCGCAACAGGCTGTTTTTGTTCATGTTTCCTCCAAGTCGATGCCGGCTTCTGGCCGGCGTAGCGCGAGTGTACTTGATCGCACCGCCCGGTTTTCGACGCGTGTGCGCAAAGTCGGGCGCTACCCTAGCACGAACAAAAGTGACATGCGCGCTTGGTTTTCCCCACTAGAGTTTGTCGCCGGTGGCACTTCGATAAGGGTATGTTATCGCTCATGCACAGACGTGATAGACCGGACGACGAAATATTGCGCGCCCGGCTCTTTGCTGGCAAAAAAAGGCGAAATTCATGGGAGAAGAAACAAGAACCGCGCGACGAACGCCGCGCGGGTGAAGCATTGATGCAGATCAGATGCTTTTGAATCCGAGGCCTTCGCAAATCGCTTTGGAGGCCCACGAACCGTTGAGCGTGTAGAAGTGCAGCCCCGGCGCGCCGTCGTCGACGAGGCGCTGGCACAAACCGGTCACCACATCGACGCCGAATGCGCGAATCGACTCGCGATCGTCGCCGAAGCTTTCGAGCCGGCGCGCGATCCACTTCGGCACTTCCGCGCCGCACATGTCGGAGAAGCGCATCAGTTGCGAGAAGTTGGTGATCGGCATGATGCCCGGCACGATCGGCACGTCCACGCCGAGCTTGCGCGCTTCCTCGACAAACCTGAAGTACGAATCGGCGTTGAAGAAGTATTGCGTGATCGCGGAATTCGCGCCCGCCTTCACCTTGCGGGCGAAGTTTTCGAGGTCCGCGCGTGGCGATTTCGATTGCGGATGAAACTCCGGATACGCGGCCACTTCGATGTTGAACCAGTCGCCGTGCTCCTGGCGAATGAACGCCACGAGCTCCGACGCATAGCGCAACTCGCCGACTTCGCCCATGCCCGAAGGCAGATCGCCGCGCAGCGCGACGATATGACGAATGCCGTGCTCGCGGTAGTTCGAAAGGATCGCGCGCAGGCTGTCCCGCGACGAGCCGATGCACGAAAGGTGCGGCGCGGCCTCGAAGCCTTCCGTGGCCATTTCGAGCACGGTGTCGAGCGTGCCTTGCTGCGTGGAGCCGCCTGCGCCGAAGGTCACGGAAACGAACTTGGGCGAGAGCTTCTTGAGCTCGGCGCGGGACGCGCGCAGCTTGTCCACGCCCTCCTGCGTCTTCGGCGGGAAAAACTCGAATGAGAGTTCGATCGGTTTCATGATGGTGGATGATCGAGCGGCGACGTCAGCCGAAGTTGCGGTTCCCGAAAATGAGCGCCGACAACAGCCACGACACGATGCTGTACAGAATCGAGCCGAAGAACGCGGACCAGAATCCCGACACTTCGAAGCCCTTCAGCAGCGACGAGCACAGCCAGAAACACAGCGCATTCACGACGAGTATGAAGACCCCGAGCGTGAGGATCGTCACCGGCAGCGTGAGGATGATGAGAAGCGGCCTCAGCACTGCATTGATGAGCCCGAGCACCACCGCGATGATGAGCGCCGTGCCAAAACTGCGGATGTGGATCGACGGCACGAGATAGGTAATGATCAGGAGCGCGAGCGCGTTGATCAGCCATGTCAGCAGCACGGTCATCGAAGGTTCTCCGGTTGATGCGTCAGCTCGCGCGCGTCGCACGGGTGCGCGTGCCCCCGTGCGAACGAACGCCGCCGCCTGCGATTAATAGCGATAGTGGTTCGGCTTGAACGGGCCGTTCTTGTCGACGCCGATATAACCGGCCTGCTCGTCCGACAGCACGGTCAGTTCCACGCCGATGCGGCCCAGATGCAGACGCGCGACCTTTTCGTCGAGATGCTTCGGCAGCACGTAGACCTTGTTCTCGTACTTCTCGCCTTGCGTGAACAGTTCGATCTGCGCGAGCGTCTGGTTGGTGAACGAGTTCGACATCACGAACGACGGATGGCCCGTTGCGCAGCCGAGATTCACGAGACGGCCTTCGGCCAGAATGATGATCTTCTTGCCGTCCGGGAAGACGATGTGATCGACCTGCGGCTTGATGTTGTCCCACGTGTACTGGCGCGTGGAAGCGATATCGATTTCCGAATCGAAGTGACCGATGTTGCAGACGATCGCGTTGTTGCGCATCGCCTTCATGTGGTCGTGGTTGATGACGTGGTAGTTGCCCGTCGCCGTCACGAAGATGTCGGCGCGGCTCGCTGCGTATTCCATCGTCACGACGCGGTAGCCTTCCATCGCGGCTTGCAGCGCGCAGATCGGATCGATTTCCGTGACCCACACCGTCGCGCCCAGACCGCGCAGCGATTGCGCGCAGCCCTTGCCCACGTCGCCGTAACCGGCCACGACCGCGATCTTGCCCGCGATCATCACGTCGGTCGCGCGCTTGATGCCGTCGACGAGCGATTCGCGGCAGCCGTAGAGGTTGTCGAACTTCGACTTCGTGACCGAATCGTTCACGTTGATGGCCGGGAACGGCAGGCGGCCTTCCTTTTCCATCTGGTACAGGCGATGCACGCCCGTGGTGGTTTCTTCCGTCACGCCCTGAATGTGCGCGAGGCGCGTGGAGTACCACGTCGGATCGGCGTCGAGGTGCGAAGCGATCGACTTGTAGAGCGCCACTTCTTCCTCGTTCGTCGGTTTCGAGATGACCGAACGATCCTTCTCCGCCTTCGAGCCGAGAATGAGCAGCAGTGTTGCATCGCCGCCGTCATCCAGAATCATGTTGGCGAACTCGCCGTTCGGCCATTCGAAGATGCGGTGCGAGAACTCCCAGTATTCGTCGAGCGATTCGCCCTTGAACGCGAACACCGGCGTGCCGCCCGCGGCGATGGCGGCGGCTGCGTGATCCTGCGTCGAGAAGATATTGCACGAGGCCCAGCGCACGTCCGCGCCCAGCGCGGTGAGCGTTTCGATCAGCACGCCCGTCTGGATCGTCATGTGCAGGGAACCGGCGACGCGCGCGCCCTTCAGCGGCTGCTGCGCCTTGTATTCCTCGCGCGTCTGGATGAGACCCGGCATTTCCGTTTCGGCGATGTCGAGTTCCTTGCGGCCCCATGCGGCCAGCGACATGTCGGCGACGACGTAATCCTTGGAATTCTTGGAATCGAGAACTGCGGCGTTCATCACGCCCTCCTTTCTAAATAGTCTAGAAATGTTGACGTGAGCGCCGTTCGATGCGGTGGCTCAGCGGGCTTTCGATCAGCCTTCGAACCGTCCGGATTGAATGCTCCGAGCCTGGCGGCCCGTGTGTTTTCTGGCCGTCGCAACGCTCCTCGGAAGCGAACGCCGATTGTAGCAAAGTCCCGTGGGAACGATCCGATTCTGAGACGCGCGTGGGGATTTTTCGCGGCGCTCTGCCGCGCTCAGAAAGGCAGCGCAGACAGCAATGGCGCGAGCAGCACCATCGCGACGCCCGCGATCATCATCGTGAGACTGGCGACGACGCCCTCTTCGCTCCCCAGTTCGCGCGCTTTTGCGGTGCCTACGCCGTGCGCCGCCGCGCCGAACAACGCGCCGCGCGCGAGCCGCGTGCGCAACGGCACGAGCGCGAGCACGATCTCGCCGAACAGCATGCCGCATACGCCCGTCGCGATCACGAAAAGCGCGGTGAGGTCCTTCGGCGCGTGAATCTTGTCGGAGACGGCGAGCGCGAAGGGCGTCGAGACCGAGCGCGTCGCGAGACTGCGCTGCAATTCCGGCGACAGATGCAGCAGCTTCGCGAGCATGAGCGATCCGCCGACCGCCACCAGAATGCCGACCGTCACGCCGACGCTCAGCGAAATCCAGTGCCGCTTGATGAGCATGCGGTATTCGTAGATGGGCACCGCGAACGCGACCGTCGCCGGGCCGAGCAGCCACATGAGCCAGCGCGTATCGGCGAAATAAACCGAATAAGGAATGCGCGCCATCACGACGATCAGCGCGAGCACCGCCGGCACCGCGAGCAGCGGCGTGAGCCACGGCCGCCTGAAGCGCGCGTAGAGCTGCTTGGCCGCGAAGTACAGCGCGACGGTCAGCACGAAGCAGCCCGCCGCGATGAGGCGCGCGGCGTCGTCTTCGATGAGGGAGGCGTAGAAGTGGTTCATGTCGGCCGACTCACGCGCGCGCGGCCTGCCGTGCGACGAGCACGCGGCGCAACGCGAGATGGCGTTCGAGGCGCGCCGCACGGTCGACGGCGAACGCGACGGCCACCATCACCATCAAGGTTCCCCCGACCACCACGAGCGCGAGCCGCCAGCCGTCCTCCTTGAAGAGGCCGCCGTACTGAACCGCCGCGACCGCCGCCGGGATGAAGAACAGCAGCATGTCCGAAAGCAGCCAGTCCGCGCCCGCTTTCACCCAGCGCGGTGCGATGCCGCCGCAGAACAACAGCGCGAGCAGCGCGACCAGGCCGACCACGCCGCCCGGCACCGGCAGCGACAGCTTGCGCGCGACGAAATCCGCCGCGACCCAGATCGCCGCGAGCGCGGCGGACTGCACCGCGACGCGCAAAAAGCGGCCGAAGGCGGATTGCGAAGGGTTCGTCAGGACGGCGGACATGGCGGGCTCTTTTGCGATGAAATCAATGAACTAGGGTTAACCTGTAGTCCGAGTATATGGGCGCTCCTTGCATAATTAAAATGAATTAAGCTTATCCAAAACATTCCAAACTGGAATTCAGGAGCCGACGATGGAATTGCGCGCCTTGCGGTACTTCATCGAGGTCGTGAAGCAGAAGAGCTTCACCGCCGCCGCCGAGCACATGTTCGTGACCCAGCCGACCATCAGCAAAATGGTGAAGGCGCTGGAGGATGAAGTCGGATCGCCGCTGCTGTTGCGCGAGGGCCGTCAGATGGTGCTGACGGACGCCGGGCAGATCGTCTATCAGCGCGGCGTCGAGGTGCTGGCGGCGCACGCGCGGCTGGAGGCCGAGCTCAACGATCTCGGCACCTTCGGGCGCGGCACGCTGACAATCGGCATTCCGCCGATGGGCGGTTCGCTCTTCACGCCCGCCATCGCTGAGTTCCGGCGTCGCTATCCGAAGGTCGAGCTCAAGCTGTTCGAGCGCGGCTCGAAGGCGATCGAGGCGGCGCTCATCGACGGCGAACTGGAACTGGGCGGCGTCTTGCAGCCTGTCGATACCAACATGTTCGACGTCCTGCCCGTCAGCCGGCAGATTCTGTGGCTCGTCGCGTCGAAGGGTTCGCGCTGGGACGACGCGCGCGAAGTCGCGCTCACCGATCTCGCCGCGGAACCGTTCGTGTTCTACGGTGAAAGTCTCGCGCTGAACGACGTCGTGCTCAACGCGTGCCGCGAGGCGGGTTTCGCGCCGACGATCGTCGGCCGCAGCGGGCACTGGGATTTCATGGCGGCGCTCGTGCAGGCGGGCATCGGCATCGCGTTGCTGCCCGCGCCGTACTGCCGCCGGCTCGACGCCGACGCGTTCACCTGCCGTCCGGTCGTCGCGCCGGAGATTCACTGGGATATGGCGCTCGGCTGGCGGCGCAACGGTTATCTGTCGCACGCGGCGCGGGCGTGGATCGAAGTCGCGCGCGAAATGCTGCCCGCGAATCTCGATCAGGATTTCATGGGCGATGGCTTCCCGCGCGCGCGGCGCGGCGAGCCGGGAAAATGAAACGCGCCGGCCTGCATTGAGCAAGCCGGCGCGTTCTTTACAGCAACTTCCCGGGCGTTAGCCGTATCAGTTCAATTCCTTGAACTCGATCCGGCGATTCGCCGCGCGACCTTCACGCGTCGCGTTGTCGGCGATCGGATGCGCGTCGCCGAAACCTTCCGCTGAGAGTGTGTCCGCAGGCACGCCGTGCTGGATCAGATAGCTGCGCACCGCCTGCGCGCGCTTTTCCGACAAACGGATATTCACCGCCGGATCGCCCGAGCTGTCGGTGTAGCCGCCGATCTGCAGCCTGATCGGTTTGCCGGATGCGCCGCAATCCTTCAGCGCCTTCGCCGATTCGGCGAGTTCGTCCAGCGCGGCGCGCGGCAGCGAATTCGACGCAAAGCCGAAGTTGACCGGATGCGTATTCAGATGCTTCGCGATGTCGGCGGCGGCGCAACTCGCGGCGGCCTGGGCGTCGGATGCGGCCAGCGCCTTGGCTGCGGCGGGAGTATCGGCGGCGATTGTCCAGCCATCGCCGAAGGACGCCCTCAGCTTGTCCAGCCAGCCGAGCGCCGTGTCCGCGGCGCGGCCGCCCAGATCGACCTTGTCGCCCGCGATCTGCACCTGCGCACCCGGCAACGCCATGACCGGCAACAGGCCGTCGAGCTTGCCGAGCCACGCGGCCGGCTTCGTATCCGGATCGACCGTGATGTTGGCGTGGAACTTGTCGATGCCGAACTTGACCGCGAGCATGTCGAGCAGGTGTTGCCGCTCCTTTTCGCTGTTCACGGTGGCGGTCAGCGTGGGGATGCCGGATGCGTCGACGGCGAAGGATAACTTCGAGTCCTTGCCCGGCAGCGCGACGGGCATCGACGCCTCGCTTGCTGCGGGAATCGTCGCCGCGGCCGCGGAACCGGCGCTCGTGACGGCGGCCATGTCGGTGTTCGCATCAGAGGCAGCATCCGGCTTCGCGGCGGGCGCGGTGTCCTCCTGCTTCTCCGTCGAGCATCCGCGCCCGAGCAGCGCCGCGAACAGCGCGAGCGCGGCGGCGAGCGCGATCCACCACCATTTTTTCTTGCCAGCGCGCTCTTTCGCCGGTTGCTCCGCAGCGGGGGCGGGTTCCGACTGCAACGGAAACGCCGCCGCTTCCTGCGTGGCCGGATGGTCGAGATGCGCCGCCACGGCCTTCAGCCGCGACGCGACGCCCGCAAGAAAGGCGCCGACCGAGCCGAGCCCGAGCGCATTCGCGAACGCGTCCGTCATGTTGGCGCGCACTACCGGCAACTGGTGTCCGAGCAGGGCCGGAAGCTGGGCCGCCTGGCCGTTGTGCTGCGTGAGATAGCGCTTGAGCACGCCGAAAAGCGTCGCGCTGACCACGCCGTTCAGCGTGCGCGTGGCGATCGTCGCCACGCCGGTATATTCGGCGACGCGATCGGCGAGGCCGTTGAGGCTGTCGCGCGAGGCGATCGCCTCGTCGGTTTTCGCGCCGCTGCTGACGAGCGTCCTGAATCCCTCGTCCTGCACGACGAAATGCGGCAGTTCCTCCGCGATCAGCGCGTTCGTGCCCGGCGACATGATCGCGGCGAACAGATTGCGCGCGCCTTCGAGCGACGACGCCTTGTTCATCATGGCGCCGATGAGCGCGGGGGCGCACAGCGACACCACGCGCCTGGCGGATTCCGGCGCGCAGCCGATGCGCCCGGCGATGTGCTGCAACACGCTTTCTGGCAAAGCGCTCTGGACGAGTTGATTGAGGTTGATGCTCATTGAGAATGCTTCCCTAAAAGCGTTACTGCATCCGCCGGAATTGGGCGAGCCGATTATAGGTTCGGGCTCCTGCGCGTCATCGGGGTGGCATTAACAATCGGATTTGTCCCAGCGATCCGCGCTTTAGGAACGCGCATCAGAAAGTGATGCTGATTTGTGAAAAGAACGATGGCTCTACCCGTCCAATGAATGCGCGGCCTATGATTCCTGAATTCGAGATGGGTCGAGACGCCCGGAACGACTGTTGCGCCCACCCGACAGTGACGCATCGCCGCCCTGCCTGCGCGCGCGTGCAAATGAAGGAGACCAGCGATGTCCGCTTCCGCCGATCGCCCGTTCGGGCAGACACACGAAGTCACGAATCAGGCGCCGCCGCTCGTCGGCTACGACGCGTTCGCCTTCGATCCGGCGCTGACGGCCGCGCTCGGGCGGGAAGGCGCGCAATGGCACGCGCAGGCGCTCTCGCGCGACGGCATGACGCTGACGCAGCCGGATGTCGTCGCGCTGGCGGAACTCGCCAATCGGCACGAGCCGGAGCTCGCGACGCACGATCCGCGCGGCGAGCGCATCGACGCGGTGGAGTTTCATCCGGCCTGGCACGAACTGCTGCGGCGCCTGCGCCACGAAGGGCTGCACGCGCTGCCGTTCGAACCGGCCGCGCGCGTGGGATCGATGGCCGCGCGCTGCGCCGGCTACTATCTGCACGGCCAGCTCGAATCGGGCTCGCTGTGCCCGATCACGATGACCTTCGCGAGCATCCCGGTCCTACGCAACGAGCGCGATCTGTTCGCGCGCATCGCCCAGCCGCTGCTGTCGCGCGAGCACGATCCGCGCGACATCCCGCTCGAAGCCGGCAAGCATTCGATGATGATCGGCATGGGCATGACCGAAAAGCAGGGCGGCTCGGACGTGCGCAGCAATCGCACGCGCGCGTACGCGCTCGGCGTGCCGGGACGCGCCAGCGCGTATCGGCTGGTCGGTCACAAATGGTTTTTCTCCGCGCCGCAATGCGACGCGCATCTCGTGCTCGCCCGCACCGCCGACGAAGGCGGCCTGTCGTGCTTCTACGTGCCGCGCTTCGCGCCGGACGGCCGCAAGAACGCGGTCCAGATCCAGCGCCTGAAGGACAAGCTCGGCAACCGCTCGAACGCGAGCAGCGAAGTGGAGTTTCTCGATGCCTACGGCGTGATGATCGGCGACGAGGGGCGCGGCGTGCCGACCATCATCGAAATGGCGAACTTCACGCGGCTCGACTGCGTGATCGGCAGCGCGGCGCTGATGCGCGCGGCGCTCGTACAGGCGATCCATCACGCGCGGCATCGCAGCGCGTTCGGCGCGGCCCTCATCGATCAACCGCTGATGCGCAACGTGCTCGCGGATCTCGCCCTCGAATCCGAAGCCGCGACGGTCCTCTTCATGCGGCTTGCGGGCGCGTTCGAGCGCAGCGCCGTGCCGGACGGAGCGCTCGCCGAGCGCGCGTGGCGGCGCATCGTCACGCCCGCCGCGAAGTTCTGGGTCTGCAAGCGCGCGCTCGAATTCACCGGCGAGGCGATGGAAGTCTGGGGCGGCAACGGCTATGTCGAAACCGGGCCGATGGCGCGTTTCTATCGCGAGGCGCCGGTCAATTCGATCTGGGAGGGCTCGGGCAACGTGATGTGCCTCGACGTGCTGCGCGCGTTCGAGCGCGAGCAGGACGCCGCGCACGCGCTCCTCGCCGACTGGAAGCGGACGGCGGCCGCGCATCCGGCGCTTTCTGGCGCGCTGGCGTCGCTGCTCGACATGCTGACGGGCGATCCGGCTGCGCGGGAAGCGTCGGCGCGGCGCATCGCGCAGCAATTGACGCTATGCGCGCAGGGCGTGTTGCTGGCGCGGCATGCGCCGCAGGAAGTCGCGGATGCGTTCATCGACACGCGGCTCGGCGATGCGCGCGGCGAGACGGGGCGGGTGTATGGCACGCTGCCGGCGCGGTTCGATCATGCGGCGATTGTCAGGCGGGCGTTTGCCGCGTAGCGAGCGCGCGCCCGCTTTCCCGCATCGGCTCCTCGTTCTCCAGCCGATACACCCACGAAAGCAACTCCGCCACCGCCTGATACAACGCCGGTGGAATATGCGCGTCGAGATCGACCTGCATCAGCAGCGACACCATCTCCGGCGATTCGTGCACATACAGTCCCGCTTCCTTCGCGCGCTGCACGATCATCTCCGCGACCATGCCATAACCCTTCGCCACGACGCGCGGCGTCGCCTCGCGATTGCCCGCGTCGTAGGCGAGCGCGGTCGCCTGCCTGCGCGTGTACGGCGGCTGATCCTGTCCGCTCATGCTTCACTCCCCTCGCCGCGCGGCGGGCGAAACAGATGTTCGAGCGGCGAGCGCAACGGCTTTTTCGCGACAGGCTTGTCGCCGGACATCGCGAGATCGGTCGCGCCGTCCATCGAGCGCACGGACAGCGACGCGAGCGCGATGCCCGCCGCCTCGAGCTGACGCGCGAACGCGGCGCCGTCCGCGGCGAGACGGCGTGCGCCCGAATCCCCCGCCTTGATGCGCGCGACGAGCTTTTCGCCCGTCAGCACCAGTTCGGCGTCGACCGTGCCGAGCGCAGGCAGCGATAACGTGATGCGCGTGCGCCAGGCGTGCTTGTCCGCGGCGGCGTCGGCATCGTCGGGCGTGCGCGGATCGCGCGGTTCGCGGGCGATTTCCCATTCGAAGCGCGTGCCGGGCCACGCTTCGCCCTGCCAGCGGAACTGCTGGTTCGCGAGCACGTCGAGTTGCTGGCGCACGACATTGAGCGTCGCCGGATGAATGCCCGCCGCCAGCGACGCCTGCAACGCCGATTCCTGCGTGCCCGGTTGCACGGGTTGCGCATTCGCCCCGCCCGACGCGTTCCCGCTCTGCGAATTCGAGAGCGCCGACGCCGGCGCATCGCGCACCGACGCCGCGAGCGCGGCCGCCTGCTGCGGCGTCTGCGGCGTCGCGACGGCGTGCGCGGGCGCGTGGAAATCGGGCGCACTGGCGTCCAGCCATGCGTCGCCGGTCGCGCCATTCGCGAAATCCAGCGGCAAAGTCATCGAGCGTGCATCGGTGCGCGCCTGCGGCTCGTTGCCGAGCGACGCGGCGCTGCGCTGGCCCGCGAGCCATTGCACCAGATGCGATTCGTAGAAGAGCCCGCTTTCGTCGACGGTCTTCGCCAGCGCGGTCGCGAGCGCCGCGGCGGGCAGCGGCGGCAGATTCTGCGTCGCGGCGCGCGCGGCCGCGACGGCGGCGGCGTTGGCGGAGAAAGCGGTATCGAAGAGGCCGGTCGTGAGCGCGGCGAAGGCGCTCGCGGGACGCGGCGGAGTCGGCCAGAGCGGGGCGTCGCTGGTCAGCGCGGGCGTCGCGCCGCCGATGCGCGAGATCACGTCGAGCGTGCGCGCGACGCTGGAAAGCGCGGTTTGCGCCGATGCGGCCGGCGCCGCGGCCTGCGCCGATGTGCCGACGAGCTGCGGCAGGTCCGTCTGCGTCGTCGTCTGCCCGACGCTCGCGCCCGTCACGCCCGTGCCGCTGACGCCGTTGGGCGCGCGAATCGCGGACAGCAGGAGCTCGGTGCGGCTGGCGAGCAGCGATGCGATCGCGGTATCGAGTCCAGTCATGCCCACATCCTCAATTGCGCCACGGCCGGCGCGCACGGACGCTTAACGCAGTCCGATCATCTTTTTCAGTACGCGCGCCGGGCTGTTGACCGTGAACAGCGCGGAAAGGCGCGCGAGGCTCGGCGAGCTCAGATCGCGGATCGCGGCGTCGTCGGCGAGAATCTTCTTCACGAGGTCCAGCTTGCGCGCGCGGGCGTCGTCGTCGAGTTCCGAGCCCGAATCCACTTCCTTCAGCTGCTCGACCAACTCACGGTAAGTGCCCTGCAACGTCTTCAGTTCGCTCCATTCGCCGCCGCGCGCAGCCGCCAGCATCTGGCCGGAAACCGCTGCGATGGCTTCGTAGTGGGCGAAATAGTCTTGTGTCGTCTTCATTCTTTCGAGGCAGTCGACGCGAGAGTCCCGTCAAACGGGCGTCGCGGTCAGTTGCGCCACTTCCGGTCCAATTCCCACCCAGGCTTCTTCGAGCGTTGCGAGCAGGTTGTCGACCTCGACGAGCATCGTCTCGTCCTGCTTCAGATTCGCCTCCAGCAGCCGGCGCGTCATATACGTGTAGAGCGCGTCCAGACGCTCCGCGATCTCGCCGCCCGCATCCTTGTTGAGCGCCTGCTGCAGGCCGCTCTCGATGATGCTGATGGCCTTGCTGATCGCAGCGCCGCGCGCGCCGATGTTGCGCTGCTGCAGGTGCATGCGCGCCTGCGCGATCGCCTGGCGCGCGCCCTGATACAGCATCACGATCAGCCGATGCGGGCTCGCTCCCATCACTCCTGTCTGAACGCCCACGCGTGCGTACGCGCTGGCTCCAGCGTGTCCTGGGGAATACATCTCTCGGTTCTCCTTATGCGATGCCGCGGTGTCCGCATGCTTCCAGCGGACGCCGTGCTTCTCGTCCTGATCCGTATGGGCCCGGCAAAACCGGTGCAGGCAAACGAACCATCGTTCGCCGTGCCGTTATCGGGGTTATCGGAGAAACGCGGCAAAGCTTTAGGAAACAAGGCTCCAGAGCCGGTGCAGCGATAAAGGGCTGGATCGCGGGGGCCGCGTCAGACGGAGATCTGCATGATGTCGTTGTAGGCCGACACGAGCTTGTTGCGCACCTGCAGCCCGAATTGCAGGCCGACGTTCGCCTTCTGCATGTCCACCATCACGTCGTTGAGCGACACGTTCGGCGCGCCGATCTCGAAAGCGTGCGCCTCGCCGAGCGCCTTGGTCTGGTTGTCGCTGATCTTGTCGATGGACGATTTCAGCGCATCGGAAAAGCTGCCGACGCTCGCCGCGCCCGATGTCCCGCCCTGCCCCGTGACGGCGCCCGACGCGCTGGTCGGGCCGGAGGTCCCGCCGGCGGCTTGCGAGGCCATCGACTGAATGGCCGAGAGCGCGGCGGAAAGCGGATTGATCGGAAAGTTCATGTTGACTCCGGGTGACAGGGAAAAGCCGGTGCCGCACGTAGCGGAGACCTGGCGCTCGGGACGCGTTTCGCGGAGGTTCGCCGAGTACGAAAAAGCTTAGCAGCGGGCCAGTTTTCAAAGCACCGGAAGAACGGGGAAAACCCCGCTCTATTCACCGAATCGACTTGCAATCTTCTGCGGATAATCCCCATCGTGAAAAGTCCTCCACCGCCGCTTACATCAGCGGACAACGGCGGCAGGAGAACAACAGGATTCGGAGCTTCGACGCTAAATGGAAACGCCCAACAACTCACTGATCACGCCCGACGCCAGAATGGGCCTGGCGGGCGCACAACCGGGAGCCGCCGGAACGGTCGGCGCCGGCCCGGGCCTCGCGGGCGCCGACTTCGGCGGCTTTGCGCAGCGCGTGCCGATGCTCAACCAGTTCCGCTCGAATCCGCGCGTGCCGTTCATCGTGGCCGTCGCGATTCTGGTGATGGTGGTCGCCGGCCTCGTCATGTGGTCGCGCCAGCCGGATTACCGCGTCCTCTTCTCCAATCTCTCGGATCGGGACGGCGGCGCAATCGTTGCCGCGCTCCAGCAGGGCAACATTCCGTACAAGTTGTCCGACGGCGGCGGCGCCATCCTCGTGCCCGACGCGCAGGTTCACGAAACGCGTCTGCGCCTCGCGAGCCAGGGCCTGCCGAAAAGCGGCTCGGTCGGCTTCGAACTGATGGACAACCAGAAGTTCGGCATCAGCCAGTTCGCCGAACAGGTCAACTATCAGCGCGCGCTGGAAGGCGAACTGGAACGCACGATCGGCTCGATTTCGTCGGTGAAGTCGGCGCGCGTGCATCTGGCGATTCCGAAGCCGAGCGTGTTCGTGCGCGACAAGGAACTGCCGACCGCCTCGGTCATGGTCAATCTGTATCCGGGCCGCGTGCTCGACGAAGGGCAAGTGGTCGCGATCGCGCACATGGTCGCGTCGGGCGTGGCGGACATGCCGGTCAAGAACGTCAATATCGTCGATCAGGACGGCAACCTGCTGACGAGCCAGAACGCCGCCAACGGTCTCGACGCGTCGCAACTGAAGTATGTGCAGCAGATCGAGCACAACACGCAAAAGCGCATCGACGCGATCCTCGCGCCGCTCTTCGGCAACGGCAACGCCCGCTCGCAGGTGAGCGCCGACATCGATTTCTCGAAGCTCGAACAGACCGCCGAAAGCTACGGCCCGAACGCCAATCCGCAAAACACGGCGATCCGCAGCCAGCAATCGAGCGAGTCGAGCGAGACGTCGGGCGGCGGCGCATCGGGCGTGCCGGGCGCGCTGTCGAACCAGCCGCCGCAGCCGGCCTCCGCGCCGATCGACGCAGCCGCGTCGGGCGCGGCCGGCGCGAAGTCCACGCCGCAGAACCAGCGCCGCGACACGACGACGAACTACGAAGTGGACCGCACGGTGCGCCACTACGAACAGGCGACGGGCGGCATCAAGCGTCTGTCGGTGGCGGTGGTCGTGAACTACGAGAAGAAGCTCGACGCCAAGGGTAACGTCACCATGACGCCGCTCGCCGCCGACAAGCTCGCGCAGGTCCAGCAGCTCGTGAAGGACGCGATGGGCTTCGACGAGAAGCGCGGCGACTCGGTGAACGTCATGAACAGCGCGTTCTCGGCCGATCTGAACGTGACGCCCGACGCGCCGTGGTGGCGCACCCCGCAGATGATCGCGTGGGGCATCCAGGCGGCGAAGTACGTGGGCATCGGCATCGTCGGATTGTTCCTGTACTTCAGCATGGTGAAGCCGGCGATGCGCCGCGCCTTCCCGCCGCCGCCCGAAGTCGCGCCGACGCTCGGTGCACCGGATGAACTCTCGCTGCTCGACGGTCCGTCGCTCGACGGCGAGAAGAAGGAAGACGAAGACAAGGATGCCGAGGTGAGTCTCCTCGGTCATGAAAGCAAGAAGGCCAAATTCGATCGCAATCTCGACTACGCGCGCATGGTGGCGCGTCAGGACGCGAGAATCGTTGCGACGGTCGTGAAAAACTGGGTGTCCGATGAACGCTGAAGGCCTGAACAAAGCCGCTCTCCTCCTGATGTCGATCGGTGAGGAAGAAGCCGCCGAAGTATTCAAGTATCTCGCGCCGCGCGAGGTGCAGAAAATCGGCGCGACCATGGCGGCCCTGAAAAACGTGACGCGCGAGCAGCTCGACAACGTGCTGACCGAATTCGTGTCGGAGGCGGAGCAGCACACCGCGCTGTCGCTGGATTCGAGCGAGTACATCCGCTCAGTGCTGACCAAGGCGCTCGGCGAAACCAAGGCCGGCGCGCTGATCGACCGTATCCTGCAAGGCAGCGACACGAGCGGCATCGAAGGGCTGAAGTGGATGGACTCGGGCGCGGTCGCGGAACTGATCAAGAACGAGCATCCGCAGATCATCGCGACGATCCTCGTGCATCTGGACCGCGATCAGGCTTCGGAAATCGTCTCGCTGCTGACCGACCGTCTGCGCAACGACGTGCTGCTGCGCATCGCAACGCTCGACGGCATTCAGCCCGCCGCGCTGCGCGAACTGGACGATGTGCTGACCACGCTCCTCTCCGGCAGCGACAACCTGAAGCGCGCGCCGATGGGCGGCATCCGCACGGCGGCGGAAATTCTCAACTTCATGTCGAGCAATCACGAGGAAGGCGTCATCTCGAACGTGCGCGAATACGACGCCGAACTCGCGCAGAAGATCATCGACCAGATGTTCGTGTTCGAGAACCTGCTCGACCTGGAAGACCGCGCGATCCAGCTGCTGCTGAAGGAAGTCGAGTCGGAGACGCTGATCGTGTCGCTCAAGGGCGCGCAGCCGGCGCTGCGTCAGAAGTTCCTGTCGAACATGTCGCAGCGCGCGGCCGAACTGCTCGCCGAAGACCTCGATTCGCGCGGTCCGGTGCGCGTGTCGGAAGTCGAGCAGCAGCAGCGCAAGATTCTCCAGATCGTGCGCAATCTCGCCGAAAACGGTCAGATCCAGCTAGGCGGCAAGGCGGAGGACGCATATGTCTGACGCCCGCGCGCGCAAGGCTCAGGCGGCTCCGGTCTCGGCGTATCAGCGCTGGGAGATGGCCTCGTTCGATCCCGTCGAAATCAAGGTCGACAACAGCGCGGCGGAACAGGCCGCGCTCGAAGCGCACCTGCGCCGCGTCGAGGACGACGCGCATCAGCAAGGACTCGCGAAGGGGCACGTCGCGGGTCAGGCGCTGGGTTATCAGGCGGGTTTCGAGCAGGGTCAGGCGAAGGGTTTCGAGGATGGCCGCAAGGAAGCGCTCGCGCAGGCCGCACGCCTCGCCGAGATCGCCGATGCGTTCAAGACCGCGTTGCAGGCCGCCGATGCCGCCATCGCGGAATCGCTCGCCGAACTCGCAGTCGATATCGCGCAGCAGGTCGTGCGCCAGCATCTCGCGCTCGATCCGACCGCGCTCGTCGCCGTCGCCCGCGAAGTGATCGCCGCCGAGCCGGAGTTGTCGGGCGCGCCGACGCTCGTCGTCAATCCGGCCGATTTGCCGATCGTCGATGCGTATCTGAAGGACGAACTCGAAAGCGCCGGCTGGACCGTGCGCCCCGATCCGGAGATCGAGCGCGGCGGCTGCAAGGCGCACGCCGCAACCGGTGAGATCGACGCGACCAATGTCTCGCGCTGGGAGCGCGTCGTGGCCGCTCTGGGGAGAAACAAGCCGTGGTGAATCAACGGATCACGCAGGATGGACTGAGCGCGCTGGAACAGGAAATCGCGCGCGCATCGTTCGGCCCGCTCGCTCACGACGAATCCGTCGGCGACGAATCGCCCGACGAACTCGCCGCGCGCACCATTGCCGAACTCGCCGATATTGCGGGCAATCCGCACATCGACACGTGGCGCGAAAAGCTCGACGCGCTCAGAACGCGCAGCGAACTCGCCAAGCCGCTGCGTTCGTGCGGACGTCTCACGCGCGCCGCCGGACTCGTGCTCGAAGCAGTCGGCCTGAAGATGGGCGTCGGCTCCGAATGCATGATCGAGTTGCCGCCGGGCAGCGCGATTCCGACAGCCGAAGCCGAAGTCGTCGGCTTTTCGGGCGACAAGCTCTTTCTGATGCCGACTACCGAAGTGGCCGGCCTGCTGCCCGGCGCGCGCGTCTATCCGCTCGAAAGCGCGCCGATCAACGATCCGATGGCCGGCGCGAAGCGCTTGCCGGTCGGCTGGGAAATGCTCGGGCGTGTGGTCGATGCGTCGGGCCGTCCGCTCGACGGGCTCGGCCCGCTCGGCGCGAAGGTCGATGCGCCGCTGTCCGCGCCGGTCATCAACCCGCTGAACCGCGAGCCGATCCACAAGGTGCTCGACGTCGGCGTGCGCGCGATCAACACGCTTCTGACGGTCGGGCGCGGCCAGCGCATGGGCCTGTTCGCGGGTTCGGGCGTCGGTAAATCGGTGCTGCTCGGCACGATGGCGCGCTACACGAGCGCGGAAGTGATCGTGATCGGGCTGATCGGCGAACGCGGCCGCGAAGTGAAGGAATTCATCGAGCAGATTCTCGGCGAGGACGGTCTCGCGCGCTCCGTTGTGGTCGCGGCGCCGGCGGACGTATCGCCCGTGCTGCGGATGCAGGCCGCCGCGTACACGACCTCGCTCGCCGAATATTTCCGCGATCAGGGCAAGCACGTGCTGATGCTGATGGACTCGCTGACGCGTTACGCGATGGCCCAGCGCGAGATCGCGCTCGCGATCGGCGAGCCGCCCGCGACCAAGGGTTATCCGCCGTCCGTGTTCGCGAAGCTGCCCGCGCTCGTCGAGCGTACCGGCAATGGTCCGGAAGGCGGCGGCTCGATCACCGCGTTCTACACCGTGCTCACCGAAGGCGACGATCAGCAGGACCCGATCGCCGACTCGGCGCGCGCGATTCTCGACGGCCACATCGTGCTGAACCGTTCGCTCGCGGAGGCGGGGCACTATCCGGCCATCGACATCGAGCAGTCGATCAGCCGCGCGATGACCGCGCTCATCGACGACAAGCATCTCGAACGCGTGCGTCTCTTCAAGCAGATGCTGTCGCGCTATCAGCGCAACAAGGATCTGATCAACGTGGGCGCGTATTCGAGCGGGCGCGATGCGCTGCTCGACCGCGCGATCGCGTTGTACCCGCGCATGGAGTCGTTTTTGCAGCAAGGCTTTCGCGAGCAGGCGCCGTTCGAGCCGAGCATCGCGATGTTGAATCAACTGTTCGAATAGTTTTCGACTAGTATCCGAAGCATTCGTCATAAGAACGCCAAAAGACCATACGGGATCGCCACGCCATGTCCAAGAATCTGCCGATCAACACGCTCATCGAACTTGCTGCAGAGGAACTCGACACTGCCACGAAGAAGCTCGGCAAACTCCAGCAGGAGCGCAACGACATCGAGACGCAGCTGAATTCGCTCGTGACCTATCGCGACGAATACCACGCGCGGTTCACGGCATCGGCGCAGGAAGGCACCACGGCGCAGACGCTGCGCAACTTCCAGGCGTTCGTCGACACGCTGGATTCAGCGATTGCGCAGCAACGCACGGCGCTCGTCATGGCCGATCAGCGCATCGAGGCGGCCAAGCCCGACTGGCGTCTGAAGAAGCAGAAGCTCGGCAGTTACGAAGTGCTGGCCGCGCGCGGCGAGGCGATGCTCGCGAAGAAAGCGGCACGCGTCGAGCAGCGCGAAGCCGACGAACACGCGGCCAAGGTGCTGCGCATGCGCGCCGAACGGGCCTGAGCCGTTTTTAACCCATTGCATTTGAGAGACTCGTATGTCCTCCGTATCTATCCTCGGCGCGCTGACTGGCGCCGCGTCATCGAGCAAGGCCGCGGCGCAGCGCGCGGCGAGCGCGGGCGCGTCGTTCGGCATGACGCTGCAAGGCATCACCGACCGCGCCAATGCCGACGCGCAGGCGGCGAAGGCGCTGGCGGATTCAGCGGCCGATAAATCGAGCGTGCATGACGCGCCGAAGCCGGACGACAGCGCGGCCGATGCGGCGTCGAAGAGCGATGACGCGTCGGATGCGCAGGCTGCGTCGAAGCCCGATCGGACGGACGCGCCGAAAGAGGCGTCGAAGAACACGGGCAAGCGCGATACGGCGGACGCATCGAAGCCGGCGGCATCGGGGACTTCGTCGGATGCGGCCGCTGCCGCTGCTGCGCAGGCAAAAGCGCGCGCAGACGCCGCCAACGCCGACGATACCGGCACTGACGTCACGCTCTCCGATCTGACCAACGCCGTCACCGCTTCGACCGACGACGACAAATCGACCGGCGAAACGCACAAGAGCGGCGATGCGAAGACGGCGCAGGATCCGCTCCAGGCAGCGCTCGCGGCGATCAGCAACCCGCCGGTCAATGCGACGCCCGCGAATGCCGCGGCGAACGGTGCCGTCGCGGGCGCGCGCGAAGGCGCGAAGGGCGAGGATCAAGGCGGTTTGTTCGCCAAGGGCGGAAAGGGTGCGGGTATGGCCGTGCTGGCGAGCAACGTGAACACGGACGCCAAGGCGACCGATGCGAGCGCGCTTGCCGTCGCGACGACGCCCGCGGACGCTGCAACCGCCGCGTACAAACAAGCCGCCGATGCGGCCGCGCACGCGGTGGCGATGCAGACCACATCGGCGAATTCGGCGGTGTCGAGCCCGCAAGGCGCGATGGCGTCGGCGACGAGCGCGGCGATTGCGCCGCACGTGGGCGCGTCCGGCTGGGACGATGCGTTCAGCCAGAAGGTCGTGTTTTTGTCGAAGGCGGATCAGCAGAGTGCTGAGCTGACTTTGAATCCGAAGGATCTGGGGCCGTTGCAGGTGACGTTGCAGGTTTCGGAGAATCACGCGCACGCGTTGTTTGTTTCGCAGCATGCGCAGGTGCGGGAGGCGGTCGAGGCCGCCATGCCGAAGCTGCGTGAGGCTATGGAGGCGAATGGCATCAGTCTCGGGAGTGCCTCGGTTTCGGATGGGGCTGCGTTTGGGCGGCAGTCGCAGCAAGGAAGCGAAGGGGAGCGCTCGTCGGGGTCGCGGGGTGGGCGTGGGGTTGGTGGGATCGGTGGGGGGGATGATTCGGGTGCTGCCAGCGTGAGTTTGCCTGTGCGGCGCAGGGTTGGGCTTGTGGATACCTTCGCTTGACGGCTCGGGGTTTTCGTTTTTGGTTTCGCCGGATCCCGTTAGCGCGTCGGTTTATTAGCGTTGCCCCTGTGCGGGGCGGCAGTCACTTTCTTTGCTGCTGCAAAGAAAGTAACCAAAGAAAGCAGCTCGAGACGCCCGCGGTCACACGCAATTTGGGTGTTTTTCTCATCGTTCGTGGCCTTTGTAGCGAGTGCCCTCATAGGCCCCGTCGGGCTTGGACCGCGCACGGTCTGTCACATCGCGCCGCGCGTGTAGCTGGTTCAGCACGAAATGGCTCCGGCCCGCTTCGCGGCCGATGGGTCAATCGGGTCTGCGCGTGCTTCTGCGTTTCCCTTTTTTTCGTCGGTTTCCCTTGCATACCCTGCGGCAGCGCGTAGCGCTGTGCCGAATCCATTTCGTGCTGAACCAGCGCGCCTGGATTTCTAGCTCGGCAGACCGTGCGCGGTCCAAGCCCGATTAGGCCTATGAGGGCACTCGCTACTGAGCCCACCGCATCTGGCAAGCATGGCCAAACTGCGTGTGACCGCGGGCGTTTCGAGCTGCTTTCTTTGGTTACTTTCTTTGCAGCAGCAAAGAAAGTGACTGCCGCCCCGCACAGGGGCAACGCTAATAGACCGACACGAATACAAGTTTCCCGAGAATCGCCCGTTAACAAACGCTAAAGAGAAAGCGCACTAAGCCCGCGCCAAGGCCCCAAAGCGGGCCCAAAGCAATCGGATGGAATAACCCCAAATCCCCCCTCTGTTCGACCCATCGCTTTACACGGCGATAGCCAACAATTCACCCTATCGAAAGAGGCAAGCAAATGGCTACCACGACCGCAAACCAGCAATCCATCGTTCCCGCGAAGAACGGCAAGCTCAAGAAAATCCTGATCATCGCCATCGGCGCGATCGTGCTGCTCGGCGCGGGAGCCGGCGGCGCTTACTTCTTCCTCGGCAAGAACCACGGCGCAGCCAAACCCGCGCCCGAACCGCCGCCCGTGTTCTTCCCGCTGGAATCGCTCACTGTGAACCTCCAGTCCGACGACGGCAGCATGCATTATCTGCGCGCCGGTCTCACGCTCAAGCTGAAAGACGAAAAGGTCCAGTTGCTCGTCACCGAGCACATGCCCGAAGTCCGCAGCCGCGTGCTGCTCCTGCTCTCGGGCAAACGCCCCGACGATCTCGCGACCGTCGACGGCAAGAAGCAACTCGCCAACGAATTACGCGCGGCGGTCGAAACCGCGGCGAGCACCGCCGAAAAGCCGGTGCGCGTCGAGGAAGTGCTGTTCACCGAATTCGTCGTTCAGTAACGCCGCATCAGCGAGTAACCACTCATGGGCCACGAAGAGTTCATGTCGCAGGAGGAGGTCGATGCCCTCCTCAAGGGCGTCACCGGCGAAATCGATCAGGAAACTGACGAGAAAAAGCCCGTCGGCGTACGTCCCTACAACATCGCGACGCAGGAACGCATCGTCCGCGGCCGGATGCCCGGCCTCGAAATCATCAACGACCGCTTCGCGCGCCTCATGCGCGTGGGCATCTTCAACTTCATGCGGCGCTCGGCGGAAATCTCCGTCGGCCCGGTGAAGGTGCAGAAGTACAGCGAATTCACGCGCAACCTGCCGATCCCGACCAACCTCAACCTGGTCCATGTGAAGCCCCTGCGCGGCACCTCGCTGTTCGTGTTCGATCCGAACCTCGTGTTCTTCGTGGTCGACAACCTGTTCGGCGGCGACGGGCGCTTTCACACGCGCGTCGAAGGCCGCGAGTTCACGCAGACCGAGCAACGCATCATCAGCAAGCTGCTCAATCTCGTGTTCGAGCACTACGCCACCTCGTGGCGCAGCGTGAAGCCGCTGCAGTTCGAATACATGCGCTCGGAGATGCACACGCAGTTCGCCAACGTGGCGACGCCGAACGAAATCGTCATCGTGACGCAGTTCACGATCGAATTCGGTTCGACGGGCGGCACGCTGCACATCTGCATGCCGTACTCGATGATCGAGCCGATCCGCGACGTGCTCTCCTCGCCGATCCAGGGCGAAGCGCTCGAAGTGGACCGCCGCTGGGTGCGCGTGCTGTCGCAGCAGGTGCAGTCCGCCGAAGTGGAACTGACGGTGGATCTCGCCGAGATCCGCTCGTCGTTCGAACAGATTCTCAACATGCGCGCGGGCGACGTGCTGCCGATCGATGTTCCGGAGCACGTCGTCGCGAAAGTGGATGGCGTGCCGGTCATGGAATGCGGCTACGGAATTTTCAATGGTCAATACGCGCTGCGCGTGCAGAAGATGATCAGCGCGAGCGATACGATGAAGGAAGGTGGATATGAGTGATCTGATGCAGAACGACGCGCCCGGCGCGCCGGAAAAAGGCGAAGAGCTTTTGCTGGACGACTGGGCGAGCGCGCTCGCCGAGCAGAACGGCAACGACACGCCGGTTGCAGCGAGCGCGGGCGTGTTCCAGCCGCTGTCGAAGGCCGCTGCGCCGTCGACGCGCAACGACATCGACATGATTCTCGACATCCCCGTGCAGATGACAGTGGAGCTCGGGCGCACGAAGATCGCGATCCGCAACCTGCTGCAACTCGCGCAGGGCTCGGTCGTGGAGCTCGACGGCCTCGCCGGCGAGCCGATGGACGTGCTCGTGAACGGCTGTCTCATCGCGCAGGGCGAAGTGGTCGTGGTCAACGACAAGTTCGGCATTCGCCTGACCGACATCATCACGCCGTCCGAACGTATCCGGAAGTTGAATCGATGAAACGCTTTGCCGCCTTGTTGTCCGCAGCGCCGCTGTTCGCGCGCGCCGCCGACATGAATGCCGTGAACCACGCCGCGCAGATCGCCTCGGGCGTCGGCGCGGGCACCGCGGTGCCGTCGCTCGGTTTCGGCGCGGTGCTGCAGACGCTCGTCGGACTGGTCGTCGTGATCGGTTTCGTGTTCGGCTGTGCGTGGCTCGCACGCAAGTTCGGCTATCAGGGCGGCAAGCGCAGCGGTCTCGTGAAGGTTGTGGGCGGCGCATCGCTCGGCAACAAGGAGCGCGTCGCGGTCATCGAAGTGGGCGATACGTGGCTCGTGCTCGGCGCCGGTCCCGGCAATGTGCGTCTCTTGCACACGATGCCCGCCGGTTCGGCCGAAGTGGAAGGCATCGCGGCGCCGGCGCCGTCGCCGGCTGGCAGCTTCGGCGCGCGCTTTCGCGACGCCCTCGCCGGCGAAGCGAACAAGCGGCTCCAGAAGTTCGTCAAGTAAGTTCGTTCCGTTTGACCGATACATCGGGCGTGGTCCGCAAGGATCGAACGCCCGATGTTCGTTTACGGCGAACGTTTCGCAATAGAACGAGTTAGCCCGGGTTTCCCCCTCTGTTCGCGTCATCGTTCGCGACCGGGATCGACAACAATTCAGCCTATCGAAAGTGTTCGTCGGCGGGAGCAAGCATGCAGGTCAGTCGTAACATCGCGCGTGGTGTGAAGATCGCGCTGCCAGTCATCATCGGGCTGATGCCGTATCTCGCGTTCGCGCAGAGCACGGCGGGCCTGCCGGCCTTCAACACGAGTCCCGGCCCGAACGGCGGCACCACGTATTCGCTCAGCGTGCAGACGATGCTGCTGCTGACGATGCTCTCGTTCCTCCCCGCGATGGTCCTGATGATGACGAGCTTCACGCGCATCATCATCGTGCTCTCGCTGTTGCGCCAGGCGCTCGGCACGACGAGCACGCCGCCGAATCAGGTGCTCGTCGGGCTCGCGCTGTTCCTGTCGTTCTTCGTGATGTCGCCGGTGCTCGACCGCGCATACAACGACGCGTACAAGCCCTTCTCCGAAGGCCAGATCGCGATGGACCAGGCGATGACGCGCGGCGTCGCGCCGTTCAAGCAGTTCATGCTGAAGCAGACGCGCGAAACCGATCTCGCGCTGTTCGCGCGCATTTCGAAGGCCCCGCCGATGAACGGCCCTGAAGACGTGCCGCTGTCGCTGCTCGTGCCGTCGTTCGTCACGAGCGAGCTGAAGACGGGTTTCCAGATCGGCTTCACGATCTTCATTCCGTTTCTCATCATCGACATGGTGGTGGCGAGCGTGCTGATGTCGATGGGCATGATGATGGTTTCGCCTACGACCATCGCGCTGCCTTTCAAGCTGATGCTGTTCGTGCTCGTCGACGGCTGGCAGTTGCTGATCGGCTCGCTGGCGCAAAGTTTCGTATCCTGAGGAGACGCGCATGACACCCGAATCCGTCATGACCATGGCGCATCAGGCGATGTACGTCGCCTTGTTGCTCGCCGCGCCGCTGTTGCTGGTCGCGCTCGTCGTCGGTCTGGTCGTGAGCCTGTTTCAGGCGGCCACGCAGATCAACGAGTCGACGCTGTCGTTCATCCCGAAGCTGATCGCGGTGGCGGTGACGCTCGTGATCGCAGGTCCGTGGATGCTGTCGACATTGCTCGACTACATGCGCCACGTCTTCACGATCACGCCCGCGATCACGGGCTGAGTCACGGGCCGAGATTCGTTCGATGTTCTCCGTCACCTACGCGCAACTGAACGGCTGGCTCACGGCGTTTCTGTGGCCGTTCGTGCGTATCCTAGCGCTGATCGCGACCGCGCCCGTGCTGAGTCACATGGCGATTCCGATGCGCGTGAAGATCGCGCTCGCCGCGTTCATCGCGCTGATCGTCGCGCCGACGCTTCCCGCCATGCCTCAGGCGACGGTGTTTTCCGCTGCGGGCGTGTGGATCATCGTCAATCAGTTTCTGATCGGCGCGGCCATCGGCATGGTGATGCAGATCGCGTTCGCCGCCGTCGATGCGGCCGGCGAGTTCATCGGCCAGCAAATGGGGCTCGGTTTCGCGATGCTTTACGATCCGCGCGCGGGTGGCAATGCGGTAGTCGTGTCGCGCTATCTGAACACACTGGCGATGCTGGCGTTTCTCGTCTTCGACGGGCATTTGCAGTTGATAAGTGCGCTGGTCGGCACGTTTCAAAGCGTGCCGATCGAGGCGAATGTGGTCGCGACGGCTTCGCATGCGCAGGGATGGCGCGTGCTGGTGGGCTACGGCGGCAGTGTGTTTTCGACTGGGTTGCTGCTCGCGTTGCCGATCGTGGCGGCGCTGCTGACGGCGAATCTCGCGCTCGGCATTCTCAATCGCGCTGCGCCGCAGATCGGGATTTTTCAGGTCGGCTTTCCGGTGACGATGCTCGTCGGGCTGCTTTTGCTTCAGTTGATGGTGCCGAATCTGATGCCGTTTTTTCAGCGGATTTTCGATGTGGGGATTGCGCAGGTGGGGCGGGTGGCGGGCGGGATGTTCTAGCGCTGCCCCGCTTTCGACCATTCACCGAGCCAGGTGCCGATTCGTGCGACGACGTTGCTCCAATTCTCGCCGCGCTCTTGCCGCAAGAGGCGCATCGTCGGATACCACGGACTGTCCTCGCGAACGTAGTGCCAGCGCCAATCGCCGAACGGCGGCAGCATCAGCCAGACCGGCTTGCCGAGCGCGCCCGCAACATGTGCGACGGAGGTATCCACGGTCACGACGACATCGAGCGCCGCGATCGCGCAGGCGGTTTCGTCCATGCTCGTCACGTGAGCGCCGATATCGTGAAAGTTGCGCAATCGCTTCGCGTAGTCCGCTGCTTCCTCCGCGCCCGCGCCCTTTTGGAGGCTGTAGAACTCGACGCCTTCGATCGCAAACAACTCGTCAAGCACGCAAAGAGACGGCAGCGACCGGGCGGCATCGTTCTCGTGCGTCGGATCGCCCTTGAACGCGATCCCCACTTTTACGGCGTGCGTATCGAGTTGCGGCATGCCTGGCACGGGCACATCCGACGCGCGAAGATACGGCACCGATTGCGGCAGCGCGTCGAGGTCGAGTGGCAGATGCGCGGGTATCGCGTGGGGATAGACCCAGAAATCGTGCGGCAGGATCTCGCTGGCGTTTTTCGCGTCGATGACCGCATCCGCTTCGCCCGATGCTTCGAACAGGTCGACGAGCGGCGTCTGGCACACGACGCTGACGCTCTTCGCGCCTGCCCGCTCGCGAAGTATCCTGGCGAAACGAAAGAAGAAGATCTCATCGCCGAGCCCGAACTCGCTCCAGATGACGATGCGCTTGCCGGCCAGCGATTCTCCCTGCCATGCCGGGACGTCCTGCGGCGGCCGTGCTTTCGTGCGACGCTGCCAGCCCATCCGCGCGAACAGTCGCTCGCGCAACGCGAAACCCTCTTTCAGGCGCCCTCGCGCGATCACGTGAAGGACATGCGTGAGTCGTGCGATGTGATCGTGCGGCATGCGCTCCGCTGCGCGCGCCAGCACCACGTCCATATGCGAAAGCTCGCGCCGGTGAAGTAGTTCGAACGCCGCCATATGAGAGATGTCCCCACGATACGGATAGGCGGTGATTGCCGCGTCGCATGCCGCCACGCACGCCTGCGGGCTATCCGCCACGACGATCGCGTTCGCGCATTCCTGTGCGCTTCGCACGGCGCGCTTGCGCAACACGAGCTCGATCGTGCATTCGGCCGACGCGTCCGCCGAGTCGTCGCGAATGATCGCGAACCGCTCGCACTGGGCGGCATGCGAAACCGTCTTCACGAGTTCGAGGATATCGATGCCAGGCAGCGACGTGTTCGTCGCCCCGCCGATCGAGAAGCGCCATTTCCGCGTCTCGCTACTGTCGTTCGGCACCGTGACGATCGCATGACCACCCGGCTTGAGCAGATCAAGCCATCGCGACAGCGACTGCGCGGGATCGGGCTGCGTGGCAAGACAGTCGTTTGCGTGCACAAAGTCGAGCGAAGAGTCGGCGATGCTCGCCATGTAAGTCTCGCCGCCCAGCGACGTGTTCCACCAGAGCACGTGCGAGAGACGCGGAAAGAGATGCGTCAGCGGTCTCAGGAACGACTGGTCCGGCGCGAGATCGATGCCCTCGCCAGCCAGATAGCGTTGTACGAATTCCGGGTCGCGCGCACGGCGCTCTGCAGTCTTGATCGCTTCTTCCACTTTGTCCTCGTTTCCTCCGAAGGGTTCGGTCCTGTACGTGTTACGGCCGTTCGAAAAGCTTATTCCCGAGCGTCTGCGACGGGCATAGGACAAAGCCGATATAGCCGACAGACGCGCCGAATCAAGCAGCTTTTCAGAAAGGAGGGGGCGGCTCGGCACGCTGGCGTACTCGCAACTTTGCTGCAACATGCCGTTTCTTCAGCGGATCTTTGATGTGGGAATCGCGCAGGTGGGACGTCGGAGATACGGTCGCCGGAATAGTTGTTCCAGTAACAATAGAAGCATCTCGGCATTTTCCTGTGCCAGTAGTTCGCGCAAGCCCGCGCGGGGAAGACGCAATCGCGGGATCAAATACCGTCGATGCAGTTCCAGCGAGTCGCTTCTGCACCGCGTTCCGTCAAATTCAAGCATCTTCGCAACATAGTCCGGGTTCCTCGTCCTCGCCGCGAGTTGCCCGATCTCGCCAATTGTATTGCCCGTGTGATATTCAAACGGCTCAACCTCTCCAAGAGGCGTCGAAGCCCGGATCAACTCGTCCACCATGATCGGAATCAGAAATGCCGCCCGCACGTAAAGCTCGATCATGCATTTCAGTGCGTGCGCCGATTCGGGCCTGCAGTGAAACTCTCGGCCCAGCAATTCCCCCAGCGCATCGGGTTCAGTGCTGTCGTGTGTGCTTGGTCTGGTCAGGTTGTAGGAGGTAACCAGCCATTGCGTTCGACTGAACACCCAGATTCCTGATTGCAGACCACATCAAAGCAAATAGGGAGCACCGCGTCCCCACGATGCTCCCTACAAAGCCACACAAACCCCGCCCGCTCAATTCCCGATGTAATCAAACAACGACATCTTCTGAATCTGCGAAAACGCCATCTGCGCCGCCTGCAACGAGTTCTGCGTCAACTCATACTGACTGATCGACGAAACCAGATCGATGCTCGTCAGGTTCGCGATATCGCTTGCCGTCTGCGTCTGGCTCGTCTGCATCGCGGTCTGCGTCGACTGCACTTCCTGCTCGCGTCCGCCCACCACCGTCTGCGCCGACAGCACGTTGTTGAACGTGTTGTTGATCTTCGTGCCCGCCGTCGTCAGCGCGTTGGTCAGCGTGGCCTGCGCAGCCGGCGTGCCCGTCGGTTGCTTGAGCGCGCTCACGATGTTGTCGAGCGTCGAGAAGATGTCGTTGTTGTCCGTCGCCGCTGGCTGCACGGTGAAAGTGTCGCCGTCCGCGGGCGTTCCTTCGATCGTCACCTTCTGGCCGCCGAGCGTGATGTCGCTCTTGCTCGTGTACGGAACATTGGTCGGCAGCGTGTTGTCCACCGGGTTCGACTTGATCGAGTAAGTCGTCGAGCCGTCCGTCTGCGAAACCGCGAACGTGATCGTGTACTTGCTCGCGTTGCCGGCGTTGCTCGCGTCGCTCATGCTCACCGGGCCGATCGTCGCCGTGCCCTTATTCGACGCGCCCGCGCTCGACACCGGATCGCTTTCCGTCGGCGATACGCTCTGGAAAATCGACACGCCGGTATCGCCCACCGAGATCGAACGCCCTTCGCTGATCTGCACCGAGCGCTGGCCGAAATCGCCGGAGTAGTTCGCGCCGACGCCCGAAGGATCGTTCGAGAACGGCGCAGTGCCGCCCTTCAGCCCGGAGAAGATGTAGTTGCCGTTGCTGTCCGTCGTGTTCGCGAGGCTGAAGAGCTGATCGCGCAGACCCTGGATCGTGTTAGCGACCGATGTGCGGTCGGCATCGGTGAGCGAGCCGTCGCCCGCATGCACGATCTGCGTCTGGATGCTCTGCAGCACGCTGCTCACGTTGCCCAGCGTCGAGTCTTCCTGCTGCAGCGACGAAAGCGCGGTCGTCTGGTTCGTGCTGTACTGCGCGAGCGCGCCGCTCTTCAACGTGAGCTGCACTGCCTGCGCCGCGCCGAGCGGATCGTCGGACGCAGTGAGAATGCGCTTGCCCGACGAGATCTGCTGATACATCGATGCGAGCGTGCTTTGCTGGTCGCTCATCGAAGCGACGTTCAGATTGAAGTACTGGGAACTGGAAATACGCATCGCGTTTAACCTCAGTTGAACATGCCGAGCAGCGACTGGAACAGCGTCGCGGCGGTCTGAATCACCTTGCTGTTCGCTTGATAAAGCTGCTGATACTGAATCAGGTTGGCGGCTTCTTCGTTCAGGTTCACGCCCTGTACCGATTGCTGCGCCGACGTCGCCTGCGTGAGCAGCGCGGTCTGTGCCGAGCTGGTCGCCTTGAGTTGATTGGTCGTGTTGCCGATCGTGTTGATGTAGCCCGCGTACGAGCTCGTCAGCGTGTCGGTGCCGCCGTTGAGCGACTTCGCCGACACCAGGTTCGCCATCGCGAGCGCGTTGCTGCCGTCGCTCGTGCCGCCCTTGTTCTGCGCGATCTTGAAGGCGTCGTTGTCCTTCGGCGTGCCGCTGATGGTCGCGGAAACGCCGTTCGCCGAGACCGTCAGGCCCTTCGACGCATCGTAGGGAATCGTCTGGCCGACGGCGTAACTGGTCCCGTTGACGGTGACCGCCACGTCAGAGGTGAAGCCGTTCGCCGCCGCGCTGTACTTCAGGTTGATGTCCGACGACATCGCGTTTTGCGTCACCGTCGCCGACGAAATCGACGCCGTTCCCGTGTTCGTGCTGCCCGCCGACGTCACCGCAGGCGATGCCGCCGCGATCGCCGCGCCGTTGCTTGTCGTGAGCTTGAACGCGTCGAGCGCGCCGCGCGTCGGCTGGATCGTGAACGAGTCGCCCTTTTGCACGCCGGTCAGCGACGACACGTCGATGTTCAGGCCGTTGATCGTCTTCTGCGTCTCCGTCGCCGGATCGATGGTGCCGAGCTGCTGGCCCGACGCGGGGTCCGTCACGGTGTACTTGCTGCCGTCGTAGGTGACGGTGAAATCGTTGGCGGGCGGCTGCGTGCCATCGGCGATGGTCGCCGTCGGCAAGCCGGTGCCCTTGTTGCGCGCGTTGGCGATGATGTTCGGATCGCTGGTCGCGAACAGCGCGCCGCCGGGCTGGCCGTTCAGATCGAGGCCGAGCGCGTTCTGACCGTTCAACTGGCTGGCGAAGCTCGTCGCGATCGCGCCGAGTTGCGCCTGCGCCGGGTCGAGCGTCTGCGTGCGGAAGTCGATGAGACCGCCGACCACGCCGCCCGTGAGCGCCGAGTTATCGAGGTATTGCGTGTTCGCGGCCGTTTGCGTCGAGCCGTCGCGGCTCTGGAACGCGACGGTGAGTTCGCTCGGATCGGACGCCGAGGGCACGGCTTGCAGCCCGTATTGCGTATTGCCGACGACGAGCGGCTGCCCGTTGCCGATGAACACGTTGTAGTTGCCGTCCTGCTGCACCACCTGCACGCCGACCATCGAGCTCAGGTTCGTGACGAGCTGATCGCGTTGATCGAGCAACTGGTTCGGCTGCTGGCCGCCCGCGCTGGCGATGTTGATCTGCTTGTTGAGATCGGCGATCTGTTGCGAGTAGCTGTTGATCTGCGAGACTGCGCTCGTGAGTTGCGTGTTGACGCTCTGGCGCAACTGGTCGTATTGCTCGCCCGCCGAGTTGATCTGATCCGCGAGCGTCTGCGCGTTGCTCATCAGCGACTGGCGCGCGGCCGTGCTGCTCGCGGAGTTCGCCACCGACTGCAGGCCGGAGAAGTAATTGGTGATGCCTTGCGCGATACCTTTGGTCGGATCGCCGACGAGGTTGTTCAGTTGCGAGATCAGCGAGTAATACGTGCTGGCCGCGCTGCTGGACGATTGCGTGTTGTTCACCTGCGTCGACAGGTACTGGCTGTACTGGCGCGTGACGGTGACCGCCTGGACGCCGTTGCCGAGATAGCCCGAACCGGTGAATTGCCCCGACGCTTCCTGATACGAGACCTTCTCGAGCGTATAGCCCGGCGTCGCGGCATTGCTGATGTTCTGCCCTGTCGTCGTCAGACCCCACTGGGCCGCGTTCAGACCGGAAAGACCAATGCTGAAGATGTTATTGGACATGCATGAATCCTGGTGAGGCGGCGTGGAGATGGCGCTGCCGCATGGCTGATTTGTATATCGGCCGATTGCCGGGGAAATTGAGTGGGGCCGCGCTCTGCGTTTGCGGGTTTTGTTAGGGCGGTTCTTTGCGATGGGGCCATTATCGGAGGAGGGGCGCAATGGCTATTGCGCGAAGAGCGTGGGGTTTTGGGGTTAATTCGTTGGTTTTGTTTTTTGCTCTTTGCTCTTTGCTCTTTGCTCTTTGCTCTTTCGATTTCGCCGGATCCCGTGGTCGTGTCGGTCTATTAGCACTGCCCCTGTGCGGGGCGGCAGTCACTTTCTTTGCTGCTGCAAAGAAAGTAACCAAAGAAAGCAGCTCGAGACGCCCGCGGTCACACGCAATTTGAGTGTTCTTCTCGTCGATCGTGGCGTCAGTAGCGAGTGCCCTCGTAGGCCTAACCGGGCTTGGACCGCGCACGGTCTGACTAGCTAGAGCTTCTAGCGCGCTGGTTCAGCACGAAAGAGTTCCGGCACAGCGCTACGCGCTGCCGCCGGGTATACAAGGGAAACCGTTGGTATGGATAGCTTAGTAATGAAGCGCGCGCAAACCCGATTGACCGGTCGGCCGCGAAGCGGGCCGGAGCCATTTGGTGCTGAACCAGTCCGTTATGCGGCGCGACGTGTCAGACCGTGCGCGGTCCAAGCCGAATGTGGCCTATGAGGGCACTCGCTACAGAGGCCACGGGTGAGGAGAAGGATACCCAAATTGCGTGTGACCGCGGGCGTCTCGAGCTGCTTTCTTTGGTTACTTTCTTTGCAGCAGCAAAGAAAGTGACTGCCGCCCCGCACAGGGGCAACGCTAATAAACCGACACGCCAACGGGATCCGGCGAAAACAAACTCACTTCGCCAGCGAGCGCCGCTTCATCTCCAACTGAGTAATCAACCGCTGCAGGGTATTCTCCGCCGACCCCGGCATCGAAACAAACTTGAACCCGATCGTATACCGCCGATCCCCCTTCGCCGTCATCGACTCCCGATGAGAAACCAGCTTCATATCCAGCGTAACCCTGCCATTAGCGCTGAAATGCAGCTCAGCATCCTGAATCACGATGCCCATTTCCAGATCCGCGACGCGCTCATCCGTCGTACGCAACGCGACGCCACCGAGCGAAAGATCATGCACCTCGAAGCGAAACCGCTCGCCATCCGGCAACGAGCCCGTGCAGATGTAAGGATCCAGCACCGGCGCCTCGACGCGGAAATACTCGCGCCGCTGCATGTAGTACAGCACCGGCGGAAACTCAGCCTCGAACGCCGGACGCCCGTCGAACACCGTCTCGCGCGGCGTCGGTGTCGTGAACTCGACGCGCACGCCGTCCGGCGCCGCGCTGAACACGAGCCTCTGCGAGGCGAGCACGCCGCGGTTCTGCTCCGGCACGCCGCCCCAGTCGAACGTGAACCGGTGCGCGGTCACATCGACGTCGAGCAAGCGCGTGACGATTTGCCCGTCGCCGTATTGCGCCGTCAGAAAGTCGCCGCGGTTGGCGAGATTGCGCAGCGCCACGCCAATTTCCAGCGGATTGCGCCGCCCGAAATCCACGATCGGCGCAATATCCTCGTCGGCAACGTCATGCTTTTGATAGGTGTTCATGGTGCTAGCCGTGTTCATTGTGCTCGCGCCGTCCAGTCCCGGGCGTCGCGCGTCGACCGAACCTGAATCGGTCCGGCACTTCGATTATTCAGGTTAGCGGCATACCTCTTCAAAAGTTTAGGGTCGCCCGGCGATAAATGTATGTGGTGCGCCGTCCCGACGAACGTAAAACGTTTGCCGTTACTTTTGATCGGAACATTCGCGCTTCCCGCGCGCCGTCAGACGATCTGACGCATGATCGAAATCAGCTTCTTCGCGTACTGCGGATCGGTCGCGTAGCCCGCCTTCTGCATGCCGTGCGCGAAGCCCGCGACATCGCGCGAAGCCTGGATCACCGGCGCATAGCGCGGATTGTTCTTGATCACGCTCGCGTAATCGGTGAGCGCTTCTTCGTACGAATCGTAAGCGCGGAAGCGCTCGACGACCTTCTGCGGCCGGCCGTTCACGTATTCGGTCGTGACCGAATCGACGGTCTTGCCGGTCCAGTTGCTCGTCGCCTTGATGCCGAAGATATTGTGGCTCGTCGCGCCGTTCGCGCTCTTGATCTCGCGCTTGCCCCAACCCGATTCGAGCGCCGCCTGGCCGATGATGAAGCGCGCCGGAATGCCCGTCGCCGCGCTCGCGGCCTGCGCCGGCACGGCCAGGCGGTCGACGAACGCGTTGACCTTGTCCGAACCGTTGCCGCGCGCGGGCGGTTCGAGCGAGTCAGCCGCCGTATAGCCCTTGCCCGCGAGCGACGCACTGCTCTTGCTGGCCTGCGCCGCCGCATAAGCCTTCGCCATCGCGTTCATCGCGGCGAGATTGCCCGCGTTCGCTTCGAGATCGCCGCTGCCGCCCGACATGCCGCCGAGCGCCTGCATCGCGTTCATCGCATTGGCGCCGCCCGTGCCGCTCGCGTCGGTCTTGCCGCCCGCGTTGCGCATGAGCTGCTTCAACATCATGTCCGCCACGCCGATGCCCTTCGACGACATCTGCTGCGAAAGCTGCTGATCGAGCATCGACGTGAACGATTTCGTATCGTTCGATTCGAACGGGCTGTCCGAAGGCGTCGCGTCGCGCATGCTCTTGAGCATCATCTGCGTGAAGACCGCGTCGAACTGTTTCGCGGCCTGCTTCAGTCCCTGCTGCGGATTCGCGCCGGCCTGCGCGCGCAATGCATCGAAACCCTGCGTGTCGAGCGCGAAACGGTTCGACAGGTTCGATAAGCCGCTCGTCGTATCGGTCGATGCCAGCGCGGTGCCGGCGATTCCGCTCGTGTTCGAGTTCATGTGGCTTCGTTCCTTAGATGATTTCGAGGTCTGCGCGCAGCGCGCCCGCGGCCTTCATCGACTGAAGAATCGAGATGAGATCCGCCGGCGTCGCGCCGAGCGCGTTGAGCGCCTTCACGACATCCGCGAGATTCGCGCCCGCGTTGAGCATCTTGAGCGCGCCGCTATCCTGTTTCAGTTGAATCGACGATTCCTTCGCGGCCACCGTCTGGCCATTCGAGAACGCACCCGGCTGGCTCACCGCCGTCTTCGTGTTGATCACGACCGACAGATTGCCGTGCGCCACCGCGCAGTTCTGCAATGTGACCATCTGGTTCATCACGATGGAGCCGGTGCGCGCGTTCAGGATCACCTTCGCGGCGGCCTGCGCCGGACGCACGTCGATGTTCTGCAATTGCGCCATGAACGACACCTGCTCGCTCGCGTCCTGCGGCGCGCGCAGTTGAATCGTGCGGCCGTCGAGCGCGAGCGCCGTGCCCATGCCGAACTGGTTGTTCACCGCCGCGACGATCCGTTGCGTGGTGTCGAAGTCCATGTCGCGCAGCTCCATCTGCATGACGCCGCCCTGCTGCTGCAACGCCGACGGCACCGCGCGCTCGACGATCGCGCCCGCCGAGATGCGACCGACGGCAAGCTGGTTCACCTGCACCTTGCTGCCGTTCGCGCTCGCGCCCGCGCCGCCGACCACGAGGTTGCCCTGCGCCATCGCGTACACCTGGCCGTCGGCGCCCTTCAGCGGCGACATCAGCAGCGTGCCGCCGCGCAGGCTCTTCGCGTTGCCGAGCGACGAAACAGTCACGTCGATCGCTTCGCCGGGGCGCGCGAACGGGGGCAGCGTCGCGGTCACCATCACGGCGGCCACGTTCTTCAACTGCATGTTCTGCGTCGTCGCCGAATTCACCGTGATGCCGAGGTTGCCGAGCATGTTGGTGAGCGATTGCGTGGTGAACGGCGTCTGCATCGTCTGGTCGCCGGTTCCGTCGAGACCGACGACGAGACCGTAGCCGATTAGCGGATTGTCACGCACGCCCTGAAACGAGACGAGGTCTTTCAGACGCTCGGCGTGCGCGGACGGTGCGGTATGGATCGCCACCAGCGCGGCGGCGAGCGAGAACGAAACGAAACGAAGAAGCGGATTCATGATCAGAACGGCGCGACGTTGAGGAAGAAGCGCTGCAGCCAGCCCATGTTCTGCGCTTCGTCGATATAACCCTTCGCCGAATATTCGATTTTCGCGTCGGCGACTTGCGTGGAGAAGACGGTGTTGCTGCCCGAGATCGTCGTCGGGTTGACGACGCCCGAGAAGCGCACGAATTCGTTGCCCTGGTTGATGAGCATCTGCTTTTCTCCGCTCACCATCAGGTTGCCGTTCGACATCACTTCCGTGACGGTCACGGTCAGCGTGCCGCTGAACGTGTTGGCCGCGCTTGCGCCGCCCGCCGCGGTGAACTTGTTCGCGCCGGTGGCCGACAGGTTCGTGTTGTTGAAGAGACCGCCGAAGAGGCCCGGCGTCGTCGGCACGGAGAACGAGCCGTTGCCGGCGCGGTTGGTGTTCGCCGCCGACGACTTGGTCGCGTTGACGTTTTCCGAGATCACGATGGTCAGGATGTCGCCGACGTTGCGCGGACGCTGGTCTTCGAACAGCGGCCGGCCCGCGTAGCCCGCGTTGTAGATCGCGCCGGGCGAGCGCGTGCCGACGGGCGGCTGCGGCGGACGCGCGGTCATCGGCTGCTGGACGATCGGCTCTTTCGGCACGAGGCCGCACGCGCCGAGCGCTGCGATGAGCGCGGCGATCGTGGCACGCGAGAGGATTTGAGTAGGCGACATCCTGGTGACTCGAAAAGTTAAACCTGCATCTGCGAGAGCGTCTGCAGCATCTGGTCGGACGTGGTCACGGCCTTGCTGTTGATCTCGTAGGCGCGCTGGGTCTGGATCATGTTGACCAGCTCCTGCACCACGTTCACGTTCGACGCTTCCACATAGCCCTGCTGCAGCGAACCCGCGCCGTTCAGACCCGGCTGCGACACGTTCGGGGCGCCGGAGCTGCCCGTCTCGGAGAACAGGTTTTCGCCGCGCGCTTCGAGGCCGGCCGGGTTGATGAAGGTCGCAAGCTGGATCGCGCCGACCGTCGTGCTGTTCGTGCTGCCCGACTGCACGATCGACACCGTGCCGTCCGAGCCGATGGTCATCGAGGTCGCGTTCTGCGGAATCGTGATCGCCGGATTCAGCTGATAGCCGCTCGACGTGACGAGCTGGCCCTGGGCGTTGGTCTGGAACGAGCCGTCGCGCGTGTAGGCGGTCGTGCCGTCGGGCATCGTCACCTGGAAGAAGCCCTGGCCGTTGATCGCGACGTCCTTCGAGTTGCCGGTCTGCTGCAGGTTGCCCTGCGTGTAGAGACGCTCGGTCGCGACCTGTTGCACGCCGGTGCCGAGCTGCACGCCCGATGCGAGTTCGGTCTGTTGCGTCGAGTTCGCGCCCGGCTGACGCGTGGTCTGATACAGCAGGTCTTCGAACACCGCGCGCGAGCCCTTGAAGCCGTTCGTGCTCACGTTGGCGAGGTTGTTCGAGATCGTGTCCATCTGCGCCTGCTGCGCATTCATGCCGGTCGCGGCGATATAGAGTGAGCGATTCATGTCTGTTTCCTGATGTCCTTGCTTCGCCGCTTAGGAGAAGTTGAGCAGCTTGTTGGCCGATTGTTCGTTCTGGTCCGCCGATTCCATCAGCTTCGTCTGCATCTGGAACTGGCGCGCGTTGGTGATCATCGAGACCATCGCGGAGACCGGGTTCACGTTGCTGCCCTCGAGCGCGCCGCCGGCCACGACGACGTTCGGGTCCGCATCGGCAGGATCGCCGGTCGCGGTGCGGAAGAGGCCGTCGTCGCCGCGCGTGAGCGTCGCCGGATCGGGATTCACGAGCTTGAGCTGATCCACCACCGCGATCGCCGTCGGCGGGTCGCCCGGAATCAGCGCGGAGATCGTGCCGTCCTTTCCGATCGTCACTTCCGCGCCCGGCGGGATCGACAGCGGGCCGCCGCCGCCCAGCACCGGCAGGTTGTTCGCCGTGACGAGCTGACCGTTCTGATCCACATGCAGATTGCCCGCGCGCGTGTACGCCTCGCTGCCGTCCGCCGCCTGCACGGACAGCCAGCCGGGGCCCTGGATGGCGACATCGAGCGGATTGCCGGTCTGTTGCACCGGGCCCGCCGAGTAGTCCGCGTTCGGCGTCGACGACAGCACGAAGGTGCGCGTCGTGCCATCGGCGGACTGGTTCTCGAACGACATCGGCACCTGGCGGAACGCCGCGAGCTGCGCCTTGAAACCCGTGGTCGACGTGTTCGCGAGGTTGTTCGCCACGACGGCTTGCTGCTCGAGAGCCTGGCTTGCGCCGGTCATCGCGGTGTAGATCAGACGGTCCATGAATCGCTTCCTTCCTTGCGTGCGGACGACACTTACAGATTGATCAGCGTCTGGTCGACGGTCTGCTGCGTCTTGATCGTCTGCGCGTTCGCCTGATAGTTGCGCTGCGCGGTGATCAGGTTCACGAGCTCGCTCGTCAGATCGACGTTGGAGTTTTCCACCGCGCCACCCTGCAGCGTGCCGTGGTTGGTCGAGCCCGGCACGGAGACCTGCGCCGCGCCCGAAGCCGCGGTTTGCGCGTACACGTTGCCGCCGAGGTTCTGCAGGCCGTTCTGGTTGTTGAAGTTGGCGATCGCGATCTGGCCGAGCGCCTTCGTCTCGCCGTTCGAGTAGTTGCCCGTCAGCATGCCGTCGGTGCCGACCGTGAAGCCCGTCAGCTCGCCCGTGCTGTTGCCGTCCTGATGCAGGTTCGTGAGGCCGCTCTTCGCGCCGTATTGCGTCGTGCCGGAAAGATCGAGCGTCAGCGACTGGGTCGCGCCCGCCGTCGCGCTCGCGCCGTCCGGAATCGTGAACGTGAAGGTCTTGCCCGAGGTCAGGTTGCCCGACGAATCGAACGTGACCGGGCCGAGATCCGTGTGGGTCGTGACCGGATCGCCGTAGCCCGCGAACGCTTCCCATGAGTTCGTGCCGGACTTCGTGAAGTACACCGACACCTTCTGCGTGCCGCCGAGCGAGTCGTAGGCATCGACGGAGGTCGACGCGTTGTACGTGTTGCCGTTGGTCGGGTCGAAGTCCGCGGCCGCCTTCACGCTGTCCTGCGAGTTCAGGTTGAATGCGGCGGTGATCGTCTTGGTCGCCGTCGGCGCGATGTTCGCGGTCGGCACCGTGAGCGGCACCGTGCTCGCGCTGTTGACGACGCCGCTCGAATCCGCCGCGTAACCCATCAGCTGCAGGCCCGACGAGTTGACGATCTTGCCGGTGTCGTCGAGGTGGAACACGCCGTTGCGCGAGTACACGACCGAGCCGTTGTTCGACAACTGATAGAAACCGTTGCCGTTGATCGCGACGTCGAGCGCCTGGTTGGTCGTGGTGATCGTGCCTTGCGAGAACTGCTGCTGCACTTCGGAAAGACGCGTGCCGATGCCGATCTGGTTGCTGACGGCCGTGGCCATCGAGTTGGCGTACATGTCGGCGAACTGCGCCGCGCCCTGCTTGAAGCCGACGGTGTTCGCGTTCGCGATGTTGTTGCCGATCACGTCGAGGTCGCTCGATGCAGCGCCCAGACCGCTCAGTGCTTGTTGATAACTCATGTTCTGTATCTCCGTGAATGCGGAATCAAAGAATCGAAGCGACGCTCGTCAGCGCAACGGTCGAACCGTTCGCGAGCTTCAGGCCCGGCGCGCCGCCCGTCATCTGCACGACGCTCTGGACCTGCGAAGCCGACAACGTGGTCGCCGTCGCCTGCTGGCCGTTGATCGTGCCTTGCGCGGTGATCGTGTAGCTGCCGTCGGCGAGCGTGGCGCCCTTCGAATCGACCGGCTTCCAGCCCGTCACCGGCACGACGCCCGCGCCCTGCGCACCGAGATCGAGCGTGTTGACGATCTGGCCCGATGAGTTCTTCACGACAATCTGCAGGTCGCTCACGTCGTTGGCGAGCTGCACGCCGAAGCTCGACGACGCGCCGCTCGACACCGTCATGCTGTTTCCTGCCGCGAGCACGTTCGAGCCGATGAGCAGCGCGGCCTGCGTCTGCTGGCCGGCGGAAAGCTGCGTCGCGAGCGACGACAGCGACGTGTTCAACTGGCCGATGCCCGTCACCGTGTTGATCTGCGCGAGCTGCGAGGTCATCTGCGAGCTGTCGGCGGGATTGGTCGGGTCCTGATTCTTCAGCTGCGTCACGAGCAGCGTGAGGAAGGTGTTCTGCAGATCCGACGCCGATTGCGCGCCGGTCGCCGAGGTCGACGTCGTCGACGCACTCGACGCGCCGTTCATGGTGTCGAGCAGCGTCTTCGACACGTTCGTGCCGTTGCTGCCGATGGTTGTGCTGGTCGTCACGTTGTGTTCCTTGAATGTCTGAATCAGGTTCCGATGGTCAGGGTCTTGAGCATCAATTGCTTGGCGGTATTGAGCGTCTCGACGTTCGCCTGATAGGAACGCGACGCGGAAATCATGTTGACCATCTCCTGCACCGGATCGACGTTGGGCATCGTCACGTAGCCGTCCGCGTTGGCGGCGGGGTTGCTCGGGTCGTAGCTGGTTTTCATCGGAGTCGGATCGTCGATCACGCCGGTCACCTGCACGCCGCCGACCTGCTGGCCCGACGCGGTGCGCGCGCCGCCGAGCGGATCGACCGCGAACACGACCTGCTTCGCCTTGTACGGCTGGCCGTCCGGGCCGGTCGTGCTGTCCGCGTTCGCGAGATTCGACGCGGTGACGTTCAGGCGCTGCGCCTGGGCGGACATCGCCGAACCGGCGACGTTGAAGATGTTCATCAAAGAGGGCATCGCTATTCCTTAACTGTTCGACGTGATCGCCGCGAGCATCGACTTGATCTGCGAGCTCAGCACCGTCATGCCTGCCTCGAAGTGCAGCGCGTTGTCCGCGAACTGCACGCGCTCGGCGTCGAGATCGACCGTGTTGCCGTCGAGCGACGGCTGGCTCGGCACGCGATAGGCGAGCTTGCCGTAGTCATCGCTCGAACCGCCCGACGCGGCGAGCTTCGACGTGCCGCTCATGTGGCCCTTCGCCGTCGCGGCCATCCCGCCGCTCGTGCTCACGCTGACGGGCTGCGCCATCTTCAGCGTCGAATTGTTCGAGGCGCCGCCGCTCTGCTTGAGCGCGCCCGACAGCGCGCTCGAGAAATCGACGTCGCGCGCCTTGTAGCCGGGCGTGTCGGCGTTGGCGATGTTCGACGACAGCAATTCCTGCCGATACGCGCGCACGTCGAGCGCCTCACGGCCAAAAGCGAATTCCTTGTCGAGTCTGTCTAGCATTGCGGTTTCTCCTGTCGGCAGCGCCGAGGCCTTTTTGCATGACACGAATCTTAGGAGCGACGCGCAATAACTAATCCGACGAATAACCGGGAAACGGGGCCTCTATTCGACGCTTGCCCGCGCCAGCCGATATCTAGAATTCGTTTCGTCAGTAGTCGCCGCGTGTTTTGCGGCTCGTTCGAATCACGTATGGAGAAAGTCGATGAGCAGGTCCGTCAAGCGTGCATCGAACCCTACGGCTCGCGCCGCAGCGAAGTTCGCGCGCCGCACGCTGTGTGGCCTGCTGTTCTCGGGCGTCGCGGCGAGCGCGTTTGCGCAGCAGAGCGACGGCCCGATCGTCATTCCGGGCAATGCGGAAACCAATCCCGCCGCAGCGGCCGATATGGCGAAGAGTCTGAATGCAACGGCGTCGCGCGCTCCGGCTCCGGTTGCGGCGATGCCTGCGCCTGAAGGCGCGCGCCCGAGCGGCTATCGCTCGGCGACGAAAGCCGCCGACGCCGCGATGCGCAATGCCGCGCTGGCGCTCGAAGCCCGCGCCGATGCCGCCGACGATTCCATGAACGATGCGAGCGGGATGATCGTGATTCCCGGAGCGGGCGAGGCGAAGGCCGCTGCTCCTGCGCCCGTACTTCAGAAAGCGCCGGTAGCGTCGCTTTCGCGCGACGTGATGCCCGTCGTCGTGACGCGGGATGACGGCGCGCCGGTTCGCAACACGAATACACGCCCCGTCGCGGCAAGTCCCGCGACGCCCGTCGCCGGCGCCGCTTCGCCGATGAGGCGCGTGAGCTTCAATCCGTCTGCCGCGCCCGTCGCCGCCGCGCTGCCGCAAGCGCCCGGCGCGCCCGCGACGATGCAGGACGGCGAATCGATCCGCGTCGCCGCGCTCAATTTCCTCCAGCAACAGGCCGCGGGTCTGCCGGGCAAGGTCGACATCACCGTCACGCCCGTTTTCCCGCGCGGCCTCGCCGCCTGCTCGTCGCTCGATCCGTTCATGCCGACCGGCGCGCGGCTCTGGGGCCGCATGACGGTCGGCGTGCGCTGCGTCGGCGAGCGTCCGTGGACGCTCTATGTACAGGCGCGCGTGTCGATCAACGCCACGTACTATCTGGCCGCGCGCGCCATCGCGCCGGGCGAGGTGCTGAGCAACGCCGATCTGGTCGCCCGCGACGGCGATCTCACCGCGATGCCGCAGGCCATCGTCACCGATCCGGCGCAGGCCGTCGGCGCGGTCGCGCTGTCGCGCGTGCCCGCCGGATTGCCGCTGCGCACCGACATGCTGCGCGCGGCAAGTTCGGTCGCGATCGGTCAGAACGTGCATGTGGTCGCCGGCGGCTCCGGCTTTTCGATTTCGGCCGAAGGCACCGCGATGAACAACGCCGCGCCAGGCCAGCAGGTTCGTGTAAAAACCGCCGGTGGCCAGATCATCACCGGCATCGTGAAGGACAGTCAGACGGTGGAAATCGCGCTGTAACGCGCGAAGTGTTCGGTCCCCCACGTTTGTTTCATTTTGTTGCAAATGCGCTCGAAGCCCGCCAGACAAGGCTTTCACGGCGATGAGCGCGGCGAACGGAAGTTGGCGGTCCCCCGGCAGGGTAAAGTTTTCAAGCACCCTCGCCGATAAAGGACTCAACACGTTCGGGAATGGACATCGTGAAAATCGAAACGAATAGCAACACCACGCTGGCAGGCCTTCAAGACAACCTGCAACGCGCGTCGCAAAACGACGCGAAGGGCGCCACGGGCGCCGCGCAACAGTCGGGCGCGAACCCGGCGAAGAACTCGACGGTGAGCCTTTCGCCGCTGGCGAGCGACCTGCGCGCATCGAACGGTTCCGACATCGACACGGCGAAAGTCGAATCGATCAAGGCCGCGATCCGCGACGGCAGTCTGAAGATGGATACGAGCAAGATCGCCGACGGCATTCTGAGCACCGCCCGCGACCTGCTCCAAACGAGAACCCCGCCGACCGGCGGCTGAACGCGGTGACCCGGCCGCGCCTGCATCAAGGGCGCGCGGCGGCAAGCGGCGTTCGTGACACCGGCGGCTTTTGTGAAACCGCTTTTCGAGCGATGCAATGAGAGACGCCCTGCTTGCCACCGTCACCGAAGAAGTCGCCGCTGTACAGGCCTTCGAATCCCTCCTCGTCGATGAGGAAAAAGCGCTGATTGCGGCGCAGCCGCTGCCGGTGCTGCCCGAGATCATCGCGAACAAGACCGCGCTCACCGAGCGCATCGCCGCGCTCGAAAAAGCGCGCGACGAACAGTTGAACGCGCTCGGTTTCCCCGCCGGATTCGCCGGCATGGAGGCCGCCGCCGCGGACGACAGCCAGATTGCCGAGCAATGGGCGCTGCTCACCGCCGCCGCCCGCCGCGCGAAGCAGGGCAACAACAACAATGGCGTGCTGATCCGCACGCGCATGGAATACAACCGCAAGGCGCTCGCCGCCTTGCAGGTCGCGCCGTCCAAAGCCGGTTTCTACGGCCCGGATGGCCGCGTGCCGGGCGCCTGATCGTCCGACACGCATTACTCATCGAACGGCGCGTGCTTCCTGCGAGGCACGCGCCGCTTTTGTTTCCCGCGCTTTCATCTACCGAATAACCCCCTTTTCCCCAGCCTTATCCGTCGATGGCTGCTCGACGCCATCCGCAATAATCGCTTTCATCAAAAAGCGGCTTCGCGCCGCCCGCATGTGACAACGATGCAAGCAACGGAGTAAGGCCCGGTGGCAGAAGAAAGCGATCTCGAAAAAACCGAATCAGCCACTCCCAAGCGCCTGGAAAAGGCGCGGGAGGAAGGCCAGGTTGCGCGTTCGCGGGAACTCGCGTCATTCGCGCTGCTGGCGGCGGGATTTTTCGGCGTGTGGGGTTTGTCGGGGCCGATCAGCCAGCATTTGCAGTCGATCCTGCGCGGCGCGTTCACCTTCGACCACGCGACCGTGCTCGACACGCGCCAGATGATGATCGGCGCGGCGAACGCGGGCAAGGAAGGGATGTTCGCGGTGCTGCCGGTTCTCCTGCTCTCCGGTTTCGCCGCGCTCGCCGCGCCGATGGCGCTGGGCGGCTGGCTCATCACGACGAAGCCGCTCGCGCCGAACTTCGGGCGTCTGAATCCGATCAGTGGTCTCGGCAAGATTTTTTCGGCGCAAGGCCCGGTTCAGCTCGGCATGTCGATGCTGAAGACGATGGTCGTCGGCGGCATGGCGGGCTCGGCGATCTGGAGCCGCAAGGCCGAAGTGCTCGGTCTGCTGACGAAACCGCTCACGCTGGCGCTCGCCGACGCGATGCATCTGATCTTCGTGTGCTGCGGCATGGCGATCGGCGGGTTGTTTCTGGTCGCGGCCGTCGACGTGCCGTATCAGCTTTACTCGCACGCGAAGAAGCTGCGCATGAGCAAGGAAGAAGTGAAGCGTGAGCACAAGGAAAACGAAGGCGATCCGCACATCAAGGGCAAGATCCGCTCGCAGCAGCGCGCGGCCGCGCGTCGCCGGATGATGCAGGCGATTCCGACCGCCGATGTGATCGTCACGAACCCGACGCACTTCGCCGTCGCGCTGAAATACACCGATGGCCAGATGCGCGCGCCGAAGGTCGTCGCGAAGGGCGTGAATCTGGTCGCGGGACGCATTCGCGAACTGGGCCGCGAGCACAACGTGCCGCTGCTCGAAGCGCCGCCGCTGGCGCGCGCGCTGTATCACAACGTCGAGATCAACCGCGAGATTCCGGGCGCGCTGTATGGCGCGGTCGCGCAGGTGCTGGCGTGGGTCTACCAGCTCAAGCGCTACAAGGAAGATGGCGGCACGAAGCCGGACGAACCGTCCGATCTCGACGTGCCGAAGGAACTGGACAAGGGCGGCGTATCCGACGCCGACGCCGAACAGGAAGCCTCCGAGGCCCTGACCGGCGACAACACTGACAAGGGAGCCGCAGCATGAACGCGCGCGCTGGATTTTTCGCCAAACGGCCCGACGCGCTGGGCACGCAGAACTTGCGAGCCCTCGCCGGCCCGATCCTGATCTGCATGATCTTGGGCATGATGATTCTGCCCTTGCCCGCATTTTTGCTGGACTTGCTGTTCACCTTCAACATCGCGCTGTCGGTGATGGTGTTGCTCGTCAGCATGTACACGCAAAAGCCGCTCGACTTCGCGGCGTTCCCGAGCGTGCTGCTGTTCTCGACGTTGCTGCGGCTGTCGCTGAACGTGGCGTCGACGCGTATCGTGCTGCTCGAAGGCCACACCGGCCCGGATGCGGCGGGTCAGGTGATCGAATCGTTCGGGCATTTTCTCGTCGGCGGGAATTTCGCGGTCGGTATCGTCGTGTTCGTGATTCTGATGATCATCAACTTCATGGTGATCACGAAGGGCGCGGGGCGGATCGCCGAAGTGGGCGCGCGCTTCACGCTCGACGCGATGCCCGGCAAGCAGATGGCCATCGACGCCGATCTGAACGCCGGCCTCATCAACGAGGAAACCGCGAAGAAGCGCCGTCAGGCCGTGGCGCAGGAAGCCGAGTTCTACGGCTCGATGGACGGCGCCAGCAAATTCGTGCGCGGCGATGCGATCGCGGGCCTGCTGATCATGGTGATCAACGTGGTGGGCGGGCTGATCGTCGGCATGCTCCAGCACGACATGGACTTCGGGCACGCGGCGACCAACTACACACTGCTGACCATCGGCGACGGCCTCGTCGCGCAGATTCCGTCGCTCATCATTTCGACGGCGGCGGGCGTGATCGTGTCGCGCGTCGCGACCGAGGAAGACATCGGCACGCAGCTGACGGGCCAGTTGTTCCAGAATCCGCGCGTGCTGATGATCACGGGCGTGATCATCGGCATCATGGGTCTGATTCCGGGCATGCCGCATTTCGCGTTCATGCTGCTCGGCGGCGGCCTGATCTACGCCGCGCGCACGATGAACAAGCGCGCCGAAGCGAAGAAGAAGGCCAGCGCCGTCACCGATGTCACGCCGCTCGCGGCGAGCGCGGCGGCTGCATCGGCGGAAAATGCGGAGGCGAGCTGGGAAGATGTGTCGCTCATCGATCCGCTCGGGCTGGAAGTGGGCTATCGGCTGATTCCGCTCGTCGATCGCAACAGCGACGGCGAACTGCTCAAGCGCATCAAGGGCATTCGCAAGAAGTTCGCGCAGGAAATCGGCTTTCTGCCGCCGGTCATTCACATTCGCGACAATCTCGAACTTCGGCCGAACGGCTACCGGATCGCGCTGAAGGGCGTGGAAGTGGGCGTCGGCGAAGCGTTCCCGGGCCAGTGGCTCGCGATCAATCCGGGACAGGTGTCGGCCGCGCTGCCGGGCGCGCAGACGCAGGACCCGGCGTTCGGGCTGCCGGCAGTGTGGATCGACACGAATCTGCGCGAACAGGCGCAGGTGTACGGCTACACCGTCGTCGATGCGAGCACGGTCGTCGCGACGCATTTGAATCATCTCGTCGTGACGCATGCGGCCGAGTTGCTCGGGCGTCAGGAAGTGCAGGCGCTGCTGGAGCGCATCGGCAAGGACACGCCGTCGCTCACGGACGATCTGGTGCCGAAGGTGCTGTCGCTCACGACGCTGCAAAAGGTGTTGCAGAACCTGCTCGACGAAAGCGTGCCGATCCGCGACATGCGTACGATTCTCGACGCGTTGCAGGAACACGCGCCGCGCACCTCCGATCCGCACGACCTCACGGCGGCGGTACGACTGGCGCTGGGGCGCGCGATCACGCAGCAGTGGTATCCGGGCGCGGACGATTTGCAGGTGATGGGACTTGATCCGACGCTGGAGCGCGTGCTGTCGCAGGCGTTGTCGACGGGGGCGAATCCGGGGCTGGAACCGGGGCTCGCGCAGACGCTGATGAACTCGACGCAGAACGCGATCATGCGTCAGCAGAATCTGGGCTTGCCGCCGGTGCTGCTCGTGCAGCACTCGCTGCGTGCGATGCTGGCTCGCTTTCTCCGCAGAAGCCTGCCGCAGTTGAAGGTGCTGTCTTATGCGGAAGTGCCGGATACGCGAAATGTGAAGGTGGTGAATCTGATTGGCGCTTGATTACGCCGACGCCTCGTTCAACTCCGGCTTCGATGTGTCGGAGATGTAGAGCCGAATGGGATTACCCTCGTCGTCCAGTTCCGCCTTCGCGAGAAAGCGGATCGGGTCGGCTGAGGTCATCGCTTTCACGTAGCGGTTGTTCGGGCGATCGAAAACCGGGTCGACCACGATGGCCGGGATGCGCGAGGTTGCGCCTTCCAGCGTGAGTCTGCATGCGCCTGTGGTCATGTCGAATTGCGAGATGACGCCGACGTAGGGTTCGAGGTGCTCCGTGACCGTGCCGGAATTTTGCGAGAAGGCGCGCTTGTGATCGGAGTCCAGTGTCATGAACTGCTTGCCTTCGGCGTAGAGGTCGATGCGTTGGCAGGAGTGGTCGATCGGGGACAGTGCCTGGCGTGCGGCGGGGCGTAGGGCGTCGGCGAGCTTGTCGGCGAGTGCTTTCAGTGTTTCGAAGTTCTGTTGATTGTTTTGCTGGGACTGCTGCAGCGCTTCGTTCATCGACTTCGCCTGGCTCTGCATAGTAGCCTGCATAGTCTGCATCGCTTCGTTCATATGCCTCGTCTGGTCCTGCACAAGTCGCATCCGGTCCTCCGCAAATTGCATCCCGTCCTGCGCAAATTGCAGCGCTTTATCTGAAAATCTCATCTGATCTTGATCGCGTCGAGAAAGTACATACTGAACAACGACAGCGAGCACAGCCCCGAATGCACCAGACCACAGGTCCCTGCTGGTCGCCATGCTTTTCACCATCGCGAGGACTTCGAAGCAACGATGTTCGGCGACGGGAAGCGAAACCACACGAACATCGAGTGCATCAAGTTGAAGGGTGAGTCTACCCGTTGCGAGCGTGTTCGCGCATAGCGCAAAGACAGAAGCGAAGCCCTGAATCGATACACCCAGCTGATTCAGATCTATCTCATGCGATGCGGCATCGTTGCCTTCGTATCGCACGCTGAGAACGCAGAGGCAGACTTCGGAATTCGTATTGACAGCTTGCAGCATTGTTCGCTCCGCATGACATTCATATCGTCATGCTAAGCAAAGTGGGTGCGTTCAGAAATCTGCCGAACGGACGACTTGCGCCGAATCTCGATCCGACGCAAGCCACGAAGCCTCAACACTCCACGATATTCACCGCCAGCCCGCCGCGCGACGTTTCCTTATATTTGGTCTTCATATCCGCGCCGGTCTCTCTCATGGTCTTGATCACCGAATCCAGCGATACATAGTGAGAGCCATCGCCCCGCATCGCCATGCGCGCGGCATTGACGGCTTTGACCGAACCCATCGCGTTGCGCTCTATGCACGGAATCTGCACCATCCCGCCGACCGGATCGCACGTCAGCCCGAGGTTATGCTCCATGCCGATTTCCGCGGCATTCTCGACCTGCGCCGGTGTTCCGCCGAGCACCGCGGCCAGCGCGCCCGCCGCCATCGAACACGCGACGCCGACTTCGCCCTGACAGCCGACTTCAGCACCTGAGATGGAAGCGTTCATCTTGTACAGAATGCCGATCGCCGCCGCCGTCAGCAGAAAGTCGATAACGCCCTGCGTGTTCGACCCCGGCACGAAGCGATCGTAATAGTGCAGCACCGCCGGAATGATGCCCGCCGCGCCATTGGTCGGCGCCGTGACGACACGTCCGCCGATTGCGTTCTCCTCGTTCACCGCGATTGCGTAGAGATTGATCCAGTCGATCATCGACAAAGGATCGCGCAGCGCCTGCTCCGGCTTGCCCGTCAGCGCCCGGTACAACTGCGGCGCGCGCCGCTTCACCTGGAACGGCCCCGGCAAGTGCCCTTCCGCCGCCGGATTGCCGATACCGCACCCGCGCGCGACGCAATCCTGCATCACGTCCCAGATACGCAGCAGGCCGCTGCGGATTTCGTCCTCGCTGCGCCACACGCGCTCGTTTTCCCACATCAGTTGCGCGATCGACTTGCCCGATTCCGTGCACATCTTCATGAGCTCGTCGCCGGTCAGGAACGGATACGGCAAATGCTCGTGCGCCGTCAGCACCGCCGTGTTCGCCGCGCCCGCCGTGACGACGAACCCGCCGCCAACCGACAGATACGTCGCCTCGCGCAGCAACGCGCCGTTCGCATCGAACGCGTGAAGCTTCATGCCGTTCGGATGCTCCGGCAACGCCTGCCGATAGAACGCGATGTTCTCCTTGATCGTGAACGGAATCTTGCGCGTGCCGAGCAGCGCGAGCGTCTTCGACGCGCGCACGGCGTCCAGCCGCGCGACGATGCTCGACGCATCCACGGTATCGGGCGCATCGCCCATCAGGCCGAGCATCACGCCGCGGTCGGTGCCGTGGCCTTTGCCCGTCGCGCCGAGCGAGCCGTAGAGCTCGCACTTCACCGATGCCGTCGAGTCCAGCAGCCCGTCCCGCTCGAGCCCTTGCGCGAACATAAGCGCGGCGCGCATCGGTCCGACGGTGTGCGAACTCGAAGGGCCGATGCCGATCTTGAAGAGGTCGAATACGCTGACTGCCATGACTGCTCCTGCCTGTAAGAGTTATCGCGCCGGCACCGGCAGACACACCGCGAGCCAGGCTGGCGGCGCCGGTGCGAGCCGCAACGCGACCGGCGTGTAGCGGCCGTCAAGACGTGCCGCGAGATGAAAGAGTTCAGCCGCGTTCTTCGGATCCCACTGTCCCGAGAAACCCGGCAATCCGGCTTCGCGCCGCTTGGCGTCGAATGGTACGGACGATTTCACGAACTCATCGTGCGTCTTCGTGCCGAGCGCGTACGGCGTGAGCCAGTTGAGCGCTTCGGCGAGCGTCGCGCCCGACTGCGCGCGCTCCGGCAGCCAGTTGCGGTTGTGCCGCCGCGCGGAGAGGGCCGCTGTCACGAGCGGCTGAAGATCGTAGGTGACATAGCGCAGCGCATCGCGCTCGGCGAAATCGACGGTCGATCCATCCGGCGCGATGTTGTCGCCGATATGCTCGACGAACAGCCGCTGCGCCGCGTTGATGAGCTTGCGGTCGTCGATCGTGAACGCGCCCATCGCCACCAGCTTCACGCGATGACTTTGCCAGTTGTTCCGGTAATTGCCCGTGAGCGGCCGCGGCTGCTTGTCCATATCGGCGATATAACCGGTCACCATCTTCGTGATGAACGCGTTCGCCGCGTTGCGCGTCTTGACCGGCAAGGCGCTCGCCGTGAGGTCGTACGCGAGAATCAGCGATTCGAAGTTCGTCTCGTCGATCGGGTTGAAGCTCGGCTGATAAGTCGTCGTCCACGCGAGCAGGAAGCGGTCGACGAGCCGCAGATAACGCTCGTCGCCGGTCGCGCGCCACGCGAGCGCGGCATCGCGCATCAGGCCGAGGTCTTTTTCCGCTTCGATGCTTTCGTCGTAAATGCCTTCGTGCGGCAGCGTGCCCTCGGTGTGCAGCTTCGCGCGCGGCTTCGGCTGATCGCTCACATGCGATTGCACCATTTTCACGAGCGCCTTCACGCCGGGATCGGCGTTGGTGCGCTCGCTCGTCTGCATCGCGGGCGCGGCGCAAAAATTCATCGCGGCCTGCGCGGACGATGCCGCGATCAGCATCGCGCCGAGCATCGCTCGCGCCGCACGCACGCGGTTCGTCCCTTTCACCTCTCGCACCTTGAACGCCATGTGTACTCCCTGTTTTGGCTTTTTGGTCCGGGGTGAGATGTTAGCTGTTCTGGAACGCGCCGCAAAACCGCCCGACAATGCTTTACGCTTTCGGGCGGTGCTCTCTCTCAGGTCCTGCGCGATACCTTACTCGTCCGCGTATTCCGATACCGGCACGCACGAGCACATCAGGTTGCGGTCGCCATACGCGTTGTCCGCGCGGCCGACCGGCGACCAGTACTTGCGCGTCACCAGCGACTTCAACGGATACGCTGCTGATTCGCGCGTGTACGTGTGCGCCCACGCATCCGACGTGACCACCGCCGCCGTGTGCGGCGCATGCTTCAGCACGTTGTCCTCGCGATCGGCGCGGCCTTCTTCGACCGCGCGGATTTCCTCGCGGATCGCGATCATCGCGTCGATGAAGCGGTCGAGCTCTTCCTTCGATTCCGACTCCGTCGGCTCGACCATCAGCGTGCCGGGCACGGGGAAGCTCATCGTCGGGGCGTGGAAACCGTAGTCGATCAGGCGTTTCGCGACGTCTTCCACCGAGATACCGCTCGATTCCTTGATCGGCCGCACATCGAGAATGCACTCGTGCGCTACGAGTCCGCCCGCACCGCTGTACAGCACCGGATAGTGCGGCGCGAGACGCTTCGCGACATAGTTCGCGGCGAGAATCGCGCTTTCGGTCGCGGCGGTGAGACCTTGCGCGCCCATCATCGCAATGTACATCCACGAGATCGGCAGGATCGCGGCCGAGCCATAAGGCGCGGACGACACCGCGCCAATGCCCGCCTCATCGCGCTTGTAACCGGTGGACGCCTGATTCGGCAGGAACTTCGCCAGATGCGCGCCGACCGCGACCGGACCGACACCCGGTCCGCCGCCGCCGTGCGGAATGCAGAACGTCTTGTGCAGATTCAGGTGCGACACGTCGCCGCCGAACTGGCCGGGCGCGCACAGGCCGACCATCGCGTTCATGTTCGCACCGTCGACATACACCTGGCCGCCGTGCGAATGCACGATGTCGCAGATCTCGCGGACATTGCGCTCGAACACGCCGTGCGTCGAGGGATACGTGATCATGATCGCCGCGAGATTCGCCGAATGCTTCTCCGCCTTCGCCTTCAGATCGTCGATATCGACGTTGCCGTTCGCATCGCACGCGACGACGACGACCTGCATGCCCGCCATCTGCGCCGACGCCGGATTGGTGCCGTGCGCGGACGCCGGAATCAGACACACATTGCGATGCCCTTCGCCGCGCGACTCGTGATACGCGTGGATGATGAGCAGGCCCGCGTATTCGCCTTGCGAACCGGCATTCGGCTGCAGCGACACCGCCGCGTAACCGGTGCACGCGACGAGCATCTGTTCGAGCTGATCGATCATCGTGCGATAGCCGGCCGTCTGCTCGGCGGGCGCGAACGGGTGAATCTGCGCGAACTCGGGCCACGTCACCGGCAGCATTTCGGACGTTGCGTTGAGCTTCATCGTGCAGGAGCCGAGCGGGATCATCGTGCGATCGAGCGCGAGGTCCTTGTCGGCGAGGCTGCGCAGGTAGCGCAGCATTTCGTGTTCGGAATGATGGCGATTGAAGACCGGATGCGTCAGGTATTCGCTCGTACGGTGCAGTTCGGCGGGCAGCGAATCGGACGCGGCCTGATCGAGCGCGTCGATATCGAACGTTTCGGTCTTGCCCGCGACTTCCGCGAACAGCGCGAAGAGCTTGAGCAGGTCGTCGCGCGTGGTGGTTTCATCGAGCGATACGCCCACTTGCGTTGCGCTCACGTGGCGCAGATTGACATGCGCGGCGTATGCAGCCTGATGCAGCCCGGTCGTGTTCGCGCCGCTGTCGATCGTGACCGTGTCGAAGAACGTGTCGTTGGCGATCGTATAGCCGAGCTTCTTCACGCCCGCTGCGAAGATCGATGCCACGCGGTTCACGCGCAGTGCGATCGTCTTCAGACCGCGCGGGCCGTGATACACCGCGTACATGCTCGCCATGATCGCGAGCAGCGCCTGCGCCGTGCACACGTTCGACGTCGCCTTTTCGCGGCGAATATGCTGTTCGCGCGTTTGCAGCGCGAGACGCAGCGCCGAGTTGCCTTGCGCATCGACGGTCACGCCGACGAGACGCCCCGGCATCTGGCGCTTGAATTCATCGCGCACGGCCATGTATGCCGCGTGCGGGCCGCCGAAGCCGACCGGCACGCCGAACCGCTGCGTATTGCCGATAGCGACATCCGCGCCCCATTCGCCCGGCGGCGTGATGAGCGTCAGCGCGAGCAGATCCGCCGCCGCGACGACATGGCCGCCCGCAGCGTGAATCGCTTCGGCCAGCGCGCGATAGTCGCGCACATCGCCGTTCGCGCCCGGATACTGCAGCAGCACGCCGAACGCGTTCGCGCTCGCGGCGTCGGCGGCCGGGCCGACCTTGACTTCGATGCCCGCGGGCTTCGCGCGCGTCTTCACCACTTCGATGGTCTGCGGCAGCACGTCATCGGCGACATAGAACACGTTCGATTTCGGCTTGCCGACGCGTTGCAGCAGCGTCATCGCTTCGGCGGCGGCGGTGGCTTCGTCGAGCAGCGAGGCGTTCGCCATCGCAAGGCCCGTCAGGTCCATCACCATCTGCTGGAAATTCAGCAGCGCTTCCAGACGCCCTTGCGAAATTTCCGGCTGGTACGGCGTGTACGCCGTGTACCACGCCGGATTTTCGAGCACGTTGCGCAGGATCACCGCCGGCGTGTGCGTGCCGTAGTAGCCCTGGCCGATATAAGTTCGAAACACCAGATTCTCGTCCGCCAGCTTGCGCAGTGCCGCGAGCGCTTCCGCCTCGCTCTTGGGCTGCGTGAACGCGCCGAGCGGCAGCGTTTCCTTGCGGCGGATCGATTCAGGAATCACCGCGTCGATGAAGGCCGCGCGTGACGCGAAACCGAGCGCGTCGAGCATGGCGCGCTGGTCCGCGTCATCGGGGCCGATGTGCCGCTCGGCGAATGCGTCGTGGCATTCGAGCGCGGCGAGTGACAGGGAGGTGCGGTTCATCAGGCGATCCGGGTGTTCGAGCTTCATGTGAATTCCTGCGATGCGGCTCGTTGCCCGAGCCGCCATCGTCATTGAGATGGGTTATTCGCCGATCGACTTGCCGTAGCCTTCGGCGTCGAGCAGCTTGTCGAGACCGGCGTCGCCGGCCGGCTTGATCTTGAAGAGCCAGCTTTCGTACGGCGCGCCGTTCACCTGGTCGGGCGTCGCGCTGAGCGAGTCGTTGGCGGCGACGATCTCGCCCGAGACCGGCGCGTAAATGTCGGATGCGGCCTTCACCGATTCGATCACGGCGATGGCATCGCCCGCCGCGACGGTCTTGCCCACCGCGGGCAGTTCGACGAACACGATGTCACCGAGCGCTTCCTGCGCGTGATCGGTGATGCCGATGGTCAGCGTGCCATCGGATTCGGTGCGGACCCATTCGTGCGATTCGGTGTATTTCAGATCGGCCGGGATGCTCATTGAATGCTCCTTGCGTGGTTCTTTCGTGAGGTTCTTGATCGGAGAAAACGAGCGCGACGGCGTCAGGAGAGGTCGACCAAAACCTTGCCGTTGCGCACGAACGGAAGTTTTACCACGCGCGCGGGCAGTTGCTTGTCGCGGATGACGACCTGCACCGTGTCCCCGGCGGCAACGGCCGTCGGCACGCGCGCGAACGCGATCGACTCCTGCATCGACGGCGAAAAGGTGCCGCTCGTGATTTCGCCGTCGCCGTGTTGCGTGACGACTTTCTGATGTGCGCGCAGCACGCCGCCCGCCTTGCCGTTTTCCTTGATCAGCACGAGCCCGACGAAGTTCGCCTTCGAACCGTGCGCCTCCAGCGCGCTGCGGCCGACGAAATCGCGCTCCGTTTTCAGATCGACGGTCCACGCAAGCCCGGCGTCGAGCGGTGAAACCTTCTCGTCCATGTCCTGGCCGTACAGATTCATGCCGGCTTCGAGACGCAGCGTGTCGCGCGCGCCGAGACCGGCCGGCTTCACGCCGGCGGCGGCAAGCGCGTTCCACAGCGCTTCGACATGCGTCGCCGGGGCGACGATCTCGAAACCGTCCTCGCCGGTGTAGCCGGTGCGCGCGAGCATCAGCTCGCCGTATTGCGTCGATGGAAACACGACGGCGTTGAACGGCTTGATGTCCTGAGTTTGAGCGCGCGTATCCGGCAGCACTTGCCAGGCCTTTTCGCGCGCATTCGGGCCTTGCACGGCGATGATCGCGAGATCGCGGCGCGGCGTGATGGAAAGATTGAATTCGCCTTCGGCGTTCAGCTGCCCGAACCAGGCGATGTCCTTCTCCGCCGTCCCCGCATTCACGACGACGCGAAAGCGCGTTTCGGAGAAGTAGTAGACGATCAGGTCGTCGATCACGCCGCCGTTGCCGTCGAGCAGACACGAATAGAGCGCCTTGCCGGGCGTCGTGAGTTTGTCGACGTTATTGGCGATCGCGTACCTGAAGAAATCGCGGACGGCTTCGCCCTCGAAATCGACGACGCGCATGTGCGACACGTCGAACATGCCGGCGTCGGTGCGTACGGCGCGATGCTCGTCGATCTGCGAACCGTAGTTGACGGGCATGTCCCAGCCGCCGAAATCGACCATGCGCGCATTGAGCGCGAGGTGTGCAGCGTGCAGGGGCGTGTGTTGAAGAGAAGTCATCGGGGCCTCGGTTCGCCAGACAAAAAAGGCCACGCAGCGCACATTTCGCTTTGCAGATGGACCTTTCGTGCTGCCGGAAGCAGCGCGCAAGGCTCATGCCGCTGAGCGATTGCGATGCGTGACCCCTCTGTCCTCGGTACCTGAGAGATTGCGCGAACCGTGCACGGTCGTGCCGCGGTTCATCGCGCGCCCCTTCGGTGGGCAGCCTGCTCATCGTTTTCGATGAAACCGCTGCCGCTCTCCAGAGTGCGAGGAACTTCGTTCCTCGACGCCGTCGGTCCTTTTGCCTGAGAGTTTGCGGGTGTGCCCCTTCGGCGGCGCGGTTCTCGATGCATACGAAAACCACGCGCTCTCCCGACGCGTGCGGCAGAATTTACGCGACCGAATTGGGGTTGTCAAACGGATTCGGGCGGGTCCGATGGACGGGGGGCCGCTGGTGGCGGCTGGCTCCTGACTGACCCGGGCTAAGCGGTCAAGATGTAGCCGTTTCCGTGCGCTCCAGATGCGCGTCGAGCAAGTCCGCCATGGGCAAGAAAAGTTGACATGTCGCAACAAAATCAGATGCGTCAGGCTGCTCGAACGCGATGGCCAGTCGATAATCGGCTTGCGTTCTTACTTTCTTCAATTCACGCAGCATGTACGCGAGTTCGCCGCCTTTCTTTCCGGCATCGACTAGCCGCCTCTCAAGCTGCACATGAACACCGGCCTTGTCTCGACACGACGGTAAATGGCGGTCCGCAATTTCCAGCGCCCGATGGTAAGCAGCGTAATACGCACGCGACGCGCCCGCTCTCCATTCACACTCACTCTTCCCTTCTGATAGTTTCTGCGCCAGGCTTAACAGGTCGCTCACGTCGATACTCACGCAAGGCTCTCCGCAAAGGTATTCGCTGGCCTGTATGAGGTGAGCGGACGGCACGAGAAGGTAATCAACTCAGGGTAAGCGTCGTCAAATTTCTCGACGAGGGCTTCTGCAATCGCGAAGCTCAATTCGGCACATCGGCGAGCAGGTGCTTGCGCATAGAGTTCATACCTCATGGTGTCGTCTTCAGGATACAGGATGGGCATGACTTGCCTGATTGCGCATCCTTTCGAGCGGACAGCCAAAACCGCCGACTCCAGCAACGCCACGCGTAGATCGGCGTCGACTCCGGCGGTTTGGAACAGGTCCACTGCGTTATCTATATCTCGCAGAAATTCGTCTTCTCCCAGAATCGAATCATGCTCATCGAGCGCGTGCCGGACGCCTCGTGAGTGCATGATCTGCGCGGCTGCTTCGAGATGCAGGGCTGCGCACAACACTCGAGCGGCATGGATGGCGAACCTCGGATTTCCAGAGGACACCGCTGCGAGCCGATCTGCATAAGATGCCGCCCGTCGGGCATCACCCATGTTCCCGAAGAGCGACGAAACATTGCCCAAGATCATAGTTTCGTGATTCGCCAACGCACAGGCCGCCTCCGCGCATCTGATGCATTCGTCTCGTTCGCCTTGCAGGAATGCGGTGAAAGCAAGAAGAAGCCAGCACATCTCTGGTCGTTCCGCGCGCTTCTCTAAAAGCGCGCGGGTGTCTCGCTCGATCCGCTTCACGAGCAAATCATTGTTCTGCGCTGTGACCACGAGCTCGATCAATTGATCTAGCCAATCCAGCGACGCGGGTTTCGGTAGATTCAATGACCTGTCTCCGAATAAAAGTCAGTTGATCCGGATACTAGCAGCGCCATCGAACTGGCGGATTAAGTTAATAAAAATAAGGAATAACCACTGCCAATGCGCACTAAATAAATGGATACGGCAAGCATTTGAGTAGCCGCAATTCCACGCGCTAGTCAGTGCTGGAACGCCACCCGCCTTCCTTCCCTCTCACTCCGAATCGCCAGTTCGATGATGGTCATCGTATCGACCGCGTCCTGCGGCGAAACCGGAAACGGCTTGCCCTCCTGAATCGAAGCCGCCAGCGCCCGATAGAACTCGACATACGCGCCATCCTTCGTGGCGAATTCGTGACGCAGATCGAGATCGCCATCGACTTCGCGCAGCACGCCCGGCGGATTCTTCGCAAACTCCTGATTCCCCGGCCGCATGCCCGCGCGCAACTGATCTTCCTGCGTGTCGAGTCCGTTCTTCACATAGCTGCCGCGCGTCCCGTGGATCGCGAACCGCGGCGGCTCCAGCGCCGCGAGCGCGCTGGCGTGCAGGATCACTTCCTTGTCGTCGTAACCGAGCACGAGATGCACGTAATCCGGCGCGTGCGCGTGATCCCGGTGCACCTTCACGAACGCCGTCACTGTCTGCGGCGCGCCGAACAGCGTCAGCGCCTGATCGATCAGATGCGGCCCCAGATCGAACAACAGGCCGCCGCCGCGCTCCGCTTCCTCGCGCCAGCGCTGCGGCACTTTCGGGCGAAAACGGTCGAAATGCGATTCGTAATGCGTGATGCGCCCGAGCCGCCCGCTCTCGATGAGCGCGCGCACCGTCATGAAATCGCCATCCCAGCGGCGATTATGAAACGGCGCGAACACGAGGCCTTTTTGCTGCGCGAGATCGGCGAGCGTGCGGGCGTCGCGCGCGGACAGCGTGACGGGTTTGTCGACGACCACGTGCTTGCCCGCCGACAGCGCGCGGTGCGCGAGATCGAAGTGCGTGTCGTTCGGCGTCGCGACGACGACGCATTCGAGCCCGTCGACGGCGAGCAGCGCGTCGAAATCCGCGACGATCTGCGCGTTCGGATAATCAGCCTGTGCGCGCTCTGCCTGGCTCGTCGCGATGGCCGTGACTTCCGCCCGGCCGCAGTGCTCGATGACGGGCGCGTGAAACGTCGCCCCGGCGAGGCCGTAACCCATTACGCCGACTTTGAGTGCTGTGTTCATGCGGGCATCGTCCTGTCGTGGAATCAGTTCGATATTGTGTCACGATGCCCATCCGGCGCGGAACGAGGGCCGGAACCGGCCGCTTTCTATCGTGTTAACATCGCGCACTCTTCCACGCGCCGGCGCTTGCCGCGCGCCTCAAATTCCAGAAGCCCAGAACGATGTCCGCAGGTCTGAACGCCGCGCAAAGCGAAGCCGTGCGCTATCTCGACGGTCCCTGTCTCGTGCTCGCCGGCGCCGGCAGCGGCAAGACGCGCGTGATCACGCAGAAGATCGCGCATCTGATCGAAGGACGCGGCTTCGAGCCGAAGCACATCGCCGCGCTCACCTTCACGAACAAGGCCGCGCTCGAAATGCGCGAACGCACCGCGAAGCTGCTCGAAGGCAAGACGCTCACGACGCCCGGCAAGGAAGGCCGCAAGATTCCCGTCAATCAGTTGACGATCTGCACCTTTCACTCGCTCGGCGTACAGATCATGCGCCAGGAAGCGGAGCACGTCGGACTGAAGCCGCAGTTCTCGATCATGGATTCGGACGATTGCTTCGGCATGGTTCAGGAACAGCTCGGCACGACGGACAAGGGGCTGATCCGCAAAGTGCAGTCGACGATCTCGCTGTGGAAAAACGCGATGGTCTCGCCCGATCAGGCCGCCGTGCTCGCGAGCAACGAGGACGAGCATCAGGCCGCGATCGTCTTTCGCAGCTATGCGGCGACGCTGCACGCGTATCAGGCGCTCGATTTCGACGATCTGATCCTGCGCCCCGCGCAGCTTTTCGCGCAGAACGAGCAGGTACGCGACAAGTGGCAGAACCGCCTGCGCTATTTGCTGATCGACGAATATCAGGACACCAACGCCTGTCAGTATGAATTGCTGAAGCAGCTCGCCGGCCCGCGCGCCGCGTTCACGGCGGTCGGCGACGACGATCAGGCCATCTACGGCTGGCGCGGCGCGACGCTCGAAAACCTCGCGCAGCTCGGCAAGGATTTTCCGAAGCTGCACGTGGTCAAGCTGGAGCAGAACTATCGCTCGACGGTGCGGATTCTGACGGCGGCGAACAACGTCATCGCGAACAATCCGAAGCTGTTCGAGAAGAAGCTGTGGTCCGAGCACGGCATGGGCGACACGATCACCGTCACCGGCTGCAACGACGAAGAGCACGAGGCCGAATCCGTCGTGTTCCGGCTGTCGGCGCACAAGTTCGAGCGGCGCACGCAGTTTCGCGACTACGCGATTCTCTATCGCGGCAACTTTCAGGCGCGCATCTTCGAACAGGTCTTGAGACGCGAGCGGATTCCCTACGTGCTGTCGGGCGGGCAGTCGTTCTTCGACAAGGCCGAGATCAAGGACCTCATCGCGTATCTGCGTCTGATCGCAAATCCCGACGACGATCCCGCGTTCATCCGCGCGATCACGACGCCGCGGCGGGGCGTCGGCAACACGACGCTCGAAGCGCTCGGCGCGTTCGCGGGCGCGGCGAAGGTGTCGCTGTTCGAGGCGGTGTTCATGGGCGGCATCGAGGCGCGGCTTTCGGCGCGGCAGGTCGAGCCGCTGCGCACGTTCTGCGAGTGGATTCGTCGTCTGTCGGACCGCGCGGCGCGCGATCCCGCGACCGAAGTGCTCGACGACATGATGGAAGCCATCCACTACGAGGCGTATCTCTACGACGCGTACGACGAACGCCAGGCGCAATCGAAATGGCAGAACGTGCTCGAATTTCTCGAATGGCTCAAGCGCAAGGGCACGAAGCCGGAAGCCGCGCCCGGAACAGAGCAGACCGGCTACGACACCGCCGACGGTTTCGCCGATGAAGGCAAGAACCTGCTCGGCCTGATCCAGACTGTCGCGCTGATGTCGATGCTCGAAGGCAAGGACGAAGATCCGGATGCGGTGCGGCTGTCGACGGTGCATGCGTCGAAGGGGCTGGAGTATCCGCACGTATTTCTGGTGGGCGTCGAGGAAGGCATCATGCCGCATCGCGGCGGCTCGGACGATGACGCGCCCGTCGACGATGCGCGCATCGAGGAAGAGCGGCGGCTGATGTATGTCGCGATCACGCGCGCGCAGCGCAGCCTGCATCTGAACTGGTGCAAGAAACGAAAGCGCGCGCGGGAGACGGTGGTGTGCGAGCCGTCGCGTTTCATCCCGGAGATGCTGCTCGACGACGCGCCGCCGCCGACGGCCGAGGAAAAGCCGCTTTCGCCGAAGGACCGCATGGCGATGCTCAAGGCGATGTTGCAGAAGAGCTGATGCCTTTTTCGTGCTTCAAATAAAAAAACCCTGCGCCATGAAACGCAGGGTTTTTCTTTGTGGCCCGGCGAAAACGTTACTTGGCCGCGTTCACCATGTAATCGACGGCGGCCTTCACGTCCGCATCCGGCGCGTTCGATCCGCCCTTCGGCGGCATCGCGCCCTTGCCGTGCAGCGCGTAGTTGTAGACGGTGTCCATCGGTTCCTTGAGGCGGGGCGCCCATGCGGCCTTGTCGCCGAACTTCGGCGCGTTGAGCACGCCGGCTGCGTGACAGGCCTGGCAGACTTGCTCGTAGAGCGCCTTGCCGGCCTGTGCGGCATCGGCGCTTTGGGCGCCCGCTGCCGGCGCCGCCGCCTGCGGTACGGACGCCAGCGCTGCGACGGCCGCAGCCGCTTGAGCGTTCTCGTTGGCGCTCGCGCCTGCCGGGGCCGCTGCCGCACCCGGCGCGCTCGCGCTTGCCGCCGCGCCCGAAGCGGGTTGAGCCGGCTCCGCCAGTTTGCCGCCGCTGCCGTTCGCCATGTAGACGACCGCGCGCGCGATTTCGAAGTCGCTGTAATCGTCGGGATTGGTGCCGCCGCGCGCGGGCATGGCGCCTTTGCCGTTGAGCGCGTTGTGCAGGAGCGTGTCGTAACCTTCGCCGATGCGCGCCGCCCACGCGCCAGCATCGCCAAACTTGGGCGCGCCGGCCGTGCCCGTTGCGTGACAGGCCGAGCACACGGCCTTGAAGACTTCCTCGCCGGATTTGTAGACGCGCGGCGCGTTGGCGTCGCGGACATCGACCTGCGCGGCGGGCGCGATGCGTTCCTTCACCGATTGCTCGATGTCCGTGCCCGCGCCGACACGCGTCGAGTTGTTCACGTACACCGCGAGCAGGATGATGATGGCGACCGGGATGCCGAATCCCGCGATGATCGCGGCGATGAGTTGGCCGGGCGTCTTGATCGGGGCTCCGTGGGGTGCTTCGCTCATGCTTGTCTCGTCTCCCGTTTTTTGGTGTGAGTCGGTTCAGTGACAGCGTGACAGCTACCGCATTGCGCTTGGGCGCGCCTTGGGGAAAGGCACGGTCGATTATAGACGGAACGCTTAACTGTCGGCGCGGGGTGGCGGACGCAGTGGAGCGGGCGTTTACCCGAATCGTGTGATGCTTGCGGCGATGTTTAGCGCGATGCGTCCGTCCCCATGCGATGGACGAAGTCACGGAAAACAGGTATCCTCTCGGATTCGCATGGGCCTTGCAGCCGCCTTTCGGTGTGCTTCTTTCTTCGCAAGGCATCCCTCCGATGCGCCCGTAGCTCAATGGATAGAGTACTGCCCTCCGAAGGCAGGGGTTGCTGGTTCGATCCCAGCCGGGCGCGCCAAATCTTCTCCCTGACGCGCGATCATTCTGCGGCCGCTCCCGCGATCACCGTCCCCCATCCAAACCCCATCCCCGCCAGCCACCGTCTGTAAGCCACCGCCATCCGATCACATCGCTGATGCAACTCCGCATCCAGATCGAGCGGCAGACGCTGCGGCCATTGCGACTCCACGATCGGCGTGTCCTGCATCAGGATCTCCATATTGAAGTCGTAAAGCTCCTGGTCGCTGTGCGTCGAATCATCCTCGTGAATGGAAACGAGCCACGCGCGCGTTTCCGTCTGCGTCACCGGCGACGCCGCCAGCATGATGTGCAACGCGCCCTGCCCGCCCGACGCCATCTTCGTGAGACTCGCGATCAACGGCCGCTTCACGCGATACACATAGTCGATCATCGCGCCGCCGCCTTGTCCCGGAATGCCCGCGGGCTGCCAGTATCGACATTGCCGCGCTTCGAGTCCTCCATCGGCAGTCTGCACGACGTCGTAATCCGGCACTTCCGTATGCGCCTCTTCGCCCAGAATCCCGGCATGCACGAACGAGAAGTGCGCCATATCCAGAAAGTTCTCGACCACGCGCGGCGCCGATGACCTCACCGTCTGCGGCGCAAGATTGATGCGCCGGCCGCCCGCGATCTCGGCTTCGGGAAAGAAATCGAGCGCATGCGCGGGCTCGCCGAAGCACATCCACACGACGCCATACTTCTCTTCGCTGGCGAAGGTCGTCGCGCACGCACGCTTCGATGGACGCAACGACGGATTCGATGGAATCCGCAAACACTGCCCTTCGATGTCATAACGCCAGCCGTGATACGGACACACGATCTGATCGCGCATCACGTGTCCGAGCGACAACTGCGCGCCGCGATGCGGACAGTAATCGCGCCACACATGCGCCGCGCCGATACTGTCGCGCCACACGACGATGCGCTCATCGGCAACGATGAACCCGCGCGCGCCGCCGTCGGGCACGTCCTCGCTATTGCAGATCGGCAGCCATTCGCCTGCCAGGGAAAGCATTCCTTCGCTCATCGCAGTGAATCAGAAATAGAAGTCCGAAAGCCGTTCTTACACGAAACACAGCGTCTTCGCAAAACGTTGCAAAATAGCGGATCGCTCGCTCGGTGCAACTCGATGCCACTCCACTCAACCGATGCCATGCGACGGGGCCGCAGGTCATAACAGCAAGATAAAAGCAAGAAATCACCACCCAGGGGTTCAGTATGGAGCAGGCGCATCAACCGGCACGCCGGGCTTATGCCTTCGCATGGTCCGAGCACCGGAATCCCGAACGCGAGCAGGCCACGCTGCGGGTCTGGATGGGAGCGGCGGTTCTTCTGGCCTACGGCATTTTTACCTGGCTCCGCCCGTCGCACGATGCATTGCTGGTCGCACGCATCGTCGCACTCTATGTGTCCTACGGCGCGGTTACGCTGCTGATCGTCAGCCGCATGGCGTCTCCTTCGGAGAAGCGTCTCACCGTCACGACCATCGCCGATCAATCGATTCTCGGGCTCGCGCTCGCCGCGGGCGGCGCCATCGCGCTGCCGCTCATCTGGGTGATCTTCTGGTTTCTGATCGGCTCGGGATGCCGTTACGGCAAGCGCACGCTCGCCGTTTCGTGCACGACGGCGCTCGTCATCGTCGTGGCGCTGGGAATCTGGCAGCCGTGGTGGCACGCGAATCTGCCCGCCGCGATCGGTCTAGGGCTGAGCGTGCTGGGCGCATCGGTTTATCTGAGCGTGCTCGTCGACCGGCTCGGCAGCGCGAATCGCGATCTCGCGCGTCAGGCATCGACTGATCCGCTCACAGGTCTATCCAACCGATACGCGCTCGAACATATCGTCGATCGCGCGATGAACGCACGCGAAACCGATGGCAATCAAGCCACCGCGCTCCTGCTCATTGATCTCGATGGCTTCAAGGAAGTCAACGACACCTACGGCCACGCCGTCGGCGACATGCTGCTGCAATCGTTCGCGCAATCGCTCGAAAAGCGCATGCGCAAGACGGACACCATCGCGCGACTGGGCGGCGACGAGTTCGTCGTGCTCGCGCATCACGTGCGCGACCGGGCGGCCGTGCTCGCAGTGGCCGACAGCATCCACTCCGTGCTGAACGCGCTCACGTCGGTGCAGGAGCGGCCGGTGTCGGTGTCGGCGAGCATCGGCGCTTGTCTGCTTTCCTGTGCGACGGCCGCGCATCAGTCCGGCATGACCGCCGTGCTGCGCGCCGCCGACCGCGCGATGTACCGCGCCAAAAGTCTCGGCGAAGGCAAAACCGTCTTCGCCGAGACGCGGGACTTCGAAACGAACTGAATCAGGCCTCGACGCTCGTCCACGCCTGCTCGCGCAGCTTCACGCGCAGACGGGCGACCGCCTGGCTGTGCAACTGGCACACGCGCGACTCGCTCACTTCCATCACCGCGCCGATTTCGCGCAGGTTCAGACCGCGTTCGTAGTAGAGGCTCATCAGGAGCTTCTCGCGCTCGGGCAGCTTGTCGATCGCTTCGATCAGCGCACCGCGCAGACTGTCGTCGAGCAGCGCGGACAACGGGTCCGAACGGTCGACGCAGTAGCGGTCGAGGAACGGTTCGTCGTCGGCGGAGCGGTCGAAGTCTTCGTAGTAGATCAGCTGGCTGCCGTGCAAATCCTGAAGCATCGACTGATACTCGGGAAGCGGCAAGTTCATGTGCTCCGCGATCTCCGTCTCGCTCGCGGAGCGGCCGAGGTTCTGCTCGACCTTGTGCACCGCCGATTCCACTTCGCGCGAGGTCTTGCGCATGCTGCGCGGCAGCCAGTCATTGGCACGCAGCTCATCGAGCATCGCGCCGCGAATGCGCTGGCTCGCATACGTTTCGAATTGCGCGCCCTGATCTTCCTTGTAGCGGCTCGCCGCGTCCATCAGGCCGATCATGCCGGCCTGGATGAGATCGTCGAGATCGACGCTCGCCGGCATCTTGGCGACGAGCTGAAGCCCCAGCCGGCGAACGAGCGGTGCATATTTCGTCAGCACGTCGGACTGTGAGAGTTTGCCTTGGGCGTTATACATCCTGGTCACCTATCTTGATCACATCGACGCCGTGCTGCTCATTGCAAAGTCGTGAAGCGCAACCGCACGATGCGTCGCCTCCCGCCCGCCCTGTTCAGAGTCGCCAACCGGAATTCGCGCGTCTGCCTGGCCGTCCGCCGCGCGCATATAAGGCGCGGGGCGCATCGGCCAGTGGAGGAGCTCCGCCGCTATCGCGCGGTAGTCGCGCGCCGCGGCCGTGGCCGGGAACGCTTCGACTGCGCAGCGTGAGAGATCCTTCGCCCGAGCGACGCGCGCATCCTCGGACACATACCCTGCCTGCACGAGCGACACGGCCAGATACCGGCTCGCGACGCCCGACAGGTTGTCGAACGCGACCGCCGCGTCGGCCGGGTTCTGCACGTGATTGATGAGCACGCGGAACTGGCCGATCGCATGGGCGTAGTGCAGACGCTTCATGCACGCATACGCCTCGGTGATCGCCGACGCGGCCACCCGCGTCACGATGAGAAAGTCATGCGCCTGCGCCGCGAGGCTCGACAGCGCGCCGTGGCGGTCCAGTTGCGCATCGATCAGCACGATGTCCGCCGGACCATCGAGCAATGCGCGGCACTGGGCGGCATCGTGGCTGATGCGCTCGTCGCGCGGTGCTGCGATCAGCGAGAAGCCGAACGGCGTGCGCTCGACGACATCCGCGAGCGCGCGGCGGCCGGACATCGCCGCGGCGAGCGCGCCTCGGTCGGACAGGCCCAGCATGCGGCTCACCGATGCCGAATCGCGATGCTCGTCGATCACGAGCACGTCCTTGCCATGCACGGACAGCGCCGCGCCGAGATTCACCACCGCCGACGAGCAGCCGATGCCCGCCGGACCGCCCGCGACCGCCACCACGCGCGAACCGGCACGCGTGAGGAGCCGTCGCAGACCTTCCGCCTGGTCGAGCACGAGCTTATCCAAAGTGCACCCCATGCATTTCGGTCGTGGCGCGCGCCGACAAAGCGGACAGCAGCGCCGGCACTTCTTCGTCGTGCGGCACGAACGGCGAGCCGTCGCGCGGAATGCAGAACGCGCTCTTGATGAGAAACCGCTTGGTCGCGACGTACAGGTTCTCCGGCACCTTCTGGCCGGTCGATACGTAATGCACGGGCAGCTTGTAGCGGATCACCGTATCGAGCACGCCGCCGAGATTGGTCGCCTCGTCCAGCTTGGTGAGGATGCAGCCCGCGAGCGGCGGCTGATCCGGCGCGCTCTTGTATGCCTGCACGACTTCGTTGAGCGTGTCGCCGTGGCTGGTCGCGTTGAGCAGCAGGATGCGCTGCACCGGTTGACCCGCGCCGCACAGCATCGCGATCTGGTCCGAAACCATGCGATCGCGCTGGCTCATGCCGATCGTGTCGATCAGCACGATATGTTTGTTGCGCAGCTCGGACAGCGCGAGCTGCAGGTCGGCGGCGTCTTTCACCGCGTGGACCGAGACGCCGAGAATCTTGCCGAAGATGCGCAGTTGCTCGTGCGCGCCGATCCGGTAGCTGTCGGTCGTGAGCAGCGCGACCTTGCTCGCGCCGAAGCGCATCACGCAGCGCGCCGCGAGCTTCGCGGTGGTCGTCGTCTTGCCGACGCCCGTCGGGCCCATCAGCGCGAACACGCCGCCGCGCTCCATCAGCGCGTCTTCGCTGTCCATCACCGGAATATTCGTTTCGAGCACCTGCTGCACCCATTCGAGCGCGCCTTCCACGCTTTCCATCTCCGGCATGTTGTCGACCACCATGCGGACGAGCTGCGCGGAAAAGCCTGCTGCGAAGAGACGCTTGGTCAGCGCGCCGCCCGTCGCGTTGCGACGCTGGCGCTCGCCCCAGAGCAAGCCGGAGAAGTGCTCTTCCATCATCGAGCGCATCGACGACAGCTCGTTCATCACTGTTTCGTTGACCACCTGTTCCATGCGCGCGCGGATCGCTTCGGTCACGACCGCAGCCGCGTTCGCGGGCAAACCTTCGAAAGCGCCTTCCGGCGTGGCGGGCGCGGCGTTCGTGGCCGGTGCTTCGGCGTGCGGCGCGCTCGCGTTGATCTTCTGCGCGGCGCGACGCGCGGCGACTTGCGCGGCTTCGCGCGCCCAGTCGGGCGTTTCGACCTTCGATTGCACCGGCGCCTGAACTTCGGGCGCACGAGTCGCCGGCGCTTGCTGGCGCAATGCGTACTTGCCCGTTTCCGGCGTCTTTTCGGCGCGCGTTTCCTGCCGCGCTACCGGCACCGGCACGCCCATGCCACGCGCAATGGCGGCGGACGCCGAGAGCGGACGGTTCGACGGCATCGTCGCCTGCTGCGCGATCCGCTTCGCGTGCTCGATCAGCCAGGGATTCGAATCGGCCATCGTGCGCGGCGCTTCGTCGTCGGCTTCTTGTTCGTGCGTGAGCGCGTCTTCATCGTCGGCGTCGGTGTTCGCGCCGAAGACCGAGGAAAACACGTCGCCGCTCGCGTAAGGATTCGCGGCGGCTTGCCTGGCCGGCAGCGCGGCCGCCGCAGCAGCCAGCGCGGCGCGCGACGTGCCCGACGAGCGCACGGCCTGCTCATTCGCGGCGGGCGAGATCGACGCGATATCGCTGTCCGCGACGCCGACGATCTCGACGGAGCCATCATCCAGCGTGCGATTGGACAGCACCACGGCATCGGGTCCGAGCGCTTCACGAACCTGGCGCAGTGCGTCGCGGCTGTTCGCGCCGATGAATTTACGAATGTTCAAACTTGCCCCCGATGAGGTGAGACTGCGATCTTTAGCCAGCGGGCTCACTCGATTCATTGCGATGCCCGCTTTTCAGTGAGGCCATTATTGCGAACTTCGCCTTTTGCCCATCGCTGGATAAAGGGTGAGAAAAAGGGGTATTTCGGCTGATGGGAATACGGCGTCCGGCGTGAAAGCTCGCGCGCGCCGGAAAAAGATTCCGCTTCGCCGCTGTTCGAACACTTGCCCGACGGCGTAAGCTTTAGGGCATTTCGCTCACCGTCCGGCGCGCGTTCCGGCCGCATCGGATATTCAAAGGAGACTTCTTCGCATGGCGTCTGCTGTCCCTTCCGAAGGTCGAACCACCGGCGCGCGTCTCGTCGTCGATGCGTTCGTGCATCACGGCGTCGAGCGCGTGTTCTGCGTGCCCGGCGAGAGCTTTCTGGCCGTGCTCGATTCCCTGCACGATGAAACCTCGCAAATTCAGACGATCGTCTGCCGCCACGAAGCGGGCGCGGCGAACATGGCCGAGGCGGTCGGCAAGCTGACGGGCAAACCGGGCATCGCGATCGTGACGCGCGGGCCGGGCGCGACGCACGCGTCGATCGGCGTGCACACCGCGTTTCAGGATTCGACGCCGATGATCCTGCTGATCGGCCAATGCGCGCGCGATCACATGGACCGCGAGGCGTTTCAGGAGATCGACTACCGGCGCATGTTCGGGCAGATGGCGAAATGGGTCGCGCAGATCGACGATCCGCGCCGCGTGCCGGAATATCTGAGCCACGCGTTTCACACGGCGACCTCGGGCCGTCCGGGTCCGGTCGTGCTCGCGCTACCGGAAGACATGCTGACCGAAGCGGTCGACGCGGCGCCGCCCGCGCCGCCGTATCAGCGCGTGGCCGCGTCGCCTTCGGCGGCGCAGATCGAACGCCTGCGCGCGTTGCTCGCGAACGCGAAGAAGCCGTTCGTCATCGCGGGCGGCAGCGGCTGGAACACGCAGGCGACGCAGGATTTCGCGCGCTTCGTCGAACAGTGGCAATTGCCGGTGGGCTGCGCGTTCCGCTATCAGGACACGCTGAACAACGAGCATCCGAACTACGCGGGCGATGTCGGTCTCGGCATCAACCCCGCGCTCGCCGCGCGCGTGCGCGACGCCGACGTGCTTTTCGTGCTCGGCCCGCGCATGGGCGAATCGACGACGGGCGGCTACACGCTGCTCGACATCCCGAAGACGAAGCAGACGCTCATCCACGTCCATCAGGGCGCGGAGGAACTGGGGCGCGTGTACAGCGCGGATCTGCCGATCGTCTCGGGCATGCCGGAAATCGCGTCGATGCTGGCCGCGCTGGAAGCGCCGTCCGATGTCGCGTGGAAGGGCGAAGCCGAGGCCGCGCACGCCGCGTATCTGGAATGGCGCACACCGCGCCCGATGCTCGGCAATGTTCAGCTCGGCGACGTCATGCGTCAGCTCGCGGAGACGATTCCCGCCGATTCGATCCTCACCAACGGCGCGGGCAATTACGCGACGTGGCTGCATCGGCACTATTCGTATCGGCATTTCCGTTCGCAGGTCGCGCCGACGAGCGGTGCGATGGGCTACGGCGTGCCCGCCGCGATCGCCGCAAAGTCGCTCTATCCGGAGCGCACCGTGATTGCGTTCGCGGGCGACGGCTGCTTCATGATGTCGAGCCACGAACTCGCCACGGCGATGCAGTATCGGCTGGCGGTGATTTTCATCGTCGTGAACAACGCGCAGTTCGGCACGATCCGGATGCATCAGGAGCGGCACTATCCGCATCGCGTGCATGGCACGGGGCTAACGAATCCCGACTTCGTCGCGTATGCGCGCGCATTCGGGGCGCACGGCGAGCTGGTCGAGACGACCGATCAGTTCATGCCCGCGTTCGAACGCGCGGTCGGTTCGGGTTTGCCCGCAGTGATCGAAATTCGCATCCCGCAGGATCAGAGCACGCCGGGCGCGACACTCGAACAAATTCGCCAGCAAGGCCAGCGCTAAGGGACAAACTTTCAATCTTCTTGCAGCACGCTCCCGGTGGCAGTAGAGTAGCCAGTTCGAAAACACTGGGAGTTAGCGATGCTTAAGATTCTGGCTTTGTCGTTGGCAATGGGTTTGTCGGGCGCGGCGTTCGCGAAGGCCGACTGCACGGCGCATCCCAAGAGCGAGTGGATCAAGGAGTCGGACGCCAAGGCGCAACTCGAAGCGCAGGGCTACAAGATCAAGAAATTCAAGGTCGATGGAAACTGCTACGAGATCTACGGCCACGACAAGAACGGCAAGAAGGTCGAGATCTATTACGACACGAAGACGCTTGCCGTCGTGAAGTCGGAAGTCGAATAAGCGTGACGCCCGTGGCTCGCGTGAGAGTGTGGGACGCGTGGGTGCGAGTCACGCATTGGGCGGTCGCGGGCATCGTCGTGTGGAATCTGTTCGGGCCGACGGATTCCATGCATCGTCTGCTTGGGTATGTCGCGGCGGGGTTCGTGGTCGCGCGCGTCGTGTGGGGCTTCGTCGGGTCGCGGCATGCGCGCTTCTCGGCGTGGTGGCCAACACGTCCGCATCTCGTTGAATATCTGCGCTCGCTTGCGTCAGGCAAGCCGATGCATCACGTCTCGCACAATCCGCTCGGCGGGTTGATGGCGCTCGTTCTATGGTTTCTGATTCTCGCGCTCGCGGTGTCGGGCTGGATCATGCGCCTCGATGCATTCTGGGGCCAGGAATGGCCGCAGGAGATTCACGCGTGGCTCTCGGTCGCGGTCGAGGTGTGTGTTTGCGTGCATGTCGCGGCGGCTGTGCTGATGAGCGTGTGGACGCGGGAGAATCTCATCGGGGCGATGGTGACGGGGAATAAACGCGACAAGCATCCACGCAAATGACCTGCTTCGAGGCAGCTTAAATTCAGCATTCGGCACTACCAATGGCATCTAGCCGCTTCCGATAATCGAATCCGCACTCTCGATACCGAGAGTCGACTTGATGATCGATAAAAAGGAGCGACTGCACGATGTCCCACGCAGCGAGGCAACTGACCAAGATCGGCGTTTTCTATGACGGGAATTACTTCGATCGCGTCAGCAAGTACTACAACCATCGGCATGATAAAAGGGCCTGGATTTCGATTCCGGGGCTTCACGAGTACATACGCTACAAGGTCGCCGACGAAGAAAAGGTCGATCCGCGCAACTGTCAGGTAATCGACGCGCATTATTTCCGAGGTCGCTTCTCTGCGCAGAAAAGTCAAGAGAAGGGCAACGACGCGCTCCTGAACGACCGTGTCGTCGACGAGATTCTCATGCGCGCGAACGTCACAGCGCACTACCTGCCGATGAACTTCGCCGGCAAGGAAAAGGGCATCGACGTCTGGCTCGCGCTGGAAGCGTTCGAATTGTCGATCCACAAGCAATTCGATGTCGTCGTGCTGATTGCGAGTGACAGCGACTTCATCCCACTCGTGCGCAAGCTCAAGACGCTCGGAATCCGGGTGATGGCGATCAGCTGGTCGATCACCCGTGACGCGGTGGACGGCGACGCCAACGTGGAACGGCCCAGCCAGATGCTACATAAGGAAGTGACCTATTCGGTCACGATGTCGGAGGTTATCGACAGGATGGACGAATCGAAAGGAGCGGAGCGTGACGCGTTGAGCACCTTGTTCAAGCGACAACGAAACCGGCAGCCGCCTGCGGGAGCGGTGGAGTCGGACTGGAAAGTCGGCGTGATAGGCACCCTGAAAGAGCACTGGGGCTTCATCAAACCGGAGACGGGTTCGAAGGACGTGTATTTCCGCTATTCCACACTGGCTGATCTTGATCCCGATGATCTGGAGGCAGGCATGGAGGTCAGTTATCTGGAAGCTGCGGAAAGCTCGAGAGGCCCGATGGCCGACAAGGTGAGAACGAGCTAGAGTATTCGCGGAATACCAAAACAAAAACGGCCCGGCCGCCAGCGCGGACCGAGCCGTTCGAAACAACGCAGAAAACCCGAACGTTTACTTCCCGCCCACGCTCTGCAACGTCGTCCACTTCCCGCCGACGACCTTATACAGCGTGATGCCGCCGTTCTTCAGATCGCCCTTCGAGTCGTACGACAGGTGCTTCGCCGTGACGCCCTGCATGTCGGTCTTCGCGAGGAACGGCAGGTACTTCGCCGGGTCCGTCGAGTTGGCCGCCTTCATCGCGTTGAACATGGCCATCGCGCCGTCGTAGGCGTACGGCGAGTACGTCTGCACGTCTTCGTTGAAGCGCTTCTTGTACTTCGCCGAGTAATCCGCGCCGCCCGGCATTTCGTCCATCGGCAGGCCGGCGAGCGATGCCACCGTGCCGTCAGCCGCGTCGCCCGCGATCTTCACGAAGGTGTCCGTCTTCACCATTTCGCCCGCCATCAGCGGCGCGCGGAAGCCGAGCGTCTTCATCTGCTTGACCATCGGGCCGGCTTGCGAATCCGCGCCGCCGTAGTACACGAGGTCCGGATTCATCGACTTGATCTTGGTCAGAATCGCCTTGAAGTCCACGGCCTTGTCGTTCGTGAACTCGCGCACGACGATCGTGCCGCCCGCGGCCTTCGCCGCCTTCTCGAACTGGTCGGCGAGACCCTGGCCGTAGGCCGTGCGGTCATCGACGATCGCGATCTTCTTGACCTTCAGGTTCTTCACCGCGTACTCACCCGCGACCGAGCCTTGCTGCGTGTCGGAGGTCATCATGCGGAAGGCCGTCTTGAAGCCTTGCGTCGTGTATTCGGGCGCCGTCGCCATCGCGATTTCGGGGATGCCCGCGTTCGCGTAGATGCGCGATGCCGGGATCGTCGTGCCCGAATTGAAGTGGCCGAGCATGCCCTTGATGCCGTCATCGACGAGACGCTGCGCGACGGTCGTGCCCGTGCGCGGGTCAGCCTGGTCGTCGGCCGAGTTCAGCACGATGCGAACCGGCTTGCCGCCGATCATCGGCTTCGTGGCGTTGAAATCTTCGACAGCCAGCGTGATGCCGTTCTGCATGTCCTTGCCGTAGTGCGCCTGCGCACCGGTCAACGGGCCTGCATAACCAACCTTCACGTCCTCGGCTTGCTGCGCAAATGCGGTCCCCGCGAGCGACAGGCCGGCGAGCGTCATGGCTGCTGCCAGCTTGGTCATCGTGTGCTTCATAGCTTCTCCTGGTTCCAGTGTGGATGGCAGCTTGTGCCGGGATCGCCGTGCCTGCTGCCGCTTGTTTGAATTCGTTTGAATCGAGCGCTCGAGGGATATCTCAACCGATCGTCATCAAATTCGCATTACCGCCCGCCGCCGCCGTGTTCACGCTCACCGAGCGTTCCGTCAGCAGACGTTCGAGCGCGTAGTCCTCGCCGTCGTGGCCAGCGTCGGCGAATGCCCCCGCCGCCACACCCTGCACCGATACGATCGGCCCCGGGCGCTTCGCGACTTCCTTCACGAGCGACAGCAGTTCATCGCTGTCGCCCTCGAACAGCACGGCGTCGAAGTCCTCCGCCGCCTTGCGCACATAAACATAAGGCTTCAGCGACGCCGGCAGCGAAGCCGCCAGCTGCTCGCCCGCCGATCCGCTGAACAACGCGCGGTTGCCCGTCGCGAGCACGGCGGCCAGTTGCGCACGCGCGCCGCTCGCCGTCGCCGCCACGCACAGCACCGTGCCGCGCGCGCCGAGCGTGTACGTGTTGCGCTCGCCGGTCGGGCCGTTCAGCACCGCCGTCGCGCCCGCCATTACGTGTTGCAAATAGCCATCGCAGCGCGCGGCCGTCTGCGGATCGCGTTCGCCGATCGCCCAGTCGCGCAACGCGGTGAGCGCCGCGGCGGGCGTGTCCTTCGACGCGGCCTGATCCACCACGAGCGTGCTCGCGAGCGACTTCGGCAAACCGGTCGGGCGCTTGGCCAGCAGCCGCTGCAAATACAGCGCGCCGCCCGCCTTCGGACCCGTGCCCGACAGCCCTTCGCCGCCGAACGGCTGAACCCCGACGACCGCGCCGATCACATTGCGGTTCACGTAGATGTTGCCCACGTGCGCCCGCGCGATCACATGCGCGATGGTTTCGTCGATGCGCGTATGGATGCCGAGCGTGAGCCCGTACCCGGTCGCGCGAATTTGGTCGAGGAGTTTATCAAGGTTCGACCGGCGATAACGCACCACGTGAAGCACCGGGCCGAACACTTCGCGCTTCAGTTCGTCGATGCCGTCGAGCTCGATGAGCGTCGGCGGCACGAACGTGCCTTGCGCGCAGTTGTCGGGCAGCGGCAGTTGCGTCACGTTGCGGCCCTTGTCGCGCATGCCGGCGATGTGCGCGTCGATGCCGCGCTTCGCGTCCGCGTCGATCACCGGGCCGACGTCGGTCGACAGGCGATCCGGATTGCCGACCGCGAGCTGGTTCATCGCGCCGGTCAGCATTTCGAGCGTGCGGTCGGCGACATCGTCCTGCAGGCACAGCACGCGCAGCGCCGAGCAGCGCTGGCCGGCCGAATCGAACGACGACTGCAGCACGTCCGCGACGACCTGCTCCGCGAGCGCGGACGAATCGACGATCATCGCGTTCTGGCCGCCGGTTTCGGCGATCAGCGGAATCGGGCGGCCGTCCGGATCGAGGCGCTCGGAGAGCGTCTTGTTGATGAGGCGCGCGACTTCCGTCGAGCCGGTGAACATGACGGCGCGCGTGCGCGGATCGGCGACCAGCGCCGCGCCCACGGTTTCGCCATTGCCCGGCAGCAGTTGCACCGCGCCTGCCGGCACGCCCGCTTCGCGCAGAATCCGCACGGCTTGCGCGGCGATCAGCGGCGTCTGTTCAGCCGGCTTCGCGAGCACCGGATTGCCAGCGGCGAGCGCGGCGGCGACCTGCCCCATGAAGATCGCGAGCGGGAAATTCCACGGGCTGATACACACGACCGGACCGAGCGGGCGATGCGTGTCGTTCGAGAATTCGGCGCGAATCTGCGTCGCGTAGTAACGCAGGAAGTCGATGGCCTCGCGAATTTCCGCGATGGCGTTCGGCAGCGACTTGCCCGCCTCGCGCACGACGAGGCCCATCAGCGTGTGCATCTGCGCTTCGAGCAGATCGGCGGCGCGCGTGAGGCAATCGGCGCGATCTTCGACGGGCGTCGCCTGCCAGATCGGCGCGGCGGCCACCGCGTTCGCGATGGCGGCGCTCACCTGTTCCGGCGACGCTTCCACGACCGTGCCGACGAGATCGCGCAGATCCGACGGATTGCGCACGTCGCGCGCGACGCCGTTGGCGATGTCACCGCCTTCGAGCATCGGTTCGGCGCGCCACGGATGATGTGCGCTCGCCAGCAACGCCGACGACAGCGACGCCAGACGATGCTCGTTCGACAGATCGAGGCCCATCGAGTTGAAGCGCTCGTTGCCGTAAAGCTGACGCGGCAGCGGAATCTTCGCGTGCGGCGCGCCGAGCGGCGTGATCTCCTGCGCTTCGTCGATAGGATCGCGCACGAGTTCCTTCACCGGAATGGATTCATCGGCGATGCGATTCACGAACGACGTGTTCGCGCCGTTCTCCAGCAGCCGGCGCACGAGATACGCGAGCAGCGTTTCGTGCGTGCCGACCGGCGCATACACGCGGCACGGACGGTTCAGCTTGTCGCGGCCGGTCACTTCTTCGTAGAGCGGCTCGCCCATGCCGTGCAGGCACTGGAACTCGTACTGGCCGGGATAGTAGTTCTGTCCCGCGAGGTGATAGATCGCGGACAGGGTGAATGCATTGTGCGTCGCGAATTGCGGGTAGACGGCATCGGGCGCGCCGAGCAGTTTCTTCGCGCACGCGAGGTACGAGATGTCCGTGTAGATCTTGCGCGTGTAGACCGGATAACCTTCGAGGCCATCGACCTGCGCGCGCTTGATTTCCGTATCCCAGTACGCGCCCTTCACGAGACGAATCATCAAACGATGACGACTGCGGCGCGCGAGATCGATCAGATAGTCGATGACGAACGGGCAGCGCTTCTGATAACCCTGCACCACGAAACCGATGCCGTTCCAGCCCGCGAGTTCCGGATCGAAACAGAGCGCTTCGAGCAGATCGAGCGAGATTTCGAGGCGGTCGGCTTCCTCGGCGTCGATGTTCAAACCGATGTCATAACGCCGTGCCAGTTGCGCGAGCGAGCGCACGCGCGGCAGCAGCTCGTTCATCGTGCGTTCCTGCTGCGAGCGCGAATAGCGCGGATGCAGCGCGGACAACTTGATCGAAATGCCCGGGCCTTCGTAGATGCCGCGGCCGCCGGCCGCCTTGCCGATCGCGTGAATGGCCTGCTCGTACGACGCGTAGTAGCGCTGCGCGTCTTCCTCGGTCGTCGCGGCTTCGCCGAGCATGTCGTACGAGTAGCGGAAACCGCGCGCCTCGTACTTGCGGCTGTTCGCGAGCGCCTCGGAAATCGTTTCGCCGGTGACGAACTGCTCGCCCATCAGGCGCATCGCCATGTCCACGCCCTTGCGGATCAACGGCTCGCCGCCCCGACCTATCAGACGCGTCAACGCTGACGACAGACCCGTCTCGCTGTTCGTCGTCACGAGCTTGCCGGTGATCATCAGGCCCCACGTCGCCGCGTTCACGAACAGCGACGGCGCCTGGCCCATGTGCGATTTCCAGTCGCCCTTGCTGATCTTGTCGCGGATCAGCGCGTCGCGCGTGGCGCGGTCGGGAATGCGCAGCAGCGCTTCGGCGAGACACATCAGCGCGACGCCTTCCTGGCTCGACAGCGAGAACTCGTGGATCAGCCCTTCGACGCCGCCGCCCGAACTCTTCGCGCGCAGCGCTTCGACGAGCCGCGTCGCGAGCTTTTCGGTTTCGGCGGAGACGGTCGCGGGCAGACGCGCCTGACCGATCAGGAACGGCACGCACTCCGGCTCCGGCCGGCGATACGCCGCCGTGATCGCCGCGCGAAGCACGGATTGCGGCTGCACGTTCTGCGCGAAATCGAGGAAGGGATGCAGCGCGCCGTCTTCGTCGCCGTCGACGGGCGCGGCGTCGGACATTTCGGACGAGCCGTTCGCGCCCGACAGCTCGGGCGGAAGCTGGCCGTGCTCGATGCGCTCGAGGTAGGCGAAGATCGCCTGCTTGATCAGCCAGTGGGGAGTGCGTTCGAGACGCGTCGCGGCATCTTTCAGCCGGGAACGCAGGAGATCGTCGACTTTGACGCCAAGGGTTGTGCTCGCCATATTTCCTTCGTTTGCCGGTCGTGCTCAGCCGGCCAGAGACCTGAAAAGTTGGCGAATCGTACTCCGCTGATATAAAAGGTGCAACCGAGATTTTCGCTAGGGTTGCACCACGATGAACCCTTACGCCACAAGGGCTTGAGCGGTGCACCGCCAGCCGGTCGTCAACGCGTTCGTCCTAGTATTTTCCCTAATCCGATATTTTCGAGACATCCCCTAAATCAATGCCCGGCCTGCGCCGATATAAACGCAATGCGCCGCATGGCGCGGCATGCGCGGCCGATTCGCCGCGATATCGGGAGAACGACGAGCATGAGCACTTGGATGGTGATAGCCAGCGTTTGGGCGATGTTCGCAGTCTGCGTCGTGCTGTTCGTGCGAGGCGCATCGCCGCACGTCCAGCGGTCCGACAAGATCGCCGATGAACCCGACCGGCCCGCCGGCGATGTGTCCCGCGCCAAGGTTTGAGCCGCGCGATCAGACGTCCAGCGGATCGACTTCGACGTTCCAGCGCAGCACGCCCTTGAGCGAGCGCAGCACCGGCTGCCACGCGCGCAGCGACGCCTGCAGCGCCGCACGCGACGCGCTTTCGAGCAGCAATTGCGCGCGGTGGACATTGAACACTTTCACGATGGTGAGCGGCACCGCATCGTAGACCGTCACGCGGTCCGCGCCCGGTAGCGGCGCGAATCCCGCCGCCGCTTGCTCCAGGAACCCGAGCGCGGCTTCCAGCGTGCGGCCTTCGGCGCGCAGCATCGCCTGATAGACGAACGGCGGCAGGCGCGCGTCGCGCCGCTCGGCGAGCGTCGAGTTGGCGAAACCCACGTAGTCTTGCCGCGACAGCGCCTGATACAGCGCGTGGCGCGCATAACGCGTCTGGATCATCACTTCGCCGGGCAAACCCGCCCGCCCCGCGCGTCCGCTCACCTGCGTCAGTTGCGCGAACAGCCGCTCGCTCGCGCGGAAGTCGTGCGAGAACAGCGCGGTGTCGGCATTGAGCACGCCCACGAGCGTCACGCGCCGGAAGTCGTGGCCTTTCGCGATCATCTGCGTACCGACGAGAATGTCGACTTCGCCCGCGTGCACGTCCGAAAAGAGCGCCTGCGCGCTGCCCTTGCGGCGCGTGCTGTCGGCGTCGATACGCAGCACGCGCGCGCCCGGCACCACGCTCGCAAGTGTCTCCTCGACGCGTTGCGTGCCGCGGCCCATCGGCGCGATATCGATGTTGCCGCAGTCCGGGCACGACTTCGGAATGCGCGACTCCCATCCGCAGTGATGACAGCGCAGCGCGCGCTCCGGCTTATGCAGCACGGCATAGGCGCTGCAGCGCGGGCAGCCCGCGACCCAGCCGCAGGCGTCGCAGGAGAGGATCGGCGCATAGCCGCGCCGGTTCAGAAACACGAGACTCTGCTCACCGCGCTCGAGGCGCGTCTTCAATGCGGCGATGAGCGGCCCCGCCAGTCCGTCCACCGACGCGCGGCCGCGTTGTCTTTCCTCTTCCAGATCGATGAGCTTCACGCTCGGCAACGCCGCTTCGGCGACGGCGCGGCGCGAGAGCGTCAGCCGCGTGTAGCGGCCCTGCTCCGCCTGCCACCAGGTTTCGAGCGACGGCGTCGCCGAACCGAGCACGACGGGAATGTCCAGTTGCTTCGCGCGATAGATCGCCAGATCGCGCGCGGAGTAGCGCAGGCCTTCCTGCTGCTTGTAGGCGGGATCGTGTTCTTCATCGACGACGATGATCGCGAGCTTCGGCATCGACGCGAGAATCGCGAGGCGCGTGCCGAGCACGATGCGCGCGCTGCCGGTATGCGCCGCGAGCCAGTTGCGCGCGCGCTCGCCTTCGGCCAGGCCGCTGTGCATCGTGACGATCGAGCCTTCCGCGAGCGCCGCGAAACGCGCGCGGAACGCGGCTTCGAACTGCGGCGTCAGGTTGATTTCGGGAACGAGAACGAGCGCTTGCGCATCCGGGCGGGCGGCGAGCAGCGCAGCGAGCGCGTGCAGATAGACCTCGGTCTTGCCGCTGCCCGTCACGCCGTGGAGCAGGAACGGCGCGAAACCTTGCGCGCCGGAGATGGCCTCGACGGCGTCGCGCTGTTCGTCGGTCAGCATCGGCAAAGGCGCGGCGCCGGTCGGAGAAATAGCATCGGGCTCGATGACGTTTTCCGTTACTGCTTCGATCCAGCCGCGCGCGAGCCAGTCGTCGAACGTCGCGCTCGCTTTCGGATGCAGCGCGCGCGCATCGGACAAGGCGAGCCACGGTTGTTCGGCGAGCGCATCGGCGAGACGGCGCAGGGCGCTTGCGCGCGCGGGCAACGCGTCCGGCAGATGCACGCGCCCTTCCGGCAATAGCCGATAACGCGGCTCGACGGCGAAAAGACGATCCCAGCGCGAGGCATCGCGCAGCGCTTGAGGCAGCGCCGGCAACGCGACTTCGCCCAGACCGCGCTGATAGTAATCGGCGGCGAAGCTGGCAAGCGCGATCCACGCTTCGGATAACGGCGCGCAACGCTCGCAGATCCCCGTGACGGCGCGCAGTTTGTCGGCAGGCACGTCACTTGTAGGGGTGATTTCGCAGATCAGTCCGACGATTTCCCGCCGCCCGAACGGCACCCGCACCAGCATGCCGATGGCCGGTGTCTGCTCCAGCGTGTAGCGATAGTCGAACAGCACCGGCATGGGCTGATCGACGGCCACGCGGACGAAGAGGTCGATCACCGTGCGCGGCCTCGCGCGCAGCGTTGTGGTACACGGGCGAGGCTGTAGCCGACGAAGTTAAAGTGAAACATCAGAATCGCCTGTAAACCGCCGATTATTTTTGGATTTCCGTCGCTTTCCACAGGCCTGTGGATAACTTTGTTGAGAAGTGCGTTTGCGAAGACCGCAAAGTGCGCCGCGAAAGCTCTATGTGCGCTAGCCCACATTTCGGGCGAAGCTTTGAAAAATCGTTAAATATCATTGACTTGAAGCACATATAGCGACACTTTATTGGCTGCTCGGACCCATACGTCTGATGGCGCGCCGCAGCGAACAAAATGTGCATAAGTTCAGTCTTGACATCGGGGAAGGTCGCGTGAGCCGGGCGATCCGGACGGAATGATCCAGCCCCTGACAACCCGTCGTGGCGCATCGACGCTGCACTGCAGCATGCGGCCCGCGAAGGAATCAACTTGCCGACGAACCTGCGCGCATCGCACGGCTGTGACGATGAACTTCGTCGACGAGTTCCGCCACATGCTCGGGCGGCGTGAACTGCGAAATGCCGTGGCCCAGATTGAAGACGTGGCCCGGAAAATTCCCGAAGCTATTCAGCACGGCGCGCGCTTCGGTTCGGATCGCCGCAGGCGGCGCGAAAAGCACGCTCGGGTCGATATTCCCTTGCAGCGCCACGCGCGACCCGACTTTCTGCCGCGCGGTATTCAGGTTCATGGTCCAGTCGAGACCGACGGCATCGACGCCCGTCGCGGCGATTTCCTCGATCCACAAACCGCCGCCCTTCGTAAAGGTGATGACCGGCACGCGCTCGCCATCGTGCTCGCGCTTGAGGCCCGCGACCACCTTCGCGATGTATTCGAGCGAGAAGCGCTGATACGCGCCATCGGCGAGTGCGCCGCCCCAGGTGTCGAAGATCATCACGGCCTGCGCGCCGGCTGCGATCTGCGCGTTCAGGTACGCGGTCACGGCTTGCGCGTTGATGTCGAGAATGCGGTGCATCAGGTCGGGGCGCGAGTACGCCATCGACTTGACGGTGCGATGATCGTCGGAGCCGCCGCCTTCGACCATGTAGCATGCAAGCGTCCACGGACTGCCCGAAAAGCCGATCAGCGGCACTTTCTGGCGGCCTTGCGCGTCGGTGAGCGCGCGGCGGATCTGGCTCACGGCGTCGGTGACGTAGGACAGCGTGGCGCCGATGTCCGGCACGGCAAGGCGCTTCACGTCGTCTTCCGTACGCACGGTGCGCTCGAAACGTGGACCTTCGCCCTGGACGAAGTTCAGGCCGAGGCCCATCGCGTCGGGCACGGTGAGGATGTCGGAAAAGAGAATCGCGGCGTCGAGCGGAAAGCGTTCGAGCGGCTGGAGCGTGACTTCGGTCGCGTAGTCCGGATTCTTCGCGAGGCCGAGAAAACTGCCCGCGCGGCCGCGCGTCGCGTTGTACTCCGGCAGATAGCGTCCTGCCTGGCGCATCAGCCAGATCGGCGTGTAGTCGGTCGGCTGGCGCAGGAGCGCGCGCAGGAAGGTGTCGTTCAGAAGAGTGTGTGCCACGTCGCTCGATGCTGAAGGCAGAGAATCGTCCATTCTACCGGAGCGGCCCGGCGTTTTCGTTGACTGAGCCCGGCAATTCGGGGAGGCTCATGCAGCGCGGCCTATGCCGTTCAGCCGGGTGTTCAGAGACCCAAAGGCCTAGTTATCATCGACACGCCTCTACAACTAAAACCAGGAGAATCGATGCAACGCACGTCTGTCAGTCTCGCTGCTTCCGCCCTTGTCATGTCGCTCGCGCTCACGGGCGTCGCGCAGGCTCAAACGATTCAGGCCGGCGCTGTCGCCGGCGCGAAGCCTGCGGCATCGGCGCCCGCCGCCGTGGCGCCCTCGCGGCTCGACGATATCCTCGCGCGCCACACGCTGCGCATCTGCACGACGGGCGACTACAAGCCTTACTCGTTCCTGCGCCCGGACGGGCAGTTTGAGGGGATCGACATCGATCTCGCGGACAGCCTCGCGAAGTCGCTCGGCGCGAAGGCGGAGTATGTGAAAACGTCGTGGTCGACCCTGATGAACGATTTCGTCTCCAAGTGCGACATCGCCGTGGGCGGCATCTCGACCACGCTGGAGCGACAAAAGCGCGCATTCTTCACCGCGCCGTACATGGAAGACGGCAAAACGCCTATCGTGCGTTGCGGTGATGTCGACAAATATCAGACCGTCGAACAGATCGATCAGCCGAACGTGCGGACCATCGTCAATCCGGGCGGCACCAACGAGCGCTTCGCGAAGCAGTTCTTTCCGCACTCGCAGTTGATCGAGTATCCGGACAACGTGACCATCTTCAAGCAGATCCTCGACGGCAAGGCCGACGTGATGGTCACGGACGCATCCGAAACCCTGCTTCAGCAAAAGCTCAATCCCGGCTTGTGCTCGGTGCATCCGGACAAGCCGTTCCAGTTCGGCGAGAAGGCATATCTGCTGCCGCGCGGCGACGTGCCGTTTCAGCAGTATGTCGATCAGTGGCTGCATCTCGCCCGGTCGTCGGGCGAGTTTCAGGGCGTGTACGACAAGTGGCTGAAGTAACGCTCAGCGCGCCGCGCGCGTGAGTTCGCCCGCGCGTTCGCCGAGCCGGCGCAGCCAGCCGAGTGCCGCGTCGGACTGCGAATGGATGCGCGCAAAGCCGTGCGTCATGTCGCGCGCATCGATCATCTCGACGCGGCCGCCGTTGGCTTCCAGAAAGCGCTTGAGCTCGCAGGCGTCGTCGTAGAGCGGATCGTAGCCCGCCGCGACGACGATCGCGGGCGCCGGCGTGCGCTCGTACGGTTCGGACAGCGGAAACGCGCGCACATCGTGTTCGTGCGGCGCTTCGCCCGACAGAAACTGGGTCCAGTACCACTTCATTTCGTCGTTGGTGAGGCCGGGGCCGTTCGCATTGGCGATGCAACTGGGGCTTTCGAACTGCCGCCGCAGCGCCGGATAGAGCAGCAATTGCAAGCCGACGAGGCCAGCCACGCGCTGGTTCGCGCCGCGCGCCGCGACGACGGCCAGATGCGCGCCCGCGCTGTCGCCGCCGACGGCGAGCCGGTCGGTCGCGAAGCCGAGACGCGAGCGATGCTCCGCGAGCCAGATCAGGGCGTCGAGCGCGTCATCGCACGGCGCGGGAAACGGGTATTCGGGCGCAAGCCGATAGTCGACGCTCACGACAGCGCACTGTGAATCCAGTGCGAGTTGTTCGACGAGACCGTCGTGCGTGTCCAGATCACCGATCACCCAGCCGCCGCCATGGAAGTAGACAATGAGCGGCAACGGGCCGCGGGCTGCTTTCGCCTTGTAGACGCGGGCGGCAAGCGTGCGGCCTTCCAGCGGAATCTCGATGTCTTCGAGAATCACGTCGCTGCCACGTTCGCGGGCGTAAGCTTTGGCAATGTCGCTGAAGCGCTTGCGCACCGTTTGCGCGTCCGCATCCGCCCCCAAAGGAGGAAAGGCTTCGGCACTTGCGCGGTAGTAGCGAAGCAAGGCTGCATCGATGGTCATGCGTGTCTCCATAGCTTTTTGTCAGTGAAATATCGTTGGGAACGGGGCTTTGCGCATCGATTTCATGCGTCCGCGCGTTCGATTTTCGCGGAAAGCTAGAATAATCGCACTAGTCCTTAAAGCGGCATTTATCGGTCGACGGGGACCGAACGCGTAAATCCTCCGAATAACGGACAATATATCCGCGCAAATCAGAAGAATCGCGCGAGAAAATTGCCCGTGAGCCTTATTCCACGGGGGTTACAACCTGAAACACTTTGTTACGGCGACCCGGAATCAATTCGCCCACAATCTGTTGAAACGGTTTCAACACGGATGTATTCGGGCGCGCTGTGCAAAAGCCGCGTGATCCGGTGGCAGACTTTTGGTCGAAGCTCTCTTGCTGGGGGCATCCGTGTTGGGATCGTTCTTCGAGTGCACAAGCATTCGAAACATCCCACGTTTGGTCTCCTCGCGCTAACCCCGTAGCGTGTGGTTTTTAGCGGGCTCCAGGCCCGCTTTTTTTTCGCCTGGACAAACGTTTGCCATGTCTGAAGGTTCAAGGACATGGGCGTTTGGTTCCACGACAAAGGGAGCGCCACGGCGCTCCCTTTGTCATTTCATGCCCCGTGTAGCGTGCGGCTTACGCGGTTTTCGCTTCGGCCAGCTTCAACTCGTCGATCATGCGGGCGCGCATCACGAACTTTTGCGCCTTGCCGGTGACGGTCATGGGCAGTTCGTCGACGAAGCGGATATAGCGCGGGATCTTGTAGTGCGCGATCTGCCCCTGGCAGAACTCGCGGATATCCTCTTCGCTCGCCTGTTCGCCCGGACGCACGACAATCCACGCGCACACTTCCTCGCCGTACTTCTGATCCGGCACGCCGAACACCTGCACGGATTGCACCTTCGGATGACGGAAGAGGAATTCTTCGATTTCGCGCGGATAGATGTTCTCGCCGCCGCGGATCAGCATGTCCTTCAGCCGCCCGACGATGTTGCAGTAACCTTCTGCGTCGAGGGTCGCGAGGTCGCCGGTGTGCATCCAGCCGTCGACGATGGCCTCGCGCGTCTTCGCGTCGTCGTTCCAGTAGCCCTTCATCACCGAGTAGCCGCGCGTGCACAGCTCGCCGGTCTCGCCGACCGGCACGATATTCCCCAGCGGATCGACGATCTTCACCTCCAGATGCGGCTGAATGCGTCCGACGGTCGTCGTGCGCTTGTCGAGGGGATCGGTCGTCGAGCTCTGGAACGATACCGGACTGGTCTCCGTCATCCCGTACGCGATCGTGATCTCGCTCAGGTGCATCGTCGAAACGACACGCTTCATCGTCTCGATCGGACATGGCGAGCCCGCCATGATGCCGGTGCGCAAGCGGCTCAGGTCGTATTTCGAGAAGTCGGGGTGATCGAGTTCGGCAATGAACATCGTCGGCACGCCGTGCAGCGCGGTGCACTTCTCCTCGTGGACCGCGGTGAGCGTCGCGCCCGGGTCGAAGGCTTCGCCAGGAAACACCATCGCGCAGCCGGTCGAGACGCACGCCAGCACGGCCAGCACCATGCCGAAGCAGTGGTACAGCGGCACGGGGATGCAGAGCGAATCCTGCTCCGTGAGCCGCATCGCCATCGCGATGTAGCGTGCGTTATTGACGATGTTCCGATGCGTCAGCGTCGCGCCCTTCGGATTGCCGGTCGTGCCGCTCGTGAACTGGATGTTGATCGCCTCGTCCGAGCCGAACTGCGCTTCGAGCGCATCCAGTTTCGCGGCATCGGCCTGCGCGCGGCCCGTGTGCATCACGTCATTGAAGTTGAGCATGCCGGGCGTCTTGCCCTCGCCCATGCGGATCACGGCGCGCAATTCCGGCAGCTTCGCGGCGTTCAGTGCGTTGAGCGCGGCGTCGGCGAGTTCGGGTGCGAGCGCCTGGAGCATCTCCAGATATTTCGATGACTTGAACTGCTCGGCCGCGATGATCGCCTTGCACCCGACCTTGTTCAGCGCATATTCGAGCTCGGCCAGCCGATACGCCGGATTGATGTTCACCAACACCGCGCCCATGCGCGCGGTGGCGAATTGCGTCAGCAGCCATTCCGCGCGATTCGGCGACCAGATGCCGACGCGGTCGCCCGCCTGGATGCCGAGCGCGAGCAGCCCGCTCGCCAGCACATCGACTTCATTGGCGAACTCGCGCCAGGTCCAGCGGATGTTCTGCTCGCGGAACACGACGGCCGGGCGGTCGGGAAACCGGCTCACCGTTTCGAGAAAAAAGCGCGAAACGGTTGCGTTCGTCAACGGGATGTCGGTCGCGCCGCAAACGTGGGAAATGCCGTCGCGCGGTTCGATCTGCGCGCCGGCTTGCGTCGGTTCAATTGCCATCGATGGTCTCCGCCATGGTGAGTCGCCGCCCGATGAAGGCTAAATGGAGGCCATTGTGCATCGCAAAGACGCGCGCGGGCATTGAGTGTTTCCCCGCAATGCCGATTTGCCACCGGCCACAAAAATCGCGCTGAATCAGACACTTATCGACGAATCAAACGCGGTCTACATAACCGATATGCAGTTTTGCGCGCGCGATTTGCCGATTTGGAGCATAAAAAAAGCAGCCCGAAGGCTGCTTTTTTGTACTGCTGAACGCCGCGCGGCGCGTCACGCTCAGTGCTTCGCGTGCGCCTTGCGCAGACGCTGAATCGCTGCGAGCTGAGCCGTCGCGTAAGCGAGTTCCGCTTGCGCGGTCGCGTACTCGAGTTCCGAGGTGTTGTTCTGAATCGCTTCCTCGGCACGCTTCTTCGCCTGCTCCGCTTTCGCTTCGTCGAGATCGGCGCCGCGGATGGCGGTATCGGCGAGCACGGTCACGATGCCCGGCTGGATTTCGAGAATCCCGCCTGCAACGAACACGAACTCTTCCGAGCCGTCTTCCGCCTCGATGCGCACCGCGCCCGGACGAATACGCGTGATGAGCGGCGTGTGGCCGGGCAGAATGCCCAGTTCACCCGCTTCGCCCGGCAGCGCGACGAACTTCGCCTGGCCCGAGAAGATCTGCTCTTCCGCGCTGACGACGTCTACCTTGATGGTTGCCATTTATGTCGACTCCTGGTGAGTGTTGTTCGCGGACGCCAGCCGTCAGACTGACGCCCCAGAGACACACCCGACCTTTACTGGATCTTCTTGGCCTTTTCGAAGGCTTCGTCGATCGTGCCGACCATGTAGAACGCCTGCTCCGGCAGATGATCGCACTCACCTTCGACGATCATCTTGAAGCCGCGGATGGTTTCCTTCAGCGGCACGTACTTGCCCGGCGAGCCCGTGAACACTTCCGCAACGTGGAACGGCTGCGACAGGAAACGCTGGATCTTGCGCGCGCGCGCGACCGACAGCTTGTCTTCCGGCGACAGTTCGTCCATGCCCAGAATCGCGATGATGTCGCGCAGTTCCTTGTAGCGCTGCAGCGTTTGCTGCACGCCGCGCGTGATCGAGTAATGCTCTTCGCCGATCACGTTCGGGTCGATCTGACGCGAGGTCGAATCGAGCGGGTCCACTGCCGGATAGATACCCAGCGAAGCGATGTCACGAGACAACACGACGGTTGCGTCCAAGTGGCCGAAGGTCGTAGCCGGCGACGGGTCGGTCAAGTCATCCGCAGGGACGTACACGGCCTGAACCGACGTGATCGAGCCGGTCTTGGTCGACGTGATGCGCTCTTGCAGCTTGCCCATTTCTTCAGCCAGCGTCGGCTGATAGCCCACTGCCGAAGGCATACGACCGAGCAGTGCGGACACTTCCGTACCCGCCAGCGTGAAACGGTAGATGTTGTCGACGAAGAAGAGAACGTCGAGACCTTCGTCACGGAAGTGCTCGGCCATCGTCAGACCGGTCAGCGCGACGCGCAGACGGTTGCCCGGCGGCTCGTTCATCTGGCCGTACACCAGCGCCACTTTGTCCAGAACGTTCGAGTCCTTCATTTCGTGATAGAAGTCGTTCCCTTCACGGGTACGCTCACCCACGCCCGCGAACACGGAATAACCGCCGTGTTCCTTCGCGATGTTGTTGATGAGTTCCATCATGTTCACGGTCTTGCCCACGCCTGCACCGCCGAACAGACCGACCTTGCCGCCCTTCGCGAACGGGCAGATCAGGTCGATAACCTTGATGCCGGTTTCGAGCAGTTCCGTCGACGGCGACAGCTCGTCGAACTTCGGCGCTTGCTGGTGAATCGAGCGCACCGTGGTCGAATCGATCGGGCCCGCTTCGTCGATCGGACGGCCAAGCACGTCCATGATGCGGCCCAGCGTCGGCTTGCCGACCGGCACGCTGATGGGCTTGCCCGTGTTCTTGACCATCGTGCCGCGGCGCAGACCGTCGGATGCACCCAGACAGATGGTGCGCACCACGCCGTCGCCCAGCTGCTGCTGGACTTCGAGCGTCAGTTCGGTGCCTTCCAGAATGAGCGCGTCGTAGATCTTCGGCATGTGCGCACGCGGGAATTCCACGTCGATAACGGCGCCGATGCACTGTACGATCTTGCCTTCTACCAAAGCAGTAGTACTCATCGCATTTCCTTTAGATACTATGTTCTTTCACGCGGTCAGCAAAATCAGACCGCTGCGGCGCCGCCGACGATTTCCGACAGTTCTTTCGTAATCGCGGCCTGGCGGCTCTTGTTGTAGACGAGCTGCAGTTCGTTGATCACGGTCTTCGCATTGTCCGAAGCGGCCTTCATCGCGACCATCCGCGCCGATTGCTCCGACGCCATGTTTTCCGCGACTGCCTGATAGACGAGCGCTTCGACGTAGCGCACGAGCAGCTCGTCCACCACGGTTTGCGCGTCCGGCTCGTAGATGTAATCCCACGAGGTCTTCGGCGTCTCGCCTTCGGCTTGCTTGTCCGCTTCCTTGTGCAGGTCTTCCGCCGACAACGGCAGCAGCTGCTCGATCACCGCTTCCTGCTTCATCGTGTTGATGAAGCGCGTGTACGCCAGGTACACCGCGTTGATCTTGCCTTCCGAGTACAAGTCGAGCTGCACCTTGATCGCGCCGATCAGCTTTTCCAGATGCGGCGTGTCGCCCAGTTGCGTGACTTGCGACACGACACTGGCCTTCAGGCGATTCAGGAACCCGAGACCCTTGCTGCCGATCGCCGACGCCTCGATCTTGACACCGCTCTGATCGAGTTCCTTGATCTTGAGCAGCGACGCACGCAGCACGTTCGTGTTCATGCCGCCGCACAGACCCTTGTCGGTCGTGACGAGGATCAGGCCGGCCGTCTTCACGCCCTTGTTCTCGACCATGAACGGGTGGCGATACTCAGGGTTCGCCTTGCTCATGTGCGATGCGATTGCGCGGACCTTGTCGGCATACGGACGGGCGGAACGCATGCGTTCCTGGGCGCGGCGCATCTTCGATGCGGCGACCATTTCCATCGCTTTCGTGATCTTGCGCGTGTTCTGCACGCTCTTGATCTTGCCGCGAATTTCCTTCATTCCAGCCATTGCTTACTCCTTGATCGAAGCCGCGCGATGTTCAGGGACATCGCGCGTTGCTCCTCAGTCCCGATCAATAAGCGCCCGACTTCTTGAAGTCCTTCAGCGCGGCATGCAGTGCGCCTTCGTCGTCCTTCGACAAGTCTTTATTGTCTTCGATGCGCTTAATCAGATCGGCGTGGCTGGTCTTCAGGAATTCGCGCAGGCCCTTTTCGAAAGGCAGAACTTGCGAGACTTCGAGATCGTCCAGATAGCCGTTGTTGGCTGCGAACAGCGCAACCGACAGTTCCCACACTTGCAGCGGTTGATACTGCGGCTGCTTCAGCAGTTCCGTCACGCGGCGGCCGCGTTCGAGCTGCTTGCGGGTGGCTTCGTCCAGGTCCGATGCGAACTGCGCGAACGCAGCCAGTTCACGATACTGCGCGAGGTCGGTACGGATACCGCCCGACAGCTTCTTCACGACCTTGGTCTGAGCCGCACCACCGACGCGCGACACCGACACGCCCGCGTTGATCGCGGGACGGATACCGGCGTTGAACAGGTCGGTTTCCAGGAAGATCTGGCCGTCGGTAATCGAGATCACGTTCGTCGGAACGAACGCGGTCACGTCGCCGGCTTGCGTTTCGATGACGGGCAGTGCCGTCAGCGAGCCGCTCTTGCCCTTCACTTCGCCGTTCGTGAACTTCTCGACGTAGTCTTCCGAGACGCGAGCCGCACGCTCGAGCAGACGCGAGTGCAGATAGAACACGTCACCCGGGTACGCTTCACGGCCCGGCGGACGGCGCAGCAGCAGCGAAATCTGGCGATACGCCCACGCTTGCTTGGTCAAATCGTCATAGACGATGAGCGCGTCTTGCCCGCGATCGCGGAAGTATTCGCCCATCGTGCAGCCGGCGTACGGCGCGAGGTATTGCATCGCGGCCGATTCCGAAGCCGAAGCCGCCACGACAATGGTATAAGCCATCGCGCCGGTTTCTTCGAGCTTGCGCACCACGTTCATGATCGACGAAGCCTTCTGGCCGATCGCGACGTAGATGCAGAAAAGGTCCTTGCCCTTCTGGTTGATGATCGCGTCGACGGCCACCGCGGTCTTGCCGCACTGACGGTCGCCGATGATCAGCTCGCGCTGGCCACGGCCGATCGGCACCATCGAGTCGATCGACTTCAGACCCGTTTGCACCGGCTGCGACACCGACTTACGCCAGATCACGCCCGGCGCGATCTTTTCGATGGCGTCAGTGGCCTTCGCGTTGATCGGGCCCTTGCCGTCGATCGGGTTGCCGAGCGCATCGACCACGCGGCCGATGAGTTCCGGACCAACCGGCACTTCGAGAATGCGGCCCGTCGTCTTGACGATGTCGCCTTCCGAGATGTGCTCGTACTGACCGAGAATAACGGCGCCGACCGAGTCACGTTCGAGGTTCAGCGCAAGGCCGAAGGTGTTGCCCGGGAATTCGAGCATTTCGCCCTGCATCACTTCCGACAGGCCGTGGATACGCACGATGCCGTCGGTCACGGAGATCACGGTGCCCTGGTTGCGAACGTCCGCGCTCGCTTCAAGGCCCTGGATCCGGCTCTTGATCAGCTCGCTGATCTCAGAGGGATTGAGTTGCATTATTCGCTCCTGATAGTCAATTCTGTTGCGTGCCAGCTAAGGCGCTTCTTTGGAAGCGTCAGGCGGTCAGAGCCGTCTGCATGCTGGCGAGGCGCGCGCGGACCGAGGTATCGAGCACTTCGTCGCCAACCGTCACGCGAACGCCGCCGATCAGCGACTGATCGACTTCGACGATCGGTTTCAGCTTGCGCTGGAACTTGCGTTCGAGGCTTGCAACGAGGTCGTTCAACTGTTCGCCTTCGAGGGGGAACGCGCTCACGATGTGAGCATCGGCAGCACCTTCACGGGCGTTCTTCAGCTCGTCGAACTGGACGGCGATTTCCGGCAGCAGCGGCAGGCGATGGTTCTCCACCAGCATGCCGACGAAGTTCTTCGCTTGAGGCTGGCTCTGCGCGAGCGGCGAGTTCACTGCGGCGAGCAGGAGATCGACGATTTGCTGACGGCTCACCTTCGGGTTCGAAGCGACCGTTTCCACTTCGGGCAGACGCGCAACCTGTGCCAGCTCCTCGACGAAGGTGGACCAGCCCGCGAGATCGCCGCTTTCGGCCACGCGGAACAGCGCTTCTGCGTAAGGACGAGCGATGGTTGCAAGTTCGGCCATGATCAGAGCTCGGCTTTGAGTTGATTCAGCAGATCGGCGTGAGCCTTCTGATCGACTTCGCGCTTCAGAATCTGCTCGGCGCCTTTCACAGCCAGTGCCGCGACTTCAGCGCGCAGCGTCTCGCGCGCCTTCACGACCTGCTGGTCGGCGTCCGCCTTGGCTTGCGCGACGATGCGCGCGGCTTCGGCCTGGGCGTTCGCCTTGATTTCGTCCGCGACTGCGGCCGCGCGCTTTTCAGCGTCGGCGATGCGTTGCTGGCCGTCGTTGCGCGCTTGCGCGAGTTCCTGGTCCACGCGCTTGTGCGCGGCTTCGAGTTCCGCTTTGCCCTTGTCGGCGGCGGCGAGGCCGTCGGCAATCTTTTTCGAGCGCTCGTCGAGGGCGTTGATCAACGGGGGCCACACGAACTTCATCGTGAACCACGCGAGGATCAGAAACACGACCATTTGCGCAAACAGGGTTGCGTTGAGATTCACGGTGTTTCCTTAAACGTTGCTTGATCGGAGGTGAAACGGTTAAAAGGCGCTCATCGGCTTGTTGAGCTCGATCAGCGCCTCATCCGTTCCGTTCAGGCGTCTTTAAAAGTCAGACGCACAGTTCCGAGGAACCTCAGCCTGCGAGCTTCGAGAGCAGCGGGTTCGCGAACGCAAACAGCATTGCCACACCAACGCCGATCAGGAACGCCGCGTCGATCAGACCAGCCAGCAGGAACATCTTGGTCTGCAGCGGGTTCATCAGTTCCGGCTGGCGGGCGCATGCTTCAATGTACTTGCCGCCCATCAGACCGATACCGATACAGGCGCCGATTGCACCCAGGCCGATGATGATGCCGATACCGATGGCGGTCAGACCCTGGATGTTGGCGATGAAAGCTTGCATGATCACTCCTTTGATTTAAAGACTTTGGAACTGGATTTATAAAAAACGAAAACCTGAAAACTGAACGATTCCGGAACGTGCCGTCACGCGTCAGTGTGAGTCATGCGCCTGGCCGATGTACACCAGCGTCAGCATCATGAAAATGAACGCCTGCAACAACACGATCAGAATGTGGAAGATCGCCCAGACCGTGCCCGCGACCACATGGCCGAGGAAGCCGAGAACGGAGGTGTCCGCACCGAACGTCCACATGCTGCCCAGAAGGGCGATCAGCAGGAACAGCAGTTCGCCGGCGTACATGTTGCCGAAGAGCCGCATGCCGAGCGAAACCGTCTTGGCGACGAACTCGATGATGTTCAGCGCGAGGTTCGGAATCCACAGCAGCGGATGCGCGCCGAACGGAGCGGACAGGAGTTCGTGCACGAAGCCGCCTGCGCCCTTGATCTTGAAGTTGTAATAGATCATCAGCACGAACACGCCGAGCGCGATGCCGATGGTGCCGTTCAGGTCAGCCGTCGGCACGATGCGATGATGCGGCAGGACCTGTTCGAGACCCAGCCAGCCGATGACGCGGCCCGGCAAGTCGACGGGGATGAAGTCGAGCGAGTTCATCAGGGCGACCCAGACGAACACGGTCAGTGCGAGCGGAGCGATGAAGCGGCGGCTGCCGTGGATCATCGACTTCGACTGGTCTTCAACCATTTCGACCAGCATCTCGATGGCGCACTGGAAACGGCCGGGAACACCGGACGTCGCCTTGCGCGCTGCAAGACCGAGAATGAGAATGGTCACGAGACCGCACACAATCGACCAGAACAGCGTGTCGAGATTCCAGACGTGGATGTCGAAGATCGACGTCTGTGTCTGCGTGGAAAGATTCTGCAAGTGGTGCGCAATGTACTCGGACGGATCCAGAGCGTGCGTTCCTTCGCTAGCTGCCATATCGTTAAAGCCACCCAAATTGTCAAAAATCTTTCGCCGCCTGTCGCCGCCGAGCCGCCGCATCGCGTCGCGGCTCCGGTTCGAGAGGCCCGAGTGCGGAATGTGATCCGCACCTGTTCATATCCGATGCTACTTGCAACCCGTGCTGCAGGCACTTACCTGGGACGTCAAGAATCGTCACCGAAGCGCCATTGCAACCCAGTAAGTCTTCAGGGCGACGATGTACGTAACGAGCAAGGGCAGCCACAACGCGCTCTTGTACCAGTACGCGACCGCCACGAACATGGCAATCGTCGCTCCCATCTTGAGCGCCTCGCCGATCATCCAGCTCATGATCGTCTCGGCGCCGCTCCTCGCTTTCAGGCGCGAGGCGAACAAGGCGCTCGGCACCCAGCAGATTGCTCCCCCCAGAAATGCGGACAGCGCAGCATCGCCCGGCGGCTTGTAGAACAGCCACCACAACAGCGTCGCACCCAGGGACAAAACCATTTGCGCTGCCACAACTCTAAAAGGCGTGACACGCGATGGACGACTCACCTCAGGGCCAAACAGCTTCTCTGCCTGATCCCGCGTGAGCGGAACGATATTGTTTTCTTGCGCTTCGGCATCCCACGAGTCGTTCGACGAACCGCGCGGCTGATTTCCGGAGGCGTTCGCCTCGCCGGTTGCGTGAGCGTCCGGCGCTCGATTTTCCTCTCGCACCGTCTTCAAACCTTCAACCAAAAGTCCGGGAAATCACCCTGCGCTTTCGCAGCGCTTTCGAGGTGGCCTAGCTGATAAATCCGGGCGATTGTAAGCGATTGTTGTCGCGGATTCAATAGTTTAGGTGTGTCAAAAGCCAAGCAGACGAACCTTAAAAAACGGTCTCAAAAGTGAGACTTTCCTTGCAATTGCAAGGACATTATCAGTCGATGGAAGAGCTTCCGATCAGCGTCAAACGAGCACCCAACCGATGACCATCGCCACGATCCAGAACGGTATCGACACGATGTGAAATGGCATCCACATGCCTTTTTCGCCCGACAGTCTGACCGCGATCAAATTGGCCAGCGAGCCGATCGCCACGCCGAAGCCGCCGACGCTCACGCCGAAAGCGAGCGCGCGCCAATCCTTGGAGAACTCCGCGAGAACGATGGCGGCGGGTACATTGCTGATCGCCTGCGAAAGCACGGCGCCGGCCGCGTATGCGCGCACCGGCGTCCCGATGCCGAGATGCGCGATCGCCGCGTGAATCGACGGCAACGCGGCCGCGCTACGCAGCACGATGAACATCAACACGAAGATGAGCAGCAACAGCCAGTCGATCCGAAACACGACTTCGCGACGCCACAGCAGAAAGACGATCGCGAGCGCGGCGAGCGCGGGGCCGGCGTGATGCGCGTCGGCGAGAGCGACGAACGCGGCGAACGCAAGCACGCTGACGCCGCACAGCACGCGATCGACGCGATGTTCTTCGACATCGCCGGACAGATCGAGCGGTGCGGCGCGGAACATCGCGAAGGTGACGACGCCGAGCAGCGCCATCAACGCGGCGCACAGCGGCAACAGCGCCCATACGAACGCCGGAAAGCCGACGCCGCTCGTCTGCCATAGAAAGAGGTTCTGCGGGTTGCCTAGCGGCGTGAGGACCGATCCTGCATTGACCGCCAGTGCGATCACGATGACGAGCCGCTTGATCGGCAGCGGCGCGAGTTTGTGCAGCGACAACGCGAGCGGCACGACGGCGAAGAGCGCGACATCGTTGGTCAGTACCGTGGACAGACCCGCTGCCAGCGCGACGAGCAGCAGCGCGAGGGTTCGCTCGCCGTGAATGTGATGCACGAGCCGATGCGCCGCCCACATCAGGAATCCTGACAATTCGATCGCCTTTGTCAGGATCAGGAGACCGGCGAGCGTGAGCACCGTCTGCCAGTCGACGAGACCCGGCAGCGACATCAAGGGACGCGGATGCGCGATCTGCAGCGCGATCAGCGCGACGACGAGTATCGACAGAACCGGCTCTTTGGAGACGGCTCGCCAGATACGCGCGAAGAAATCGGACCGTGGACGGTCGGCGTTGTATTCGGACAAGTGGCGCGCGAAATCAGGCTGTGGGCGTGGTGGTTTCGATGCTGCCGCGCAGCTTCGTCAGGATGCCTTCGAGCGAGTCGAGATTGCCGAAGTCGATCGTGACCTTGCCACGCCCTCTTCCACCCAGCTTGATCTTCACATTCGCGGACAGCAGATCGGACAGCTCTTCTTCCAGACGGCGCGTATCACGTCCGCCGTCGTTCGCGGCGCGCGCTTTTGTCGCAGGCGCTTCTTTGGTCGTCGCGGCGACGAGGCGTTCGGTTTCACGCACCGACAGACGGCGGTTCACAACGTGATTGGCGAGCTGGATCTGCGTGGCGGCGTCGACTGCGAGCAGCGCGCGCGCGTGACCCATGTCGAGGTCGCCGGCGAGCAGCATCGTCTGCACGGGCGTCGCGAGGTTCAACAGGCGCAGCAGATTCGACACCGCGCTGCGCGACCGGCCGACCGACTCGGCGGCCTGTTCGTGCGTGAAGCGGAATTCGTCGAGCAGACGCTGGATGCCCTGCGCCTCTTCCAGCGGGTTCAGGTCCTCGCGCTGAATGTTCTCGATCAGGGCCATCGCAGCGGCCGCCTGATCTGGCACGTTTTTTACCAGAACCGGAACTTCATCGAGACCGGCCATGCGCGCGGCGCGAAAACGTCGCTCGCCCGCGATGATTTCGTAGTGATCGTCGCCGACCGAGCGCACGAGAATGGGTTGCATCAGCCCTTGCGCGCGAATGCTCGCGGCGAGCTCCTGGAGCGCGCCTTCGTCCATCCGGGTACGCGGCTGATACTTGCCGGCCTGCAGCTTGTCGAGCGGCAGCACCGTGGGCATGCCTTCGCCGCGCACGGCTTCCGTGATGTCGACGCTGCCGCCGAGCAATGCATCCAGGCCACGGCCCAACCCCTTCTTCTTCATCACAGCGCTCATTTCGGTTCCTCCGTCGGCGTTCTCTGCCGCATCGAATGGGTTTGCTTAGTTGACGACGTCGAGCGCGCGCACGCGCTCGATCATTTCCGTGCCGAACTGGATATACGCCTGCGCGCCACGCGAAGACTTGTCGAACACGACGCCCGGTAGCCCGTAGCTCGGCGCTTCGGCGAGGCGCACATTTCGCGGGATCACAACGTCGAACAATTTGCTGCCAAAGTGTTCCTTCAATTGATCCGACACTTGCTGCTGCAACGTAATTCGGGGATCGAACATTACGCGCAGAAGGCCGATGACCTTCAGATCGCGATTCAGATTCGCGTGGACCTGCTTGATGGTATTGACAAGATCGGATAGCCCTTCCAGCGCGAAGTACTCGCACTGCATCGGAATCACGACGCCGTGGGCCGCGCACAGCGCATTGAGCGTCAGCAAGGAAAGCGCCGGGGGGCAATCGATCAGCACAAAGTCATAGTCATCGACTACTTCGGCAATCGCGACGCGCAGAATACGTTCGCGATTCTCCATATCCACGAGTTCGACTTCGGCGCCCGCCAGTTCGCGATTGGCCGGCAGCACGTCGTAATTGACGGCGGGTGGACGCACGCGCGCCTCACGAAGCGTGACGCCATCGACCAGCACTTCATAGACGGTGTTCTCGCACGCTGCCTTGTCGATGCCGCTGCCCATTGTCGCGTTGCCCTGCGGATCGAGGTCGATCAGCAGCACGCGCTGATCGAGCCCTGCGAGGCTTGCCGCGAGATTGACCGCTGTCGTGGTCTTTCCAACGCCGCCCTTCTGATTTGCGACGCAGAAGATTTTTGCCATCGTTTAGAGTCCTCGTTTCTTCGCTGTCAGAAGATCAGCGTGGCTGGAATGCCGAATGGAACCGCACGGCGGACCGTTATTCTGGCTCGACGGCAATCTCGACCAGATGCCGCTCCGCATCGAGCATCGGAACGATCAGGCGCTCGATACCGAGCACCTTGGCGCCTGCCGGGAGACGCGTGGCTTCGGCATCGGGCCTCACACCCTTCATTGCCAGAATCCGCCCATCATCGGCTACCAGATGACGCGAAAGTGTAACGAAATCGGAGAGCTCTGCGAATGCGCGCGACACGATTACGTCAAATTTTTCCGGCACTTCGATACCCGGACGCAAACTTTCGACGCGCCCCGTCACAACCGACAGATTGCTCAGACCTAACTGCACCTTCACTTGCGACTGAAATGCCGTTTTCTTGTGAACGATGTCGTTCAACGTGACACGCAATTCCGGCAAGGCGATCGCCAGCACGATACCAGGCAAACCGCCACCCGAACCAACGTCAAGCACTGCCGCAGGTTTACGCGCTGACACAGCCGGCATGATGGCAAGCGAGTCCAGGATGTGCTGGATCACCATCTGCTGCAGATCGCGGATCGCCGTCAAGTTATACACGGCATTCCACTTGCCGAGGAGCGCAACGTAATTGAGCAGTGTCTGTTTTTGCGATGACGACAGCGCAAGGCCAAGTGCGGCGACGCCCTTTTCGAGCGTCGTCGCCAAGATTAGATTGCCTTCCGTCATTGAACCGCCGTCGGGTTCGCGGATGCGGAATCGTCGCCGGCCGAATTGCGGCCACGACGGCCAGCGCCGCGCTTCAGATGAACCATCAACAGCGATATTGCGGCCGGAGTGATGCCGGAGATGCGTGACGCCTGCCCGATCGTCTCTGGGCGGTGCTGCAACAGCTTTTGACGCGCTTCAAAGGACAAGCCACGGACATCGTTATAGTCGAGGCCTTCGGGCAAGCGCGTATTCTCCTGCGCGCCGTTGCGGACGATTTCGTCGGCTTGGCGATCGATGTAGCCCTGATACTTCACGCCGATTTCGATCTGTTCCTTGATCTGGGCGGCGAGCACCAGGTCTTCGGCAAGCGCCGCTTCGGGACCACATGTGCCATCGCGGAGCGCGCAGACACCGTCATAGGAAACGCCCGGGCGGCGCAGAAGATCCGCCAGGCTATATTCGTGATCGATCGGCTTGCCCAACAAGGCGGTGGCCTCCTCCGCTGACAATGTCTTCGGATTAACCCACGTCGAACGAAGCCGCTGTGTTTCACGTGAAACAGCGTCGCGTTTGCGGCTGAATGCATCCCAGCGGATGTCGTCGACAACACCCAACTCGCGCCCAATCTCGGTGAGACGCATGTCCGCGTTGTCCTCACGCAGCGAGAGACGATATTCGGCACGGCTAGTGAACATCCGATACGGCTCCGACACGCCACGCGTGACGAGATCGTCGACGAGAACGCCCAGATAGGCCTGATCGCGGCGCGGAGACCACGCCTCTTTCCCCTGCACTTGCAGTCCGGCATTGATGCCCGCGAGCAAGCCCTGCGCAGCAGCTTCTTCGTACCCTGTCGTGCCATTGATCTGTCCGGCGAAGAACAAGCCCCCGATGGCCTTGGTTTCCAGCGAAGCCTTCAGCGCGCGTGGATCGAAATAGTCGTATTCGATCGCATAGCCAGGACGCAGGATGTGCGCGTGCTCCAGACCGCGCATCGACCGGACGAGATTGAGCTGGACATCGAACGGCAGGCTGGTCGAAATGCCATTCGGATAGAACTCGTTCGTCGTCAGCCCTTCCGGTTCCAGGAAGATCTGGTGCGCGTCTTTCGAAGCAAAACGATGAATCTTGTCCTCGATCGACGGGCAATAGCGCGGTCCGACGCCTTCGATGACGCCCGTATACATCGGTGAGCGGTCGAGACCGGAGCGGATTATGTCGTGCGTTTGCGAGTTCGTATGTGTGACCCAGCACGGCATCTGCTGCGGATGCTGCTCCACCCGTCCGAGAAACGAAAACACCGGAATTGGATCAAGGTCACCAGGCTGCTCTTCGAGTTTCGAAAAATCGATCGTACGACCGTCGATACGCGGCGGCGTGCCGGTCTTGAGCCGGCCTTGCGGGAGCTTCAACTCCTTCAAGCGTGCCGACAAGGAAACCGCTGCCGGATCGCCCGCGCGTCCACCGACATAATTGTTCAACCCGACGTGAATCTTCCCATCGAGGAAGGTGCCGGCCGTCAGCACCACGGCTCGGGAGCGGAAACGAAGGCCAACCTGCGTCACTGCGCCGACCACGCGATCGCCTTCGACCATGAGATCGTCGACGGCCTGCTGAAAGAGCCACAAATTCGCCTGATTTTCGAGCCGATGACGGATCGCCTGCTTGTAGAGGAGACGATCAGCCTGGGCGCGCGTCGCCCGCACCGCCGGACCTTTCGACGAGTTGAGGATGCGAAACTGGATGCCCGATTCGTCCGTCGCGGCAGCCATGGCGCCGCCAAGCGCGTCGACTTCCTTGACGAGATGGCCTTTGCCGATCCCGCCGATCGACGGATTGCAGCTCATTTGGCCCAACGTCTCGATGTTGTGGGTCAAAAGTAGCGTTTTGCAGCCCATGCGCGCCGAAGCGAGCGCGGCCTCAGTGCCTGCGTGACCGCCGCCAACGACGATCACATCAAATTCTGTGGGATAAAGCATCGGAGATCTCGTGTACGAACGACACGAACCTGAAGAAGGAATAGCTTCGAATTATAACGGCTTCCTTCCTGCCTCGAATTCGATCGACCGTCCACAGGCGAAAAAAATGGCGTGTTTCACGTGAAACACGCCATCTCCGGGCACTATGTGTGTCGCGTTTAGGCGACTTTTTTCGTCAGGCCAAGGTAGGTTTCGATGACTTGCGGATCGTGTTGGAGAACGTCGGCCTTTCCTTCAAGTGCGAATTCACCGGTCTCGAGCACGTAACCATAGTCAGAAATCTGCAGCGCGGCGCGCGCGTTCTGCTCGATCAACAGGGTCGCGACACCCGTTTGACGCAGCACGCTGATGATATGGAAGATCTCCTTAACGATCAACGGCGCGAGACCGAGGCTCGGCTCATCCAACATAAGCAGCTGAGGCTTTCCCATCAAAGCGCGCCCGACCGCAAGCATCTGGCGCTCTCCGCCCGACAGTGTTCCTGCCGCCTGTTTCCTTCGTTCCTTCAAACGAGGGAACAGCTCGAAGACGTGCTCGAGTTGGTCAAGAAAGTTACGCTCTCCCGCCCGCTTGCGCCGATATGCACCTAGCACGAGATTGTCTTCCACAGCCATCGTGGCGAACAATTCGCGTTTTTCGGGCACGAGGCACATGCCACGAGCGACACGGCGCTCGATCGGCAGGACCGACACCTCTTCGCCGAGGTAGCGCACGCTGCCTTTCGAATGACCCGTTTGCGGCAACGCGCCCATGATCGCGTTGAGAAGCGTCGACTTGCCGGCACCATTCGGCCCGATCACGGAGACGATCTGCCCCGGTCCGACCGTGAGCTTGCCGCCGTGCAACGCCTCCACCTTGCCGTAGCGCACGGACAAGCCATCCACCTGCAGGATCGCGTTTTCCACCGCGTTCGAATCCTTCGCCATCATTCCACCCCGCCCAGGTACGCTTCGAGCACCGCCGGATCTTTCTGCACGTCCTTCGGCAGACCTTCCGCTATCTTCGTGCCGAACTCCATTACTACGAGTCGATCCGTCAGATTCATCACGAAGTCCATGTCGTGTTCGACCAGAAGAATGCTCATGCCTTCGGCGCGCAGTTTTCGCAGCAACTCGGCGAGTTGCAGTTTCTCCTGATAACGCAAACCCGCAGCTGGTTCGTCCAGCAGCAGCAGCGTCGGATCGCAGCAGAGCGCCCGCGCGATTTCGAGAATCCGCTGCTGACCGAGCGCCAGACTGCCCGCCTCACTGTAAATATGTTTCTCCAGCCCGACGCGCGCGATCTGCTTCGCGGCCTCGGCCATCAATCGCGCCTCCTCCGCCGCATTCAAGCGCACGACGCTGCGCCACACACCTGTATTGCCACGCAAGTGCGCGCCGATCGCCACGTTCTCCAGAACAGTCATCCCTGGCAGCATCTTGACGTGCTGGAACGTCCGTCCGATGCCGCGCTTGACGATTTCACGTGAAGTGAGTTTCTCGATCCGCTCGCCGTGGAAACTGATCGCGCCGCTGGTCGCCTGAAGCACGCCGGTGACGAGATTGAAGGTCGTGGATTTGCCTGCGCCATTCGGTCCGATCAAACCGATGATCTCGCCCGCCTTCACTTCGAAGCTGACATCGTTGACCGCGACCAGCCCGCCGAACTGCTTGCGCGCCTTCTCGACCACGAGCAATCGCTCTCCCGCCGCCGGTTTGCTGCGCTGCGGCAATGCATCGCCGTGATCGGGTACATGAGCACGCGGTCCGCGTGGAAACAGCCGTGCGACGAACGGCCAGACACCCTGTCTCGCGTACTGCAGCAGCAACACCATCACAACGCCAAAGACGATGATCTCAAAATTGCCGTTCGCCCCGAGCAGCTTGGGCAGCAGCGTCTGAAGATAGTCCTGCAGAACGGTGAGGATCGTCGCGCCGAGAATCGCACCCCAGACATGCGAGACGCCACCAACCACCGCCATGAACAGGAACTCGATGCCGTGATTCAACCCGAACGGCGTCGGGTTCACGGCGCGCTGCAAGTGGGCGTACAGGAAGCCCGATACGGCCGCCAGAACCGCCGCGTAGATGAAGATAACCACGCGCATCCAGGCGGTGTTGACGCCCATCGCTTCGGCCATGGTGCCACCGCCGCGCAGCGCGCGAATCGCACGGCCGGGCCGGCTATTAAGCAAATTCTGAACGGAGATCACCGCGAGCAGCACGACGACCCAGATCAGGTAGTAGATGCTGCGGCCCGACTCCAATTGCCATCCGAACAGATTCAGCACGGGAATGCCGTTGATGCCGTCGTACTTGCCGAGCAGTTCCATATTGCCGAACAGATAGAACAGCGACAGCCCCCACGCAATCGTCCCGAGCGGCAGAAAATGCCCGGAAAGGCGCATCGTGATAAGCCCGAGCAGCAGCGCGATGAACGCCGTCAGCACCACGCCCGCGATCAGCGCCAGCCACGGCGACACGCCGTAACGCGTCGTCAGGAAAGCCGTCGCATACGCGCCCACGCCGACGAACGCGGCCTGTCCGAAGCTCGTCATCCCGCCGATGCCCGTCAGCAGCACCAGCCCGATCGCGACGATCGAATACAGCCCGATGTAGTTCAGCAGCGTGATCCAGTATTCGGGCACGGCGACCGGCCCCGGCAGGACTGGCAGCGCGAAGACGATCAACAAAAAGATCCAAAAAGAACGGAATTTCATCGGCTTACTCCTCGTCTTCATCCGAATGCGGGCTCGCCAGGCTTCGCCACAGCAGGACCGGAATAATCAAAGTGAAGACGATCACCTCCTTGTACGCGCTCGCCCAGAACGACGAATACGATTCGAGCAGCCCCACGAGCAGCGAACCCGCCGCCGCGAGCGGATAGCTCACCAGACCGCCCACGATGGCGCCCACGAAGCCCTTCAGACCGATCAGGAAGCCCGAGTCGTAGTAGATCGTGGTAATCGGCGCGACGAGCACGCCGCACAGCGCGCCGAGGCCCGCCGCGAGCGTGAACGCGAGGCGCCCCGCCTGCGTCGTGCCGATGCCCACCAGCCGAGCGCCCAGCCGGTTCACCGACGTCGCGCGCAGCGCCTTGCCGGAAATCGTGCGGTCGAAATAGAAGTACAGCGCGACGATCAGCACCACGGCGGTCCCGACGACCCACAGGCTCTGCCCGGAGACCGAAACGCTGCCGAGATTGAACGTGGCGTCGGAGAACGCGGTCGTGCGCGAGCCTTCCGCGCCGAACATGACGAGGCCGAGTCCCACCATCGCGAAGTGCACCGCCACCGCGACGATCAGAAGCAACAGCGTGCTCGCCTCCGCGATCGGTTCATACGCGAGTCGGTAGACGAACGGGCCCATCGGCACGACGATCAGGAGCGTCAGTGCGATCTGCGCGATCATCGGCAACGGCTGCGCAAAGGCGGCCTGCGTGATGCCCCAGACCGCCACGGGAAACAGCACGTACTTGGCCGCCAGAACGGCGAGCAAACGGCCGATCTGGTGATATCGCGCAGGATGCCTGACGATCCCGGCGACTTCGGCGACGAAGCAGCCAATGCCCATCGCGATGAGCAAATAGCAGGTGGCGGGCAGCTTCTGCGTCTGCAGCGCGGCCAGCGTGAGCGCGCCGTACGCGACGAACTCCCCCTGCGGAATGAAAATGACGCGTGTCACGGAGAAAACGAGCACCAGAGCGAGCGCGAGCAACGCGTAGATCGCACCCGTGGTGATCCCGTCCTGCGCGAGGATCGCCGCAATCGATAAGTCCATACTTCCTCTTCGGAGCTGCTTCCGAAACAGGCGGTTAAAAGAACCGCCGCCGGAACATGTTCAAAGCGGCGCGCCGTTGCCGGTGCGCCGCCCGTTCATCCTGAAATTAAGAAACACGAACGCGCCATGAAGCGCGCCCGGTCGAGCTCAGTCGTTCAGCAACTTCCACTTGCCGTCGACGATCTGCACCATCACACGCGCGCGGTTGTCGAAGCCGTTGTGATCGGTCGGCGTGGTGTTCATGATGCCGTGCGACACCGGCAGGTCTTTCAGGTTTTCCAGCGCCGCGCGCAGCGCTTCGCGGAATTCCGGCGTGCCCGGCTGACCTTTCTTCAACGCCTCGGGAATCGCGCGCTGAAGCATCTGGCCCGCGTCCCACGCGTGACCGCCGAAGGTCGACAGCGAGCCCGCGCCGTACGCCTTCTCATACGCGTCCTTGTAGGCCGCCGACGACTTCTTCACCGGATTGCTGTCCGGCAATTGCTCGGTCACGAGCACCGGCCCGGCGGGCAGGATCTCGCCTTCGCAATCCTTGCCGCACACGCGCAGGAAGTCGTTATTGGCGACGCCATGCGTCTGATAGACCTTGCCCTTGTAGCCGCGCTCCTTCAGCGCCTTCGCCGGCAGCGCGGACGGCGTGCCCGCGCCCGCGATCAGCACCGCGTCGGGGTTCGCGCCCATCGTCTTCAACACCTGGCCGGTCACGGAGGTGTCGGTGCGGTTGAAGCGTTCGTTCGTGACGATCTTCAGCTTGTGCGCCGCCGCTGCCGTGTTGAACACGTTGTACCAGCCGTCGCCGTAGGCATCCGCGAAGCCGATGAAGCCCACCGTCTTCACGCCGTGCTTCTCCATGTAGCTCGCGATCGCATTGGCCATCAAGGCGTCGTTCTGCGGCGTCTTGAATACCCATGCCTTCTTCGCGTCCATCGGCGAGATGATTGCGGCCGACGCGGCCATCGAGATCATCGGCGTCTTGCCGGTGGCGGCCGGGTCGATCATCGCGAGCGAATTCGGCGTTACCGTGGAACCGACGATCGCATCGACGTGATCTTCATCAATCAGCTTGCGCGTGTTCTGCACGGCGCGGCTCGTGTCGGAACCGTCATCGAGCACGATCCATTCGACCGACTTCCCGCCGATCTCCTTCGGCAACAAGGCGACGGTGTTTTTCTCGGGAATCCCGAGCGATGCAGCCGGGCCCGTCGCCGAGAGCGTCACGCCGATTTTCACCTGGGCGAACGCCGCGCCCGCGCCTGCGAGCACGCTGCCCGCGATGGCGAGCGCAATGCCCGTCTTGATCCATGCCTTCTTCGTTTTCATTGTTCGTCTCCAAACGCGCACACTGGCGGTGCTTGCTGCGAGTTGTTATCGATGCGACTTTTGAGGCTAACCAAAGAGCCGCCCCAATCTATTTACCGCGTTACTGCGTGCCAAGGCGAGTTTTCCCTGACCGTTGCGCCGCTGCATGCGAGGCTTTGCGCCCTCTTCTTTCGCTGCGGCTTTTCACTGCCCAGCGCAGAAAAAAAGGCGCGTTGTGTAGCTAACGCGCCTTTTTCTCCGGATCAGTCCATATGCGATTCTCGTCAGTTGCCCGAGAGCTTCCACTTGCCGCCGACGATCTCCACCATCACGCGTGCGCGCTGGTCCAGTCCGGAGTGATCGTTGGGGCTCATGTTGAAGATGCCGTGTGAAGCAGGCAGGTTCTTCGTCTCTTCGATGGCCGCGCGCAACGCTTCGCGAAACGCCGGCGTGCCGGGCTGACCCTTCTTCAGCGCGACGGGAATCGCGCGCTGCAGAATGAGGCCCGCGTCCCACGCGTGGCCGCCGAACGTCGACACTGAACCCGCGCCGTACGCGCCTTCATAGGCCTTCTTGTATGTGAGCGCGGCCTGCTTGACGGGATTGCTGTCGGGCAACTGCTCCGCGACGAGCAGCGGGCCCGCCGGCAGGAACGTGCCTTCACAATCCTTGCCGCATACACGCAGGAAGTCGTTATTGGCGACGCCGTGCGTCTGGTAGATCTTGCCCTTGTAGCCGCGCTCCTTGAGCGTCTTCTGCGGCAGAGCGGCCGGGGTGCCCGCGCCCGCGATCAGCACCGCGTCCGCGTTCTGCGACATCATCTTGAGCACTTGCCCCGTCACCGACGCATCGTTGCGCGCGAAGCGCTCGTTCGCGACGACCTTCAGCTTCGCGAGATCGGCCGCCTTGGAAAACTCCTTGAACCAGCTTTCGCCGTAGGCATCGGAAAAGCCGATGAACGCCACCGTCTTCACGCCGTGATTCGACATGTGCTGCGCGATCGCGGTGGCCATCAGGATGTCGTTCTGCGGCGTCTTGAAGACCCACGCCTTTTTCGCATCCATCGGCTCGACGATGCTCGCGGCCGCGGCCATCGAAATCATCGGCGTGTGCGTTTCAGCGGCGATGTCGGTCATCGCGAGCGAATTGGGCACGACCGTGGAACCGACGAGCGCATCGACGTGATCCTCGCTCGTCAGCTTGCGCGCGTTCTTCACCGCCTGGGTGGAATCGGTGGCGTCGTCGAGGACGATGTATTCCACCTTCTGCCCCGCGACTTCCTTCGGCAGGAGCGCGACCGTGTTCTTTTCCGGAATGCCGAGCGAAGCCGCCGGACCGGTCGCCGAGACCGTCACGCCGATTTTCACGTCTGCCAAAACCTGACTGCTGAATACTGCCGAGAAACTAATGGACATTGCCGCGACGGTCATTGCGACCGTCTTGCCGCGTAAAGCCAACTTCATTGATTTGCGCCCCGTAAATCGTGTTTTGCGTGAAGAATCGCCTGCCGATATGCCCGAATTTAGCGCCCGCTTCGAATCGCCGACCAGTGGGTCGGGAAATGCAGTTTAGCGGACGAAAGCGCCGTGCAGCAAGCGATTTGAAGGGTTTCCGCTGCGCTTTAGCATCGTTTTTTCAGCGCATTTGCAACGCGGCAGCGCAAAGCGGAAAACCTCGGGAAAACCCCCGCTTAAAATCACCTGGCGGGATTATTCGTATTATCGACGGGCAAATAAAAAAGCGCTGTTGGACTCATCCAACAGCGCTTTTCGGTCGGGCACTTTGTGCCTCATGTCTCCTCGTTCTCCACCTCAAAAATCTGGGTGCAACAGAACTAGGACGCATGTTAAAGAACGCAACACTGCCCGACAACCTAGCATTTACCCTAGTGGTGCACAAAAGCACCTCATCGGGGCGTATTTCTTGCAATACAGGTGCTTCTCGCAATTGCACTATTGGTTCGGATCGCGAACCAAATACTTTCATCCTTGCAGCGGCCGAACCCGCGCGACGATCTCCCCGACGATCCCGCGACGGAACGCCAGCACGCACGCGATGAAGATGACACCTGTCACGATCGTCACCGATTCGCCGAGCGAGTTGAACCACGCCACGCCCGTGATGCGCGCGATGCCGCTGCCGATATCCCCGAGCCGGTCCTCCAGCGCGACGATGATCGCCGCGCCGAGCAGCGGCCCGAACATCGTGCTCATGCCGCCGACGAGCGTCATCAGCACGACGAGGCCGGACATGGTCCAGTAGGCGTCGCCGAGCGTTTCGAAGCCGAGCACGACCGTCTTGAGCGAACCGGCGAAACCGGCGAGCCCCGCCGACAGCACGAACGCGAGCAGCTTGTAGCGCGAGGTGTCGTAGCCGAGCGAAATCGCGCGCGGCTCGTTTTCCTTGATCGCGATCAGCACTTGCCCGAACGGCGAATGCACGATCCGCACGATCAGCGCGAACGCGAACAGCATCACGACGAGCACGACGTAATAGAGCGTGATGTCGTTGCCGAGATCCACGACGTTGAAGAGCTTGCCGCGTGGCACGCCTTGCAGGCCGTCCTCGCCGTGCGTGAACGGCGCCTGCAGAAAGACGAAGTACACCATTTGCGCGAGGGCGAGCGTGACCATCGCGAAGTAGATGCCCTGACGCCGGATCGCCAGCAGGCCGGCGACGAGCCCGAGCAGCGTCGCCGCCGCCGTGCCCGCGATCACGCCGAGTTCCGGCGTGAAGTTGAGCGACTGGATGGCGTAGCCCGTGACATAACCTGCCGTCGCGAGGAACATCGCGTGCCCGAACGACAGCAGCCCCGTATAGCCGATCAGCAAGTTGAACGCCGCCGCGAACAGCGCGAAACACAGCACCTTCGCCATGAACAACGGATACACGCCGACGAACGGCGCCAGGGCCAAGCCGATCAGCAACAGGGCGTAGAGCGCTTTTCTCTGCATCATTTTTCCTTGCCGAAGAGTCCTGCCGGGCGAATCATCAACACGATCGCCATGATGACGAAGACGACCGTCGCGGACGCTTCCGGATAGAACACGCGCGTGAAGCCCTCGATCACGCCGAGCAGCAGGCCGGTGAGAATCGAACCCATGATCGAACCCATGCCGCCGATCACGACGACCGCGAACACGGTGATGATCATCGACTGGCCCATCAGCGGCGAGACCTGAATGACCGGCGCGGCCAGCACGCCCGCGAACGCCGCGAGCGCGACGCCGAAGCCGTAGGTGAGCGTGATCATCATCGGCACGTTGATGCCGAATGCCTCGACGAGCTTCGGGTTCTCCGTGCCCGCGCGCAGATATGCGCCGATACGTGTCTTCTCGATCACGAACCACGTCGCGAAACACACCGCGAGCGAAGCGACGACCACCCACGCGCGATAGTTCGGCAGGAACATGAAGCCGAGATTGGTCGCGCCCGACAGCAGCGACGGCACGTCATACGGCTGGCCCGACGAACCGTAGATGGAGCGGAACACGCCTTCGACCACGAGCGTGAGGCCGAAGGTGAGCAAGAGCCCGTAGAGATGGTCGAGCTTGTAGAGCCAGCGCAGCATCGAGCGCTCGACGAGCACGCCGAACAGCCCGACGACGAGCGGCGCGAGCACGAGCATCGCCCAGTATGGAATGCTGAGATACGAGTAGCCCATCCACGCGAGCATCGCGCCCAGCATGAAGAGCGCGCCGTGCGCGAAGTTGATGACGTTGAGCAGGCCGAAGATCACCGCGAGCCCGAGGCTCAGGATCGCGTAGAACGAGCCGTTCACCAGCCCGAGCAGCAGCTGGCTCATCATTGCGGCGAGTGGAATGCCGAATATTTCCATTGAACCTGCCGTCAGAAACGTGTTGACGCGGGTGCGACGGCGAAGCGGCCCTTTCGGCCGCCCGCCGCGCGAACGCGCTAAAGCACTACCGAACGCTTACTTCCAGAGCTTGCAGCGCGACTCCGCCTTCGTGCCGAACGCCTGATCGCCAGGAATCGTCGCGGTGATCTTGTAGTAGTCCCACGGCTCCTTCGATTCCGACGGCTTCTTCACTTCCATCAGGTACATGTCGTGGATCATCGCGCCGTCTTCGCGGATCGTGCCCTTCGCATAGAAGTCGTCGATCTTGGTCTTGCGAAGCTGCGCCATCACCTTGTCGCTGTCGGTCGTGCCGGCTGCCTGCACGGCCTTCAGGTACGTCGTCACGGCAGAGTAGTCCGCGGCCTGCAGGCTCGACGGCATCTTCTTCATCTTGCCGAAGTAACGCTGCGCCCACTTGCGCGTGGTTTCGTCCTTGTTCCAGTACCAGCTGTCTGTCGCGACGAGGCCTTGCGTCGTCTCCAGTCCGAGGCTGTGGATATCGTTGATGAAGATGAGCAGCGCGGCGATCTTCATCGACTTGGTGATGCCGAATTCCTTCGCGGCCTTGATCGAGTTGATCGTGTCGCCGCCCGCGTTCGCGAGGCCGAGCACCTGTGCCTTCGATCCCTGCGCCTGCAACAGGAACGACGAGAAGTCCGACGCGGACAGCGGATGGCGCACCTCGCCCAGCACCTGGCCGCCGTTGGCCTTCACGACATCCGACGTGTTCTTTTCCAGCGCCTTGCCGAACGCATAGTCGGCGGTCAGGAAGTACCACGTCTTGCCGCCCTGCTTGGTCACCGCGGAACCGGTGCCCTTCGCGAGCGCCATCGTGTCGTACGCGTAGTGGACCGTGTACGGCGAGCATTGCTCGTTGGTCAGGTTGTCCGCGCCCGCACCGATGTTGATGTACGGCGTCTTCTTTTCCGCCGCGACTTGCGCGGTGGACAGCGCCGTCGCCGAGTTCGTGCCGCCGATGATCACGTTCACGCCATCGCGGTCGATCCATTCGCGTGCGCGCGATGCGGCGATATCGGCCTTGTTCTGGTGATCCGCATAGACGAGCTCGATCGGCTTGCCGTTGACCTTGCCGCCGAAATCGGCGATCGCCATGCGAATGGCTTCGAGGCCTCCGGGGCCATCGATATCGGCATACAGGCCCGACAGATCGGTGACGAAACCGATCTTCACGCTATTGCCGTCGGCGGCGCTGGCGCTCGTGCTCATCACCGCCACACTCGCCGCCGCAGCCGCAAAGCACAGAGTAGAGAGGCGCGCGAGGGTCTTCTTTTTCATTCCAGTCTCCATGAGTTTTGATTCGATGCGTGTTACTGGTATTGCCCTGCTGATGTCCTGCGATGTGCTGCGCTGAAGAGAACTACACCCCGAGCAATTCGTGCAGCACTGGCATCTTCGCTTCGAGTTCCCCCGCGCCGAAATGCTCGACGATGTTTCCGTGCTCCATCACGTAAAAGCGGTCCGCGAGTGGGGCCGCGAAACGAAAATTCTGCTCGACCATGACGATGGTGTAGCCGCGCGACTTCAGCATGAGAATCATGCGCGCGAGTGTCTGCACGATGACCGGCGCGAGGCCTTCCGAAATTTCATCGAGCAGAAGCAGATTCGCGCCCGTGCGCAGAATGCGCGCGACAGCCAGCATCTGCTGCTCGCCGCCCGAAAGACGCGTGCCCTGGCTGGCGCGGCGCTCCTTCAGGTTCGGGAACATCGAGTAGATCTCGTCGAGCGACATCGCGTCCTTGGCGGGGCCGATGAGCGGCGGCAGAAGCAGGTTCTCCTCGCACGACAGGCTCGAAAAAATGCCGCGCTCCTCCGGACAATAGCCGACCCCGTAATGCGCGATCCGGTGCGTGGCAAGCCCGATGGTTTCGTTTCCCGCGACGCGAATCGAGCCCGTCCTCCGTCCCGTCAATCCCATGATGGCGCGCAGCGTCGTCGTGCGGCCCGCGCCGTTGCGGCCGAGCAGCGTCACCACTTCGCCGCGATTCACCTTGAGGTCCACGCCGTGCAGGATGTGCGATTCCCCGTACCACGCCTGCATACCCGAAATTTCCAGCGCGGGCACATTGCCCGCCGCGCCGTTCGCCTCGCGCGAGCGGCGCTCCTCCACGGTCGTACTCATGCATGCGCTCCGGTGAGCGCCGCGTCGGCGCTGCCCATGTAGGCTTCCATCACGAGCGGATTCTTCGACACTTCCGCATAGCTGCCTTCGGCCAGCACTTCGCCGCGCTGAAGTACGGTGATGGTGTCGGAGATGCCCGCGATCACGTTCATGTTGTGCTCGACCATCAGGATGGTGCGGCCCGCCGACACTTTCTTGATCAGCGCCGTCACGCGATCGACGTCCTCGTGGCCCATGCCTTGCGTGGGTTCGTCGAGGAGCATGAGCTCGGGCTCCATCGACAGGGTGGTCGCGATTTCCAGCGCGCGCTTGCGGCCATACGAAAGCTCGACAGTCTTCGTATCGGCGAAATCGGTGAGGCCGACTTGCGTGAGCAGGTCCATCGCGCGATCGTTGAGCGCATCGAGCGAACGTTCGCTGCGCCAGAAATGGAACGACGTGCCCAATTGCCGCTGCAGGCCGATCCGCACGTTCTGCAAGACCGTCAGATGCGGAAACACGGCGGAAATCTGAAACGAGCGGATGATGCCGCGCCGCGCGATATGCGCAGGCCGTTCGCGCGTGATGTCCGTGCCGTTGAAAACGATCTGACCCGCAGTGGGTTCGAGGAACTTGGTGAGCAGATTGAAGCAGGTGGTCTTGCCTGCGCCGTTTGGTCCGATCAGCGCGTGGATCGATCCGCGGCGCACGCGCAGGTTCACGCCATTCACGGCCGTGAAGCCTTTGAATTCCTTGGTGAGCCCGCGCGTTTCAAGAATGGTGTCGCCGAGAATCATGTCCCCTTCCATGCGAAGTGAGACGCTGGGCAAACTGTGTTCGCCTGCGCCTTATTATTTCTTTCCGCGCGCACCGAACGTTGTCCCCATTCCGGTACTGCTTCGCTTCGCGCACCGCTGTTGCGGCCGCACAAAGTGTGCACGTGGCATGCCGAGCATCACTAATTCCGGGGCCATTGTCGCGCCAATGATGCAGCGCAATCATTGGGATTTGCACTAACTAACGAAATGCTTGGAGCCTTCAGCCATGCACGCAATAAGGGCATGACGAATGCTTATTCCCTGCGCGGGTAAGCATTGCACCGTGCACGTCATGCGCGCGCCATGCACATGTCATCCCGACATGTGAAGCACGGTTTTCATCGACCTGTCACGCAAGCGCCGTTGCGATCACTTCCTGCGCCTCGATGCCGCGCCGGTCCTCGCGAATCATGGCGCTTGCGCGCTCGGCGATCATCAGCGTCGGCGAGTTGGTGTTGCCCGACGTGATCGTCGGCATCACCGATGCGTCGACCACGCGCAGCCCGCGCACGCCGATCACGCGCAAGCGGCTGTCGACGACCGCGCCCGGATCGTTGTCCGTGCCCATGCGGCACGTGCCGACCGGATGGAAGATCGTCGTGCCGACCTTGCCCGCGGCTTCGGCGAGTTCTTCCTGCGTCTGATACTGGATGCCCGGAAGAATCTCTTCGGGCGCGTATTGCGCCAGCGCGGGCGCGCCGACGATGCGCCGTGTGAGCCGCAACGAATTCGCGGCGACTTCGCGGTCGCGCTCCGTCGACAGATAGTTCGGTGCGATCAACGGCGCCGCATGTGCATCCGGCGATTCGATATGCACGCTGCCGCGCGATGTCGGCCGCAGATTGCACACCGATGCCGTGAAGGCGTTGAACGCATGCAGCGGCTCGCCGAAGCGTTCGAGCGACAAAGGCTGAACGTGGTATTCGACATCGGCCCGCTTGATCGATGCGTCATCGGGATTCGACTTCGCGAACGCGCCGAGCTGCGACGGCGCCATCGACATCGGGCCGCTTCGCATCAACGCGTATTGCATGCCGATGAACAGCTTGCCCCACCAGTGCGCCGACAACGTGTTGAGCGTACGCACACCATTGACTTTGTACGCCATGCGCAATTGCAAGTGGTCCTGCAGATTTTCGCCGACGCCGCGCAGGCTCTTCACGACATCGATGCCGAGCCGTTGCAGACGCTCGCCATTGCCGATGCCCGACAGTTCGAGAATCTGCGGCGAATTCACCGCGCCCGCGCTGAGGATGACTTCGCGACGCGCACGCGCGATGTAATCGACATCGCCGCCGCGATACTCGACGCCGACACAGCGCGTGCCTTCGAACACGAGACGCTGTGTATGCGCACCGGTGATCGTCGTGAGATTGGGACGCTTCATCGCTGCGCGCAGGAAGGCTTTCGCCGCGTTCCAGCGAATCCCGCCGCGCTGGTTCACTTCGAAATAACCAACACCCGTGTTGTCGCCGCGATTGAAATCGTCCGTCGCGGGAATGCCGCTTTGTTGCGCGGCTTGCGCGAAGGTTTCGAGAATCTTCCACTTGAGGCGCTGCTTCTCCACGCGCCATTCGCCGCCCGCGCCATGCCATGAATTGCCGCCGCCGTGATGATCTTCGCTGCGCATGAACACGGGCAGCACCGAATCCCACGACCAGTTCGGATCGCCGCTGACGTGCGCCCACTCGTCGTAGTCTTCGCGCTGGCCCCGCATGTAGATCATGCCGTTGATCGACGAGCATCCGCCGAGCACGCGTCCGCGCGGATACGCCAGCGTGCGGCCGTTCAGACCCGCTTCGGCCTGCGTCTTGTAGAGCCAGTCCGTGCGCGGATTGCCGATGCAATACAGATAGCCGACCGGAATGTGAATCCAGTGATAGTCGTCCTTGCCGCCGGCTTCGAGCAGCAGCACGTTCACGTCCGGATCTTCGGTGAGCCGATTCGCAAGCACGCATCCCGCCGTGCCCGCGCCGACGATGATGTAGTCGAATTCACCTTCCAGCTTGCGCGCGTTCTGTTTCATGGATGTCTCCTGGTGCGCCGTCTATTGCCGTCTATTGCGACTCAACCCGAGCGTACTGCCGGATGCGCCCCCGAATCCAATCAGATATGTTCAATTGAGATATAAGAAGCTTTAATATCAGCCGATGGACTACACCTTATTGCGCGCATTTATCGCCGTCGCACGCGAGGGCAATCTGACGCGTGCCGCCGCGCAACTGCATCTCACGCAGCCAGCCGTCAGCCTGCAGATCAAGAACCTGCAGGAGATGCTGGGCGTCGTGCTGTTCTCGCGCACGTCTCACGGTCTTCTGCTGACGCGCGATGGCGAAGCGCTGCTGCCGCACGCCGAACGCGCGCTCACCGCCGCCGCCGACGTGCAGCGCGCGGCGGCCGCGCTGCGTCATGAAGTGAGCGGCACGCTGCGCATCGGCACGATTCTCGATCCCGAGTTTCTGCGCCTCGGCGGCTTTCTGCGGCAACTGGTGGAGACGCATCCGCGCATCGAGACCTCCCTGCGACACGGCATGTCGGGCTGGATGCTGGAGCGCGTGCGGGCGCGCGAGCTGGACGTGGGCTATTACATCGGCGATCCGGCCATCGACGGCACGCGCGACGGTGAACGCTTTCACGTTATCAGGCTCACGCCGTTTCTGTATCGCGTGCTGGCGCCGGCGGGCTGGCACAACCGCGTCAACAAGGGCAAACGGAGCTGGGCGGCGCTCGCCAAGCTGCCGTGGATCTGGACGCCGCCCGAATCCGCGCACAACCGGCTCCTGTCGCGCATTTTTCGCGAGGCCGGCGCGATGCCGGTGATCGTCGCGGAGGTGGATCAGGAGCCGTCGATGCTTGATCTCGTGAAATCGGGCGTCGGTCTCTCGCTCGCGCGCGATTCGATCGCGCTGGCGCAGGCGCATGCGCACGCGCTGACGATCGTCGAAGGCGTCACCGTGCCGACGCAGTTGTCCTTCGTCACGCTCGCGGAGCGCCGCGAGGAACCCGCGATCGCGGCGGCGCTGCGGCTGATCGACGCACAATGGGCGGTTTGACAAGACATCTCGGTGGAAATACCGGGTCGGCGCGCAGGTACATTCAAGCGGGTTTCATCGATTATTTGCTAGGCTGAACCCTCGCTCATCCATCCCATTGTGTTCGAGGAGCCTTCATGGCACGCAACATCGAAATCAAGGCGCGCGCGCATCGATTCGAGCAACTCCGCGAGCGCGCGGCCGCGCTCGCCCCCGACGCACCGCTGGTTTTCCGCCAACAGGACTTCTTCTACGACGTGCCCACCGGCCGCCTCAAGCTGCGCCAGTTCGACGACGGCACGCCGTCCGAGCTGATCTTCTATCAGCGCGACGACCGCGACGGCCCGAAAGTCTCGTACTACTCGCGCAGCCCGGTCACGAATCCGGAAGCGATGCACGCGCTGCTCGCGCAGGCGCTGACCACGCGCGGCATCGTCTCGAAGGAGCGACACGTGTATCTGGTCGGGCGCACGCGCATTCATCTGGATCGGGTGGACGGCCTCGGCGATTTCATCGAGCTGGAAGTGGTGCTCGGCCAGGACGACGACGAAGCCGGCGGCGAACAGGAAGCGCACGCGATGTTCGCGCGTCTCGGCGTCGCGCAGACGGACCTCGTGCCGCTCGCTTACGTGGATTTGCTCAGTCCCGGGTCATCCTCGGCCAGATGAGTGAGCGGCAAAGGGCCGTTGCGCTTGAACGTCGTCAGCACGATGTTCGAGCGCACGCTGTCGACGCCCGGCACGCGCATCAGCTTCTTCATGACGAAGCCTGAGAGCGCGTTCAGATCCGGCGCGACGATGCGCAGCAGATAGTCCGCATCGCCGACGGTCGCGTGACATTCGAGCACTTCGGGCAGCATCTCGATCTGCTGCTGAAACTGCTCGATGATCGAATCGCCGTGATGCTTCAGTTTCAGGCTCGTGAATGCCGTCACGCCTAACCCGAGCTTCTCGGGCCGCAATACCACCCGATACCCTTCGATGACCCCCGTCGCTTCCAGCCGCTGCAGACGCCGCCCGATCTGCGACGGCGAGAGCGGCACTTGCTCGCCCAGTTGCTGATGGGTGGCGCGCCCGAAGCGCTGAAGGACGTCGAGCAGGGCAAGGTCGAAATGATCGAGTTCGAGCATGAGGCGGATGCGCACAGAAACCGTGGTGAATGCGACTTTATCGCATTAACGCGCTATCGCTCACAAACCCTTTGCGCAAAAGGGCCGTTTCGCGCACACTTTACGAAGTCATTACGGCGGCAAACAAGGTAACACGCGTGTTACCAACCATGACATAGCTGAAAGGCGAATAAGCGCGGATTTTCGACGAATCGACGCAAATGCAAGCATTCAGGCATTAAACAGAAAGCTTGAACGTCAAATACCTTTCAGTTTCGAATGCCATTCTTGAAGCACGCGTAAGCTTCCCACGCGGCGCGCGCCTCGTCGTCGAGTTGCTCGGGCGTCGTGCTGGACTGACGCTGTACAATCAGCAGCGCATAGGGCCTGGACAGCGCGCTCGCCTCCTTGCAGAGGCTGAGTTCGTCGCCGCTCGACGGGGAGCGGCCGCGCCAGTAGTTGATCGCGGCTTCGAGTTCGTGGATCGGGATGACAGCCATGTCCGGGCAGAAATTCAAAGGTATACGGCCGCACGCGGCTTCCGGGATACGGTCGCGCAACGCCGCATGAGATGTGAGTTTTAACCGGCTCGAGCCCGCGCCGCCTCGTCGTGCAAGTCACCGACCGCCCCGCCCGCCCGAGCTCAACCCATTGTACTTGAGCGACTCCATGCGAATCCTTCTGATCGAAGACGACCGCCCCATCGCGCGCGGCATTCAAAGCAGCCTCGAACAATCCGGCTTCACGGTCGACATGGTGCACGACGGCATCTTCGCCGAGCAGGCGCTCGCGCAGAACCGCCATGAACTCGTCATTCTCGATCTCGGCTTGCCCGGCATCGACGGCATGACGCTGCTCTCGCGTTTCCGCCAGAGCAACCGTCACACGCCGGTGATCATCCTCACCGCGCGCGACGAACTGCACGACCGCGTGCAGGGCCTGAACAGCGGCGCTGACGACTACATGCTCAAGCCGTTCGAGCCGCAGGAACTCGAAGCGCGCATCCGCGCCGTGATGCGCCGCAGCGGCCCGCACGGCGACGTGCCGCGCCCCGAGGTGTCGCTGGGCGGCTTGCGCCTGTCGGGTGTCGATCGCCGCATCTTCAACGACGAACGTCCGCTCGAACTCTCGCCGCGCGAATTCGCGGTGCTCGAAATGCTCTTGCTGCGTCATGGCCGCGTCGTCAGCAAGGCGCAGCTGCAGGATCACCTGACGCACTTCGGCGGCGATCTCGGCGATACGGCTATCGAAGTCTATGTGCATCGCGTGCGCAAAAAGCTCGAAAACACGCGCGTGGAGATCGTGACGGTTCGCGGCTTCGGCTATCTGCTGCAGGAGATCCGGCAAGCGGCGTAATGCTTCTGCCGTAGACCGCCTTGCGATTTCCCACCCGCCGCGCGGGCGATCAGCGTTTCGCCCGCGAAGACTGGCTCGATCTGGCGCGCTCGAAAGCCGCCGAGACGCCGGTGCCGCCGAGTCTGCGGCGCACGCTGCTGCGCCGCCTCGCCGCGCCGCTGTCCCTGCTCGCGCTGATGAGCGGTCTCATGGCGTACTGGCTCGCCTGGCAGTACACGCAACATGTGGTCGACCGCTCTCTCGCGGATCTCGCCACCGCCATCTCCAAGCAGATCCAGCTCGCGGGCGTCGATGCTCCCGTCACCGTGCCGCCGCTCGCGCAGGCGATGTTCTCCGATCCTGTCGAGCAGCTCATCTACCGCATCAGCACGGGCGACGAGGAGATCGCCGGCGAGCCCGATCTGCCGCTCACCGGCACCAGCGTGCGGCGCATTCACTACGCGTACGTCTTCGAGACGCACTTTCAGGGCGTGTCCGTGCGCGCGGCGCAAGTGCGCGTGCCGCAGCCGACGGGCAATCCGATCGTCGTCGAGGTGGCGCAGCGCGTGGGCTCGCGATATCGCATCGCGGTGGAATTCCTGATCGCGATCATGATGCCGCTGCTGTTGCTGCTGCTCGCCGGCTGGGTGATCGTCTGGCGCGTCGTGAATCAGCAATTGAATCCCCTCACCGATCTCGCGGACACGCTCAATCAGCAGACCCACATCTCGCTCGAACCGGTCGATGAAACCTACGTGCCGAGCGAAATCCGCCCGCTCACCAGCGCGATGAACGGCCTGCTCGTGCGCCTGCAAGCGGCGCTCGATGCACAGCGCAAATTCATCGCCGACGCCGCGCATCAATTGCGCACGCCGCTGACCGCCGTCAAGCTGCACGCGGAGCAGGCGCTCAGCTCGCGCGATCCGGCGAAAGCGATCGAAGCGGTGAAGGAGTTGCGCGCATCGGCGGATCGTGCGGTGCGTCTGTCGAACCAGTTGCTCTCGCTCGCGCGCGCGGAGCCGGGCGAACAGGCCGCGCGCTTCGCCGATTTCGACCTCGCCGCGCTCGCCTTCGAAACCGGCGCGGAATGGGTGCCGCGAGCGCTCGCCGCGCGCGTGGACCTCGGCTTCCAGCGTCTGGACGATCCCGACAACGAGCATCCGCTGATCGTGCGCGGCAATATCGTGCTCAGCCGCGAAGTGCTCGCCAATCTGATCGACAACGCACTCAAGTACATTCCGCCGTTTCGCGCCGAGGGCGCGCGCATCACGCTGACCGTCACGGAATGGCGCGACGCGAACGACCGCCGCTTCGGCGAAGTCGTCGTGGAGGACAACGGCCCTGGCGTGCCGCCGGATCAGCAGCCAGATCTCTTCAAGCGCTTCTTCCGCGGCGACGGGCAAAGCGTGGAAGGCGGCGCGGGCCTCGGGCTCGCGATCGTTCACGACATCATGGTGCTGCACGGCGGCACCGTGCATTACGAAGACGCGCCTGAAGGCGGTGCGCGCTTCATCGTACGCATGCCGCTGAAGGAACCGAAGCCGGCGGACGCGCAATGAAAAGAGCCACGCGCTTGCGTGGCTCGTTCGAATCGATGCAGCGCGTGCACGCGGCCTACTTTTTCTTCTTTTCCTTTTCCTTCTTCACCGCGAGCATCGTGCCGCGGCACTTCTTCGCGCCGCATCGGCACTCGTATTCCTTCTTGAGCTTCTTCGTGATGCGGCCGTCGATGACGAGTCCGTAGTCGTAGTTCAACTCTTCGTCCGGTTCGATGGCGCGCAGCGCGTGAATGAACACGCGGCCTTCGACTTCCTCGGCCTCGCAGTTCGGCGCGCACGAGTGATTGATGTACTTCGCGCTGTTGCCGTCGATCTTGCCGTCGATCACGTGGCCATCGTCGAGCGCGAAGTAGAACGTGTGATTCGGCTCTTCGGGATTGTGGGGATGGCGGCGCAGCGCTTCCTTCCACGAAATGCGCTCGCCTTTGTATTCCATCACCTGCTCGCCCGCGGCAATCCGCTTCACGGCAAACACGCCCTTGCCATGCACGCCGGAGCGGCGAACGGTGACCCTGCGTGAACTCATCGAACGAATCCTTAAATAACGCTTCGCTCCCGCGCGATCGGGATGAACATCGGGATGAAAAAAAACGCGGTGACCTCGAAGGCGCCGCGTTCGCTCGGTTGAACGCTCGCGCTCAACACACCGGTATCCTACACTCCCGGCGCGCGATAGCTCAACCGTCTGGATGATGTTCGAAGCTTTTCAGCGTTGCCCGATAGTGATCTCTCCAAAGAGATTCTTCTGATCGCGCGGCTGCGAACGCCAGTACTGCGGCGGCGCAGTGACGGTCGCGCCGAGCTCGGCCGCCGCGTGCCACGGCCAGCGCGGATCGTAGAGCATCGCGCGCGCCATCGCGACGTAATCGGCCTGGCCGCTCGCAACGATTTCTTCCGCTTCCTTCGCCTCGGTGATCAGACCCACTGCGACGGTGTTCACGCCCGTCGCTTCCTTCACGGCCTGCGCGAACGGCACCTGATAACCCGACGACAACGGAATCTTCTGCAACGGCGATACGCCGCCCGACGACACATCGACCCAGTCGACGCCGCGCTTCTTCAGTTCCGACGCGAACGCGATCGTGTCTTCGATGCCCCATCCGCCTTCGACCCAATCGGTCGCGGAGACGCGCACGCCGACGGGCTTGTCGGCGGGAAACGCAGCGCGAACGGCATCGAAGATTTCGAGCGGGAAACGCATGCGGTTCTCGCGCGAGCCGCCGTATTCGTCGGTGCGTTGATTGGCGAGCGGAGACAGGAACTGATGCAGCAGATAACCGTGCGCGCAATGCACCTCGATACCGTCGATGCCGAGTCGCGCCGCACGCTTCGCCGACGCGACGAACGCTTCCTTCACGCGAATCAGGCCGGCGGCGTCGAGCGCGAGCGGCGGCGTTTCTTCCGGCTTGTGCGGCACGGCGGAGGGCGCGAAGGTCATCCAGCCGCCATCGGCGACGGAGATCAGCTGCCCGCCTTCCCACGGCTTGCGGCTCGATGCCTTGCGGCCCGCGTGCGACAACTGCATCGTCACCGCGATCTTCGAATACTGGCGGATCGCGGCGAGCACCGGGCGCAGCGCGGCTTCGGTGACGTCATCCCACAGCCCGAGATCGCCTGGCGTGATGCGGCCGTCCGGCTCGACGGCCGTCGCCTCGATGAACAGCATGCCCGCGCCCGACAGCGCGAGCTGGCCGAGATGGATCATGTGCCATGCCGTGGCTTCGCCGCGCTCGGCGGAGTACTGACACATCGGCGACACGAAGACGCGATTGGGGATCTGAAGACTGCGGAGGGTCGTGGGAGTGAACAGCGCGCTCATGGCGGTGGCTCGTCGCAAGAGAGAAGCGATCGAGGATAGCACCGCGAATCGCGGCGTGCAGAACGCCCGCCGCCCGATGCTTCATACCATCACACGTCAGCGCGTCTCCACGGTGAAGCGGTCGAGCCATTCGCCGAACATCGCGCGCGCCGCGCGTTCGAGATTCGCGCCGTGACGCGCGGTTTCCTCGCGTAGCGCGGGGACCGTCGTGCCGCTCCTCGCGATATCGCCGGGATAGGCGACCAGCCAGCTCTCGAAGCGCTCCGTGAGCACTTCCGGATGGCACTGCAGCGCGAGCACGTGATCGCCCCAGGCGAACGCCTGATGCGCGCAGACATCGGTGGATGCGAGCAGCGTCGCGTCCTTGGGAAGGTCGAAGGTGTCGCCGTGCCAGTGAAAGACGGGCACTGCCGCGCTGTCGGCTTCGAGATGACGCAGCGCGGACGCACGGCCCGCGTCGGTCAGCGTGAGCGGCGACCAGCCGAGCTCGAACTGGCCCGACGGATACACCCGCGCGCCGAGCGCCCGCGCGATCAGCTGCGAGCCCAGACAGATGCCGATGGTCGGCAAGCCCGCCGCGATGCGCTTTTCGAGCATCGACAGCAGCGGCGCGAGATGCGGATAGTGCGCGTCCTCGTAGGCGCCGATCGGGCCGCCGAGCACGACGAGCAGCGAGGGATCGAGAGGATTGGGCGCGTCGATGCGGCCGCGCCCGACGTCCAGATAGCGCACCAGGTGGCCGCGATCGCCGAGTACGTGTTCGAGGCTGCCCAGATCTTCGAAATAGACGTGGCGAATCGCCAGGACTTCATGTTTCATCGGCGGCATTCTCGGAACGGGGTTGTGACGAGCCGCGCCTCGCGGTGAGGCGCGACGGGCACAGTCTAACCGACTCGCCGCGGCCTCACAGCGCCGGATGACGCCAAATGCATGCTACCGACCGACCGCGTTCAGGCGAGCTGGGCGAAGATTTTCCAGCTCTTCTTCTGCGTGGCGACGTCGGCTTCTTCGTATACCGAACAGTCGAGACGCAGATCGGTATCCGCCATGTCGAGGTGCAGAAGCGCGCAGTGATGCGGCGTCTTCTTCGGATTCTTGCTCGCTTCGAAGTGCGAGCAGGTAAGGCACATGCGATGCGCCGGAATCTGCTCCTGTGATTCGAGCTGACGGATCGTCTTCAGGAGCGTGCGATAGAACGCCACCTGCTCGTCCTGGCGCAGCGTGCCGACCGCCTTCGCGAGGAAGTCCGGCCATTGCAGCGCCTTCTTCGCAGCCGTGCGGCCACGCGCCGTCAGACGCACCGCGAGCGCGCGGCCGTCGTCGAGCGCGCGACGTTTCTCGACGAGACCCTTGCCTTCGAGCGTGCTCACCGCGTCGCTCGTCGTGGCGGCGGTCAACGCCGTTTCACGCGCGATCTCGCCGAGGCGCATCGGCCCCTTGCGCTGCATCAGCAGAACGAGAATTTCACCCTGGGTCGGCGTCAGCCCCGCGCCTTCCGCCCATTCCCATGCCTGGCTGCGCATCGCCGTGCTCAGCCGCAGCAGGCCGTGGGTCACCCGCCCCGTCGCCTGCTCTCCGTAAACGCCTTCACTCATAGTCTTTCGCTTGTTGTTCCGCTTATGTGTTCTGACGGCCCGTTCGCGCAACCGCCGCGAACACCTCGTTCGAAATGCCGCCCGCAGAATGTACTCCGAACCCCTTGCGAGCTGCCCTTCGTTCTCGGTCCCCGCCGTCTCAAAATTCAGGCGTGCCAACCCAATTAGCGGTGCCTGAATGGGGACGTTGCTACCCTCTTCGTTACGCGCCGTCTTATGTTGCTGCCAGTGGCGCTGTTTTCCTGCCGACTATAACGCCCTATCAGCAGAGTCGCCATTCTAAGCGACATAGAACAAACGTACACCTTAATTATCCACGCAGAACTGTGGATAACCCGTGGAAAAGCGTGTTCTTTGTATGTGGACGTATTCTTGATAACACATAAGGTCTCGTCAAGCGGCTTTCCGTTGTCCCGAATGTCATCTCGCGACGCACAAAGAGCCCGCATGGTTATCGTCCTGTTAGCTAGTTGACTCAGCACAGATTTTTGACGTTTTCCACAGCGAGGCACGGGACTTGTTAACTACTATTACGGATGTATACGGATTTTCTGAAGTAAACCGTAGCGACACCGAATCAGTTCTCCTTTCGACGGTGCGCGTCATGCAAATGTTTCATACGGACCAGAGAAAAAGGCCGCTTCGATTCGCGTCGAAGCGGCCTTTCGTCATGATTCGCCGAACTTTCTCAGCGTAAGCGCGGCGTTATCGGCGCCATTCCAGACATTGCTGCCTGACTGCCTCATGCAGCGATTTTTCCTTGTCCACCACTCCGCGCAGCCATGTCGCATCGTTCGTGCCGCGCGCGATGTCGGCCACCTGCGCGAGCGCGGCCTGCGAGCCGAGCGCCTCGGCGTGCGGGCCGAGCAGATCGAGCGTCGCGAGAATGTCCTCGCCGATGGTCCGGCGCTCGCCCGTCTGCGGATGGATGCAGGTGCCTTCCAGCCCGAAGCGGCACGCCTCGAAGCGGTTGAAGGTGTAGACGAGGTAATCGTCCTCGCGCGGCGTGAGCGGCTTGTCGAGCAGCAGATAGCGCGACAGCGTCTGGATGTAGCAGGCGATCGCGGCGGCCCTGTCGACCGACAGCGGCGTATCCATCACGCGCACTTCGATCGTGCCGAAACCGGGCTTCGGCCGGATATCCCAGTAGAAGTCCTTCATGCTGTTGACGACGCCCGTTTTGACCATCTTCGAGAAGTATTCCTCGAAGCCGTCCCAGGTCAGCACGAACGGCGCGCGCCCCGACAGCGGGAACGCGAAAACCGAATTCAGACGCGCCGAGTGGAACCCCGTATCGACGCCCTGAATGTACGGCGACGACGCCGAAAGCGCGATGAAATGCGGGATATAGCGCGACATCGAATGCAGCAGGAACAGCGCGCTGTTCGGGTCGGGACAGCCGATATGGACATGCTGGCCGAACACCGTGAACTGTTTGGCGAGGTAGCCGTACAGTTCGGAGATGTACTGGAAGCGCGGCGCGTCGTAAATCTGGCGATCGCTCCATTGCTGGAACGCGTGCGTGCCGCCGCCGGCCAGGCCTACGTTGAGCTGGTCCGCCGCGGCGACGAGCGTATCGCGGATCTTGCGAAGGTCGGTGACGGCCTGCTCGTGCGTCGTGCAGATGCCGGTCGACAGCTCGATCATGCTTTCGGTGATTTCGGGCGTGATGTTGCCCGGAATCTTTTCGTCCTTGATGAGACGCATGAGGTCCGACGCGGCGCGGGTCAGATCGTAGTCGTGCGTATTGACGACCTGGATCTCAAGCTCGACGCCGAACGTGAACGGTTCTGAGTTGATGAAGGGTTCGAGTGCCATGGCGCCTCTTGAATGATCAATGCCTGAGCGGAGGGGCGCGCTTACTCGCGCCGCTCGCCCACCGCCGACAGGCTACGGTACACCACGAAAGGCGAGACGATCTGCAGCACGACGATCGAGCACATGATGATCGCGCGCAGCGTCGGATCGTAGTCCGGATAGAGCACGTACATGTCGTCGACGAGCACGTACGCGAGCGCCGACATCGGCGTGAGCGCGAGGCCGAGCGCCGCGCCCTGCTTCCAGTCCAGTCCGCTCGGCTTCGCGAAGATCAGCACGCCCGCGAGCTTGCCGATGAAGCGCGCGACGATCAGCCCGAGCGCCGCGACGCCGCCAAGCGCGATGTCGCGCCACTGGAACGACGTCAGTGTCAGCGCGAAAAGAATGACGGTGAGCAGCCAGCCGGCGGAACCGAAGTGCGACGGCCAGAGCTGCGGCCGCTCATCCGCGTTCTTCACGATGATGCCGGCGGCGAGCAGCGCGAGAATCGTCGACAGCTTGAAGAGGTGCGCCACCGCGATGGCCAGCAGTACGAGCCCGAACAGCGCGACGAACGAATGCTCGTCGTTCGCGGGCAGACGCCGGACCAGCAGATTGCACGCGCGCGCCAGCAGGAACGCGAGCACGAGCGAGCCGATCAGCAGATAGAGCGGCTGAAGAATCGTCGCGAGCGCGTTGCCGTAGATTTCCTGGTGCAGCACGCCGGCCGCGAGCTTCTCGACGATCACCGCATACATGCTGTTGAGCGCGGTGAGCGTCAAGAGACGCTGCGTCACCTGGCCTTCCGCGCGCAACTCTGTCTTCAGCTGGATGACCATCGCGGGCGACGTCGCCATGGCGATCGCGGCGATCACGACCGAGGGCATCGTCGGCACGTTGAGCAGCATCAGCGCGATCAGCACGAGGCCGAACGTGAGCGTCGCTTCGGCGATGCTGGAAAGCACCAGATACGGATTGCGGCGGATCCATCGCAAATCGAGCCGCCCGCCCAGTTCGAACAGCAGCAAGCCGAGCGCGACATCGAGCAACGGCCGCGACAAACCGCCCGCGCTGGAGTCGATGACGCCCAGCCCCGCGTTGCCGGCGATCAGCCCGATCACCGCGAACCCGGTGATGCGCGGCAGGCGCCACGCGCGCCATAGCAGCTCTCCGGCGAGTCCCGCCGTGACGAGCGCGAGACCGGCCCACAAAATGGCGTCGGGTTCGAGCGGCCACGCGGGCAAAAATGAAAATGCCGAATTCATCGTATTGGCTTCTCCTTCGTTGCTGCAGCAGAGCGTGCACGTTCCGTTACGAGACTCGCATCGACGGCGCGCGCTCGCGGGCGAGGCGCATCCGCCGGGTCAAGGCGAGCGCGGTTCATTCAGGCGAAACGAAAAGCGAACGAACACGGCGTCACGGACAGGCCGTGCACGAATTAGACGACGTATTCGGCTGGCAGCGATGCGCCGTGCATGTTCTCAATGTCGCACCGGAGATCCCGGATTCGTGTGACAGGAGTCGTACATGCGGCGCCCACTTGATTGCCGGGCCGAACACAGCAAACGACGGTGCGGCTTCGTTGATCAGATTCTTGGCGCGCAACCATCGTTCCATTGAAGCGGTCGCCGTCTGAACGGCGCGACGCAGGAAGAAGCGCGATTGTGCCATACCTCGGAGCCCCTGACAGAAAGTCCAAGCTCATGATTCTTATGAAGTAAAAGCGACTGCCTTGCTCGGACCGAAATGGAAAGGCTGACCGGTTGCCGTGATCGACGGCGTCCGGATGATCTGTTTACGGCCGGCCGATAGCCTCGCCGTCAGGTGTTTACAGGTTTACTTTATATATACGTAGTAGCAGTTAACAAGCATCCGCATGTTCTGTGGATAACACGGCTTTCGTCTTTTCATTCAATCATTTGAGAGAAGCAAAAGCGCGCGGTAAACATGTTGGCGCTGCGCGGTCAACGTGGAACAACTTTCGGCCGATTCAAAGTGGCTTCGAGTTGTCCCGTTTACGTGCACAACGCGTGCACATGTCATTCGCATGCATTCCGACGGGTTATCCACAGCACGCCGGGGACAACTACGCCGGGCCGATTTCTCCATGCCGCAAAGCGCGCAGCAAAAAGCGGGCTGGATCGATCGCTTCGGCTAGTTCGCGTTCGATGGGCCACGGCTCGCCTTCGATCTGCGCGGCGATCAGCTCGGCCGCGAGCGTCGCCCAGACAAGACCGCGCGAGCCGAACGCGAACGCGCCGTAGAGGCCCGGCATGCGCGGCAGATCGAGCGGCCACGCGCCCGACAGCCGGTGCGCCTCGCGGCGCGCGGCGGTTTCGTCGGCGAGCTGGCCGATCATCGGCATGCGGTCGCTCGTCACGCAGCGAAACGCGACCCGGCCCGCGCGCACGGTTTTCGGAGTGAGCGCGAGACCCGGCAACATGCCCGCGACGCGCTCGATATTCTCCCGATGCCCGGCGTCGCGGATGTCACGGTCGGGGTTGTCGATATCGTAGGTCGCGCCGATCAGCGTTCGCTGCGCGCCGAGCGGCACCGCATAACCTTCGCCGATCACAGGCATGCGCAATGCATCGAGCGCGCCCGCATCGAGCACGGTGAGCTGGCCGCGCACGCTGCGTGTCGGTGCGCCGTACAGCCCGGCGAGCCGCGCCGCATCGTGAGCATTCGCGAGCACGATGACCGGCGCGCGCGCGATCTCATCGCCGCTGGCGTCGAAGGCGCGCCAGAACTGGCCATCGTGCGCGATGCGGATGCCTTCGGTCTGCATGCGCGTCGTGATGTGCGCGGACGCATCGGCGAGTTGCGCCGCGCAGACCGCGGCCGGCGAGATCGCACCGCCGCGCGGAAAGAACCAGCCGCCGCGCGCGACCTCGATGCCGGCGAGGCGCGCTGCATCGTCGCGCGTGATCGGCTGCACATAGTCCGATGGATACGCGAAACGCGCGATGGCGGCGGCAAGGGCGTCGGCATCGTCGGCGGTGTCGGCGATCTGAAGCAGGCCGGCGCCGCTGCGCAAGAGGTCGTGCCGCGCATCTTCGAGCGACTGCCAGCGGCGTAACGCGTAGAGAAAGCCCGCGCGCGTGAGGCGTGCGGCGACGCTGTCGTCGCGCCAGACGATCGGATGAAACACGCCCGCCGGATTGCCCGATGCATCGCGCGCGGGCAACGCGTGGCGATCGATCAACGTGACGCGCCAGCCGCGCGCGGCGAGCCGCGAACTCATCGCGCAACCCGCGAGGCCCGCGCCGATCACGATGGCTTCGCGCACGTTCGCAGCGCAGGGAAGCGGCGGCTCGTGACGGCGCACGCGCCAGCGCGGCGCGAAGCGCGCGATGAGCCGCGCGTCCGTAGACGCCGATGAACACGCGAATCCCGACGCTTCCAGCGCCTGTCGCAATGGCGCATGAAGCGCGTCGGCTGCGCTCGCGCTGAGCGTCGCGCCGTCGCCAGCGAAGCGTGCGAGCGTCTTGCACAACGTGCGCGCGTCGCCGGTTGCATCGACATGGAATGCGTCGGCGCGCAGCCAGAGTTTCGACAGCAGCGCTTGCGTGTCGTCGCCGATGGCGAGCGTCAGCACCACGCGACCTTCGTCGAATTCGAGCCGATGCACACCCGGCACGCGCATCGGCCATGCGCGCGCGAGTTCGGCGGTGAGCGCTGGATCATCGGCGCAAGGCGGATCGTCCAGCGCGGCAAGCGGCGCGACAGCGACGACATGCAGCCGGTCGCACCGTTGCTCGTCGGCGCGCCAGCGCTGCCAGAGCGAGGGAAAGACGCTGAATGTCGTATCGACGAAAGTGAAGACGCGTCGATGCCGCCAGCGCGCGGGAAGATCGTGCGAAGCGAGAAGCAGGGATTCGGTCATGCTAAAGGTGAAGACACATCAGGCGGAAGACGACTTGGCGATAGCGCGCGCCGCGCCGTTCGCGGCGTCTTCGATCATCAGCGGTTCGAGTGCGTAGCCCGCGGCGCGCCATGCCGCGAGTCCGCCGAGCAGCGGCGCGACATCGGTGAAGCCATGCGCGGCCAGTTCCTTCGCGGCGAGCGCGGCGGAGACTTCGCTCGGACAATCGCAGTAGGTCACGAGCTTGCGGTCGCGCGCGATGCCGGCGAGTTGCGACGCGGCGTCGTCATGCAGGAGCAGGGCGCCGGGGATGGCATACGGATCCATCGCGCGACGTTCATGGCGGCGCACGTCGATGACGAGCGGCGGCGGCTCGCGCTCGAGCAGCGCACGCAACATCGCGATATCGATGCGCGCCATGCGCAGCCTGCGCAACAGCGACACGCGCTGCCACCAGCGCATGGCGAGATAGAGCGCGAGCGCGATGACTGCGAGCACCATCACGCCGCGCCCGAACAGGTCGAGCCAGGCGAGCGCGCTATCGACGAGATCCGCGAACATCGCGCCGAACGCGACGCCGATGCCTGACCACAGGATCGCGCCGAGCGCGTCATAAAAAAGAAAGCTGCCGAAGCCGATGCCGGTCGCGCCCGCGACGGGAATCGCGAGCGTCGACAAGCCGGGTATGAACTTCGATACGGCGAGAATGCGAACCCCGAAGCGTCCGAAGAAGTCGAGGCTGCGGTTCACGCAGGTATCGCGCGAGATGGAGAGCTTGCACAGGAAGCCGAGCACGCGGCCGCCGTGGCGGCGTCCGAGCCAGAACCAGAGCGTATCGCCGATGAGCGCGGCGATGCTGGCCGTGATGACGATCGCCGCGAGCGGCCCTGTTGCAGCCGATGGAAAGAGCTGCGGCAAGCCCGCTGCAAGGCCCGCCACATCGCCCGATGCAAAGCTCACCGAGACCGTGATGGCACCCGTCAAAACCAATGTGGGCAAGGCTGGGAGCGGCAAGCCGAGGCACTCGAGCAGAACGTTGGCAAAAACCAACGGCAGGCCATATTCGATGATCAGCTCGCGTAGCATGGATCGGACCCAGATGTGCTGCGCCAAAAAAACCGCCGGGAGCCCCAAAAATATAAGGGTAAATCTTTGAAACCCTTGTCCTGATTGGGTTTGCGCTGCGCTATCATACCAAGCGCCGCGTATAGAGGCGGCGAGAAGGCGACGAAGTGGAGCAACGCCGGTGTGATGGCGCGATAGAACGCCGATTCGTCGGGCGGGCATGCCAGAAGGCCGTCCCTACTCGACTGCACGGCTTGCGCACGTATAATCGGCGCGTTCGCGCTGTTCGTGTCAACCTAAACTGATAAAGGAACCTTAATGAACAAACAGGAATTGATCGACGCCGTAGCCGCTCAGACCGGCGCCAGCAAGGCTCAAACCGGCGAAACGCTGGACACGTTGCTCGAAGTGATCAAGAAGGCTGTCTCGAAAGGTGACGCAGTGCAGTTGATCGGCTTCGGCAGCTTCGGCTCGGGAAAGCGCGCAGCGCGCACCGGCCGCAATCCGAAGACCGGCGAGTCCATCAAGATTCCGGCCGCAAAGACGGTCAAGTTTACGGCTGGCAAGGCATTCAAGGACGCAGTGAACAAGCGGTAAGCTTCTTGCCGATTGTGCGGCTACCCAAGGTAGCCAGTTGGTCATAACCCGCCTTCGGCGGGTTTTTTTTCGGCTGCGGTTTGTGTCTGCTCAATGCCGATGATCGTCGCAATCGCAATCGGGACCATGATCGTGGTCGTGCTCATGGTCATGCTCATGGTCGTGATCCTCGACGTCCCATGCGGGGAACGGATCGGCGAAGCGTTGCCAGCCATCGGGGCCGAGCGCCCACTCGTCGTCGGTGAGAAGGCATGCATCGAACCGGTCTTGCCACGCGGCGGGATCGAGATTCAGGCCGATCAGCACCAGCTCCTGCCGTCGATCGCCGATGCTGTTGTCGTCCGGATCGCCATACCATTCCGCGACGATTTCCGCTTCCAGCTCGGGATCGTCCGTCGGCCATTCGCTGCGATCCTGCGCCGCCCACCACACGCCCGCCGGACCATGCCGCAGTGTGCCGCCCGCTTGCGATAGCGAACCGCCGACTTCGCTGCGCGTCGCGAGCCAGAAGAAGCCTTTTGCGCGCAGCACGTCCGGCCATTCCTCATGCAGCAGGTTCCACAGGCGCTCGGGATGAAACGGCCGGCGCGCGCGATACACGAAATGGCCGACGCCGAATGCATCCGGTTCATCGCTCGTCGGATGTTCGCCGTTGAGAATCGCGAGCCAGCCGGGCGCGCTCGCGGTCGCATCGAAATCGAAGCGGCTGGTGTTCAGCACGTCGGCGGGTGTGACGTTGCCCGACTGCGCGCGCAACTGAAGCGCGCGGGGATTCAGACCGTGCAGGATGCGCTCGACCTTTTCGACTTCGTCCGCGCTGGCGAGATCGACCTTGTTGATGACGATGACATCGCAGAATTCGATCTGCTCGACGAGCGTTTCGACCACCGTCTTGCCGTCTTCCTCATCGTGGCCTTCGTGATGCAGGCCGCGCTCGGCGAGCGAATCGGAGGAAGCGTAGTCGCGCATAAAGCTCGCGGCATCGATCATGGTGACGAAGGTGTCGAGATGTGCGCGGCCGGCGAGCGTCGCGTCGTCGTCGTCGCCGAAAGCGAGATGCTCGGCGATGCTCATCGGATCGGCGATGCCCGACCCTTCGACCACGATCGCATCGAAACGCTGCTGTTGCGCGATCCATGTAATCGCGCTTTCGAGCGCTTCCATCGACCGGTCGGCGAGCGTCAGCAGCAGGCAGCCGTTCGGCAGTTCCGTGGTTTCGCGATCCGCGCCGGACGCGGCCTTGCCGCAGGTCACGGCGCCGATGCGTACATCCGCGGCGTTGGCGAGCAGGGCATCGACGAGTGTGGTCTTACCCGCGCCGGTGAATCCCGATAGCACGGTAATGGGCAATGGCGTCTGGTTCATCGCAGTGGAGCGTAGCGGGGAAGGGAGCGCGCGAGCGCGAGCCCGCGCTGCCGTTCGGACGGCGCGGGCGATCGAATAGGGGATTTTGCATCAAATGCGCGCGGGCCGTGGCGCGCGCGAGGGGTGCGCCGCTGCGTCAGCGGGTGGCCTGAACCAGCTTCCAGCGGCGCAGGATCTCGATGATCTGTGCCGAATACTTGTCGCGTAGCGCGGGTGTTTCGGAATGGTAAGCACCGACCGCCTGCCACGAATTGCCATACTTGTTCATTTTCTGGCGCAGATGCCATGCGGCGACATACACGCTCTTGCACGGTTCCATCAGCGTGCCGCTCGAGATGCCGTACTGCGCCAGGGTATTGAGATGGATCGAGTTGATCTGCATCAGCCCGTAGTCGGTCGAGCCGTTGGCGTTCTTGTTGATGGCGTCGGGCTTGTTGTGCGATTCCTGCCACGCGATCGCGCGCAGGATGAGCGGATTGACCTTCTGGTATTTCGCCGCTTCGTCGAAGCAGTCTGCGTGTGCGGAGGCGGCCGCCAGCAGCGGCCCGCATATCGCAAATAGTCGCACGATTCTCTTCATCTTCTTTCTACTCCATCCGCACGCGCGGAACGCCATGCCGCCGTCGCGGCGCCTTGGCGCCACCGCCAACAAATCAACGCCCGCGGCCGGGTGGCATGGGGAAAACCCGCCCTTTCTGCAACCGCCCGGAATGCGGAACCGACCGTATCATACCGGCTGATGATTCGAGCCAAAAGTTGGCTATCAGACATACGTCCATGGCAACGACCGAGAAACCGCTTGCGCGCGAGCGCACCGGCAGATCCATCGGACTTGTTCTAAATGTATGAATAATAAGACTTCTGGACGGGTTACAATTCGGCTCCCGCGTGCATCGGCCCAACTCTGGAACAGCCCAGATACGGTCTATCGGCAAGTTATTCGAAAGCTTGAGAGCGCTGGAGCGGGTAATCGCACGAGCAGCGGAAGAGCGACCTGGTGCCACATGAATTGGCACAATTCCGTTACATGAAACTGTTATCGTCATATTTTTTAAAATGATCGCGGTGGCCGGGTCTGCCTGTCCTGCCGCGGTTGGCGGCGCGTTCGGCTGACGAACTGCCGCCTCAGCCGGCTCATGAAACACCGGCTCTGACATCACATCCATGAGAAGACAACCTATGGCACTGCGTCGCACGGCGACGGCACTGCTGGCGGCGGGACTTATCGTCGCGCAAGCCGCTCAGGCGCAAGTGACGTTGAATTTCGTCAACGCGGACATCGACCAGGTCGCGAAAGCGATCGGCGCCGCCACCGGCAAAACGATCATCGTCGATCCCCGCGTCAAGGGGCAGCTCAACCTCGTCTCAGAGAACTCGGTTCCCGAGGATCAGGCGCTGAAGACGCTCCAGTCGTCGCTGCGCATGCAGGGCTTCGCGCTGGTGCAGGATCACGGCGTGCTGAAGGTCGTGCCCGAAGCCGACGCCAAGCTCCAGGGCGTGCCGACCTACGTCGGCAACGCGCCGGCCGCGCGCGGCGATCAGGTGATCACGCAGGTCTTTCAGTTGCATAACGAATCGGCGAACAATCTTCTGCCGGTGCTGCGCCCGCTGATCTCGCCGAACAACACGATCGCTGCCTATCCGGCGAACAACACGCTCGTCGTCACCGATTACGCCGACAACGTGCGCCGCATCGCGGGCATTATCGCGGGCGTGGATACTGCCGCGGGCCGCTCGGTCGACATCGTCACGCTGAAGAATGCCAACGCGATCGACGTGGCCGAGCAGATGAACAAGCTGCTCGATCCCGGCGCCATCGGCAGCACCGATGCGACGCTGAAGGTCACCGTCACGCCCGATGCGCGCACCAACTCGCTGATGTTCCGCGCATCCAGCAGCTCGCGCCTCGCCGCGGCGAAGCAACTGGCGCAGAAGCTCGACGCACCCACGACGCAGCCCGGCAACATGCACGTCGTGCCGCTGCGCAACGCCGACGCGACGCGCCTCGCCAAGACGCTGCGCGCCATGCTAGGCAAGGGTAACAATAGCTCGGACAACACTTCGGGTTCGAACTCGAATACGTTCGGCCAGAGCGGCGGCGGCCTCAGCAATTCGTCGACGTCCACCGGTCAGTCGGGCATGCCGCCGCTGCCTGGCGGTCTCGGCGGCAGTTCGGGCACCAGCAACAATCCGATGACGGGCGGCTCGGGCAATCGCGATTCGAGCTTTTCGTCGAACAAGGACAACGAGTCCGGCAACGACCAGGGCGGCGGCATGATCCAGGCCGATTCCGCGACCAACTCGCTGATCATCACCGCGGCCGATCCGGTCTACCGCAACCTGCGCTCCGTGATCGATCAGCTCGACGCGCGCCGCGCGCAGGTCTACATCGAGGCGCTGATCGTGGAGCTTTCCGCGACCACCGGCGCGAACCTCGGCATCCAGTGGCAGGGGCTGTTGCTGTCGAACGGCGGCAATAACGCGGTGTACGGCAGCACGAGCTTCGGCAGCGGCAACACGAACATCGTCGATCTGACCTTGCAGGGCAACGCGATCGCGCAGAATCCGTCGGCGATCACGTCGACCAGCGGTCTGCTCGCGCAAGGCCTGAACATCGGTCTGCTGCACCGCTTCGGCAATCTGTTCGGGCTCGGCGGCCTGTTGCAGGCGCTGTCGACATCGGCGGATGCGAATATTCTCTCGACGCCTAACCTCATCACGCTCGACAACGAGGAAGCGAAGATCGTGGTCGGCCAGAACGTTCCGGTCGTGACGGGTTCCTACGCGACGCCGACCGCCAACGCCGCGACCTCGGTCACCGCGTTCAACACGTTCGACCGCCGCGATGTCGGCGTGACGCTGCACGTGAAGCCGCAGATCACCGACGGCGGCGTGCTCAAGATGCAGATCTATCAGGAAGATTCGAGCGTCGATCAAACCACGAAGACCGATCCCGGCGGCGTGACGATCAACACGCGTTCGGTGCAGTCGACCATCCTCGCGGACGACGGCGAAATCGTCGTGCTCGGCGGCTTGATGCAGGATCAGTACAACAACAACAACAGCAAGATTCCGCTGCTCGGCGACATCCCCTTCATCGGCAGCCTGTTCAGAAGCGAGAGCAAGACGCGCACGAAGACCAACCTGATGGTGTTCCTGCGCCCGGTGATCGTGCGCGATCAGGCCACTTCCACGCAGATCGCCAATACGCGCTACGACTATCTGCGTCAGCAACAATACGGCTCGACGACGGACAACCGTCTCATCAAGGATCAGAATGTGCCGGTGATGCCGCCGAAGCCGCTCGGTCCGAGCGAGGGCGGCGGCGCGCCGGCGCAGAATCTGCTGGACTGGAGCAACACGACGCGCGGCCCCGGCCCGAGCACGACGCTGCCGCAGAATCCGGACGCAGGCCAGGCGCCGCAGAACGGCGCGACCTATCCGGCGCCCGCGAACGGCGCGACGAACACCATGCCGTCCAACGGCGCGACCAACGCGCTGCCGGGCAACGCGGCGACGAACAGCCAACAAGGAGTGCGGCCGTGACCACGGTCAACGATGCAGCCGAGAGCGCGAACAGCGCGGCGTCGCCGCTGGCGGCCCGGCTCGTGCCCTACGGCTTCGCGCGCACTGGGCAGATCCTGCTCGCGCATCAGCACGCGGACGGCATCGAAGTGTGGATCAGCGAGCGCACCACCGACGCGGCGCTTGCCGAAGTCGCGCGCAATTTCGGCGCGCTGTCGATCGTGCGCAAGCCCGCCGACGAACTCGCCGCCGCGATCAACTCGGCGTACGCGCGCAACGACGGCAGCGCGGCGCAAGTGGTCGGCGAAGTGGAAGGTGAAGTCGATCTGTCGCGCCTGATGCAGGACATCCCGGAAGTCGAGGACCTGCTCGAATCCGAGGACGACGCGCCGATCATCCGCATGATCAATGCGCTGCTCACGCAGGCGGCACGCGAACAGGCGTCGGACATTCATATCGAGCCGTTCGAGAACGCGTCGGTCGTGCGCTTTCGCGTCGACGGCACGCTGCGCGATGTCGTGCGCCCAAAGAAGGCGCTGCACGGCGCGCTGATCTCGCGCATCAAGATCATGGCGCAGCTCGATATTGCCGAAAAGCGTTTGCCGCAGGACGGCCGCATCACGCTGCGCGTGGGCGGACGTCCGGTCGACGTGCGTGTGTCCACGCTGCCGACGGGCCACGGCGAGCGCGCGGTGCTGCGTCTGCTGGAAAAGGATGCGCAGCGCCTGAATCTCGAGAGGCTCGGCATGGCGCGCGACACGCTCGTCAACTTCGACAAGCTGATCGGCCGCCCGCACGGCATCGTGCTCGTGACCGGGCCGACCGGTTCCGGCAAGACGACTACGCTGTACGCGGCGATGTCGCGGCTGGAGACCACCACCACCAACATCATGACGGTGGAAGATCCGATCGAATACGATCTGTCGGGCATCGGTCAGACGCAGGTGAACGAGCGCATCGGCATGACCTTCGCGCGCGCGCTGCGTTCGATTCTTCGTCAGGATCCGGACATCATCATGATCGGTGAAATCCGCGATCTCGAAACCGCGCAGATCGCGGTGCAGGCTTCGCTCACGGGCCACCTGGTGCTCGCGACGCTGCACACGAACGATGCCGCGTCCGCCGTCACGCGTCTCACCGACATGGGCGTCGAACCGTATCTGCTGGCGTCGTCGCTGCTCGGCGTGCTGGCGCAGCGGCTCGTGCGGCAACTGTGTCCGGTGTGCAAGGAAGAGCGCACCGAAGACGACGGCACCAAGCGTTACCATCCGGTCGGCTGCGAGCGATGCGGCCAGTCGGGCTATGTCGGCCGTCGCGGCGTCTATGAACTGCTGCTGATCGATGACATCATTCGCCCGCTGATTCACCGCAACGCGGCGGACGCGGAGATTCTCGACGCGGGCCGCAAGCAGGGCATGCGTACGCTGCGCGACGACGGCGACCGCTGGCTCGCCGCGGGCGTGACGTCGCTGGAAGAAGTGCTGCGCGTGACGGGCGGGGAATAACGTATGCCGGCTTTTCGTTTCGAAGCGATCGATCACGCGGGCAAGACGCAAAAAGGCGTACTCGATGCCGACAGCGCGCGCGCCGCGCGCAGCCAGTTGCGCACGCAGGGGCTGACGCCGCTCATCGTCGAGGCGGCGGGCTCGCGCACGCGCGGCGAGCGTCAGCAACGGCTGTCGCTCGGGCGGCGTCTGTCGCAGCGCGAGCAGGCGATTCTCACGCGCCAGCTCGCGAGTCTCTTGATCGCGGGCCTGCCGCTCGGCGAAACGCTCGCGGTGCTGACCGAGCAGTCGGAGCGCGATTACATCCGCGAACTGATGGCCGCGATCCGCGCCGAAGTGCTCGGCGGCCATTCGTTCGCCAACGCGCTCGCGCAGCATCCGAAGGACTTTCCGGAAATCTATCGCGCGCTCGTGGCGGCGGGCGAGCACACCGGCAAGCTCGGGCTCGTGCTGTCGCGGCTCGCCGACTACATCGAGCAGCGCAACGCGCTCAAGCAGAAGATCATTCTGGCGTTCACGTATCCGGGCATCGTCACGCTCATCGCGTTCGGCATTGTCACGTTCCTGTTGAGCTATGTCGTGCCGCAGGTCGTGAACGTGTTCGCGAGCACGAAGCAGCAGCTGCCTTTCCTCACCGTCATGATGATGGCGCTCTCCGCCTTCGTGCGGAGTTACTGGTGGACGATGCTGATCGGCGTCGTGATCTTCGCATGGCTCGTGAAACGCATTCTCTCGCGGCCCGGGCCGCGCATGTCGTTCGACCGCTGGCTGCTCGGTGCGCCGCTCATCGGCAAGCTGGTGCGCGGCTATAACACGGTGCGCTTCGCCAGCACGCTCGCGATCCTCACCGCCGCCGGCGTGCCGATCCTGCGCGCGCTGCAGGCGGCCGGCGAAACGCTCAGCAACACGGCGATGCGCGAGAACGTCGACGACGCCATCATCCGGGTGCGTGAGGGCTCGTCGCTGTCGCGCGCGCTCGGCAACACAAAGACGTTTCCGCCCGTGCTGGTCCACCTGATCCGCTCGGGCGAAGCGACCGGCGACGTCACCACGATGCTCGACCGCGCCTCCGAAGGCGAAGCGCGCGAGCTCGAACGCCGCACGATGTTCCTGACGAGCCTGCTCGAACCGTTGCTGATTCTCGCGATGGGCGGCGTCGTGCTGGTGATCGTGCTCGCGGTGATGTTGCCGATCATCGAACTGAATAATCTGGTGCAGTGATGAACGCCCTTCAAACTCGTTTGCTCACGCTCGCCGCGCTCGCGCTCTTTTGCGTGACGTTGACGTACTGGGTCGTCACGCTGACCTCGCGGCAGACCGCGCCGCTGCCCGCCGCGGCGGCGACGCGCGCGCCGTCGGTCGAGCAGGCCGCGACCATCTTCGGCGGGCGGCTGGAGCGTCAGGCCAACTCGGACGTGCATCTGTTCGGCATTCTCGCGTTGCAGGGGGGAGCCGCGGCCATCGTGAGCTACGGCGGCGAGGCGGCGAAAGCCGTGTCGCTGGGCGGCCCGCTCACACAGGGCGTGAAGCTCTCTGAAGTGCGCGCGCGCTCGATCATCATCGATCGCAACGGCGTGAAGTCGGAGATCTTCCTGCCGCAGAATCCGCCCGGCCCGACGATCTGGGTGCGCTGAGCGTGACGCGATGCCTTGCGTGAATCCGAATCACGCGACGAAAGCGGATCGATAGAATGTGCGGCGGCTTCGGCAAGACAGGAAGCCGCGCGATTTTTTTCAATCATCACCGGGCATGAGGCCCGGAAACGATATTTTCAATTCAAGAGGTAGCAGTCATGCAAATGTGGACACAACGCCGCATGCGAATTCAACAGGCTCAGGCGCAAGGGCGTCGCCAGCGCGGTTTCACGCTGATCGAAATCATGGTCGTGATCGCGATTCTCGGCATTCTCGCCGCGCTGATCGTGCCGAAGATCATGAGCCGCCCGGACGAGGCGCGCCGCGTCGCCGCGAAGCAGGACATCGGCACCATCATGCAGGCGATGAAGCTCTATCGCCTCGATAACGGCCGTTATCCTACGCAGGAGCAAGGCTTGCGCGCGCTGATCGAAAAGCCGTCGACCGAGCCGGTGCCGAACAACTGGAAGGACGGCGGCTATCTCGAGCGCCTGCCGAACGATCCGTGGGGCGGCCAGTATCAGTATCTGAATCCGGGCGTGCACGGCGAAGTCGACGTGTTCAGCTACGGCGCGGACAACAAGGCGGGCGGCGAAGGCAATGACGCCGACGTCGGGTCGTGGCAGTAAGCCGTCGGCGCAAGACATCGTGAACGGGCATTCGCCGGCGCGTCGTCAGGCCGGCTTCACGCTGCTCGAAATGCTCGTCGTGCTGGTGATCGCGGGGCTGCTGGTGTCGCTCGCGTCGCTGCAACTGACGCGCAACCCGCGCACCGATCTCAACGAGGAAGCGCAGCGTCTCGCGCTGCTGTTCGAATCGGCGGGCGACGAAGCGCAGGTGCGCGCGCGGCCGATCGCGTGGCAGCCGCTCGACGGCGGCTTTCGCTTCGACATCCGCACGGAAGACGGCTGGCGCCCGCTGCGCGACGATCTGCTGCGCCCGCGCCGCTGGGAAGGCGGCGTGACCGGCGTGACGATCAATTTCCTCGATTCGGACAAGTCGGTGAACCGGCTCGTGTTCGGCACCGAAGCCATCGACGCGCCGATGGAAATCACGCTGATTTCGCCGGCGGGCCGCGTGACGATCGTCGGCAGCGGCAGCGGCCGTTTTCAGGTGCGATGATGCGCAAGGCTCGTCGACATCAGCGCGGTTTCACGATGATCGAAGTGCTCGTCGCGCTGGCGATCATCGCGGTGGCGCTGGCCGCGTCGGTGCGCGCGGTCGGCTCGCTCGCGACGGGCGAAGCGGACCTGCACCGGCGGCTGCTCGCGGGCTGGAGCGCGGACAACGAACTCGCGCAGTTGAGGCTTTCGCATCAGTTTCCGGCGATCGGCTCGCGCAGCTTCGACTGCTCGCAGGGCAATCTGAAACTCACCTGCACGCAGCGCGTGAGCCAGACGCCCAATCCGATTTTCCGGCGCGTCGAGATGTTCGTCGCGACGCCGGGCCGCTCCGGTTATCTGGCGCAACTGGTCACGGTGGTGGCGAATGAAACGAACCGCTCGCTCTGAGCGCGGCTTCACGCTGCTCGAAATGCTGATCGCGATCGCGATTCTCGCGGTGCTCGCGGTGTTGTCGTGGCGCGGGCTCGATTCCGTGATCCGCGGCCGCGCGACCATCGAGAACGCGATGCAGGACGAACGCATCGTCGCGCAATTGTTCGACCAGATGCGCATCGACGCGCGTCAGGCCGCCACCGACGACGAAGCGGGCCAGCCCGCCGTGCAGATCGGCAACGGCTCGCTGCAGATCGTGCGTGGCGTGTTCGCGCCGGGCACGGCGCCGCGCCTGCAGGTGGTGCGTTACCGGCTCTCGAACAGCCGGATCGTGCGCTATGCGTCGCCGCCGCTCGAGAACGTCGGCGAAGTGCGGCGCGCGTTGTCGTCGGCCGATACGGCGGACGGCTGGAGCTCGATTCCCTTGATGGGCGGCGTGGCCTCGCTCGCGACGCGCGTCTACATTCCGGAAAAAGGCTGGACGACGAGAATGACCGACGTGTTCTCGCAGATCAACCAGAACGACAACAACCTGAAAGTGCCGCAACTGGGCAACGCGCCGCTGGCGCGCGCGGTGTCGGGTGTTCAGGTCGCGGTCGGCGCGCGCACGCTGGCGACGCCGCTCACGCGCGTGTTTCTGGTCGGAGAATGAGCATGCGCGCGATGAACCGGAAAAAGCAGCGCGGCGTTGCGATCATCAGCGCGTTGCTGGTCGTATCGCTGGCGGCCATTCTCGTGTCGGGCATGCTGTGGCGTCAGCAGGTGCAGATTCGTCGCATCGAGAATCAGCGGCTGCTCGCGCAGGCGCAATGGATTTCGCGCAGCGCGCTCGACTGGACGCGTCTCATCCTGCGCTCGGAAGCCGATACCTCGCCGACGGTCACATACCTCGGCGGCGTGTGGGGCGTGCCGATCGCGAAAACGAAGCTGTCGGACTTTCTCGGGCAGATCGGCGAAGTGCGCGCGCAACAGGGCGCGTCCACGTATCTGTCTGGCTCGATCGAGGACGCGCAGGCGAAGTTCAATCTGCGCAACCTCGTTTCGACGCCGACGCCCGGCGTGCTGACGATCAACGTCGCGCAGATTCAGGCGTTCCAGCGGCTGCTCGCGATGCTCGGCATCAACGGCTCGCTCGCGAAAACCGTGGCGCTGCAGATGCGCGCGGGCCTTGCGCGCTCCGCGACGCGTTTCCAGACGCAGACCGGCAACAGCGCGACTTCGGCCACCGGCACGAGCACGGAAGCGACGATCGCGGCGCTCGCGCAAGGCGGCACGGGCGGCGGCAACTTCACCGACGATCCCGGCCTGAAGGATGCCGACAACAACGCGCCCGTCGCGCCCTTGCAGATGATCAGCGTCGATTCGCTGCTCGACGTGCCGGGCTTTTCGGCGGAAGCGGTCGCGAAGCTCCGGCCGTTCGTCACCGTGCTGCCGACGACGGCCGCCGTAAATATGAACACCGCGCCCGCCGAAGTGATCGCGGCCGTGGTGCCCGGCATGAATCTGTCGCAGGCGCAGGCGTTCGTCGCGCGCCGCGAGACGGTGTTTTTTCACGATATCGGCAACGTGCAGCTCGCGCTGACCGGCGCGGGCGTCAAGACCGTGTCGACCGATCCGAGCGAAATGGACGTCACCACGAAGTATTTCGTGATCCACGGGCGCGTCGAGCACGAACGCGCGCAACTGGAACGCACGACGCTCGTGTATCGCGATCCGACGACGCATACGACGCGCATCGTCTACACACGCGACTCGCTGTGAAGACATGCCGTTGTCATTGATGAGAGGAAGTGGCCTTTGAGCACACTGATCGTTCTATTACCGCCGCGCGATCCCGCGGTGCGCTCGGAAGAGTGGCATCTGCCGGATCTGCCGTTTCTGCTGCTCGACAAGCGCGGCGAGCCGCAACGCATCGGCCGCGCGGCGCTCGGGCTGCTGCCGCGCGCGAGCGCGACGGTGCTGATCGTCGCCGCGCGCGACACGCTGTTGCTCGCCGCCGCCGTGCCGCCGCTCAAGGGGCCGCGCTTGCGGCAGGCGCTGCCGAACGTCGTCGAGGATCAGCTGATCCAGGACCCGCAGACGTGCCACGTCGCCGTCGATCCGGTCGAGCTCGCCGATGGCAAGCGCGTGGTCGCCGTGATCGATCGCGGCTGGTTCCGCTTCGTGGTGGGCGCGTTCTCGGGCGCGGGGCACCGCAACGTGAAGGCGGTGCCCGCGATGCGCTGCCTGCCGGCTCCGGTTCCGGCAGCGAGCGTCGAAGGCGAGGAAACGGCAGTGCTGCCGACGCCGTTCGTCGCGGGCCTGCTCGGTCATGTGGTGTCGACCGCGCCGGCGCTGATCGGCGAGCTGGCCGCGCCTTCGCCCGCATCGCTGGGCGCGCCGCGCATCGAGATCGCGATCGCGCGTGGCGAACGCTCGGCGCTCGGCGAAGGTCTCGCGCTGCCCGCCGAGTCGATCGAGGCGACGCTCGCCGCGCTCGCGGGCGATCATCCGGTGACGCTGTATTCGCTCGTCGATCTGCCCGGCGACGAGCCGCGCCTGTCCGGCTCGCGCAATGCCGCCGCGGCCGTCGCGGGCGCGTTGCCGGTCGGCTTCGAAGCGCTCGCGCGCAATGCGCTCGCGAGCCGCTTCGACCTGTGCCAGTTCGAATTCGCCGCGCAGCCGTGGCGTCTCGACCGCGCGACGATGCGGCGCCTGCGCGTGCCGATCGCGCTCGTGGCGGCGTCGATCGTCGTGTCGATCATCGGTATCAACGTGCAATGGCTGCAGCTTGCGCGTCAGCGCGACGCGATCAGCGCGCAGGAAACCGAACTGCTGCTCAACGCGTTCCCGAAGACGACCGTCGTGCTCGACGCGCCCGATCAGATGGCGCGCAATCTCGATCGGCTGCGGGTGGCGTCGGGCGAGCTTTCGCCGTCGGATTTCCTGTCGCTGGCAGACGGACTCGCGCGCTCGCTCGCTCCGGTGCCGGTGAATGGCGTCGCGGGACTCGATTATCGCGATCGTCATCTGGAAGTGACCTTCAAGCCGGAAACCAAGGTCGATCCCGACCTTTCGAAGCGCCTCGCCGCCAATGGCCTGAACGGTTCGATCGATAGCAACACCGGCAAATGGACCATCAGGAGCGCCCAATGAAAGCGGAAATCGGACGTTCACTGTCGGAATTCTGGGAAGCGCGCACGCCGCGCGAGAAGACGCTCCTCATGTGGGGCGGCCTCGCGCTTGGGCTCGTGCTCGTGTATCTCGTGCTGTGGGCGCCTGCTTACGAAGGCCGCGCGCGGCTGCGCGACAGCTTGCCGACGATGCAGCGCCAGCTCGCGACGATGACCGCGCAGGCCAATGACGCGCGTTCGCTCGCGCCCGCCACCGAAGGCGTGATGCCGACGGGCGGCGCGTTGCGCGATGCACTCGCGAAGTCTCTAGCGGACAACGGCATGCAGCCGACACAGGTTCAGGTGATCGGCGCGGCCGTGCAGATTCAGTTGAAGAACGCGTCGTTCCCCAACTGGACGATGTGGCTCGACGACGCGCGCAAGCAGTTCAAGGTGCAGGTATCGGAGGCGCACGTCACGGCGCTGAAGCCGGATGGCCAGGTGGATCTGACGGCGTCGCTGCAACCGGCCGGCACGAAATGAGTTACTGGACGCGACGTATCCGGCTCGCATTGCCGGCGCTTTTCGTGATGGTGATATCGATCGCCGGCACGCTGCTCGTGATGCTGCCTGCCGCGTGGATCGTGCCGCAGTTCTCGAAGTCGACGGGCGGCCACGTCAATCTGGTCGATCCGGCGGGGTCGCTGTGGCGCGGTTCGGCCACGCTGATGCTCGCCGCGGGCAGCGACGGCGCGGGCGCTACGTTGTTGCCGGGGCGCGTCGAATGGACGACATCGTTCCTGCCGTTGTTCACCGGGCGCGTGCACATGACGATGCGCCAGACCGAAGCGATGCCCGACGCGGTGACCGTGGACGCCACCACGCGTGGCGCGACGATTACGGCGGGTCAGATTGCTGTGCCGGCGACGCTGCTTGCGGGCCTCGGCGCGCCGTTCAACACGCTGGATTTCGATGGCAGCGTGCGGCTCTCGTGGACCGAATTCCGTTTGCTGAACCGCAACGCTTACGGGCAAGTGGTCGTCTCACTCGACGATATGGCTTCGCGGGTGTCGCGAGTCAAGCCGCTCGGTTCGTATCGTGTCGCGCTGCAGGCGCAGGGCGCATCGGCGACGATCGATCTGTCGACGAGCAAGGGGCCGTTGATGCTCAAGGGCGACGGCGTGATTTCACCGGGTACGACGGGGTTTCAGGGTACGGCGACGGCCGCGCCGGAGCAGCGCGAAAACCTCGCTGGGTTGCTGAATCTGCTCGGCCGGCATACTGATCCGGATACGGTTGCGCTGACCTTCATGCGTTAGGGAATCCAGACGGTCAACGATTGGCCGTTTGCGTCCCGCTCACACCAGACGCAGCCGCGACGGGCGCTTCCACCGCACCCGTCTCGCGATCCATCTGCGCAACATCCCACCCGCCGCCGAGCGCCTTCACCAGCCCCACCGACGACACCATCCGCTGCCCCGCGATATTCGCGAGCTTCTGCTGCGCGGTGAACGCGGTGGTCTGCGCGGTCAGCACGTTGATGAACGCGACCGTCCCCGCCTTGTACTGATTGTTGATGATCGCGAGCGCCTGCTGCGCCGATTCGACAGCCTGCTGCTGCACGACGATTTCCCGCTCCAGAATGCGCAACGACGCGAGATTGTCCTCCACGTCCTGGAACGCCGTCAGCACGGTCTGCCGATAAGTCGCGACGTTCTGGTCGTAAGCAGCACGCGCGGCGTCGGTGCGCGCGGCACGCAGGCCGCCGTCGAAAATCGTTGCAGCGATGTCCGGTCCGAGCGTCCAGAAACGCGACGGCGCGCGCAGCAACTGCGACAGCACCGAGCTTTCGAAGCCGCCTTGCGCGGAGAGCGTGAGTGTCGGGAAGTACGCGGCGATTTCGATGCCGATCTGCTCGTTCGCCGCCGCTGCCTTGCGCTCGGCTGAGGCAATATCCGGGCGGCGCTCGAGAATCGCGGATGGCATTTGCACGGGCACCGTGGGCGGCGTCGCATCGAGCGGAATCGGCGGTATCGAGAACGTGGAAGCCGGCTCGCCGACGAGCACCGCAATCGCATGTTCGAATTGCGCGCGCGCGACGCCGTTGTCGATGGCGGACGCCTGTGCGGACTGCAATTGCGTCTGCGCCTGAATCACGTCCGAGCGCGCGACGATGCCCTGCGCGTACTGATTCTGCGTGAGCTTGAGCGATTGCTCGTAGGCCGCGACGGTTTCGTCGAGGAGCTTTTGTTGCGCATCGAGCGCGCGCAACTGGAAATAGCTTTGCGCAAGCGTGGCCTGCGCGGACAGACGCGCGTTCGCGAGATCGGCGGCCGCGCCTTCCTGGCCCGCCTTCTGCGCGGTGACCGTGCGCGAGACGCTGCCCCACAGGTCCGGTTCCCAGCTCGCGTCGAGCGAAAGGCTGAACTGGTTGTTGACCGAACCCTGCTGGCCGAAGCTGGAACTGTTGGTCGACCGGTTGCCCGTGCCGGTTCCGGAACGCGACGCCGACGCCGCTGCGCCGATCGTCGGGAAGTACGCCGCGCGCGCCTCGCCGACGAGCGCGCGTGCCTGACGATACGCGGCCGCGAACTGCGCGATGCTCTGGTTCGCCTGATTCACGCGCGTTTCGAGCTCGTTGAGGCGTTCGTCGTTATAGATGGTCCACCAGGTGCCGCGGTCGATCTGGTCGGCGGGCTGCGCGACTTTCCAGCCTTCGGGCGCTTCCTTGTAACTGGCCGGGACCGTCGTCGTGGGGCGCTGATAGTCGGGCCCGACCGCGCAGCCGGCGATGAACATCGCCAGCGTGGCGGCAAGCGCCGTGGCGGTCAGCCGGCGCGGGACGGCGAAAGCGGGAAGGGCGGGGCGATACGGCATCTGCTTGTCGAAATTCCTGTCGGCGCGGCTCCGTTCGAAGCGACGGACGCGATCAGCCGAGATGGTAACGGAACGCGGCGCACGCTCGATGCGCGCGCCGAGCGTTGTCGGGCAGACGTTAGCGTAACGGGTTCACCGTAAGGCGGGTGTTACGCGACGGCGGGAATCGGTTACGACGCGTTACGGGGAAGCGCTCGTGCGCCTTACGCGCCGCTTGCGCCGCCGCTTCCGGGACACGAGGAGCAGGGCGCGGGGACCAACGGTCGCACCGAAGACGCCTTCTTCGGCGCGGAAGCCGCCGTCTTGCGCCGTTGCCGGTTCTCGAACCATCCCATGCCGAGCACCGCGAACGAACCGCCCGGCAGCAAGAATACGATCAGATACAACGCGAGTTTCCACGAACTCAGCTTCGGCGGGACGAAGTGACGGGAAGCGTTGGCGATCGTGCTGCTGATGGGGCCGAAGCGTCGGCGGGCGGTGCGAACAAAGCGGGTCATTTGAAGGTCCTTCGGGCGTCGCAGAACGACGGCTGGCGATCAGAACATGGTCTCGAATTGCGCATCACGCGCGTAACTCAGTGCATAGAATAATATTGACTATGCAACTACTTTTCAAGATACTGCCGATTGCTTTTTCGCAATTATCGGCTTCACGGGGGCGCGGCGCAGTGTCGCAACCCCGCAACAGCCGTTTGACCGATGTCGCATGAACAGCGAACCGCTTTACGATCCCGCCACGATTCAGCTCGAAACGAGCCTCGGTTATTTCCTTGCCAAGGCGCGCAACGTGCTCGTCATGCGAACCGATCAGGCGCTCAAGCCGCTCGATCTCACGTCGCCGCAGATCGGCGTGATCCTGCTGCTTGCGTCGGGACGCGCGCGCACGCCGCTGGAACTGTCGCGCGAGATGTCGTATGACAGCGGCTCGATGACGCGCATGCTCGACCGGCTCGAAAAGAAAGGCTTCGTGAGCCGGGCGCGCAGCGAGGCCGACCGCAGGATGGTCGAACTGAGCCTGACCGAGCGAGGGCGCGACGCCGCCGCGCGCCTGCCCGCGATCGGCGCGGCCGTACTCAACGAACAACTGGAAGGTTTCAGCCACGCGGAGCTGGCGTTGTTGATCGGCATGCTCACGCGCATCATCGGCAACTCGCCGATGGCCGTTTGCGCGCCGTGCGGGCTCGACGAAGATTTGCCCTGATTGATCGGACGAAACTGGCGTTTCATTGCGCAGATTTCGCTGTCTGGGCAGAGAATGCCTCGACAATAAATAGTTTGCGTGCGATGCGTGCTTTCGGCATCGTCGGCGCATGGAGAAAACGAAGAATGTCCACATCCGCGACGAGCACGCCCGCCACGCCGCCCGCGCCCATGCCGCTCACCGGCGGAATCCTCGCCCTGCTGACCATGGGCCTCGCGCTAGGCACGTTCATGGAAGTGCTCGACACGTCGATCGCGAACGTCGCGGTGCCGACCATTTCCGGTAGCCTCGGCGTGGCGACGAGCGAAGGCACCTGGGTGATCTCGTCGTATTCGGTCGCGTCCGCCATCGCGGTGCCGCTGACCGGCTGGCTCGCGCGCCGCGTCGGCGAGGTGAAGCTCTTCACGATTTCCGTGCTGCTGTTTTCCGTCGCGTCCGCGCTCTGCGGCCTCGCGCACAACTTTCAGTCGCTGATCGCGTTCCGGTTGTTGCAGGGTCTCGTCTCCGGCCCGATGGTCCCGCTGTCGCAAACCATCCTCATGCGCAGCTATCCACCGGAAAAGCGCGGGCTCGCGCTCGGCCTCTGGGCGATGACCGTGATCGTCGCGCCGATCTTCGGCCCGGTGATGGGCGGCTACATCACCGATAACTTCACGTGGCCGTGGATCTTCTACATCAACGTGCCGATCGGCATGTTTTCCGCGGCGATCGCGTACTTCCTGCTGCGCGGCCACGAGACGAAGACGACCCAGCAGCGCATCGACGGCGTCGGGCTTGCGTTGCTGGTGATCGGCGTCGCAAGCCTGCAGATGATGCTCGATCTCGGCAAGGACCACGACTGGTTCAGCTCGAACTTCATCGTGACGCTGGCGATCGTCGCGGCGGTGTCGCTCGCGTTCATGTTCGCGTGGGAGCTGACGGAGAAGGAACCGGTGATCGACCTGTCGCTCTTTCGCGACCGCAACTTCGCGATGGGCGTGCTCATTACGTCGCTCGGCTTTCTCGCGTTTTTTGGATCGGTCGTCGTGTTGCCGCTGTGGCTGCAAACCGTGCTCGGCTACACGCCGTGGCTCGCGGGCCTCGCCACCGCGCCGGTCGGCATCCTCGCGCTGGTGCTCTCGCCGCTCATCGGGCAGAACATGCATCGGCTGAATCTGCGCGTGGTCGCGAGTTTCGCGTTCCTCACCTTCGCGTTCGTGTCGCACTGGAACTCGACCTTCACGCTCGACACGCCGTTCCACGAGATCATCTATCCGCGTCTGATTCAGGGCATCGGCGTCGCATGCTTCTTCGTGCCGATGACGACCATCACGCTCTCCAGCGTCTCCGACGAACGGCTCGCGGGCGCGGCGGGGCTGTCGAACTTCCTGCGGACCTTGTCGGGCGCGATCGGCACCGCGGTCAGCACGACTTTCTGGGAAAACGGCATGATCCGCCATCATGCGCGGCTCACCGAGTCGGTCACGCCGTATTCGGCGGGCACGACGGCTTATTCGGATCTACTTTCGGGACTCGGTCTGTCGGGACAGGCGCTGACGGCGCAACTGGATCGCGTGGTGTCGGCGCAGGCGTACATGATGTCGACCAACGACTTCTTCCGCATTTCGTTCTATGCGTTTCTCGTGCTGGCCGTGATGGTCTGGCTGACGCGGCCGAAGAAGGGCGCGTCAGCCACGATGGGTCATTGATTTACTGCGGCGTGAGCGGCGTCACCGACTGGCCCGGCTGGTTCTCGAGATTGAGCGGGACCGGTTGGTCCAGCGGGCTGACCTGCACGCCGCCTGGAGCGGGCGCGGCGGGCGCGACGGGCGCCGGCGCGACTGCCTGCGCGGCTTGCGGCGTCGTTTTCCGCAGCCCCGGACCGTTTCGGATGAACTGCTTGAAGTCCGCGCCCGCCTGCCACGGGTTGGGCTCGCAGCCGAGCGGGTTGTCGCAGTGCGCGGCGAAGCCGATCGTCGCGGTGCCTTCGTTCGTCGGCGTCTTGGTGATCTGATACGCGAGCGCGCGCTTTCCGCTCGACGGTCCCGCCGTCTGGATGATCGAATCCGTGACGGTCTGCAACTTGTACGCCGAATGGTTCGTCACCCAGACCTGGGCGCGCGCCCACCACGCATCGCATTCGGGCTTGCTCATGCAGGTGAGCGGTTGGGTAGCCTGCTCCATGACGGTGCTGCTGACCTGATCGTCTACCGCGCAGCCGCCCAATAGCGCAAGCGACGCAGCCCCCAGCGCGGCCGCGCCGAAGAACATCTTTTTCATTGCTCCCCCGATCGTCGAAAAGTCGGCAACATTTTGACCCGTCAACCCGGATGACGTTGTGATGCGTTTCCCTCTGTTGCACAAGCCGGTAAGGCTTTCCGGCGCACGCGGGCGCCGGAACGGAAAAAGCTGCTCGTCGCGAAGGAGCGCGAGAGCTCACGCGCTCGCGGGATTCAGCTTGTAGTCCTGATAGGCGGCGACGAACGCATCGAACGATTCGGTGTCGCTGCTTTCGACCACCGTCTGCTCCACCAGTGATTTCGCTGCGAGTTCTTCCATCGCGCGCTCGTCGTCGACCGAGAGCGGGCGCGCGCGGAAGGTTTCGGCGTGGCGCGCGCTGAGTTCGAGCGCGAATGCGTCGAAGGATTGCCGATTGTCGCGCATCGTCTGCAACACGCGTGCGGACGGCGTTAGCGATGCATCCGCGATGCGCGGCCGCAATCCCCGAAGCGCGCGCGTGTGGTCGTCGTTGCCGTTGAGCGTGTCGAGCGTCTTCGCGACCGGCTCGATCGCGTCGAAGAGCGCTTCGGCCCACTGCTGCATCGGCATGCTTGCGCCGTCGCGTTGCAGCGTGAGACCCGGCTTGCGTCCTTCCTTCGACACCGCGCTGAAATTGCCGTTCGCTTCGATGCTCGCCTCGGGCGGCAACAGCGGGCTGTCTTCCAGCGCGCAATACAGCAGGTATGCATCGAGAAAGCGCGCCGTCTCCAGCGAGATGCCGGTCGGCTCGAACGGATCGATGTCGAGGCAGCGCACTTCGATGTACTGCACGCCGCGCTCGGCCAGCGCATGCAGCGGACGTTCGCCCGAATACGTGACGCGCTTCGGGCGGATCGTCGAGTAGAACTCGTTTTCGATCTGCAGGACGTTGGTGTTGATCTGGACCCATTCGCCATCGCGCTGCGTGCCAATGGCCTCATACGGCGCGTACGGCTGGCTCACGGCCTTGGCGAGCACGTCGAGATAGGCCTCGAGCGTGTCGTAGCTCGGCAGCAGGTCCGCCTGCGCGGGATTGTTCGCATAGCCGAGATCGCTCATGCGCAGGCTGGTCGCGTGCGGCAAATAAAGCGTGTCGGCATCGAACGTTTCGAGATGATGCGTCTTGCCTTCGACGAAGCGCTTGTTGAGCGCCGGCGACGCGCCGAACAGATACATCAGCAGCCAGTTGGTGCGGCGGAAGTTGCGGATGAGCGCGAAGTAGCGTTCCGACTGGAAGTCCTTCGCGGACAGCGTGCTCGATTGGTCCAGCGCCTGCCACGCGCGCCACACATTTTCGTTGAGCGAATAGTTGTAGTGGATGCCCGCGATACATTGCATCGTGCGCCCATAGCGCAGCGCGAGCCCGCGCCGGTACACGTTCTTGAGCGTGCCGATATTCGACGTGCCGTAATAGCCGAACGGAATCTCGTCCTCAGGCGGCAACGAATTGGGCATCGAGTCGTTCCACAGCAACTCGTCGCCCATGTGCGCGTACGCGAAACGATGCAGCACGTCGAGGCGATCGAGCGTGAGCGCCGCGTCGGCTTCGGCGGGCGTGATGAGTTCGACGAGCGCTTCGGAGTAATCGGTCGTGATGAGCGGATGCGTCAGCGCGGAGCCGAACGCGCGCGGATGCGGCGTCATCGCCAGCTTGCCCTGCGGCGTCACACGCAAGCTTTCTTTTTCGATGCCGCGCAAGCCTTGGCGCAGTGCGTCGGCGTGTGGGCCGGACGCGAGCGCGGCAAGCCTGCGCTCGAAAGCGCCGGCCTTGGGGTGAGCGGGATTCTTGTTTGCCATTGAAGCAATCTGCGAGGAGCGCGAGCGCATGCGCCCGGTCATATTTTTAGGGTAGCGGGCACTTTAACATCTCGGTGTCAGGCGTGCTTGAGCCCAGAAACCGTAAGGGTTTGCGGGTTTTTCGGAGGCTTCGCGCGGGACGCGGCGGAGGGATTCCGGAGCCGCTTCGGGCGGCTCGCGAGGGGTTTGACACGCCCGCGCGTCATGACGACGGCGAGCGCGTGTGCTTCATGCGACCTTGTTGGCTTCGTTGTGGGCGCGCTCGGTTTCGAGCAGCGCTTCCTTGCGCGGCGTGCCCCAGCGATAGCCCGAGATCGCGCCATCCTTGCCGATCACGCGATGGCATGGAATCGCGAGGGCCACCGGATTCGAGCCGCACGCGTTGGCGACCGCGCGCACCGCGCGAGGCGAGCCGAGCGTGGCCGCGATGTCCGTGTAACTGCGCGTCTGACCATACGGGATACGCCGCAACGCGTCCCACACGCGCCGCTGGAAAGCCGTCGCGCCGATGTCGAGCGGCAAGTCGAAGCGCTCGCGCGTGCCTTGCAGATACGCGCGAATCTGCGCGATGAACGGCTCCATCTTCGCAGCATCCTCGACGCGTTCGGCCTGCGCGAAATCGGCGGCGAGCTGTCCGACGAGCGTATCCGCATCGTCGCCGAACGCGATCTTGCAGACGCCCTTGTCCGTCGCGGCGACGATCACCGTGCCGAGCGGCGTCGCGGCGGTCGCGTAGCGCACGGTCAGTCCCGCGCCCTGGCGCCTGTACGCGGACGGCGTCATGCCGAGTTCGGCAGGCACGGCCTCGTACATGCGCGACGGCGAGCCGAAACCGGCGTCGTGCGTCGCGCGCGTCACGTCGCGGCCGCGCTGCAACGCGTCGCGCAGCACGCCCGCGCGTTGCGCCGCCTGATACTGACGCGGCGAGATGCCGACGATCCGCGAAAAAAGGCGCTGCAGATGGAACGGGCTGACGTGCACGGCATCGCTCAACTGGGCGAGCGTCATGCGCTGCTGCGGATCGGCGTCGAGCACCTTGCACGCGCGCTCGACGATGGCGAGTTCGCGCGGCAGGCTGGTCGGCTGGCAGCGCTTGCAGGCGCGGTATCCGGCGGCGACGGCTGCATCGGTCGTCGGGAAGAATTCGACGTTCTCGCGACGCGGCGCCCGCGACGCGCACGAGGGCCGGCAGAACACGCCGGTCGTGCGTACGGCGAAGAAGAAAGCGCCGTCGGCATGCTCGTCGCGATCGACGACGGCTTGCCAGCGGGTTTCATCGGATGAAAAGACAGGGTTGGTTACGGTTTTCATGACGACCTCGAAGGCTCTTGGGTACGTGACCACTGTAGAGCCGTGTGGACGAGGTTACGCGCCGTTTCTTGCGGTGTCATCGGCAGGCGGAATCCCAAAAGTGACGCACAGATGCCACAGAATCACGCCATAGGGGTTTTTACTAAAATTTCTATTGCGTCGCATCAACCGGCTATGTATTATTGGAATTGTCTCCTCCATGTCTCCTCCTGATATGGATTCAGCCCGCCAACCTAGGCGGGCTTTTTTTCGCCTGTACGTTTCCATCAGACGAAAAAAACCGGGCTCAACGGCCCGGTTCGCTTCTGGATGATGCCGCCGCCGTTACAGCACGTAGCGCGACAAGTCTTCGTCCTGCGCCACGTCGCCGAGCGCGCGATCCACATACGCCGCGTCGATCCGCACCGGCTGGCCCGTGTGATTGCCCGCCGCGAACGACACTTCCTCCAGCAGCTTCTCAATTACCGTATACAGCCGCCGCGCGCCGATGTTCTCGGTCTTCTCGTTCACCGAGTACGCAATTTCCGCGAGACGCCGGATGCCTTCGTCGGTGAAATCGAGCTCGACGCCTTCGGTCGCGAGCAGCGCCTTGTACTGCTTGACGAGGCTTGCATCGGTCGAATTCAGGATCGATTCGAAGTCGCCGACAGACAGCGAATCCAGCTCGACGCGAATCGGAAAGCGCCCTTGCAGCTCGGGAATCAGATCGCTCGGCTTGGCGAGATGGAACGCGCCGCTCGCGATGAACAGGATGTGATCGGTCTTGATCATCCCGTATTTGGTGTTGATGGTCGTGCCTTCGACGAGCGGAAGCAGATCACGCTGCACGCCGGCACGCGACACTTCGGCGCCGCCCGCCTCGCTGCGCGACGCGATCTTGTCGATTTCGTCGAGAAACACGATGCCGTTCTGCTCGACGTTCTGCACCGCACGGCTCTTGACCTCTTCGTCGTTGAGCAGCTTGCCGGCTTCTTCGTCGGTGAGCAGTTTCAGCGCTTCCTTCACCTTCACCTTGCGGCGCGTCTTCTTGCCGCCGCCGATGTTCGCGAACATCGAACGAATCTGCTCGGTCATGTCCTCCATGCCCGGCGGCCCCATGATGTCCATGCCGACTTGCGGCAGTTCCACGTCGAGTTCGATTTCCTTGTCGTCGAGCGCGCCTTCGCGCAGGCGTTTGCGGAAAGTCTGGCGCGTGGTGTTGTCGCCCTCGCCGCCCGATTCCGCCGCGCCGAAACCGACCGGGCGCGCGCTCGGCAGGAGGATATCGAGGATGCGGTCTTCCGCGCGATCTTCCGCCTTCGTGCGTACTTTCTTCATCTCGGATTCGCGCGTCTGCTTGACGGAAATCTCGATCAGATCGCGCACGATGCTGTCCACATCGCGCCCGACGTAGCCCACTTCGGTGAACTTGGTCGCTTCGATCTTGATGAACGGCGCGTCCGCGAGCTTGGCGAGACGACGCGCGATCTCGGTCTTGCCGACGCCCGTCGGCCCGATCATCAGAATGTTCTTCGGCGTGATTTCCTGGCGCAGCGGTTCGCCGACCTGCTGACGGCGCCAGCGGTTGCGCAGCGCGACGGCAACCGCCTTCTTCGCGCGCCCCTGGCCGATGATGTGTTTGTCGAGTTCGGAGACGATTTCGGAGGGAGTCATGGTGGTCATCGCTGGGTCCTTTATTCGATCGTCTCGATGACGCGATTGTGATTGGTGTAGATGCACATGTCGCCGGCGATGGTGAGCGCCTTTTCGACGATGTCGCGCGGGGCGAGAGCGGTGTTTTCGATGAGCGCCTGCGCCGCGGCCTGCGCGTATGCGCCGCCCGAGCCGATCGCCGCGATGCCGTGTTCGGGATCGAGCACGTCGCCGTTGCCGGTGATGACGAGCGTCGTGTCCTTGTCGGCGGTGATCAGCATCGCTTCGAGACGGCGCAGCATGCGGTCGGTGCGCCAGTCCTTCGCCAGTTCGACGGCGGCGCGCGTCAGATTGCCCTGATGCTTCTCGAGCTTCGCTTCGAAGCGGTCGAGCAGCGAGAACGCGTCGGCCGTGCCGCCGGCGAAGCCGACCAGCACCTTGCCGCCATAGATGCGGCGCACTTTCTTCGCGCCCCCTTTCATGACGATGTTGCCGAGCGTCACCTGACCATCGCCGCCCAGCGCGACCTTGCCGTCGCGGCGCACGGAGACGATGGTCGTGCCGTGAAATTGTTCCATGTGCGTTCCTTGTGAAAACCAGAAGGACGCGGGGCGGCTTCGTCGTCGAACGACCGGCCGCCGCGCAGTCGAGAATTCGATGAAGTGCACGGCGCGGGGTTCCGTCCGGGCCTCGGAGGCCACAGGCGAAGCGCCGCGCTCGCGCCCGCCGCGATGATGCCGTTGCGGCGGCGCGTCCGGCTCATTTTAGGGCGCTGGCGGATTTATCAAGACTTTCGACATCGACGTGCCGCGTTTTTGCTCGCCTGAAAGTAAAAAAAGGCACCCCGTCGATGGGTGCCCTTTTTTACTGATTTCCCTGCTCTAGCGCAACTTTTTGCGGCGGCGTTTTCCCCGTGGCGGGGCGGTCCCGCGATAATCGCCTGCCGGCAGCTATTTCAGTCGCCGAACAGCTTCTGACGCAGTTCGCGGCGTTCCTGCGCTTCGAGCGACAGCGTGGCCGTCGGGCGCGCGATCAGACGCGGAATGCCGATCGGTTCGCCGGTCTCTTCGCACCAGCCGTAATCGCCGGAGTCGATGCGCGCGAGCGATTGCTGCACCTTCTTCAGAAGCTTGCGTTCGCGGTCGCGCGTGCGCAGTTCCAGTGCATGCTCTTCCTCGATGGTCGCGCGATCCGCCGGGTCCGGCACGATCACCGTTTCCCGCAGATTTTCGGTCGTCTGGCCGGCATTCTTCAGAATGTCCGCTTGCAACTGCTCGAGCCGGTTCTTGAAGAAGGCGAGTTGATCCTCGTTCATGTAGTCCTTCTCGCTCATCTTCAGGATTTCGGCTTCGGTCAAGAGTTTCGTTGTCATCTGCTTGCTTCTTCAATGTAAGGCGATGTCTTCGCAACGCCCGCACTTGCGTTGCCCGCATGCAGCGCATCGGTACGCTTGGGGCTACGCGACGCGTCGATGCGGGGCCGAACTCCTCTGGAAACCGATATTGGATGATGCTCCGGATGACGACGGGCGCATTTGCATGTGCCCTGGATTTCCGGCCCCGGTGCTTTGACTTGATTTGCCTTCCCCCGGCAAATCGAGGCATCGTCCCGACGGGACATCCCTTCTCCTGACTTCCGCCGAGCGTGCGCCTGAAAGACGCGCATCCAGCGGAACTGCCCTTCTCCAGTGGGGCTGTATTGTAACTGAACCGCAATTTCCGACGATAACGAGGAAAACCCTGTCAAATCACGCCGGAATTTCAAAAATATAACGCCTGGACGTGCAAAAAGCGATGTCGGTTGGTGGTCGCGACTACATACCCGCATCGAAAGTCGCTCATGAAAAACGCCGCCCGCGAGTCACTCGCAGCGGCGTTTTCATTTCAGCGCTCCGGTTCCGCCCCGCGTGAATCGCAAGATTCAAGCGAGATGCGTGCCGGATTACTTCACGAGACAGGCGTCGAGTCCGTCGGTGATCAGATCCTTCGGCAGCTCGATGCCGATGAACACCATCTTGCTGTTTTTCTTTTCGATCGGCATCCATTTGCCGGCGAGGTCGCTGCCCATCATCTGATGCACGCCCTGGAACACGACCTTGCGATCGACGCCCTTCATATAGAGCACGCCCTTGTAGCGCAGCAGGCGCTCGCCATAGATCTGCAGGATGCCGCCGAGGAAGTCTTCGAGCCGGTTCGGATCGAACGGCTTGTCGCTGCGGTAGACGAACGACTTGATCTTGTCGTCGTGATGCGCGTGATGGTGATGATGCCCGTGCTCGTGATCGTGATCGTGGCTGTGATCGTGACCGCAGGTCGAATGATCGTGATCATGCGCGTGGTCATGGTCGTGATCGTCTTCCGCAAGGAAGTCGGGATCGATCTCGAGCTTCGAATTCAGATTGAAGCCGCGCAGATCGAAGATTTCCTTGATGTCGGCATCGCCGAAATTGACGATCCTGACGGCCGCGCGCGGGTTCATGTGCAGCAGGCGATGCTTGAGCGATTCGAGTTCGTCGGCGGAGACGAGATCGGACTTCGTGACGAACAGGCGATCCGCGAAACCGACTTGCCGCTGCACCACTTCGTGCTGATCGAGCTGCGCGTTCGCGTGCTTCGCGTCGACCAGCGTGATGATCGCGTCGAGCAGGAATTCGTCGGCGACGGTGTTGTCCATGAAGAACGTCTGCGCGACCGGACCCGGATTCGCGAGGCCGGTGGTTTCGATCACGACGCGGTCGAAATCGAGCGTGCCCGCCTTCTTGCGGTTCGCGAGGTCTTCGAGCGCGCGCGCCAGATCGCCACGGATCGTGCAGCAGATGCAGCCGTTGCTCATCTGGATGATCTGCTCGTTCGTTTCCTGCACGAGAATTTCGTTGTCGATGTTCTCTTCGCCGAACTCGTTCTCGATCACGGCGATCTTCATGCCGTGCTGCTCGTTCAGGATGCGCTTGAGCAGCGTGGTTTTGCCGCTGCCCAGAAAGCCGGTCAGGATGGTTACGGGAATCATGGTGTCGCCTGTGTCCTTGTCTGTGTTCGGTCGTCTGTGTCTTGGAACCGCGCTGAATCGATTATTGAAACATATTTGTCAAGCCAGCGCCGCGCGCGGCCTTGGGCGGGGCGCGAATTGCGGCTACGTTGGGGCGATCAGGCGATTTGCAACAGCAGCCCTTTCAGGTACTCGCCTTCCGGAAACGCCGTCAGCAGCGGATGATCGACGCCCGCGCCCAGGCGCTTGAGAATGCGCGCATCGACGCGCGCATCCGCCGCCGCATCCGCGACGATCTTCTGAAACAGGCCGGAATCGATCGCTCCCGAGCACGAATAGGTGAAAAGCAGCCCGCCCGGGCGCAGCAGCTTGAATCCGCTCAGGTTGATGTCCTTGTACGCGCGCGCGGCGCGATCCACCGTTTCCTTCGATGGCGCGAACTTCGGCGGATCGAGCACGATCAGGTCGAACCGCCGGCCTTCGTCGTAGAGACGGCGCAGCGTCTTGAAGGCATCGGCGTCGAGCCATTCGGCCTTGTCGGCGTCGAAGCCGTTCGCCTTCACGTTTTCGCGCGCGAGCGCGAGCGCTTCGCCGGACGAATCGACGGATACCACGCGCGTCGCGCCGCCCTTGAGCGCCGCCAGCGAAAAGCCGCCCGTATAGCAGAAGCAGTTCAAGACTTCGCGGCCTGTCGCGTGCTGCGCGACGAGCACGCGGTTATCGCGCTGATCGACGTAGAAGCCCGTCTTATGGCCGTTGCGCACATCGACGTGATGGCGCACGCCGCATTCGTTCGTAATGAGCGTGTCGGGCGGCGCGTCGCCGGCGAGCACGCCGGTGGTCTGCTCCAGTCCTTCTTTCTGACGGATCGAAACGTCCGAGCGCTCGTAGACGTCCGGACAGCCGGTCGCGTCGATCAGCGCATGCACGATGACCGCTTTCCACGCTTCGACGCCCGTCGCCATGAACTGGCAGACGAGCTGCGCGCGCGGCTGGTCGTCGGCGACGTAGTAATCGACGATCAGGCCCGGCAAGCCGTCCGCCTCGCCGAAGATGAGACGCGTCGCGCCCGTGTCCTTCACCATCGTCTGCCGGAGCGCCACCGCGCGCTGCACGCGGCGCTTGAAGAACGCGTGATCGACCGGCTCGCTTTCGTCGAAGCTCCACACGCGCGCGCGGATCTGCGAATGCGGGCTGTACGACGCGCGCGCGAGAAAGCGTCCGTCCGCCGCGCGCACGACGACCGTCGCGCCGGGCGCGGGATCGCCGTCGATGCGCGCGATCGCGTTCGCATAGACCCACGGATGGCGGCGAACGAGCGATCTGTCCTTCGACGGCTTGAGCGTGATGGTGTTCATTGCGGTGATGAAAGCGGCGCGCGAGGCGCCGTCGGGGTCAATCGCGCTTCTTTGCGCGCGGATGCGCCGCATCGTAGACGCGGGCCAGATGCTGAAAATCGAGCGACGTATACACCTGCGTGGCCGTGATGCTCGCATGGCCGAGCAGTTCCTGCACCGCGCGCAGGTCGCCGCTCGATTGCAGGACGTGGGTGGCGAACGAGTGCCGCAACACGTGCGGATGCACGTTCGACGGAATGCCCGCCTGCAACGCGAGACGCTTCACGCGCTCGCGCACCACGCCCGGCGACATGCGGTTGCCGCGCACCGAGACGAAGAGCGCGTGCGGATCGAGCTTGACGAATTCGCCGCGCACTTCGATCCACGCGCGCAAAGCGTCGATCGCCTTGCGGCCGACGGGCACCTTGCGCATGCGCTTGCCTTTGCCCAGCACCGTGACTTCCGCGCTGTCGAGATCGATCCAGCCTTGCGACGTGTATTCGCTGTTATCGACGAAACGCACGTCAAGCCCGACGAGTTCCGCGAGCCGCAAGCCCGACGAATAGAACAGTTCGAGCATCGCGTGATCGCGCAGCGCTTCGGTCGTGCCGGCTTGCGGCGCGTCCATGAGCGCCATGGCGTCGTCGACGGAAAGCGCCTTCGGCAGCGTCTTTTCGCGTTTCGGCGCACGCACGGTCGCGACAGGATTCGCGGGCATCTCGACGCGCTCGGCGAGCCATCGATAGAACGCGCGCCACGCCGACAGCCGATGCGCAATGGAGCGCGATGACAGCCCGCCGGCGTGCGCCCGCACGACTGCGCCGCGAATATCCGCGGGGGTCAGCGACTCGAGCGGACGGTCTTTGGCGAGCGCGCGCAGTTCGCCCAGCTCATGCGTGTAGCCGCGCAGCGTATGCTCGGAGAGATGCCGCTGGTGCTCCAGCATCGCAAGATAGTCGGCGATCGCATTTTCCGAGGGCGCGGCGGCGTTCATGTTCAGTGCGGCAGCAAGCGCGACAGCGCCGCGCTCGCCAGCGCGCCGATGTGCGTGAGGAAGTCCGTCGCCATGCCGTCGTGGAAACGGCGCGGATCGGGCGAGCCCATTACGAGCAGGCCGAAGCTCGGTGCGTCCGGACCGCCCTGCGGGTCGCGCAGGGCGATCAGCGAGACGGATTCGATCTTGCGGTCGGTATCGGGCGGGCCGTCGCTGGGCGCGACCGTCACCGATGCCGAGTTCGCCGCGCCGAGCCACTGCGCCGCCGCGAAGCCCGTGTTCGCGCCGCAGTACGGCGCGGAGAGGCTGCTCGTGAAGATGCGTACTTCCTCGCCGACCTGGCGCGCGAAATCCGCCTGCCGATACGCTTCGTCGATATCCCACACGCGCAGCGCGGCGTGCGGCACGTCGAAGACTTCGCACAGGCCTGTGCTGATGGTCGCGGGCAACGCGTACGGGTCGCGCTGGGAAATCACGCGCACGGTCCAGCGATTGAACTTGGTCGAGATGCTGTCGTTCTCGTGGCCGTAGCGCAGCAGTTCGGCGAGACGCCGCTCCAGTTGCTTGTTCTTGTCGCGCAGCATTTCCATCTGGCGTTCCTGCAGCGACACGGCCGCCTTGCCGTGCGGATTCGAAAGCCGGATGGTGCCGAGCAGTTCCGCATGCTCGACGAAGAAATCGGGGTTGGCGAGCAGGTAGTCGGCGACTTCGCGTGGATTCATGATGACCTGGTTGCGTTAATCAATGCGATCGAGCTCGATCTCGCCTTCGAAAACGGTCGCGGCGGGCCCGGCCATGAGCAGTGCGGCGGATTCGTCGCGCGCGCCGTCCCAGCTGATCGTGAGCGTGCCGCCGTGCGTCTTCACGCGCACCGGCGAGTCGAGCAGACCGCGCCGGATGCCCGCGGCCACCGCCGCGCACGCGCCCGTGCCGCACGCGAGCGTTTCGCCCGCGCCGCGCTCGAAGACGCGCAGCTTCACCGAATGACGATCGACGATCTGCATGAAGCCCGCGTTCACGCGCTTCGGAAAGCGCGCGTGACGCTCGACGAGCGGGCCTTCGGTCAAGACCGGATACGCCTCGACATCCTCGACGATCTGCACCGCGTGCGGATTGCCCATCGACACGGCGGAAATCCAGCGCGTTTCACCGTTCAGGTCGAGCGGCCAGAGCGTGTCGTTGCCTTGCCGGCGGCCTACGAGGCCGACCGCGTCGAACGGCACGTGCAGAGGATCGAACACCGGCGTGCTCATGTCGACGACGACTTCGCCGTTCTCCTGCATCGTCAGCGTGATGACGCCGTTCTGCACCTGCACGCGCACGGTTGAGGCGTCCGTCAGGCGCCGGTCGCGCACGAACTTCACGAAGCAGCGCGCGCCGTTGCCGCAATGCTCGACCTCGCCGCCATCGCAATTGAAGATGCGGTATTTGAAGTCGACACCGTCGATCGTCGGCTTTTCGACGAGCAGCAACTGATCCGCGCCCACGCCGAAATGGCGGTTCGCGAGTGCGCGCACCTGCCCGGCGGTGAGAGCGAGCGGCTGCGTGTAGCCGTCGAGCACGACGAAGTCGTTGCCCGCGCCCTGCATCTTGGTGAATTTGAGTTTCATGGCGGCTATTGTATGTGACCCGCGCAGCGGCGTTTCGCGCCCCTCACGCTTCAATAGAATCCCGGCTCGCCCGGCGGCCGGGTCTTGAAGCGCTTGTGCACCCAGTAATATTGCTCCGGCATGCGCGGAATCTGCTCTTCCAGAAACGCGTTCATGCGGCGCGCGTCGGCTTCGTCGTCGCCGGTCGGGTAGTCGTCCCACGGCTTGAAGATCTTCAGCCGATAACCCTTGTAGTCCGGCAACACCTCGCCGATGAACGGCACGACCTGCGCCTTGCCCGTCTTCGCGAGCCGGCCGACGGCCGTCAGCGTGCACGTGGGGATGCCGAAGAACGGCACGAACGTGGAGTTGCGCATGCCGTAGTCCATGTCCGCGCCGAGCATCACCGGCTTGCGATCGCGCAGCCAGCGCAGCACGATGCGCGCGCTGTCGGCGCGGCTCGCCATGTCGGCGCCGAAGCGGGCGCGCTGCGTTTTCGCGAGTTCCTCGATCTGCGGATTCGAGAACGGCTGATACAACGAACCGCAGCGCCGATGCAGCGAGTAATTGAGAAAGATCGAGCCCGCCTCGATACCGACGAAATGCAGCCCGAGAAAGAGCGTGGGCGGGAGGTCGGGATCGGTGAGATCGACGGCGCTGTCGACTTCGATCAGCTTTTCGAGCTTTTTCGCCGAGCCGAACCATTGCACGCTGCGCTCCACGTAGCTGCGGATCGCGTGCCGGAAGTGCTTCTGCGCGATGTCCTCGCGTTTTTCGTCGGACCACTCAGGAAAGCACAGCTTCAGATTCGTATGGACGATGCGTCTGCGGCGGCTCGGAATCTGATAGAGCAGCCAGCCGAGGGCATCGCCGAAACGCGCCGTGATGCCGTAAGGGATGAGCGCCAGGAACTTGAGAAAGCCGATGGCGAGCGCCACGCCGATGCGCCCTAGCATGAGCGGCTCCAGCGTGCGGACGGTCGGCCGCGATGAGCGGATGTTTGATGCGTGGCGGATTGCGACAAGCGTTCGGCTCTGTGAAAACAAGGGAAACCGGTATAATAGAACCTTCGCCGAGTTAATGGACAACTTGCGGGGCGAAGCGAGTCGGAGTCTTCTTATGTTTCGAGAAGAAGCCGGCCCGGAAAGACATCCGCTAAAGCGTCGCCGCTTCAGACTCCAGACGAAGACGGCTACGTGAATATCAATCGTACTCAAATGGAGTCTGAAGCGTGTCGAACGACTATCTCTTTACTTCCGAATCCGTTTCCGAAGGCCACCCCGACAAGGTCGCCGATCAAATCTCCGACGCCATCCTCGACGCCATCCTGTCGCAGGACAAATATTCGCGCGTCGCGGCGGAAACGCTCTGCAACACCGGTCTCGTCGTCCTCGCGGGCGAAATCACGACCACCGCCAACGTCGATTACATCCAGGTCGCGCGGGACACCATCAAGCGCATCGGCTACGACAACACTGATTTCGGCATCGATTATCGCGGCTGCGCGGTGCTCGTCGCGTACGACAAGCAATCGCCGGATATCGCGCAAGGCGTGAACAAGGCGCATGACGACAACCTCGATCAAGGTGCCGGCGACCAGGGCCTGATGTTCGGTTACGCGTGCGACGAAACGCCCGAACTCATGCCGCTGCCGATTCACCTGTCGCACCGTCTCGTCGAGCGTCAGGCGAACCTGCGCCGCGACGGCCGTCTGCCGTGGCTGCGTCCGGATGCGAAGTCGCAGGTCACCGTGCGTTATGTCGATGGCCGCGCGCATTCCATCGACACCGTCGTGCTCTCCACGCAGCATTCGCCGGACATCGATCTGCCGCAACTGCGCGAAGCGGTGATCGAGGAAGTGATCAAGCCGACGCTGCCGAAGGAACTCATCAATGGCGACATCAAGTTCCTGGTGAACCCGACGGGCCGTTTCGTCATCGGCGGTCCGCAGGGCGATTGCGGTCTGACGGGCCGCAAGATCATCGTCGATACCTACGGCGGCGCGGCTCCGCACGGCGGCGGCGCGTTCTCGGGCAAGGACCCGTCGAAGGTGGACCGTTCGGCGGCCTACGCGGGCCGTTATGTCGCGAAGAATATCGTCGCGGCGGGTCTGGCATCGCGCGCGCTGATTCAGGTTTCGTACGCGATCGGCGTCGCACGCCCGACTTCGGTCATGGTCAACACGTTCGGCACGGGTCGCGTGTCGGATGCCGAGATCACGAAGCTCGTGCAGGAGCACTTCGACCTGCGTCCGAAGGGCATCATCCAGATGCTCGACCTGCTGCGCCCGATCTACGAAAAGACGGCGGCATACGGCCACTTCGGCCGCGAAGAGCCGGAATTCACGTGGGAAATCGCCGACAAGGCACTGGCGCTGGCCGAAGCGGCTGGCACTGAACCGGTCGCAAGCGTGGCGTAAAGCCATCGTCTGAACGGGCAGGACAGAAGCCGGCAAGCATTGCGCTTGCCGGCTTTTTTGCGTCTGCGCGGCGCGTTTCTTGCGGAATGTCTGAACGGCAAGACCAGACATTCGCGGAGTCGCCATGCCGCACGACACGCTTTTTTCACCCGTCACCATCGGCAAGCTCGAACTGCCGAATCGCATCGTGATGGCGCCGCTCGCGCGTCATCGCGCGTCGCAGCCCGGCGACGTTCCATCCGAAATGAACGCCCACTATTACGCGCAGCGCGCGAGCGCCGGGCTGATCGTCACCGAGCCCACGCAGATTTCACGGCAAGGCCAGGGCGGCTGGGCCACGCCCGGCATTTACACGGTGGCGCAGGAAGCGGGCTGGAAGGGCGTCGTCGGCGCGGTGCATGCGCGGCACGGACGCATCGCGGCGTTGCTGTCGCATGCGGGGCGCGTGTCGCATCGGCGCTTGCAGGAAGCGGGGGCGCCGCCCGTCGCGCCGTCCGCGATTCGTGCGTGCGGTGCGACGGTGTTGGTTCAGCACGATGACGGTACGACAGGCTTCATCGACGCCGATGATCCGCGCCCGCTCGACACCGATGAGATCGCGGGCGTCGTGCTGCAGTATGTCGACGCTGCGCACCGCGCCGATCGTGCCGGCTTCGACCTGATCGAGATCGACGCCGCGAACGGTTGCCTGCTGCATCAGTTCATCGCGACCGGCACGAACCGGCGCACCGATGACTACGGCGGCAGCGTCGAAAACCGGGTGCGGATCGTCGTCGATGTATTGAACGTGGTGGCGGGCGTGGTCGGCGCGCATCGCGTCGGCATCCGGCTTTCGCCGGGATTCACCGGCGCCGGTATCGAGGATGCCGAAGCGCTGGCGTCGCTATCGCATCTGGCGGGGGAACTGAAGCGCATCGGCATTGCGTACGTGCAACTCGCCGATGCCGACGACTCGCTTCGCCACGTCCTGCGCGAAGCCTGCGACGGTGCGATCATCGCGACGGCCGATTGCGGGCCCGGGGAAGCGAATGCGCTCATCGAGCGCGGCGACGCCGATGCCGTGGCGTTCGGCCGCGCGTTCGTTGCGAATCCTGATCTGGTGGAGCGCATGCAGGCGAATCTTGCGCTTGCCGAAGCCGATCCGTCGACGCTTCAAGGCGGCGGCGAGGCGGGCTATACGGACTATCCGGCGGCGGACGATACGCAACGCCGATGAAGCGCGCTCAACGCGCGGCGAACGCGTACCAGCCCGCGCTGCTCGTGGACAGTCTGCGCGGACGGCGGCTCGTTTGCGCAGCGGCCTTCGGTTTCGGCGACGGCGCGCGCAACTGCACCGGACGGCGCAACAAGGCGCGCAGCGACACGCGACGTGACGCCGCACGCACACGCAGATTGAAGAAGAAACCACGGAACCATGACCGGATGCCGTCGACCGGATGCACATTTTTCAGTTGCTCGGCGAGCAACTGGCTGCGGGTGGAGTGATGACGCAGCGCGCGGATCATGCCGCGGCGGGCAGGACGCGCGGCGCGCGAGGCAACACGCGAAAGGCCGATAGCAATACGGTGGTTCATGTCGGGGGAGGTCGGATGCGTGGAAGCAAACTCGACGATAGTCGTCTCAAAAATAGCGTTCAAGGATTCGATTCAAAGGCGTTCGCCAAGTTGCACCGAATTGATGCGGCCAATGTACAAGACCTTTATTACCCGGGTAAGTCCGCGTTTTCCCTGCCGATTTATGAAGCGCCTGCTGATAAATAACCAGCAATACGTTGTGGCGCGGGCCTTTGCGCGACGCCGGATTTACAATCGCTGTATTCGCCCCGATTCCGGATATAGCGTCGCCGGCATGATTCATTCGAAAGCGGCAGGACCAAGAACTGAAATGTCTGAACAAAACGCGTTGAAATCGAAAAAAGAACAGGTTCACGAGCTGCGCGAAAAGGGCTACGTGATCGTGAAAGGGCTGGTTTCGCAGGAGCGGCGCGACGCGATGCGCGAGGTCGCGCGACAGCAGCTCGCGCAGGCCGCCGCGCCCGTGGAATTCGAAGCCGATCTGAAATATCCCGGCGCGCCCGATTCGAAAGACGCGCCCGGCGGGCACACGGTGCGCCGCCTGCTCGACGCCTACGCGCGCCATCCGCTCTTCGCGGAGTTCGCGACGTCGCCCGAGGTGCGCGGCTGGATGGAGCTGTATTTCGGCGAGACGCCCTATCTTTCGCGCGCGCATCACAACTGCATGATGACGAAGCACCCGGCGTACGGCAGCCTGACGGGCTGGCATCGAGATGTGCGCTACTGGGCGTTCGAGCGCGACGATCTCGTATCCGCGTGGGTCGCGCTCGGCCACGAAACGGTCGATAACGGCGCGCTCTGGTTCGTGCCGACATCGCACAAGCTGCCGTTCACGTCCGAGCGTTTCGACGACGCCAAATTCTTCCGCTCCGATCTGCCCGAAAACGCGGCGCTGATCCGCACGGCGGTATCGCCCGAACTCGAACCGGGCGATGTCGTGTTCTTCCATTGCAACACGCTGCATTCGGCCGGCAAGAACCTCTCCGATCAGGTGAAGTTCTCGCTCGTGTTCACGTATCGCGGCGCAAGCAACGCGGCGCTGCCCGGCACGCGCTCGGCGTCGAAGCCGGAAGTGCCGCTCGTCTGACGTCTGACGGTCAGCGCTTCGACGGCATCGTGAGGCCGATCAGCCCGGCGAGCGATGCGACGATGCCGCCCGCGATCAGCCAGATGGTCTTGTTCGTGGGCGAGCCCGTGAAGAAGCGCGCGACGTCGTTGGAGAGCGAATGGAATGACGTGCCGCCGAAATACAGCAGCACGACGCCGCCGACAAGCAGCGCAATGGAAATCGCTCGGGTCATCTCGTGTGTCTCGTCTGTCAGGGCGCGTCAGCTTATTCGCTCCGCGCGAACGCGTCCAGTCAGGCGGCCACCGCCTGTTCGCGCGTATACGGCTGAATCTTGCGCAGCAGATCGGCCATCACGTACTGATGGTCGCTGCGGGTCGTCCACGCGCCGAGGTTGTACTTGACGCCGGTATCGGTGTAATCGGTGACCGCGACCCACGGCGCGGAAGGCCCGTCCTGCACGATGCGCTGATCTTCGCTCATCAGCCGGCGCAACTCGCCGAGCACCTGTTCGACCTGCAGCCCATGCTGCGCCTGAAAATTGATAACGACGCGCCGGCGATCGTTCGCGCTGTAGTTGGTGATGGCGTTCGCCCAGATCAGGCTGTTCGGCACGAACATGACGATGCCGTCGGCTTTCGTGAGACGCGTCGTGAAGAGCCCGATCTCGTTGACGGTACCCGCCGTCGTACCGACACCCTCGATATAGTCGCCGACGCGAAACGGCCGCAGCAGCAACAGCATCAGGCCGGCCGCGATGTTCTGCAGCGTGCCCTGCAGCGCGAGACCGATGGCCAGGCCGGCGGCGCCGAGCACGGTCAGGATGCTGGCCGCGGCAATGCCGAACTTGCCGAGCGCCGCCACGATGGCGATCACGCGGATCGCCCACATCGCCAGGCTGGCGAGCACCGGCGTGAGGGTGGCGTCCACGTTGGTGCGCCCGAGCGTGCGGCGCAGCGCGTTCGCGACGGTGTTGGAAATCCACCAGCCCACCGCGAGAATCAAAATCGCCAATACGATGTCGATGCCGTAGGTCACGGCGATCGCGGTGAAGGAATCGTAGGCGGGGCGCAGTCTGTCGATCGAATCCATGGGTCAAGCTCCTCGAAACGGAATCTGCATTGGTCCGGGTTCGGGCGCGAACGTTCCCGTGCCGGCCATTCGGCCGGTGCCGAATAGCGGGACGGCGGCGCGTGCCGTGCGCGCCGCGCCCCGATTGGCTTACCATTGACGCCCTTGGCTGAGCGCCGCGCGCCCGCCGCGTCGCACCGTCCGGCGTCTTTCGCAAGTCCGTTCAATTCGCAATCCGCAGAGGAAATCCGTCATGACCTATCAAGCAGCGTCCGAGCGATATACGCAGATGCAATACCGCACCTGCGGCAGGAGCGGGTTGAAGCTGCCCGCGCTGTCGCTGGGTTTGTGGCACAACTTCGGCGATGACACGCCGATCTCCACGCAACGCGACATCCTGCGCACCGCGTTCGATCTCGGCGTCACCCATTTCGATCTCGCGAACAACTACGGCCCGCCGTACGGCAGCGCGGAGACCAATTTCGGCCGCATCTTCAAGGATGATTTCCGGCCGTATCGCGACGAACTGCTGATCTCGTCGAAAGCCGGCTGGGACATGTGGCCCGGTCCGTACGGCCAGGGCGGCGGCTCGTGCAAGTACGTGCTCGCCAGTCTCGACCAGAGCCTGAAGCGCATGGGCCTCGATTACGTCGATATCTTCTACTCGCATCGCTTCGACGCCGACACGCCGCTGGAAGAAACCGCCGGCGCGCTCGCGACCGCCGTGCACTCGGGCAAGGCGCTATATGTCGGCATTTCGTCGTATTCGGCGGGCAAGACGCGCGAAATGGCGAAGCTGCTCGCCGAACACAAGGTGCCGCTCCTGATCCATCAGCCTTCGTACAACATGCTGAATCGCTGGATCGAAGAGGACCTGCTCGACACGCTCGACGAGGTCGGCGCGGGCAGCATCGCGTTTACGCCGCTCGCGCAAGGCCTTCTGACGAGCAAATACCTGAGCGGCGTGCCGCAGGATGCGCGCGTCAACAAGCCGGGCGGAGGCTCGCTCAAGCAGGAGCATCTGAGCGACGCGAACCTCGCGCATGTGCGCAAGCTCAACGAACTCGCCCAGAAGCGCGGCCAGAGCCTCGCGCAGATGGCGCTCGCATGGGCGCTGCGTGGTGAGCGGGTGACGTCGGTGCTGATCGGCGCGAGCCGCGCGGAACAGGTCGCGGAAAACGTCGGCGCGCTGAAGAACCTCGATTTCACCAAGGAAGAGCTCGCGGAAATCGATCAGCACGCGCAGGACGGCGGCGTCAACCTGTGGGAAAAGCCTTCGACGGATCAGCGCATCTGACGCGTCGCACCTTTCGCCAGAAGGGTATTTCGAGATACGCGCGGGAACCATTGCTATCATGCGGGCTCGGCAGCTTTTCGGCAGTGATCGAGGTCGCCGCTGATTCGGGCCGCCGGCCCGCGCAGCCCGCCGAAAGCGCATGTCTTCAGCACGCACGTTCGCCCACGAGGCGCGCGTGCGCGCCTTTGTCGCCGTATCGACGTTCGGACCGCGAAACGACTATCGGGTTAAAATAGCCGATTGCGCCGGGCTGTCTGGTTTTTGCGCGATGTTCACGCAAGGCGCAGCGTGAATCGCTGTCTTCGAATCGCGGCTCCGGGCCGGTTTTGAATCGGCCTGAAGTTCAAGCCGCGGCCGTCACCGTTCGATCGTCCTTTTCAGGCAGCGCAGCGCCCTCGTAGCGCGCCTTGTTTTCGACGCCGGCCGCAGATCAGTCGCGAGCGTCGGAGCGTCACCCGCTATCGCACAGTTAGAGCACAGTTCAAGAAGCCATGAGCAACCTTAATTCTCAAACCGTTCTGAGCGTCCACCACTGGACCGACACGCTTTTCAGTTTCACCTGCACCCGCGACAGCTCGTTCCGCTTCGAGAACGGCCAGTTCACGATGGTCGGCCTCGAAGTCGATGGCAAGCCGCTGCTGCGCGCCTACAGCCTCGCGAGCGCGAACTATGAAGAGCACCTCGAATTTTTGAGCATCAAGGTTCCCGACGGCCCGCTCACCTCGCGCCTGCAACATTTGAAAGTGGGCGATTCCGTGCTGATCGGCAAGAAGCCGACAGGCACGCTCGTCGCCGACAACCTGCTGCCCGGCAAGACGCTGTGGCTCCTCTCGACCGGCACGGGCCTCGCGCCGTTCATGTCGATCATCAAGGACCCGGACGTCTACGACCGCTACGAGAAGATCGTGCTGACGCATACCTGCCGTTTCGTCGACGAACTCGCGTACAAGGATTTCATCACCGAGCACTTGCCGGCGCACGAGCATATCGGCGAAATCGTCGCCGAGAAGCTCGTCTACTACCCGACGGTCACGCGCGAGGAATTCGCGAATCGCGGCCGCATCACCGATCTGATCGAGACGAAGAAGCTGTTCGCGGATCTTTCGGTCGAGCCGTTCTCGGTTGAAAACGACCGCGTGATGCTTTGCGGCAGCCCGCACATGCTGCGCGACACCCGCGAATTGCTCGATTCGATGGGCTTCCAGGAAGGCAGCAACAACCATCCGGGCCACTATGTCGTGGAGAAGGCGTTCGTCGGCTGAGCCGGTACGACGTCCCGCCCGCGAAAACCGGAGCCGCGCGCTCCGGTTTTTTTTCGCCCGCTGAAAACGTGGCGAAAAGCCGCGCTGTTACAAATCAGGCGTCGTCAGTAGGTGTTTTTCCTACGCATTGTGTGCGCCAAACTTGGCAAATGACATGAAGTTCGTCCGTCCAAGCCTTGTCGGACATGGATTTATAATATTTTTGAGATATGATCCGTTTACGCCGAGACGACGCGCTTCGTTGCGCAGTCCGTCACCGATGTTACAGAGTGTAAATTCAGTTACGCCGCTCGTGTGCTGGCCGAGGACGTAGCTCCAGTTGCGCTCATAGCGAGGACAGTGAATGAATTCGTCGGCCACGATCACGCTCGATGAGAGCCCGATTCGCCGCGCCCCGCTGCGCGGGGTCTCCGCACCGGCGCTGGAATGTGCCGGCGCGCCATTTGCCTCACCCTACTCCGCGCTGATCGACGCCAAGCTCAAGGGCGATCGACAGATTCAGCGCCTCAACGCCCGCGTCCAGGAACTCGCCGCGCTGCTCGCCGCAACGGAAGAGCGCGCGCGCCAGGCGCTCGCGCAGGACTTTCACGACGAAACCGGCGCGGCGCTCACCGTCGCCAACCTCGCGCTCGCGCGCGCCGGCCACTGGCTGCCTGCCGATGCGCCCGCCACGCTCGGCGATGCGCTGCATCAGGCGCGCGCCGCGCTCGCCGAAGTCTGCGAGGCGAGTCATCGCATCGTCGAAGGATTGCAGACGCCGAAGCTCGATGCGAACTTCGCCGCCACGCTCGCCGGCTGGGTCGCGAGCTTCGGGGCGCGCACGGCGATCGCCGTCGACTTTTCCTGCCCCGGCGATGCGCGGCTCGACCGCATGTCGCACGATATGTCGCTCGCGCTCTTTCGGCTCATGCAGGAAGCGCTCGGCAATGTCGCGCGTCACGCGCGCGCCGCGCATGCCCGCGTGACCATTTTGCTCGACGCGCAAGGCGTGGTGCTGAGCATTGTGGACGATGGCGTCGGCATCAGCGCGGCCGCGCGCCGCAAGAGCGGGCGCTTCGGTCTGTCCGGCATGCGCGCGCGCTGCGAGGCGCTCGGCGGCAGCTTGCGCGTCGCGGCGACGAAGCCAGCGGGAACCTGCGTGCGCGCCCGTCTGCCGTGGACCGCGGCGCGTCCCGGCCTGTTCGCGCTGAGCGCCTGAGGCGGCACGCGATGCTCAGGATCCTGCTCGCCGACGATCACGCCATCGTGCGCCGCGGTGTCGCGCAATTGCTCGTCGAGCGCGGCGTGGCGTCGGAGGTGTCGGAAGCCGAAACGGGCATGCAGGCGCTCGCGCTCGCCGCGCGCCGTCCGCTCGACGTTGCGCTGCTCGACATCTCTCTGCCCGATGTCAACGGAATCGACCTGCTGAAGCGTCTGAAACGCGAAACGCCGCGGCTTCCGGTGCTGATGTTCTCGATGTATCGCGAGGACCAATACGCGGTGCGTGCCTTGAAGGCGGGCGCGTCGGGCTATCTGTCGAAGACGGCGGACCCGGCGCTGATGATCGGGGCGATTCAGCAGGTCGCGGCGGGGCGCAAGTACGTCAGTCCGGAAATGGCCGAGGCGCTCGCAACTTACGTGTCGCTCGACTCGGACCGGATGCCGCACGAAAACCTTTCTGACCGCGAGTATCAGACGCTGTGCATGCTGGCATCGGGCAAGCGGCTGACCGACATCGCGAACGCTTTATCTCTTTCAGTTAAAACCGTGAGTGTTTATCGCGCGCGGTTGCTGGAGAAAATGAAGCTCGCCAACAACGCCGAGCTCACGTTCTACGTGATGAGCAATCGCCTGGTCGACATGAATCCGGCGATCGCGGGGTAATTTTTATCCTGTTCAGGATAAAAAAGAGTGGATCGTAACAATTCGCCGCAAGAATGCGTCACGTGCCCGGTCAATGGGCAATCATCGAGTCTCCGATAAAATGTCGGGTTTTCCCGCATCAGGGGCGCCCGCACGCGCCAGAAGGAGACTCACCGCAATGTCGTTGTTCCGCAAGAAAAATATCGAGCACATGCTGGCCGGCGCGCACAGCACGTCGCTCAAGAAGACGCTCGGCGCCCTCGATCTGACCTTTCTCGGCATCGGGGCCATCATCGGCACGGGGATTTTCGTGCTGACCGGCACCGGCGCCGTGCAGGCCGGCCCGGCGCTCATGATCTCGTTCCTCGTCGCGGCGATCGCGTGCTGTTTCGCCGCCCTCGCCTACGCCGAATTCTCGTCGACCATTCCTGTCGCCGGTTCCATCTACACCTATTCGTACGCCACACTCGGCGAACTCGCCGCGTGGATCATCGGCTGGGACCTGATGCTCGAATACGGGCTCGCGACTTCCGCGGTGTCGGTCGGCTGGTCGGGCTATCTGCAATCGCTGCTGTCGGGCTTCGGCGTTTCCCTGCCGATGGCGCTCACCGCCGCGCCCGGCGCGCTGCCGGGCCACGTCACCTTCTTCAACCTGCCCGCGTTTCTCGTGATGATGGCGATCACGTCGCTGCTGTCGGTCGGCGTGAAGGAATCGACGCGCGTGAACAACCTCATGGTCGCGATCAAGGTGACCGTCGTGCTGCTCGTGATCGCGGTCGGCGTGTTCCATGTCAAGCCGGCGAACTGGCATCCGTTCATGCCGAACGGCTGGTCCGGCGTGTTCGGCGCCGCGGCGGTGATGTTCTTCGCGTTCATCGGCTTCGATTCCGTGTCGTCGGCGGCGGAGGAAGTGAAGAATCCGAAGCGCGATCTGCCGATCGGCATCATCTCGTCGCTCGCGGTGTGCGCGGTGCTGTACGTCGCGGTCGCGGCGGTCGTGACGGGCATCGTGCCGGCGGCGCAGTTCGCGAACAATCCGCATCCGGTGTCGTTCGCGCTGCAGGTGGCGGGACAGAACTGGGTCGCGGGCTTCATCGACCTCGGCGCGGTGCTCGGCATGCTCACCGTGATTCTGGTGATGAGCTACGGCCAGACGCGCATCATCTACGCGATGTCGCGTGACGGTCTGCTGCCCAAGCGCCTTTCGAGCGTGCATCCGCGTTTCGCGACGCCGTTCCTGACGACCTGGCTCGTCGGCATTTTCTTCGGCCTGATCGGCGCGCTCGTGCCGCTCAACGTGCTCGCGGAACTGATCAACATCGGCACGCTGGCCGCGTTCTCGATGGTGTCGATCGCCGTGCTGATCCTGCGCCGCACGCATCCCGATCTGCCGCGCGCGTTCCGTTGCCCGGGCGTGCCGGTGGTGCCGGTTCTTGCGGTGGCGTCGTGCCTGTTCCTGATGATCAATCTTCAGGCGATGACGTGGATCGCGTTCGGGGTGTGGCTCGTGATCGGCCTCGCGATCTACTTCCTGTATTCGCGCCGCAACTCGGTGCTCGGGCGCGCGTCGATCGAGGCGCGTGCAGGCAACGCGAAGCAACGTGAAACCGTGACGCACTGAGCGTCGTCATCGCGAGTAAAAAGCGCCGCCCGAGAGGCGGCGCTTTTGCGTTTAAAGACCCAACGCGCGCAAATTTGGGACGGGCGTTCGCGCGGATGGCGACGTGCGCGGAATTATGTTTTACTCGCTGCTACAAACAGATAACACCAAACCCAGCTGAACGCTCACGGCGGCAGTAAGGCAGGTGCAACGGCGTGAAGCTGGACCGTCCTCACCAAGGAGACAGTGAAATGGCGCTCAGCATCAGCCTGACGGTCAACGGGAAACCTGTGACCGCCACCGTCGAACCGCATCTTCTGCTCGTCCAGTTTCTCCGCGATCAACTCAGACTCACCGGCACGCATATCGGCTGCGACACCGCGCAGTGCGGCGCGTGCACGGTTCATCTCGATGGCCGCGCGATCAAGTCTTGCAACATCCTCGCCGCGCAGGCAGACGGCATGGAAGTGACGACCATCGAAGGCATGGCGAAAGACGGCCAGCTTCATCCGATGCAGGCGGCGTTCAAGGAATGTCACGGCCTTCAGTGCGGTTTCTGCACGCCGGGCATGGTGATGAGCGCGAGCGCGCTGGCCGCGCAATCGCCCAATCTCTCCGAAGAAGAAGTGCGCGAGCAGCTCGACGGCAACCTGTGCCGCTGTACGGGCTATCACAACATCGTCAAAGCGGTTCTCCAGGGCGCGCAGGCCATGAAAACCAGCGCCTGATACGCGCGCGTTGCGCCCCTTCCATTCGAAACGATGAATCGCGCCTTTCTCGCCCTGCGTGGGCCCTGAGTAAGGCGCTAAAGCGCCAACTCTGGGCGCAAGGAGACCGCGATGAATGCCCCTGAGCAACAGAAATTGATCGGCGCCGGCGTTAAACGCAAGGAAGATTACCGCTTTCTGACGGGCGCGGGCCAGTACACCGACGACGTCGTCCTGCCGCAGCAGAGCTTCGGCGTCTTCCTGCGTTCGCCGCACGCGCACGCGAAGATCGCGCGCATCGATATTGAAGCCGCGAAGCAGTCGCCGGGCGTGATCGGCATCTTCACCGGTAAGGACATGGCGGGCGAGAACGTCGGCGGCCTGCCGTGCGGCTGGCTCATCCACAGCACCGACGGCTCGCCGATGCACGAGCCGCCGCATCCCGTCATCGCGCACGACAAGGTGCTGCATGTGGGCGATCAGGTCGCGCTGGTCGTCGCGGAATCGGTGAAGGAGGCGAAAGACGCGCTCGAACTGATCGAGGTGGATTACGACGAACTTCCCGCGACCGTCGATACCGGGAGCGCATCGGATGCCGGTCAGTCGCTCGTGCACGACAGCGTGCCGAACAACGTCTGCTACAACTGGGGCCACGGCGACAAGGCGAAGACCGACGCCGCTTTCGCGCAGGCCGCGCACGTGACCACGCTCGATATCGTGAACCAGCGCCTCGTGCCGAACGCGATCGAGCCGCGCGCCGTGAACGCGAGCTATTCGAAGCACGACGAGAGCTACACGGTGTACGTCGCGAATCAGAATCCGCACGTCGAGCGTCTGCTGATGGCGGCGTTCGTGCTGTCGCTGCCGGAATCGAAGCTGCGCGTGATCGCGCCGGACGTGGGCGGCGGCTTCGGCTCGAAGATCTTTCTGTATCCGGAGGATGTCGCGCTGACGTGGGCGTCGAAGAAAGTCGGGCGGCCGATCAAGTGGACGGCGGAGCGCTCCGAAGCATTCCTCTCCGACGCGCATGGCCGCGATCACGTCACCAAGGCCGAACTCGCGCTCGACAAGGACGGCAAGTTCATCGGCATGCGCGTGCATACGACGGCGAACATGGGCGCGTATCTGTCGACGTTCGCATCGTCGATTCCGACCGTGCTCTACGCGACGCTGCTCGCCGGCCAGTACACGACGCCCGCGATCTATGCGGAAGTGAAAGCGGTGTTCACGAACACGGTGCCCGTCGATGCGTATCGCGGTGCGGGCCGTCCGGAAGCAACCTACGTCGTCGAGCGCCTCGTCGAAACGGCGGCGCGCGAGCTGAACATCGATCCGGTCGAACTGCGCCGGCGCAACTTCATCCGCGAGTTTCCTTATGCGACGCCGGTCGGTCTCACCTACGACACCGGCGATTACGACGCGTGCCTGAACCGCGCGCTCGAACTCGCCGACGTGAAAGGGTTCGCGGCGCGCAAGGAAGAATCGAAGAAGAGCGGCAAGCTGCGCGGCATCGGTTACTCGTGCTACATCGAGGCGTGTGGGCTCGCGCCGTCGAATGTCGCGGGGGCGCTGGGCGCGCGTGCGGGCCTGTTCGAGGCGGGCGAAGTGCGCGTGCATCCGACCGGCTCGGTCACCGTCTTCACCGGCTCGCACAGCCACGGGCAAGGGCACGAAACGACCTTCGCGCAAGTCGTCGCGGACCGGCTCGGCATCGCGATCGAGAACATCGAAGTCATTCACGGCGATACCGGGCGCATTCCGTTCGGCATGGGCACGTATGGCTCGCGTTCGATTTCGGTCGGCGGCTCGGCGATCATGAAGGCGCTCGACAAGGTCGAGGCCAAGGCGAAGAAGATCGCCGCGCATCTGCTCGAAGCGGCGGCGGAGGACATCGAGTTCAAGAACGGCGTGTTCCGCGTCGCGGGCACGGACCGCACGAAGACCTTCGTCGATGTATCGCTCGCCGCTTACGTGCCGCACAACTTCCCGCTCGAAACCATGGAGCCGGGCCTCAACGAGAACGCGTTCTACGATCCGACCAACTTCACGTATCCGTCGGGCGCGTATGTGTGCGAAGTCGAGGTGGATCAGGACACGGGCGAGACGCGCATCCAGAAGTTCACGGCCGTCGATGACTTCGGCAACGTGATCAACCCGATGATCGTCGAAGGTCAGGTGCACGGCGGGCTGGGGCAGGGCATCGGTCAGGCGATGCTCGAACGCTGCGTATACGACAACAGCACCGGCCAGTTGCTCTCCGGCTCGTTCATGGATTACGCGATGCCGCACGCGATCGACCTGCCGAACTTCACGGTCGAAACCGCGAAGGGCACGCCGTGCACGCACAATCCGCTCGGCGTGAAGGGCTGCGGCGAAGCGGGCGCGATCGGCTCGCCGCCCGCCGTCATCAACGCGATTCTCGATGCGCTCAGCCCCCTCGGCGTGAAGGATCTGCAGATGCCCGCCACGCCGCATCGCGTCTGGACCGCGATGCACAACGCCCAACACGCCTGAGGAGACCGGCCATGTACACATTCGAATATGAGCGTCTGGGTGAAGCGAAGGCGGCGGTCGCAGCGCTTTCCGGCGACGCCGACGCCAAGTTCCTCGCGGGCGGCCAGAGCCTCTTGCCGACGATGCGCCTGCGCCTCGCGCAGCCATCGAAGCTGATCGACGTGACACGCGTCGCATCGATGAAAAGCGTCACGCTCGCCGGCGACACGCTCACCATCGGCGGCGCGGTGTGTCACGCGCAGGTCGCATCGAACGCCGATGTGAAGCGCGCGCTGCCGGGCCTCGCGGATCTCGCGAGCCGTATCGGCGACCGGCAGGTGCGCGAGCGCGGCACCATCGGCGGCTCGCTCGCCAACGACGATCCGGCGGCGTGTTATCCGTCCGCCGTGCTCGCGCTCAACGCGACGGTCGTGACGGATAGAAGGCGCATCGCGGCGGACGATTTCTTCGTCGACATGTACCAGACCGCGCTCGAACCCGATGAACTCATCACGGCAGTGGAGTTCCCGCTCGCCGAACGCGCGGGCTACGAGAAGTTTCGCAATCCGGCGTCGCACTTCGCGCTGGTCGGCGTATTCGTCGCGAAGTTCAAGGATGGCGTGCGCGTCGGCGTGACGGGCGCGGCTTCTTCGGTGTTTCGTCCGGCCGAACTGGAAGCGGCGTTGTCGAAGGACTTCTCGGTCGCGTCGGCGCGCGGCGTGACGATTTCGCCCGACCAGTTGAACGACGACATGCACGCGAGCGCCGCGTACCGCGCGCATCTGATTCCGGTGCTCACAGGACGCGCGATCGAGCGCGCGATGTCGTTCTGATCGCGATGCAGGGCGAGCCCGCTTCCATCGACGAGACGCTCGCGCGCCTGCGCGAGCATCAGTACTTCGCGAACCGCGAGCTCGCGACGGCGCTCTTTCTCGCGCTCAAAATGCAGCGGCCGCTCTTTCTCGAGGGTGAGCCGGGCGTCGGCAAGACGGAACTCGCGAAGGCGGCGGCGGGCCTGTGCGGCACTACGCTGCTGCGCCTGCAATGCTACGAAGGGCTCGATACCGCGAGCGCGCTGTACGAATGGGACTATCCGCGCCAGATCATGGCGCTGCGGCTGGCCGAGGCATCGGGCGAAACGCCGTCGAACGATTCGCTGTATCGCGGCGAGTTTCTGCTGAAGCGTCCCTTGCTTCAGGCTCTGCTGCCCGATCCCGTGAATCCGGACGCGCGCCGTGTCTTGCTGATCGACGAAATCGATCGCGCCGACGAGCCGTTCGAAGCGTTCCTGCTCGAACTGCTGTCGGATTTTCAGGTATCGATTCCGGAGTACGGCACGGTGCGGGCCGCGCGGCCGCCGCTCGTCGTGATGACGTCGAATCGCACGCGCGAAGTGCACGACGCGCTCAAACGCCGCTGTCTCTATCAATGGATCGGCTATCCCGAGCGCGATGTCGAACTGGCGATCGTCGCGGCGCGCGCGCCTGAAGCGGGGCGCGCGTTGCAGCAACGCGCCGTCGCGTTCGTGCATGCGCTGCGCACGCTGGACCTGTTCAAGGCGCCGGGCGTCGCGGAGACGATCGACTGGTGTCGCGCGCTGGCGGCGTTGTCGGTGTCGGAACTCGATCCGCAATCGGTGCAGAACACGCTCGGCGTGCTGCTGAAGTATCAGGACGATCTCGCGCGCATGGACGCCGACACGCTCGCGCAATGCCTGACCGCCACGCCATGACGATGGAACCGCTCGCCCGCAATGTCGTGCATTTCGTGAGGCTCTTGCGGGGCGCGGGCCTCGGCATGTCGCCCGCGCATGCGGTCGATGCGCTCGACGCGCTGCGCTTCGTCGATCTGAACCGTCGCGACGACGTGCGCGCGACGCTTGCGTGCCTGCTCGTTCATGCCAGCGACGAACGCGAGATCTTCGACGCGGCCTTCGATCTCTTCTGGCGCGATCCCGATTGGGAAGGCAAGTTGCGCGCGCTGTTGCTGCCGAAGGTGACGAACGGCATGCCGCCGCCCAAACGCAACAACCGTCTCGCCGACGCATTGGCGACGCGCGCGGCGGCATCGAAGGCGCAGGCGTCGGAATCGAAGCCCGAGGAGGCGCACGCGCGCATCACGTTCAGTTCGCAGGAGCGCCTGAGTCATCGCGATTTCGACACGCTCAGCGCCGACGAATGGCGCACGCTGCGGCATCAGATCCGCGCGCACCGGATGCCGCTCGCGACCGAGCCGACGCGCAGGCTGAAGGCGGCGTCGCGCGGCACGCACGCCGATCTCAAGGCGAGCGCGCGCCATGCCGTGCGCTCCGGCGGCGACTGGACCGTGTGGAAGTACCGCGCGGCGGTCGAGCGTCGGCCGCCGCTCGTATTGCTGCTCGACATCTCCGGTTCGATGAGCGCGTATTCGCGCGCCGTACTCTATTTCTGCCACGCGCTGCTGCAATCGCGCGAACGCCTGCAAGTGTTCCTGTTCGGCACGCGCCTGACCAACGCGACGCGCGCATTGCGCGAACGCGATCCCGATGTCGCCATCGCGACGCTCGGCACACAGGTCGCCGACTGGTCGGGCGGCACGCGCATCGGCGCGGCGCTCGCCGAGTTCAATCGACGCTGGGCGCGCCGCGTGCTGGCCGGCCGGGCGACGGTGCTGCTCGTCACCGATGGCCTCGATCACGACGCCATTGACGTGCTCGATGCCGAGATGCGCAGGCTCAAGCGCTTCGCGCATCGGCTCGTGTGGCTGAATCCGCTGTTGCGCTTTGCCGATTTCACGCCGCGCGCGCGGGGCGTGCGCGCGATCCTGCCTCACGTCGACGCGATGCTCGCGGCGCACAACCTCGACAGCCTCGGCGCCGTTGGCCGGGAACTCGCCGCCCTGTCGCAACCCAAGCCCTTAGGAGCTGCTCCATGGAACTGACCGAAACGCACACGTTGCCCGTATCGCAGGCGCGCGCGTGGGAAGCGCTCAACGACACTTCGATGCTGAAGGTCTGCATTCCGGGCTGCGACAGCATCGACGCGGACGGGGAAAATGCGTACAACGTCGCGATGACGGCGGCGGTCGGCCCGGTGAAGGCGCGCTTCAAGGGCAGAATGGAGCTCACGAATATCGACGCCCCGAATACTTATACGATCGTGTTCGAGGGGCAGGGTGGCGCGGCCGGTTTCAGCAAGGGCAGCGCGACCGTGAACCTCGAACCCGGCGCCGATGCCGACACGACCACGCTCACCTACAGCGCGAACGCGCAGGTCGGCGGCAAGCTCGCGCAGATCGGCTCGCGGCTCGTCGACGGCGCGGCGCGTAAGATTGCGGGAGAATTTTTCAAGCGGTTCAGCGCGCAGTTGCAAGGCGGGCAGGAATCACAGGACGCAGCCGCCGACGGTGAAAGCGGCGGAGAAGGTCAGGAGAAAGGAAAGAAATCATGGACAGCGTGGATCTCGAAGTCCTGAAGAACAGCGCGCGATGGCTTGAAGACGGGCATCGCGTGCTGCTCGTGACGGTGGTGAAGACGTGGGGCTCGTCGCCGCGACCCGAAGGCGCCATGCTCGCCGTGCGTGGCGATGGCCACGTCGTCGGCTCGGTGTCGGGCGGGTGTATCGAGGACGATCTCATCGAGCGGGTGCGGCAGCGGGGCATCGAGCAGACCAGACCGGAAGCGGTGAAGTACGGCATCAGCGCGGAGGAGGCGCATCGTTTCGGCTTGCCGTGCGGCGGCACGATCCAGCTGGTGCTGGAACCTTTGACGATGGCGAGCGGTGTCGCGCAACTGTGCGCAGCGGTGGAAAGCGGCCAGCTCGTTGCGCGCACGCTCGACATGGCGACGGGCGCCGCGCGCCTCGAACCCGCACAGGCCACCGACGGCGTGCTGTTTGACGACGCGCGGCTCCTGACCATTCACGGTCCGCGTTATCGGATGCTGGTGATCGGCGCGGGGCAGTTGTCGCGGTATCTGTGCAGTATCGCGGTCGGGCTCGACTATCAGGTGACCGTCTGCGATCCGCGCGAGGAATACACGGAAGAGTGGGACGTGCCGGGCACGACCATCGTACGCACCATGCCCGACGACACCGTCATGGACATGAAGCTCGACGAACGTTGCGCGGTGATCGCGCTCACGCACGATCCCAAGCTCGACGATCTCGCGCTGATGGAAGCGTTGAAGACGCCGGCGTTTTATGTCGGCGCGCTCGGTTCGCGGCGCAATAACGCGGCGCGTCGCGAGCGGCTGAAAGAGTTCGATCTGAGCGAGGCCGAGCTTGCGCGCCTGCATGGGCCGGTGGGTATCTACATCGGCAGCAGGACGCCGCCAGAGATCGCCGTGTCGATTCTCGCGGAAGTGACGGCGGCGAAGAACGGCGTTTCGCTGCCCGAGCTGTTGCAGGTCGAGGGCGCGAAGGCGGCGCGCGAGATCGAAGGGAAGGGCGAAGTGTGCGGCGTTTGAGCGCGTTCGAATTCGATGCACGGTCTGCATGCACCGAGCAGCTATATAATAATCGTTCTCATTTGCGCGGCCATTGCGGCTGACGCGAGCCCTTCTTTCCGCTGAATCAACGAATGCCCGGCAAGTTTTTGACCGGCGACGACCGGCGCGCGACCGCACGCGCCGATGCGTCGCCCGATACGCGCACGCCCGCGGACAAGCGTCACATGAGCCAGCGCGCTTTGCGCGTGTGGTCGATCGTGCATCGCTGGACGAGTCTCGTCTGCACGGCGTTCATGCTGCTGCTTTGTCTCACCGGTTTGCCGCTCGTGTTCGGCCACGAACTCGACATCCTGACTGGCGATGCGATCGAAGCACCCGCGCTGCCCGCATCGCAAGCGGATGCGCGCGCGAGCTACGACGCGGTCCTGCGCGCCGCGCTGAAGACACATCCCGGCCACGTGCCGCAATACATGATCTGGGAGCCGGACGAGCCGCTCTTGCCGATCGTCGTGACCGCGCCTCACGCCGACACGCCGCCCGACGACACGTTCAGCACCACCGTCGACGCCCGCACCGCGCAGCCGCTCGGCATGCCGCCGAGCAAGGGCTCGCTCAAGTTCGTCCTGCTGAAACTGCATGTCGACATGTTCGCGGGGCTTTTCGGCAAGCTCTTTCTCGGCGCGATGGGTGTCGTGTTTCTGGCAGCGATCGTGTCGGGCATCGTCGTGTATCTGCCGTTCTGGCGCAAGGTCGGGCTCGGACGTGTGCGGCTGAAGAAGAAGCGTCGCATCGTATGGCTCGACTGGCACAACGCGATCGGCATGTTGACGCTCGCGTGGGCGTTGCTCGTCGGCGCGACGGGATCGATCAACACGCTCGCCGATCTGATGCTCGAGGCGTGGCGCAACGACCAGCTCGCGCAGATGGTCGCGCCGTATCGGGACAAGCCGCCGGTGACGGTGCGCGTTTCCATCGACGATGCCGTGAAGAGCGCGCGAGGCGTCGCGCCGGACATGATTCCGTCGTTCGTCGCGTTTCCGGGGACGCGCTTCGCGAGCCCGCATCACTATGCCGTGTGGATGCGCGGCGACGGCATTCTGACGACGCGGATCATGCGGCCGGTGCTCGTGGATGCATCGACGGGCGCGCTCACGGATTCACGCGAACTGCCGTGGTACCTGAAGGTGCTGCTCGGCTCGCAGCCGCTGCATTTCGGGGATTTCGGCGGGATGCCGCTCAAGATCTTCTGGGCAGCGTTTGATCTGCTGACGATCGTGGTGCTGGGGAGCGGGCTTTATTTGTGGCTCACGCGGCATAACCCGCGGAAGGGGAGGGGCGTTTGACTTTGCGATGAGTGGCAGGGTTATCGCTTTCGAGCAGGTTCGCAAAAAATTCGGATTCCTTCACAAGAAGTAAATGCTCTCGGTGCGTAAGCTAGCCGTCTCGCTGCGAGGCCCACGGGGCCTTGGACGCGGCCGCAACCACTGGGAGACAAAAGATGTCCGTGAGCAGAACCATTGTCGCAAACCATCACCGAACATTCGAAAGCATCAAGCAGACAAACGAGGCCGACGGCGAATTCTGGTTCGCCCGCGATCTTGCGCCGTTGCTGAAATATCAGGACTGGCGCAACTTTCTGCAAGTGATCGACAAGGCGAAGGTGGCCTGCGACCGCTCGAACCACCGAATCGCCGACCATTTCGGTGAATTCACCAAAATGGTCCGGCTCGGCTCCGGTGCGAAGCGACCAGTGGCCGATTTCACACTTTCGCGATACGCATGCTATTTGATCGTTCAGAACGGCGATCCGTCCAAGCTGGTGATCGCCAATGGTCAAACATACTTTGCGCTTCAAACGCGCCGTCAGGAACTCGGCGACGAGAAGGCGTTTTCAGGTATGTCGGAGGATCAGCGTCGCTTGATGCTTCGTGGCGAGCTGTCGCATCACAACAAGACGCTCAGCGCGGCAGCACGCACTGCGGGAGTGGAAACCACGCTGGACTACGCGATATTCCAGGATCACGGATACAAAGGGCTGTATGGCGGCCTGGGAGCCAAAGACATTCACGCCAGGAAAGGGCTCAAAAAGAGCCAGAAAATTCTGGACCACATGGGCAGTACCGAACTAGCCGCGAATCTGTTTCGCGCAACCCAGACAGAAGAGAAACTGAGACGCGACGAAGTAAGTGGCAAGCAGAGGGCGAACCAGACTCACTTCGACGTCGGAACGAAAGTCCGTCAAACCATTCACGAGCTCGGTGGGACCATGCCGGAAGCATTGCCGACGCCGGAAACGAGCATCCGGCAGATCGAGCGCGCTCAACGCAAGCTGACGAATTGATGAAGAAGCGGTTCTCGGCCAGACAAGCCGAGAACACGCAAATGCGTGGCCTTGGCTTCCTACGCGTCAAATCACCCCGCAAACAACCGCCGCGATCAGCGACGCCGCCACGATCACCACTCCCGCCGTGCGCTTCTTGTTGAGCTCGGTCCACAACAGCACGCCCGTCAGTGACAACAGGACGATGCTGCCCGCGAACGTATCGATGAGCAGCACCCAGCCCGCGCTCAGTCCCACGCCCTTGTGCAGGTTGGTCATCATCGCGAGGAAGGTGTTCTCGGTGCGCTTGACCGACACAAAGTTGTTGCCCACCCAGTACTCGGCCATCACGCTGCCGCCCGGCGACGCCACCATCGCCGACCATTGTTCCGGCTGCATCGTGCTCTTGTCGCCCCAGCCGACCGGATGCGCCGGTTCGCGGCGTGTTCGTCCGAGATTGCCCTCGATCTTCAATTCCTTCTTGAGCCATGTGCCCATGTCGCGCGGCGTCTTGAAGCCTTCGGCGGGCAGCGGCATCTGCATTTGCGTGACCTGCGGCTCGCCGGTAGGAATGCGCAATGTGGCGCGATGATTCAGCAGAAAACCGGTCGCTCCGAAAAGCAAACCGAGCAGCGCGCCCCACAGGCCGATCCAGCCATGCACCTTGCGCAGCCACTTGAGGAAGGTCGAGCGGCGCGAGCGGTTCTTGCGCACGAACTGCTCGGCATCGTCGATGAGGCGCCCGTGCGGACGATATTGCGTCGAGCCGCTCGTCGCGGGCGGCTGCGGATTCAGGGTGTCGGGCGCGTTCACGCGTCTCTCCAGGATTCGGGCATTGGCAAGCAAAGCCACGCCCTCGATCGGCTAGACGCGTGGAAAAGCGTGGTGATCGACAGAAGGCGGGCGAATGAGAATCGTTATCATTACATGCGGTTAAGCGCTTTTCAACTTTTTGCGCCTGCGCAGTCGCACGCGTTTGTCACAAAAAATTTCACACCGGCCAGAGCGGGCCTTCCTGCATCGCGCCGACTTGCTCGCGCAACTCGAGAATGCGCTCTTCCCAATAACGCTGCGTGTTGAACCAAGGGAAGGCGGCGGGAAACGCCGGATCGTGCCAGCGGCGTGCGAGCCACGCGGAGTAGTGAATCAGCCGCAACGTGCGCAGGGCCTCGACAAGATGCAATTCGCGCGGATCGAAATCGCAGAAATCTTCGTATCCGGCGAGCAGATCCGTCAGCGCGCGCGATGCGTCCGGGCGGCCCGCCGGCAGCAGCAGCCACAGATCCTGAATCGCCGGGCCCATGCGGCTGTCGTCGAAATCGACGAAATGCGGGCCCGCGTCGGTCCACAGAACATTGCTCGGGTGACAGTCGCCGTGCAGACGCAGATGCCGCACGTCGCCCGCGCGCTCGAAGCATTGCGCGACGCCTTCGAGCGCCATCGAAACGACGGCTTCCCAGGCTTCGCGCACGTCGGCTGGAACGAAGCCGTGTGTCAGCAGGAACTCGCGCGGCTCGTGGCCGAAGGTGTGGATATCGAGCGTCGGCCGCTCGCGATACGGCTCGATCGCGCCCACCGCGTGAATCCGCCCGATGAATCGCCCGAGCCATTCGAGCGTGTCGCTGCGATCGAGATCGGGCGCGCGTCCGCCGCGCCGCTCGAAGATGGAAAAGCGAAAACCATCGAACTCGTGCAGCGTCGTGCCTTCGAGCACGCGCGCCGGCACTGCCGGAATCTCGCGCGCGACGAGGCTCGCGACGAACGCGTGTTCTTCGAGAATCGCGGCGTTCGACCAGCGCTGTGGCCGATAAAACTTCGCGACGACGGGCGGACCGTCTTCGACGCCAACCTGATAGACGCGATTTTCGTAGCTGTTGAGCGCCAGCTGGCGGCCGTCGGTGCGCTCGCCTGCGGGAATCAGCACGCTGTCGAGCGCATCGAGGACGCGTTCGGGCGTGAGGCCGGAGAAGGGCGGCGCGTCAGCTGCGGGCGCGCCCTGGGAATCGGGATGGATCGAGTTCATCCCGGCATTGTGCCGCGCCTTCGCGCGGACGGCATCCCTGCATCGACGTAACGCGCGGCTTTCTCAATGCACGACCGTGTTCGCCGGGCGAACGATATCGCCCGTATCGATCAGGTCTTCGAGAAAGAACGGCTCCGTATTGAGCAGTTTGGTCACGCCGGGCTCGCCCTCGTACCATGCGACCATCGCCATGTCGCCGAGAATACGCATGACGATACCGCGCGCGCCTTGGGGCACGGCAATATGCACTGAGCGGACAATCGAACCGATTTGCATGATGAATCCCCGTTTCAGCGCCGGCTGAGGATTGAAGCGCCGGTCAAATGTATTTCACCAAGCACAGGCTTTTCACGGCTCGTGCACCAGACTTTTCGCCGCGTCATTGTTTCGAGAGGCGCGACATGCGCGGTCTTCATGAACGACTGTGCTCTTACTTTAGCGCATCGCGGCGCTTCAGCGCGACGCCAATCGCCGCGTTGTGTTGCCGATCGCAGACGCGAAGCAGTAATTACGTATTCATCGTCGCCGCAAAGTGCGTACCGTATCAGGCGAAACCCTTAGGTTCGGCGTATCGTTGAGAGCTTTTCAGCGGAGACTTCATTCGTGAACGCTTCACCGGCGCCGCAGCGCCCGACCTCCAAGGGTAACGCGCAACGCACCGCCGACGCAGCGCCGTATCTCGAACGGGGCTCGCGCGCGTACTGGCGCGCTTCGCTTGCGCTGCTGTTCGCCGGTTACGCGACCTTCTCACTGCTGTACTGCGTGCAGCCGCTGCTTCCCGAGTTCACGAAGGCGTTCGGCGTCAGTCCGGCGGTGAGCGCGCTTGCCGTGTCCGTGAGCACGGCGGCGCTGGCCGTCGCGATATTCATCGCGGGATTCGTCTCGGAAAGCTGGAGCCGTCATCGGTTGATGACGATTTCGCTGCTGGCGTCATCGGTGCTGACGGTCGTCGCCGCCATGTTGCCGGACTGGCACGCGCTGCTCGTCGTGCGCGCGCTCGAAGGCTTCGCGCTCGGCGGCGTGCCCGCGGTCGCGATGGCGTATCTCGCGGAGGAAGTGCATCCCGAAGGCCTCGGCCTCGCGATGGGTCTCTATGTCGGCGGGACGGCCATCGGCGGGATGGCGGGTCGCGTAATCAGCGGCGTACTCGCGGATCTGTTCGGCTGGCGCATCGCGATCGGTGGAATCGGCTTGCTGGGCTTGCTCGCCACGCTCGCGTTTCGCTCGCTGCTGCCGCCGTCGCGGCGCTTCGAGCCGCGACGCGGCATCGGGTTTGCGCATCATCGGCGCTCGCTCGCCGGGCATCTGCGGCACGGCGGTCTGCCGTTTCTGTTTCTGATCGGCTTCGTCCTGATGGGCAGCTTCGTCACGCTCTACAACTACGTCGGCTACCGGCTGCTCAGCACGCCGTTCCTGCTCAATCAGACGCAGATCGGCGCGATCTTCACGGTGTATCTGACGGGCGTGGTCGCGTCGCCGTGGTCCGGCAAGATGGCCGATGCATTCGGGCGCGGCCGCGTGCTGATCGCGAGTCTCATCCTGATGATGCTCGGCATCGCGCTCACCTTGTCGAACTCGCTGACGGTGATCATCGCCGGCATCGCGTGTCTGACTTTCGGCTTCTTCGCGGGACATTCGGTCGCGAGCGGCTGGGTCGGACGTCTCGCCGCCCAGGCGAAAGGGCAGGCAGCCGCGCTTTATCTGCTCGCGTATTACATCGGATCGAGTCTGATCGGCTCGTATGGCGGTCATTTCTGGACCGCGTTCGGATGGCCGGGCGTCGCGGGACTGATCGGCGTGCTATTGCTCTTCGGGCTGGCGTGCGCGGCCTGGCTGAACCGGCGCGAGCGCGCCACGGCCGCCTGATAGAAAGCCGATTGAAATAAGAAGAAGATAAGGGTTTTTACGCGTCCGCTTAAAAATGCTGCGCGCAATGCCTTGTGCCATAAGGTTTTGCGTCACGCCACCGTCTCCCGCCGCACGAAGTTCGGCCGACGCATCGCATGGAGCCGCCTATACTCGAATCGTCGATGCAGCTTTTGCGCGCGACACTCGAAGTTAGAAGCAGGACGATGGGAGACGCACAATGACGACGTACTTCACGATCGGCGACTTCATTCTGATCATCCCGATGGCGCTGGCCGGCGCCCTGTTCCTCGGGGCCATTCCCTGCGCGACGCATTTCAAGAACAACGTGCTGCGTGTATTCGGCGCGCTGCTCGGCGTGCTCGCCGCGTTTCTTCTCGTTGAAGGATTGCCGGCGCTGATATAGCGAGCGCGCCATTCAGGCACGCTCGCCCAGGCAGGCTTCGATTACAGATATTCGCCGAGGAAGGTCAGCGTGCGTCCGTGCGCGAGCGCTGACGCCTTGGCGTTGTATGACGCGCGATCGCCACAGTTGAAACCGTGGTCGGCTTGCGGATAAACGTACAGCGCCGAATCCTTGCGGCCCGCGAACTTCTGGCGCACGGCGTCGACCGCGTCGGCCGGAATGTGTGCGTCGAGTTCGCCGTAGTGGAACTGCATCGGCACCTTGACCTGATCGGCCTTGTCGAGCGCGTTCTGAATGCCGCCGCCGTAGTAAGCCACAGCCACATCCACCGAACCTTGTGCCGCCGCGAGATACGCGAGCCGGCCGCCGAAGCAATAGCCGATCGCCGCGACCTTGCCCGCTACTTCGGGCAACGCGCGCAGCGCGTTCGCAGCCGCGCCGACATCGGCGACCGCGGCATCGAGCTGAGTCTTTTGCAGCAGTTCCATCGCCTTCTCGCGATCCGCGCCTTCGTAGCCCAGCTCGACGCGCGGCTGCGTGCGCCAGAAGACGTCCGGCGCGAGCGCGACATAGCCATCGGCGGCGTATTGATCGGCGACGCTGCGGATATGGCCGTTCACGCCGAAGATCTCCTGCAGGATGATCACGGCGGGCCCGGTGCCGGTTTTGGGTAGCGCGAGATAGCCCTGGAAGCTGTCGCCATCGGCGGGAATGTCGATCCAGCGTGAAGTCACGGATACGGTCACGTCAAAGCTCCTTGTGTTTGTGAAATCGCAGGCGAGTGAGTTTGCCAGCTTTCCGTTTCAGTCGCCCTGAACGCCCACGGCCAGGCTTGGCACGCCGCTTGACGCGCGATGGGATTTTTAGAGGCGCTGGTCTAAACGCAGGCTGAAACGAGCTTAAAAAAACAGCTTAATGATGTCGGTGGGCTGGGATTATCGGCACACGCCCGCCGGACTTGAATGACGCCCAAACCTTTGCGCGCCGATGTCTCGGAAACCCGCATGCACAGGGCGTCTTCGAAGAATCGCACCACAAACGGCGGCGCATCACAACTGGCCGCTAATTGGTAGTGACACCAGTATCTTAAAAAACTTCCCTAAATTAATTTGACAACCCTACACTTGCGCGCAGTGCGGATGGCGGCTGCCACGAACGGCCTGCCGGAAGGACTCGCCAAGTGCATGACGATGCATCCGGCGTGGTCGTCCACGGGACTGAGCGATCGTGATGAAAGACGGGGCACAGGGCGATTACGTTGTTTTTGGGACCGAAACTGGAGACTTACATGAACACCAAGCTTCACAAACTGTTGCCGATCAGCGCTGCAGCCGTGCTGTTCGCTACGTTGGCAACGTCCGCAGCAGCCGACCAGGTCGTCAAGATCGGTCACGTCGCTCCGCTGACCGGCGGCATTGCTCACCTGGGCAAGGATAACGAAAACGGCGCGCGGCTCGCAGTCGAAGAGATCAACGCAAAGGGTCTCACGATCGGCGGCGAGAAGATCACGCTGCAACTGGACCCGCAAGACGACGCCGCTGACCCGCGTACCGCCACTCAGGTCGCGCAGAAGCTCGTCGACGACAAGGTCGTTGCGGTCGTCGGTCACCTGAACTCCGGCACGTCGATCCCGGCATCGAAGATCTATAGCGATGCGGGCATCGTGCAGATTTCCCCGTCGGCAACGAACCCGGCCTACACGCAGCAAGGCTTCAAGACGACGTACCGCGTCGTCGCGACCGATGCGCAGCAAGGTCCGGCGCTCGCCAACTACGCGGCGAAGAACCTGAAGGTGAAGACGGTCGCTGTCGTCGACGACTCGACCGCTTACGGCCAGGGTCTCGCGAACGAGTTCGAGAAGACCGCCAAGTCGCTCGGCCTGAAGGTGATCTCGCACGACGCGACGAACGACAAGGCTGTCGACTTCCGCGCGATTCTGACGAAGATCAAGGGTGAGAATCCGGACGCCGTGATGTACGGCGGCATGGACGCGACCGGCGGCCCGTTCGCCAAGCAGGCGAAGCAGCTTGGCCTGCGCGCGAAGGTGCTCGCGGGCGACGGCGTCTGCACGGAAAAGCTGGCTGACCTCGCAGGCGACGCGACCGACAACGTCGTGTGCTCGGAGGCAGGCATGGCGCTCGAGAAGATGGACGGCGGCAAGGCATTCGCGGCCAAGTTCGAGAAGCGCTTCGGCCAGCCGATCCAGATCTACGCGCCGTTCACGTATGACGCGGTGTACATCGTCGCCGACGCGATGAAGCGCGCCAACTCGACCGATCCGGCCAAGATTCTCGCCGCGATGCCGAACACGGACTACAAGGGTGTGATCGGCCAGACCTCCTTCGATTCGAAGGGCGATCTGAAGCACGGCGTGATCTCGCTGTACGACTACAAGAAGGGCAAGAAGACGCTGCTCGACGTCGTGAAGATGTAAGTAACGTCGGACCCCGGTCCTGAGGAACGCGCGGATTCGCAAGATCCGCGCGTTTTTTTATATCTTCAGGCGCCGGAGGATTTTCGGCCCGATGAGCGTGATCACCGCGCAGCACGCCGCGACGACGCATAGCCCGATCGGCAGATTGCTGATTTGCGCGACGCCGCCGATCAGCACCGGACCGAGCAGCAAGCCGAAGTAAGCTAGACCCGCAACCTGCGCGAGCCCTTCGGCCGCCGTCACGCCTTCGACGCGCGCCGCCGCCGCGAACAGCACCGGCATCATGTTCGCGAGGCCGAGACCCATCAGCGTGAAGCCGGTCATCGTGACGATGGTGTTCGGCAAGACGAGCGCCATGACCATGCCGATGAACGCGAGTCCCGCGCTGCCGAAAATCAGTTGCGGCGCGCCGAAGCGCGCGCGCACCGCGTCGCCGCCGAAGCGTCCAGCCGCCATGCCGCCGGAAAACGCCGCGTAAGCCGCGCTCGATACCGAAGGCGTGGCCTCGACGATATCGCGCATGTAGACGGTGGCCCAGTCGTACATCGCACCTTCCGCGATCAGCGCGACGAGCGCGAGGCCGCCGAGCGCCCACAGCGCGCCCGAGCGCCAGCGGTTCGACGACGATGCTTTCGCGTGTTCGTCGTGGTGCGGCACGTGCGGCAATACAGCGGGCATCGACACGAGCAGAACCAGCAGACTCACGCCCGACGCCAGCGCGAGATGCACGGCGGGCGCGAGTCCGTGTGCGAGCAGCGCGCCGCCTGCCGCCGCGCCCGCCATGCCGCCGATGCTGAACATGCCGTGCAGCGACGACATGATCGGCTGCCCCAATGCCTCCTCGACCGCGCTGGCCTCGGCGTTCATCGCGACATCGAGCGTCGCCATGCCGAAGCCGAACATCGCGAGAACGATCAGCAGCATCCAGTAGTAAGGCGTCACGAGAATCAGCGAGCCGGAGAGCATCATCGTGATGCCGCCGGCCATGCATGCGGTGCGCGTGCCGGCGCGCGCGATCCACGATCCGGCGGTGAGCATCGCGAAGATCGAGCCGCCCGCCACCGCGAGCAGCGCGAGCGAGAGCATGCCCGGGCTCAGCGCGAACTTGTCGCGCACGGTCGGAACGTGCACGCCCCACGACGCGTACATCATGCCCGCGATGAAGAACACCGCCATCGTCGCGTAGCGGGCACGGGCGCGCGTGGCGCGCGGAAGGCTGCGATGCAGCGCGAGCGTCGGATTGGACTCGCGGGCGGAGGAGGCAGTAGTCGAGTCGGACACGAAAGAAGCCGTTCTGGGAAGTTGCGCGAAAGGTTGCAGGCAAGGCAACCGGAGATGATGCCATCGGACGCGAAGGCTTTCGATTCTATCCAACGGCCAGGAGACACGCTCGGAGCCGCTGCATTACCATCGTTCGACCTTTGACGAATTCACGAGGCCCGGATGAATATTCCGCCGCAAGCGCCGCTTCATTTGCTGCATCGCGTATCGGAAGGCACGCTCGCCACGCATTCGCGCGAGCCGCGCGGCTTTCCTTATCCGACAGCATTGCCGTTCGCGCTCACCGCGCAGCACATGCCGATGCTGCTCATCAGCCATCTCGCCGAGCACACGCGCAATCTTCACGCCGATGCCCGCGCCGGATTCCTGGTGGCGCACGTGGCGGACGGGGGCGTGCTGGAGGGCCAGCGCCTGACGATGCTCGGCAGTTTCACACCCGCGGCCGCCAGTGAAAGCGATGATCTGGCGCGGCGATATCTGCGCTATCACCCCGATGCGGAGCGCTATCTCGCACTCGGCGATTTTTCTTTCTGGGTGATGTCGCTGGAACGCATGCGATATATCGGCGGTTTCGGCGCGATGGGATGGCTCGGCGGCGACGAACTCGATTCGCTCGATCCGCTTTGCGCAGCGGATGAAACCGCGCTTTGCGAATATTGCGATGCTTACCCGGGCCGTCCGGAGAATCTCCGATTATTGGGGATAGACCGGTATGGCTGCGATCTGCTGCTTGCTGGCGCGCGCAATCGTTTTACATTCGATTACCCCAAGCTGACGAACGAGGATTTAAAGGCTGCGCTTACCGATTGTTTTGAGCGCGAGGGCGGCATTCCGGCGCAATAGCGATGAACGTTACGGCCCGATTTTCCCTTGGGTCGGGTAAATTTCGGGACGAACCGTGGCAAAGTTGTCATTTCATGAAACTTTGCAGTGAAACGGTATTGCGTGTTTTCATCCGATGCCATTGCTCAGTCCTGGCGTACGTCGTGCCCGCAGATTTTACGTCGGCATGCGGAGCGCTCCAGACTTCGGAATTATCGGCAAATGTTACGAAGAAATTTGCAGATCTTCTTTTAAGTGGCAATACGCACATGCCGCGATAATACGAAGTGTGTTAATCTGCGTGCCAGTCCGAGGTTATACTCATAACTGAAAGCGAGCGCATCGATTCGCAAGTCAGCAAACCACTTAGGGAATTGCCATGCCTTCATACAAAGAACTTCTCGCACAACGCGAGTCCCTTGAGCGCCAGATTGAAGAAGCGAAGTCGCGCGAATACGCCGAAGTGCTTAATGAGATCAAGCAGAAAATGGCGGATTACGGCATCACGCTTGCGGAACTGGCTGGCGGCCGTGGCGCGAAAGGCGCGAAGGCGGCACGCAGCCGCTCGGGCGTGGCGCCGAAATACCGTGACCCGGACAGCGGCAGCACCTGGTCGGGCCGCGGAAAGCCGCCGAAGTGGATCGCCGGGCAGGATCGCGACAGTTTCCTGATCGGCAAGTAAGTTCTGAGCCGAGTCCTGTATTAAAAAGGCCGCGTCGTCGACGCGGCCTTTTTCATTTGATGAAGCATCGGTCCTCGAAAGAAGCGCAGTGCCGGCTGATAAAATGCAGGCTGCATGAGCCGAGAGATATTACATGTCGCTTTCGACGACGCGCGTAACGGAAAAGCAGGACGTTGCGCGACGGACCACCTGGACCAGTATTGCGCTAAATAGCGTGCTTGCCACGGCGCAACTCGTGGTGGGGATCGTTGCGCACTCTCAGGCACTGATTGCGGACGGCATTCATTCGATTGCGGACATCGTGTCGGATTTTATCGTTCTGATTGCCAACCGGCACGCGGGCGCCGCACCCGACGTCGACCATAACTATGGTCACAGCCGTTATGAAACCGTTGCCTCATTATTCCTCGGTGGATTGCTGATCGCGGTCGGCGTTGGAATGTTGTGGCGCGCCGGAACGCGCATCGTCGACCTTCAGAATATTCCGCAAGTAAAGGCGGGCGCGCTCGCGGTCGCGATAATCGTACTGGTTTCGAAGGAAGCGCTGTTTCGCTATATGCTGCGCGCCGCTGAACGGGTGCGCTCGGCGATGCTCGTCGCAAACGCGTGGCATGCACGGTCGGATGCGGCGTCTTCACTGGTCGTCGCGCTCGGGATTATCGGCAGTTTGGCGGGATTCAGAATTCTGGACCCGATCGCCGCTGCACTCGTCGGTTTCTTGATCGGGAAAATGGGGTGGACGTTCGCGTGGGACGCTTTACAGGATCTTTCCGATCGTGCACTCGATCAAGCGACCACGGAAGATTTGCGCAACATTTTGCTAAACACGCCGGGCGTGCGTGAAGTTCACGAACTCCGCACCCGGAAAATGGGCGATCTCGCGATCGTTGACGCGCATATTCTCGTCGATCCACTCATTTCGGTTTCGGAAGGGCACTACATTGCGGAATCGGCGCGCGCAAATGTGCTGGCCGATCAGCGCGTCATCGATGCGCTCATTCACGTCGATCCCGAGAGCGACGCGCTCAATCCGCTGCCGGGCAACTTTCCATTGCGTTCGACCGTGAGCGACGCGGTGCGCACAGCCTTTGCGCACAACGGATTGCCGGTCGCGGCGCTGAACCTGCACTACCTGAGCAGCGGTTTCAATGTCGATGTCGTGTTGCCGGCATCGAGCGCGACCGATACGGCCGCGATTCTGAAGACGATCGATTTCGACGCGCTGAAGCGGAAGATCGGCGCGCGCGAGATCCGCGTGACGCAGGAACTCGGCGTCACGCCGGCCTCGACCTCGACGCCGACGCGCGTGATCGATGCGTCGCGCTGACAGCCGCCCGTCAGAGCGGCAGTTGCGTGTCGAACTTGATTTCGCGCAGCACGACGCTCGTTCGCACCTGCGCGACGGCAGGAATCTTGAAGATGCGATCGTGCAGAAAGGCGTCATACGCCTTGATATCCGGCGCGACGATCTTGAGGATGTAGTCGGATTCGCCGGTCGTGCTGTAGCACTCGGTCACCTCGGGGCAGGTCGAGATTTCACGCTCGAACTGCTCGACGCCGCCCTCGGTGTGCCGCGTGAGATGGATATGCGCGAGTGCGCAGACATGGAGGCCGAGCTTCTCGCGATCGAGCAGCGCGGTATAGCGCTGAATGACGCCCGATTGCTCCATGTCCTTGATGCGACGCCAGCAAGGCGTGCTCGACAAGCCGACCTGGTCGGATATTTCCTGAACGGAGCGCCGCGCGTCCAGCTGCAGAAGACGCAAGATTTTTTGTGAGAATGTATCGAGAGTCAACTGCGCCTCCGTTCGGTCGCGATCTGACTCTAATGGTAGAGGCGCCAGAAAAGAAACGCAATGCAATGCGGCCGCACTGAGGGAGTTTCCCTAACTCACTGGCCTGACGGCGCGTTTTTACCTTCGACACCTTCGCTCGGCTCGGCCGATGTCTGCGCCAGCTTCGCCTGCGACGTCCGCAGCTCGGCGAGCATGTTGCAAAAGAGCGCGCCTTGCTCGATTGCGTCATCGAGCGCGACGTGCGTATGCGGCAGTTCGTCGAACCAGTGCTTCGGCAGACGCGGCTTGATCGCCTTGCGATACGGCAGGCCGGTCATCGCAAAGGCGAGCGTCTTGATGTCGAGCGCCGACCACGAGAACGGGCAGCGTTCGGCGAAGCGCATCATGTACCAGAACATATAGGTGAAGTCGAAGCCCGCCGGATAGGCGACGAACACCGGCTTGCCGGGCAGCGCCTCCACCCATTCGACATAGGCCGGCAGCGCAATCTCGGCTTTCTGCAGATCCTTGCGGCACGCGGCCCACGCGTCGGGCTGCGTCTTCCACCACGCGGCCTGCACCGGATGCGGCGCCGCGCCTTCGAGCGTTTCGAGATTGGCGGAGAAGGTGCCGATGAGCTGCTTGTCGGCCGTGTATGCCGCCGACGCAAAGCTCAGCATCGAATGCGGGCCGGGGATCGGTCCGTCGGCTTCGACGTCCGTGCTGACGTAGATTTCGGGAATCGCGTTCACGCCGTCACTCCGTCGCGCACGTATGGATTGCTGCGCCGTTCCTCGCCGAACGTGGACGCCGGACCGTGACCGGGAACGAACGTGACGTCGTCGCCGAGCGGCCAGAGCTTTTCGCGGATCGAGCGGATGAGATCGGCGTGATTGCCGCGCGGGAAATCCGTGCGGCCGATCGAACCGGCGAACAGCACGTCGCCGACAAACGCCAGCTTGTGCTCGCGGCTGAAGAACACGACGTGGCCCGGCGTGTGTCCCGGGCAGAAATAGACTTCCATCGATTCATTTCCGAACTGCACGGTGTCGCCATCGGCGAGCCAGCGCTCGGGCGTGAACGCTTCGGCGTTCGAGAAGCCGAATCGTTCGGTCTGGGCGGGCAACTGGTCGATCCAGAACGCATCCTCGCGATGCGGTCCCTCTATTTGTATGCCGTAATGTGTGGCGAGCGCCTTCGCGCCTCCGCAGTGATCGAGATGCCCGTGCGTCAGAAGAATCTTTTCGACGGTCACACCCTGGCGCTCCACTTCAGCGATGATGCGTTCGATGTCGCCGCCCGGATCGACGACGGCGGCACGCTTCGTCGCCTCGCAAATGACGATGGAACAGTTCTGCTGAAAGGGCGTCACGGGAACGAGAATGACTTTCATATGACCGTCGCCGGTGCAAGTCGGGCTGTAAAAACGTCCATTGTACCGGTGTCGCATCACGCGCGAAGAAGGTCGACGAGGCGCTCAAAAAATGCCAAAAAGCGGCAATTCTTACGCTCATAGCGAAAATCAATGACGATTCACGCAGTCCGATGAGACGGACCCCGGTTTTTTTGTATAATGGCACTACTTGTGCATGGAGCTAACCATGCCGTCAATAGGCGACTGCGAAACGCTAGTGCGTTTTTACAATCGCCGTCAGTACGCTGTTGGGGGCCAAAAGCCTCGCAATTGCAACTCAAGCATCCATCAGTTGGGTGCACACGTCTTGTCCGGCCAGACGCCGCGCGTCTGTCAGATGGCTTTTACAGTCATCACGCCGGATGGGGCCTACGCCGCCGTTCCTGCGCTCGCATTTGGTTTTTCAGCGCACGAACGTGATGCCACGTTCGATGGCGGCATGTGGGGTCTGGTCAGGCTGCCGGGGACAGGTTGCGCCAGACGTGAACAATAACCGGGCATTTGCGGCACGAGTACGCCGCGTCCGAGCAAGGCTCGCCGTTCGCTTGACCGAACGGCGTTGTGCTTTGCGCGGCAAAGCCTCGAGCAGCCTTGCGCGCGCCGACCAGCGCAGCGCGGCCGCTCCTTTTACGTTGGTAAACCTATGAAAGCTCGATTTATTCGACATGTCGGGAGCTTGCTAGCAGTTGGCGTGCTGGCCGGTTGCGCCACGCCGGGTTCGGGCGATGTCGCATCCAATCCTCAGACTACGAACCTCTCCAGCACGAGCAGTGCCCGCTCGACGGCGCCGCTCGCCTTCGATTCGCACCTGTCCGCGCTTCCAGCCGACAAGCCCGCGCAGCCGGCTCAGTCGCTCTCCGACGCCCAGCCGATCACGACCGGACCGAACGTCGGCGAGTTCGAGCAGAAGGGCAAGGCGTCGTGGTACGGCCGCATGTTCCATGGCCGCAAGACCGCCAGCGGCGAGAAGTTCAACATGAACGCGATGACCGCGGCGCACCGGACGCTGCCGCTCGCATCGTGGGTACGCGTGACGAACGAGTCCAACCACAAGACGGTGGTCGTGAAGATCAACGACCGTGGTCCTTATGTGCACGGACGCGTGATCGATTTGTCGTACGCTGCCGCGGCGGTGCTCGGCATGCGCGGCGCCGGCACGCAGAAGGTGAAGATCGAAGGTCTCACGCAGCAGGAAGCGCGTGCCGCGCGTGAAGAACAGGCTCAGGCGCTCGCCGACGACAACGTGAACTGATCTCTCGCGCTGTATTCTGCAGAACCATGACGGGCCGTCTCGCGACGGCCCGTTTTCTATTCCTCTTCCGATTCGTCGCGTTTGGCGAGCTTCAGCGCGCGCTCGTAAAGTCCGCTGCGCGATGCCCCCGTCAATGTCGCGGCGATGCGCGCGGCGCTCTTCACCGACAACTCGTCCAGCAGCATCGTGAGCAGCGCGTCGTGCGCGTCGTCGGCATCCTGCGCTTCGGGCGCGCCTTCCACCACCAGAACGAATTCTCCGCGCTGCCGATTAGTATCGGCTTCGAGCCACGCTGGCCCTTCGGCCAGGGTGCAGCGATGCAGGCTCTCATGTAACTTCGTCAACTCGCGCGCGATCAGCAGTTGGCGTTCGCCGCCGAAGGCTTCGGCAAGCGCGCGCGTTGTCTCGACGATGCGATGCGGCGCCTCGTAGAAGACCAGCGCCATCGGATGATTCGCGAGCGAACGCAGTTGCGCGGCGCGCTGCTTCGTCTTCGTCGGCAGAAAGCCCGCGAACGAAAAGCCGCTGACCCATGCGCCCGCCGCGCTCAACGCTGTCGTGAGCGCGCTCGCGCCCGGCAGCGGGATGACGGGCAGCCCGGCATCGCGCACGGCATCGACGAGGCGCGCGCCGGGATCGGAGATGCCGGGAGTGCCTGCGTCGGAGACACATGCGATGCGCTCGCCGTTCTTCAGATGCTGGATCACGCGTTCGGCGGCGCTGCGCTCGTTGTGCTCGTGCACGGCGATCGACGGCTTCGAGATGCCGTAGCGCGCGAGCAGTTGCGCGGTGTTGCGCGTGTCTTCCGCGGCGATGCGATCCGCGAGTTCGAGCACATGCAGCGCGCGCACGGTGATGTCCGCCGCATTGCCGATGGGCGTGGCGACGACGTATAGCGCGCCTGTCGGATAGTGCTGCCCGGCGGCGAGTTCGAAGATCTGAAGCATGAGCGCGGGCGTCGAAGGAAAGGACGTCATTTTGCCATGCGCGATCCCTGCGGCCAGTCGACAACTTTTATGGAGGCGCCTTGTCCAAAACCCTCGGCGATGCTTTCGAGGCTCACGCGCTCGAATTCCTGCAGCGGCGACGCATGCGCCTCGTCGCGCGCAACGTGACCTGCCGCGGCGGAGAAATCGATCTCGTCATGCTCGATGAACGCGGCGCGCTCGTATTCGTCGAAGTGCGTTCGAGGACGAGCCGCCGTTATGCGAACGCCGCCGCGAGCATCGATGCGAGAAAGCGCGCGCGTCTCGTGCATGCCGCGCAGCATTTTCTCGCGACATGGCGCGGCGCGTTGCCCGCGTGCCGCTTCGATGTCGTCGCGTTCGATGCGGGCCGCATCCACTGGATGCCCGATGCCTTTCGCGCCGACGAAGCATGAGCGCGGTTCATCGCAGGGTGCATGCGGTAAACTGCGCAACAACCGACGCTTTGAGCGTTCAAGCCACATACCGCCGCGCGCCGCGGCCTATGATCGAGAGTCGATGTCAGTCGAACGTATTCAACAGCAATTCCGCGACAACGCGGCACTCACACTCGAAGCACTCGACGCGCTGGCGGTTCCGATCGCGGCCGCCATCGACACGCTGTTCGGCGCACTCGCCAATGGCAACAAGATTCTCGTATGCGGCAACGGCGGCTCGGCGGCTGACGCGCAACGCTTCGCCGCGCAACTGATCGGCCGCTTCGAGCGCGAGCGTCCCGGCTTGCCGGCCATTGCGCTTACGACTGATACATCGATTCTCACGGCCATCGGCAATGACTATGCGTTCGAGCAGATCTTCTCGAACCAGGTCCGCGCGCTCGGTCAGGCGGGCGACGTGTTGCTTGCGATCAGCACGTCGGGGAACTCCGTCAACGTGCTCGCGGCGATTCAGGAAGCGCACGAGCGCGAGATGATCGTGATCGCGCTGTCGGGCAAGGGCGGCGGCGCGATGTCCGACGTACTGGCCGATACCGACATCCATATCTGTGTGCCGTCCGATCGAACGGCGCGCATTCAGGAAGTCCATCTGCTGACCATTCACTGTCTGTGCGACGGCATCGATGCGATGCTGCTCGGAGACGACTGAAACTGACAAGGGGGAACGGAGTTGATGAACAAGACACGCGTCAAGGCGACATTGGCCCAGGCCACGCTCGTGGTGAGCATGCTGTCGGGAGTTGCATTGACGTTGCAGGGCTGCGCCCTCGCGGTCGTCGGCGCGGCGGCCGGCGGAACGTTGATTGCCACGGATCGTCGCACGCTCGGCGCGCAGACGGAAGACCGCGAGATTCAGGTGAAGGCGCTTTCGCGGATCAACGAGAACGTGCCCGATACGGCGCATGTCAACGTGACGGTGTTCAACCGGCGCGTGCTGCTGACCGGCGAAGTGCCCGACGAAGCGTCGAAGCAGAAGGCCGAAGCGGTCGTGCGCGACATCAACAACGTGGGGAGCATCGTCAACGAACTGGCGGTTCAGGGCGCGAGCTCGATCTCGTCGCGTGCCAACGACTCGTATCTCGAAGGCCGCGTGAAGACCGCGATGGTCGGCGAGAAGGACTTGCGCGCGAACTATTACAAGGTGGTGTGCGAGCGCGGCGTGGTCTATCTGATGGGCCTCGTCACGCAGGACGAGGGCGCGCATGGCGCGGATGTGGCCGCACGCGTCCCGGGCGTCGAGCAGGTGGTGAAGGTATTCCAGTACATCAAGCCTGAAGAAGCCAAGGCACTGGAAGCGGCGGCCGCATCCGATGCGAGCGCGGTGTCGGCGGCGAGCGCGCCCGCTGAAGCGACGGTCGGTACGGTGCCGGATTCGGGTGTGACGTCGCGTCCGCTGGATATGCAGTCGCCCGCGCCTGTGAAGAACTCGGATGTGCATCCGGGCAATCCGAATCCGGCTGCGGCTCCAGCGGTGAAATAAATATGGTGCGTGTGATATTCGGCGCGGTGTGCATCGCCGCGTCTTTGGGCGTGTCGGCCGCGGAGCAGCCCGTTTCGCCGGCCAATGCGATGGCGATCGCGCGCAGCAATGCATGCATGGGCTGTCACGCGATCGATCGCAAGCTCGTGGGGCCGTCGTTTCAGCAGATCGCGGAGAAGTACAAGGCCGATCCGCAGGCAAGCGCGAAGCTGGAAAAGAAGGTGAAGAATGGCGGCGCGGGGGTGTGGGGGGCGATACCTATGCCGTCGCATCCCAGGATGAGCGATGCGGATATCAGGACCGTCGTCGCGTGGGTTTTGACGGGGGCGCCGGAGAAGTAGGCGCCGAGCTGGATCGTCCGGGAGGCTTGCGTGTGGGCGATTTGGCTGTGGTAGAATTTTAACTCATTGGGGGGGTAGCTCAGCTGGGAGAGCGTCGCGTTCGCAATGCGAAGGTCGGGAGTTCGATCCTCCTCCTCTCCACCACGAATTCAAAAGGGCCTGGCTCAAACGCCAGGCCCTTTCTCATCCCACCCGCCTCTGCCGTTTTCTCTTCCCACCGCGCTAAACTGCCTCTCACATCAAACGCAAGAGGCCCACATGCACTTCAAGATCCTTGAAATCGATCACGTCGTGATCCGTTGCGACGATCTCGACAACATGGTCAATTTCTATCGCACCGTGCTGGGTTGCCCAATCGCGAAGGAACAACGCGACATCGGCCTCGTGCAAATGCGCGCCGGCCGCTCGCTGATCGATCTGCTGGCCGTCGGCGCAAATATCGACCGCCCGGACAGCGGCCAGCCGAGCGAGGGCCGCAACATGGATCACCTCTGCGTGCGCGTCGAGCCGTTCGATGTCGATGCCTTGCGCACGCACCTCGAAAAGCACGGCGCACGCATCGGCGAAGAAGCGCGGCGTTACGGCGCCGAGGGCTTCGGACCATCGCTCTATCTGTTCGATCCCGAAGGCAACATGGTCGAGCTGAAAGGGCCGCCCGAAGCCTGACGCTCAGATCGCGCCGGCCTTGAGCACGTTCCAGCGAATCGCGACAGCATCGACGGTTTCGCTGCCCAGCGACGCCTCGCCGTCCTGCATCATCAACTGCAAGCGCATCGTCCGTTCGGCCAGCTTGCCAAGCGCTTCGGCGACGCCATCCGCGAGCGACCAGACCGTCACGTTCTGCAACCGCTCGACCTTGCCCTTCACGCCATTCCACCAGATATCCGCAGTCCTGCCCGCATAAGCGATGACGATCACGCGGTCCGAACGGCCGCTCGCCTTCGCGATGCGCCGCTCATCGGGCTGGCCGACTTCGATCCAGGTTTCGATTTGCCCGGTGAGATCTTTTTGCCAGAGATCAGGCTCATCCGTATCGGAGAGGCCCTTGCAGAACTCGAGGCGCTCGTCGGCGAACAATCCGAATGCAGCGACGCGCACCATCATCCGCTCATCGGTTTCTGATGGATGGCGCGCGATCGTCAGGGAATGATCGCCGTAGTAGTGGCGATCCATGTCGGCAATCTGGAGGTCTGCCTTGTAGATTGTTGATTTGAGAGCCATTCAGCACGGGAGCCGGTGAGTAGCCGGCGAAAAATTGTCAATGTGGCGCGATAGGTCGCGCGCGAGACCGACATTGTGCGGCGAATCGGGGGAAATTTGGAAAAAAGCGACACGCGCGCAATCGCTCATCGAGCGGCGCGGCGATGGACTAATACTGACGATTAATCCGCGGATAAAACGAAACGCCGGCGCGAAGCAAAAAATCGCGCCGGTTTCCCGAGCTAATTCAAGCGCACATGCCGCCTATTTATTGATCGATGAAACGATCCGTGGTCCACATGCCTTGCGTATCGCTATTCGCGGCATTGACGAATTCGACGTCATGGCCCACCACACGAATCACGCGAAAATGCGAATCGACCGGAGTCGAAATGCATTCGAAACCCTCGAAAAACTGCTGCATCTTCTGATGCTCGCCGGCTCTCGCGTGCTGGTCGGCCGAATCGAACTTGTCCTTGGACAAGCAGCCATACGAATTGGGCCGGAAGGTGAACGTCTGCTGAGGCTGAACGACGCTGTCCTGGGCTTGCGCCACGGAAGCGGCTGCAATCAAACCCATCACCGCGAAGAGAGCACTGGCGCGTTTCTTCATGTATATAGCCCCCAAACTAAATAATTCGAAATTAGCTATGTATTTAAAAGCGGATGACCGCAAGACTCATGCTAGTTGAGTGCGCCAAACTTGCAAGCACATGTCGTGTGCGATCGCAACACGTCAGAATGTCGCAGGCATTTGAGTCCGACCGTATTGAACCCGAATCAAATGAAAATCGTCGCAAAGCTGCTTTTAGAGAAATGAAAGGCCGACTATTGTCCTATCAGGCTGCGACATTTCGCCTCCCGATCAATCTTGGTGCACTGCACGAGATGCCGATGCGGGTCAGCGAACAGATCGAGAAATGGAACGCTGCGTCGTCAAGCTGGCTGAACGGCCTATTGCCACGCTCCCGAGTTCATGGATAAATCGACGCATCACACTCAGGAGACCCAGCATGACCCTCGCTCAATGGCTGCCGTTCGCGATCGCGTCGGCGATTCTCGTAGCGATTCCCGGCCCGACCGTACTGCTCGTCGTGTCCTACGCGCTCGGCCACGGCCGCAAGTACGCGTTTGCCACCACGCTTGGCGTCGCGCTCGGTGATCTCACGGCGATGACGGCATCGATGCTCGGCCTCGGTGTGCTGCTCGCCGCCTCTGCGGAACTGTTCATGGCTGTTAAATGGATCGGCGCGGCGTATCTCGTGTATCTCGGCGTCAAGCTTTGGCGCGCGCCCGTCATCGATACGGACGCTGTGCAACCCACCGGCGAATTGCGCACGGGCCGCATCATGGCGCACGCCTACGCCGTGACCACGCTGAACCCGAAGAGCATCATCTTTTTCGTCGCATTCGTGCCGCAATTCATCGATCCGCACGCGGCGAGCGTGTCGCAGATCGCGATTTTCGAGGCGACCTTCGTCGGACTGGCGGCGGCCAACGCATTCGCTTACGCGCTGCTCGCGTCCGGCGCGCGCAAGGCGATCCGCAAGCCTTCCGTGCAGCGCGCGGTGAACCGCACGGGCGGCGCGCTACTGATGGGCGCGGGCGTCTTCGCGGCGGCCTGGAAGAAAGCAACATGAGTCAGCACGACGATTGGAGCGCCAGCGCGAGGCGTATGTATTTCGGGCTGCTCGACGACTGGAACCGGCAGGACGCAGCCGCAATGGCGGCGCGCTTCACGGAGCGCGGCAGTCTGATCGGTTTCGACGGCAGCGCGATCGACGGACGCACGTGCATCGAGGCGCATCTCCAGCCGATCTTCGCGCAGCATCCGACGCCGCGCTTTGTCGCGAAGGTGCGCGAGGTGAGACGCATGGCGAACGGGCAGTCGCTGCTGTTATGCGCCGTCGCGGGCATGTGGCCGCGCGGCGCGACGGCGCTCGAACCGGGTTTGAACGCGATGCAGACGATGGTGCTGTCGCTGTGCGACGGCGCGTATCGGATCGAACTGTTCCAGAACACGCCTGCCGCGTTTCACGGTCGGCCGGAAGAAAGCGAGAAGCTCAGCGCGGAGTTGCGTGAGCTTGGGAAGCCCGAGGGCGCGTAGCGTCGGCTGCGCCTATTTTCCGATGCAAAAGCGGCTGAAGATCACGCCCAATAGATCATCGGACGTGAATTCTCCCGTGATCGCGTTCAGGTCGTCCTGCGCGAGCCGCAATTCTTCCGCGAAAAGATCGAGCACTTGCGAGCGTTGATCGGCGTGCTCGGCCGCCAGTGCGAGATGATCGCGCGCTTCACGCAGCGCGATCAGATGACGTTCGCGCGCGAGATAGACGCTCTCCGCGCCCGCTTGCCAGCCAGCGATCTTCAACAGTTCTGCGCGCAGCAGCGAGATGCCGTCGCCGGTTTTTGCCGACAGGTCGACCTCGCGCGCGTGACCTTCGCCGTCGCGCGTACCGGCCGGCACGCCCGCCAGATCCGTCTTGTTCCTGACGCGCACGACAGGCACGCCCGCTGGAAAGCGCGCGGCGATGGCCTGGTCTTCCGGCGTCACGTCCTCGCGTGCATCGAGCAGATGCAGCACCACATCGGCGCGCTCGATTTCACCCCACGTACGCTCGATGCCGATGCGCTCCACCTCGTCCTGCGTCTCTCGCAGTCCGGCTGTGTCGATGATATGCAGCGGAATGCCTTCGACCTGAATCGTCTGCGCGACCTTGTCGCGCGTCGTGCCGGCGATCGGCGTGACGATCGCGAGCTCCGCGCCCGCGAGCGCGTTCAACAGCGACGACTTGCCCACGTTCGGCTGACCCGCGAGCACGACTGACAGACCTTCGCGCAGCAGCGCGCTCTGACGGGCATCGGCGAGAACCGTGTCCAGCCGCTCGCGGATGCGCGCGAGCTTGCCGCGCGCGTCGGCCGCTTCGAGGAAATCGATCTCCTCCTCGGGAAAATCCAGCGTCGCTTCGACGAGCATGCGCAGGGTGATTACGTCTTCCACGAGCGCATGGATCTCGCGCGAGAACGCGCCCTCCAATGAGCGGCCCGCCGAACGCGCGGCGGCTTCGGTGCTGGCTTCGATGAGATCGGCGACGGCTTCCGCCTGCGCGAGATCGAGTTTGTCGTTGAGAAAGGCGCGCCGCGTGAATTCGCCGGGTTCGGCGAGCCGCAGGCCGAAGTCGCGGCCTGCTTCGATGGCGCGTTGCAGAACCAGTTGCAGCACGATCGGGCCGCCGTGTCCCTGCAATTCCAGTACGTGTTCGCCGGTGTACGAGTGCGGTGCGGGGAAATAGAGCGCGATACCGCGATCGAGCGCTTCACCGTCGCCATCGACGAACGGCACGTAGCTCGCGTGGCGCGGCGCCAGCGACTGGCCGCATAGCGCGTGCATCGCCTTTTGCGCGGCGGCCACGCCTGCGCGGCCGAACGACAGGCGCACCACGCCGATGCCGCCACGCCCAGGCGCGGTGGCGATTGCGACGATCGGATCGGTGTCGTTGCTCAGCATGACGGTAGGGCGGCTGGGTGGTTCGGAAGTGCCGGCATTGTATCGCGGCGCCTGCAACTCTTCGGCTCACGAAGGCGAAGAGCGAGCGCATCCGTTATCTTTTTTGAGATACGCGGAAGAGCTAGTCCAGACGGGAGATTTTTAGGGTTTGATCGGATAGTGCGCCAAAACACGAGCGCGAAGGCAAAAATAGCTTGCCAAGAAGCAATCATAATGGGCACTTATTTAAGATAAATCAATCCATGGATACGCAAAATATAGCTCGCACAGTTGACTTGTAAGCAGCGATTGCCTCGCACAATCCTGCCCATGCCTACACCACAAGAAAAAGCCGATTTTTCCGAGCGGCTCAAATTCTCGATGACACGCGCACCCGAAAAGATGCGCGGCGCGACTGATCTCGCCTTGCATTTCAACTTGCGCTACCAAGGGGAGCCGGTGTCGCCGCAGACGGCGCACAAGTGGCTGACCGCGCGCTCGATTCCGACGGTCGACAAGCTGAAGACGCTGGCCGAATGGCTCAAGGTCGACCAGCACTGGTTGCACTACGGCCCGCCGCCGAGCGGCAATCCGCAGGTGACGCCGAAGCCGCTCGCGCGCGACGAGCACTATCCGGCAACGGAGGAAACGCTGGAACTGGCGACCAAGATCGAAGCGCTGTCGCCGCATCATCGGTATTTGCTCGAGGAATTAGTCGAGCAGTTTTATGGGTCGATGAAGCGCTGAATCGCCTTTGTTCGGGAATTTTCGTAACTTTGAGATAAATCATCGGCCCGTCGAAACGCTGGACGAACCGCTGCTGCGTGAGGCTGAAGCCAGGTTCGGAGACCTTCGTCGGCCAAAAGGCATTTGGTACGCCAAAAGACCTTTGGCCACTCAAGAACGACTTTCGCGCATTCTCGGGTTCATGAAACGCATCCATTCTCTCGCCACCTTCAAGAAGCGCTTCCGAGAAGCGCTCATTGCGAAACAATCGGACTTGAACAAGCTGGCGCCCTTTCGCAGCGATTCGTTCAAACTGGGTAGCGGAAAGGCTCTTGCCACGGCGATTTACGCGAAGTTCGGCGTGCAACTGAGGGATGCCACGACGCAACGCTGGATCAATGGCCAGGGGTTCCCGTCCGAGGAAAACTGGCCACTTCTGATTGCACTCGTCGAAAGATCACGTGATTGGCTTACAGGCGCATCGGAAGCGCATGGAAATGGCGTAACGGGCCTCGAGGCCAACGAGCCCGTACGTCCTTACGGCAACGTTCCTCCACGAGAACGGGCTCTCGCATTGCTTCGTGAAGCGACGCGCATCATCGAAGACGATATCTAACTCACAAAGCAAAACGCCCGGCAAGCCGGGCGTTTCCACATCCAAGGGAAGAAAACGCGTTACGCAGCCTTCTTCTTCTTACCCATCATGCGCGTGATGTAATACTGCTGCGCGATCGACAGCACGTTGTTCACCACGTAATACAGCACCAGACCGGCCGGGAAGAAGAAGAACATGACCGAGAACGCGATCGGCATGAACATCATCATCTTTGCCTGAACGGGGTCCGGCGGCGTCGGGTTCAGCTTGGTCTGCACGAACATCGAGACGGCCATCAGCACCGGCAGGATGAAGTACGGGTCTTGTTGCGACAGATCGTGAATCCAGCCGATCCACGGCGCACCGCGCATTTCCACCGACGACAGCAGCACCCAGTACAGCGAGATGAACACCGGAATCTGCACGACCACCGGCAGACAGCCGCCGAACGGATTGACCTTTTCGGTCTTGTACAGCTCCATCAGCGCGGCGTTCATCTTCTGCGGATCGCTCTTGAAGCGCTCGCGAAGCTGCTGCATGCGCGGCGTGATTTCCTTCATGCGCGCCATCGACTTGTAGCTTGCCGCCGACAGCGGGAAGAACACGGCCTTGATGAGCAGCGTGAGCAGCACGATCGCCCAGCCCCAGTTGTGCACGTAGCTGTGGATCTTCTCGAGCAGCCAGAAGAGCGGCTTGGCGATGATCGTCACCATGCCGTAGTCCTTCACGAGCTCCAGACCCGGCGCGATGCCTTCGAGCATGCGCTCTTCTTCCGGACCGGCGAAGAGGCGCGCATCGACGTTCGCGGTCTGTCCCGGCGCGATCGTCTGCGCGGGCAGCGTCATGCCAACGCGATACAGATCCGGATCGATCTTCTGTACGTAGATGTCGCGCTTCACGCCCTGCTGCGGAATCCACGCCGACGCGAAGTAATGCTGCACCATCGCGATCCAGCCGTTATCCGACGACGGCTCGAACGTGGCCTTGTTCTTGTCGATGTCGGAGAAGTCGATCTTCTGGAAGTGCTTCTGATCCGTATAGACCGCCGGCCCGATGAACGTATGCGAGAAGCGCGGCGTTTCGACCGGCGTGTTGTCGCGCACGAGTTCCATGTAGAGCTTCGGCGAGACCGGCGCGGTGCCGACGTTCTCAATCTTCGTATCGACGTTGATCACGTAGCTGCCGCGCGTGAACGTGTAGGTCTTGATGACCTTCACGCCACCCTTCACCGGCGATTCGAACGCGATCTTCAGCGTCTTTTCGTCGCCCGTCAGCGACGTCTGGCCGGGCACCGGCGTGAAGATGTCGTTGTGGTTCGGGAAGTCGCCGCCGAGCAGGCCCGTGCGCGCGAGGTACGTGTGATTCGCCGTGTGATCGAACAGCGTGATGTAGAGGTCAGGCTGCTTGCCGTCGCCTTCCTTCATCAGCGAAAGCTTCGAGAGCGTGCCGCCGCGCGTGTCGATTTCGCCGGAGTAGACGTCGGTCGTGAACTTGACGAGCTGTGCCTGTGCCGTGGCGGGCGGCGTCGCCGTGCCAGGCGCGGCCGTGCCGGCAGGCGCGTTCGGCAGTTCGGAAGGCTGTGCGCCGGATGCGGCGGAGCCCGGTGCCGGGTTGCTGGCGGTCTTGGCCGGTTGCGTCGCGCTCGGGAAGAACATCGACGGGCGCCCATGGTCGCGTTGCCAGTTGTCGAACAGCAGGACAACTGACACGAAGAAGATGACCCATAGGACGGTGCGTTTGATATCCATGCGTTGTCTCAGTGTCGATCGGAAAGCGCTTCAGCGCCGTTTAGTGTTGAAAGCTTGTCTTGCGCAGAATCCGCGCGCGACTCGGACGCGTCGTCGGAGCCGGCGTGACCGCGGGCAGGAGGCACGAGATCGACGCCGCCCGCCGAAAGGGGATGGCAGCGGCACAGCCGCTTCACGGCGAGATACGTGCCATGCGCGGCGCCATGATACTGGATTGCCTCGCGTGCGTAGTCGGAACAGGAAGGATAAAAGCGGCACCGGTTGCCGAGCAGCGGGCTCACAGCAACCTTGTAGAAGCGCAACAACGCGATGAGTGCCGTTTGCATAAGCTTCGCGCCGCGCGCCGGGTTCACCATGAGAGGCAAATCTGGCGCAAACCGCGCTTCATGACCCTGACGGGCCGGATGTGTCGTCGACGGCGGGCGCCTCGGGCGGCGCCGCCACGGTTTGGGCCGAACGGCGCGCAACTTCGCGCACGGCACGGTCGAGCAATGTTTCCAGTTCGCTGCCGACGAGCGCCCGAAGCGGCGGGGAACTCGCGCTCGGCATCGCCTTGCGGTCGAGCTTCGCGTGCAGCCGGACGAGAATATCGAATCCGTTCAGCTGCTCGCGACGCAGCCTGAACGCGTCGCGTGCAAGCCGCTTGATCAGATTGCGCGTGACCGCGCGCGGCGCCTGCTTCTTGCCGATCACCAGTCCGAGCCGCGCTTCCTTGCCGGACGGCTTGCCGTACAGAACGAAGTGCGGCGAACGGCGCCAGGGGCGCAAACGAAAAACGGATGAGAACTCATCCGTTTTCAGCAGCCTTGCGGCCTTGGGGAACGCGGCCTGCGCCGGCAACTGAACGATGTCCTGTCTCAAGACTTCTGTGCGGCGCGTGAGCGGCTCGCCGTCGAGTGCAGCATCCAACCGCGAGCGAACACTCGGCAGACTTAGATTGCCAGGCGCTTGCGGCCCTTCGCGCGGCGAGCGTTGATGACCTTGCGGCCACCAGCGGTCTTCATGCGAACGCGGAAGCCATGGGTGCGCTTGCGGCGCGTCACGGAAGGTTGGTAAGTACGTTTCATGTTGCTCTCACTTGAGTTGATTGACCGCGCGGGCTTGGCTCCAGTGTGGTCACTGCAAGCGCGATGGCCGGAGGTTCAGGAATTCTGTTTTCGCGGAACCCGCTATTTAAACCGTTTTCCTATTGACCGTCAATAGCTTAGCACTCGCGAACGCGCTTTCCAGCGCATTTTCGGCCCGTCCGGCGCGTTGATTTGACCCTGTGGATAACTCGCGCGCCACCCACTTTTGGCGTTAGAATCTCGCCTTACTCCCAAATATCCGCCCGCTGCTTCGGCCCGCCGTCCGCCCGCAAACCCTTGCGGC